>CAWBZF010000002.1:832500-1801607 GCA_963793235.1 uncultured Gemmatimonadales bacterium
GCCGTGTGCCGTGGGGCGCGCGGCTTCTTCGTTGCATGAGGTCGGCACCTCGCCGGCATGCGGACCACTGGATCAGCCGTTGGGACGGAGATGCTCCTGGAGATCACAGAGCGTGGGCTGTACTGCAGAGTCGGGGATTTCCACGTGGATCCCTGGCTCCCCGTGGAGCGCGCGGTGATCACCCACGCGCATGGGGATCATGCGCGTTGGGGCTCGCGGTCGTACCTCGGTTCGGACGAAGGGCGCGCGGGTGCTGCGCACGCGGCTGGGAGCCGAGGCGCGCATCCGTTCGATCCCGTATCGGCGAGCGGATCGAGGTGAACGGCGTCACTGTCTCGCTCCATCCCGCCGGTCACATCCTGGGCTCGGCGCAGGTGCGGGTGGAGCATCGCGGCGAGGTCTGGGTGGTGTCGGGTGACTACAAGACGGAGCCGGACCCGACCTGCACGCCCTTCGAGCCGGTGCGCTGCCACACCTTCATCACCGAGTCCACGTTCGGGCTGCCGATCTACCGTTGGGGGCCGCAGGCGGAGGTGTTCGAGGAGATGCGCGGCTGGTGGGCGCGCGAACCGGGAGGCGGGCCGAGCGTCGATCGTGTTCGCCTACGCGCTGGGGAAGGCGCAGCGGGTGCTGGCGGGGCTGCTCGGGCGCGAGGACGGGCCGATCTTCACCCACGGCGCGGTGGAGCGCCTGAACCGGGACTACCGCGCCAGCGGCATCGAGCTTCCCGCCGACCACCCATGCGGGCGCCGTGGACCGCGGGGCCGGACTGGGCGGGGTCGCTGATCGTGGCGCCGCCGTCCGCGGCGGGGAGCACCTGGCTCCGGCGATTCGGCAGCGTCTCCACCGCCTTCGCCTCGGGCTGGATGCGCATTCGGGGGCACGCGCCGGCGACGCGCTCTGGACCGCGGCTTCGTCCTCTCGGACCACGTGGACTGGCCGGCGCTGCTCGCCGCGATCGAGGCGACGGGCGCCGAGCGGGTGTGGGTGACCCATGGCTACCGCGAGCCGGTCGTGCGCTGGCTGCGGGAGCAGCGGGCTCGAGGCGCAGGCCATCGCCAGCCGGTGGGAGGGCGAGGCGGAGGGTGAGGGAACCGACGACGAGTCCGCGGAGCCCGACTCGGTGGAAGCCGACACCCGGGAACACCGGCGGCCGGATCCAGGAACCCGGGTCGAACCCGGATGAAGCGCTTCGCCCGGCTGTTCACGGAGCTGGACGAGACCACCCGCACCGGCGAGAAGGTCGCGGCGATGGCGGCGTACTTCCGCGAGGCGCCGGCCGGCGGACGCGGCGTGGGCGGTGCACTTCCTGAGCGGCGGGCGGCCGAAGCGGCTGATCCCCGTGCGCCGGCTCGCCGGGTGGGCGATGGAGGAGTCCGGCACGCCGGAGTGGCTGTTCGAGGAGTGCTACCACGCGGTGGGCGACCTCGCCGAGACGATCGCGCTCCTGCTCCCGGCCCCGGAGGCGAGGTCCGACCGCCCGCTCCACCAGCTGGGTGAGGAGCGGCTGCTGGCGCTGGCCGGCAAGCGCGGAGGAGGAGCAGCGCAGCGGCGGTGATCGGCGCCTGGCGGGAGCTCGGCGGCACCGAGCGGTTCGTCTGGAACAAGCTGATCACCGGCGGCTTCCGCGTCGGCGTGTCCGCAGCGCTGGTGGTGCGGGCGCTCGCGCAGCGCAGCGGCGTGGACGAGGCGACGGTCGCGCACCGGCTGATGGGCACTGGGAGCCGACCGCTGAGGCGTTCCGTCGCCTGCGTCTGCGCCGACGCGGGCGACGCCGACATCTCGCGGCCGTATCCCTTCTTCCTCGCGTACCCGCTGGAGGGCGAGCTGGAGGCGCTGGGCGACGCCTCGGACTGGCAGGCGGAGTGGAAGTGGGACGGGATCCGGGCGCAGCTGATCCGGCGCGCGGGCAGACCTTCATCTGGTCGCGCGGCGAGGAGCTGGTCACCGAACGCTTTCCGGAGCTGGCGGCGGCTGCCAGCGCGCTGCCCGACGGCACGGTGCTCGACGGCGAGATCATCCCCTGGAAGGACGAGGCGCCGCTGCCCTTCGCGCAGCTCCAGCGGCGGATCGGCCGGAAGAAGCTCGGCCCGAAGATCCTGGCCGAGGTGCCGGTGGTGCTCGATCGCCTACGACCTGCTGGAGGTGGACGGGGAGGACGTCCGGCGAGTCGCCGCTGGCCGGGCGGCGGGCGCGACTGGAGGCGCTGCTCGGCGGGCTCCGGCGATCCGCGCCTCCTGCTGGCCGACGAGCTTGCGCGGCGGACAGCTGGGAGCGACGCACGGCGAAGCACGCGACCGGGCGCGGGAGATCGGTCGCCGAGGGGCTGATGCTGAAGCGGCTGCGACGCGCCATACGGCGTCGGCCGGCGCAAGGGCGGGTGGTGGAAGTGGAAGGTGGAGCCGTTCACCGCGTGACGCGGTGATGATCTACGCGCAGGCCGGGCACGGCCGCCGCGCCTCGCTGCACACCGACTACACGTTCGCGGTGTGGGACGGCGAGGAGCTGGTGCCGTTCGCCAAGGCGTACTCCGGGCTGACGGACGCCGAGATCCGCAAGCTGGACCGCTGGATCCGGCGGAACACGCTGGAGAAGTTCGGGCCGGTGCGGGCGGTGAAGCCGGAGCAGGTGTTCGAGCTCGCCTTCGAGGGGATCCAGCCGTCGCCCCGGCACAAGTCCGGCGTGGCGGTGCGGTTTCCGCGGATGCTGCGCTGGCGCACGGACAAGCGGCCGGAGGATGCCGACACGCTCGACCACGCTGCGGGCGCTGATGGAGTCGCCGTGAGCGGACGCGGGCGCGGGAGCGGCCCGACGCGGGCGACGCGCCGTACCGGAGCGACGGGCCTGGCCGATGCAGTGGTTCGCCGTCCGCGCGGGTGGAGCGCCGTTCGCGTTCCAGCGCGAGGTGTGGAGCGCGTACCTGGCCGGCGAGAGCGGGCTCGTCCACGCCGCGACCGGCACGGGAAAGACCTTGCCGCGTGGCTGGGCCCGCTGCTCGAGTGGATGCTGGACGGAGCGACGCGGAGGCCAACCCAGACGCCGCCGCGACCGGGCGCGCCGGGCCAGCGCTCCGCGCTCTGCGCGTGCTCTGGATCACGCCGCTGCGCGCGCTCGCCGCGGACACGGCGCGAGGCGCTGGCGGAGCCGCTGCGCGACCTCGAGCTGCCGTGGACGCTCGAGACCCGCACCGGCGACACCACCGCAGCCACGCGCGCGCGGCAGCGGCGACGGCTGCCGACCGCGCTGGTCACCACGCCGGAGAGTCTCTCGCTGCTCCTCTCCTGCGCGACGACCCGCGCGAGCTGTTCGGCGAGCTGCGGCTCGTCGTGGTGGACGAGTGGCACGAGCTGATGGGCACCAAGCGGGGCGTGCAGGTGGAGCTCGCCCTCGCGCGGCTGCGCGCGCTCCGGCCGGCGCTGCGGACCTGGGGCCTCTCCGCCACCATCGGCAACCTGCCGGAGGCGCTCGAGACGCTGCTGGGCGAGCGCGAGCGACGGACGCGCGCGCTCGTGCGCGGCGTGGAGACCAAGCAGGTGGTCATCGACGCGCTGATCCCGCCGGTGGTCGAGCGCTTTCCCTGGGCCGGCCACCTCGGCACCCAGATGCTGCCGCAGGTGGTGGCGGCGATCGAGGAGGGCGCGAGCGCCATCGTCTTCACCAACACCCGCTCGCAGACGGAGATCTGGTACCAGGCGATCCTCCAGGCGCGGCCCGACTGGGCGGGCGCCATCGCGCTGCACCACGGCTCGCTCGACCGGAAGCGCGCGGGACTGGGTGGAGGACGGGCTGCGCACCGGCCGTCTGCGCTGCGTGGTCGCCACCTCCAGCCTCGACCTGGGCGTGGACTTCTCGCCGGTGGATCGCGTGCTCCAGGTCGGCAGCCCGAAGGGGGTCGCGCGGCTGCTGCAGCGCGCGGGGCGGAGCGGCCACCGACCCGGCGCGGTGAGCCGCGTGACCTGCGTGCCGACCAACGCGCTCGAGCTGGTCGAGGTCGCCGCGGCGCGCGACGGCGTCGAGGCCGGCGCGGTCGAGTCGCGGCTCCCGGTGGAGCGGCCGCTCGACGTGCTGGTCCAGCACGTCGTCACCGTGGCGCTCGGCGGCGGCTTCCGGCCCGACGAGCTGCTGGCCGAGGTGCGCGGCGACGCGCGCCTACGCCGGAGCTGCGGGACGACGAGTGGGCGTGGGTGCTCGACTTCGTCACCCGGGGCGGCGAGGCGCTGCAACGCGTACCCGGAGTACTCCCGCGTGGTCGCGAGACGGACGGCTTCTACGTCGATGAGCGATCCGCAGATCGCCCGGCGCCACCGCATGTCGATCGGCACCATCGTCGGCGACGCGCACATCACCGTGCAGTACCTCCGCGGCGGGCGCGCTCGGCTCGGTGGAGGAGTCGTTCATCGCGCGGCTCACGCCGGGCGACCGCTTCGTCTTCGCGGGGAAGCCGCTGGAGTTCGTGCGGGTGCGCGACATGAAGGCGTGGGTGCGACGGGCGCCGTCGATCCAGGGCGCGATCCCGCGCTGGATGGGAAGCCGGCTGCCGCTGTCGGGTGAGCTCGCGGCAGCGCTGCGAAACCGGCTGGAGGAGGCGGCGCGGGGGATCTTCCGCGACCCGGAGATGGAGGCGCTCCGGCCGATCCTGGAGGTGCAGGCGCGCTGGTCGCGCATCCCGGCGGCCGACGAGCTGCTGATCGAGCGCGTGAGACGCGCGAGGGCCACCACCTCTTCTTCTTCCCGTTCGAGGGGCGACTGGTGCACGAGGGGCTCGCGGCGCTCTTCGCCTACCGGATCTCGCGGCTCGCGCCGATCACCTTCACCATGGCGTCCAACGACTACGGCTTCGAGCTGCTGTCGCCCGAACCGGCTCCCCTGGATGAAGCGCTGGCGGCCGGCCTCCTCGCGCCGACGGATCTGTTCGAGGACATGCCCGCATCGCTGAACGCCACCGAGATGGCGCGCCGCCAGTTCCGCGAGATCGCGCGGGTGGCGGGGCTGGTCTTCCCCGGCTACCCGCACGCAGGCAAGACCGCACGGCAGCTGCAGGCGTCGAGCGGGCTCTTCTTCGACGTGTTCAGCGATACGACCCGGACAACCTGCTGCTGAGCCAGGCGCACCGCGAGGTGCTGGAGCGGCAGCTCGAGAGCAGCCGGCTGGGCCGCACGCTGGAGCGCCTCTCCAACGCGAAGCTGGTGATCACCGAGCCCGATCGCACGCCGCCGCTCGCCTTTCCGCTGCTGGTGGATCGCACCCGCGACCGGGTCTCCACCGAATCACTGGCGGACCGGGTGAAGCGGATGCAGCTCGCGCTGGAACGTGCCGCAGGATAGGAGCGCCGCCGGGACGGCATCTGTCACCCTCGCCGGCGAGGAGCTCCTGCTGCTGCCGGAGAGGGGTGTGTTCTGGGCCCGTGCCGGCACGCTGCTGCTCGCGGATCCGCACTGGGGCAAGGCGGCGGCCTTTCGCGCCGCGGGGATGCCGGTGCCGGAGAACACCACGCTGGATGGTCTGTCGCGTCTGGAGTCACTGGTGCGGGCGCACCGCCCCCGGCGGATCATCTGCCTCGGTGACTATCTCCACGCGCGGGAGGGCCGGGTGGAAGGCACCTTCCGCGCACTGCGAGAGTGGTCGGAAAGGCATCCGGCGCTGGAGCAGGTTCTGGTGAGGGGGAACCATGACCGGGGCGCGGGCGATCCGCCGCGTGAACTGGGGGTGCGATGCGTGTCCGCGCCGCTGTACGAAGCGCCTTTCGTACTGCGGCATCATCCAGCGGTGGACCCGGTCGGCTTCGTGCTTGCCGGTCACCTCCATCCGGCAGTGCGTCTGGTGGGACGGGGCCGACAGAGAGCCCGGCTCTCCTGCTTCTGGATCGGGCAGGGGTTCATGGTACTGCCGGCGTTCGGCGACTTCACCGGAACTGCAGACATCCGCCCGGAGTCCGGCGACCAGGTCTACGCCGTCGCCGGGGATCAGGTGATCGCCGTCGGCTGAAGCCTCAGCCGCCGACCGGCGGTCGGGACAGGTTGATCAGCTCGCCGAGCGTCGAGTACAGGTCGCCGCCCAGACGTCCGACCGGCCGCAGCGAGGCCGGGAGCACACGCAGGGTCCCCTCCTCCATCCGCAGCGCGGCGTCGAGGCGTACCCGCACCACCTCGCCGATCACCAGCGAGGCGTTCCCTCCCTTCAGTTCCACTTCCTGCGAGAGAGTGCACTCGAACACCGCGGGGCAGTCCGCCACGTAGGGAGCATCGACCAGCTCAGCATCCGCCATCCGCAGGCCGGCCACGGCGAACTCATCGATCTCCGGAGGGTGCTCCCCGGAGCTGAGGTTCATCTGCTCCAGCTGCGCCTCGGTGACCACGTTCACGCAGAACACCCCCGTCTCGCGGATGTTGATCAGCGTATCCTTCGGGAGGGTGCGCCGGTGCCCGATGGAGACGCCGAGCAGCATCGGGGTCGCCGACACCGCATTGAAGTAGCTGAACGGCGCCAGGTTCGGCACACCGCTCCGCGAACGGGTGGAGACCCAGCCGATCGGCCGCGGCACCACCAGCGATGTCACCAGCTGATACCGTTCACGGTTGCCGAGCCCGGCCGGATCGATCAGGCGCTCGTCTCGAATCGTGGTTTCCATCTCTCCCTCGCTCGGCAGGGTGCCCGCCCCATCGGCCGACACCCTGCCCGGTTTCATCGTGCGGGCGCTCAGCCGGCCCGTACGGCCTGCGCCTCGATCGAGATCTTCACCTCGCTGGACACCAGCACGCCGCCCGTTTCCAGCGCCTGGTTCCAGGTCAGGCCGAAGGCGTCGCGGTCGATCCGCGTCTCACCGCTGAAGCTGATCCGCTCGCCGCCCCACGGATCCATCCCCTTCCCCTCCAGGCGGGCGCGCACCACCACCTCGCGGGTCACACCGCGGATCGTGAGATCTCCGATCACGTCGAATTCCGTGCCGTCCACCACCGGACCCGCGATCCGGCCGCTCCGGAAGACCAGCTTCGGATGGTTCTCCACGTCGAAGAAGTCCGCGGAGCGAAGGTGCTGATCCCGCTGCTCGCTGCGCGTGTCGAGGGTCGTTGCATCGATCTCCACCACCACCGACGAGGCCGAGGGATCGCCCTCGTTGAGCTCGATGGTTCCGGTGACGCCGGAGAACCGCCCCTTCACCGTGGTGATCATCATGTGACGCACCGAAAACTCGACCAGGGTGTGGGTCGTGTCCAGGTGCCACGTGGTCGCTTCGGTCGCCGGGCGCGTCTCGGGATTGCTCATCGGTTTCTCCATCGATTGCCATTGTGGTGGATCGGGCGCGGCCATCCCGCGCTATTTAACTTAGCGATAAGATATTCACCGCTTAGAGACGTGTCAAGGTCCGCCGGGCGGATGGACTCCCTCTGAGGCGGGCGAAGATCGCATCTCCCTTCGACGCGCGGGGTCCGGTACAACGTCTTTTCCGCGTTCTCCATTCTGGCCGCCCACGAGCACAGGCACCTGGCACAGGCGGAACGGGCCGTCGGCAGAGCGACGTCGTAGGGTCAGCCGCGCGGCGCCGCCTGCGCGGAGAGGGGGAGTACCCGAATCCGGGTGCTCCCCCTCCGTGCGTCCGTGCAGATCGCGCCACCGGATCAGCCGGCTGGCTCCAGCCGGATCAGCGGCGCAGAAGCCTCATCGATCAGAAGATAGAGGAAGCCGTCCGGCCCCTCACGCACGTCGCGGATGCGGCGGCCGAAGTCGGTGAGGAGTCGCTCCTCGCCGATCGCGCGGGTGCCATCGAAGACAGTTCGGCGGAGGTGCTGACCCGCCAGTGCTCCGCTGAAGACGCTGCCGCGCCAGTTGGGGAAGACGTCGCCGGTGTAGAACGTCATCCCGGACGGGGCGATGGAGGGCGTCCAGTGCAGCAGCGGCGACTCCATGCCGGCGTGTGCGGTGTCGCGTGTGATGACGGTGCCATCGTAGTTGATTCCGTGTGTGATCACCGGCCAGCCGTAATTGCGACCCGCCTGTACCAGGTTGATCTCGTCGCCCCCGCGCGGCCCGTGCTCGTTCTGCCAGACGCCGCCGGTTTCCGGGTGGAGCGCCATGCCCTGCGCGTTGCGGTGGCCGTAGCTGAAGATCTCCGGCCGCACGCCGGCCTCTCCCACGAACGGGTTGTCGGCGGGGACGCGGCCGTCGTCATGGAGTCGCACCGTGGTGCCGACGTGGTCCGAACGGTCCTGCGCCCGGTTCATGGCGCCGCGGTCGCCGATGGTGACGTACAGGTAGCCATCGCGATCGAAGAGCAGGCGTGAACCGAAGTGCTGGCCGGCCTGGCTCCATGCCGCCGCCTCGAAGATCTCCTGGACGTTCTCCAGCCGATCGCCGGTGAAGGTGGCCCGGATCACCGCCGTCGTGGCACCGTTCGGACCGGACCTGGAGTAGCTCAGGTAGATCTGCCGATTCTGCTGGAAGTTGGGGTGGACGGCCACGTCCAGAAGGCCGCCCTGCCCGCGTGCGGAGACCTGTGGCACGCCGGCGACGGAGCCCGGCACCAGAGAGCCGTTGCGAATCACCCGCAGCTGCCCCGCCCGCTCCGTGACGAGAATCTCACCACCGGGGAGGAAGGCCATGGCCCAGGGACGGGAGAGGCCCTCCACCACGGTGACGACGCGTACCTCGTGTGTGTCGCCCGGGGCTGGCTGTGCCACGGCATTGACCGGCGCCTGCTGACAGGCGAGGAGCACGATGGCAGCCAGCGGCAGCGCCAGCGCACGAAGACCACCCGCACGGTGGCGAGGCCCGCATCTGAAAGCGGAACGAAGCATCGAGGGCCCTCCATTTCGTGGTTCTCGGAACATGTGACAGCCGGATCGACGACTGCGCCCGGCGGTGCAGGCGGATGCAAGAAGGCAGCCCCCGGCGTTCACCCCCGGCCCCCGGGGCGGCACCTCAGAATCGGGAAAGATCCACCCAGTCCGCGCCGTCCGCGGTGCGGGTCAGACAGAAGCGGACGGCCGCGACCAGCGATCCTTCCGCCACCGGCTTCTTGAGGTATCCGCAGAAACCGGACTTCCAGAGTCGGTCGGCCTCGGCGAGGAGGTCGTCGCCAGAGAGGGCGATCACGGGGATCTCACACGTGGAATCGCTCCCCTGCAGTGCCTCGATGATGCGCCAGCCTGCGGACTCCGCGAACTGAAGATCGAGGAGAACGACGTCCGGGGAGCGCTCTTCGGCCAGGGTGACGAGCTCCTCCTCGGCAGTGGGTTCCAGGATGAGGAACCCCCCGGCGCGCAGCGCCGACGAGACGAGCCGGCGGTGCTCGGGATCGGGGTCCGCGACGACTGCCAGTAGTGAGCGCATCCAGATATCCGTTCCGAGTGTGAGAAAACGAGCGTAGCGGGCTCCACTCGACGGTGCCGCGCATGCAGGACGCGAACCACGCCGCGAGGCCGAGAAAGCAGAAATCTGCGGTCGAGCAGGTGTGATCTGTCGATCGACACTTGCCGGCGGAGCAGGATACGAGAGATTGCGTCCGTCGATACGCGGACGGTGTCGGGCCCAACAGGGGGGCGAGCGACCTGCCGAAACCACTTCGTCCGGAGCCGAAATGAAGATGGATCGATCGATCCCGCTGCTGTTCGTCCTGCTGGTCACGCTGTTGATGAGCCTGACGCAAACCGGGAGCGCCGCGGCTCACCAGCGCCTTCTGGAGAGCCGGCCGGTGGGAGGTGATACGCTCGGTACAGTACCCCGGGCAGTCCATCTCCGCTTCAGCGAACCGGTGCAGCTCGCGTTGACGACACTGTCGCTGATCGGTCCGGACGGGCGAGCCGTGGCGCTCGGTGAGGCGGGTGTCGCGAGCGGAACGCCCGGTGAGCTGGTGGCGCAGGTGCTCGGGCCGCTGCGTTCAGGCACCCACACCGTACGCTGGCAGACGACCGGTCGCGACGGTCACCCGGTCGCGGGCGAGGTGTCGTTCGAGATCGCGCCCGACGCCGCCGGCCTTGCTCCGCCCGAGCCAGCGATGGAGGGCGCCGGGGCGGTCGCGCCGGTCGCTGCACCACCGCCGGAGACGGCCGGCCGGACATTCGACAGCGGCTCACCGGCGTACGTCGCGGTTCGCTGGGTCGTCTACGTTTCGCTCCTGATGGCGATCGGAGCATGCGCGTTCGTGCTGCTCGTACTGCGGCCGATGAGCCGGATGGGCGGCGGAGACGCCTCGCTCGTGGCCGGCCCGGCCCGCCGTGGCGCCGCCCTGCTGGGGGCGACGGCCGCGCTGGCGCTCCTTGCGGGGCTGATCGGGCGCCTCGTCGCCCAGGCGGTCGCGCTCCTCGGGACGGAGGTGATGCAGGATCCGGCTCGCGCCGGAGCCCTGCTGCAGACGCCCTGGGGGATCAGCTGGACGGTTCAGGCCGTGGGCGCGCTACTCGTGCTGATCGCACTGCTCGCCGCGCGCACCGCGCCGGCGGCGTTCGGGGTCGCCCTGATCGCACTGATCCCGGTGGTGGGTGCTCAGGCACTGACCGGTCACGCCGCGGCGGTGGAGGGGCGGCTGCGCGGAGTGGCGATCGCGGCGGACGCCGCCCACATCCTCGCGGCGGGCAGCTGGCTCGGCACCCTGGCGGTGCTTCTTCTGGCCGGGGTGCCGGCGGCGACGCGGCTGGGCTCCGGCAGGAGGATGCTCGGGACGGCGGCTCTTGTGAACGCCTTCTCCCCCGTCGCCCTCACCTCCGCCGCGATCCTGCTTGCCACCGGGTTGGGGCTGTCCGTCCTCCACGTGGGATCGCTGCAGGCACTCACTGGAACCACCTACGGTGCGACACTGCTGATCAAGCTCGCGCTGGTGGTCCTGATCCTCGGCGCCGGTGCATACAACTTCCTCATCGCCCGTCCGCGCCTGGCAAGCCGTGCGGAGGTGCGGGGCTTTCGCAGATCGGCCGGGTTCGAGCTGGCGATCGCCTCCCTGATTCTGCTCGTCACCGCCGTGCTGGCGGCGACGGCTCGCCCCTGATCGGGTGAAGCGCCCGATAACCCGGTCGCCCCTCGACGTCATGAGCGGACAGGCGGCGCTGTTATCTATCCGAGCGGTGGCAAGGTTGCAGGGCGCGGCGCTGCCTGCGGGCCGATCCCGCGACGGCCGGGGGTCGCGCCCGCACCGGACGGCGGCATCACGGCGCCGGCTCTGCTCCCCGCAGAACCGCCCGCTGCTGGACCGCTGATCCTGATCCGGCACAGATCCGCGACCTGTCGCGAGGTCGGCACCCATGCCCGGCGGAGGATCAGCGGTCCAGCAGCTCGGTGGGGGCACGCCCGGCGGGATCGTCCGCGGGTGTGCTGAGGCGCAGCCCCACGATGGACACCACCAGCATCCCGAGAAAGAAAAGTCGAGCGGGATTCCGCGGCTCGCCGAACAGCACCATTCCGAGGATGGCCGCGCCGGATGCACCGATCCCCACCCAGACAGCATAGGCGGTCCCGATGGGCAGGGTCCGGGCGGACCAGGCGAGCATCACCATGCTGACGACGATGGCAGCGGCGGTGAGTACGGAAGGGAGCGGCCGGGTAAAGCCGTCGGTGTACTTCAGGCCGATCGCCCAGCCGATCTCGAGCAGACCGGCGAGGACGAGGACGATCCACGCCATCGTGCCTTTCTCCTGACAGGGGTATGCACCTGACTCGACCGGACGCCGGATGGTAGCATTCGGGGTGCGGCCGGAAGGTAACCCGGTGGATACCGCGGTCAAGGAAGCGGGATTCCTATGCTTTCCCTTGACCGCGCCCTTCCGGCGAGCGAGCATGCCAGTGGAATGCCACTCCATCCCCCTTTTCCCGGAGATCCTGATGAGAGCGATACGGACGTTGTTCGTGGCGGTGTTCGCACTGGCCGTTGCCACCAGCGGGTGTGCGAGCAGCGGGTCCGGGGGCGGCCCGGCATCCACCGGCGGGAACCCGAATGTGATCAGCCGGGCCCAGCTGGACCAGCTCACTACCAGCGACCTGTACGACGCGATTCGCCGCCTGCGTCCCAACTGGCTGACGGCGAGAGGGTCCACCACGCTGATCGGGGAGCAGGCACAGGTCGCCGTATACATGAACGGCTCCCGTCTGGGCGGCCCGGGGGTCCTGCGCGGCATCGACATCGACGGTGTGACCTCGGTGGAGTACCTGAGCCCGAGCGATGCCACGAATCGGTACGGTACCGATCACATGGCGGGCGTGATCGTGATCAGGTCCCGCTGAACCACGGCAGGCGGTTCCGGATGATGAGCGGTGTCGGCTCGTCGAGGTGGTCGTTTCTCGCGACCGCGGCCGGATTCGAATCCTTCCTCCGCGCATGAACGACGGTCCAGGCAGCTCCCGCGCGGAGTCGAATCCTCCCGGGGCGGACGGCGTGGAGGTCCGGCCACTGGCCACTTCTGCCGATTTCCGCGCCGCGCTCGAGCTGCAGCGGGCGACGTGGGGCGACAGCTTCTCGGACCTCGTTCCCGCGCACGTGATGAAGGTGGCGCAGCGGGTCGGCGGGGTGGCGGCAGGCGCATTCAGACCGGACGGCACGATGCTCGGATTCGTCTTCGGGCTCACCGGCCTGCAGGATGGAGAGGCCGTTCACTGGTCGGACATGCTCGCCGTGCGCGAGGATTCACGCGGTGGAGGCGTCGGCCGAATGCTGAAGGAGCATCAGCGGCAGATGCTCGTCGCGCTGGGTGTGGCGACCATTCAGTGGAGCTACGATCCTCTGGTGGCTCGCAACGCTCACCTGAACCTCGCCCGGCTGGGTGCTCGCGTGCGCGAGTACGTCCTCGACATGTATGACGATTCCGATAGCCCACTGCACCGGGGGTTCGGGACCGACCGATTGATCGTCTCGTGGGCGATCGGGGTGGCCGCGAGGGGCGCCGGCGAGCCGATTCCGCAGCACGGGAACGCCGTCGCCATCAATGTGGATGAGGCGGGCCGCCCGCTGCC
Organism: uncultured Gemmatimonadales bacterium; assembly: GCA_963793235.1. Lineage (GTDB taxonomy): Bacteria > Gemmatimonadota > Gemmatimonadetes > Longimicrobiales > Longimicrobiaceae > CAWBZF01. Next base: position 845,434 of record CAWBZF010000002.1, read on the forward strand.
GCAGCCGACACTGCCGCCCGGGGACCACCCGACCGCGGCCATCGTGGTGCCGCCTGATATCCACGACGTGCTCCGCACGGACGCCGCAGCTGCGCAGGCGTGGCGAGACTCGACCCGCGCCGCCTTCCTCGCGGCCGTCGGCAGCGGATTCCGGGTCTCGACCTTCGTGCGCGGGTCCGCCGCTCGACCTCCTCACTATCTCCTGATCCGCCACCCGACCTCATGACCGACCGCACCCTCGAGGTGGAGGGAGTGGTGCTCCGCGAGATCCGGCTCCCGCTGCGGGAGCCGTTGCGCATCTCCTCCGGGTTGTGCACCGAGTTGCGCATCCTGCTGCTCGCACGGCACCAGGAGGGGACGGCCGCCCCGTCCGCGTGGTGAGACGAGTCCGGACCGATCGAGTGGGGAGGGTGGGCGCGGATCGTGCCGTGCGAGAGGGGGTCCACACCTCCATCGTACCATTGACCGTAACGATCACGCCACCATGTCGCGTCAGAACACCTACGGCCTCGTAGCGCTCGCCGTCATCCTCCTGGTCCTGCCGCTGATCCTGCTCGCGCGGGGCGGCAGTGATCGGGTGGATGGCGACATCGACGACGAGCTGTCAGGCGTCGATACGGCCGACCTTCCGGCGCAGGCGGAGGGGTTCATCGCGACCGACCGCCCATGGCGTGCGGCCCGGGCGATGCGCCGTTACCTGGAGGTGGTGCGTGATCCGCCGCCCGATCACCGCGTCCTCGCTGCGCGTGCGGAGGCGGGCTGGGGCGGATGGCCGGAGGTGCGTGAACTGCTGGAAGGTCTGGACGCGCTGGACACTCACGACAATGGCGTGGGTCTGTACCTGCTCGGGCGTGCGCGGGATGAGGCGGGTGAGGCCGCCGGCGCGGTGGAGGCATATCGGGCATTTCTCGCGCTCTCTCCGCCGGCGGGTGAGCTCGAGGAGGAGCGCGCTGCGGCACGGCTTCGCATGGGGTTGGCGATGGTCCGCGCCGGCGATCGGGCCGGGGGGCAGCAGGAAATCGCGACGGAAGCGCAGCGCGTCGGCGGTGCGTCGGTATGGTTCGATCTGCTGATCGCGGATGCGCTGGCCCAGGCGGGAGATACCGCGGCGGTGCGGGCGGCGGTGGCGGGGCACACCAGCGGCGTCATGGGGTTGCGCGGCTGGCGCGCGCGCATCGAGGCGGCCCGCCGCACGGGCGACCCCGCGAGCGCACGGACACTCGCCAATCAGGCACGCAACTGGGCCGGGACGGACGGCACGCGAGCGGAGTTCCTGGTCGCCGCCGGTCGCGCCGCCCTCGAGATGGGGGATGTGGCGGCCGGACGGGCGGCCATGCGGGGAGCCATCGCCCTGACTGCGGCCGGCCCGCACGCGCAGGCCGCGGCGGCCCACCTCCGGGAGGGTCAGATGACTCCGGATGATCAGCTCGCCGTGGCCCGTGCGTACAGCGCGCAGGGTCTCCATCGCGAAGCGGTGGACGACTACCGCAGCTTCCTGGAAAGCGGAAGCGGCAGCGCGGCGCAGCGGGCCGAGGTCCACATGGCGCACGCCAACGCTCTCTTCTACTCCGAGCAGTACGACGAGGTGGGCGCCGCACTCAGGCCGATCGCCAACCAGACCGCTGCGCGCATGCTGATGGCGCGCAACGAGGCTCACCGCGACAACGCGACCGAAGCCGCCCGCATCTACCTCGCCCTCGCTCAGCAGTTCGCCGGTTCGGGCACGGGTGCCCAGGCGCTGTACCTCGCTGCGAGCGCGCATCACGACGCCAACGACCCGGCCGCTGCCCGCCCGCTCTATCAGCGCGTGCTGAGCCAGTATCCGGGCACGACCCAGATGGGTCTGTCGATGATGCGCCTGGCGGGGATGGACTTCCTGGACGGCAACCACGCCAGCGCCGCGCGCATCTGGGATCAGTACCGCTCGCGCTTCCCCAGAGGGGACGCGGCGCTGCAATCCACCTACTGGTCGGCGCGAGCCCGCGAGGCGATGGGAGACACCAGCACGGCCCGCGATCTCTACCGGTCGATCCGGAGGAGCGCGCGGGATTCCTACTATGCGCTGGTCGCCAGCGAGCGGCTCGGAGAGTCCTTCTGGCCTCTGCCGATGTCCGCTTCACCCGGGGATAGCCCCGCGGCGAGCGCACGGGTCCGCGGCTGGATGTCCGGAATCGATCTGCTGCGCACGGCCGGCTTCCACGATGAGGCGTCGGCCGAGGCGGATCGCGTCGTGGGCGCCGCAGGCGGCGATCGCGCCACGCTGTACGCACTCGCCGAAGCGCTCGCGGAGCGCGGCTACAGCCAACGGGCCATCCGGATCGGGCTTCGCCTCCAGGGGAGCAGTCCGCCCGATCGCCGCCTGCTGCGCATCCTCTATCCGTTCCCCTATCGGACGCTGGTCACCGAGGAAGCACGCGGGCGCGAGTTCGACCCGTTCATCGCCTCCGCGCTTATCCGGCAGGAGTCCATGTTCGAGGCGCGAATCACTTCGCACGTGGGAGCGCGGGGCCTGATGCAGATCATGCCGGCGACCGGCCGGAACCTGGCTGAACAGGTGGGAATCGACAGGTGGGATCCGGAGGTGCTGTACCATCCCGAGATCAACGTTCACCTCGGCACGCGCTATCTCGCACAGCACCTGGAAAACTACGACGGGTCACTTCCTTCCGTATTCTCAGCCTACAATGCCGGCTCACACCGGGTGGACTGGTGGCGGCGCTGGCCGGAGTACGGCAACGATCAGCTCTTTACCGAACGGATCCCTTTCCGGGAGACCCGGGACTACGTGAAGATCCTCACCCGGAACCACGCGCTCTATCGCGGGCTCTATGGCGCGGATCAGTGATTCAGGCGTAGGGGCCGTCCATTCGGTGTACCCGATCGCTCGAGCGGCCGCCCCACCCCTCCAGCCCCGCCTCACGCAGCCGTTCCGCCCGGCCAAGTTCGATGGCACGCAGGACACCGTCTCGCGTGATCACCAGCTCCACACCGCTTCCCGGACGGCGCTCGGGGAAGCGATAGATCAGCCGGCCGCACTGCAGCCGCTGCGCGACCGCGTCCGCCTCCGCATCGGTGATCCGGAGCAGTGCCGCAACCTCGGTGAGCCGCACCGGCTTCTGGGGCTCCAGCGAGATGATGTCGTAAACGCATCGCAGAAAGGAGTCTTCCATGGATCCGGCGGGAGCATCGTGGATGTCCGGCCCCCGGCGTGCGCCACCCCGACGAGGTGGAGGTGGTGACGCGATGTCGCAGGCGGCGGGCTGTGCTTTCTGTGTGTGAAGCAAAGGTAACGAGCGGGACCCATGATGTAAAGAGCGGCGCGTTATGAGCGGCTGTCCGCGGAGCGCGGTTCCTGCCGTCGCGACGTGCGCCGCGGGAGTGACCCGTCGATCCGGATCGTACCCGGTCCGCCCGCGCCCCGGGACGGGCCTGCGCTGGACCTGCTGCAAGGGAGAACCATGAATCTGAACAGACGAGATTTTCTCGTGTCGGCCGGCGCGCTCGCCGGCGCTGCATCGCTCGGCCCGCTGGCCGGTTGCGCGCCGGGTCCGGAGCCAGCCGCATGGCGCCGTCGGGGCCGCGACGAGTGGTCGGATGTAAGGGACCGCATTCCGGTGACGGGTGAGTACGTGCACCTCGCCGGGCTGTTGATCGCGTCCCATCCGCTTCCCGTGGGAGGGGCGGTGGAAGCGCACCGCCGTGGCCTGGACGCCAACCCCACACTCTACCTGGGCGATCACCGCCGGCGGCTGGAGCGCGAAGCGCGGCAGGCAGCGGCGGAGTACATGGGCGCCAGCTACACGGACATCGCGCTGACGGACAGCACCACCATGGGGATCGGTCTCGTGTACAACGGGATCTCCATTCGCCCGGAGCAGGAGATGCTGTTTTCAAGGCAGGACTACCATTCGACCCGGGACGCGCTGGCCTTCCGGGCGGCGCGCGGGGGCGCCAGACTGCGGGAGATCACCCTGTTCGACCGGGTGGAGAACGCTACGGCGGACGCCATCGTGGCCGCCGTGATCTCAGCGGTCACCCCGGCCACCCGGGTGGTGGCGACCACCTGGGTGCATTCCAGCACAGGACTGAAGCTCCCCGTCCGCGCCATCGCCGATCAGCTCGCCCGTATCAACGCCGATCGCGCGCCGGAGGACCGCGCGCTGCTCTGCGTGGACGGCGTTCACGGCTTCGGGGTGGAGGAATTTCGCGTGGAGGAACTCGGCTGCGACTTCTTCATGGCCGGTACCCACAAGTGGATCTTCGGTCCTCGCGGGACCGGGATCCTCTGGGGAGATCCGCGGACGCAGCAGGCGGTCACCCCCACCATTCCGTCGTTCAACCGGGACGGCACCTGGGGAGGGGAGATGAGCCCCGGCGGTTTCAAGCCGTTCGAGCATCAGTGGGCGGTCGCGGAAGCGTTCCGATTCCACCAGGAGATCGGCAAGCACCGCGTGCAGCAGCGGATCCACGCACTTTCGCGACAGGCGAACGAAGGGCTGCGGGCGATGCGCCATGTGCACGTCTACACGCCTGCCGATCCCGCGCTGTCGGCGGGGATCGTCTGCTTCGATGTGGAAGGGATGCACCCGAACCGGGTGGTGGATCGCCTGCTGGACCGGAAGGTGATCGCCAGCGTCACACCGTATTCACCGTCACACGCGCGGGTGACGCCGGGGCTGCTGAACGATCCGGACGAGATCGACTACATGCTCGGCGTCGTGGCAGAGATGGGGTGACGTGTCGCGGGTTGCAGCTGCTTCAGTGCTCCGCGCTGGTCGAGAGGACGTCGCTCGCTGAGCCGCGGGCCGCCACGCCGTCCCGCAGCGGCGGGTCACCGGGCTGCCGTTCCGTGACCGGAGGCGGAGAGGCGGCAGGGTCGGATGTCGGTCCTGCGGGCCCCTCGCGCTGCGTAGCGAGCGCCCGGAGGAGCGCGCCTCGCTGATCGCCCTCGCGCCGGTCGGCTGCAGCCCCCGGTGCCGCCAGGGGGATCGAGAAGTGGAAGGCAGTTCCCTTGCCGATCTCGCTCTCCACCCAGATCCTCCCACCGTGCGCCTCCACGATCCCCCTGGCGATCGCGAGTCCGAGGCCGGCCCCCCGATGCGCCGTTTCGCGCGCGCGCCAGTGGCGGTCGAAGAGGCGCGGCAACGCCTCCGCGGGAATGCCGGGTCCGTTGTCGATCACCGAGAAGCGGACGCCCTCCTGGTGCCTTCCCACCTCGATGCGGATCAGACCTCCGGCGCCCGCGAACTTGAGGGAGTTGCCAAGGAGGTTGGAGAGAACCTGATGCAGCCGGGACGGGTCCGCCTCGACGACCGGCAGGTCGCGCTCCACCCGGCACTCCAGTCGCTGGGATTCCGCCTGAATCAGCGGCTGCATCATCTCACACGCTTCGCGGATCAGCTCTGCGGGCTCCACCGGCTGTCGCTCCACCGCCAGCTGACCGCTTTCCGTTTGAGAGACGTCCAGCAGATCCTGGATGAAGCGGTTCAGGCCCTTTACCGTTCTCTGGATGATCTCGAGGTGCTTCCGCTGCTCCGCGGGCTGGAGCTCCAGGTCGAGGAGCAGCTCCGAGGTCATGCTGATGGTCGCGATCGGGTTGCGGAGGTCGTGCGAGACCATGCCGAGCACCTCGTCCCGCGCCCGCACCGCCTCACGGGCCCGTGCGTAGAGCCGGGCGTTGTCCACGGCGTTGGCCGACCGGCGGGCCAGTTCCTCCGCCAGCGCGAGGTCCCTCAGATCGTACTGCCGCCCGTCACGGGCCGAGGCGAGCGTCATCACGCCGATCACGGTTCCCCGGGAGCTGAGCGGAACCCAGAGAATCGAGGTGATCCCCACCCCCTCCAGCGCTGCGCGGTGCTCAGGCGAGGAAGAAACCGTACCGACCACGTCGTCGGCCGACCGGCGCAGCAGCACCGACTCACCGAGGTCGACCACGCGACGGGTCACGGCACGCGAGGTTTCGGCGCTATCGGGCAGGTTGAGGGACTGCAGGAGCTCGGCGACCCGGGAATCGTCGTGTGCGGTGGCGACGCGTTCCAGGGCGCCATCCTCGTCGAGCACGTCCACCGCGCACCAGGTGGCCATACGCGGTACCAGCAGCCGGCCCACGGTGGAGAGGGTTTCGCGGTAGTCGAGGGAGGTGGAGAGAACCTTCCCCACCTCGGAGAGGAGATCGCGCTCGTCCTGAATGCGGCTGCGCTCGCTGACGTCCGTATGCGTGCCCACCCACTCACGGACGCTGCCGTCCCGGTCGAGCACGGGGACCACGCGCACGACGCACCGCCGGTACTGTCCGTCGTGCCGGCGGAGCCGGTGCTCGAACTCGGCGGAGGTGCGGGCGCCGAGCGTCTCCTCCCAGATACGGGCCGTCGTTTCGCGGTCTTCCGGGTGGATCGCGTTGAACCAGCCCGCGCCGGAGAAGCTCTCCCGCTGCTGACCGGTGAATTCGCGCCAGGAGGGCTGCTCCCCCCGCATCAGTCCGTCGGGCGAGGTGGTCCACACGATCTGAGCCGAAGCCTGCACCAGGGAACGGAAGCGATCCTCGCTGCGGCGAAGGGCCACGGTCTCGGCGTGCTGCCGGCGAACGCGGCGGTCCAGGTGCGCACCGAGCGCCACGGAAGACCAGTGCGATCAGAACCACGACCGCCCAGGCGATCACACTCTCGCGCGTGGCCACGAGCCCATCCGCGCGCGGTACACGGAGCTGCTCGTTGGTCGTCGGGAACAGCAGCTCCATGTAGATCCCGACGGTGATCAGGATCATGGTCACCACTGCGGTGAGTGATCCCAGCCAGGGCCGCGCATCCGCAGAGGAGCTGAAGCGGGCGGCGATCAGGAAGAGGGTGGAGGAAGCCACGCCGGTGAGGGTCAGTACCGCCGCGATGGCGGCGGTGCCGCCGACCACCGTGGGCGTTCCGGTGGCCGATAGCACCAGAAGGTGCATGGTGGCGAGCGCCGGCGCTGTGATGGCGACTGCGCTCGCGAGACGCACGCCAAAGGGCCAGCGGGCCCTGTGCATCGCCAGCCACCAGGCCGTCGCGGCGATGACGATCAGCGCGCCCAGCGCGCCGGCCCCGAGGCCGAAGCGGTAGCTCGGCCCGGGGAGGAGGGCGATCTGCCGCAACACGGAGATGCTCCAGATGGAGATCCCGAGCATCACACTGGATGCGGCGAGCCACCACCATCCGGTGAGCCCCGCCGTCCTGCAGACGCGATCCGTGAAGATCAGAATCGCCTGCGAAGCTGCGAGCGCCAGCACGGCCGCTGCGGCGAGCAGCACCGGCGAGTAACGGCCCAGTACCTCGAGTGCTTCTGTCGGCATCGAACCCCTGGCTGACCCGGATCGGAGCTTCGGCGGGCGAGACTCGGAGGCGGCAGATCGCCTCGCGCAGCGCGGGTGCAGGGCAACCCGTTCCGCCGCTGCACCTTGGGCAACTATCATTCCGCCGATGCTGAAGCGGGCCGGTGTGAAGCCGCGTGGCTCTTCGGGATCCGTGAGCGGGAGAATGGCGAACGGGGAGGGCGAGCGGAGAGGGATCCATGCCGCCACGGGGTGCCGGATGAGACCGGCGACGGCGCCCCGTGGCGGGTGACTTCACATCACGAACTCGGACGCGCCTGGTAGGTGACCGGCAGCTGGATCCAGACCGGAACCGGCGCCTCCTGCAGCATGGCGGGGGCGAAGCGCGCCGTCCGCATCACCTCGTTCGCGGCCGCATCCAGCTCCTCCTGTCCGGAGCTCCGGGCGAGTCGGGTGGCCGCCACCTTCCCGTCTCGGTCGATGTTCACCCCGAGAACCACGGTTCCTCCGATTCCCGCAGCGCGAAGCACCGGCGGGTAGCGGCGCTCCATTGCCTCCCCGAATTCGGAGCGGTTGAGCAGTTCGGGCCGCCGGTCGTATGGAGTGAATTCGGGTTCCGGAGAAGCGGGGGGAGCCGGTGCCGCGGCGGGCAACGTGGGCGAGGACTGCCCGGTGGGCACGGGAGCGGACCGGGGCGTCGCATCCGCAGGAGGCACCGCCGAGGGGCGTTGCGTCGCCGGCGCGGGTGTCGCCACCGGGCTGGGAGCGGCCGACGGCGACGTGACCGGTGCGGCCTGGGCCGGATCGGGCGCCACCGACATCGCTCCCACAGCTCCCGCCTCGGCGCGTGGCGCGAACCGGATCGGCAGCTGGATCCAGACGGGGACCGGCTCGCCCTGGCTAAGGGCCGGCGTGAAGCGGAACTGCCGCATGGCCGCCGCCGCCGCCTCGTCCAGCTCCACCCGGCCGGAGCCCTGAACGAGGCGTGTCCGGGTGACACTCCCGGTGCGATCGATCAGCACCCAGAGCACCGCGGTTCCCCCGATCCCCGCGTCGCGCAGTACCGGCGGATAGTGCCCGGACACGATGGCGCGGGCGTTCTCCGCGCCGACCACTTCCGGCCTGACGTCATAGGGGGTGAAGCTCGGCTCCTGCGCCGCGAGCCGCGCGGCCGCGGGGGTTTCCGAATCAACTTCGGTGGGGGTCGTGGGCGTCGGGGATCGGGGCTGATCCACCGCGCATGCGGCTACCAGCAGCAACGCCGCGGCACCACCCGACAGCACCAGGCCGGAAGCCGACACCCTCGTTTTCCTCGCGATCATCTCGATTCTCCTCTCCAGGTTGGTTGAAGGCTCCGTCAGCGCCGTGCCGACGAGCAACGCGCCCGAACGACCGGATCCCACACGAAGCAGCACCGCTCCGTAGGCCCTCGGATCCTCCCCGCTGGCCAGCACCCGCGCGTCACAGTCGGTCTCCACCGCCTGGCGGAGCCGCCGCATCATCCACCAGAGTGGCAGGTTCCAGGGGAGCAGCAGGAGCAGAGTCATGGCGGCGAGCACCAGCCGGTGGTCCCCGGCGCGGAGATGCTCGCGCTCGTGAGCGATGATCATCCGGCGGTCCGCATCCGACGCCGTGAGAACCCACTCCGGCACCACGATGGTCTGGCGAAGAAAGCCGAACACGGCGGGTCCCGTGACGCGGGAGATCCGCACAGGCTCCCCGGCGATCTCCGCCTCGGGCCATCCCCGCGCGGCCCGACCCAGCCGCCCGAGAGATACCACCGCCAGCGCCAGAAGACCCGCCGAGAGCAGCATCCACCCACCGAGCAACCACGTCTCGGCGGCCGCGAACCAGCTCGAGGTCCCCTGCAGCCCGACCGGCAGCGGCCCCGGTGAGCCCCAGACCGCGGCGATCTCACCGATCTCCACGCCCGTGGCACCGCCCCGGCGAGGGGGGAGCGAGACCGTGCCGAAGATCCGCACCACCACCGGCACCATCAACGACGCGGTCATCGCCCACGCCCACAGCCAGCGGCTCCAGCCAGAGAAAACACCTCCGCCTTCCAGCAGGTGGGTACCCCCGCCGATCAGCAGACCGATCAGGAGCGCGTAGACCATCCACTCCCCGATCATCGGCCACCTTCGCGAAGCCGCCGATCCAGCACGTCTCGCAGCCGCTTCAGCTCAGCGTCGCTGATCCCCCGGTCGGATACCAGGTGGGTGAGGAGCATCTCCGGTGATCCACGGAAGATCTTCCGGGTGAGCCGCCGGAGCGCGCTCTCCCCTGCCGCTTCGCGCTCAACCAGGGCGTGATACCGGTGGGCGCGACCCTCCTCGGTGGTGTCCACATGGCCCTTCTCCTTCAGGATACGCAGCACGGTGAGCACCGTCGTGTACGCCAGCTCGGCGGCGAGGGCTTCGCGCACCTCCGCGACGGTGGACGGCCCGCGCTCCCACAGCACGTCCATCAGGTCCAGCTCGCGGTCGGTTAGGTTGATCTCCATGAGCGTGCTTCCGCTGAGGTGTTCGAAACTATGTGGATAGTAGTATGGGGAGGCCCGGCCGCTCCGTCAACTATCATGTTAGTTTAACCAGCTCGTCTCCCGTTGGCTCCGGCCGGCCGCGGCATACCGCGTCGGCGGCGCGTGAGGGGCGGGGCCCAGACCGGGGCGGTACGCTTCGTGATACTGCGGCAGCGGAGAGGCCGCCGCTGGGGAGGGCGCGCCGCTGGTTCATCCGCCTCGCAGAGCGAAACCCATCCGAAAGGCCCGTCCGTGCCAGCAGCGAAGCGACGATGAGTGCTCCCGGGAAGCTTGGGATCGCGGCGACGGTGGCTGTCCTCCTGGCCGTCTCGGCCCTGCTCTTCCTGCGGAGCGCGGGAGCACCGCCCGAGGAGCTGGCGGCCCTGCTCGGTCAGGGCGGGGAGAGGATGCTGCGGGAGCCGATGCGGGCGGCGGGTGGGGGGCCGCGCGTTCTGGTGTTCGCGCTCGATGGTGTGGGAGATCACGAGTTGAGAGAGGCGATTGCCGCCGGGGGCGCACCCCGGATGGCGACGCTTCTCGGCGCCCGATCGGCGGACGAGAGCCTGCACGATCATGGCTACGCGGTACCGGGGGTGCTCAGCATCCTTCCGTCCACGACGCTGGCCGCCTGGAGTTCCATCTTCACGGGCGAGCCGGCGGGGCGCACCGGTGTGCCGGGAAACGAGTGGTTCGCGCGTGAGGAGATGCGCTTCTACGCGCCGGCGCCGGTAACGGTGTCGGAGGTGGAGCACGCGCTGGAGGTGTACACCGACGATCTGATGGGTCGCGCGCTGCGGGTGCCGACGGTGTATGAGCGCGCGGGGGTACGCTCGTACGTCTCGCTGTCGCAGATCCATCGCGGGGCGGACCTGCTCACGACGCCGGACGCGCGACTGCTCGGAGAGCTGATCGTGGCGACTGCGCAGGAGATCGGCTCTGGAGAGGAGGTGGGTAGCGACCCGTATGCGAAGCTGGATGGCTCCGCGGTGAGGAGCCTGCTGGAAAGCATCCGCGAGCACGGGCTGGCCGACCTGCAGGTCGTCTACTTCCCCGGGGTGGACCTGTTCACCCACGCGGCCGAGTCTCCCATCCCCGACCAGCTGACCTATCTCCGGGAGGTCATCGATCCCGCGGTGGGAGCGATCCTCGATGCGTACGAGGCGCGGGAAGCGCTGGATGAGACGTATGTGATCTTCGTCTCGGACCATGGTCACACGCCGGTGATCGCGGACGACCGCCACGCGCTGGGGACCGGCGGGGGTGGCGAGCCGCCCGACATCCTGGAGCTCGCCGGATTCCGGCCCAGACTGTTCGAGTTGAACCCCGCCGCGGAGGATTTCCAGGCGGTGCTCGCCTATCAGGGTGCGATCGCCTACGTGTACCTGGCGGACCGCTCCACCTGCCCCGCGGCGGGGACGCGCTGCGACTGGATCCGAGCGCCGCGCCTCGAGGAGGACGTGCTGCCGGTGGTGCGAGCCTTCGATGCCGCCAATCGCACCGGCGCCGGAGTTCCGCAGCTTCGCGGTACGCTGGATCTCATCTTCGCCCGTGAGCCGCGGCCGCCCGGGGAGGATGCTCTCCCCTTTCGCGTCTGGGACGGAGAGCGGCTGGTGGATATCGGGGCGTTCCTGGCGGCGAACCCGAGGCCGGATCTCCTGGAGCTGGAGGAGCGGCTGGCGGGTCTCGCGACCGGTCCGTACGGCCACCGTGCCGGCGACGTACTCCTGCTGGCACGCTCGGGAACGGAGCGGCCGATCGAGGAGCGCTTCTACTTCTCCGATCAGTACCGTTCCTGGCACGGCAGCCCGACGGGCCAGGACAGTCGCATTCCGCTGATCGTGGCGCGCCGCGGGAGCACCGGAGTGGAGCTGCGTGAGCGCGTACGGGAGCTGGTCGGGGAGCGCCCCACCCAGCTGAGCGTCACTCCGCTGATTCTCGGCCTGCTGGACGGTCAGGCAGAGACGCGCTGCGCCGCAGCCCCGGGTACGGGATGGTCCCCCAGAGCATGGCGGATATCACCGGAGACATCACCACCGTCGCTTCGAGCCCAGGCCACGTGAAGGTCGGGTCGCACGAGGATCAGACCTGATTCCGACCGGAGCAGCTCCTTCAGTGAACCACCGGGATCGAGATGTTCTCCTGCTGCAAAGCGGATGGCCTGCACCCCTTCCCTTTCCGCTTCAGAAATCTCCACGGAGTCGCCGATCACGAGGAGGGCGGGGCCCGCGCCCACGAGCCGGTGCAGCCGAATCCGCTCGTCGGACGGGGTGACCACCAGGGGATCCGGGAGCCGCACACCGGCGGCCCGCCAGTTGGAGCGGAGGATGGGCGACTCGGGAAAGGCGAGGTCCAGCATCGCGAGGCGACGCAGGTTGGACGTGCGCACCGGCGGCACCCGCATCGCCTGGCGGATGAGAAAGAACGCTGCCGCACGGGCGGCGGCCGGGGCGTCCAGGAAGAGGCGAGTGACCCGGTCCGTGACCCGGGAGACGGTCTCCACCACAACCGCCCGCCGCTCCACGTCGTACGAGTCGAGGAGCGGCTCGGGATCTGCGCCCCGTACCACCCGGGCGAGCTTCCAGGCGAGGTTGTGCGCATCCTGGATCCCTGCGTTCATCCCGAAGCCCATGGCCGGGCTGTGGATGTGGGCGGCGTCCCCCGCGAGCAGCACGCGTCCGAGTCGGAAGCGGGGGGCGGAGCGGAGGTGGATGCGGAACCGGCTCGACCACTCCACCTCCGTCGGTCGGGCTCCCAGGAGTCGCTCGGCCAGGGCGGCGACCTCCTCGTCATCAACCTCCTCCCGCTCAGGCTCGTCCCGCCGGATCGCGACCAGCCGCCACAGACCTCCGGGCAGCCGGGCCGCGAAGGAGAACCCCCTGCGTCCGTTCCAAGCTCGCGGCCAGGGCAGGTCGTCGGCGGGGCCAGCCATCCGGACGTCGGCGAGCACGGGGCGGAGACTGTAGGTGTCCCCGTCGAACGGCATGCCGATCGCTTCGCGTACGAAGCTGCCTGCGCCGTCGCACCCCACCACATAGTCTGCCTGGATCGTGCGAACGTCATCGCCCTCCCGCACCGTCAGACGGACACCCTCCGGGCGGGCCTCCAGCCCGATCGCTTCCGTGCCGAAGTTCACCTGACACAGCGCTTCGGAGCGCACGGAATCCAGCAGAAGCGATTCGATCCGGGATTGCTCGAGGAGGAGGAGGCCAGGGGAATCGGCCTCTTCGGCAAGGGGGCGGAAGTCGAGGGTGTAGAGGGGAGCCCGGCGGGACCCGGTGCGGTGCAGTGTGATGGCTGTCTGGAGGTCACCCCGCGCGAGGAACTCGTCCTCCACCCCCCACTGTCGGAGGACCTCTCGCGTGCGCACGTGCACGCCGGGCGCACGGGAAGTGCTGCTCGTGGACTCTTCCCGGTCCACGAGCAGCGAGCGGACACCGGCGCGAGTGAGCCCGAGGGCGAGCGAGAGGCCTACCGGTCCCCCGCCGACGATGGCGACGGGAACCCTCCGGTACTTCCCAACCATCGACATTCCCCACCCCTTTCCGCCGGCAACCGGGGCCGGTGCTCGAGTGGTCCGCTCCGCTCCCCCGAAGGGCTCGGGCGGGCCGACCCTCAGCCCTCGCCGGCCCGGGGAAGCTCCAGCGTGAAGGCGGATCCCTGCCCCACCGCACTCCGCACCTGGAGCGAGCCGCCCATCGCGGTCGCCAGATCGCGGCTGATCGCCAGCCCGAGCCCCACCCCACCCTCGGCCGAATCTCCCGGGTGCCGGTCGATCTGAACGAACGGATCGAAGATCGCCTGCAGGCGATCCGAAGGAATGCCCCGGCCCGTATCCGACACCGTGATCCGCACGGATCCGGCGAGCTCCTCCACCTCCATGGCGATGCGGCCGCCGGTGGCCGTGAACTTCACCGCGTTGGTGAGCAGGTTGAGGAGGATCTGCTCGATGCGTTCACGATCGCCGCTGATCCGCAGATCGTCGTCACACGGCCCGCACGTGTAGGTGAGGCCCTTGGCGTCCAGCTGCGGTGCGATCACCTTATCCAGGTCGGTGATCACGTCGCAGAGCGCGACGGACGCGACCCGGATCTCCAGACGTCCGGCTTCCAGCTTGGCGAAGTTCAACACGTCGTTGATGAGCACCAGCAGCGCGCGCTGGTTGCGCTTGATCCGCTCCAGTGCCTCTTCCTGGGCGTCGGTGACGGGCCCGTGAAGCCCCATCTGGATCAGGTCCGCATAGCCGAAGATGGCGTTCAGCGGCGTCCGCAATTCGTGACTCATGGTGGCCAGGAAGTCGGACTTCGCACGGTTCGCCTGCTCCGCCTCCTCGGTGCGCCTCTCGAGCTGAGCGTTGGTGCTTTCGAGCACCGCCATCAACTCCTCGGTCTGCAGCGCCTGCTCCTGGAGCTCCTCGGCCTGGTGTTCCAGTTCGGACGACTGGTGACCGAGTTGATCGTACTGTTCCTCGAGCTCCGTCAGCAGCCGTGCATTTTCGATCGCCAGGGCGGCGTGGCGGCCGAGCTCCTGGGCAAGCGACACGTCACGCTCCGAAATGCGTCGGCCGGATTCTGCCTGCACCAGCGTCAACGTGCCGAGCGCCTCCGACCGGCCAACCAGCGGGACGATCACCACCGAACGGAGGCCGAGTTCGCGTAGCATGCCGAGTTGCCTCTCGTCCACCGTGCCGGCCGCCAGCATCTCATCCGTCACCTCCGGATAGAACGCCGGGTCACCCGTGTCGATGACTCGCCAGGGCCCTCCCGGCGTATCGCGGAGGGGAGGATACAGTTCCATGAAGCGGCGGGCGAGCTCGACCCGGCGGGGATCCGGATGTGCGACGGCCACACGTTCGAGCCGCTCGCCGCTCCGCACCAGGTCCACCGCGCACCAGTCGGCAATCTCCGGAACCGCCAGTTCCGCAACGGTTCGGAGGGTGGCCCTATAGTCCAGCGAGGAAGCCAGGATTTCACTTGCCTCCACCAGGAAGCGCAGCCCCGTGGCGGCGGCTTCCGCCGCTTCCCGCGCCGCCTGCTCCCGCGCCAGCTGCAGGCTGCGCTCCTCGGCGCGCCGCAGCTTCGTGATGTCGAGACAGGCCCCGACCATGTGAGTGACTTCCCCGGCCTCGTCGCGAACCACGCGAGCACGGCTCCTGAGCACGCGCACCTCACCGTCCGGCCGGACGATGCGCTCCTCGAAGTCGAGTTCAGTGGCTCCGGTATACGCCGTCTCCACCGTGCGCCGCACCCGCTCGCGGTCTTCCGGGTGGATCAGCGCGAGATAGGCGTCGAAGGTGGCCTCGAAGCGCTGCGGATCCAGACCGTAGATGTGGAACAGCTCGTCCGTCCAGGTGACACGATCCTGACCGACGTCCCACTCCCAGCTGCCGAGGCCCGCGAGAGCCTGTGTGTCGAGCAGCTGCCGCTCGCGCTTCCGCAGTGCGAACTCCCCTGCGCGTCGCTCGCTCAGGTCGCGAGTGACCTTGGCGAAGCCGAGGTGGCGCCCATCGGGTGCGTAGAGAGCGGAGATCACTACATCGGCCCAGAACCGCGAACCGTCCTTCCGCACACGCCACCCCTCGTCCTCCACGCGCCCTTCGGAAAGGGCCGTGGCAAGCAGCTTTTCCGGCTTTCCGGCTGAGCGGTCGTCGGGCGTGTAGAAGAGTGAGAAGTGTCGGCCGATGATCTCCGCGGGGTCGTAGCCCTTGATCCGATTCGCGCCGCGGTTCCAGCTGATCACCGAACCGTCCGGATCCAGCGCAAAGATGGCATAGTCCTGCACGCTCTCCACCAGAAAGTGGAAGAGCGACTCGTCGTGCTGGTTGAGACTTGGTTCCGGAATCACTGGAGAGCGCCTTCCTCGCGGGAGGACCCGGCAGCGACGTATTTCGTCCACCGCACGGGCATGTCCAGCCTGAATGTAGGGGTGCGGCCGACGACGGTCCAGCGGCGACGGCGCGTCCGCGGAGCAGGTGGTCCCCGGTTCACGGGCATCGGGAACCACCACGGGCCGAGAGCGCTTCAGGGGAGAGACTTACGGGAAACCGGGGGCACCGGCGCAACGTCCGCGCGAGTGACGGAGAGCAGTGCCGACGCCAATCCGGCGATGCAGCCGGCCCGGTTGGAGTCGGGAGGAGGCGCGGCGCGGGCCGCTGGCTCAGCGCAGCGCCACGTGCGGGTCACCAGCTCCGCGTGCACCGGCTTCGGCCGCCGGCACGATCCAGTCGGCAAGCAGAGCGCGCACCGATCGCAGGTGGTCGCGCTCCCGCTCCACGTCGGGATCGGAGGTGGTGACCACGGTCAGCTCCAGATCGGGGATCACGAAGATGAACTGCCCCCCATAGCCCCAGGCGTAGAACATGGGGTGCCCGCGGACCGAAGTGAGGAACCAGCCGTAGCCGTACTGCTCCCCGCGCCCCCGCGCCCCCGCACGCGGCTCCAGCGAAACCCGGACCCAGTCCTCCGGGATCACCTGCCGCCCCTCGTGCCTGCCACCGTTGCGGTACAACTCACCGAACCTCACCATCGCCCGGGGCGTCATCCGCATCTCGTTGCCCCCGAAGAAGATCCCCTGCGGATCGGTGGGCCAGCGTGGAAGCTGCATCCCGAGCGGCTCCGAAAGACGGTCGCGCGCGTAGGCCCAGGTGCTCTGCCCGGTGCTCCGGGTGAGGATCGCGGAAAGCAGGTGCGAGTTACCCGTGCTGTAGATCCGGCGCGTCCCCGGCTCGGCCACCAGCGGCCGGCCGAGCGCGTACCCCACCCAGTCCCGGCTCGTACCGGCCATCAGCGGCGTCGGGGAGAATCTCCCTGAGCCCGCCCCCCTCGGGCGATCGCCGCCTTCGTCCAGACGGCCCCCAAACCCCCTTCCTACAAGCGTTTAGCACGGTAAATCGCCCACGGCGTTCGCCTTGCCATGAGTGAGGAGAGCCAGCGAGCGCGCCGGGATTGCGGACGCTGCCCCACGTCCACCGTCTACATGAGGATTTCCATGACAGGAGCACGAGGGAACGGTCGATGGGTTCTACCGCTCCTGGGGGTCGCGCTGTTCGGATGCACCCCCGACGGCCATCTGGTGGACGAAGAGATCGCGGCCATGGAGGCGTCGCTGATCGTGTACTCCGTACCGCTCCAGTCGGACTCACTGGATTTCCCGGCGCCCATGGCCGCCGTGGTGAGCGGCGGTTCGGGCGCGGACACGCGCGGCGAGTGGGATGAGACCGAAAGCTGGGAGGATCTTTGGCTCCACTGAGCGGTCGCCGCGACGGTCGAGCCCGAGCCTGAGGGGTACGTTCGGATCGGCGGAGCGGTAGGGGGTGGCACGTCCGCCGCGGCTCGGTGACTGGAGACCCTGCATGGTGGCAGGTATCTTGCCGCTCCACAGGAACATGAGTGTGCCCTGGAGCTGCTCCTGCCGGGTGATCCTGATCGCCCTGTTCTTCCTCGCGCCCGCCCTCCTCCCCGCGCAGGACGATGCGGTCGCGGAGGAAAGCCCGCGTGTGGAGCGGATCCGCTTCCCGGGCGCGGATGCGCTGGACGAGCGCACCCTCCGCTCCGCGATCCTGACGGAGCAGACCTCGTGTCGCGGCTTCCTTCTGCAGCCCTTCTGCTGGCTCACCGACTGGCACGTGCTGGTGCGCCGCTACTACCTGGACCGCGAGGAGCTCGAGCGGGACGAGCTTCGTCTCCGGGTTCTCTATTTCCGGCGAGGATACCGCTCCGCCCGGGTGGACAGCGAGCTTCTCCCGAGCGGGCGCGGCGTGGAGGTGGCGTTCAACATCGAAGAAGGTCCGGCGACGGTGCTCGAGGAGCTCCGTGTGGTGCAGGAGGAGCCGGTGCTGGGAGAGCGCACGTTGCTGCGGGCGGGGCTGCCGGCCGAGGGCGAGCCACTGAACCTGGTGGCGCTCGATACGGCTCTGGCCAACATCGCGGTGCGGCTCGGCGACCGGGGTTACATGGACGCAGCGGTTCGCGACAGCCTGGTCTTTTCACCCGATGGTTTGCGGGCGTGGGGTGCGGTGATCATCGAGCCGGGTGCCCGCACCACGGTGGGACGGCTGGAGATCACCGGCAATGAACAGGTGGACGACCGGACGATCCGCGACGCACTCCGACTGCGCGAGGGGCGCGTGCTTCGCAACCGGGACATGGTCGCGAGCCAGCGCAGCCTCTACGAATCGAACCTCTTTCACGAGGCGCGCGTCGATCTGCCGGAGCAGCCGGACAGCGCGAAGGTGCTGGAGATCACGGTTCGTGAGGCGCCGCCGCGCTCGATCCGAGTGGGCGGTGGCTTCAACACCATGGAGTTCGCGCAGGGAGAGGTTCGCTTCACGCATTACAACTGGGGTGGGCGGGGAAGGCGGCTGGACCTGCGGGGGACGGTGGGTAACCTGCTCGCCGCGCAGTTGAACGACCGCGGCCCGTTCCATGACGTGGTGCCTCCCGAGATGGGCACCCGTGACGACCGGCCGTTTCTGCGGCCCACGTGGCTGCTCAGCGGCGAGCTGATGCAGCCGGCCTTCCTGACGGCCGCGAACACCGTGGGGATGGGTGTGTTCTCCCACCGTCGCATCATCCCCGGCATCGCGGTGGACCAGGGGTATGGCGCGAACATCTCCTTCACCCGCCGCCTGGATTATCGAGCGCCGGTGAGCGCGACGTACCGGTTCGAGCGTGCCTCGGTGGAGGCGGGCGACCTGTACTTCTGCGTCAACTACGTGATCTGCGATCTGGCTACCATCGAGGCGGTGCGTGGGCCGCACCGGCTTTCGCCGCTGGGGCTCAGCTTCCACGTGGACCGAAGCAACAACCCGATGGGCGCGACCGCCGGGTACCGGACGCGGCTCGACCTGGAGCACGCGTCCGGCCTCACCTTCAGCGACTTCGAATACGTTCGCATCTCCGGCGAGGCATCTCACTACATCCCGCTGGGTATTCCCGCACGTCGAGTGCTCGCGGGCCGGCTCCGTGCCGGATGGGTCCGGCCTCTGGAGGGGAGCGGGGATGCGATCGGGCTGGAGAACGGCGACAACGGAGCCGCGCTGCTCCACCCGCGCAAGCGCTTCTACTCGGGCGGCTCGCGCTCCGTTCGTGGCTTCTGGGAGAACCAGCTGGGCCCTCGCATCCTCACCGTTCCGAGCGACGCCCTGGTCGGCGAGAACGGTGCCTGCACGCCCGGGGAGATCGCCGACGCCAGCTGCGATCCGGCCGGTGCCCCCGCCGACGCCTTCCGACCGCGACCGCTCGGGGGCACCAGCGTTCTGGAGGGGAGCGTGGAGTTCCGCTTCCCCCTCTTCCGTGAGTTCCGCGGGGCGGTTTTCGTGGATGGGGCGGTGGTCGGTGAGCGGATCGGCGGGCTGTTCACCGAGGGGACGGCGGCCGTGACTCCCGGCTTCGGTGCGCGGATGGACACGCCGATCGGACCGCTTCGCGTGGACATCGGCATCCGACCCGGGATCACCGAGACGCTTCCCGTCGTGACCGAGTTGGTCGACGAGAACGGGGACCGTCGACTGGTGCGGCTGGAGAACCCGCGCCGCTGGAACCCCATCGAAGCCGAGGCGCGTGGTTTTCTCGGCCGGCTGCTCGCCCACCTGACGCTTCACCTCTCCATCGGCGAGGCGTACTGATGCGTCGAGGGGCCGCCCACGTCGCGATCGGTGCCGCCGTCGCGGTGGCGGGGGTGGCCGTGCTCCTGTTCATCGGCGTGCTGGTGATCACCCAGACCGACCGGGGGCGGGAGCAGGTCCGCCGGTTTGCCGTCGACCGGCTGAACCGGGCGGTCGATGGAGAGGTGAGCATCGGGCGGGTGGAGGGGAACCTCCTCCGACGCCTGCGGCTGGTGGACGTGCGCATCGTGGACGCACAGGAGCGCCCCTTCCTGGCCGCGGACACGCTGGAGACCCGCTTCTCACTCCGCTCCCTCATCCGCCGACGCATCGTCCTGACCGACCTTCGATTCGTTCAGGCGGACATCGTGCTCGACAAGCCGCCGGGAGAGGAGTGGAACTGGATCCGGATCTTCCCGACCGATCCACCGGCGGTGGTGGAGGCGCGCCCCGGCTGGGGTGACTGGATCCGTCTCGAGGACGTGACTCTGGTGGACAGCGACATCCGGATCCGCACCGCATGGTCCCCGCCCGAGGATCTGAGGCCCGAAGAGCGGGACTCCACGGTGCGGAAGGTGCTTGCCGGCGAGACCCGCGAGAACGTCGTGGAGGTACCCGGCGGGTACCAGAACCTGATGAGCATCCTGCAGGTGAACGCCGAGCTGCCGCTGGTGATCCCGGCGCATCCCGACAGCCTGGCGGTGCCCATCGAGGTGGCGCGCCTGAGCGCGATCATCGAGCCCTTCCTGCCACCGGCTGCGGTGGTACGCGACCTCTCCGGAAGCTTCCGTCTGGGTACGGATTCCCTCTTCTTCCGGAACGCTTCGGCGGTACTTCCGGGATCGCGCCTCGTTGGTGATGGTGTGTACGCGCTGGACTCCGGCGATCTGCTGCTGCGGCTGCGGGGCGCTCCTTTCGCCTTCGCCGACTTTCGCTGGCTGCACCCGCCGCTCCCGGAGGAGGGGGGCGGGTCCCTCGGGCTGGCGGTGCACCGTCGTGCCCTGTCCACCCGAATCGTGGGGCGGGACATGGACCTGCGCGTGGGAGACGCCACCCTTGCCGGCGACCTGGACATCCGGGTGGGAGACACACTGCGCGTTCGCGAAAGCGACATTCGCTTCGCGCGCGTGTCCACGCAGCTGCTGGAGCGCGTCGCACCCGACCTCGACCTCCCGGTGGCCGGGTTGTTCACGGGCGAGCTCGGGCTATCGGGCGATCCCACTTCAATGGCGCTGGACGGTGACGTGACCTTCGATGCGGCTGCGGGGGGACGGAGCCGCGTGCGGGCGGTGGGGCGGCTCGCGATCGAGCCTGAACTCCGCTTCGACGACCTGCGGATGCGGTTCGAGCCATTGCAGGCCGAGCTGCTGCGTGTGGCGGTGCCGCAGCTTCCGCTCAGGGGCACGATCGAGGGCTTCGCGAACCTCACGGGAGCACCCGAAGGTGCGCTCCAGCTGGACAGCGACCTCACGCTCCGCGACCCGCGCGCCGGCCGCAGCCGCGTGCGGGCCACCGGTGGCGTGGACATGCGCGACGAGCTGCGCCTCAGCAACCTCCTCCTCCGCCTGGACCCGCTGCGGCTGGACCTGCTGCGTGACGAGGTACCGGAGCTTCCGGCGGGCGCGACACTCGCCGGACAGATTCGCCTGGACGGGGTGCCCGCCCGAGCCCTGGGTGTGGACGGTCAGCTCACGCTCTCGGATCCGGCCACCGGCGTCAGCCGGGTGGCCGCCACCGGTGCCGTTGCGTATGCGGATCGGGTGGCCTTCCGAGACCTCCGGCTGCGTTTCGACCCGCTGCGAACCGACCTGGTGCGCGGCTGGGTCCCCGAGCTTCCGGCGGGCGCGGTGATCCGTGGACCGCTGCGGCTCGACGGGACGCTTGCGGGTATGCTCGCGCTCGACGGCGACCTCACGATTACCGACCCGGCGACCGGCGTGAGCCGCGCCGCTGCCACGGGCGGCCTCGACCTCAGGGGTGAGCCGACTTTCCGCGACATGCGCTTCCGGTTCGATCCACTCCGCCTGGAGCTGGTCCGCGGCTGGGTGCCGGAGCTACCGGCCGGGGCGGTGGTCGCCGGCCCGTTGCGGCTGGATGGGTCCGTGACCGGCTTCATGTCGGTCGACGGCGACCTGGCGCTGACGGATCCGGCGAGCGGCGTGAGTCGGATGCGGGCGATCGGCGAAGTCGCCTTCGCGGACGGCCTCCGCTTCCGCGCGCTGCGAGTGGAGACGGATCCGCTTCAGCTCGACCTGCTGCGTCCGTGGATACCCGAGCTGCCGGCGGGAGCGGTGGTGCTCGGCAGCGCACGACTTGACGGCTCGCCTGCGCGGATGATCCAGGTGGATGGCGCCGCGACCATCCGCGACCCCGCGACCGGCGAGAGTCGCGTGCACGCCGCCGGTGGCATCCGGACCGCGGACGGGTTGCGGTTCGATCGGCTGCAGCTCCGATTCGAGCCGCTGCAGACGAGCCTCGCCCGGGCGATGCTGCCGGAGATCCCCGGGGGCGGCACGCTGGCGGGCCGCCTCTGGCTGGACGGCGCACCGCGCGGGTTCCTCCGCCTGGATGCGGACCTGACGCATCGCGACCAGCGCTTCGGCACCAGCCACGTGGTCGCGGCCGGTGGGATGGACCTGACGTCCGGGCCGCGTTTCGCCGGACTCGAGCTGGACCTGCAGCCGCTCAACATGGAGCTGGTGCGGGCGCTCGTTCCCGGCATCCCGCTGGGCGGTACCCTCGCCGGACGTGCACGGCTGGATGGGTCCCCCGATGCTCGTCTTGATGTACGCGGCGACGTCGAGCACCGGGAGGGCGCCGAGATCTCCCGCGTCGCCGGCCACGTGGCCTACGTGGCCGGTTCAGAGGGCTGGGCCTCGGTGGACGTCCGGCTCGCGCCACTCTCACTGGAAGTGGCCGGCCGCTTCGTCCCCGAAGCCGGGGTACGTGGGAGCGTGAGCGGCTCGCTGGAAGCGACCGGCAACCTTTCCTCACTCGCACTCAACGCGGATCTGCTGGTGGCGAACGGGGGATCGGTGGCCGCGACCGGCACCCTGAACCTCGCCGCCGCGGAACCGGCGTACGATCTCACGGCGCGGTTCGCAGATTTCGATGCCTCGGCGGTCACCGCCCGTGCGCCGGCGGCGACATCGCTGACCGGTCCTCTCACCGCGGTGGGTCGTGGTCTGGAGCCGGCGACCATGAGGTTGCAGCTGGCGGCCGACCTGGTGGATTCGCGGGTCGCCACGCTGGAAGCCGACCGCGTGCGCCTGCGCCTGGCGATCGCGGATGGCCTGCTCAGCTCCGACTCCTCAGTCTTCCGCCTGGCGGAGACCGAGGCGGTCGCTCACGGCAGCTTCGGGCTCGTTGCCGGGCGCAGCGGAGTGCTCGAGTACCGGATCGCGACCGGGGCGCTGGAGACCTTCGCCCCGCTCGCGCGGCAGGCGGAGGAGACGGCACGTACCGGGCGCCTGGCCGCACGGCGCGCGCGTGCACCCGTGGGCGGCGAGGCGCTTGCCGGACGCATCTTCGCCGAGGGTACACTGGCCGGAAACGTCATCCGTTTCGACGCCTCAGGTCGGGCCATCGGTGAGAACGTGGTGGCGGGGGGGCACGCTGTCGGTCGGGGGTGGGTCGTCTACTCCCTGCAGGGAATCGGAACCGAGCAGGCCGTGGTGGAAGCGCAGACCGAGTTGCACGACGTGCGAACCCAGGGGATGGAATTCGACCGCATCGCCGCCGAAGTCGATTACAAGGGTGGCCGGTTCGGGAGCGGTCACGCGATCGTGACGGCACAGGCGGATGACGCGTCCGACCTCCACATGGACGCGCGTTTCACTCTGGCGCTGGACCGGCGCGAGCTGCATCTCGGCGAGCTGGCCGTCCGCGTCGATACGGTGGGCTGGCGCACCACCCGACCGGCGATGGTGGCCTGGGGCGAATCGGGTGTGGAGGTGGAGGGGCTGGAGCTCACGAGCACGGTGGGCCGCCGGATCCTGGTGGAGGGCCGCCTCCCGGTGGACGGCGTCGCGGACCTGGAGATCGCGGTCGCCGACCTGGAAATCGGCCACCTGGTCGCACTGCTCCAGCTGGACGAGGAATCGGGCGGGCGGCTCACCCTGGATGCCCGTGTGCAGGGCACCGCGGCCAGCCCGGTGATCGTCGGCTCCGGGCTGCTGGTGGATGGGTTCGTGGATGGCCGGGCGCTGCCGGACACCCGCGCCACCTTCAGCTACGTGGAGCGCGAGCTGACCGCGCGGGCGGAGATGCTCGACGAGGGGCGCCTGCTGGCCGAGGTGGAGGCGCAGCTCCCCATCGACCTCGGGCTCACGGGTGTCGCGGGCTCCCGCCTGCTACCGGGCTCCATCGCCATAGACGTGCGCGCCGACAGCCTTCCGGTAGACGCGATCCCCGGCTTCGTGGACCAGGTGGATGACGTCGAGGGGAGGATCTCCGGAGATCTCGCGGTCCGCGGCACCTTCGACGACCCGCTGGTCACCGGCGGTCTGGATGTGGACGTCCGGACGCTCCGCGTGGTGCCGCTGGGCGTCACCTTCGAGGAGATCACCGGATCGCTCGTCCTCGACGGCAACGCGATGGTCGTCGACTCGCTCCGCGCCAGGAGCGGTGGCCCCATCCTGATCACCGGCGGCATCGGCCTGGAGTCGTTGCTGGAGCCCAGCTTCGATCTGACCGTCTTTACCGAGGACGCGCTGATCATCGACACCGATCGCGCACGCCTTCGGGTGGACGCGCGGGTGGCGGTGGCCGGACCGCTGGACGCCGTGGAGGTGACCGGAGACGTGCAGACACGGAGCGGGGTCATCTACATCCCCGAACTCGCTGACTTCGGCGGTGGCCGTGTGGTGAACCTGGACGACCCGGCGGTGCTCGCGCGAGTCGACACCATCCTGCGTGCGGAGCGGGACGCCCTGACCCGCGGGAATCCCTTCCTGGAGCGGCTGCGGGTGGATGTGGCGATCTTCGCCGACCGGGACGTCTGGCTGCGCTCCCGCGAGGCCAACGTCGAGGTGTACACCCCGGCGGAGGTCGGGCCGATACACCTGCGGCTCAACGGGGAGGATGGCTCGTTCGCGCTGGAAGGGACCATCAACACGGACCGTGGAGAGTACGAGTTCATGAGCCGCCGCTTCGTGCTCACACGCGGAGCCGCGATCTTCCGGGGCGATCCGGAGTTCAACCCGATCCTGCAGGTGGCCGCGGAGCACGAGGTCCGGCTGCCGGCGCGTGAGGCACTCTCCATCCGGGTCGTGCTCGACGGCGAGCTCCGTTCGCTCGCGATCAACATTGAGAGCACAGCGCAGCCGCCCATCCCCCAGACCGATCTGCTCAGCTACCTCGCCTTCGGGCGCGACGCATCCTCACTCCTGATCCAGCAGGGTTCGGTGCTCTCGGGCGAGGGCTCACTCGGCGGTGGGCTGGTCGGCAACGTGGCGGGGCTGGCTACGCAGCAGCTCGCTTCCGTGGCGATGGAGGCGCTGGTGGAGGATCTGGAGCGGGACGCGATGCGCGCCATGCGGCTCGACGTCTTCCGCATCACGCCGGCGGACGTACCCGCCGAGATCTTCACCGGCAGCTATCTCGACGTGCTCCGCGGCACCGAAGTGGAGGCCGGCCGCTACGTCAGCCCCCGGCTCTTCGTCGCCGGCCACGTGCGCGCCGCCAGCATGGTGCCCGGCCTACGAGTCGAATACCGGACGCCCCGGGGCTTCCAGTGGGTGACATCCTGGACGCCGCGATTCGTTCCCTCCGAGCCCACGCTCGAGGAGGTGGAGCCGAATCGCCGGCGGGTGTTCGGATCCTTCCTCTTCCGGGAGTGGCGTTTCTGAAGCCTGGGCGGGGCCCGGCCCGGCTGTCCCCCCACCCTGCTCACCGGCTGGGCCGAACGGCGGGTCAACCCACCGCGAACGCCATCGTGCTGAGCAGCGCGTTCGCCGCCTGCCGCGAGTCCAGGCGGGTATGCTGGACCACCACCGGCACGTCGGACTCGATCAGGCAGGCATAGTCCGTATCCCGCGGCACGGGCTCGGGGTCCTCCAGGTGGTTCAATTGCTGGTGGAGAGTGCGGCGGGCGCCGACCTTCAGGCGGTACGGCCCCACGGGCTCCCGGTCGGCGAAGAAAAGGGTCAGGTGCACATCCGCGTCCTTCTCTCCGGTATTGAGAAAGCAGAGAGTTTCGTGGCTGGTCATCTCCGGCTCCGGGCCGGTGCTTCCCCCCGGGATGTACCCCTCGGCGATGGCCCATCGCCTGCTGCCCACGCCATGCTCCATCATTGTATCCCTTTCGCGTGATGTATCGTGATCCAGCTTCGGTGATGGGATCCGGATGCTGAGCTCCGGCGCGAGCCGTCGCCTCGCCGACGGTGCGGAGCTTGCCACTCCTGCAACTCGGCGAAAAGCCCGGGTACCCGCTGAAGCATGAGGCACGCTTCGTTCCGGCGGTGGACGTCACCGCGGCGGCCGAACGCCTCTCATCCGGCCGGCACGACCGCGACCGTCCGGCACCCAACCGAATTCGAACCGGAGGATCCGTGCGTCGAAGCTCCATCCTGCTGCTGACCGCCGTGGCGGGGATCGCGATCGCCTCGATCCTCCTGTTTCCGCGCTTCCGTGCGCCGGCACTCACCGAGCGGATCACCGCGGAGCAGATCCACGCGGCGGTGCACCGGGAGGCGGACACCACCTTCGTGATCTCCGGTTACCTGGAGGTGGTCGCCACCGTCCGGAGTCAGGATACACGCGTGCTGCTCCCCGACCTGCTGAACGTTCCCCTGGGAACCACGCGCGCCACCGTGCGGGTGCCGGGACGGGTCGCGTACGGCTTCGATCTCGGGGCACTGACTCCACAGATGATCCGGGTCCGGAGCGACACGGTGGAGGTGGATGTGCCGCCGGTCAGCATCTTCTCGACGGAGCCGGATCTGTCGCGGTTGGAGGTGGAGACCACCACCGGCTGGGCGCGGCGTCCGGTCACCGCGCAGGAGGCGGAGCGGAGGGCGGTTCAGATGCTGGTAACGGCGCTGGAAAGGCAGGGGGAGGCGCACCTGGCGGGCAGCAGCCAGCCGCGGGTCAACACGGGGCGCGCGCTGCAGGCGCTGCTGACTCGTGTCGCCACGGGCCTCGGCATGCAGGCACCCGTGGTTCGCGTGCGCCTGGGGGAGGGGATGGTGCTCGAATAGGGCGATGGCACGCGGACTGGCCGGCGGATGTCCGCAGATTACGAAGAAGTGGGTATCCACTTCCGTCCAGCAGTAGCCCCCCCATTCGCAGATTTCGCAGATGTCGCAGATCAGGGGTATGCACCTGACTCAACCGATCCCCGGATCCTGTGGTCGGCCGACCCGGCTCAAAGCACACGCTCGCCACGTTCGGCCCCCTGTCATTCCGAGCGAAGTCGAGAGCCTGCCCTGAGCGCAGACGCACCGGTTACACGCGAATCAGCGGGTCTTCAGAACCCCTGACACTACATCCGGTGCCTGGTTGAGTCAGGTGCATACCCCTGTCTGCCGATAGCCGTCTGCGGGGACGCTCAGATCACGGCGGCCGCGGCGGCCCGGCCGGCGGTGCGGCCACCGAAGATGCAGCCGCCGAGGAAGGTGCCCTCGAGCGACCGGTACCCGTGAACACCGCCACCACCGAAGCCCGCCACCTCGCCGGCGGCATAGAGGCCGGGAATGGGATCGCCCGAGCCGCCCATCACCCGCCCATCCAGGTCCGTTTCCAGCCCGCCGAGCGACTTGCGGGTGAGGATGTTGAGCTTCACGGCGACCAGCGGACCATCCGACGAATCGAGGATGGGCGCCGGCTTGGCGACGCGCACCAGCCGCTCGCTCAGCACCCGGCGCGCGTCGCGAACGATCGCCATCTGCGGATCCTTGCCCGCCACGTTCCGCACCTGCAGATCTCGATCGATGATCTCGCGCTCCACCACCGCATGATCGAGCAGGCCATCATCCACCAGCGCGCTCATCCCTTCCAGCAGCGAGCGGAGATCGTGGCGGACCACGAAGTCCGCACCCCGCTCCATGAACGCCCTCACCGGCTCCTGCACCTCCCTGCCGACACGCCGGAGCGTCAGGCGGATGTCGCGGCCGGTGAGATCGGGGTTCTGCTCGCTCCCGGAAAGCGCGAATTCCCGCTTGATGATCGCGCGGTTCAGGACGAACCAGGTGTAGGGAAGTCCGCGGTTGGTGATGTGGCGCAGAGTGCCCAGCGTGTCGGCGCCGGGGATGTTGGGGAACGGCAGGCGCCTTCCGGAGGGATCGAGCCAGAGGCTGCTCGGGCCGGGGAGGATGCGGATCCCGTGGTTCGCCCAGATCGGGCTCCAGTTCCGCAGCCCTTCGGTGTAGTGCCACATGCGGTCCGGGTTGATCAACCGCGCCCCCGCGCGATGCACCTCCTCCTGCAGCAGCCCATCCACATGGGCGGGGACGCCGGAAAGCATGAAAGCGGGCGGCGCGCCCAGGCGGTCCACCGGCCAGTGGCGGCGCACCAGCTCGTGGTTGCCGCCCAGTCCGCCCGAGGTGACGATCACCGCCTGCGCGCGTGCCTCGAACTCCGCGGCCACCGCGCGGGTGCTCGTCTCCCCTCGGGGGGCGGTGCAGGGCTCCAGTCGCTCGCCGTGCACACCGACCACGGCTCCGCGCTCCATCAGTAATCCGGTCACGCGATGCCTGAAGGCGAAGCGGACGCGGCCGCTTCGCTGGTGCGCTCGCACACGCCGCTCGAACGGCTCCACCACCGCGGGACCGGTTCCCCAGGTGACGTGGAAGCGAGGCACGCTGTTCCCCGGACCACCGGCGCCCGCCGCGCCTCGCTCCGCCCATCCGACCGCGGGAAAGAACCTCATCCCCTGCGTGTGCAGCCAGCTCCGCTTCTCTCCCGCGGCGAACTCCAGGTACGCCTCGGCCCAGCGACGCGGCCAGTGGTCATCCGGCCGATCGAAGCCCGCCGTGTTCATCCAGTCGCGGTGCGCCAGCTCGTGAGAGTCGCGAATCCGTAGTCGCCGTTGCTCGGGCGAATCGATCAGGAAGAGCCCGCCGAACGACCAGAACGCCTGCCCGCCGAGATTCTGCTCCCCCTCCTGGTCCAGCAGCAGCACGCTGCGACCGGCGTCGGCAGCTTCCGCCGCGGCCACCAGTCCGGCCAGGCCGGCGCCAACCACGATCAGGTCCGCCTGCTCCAGGTGCATGCGTGTGTGCTCATCGGGTGGAAGATCGAGTTGGAGGACGAGCGCTCGCGCGGCGCCCCCGGCACGATGTAAAGGGTCGCCACCGGCGGCAAGTGCGCAAAAAAAAGCCGCCCCCTCTCGGGGGCGGCTCTCCGGGCGTGAGCCCTGTCCGTCTCAGCCGACGCGGACGACGTTCTCCGCGGCCGGGCCCTTCTGGCCCTGCACGACGTCGAACTCGACCTGCTCGCCCTCGGACAGCGACTTGAAGCCGCTACCCTGGATGGCCGTGTGGTGAACGAAGCAGTCCTTCTCGCCGTTCTCGGGCGTGATGAAGCCAAAGCCCTTCTCGTCGTTGAACCACTTCACCGTTCCGGTGGTACGCATACCGTACTCCTTGTGTTGTGCTGACTGTCGAGGTGCGGTAAATCCGTACCAGTCCGACCGTCCAGAAATCGCGGGAATGATCGCCCTCCCGCATCAGGCGTCGGCAGAACCTTCCAGAAAACAAAAAGGACCCGGGACAGTGATCCCAGGTCCGCAATCGCACTCTGGTGTCCGGTAACTTCAACCCGGTCAAGTCTGCCGAAGGGGAAACCTAGCAGGGTCGGCGCCGGCTGTCAAGGGATTCCGATCTCTCCCCCGATCAACCGGCGCTCCAGAGCCGGAAATCCCATCCCTCAGCCCGGCCAGAGCCAGCCGAAAACCCCCGCGGTGAGCAGAGCGTAGATCAGTCCATCCGCCATCGTTTTCAGCGACGAGCTCCAGGACCGGCCGTACCAGATGGAGTTCTGCGCGATGGCCAGCGAGTAGCCCGCCAGGGCGGTCACCCCCGCGAATCGGAAGACCGCGAGGTAATCGGCACCGGGACCGAGAGCCCGACCAGCGACGTATCCGGCGAAGATCCCCACCACGAGGGTGTACACGAACCACAGGGCGAGGCTGCGTCCCATTCCAGGGTCGTTCCTGCCGACGGTGATGAAGGCCACACGACCGCGCTTCACCCGCTCCTGATAAGCAGGATCCTTCATCGCTTCCATCGTGGCGGCGTGCGGCACCACGTAGTCCCCCGGTTCGAGACCCGCCCGACGCAGGTCCGCCATGAGTGCTTCCTCCTCCGGCACCGGCGCGTAATCCGTCGCGTGCCACCGGAGCACCATGTGGATCACCGAGCTCGCGACGAACACCACCACCGCCGAGAGCAGGACGGGCAGCCAGAGCTGGGTGAGCGGGACCACGGCGTCACCTCGGATCCGAGGGGGAGAGTGGTTGCTGCTTCGCGGGAAGTTAATCGGCGGGGCACCCCCCGGAAAGTGCGACGGGGCGGCGCGCCCCCACGTCATGAGGGCGGATCCACCTCTGGGGATTTTCGAGGAGCGGTGATGCTGGCGGTACTCCGGCTCGCCTCCGGGGCGTACGGCATGGAGGTCCGTAGGGAGATCGGGCGGGTCGCGGAGCGGGACGTCGCGATCGGTGCCGTCTATGCCACGCTGGATCGGCTCGAAAGCAAACGGCTCCTGGACTCCGCTCGTGGCAACGAGGCGGGCGGGCGGCGCGTGTTCGCAGTGACCGGCCGCGGCGCGAATGCGCTCGCCGAGACCCGCGCCATGCGGGAGCGGCTCTGGGCGGGAATCGATCTCACTCCACTGCTGGCGGAGGGGCAAGGATGAAGCACGCCATCAGCGGAGCCCTCGCGGGGTGTGTCCAGGTAGCTTCACGACCCGTACCGCGACCCTCGAACCGCGCGGCCAGTACGCATGATGAACCCTGAAGAGAGGCGGGCGCTGGAGGACCGACGCGCAGCCCTCAGGGCCGACCACGAGTTGCGCGAGCGGCACGCGCTGGTGGATCATCTGGTGGCCGAACTGCGGCGGCGTGGAGCGAGCCCGCAGGTGGTCGCGGAGTCCCCCGCGCTCGACCGGTGGCTCGGGAGATTCTTCGATCCCGATGGCCATGATCGCCGGATCGATCGGAACCACCTGACCCGGTTCGAGGAGATCCCCGAGGTATCGGAGGGTGCAGCCGCGGAATGGCTCACCCGCTGTGTCGCCGGTATCAACCCTCCCACCGGAGATGCTGCCGTTCATTTCCTCTGGTCCAACGCAGTCCGGCCGGCGATCAGGTTATCGGTGAGGAATTTCCTGCAATTCCCCGGGTCGCTCTCGGACGATTTCGAAGCCTGGGCGGTTTGCCCGGAGCAGGGGTGGCTGGTGGAGTACATCCGGGATGAGGGCTGGATGTGGGGTGCGACGGATCCCGCTGTGGTCGCGGTAGAGGTCTCGCAGGGATGGGGCGGCGCGATGCCCGGACGACGGCAGGCGGACACATCGGGCCGGAAACCGCAGGCCCCGTGATCGGCGAAGGCAACGATAGCCCCGCCAGCGCTTACGCTGGCGGGGCTATCGTTGACATCAGTGGAGCCTGCCGGGATCGAACCGGCGACCCCCTGCTTGCAAAGCAGGTGCTCTCCCAGCTGAGCTAAGGCCCCTCTCTGGTCGTTGCAGCCCCAAAAATAGCACCTTGGAAGGCGTCGTTCAAGGGGGGAATGAATCGCGTGATCATCGGTGCACCGGCGCGTGCGCACTCGTACCCGGCTCGCCTGCGAAGAGCGTCAGGCGGTGCACGGCATTGTTGCCGTATCCAAGCCCGTTCCAGAGCGGCGCCATCGGCTGCCGGTTGCCGCTGTGATCCTCGGCGCGCGCGATCAGCGTGTGCTCGCCATCTCTCCCGGGGCGCCAGCCGCACTCCCACCTGACCGCCGCCCAGCGCGCGGGGCCGGTGCCGAGCCGGGCCTCGTGCCAGGAGAATCCCTCGTCATCGCTGATCTCGACACGCCGCACGGCATCCGACCCGCACCACGCGATTCCCCCGAGCGTTACTCGGGCACCGGTCGCGACCCGGTCGCCCTCGGCGTGGCTCGTGATCAGCGAGCGCACCCCCATCATGGTCACCGGGGCACCGTCGGGGTGGAACGGGTGATTGGTGTAGATGTAGCGCTCCGCCTGAAAGTGGCCACGGAAGGGGCGGTCGGTCGCCTCGATGCGGGTGAGCCACTTCACGGACGCGACCCCGTACCAGCCGGGAACGAACAGCCGTGCGGGGAAGCCGTGCGCCGGCTCCAATGGCGCATCGTTGATGCTCAGGGCGATCAGGGTGTCGGGGTGCATCGCGCGATCCCTGGGAAGGCTGCGGGCGAAGCGGACGGGAGCGCCGTCCACCAGCCCGCCATCCGCTCCCTCGAAGACGATCTCGGTGCATGAGGGGTCGAGGCCACACTCCTCCAGCACACCGTGGAGTGGCGTTCCCCCGAACACCACCGTGCTCACCGCGCCATGCCCCCACCGCGTCCCGGGCGGCGCGGGGTGCATGAACCGGCGTGCGTTTCCGGCGCACTCCATGGTCGCACGAACGCTGCGGAAGGGCATCGCGCGCAGCCGGTCGAGCGTCAGCTCCACCGGTCGGTGTACCAGCCCACCTACCGCCAGGCGCCAGGCCGCTCCTTCGAGCGCCGGCACCTTGAAGTTGCAGCGGATGTAGACGAGGTGCGACGGAGTGATGTCGCAGCGGAGCGCCTCCAGCGGCGTTTCGGCATTCAGCGGCTCCTTGCTGACGATCGACAGGGAGGCGGCCGGGGGCGGCATGCGTAAACCGTCCGGTTCGGTCAGGTGTGGGGAGGAAGCGTCCCTCGCTCCGACGGCCAAGGACCCGGGTGGGGAGAGAGGATCTGAAGGGTGGATACGAGTCATGGAATTGCGAAGGCGAGGGAGTCTCAGCCGTCACGGAGGCACGTTGCCGACGGGGCACTGCGACGTCAATGGTTTTCACCGCGCGGATCGTCCCACCCCGGCGACCGGGGGGGCCAGCCGCTCGCGCCGCCGCTTGCAGCAGTCGCGGGGCCAGCCCATTATGCAGGATAAGGCACCGCCGGCCGCGGGTGCTCGGAAGCACCCGCCGCGGCCGCCGTCCACCCTCCACCGCGCGGCGACGATTTCGATGATCCCCTCTCTCCTGTCACGCCCGATCGAGAAGCTCCCCCCGGAGGTACGCTTCCAGGGCCGGATCCTCTTCCTCCTGGACGACGCGGACCTGGTGCGCCGGCAGCTGGAGGGCGAGGACATCGAGCTCACTCCCGAGCTTCGCGAGCGGCTGCGCGACAACATCTCCACCGACGAGATCACGCCCGCCTACATCTGCTACTACTTCGACGAGACGCTCGGCCAGTTTCCCTACCTGGGGCTGAAGGCGGGCGAGCGAGTTCCCGATCAAGCAGGGGAGCGTGAAGAACGGCGGCTTCGTCGCCTCCGTGTCCGGCAAGCGGCGCGGCAAGGGCTCGTCGCGCGAGCAGAGCCCGTACGCGGAGATGATGGCGGGGATCCGCATCGTGATCGCCGAGAACATCGAGCGCATCTACCGCGAGAACTGCCAGAACCTGGGCGTCTTCACCTCCACCGACTTCGATCTGATCGAGCGGATCCGCCGCGGCGAGGCGATCCCGCTTTCGGAGTTCACCGGGGGTACGGACGAGATCACGCGCGGGATCATCGAGTACGGCGGGCTCTTCGAGTACAACGTGGCGCGGCTGCAGGGGAAGGTGCGGACGCCGCCGATCTCCTGCCATCGGTCCGAGCGGGAGCCGGTGCGGGACGATCTCGAGATCCGGCAGCTGCGCGGGAGCGGCGAGGCGAACTTCGAGGAGCCGCACACGGGGATCGCGGGCGCGGCGGAGCAGTTCGTCGCCACCTCCACCTCCAACGTGGGGACCGACTCGATCGGCGCGCCGGCGGGGCGCCGTCACACCGGCCAACGCCCGATGACGATCGCGGAGAAGATCTTCGCTCGCCACTGGGTGATCGACCTCGCGAAGGGGCGAGATCGGCGTGCCCTGGGTGCAGCCCGGCGACGCCGGCTTCGTGCGGACCGACATCCGCTTCTCGCACGAGTACGTGACGCCGATGGCGGCGATCTTCTTCGAGCAGCTGGTGGGACCGGACGAGAAGGTGATGGAGCCGGAGTCGATCCTCTTCTTCCGCGACCACCTCACCTTCCTCAAGGACGTGATGACGCCGGAGCGGGTGCAGCTCGGGCTGCTCGACGTCGCCGACCAGCTGGAGGTGAAGCAGCGGGAGTTCGCGGAGAAGCAGGGGATGCGGCTGTACGGCGAGCTGGGGCACGGCCGGCACGGCTCGGAGGCGATCTGCCACTCCAAGATCCTCGAGAGCTACGCGCTGCCGGGGCAGGTGATCATCGGCTCCGACTCGCACACGCCGCACGCGGGCGCGGTGGGCTGCGTGGCGTTCGGCGTCGGGACCACGGCGATCTTCAACTCCTGGATCACGAAGGACGTGCGCGTCGAGGTGCCGCAGTCGTTCAAGGTCGTCGTGCGCGGCGAGAAGCCGGAGAACGTGACGGCCAAGGACTTCATGCTCGAGATCCTGCGCCACCCGTACATCAAGGACGGGCACGCGATCGGCCAGATCATCGAGTACGCCGGCGCCGCGGTGGAGGCGCTCTCGGTGGACGAGCGCGCGACGATGACCAACATGGCGGCCGAGGTCGGCGCCTTCACCGGGATCGTCGCGCCGGACGCGAAGGCGGTGGAGTACCTGGTCGCGCAGCGCGGGATGTCGCGCGCGGAGGCGGAGCGGCTGATGCGACGGGCTGCACTCCGACGCGGGCGCCGAGTACGTGAAGGTGATCGAGATCGACGCGTCGCAGCTGCGGCCGATGGTCGCGCTCCCCGGCGATCCCGGCAACGGCCTGTACGTCGACGAGCTCGCCGAGCCGCGTGCGCGATCGACATCGCCTACGCGGGCAGCTGCACGGCCGGCAAGAAGGAGGACATGGACATGTACGCGCGCGTGCTGCGGGAGGCGCACGAGCGCGGCGAGCGGAAGCCGGAGCACGTGCAGCTCTACATCCAGTGCGGCTCGCAGGAGGTGTACGCGCTACTGCCAGGAGCAGGGATACGACCGGATCTTCGAGGCGGTCGGCGCCACCTTCATCGAGCCGTCGTGCGGCGCGTGCATCAACGCCGGGCCCGGGCGTCTCGCGCAAGCCGACGGACGTCACCATCAGCGCGATCAACCGCAACTTCCCGGGCCGCTGCGGGCCGGGGCAGCTGTACCTCGCGTCGCCGTACACCGTGGCGGCTTCCGCGATGGCGGGGTACATCACGGCGTACGAGGTGGAGGGGGCGGGGGCGGGGGCGGGGGCGGGGGTGTGAAAAAGGAATGTTGAATGTTGAATGTTGAATGTTGAATTGGGGTTCTCGTCGGCTGAGGGGCTGATCCCCGGCCGATCCGGCGCTTCGATCGCTCCCCCATGCGCCCGGGGTGTGCCGCCAATCGAAACGATGGTCCGGCGGGGGAAATGGGAAGGGATCATGAGTCGGGTGACAGCCGCTGGGGCTGCGGCACGAGAGCGGTAAATTACGGTGAGCGGACATGCTCGTGGGGGTCATGCTCACGATGCATGTTGGGTGTTCAACGATGCGGGGAGCAGGCACATGCTCAAGCCGCTGTCATTCCGAGCGCAGTCGAGGAATCCCTCACCGTTGCAGGCCGCGGCGACGCCGGTGAAGATCCCGCGCTGCCCGCAGATTGCTTCACCTGGCCGGCGCCCCAGAGGGATCCGCCTCGGCTCCGCTCAGGGCAGGCTCTCGACTGCGCTCGAGAGGACCCGGTCACCCTGCTTGCAGTCGCACAGGTTGCAGGCTAATCAGTGAGTCCCTCGAGACTCCTGATACGATATCCCGTACCTGGTTGAGTCAGGTGCATACCCCTGTCGTAGGAAAGCAAACGGCTCCGCCCGAGGCGAAGCCGTTTGTTCGTAAGTGATGGCCGGCCGATCAGAACTGGAAGTACATTGCGATCCCTGAAGTGCCCTCGTCACCGAGTCCCAGGTCGAAGCGGGCCTTGAGCATGCCGTAGCCGAGGATGAACCCGAGGGTCGGTGACGTTACTTCGGCATCATCCGTGATGCCGTGCAGGTATCCTCCCGACACGCCCATCCGGAGCGAGTCGAACGACTTCTGCAGCTGCAGTCCGACGTGAACGAACATGCCTTCCACTTCACCGGACTCGGGCAACCGGCCCCCGTTCTCGGCGGCAAAATCGTTGACGAAGAAGCTGGAGTACGTGCCCTTCATCTGACCCAGATCCAGGATCATCGGTCCGAAGTTGAAGCCGACGCCGTAGCCGGTGAGATCGTTGAACTTGTAGTAGCTGTTGCCGGCAGCCCCGCCGGTGAGATAGTACCCCCCGAAGGCTCCACCCGTTCGGGCAGCCATGCCTGCGACCTCGCCGGCCGATGCGGCGAACTCCTCCTGCTGCTCGCGCTGACGACGAGCCGCCTCCTGGGCCTGTGCGGCCGCACGACGCGCCTCCTCCTCCCGTGCCGCCTGGTCCGCGGCTGCCCTCTGCGCGGGCGTCATCTGACGCGCAGCCGTGGAATCCGCCGTCTGCGAGCCCGCCGTCGCCCCGCCCGACGGCTGCGGCTGTGCAGCCTGCGCCTGTGCAGCGGCGCGGTCGGCCGCCGCCCGATCCGCAGCCGCCCGATCCGCAGCCGCCCGGTCCGCCGCCGCGCGTTGACGTGCGAAGTCCTGCTCGAGGCCGGCGTCGCGCAACGGCTCCGACCTCGCGGCCGCCGAAAGCGTCACCGTATTCAGGAACTGTGCGACATCCGCCGGTCGGGTGGGATCCGCGAAGCGGGAGACCAGGCCGAGATCGGAGAAATTGTTGCCGCCGCTCTGACAGTCGGTCGGGAGCGATGAGCCCTCCGTCGCCTCGCGCATCATGGAGCCGACCTCACCGGCCGGCGAAGCAGCCGTCGCATCGAGCAACGCGCTCCGCACCACCGGCCTGCCCGTCGGTTCGTACCTCTGGCCCTCGTACCAGTAGGTTCGCGAGGCGGTGGCATTCGCCGGCTGCAACCGGAACCGGACCATGATCGAGCCGGGCGTGAGGCCACGGCAGGCGTAGAGCTGATACTCCACCGGAGCACGCGCGCTCTCGTAGCCGTTCCGGTCAGGGCCGCCGGCACCGAACTCGACCCATACGGTCCGGCTCGTGGTGGCGCGTGCAATGTAGCCCTGTGCCTCCGCCACATGCGGTGCAGCCATGAAACACAGCATACCGGCCGTCAGGCCGACACTCTTCCACTTTCCCGCGCGGCGCAGGCGCATGGCACCCGCACGTACCGTTCGCACAGCTGGTGGCATCGTCATCCTGATCCCGTGGCATGAGCCACTTCCGAATTGTTGGATGGGGTTCCGACGCGCGGCCGCATGCCGGAAAGGTGAGAAAATCTAACAGAGGGGCGGGCGCTCCGCTACAGCAGCAGCAGTTTAGCTCCCGTGCGGTATTACACGGGTCCATCCGTTTTCCCGGTCCGACCGGCACCACCCTTCTGCCAGTCCAGGGGAGGATTTCGGAGCCCGCCTCCCGAGATCAGAAACCGCGCTTCCGATCCGTCCGGTCACTCACGCTCCCTGAATTCCCTCCCGCCGAGCAGATGAAGGTGCAGGTGTGGCACCGTCTGCCCTCCCGCTTCCCCCGTGTTGATTACGACCCGATAGCCATCATCCAGACCCTCGTCGCGGG
This sequence comes from uncultured Gemmatimonadales bacterium, assembly GCA_963793235.1. Classification (GTDB taxonomy): domain Bacteria; phylum Gemmatimonadota; class Gemmatimonadetes; order Longimicrobiales; family Longimicrobiaceae; genus CAWBZF01. Next base: position 882,643 of record CAWBZF010000002.1, read on the forward strand.
CGATGCGAGAGAGCACCAGCAGCAGGTGACCCACCAGAGGGGCGTCTTCGGGTGCCATCTCCGCCAGTGACGGGATCGGCCTGCGCGGGATCACCAGGACGTGCACGGGAGCCGACGGATTGATGTCGCGAATGGCGACGCAGTACTCGTCCTGATGCACGAACTCGCCCGGAATCTCGCCATCGATGATGCGGGAAAAGAGTGTGGACACGTTGGGAGGGAGTGGAAGAGTGAAGTATCACCCGGCCAGCGCGGCACTCCACCAGTCCTCCTCCGGCTCCGCATCCGCGACCCGGAGGCCAACTGCCGCCGCATCCGCGACCACGTTCTCGTGCTCCGAGAGCATGATGCCGCTGACGATCAGAGTGCCGGCTGGGGCGAGGGCGCGCTTCAGCGCGGGGAGGAGCGGGCGGATGACGCCGCTGAGGATGTTGGCCAGGATCAGGTCGAAGGCGCCGAGCTCCCCGAGGAGTTCCTCGTCGGCCATGCCCTCGAGGAGGGTGACACGGTCGACGACGCCATTCTGCTCGAGGTTCTCGCGCGCGTTGATGTTGGCGTCGGGATCGTACTCGACGGCGATCACCTCGCGCGCGCCGAGCATCGCGGCGGCGATGGAGAGGATGGCGGAGCCGGAGCCAACGTCCAGGACGCGGGCTCCCTCCTGCAGATGACGGTCGATCAGCCGCAGGCATCCGCGCGTGGTGGCGTGCTCCCCGGTGCCGAACGCCATCTGCGGATCGATGTCGATGACGATCTCGCCGGGTGACCGTTCCCACTCCGTCCAGGTGGGCTTCACGACCACGCGGTCGGTGAGCCTGCGCGGGGCGAGCCCTTCGCGCCAGGTGCGCGCCCAGTCCTCGTTGGGCTGCCAGCGCCAGGAGAGCTCCGGCGGCTCAGCGTCCATCAGCCACTGCTGCAGGAACTCACCGGCGCGGCCCAGAAGCGCCTCGGGATCGTCCGGCGGCGGGAGGTAGGTGGTGAGGGTATCACCCTCCTCCACCACGGAGAGACCACCCAGCGCGAGCAACCCCTCGCCCAGAAGCTCCCGCAGCGGATCGTCCAGCGGAACGCGTGCGGAAAGGACGAGCCACCGCTCCGGTTGCCGGAAGGTCGCCATTCCGTCTCCTCAGGCGGTAAAGGCTTCGCGCACTCGATTCCAGAAGCCGGCCCGCTGGAAGCGGCCATTCTCCTGGGGCGGGGCGCCCTCGAGCTCGCCCAGCTGGCGGAAGAGCGACTCCTGCTCCGGCGAGAGCTCCGTCGGCGTCCAGACGTGGACGCGTACGTGCTGGTCGCCGCGCCCGCCGCCGCCGAGCCGCGGGAGTCCCTTGCCGCGGAGCGTCAGCACGTCGCCACCCTGTGCCCCCGGGGAAATGGTGAGCAGCTCGGGGCCATACACCGTCGGCACCTCCACCGCCGTGCCGAGGGCGGCCTGGCTGAAGGAGATCTGCATCGTGTGGATCAGGTCGTCGCCCTCGCGGAGGAAACGCGGATCCTCCTCCACCTCGAGGACCACGAGCACGTCGCCACGAGGACCGCCGCGCGGGCCCACGTTCCCCTGCCCCCGGAGGGTCAGGTAGTTGTCCGAACTGACGCCGGCAGGGATCTCCACATCCAGGCTGCGCTGCACGCGCTGCCGGCCATCGCCACCGCACTTGCGACAGGGATCGGTGATCTGCTGGCCCTCGCCGCCACAGGTGGGGCACACGGAGGCGCTGACGAACTGCCCGAAGACGCTGCGCTGCACCCGCCGCACCTCACCCGCACCCTGACAGGTGGAGCAGGTCACGGGACCGGTGGCGCCCGCCGAGCCGGAGCCCGAGCAGGTGTCGCACGGCTCCAGCAGCGACACCTTCAGCTTCTTCTGGACGCCGGTGGCGACCTCCTCCAGCGACAGCTTCATGCGCAGGCGGATATCCTGCCCGCGCTGCACCCGAGACCGACCGCGGCCGCCTCCGAACATCTCCTCGAAGCCGCCGAACCCGCCGAAGTCGCGCATGAAGATGTTGAGCGCGTCCTCGAAGCCGACCCCGCCGCCGAAGCCGCCACCGAACCCGCCGGCGCCGGCGCCACCCTTCACGCCGGCGTGACCGTAGCGATCGTAGGCCGCGCGCTTGTTCGCGTCGCGGAGTACCTCGTACGCCTCGGTGGCCTCCTTGAACTTCTCCTCCGCATCCTTGTCCCCACCATTGCGGTCGGGGTGATACTGGAGCGCGAGCTTCCGGTAGGCCTTCTTGATCGTCTCCCCGTCGGCGTCCTTCGCGACGGCAAGGATCTCGTAGTAATCCCTCATGTATCCGGCTGACCTTCGTTTACGTTAGAAACTCGGAGACGAGCGACGAGGTGCTCTCCACGAGTGTGATGACCCGGTCGTACGGCATGCGTGTGGGTCCGATGACCCCGATCACCCCACGCAGGTTTCCGACCCGGTACTCCGAGGTGACCACCGTGAAATCGGCGAGGGCCGAGTCCTGGTGCTCGGCCCCGATGGTGATCTTGAGCCCTTCGCCTCCCGTTCTCCCCGCGAGCACGCTCTTCAGCAGGTCGGTGCGCTCGGTGAGCTCGATGAGGCTGCGCAGCCGCGGGCCCTGCTGGAACTCGGGCTGATCCGCCAGTACGGATGCGTGGCCGAGATGAACGCCCGGCGAGCTGGACGACCAGTCGAGCCACTCATCTGCCGCCTGCACGAAGATGTTCAGCAGCTCGGATGCGGTCGGATCCGTCTCTGCCGAGGTGTCCCGGAGGCGCTCGGAGAGCGAGGTGCGCACGTCGCTGAGCGACAGCCCGCCGAGCCGCTCGTTGAGGATCTGCGTGACGGCGATCAGCGTGGGGCCCGGCACGTCCACCGGCACGTCCACGAACACCGTGCGCAGACCGGTCGCCTGCAGCGTCATCACCAGGAGCACCTTGCCCTCGGCGACCGCGATCATCTCGATGCGCTCCAGCACCACGTCCGACATGCGCGGCGACATGGCCACGCCGAGCTCATTGGTGAGCAGGCCGAGCACCTGGGCGGCGCGGCGGATCAACAGCTCAACGGCGGAGCGATCGGCGGCGCTCTCCAGCTCACGGCGCAGCCGCGCATCCCGCACCTGCTGTCTCGGCTGTCCGAGCAGCGAGTCCACGAAGAAGCGGTATGCGCGATCCGTCGGCATCCGTCCGGCCGAGGTGTGCGGGTGGAAGAGATACCCCTTCTCCTCCAGGTCGCTCATGGTGTTGCGCACCGTGGCCGGTGAGATGCCGAGGTTGAACCGACGGGCAACGGTGCGGCTGCCGGCCGGCTCGGCGGTCTCCACGTAGGTACGGATCACCGCCTCGAGGACGATATGTTCCCGTTCGCTGAGCGGGTCACCCTTCATGCTGTTCGCGGCTCGAGTTCGCCGGAGAATCTGTGGGTTCGCCCCACCAGGGTCAATCCGGAATGCGGGCCGGTGTCCCGGATCCGCCCGCGGCCGACGCCTCACCCGCACGCGTCAGGTCCAGCGCAAGACGATCCAGCAGCAACCAGCCGTCGGCGGAAAGCCGCAGGCGGCCGTCGGAAAGGCGGGCGAGTCCGCGGCGGCTCCAGTCGGCCGCCATGGCGTGCTGAGCCGAGGTGGCGTGCTCCAGCGGATATCCGAGATCCGTGCGGAGCCCGAGCCAGACCTGCTCCAGCGCCCTCTCATCCTCGCTCACCCGCTCCTCTCCCTCCAGCGGAAGAGCCCCTGTCGCGACCGCGTCTCTATATGCTTCCCAGCCCCTCAGGTTCCAGCGGCGTACGGGCGGATGAAAGGCGTGGGCACCCGGACCGAGGGCGGCGTACGGCAGACCGGTCCAGTAGGCGAAGTTGTGGCGGGAGCGCCGGCCGGGCAGGCCGAAGTTGGAAACCTCGTAGTGCTCGTACCCCGCCTCGGTGAGCCGCCGGTGCGCCAGCAGGTACTCCTCGGCGTAGCGGTCCTCGTCCGCCAGCGATTCGCGGCCCTCGCGCACCCATCGCCCCAGCGGGGTCGCCTGCTCGGCGGTGAGCCCGTACAGCGAGACGTGCTCCGGCTCCAGATCGAGTGCCCGGTCGATATCGGCGTTCCAGTCACGCTCCAGACGCTCGGGGAGACCGAAGATCAGGTCCACGCTGACGTTGTCGAAGCCCGCGAGGCGCGCGGCGGCCATGGCGCGGTATGGACCCTCGAGGCCGTGCATCCTCCCCATCCAGCGAAGCGCGGGCTCGTGAAAGGTCTGCACGCCGAGGGAGATCCGGTTCACTCCGGCCGCCCGCCACCCCTCGGCGAGCTCCACCGTGAAGCTCTCAGGGTTCGCCTCGGACGTCCATTCCGCATCCGCGGCCCACATCACGTGGGAGGCGAACGCCCGGCGCATGGCGGCCATCGCATCCGCGCCGAGCATGGAGGGCGTGCCGCCGCCGACGTACACGGTGTCGAGCTCGACCGGGGAAGGCCAGTGGAGTTGCGTGGAGAGCAGTCGAAGCTCACCAGCCACCGCCTCCAGCCAGGGAGTCACCGGGGCCTCCGGTGTGGCCTCCACGGCGAAGTCGCAGTAGGAGCAGCGCCGCACGCAGAAGGGAACGTGAACGTACAGGGATCGCGGGAGCGACAGCTCAGACACGGCGGTACAGCTTGCCGGGCAGACAGCGGGCGAGTCCCCGCAATTCCAGCTCGAGCAGAGTGCCGAGCAGTGTCGCCGGGGCCAGACCGGTCGCACCGCAGAGCTCGTCCACGTGGTGCGGCTCGCTGCCCAGCGCGGTGAACACCCGGCTCTCGGCGCCGGAAAGGAGTGGAAGTGCCGGCTGCGCCTCGATCGTGGATGCGCTGGATGAAGTCGCAGCGAAGCGGGATCGTCCGACGCCCTCCAGCTCCTCCAGCACGTCGTCCACACCGGTCACCATCCGGGCGCCGTCCTTGATGAGCTGGTTGGTGCCGTCGCTGGCGGAGGAGCTGATGGGACCGGGTACCGCGAGCACGTCGCGGCCCTGCTCCAGCGCATAGGTGACCGTGTGCTGCGCACCGCTCTTCAGCCCCATCTCCACGACCAGCACCGCGCGCGCCAGGGCGACGATCAGCCGGTTGCGACGCGGGAAGTTACCGGCCCTGGGGGTCTCGCCGGGTACGAACTCGGTGAGCAACAGACCGTGCTGCCGAACCGAGGTGAAGAGATCGCGATTCTCCGGCGGATAGATCTGCTCGATGCCGTTGCCGAGCACGCCGATGGTGGCGCCATCGGCCTCCAGCGCGGCGTGGTGCGCCGCCGTGTCGATCCCGCGCGCCATCCCGCTGACCACGCAGTATCCCCGCGCCGCGAGCGCCCCGGCCAGATCGCGGGTGACCTCCCTGCCGTATCCCGTAGGTGTGCGGGTACCCACGATGGCGATCGCCGGCCGCAGCAGCAGACCGAGGTCGCCGCAGGCGAAGAGCAGATAGGGACGATCCGGTAGGCGGCGGAAGGCGGCGGGGAAAAGCGGATCGTCGGTGGTCAGTGCGAAAGCGCCGAGCCGGTCCAGCTTTCGCATCGCCGCGCGGGCCGCGCTCCACTCGGCCTCTCCGGCTCGCGCGATGCGCCCGGCGACCGGCGCGGAGAGCCCGGGCAGGAGCCGGAGCTCACGCTCGCTGGCAGCGAGTGCGCGCGCGGCGGTACCGTAGCGGGCGACCAGCATCGCCAGCCGACTCGGACCGACCCCCTCGATGAGCGCGAGGGTCAGCACCGGCTCCAGCTCTGCCGCGGTGAGAGGCATGCGGGATCAGGGCTCCCACGTCTCCACCGGCTCCTCCTCCGGCGAGGGCCGGGCGGCCTGCGCCGCGCGCGCCCAGAGTGCCTCAAGCAACTCCGGGAGCCCACGCTGCGCCACCGCTGAGATGACGAACTGACCCCAGGCGTCCGGCGCGTCCACGCGCGGATCCGGCCAGTCGGGCGGGAGCAGGTCCGACTTGGTGAACACCACGCAGTGCGGCTTCGCTGCCAGTTCTTCGGAGTAGCTCCGCAGCTCGGCGCGCAGCTTCTCGTACTCCTCCTGCGGCTCCAACGCGTCCGCCGGAATGAAGAGGGCGAGGGTGCGGGTCCGCTCGATGTGGCGGAGGAACTGGAGCCCGAGACCCTTCCCCTCGTGCGCGCCCTCGATGATCCCCGGGATGTCGGCGATCACGAAGGTCCGGCTTCCGGTGAGCTGCACCACGCCCAGGTTCGGCGTCAGCGTCGTGAACGGGTAGTCGGCGACCTTCGGCGTGGCGCGCGACACGGAGGCGAGAAAGGTGGATTTGCCGGCGTTCGGTTCGCCCACCAGCCCCACGTCGGCGATCAGCTTCAGCTCCAGCTCGATCCGGCGTGCCTCCCCCTCCTCACCGGGCTGGCTCTTCCGGGGTGCCTGGTTGGTGGCGGTGGCGAAGAAGGCGTTGCCCTTCCCGCCCCGGCCGCCGCGCGCCGCGACGATCCGCTCGCCCGGCTCCAGCAGTTCGCCGATCACCTCGCCGGTTTCCTGATCGCGGACCACGGTGCCGGGGGGAACGCGCAGGACGAGATCCTCTCCCGAGCGGCCGGTCTTGTTGGAGCCCTGCCCCTTGTTGCCGGCCTCCGCGCGATACTGCCGGCGGTAGCGGTAATCGAGGAGGGTGGAGAGCTGCGGATCCACCTCCACGATCACGTCACCCCCGCTGCCTCCATCACCGCCGTCGGGCCCGCCGTGCGGCTCGTACGACTCACGCCGGAAGCTGACGACGCCCTCGCCGCCGTGTCCCGCCTCCACCTCGATCTGCGCCTGGTCCAGGAACATTGTCTCTCTCGAATCGTCTCGACACCCCGCCCGCGCCGGAAGAGTCCGGCCACGGGCGCAGCGTTCATCAGTGTGGCGGGCGTGTCTGTGGGCCGGCCGCCACCACGCGGACCAGAAGCTCCCGCGCTTCCTCAGCCGCCTCGGCGGTGGCGAAGGCGCAGGCGATGTGCACCGCCTGGCGCAGTTCGGCCTCACTGGCACCGGCGTTGATGGCCCCGCGCAGGTGCGAATGGAGCTGCCGCGGCGCTCTCCAGACCACCAGGAGCGCCGCGATGCACAGCTCGCGGGTAGCGAGATCCAGGCCGGAGCGACCGATCACCCTTCCGTACCCGCCCTCCACCATCCAGCGGTCGAGGTCGGGGTGAAGCGCGGTCACGTTTCGGCGCAGCTTCCGGTAGTTCTGGCCGTACACTCGTTCGCACACCGCGGGTCCGCGCACGGCCCAGTGCTCCGGCTCCTCGGGAGACGGTGCGGCTACGGGGGAGTCGCTGGAGGCGCGCCAGAGAACCATCGCCTCCAGGGCGTCAGGGAAGCCGACGAACAGGTGCGACTGCAGCAGCACCTCCTCCACCGCGCCGGCATCCGCCATCCCCGCCGCATCCTCCAGCGCCTGGCGGATGCGCTCGCGCTCCCGCGTGCCGATCGAGGCGGCGACCCGGACGAGCGACTCCCTTTCCGCGTCCAGCGCCGCCTCAGTCACCCGGCGTGCGGAGCGTGAAGTTCGCACGGATCTCACCCACCACTTCACCGCGAGTGTTCAGCAGTTCCGGATAGGCGTGACGGAAGAGGGCGCCGAAATCATCCTCCGAGATCAGGTCCAGCTGTCGCAGGATCGAGAGGATCGCCGGCCCGACGGCGCGCTTGGAGCCATCTTCCACCTTCATCGCGATCCCCAGCTCCGCGCCCGGTACCCCCACGCAGTACACGCCCTCCGCCCCGACCTTGGCGAACACCCGCCCCGCCGTCTGCTTCATGATGTCGGTGCAGAGACGCCCCTTCCCAGCGACCATCTCCGGGTAGCTGGTCATCGCCCCCACGACGTATGTGGGATCGTGGTCACCGACCCGGGCGGCAGTGGCGAGGCGCGCATAGGCGACAGCCATCTGCCGCAGCGGCATCCCGAAGCAGACAACGCCGCACCCATCGGTCGCGAGCGCCATCGCTTCCGCGGGCATGCCGGTCCAGCGCGAGACCTCGGCGAGGATGCGTTGCTGCACCGGATGCTCGAGGCGATGGTATCCCTCCGGCTCCCAGCCGTGGACGCGCGCCAGCGCCAGCATCCCGGCATGCTTGCCCGAGCAGTTGTTGTGCATTCGCACCGGCTCGAGCCCCGCCTCGGCGAGGGTACGGCGCGCGCCGGAATCGAATGGGGCGTGGGGCCCGCATGCGAGCGCCTCTCCGTCCAGCCCCACGCTTCGCAGCAGGTCGCCGGCAACGGTGACGTGCCGCTCGTCGCCGGAATGCGAACCGCAGCACAGCGCGAGCTCCTCCAGCGAGATGCCGAAGCGGTCCAGCGCCCCGTCCGCCACCAGCGGGAGCGCCTGCAGCGGCTTGGCCGAGGAGCGGAAGTAGGTGGTGAGTTCGGGATCGCCGGCCGAGGCGCGCAATCGGCCGTCGGAATCCACCACCGCCGCATGGATGCGGTGGCTCGACTCGGCCACCGCGCCGCGAAACACCTCCACCAGAGATTCGTGCATCCGGGATACTCCTCCGGCCGGGTGCCGGCCCGCGGTCGGCCGCAGCCGACCGGATCGTCAGAGGTGAAGAGCCACTGCGCCGTCCGTGAGAAGGCCGAGCGCGACCAGCAGTGCACGGGCGCCGCCCGCCATCAGGCGCGCCCCCAGCAGGATGAAGAGTGCGGCGAAGACAAGGGCGAGAGCGCGCGGCGACAGCCGCTGGTTGAGGTGCGCGCCCCAGCGAACGGAGGTGACGGCACCGAGAAACATCGCGAGCCCCGTCACCACGTCCACATACCCCACGCTTCCCGGCGGCAGGCCCGGTGCACCAAGCCCGCTCACCATGTAGGCGGCCGCTCCGGCACTGGCGGTGATGGCGATGATCCCCATCGAAGTGGCGGCCACGCGCCGCACCTCCACCCGTACAAGGTACATCAGGATCGGGATCGCGACGATCCCCCCGCCCACACCCAGCAGTGCAGAGAAGATGCCGACGAGAATCCCGCTCAGGGCGACCAATGGAAGCGCCACCGGTGCGCGCTCTCCTTCGTCGCCGACCGCCGCCGCCCCGCCGCGGCGCAGGGCGAGCTGCACTCCCGAAAGCAGCAGGAAGCCGCCGAACGCCACGCGGAGCAGGTCGGGCGGCAGGTACAGGGCCAGACGCGCACCGGCGACGGCTGCCAGCACCGAGCCGAGCCCGATCGGCCACACCGCCCGCCACTCGACGAGGCCCCGCCGGTGGAAGGCCAGCACGCCTCGCAGCGAGGTGGGGACGATCACGAACAGCGAGGTGCCGTGAGCCAGGATGATGTGCGCTTCGGGCGCCACGTTCACGCCGAAGATCGCGGGATTCGCATAAAAGAAATAGAGGAAGGGTACGATCAGTACCCCTCCTCCAATTCCCACCAGACCAGAGACGACCCCGACCACCAGCCCCACCGCGAAGACGGTGAGGACCGTCAGAAGTCCCATGGCCTACCGGGAGGCCTGCGCCCTCGCGGTGGCCCGCCCGAAGACGGCCTGCTGATCCGGCGAGTTCCTCAGGATCTCCACCGCGGCACGCACCACCGCGTCGTTGCGGTTGGCACGCTGGGCGGCGGCGGCCTGGCCGAACTTCGCGATCGTGATGTCGCGGCCGACGTACTGATCCACCAGGCGACGCGCGCCATCGAACTGCTCACGCGACACCTCGACCCCGGCCGCCACCAACCGGCGGAAGAACTCGTCCCGCATCGGCGGCGTTACCTCGAAGTCCTGGCGGAGGTTCGGGTTCTGCTGAGCGAACTCCACGCCGTACCGGAACGATTCGTTGAAGAAGCGGTTGCCTCCGCGCGATACGGCCGCGAAGAAGTCGCGCTCCACCTGCGTGAGCGTGTCCGGCCGGACCATCAGGTCCGGAACGATACCGCCCCCGCCGTAAACCAGACGGCCCCCACTGGTGCGGTACTCGCCCCGCTCGGTGGTGTCGAGCGACTCCGGTGCCGGAATCGGCTGACCGTCCAGCCCGATCCCCTCGTCCTCCAGCAGCGCCGTCGCCTCCCCATTGGTCCCGCGCTCCTTCTGAATGGAGCGGCCGGACGGAGTGTACCACTTCCCGGTGGTCATCTTCAGGAAGTTGCCGCCGGAGAGCGGGAAGAGCGTCTGTACGGAGCCCTTGCCGAAGGTGGTGGACCCGAGCACCAGTGCACGGTCGTGGTCCTGCAGCGCGCCCGCCACGATCTCGGATGCGCTCGCGGAGTACTCGTCCACCAGCACGATGATCGGCATCCCCTGGAACACCTCGGGCTGCGAGGCGCGGAAGGTGACGTTGTCGCGCGGGTTCCGCGCACGCGTCTCCACGATCTCCTGGCCCGGGCTCAGGAACAGGTCCGACACCGAGACGCCCTGGTCGAGGAGGCCGCCCGGGTTCATGCGCAGGTCCAGGATCAGCCCGCGCATCCCCTCCGGCGCAGCTCGTTGATGGCGGTGCGAAGCTCGCTCGTGGAGGTCTCGCTGAACAGCGTCAGCCGCGCGATCCCGATCCCCGGCTCCACCATGTAGGCGGACTGCACCGAGTTCACGTGGATCTCCTCGCGGGTGATCGAATGCCGGATCGGCTCGCTCACCCCGGTCCGTGCGATGGTGATGTTCACCGAGGTGCCTCGCGGGCCGCGCAGCACCTTCACCGCGTCGTCGTCGCGCCACCCCTCGGTCGACTGCCCCTCCACCTCGATGATCCGGTCACCGGCCAGCAGCCCGGCCCGCTCGGCCGGAGTGCCCGGCAGCGGCGCGATCACGGTGATCCAGCCGTCCCGCTCTGCGATCTGGATCCCCAGGCCGCCGTACTCGCCGGTGGTCTGGATGCGGAGGTTGTTGTACTCCTCCGCGCTCATGAAGGCGGTATGCGGATCGCCCAGCTCGCGGAGCAGGCCATCCACCGCCATCCGGTAGAGCTCATCCGCGGGGCGCTGATCCACGTAGTCGCGGGAGATCCGGTTCAGGACCTCCTCGAGGATCCGCGCCTGCTGAAAGGCGCTGCTCTCCCCGGCAACCCCGCGCTGCAGCAGCCAGCCGCCCGAAACGAAGGCGACCATGGCCACGACCAGGGGCCCGAGCAAGGTTCTCTTGAGCTTCATGCGTCCTCCGCGACACTGCTGGGAGATGGAAGGATCACCGCGCCCGGAGGCACGGGATTGTCACCTGATAAACCCGCATTACCGGAAAGTTTCGGGGTGCCGGGAGGAGAGTGTCTCCAGAACCCGGGCGTGCACCCGGTCCACCGAACCCCGCGCGTCCACACGCTGCACATCGGGTACCGATGCGGCCAGTTGGAGGTATCCGTCGGCGACGCGGCGGTGGAACTCGTCGGCCTCCAGCTCCATCCGGTCCCGGCGCTTGGCGGCGGCGATCTGTCGGCGGGCACCCTCCGCCGGCTCCAGCTCCAGGAGAACGGTGGTTTGCGGTGCGATCCCGGACGTGGCGAACCGATTGGAGCGGATGATCTCCTCCACCTCGACGCCACGCCCCGCGCCCTGGTAGGCGAGGGTGGAGAGCTCGAAGCGATCCGCGATCACCACGGCGCCACGCCCCAGCGCAGGACGCACCACCAGATCCACGAAGGCGGCGCGGGCCGCGAGCATCAGGAAGAGCTCGCTTCGCGCGGGAATGCCGAGTTCGCTGTGGTCCAGCACGAGGGATCGGATACGTTCGCCGAGTGGTGTGGAGCCGGGCTCGCGCGCGACGACCACCTCGCGACGGGCCTCTCGCAGGTGGGTGGCGAGCAGCTCCACCTGGGTGCTCTTGCCCGACCCTTCCACGCCTTCAAATGCAAGGAAAAGGCCAGTTTGCGGGGTCATCGAGAGGGGTGCTGGCGGGGCCGGGGAGGGTCAGCTACCGGCCGCGACGGCGGGCTCGCCGACGCCGGCGGGAATGACGAAGTGGAAGACGCTTCCGCCGCTCTCGGAGCTCTCCACCCAGATACGTCCTGCGTGGGCCTCCACCGCGAGCTTGCAGAAGGTGAGACCCAGCCCCGAACTGGCGCGGCCGCTCCCCTGCACGCTGCCGAACTTCCGGAAGATCAGGTCGTGATAGGCGGGAGGGATCCCCACGCCGTCGTCGGCGACCGTGAAGTGGACGCCGGTGCCGTCCGGGGCCGTACGCGCCGCGAGCACGATCTTCACGCCCTTGCCCGCATGGCGGAGCGCGTTGCCGATCAGGTTGGAGAGCACCCGTCGCAGCAGGTGCTGATCTGCGGCGAGTGAATCCGGCGCCACCGCCCCGGCGATCTCGATGGAGGCGCCCCGCTGCTCCACGCGGATCCGCCACTCCTCCAGCACCCCCTCCAGGATGTCCCGGACGGTGCGCTCTTCTCGCCGCAGGACGACACGCGACTCCTCCAGGCGAGTCAGCTCCAGCAGGTCGTCGATCAGCCGGAGCGCGTCGGCGCCGCGCTGCTGTGCATCGCCGAACAGCCGCCTCTGCTGTTCGTTGGTGGGCCCGAGGTCGCCCTCCGCCGCCATCTCCAGTGTCCCCAGCATGGCGGCGAGGGGGGACTTCAGGTCGTGGACGATCATCTTCATCAGATCGTCCTTCATCCGCTCCAGCGCCTGCAGCTTCCGGTACGAATCCTCGAGCTCGTCGCGCGCAGCCTTCAGGCGCAGCAGAGAGCGGACGCGGGCCAGCAGGATCGGGCGGTTGAAGGGCTTGGTGAGGAAATCGTCCCCGCCCGCCTCGATCGCCTTCAGCTTGTCCTCCGTCTCGGAGAGAGCGGTGACGAAGACGACCGGGATACGGGCGGTGACGGGATCGGCCTTGAGGTGATCGCAGACCTCGAAGCCGTTCATCCCCGGCATCATGATGTCCAGGAGGATCAGGTCCGGGAGACGTTCGCGGACGATCCTCAGCGCGGTGGGTCCGTCGAGCGCCTGATCCACTCGATAGCCCATCGCCTCGAGCAGATCGCAGAGCGGTTCCACGTTGAGCGGATTGTCATCCACGATCAGGATGAGAGGGGCCTCGAGCGAATCGTTTGTCAACGTCCCAGAGCCGTTACCGAGAAGATGAAGCGTGAGTAGGACTCCTGGAGGCCGGCGTCCGCGCCACCGCGTCGGCCGAGCTCGAAGGAGAGATCGGTGCGAGCGGCGCCACCGGCGAGAAGGATCCCGAGGCCGCCGGTGACCGCGCGTTCGGTCGGGAACGACGTCGCATCCCCCGGCCGGCCCCACGAGAAGGGGAGCGAGGCGTAGCGGCCGCCGACCCGCAGGGGCAGTGGGCGATCCCGGAGCTGGAGCCCCTCCCACTCGAGTCCACCGGCGAGCGACCAGGAGTCCTGCGCTCCGCCGACGGTGGCGAGTTCCTCGTCCAGCGCGCCCCATCCGGTCCATTCGCCGGAGAGCGCGAGCAGCGTATTGCCGGCGATGCGGCCACTGGCACCCGCACGCAGGGAGGTGGGGATCGTGAACTCACCACCCTCCACGCCCACACTGTCACTCCGGGCATCGAGCGTGCCACCGAAGGTGGCGGCGGCCGACAGGTTCAGCGCTTCGGAGGGTGCGTAGGCCATACCCGCGGTGCCGCCGAAGCCGCTGTATCGCCACTCGATGGTGCAGCACGGCGGCGCCACCCCCTGCTGGAAGGAGCGGCCGAATTCGCGCTGGCTCAGGCCGGTGTAGATGTCGAGCCCCGCGCCCAGCGAGAGCGGAGCGCTCACTGCGTACGCCGCGGCGAGCCGCAGCCGCGCGATCCCGCCGGTGGAGGCGAAGCGATCGAGAACGAAGACGGAGTCGGCGCCGAATACCAGCGTATCCGACTGCTCGATGGCCCAGTTCTGATCCAGAAAGCCGCCGTAGCCGGCCGAGAGAACCCAGCGGTCACCCGCCGGGAATGCCCCCATGATCAGCGGAAAGCGAGCCGTGCCGCCCTCCAGTGTGCGGCCCGCCTGGTCGGCCGTGAAGTCGTCGTACTGAAAGACGACACGCAGGCCGGGTGCGAGAAGGCCGGACATGTCCGCCGGGTTGGTCCACGACATCTCACCGCGCGGCAGGCCGAGCGTCACACCGCCGAGGCCGGCGCCGCGGGCGTCCACCGGCTCCGCCACCAGGCCGAGCCCGCGGTTCGCGAACAGCGACTGGGCCTGCGCCGGGGCCGCCAGCGCGACCAGCGTCGCGACCGCCGCGAGCGAGCAGAAAAGAGTACGGATCACTTGGATGCGGCTCATGGGAAGGTCGGACGCAGGGGAACCGTGTAGACGATCCGCAGGCGCGGCCGATCCGTGAAGTAGACGTAACCGAACGCCGCCCCTTCGGGCTCGTTCAGAACGGCGAGCGTCAACCGTTCCAGCCCCTGTGCACTGAAGGTGGCGATCGCTGCGGTCAGGTCGAGTGCGGCGGCCGCGCCGTCCGGAGTGGCCAGGCGGCGTGCGGTGGCCGTGTCCGCGATCGCGAGCAGCTCACCGAGCGGTGCCACGCGACCCAGTTCCGGCTCCAGGACGCGGCGTGCGCGCGCCGGGACCGGCTGCAACGCGCGCAGGCCGCCGGGCGCCACCACCGGGCTGAGCACCAGTGAGGCCTGGTTGATGGTCACCTCTCGCAGCGAGATCAGCGGGCAGTCGGGCGTCGTCGCCGGATCGGCGCATGACCTCACCTGCTGGTCCAGGTTGATCCCGATCACCGCCCGGTCTCCGGTGATTCCGCCGAAGCGGAAAGTCCCGGGGACGTCGGTGGCGGTCGGTGTGTGGATCGTGGTCTGCGGGCCGGCGGTGAAGGTGAGCGCAATGGTCGTATCCGGGTTCGCAGCGGGACGAACGCTGGTCTGCAGCACCATCCGGCTCAGCTGCACACGGCTCCCGTCCGTCTCACTGGTGACCACCAGCCCGTGGAAACCGGGGGCGGCCATCCGCGCGACGGTCAGCGAGTCCACCTCGAAGCGGACCGAGTCCGCGGCTGCAGCCGTGTCGCCGGGAGCCCATACCGCCTCAGCGAGCAGGGCTCCGCGGGTGCCACCAGGCGTGGCCCACGGCGTCGGGGCGGCGCGGCCGGAGGCGGCGGTCCAGCTCACACCCGCCGTGTCCCAGGCCTGCTCGAGTGCGTACAGGCGGAGCCGCGTGTTCACCGCCGCGGAGGCGGTCGGGTTCACCACCGTCACCACCGTGCCACCCTGGTAGGTGAACTCCTCCACGGTAGTCAGCGTGCCGTCCACGGTGTACGACACCGAATCCGGGAAGCCGGTGAAGCGGCCCAGCGCGTTGGCGTGCAGCGCACCGTCGAAGGCGCCGGCCACGGTGAGGAAACCCGCATTCGCCGCGTCGGTGTAGCCGCTGAACTGAGCGGTGGAGAGGACGTACTGCTCCGGCTCCAGGATCAACTCCACCGTGGTGGGGCGCACGCCGCCCGGGAACAGGTCCTCGCCGATCGCGGTCGGCAACCGGTCCTCGCAGGCCAGCAGCAGCGGGAGCGCGAAAGCCCCGAGCGCGGCGCGGCGAAAGAACGAAGGTGATGGCATCAGGAGATTGCTATACATTGTGAAAGCCCGCGGAGCCGCGTGGCGACCCGCAGGCGAGATACACGCACTACGAACCCGAAGATCCCGGAAAGACTCAGCCGGTGATCTCTTCCCCCTCCAGATGAACGCGCGGGAGGCGCTGCGTGAGACCGGTGAGGATCTCGTAGGAGATGGTGTCACACCGCCGCGCCACCTCGTCCACCGTGATTTCCAGCCCGGCGTCACTGCCGATCAGGGTGACCACGTCGCCCGGCTCCGCATCCGGCACGTCGCCGAGATCCACGGTCGTCATGTCCATGGAGATGCGGCCGATGATGGGCGCGGCGCGTCCGCGGACCAGGACCTCACCGCCTCCACGTGCGAGCGCCCTCGGGATTCCGTCGCCGTAGCCGATCGCCAGGGTGCCCCAGCGCTCCCGGCCGGCGGCGCGATGCGTGGCGCCGTATCCGACGGTGCTCCCCGCCTCCACCTCGCGCACCAGCACGAGCCGCGCACGCACCGAGACCACCGGGGCGGGATCGGTACCCGGCCCTGCACGGCCGCCGTAGAGGAAGATCCCGGGGCGCATCAGAGGGCAGCCGTAGCCGCCTCTGCGCAGGGTCGCGGCGCTGTTCGCGCAGTGCACCACCCGCGGCTCGGCGGCTTCCGGCAGTGCGGCGAGCGCCTCCTGAAAGCGGTCCCACTGCTCGTCCGTCGGTGTCAGCTCCGGCTCGTCGGCGGAGTGGAAGTGCGTGAAGCAGCCCTCCCAGCGGAGCGCGCCTTCAGCCGCGCGCGCGACTTCCGAGCCCCAGTGCTGCGCCTGCCGCCACGGAAAACCGGCACGACCCATACCCGTGTCCACCTCGGTATGGAAGCCGAGCTCGCGACCGAGCGCCCGGGCCACTCCCACCCACCCGCGCAACGTCTCGATGCTGGAGATGGACAGGGTGAGGTTCGCCTCGCCCGCACGCCGCAACTCGCCGGGCGCGGCGGGGGCGGTGACGAGGACGCGGCCGGCCCAGCCGCAGCGGCGGAGCGCCTCACCCTCGGCCACCGTCGCCACACCGAACCCCCAGGGGCCGCCCTGCGCCGGCACGTCCTGCAGGGCACGAACGACACGAGCCAGCCCCAGGCCGTAGGCGTCCGCCTTGACCATCGGCAGGAGGCCGGCGCGGGAGCCGGTGGCGCGGAGCGCGGAAAGCGCGTTCTGGCGGAGCCGGTCCAGCCGGATCTCCACCCACGCACGGGACCGGGGTGTGGTTGACGGGTCGAACACAGGCGACGTAGTATAGACCGACCGTGAATGAGCCGCAAGCAGACCCGGTCTCCCCTTCCGCGCCCCCGGGCGTCCTCGACCGCGCAATGGCGCTGGTCGAGTTTCTGCGTGCGGGCTGCCCCTGGGACGCCGCTCAGACCCCTCACTCACTCCGCCGCTACCTGCTCGAGGAGAGCCATGAGGTCGTGGATGCGATCGATCGTGGCGACGACACCGGCCTCCGGGACGAGCTGGGCGACCTCCTGCTCAATCTGGCCTTCCAGGTGGTCATCGCCGAGGAGCGGGGTGCGTTCGACCGGGAGTCTGTGGTATCGGGACTCGAGCGCAAGATGCGGCGCCGCCACCCTCAGCTGTACGGCGACGGCTCCGCGCAGCCGTGGGATGAACTCAAGGCGCGCGAACGGGGGGAATCGGCGGAGGATCGGGACGGGCTCCTTTCCGAGGTCGGCGTGACCGGGGATGTGCTGGACGTCGCGCATCGCATTCAGGAGCGCGTCGCCACCGTCGGCTTCGACTGGGCCGAGCCTCGCGGCGCCTGGGCGAAGGTGCGCGAGGAGACGGAAGAGGTCGGCGCGGAACTCGATGCGGGGAGCACCCACCGCCTGGAAGAGGAGCTCGGCGACCTGCTCTTTTCCGTGGTCAACCTGACCCGCCTCTGCGGCGTGCATGCGCCGACCGCGCTGACACAGGCCAATCGGAAGTTCTCCCGGCGGTTCCGGGCACTGGAGCGGCTGGCCGCCGAACGCGGCGTGGAGCTGCGCTCCGCTGGCCTCGAGCGTCTCGACGAACTGTGGGACGAAGCCAAGCGGGGCGGCGCATGAGACTCCGCCAGCGCCTCGTCCTCACCTTCATCCTGCTCTCCATCATCCTGCTGGCACCGTCGGTGTGGAGCCTGTTTGCGCTGCGCGAGCTGCGACAGATCACCTACGAGCTGAGCACCCGCGACGCGGTGGGGGCGCTCACCCTCGGACGCCTCCAGACCGCGTTCAGCGAAGTGGACAACGCGCAGCGCATCTATCTCGCTCTCGCCACACCTGAGGCGCGCGAGCGGGTGGAAGCGGGTTCGGCCCGCGTCTCCCAGGAACTCACCCGCCTCTCGCAGGGTGGCTACGAGGAGGTCGTTGCGCCCGCGGCGGCGGCCTGGGACCGGGTTCGAGCCGCGATCACGGAGGAGCAGCGGCTCGTCGAGGCCGGCGCGGTGGAAGCGGCCGACGCGCACCGGGACGGCGCGGTGGATCCTGCGTTCGCGCAGATGGATGCCGCCCTGGACCCGATCGGCCGCGCCATCAACGAGGTCGGGGCACAGCAGGTGGAACGGGCCCAGGCGATCGCCGTCGCCGCCAACACCTCCACCGTGCTCGGTCTGATGATCGCGCTGCTGGTGGCGCTCGCCATCGGCGGCTGGTCCACCCGGAGTCTCCTCCGGCCCATCGACCGATTGCGCGGCGGGATGGCGGTGGTGGCGGGCGGTGACTTCGAGCCGGAGGTCCGCATCCCGCCCGACCGGCCGGACGAGATCGGCGACCTCGCACGCTCCTTCGCGCGAATGACCGATCAGCTCGCGGCGCTCGATCGGATGAAGGCAGAATTCGTCTCCGTCGCCTCCCACGAGCTGAAGACACCACTCAGCGTGATCAAGGGCTATGTGTCGCTGCTCCGCGACGGCGTCTACGGGGAGGTCCCTGACCAGCAGGTGAAGGTGCTCGTCTCGGTGGGCGAGCAGACGGACCGTCTCGGCCGGCTCATTCAGCAGCTGCTCGACGTGAGCCGCTTCGAGGCGGGGGGGGACGCCTGGAGATCCAGCCGATCGACCTGCGCGCCTTTCTCAACGACCTGAAAGGGAGCTTCGAGGTGCTCGCGTACCAGAACGAGATCGATTTCTCCCTGGACATCTCCGATTCCATGCCCGAGTCCCTGAACGGTGATTCGGATCGTCTCAACGAGGTTCTCGGCAACCTGCTCTCCAACGCCTTCAAGTTCACGCCGCGCGGAGGAAGCATCAGGATCAATGCCCGCCCCGCGCGCACCTCGGAGGGCGGGGTGATGATCGAGGTGGTGGACACCGGCGTGGGAATTCCCGCCGAGCTCCTTCCGCGCGTCTTCGACAAGTTCTTCCAGGTGGAGAACCAGGCCCAGCCGCGTTCGGTCGGTTCGGGGCTCGGTCTGGCGATCGCTCGCGAGATCGTGGATGCCCACGGGGGCACGATCGGTGCAGAGAGCGAAGTCGGAAGAGGCACCACGTTCCGCGTGGTCCTCCCGCTGGAGCCGCCGGTGGTGGAGGCGGTCTGATTCCTTTCTGCTGTGCGATCTGAGCCCTAGATGAAGCGTTTTTCCTCTCTGCTCCTTCTCGTCCTGCTCCCTGCCTGCGCTCATCTGGGGCTCGGCGGCGAGCAGCGGGCGCGCAGCAACACCTGGATCGAGGCGCACGAGGCGCTTACGGCGGAAAACTTCCCGCGGGCAACCTCCCTGTTCCGGCAGCTCACGGAACGGCACCCGGAAACGATCGAGGGCCGCGAGAGTCTCTTCTACCTGGGCACCGTTCACCTGGATCCGCGCAACCCCGGGTGGGACTCCGGCCAGGCGGAGAGCGCGCTCTCCAGCTACCTGGCGGCGGACTCGGTCAGACCGGGCATCGTGCACCGGCGGCCGGAGGGCTCCACCCTGCTGCAGCTGGCCCGCCAGCTCAACATGCCGGCGCAGGAGCGCGTGCCGGGGCTCCAGCCGGAAGTGGTCACCCGCGAGGTGGAGGTCCCCCGCGTCATCGTCTCGGCGCAGGAGTCACGGGCCCTCGCCGCGGAGGTGGAGAGGCTCCGGGCACAGCTCGCCGAGCGCGATGCGACGATCCGGCAGCAGCGGGAGGAGCTGGAGAGGATCCGGAGGACGTTGACGAGGCCGGCGCAGTAGGGGGAGGCGGTCGGAGATCGGCATGAGGCATTCAGGGGAGCCACGCGGCTTCCCCGTTTTTTTGTGCCGGTGCATCGCTTCGGGAGAGGAACCCAAAATCGGATAACGTTCACCGGAAAAGGAATTCCTCTCAGGTCCAACTTTCGTGTTCCTTGTGTTTTTGCGCTTCTTGTGTTCCGCCGTTACAGCGCTGAAGACCACCTCGAGCGGGGGAGCATGAAAGGCACAGCACTCCGCCACGAAAGGAACTGCTTCCCGGCCTCCCCCCTGGGCGGGTGCGAACTTCTGCGCTTCCTGTGTTTCGACGTTCCGCTCGGAACGCGCGCCCTCAGCCCGTCCGGTACATCTTCCCTCGTTCGCCGTAGCGCCCTTCCAGCGCTTCCCGGACCGCGGGCAGCGACCGCAGCTCCGGGTCACGCTCCACCGATTCACGTGCGTGGTCGCGGGCGAGGGTGAGCAGATCGTGATCACGCGCGAGGTCCGCGAAGCGGAAGGCGGGGAGACCGGACTGCCGTGCGCCGAAGAGGTCCCCATGGCCCCGCAGCTGGAGGTCCGCCTCCGCGATGCGGAAGCCGTCGTCGGTGGAGGCGAAGAGCTGGAGTCGCGTTCGGGCGCCCGGGTGAGTGGCGAGCAGGATGCAGAAGCTCTCCGCCGCACCGCGTCCCACCCGGCCACGCAGCTGGTGGAGCTGGGAGAGCCCGAAGCGCTCGGCGTGCTGCACGACCATCACCGAGGCGTTGGGCACGTCGATCCCGACCTCGATGACGGTCGTGGAGACGAGCACGTCGATCTCGCCCGCGGCGAAGCGCTGCATCACCCCGTCCTTCTCCTCCGGTGCCATCTGTCCATGGAGCAGTGCGAGGCGGAGATCCGGTAGCACCGTCGTGCGGAGCCGCTCGTACTCCTCGGTGGCCGAGCGCAGCTCCATCGTCTCCGACTCCTCCACCAGCGGGTAGACGAGATACGCCTGCCGCCCGGCCCGCACCTGCTCGCGGACGAAGGAGTACACCTTCTCCTCTGCCTCCTGCGGGCGGATCGCCGTGCGAATGGGCGTTCGTCCCGCCGGTCGCTCATCCAGCAGGGAGAGGTCGAGTTCGCCGTAGAGCGTGAGGGCCAGGGACCGCGGGATCGGTGTGGCGGACATGACGAGCACGTCCGGCTGATCGCCCAGTTCGGAGAGCGCCAGCCGCTGACGGACGCCGAAGCGGTGCTGCTCGTCCACTACGACCAGCCCCAGCCCCCGGTAATCCACCGCCTCCTGGATGAGCGCCTGGGTGCCCACGACGATGTGAGCCTCGCCGCTGGAGATGCTCGCCAGCGCCTCACGCCGAGCCGCGCGCACGCAACCGCCCGGTCAGCAGCCGCACCTCCACCGGCAGATCGCCCAGCAGCGACCGCAGCGTCCGTGCGTGCTGTTCGGCCAGGATCTCCGTGGGGGCCATCAGCGCCGCCTGGTATCCGTTCTCCACCGCGCGCAGCATCGCGAACAGCGCCACCACCGTCTTCCCGGAGCCGACGTCGCCCTGCAGCAGGCGGTGCATGCGATCGGGCGAGCCCATGTCGCCCCCGATCTCGCGCAGCACCCGCAGCTGCGCTCCCGTGAGCTCGAAGGGGAGTGCCGCGAGCAGCCCGCGAACCATCTCAGCACTCTTCCGGAAGCGGATTCCGGGACGCGCCCGCGTGGATTCCCTATGCGTTCGCGCGTGCACTACCTGAAGCAGGAAGAGCTCCTCCAGCGCAAGGCGACGACGCCCCTCCTCCGCCTCCTCCACCCGTGTCGGGCCGGTGCAGCAGCTCCAGAGCGCGCGAGAGATGAGGCACCCCGGCGCCCCGCAGCAGCTCGTCCGGAAGCACCTCCTCCTCCTCCACCGCGCGCAGCAGGTCGTCCAGGTTGTCCGCGATCAGCTTGCGGATCGCCCGCTGGTGCAGCCCGTCCGTCGCGGGGTAGATGGGGAATACGGTGCCACCGCGACCCGGCGCTTCCTCACCCTGCCGCGCCAGGATCACGTACTCGCGCGGCTGGATCTGCCGTCCGTGGAAGAAGCGAACGGGGCCCGATACGAGCAGGAGGTCGCCGCGGCGGACGACACGGTCCAGGAAGGGCTGGCCGGGCCAGGAGCACTCGATCAGGCCGCTCCGGTCACGCAGGACCGCCTGGAAGATTCGCAGCCCGGCGCGTGTGGGGAGGACGCCGGAAGACACCACTCGCCCGATCACGGTGGCGTCCATCCCTGCTTCCAGGGAGGCGATCTTCTGGATGGTGGAGGCGTCCGCGTAGCGTCGCGGGACGTGGTAGAGAAGGTCGCGTGCGGTGAGCAGTCCGAGCCGCTGCAGGACACCCGCCCGCCCGGGGCCCACCCCCTTCAGGAACTGGACTGGGCGATCGAGGTCCGTGTAGGCGGCCATGACTGGGGTGGTGCCATTGAAAGGGTGGCTCGAACGGCGCAGGGACGGGTGCCCGTCCTCACTCCGTGAGAACCTCGGCCGCGAACGGGCGAATCTCGAAGGGGAGCAGATCATCCACTCCCTCGCCCACGCCCACGAACTTCACGGGAAGATCGAACTCCTTCTTGAGTGCGACGACGATGCCACCCCTGGCCGTGCTGTCCATCTTGGTGAGGATCAGGCCGCTGAGGTCGAGCGTCTGCCCGAAGGTGCGGACCTGCGCCATCGCGTTCTGGCCGACGGTGGAGTCCAGCACCAGGAGCCGCTCGTGCGGGGCGCCGGGCAGCTTCCGTGCGATCACCCGCTGCACCTTCTCGAGCTCCTGCATCAGGCCGTGCTGCGTGTGCAGGCGACCGGCGGTATCGATCAGCAGGACGTCCACCTCCAGGCGTTCCGCCTCGGCGACGGCGTCGAAGGCCACCGCGGCCGGGTCCCGCCCGGGCTCGCTCCCCACGAAGTCGCAGCCGACCCGCTCCGACCAGCGCTTCAGCTGCTCGATGGCGCCGGCGCGGAAGGTGTCGCCGGCCGCGATCATCACGCTGCGCCCCTGGCGCGTGAAACGGTGGGCGAGCTTGCCGATGCTGGTGGTCTTCCCCACCCCGTTCACGCCCGCCACCAGGACGACGGTGGGGCCGCCCTCGAAGTTGAAGCGGAGCGCGGTATCCGAGCGGCCGACGGAGAGGATGGCTACGATCTCCTCCTGTACGGCGCTGCAGGAAGTCCTGCTGCGAACGTGCGATTCCCCGCTCCGCCAGTGTTTCCACCGCCTGGACGAGCTGCAGCGTGGCCGGGACGCCGAAATCCGCCGCGATCAGCAGCTCCTCCAGCCGCTCCAGCGACCCCTCGTCCACCCCGCCCCGCGCGATCACCGACACGTCCGTGAGCGCGACGTCGCGGATCCGCTCCCAGAGCGACTTCGTCCCTCTTCCTTCCTCCTGAACAGCCGTGACATCGATCGCCTTGTATTGGAGTTCTCGTCGGTCAGGAAAGGTGGGCCGGGAACGAGTCGGGACAAGGCAGGGGAGGTGGGGGAGTCCGGCAGCGAGGGCGGGGGTGGCGACCCGGTGGAGGGAGGGGCGTGGCAGGTGGAGAGCGGGATCCGGATGACGGTTCAGGTGCACATGGCGGCGCGGGTACCCCTTCGGCTTCGCTCAGGGCAGGCTCTCGACTCCGCCCGGGACGGCAGCGGGGTGGAGCGGCGGGTGACGGAGCCATGGATGCGGGCGGGCGAGTGAGAATGCGGGGCCGGGTGGTGGGGGCGAACTGCCGTGCCCGGGCGAACCGGCACCCCCACATCTACGCCCGCAGCCGGGCCAGCGCCTCGGCCACGTCGAAGCGGCGTTCGTAGATGGCCTTCCCGACGATCGCACCCACGATGCCCCGGCGGCGGCGAGCGGTCTCGGCGATGGCGTCCAGGTCGCCGATGCCGGAGATGCCGCCGGAGACGATCACCTCCGCGCCGCTCCGCTCGGCCAGCTCGGCGGAAAGTGGCGAGGTTGGGGCCCGTGAACATCCCGTCACGCTCGATGTCGGTGTAGATGATGGTGCGGACGCCGAGCGGCCACCAGGGAGGTGGCGAGGCGAAGAGGTCGGCGCCGGTGTCTTCCCGCCATCCACGGATTGCCGGGCGGTTGCCGCGGGCATCCAGGCCGACCGCCACTCTGTGCGCGCCCCATATCTCCACCGCCCATCGAACCAGCTCCGGCTGCTCGATGGCCGCCGTGCCGATCACCGCCCGCTCGACCGGGCCATCGAGCACCTCCGCCACGTCCGCCTCGGTGCGGAGGCCGCCCCCGGTCTGCACGCGCAGCGGGACCTCCCGGGCGATGCGCGCGATCACCTCCCGGTTGGAGCCCTCACCGAAGGCTGCGTCGAGATCCACGACGTGGAGCCACTCGGCGTCCGCGCCGCGCGAACTCCTCCGCGACGCGCAGCGGATCGCTGTCGTAGATGGTCTCCCGATCCGCCTCACCCTTCTCCAGCCGCACGCACCGGCCGCGACGGAGATCGATGGCGGGAAAGAGAGTCACTCCGGTCACGCCCTCAGACAGGTCAGTCATCCGCACCGGTCGCGGCTGCACGCCCCCCATCGGCGAGCAGGATCCGGTCACTCGCCCCGTCCAGCGCGGTGATGTGGCGCTGCACCACCTGGAGGTACTGGTCGCGATAACGCCGCGCGACCGGGTCACCCGTGATCGAGCGGATCGAATTCGGATCCACCGGCCGACCATCCACGTGGAATTCGTAGTGCAGGTGTGGAGCGGTGGACATCCCGGTGGAGCCCACGTACCCGATGATGTCTCCCTGCTTCACCCGCACGCCGGCCCGCATGCCGCTCGCGAAGCGCTGCAGGTGCGCGTAGCGGGTGGAATACCCGCGGGAGTGACCGAGCTCCACCAGGTTTCCGTACCCGCCCGACCAGCCGGCGCGCCGAACCACCGCGTCGCCCACGGCGCGCACCGGCGTTCCCGTAGCCGCCGCGTAGTCGACCCCGTGGTGCGGTCGGCTGGTCTTCAGGATCGGATGGAAGCGGCTCCGCGAGAAGGCGGAGCTGATGCGGCGGAACTCCAGCGGTGCGCGGAGAAACGCGCGCCGGAGCGACTCGCCGGTCGCGGTCGTAGTACCCCTCCACCCCGTCCGGCGCGCGGAAGGCATACGCCTCGTAGTCGCGGTTGTTGACGCTGAACTGGGCCGCGACCACACGGCCGTCCCGCGCGGTGCCGTCCGGGCGCGCCAGCCGCTCGTACAGTATGCGGAACTGGTCACCCCGACGCAGATCACGCGAGAAATCGATCTGCCATGCGAAGATCCGGTCGGCGAGCATGTCCGCGACCCGCTCCCGCTCCTCGGCGGGGATCCCCGAGCCCTCGCCGTTCACCAGCGCCGCGTACAGCGACGAGGTGACCGTGCCGGTGAGCACCACGGTATCCACCGTGACCGGAACCTCCTCGACGGAGCCGCGCCATGTTCCGTCCTCCCGCTGCAGGTTCAGCGTGCGGTCGGCATCCAGGCGGAACTCCATCCCCCGTACGGTGCCGTCCAGGTAGGCCCGGCGGTAGGAGATCACGGACCCCGGGCGGAGGCGCCGCGGATCCTGGTGCTCGGTGAGGCCCGCGAGCACCGCCCGGGCCTCCTCCTCGGCGAGTTCCGCCCGCAGCAGGAGCTGCGAGAGCGTCTCCCCGGCACGCAGGGTGTCCTGGTAGCCGACTTCCGCCGGGTGAGCCATCGCCGCGGCGAGCAGCGACGGCGAGGCGAGCCCGGCGCTTCCGGTGGCGCCGAACTTGGCTGGATCCGCGGTGACGAGCGCTCCGCCGACGGCTACGGCAAAGGCGGAGAACACGCCCAGGGTAAGCAGGCGGTACGGTTTCGGTCTCGGCATCAGAAATCGCTTACGGGTTGAGTAGATCCGTCAGTCCATCTGACGACGAATGAAGGTCGGAATCTCCAGATCGCTCGGGAGCTTGCTCTCCACCGGTCGCGGCTGCACCGTGCGGATCGGCGTCGCCTGGACGGGCGCCGAGTGCGCGGACGGCGGTGTGTGCGCCGACGGTGCGGGCGCGGTGCGCATCCCGCTCCGGTTCTCCATTCCGGCCACCTTGCGGGCGCCGAAGTCCGCCTGGATCACGTTGTCTGCGCTGCTCCCCCACCTGTCCGGCGCGGTCGAAGCCGGTCGCGATCACGGTGACCCGGACCTCCTCCTTCATGGCTGCAGTCGTGCACGGCCCCGAAGATGATCTCCGCCTCCTCGCCCGCCGCCTCCTGGATGATGGTGCGAGATCGTCGTCACCTCGTCGATCGCCAGGTCCATCCCGCCGGTGATGTTGATCAGCACGCCGGCCGCGCCCTGGATGCTGATGTTGTCGAGCAGCGGGCTGCTGATCGCCTCCTGCGCCGCCTCCATCGCCCGGTTCTCGCCGCGGCCGAAGCCGGTGCCCATCAGCGCCGCGCCGCGGTTGCTCATGATGGTGCGCACGTCGGCGAAGTCCACGTTCACCTCGCCGGTGACGCGGATCAGGTCGCTGATCCCCTGCGTGGCGTGGAGCAGCACCTCGTCCGCCTTCTTCAGCGCGTCCTTGAAGCTGGTCCCCTTGCCGACCACCGAGAGCAGGCGCTCGTTGGGGACCACGATCATGGTGTCGACCGCATCGCTGCAGCTCCGCGAAGCCCCGCCTCCGCCTGCCGCATCCGCTTCTTCCCCTCGAAGAGGAAGGGCTTGGTGACGATGGCGATGGTCAGCGCGCCCATCTCGCGGGCCATCCGGCCGATCAGCGGCGCCGCGCCCGTGCCGGTGCCGCCGCCCATCCCGGCGGTGACGAACACCAGGTCCGCCCCGTCGAGCGCCTTCGCGCACCTCGTCGCGGCTCTCCTCCAGCGCCGCGCGCCCGATCTCCGGGCGTGCGCCCGGCGCCCAGGCCGCGGGTCAGCTTCTTCCCGATCTGGATCTTGACGCCCGCTCTTGCTGTTCTTCAGCGCCTGCGCGTCCGTGTTCACCGAGATGAACTCGACCCCCTCGAGGTCCTCGTCGATCATCCGGTTCACCGCGTTTCCGCCGCCGCCGCCCACCCCGATCACCTTCATCAGGGCGTTCTGGCCGATCGGCTCCTCGTACTCGAAGATCATCATTCTCTTCCCTCCTCCACCCTTCACGGGAGGTGCGGCCGGTTTGATAGAAAAGGCGACGACGAAACTCCTTCCTGCCTCAGAAGAAGTCCGTCAGCCAGTCACGAATCGACTTTATGACTCCATTGACGGGAGAGCCGCTCGAGGCGCCCCCGTCCGAACCATCGAATGCCTGACGCCCCGCGCCGTACATGGCGAGACCCACCGCGGTCGCGAAACGCGGGCGGCGCACCGAGTCCACGAGCCCCTCCAGCCCCTCGCCCGGCGTGCCGATGCGAACCGGTCCCGCGAAGGATGCCTCGGCCAGCTCGGCGACCCCGGCGAGCGTGGCGCCGCCGCCGGTGAGCACCACGCCGCCGGCCAGACGGTCGGCAAAGCCGCTCCGCTCGATCTGCTCGGCCACCAGCCCGAAGATCTCGTCCATGCGCTGCTCGATGATGTGCGCGAGCAGCTCGCGGGCGATCTGACGCGGCGGCTGCACCGCGGCGCGCCGGGAAGTTCGAACACCTCGTTGGGATCCACCATCCCGGCGCGTGCGACACCCCAGCGATCCTTGACGCGCGACGGCCTCGGCATACGGCAGCGAGAGGCCCTTCACGATGTCGTTGGTGACCGTCCCACCGCCCCATGGAAGGGTGGAGAGGTGACGGATCTTTCGCTCGTGGAAGATCGCCAGGTCCGTCGTGCCGCCGCCCAGCTCCACCATGCGCGACGCCGATTTCCTTGTCGTCGTCGGTGAGGACGGCGAGCGACGAGGCGAGCGGCTCGAAGACGAGCTCGGCGATCTGATAGCCGGCGCGGTCCACCGCCTTGCGGATGTTCTGGGCGGCCGACGCGGAGCAGGTGATGATGTAGACCTCCGCCTCCAGCCGGGTGCCCGCCATCCCGATGGGAGCGCGGATCCCGGCCTGCGCGTCGACGATGTACTCCTGCGGGATGGCGTGCACCACCTCCCGGTCGCCGGGCACAACGATGGCGCGGGCCACCTCGTGCACACGGTCCACGTCGCGAGGCGTGATCTCCTTCGCCGCCGACCGCCACCACACCGGTGGAGGCCGCGCCGTGTACGTGCTCGCCGGCGATCCCCGTGTAGAGACGCTCGATCTCCACGCCGGCCATCAGCTCGGCCTCCTTGACTGCTTTCCGGACCGACTCGGTGGTCGCCTCGATGTCGGTGACGACCTCGCGACGGATCCCGCTGGTGCGCGCCTGGCCCACGCCGAGCACCTTGAACGTCGAGCGCTCCGGGGTATCCCCCGTCACCTCGGCGATCACCACGGCGGTCTTGGTGGACCCGATATCCAGGCCGGCTACGATATGTGAGCGCATGAAGGCAGTTCAGACGGAAGACGGGTGGCGCACGACGATCTGCGCCTCGAAACGGACATCGACCAGCACCGGACCCGCTGCGGCGGTGCCGCGGCGGTCCAGGTCACCGAGCACGGCGCGCAGCTGCTCCAGCCGCGCGGCGGAAACGCCGCCGGGAAGGACGATCTCCCCGAGCCGGTGCCGCAGCACGAGCACGGTGGGATCGCCGACGCGCGCCCGCACTTCGGACACCTCGGAAAGCAGCGCCGGATCCAGCTCAGCCAGCCTGCCGAGCGCTGCGAGCGCTGCACGCGTCGGCGACGCGGCGGCCGTGTCGGGCCAGGGGCCGTGCACGATCGGAAGGTCGAGTCCGGAGCCCGCCGGATCGATCGGGAAGATCTCTCCCGAGGCGGTGGCCGGAAGCAGCGAGCGACCCATGACGTAGGCGACCGGCCGCTTCTCCACCACGCGGACGCGCAGCGTGGAGGGGAGCTTCCGGGTCACCTGGGCCTCCGCGATGCCGGGGTGCGCGCGCAGTGCGGCGAGCCAGGGCTCGGGATCGTCCCACACGCTCTGGCCGGCCGCTACGCCGGACGCGAGAAGCACCTCGTGCGGCGCCAGGTAACGATTGCCCGCCACCTCCACGCGCTGAACCTGGAACCAGTCCAGCCCGGCGAGCAGGGGCGGCGCCCAGAAGGGGGAGGCGAGTGCCGCCAGCACCACGGCGGCCAGAGCTGTCAGCTTCAGCATGCGCTTCATGCCGCACCGGCCCCGCTGAGCGTCTCCACCAGCTCCCGGGCGGCCTCGTCCAGATCACCGGCGCCCAGCGTGATGCAGACGTCACCGGCTCGCAGCTGCTCCGCGACCCGGGCGGTGACAGTGGCGCGATCCGCCAGGTAGTGCACCGCGGCGCCCGCGTCCTCCGCATGTCCCGCGATCAGCTCGCCGGAAATGCCGGGGATCGGGGCCTCGCGTGCCGCGTAGACGTCGGTGACGAAGGCAAGGTCGGCCAGCTTCAGGGCGCGGCCGAACTCCATCGCGAAGTCACGGGTGCGGCTGTACAGATGCGGCTGGAACACGGCGACCAGGCGGCGCTCCGGATAGGCGGAGCGAGCGGCCTGCAGGGTCGCCGTCAGTTCGGTGGGGTGGTGCGCATAATCGTCGATCAGCAGTACGCCGCCCGCGTCGCCCACCTTCTCGAAGCGTCGCGACGACGCCCTCGTACGAAGCGAGGCCGCGGACGATGTCGTCCCAGCCAACGCCCAGGTGACGCGCGACACCGACTGCGGCCAGAGCGTTGCGCACGTTGTGCAGCCCGGGGAGGCGGATCCGCGCCTCTCCCAGAAGCGCGCCGCGCTCGCGCACTTCGAAGGTCGCGCTGACGCCCTGCGAGCGGACGTTCTCCGCACGTAGCATGCAGCCCGCCGAGGTGCCGTAGGTCACCACGCGGTCGGGTGAGCCGGAAACTCGCGGAAGGAGCCGCCCGACGCCCGAATCGTCGGCGCAGGCGAGGACGAGGCCGTCCGGTTCCACACAGTGGAGGAACTCGGCGAACGCTTCCTCGACGCCTTCCAGCGAGCCGTAGATGTCCAGATGATCGGCTTCCAGAGTCGTGACCACCGCCGCGGTGGGGCGGAGGGTCAGGAATGAGCGGTCGTACTCATCGGCTTCGACCACGAAGAGCGAATCGCCGCCGGGATGAAGGTTTCCGCCCCACGCCGGTACGCGGCCTCCCACCAGCCCGGTGGGCGCGAGCCCCGCGGCCGCGAGCGTGGCGGTCGTGAGGGCGGTGGTCGTCGTCTTTCCGTGGGTTCCGGCGATCGCCACCACGGTGCCGTGGTTCACGATTGCGCCGAGCGCCTGCGCGCGCTTGAGGATCGGGACCCCGGCGGCGCGGGCCGCTTCCATCTCGGGGTGATCCGGGCGTACGGCGGAGGTAACCACCAGCGCGGAGCACCCTTCCACGTGCGACGGGTCGTGCCCGACGGTCACTTCGGCGCCATGCTCCCTGAGGGCAGCGGCCGTCGCGCCGGGCCGGGCATCACAACCGGTCACACGCCCTCCCTGCCGGAGGACGAGCTCGGCCAGTGGCGCCATTCCCGCACCACCGATCCCCATGAAGTGGATCGGCTTCCGTCGGGCGAGCTCGAGGAGGTCGTGGGCGGTCAATATATCTTCCCGAACAGGGGTACGGAAGAGCAGATGGCGAGTTGCCGATCTACAGAAGCCGGCTCAGAGCGTCGACGATCCGGGCGGCCGCGTCGGGGTGTCCCCGCTCGCGTGCGCGCGCTGCAAGAGCGGCCCGTCTCGGTGCGTCGGCGGCGAGTGTGCTCAGCTGTTCCCAGAGCCGGCCGCTCTGCAGCTCGCTCTCCGGCGCGAGCACCGCCGCGCCGGCATCGGCGAGCGCCACGGCGTTGTGGTGCTGGTGGTTCGCGGCGGCCGTCGGCAGCGGGATCAGCACGCTGGGAATGCCCCAGGCGCAGAGCTCCGCCAGCGCCATCGCTCCCGCCCGGGAGACCGCGAGGTCCGCCGATGCGAGCGCCTTCGGCATCTCCTGGATGTACGGCGGTCGCGTGAACCCAGCCGGTCACGCCCAGCTCCGAGAGCCGCTGCTGCACGCCTTCGAAGTGTGCGGGGCCTGTCGCCCAGAGGATCTCCAGCTCGCTCGGGGCGAGCCGGGAGGCGTGCCATCGGCCACCGCCTGCAGGTCCGCCAGCAGCGCCTCGTTGATGGCGCGCGATCCCTGGCTGCCGCCCACCACCAGCGCCACGGTGCCGCTCCCGAGGCCGAACTCGCGGCGGGCCTCGCCGCGGTCCATCGAGGGATCCGGCGGGGTGATCGGATTGCCGAACTCGCAGCACCTCGGTGTGCGATCCCGGCTTCAGGTGGCGAGCGGCTTCCGGGAAGGCGAGATGGAGCTGCCGGGCGCGCCCGGCGAGCAGCCGTGTCACGAACCCGGGATAGGAGTTCTGCTCCTGCAGCGCGATCGGTACTCCGCGCAGCAGCGCCCAGCCGGCCACCGGCCCGCTCGCGTATCCGCCCGTACCCACCACCAGGTCCGGCTGGAACTCGCCGAACGCGCGCCGCAGCCCCCGCATGGCCCCGCACATCGCGGGCAGCAGACGCCAGTTCTCCCACGGCCGGGCGCGCCGGATCGGCTCCAGCGGCAGGAGCAGGTGCGGGAGCCCGCGCTCGGGCAGCACCCGCGCCTCCACACCGCGCAGCGCGCCGATGAAGATCACCTCGGCACCCGGAAAGCGCTGCTTCACCGCCTCGCCGAGCGCGATGGCCGGGTAGAGGTGCCCCCCCGTGCCGCCGCCGGCGAAGATCACGCGCGGAGGAGCGGTACGCGTGCGTGTCATGGCCTGACCTCGGCCCGCGCCGAGGCGCGGGCCAGTGAGAGAAGCACGCCCACCGCCGCGAAGCAGATCAGCAGTCCGGTGCGGCCGTACGACATGAAGGGGAGCACCACGCCGGTGGTCGGGAGCAGCGCCAGTGCGACGCCCATGTGGAGCAGCGCGGAAACGACGATCAGGTTGGTCATCCCGATGCCGAGCAGGTAGCCGAACAGGTCCGGCGCGCCGTACGCGATCCGGTATCCCACCACGGCGAAGGCGGAGAAGAGCGCCACTGTGAAGGCGATCCCCAGGAACCCCCACTCCTCGCCGATCATCGCGAAGAGGAAGTCGTTGTGCGGCTCCGGGAGGAAGCCGAACTTCTGCCGGCTTTCGCCGAAGCCCACCCCGGTCATCCCGCCGCTACCCCACGGCGATCAGCGACTGGTGGATCTGGTAGCTGAGCCCGGTCGGGTCGGCGGCGGGGTCGAGGAAGGCGACGATCCGCCGCATCCGGTACCCGGCGCCCTGCGATCTGCTGCCAGAGCACCGGCACCGCCACGATCCCGAGCAGGATGAAGTGCCCGATGCGCGCGCCGCCGGCGAAGAGCACCAGCGAGGCGAGCAGCGCGATCAGCAGCGCGGCCGAGAAGTTCGGCTGCAGCATGATCGGGATCAGCACCAGCAGCCAGACGAGCAGGAAGGGCAGCAGCCCCTTGCTGCAGCGAGTGCAGCCGGTCCTGCTTCTTCACCGCCAGCGCCGCGGTCCAGACGATGACGGCGAGCTTGGCGAACTCCGACGGCTGGAAGCTGAAGCCCGATCCGCAGCCAGCGCCGCGCGCCATTCACCCGGGGCGCGATGGACTCCGTACCCGGCAGGATGGTGATCACCAGGAGGAGCAGCGATGATGAGCAGCAGCGGCCAGGCGAGCGCGCTCCAGGCGGTGGTAGTCCATGCGCGCGAGCAGCGCAGCGATCATCGCGCCCGGTACCACGCCGACCAGCTGCCGCAGCGCGTAGAAGTGCGGCTCGAGCCCTTCCGAGCGTGGCCATCACCGATGCTGGCGCTGTACAGCTCCACCAGGCCGAAGGAGAACATCAGGAGCACCAGCGAGCACGATCGCTCCCGGCTCCCACCCCTCCAGACGGCGGCCGCGCGCGGCATGATGCGCGATGCGGGGCACCGTGACGCGCCGACGACCGGGCGGCGGAGCCGGCGCTCGCCACGCCCGCCGCGTTCAACCGGTCCTCCCCGTCACCAGCTCGCGGAAGCGCTCGCCCCGCTCCTCGTAGTTCGTGAACATGTCGTAGCTGGAGCAGGCGGGCGACAGCAGCACGGCATCGCCCGGCCGGGCGATCTCCCGCGCGCGCTCCACCACCTCGCTCGAAGCCCGCCTCGACTCGCTCCACCGCGCACCCGTCCGCCGAGCTCCTCCTCCACCAGCCGCGCCGCCTCTCCGTAGGCGATCACGCAGCGCACCCGGCCCTCCATGCCCGGCAGCAGCTCCGTGTAGGGCTCGCCCTTGTGCTTGCCGCCGAGCAGCAGCACGATCGGCCGGTCGAGGCCGCGGACCGCCACTCGCGTGGAAGCGATGTTGGTGGCCTTGGAGTCGTTGATCCAGAGCACGCCGTCCGCTCTCGCCCACCGGCTCCATCCGGTGCGCCAGGGCGCGGAAGCTCCGAAGGCCCGCCGCGATCGCCTCCACCGCCGCACCCTGCAGCCGCGCGGCGATGGCGGCGGCCAGCGCGTTGGCCACGTTGTGCGGGCCCAGGATCCGCAGCTCGCCCGGCCGGCACCAGCACCTCGTCCTCGTCTCCGAGCCGGAGCACCAGCCGGCTCTCTCCGTCCAGCTAGCCGCCGCGCTCGTCCGGCGTGCGAGCGGCGACTCGATGCGGAAGTGGAAGCGCGCGGCCCGGCGCATCGCCGGGGAGCGTCCGCGCCCGCTCGATCCTCGCCGTTCAGCACCCAGACGGCTGTCGTCCGCCGCGTTCATGAAGAGCCGCGCCTTGTCGGCGTAGTACGCCTCGACGCCGTCGTACCAGTCCAGGTGGTCCGGCGCCAGGTTGGTCAGGATCCCGATCGCCGGTGCGAATCGCTCGCAGCCGCGCGAGCTGGAACGAACTCACCTCCACGCACCACCACCTCCGGCTGCGGCTCGGCGCAGCGCAAGCTCGGAGAGCGGCGGTGCCGATGTTCCCGCCGGCCACCGCCCGATGCCTGCCGCTCTGCAGCAGGTGAGCGGTCAGCGCCGTCACGGTGGTCTTCCCGTTGGTGCCGGTGATCGCCGATGATCGGGCCCGTCCAGCTGCTCGCAGGCGAACTCCATCTCGGCGACGACGGAGACTTCGCGAAGCGCGGGCTCGCGCAGGATCGCGGCTGACGGCGGGATGCCCGGGCTCAGCACGATCCGATCGCACGCAGCGAGCTCGCTCCACGTCGTGCCCGCCCACCTCTGCCTCGCCGCCCAGCCGCTCGATCTCCGCGGCGGCCGCGCGCGCGACGGGGGTGTCGCCGCCGTCGCTTGCGTACACGCGCGCCCCGCGGGCGAGCGCCAGCCGCGCCGCGGCAAGTCCGCTCCGCGCCAGCCCGAGCACCCCGATGCGTCTCCCCGGCGAAGGCTGCGGCTCATCGGATCTTCAGCGTCGCGAACGCGACCATGGCGAAGATGATCCCCAGGATCCAGAAGCGGATGATGACCTTGCTCTCGTGCCAGCCGATCTGCTCGAAGTGGTGGTGCAGCGGCGCCATGCGGAAGATCCGCCGCCCGACGCCCGTGCGGCGCTTGGTGTACTTGAAGTAGACGGTCTGCGAGGCCACCGAGAGCGCCTCCAGCACGAACACGCCGCCGATGATCGCGAGCAGGAACTCCGCGCTTGCAGCAGCACCGCGACCGCGCCCAGCACGCCGCCGATCGCCAGCGAACCGGTGTCGCCCATGAACACCTCGGCCGGGTGCGCGTTGTACCAGAGGAAGCCGAGGCAGCCACCCGCCAGCGCCACGCAGAAGATCGCCAGCTCACCCGCGCCCGGGAGGTAGAAGAGGTTCAGGTAGTCCGAGGTGTCCACGCGGCCCAGCACGTAGGCGAAGATCCCGAAGGTGGTGGCGGCGATCGCCGAGAGCCCCGCCGCCAGACCGTCCAGCCCGTCCGTCAGGTTCACCGCGTTGCAGCTGCCCGTGATGATGAAGGCGACGAATAGGATGTAGGCGGGCCAGCGTGAAGTCCACGTGCCAGGTCTTGAAGAAGGGGATCTGCGTCCAGGTCGCCGGCACTGTCGCGTGAACGGCGACCAGCACCAGCACCGTCCCCGAGGATCAGCCCGATGCGAGACCTGCCCGACGATCTTGTAGCGCCCGATCAGCCCCTCCGTCTTCTTCCGTACCACCTTCAGGTAGTCGTCCATGAAGCCGAGCGCGCCCAGCCAGAGCAGGACGAGCAGGGCGGTGATGGTGAAGCCGTTGGTCAGCTCCGCCCAGAGCA
Organism: uncultured Gemmatimonadales bacterium; assembly: GCA_963793235.1. Classification (GTDB taxonomy): domain Bacteria; phylum Gemmatimonadota; class Gemmatimonadetes; order Longimicrobiales; family Longimicrobiaceae; genus CAWBZF01. Next base: position 917,394 of record CAWBZF010000002.1, read on the forward strand.
GCGTGGGGATCACCGTGGCGAGGACGATCAGCACCCCGCCCATGGTCGGCGTGCCCTGCTTGCCGAGGTGCGTCTGCGGACCTTCGGTGCGCACCACCTGGCCCACCTTCAGCATCCGCAGCCGGCGGATGATCGGCGGGGCCGAAGTAGAAGGCCACCAGGAACGCCGTCACCACCGCCCCCGCCGCCCGGAAGGTCTGGAAGCGGAAGAGGTTGAAGACGATGTTGTACTCCGCCAGCGGCACCAGGAAGTGGTAGAGCACGGATTCTCCGCCTGAAGATTTGATGATGCCGTGGTCCACCGGGGCATGCCCGGCGAACCGCCTCACGATGGATAGCCCCCACCCTCGCCCTCGCCCTCGCCCTCGCCCTCGCCCCCACCCTCGCCCTCGCCCTCTCGCGCGATGCCGGACATCCCGCCCGGCTCAGGCATCCGGGTTCTTCGGTCGCGCCACCGGCGGTGTGGGCACTGGCACCCGTGGCTGCTCCCTCAGAATGACGGGGGGAGGTACGCCCTCGCCCTCGCCCTTCCCCTCCGAAACTCGCCTGTTCAACGTTGGCCCGGAGCGATCCTCCCCGTCAGCCCACCTGCTCCAGCATCGGCAGCCAGCGCTCCAGCTCTTCGCCCCGCGAGGCCTTCAGCAGCACCACCTCATTGCCCGTGAGCGCCGGACGCAGCATCTCGAAGGCGGCCATCGGGTCGCTTTCGGAGATCAGCGCGGCGCCGAGCTTTTCCGCCATCGGCGCGAAGGCGGGGACGAACTCGCCGGTCGCCACGATGCGATGGATGCCCCGCTCCAGGGCGGCGGCCGCGGTCTCGGCGGTGCGGCGGTGGAGCAGCGCCGTGGAGTCGCCGAGCTCCCGCATGGTGCCGAGCACCACCACCCTCGAACCTTCAGCCGGGATGCTGGTGAGCACCTCGATGGCCGCGGCGACGCTCGGTGGATTGGAGTTGTAGCAGTCGGCCAGCACCCGGAGCTCACCGAAGTGCTTCCACTCGCCGCGCAATTTCGGGGCGGGAACGCGCGCCAGCGCGGCCGCCGCGTCGGCGGCGGGAACGCCCCATTCGGTGGCGATGCCGAGCGCGATCAGCGCATTTCGGACGTTGTAGCGGCCCGGCAGTGGGAGCGTCACCTCGTGTCCCTGCCAGCGCCAGCGGGTGCTGCCGTCCGCCAGGAACTCGATCGCGTCCGCGCCCCCGTCGGGGTGCAGATCGGCCGCCTCGGAGAAGCCGGCCACTCGCACGCGATCCTCGCCGAGCTGCTCACGCGCGCGCTCCACGAGCTCGTCGGGTTCCTCCGCAACGATCGCGACGCCGTCGCGGATCCCCGCCGAGAACCGAGACCTCTTCGTCGAGCACACCGCGCAGGTCGCCGAGCTTCTCCAGGTGCTCCTCGCCGATGGAGGTGATCACCGCCGCGTCGGGCTCCACGATTCGCGTGAGGATCTCGATCTCACCCGGCTCGTTGGTCCCCATCTCGATCACCAGCACCTCGGCGTCGGCGGGGGCGCGGAGCAGGGTCAGTGGGACGCCGATCTGGTTGTTCAGGTTCCCCACCGTGGCGTGCACGCGGAAGTTCGCGGCGAGCGCGGCGCGGATCAGGTCCTTGGTGGTGGTCTTGCCGTTGCTCCCTACCACCCCGACCACGCGGGCGGAGAGTTCGCGCCGGCGGTGGTTTCCGAGCCGCCCCAGCGCGTGGAGGGTGTCTCCACCACGAAGTAGCGCATGTCAGCCGGAGCACCCTCCGGCACCCGCTCCACCACGGCGCCCGTGGCGCCGGCCTCCGCGGCCGCGGCCAGGAAGTCGTGCGCGTCGAAGCGGTCGCCCACCAGCGCCACGAACAGGTCGCCCGACTGGATCGCGCGGGTGTCCGTGGAGATCGGCGCCGAACTCGGCGCTCCCGGCCTTCTCGCGCAGCCCCAGCGCGGCGATCACGTCCCTCTCGCTGCCAGGCGGGTACCTTCACAATGTTGCTCCTTCGCCGGCAAAGATTTCCCGCACCACCACCCGCTCGTCGAACGGCCGCTGCTCGTCACCCCAGATCTGATACGTCTCGTGCCCCTTCCCGGCGAGGAGCACGAGGTCGTCCGGACCGGCTTCCTGGAGGGCCGTCCGGATCGCTTCGCGTCGATCGATGATGCGCCGGCGGGGTGCATCCCCCATGCCGCTTTCGACTGCTCCGCGATCAGCGTCGGGATCCTCGTGCCGCGGGTTGTCCGAGGTGACGATGGTGAGGTCGGCGCCTCCGGCCGCCGACGCGTCCCATCTCCGGCCGCTTCCCGGGGTCGCGGTCGCCGCCCGCGCCGAACACGACCACCAAGCCTCCCGCGCGACCAGGGGCCGGAGCGCGCCCAGCGCCCGCTCGAGCGCATCGGGGGTGTGCGCGTAGTCGATCAGCACCGTCGGGCGCACCCTCCGGCGTGGGAACCCGCTCCAGCCGGCCCGGAGACCTGGGGCAGGTCACGAGGCCGCCGGCGATGTCCGAGGGTGACCAGCCGAGCGCCCAGAGCACGCGCCGCCGCGCCCAGCGCGTTGGAGACGTTGTACGTGCCGAAAAGCGGGAGCGCGGCCTGCACGTCGCCATCGGGGGTGCGGAGGGTGAACTCCATTCCGGCGGTGCTCGCGACCAGCGTTGGCGGCGGTGATCGTCCGCCTCGACGCTTCGATCCCGAACCGCACCCGACGCACGTCTCGCGGCACCGACCCCCTCCCAGGCGACATCGTCCGCGTTCAGCACCAGCGGCTCCGCCGGGCTTGACCAGGTCCGACCAGCCGGAGCTTGGCCGCGCGGTACTCCTCCAGCGTGCGGTGATAGTCCAGGTGGTCGCGGCTCAGGTTGGTGAAGAGCGCCGCGTCGAAGCGCGCGGCCGCCACGCGCTGCTGGTGCAGCGCATGGGAGGAGACCTCCATGGCGATCGCCCGGGCGCCGTCGCCGTGCAGCAGGCGGAGCCAGCGGCCCAGTGCGATCGGCCCCGGCGTGGTCAGCCCCTCCGTCCCCGGCACCACCTGGCCGTCCGGGCCGAGCGCGCCCAGCGTCCCGATGGACCCGGTGGGCATCGCCAGGGAGAGCAGGTGCCGCAGGATCGCGGTGCTGGTGGTCTTCCCGTTGGTGCCCGTGATCCCGACCATCGTCATCCGGTCCCAGGGATCGCTCGAAGAACTCCGCCGCTGCGTACGCCGCCGCGAGCCGACCGTCGCACGACCGGGATCTGGATCAGATCCAGAGACGGATCCACCCGCTCCACCAGCGCCGCCACCGCCCCCGCCTCCGCCGCGTGACCCACGAAGAGGTGGCCATCGGCCTCGACGCCGCACACCGCGCAGAACACCGTTCCCCGGCTGGCCAGCCTGGAGTCGGTGGTCACGTCACGTACCTCGGCGGCCACGCAGCGCGGGTCGAGGGCGAACCCCTCCGCGAGCACGCCCTCGCGCTCCAGGCGCTGCACCAGCCGGCCGAGTGAGATGGTCAATTGCGTTCCCCCACCAGCAGAAGCGTGTCGCCGCGCGCGATCTGTGCGCCGGCCTCCGGCACCGTTCCCCGGACGCTGCCCTGCCCCCTGACGCGCACCTGCAGCCCCAGCGCATGCGCGCGCTTGCGCGGCATCACGCAGGGAAAGCTGCTCCAGCTGAGGGACGCTGATCTGCTCCGGGACACTCAACGCCGGCCGGAGCGGGCAGCCCCTCGCCGATGTCGAAGACGAAGGTGCCTTCACGGGCCGCCGCTCTCCCGCAGTGCCAGCAGCCCCGGCGTCCGCGGAATCGGAGCACGCGTCGCCAGGAGCGGGCGGCTGTCGAAGCCGGCGGAGCGGGCGGCCAGCATCCCCTGCAGGGTCTCGCGGCTCACCGGCGCCGCCGTCAGCCCGCCGTAGTAGCCGCCACGCGGCTGATCCAGCTTCACGAAGATCACCATCTGGGGAGCGTCGGCCGGGAAGAAGCCGGCGAAGCTGGAGGTGTAGCTCCCCGCCTCGTAGCGGCCGCCCGCGCCGGTGCGGCGCGCGGTGCCCGTCTTCCCCGCGACCTCGAAGGTGCCGTAGCGCGGCGCGCGTCGCCGTTCCCTCACCACCACGGAGACCAGGGCGTCGGTCACCTGCTCGGCGGTGGCGGTGGAGATCACGCGACGGATCGCGCTGTCCCTCCCGCGTGCGGAGCACCTCCCCACCCGGTGCGCGCACCTCGCGGACCAGGTACGGCTCCATCAGCACCCCGCCGTTCGCGAGTGCGCCGTAAGCGGCGATCATCTGCAGCGGGGTGACGGAGAGCTCGTAGCCCATCGCCAGACTCGCCGGGCTGAACGCCGACCAGGACGCCGGGCTCCGCAGGCGGCCGGTGGATTCGGCCGGGTACTCGATCCCCGTCGGCGTGCCGAAGCCGAAGTCGCGCAGGTACTGGTACTGCTCGCCCGGGGTGAGCCGTGCGTTGAACTTGATGATTCCGATGTTGCTCGAGACGCGGATCACGTCGCGCGAGAGAGAGCCATTCCGCGGCGTGGCTGTCGGTTACCGTGCGCCGCCCGTCGTGCCAGCGGCCGTTCTCGCCGGACACCGTGTCGTCCAGTGTTGCGCGCCCCTCCTGCAGGATCGCTGCCGCCAGAAAGGGCTTCAGCGTGGAGCCCGGCTCGTACGGTTCGGTGATCGCGGTGAGGCTCCGCGCGCGCCCGCCACGCCGCGAGACGGCGGCCAGTACCTCGCCCGTACGGGGGTCGCTGATGAGCAGGTCGCCACCCGATGCGCCGGTGCCCTCGATTGCCTCACGGAGCGCGCCGTCGGCGATCTCCTGCAGGTCGAAGTCGATGGTCAGGTACACGTCGGCGCCGTCCACCGGCGAGACCACCGGCAGGGAGATGGTGGGCTGCGCGCGACCCCGCGCGTCGCGACGCAGCACCGAGTAGCCGGCCTGCCCGCTGAGCATCTCGTTCAGCTGCTGTTCCACACCGCCCAGCGCGCGCCCGTCGCGCGCCATCACCCCGATCACCTCACGAGCGATCTCTCCCTGCGGGTAGAAGCGCTCCAGCAGCCGCTCGAAGTGGATGCCGCGCATCTCGCCGAGCCTGGCGCCGCTGCTCGGCGCTGAAGCGGCCGGGGAGAACCACCCAGCGGCGGTCGGTGGAGGTCACCCGCCGTGCCTCCGCCTCGCTCATCCCGAGCACCTCGCGAAGCTGACGCTGGGCCGCGCGCCGGTCCCGCACTTCGCGCGGCGCGACGGCGACGCTGTACGTCTCGTGGCTCAGCGCCAGCGGCACCCCGTCCCGGTCATAGATGGAGCCACGCCGCGCGGGGAGCGGCACCCGCTCGCGCTGCTGTTCCTCCGCGGCACGCGCCCATCGCTCCCCTTCGATCGCCTGCAGCTTCACGGCCTGCCCCAGCACCAGCAGCATCCCGGCCCCGAACGCGCCGAGCAGGGTGCGCCGCCGCCAGCGCAGCGGGTCCGCCAGCGCATCGTCGCGCGCGCCTCTCCGCCACCGCACGCTCATCGCCGCACCGGTGCCGCCAGGATCCCCGCCTCTCCCGGCGCCACCGGGAGGAAGACGATCTCGTGCTCTTCCGGCAGCCGCATCCCCAGCCGGTCCCGTGCGACGCGCAGCACGCGCGAGCGGGAGCGGAGCTCCTCCACCCTGCGGCCCAGTCCGACCGTCTCGGTCTCCAGCACCGCGCGCTCCGCCTCGAGCTCCCGGAGTTCCCGCTCCAGCGCCAGCCCCTGCGTCTGCCGCCAGGTGACGGTCACCAGTGAGCCCAGCATCACCACCAGCCAACCGAACGCCGCCACCCACCCCGGGCGACGCCCACCCCGGGCCTGCCTGCGGACGGTGCGGCGCCGCGGGGCGGCATCCTCACGATCCGTGCGCCGCCGGGCGCGGTCCGCCACGGCGGGGCTCACGAACGCCTCCAGGCGCGCAGCCGAGCACTCCGGGCACGCGCATTGTCCGCGGTCTCCCGCTCGCCAGCGAAGAGCGGTTTCCGGGTCAGGGAGTCGCCGGGCGCGACACCGCCGCACACGCACACCGGCAGGCGTGGCGGGCATGTGCAGCTGCGGCTCCACTCTCGGAAGGTGTCTTTCACCACTCGGTCTTCAAGCGAATGATAGGAGAGGACCACCAGTACTCCGCCGGGTGCGAGCGCATCCCGGAACCGCGGAAGACCCGTCTCGAGCGCCTCCATCTCCCGGTTCACCGCGATCCGCATCGCCTGGAAGATCCGCGCTCGGTCCTGCACCGTCGCTCGCGGGATCGCCCGCTCCACCGCCTCCACCAGCTGCTCGCTCCGCGCGAACGGCTCTCGCGCCCTCATCTCGCCCACGATCCGCGCCATGTGCCGCGCCCGCTTCTCCTCGCCGTACCGCCGGAAGATGGAACTCAGCGCCTCCTCCGGCAGCTCGTTCAACAGGTCCGCAGCGCTCGGCTCGGGCGACGCCGCACCCCCCATCCGCATGTCCAGCGGGGCGCCCGGCCGGAAGGTGAAGCCCCGCCGCTCCTCGTCGATCTGGTGCGATGAGATCCCCAGGTCGAGCAGCACCCCCGCGAGCGTCCCCTCCCCCACCCCGGCCGCCTCCACCGCATTCGCGAAGTTCGCCTGCACCGCGCGGAACCGCTCGCCGAAACGCGCCAGCCGCTGACCCGCTTCCGAGTGCGCCTCCGGGTCCCGATCCACTCCGATCACCCGCGCGGTCTCCGCACGCTCCAGGATCGCCTCGCTGTGCCCCCCGCCGCCCAGTGTTCCGTCCAGGTACTCCCCACCCCGACCCGGCTCCAGGAAGCGAAGTACCTCCTCCACCATCACCGGCGCGTGATACCGCGTCTCGTACGCCATCCCCTAACCGAACACCTGGCTCGTAAACCGCTCGAACTCTTCGGATGGCGCATTCACCACACTCTCGAACCGCTCCGGATTCCACATCTCCACCCGGTCGATCATCCCCACCAGCAGCGCGGAGCCGTCGATCGCCGCCGAGGCCGCCAGCCGCTGCGGCACCAGGATCCGACCCTGCTTGTCCGGCACCACCTCCACCGCCCGGGCCGTGATCCCCAGCACGTACGCGCGCGCCGTCGGCTGACGCCTCAGCAGATCCCGCAGCCGCTCCTCCACCTCCCGCCACGTGTCCGCCGGATAGAGCGTCAACGCCTCGGGATGAACCTGCACCAGCACCATCGGGCCCTCCGCCACGTCTCGACGGAAGGCCGCGGGGAGGCTCACCCTCCCCTTCTCGTCCATCTGGTGCAGATAACTCCCGAGGAATCCGCTCATTGCTCCCGCCGGTTCCACATTTCCCCACCGCCCACCACTTCATCCCACTCGATCCACTAAGCTACAGGTGGATACGGCGAAGTCAAGGGTGAGCGGAGGCGTGGAGCGGCGCCGGGAGCGGCCGTGAACTTGCACGGCGGGGCGCAGGAGCTGAAGTGCCTGACGAGCCCACACCCGACCCGTTTCCGACCGTGCGGATCACCCTGATCATCAATCCACGAGACCCGGAGCGGCTGGACGAGCTCCGTGGTGTGGTGGAGAAGCTGAGGCGCGCGGGACATCAGGTGCACCCGCACCTCACCTTCGAGCGTGGGGATGGCAGGCGGGTGGCGCGCGAGGGCGCCGAGTGGGGCGCAGAGGTGGTGATCGCCGCGGGCGGAGACGGAACGGTGAACGAGGTGGCCAACGGGCTGATGGAGCACGCCCAGGGTGAAGGTGGGTCGAGCCCGCGGCTGGCGATTCTGCCGCTGGGCACCGCGAACGACCTGGCGAGCGCACTCGAAGTGCCGCTCGAGCTGGCCGCGGCGGCGGAGGTAGCAGTCGGGGGCCGCTCCCGGGAGGTGGACGTCGGGATGGTGGAGGGTCGTTGCTTTCTGAACGTCTCCACCGGGGGAATCGGCGCGGAAGCCACGGAGGAAACGCCGTCGGATGCGAAGCGCGCCCTCGGGGCGCTGGCCTATATGGTCACGGGGGTCCGCAAGTTCGCCGCGCTGGAGGTTTCCCGTGCCCGGTTCGTATGCGGCGACGAGGTGGCATTCGAAGGCGCCTTTCTTCTCTTCGCGGTGGGGAACTCCACGCGCACGGGCGGCGGCAACCTGCTAACACCGCGGGCGGACATGCGGGACGGACTGCTCGACCTGTGCGTGGTTCAGGAGGTCTCGCGGATGGACTTCCTGCGCATCCTTCCCGAACTGCGCGCGGGCAACCACCTGGACCATCCGGCAGTGATCTACCGCCAGGTACCCGAAGTGCGAGTGGAATCGGAAGCGGAACTGAGCGTGAACGCGGATGGCGAGCCGCTGGAGGGAACCTCCTTCCATTATCAGATCGCGGAGAGGCGGCTGACGCTGGTCGTCCCCTGACGGGGATTCTTCCGCTGCCCCGCCTCGTCGAAGCCGGGGGACGGCGACCCGCAGATTTCGCAGATTTCGCCGATTTCTTCGAGCCGATCCGCGAAATCTGCGTAATCTGCGGATGGCTGTTCAACGGTGACGGCACGCCTCCATGATTGGCGGATGTGCGACTCGTGGGGTCCCATACGGAGAACGCCCGGGACTCTCTCGAGTCCCGGGCGTTCTCACACGAAGTCGCGAGCGGCGATTCCGTTCCCTGCCTGCTCAGCCGCCGCGGGAACCCGCGCGGATGATGGCGTTCTGGTTGTCGATGTACTGCTGGATGGCCTCGAGAACCTGATTGCGCTGCGCGTGCTGACCCGCGCGCACCAGCGGCTCGGCGCGCTGGAAGAGCTCCACCGCACGGCGGGCCTGGGCGACGTTACCCTGCGTATTGGCGCGGGCGATCGTCTCGGCCTGGCGGTACACCGCGAAGCCCTGCAGGAAGCTGATCTGGCCCCGCATATCAGCGGAAGCGTACTGCTGCGCCAGTGCCAGGGTCGTCTCCGCCTCCTGGAATCGGTTGGCGTTCAGCGCCTCGGAACCCATGCGGAGTACCACGCGCGCGACGTTCTCCCGGTTGGTGGCCGCAGCGCGCTCCAGGTCAGAAAGAGCGGCCTGACGCTGCCCCGCCTCGAGGCGCTGAAGCGCTCGGCGGATGTAGGCGTCCGGGTAGTTCGCGTCGATCTGGATCACGCGATCCAGTGCCGCGATGGCGTCCGTATGTCGACGCGCGTCACCCAGGACGGTGGCGTACACCGACCAGACCGCCGCGTCCTGCGGGAAGCGCTGTGTGGCCTGCTGCGCGAGCTGCAGCGCCTGGTCCGTGCGGCCGAGCGCGTTGTTGACCGCGATCGCCTGGCGGAGCACGCTGGCATCCAGTTCGGCATCCGCACCCGAGTAGGCGGCGGTGTAGGCACTCATCGCGGCCTCGAGGTACGGCCGGGCGGCGGCGCGATCCTGCTGCTCCATCACCCGCTGACCCGCTGCCGCGGCGACACCGAAGAAGTACCGCTGGAAATCCATGTTCTCGCTGTTGCCTGCGATCGCCGGCTCCAGCATGCGGTAGGCGGAGAGCACGTCACCGGTCTGGAAGATGTCGTGCGCCACGGTCATCCGCACCTGCACGTTCTCCGGCTCCAGCTCCATGTATCGGCTGTAGAAGCCCATGGCCACCTCGCTCTGCTCCTGACGCGAGGCCGCGAGGCCGGCACCGAGCAGCGCGTCCTGGTGCGCCGGATCGATCTCGAGCAGCTGCTGGTACACCTGCAGCGCCTCGTCGTCACGATCCAGGTTCAGCAGCGCGGTGGCGCGCCCGTACAGCGCCGCGGTGCTCCGCGGAACGATGCCGAGCGCGCGATCGCACGTCTCCAGCGCCTGCTCGAACTGCTGGCTCGAAAGGTAGTCGTTGCAGAACGCCGCCTGCCGGACACCCTCGATGGAGGTCTCGAAGCCCTGGAAGATCGCCTGCGCGAGCTGATTCGGGTTCGCGCCGGTGGTCGTCCCCAGATCGATCTCGTCGCCGGAACGGACGTCCACGGCGCGCACATTCGCCTCGAGCCCCTGGCCACCCGGATTCACCGTGCCCCAGATCACCACGAAGGCACCCATCTGCTGCGCCAGCTGGCGCGCGGTGACCTCGTCCAGCTGATCCACCGAGTGCTGGCTCATGGCGCGGCGCATGTCCCGATCGGAGATCGAGGTGTGCGTCGCCATGTTCGCCACCATGCCGCGAAGCTGGTTGGCGGTCTGGTCTCCCTCCCGGGAAGGCGTGCCATCCGCCGAGACGAGGCCCGGGATCAGCACCTGATAGCGTGAACCCGTCGCGGCGGTGTCACCGGTTTCCATCCCGGCGCCCGCCCCACAGGCGGCGGCCGAGACGGCCAGCACAGCCATCGTCAGGACGCGGGGTACGTAACGTCGCATTACTTCTTACTCCGTTTCGGGGTGAACGAATCGGCCGCTCGCGACCGGTCAGCGGGTTGTAACCCACAGGCAGCACAAAGGTTTCGAACAAGCGTACGCACGATTTTCCCGGCGCTGTGGCGGGTCGCCACCCCAGCGGTCGAGCATCCCACCATCATCACGCCGGCACGGTAACGCGCAGGGCGGCACGGGCTCGCTTGCAATCACGAGGCCAGGCCGCCCGCCCCGGACCGCCCCGTTTGGGACGAGTCACCACGGCATGCGAGCCTCCGTCCTCTGCTGCCGGTTCTTCTGCCGCCTTTCAGCGGAAAGTGGCGCGCGGCAGCCGCTGCCGTCAACCCCTCGCTCCACGCAGGTGCAGATCGCGCGCGGGGAGGGTGGGCCCTGGTCCTCTCCCGCGCGCCGGTCCGGTCACACCGGGACCGATCTACAGAAAGCGGGTCAGCTCCACCCGTCCCTGCGCCAGCAGATACCCCTCCACCCCGATCGATTCCCCGCTCCGAAGCCGACGGAACCGGTCGGCGGTGGCGGCGGGCGGGTTGTACGGCAGCGATACCAGGATCACGCCACTGGTCTGGGTCTGGAGCTCGAACACGCCGCGGTTCTGGTCGATGGTGCCCACCCGGCCGGCGAGCTGGTAAATCTGACCGCCGCCGGCTCCCTGCCCGGAGCGCTGCTGAACGCTCTGCACCACGTCGATGCGGGCAGCGTAGAGGTTGTTGTTGGAAGCCTGCTGCAGCTGGAAGTTCGCCACATCGCCCGCTTCCAGAGCCGTCACCGGATACTGCTGCTGCTGGTACACCACCACCGTGTTCTGATCGAACAGTACGGCACCGGTCTGACCATCCTGCGTGCGGATCTGGATGGTACGCTGCTGAGTGTTCACCTGCTGAACCTCTGCGGTGAGCTGGCCCTGCTGCTGACCGGCACCGGGCATTCCCCCGACCGCTCCGAGGATGTCTGCGAGACCGCCCAGGTTGCCGAGCCCGGCACACCCTCCCACCGCGAGCATCACCATCGCCGCGACGCCGGTGCGGGAGCTCCTGATAAGCGTAGTCATTGCGCTGATCTCCGTTCATGTGACCACTGACAGTGGGAGAGCCCCACGGGTGCGGAGGGAGGCAAGAGGGGTGCCGCTGCAAAGGCATCTGGTTGCGGCGCATGAGTTTGGGCTGCTCATCCCCGCTTCCCCGCTCGCCGCGCCACAGGCTTCCGCGCCAGGTCGCCCCGCTCCATCGAACCGATCGTTCTTGACCCGCGGGCAAGCGGAGATTTCACTGCAAGGGAGAGCATGGTGCGGAAACTCGAGAAGGAGGAGGCGACCATGTCGGACACCGTCCCGGTGCGGCACACCCCGTATCACATCGTCATGCTCGGCTTCGATGGAGAAAAGGAGGCCGGACGGGTGCTGCACGAGGTGGAAGAGGAGGGCGGTCTCGCCGGGTGCGAGATCCAGGCGCGCGCGATCGTATGTCGGGACGAGGCGGGTGAGATCCACGTCAGCGAGCGCGGTGCGGCAGGGATGGGGGCGGCGTTCGGTGCCGCGACGGGCGGCCTGCTCGGCCTGGTCACCGGACCGGTGTTCCTCCTGGTAATGATCGCCGCCGGAGCGGTGGCCGGAGGCATTGCAGGACGCTTCGCGGGTCAGGCACTCCCGCCGGAAGACCTCAGGGAGGTGGGCGAGACGCTCCCGCCCGCCAGTTCGGCCGTGCTTTTCGTGGTGGACGAGGCGCACGCCGCCGCCCTGATCGAACCGTTCGCGCGGCGCGGCGCCCGCGTGGTGGACTCCGCCGTGGAGACGGAGCTTTCCAGCATGATCCGCGAGGGGATCACACACCACGTGCGAGTGATCTGAGGGGAGACGCGAGTGGCGGGATCCGGACCGGGAGAGGGGTGTATCCCGCCCCATCTCCCGTTCTCCGATAGCGAACCATGCAGAGATCCACACCACTTCCGCGGAAGCCGGACGAGCTCAGCCTCTCCCGGGCGCTGCGCCTCCTGAGCCGGGGCATCCGCCTCCGCTGCCCCCACTGCGGTGAGGGACGTCTTCGCGGCGGCTGGCTCAGGCTTCGGCGCACCTGCCCCGCCTGTGGCCTTCGCACCGACCGCGGGGAGGAGGATTTCTTTCTCGGCGGCATGATGTGGAACATCGTCTTCGCCGAGGGGCTCCTTCTCTTCTCGGGACTCGCCATCGGCATCGCCACCTGGCCTGACGTACCCTGGACGCTGATGCAGTGGGTGGGGATCGCCCTGATGGTGATCGCCCCGTTCGTCTTCTATCCCTTCTCCCTCGGCTTCTGGCTCGCCAGCGACATCTGGATCCGGCCGGTCACGCCGGAGGAGATGGAGTGGCATCGGTCCAACGAGGAAACGGCGATCCGCTCGTATCGGGAGCGGTGACCGGGGGACGATTCTCCGTCTCACCCACGCGCAGCACCGCCACCGCCGAAACCAGGCAGGCGACCGACAGCATCCCCGCCGGGGCCGATGCCGCCACCCCGGTACGCTGCGCCATCGCCAGCGCCATCTCCGGCGCCGCCACCGGCGCCGGTTCGGCCGTTCCACAGCAGGAGCCGCCGCCCGCACCCGTCGAGCACACCCCGGTCTCAGGCAGCACCAGCTCCACCTGTCGCGCGCCCGCCTCGTCTCCCGTGAGCATGCAGGCCACGGAGCGAACCTGCTCGTACCCGGTGAGCAGCAGGAAGGTGGGTGCGCGGCCGTAGCTCTTCATCCCCACCGTGTAGAAGTCGCGCTCAGGGTGCGCCAGCTCCACCGCGCCGTGCGGGTACACCGTCCCACAACTGTGAACGTTCGGGTCGATCAGCGGCGCGAGCCGCTCCGGGCTCTCCAGCCAGGAATCCAGCCCGACCCGGAGCTCGCGGGTGAGCGACAGGTCCGGCCGGAAGCCGGTGGTCACCACCACCCGATCCACCGGTCCGATGATCCGATCCTCCTCTCCTTCCACGAGCAGGCCATCCCCGCTGCGCACGACACGCGTCGCGCGGAAGCCCGTCTCCAGCTCGATACCGCCCTTCGCCACCAGACGGCGCAACCGGAGTCCCAGGCTTCCGCGCGCCGGCAGCGCGTCCGCCGGGCCGCCGCCGAACATCCGTCCCACCTCCGTTCGCCGGATCGCCCATACCACCCGCGTGCCCGACTCCTCCTCCGACAGGCGCGCCAGGTCCAGCAGCGCGTTGAAAGCAGAGTGCCCGCTCCCCACCACCAGGGTGCGGCGGCCCGCGTACCGCGAACGGTCGCGCCCGAGCACGTCCGGGATCCCGTACACGATGGAGGCGCCGTTCTCCCGCTCACCCTCAACCGGCAGACCGCTCGCGCCCAGCGGATTCGGCGCCCCGTACGTCCCCGATGCGTCGATCACCGCCCGCGCCACAACCCGGCTCTCCCGCCCGGCCGCATCCACCACCACCAGCTCGAACGGCGCCGCATCCCGGCCGACGCTCTTCACCTTGTCGAAGCCGCGCCGTGAGATCGCCACCACCCGGTGACAGAGCCGAAGCGCTCCCGCGATCTCCGCCTGCGCGGCGAGCGGCTCCAGGTAGCGCTCCACCAGTTCGGCCCCCGTCGGCAGGCGCTCCTCATCCGGCATCTCCCACCCGCCTTCCTCCAGCTTCCTCCGCGCGAGCGGGTCCACCAGGTAGCGCCAGGGAGAGAACAGACGCACATGCCCCCAGTCCCGGATACTCGACCCCACCTCTCCGCCCGCCTCCAGCACAACCAGGCTCTCCCCGCGCGCAGCCAGGTGCGCGGCCGCTGCCAGCCCGATCGGCCCCGCCCCGATCACGGCCACCGGTAATCCCTCTCGTGCATCGATCATGTCGGCCCCATATCATCAAGAAATGTTGATACGTCAGGCGAAAAAAAGGCGCGCTTTCAGCAGCAACCGCCGCAACCGCACCCGCTCCGGTGATCCACCCGTTCCCGCGCGGCGAGAAATCCACGCATCTCCTCGAGCGCCCGGGCGTTGAGCGAGTAGTACGCCCATCGTCCCTCACGCCGGTCGTGCACCAGCTCCGCCTCCTTCAGCTTGCGCAGATGAAAGGAAAGCCGCGACTGTGCCGCGTCCAGAGCGCTCTGCAGGTCGCACACGCACCATTCCCCGCTCGTGAGCAGCTCCACGATTCGCAGCCGCGTCGGATCCGACAGCGCGGCGAAGCGGCGGGCGGCGATGTCCAGCGGGATGACGGGCGCGGTCGCGGTGCTCATGCCGGCAATGTATCAATGAGAGTTGATGTGTCAAGGGTGGTTGCGTGCGATCGCTTCCGGGTCGATCCTGTCTCAGGAACATCAGATTCCTCACACCCCGCGCGCAATGCTTCGTCGCACACTCTCGCTGAACCCGGCCGTTCTCGTCCTCATGCTCACCTGTGCCCCGACGCTGACGGCCCAGGCACCCGAGCGGATTCCCACGCTCGCCGAGCAGGCGTTTCCGAACCCGATGCCGTCGGGAACGTCGCCGACGGCGTGGATCTCGTCGCTGGAGATCGAGCCACGGCCCCTGGGTGCGATCACGGCCGCCGCCGCGGGCGGGATGGCCGCGGGGATGGTCGTGGGGGCGGCCGCTGGCGGGTTGGTGTACGTTCTCCGCGGGTCTCCGGACACGGGTGATTCCTGGATCGGTCCGGGCGATCCTTGGCTGGGTGCGGCCATCGGGGCTCCGATCGGATCCATGGCGGGGGCGCGGTTGGCCAATCGCGGCGCCGGTGATCCGGCCGTGACAGCCGCGGCGGCGATTCTCGGGACGGCGGGCGGCATTTTCGGCGGCGTGGTACTCGGGAGCGCGACCTCCTCGGGGCTGATCGGACTGGCGGTGCTCCTCGGCCTCGGCGGCGGTCTTCCGGCATATGCGGAGTACGGAACCTCCCGCTGACGCGGGCGGCCGGCGAGTGCGTCGGAACAGAGTCGGGATAGGCCCCCGAAGACCCCTCCCTTCCCGGGATGCGCCATACGAAGCGGAGCGCTCCCTTCCCCACCGGCGCCGCCGATCCCAACGGATGCTGCGCGAGAGCCGCGGGAGGGGTCAGGGTCCGGAAAAGGGGAGTGGAGCGGGTGGTTCCTGACCCGATCGCACTTTCACACGGGCCGTCCCGGGAGGATCGGGAAAGATGGCACCGGGTGGAGCTGTCGCCGGTGGCAGGCGAGCGAGGGCGGCGCGAACGGCTGAGGAGGTGAACCGATAAACGGTGGACGGATCGCCATCGCGGCCGAGGCACTCGCCGGTTACCACGACAATGCCGCGATGGACGGCCATCGCGAGCCGGTCCTCGACCTCCAGCTCATCGACACCGGTCAGCGACGCGACCGCGTCTCCGTCGAACTGGTCACCCAGGGAGGCGGCGGCTCGTAGCAGCTCCTGGGTCACGGCGTCGATCCCTGCGGGATCCGCTGCGGGAGGTGCACTGTCGATCGGTGGATCCGGCGCGCTCGCGGTGAACGAAACGGTCCAGCGTGAGTCCCGGAAGCTGATGATCGAGGCGTCTTCGAGCTCCTTGAAGATGCGGCCGAGGGTGGTGGGATGGCCGCCGGCGACGGTCCGGAGCCACGACAGGAAGCCGGGCGGCAGCACGGCGCCGGGATACCGCCGTGAGACCCAGCCAGCCAGCTCTGCATCATTCAGCCCGTCGAGAGTCCAGCGGCTCACCAGACCGTCGGCGAACGTCTCCAGCAGCGACTCGAAAGGGGACACCGTGCCACCGGAGGAGACGGGCGTATAGGTCGCGACGAACAACAGGCGCATGCCCGATGACGCGGAGTGGACGAGCCGTTCGATCTGCTCGGTGCCCACTCGGTCCACCAGGTGAAGGTCGTCCGCGAGGACGACGATGGCGTGCCGTCGTGCCTCTTCCAGCAGGGCACGACCATGCGAGTCTACCGGAAGGACGCTCGGCCGCGGCACGCTCCGCCGGCTCCGGACCGCGGATTCCGTTGCCAGGATCGCGGCCAGAATGCTGCCGATGAGCGGGATGGCGCCGATCCAGTGCTTCAGGTATTGCCATGCGGCGCGCACCTGCCCGGTGGGCGCGAACCGGTGGGCGACGCTCGCCGCCAGCGCCGCGAGTTCCACCGGACGATACGGTTCGTCAGCCCGGGGCGCGGTGCGGATCACCCAGGCCGGCCGCTCACGGGCGGCGGCGATGCGGGCGAAGCGAGCGAGCAGTGCACTCCGACCGACCCCCTGCCGACCCCGGATCACCACGATCTTCGGGTGGCCCTCCGCCGCCCGGTGGAGGGAGGCGGACAGACGCTGCAGTTCCGCGGCGCGCCCCGCGAACTCATGAAGGCGCTTCATCGCTCGCGCTCCGCCACCACGAATCCACCCGGTGAGGAGCCCAGCCGAACTTCCAGAGCGCTGATCTCCCTTTCGAGGCTCGACCGGGATCCCCCGGTGACCGCCCTGACGGTCTGCAGGATGGCACGAGCGGCATCGGGATCCGCTTCGCTGAGGATCCGGACGCGCTCCACGCTGACGATTGCCCAGGGATAGATGTCGAAGTTCGCCAGTGCGTCCGCGGCGCGGCCGAGCCTCTCGATGGAGGCCTCGATCAGGCCGTCGGTGTCCTCCAGCCGGGCGAGGAGGATCTCCACGAGCTCGCGGTCCTCGAACCACTCGGCATGGTCGGCGATCACCGCCACGGCCTTCCACGATTCCTCCCTGGCCCCCTGCACGTCGCCCAGCTCCAGCAGCGCCAGCCCGGCGCCTGCATGGGCGACCGCCTCGGACGTCCAGTACTCGAACTCGCGTGCGTAGGTGATCAGCTCGTGGTATCTCTCCACCGCGAGCTGCAGCTCTCCGGCACGTCGGGCACGCTCCGCCAGATTGAAGACCGAGTGGACGAGGGTGGCGCGGTCCCGCCGCTCGTGGATCTGCCGGGCACGCTGCAGGATCTCCTCCGCGTCCGCATAACGGCCGAGCCGCAGCAGGAGTGTACCCAGGTTGTTGCAGACGACACCGATCCGGCGTGGCTCGCCGAGCCGCTCCGCCATGGAGAGCGCCTGATGGAATTCGGCGAGCGCCTCCTCGTAGCGGCCCACCTTGGCGTGGGCCACGCCCTGGATTTCGAAAGAGCGCTCGCTCCGCAGCGGATCTCCCATCTCCGCCGCCAGGTCGAGCGCGCGCCGCAGGTACGGGAAGGAGTCCTCGACGTGGCCGCCGAAGAAGATGAGCACGAAGGCGAGCCGCTCCAGCGCATCGAGGATCAGGTGCGGGGACGCCCGGGCCTCCGCCAGTGCGAGGGCCTCCTCCACGGCTTCCACCACGCCCTCGGCGTTGGGAAGCATGCTGGTCTCCAGGAGCAGGTGGAATCGCTCGTCGCCGTCGCTGCCCGCCTCCGTGAGCAGAGCCCGCACCTCCTGCAGGAGCTGCGGAGCGGGGATCATCCCCGCCTTGCGCTCCAGGACGACGATCTTTCGGCGCAGCCGGAGCGAGTCACTACTCCCGGGGTCTCGCGCCGTGAGCGAGCTCCGGTAGCACTCGACGCCACTGGCATAGTAGCCCACCACGTCGTACACGTCTCCGAGTCTCTCCTCCAGCTCGGCCCGGTCGGTGGCGTCGGGACTGTTCTCCAGCGCGAGGCGGAAGTATTCCTCCGCCTCCCAGTGCGCATGCAGGCGCCGGGCACGATCCCCGGCCTGCTGCGCATATCGATGCGCCGACTCCTTCTGGCGACCCTGCTGGAAGTGGCGCGCGAGGCGCCCCGCGATCGCATCGGTCGAATCGCCATACAGCGATTCGAGCGTTGCCGCCGCCCTGCGGTGCAGCAGGATGCGGCGCTTGCCCACCACCTGGCGGTAGAGCACCGTCTGTACGAGCGCGTGTCGAAACCGGAAGCCGGTGGCGAAGTCCCCGTCCGGAAGCTCGATCTCCCCCGTCGGCTGGATCAGCGTGTGACGGCGGTCGAGACGTTCCAGCACGTCGAGGACGGTGAGCTCATCCGCCTCCAGAAGGAGGGCGAGCACCGTCGAGTTGAACTCGTTACCCTCCACGCTCGCGTACTGGAGGATGCGGACCTCCTCCAGCTCCAGCCGCTGGATGCGGCTCTCGATCACTGCCTCGGCGCTTCGCGGAACGTCGAAATCCCCGTCCGTGGAGGTGAGGAACCACTCGCCGCTGATTTCCCTCACCGCACCCGTCTCCCGGAGCAGCCGCGCGAGCTCGCCGACGAACAGAGGGTTCCCGCCGGCCGTCCTGTACATCCATCGCACCAGTGGCTCGGCGGCCGCTCCTCCGAGTACCGCTCCGAGCAGTTCCGCCAGCGCGCCCTCGGGCAGCTCGTCGAGCAGAATGCGGGTCGCCAGATCTTCCCGCTCCAGCTCGCGAATCAGTCCGCCGGTCGGCAGCTTCTCCAGCTCCGCATCGGCCCCTCTCAGCGTCCCGATGATCACCACCGGGAGTGCGGCGATGCCGCGGCTCACGTGCGCCAGCAGCGCGATCGACGACTGATCCGCCCAGTGCAGGTCGTCCAGGAAGAGGATCAGCGGTCCGTCGCGCGCCAGCCCCCGGATCACTTCCAGGTACTGGATGAAGAGCGCTTCACGGGAGGGCGCCACGTTCGCCGCCGCCTGCCCGCGGAGGAGCGCGGCCGTCGCGAATCCCGCCGAGAGAACGTTGCCGACCAGCGGCACCACGGAGAGCCAGTAGGGCGCCAGCTCCGTGAGGAGCCCGGAAAGTGTCTCGCGCTGAATGGATCCCGGTGTGCGTTCGTCGGCAACATCGGTGAGCGCTTCCACGAAGGGGAGATACGGCTCCACGGCGCCGAACGTCTGCAGGCAACGACCCCGGGCGACCCGCACACCCGGCCGCCGCGCGCAGATCCCCTCGATGAATCCGGCGACCAGGGCGGTCTTCCCCGCGCCCGCGGGGCCGTCGACGAAGATGCAGCGTCCCGCTTTGAGGTCCAGCGCGCGAACCGCCAGCCGGGTGAGCGCCTCCACCTCCTCGTCCCGCCCCACGAGTCGCATACTTCCTTCCGGTTTTTTTTCCCCCGGCTTCCCTGCCGTGGCGAGCATGAGCTCACGACCGGCCGTCGCGAGTTCCCGGCTCTCGGTACCGGCGGAAAGTCAGCTGCTCAGAACGACACGGTGAAGCTGTTGCCGGAGCCGGGGTAGACCCACTGCTTCGCCTCCTCCGACAGGTCCGGCGCGTCGTCATACCCGTCGGCCACGCCGGCCCGCAGCCGGAAGCGTGCAGAGCGGACACCGCTGAAGTCGATGCGGATATCTGCGTAGCCATTCCCGCTGGCCGCGATCACCCCGCCGACCCGTACCCGTGATGCGACGCCGCCCGGCAGGGTCTGCCCGCCCCAGCACCCGCCGCGGTGGCGACTGCACAGAACCCGGATCTCCACGGAGGCGGGGAGAAGTACCTGTCCGTGCAAACCCCGGATTTCACGAACCACCACGTTGAGGTGCGTGTTTCCGGTTGCCTGCACCTTCCGAAGCGAAACCCGCAACAGCATGGTCGCGCCCGGAAGGTTCGGGTTCGACGCATGGCGCAGCAGGCCGAACCGGGTCAGGCCGATGTCGTCCTTGCCGGCAGGGTTGTCGTCGGGATCGTCCACGATGTAGTCGACCCGGTAGAATTCAGGGTCGGCCTCGAGGGCCACAGGCGAGGAGGAGGTCCGGCCGATCAGTCCGCGGAAGACGGTTCCCGCCTCGTCCACCGCCTCCACCACCGCGAGCTCACCCTCCGGAATGGACTTGAGGATGCACGGGTCCGCGGGACCGGCGGGACCGATGAAGAGGCCGAGTGCGGGGGGCGGCAGATCCGGCTGCGCGTAACCGCCTGGCAGTGGAACCAGGGCGTGCGCGAACGCGGTACCGACCGCTCCGGGAAGTGTGCATGGTATCACGCGTCCGGTGAAGCGGAACTGGAGGTCCAGCTTCCGCGGCCCGGTCAGCGGGGTGGCTGACAGCCGCGCGACCTCGTACGAGGCCGCCTGCAGGATCTCGCTGATGCAGGCTTCACCGCCCGCCATCTGCCGACAGACCACGCCCAGTCGTGCGGGCAGCTGCGGGTCCACTTCGTTCGCACCGAGCGTCGCATTCGGCCAGGTCGAGAAGCGGGTGGTGAGCGTGTTGCGAACCGAGAAGACGAAGGATCTCCCCAGAGGCAGATCGAAACCCGCCACACAGTGCGCATTGGTCAGGCGTACCTGGAAGTGCTGTGTCGTGAGATCCCGGTCCCGGGCCGTCACGGAGACACCGTCGCACCTGCCTTCGTCTCCCGCAGGAAGAACGCGTACCTGCACCGTGGGGCGGACCTCGACCTCCGCAGTGGATTCCGAAACGTATGTGATTCCCGCGCGTGTGATGGTGATTCGCAGTGTCGCCGTGTAGGTCCCTGAGGCGGCATACGCGTGAGAGGGACTGGCTTCGACCACCTCAGGAGAGCCGTCTCCGAAGTTCCACGAAAAATGCACCGGCATCCCTGTGGGAACCGCCGAGCCTGCACTGCTGAAGGCAATGGGAACCGAGGCATGCCCTGTATAGGGGCCGTTGGCATTCGCCGCGACCACCGCCGGGGTGGTTGCGAGGTTCAGCGTCAGGAAGGCACCCGCGGCCGGCACATGGCTCGGCTGCCCGTTGCCGCCGGGATCCACCTCGATGCGCGCGAAGAGAACACCGCCCGGACCTTCTCCCAGGAGCGGAAGCGCTCGACTCGCCTCGTAGACCAGCGGAGCGGTTCCCCGGGCCGCGCGGTCCACGCCCGTGAACCCCGAGTTCCCCAGCTGCATCACGTGCCGTTCACCCGTGGCGTTCGCCAGCACCAGAACGGATGCGCTCTCCGGACTGCGCCAGGTTGTCGGAGAGGCGGGCGGCGAAGAACAGCTCGTTTCCATCGTTCATCAGGTACAGCTTCGCCTCGCCGATGCGCCCCGCACCGGGGAGGTCCACCAGGATCGAGTGAGGCGCGGTCCTGTTCCATCCGGAATCCAGGATTCCATCGATCTGCAGGGGCGTTCCGAAACCGCCGACGGCTCCGGCGGACTGGGCCGCCTGCACCCTCGGCTGCGGTGCGATGTCCGGATGGAGTGGAGCCCCGTCGGCGCACGCACCGCCAAGGCAGACGAGAACAAGGCCCGCGGCGTTCCATGCTCGGTGGACGGAGCGGCTTCCGGAGGACAGCATCGTGGACCTCGGCGAGGTAGGACGTTTCCACTCGCCGCCGGCAGGGTGCCGGAAGGGAGACGCGACAGCCACACAGCCGCCGGGGCGGCCATATGGCTCGATGATGTACTGGAGAATGAACGGGCCCAGCTCAGCCCGCTCAGCATTTCACATACCCGCCACGGCTTCTCGCGGGATACCGTTAGGCACCAACGACTTAGCGGGAAATGCGGGGAGGAGGGCGGTGACGATGCGGCGAAATGTGCTTCTATTCTGCACCAGAAGGCGTGGGAGCCGCGCCACAGCGGCGCGGCTCCCGACGATCGAGGCGTCGGCCCGTCCGCTTCAGATCGGTGTCGGCGGTAAGGGTGTCGGGGGACTGATGCCCCGATCCAGCGCGATTTCGACGGTGAACCAGTTCGGTGAGCGGGCGCGATCGCGCTGCCTGCCACGGCTGCTCGGCTCGCGGACGGCCTCCGAGCCATCCGGCCCTTCCACGCTGAAATAGATCTCCGGACCACCTCGCTCGATGTCGATACCCGCAACCGGGGTGGGCCGGAAGCTCGAGCCGCGGTAATCGATGCGGAAGGTCCCACGCGAATCGCTTTCGGCGGCACCGAGGAAGTCGTCGTGCAGTGGATCGGCATCGTATGCCGAGACGCGGTACCCAACGGCCGGAGAGCGGTCCGTCAGCGTCACATGTCCGTGAATGGTCCAGAGGTCGAGCCGGCTACGCACCGCGCTGAACTGCTCAGCCGAGATGGTGTGCTCCACGAGGGCCGTCCGTGACGACTCTCCGGGCAACCAGTCGGGGGTGATGTGCCCAATGGAGAACTGAACCGGTTCCGTATCTGAACCGTGCCCGCGGTAGTAGACCTCCAGCGAGAGCGGCCCACCCGTATAGCTGCGGATGCTCCGCCGCGGGGAGAGAATGGAGTCGGCATCCACTTCGATCCGGAATCTCCCCTCCGAGTCGGTACGTCCCTGCGCCATCAGAAGGTATTCGCGGGAACGCGTCTCGTCGTAGCTACGGATCAGGAACGCGCCCTCCTCACCCTCGGGGACCCAGTAGAGCCGAACGGTTTCGTGGGCGATCGGCTCCACGAGATCGGGACTGCAGCGAGCCTGCAACCTGCCGGTGAGAAGGTGGGTCATCGGATCGACTCCGGTGTTGCAGGGTGGGTGTGGCGCCGACGAGGCTCGGCGCAGGATGACCGGCCGGAACAGCGGTACGGCAGAGGGGAGGTGGGGAGAGCTCAGCGGCGGCCGGCCCGCTTGAAGCTGATGCGGCAATATGCCCGGCGCTGTGCGTCGAATCCAGTGTGGTCTGCGGACCACCTGCCGGCTCCCACCCGTCCGGGGGGTGAAACCTTGCTCCGCCGCCCGGGTAACAGGAACTTCCATCGTATTTCCAACGAATGACTTACGGGAGTCGCGACACATGATTCGCCGCATTGCAGCGCCTGTCTTCCTGTTCGCCGTGGTGCTGGCAGCACCGGCAGAGGGTCAGCGAACGACAGGGGACTCGCTCGAGGGACTCCGCGAAGATGTCGAGCGCGTGGTGACCGGTAGCGGTGTCATCGCGGTACTCGATTCCGTTGCCACCGCGTCCACTCCGGAGCTGCAGCGAACGCTGGATGAGCTGGCAAGCACATTCAACGTGCTCGCCGCCCGCATCGCAGGCGATCCCGAGTTGCGCGCTTCGGCACTGCGTGCCGCGCAGGGTCTGCTCGGCGTGGCGCAGGTGGCTGTGGTGCAGCATGCGGACACACTCGAGGAAGCGCTCCGCACGGCGTCTGAACGGATCGCCACCATTCCGGAGCCGGGCGCTCGCACGCAGCCACGCTGACCGCACGGGGCCACGAAGGCACAGCAACCCGGCCGGGAGAGGATCCCGCCGGGTTCCTGTTTCCCGCCACTGATCGAGCGGGCTCGATTCGCCCGCTAGGACTCGCGGGGCGGCTGGCTCCGTGGCGCGGGGGCTGCCTCACCCGCCCGGTCCGCTTCGGGCGCAAGCGGCAGCCGAACGGTGAAGGTGCTCCCCACCCCCGGCCGGCTCTCCACCAGCAGCTCCCCGCCCATTCCCTGCGCCAGGTCGCGGCTGATCGCCAGACCCAGCCCCGTGCCCTCCGTGATCCGCGTATGAGAAACGTCCACCTGGATGAACGGCTGGAAGACGGAATTCAGCTTGTCCTCCGGGATGCCGATGCCGGTGTCGATGACGCGGATCTCGCCCATCCCCGGCGCATCTCGTGAGAGGAGCGATTCCACCTGGACGACCCCGCCTGGCGCGGTGAACTTCACGGCGTTGCCGAGCAGGTTGATCAGGATCTGCTGCGCCTTTTCCCGGTCGGCCCGGAGTCGGAGGCCGGGGGTATGCGACACTGAGTAGCGGAGCTGCCGCTGCGCCACCTGGGAATCGATCATCGGCCCGACGCTGTCGACGATCTCCTCCGCCGCGACATCCTCCAGGCGATACTCGACACGCCCCGATTCGATGCGGGCGAGGTTCAGCACCTCGTTGATCAGGCGGAGCAGGTGACGCTGGCTGCGCGCGATCCGTCCGAGCATCTCCAGCTGCTGTTCGGTCACGGGTCCGTGGATCCCCAGCTCCAGCAACTCCACGTAACCGGAGATGGCGTTGAGCGGCGTCCGCAGTTCGTGGCTCATCACGGCGAGGAAGCGGCTCTTCGCCTCGTTCGCATCCTCGGCGACTGCCTGGAGGCGCTCGGCCTCCTCGGCGCGCTCAGCGAGCTGGGCGTTCAGCGCGCGGAGCTCCTCGCCGGCCTGTTCCAGTTCGACCGTCTGCTCCTGGAGTTGTTGCTGCTGCAGCTCCAGCTCCACCGCCTGGGATTCCAGCAGCTCGTTCGCCCGCAGCAGTTCCTCACGCTGCGCCTCCACCTCCCCCCGCGCCGCTTCGGCCACACGCCGCGCGCGGAGCAGTTCATCCTCGAACTTCTGCCGCTCCGCCACCCGCATCACCGCGCACTCGTAGAGCACGGTGCCACGGCGCTTCCGCCGCACCCCGTTCAGGAGCACGCCCAGGTCGCTGCCGTCGCTCGCGCGTAGCAGGAGGAAGATCTCCTCCGCATGGCCGTGCATGCGGAGCAGCGGAAAGAGATGAGTCTGGTAGAAGATACGGCTGCCGATGTTCAGCAGCCGCTCGACGTGTCCGCCGACGACGTCCTCCTTCTCCCGTCCCAGCATCCGGAGCAGTGTGCGGTTGAGCCAGATGACCGTTCCGTCGTCGGCGAAGGAGAGGAACCCGCAGGGCGCCTCATCCAGCATCTCCTCCCCGAGCACCATCCGCTCGCCCATCCGGTCAGGCCGCGCCGGCGGTCCGGAGATACTCTCTGATCGCCTGGATGGTCTCGTCGGGATGGCTCATGTGCGGGCAGTGACCGGTGGCTTCGAGCAGGTGCAGCGTGCTCCCCGCCATTTCTGCGTGCACGTACTCGCCGACCGCCGTGGGAGCGATCATGTCGTCCGCGCACTGCAGGATGAGGGATGGCACGCGAACGTTCGCCAGGTCCCCACGATTGTCCGCAAAGAACGTCGCCTCTGCGAACGCCCGTGCAATCACCGGGTCCGTGGAGCAGAAGCTCTCCGTCAGCTCCTCGCCGAGCTCCGGGCGGTCCGGGTTTTTCATGATTGCCGGAGCGAGAAAGTTGGCCCAGCCGATGAAGTTCCGGTCCATCATCTCCAGCAGCCCCTCGATGTCCGCGCGCTCGAAGCCGCCCACGTAGTCCGGCGCCTCGTTGATGTAGCGGGGCGACGGCCCGACGAGGATCAGGTGCTCGAACCGTTCCGGCTCCCGGTTGGCCGCCAGCACCGCGATCATGCTGCTCACCGAGTGACCCACCAGGACCACGTCCTTCAGGTCCAGCTCTGCGCAGATGTCCAGGATGTCCTGCGCGTAGCCGTCGAGCGTGGAGTAGCGGTCGCGATCGTAGGCGGAGCCGTCCGATCCGCCCGAGCCAACGTAGTCGAAGAGCACGATGCGGAACTCGTCCTCGAAGGCGGGCACGAGGTACCGCCACATGTTCTGATCGCAGCCGAAGCCGTGCGCGAACATCATCGTGCGCTCGCCGGATCCGCTGACCTTCACGTTGTTCCGCTTCAGTACGTCGCTCGCCATCGATGGCGTCGGGTTCGGGAATGGTCCAGCGGGTCGGGAGATGGACGCCCGCCGCGGGCGCCGATCGGGTACTTTGCACCTGCAAGTTCGGTGCAAGGGAACGGGCAGGATGGGCATCCCCGCACGACCCGAATGGTCCGCAACGGCGAGGCGGAGGACGTGGATAGCTACTTCGCGGCCCGGATCGCCGCCCTGATCTGGCTCGGCGGGATGTTCTTCTTCGCGCTCGTGGGTGCCCCCGTTCTGCGGAAGGTGGAGCCGCCGCAGCTGCGGGCGGAGCTCTTTCGCTCGCTGGGGGAGCGCTTCCGGAGCGTGGGCTGGGCTGCCATCGGCGTGCTGGTGCTCACCGGGGTCGCCAACCTCCACTTCCGGGGGATGCTGAGCATGGAACTGCTCGGGAATGCGGGATTCTGGCGTGCGCCGCTCGGGCAGGCGCTGGGGTGGAAGCTGGGAACGGTGGTGCTGATGATCGGCTTCAGCGCTCTACACGATTTCGCGCTCGGCCCGGCCTCCGCCCGTCGGATGCCGGGAAGGGGGGGGATCGGAACGGAGCCGGCGACGGGCCAGCTGGCTCGCCCGGGCGAACGCGATCGTTGGGGTCGTCCTCGTGATCGCGGCCGTGCGGCTCGCGAGGGGCGGGTGCGATGACCGGGGAAGCCGAGCGCCTGCTTTCGACGCTCCCGCTGCTCCGCGGGGTCGGTCAGGCCGAGATCATGAAAGCCGCAGAGCGCTCACTGTGGAAGAGCTATGCGCGAGGAGCCACTATCTTCCGGCGGGGCGAACCCTGTCGGGGGCTCTTCGTCGTGGCCGACGGTCAGGTGGAGGTGTACCGCGCCACGCCCGACGGGAGGGAGCAGTCGCTCCACACGCATGGAGCGGGCGTCGCCTTCGGTGAGGTGCCGCTGTTCGATTGCGGCCCGTACCCGGCCTCCGCGCGCGCGGTGGAGCCGAGCCGCGTGCTGCTGCTGCCCGTCCGCTCGTTTCACACGCTGCTGCGCGATCACCCTGCCATGGCTGCCGCGGTGGTGGCCGACCTCGGCCGCCGGCTGCGGCGCATGGTTGCGCTGGTGGAGAAGATCTCCCTCCGCGACGTCTTCGCGCGCGTGGCGCTGACGCTGATGGAACAGTCGGAAAGGGTGGGCGTCGACGATGCCGCCGGCTTCCATCTCCCACAGACGCAGGAGCAGCTGGCCACGGAGCTGGCCACCAGCAGGGAGAGCGTCTCGCGCGCGCTGAACCGGCTCGAGCGGGAGGGAATCATCCAGCGCCGGGGCACCCACGTCTTGATCCGCGACCGCGTCCGCCTGGAGCGCGCCTCCCTCCCCACCTGAGACCGCGTGGAGAGCCGCAGCCCACCGTCAGATCGCCCGCGCCCGCCGCAGTTCGGTGATCACTGCAACCAGATACGCGACGATCCCCAGCGTGATCAGCAGCGACCCGAGCATGTAGAGTCCCACGGTGAGAGCGCTGATGTGCAGCACCACGCCCACCACCAGCAGGAGCCCCGCCACGATCAGGAGGACGGCCGCGCGGATCACCCGGTCGGTATCGATCCGCTCCCAGTTGATCCGGCTCATCGTGCGCTCGCCGTTTCCGACCGTGCCGGCCGCAGCGGGTGTGGTACGCCGTGGCAGGTGAAGCACCCCATCTGGTCCGTGCTCAACTCGACGCGCAACGCTCGGTGGCTCTCCACCTCCCGGAACCCCGGGTTCCCCGCGTGGCAGCCAAGGCAGTTGGAGTTCGGATACGAGCCCTTGAAGGTGATCGGCTCTTCCCAGGTGCGGGTCACGTAGAGGAGCCAGTGCCGGAACCCATCGCGCTTGCCCTCCATCGTCCCGAAGATCCCGTACCCCGTGTGGCACGAGTAGCACTGTTTGGCCGGGATCGCGCCGCTGTGGAAGTGTCGGGCGGCGAGTGTGGCGCTCGCCGGATCGTGCATGTCGTCCACGAAGAGGTTCATCACGTGGCACGAGTTGCACGACTCCACCTGCTTCATCTCCTCGAACATGCTCCCCGTGCTACCGAGCAGCGCGAAAGCGGGGATCACCAGGAGCCCCAGCAGCATGAGCCAGCGATACGTGCCCCGGCTGAACCGGTCCTTCCAGAAGAACTCCACCCCCAGGAGCCCGACCACACCGACGATGACCGCGGTGAGTGCCACGATCCCCAGCGTCCCGCCGAAGGTTACGCCGTGGGGCGGCTCGGGCGCGGCCTGCGCGAGGAGCCCGAGCACCGCCGTTCCGGTCAGGGCGCTCACGTGCCGCCCCCCGGCACGGGATCCCTGAGCTGGCCCGGCTGCGCCGCACCCGGTGCGGGAGCGGGCGCTCCCGGCCGCGAAGCCACCACGTTCACCGCGCACAGCTTGTACTCCGGTTCGAACGAAATGGGATCCGTGGAGTCGATCGTCGTCGAGTTCACCATCCGGTCCAGCGAGTGGAAGGTGGCGAACACCAGTCCCGGCCGAACCGAGTCGGAGAGGTGCGCCCAGAGCTCCACCGATCCGCGCCGGCTCTCCACCCGCACCGGATCGCGCTCCCGTACCCCCAGCCGCCGAGCGTCCGCGGGGTGGATCTCCAGATAGTCCGTCGGGATATCGCGCGTCTGCGGCACCCGACCGGTGATCGTCGAGGTGTGCCAGTGCTCCAGGCGTCGGCCCGTAGTCAGGATGAAAGGATACTCGGCGTCGGGCGCCTCGATGAACGGCCCCTGCTCGGTCAGGAACACGATCGCGCGCCGGTCGGGCCTCCCGTAGAAGTCGATCCGCCCCGCCCCCTGCGCCAGCGGGTCCATCCCCGGCACGTACCGCTGACAGGTGCCGGGGTGGTCCTCCGTCGGGCACGGCCAGATGATTCCCGGCTCCCGCTGCAGCCGCTCGTACGTCATCCCGAAGAAGTCGTACTTGGAGCCGCGCGAGATCTCACGCCACTCGTCCCACACCTCACGAGGCGTGCGCGAGCGGATCAGCGCGCCGTGCCCGAGCCGCTCCGCGAAGCCGACCAGGATGTCCAGGTCACTGCGCGCCTCGCCCGGCGGCTCCACCAGCTTCTCCACGAGGTGGTAGCGCCGCTCCGAGTTGGAGAACACGCCCTCCTTCTCCACCCACATCGCGGAGGGAAAGAACACGTCGGCGAGCTCGGCGGTGTGCGTGGGGTAGATGGAGTCGGCGACCACCAGGAAGCAGCGCTCCATCGCCGGTCGGTAGCGATCGGCGTTTGGTAGAGAATGAGCGGGGTTGGTCGCCATCACCATTGCCGCCGTCACCCGCCCGTCCTCCATCGCCTGGAACAGGTTGATGGCATCGTAGCCCCGGTTCGGGGATATGGTACCCGGCGGAACCCGCCAGAGCTGCTCCATCTCCGCCCGGTGCTGCGGGTTCGCCACCACCCGTCCAGCGGGGAGCGTGTGTGACAGTGCGCCCTGATCGCGCACCCCGCCACCCGCGTTCGGTTGACCGGTCAGCGAGAAGGCGCCTGTCCCCATCCGCCCCATCTGCCCGGTGATCAGGTGCAGCGCCATCATCATCCGGTTGGCCCCGGTGCCGTGCGTCTGCTGGTTCAGCCCCATCGTCCAGAACGACACCGCCGCCTCCGCCGTGCCGAACCACTGCGCCGCCTCCCGGATCTCCGCCGCGCCCAGCCCGCACAGCTCCGCCACCTGCTCCGGAGCGTAATCCTCCAGAAAGGCACGGAAGGCATCCCAGCTTACCGGCGCTGAATCCGGAGCTCCCTCCCTGAAGGTGAGGTAGTCCTCGACGAACTGCCGGTCGATCAGGTCGGTGCGGATCAACTCGTGGCAGATCGCGTTCAGCAGCGCCACGTCGGTACCGGGGCGGATCTGGAGGTGCTGATCCGCCTGTCGCGTGGTGAGGGTGCGGCGAGGGTCCACGGCGATGATCCGCGTGCCGGGGTTCGTCCGCTTCCGGTCCATCAACAACTCCCACACCACCGGGTGACACTCGGCCATGTTCGCGCCGATCACGAAGAAGAGCGTGGCATGATCGATGTCCTGATAGCACCCGCTGGGCTCGTCCGCCCCGAACACGCTGGTGTAGCCGGCAGCGGCGCTGGCCATACACAGCCGCGGGTTGCCGTCCACGTTGTTGGTCCCGATGCCCCCCTTGAACAGCTTGTTCGCCGTGAAGCTCTCCTGCGTGAACAGCTGCCCCGATCCGTAGAAGGCGACCGAATCGGGCCCGCCCTCAGCGATCGACTGGCGGAATCCGTGAGCCGCCGCCTCCAGTGCATCGTCCCAGCTCGCCTGCACGAGCCGGCCACCGCTGCGGATCATCGGATGCTGAGCCCGGTCTCTCACGTACAGGATCTCCCGGTTGATCAGCCCCTTGATGCACAGCCGTCCCCGGTTCCACCCTCCCTGGTGCCCCTCCACCGAGACCACACGCCCCTGGTTCAGCCCCACCATGGTCTCGCACCCCGATCCACAGAAGCGGCACACGCTCTTGTGCCAACTCTGCACCGGGATCGCGTCGTCACGCGTCCACCCCATACACCCGGTCTGTCCGAGTACGGCCAGTCCGGCGGTGGATCCGAACAGCTTCAGGAGTTCCCTGCGAGTGACTGTCATTCTGAACGATGTGCCTCGTGAGGAAGTCTGTTGGCGGAACCAGCGGGTCTTCCCCCCCGCAACCCGCGTTCCGACAGCCGTCGCCCCGGTTCATGGTCGTTGCCCGAAGGTGGAAAAATCGCTACGCTACTGCAAGGAGCGGCCACGTCTCTCCCCCCTCCCACGTCTCCCGCCCCGGGGCAGGTCGTTGCCCGGTTCCGGGATATCGTTCGGCCACCCACCCCGTTGGCGAAGCGTAACCCAATGCGAGTGATCGCGCGGCTGTGGATCGCTGCACTCTGCGTACTGCTGGCGAATACCGCCGTCGCTCAGGATCAGGGGTCCCGCCCCGGCGTCATCGTTTACGGTGTTGTCATGGACAGCCTGGCCTCTGCTCCGTTGCCGGGTGCGATCGTGTCACTCACCGCCGACGAAACAGGGGCGACAGCGCGGAGCGTCCAGACCGACCCGTCGGGCCGGTACCGGTTCGCTGATGTGTCGGAGGGGAGGTACTCTCTCGCCTTCCACCATCCCGTCCTGAATTCGCTCGGCCTGGCACCCATACGTCGCATGATCCCGGTGGGAGCGGAAACACCGATTCAGGCGGACCTCGCCATCCCCGGACCGCGCCGCCTCCAGGCGATCCACTGCGGAACGTCCTCGGCCTCGACAGGGGACGGTTTCCTGGTCGGCACGGTGCGCCGGGGAGAGGACGGTGTGCCCGCACCCGGGGCGACGGTCGTGGCGCAGTGGACCGACATCTCCTTCGACGGCAGGGAGCTGACGAGCCAGCGTGACGGCCGGTTGACGGAGACTCGGACCGACGGGTGGTTCGTACTCTGCGACCTCCCGGCCCAGGGTACCGTTGTCCTTTCTGCACACGGAGGCAGCGAGAACACGGATTCCGTCGAGGCGCAGATTCCCTCCACCGGCTTCATGCGGCGTGACCTCTTCATCGGCGGCGTCCAGGGACGCAGTCCCGCTGGATCCGCCGGGGTGGGCTCGAACATTCCACGCAGCGGAACGGCGCGGCTCGCCGGCAACGTGCTGCAGGTCGAGGGTGGCGGGCCGGTCCCCGGAGCACGCCTCCGGATCGGGAACGGTGAGGTCGCATGGTCGAACGACCGCGGTGAGTGGACCCTCGCCGGCGTTCCGTACGGCACGCGTGCGATCGACGTGCGGGCGGAGGGATTCGAACCGGTGCGTCTCACCGTCGATGTGACGGCCGATGCACCTCCCGTTCGCATCGCGCTTCACCCCCGCGTGATCCCACTGGCTCCCGTTCATGTGGTCGGCACGCGAATGCCGGGCCTCACATGGAGCGGCTTCGAAGCGCGCCGCCGCTCCCACGGTGGGCGTTTCATCACGGCCGCCGACATCGAGCGACTCCGGTACTTCAACGTCTCGGACGTTCTCGAAACGATCCCGGGCCTGCAGCGGGAACGCTCCATGGAGGGCCGCCAACTTTTCATGCGCGGTCTCTTCAGCGACCGCTGTGTGCCGGCAGTGTTCCTGAATGGAACCATGATGCGGAACCTGTCCGCTGACGAACTCGATTCCCTGGTTCTGCCGCGCGACGTGGCGGGAGTGGAGATCTACTCTCCTCCGCACGTGCCGGCCGAATTCGTCGTGAGCCTGGGCGAATGTGGCAGCATCGTGATCTGGACGCGGTAGGCGCCGTTCGCCGGCTCCGGCTGATCGACGGCGCCCGGTATCCGGCACGATAGCCCGATGGGACGGCCCCCCGCCCGGGCCGCGACCTCGCCTGTGTCAGGAGATTCTCCCACCACGGAATCCAGAGGTGCCCGACAGCCGCGAATCCGCTTCGCCCGTATTTATCACCCAGCGATGATTAATTGTGCCGATGGCACCGTTCACAGAGAGGGAGGATGAGATGAGGCGGTTCGGAAGCTGGTCTGCGATGGGCGCGATGGCGGCGATGGTCCTTGCCGGCTGCGGCGACAGCGCCGCGCCCTCCGAAGCACGCAACGGGAGCGGGTCCGCCGCGGCGGTGGCGACAACCGGCATCGTGCACGAGGTGCAGATGATCTCGGGATCGGGGGAGCGCTTCGGTCCCGCCGACCTCGAGGTCAAGCGTGGAGACGTGATCCGCTTCGTGCTGGTGGCGGGCGTCCACAACGCCTCCTTCCCGGCCGACAGAAATCCGGCCGGCGTGACGCTCCCCGCCGCGACCCCTTACCTGCAGGCACCCGGGCAGACGCACGACATGGTCGTGGACTTGCCTCCCGGTGAGTACACGTACCACTGTGATCCGCATGTAGCGCTCGGCATGATCGGCACGCTGACGGTCACCGACTGAGCTGGATGTGGAGTGGCATTCAAAGCGGAGGAAAGCCGATCATGATGTTGACGCAGACGGCAGAGTACGCGCTCCGGGGAGTTCTCTTCCTCGGGGCGCTCCCCTCCGGGACGCTGGTGCGCGTCAACGACATGGCCGAGCCCCTGGAGATCCCGCGGAACTATCTCTCCAAGGTGCTCTATGAACTCGCCCGGCGGGGGATCCTCTCCTCCGTGCGGGGACCACACGGCGGGTTCGCACTCGCAATGGACCCGGCCACCCTCACCCTCTCGGAGGTGATCGAGCCGTTCGATCCCTTCGAGGACCGCTGTCTGCTGATGCGGCGTCAGTGCAGCGACTCAACTCCGTGCATCGCTCATCATCAGTGGAAACGCGTGGCCGCGGAAGTCCGTGGCTTCTTCCGCAACACTACCGTCGCCGAGCTGCTGGCCTCTGCGCCAGACGGCGTTCACCCGCGGATCGACAACATCCTCGCACTGCGCCCGACCGGCACGTCGGACCGCACGGCGCGGGGCCGATGAGGAATCTCCCCTACACTTGAACCTGGCAGGTCCCGACACCCGGCGCGGTGCTGCGCGCTAATTTATCATACAGAGATGATGAATACGGAGTCGGTCGATTGTTTCGTCGCCTGCATGGGCGGCGACCATGGGGTGGGAATCACCCCGTCACAGTGTTTCGCGGAGTGAGACGATGAGGAACAGACTGGTACTCCTTCTCGGCGCGGTCCTCCTGCTGGGGCTCGGAGTGGGAGTGGCCGTGTCGCCGAAGAAGGGGAGCGCGCTGGCGTCGAGCGACATCGCGGCGCGCACGTATGTGGCGCCCGGCGAGTACGACGAGTTCTACGCCTTCCTGTCGGGTGGATACAGCGGGCAGGTCAGCGTGTGGGGGCTGCCGAGCGCCCGGATGATGAAGGTGATCCCGGTATTCTCACAGGATCCGGAGACCGGCTACGGCTACTCGGAGGAGACGAAGGACCTGCTGCTGACGAGCTATGGCCACGTTGCATGGGACGACTCCCACCACCCGCACCTGTCGCAGACGGATGGGGACGCGGACGGCCGCTGGCTCTTCATCAACGGGAACAACACCCCGCGGATCGCGCGCATCGACCTGACGACCTTCGAGACGCGTGAGATCATCGAGATCCCGAACACGGGAGGGAACCACGGGAGCTCGTTCGTGACGCAGAACACGGAGTACATCGTCGGGGCGACGCGCTTCAGCATCCCGGCCGAGATGGATCGCGACGTACCGATCGACAGCTACCAGGAGACGTTTGCGGGGAAGATCTCCTTCGTGAGCGTGGAGCCGCAGACGGGCGAGATGGGTCTCGCCTTTCAGGTGCAGGTGCCGGCCTTCAACTACGACATCGCGCGGCCGGGGAAGGGTCCGTCGGGCGACTGGATCTTCTTCACGACGTACAACACCGAGCAGGCGCACACGCTGCTGGAGATCAACGCGTCGCAGAACGACAAGGACTTCATCCTGGCGGTGAACTGGCGCAAGGCCGAGGAGGCGATGCGAGCCGGGAGGGGCCGGCGGATGCCTGCCGCGTACCGCCACAACCGCTACGACGAGAGCCAGGGGACGGTGGTCTCGCGTGAGAAGAACGACGTGCTGGTGATCTCGCCGGCCGACCTGGAGGGTGCGCTCTTCCTGCTCCCGACGCCGAAGTCGCCGCACGGAGTGGACGTGGACCCGACGGGCGAGTTCATCGTCGCGGGGGGCAAGCTGGCGACCGTGATCCCGGTGCACTCCTACTCGAAGATGGCCCGCGCCATCGAGAATCGTGACTTCGACGGCGACGTCGCCGGCATCCCGGTGCTGAAGTACGACGCGACCATCGCCGGCGAGGTGCAGAACCCGGGGCTCGGGCCGTTGCACACCGAATTCGATGGCAAGGGGAACGCCTACACCAGCGTATACATCTCGTCCGAGGTGGTGAAGTGGTCGCTGAGCACCTTCGAGGTACTGGACCGGACCGAGGCGTTCTACTCGATCGGCCACCTGATGATTCCCGGCGGCGATAATCGGAACCCGGCCGGCAAGTACCTCCTCGGGATGACCAAGACGGCGCGTGACCGCTTCCTGCCGACCGGTCCGAAGCAGAACCACCCCGCGCAGCTGTACGACATCTCCGGTGACCGGATGGTGCTCCTGAAGGACTTCCCGACCATCGGCGAACCGCACTACGCGCAGGCCATCGAGGCGAGCCGGCTGATGCCGAACATCGAGAAGATCTACTCGCTGGAGAACAACAAGCACCCGCATGCGATCAAGCGGACGCAGGACGCGCGGGTGGTGCGGGACGGCAACAAGGTGCGGATCTACATGGCCCACATCCGCAGCCACCAGGCACCGGACAACATCGAGGGCGTGCAGGTGGGCGATACGGTGATCTTCCACCACACCAACGTGGAGCAGGACTGGGACGTGGTGCACGGCTTCGCCATCAAGGGGATGAATACCGCCGAGGTGCTGGTGGCGCCCGGGCAGACCAAGAGCATGGTCTGGGTCCCGAGCAGGCCGGGGATCTATCCCTTCTACTGCACCGCCTTCTGCTCGGCTCTACACCAGGAGATGGCCGGGTACGTGAGAGTCTCGCCACGCGGCTCGGACGTACCGCTGGCGTGGAGAACCGGGCTGGATCAGGAGTTACGCACCGCGAACTGATCGCGGCGGAATGATGGACAACCGGCGGGCGGGGGGGCTCCCCCGCCCGCGACTCCAGAGACGACGAGGGAATGATGCGCAAGGAATCACGGTGGATGCTGGGGATGGCGGCGGCGCTCCTGGTGCCGGTCTACGCGCTTCCGCTCTGGTCCATCCGGATCGTGGCGCCGCAGTACCGCGAGGGGCTGGGGATGTTCATCGGGCTGCGGGACATCTGGGGGCACACCGAGCACGACATCCAGAACATCAACATCCTGAACCACTACATCGGAATGAAGCCGATCGACCCGGCGGTGGTGGGAGTGCTGACGATCATGCCGTGGGTGGTGGGTTTCCTGATGATCGCGGCGCTGGTGGTAGCGCTGATCGGGAAGCGGTGGCTGGTGGGTGCCTGGCTCGGGGCCTTTGCGGTTCTGGGCACGGCGGGTCTCGTGGAGTTCCATGCATGGAACCACGACTATGGCCACAACCTGGACCCGATGGCCCCGATCAAGATCCCCGGGATGTCGTATCAGCCGCCGGTCTTCGGGACGAGGCAGCTGCTCAACATGAGCACCAGCTCGTACCCCTCGTGGGGGACGCTCTTCGTGGCGCTGGCCTTCCTCTGCGGGGCACTGGCGCTGGTGAACGAGATCCGCGGTGGAGCGGTGCGGCGGAGCGTTGCTGCGGCCGGTGCGAAGCTGGGCAGCGGTCTCCGCACCGCGGCAGGTGTCGCGGCGGTAGCCGCGGTGGCCCTCCTCACCGCATGCGGCGGAGCGGAGCCCCGGGATCTGCAGGCCGCCCACATCGCGGAGTTCGCTCCGAACTCGCCGGACTGCTCGTACTGCGAGGGCACCATCGTGGAGTCACGCTTCGGCGCGCGGCTCATCATGCTGGATGGGACGGTTCACCACTTCCTCGGCATCGAATGCATGGCCGGCTTCCTACTCGAGGGGAGGGTGGCACCCGACAGCGTGAAAACCATGCAGGTGGTTGATTTCAATCATGGGGAGCGGCTCCTCGAGGCGGCGGATGCGTACTTCATCCGGATGGATTTCGAGCGGAGCCCCGGTGGGCTGGACCTGGTGGCGGTGGAGACCGAGAAGGTTGCCGGCACGCTCCACTACTTCCTGGGCGGCGAGCGGATGCAGTGGGCCGAGGTGCTGGAGTATGTGCGGGCCAGCTGGAACCTGTAGAGGCTGAGAGAGAGGAATGGGCGATGTCGGGTGAACGGAGAGCCAGGATCCGGAAGGGGTGGCGTGCGGCCGTCGCGGCGATGCTGGCCGTGGTGGTGACCGGATGCGCCATCGAGCCGCAGCCGGTGCACCTCGGCAGCGAGGAGTGCGCCCACTGCCGCATGGTGATCACCGAGCCGCAGTTCGCCGCTCAGGCGCTCAACAGCAAGGGGCGGGCGTTCAAGTTCGACGCGGTGGAGTGCCTGGCGAACTGGGTCGTTACCGGGGAGGGCGCGGAGATCGAACTGCACTCGCTCTGGGTGGCCGACCACGAGGAGCCGAACAGCTGGCTCCGCGTGGAGCAGGCGCGATTCCTCCGCACCGATGCGGTACACACCCCGATGGGGGCCGGCGTCGTTGCGCTGCGAGACGGGCAGGCCGCGCGGGAACAGCAGCAGATGCGCGGCGGCGAGATACTCGACTGGAACGGCGTACTGGCACGGGTAACGGCAGGTGCAGGCCATTCCCACCACTCACCCGCGCACTGAAATGCCAACACTCCTGCGCGGTGAGATCGCCGGACGCGGACTGGTCGCGCTCGCCATCGCCCTGATCTTCCTGCTGACCGCGCCCCGCGCGGCCACCCAGGAGATCGTCGTGGGCCCGGGCCAGCCGGTGCAGCGGATCGCGGATGCGCTGCAGATGGCACCGGAGGGTGGGACCATCCGCGTACTCGCCGGCACCTACCGCGAATCACCGATCCGGATCGAACGGAGCGTCACCCTGGTCGGGGACGGCTTCCCCATCCTCGACGGCCAGGGCGACCGGACCGTGATCGAGATCGCATCCGACGGTGTGGAGGTGCGCGGCTTCCGGATCCGCGGCGCGGGCACCAGCCACGTGCGGGAGAACGCCGGCATCCACGTCGGCCAGGTAGGCGCCTGCGTCGTGGAGGGAAACCGGCTGGAGGAGAACTTTTTCGGGATCTACCTCGCCAGGACGAGCGATTGCCGGGTCGCGGACAATGAGATCAGGGCCACCGGCACCCGGGAGTCCACCTCCGGCAACGGCATCCACCTCTGGAACGCCACCGGGATCGAGGTTGCGGACAACCGCATCGCCGGTCACCGCGACGGGATCTACCTGGAGTTCGCGAAGCAGACGGTGCTCTCCGGCAACCTGAGCGAGGGCAACCTGCGCTACGGGCTGCACTTTATGTTCTCCAACGACACCGAGTATCGGGGCAACCGATTCCGCAACAACGGCGCGGGGGTGGCGGTGATGTACTCCAAGGGAGTGCGGATGCACGACAACACCTTCGAGGACAACTGGGGCGCGGCCTCGTACGGGCTGCTGCTCAAGGAGATCAGCGAGAGCGAGGTGATCGGCAACCGCTTCCGCCGCAACACGGTGGGGATCCATGCCGAGGGCACGTCGCACGTGGAGGTGCGCGGCAACCACTTCGTCCGTAACGGCTGGGCGGTGAGGATGCGCTCCAACACACGCGAGAACCGCTTCACCGACAACAACTTCATCGACAACCTGTTCGAGATCACCACGGACACGCGACAGAACCGGAATACCTTCGCAGGCAACTACTGGAGCCGGTACGCGGGTTTCGATCTGACCGGCGACGGATTCGGCGACGTACCTCACCGCCCGGTGCGCCTCTTCTCGGTGATCGTGGAGCGGAACCCCGCGGCCATGGTGCTCCTCCGCACCCTCTTCGTGGACCTGCTCGACCTCGCCGAGCGGGTGATGCCGGTGCTGACGCCGACGACGCTGGTGGACGATACACCCCGGATGCGGGAGGTGCGGCTGTGATTCAGGTGACCTCGTTGAACAGGCGCTTCGGGCGACTTCAGGTGCTGGACGGCCTCAATCTCGTGGTGGAGACGGGAAAGATCACCGCCATCCTGGGCCCGAACGGTGCCGGCAAGACCACGTTGATCAAGAGCATCCTGGGACTGGTGAAGCCTGACTCGGGAGAGATCCGGGTGGACGGAGAGCGACTGACCGGTGACGCCACGTACCGCGCGCGCATCGGATACATGCCCCAGGCCGCCCGCTATCCGGAGAACCTCACGGTGCGGGAGATCCTGGCGATGATCCGCGACCTGCGCGGCGACGTGTCGGAGACGGACGAGGAGCTGATCCACCTGTTCGATCTGGAAGAGCAGATGGAGAAGCAGTTCCGGACGCTGTCGGGCGGGAACCGGCAGCGGGTGAGCGCGGCGCTGGCCTTTCTCTTCCGCCCTGCCCTGCTCTTCCTGGACGAGCCGACCGCGGGTCTCGACCCGGTGGCGAGCAGCACGCTGAAGGACAAGATCCTCCGCGAGCGCGCGGCCGGCCGCACCATCGTCCTGACCTCCCACGTGATGAGCGAGGTGGAGGAGCTGGCGGACACGGTCGTCTACCTGCTGGACGGGAAGGTCTACTTCGAGGAGGCGGTCGATTCGCTGCTGGAGCGCACCGGCGAACCCACCCTGGAGCGGGCGATGGCTCGCATGATGTTGAGGGCCGTCGCATGAACACACTGAAGATTGTACGCTACCAGCTGCGGGACACATTCCGCAGCAACTGGATCATCGTCTACGGGCTCTTCTTCATGATCGCCACCGACGCGCTGTTTCGCTTCGGCGGGAGCGGTGAGCGGGTGGTGATGAGCCTGATGAACGTGGTGCTGATCGTGGTGCCGCTGATCGCTCTGGTGCTCGGGGCCATGTTCCTGTACGGCTCTCGCGAGTACATCGAGCTCCTGCTCACCCAGCCGATCCGGCGCAGCTCACTCTTCCTGGGGCTCTACGCCGGGCTCACCATCCCGCTCGTCCTCGCCTTCCTGTTCGGCGTGGGAGTCCCCTTCCTCTTCCACGGTGGACACTCCGGTGAGTCCGGCGGCCCGGTCGGCCTTCTCCTGCTGACCGGCGTGCTGCTGACCTGCGTGTTCGTGGCGATCGCGTTCGCACTGGCGCTCCGCACCGACGATCGCATCCGGGGCATCGGCTCGGCGCTGCTGGTCTGGATCTTCTTCAGCGTGGTGCACAACGGCCTGGTGCTGCTCGCCGTGCAGATGTTCGCGGACTACCCGCTTCAGCACCCCGTCATCGCGATGACGCTCCTGAACCCGGTGGATCTCGGCAGGATCCTGCTCCTCCTCGAGATGGACGTGTCGGCGCTGATGGGCTTTACCGGCGCGGTCTTCACGCGGTTCTTCGGCAGCGGTCTGGGATTGGCAATCACTCTGGCGGCCCTGATCACCTGGCTTGCGATCCCGCTGGCGGCCGGGTGGCGGGCATTTCTCGGGAAGAACTTCTGATGCGAGCGCACCGATGGGGCGGGCGAGGCGGGGGAGTGAAACACGGAGCCCGCGGCGGGCAATCGGAGCCGAGTCTCGCGACACCGCCGTCATCCAGGGCCGGCGGGCGACCGGAGAAGGGACTTCCGACACTGCCGTCATCCAGAGCCCGCGGCGGGCGATCGGAGGAGCCACTGCCGACACCACCGTCATCCAGAGCCCGCGGCGGGCGATCGGAGGAGCCACTGCCGACACCACCGTCATCCAGAGCCCGCGGCGGGCGATCGGAGGCGGCTCGGGAGTCGGCGCGGGCGAAGGATCCGGATCTAAGGGATCGAGCAGACCGCCAGCCGGAGGGCGCGGTCGGTATCCGGATCCTTCACTCGCTCCGCTCGTTCAGGATGACATGGGGGAACCCATTCAGGATGACATGGGGGAACCCATTCAGGATGACATGGGGGAACCCATTCAGGATGACATGGGGGAACCCATTCAGGATGACATGGGGGAACCCGATCAGGATGACAGACGTGGGTTCGTCCATGAGGGCATCGGTCAGACGGGGGGGGGACACGCTCAGCGCGGGCGGCCATGCGCGGAATCCCGGTCCTCCTCGTTCTGACCGTCCAGTCATCCGGCTGTGAGGTGCCGGCGTCAGTGATCGAGCAGGGTGCGCCGGTGCCATCGTTTCACGCACCCGAGCTGGACGGCTCCAGCGTCTCCCTTGCTTCGCTTCGTGGAGAGGTGGTGCTGCTCAATGTGTGGGCGACCTGGTGCTACCCCTGCCGCCGCGAGATGCCGTCGTTCGAGGCGCTCCACCAGGAGTTCGCGGACGAGGGCCTGCGTGTGGTGGCAGTGAGCATCGACTCACCCGGCGCCAGGCGTGAGATCGCGGAGTTCCTCGAGGAGTACGGAATCACCTTCACCATCCTCCACGACACCGACCGCCGAATCACCACCTCATTCCGCACACTGGGCGTGCCGGAGACGTTCCTGATCGACCGGCAGGGCCGGCTGGTAAAGCGGTGGACGGGGAGGATCGATGGGCACTCCGAGTCCGTACGCGGCCCCGTTCGCGAAACGCTGCGGAGTTGACGCGTCGTGTACTCGCTGGTGCGCAGGTTCATCAAGACGGGGATCATCTTCCTGGCCGCGGGGCTGCTGCTCGGTGGGTACATGCTGGCGCAACGCGAACTGTTCGGCGTCTGGCCGCACCCGTATCTGAGATCCGCGCACATGCACGCGGTCTTTCTCGGCTTCGTGATGTTCCTGATCCTCGGAGTGGCTCTCTGGCTCTTTCCCAGGGCGGCTAAGGAAGATACGCGCTACCGACCGGAGAGGATCGAACTCGCGTACTGGACGCTGACGATCGCCACGGCGATGCGCTTCGCGGGAGAGATCGCACGAGCCGGGAATGAGGCGGGCTGGCTGCGGTGGCTGGTGCTGCTGTCGGGCCTCGCGCAGATCGCCGGTTTCGCCATCTACTTCCATGCGATGTGGGGACGAATCCGACCGGTCGGCAGCCACCTGCGCGAGGCGAAGGGCGAGCGGTTTTGAAGTGGTTTTGAATTTTCAGTTTTGAATCGCCTGCTGGGAGTGGAGCGGGCTGAGACGATACATCGATACAGAGGAGGAGGCGTGGACCGATTCGTCGCGGGGTTCGTGCGGGCCAGCCTGGTCTGGCTGGGGGTGGGGGTGGCGCTGGGGGTGGCGATGGCGTTCGCGCCCGGCTTCGCCGGCGGCTATCGGCCGGCGCACATGCACGCGAACCTCCTCGGCTTCGTGAGCATGATGATCTTCGGCGTGGCGTACCACGTGATCCCCAGATTCGTCGGCTCACCGCTGCGCAGCCGACGGCTGGCAGAGATCCACCTGTGGGTCGCGAACGTGGGGCTGGCGCTGCTCGCTGGCGGTTTCGTGGCTCGTGTGCACGTGGGTGCCGTCGCCGAACTGGCGATCCGCTCGGGCGCCGCACTGGCGGGGATCGGCGCATATCTGTTCATCTTCAACCTCTGGCGCACCCTGGACGCGGCACGACGGCCCGCGCCGGCCGCGCCGCGACCCGGTGCCGTTCGACTACCGGTCGCCGGCTGACCGGATCACACACCTTCACGAAACGGAAGCGAACGATGCAGACTCTGCGGATCCACACCGATCAACGCGTCAACGAAGTGATCTCCGTCGCGCCCGACAGCCTTCCGGCCGGACCCGGTGTCGGGATCGTTCGGCCGCGCCGATCAGCCCAGCGGAAGCTCGAGGTTGAAGGTACTTCCCTCCCCCGGCCGACTCCGGATCGAGATGTCGCCGCCCAGCAACCGGGCCAGTTCCCGGCTCACGGCCAGTCCCAGCCCCGTGCCGCCGTGCTGCCGGGTGGATGAGAAATCCACCTGCACGAAGGGCTCGAACACACGGCTCAGATGCTCCTCGGGGATGCCGGGTCCGGTGTCCCGCACCCGGAAGCAGGCGAAACCGTTCTCGGCTTCGAGTGTGAGCTCCACCTCCCCCTCATCGGTGAACTTCACCGCGTTTCCGAGCAGGTTGAGCAGAATCTGCTTTACCTTCCCCGGTTCAGTGGTCGTGTGCAGCGGCTCGCTCGGGAGCATGGTGGAGAGACGCAGCCCCTTCTGCGCGGCCAGTGAACCGATCAGCGACTGCGACTCGTCCGCCAGCGCACGGAGGTCCACCTCCTCCATCGCCGCCTCCTCCTTGCCGGCTTCGATTCGCGCCAGGCTGAGGATCTGGTTGATCAGCTCCAGCAGCGTCCGCGCGCCGCCCTTGATGCGGGAGAGCTGTTGCTGCTGCTGCGGATTCAGCGGGCCCGCGACCTCCGCCTCCAGCAGATCCCCGTACCCGATGATGGCGTTGAGCGGCGTACGAAGCTCGTGGCTCATCACTGTCAGGAACTGGCTCTTCGCGAGGCTTGCCTGCTCCGCGGCGTCCCTGGCATCCATCAGCTCCCGCTCCACCATCTTTCTCTCCGTGGCGTCGATGATGAGCGCCACGAAGAGCGGCCTGTCCTCGGTGCTGGAGAGCTGCAGCCGGACGTCCACCGGATAGCGGGAACCGTCGCGCCGCTGGTGCACCGTTTCGAACATCACCTGGTCGCGGGTGCCTGACCGAAGTGGCTCGACCAGCCGCTGAAACTGCTCCTGCGTGTACTCCGGCTTGATGTCGAGCGGCGTCATGCGCCGGAGCTCATCGATGGTGTATCCGAGGTTCTCCCGCGCCCCGCGGTTCACCTGCTGGAAGCAGAGCGTCTCTGCGTCGAAGAGGTAGATCTCGTTGCGGGAGTCCTCCAGAACCTGGGCGAAGACCCGCTCTCGTTCTCTCGTCTGCTTGAGTTCGGTGATCTCCAGCGCGACAAGGCCGACGCCGAGCAGCTCCCCGTCGCCGCGGTGAACCGGGAAGTAGCTCGCGAGATAGTTGCCGGTCGCCTCCGGATCGGTCGGTCGCGGGCCGGTGATCTCACGGTTCACCACGGGCCTGCCGGTGCTCAGAACTTCCCGGTACAGCGGCTCCACGGTGGGTGCGAGGCGGGGGATCACCTCGCGAACCGTTCGCCCGATCGCCTGCTCGGGCTCCACGCCGTCGATGCCGGCGAGCGTTCGGTTCATGCGCCGGTAGCGAAGCTCCGGATCTACGAAACCGGCTGCCACCGGGGCCGCGGCGAAAAAGGCGTCGAGCAGCGCCGTCGCCGCCTCGGCGTGTGAACGCGCCTCCTCCACGATCCTGATCTGCGCCAGGAGAT
Organism: uncultured Gemmatimonadales bacterium; assembly: GCA_963793235.1. GTDB lineage: Bacteria > Gemmatimonadota > Gemmatimonadetes > Longimicrobiales > Longimicrobiaceae > CAWBZF01. The sequence goes on from CAWBZF010000002.1 coordinate 960,686, forward strand.
CTTCGTTGGCGGCTTCGAGCTCCACCTGATTCTCCTCGAGCTGAGCGGCCTGAAGCTGCATCTCCTCCGTCTGAGCCTCCAGCTCAGTCGCCTGCTCCTCCAGCCGGATCCTCGCCTCTTCCGATTCGCGGTACAGCCGTGCGTTGTCGATGGCCGTAGCCGCCCGTCGCGCCAGCTCCATCGCGAGCCGCAGGTCACCCTCGCGATAGACCCGTCCCGACTCCGCGGACACCAGGCTCAGAGCCCCGAGCACGCTGCCACGAGCGACGAGCGGAACGCAGATGTACGAGCGGAGCCCGAGTTCCCGCGCGATGCGCAGGTGCTCGGCATCGCGCGCAACCGCCGTCAGCAGCTCGTCGGGGATCTCGGGCACCAGCTCCGGCTCCGCGGTCCGCAGAACGTTGGGCACACCGGTTTGATCTCCGGGATCCGGCGGGTAACGCTCCTGCAGGTCGTAGGCGAGCCGAACCTTCTCCGGGTCCTGATGAGCGACGGCGATACGCCGGATCTGACCGTCGGACATCATCTCGTCCACCGCGCACCAGTCGGCGATTTCCTGCACGGCGAGGCGGGTGAGCGTACCGAGGGTCACATCATAGTCCAGAGAGGAGGCGAGGACCTCGCTCGCCTCCGCGAGAAACGAAAGCTCGCTCGCCAGTCGGCCGCTCTCCCCCAGGAGCTCCTGCCGCTCACGCTCCGCCCGCTTCTCCTCCGCGATGTCCCGCACCTCGATGATCGTTCCGACCGATCTGCCATCCTCCACGATGGGACTCGCAGTGAACCGCACCGGGTAGAAGGAGCCGTCGCGGTGGACGAACACCTCCTCCCCCTCTTCGCGCATGTTCTTCGGAAATGCCTGGTCGATCGGGCATTCCTCCAGCGGATAGGGACGTCCATCCGGCCGCGTGTGGTGGATGTACGCATGGAGCGGTCTGCCCCGAAGCTCGTCAAGCGAATACCCCGTCAGCCGCTCCGCCGCGGGATTCATGTACGTGCACTGCTGATGCTCGTCCATGATGAAGAGGGCGAGCGTCGCATTCAGCGCCACCGTCTCGAGCTGCCGGCGGTAGCGGTCGGCCAGCTGTGACAGATCGTCGTGCTCCTGCGGTCGGTTCGGAATCAAGCGCCTATCTTCGGGTGCGATTGGTCGCGCTGGCATCGTTCTCGTCGGAGTCCGCCGCTCAGGCAGTGCGCCGGCTCCCGGATGGCCCGGGCCGGGGTTCGGCTGCCCACTCGACGTGATCGCGAGAACCGTCCGCCGCGATCCGACAGGCGTCGCGCCGCCTGCACGCAATGTACCGCCCGGCCGATCCGCGAACCATCCGCTGCCCCGACCGGCGGCAGAAAGATGGACGTTGCGGTGCGGAATCATACGATCCGGACCGATCAGCCGCAGCGTGCGGGCGGTGAGGACTCCGCACCCACGCCGCTGGAGCTGCCGGGCGCCGCTCTCGCGGGATGTGTCGCGCTGTACGTCCAGAAGTCCTGTGAGGCAGTGGGCCTGCCGGCCTGCGACCTCCGGTAGAGGTGAAACCCTTCTGGCGGGAGGTTCCGGGGTGGATGGGGCGGTGCCGGGAGGTTTCAGTCTGGTGGGTGGTCCTGGAAGCCGGCGAGCTCCTCCAGAAAACGCTCCATCGTCACGATATGGGGCGCGTGTCCGGCCGGGAGCTCCATCGCGCGTGCGTCCGGAAGCTTCTCGAGGAGGGTTTCGTGGACGCGGCGCAGTACGGGAGAGGTACCCGTGCCGGAAACGAGCAGCACGGGGAAGGTCAACCGCCGGAGCCGAACCGGATCGTCCCGGTGCTCCAGCACCGCCGGAGTGCTGCGGAGCGAGCGGCGGTGCATCAACCATGACGGCCAGTGAGGCAGCTGGTGAGGCGTCAGACCGGGGGGACAGAGGCCCACGAGCACCGCCCACTCGGCGAGCACTTCCTCCGAGATTTCAGCAAGGCCCTGCGGGAACAGATGACCGAGCCGCTGCACGGCCGGGTCGCCCGCGCCACGATCGTCGAGGACCCAGAGCGCCGGCGGTTCGATGAGCGTGAGGGTTCGCACCCGCCGGGGGGCGGCGAGGGCGAGATCGAGCGTGACCAGGGCGCCGAACGACCAGGCGACGAGGTCCAGCTCGCGCGGCAGGTCCTGCGCCTCCAGCGCGGCCCCGAGCGCGCGGCTCTCCGTGCGGATGGAATAGCCGGAGGGGAGGTCCCGGTTCTCGAGACCATACCGGACGCTCTGGAGTTGCGGGCGGATGGTGCGGCGGGTTCTGGCGAGACGCTCCGCGTGCGCCTCCCAGCTCGCCCACCCGGTCAGCCCACCGCCGACCAGGATCAGCGGCGGGCCCGCACCGGTCATTCACAGCGCAAGTTGAAGAATCCCTCTCCGTTGCAGGCGCGACGACGCCGGTAAGGGTCCCGCGCGGCCCGCAGATTGCTTTCACCCGGCCGGCGCCCCAGAGGGATCCCTCGACTTCGCTCGGGATGACCCCGGTCGCCCCTCTCCGTGGCGCCCACGTCGCACGCTGACGACACGGCCCTCGGAGCAACTGGAAAGAGATGGATACCCACTTCACCAGGTCACGGTAAGTGGTGCACCGCGGCGGCGGAAGGACGTTGCTCCACGGCTCTGGGGAAGTACGACTTCAGCGGCTGTGCCGGTACATCATCTCCACCAGCTCGTCGTACATCTGCTCGGCCTCTTCGTCACCCGAGCGGATGGCGGTGGCCGCGCAGTGGCGGAGGTGGTTCCGCATCAGCTCCCGCCCGACCGAGCGGAGCGCTTCATGGACGGAGGAGATCTGCGTCATGATGTCGGCGCAGTATCGGTCCTCCTCCACCATCCGCTGAAGTCCACGCACCTGCCCCTCGATGCGTCGGAGCCGCTTGAGGTTACGGTCCTTCAGAGCCGCGTCCACTCCGGTTGCCATGCGGCCCTCGCTCTCCACGGCGGTGCCGCAACCGCAGCCGCAGGCGGGGCCCACACTCTCGATCTCTGTCTCCATGCCACTCCGCTGGTTCGGTGCTCCGGGCGAGACGACGGTGCGCGCATTCACGCGATCCGCGCACCACGCAACCGCAGGCTGTTGGAAACGACGCTCACCGAGCTGAACGCCATCGCGGCGCTCGCCAGGATGGGGCTCAGCAGGATCCCGAAGAACGGGTAGAGGACCCCGGCCGCGATCGGGATCGCCGCGGCGTTGTAGACGAAGGCCCAGAAGAGGTTCTGCTTCATGGTCCGCAACGTCCTGCGGGAAAGGTCGATCGCCGCGGCGACGCCGTTCAGGTCGCCCCGCATCAGGACGAGGTCGCCCGCCTCGGCCGCGATGTCCGTCCCGGTGCCCATGGCGATGCCGACGTCCGCCTGGGCGAGGGCGGGTGCGTCGTTGATCCCGTCACCGACCATCGCGACCACACGACCCGCCGCCTGCAGCCGGCGCACCTCGGCCACCTTCCCTTCCGGGAGCACTTCCGCGACCACGCGATCGATGCCCGCCTCCCGCCCGATCGCCTCCGCGGTGCGTCGGTTGTCGCCGGTCAGCATGACGATCTCCAGCCCCATCCGCCGCAGTCGCGCGATGGCGGCGCGCGAGGTGGAGCGGATCGGATCGGCGACGGCGACCAGCCCCGCGAGCGCGCCATCGATCGCCACGTACATGGGGGTTCGCCCGAGCGCCGACAGCTCCTCCGCCAGCGGCAGAAGCGGCCCATGATCGATCGCGTAATCGGACATCATCCCCGCATTTCCGACCGCCAGAGCGTGGCCCTCCACCACCCCCGTGGCGCCCTTCCCCGTGACGGACTGGAAGCCCTCCGGGTGGCTGCGGCCGACACCGGTCGCGTCCGCATGCCGGACGATCGCTTCGGCGAGCGGATGCTCCGAGGCACCTTCCAGCGACGCCACCAGGCGAAGGAACTCCCGTTCCGTCCAGGCACCGCCCTCCGCCAGCCGCACGTCGGTGACGGCGGGCCGCCCCTCGGTCACCGTACCGGTCTTGTCCAGCACCACCGTGCCCACGTCGCGTGCTCGCTGCAGCGCTTCCCCGCCCTTGATCAGGATCCCCGACTCCGCGCCCCTGCCCGTCGCCACCATCAGTGCGGTGGGCGTGGCGAGGCCCATCGCGCAGGGACAGCTGATGATCAGCACCGCGACGGCCGCGGCGAAGGCCGGAATCAGCGATGGCGTCGGCCCGATCACGTACCAGACGACGAAGGTTGCCACCGCGATGGAGAGGGCTACCGGAACGAACACTCCCGTCACCCGGTCCACCAGCTTCTGGATCGGTGCACGAGAACCCTGCGCATCGCGCATCAGCCGCACGATTCGAGACAGCACGCTGTCCGCCCCGAGGTCCGTGGCCCGGTAGCGGAAGGCGCCGGTTCGATTGATGGTACCGCCAATCACCCCGTCCCCCACCTGCTTCTCCACCGGCAGGCTTTCCCCCGTCAGCATGGACTCGTCCACCGCCGATTCGCCGGCGACGATCTCGCCGTCCACCGGGATGCGCTCGCCCGGGCGGACCAGGACCACGTCCCCCCGGATCACCTGCTCCACCGGCACCTCCGCCTCTGCGTCGCCTCGCAGGACCCGCGCGGTTTCCGGCTGCAGCTCCACAAGCGCGCGCAGCGCCCGCGAGGTCTGCCGTTTGGCCCGCGCTTCGAAGGTGTTGCCGAGGAGGATCAGGGCGATGATGAAGAGCACCGCCTCGTAGTAGACGGCCGGCGCGACTCCCCGGCTCAGGAAGAACCCGGGGGCGAAGGTGGCCGCCACCGAGAAGAGGAAGGCAGCCCCGGTCCCCACGGCGACCAGCGTGTTCATGTCGGCCGCGTGGTGCCGGAAGGCGGCCCAGGCCCGTGTGTAGAAGTGCCGCCCCGCCCAGACCATCACCGCGATCGTCATCGCCAGGAGCAGGTAGGTCAGGAGGCGCACGTCCACCGCGTAGAGGCCGGGCATCAGGGCCATCAACCACGGGTCGATGACGCCGTGAATCCAGGCGAGGAAGGGATCTCCGGTGGGGGCGGCGTAACCCGCGTGCTCGCCCGCGATGGCGTGCGGCGCGCTCATCACCGGCATCGAGATCACCATCCCGACGGCCGCGAAGATCAGACTCACCAGCGACTTCCCGCGGAGCTCGCGATATTCCTCCTCCTGCGCGCGATCCTGTGTTTCCTGCTCCTCGAAGGCGGTGCGGCTCGGACCCGGCAGTTCGGCCTCGTAGCCGGTGTCGCGGATCACCTCCACCAGCCGCGCCGGTGTCACCGCCGCCCCGTCGAAGGTCACCACCGCGTTGCTCGTCATCAGGTTCACCGAGGCCTCTCGCACCCCGGTGGTACGCTCCAGCGCCCGCTGCACCCGCGACGTACAGGCGGCGCAGGTCATCCCGCTGACCGGCACGGTGAGCCGGTTCGTCTCCCCGGCAGCGGCCTCCGCCGGATCCCGACCGACACCGCCGCTCCGTTCGTCTGCCTGCCGCGTCGTGCTCATGGTTCCCCCTCGTCCTGCACGGTGACACTGCCCCGCAGCATGCTCATTCCGCAGGTGAACGGGTACGTTCCCGACTCCGCGGGTGTGAACTCCACCGCCGTCTCCTGGTGCGCCGGGAGATACCGCCGGATCCCGAAGTCGGGCAGCACCACCTCTTCCGAGCACCCCGAACTCTCCTGCCGATCGAACAGGAGCCGCACCGGCACCCCACGCCGTACCCGTACGTTCGCGGGATCATATCCCCCGGCGACACGAATGCGGACCTCCTGCACGCCGCCCGCGGTCGTCGCATCGGTGGCGGCTCGCCCGGCGAAGAGAAAGTACCAGTTGATCCATGCGATGGCCGTGATCCCGCTCAGGATCACCAGGATGTCGTCACCGCTCACCTTCACCTCCGCGTTTCATAGCTCTCCTCGCACCTGCGACCGTGGCGAGTGCAGATACCCTCGCCGGGTATGAGTCTATATACCCCCCACCCCTATGTCAAGGGTGAGGCGCAGGGGCGATTCCTCGCGGATCCGCTGCAAGCGCGCTGCGGAACGGAAGGAGCACTGCGATCGCGCAGGGCACCCTCGCGGTGGTCAGCGTCCCCTCGCCCTGCAAACCCGTTCCGCGCCACACGGCGCTCGCTCTTCGCATCATCTCCGCTTCCTCCTGTGGGTGTTGGACGTGCCGCCGCGCGGGTCGGGTGGCGCTCGCCACGCCGCCATCGGCGGTCGAATCGCAGCCACCATGATCGGCGTGTCCGGCCGTGAGCGCGAGGGTGGGTCGGCAGGCAATACACGCCACGGCGAGAGTGAGGGGTGGCGAGGCGCACCGCTGCCCGCGGTTGCAGCGGCATCTGCATGCGGTTAGGCTTACGCGTTCCCCGCTACACGCGGGCGCGGCCGGGACGAGACCGGGGCGCGGCAACGATACCACGGTGGTGGAGGAATCCATGGTTCCACGGCACGTCTTCCGGCGGTTCGCCGCCCTTCTGCTGTTCACGCTCGCGCCGCCGCTCTCGGCTCAGCAGCCCACCCGTCTGACGGCCGAGGACTATGCGCGCGCCGAGAGCAGGCTGGCACCCTCCGCGTTGCCGCTGGTGAGTGGCGTCGCGGGTCCGGTGAACTGGCTCCCGGACGGCCGCCTCTGGTTCCGGATGAGCACCCCGGCGGGTGCCGACTTCGTGATGGTGGACCCGGCGCGGCGCACCCGGCAGCCGGCGTTCGATCAGGCGCGGCTGGCGCAGGCGATCGGCACCTCGGCCGGCGCGCAGATCGACCCGTCGCGCCTGCCGTTCGCCACCTTCGACCTGTCGCGGGACGGCCGGGAGATCACCTTCACTGCGCGGGAGCGCCGCTGGACCTGTGATCTCACGGCGTACACCTGCATCAGCGAAGGGACCACGGGATCGCCACCCGCTGCCGCCACTGCGCCGCCGAACTCCGTCTCCTCGCCCGACGGCCGCCTGGCCGCCTTCATCCGCGACCACAACCTCTGGGCCCGCGACCTCACCACCGGTCAGGACCGGCAGCTCACCACCGACGGCGTGGAGCACTTCGGGTACGCGACCAACAACGCCGGCTGGACCCGTAGCCCGGTCCCGCTGGTCGCCTGGTCTCCCGATTCGCGCCGCATCTTCACCTTCCAGCAGGACGCCCGCGGCGTGGGCGACATGTACCTGGTCACGACGAACGTGGGACACCCGGAGCTGCAGCAGTGGCGCTATCCGCTCCCGGTGGACACGGTCCCCTTCCTGATCCACCGGGTGGTGATCGAGGTGGAGCCCGCGCGCGTGGTGCGCCTGCAGACCTCGCCGGATCCGCAGCGCTCGACCATCTACGATCACATCGCCATCGGCAACCGGCTGGTGGACGTGGAGTGGTTCCCCGACGGCTCGCAGGTGGCGTACGTCTCCGTCTCCCGCGATGGGCGAGAGGTGGCGTTTCGGGTGGCGAACGCCTCCACCGGCGCGGTTCGTACGCTGTTCACCGAGAGCTCACCCACGCAGTTCCAGTCGGGATGGGTGGCGATCGGCCGGGAGAACTGGCGACTGGTTCCCGGAGCGAACACCGTGCTCTGGTGGTCACAGCGGGACGACTGGGGGCACCTGTACGCCTACGACCTCCGCACCGGCGCGCTGCAGCGGCAGGTGACCTCGGGCGCGTGGAACATCGCCAACGTGCTTCACGTGGATGAGCGTGCCCGCACCATCCTGTTCACCGGGGTGGGGCGTGAGTCGGGGCGGAACCCGTACTTCCAGCACCTGTATCGGGTGGGATTCGATGGCCGCGGTCTGACGCTGCTCACTCCCGAGGACGCCCACCACTCGGTGAGCCTGTCGCCGGACGGCACCCATCTGGTGGATACCTACTCCACCCCGACCTCTCCGCCGGTGTCCGTCCTGCGCCGTTCGGATGGAAGGGTGGTGATGGAGCTGGCCCGCGCGGACATCTCCCGGCTCACGGCGACGGGCTGGCGGCCACCGACGCCGGTCCGAACCCGCGCGCGCGACGGATCCACCGACATCTACGGGCTGATGTTCACGCCCTCGCAGATGGATTCGACCCGCCGCTACCCGATCGTCAACTACGTCTACCCGGGTCCGTGGGGGAGCAGCGTCGGATCGTGGGCGTTCTCGGCGGCCCATTCGGACCACCAGGCGCTCGCGGAGCTCGGATTCGTCGTCGTGGCGGTGAACGGGATGGGTACGGAGCTGCGTTCGAAGCGGTTCCTGGACTTCTACTACGGGAACATGGGCGACAACACGATCCCCGATCAGATCGCCGCGATGCGCGAACTCGCCTCGCGTCACCCGTTCATCGACATCGAGCGCGCGGGGATCTGGGGCCACTCCGGAGGCGGCTTCGCCACGGCGAGCGCGATGTTCCGCCACCCCGACTTCTTCCGGGTAGGCGTTTCGCAGGCCGGAAACCACGACAACCGCAACTATGTGGATTCGTGGAGCGAGCGCTTCCAGGGGCTGCTGCAGCGTTCCAATGGTGGGGACAACTACGAGGTGCAGGCCAACCAGCTCGTCGCCGCCAACCTTCGCGGCAAGCTCCTCCTGGCCCACGGCGCGATGGACGACAACGTGCCGCCGTACAACACCTATCTGGTGGTGGACGCGCTGATCAAGGCGAACAGGGACTTCGACCTGATCGTCTACCCGCACCAGCGGCACGGCTTCGGGGTGGACAACAACTACATGATGCGCCGCCGCTGGGATTACTTCGTCCGTCACCTGATGGGCGCCGAGCCCCCGCAGGAGTACCGGATCGGCGGCTAGCAGGGGAATGGCTGGCGGCGGGTCACAGCGGGGGCGGCGGCGAGTCCGGATGCCCCCGCTGCCCCGTTGCACCATCCTCGATGGAACGGAGAACCTTGCGCGGACGGTGAGCCGCGGTACCGTACGGTAGCGACTGCCCCGGCTGGACGGGTCTACCCGTACGCTCGCAGACCCTTGCGGCGGGCCCGGAACTGGCCGGCCCGAACGGGTGCGTCGTAGTCGGTGCCAACGTGATGATCGCGCCGCTGCTTTCCACCGTGGTCTACCGGCTCAACCCGTCCGGCAAGCGCTGCGGTTGAAGCCCCCGCGCTCCTTCATCCGAACGGCTACGCACGGAACCCCGTCAGACCGGGAGCGCTCAGGACGGGATCCAGCGCTTCCGCCGGGACGGAGTGGAGAGGAGCAACCCCACGCACGATCAGGATCGGGCCACCGGTCCTCCACGCGTGGCACGGGCGCCGCCATCGCGATGGTGCAGACCGCGGATCTACGCTGCCCGTGCACTCGTGGAGCGGCTCTCGGCGTCTGAACTGGAAGCGGTCATCGCTCACGAGGCGTCACACGTGGAGCGGCGTGATCCGCTCCGGCTCTCGATGCTCCGCTTCCTCAGCTGCATGCTGTTCTGGATGCCGGTCGAGAGACGGCTCGCCGACGACATCGCGGATGAGGCAGAGATCCGGGCGGACGACCGGGCTTCCCGCGACCGCCCGCTCGAGCTCGCGTCAGCCATCCTGGCGCTGGCGCAGTGGGTACGGCCCGCGGCCACCTGGCACGGCGGGGTGGGGTTCGACGAGCGCGACCTGCTGGACCGACGGGTACGTCGTCTCGCCGGCGAGGACGTTACGCCCCGCAGCCGTGTGACCCGCCGCTCCCTCCTGGGCGCGTCCCTCCTCCTCGCGATCGCCTGGACCTCCGGCGCCGCGGTGGCGCACCCGCTCCCGGGCGAGGTGACCGGGCAGCCGGAGCACTGCGAGCAGCACGATACCTCGGCCGTGCGACACCTGTTCTGCCTCGGAGCCCTGGTCTCCTGGAACCACCGGGACTGCCCGCACGGATAGACGACGGGCACCGTGCAGCGACCCCTGGATAAAGGGGGGCGGTTCTTCCGCCTTCGGCCCACCCGGCTTGCGGGTCGGTTTTACGGAACCTAAAATAGAGGCGTCACGAACTCGACGTCATTCCGTTTCTGGAAGGGACCAGCGCAGGTGAAGATGAATCGCGAATTGCCGGCCGTTGTTCCCGCCTCCTGCCTGCGGCTCGCGGGCGCCGCACTGCTCCTGGTTGCGGCAGCCTCACCGCTTGCAGCGCAGAAGGACTACTTCAACCTCGACAAGAACCGCCCGGTCCGGATCGAGGATGCGTATGCGACGGAGCGATATGCCCTGGAGGTGAAGGTCGCCCCGATGCGCCTGGAGAGGGAGCGGGGCGGTATCTACCACTGGGGGTTCGACCCGGAGATCGCGTACGGGATCCTGCCGCGAACCAGCGTCGAGATTGGATTTCCGTTCTCCATCATCGACGGAGGCGAGGGCGGCCGCCGGAGTGGCTTCAGCGGAGTCGAGATCTCCGCCTTCCACAACCTGAACATCGAGACGCGCACCCTTCCCGCCATGGCCGTGCGCGGCGACATCGTGTTCCCGGCCGGAAGTCTCGCGGGGGATGGCATCCATCCGTCGCTGACGGGGATCGCCACCCGCTCCTTTCCCTGGGCGCGTTTCCACCCCTGGGCAGCGCGTACCACTTCGGCCTCCGCGGGCTGATGCCGGGGGTGCGTTGAGCATGAAATCGAGGAGATACGGCGTGATATCCGGAACACGATCGAGGAAGTATCGGCTGCCGCGGCGTGCGCTGCTCGGCACGGTGGCGCTGTCGCTGGCGATCGGCGCCAACCCGGCGCCGGCCCAGTGGTCCACCGTCCACGAGCAGTTCTACCTCCCCGCCTCTCACAACTGGGCCTTCCGGCGGAACTTCAACGCCGCGGAGCGGATGTTCTACGCCTTCGACTACGGCCACGCGATCCTCTACGAGACGCTGTGGACGCGGCCGAACGCGCCTGAATCGCTCCTGGAGGAGCAGATCTACGACCGGCTGACGCGTCACATCCTCGTGCGCCCGCCGCGCCTGCCGCTGGAGGAAGCGGCGATCGAGGTGGAGTACGCGAAGCTGGTCCCCGAGGCCAAGGTGATGTTCGACTGGGCTCACATCCTCCACCGGCAGACCTACGACGTCTGGGCAGACGAGCGGATCCCGCTGGATGAAAAGGATCGCCACATGGCGGAGATCCTGACGTACTACCGGAGCCGCCCCGATCTCGCCTTCAGCTCACGGCCAAAGTCGATGGAGCTGATGGACGGGCAGTTCTATTCACTGGCATTCCGCGAGCGATTCCCGAAGTTCAACGGACTGATCTGGGCCTATCACTGGCTGCAGATCGGTCTCTACGAGCCGCTGCTGGTCGGCACCAACTCCGACGAGCGGCAGGCGCTGGTGCGCGCGACCGTCGCGCGGTTCTGGCAGATGCTCGAGGATGCGCCGGAAACGATGCCGTACCTGATGCCGATGACCGCCGCGGTCGCGCCACGTTTCGCGGAGCGGTATCCCGAGATCGCCATCATCTTCGACAACCTGCACATGATGCACGACGTCGTTTCCGACATCCTCGCTTCCGACCGGGTGCCGAGAAACCGGAAGCGGGCGGAGATCCTGCGGGCAGTGGAGCTCTTCCGCGACGATACCAGCTATGTCACCACCATCGACGAGTGGCGGCAGATGTCGACCGGGATGGGGTTGCACAACCAGGGCGGCCCGTCCGTTGGATTTCTCCCGGCACTCCCGACGCCGACCGTCCCGCGCGGGATGAGCATGGCGGGGATGGACCATGGCGCAATGGACCATGACGCCCACGCCGGGCACGACCCTCACGCCGCGCACCTTCCTGCCGCCCACGCAGAACACCCACGACCGGAGCAGGACCCGCACGCCGGACACGCCGTGCCGGATGCCGGTGCACCTGGCGTCGACATGCAGCGGATGATGATGTTCATCGTGCGTCTCCTCGCCGACCCGCAGGTGGACTCTCGCATCCATGCGAGCCCCGAACTCCACCATCTCTGGGCGGATCCGGAGGTGCAGCGCCAGCTGGAGGCGCTGCGGCGGATCCACCCGCCCGCCGAGCGTGACCACAGAGATCATCAACCGGCGCCGCACCACCAGCACCGGCACTGAGCCGGCCGGCCGGGTTCCCGATGGCGCCGGGCTGCAGGGAGGCATCGGCCATCTACATCCCGGTGACCGTGTAGATCATGAGCTCCCGGCCGCCTGTGCGGCGTCGGGAGCTCCGCCGCTCAGAGCTGCACGAGAGCATTGCATCGAACGCGGTGCGCGGTTATATACAACCACATGGTTGCACGAAATGAGCTCAGCCCCGACGAGGTCGACCGGATGTTCCGCGCGCTCGCTGACGCCACACGGCGGGACATCATGGCGCGCGTGCTGGCGAGTGAGCCGACCTCGGTGTCCGATCTCGCTGCCCGGTACGACATGTCCTTCGCTGCGGTTCAGAAGCACGTGGCGGTGCTGGAAGGAGCGGGCCTGGTGACGAAGCAGCGACACGGCCGTGAGCGACGGGTGCACGGCAACCCGGAGCGCCTCGCGCGGGCTCGCGCCCTGCTGACGCAGCTGGAGGAGCTGTGGCGGGCTCGCTTCAGCCGGATCGACGACCTCTTCAACGACCCCCATCCCAAGGAGTGAGCCATGCCGATCACCACCATCGACTCCGACGCCAAGGCCCTTTCGCTCACCGTGGTCGGCGACTACCCGGTGCCCGTGGAGCGCCTCTGGCAGGCGTACGCCGATCCCCGGCAGCTGGAGAAGTTCTGGGGACCGGAAACGTGGCCGGCGACCTTCACCCGGCACGACATGACGCCCGGCGGACTCTCGCAGTACTACATGACGGGACCGGACGGCAACCGGGCGTACGGATGGTGGCGCTTTCTGGCGGTGGAGGCGGGTCGCCGCTTCGAGGTCGAGGACGGCTTCGCGCACGAGGACGGCGAGCCCGATGACGGGATGCCGACCATGCGCATGGTCTTTACTTTCGAGCAGGCCGGCAGCGGATCCCGCTTCACCGGCGTGACGTATTTTCCGAGCCAGGAAGCGATGGAGCAGCTGGTGCGGATGGGTATGGTGGAGGGGCTGGAGTCCGCGATGGGCAAGCTTGACGGCGTGCTCGCCGACCTCGCCTCCTTCGCGGCGGGACGTGCGACCGCGGCGCAGATCCTCAGCGACACGCAGGTTCGAATCAGCCGCGTCATCCGCGGGACGGTGGAGCAGGTCTGGCGCGCGCACCACGATCCCGAGCTGATGAAGCGATGGCTGCTCGGTCCGGACGGCTGGACCATGCCGGTCTGCGAGGTCGCGAAAGACGTCGGCTGCAGCTATCGATACGAGTGGGAAGCGGAGGATGGTTCGTCCCGGTTTGGCTTCGAAGGCGAGCTGCTCGAGTCGAGCCCGCCCTACCGCGCCGTCACGACGGAGCGGATGATCGGGATGGAGGGTGAGGGCGCCGTCAATGAGTTGACGCTCACGCCGGCGGGAGCAGGAACTCTCATGACGCTGATCGTCACCTACCCCAGCGCGGAGGTGCGCGACATGGTGCTCGGCACCGGGATGACCGAGGGGATGGAGCGCAGTTACGCCCGTCTCGAGGAGCAGCTGACGGTTCCCGCGGTGGCATGATCCCGACGAATGCACCCTTCATACGCCTGCCCGGCCCGGTTCTGCTGTCGCGGCGCGCACCTCCCCGCTGTGCGCGGCGTTCGGGGGCGAGGCTCTCCATCGGAAGGGGCACCCGTCATCGGCGCCCGCCGCCGCGCGAGCGGACCACCGGCCGCCGTCCGCGGAGTGGTGGACGATCAACGCGTCGTGCTCTCCGGGATGATCGGGGTGCTTCACCATCGCCGTGAAGATGGCGGTAGCGCACGCCGGCTACGGCCAACGGTCACCCGGTATGCTCCGCCCGTTCTGAAATCCTTACCACTCTCTAACAGTCACCGGCTACGCTCCACGGGCGTCGAGAGAGTATCATCCGTATGGCTTGCCGGAGATGTGACCACTTCACTCCGGGGCGCGGGCCCTTCCCCGAGGGCAGTGGTCCCGATCCGCGAAAGGATGCTTCATGCGGGGAACTCCCGACCTACGCAGCCGTTTCGCGCGGCGTGTCGAGCCGGAGGTGGCGATCATCGCCACCCTCGTGGGAGCTCTGTTCTTCTCGGCATGGATGACCTTCCATGCCTATCGCTCCGATCTTCTCCACCAGCGCGCCGCGGAGGGCGCGCTCACGGATTATGCCGGGTTCGCGAGCTGGGAGCTCAGCCGCCGCGTCGGCGTGGCCCTGGAACGCTCACTGGACGAGCTGGTGATCAACGGCAGCATGACGGCGGAAAACGAGTGGATGGCGAACAGCGCCGTACCGTCCGCCATGCTCCTGCCACACTTCATGAGCGGAATCCAGCGGGGACTGGCTCGCTGCGAGTGCCCGGAGGCGGCGGGCGACTTCTTTCTGGTGCATCCGGACGCGGTGCCTGCCGTGGTGATGGAAGGCGAACCGGATCACGCGATCGAGGAGTGGATCGCTCTGGAACTCCTCCCGGGGATGCAGAGTGGTGTCATCTCTCCCGTCGAACGGCGGCGTGACGACCACCCGGCGGCACCCCGACCGGGCACCGGCCGCATCCGGCTCCGGCTTCCCGATGTCAATGTAGCGGAACACCCCACCCGCCTGGATGCGAAGGTGGTCTATACACTGATCGAGGGACCGGTCGGTACGGGAGTCGCCGCCTTCGGTTTCACCCTCGATCTCGGGCAGTTCACCGAGCGGCTCCTGCAGACGAGATCGAGGGAGAATCCGCTCCTGCCACCATCCCTCACGGCCGGGTTGGATACGGAGAAAATCCTGGATCTGACGATTCGCACCGTGGAGGGGCGGGAGCTCTACCGGCTGGTTTCTCCGCTTCCGGGGGGCAGCACCGCGAGCGATACCGTCGAGGCGAGGCTGGCAACGCTGATCGCCACGGCGCGGATCCCAGCAGCGATGGCGGGCGAGCTCATCATCGGCGGAATCCCGGCGGCTTCCCTTCCCACGCGCCTGGCCCCCCTCCTCCTCACCCTGAGTCTGTTCGTCGTCGCATTCACCCAGGTGAAGCGGCAGCGGGTGCTGGCGAGGCTCCGACGGGATTTCATTGCGGGAGTGTCGCACGAGCTGCGGACGCCGCTGACCCAGATCCGGCTGTTCGGAGAACTGCTCGAGTCCGGCCGGCTCCGGGAGGATCAATCCAGGCGATCCGTCCGCATCATCAACGATGAGGCGGAACGGCTCACTTACCTGGTTGAGAACATCCTGCAGTTCTCGCGGATGCAGAACGATCAACAGCGTATCCGTCTCCTCCCCGAGCGAATCGATGCGATCGTGAGCGAGACGGTCGAGGCATTCACGCCGCTGGCCGAAGCGCATGGCGCCTCCCTTACCACCGTCATCCGTGCCACTCCCACGGCGATGATCGATCGGGACGCAACCCGCCAGATTCTCCTGAACCTCCTGGACAATGCCGTGAAGTACGGGCCCCGCCCACAGGCGATTACCGTGGGAGTGGACATCAGGGATGTCCGAGTCAGGATCTGGGTCGAAGACGAAGGACCCGGGATCCCGCCGGCCGAACGGGAGAGCATCTGGGAGCCATACCATCGGCTCGCACGCGACCGGGAATCCGCGAGGGGTGGGAGCGGCATCGGGCTGGCCGTGGTGAGGCAACTCGTTCGCCTCCAGGGCGGCAACGTGTCGGTCGAAAATGGGGCGATGGGCGGGGCCCGCTTCATCCTCGACTTCCCGCCGCGCGCGGGCAACGGGTCCGGTCCGGCCCAATCGCCGGCGCGCCGCCCGAGCCGAATCCACGATGGAAGCGGCGTATGAGCCGCATTCTCGTAGTCGAGGACAACGAAAATCTCGCCTACGGCCTCGGGGCGAGCCTGGAGCTGGAAGGTCACGAAGTGGCCATCGCACCCGACGGGAAGGAGGGCCTCCGCTACGTCCGCGAGTGGAAGCCCGACCTCATCGTACTCGATGTGATGTTGCCGGAAATCGGTGGGTACCAGGTTCTCAAGACACTTCGTGAAGAGGGCATCAGCTCGCCCGTGATTCTCCTCACCGCCCGTGGCGAAGAGACCGACAAGGTGCTCGGCTTCCGCCTGGGTGCCGATGATTACGTGACCAAGCCGTTCAGTCTCCTCGAGTTGATGGCCCGTGTGGAAACCCGCCTCCGCCGCGCCGCCGGCTCCTCCAATGAGGTCAGATCCCCTGCCCGACCGGAGCGGTTCGGGGCCATCGTGGTGCACCCTGCAGAACAGCGTGTCATCGTCCACGACCGTGAAGTCGCTCTCTCCCCGATGGCCTTCAAGCTGCTGATGGCACTCGTCCATCGAGAGGGTGCGGTCGCATCCCGGGCAGAGCTGCTCCGCGAGGTGTGGGGGCATCAGGCCAGGGTGAAGACCCGCACGGTGGACGTCCACATCTCCGAACTGCGGCGCAAACTGGAACGCGATTCGGCGAATCCGGCCCACATTCTCACCGCGCGCAAATCCGGTTACCGTCTGGTCCGGTAGACGGATTCGCGAAATCACCGACCTGCCGCCCACTCGTACCCGTAGGAGCGGTTTGCACATCGTAGTTAGTCGGCGGAGTCGCGCCGCGCCCCGGACCGGTGCGCGGCAATTTCCGTTGCGGAGCGATGGATGGTTAACGAAATGTAAGCGACTTCTTTACCGATCCTGAACCGTGCAGGGGCTGCATCCCGGATCGCGTGCCGTTACCCTCATCGAAGCAGGCCGCCGGCCATCGCCCCGAAGACGCTCCGCATCTTCCGCAAGGAAACTCCCATGTATGGACTCAGAGTGCTGGTGGTGGAGGGGAACGCCGCAGATCGCGAGCAGTTGAGGTTCCTGCTCAGCCAGCGGGTGGATGTCGCGAAGGTTCAGGAGGCGGAGAACAGACCGGCGGCACACGATCATCTGAAACACGAAGCGATGGACGTCGCCTTCGTCGGCGTGGACTCATCGGACGCGGAGACTTTCCCGCTGTCCGGTGACTCGAGCGGCGCACCATTGCCACCGACGGTTTTCGTCGGCAGTGACGGTTCCCATGCCGTCGAGGCACTCGACGGGGGGGCCATCGATTATCTGGTGAAGCCGATCAGCCCCCGCCGCGTGGATCTCGCACTCCGCCGTGTTCGCGCCGCGGTGGGAACATCCGTGGCCGGGGAACCGCATGTGACCGGCCTCACGAAGAGTCCGGTGCACGAGCCGACCTTCTCGGATCGTCTGGTGGTGAAAGTCGGCGGTCGCTTCGTCTTTGAGCGAGTGCCAAATGTGTCACGGGTGGATGCCGAAGGGAACTACGTGCGAGTGTACGTGGGCGGCAGGACCTACGTCCTGCGCAAGACCATGGCTGAAATCGAGGCATCTCTCGATCCGGCGACGTTCCTGAGAGTTCATCGCTCCGCCATGGTGAACGTCAACTTCATCAGGGCGATCGAGCCTCTCTACAACGGCGAATTCAGCATAGTCCTGGAAGATGGAGGGAAAGTCGCGACCGGGCGGCTCTTCCGGCATCGTATCCGGGATCTCCTTCAGAACTCTGCCTGATTCCACCCCTCCTCGCGGCACACCAGCCGGGCCACCGAACCGTTCGCAATCTCCGAACGATCAGCGGGCTGGCATGAGTCGCCAGTGCCCTCGTCCACGCGGTCCTGTGGTCTGCCCCGGAACCGTCGCTGCCGCTGACGCTTCCCTGCATACTTGAAAGCCAGCAACGGCAACGGCATACCCTCGCATCACCGACCCACGTCCCATGGCTGATCGAGCAGACACCACATCCGGCCGCCGCGCCTCGCAGCGAGTGTTCGAGGAGTACGTCCACGCGCGCGACGCTCGCCTGGCGGTTCAGGCGAAGTCGATCGGGAACACAGCCGTCTCGCCACGATGGCGAGCAGCTGTCGCCACACTTCGGATCGACGCTGTGCAGTCCGCCACATCGGTGGTCTCCGCGGCCCGTGGAAGGGCAGGCGGAAACGCACCGGGACACGCATCGCTCCTGGACGAGATCCTCGCCGGTCATCCTGCCATGCCCTGGATCCGGTGCGTACCGGGCCTCGATGCACTGGTCGCGGCGCGCCTGCTCTGCCTGCTGGACATCCGGAAGGCGAAGGGACCCTCCGCCTTCTGGGCGTACTGTGGCCTCGCCACCGTGGCGGCGGTCAGGGTGCGCTGTCCGGCGTGCGGCTGGGACGCGTTGCTCCCGGAGGGTTCACAGCTTCCATCTCTGCATACCGATCCCGCAGGGGGCCGCGTCTGCCCGAGGCGGGCCCAGCAGGTCCCCGGGCCGGTTGCCGCTCGGCTCCCGCAGACAGAGTGGCGGGATGGAAGCGTTCCCACGTTCAACGGCGAGGCAAAGAGTCTCTGCCGGTCGATCGGTGACGGCCTGCGAGCCGCCGGGCATCGCTACGCGGCCTACTATCAACTGCAGCGTCAGCTGCTCGAGATCTCTCGACCGGGCTGGGAGGGGGGGCGGCGCCACGTCAACGCGCTACGGAAGGTTCAGAAGCTGTATCTCACCCACCTCTATCTGGTCTGGGCCGGGGAACTGGAGCTGCCGATTCCCCCTCCGCACGAGGCATCCCGGGAGCATGAAGAGTGGGGCTCTCCCTGGGGGATGATCGTGCCGACTCGCCGAATATCCGGTTCGTGACCTGTGCTTCGACACACTTCACCAAGGAACCCATCCACCACACCGATCGGTCCGCCCGGTAGCCAAGGAGTACGTCATGTTCAGGCAGATACGCTGGATGATGTTCGGTCTCGCGCTGGTATCCAGTTCCTTCGCCACCCCCGCCGCCGCCCAGGCACCTCACTCGCCCGCCTCCGAGATCACCGCCAGGAACCTGGCTCACCTGAACGTGAGGAACGCCTTCGACGCGGTGAGAACGCTGCGACCGCTCTGGTTGAGGCAACGTGGCGCACCGGTGTCGCCCGGAATCGTGCGGCCGGTGCGGGTCTATCTCAACGGGCTGTCGATCGGTGACCTCGAAGCGCTGGCCACGATTCATCTCGATGCGGTCATCAGCATCCAGCACTACGGTGGCCTCGCGGCTGTGCAGCGGTGGGGCCCCGACCACGCGGGCGGCGTGATCCACGTACGGACGCGTTAGGGCGCCGTCCGTTCGTCACCGGTTTCAGGTCGTTCGCTCCACCGGCTGCCACCCCGCATCGAATCGGCAGTCCGGGAAATCCCATTCATACCAAGTGCTGGCCGCGAGCGGGTGGCTGCCGGATCGCGCAGCTGCCCGTGATCAGTGGGTCAACCCTCAACCCGGGGAGGCGACTGAACCGGAACGTCGTCGGAGAAGACCCATGCGGGCGTTGCGAATCGCCCGGACCGCTCACCCGAACGGAAGGTAGAAGATGAGAGCAAGGATATTGATTGCCCTGGCGGTGTTGATCCCCTGGGCGGCGCCGGTCATGGCGCAGGAGACCGCCACGCTGACGGGTCAGGTGGTGGAGGAGACGACGCAGCGGCCGCTGAGTGGCGTGCAGATCTTCATCGTGGGGAGCACGCGGGGTACACTGACCAATCAGCAGGGTCGTTTCCTGATTCCCAACGTTCCGGCTGGCACGCACGACGTTCGCGCGTCGCTGATCGGTTATTCGCAGGGTACGGAGCGGGTGACGCTGGCGAGTGGCGCCAGTGCCGCGGTCAACTTCAGCCTGGCTCCCAGCGCGATCGCGCTCGACGAGGTGGTCGTCTCGGCCACCGGTGAGCTGCAGCGGCGGCGGGAGACCGGCAACGTCGTGAGCCGGATCAGCGCCGAACAGATCGAGCCGGCGGCCGTCAACAACCTGTCCCAGGTGCTCACGGCCCGGGCGCCTGGCGTGGTGGTGCAGCAGCACACCGGCACCACCGGAACCAGCCAGCGGATCCGCATCCGTGGCGCCAACAGCATCTCGCTCTCCAACCAGCCGCTGCTGATCATCGATGGCGTGCGCGTGAACAACAGCGCCATGGGTTTGAACACCGTCAACGATGAGGCGGTGTGGGTCGGTGGGCAGGAGACCACGCGCTGGAACGACATCAGCCCCGAGGAGATCGAAAACATCGAAATCCTCAAGGGCCCCGCGGCCGCGGCCCTGTACGGCACCGCCGCCGCGAACGGCGTCATCCAGATCACCACCCGCCGCGGGCGTGCCGGCGCGACCCGCTGGAGCGCGTACACGGAGACGGGTTCGCTGAGCCTGGACCAGAGCTGGCCGGCCAACTTTTCGCAGACGGGCCGCACGCCGGCGGGCGGGCGGGTCGCCGCCTGCAACCTGGACTCACAGGCATACGGCAGCTGCACCCCGGTGGCCGATTCGCTCTACTCCTTCAACCCGCTGATGGCGGACACTCCATTCCGCCAAGGCTGGCGGGTGAACCACGGCCTCAACGTGAGCGGGGGCAACGAGGGGCTCACCTACTTCCTGGCCGGTGACGTGGAGCGGGAGCAGGGCGTTCTCGATCCGAATCGTCTCCGCAAGCTGAACCTGCGGGCCAACCTGAGCGGCGCGATCACGGAAAATCTGATCGCCACCGTCACCACCGGCTACGTGCGCAACCGGGTGACGCTGCCGTGGAACGACAACGATGCGCAGGGCGCACTGGGCGCCGGCCTGCTGGGCTCGGCTCGATGGAACGAGACCACCGGTGGTTACTTCTCCCGCCACCCGAGCCACTTCTTCTTCATCGATCAGGGCCAGGACGTTCACCGCTGGACCACCGGCCTCGATCTGAACTGGCAGCCGCTCAGCTGGTTCCGCATCGGTGCGCAGGCCGGGCTGGACCAGGCGAACAACGAGGACTTTCAGTTCGCCCCGTCGGGAATGTCCAATTACAGCGCGCTGCTGGTGGATGGGTACCGGCGGGTGAACCGTGTGCAGTACTCCACCATCTCGGGCAATCTCACCGGCACGGCCACGCGGATGCTGCGACCGGAGCTGCAGTCCACCACCTCGCTGGGCACCGCCTACTACGCCGAGGGCCAGCACGGCACGTTCGCATACGGGCGCCAGATGCTTGTGGGAACCGGCACGCTGGGTGGCGCCGCCTCCAACTTCGCGATCAACGAGACGGCCCAGGAGATCATCACCATCGGCGCGTACGCACGGCAGCAGTTCGGCTGGCGTGACCGGCTCTTCCTCAGCGGCACCCTCCGCGGCGACGACAACAGCGCCTTCGGCTCCGACTTCGAGTTCGTCACCTACCCGGGGCTGAGCGCGTCCTGGGTGATCTCCGAGGAGGACTTCTTTCCGCAGACACAGACGCTGACCACGTTGCGGCTGCGCAGCTCGTACGGGCAGTCCGGACAGCGGCCGGGATTCCGTCAGGCCTCCACCTTCTTCAGCCCGGTCGCCGTCGCCGTCGCAGGCCAGGAGCAGACCGCGATCACGCTGGGCGGCTCCGGGAATCCGGCGTTGCGCCCGGAGCGCTCCAGCGAGATCGAACTGGGCTTCGACGTGGGGATGTTCCAGGATCGCGTGGGCCTGGAGGTCACCTATTACGACCGAACGACGCGCGACGCGCTGGTGGCCCGCAGGCTGGCGCCCTCGCTCGGCGCCGCCGTTACCCGCTTCGAGAACATCGGACGGGTCGGCAATCGCGGCATCGAGGGGATGCTCAACGCGCAACTCGTGGAGGCTCGCAACTTCGGCTGGAACGCGGTGCTCACCGCCTCCAGCAACCGCAACCGTCTGGTGGAGATCGGTGAGGGGATCGAGCCCATCATCTTCAACTCCGAAGGCGCGCAGCGACACACCGAGGGATACCCACTCGGCTCCTTTTTCCAGCGCCGGATCGTCAGCTTCGAGGACCTCAACGGCGACGGCCTGATCAGCCGGGCCAACTGCCCGGGCCAGCCGATACTCGAGCTCGCGGGCGGCGCGCGCCCGGCGTGCGAGATCCAGCTCAGCGACGACGTGGAGTACCTCGGCACGCCCTTCCCCACCATCGAGCTCGGGCTGAACCAGACGTTCACCCTGTTCAACTGGCTCCGCGTCGCCGGGCAGCTGGACTACAAGGGTGGGCAGAAGCAGTACAACTATACCAACTGGTTCCGCTGCTCCAACTTCCAGAACTGCGAGACGGCTCAGAACCGCAACGCCCCCCTGGAGGAACAGGCCAACTACATCGCCGGTCGATTCATGGGCACCACCGTCGGTTTCATCGAGGATGCATCCTTCCTGAAGCTGCGCGAGGTCTCCATGACGGTAATGGCCCCACAGCAGCTGATGCAGCGCCTGGGGACCCAGGGACTGAGCCTCACGGTGGCCGGTCGCAACCTGGCCACCTGGACCGGATACACCGGCTTCGACCCGGAGGTGAACTCGGTTCCGTACTCCGGGCTGGGCAACTTCGCAACGCAGGACTTCCTGACGCTGCCGCCGGTCCGCACCTGGACCGCCCGGCTCAACGTGACCTTCTGAGTCGCCTCCGAGACCAAACAGGAACAACATGAGAATCGATCATAGATCGAACCGGAGAGCACGAGCCCCACAGGGGCGGCTCCTCCGGGCAGCGATGGCCGCGGCGGTCGTGGTGGTCACAGCGACCGGGTGCGATCTGGACAGACTCCTGAACGTCCCGGATCCGGCGGTGGCGACGCCGGGCTCGATTCAGACGGAGGCATCGCTGCCGGTGCTGCTCGCCGGCGCGCAGGGTGATTTCCAGGTCGCCTTCGCCGGCAGCGGCGGGTCGGAGGGGCAGGTGAACATGATCGGGCTTTTCACGGACGAGCTGCACTACACATCCACATTCCCGACCCGAATCGATGTGGACAGGCGCTCCATCAACATCACCAACTCGACGATGGAGCCGATTCACCGCAACCTGCATCGCGCGCGTACGTCCGCCGAGCGGGCCGTGGCGGCGTACGACGAGTTCAGCCCCCAGCAGATCGGTCGCTCCACCGCTCTGAACCTGCACGGCTTTACGTATGTGCTTTTCGCCGAGAACTACTGCTCCGGTGTGCCGTTCAGCACCATGACGGACGCGGGGGACACCGAATACGGCAACCAGCTCACCACCGTACAGATGCTGGAGTCCGCCCTCGCCAGCTTCGACGGGGCGCTCGCTGGCGCCGCGGGTACGGGAGCGGCCGCCGTGCAGCAGAGGAACCTGGCGCACATCGGGCGTGCCCGAACGCTGCTCAACCTGAATCGGCGGGTGGATGCGGCCGCCGCCGCGGCCGAGGTGCCGACCAGCTTCGTCGCGCTGGTGGAGCACTCGGCGAACTCGACGCGCCAGCAGAACGCCGCATACGTGTACCAGTATCAGGGTCGCCGCTGGTCGGTCGCGGATCAGAAGGGAGCCAACGGCATGCCGTTCCGCTCGGCGAACGATCCCCGCGTTCCCTGGGTTCGCGGAACGGGCGGGCTTACCAACGGCTTCGACAACAGCCCGCTCTTCCTGCAGCAGAAGTATACTGAATTCGGCGCCCCGGTCGTGCTCGCCAGTGGGGTGGAAGCACGGCTGATCGAAGCGGAGGCGGCGCTGCGGGCGGGATCCGGGCAGTGGCTGAGCATCCTGAACGCCCTCAGAGCCAGCCCGCCAGCGGGCTACTACCCGGTCTCCCGCTACCCGGGGATCGGCGCGCTCGCACCCCTCAGCGACCCCGGCTCGGCCGCGGCACGAGAGGACCTGCTCTTCCGGGAGCGCGCCTTCTGGCTCTATCTCACGTCGCACCGGCTCGGTGATCTCCGACGCCAGATCCGGCAGTATGGCCGCACCGCAAACCAGGTGTTCCCCACCGGCGAGTACGGCATCTGGAATCCCGACAAGGGTGGAGAATACGGGCCGGACGTGAACCTGCCGGTGCCGTTCGACGAGCAGAACAACCCCAACTTCGAGACCTGCCTGGACCGCAACGCATGACAGAAGTGGCTTCGCGGCAGGGAGATCGCCTCCCTGCCGTGAAGCCGCCTTTCACGTCCTCACTCCCGTCACTCTGCCATCGTCGCCTCGCACCCGGCGGTGACGGTGGTCACTCCGGCGACCAGCCAGCCGCGGAACATGGCGGACAACATGGGCGCCGCGGTCGGTCGCCTGCCCGACGAGGCGATGCGCCGGCGCATGGCACAGTACGTGGACGCACTTCCCGCAGCCGCCGCACAGGGGCCCCGGCCCGACCAGGGGCCGGGGATCGCGCTGCCCGCGGCCATCCTGGAACGCTACGTCGGCAGGTACGAGGTGACCCCCGGCCGCACCCTGACCATCCGCAGGGTTGGGCCGGGACTGGTCGCGCAGCCCGACGGCATGCAGGAGGCAACCCTCGTCGCGCAGTCCGAGACCCGCTTCTCCGACCCGCGCGGGCCCGTTCTGGAGTTCCAGTTCGACGACGGCGGTACCGTAACCGGTCTCATCGTGGAGCAGGGCGGCCAGCGCATCCCGGCAAGGCGAATCCGGTAGCGCCTGCCGTACATTCGGGCGCCCACCTGTTCAGGGCCGCTCCTGCAGCGGCGGTCGGTTCGGGTGGGCGCCGACCCTACCGGGGACCGGTACCGGCTCTACTCGCCAGCGGCCTGGCCAGCCCCGGTGATCAGCGCCACGCGTTCGACCCTGCGCCCATCCATCGCCACGACGCGAAGCACACCGCCGGGAACGGCTACTTCATCGCCGACTTCCGCGATCCGCCCCAGCGTGCCGAACACGTATCCACCCACGGTTTCGTACATGTCCTCGGGCAGCGAAAAGGCGAAACGCTGGTTCATTTCCGCCACGGACACAGACCCGCTGATCCCCACCACACCCTCGGGCTCGTCTTCAAAGGGCAGCGGTTCCAGCTCGTGTTCGTCCTGGATCTCTCCGACGATCTCTTCGATAAGATCCTCCAGCGTCACCACCCCCGCCGTCCCGCCGAACTCGTCGAGCACGATGGCCATCTTGATGCGTCGGATGCGCATCTCACGAATGAGGTCCTCCACCATCTTGGACTCGGGGACGAAGGTGGGCTCCCGGATCACCTCGCGCAGATCCGCCACTCCAACCCCGACGGCCTTCCAGAGATCACGGGCCAGCACGACGCCGACGACGCTGTCGATGGTGCCCTCGTATACCGGGAGGCGCAGGTGACCCTCCTCGAGCATGACACGCTGTGCGTCCGCCAGACCGGAATCCACTGACACAGCGACCACCTGAGTGCGCGGCGTCATCACCTGGCCGACCCGCACCTCGTCCAGGTTCATGACGTTGGACATCACCTGCCACTCCTCCTGGTCGATCGTGCCCTCGCGGCGACCGATCTCTGCCAGCACCTCGAGCTCGGCGCGGCTCACCGTGGAGCCCTTCTCCCCCCGGGGCGTGATCAGGCGGTTGAACAGGGCGAGGGGGACCAGGATCGGCTTCATCAGCAGAACCATCCAGCGGAGGAACCACGCGGCCTGCGGCGCCAGCGCACGCCAGTAGGTGGCGCCGAGGGTCTTGGGCAGAATCTCAGAGAAGACCAGGATCACGAGCGTGAGAACCGCGGAGAAGAGGGCGATCCACCGGCTGCCGAACACCTCCAGCGCGATGGCGCCGCCCATCGAGGCACCGACCGTGTGAGCGATGGTGTTCAGGGTGAGGATCGCCGCGATCGGCTCGTCGATGCTGGCGCGCATCCTCGCCAGAAGATCCCCCGCAGGATGGCCGCGCTCCTGGAGAATCGCGACGTACGAATGGGAGATGGAGAGCAGGATCGCTTCCAGAATCGAGCACATGAACGAGACCGCGAGAGCGATCCCGATCACAAGTAGTAGCGTCGTCATCGTCAGCTGAGAAGAAGGACGCCCGGATCCCGTTCGGGTCCCGAGCTGTTTCGGCGGAACTCACCGCCGACGGCCCTGCGCCTCAGCCGGGCGGAGCGCGCGTTCGCTTGGAAGGAGTGGCGAATTTCCGCGGCAGGGTTCGACGCGGAACCCGCACATCTGCGAAGGAAACCAGATGCGGTGCGCGACCCGACTCCTGGACCGACGGTAGCGGCAGCCCCAGGGGGGGGAGTTCGGAAAAGGCCAGCCCGGCTACCAGCCGCGCACCCCGGTGGCGCGCGGCAGCATGGGCTTCAGGGGAGTCGCTCCACACCTCCGGAAACAGGACGGCCGTATCCTCGCCAGCGAATGCAAGCAGAAGAGCGGCAACCAGAAGGCGGAGCAACCTACGTTCAGGAGGGTCGTCCATGGACGAATGATAGTGGCAGCGCTGCCCGGCTTCAAGACGCTCATCACTCCGCCTCGCCGGCACACGGTCCGGCAGGTCTGTGAGGGATGGCCCGGGCGGAACCTGCCCTTGCGCATGAGAACCATTCTCACCCAGATTGCTCCCGTTCGCAAAAGCTGGCTCACTTCCGTACGGAGTTCTCAGGTGCGCAACGTTTCGACGCGCTTCATCCAGAGCTGCATCGCAGCAGCCGTTTTCCTGACGCCGGTGGCGGCAGTGCACGCGCAGGCGCCATCGCCGCAAACGTCATCACCCACCGACACGGTGAAGCCGATCCGGGTCGTGGAGCTACCCGGAATCGAGGTCGTGGGCCGCCGCGAAGATTCGATTCTCCGCCAGACCGGCACCGTACACATCCTCACCCGGGAGGAGATCGAGATTCTGCGGCCGGTCTCCACCGACGATGCGCTGCGGCGCGTGCCGGGGATCAACGCCAAGACCGAGGAAGAAACCGCCATCATCTCGAACATCGGGCTCCGGGGTCTCGCCGCGAGTGAATCGAAGTCGCTGCTGCTGGAGGACGGGGTGCCCGTGGCGCCGGGATTGTTGATCGGCAACGACCGGTACTTCAACCCGCGGATCCAGCGAATCGAGCGCATCGAAGTGCTGAAGGGCTCCTCGTCGCTGCGCTACGGCCCGTCGACGGTGGGTGGGGTGGTGAACTTCCTGACGAAGACGCCGGCCGAAGGTCTGCTCCTTTCAGGGCGGGCGGGTTCGTTCGGAACCCGTGAGTTGATGCTCGAAGCCGGTGCGCGCAGCAGCGGCGGTGGGGCGTACGCCGGCGTCGTGGCGACGCACGCCCGAGGTGACGGCTTCATGCGCACCGGTTATGAGATGAACGACGTGATGGCGAAGGCCGGACTCTCCATCGGCAGTCGGCACACGCTGGGACTGAAGCTCTCCTGGTATGAGAACGACGCAAACATCTCGTACCGGGGCCTGCTGCTGGATGAATTCCGCGCCGGGGCCAGGTACAATCCCGCCCCCGACGACTGGTACCTGACCGACCGCACGACCGCGGATCTGAACCACCGCTTTACCATCAGCGACCGTGCGACGCTGACGAGCGTTGCCTACCGGAGCCGGCTCACGCGGGATTACTGGCGCTACGACGTCAACACGCAGGCGTCGAATGCCGCTGGCCGCTGGGTCTACACCAACGCCCTGACGGGCAACAACCGGGCTTTCGACAGGTACGGCCTGGACACCCGTCTGACGCTGGATCACCGTCTCTTCGGTCTCGACAACAGCGCCGAGGTGGGTTTACGCGGGTTCTATGAGGAGTCGGACGACCGGCGCATTCGAGCCACCCGCGACCAGGACCGGACGGGGCTCAACGACCGCCACATCGTGGACTCCGCGAAGAATGCCGCCGTCCACCTCCACAACCGCATCCAGCTTTCCGATCGCCTGGCGATCACTCCGGGCGTGCGTTTCGAGACGTATGAGCAGAAGAGGCGTGTGCTCACCGACGACAACGAGACGGCCGCGACGTCCAACAGCGAGCTGCTTCCGGGGGTCGGAGCCACATTCTCGCTCGCGCCGTCCGCGCAGCTGTACGGTGGGGTGTATCGAGCCTTCTCCCCGGCCACCAACGGTGTCGCGCTGGACGGCATGACGGACCAGATGCTGGAAGCAGAGCGTTCCACCAACTTCGAGCTCGGTGTACGTGGAGCGCAGGGGGCGTTCGACTACGAACTCGCGCTGTTCCGGCTCGATTTCCAGAACCAGGTGGTAACCGGGAACAGCGATCCGGCGCTGTCGCAGTCGAATGCCGGCGCGACGCTGCACCAGGGCGCGGAGGTTGCCCTCGGGTACCGGCTGACGCAGGGAGTCGCGCTATCCGGCAACGTCACCTGGGTGCCGGTGTCGCGCTTTGAAACCGGAGTGAACGAGGGCAACCGGATTCCCTACTCCCCTCGTGTTCTGGCGAATCTGGCGCTGGACGTCCACCAGGGTCCGTTCAGCGCGGCGCTGCTCGCCCACCACCGGGGTGCCCAGTTCGGCGACGAGACCAATCTGCGCGACATCCCGTCCAATGCGGCCGGCGGCATCTGGGGCGGCCTCATGCCCGCCCACACGCTTCTCGACCTCACCGGGCAGTGGCAGGCCACAGGGGCGCTCTCGGTGTTCGGCGGGCTGAAGAACCTCACGGACGAGCGTTACATCACCGGGCTGCGTCAGGGCATCTACGTGGGGCCGGGCCGCACCGTGGAGGTGGGGGTCCGCCGCACCCTGTAGGCGGCGGGAGCCGTCGGCCGGGTGGTCGGGAGAGTTCAGCCCCTCTACTTCCAGAGTGGCTGAAATCGCAACCCGGGTCTGGAGACCCGGGTTCTCCCTCGCACCCGGCCCGGAACACCGCTTCGATCGGCCTCATCGCGGCACCCTGCCCCGGCCGCTCAGTCCAGCGGCCGGTAGTTGGGGTTGCTCACCGGCTCGTTGCGGTGCGGGATGAAGCAGGTGGCGGTGCCGTAGCTCCCCCACCCCCACTCGGCGTTGTTGGGGTGCGGGCCGGTGGGGAATCCATCCAACCCATACAGCTCCGTGTACCGTCGCAGATCGCCGAGGCGATGACCGCTCAGGAAGAAGTCCCGCCGGCGCTGGTCCCGGAGCTCCGCCTGCAGGTCGCTGCCGGTGAAGGGCTGCTGTCCCCCGACGGCGCGGCGCTCTTCGATGAAGGCCTGCAGCGCCGCGTCATTCATGCCGCCGGACTCCGCGAGGATGTACCGGGCCTCCAGGTAGGAGGCCAGCACCAGGTCGGTCTCCTGACCGAAACCGATCTGTGCGATCAGTTGCGCGTCGGTGACGTTCATCGACACGTCCACTCGCCAACCGGAGAAGGCCGGCGATTGCGCGGGGGTGAAGAGCAGCGTCTGCTGGTTGTGCCCCCGTCGGCCGGTGGCCATGTGGCGTACCCGCGGGTCGGCCAGGCCCCGGAACGAGGGATCCACTCCCAGCGTGTGGTTAGTGCCGGTGGTCGCCTCCCACATGTAGTTGCGCTTCTCCGTCGGGGTGCTGGCGTGCCGCACCCACACGACGAAGCTCGGCGGCACCGGCGTGGCATAGGCGATCGCCTCCGCCTTCTTCCCCTGCTGCAGCGAGGCGCGTGCGGCGCCCACCCGTGCCAGGTTCAGGATTCGCTGCGCCTCGGACCCGCTCTGCCCCTGCGTGATCTGAATCGCCTCGTCGAACTGCCTGACCGCCTTGGCCAGGATCTCGTCGGATCGAACCGCTTCGCCCTCCGCTTCCACGGGCGAGTAGCAGAAGTACTCGCCGAGGCGAGTGTGGGCATACCCGTTGTACGCCAGCGCCGTAGCGAGTTGGAGGCTGGTGGCGGGGCTTTCCACCAGGGAACGCAGGCGTTCGACCATGTCATCGCCGACCGCGCGGGCGGCCTGCATGTCCCGGTAGATGACCAGCAGCTGCGAGTTGTCGTCCTCGACGACACGCAGGTCGATGTCGCGCCACTGCTGGAAGTTGTGGCCGTTCAGCGCCTCGTCGGTCAGGATCGCGCCCGCGAAGGCGAGGAAGCTGTAAGTGGTCTGGAATTCGTTGACCACGGCGTTGACGAGGGCCGGGATGAAGCTGGGGTCGCTCACGTTGCGTTCGTCGATGGCACCGGGATTGTTGACCTTCAGCATGTCGTCGCACCCGCCGAGCACTGCTGCCAGCCCGAGGGCGGCGACACCCGCGGCCGCACGGCGATGCGAGGTTCGAATGATCATGGAAAGCTGATTTCGGGTGCGCATATCAGAAGCGGACGTTGATCGTGGCAGCCAGGCGGCGCATCATCGGAACGGAGTTCGACTCGCCGCGGGTGAACGCTGCGGCACCCCCGATGTTCACCTCGGGATCGGCGCCGCTGTACTTCGTCCAGACGGCCAGGTTGCGGCCAGCGAGCGTCAGACTCATTTCCTCCGAGCCGAAGCGCTGCGTCAACGCTGCGGGCAGGCTGTAGCTCAGGGAAAGCTCTCGGAGCTTGATGAAGTCCGCCCGCTCGATGAATGGATGATTTCCACCGTTGCGATAGAGCTGCCACTGCTCTCGCGTGACCGTGGGGTCGTTGGCCAGACGGTGGTTCTGGTCGAGCGTGAAGCTCGACTGCTCGGACATGTTGAACAGGTAGTGTCCGCCCTTGTAGTCCACGAAGGTGTAGAGTTGAAGCCCGCCCAGGATCGTGAAGGTGTTGGTCAGGGCCGCCTCACGGGTCGGCGCCGAAGGGCCGACGAACTCCATCTCCTCGCTGAGCACCGGAAGGCCGGCCGGGGTGAGTCTCACCACGCCGTTCGCGTCGTACTGCGGAATCAGCGCCCAGTACCCGCCGAGCGGGTACCCTTCCGCGTGCCGCTGGCTGCTGCGGTACCCGACCGGAATGAATTCACGGGTTCCGCCGAGCGACACCAGCCGGTTCCTGTTGGTCGAAACGCTCAGACGGCTGTTCCACGACAGGGACCGCGTGCGGACGGGCGAG
This sequence comes from uncultured Gemmatimonadales bacterium, assembly GCA_963793235.1. Classification (GTDB taxonomy): domain Bacteria; phylum Gemmatimonadota; class Gemmatimonadetes; order Longimicrobiales; family Longimicrobiaceae; genus CAWBZF01. The sequence goes on from CAWBZF010000002.1 coordinate 991,232, forward strand.
CCGTTCAAAGAGATCTCGAGGCCCGAGTTGGCGACCTCGCCCACGTTCTCGAGCGTAGTGGTGTTCGGGGTGCCGGCGAAACCGGTCGAGGGCGCCACCGGCACGCTGAGAAGCGCGTCCCGGGTGCGGCTGTTGTAGAAGTTGATCTCCACCCCGAGGATGTCCTGGAAGAGCGCCGCCTCGAGGCCCAGCTCCACCTCCGAAGCGCGCTCTGCCCGCAGGTCGGGGTTGCCATACGCGTCCGGTGACAGCGCCGGGGCCGTCACGCGATCGTCCGTCACCACCACCGATGCAGCGTAAACACGGTCCGCGGAGAACGGGGCCGGCGCGTTGCCCGCCTGCCCGTAGGCCGCGCGGAGCCGCAGGTTGCTCACCACCGGGGAGTTGAAGAACGGCTCCTCCGAGACGACCCACGAGGCGCCGACCTTCGGGTAAACCACGGTGGAGAAGTTGGAGCCGAACGCCGAGTGATCATCGATCCGTGCTCCCGCCGTCAGGAACAGGCGATTACGCCACCCCATCTGTTCCTCGACGAAGAAGCCGAGCGAGCGCTGCTCCTCGGTGTCCTCGAAGGCACGGGTCGCCGCGTTCCGATCGTTGTGAATCAGGTTCACCGAATTGGAGAGCAGCCCCTCTCCGACCGTCTGGAGCGACCGATAATTCTGGGCGATGTACTGCATGCCGACCGAGAAGGATGAGCTGAGATCCCGGGTCAGGTCGCCCGTGAACGTCCCCGCGTAATTGACGGTGAAGTCGCGATTGGCGCGGTCCAGATGCGAGACGTAGCCGTTGGCGAAGCTCGCACCGTACATCGAGCTTCCGATCGGATAGAAGAGGGTGGCGATCTGATCTCCCGCGTCCATGCCGAGGGTGATGCGGTTCCGGAACCAGCGGACGGGCGAGTAGTTGCTCGTGACACCGAGGAGGAAGCGCTCGCCGCCGGTGACATCGTTGTAGATCTCCATCTCTTCGGGCCCGAGCCCGGCCCACCCCGATGCATACTGCGCGTTGAAGCCGGGACGGCCGCGCCATGAGTTGCGCAGCCAGCCATTGGAGGCGTTGTCGTTGAGCGGCTGACGCGTGCTGGTTTTGCTGTACTGCGAGGTGACGGTCAGGTCCAGGTTGTCCTGCGGCGTCACGGTGAAGTTGGCCCTTCCTGACGCGCGGCTGAAGTTGTTGTTGAGGAAGACGCCATCCTCCTGCTCGCGGTCTCCGGAGACGTAGAACGAGAATCGTTCACCGCCGCCACGGGCGGAGAGCGTGTAGTTCGACTGGGCGCCGTTACGAAGCACGCCCGACGCGGCGAGCGGCGTCTCCACCAGGAGGCGTTGCTCCCACGGGGCATTCGCGTCCACGCCGGCGCAGCCGGGCCAGCTGTCGTGGCCGATCCTGCGAATGCTGGTGGAGGTGTGCGCGAGTTCGTTCTGCACGGTGCAGAGGGTGTAGTTCTGACGCATGGGGAGGTGCCATTCGGTTCGCCCTCTCTCGACCTTGGCACTCCACTGGACCCCCTGCTGCCCCTGGCGCCCCTTCCTGGTGATGATCTGGATCACACCGGCAGCAGCATCGGCGCCGTACAGCGTGGCGGCGGCCGGCCCCTTGATCACCTCGATGGACTCGATGTCGTCCGGGTTCAGCATGTCGAGCGGTGAGGTCTCGCGGCGCGTGTCGTTGCTCGTCCCGAAGCCCGTGTACGCGTTCGACGTGATGCGCACGCCATCCACGTAGAAGACCGGATGGTTGCCGGCGCTGACCGAGCTGGCGCCGCGTATTCTGTAGTTGGACGCGGTGCCCGCCTGACCGGAGGCCTGCATGACCGTAAGCCCGGGAGTGCGTCCCTGCAGAAGCTGCGTCACGGTGGTGATCGGCGCCGCATCGGTGATGCTCTCGGCGTTGATGGTGGCGACGCTGTTGCCCATCGCTCGTCGCTGCGTCGCGCCCGGTGTCCCGGTGACCACCAGCTCGTCGAGGGCGACCGCGGCCTGGCGAAGTTCAAAACCTACCCGGGTGACCGCATCTGCGGTGACCTCGATGGTCTGGTTGGAGCCGGTATAGCCGATACTCTGCGCCCGCACCGTCCGCTGTCCTGCCGCCACGGCAGTGATCGTGAAGTCGCCCGAGGCGTTGGTCAGGGTGCCTCGCGTCGTGCCCTCGATCGACACCTGCACGCCGGCCATTGGGCGGAGCGTTCCCGCCTCGATGACGCGACCGCTGACGGTGCCGGTGCTCTGCGCGGCCAGCGGCCCCGCCGGTGCGAGCCATCCCTGCGGGTTTCGGAACGGGCGAGCAGAGTGGGACAGACGCACCCCCGGTGGAGCCAACCTCCGGAATTCCGGGACGAGTCGCTGATCGCCGCGCGAGGGGAACTGTGCCGTACGGTGAGTTCGAAGCGGATCGATCCTGCTGTGATCGGCTCTGCGCGGGACGGGCAGCATCGACCGATGCATCTTCTTCAACGAGGATGGTTGATCCGGTTCAGCGGAACGGAACAGCATGACACGCCGACCCGGAACCCGGGGCGAACTCTGCGCGGGGGAGCCGAGTCATCCACATTCTGCTGCTGTGAGCGAACCATACGGGCTCGCCACACCCCCGGTTTGCGCGGATCACCCGGGGATGAGATACTGCCGGTCACCGTTCCCGAACCGTTCACCTCCTGACTCGGAATCATGCGCATCTCCCCGCCCGGAGGAGCCTGGAGCTCCGCCCTCGTGACCCTCGCGCTGCTGTCGGTGGTTGGCTGCTCGGCCGCCGCTCAGTCGCCACCACCCACTACCGCCGCCACGCGGCCCATGACCTTCCTCGACGTTCAGCACCTGCGATCCGCCGGCTCGCCGGCTGTCAGCCCGGACGGAAAGTGGCTGCTCCACACCGTCTCCATCCCCGACTGGAAGGAGGGCCGAAGCCAGACGGAGATCTTCCTCGTCTCGCTGGAGCGGGGGGTCTCCTCTTCCCGGCAGATGACGTTCACGACGGACAGGAACGAAAGCGCGCCCACATGGGCCCGCGATGGAAGCTTCTTCCTTTTCGCTTCCAACCGGGACGCTCCTTCGAGCGCGGTGAACCGGAACCAGATCTACCTGATGCGGATCGACGGCGGCGAGGCACGCCGCGTGACGGATGCGGCGGAAGGTGTATCGAACTTCGCGCTCAGCCGCGACGGCCGCTGGCTTGTGTTCCGCAGTGGCAAGCGTGACGAGGAGCAGCTGTACCGCATTCCCGTGGCGGGCATCGAATCAGCAGAGGCGGAGCGAATCACCCGCGGGCCGGCCGGCGTGGGTTCGTGGCAGTGGTCGCCGGACAGCCGGCGCATCTACTTCCTCGGCGCGGACACCACCTTCGCCGACGAGCGGCAGCGGCGCGAGCGGCGCTTCACGGTGGACATCCGCAACGCGGAGACCCCTCTGCAGAGCCTCTGGGCGCTCGATCTCGACACCGGCCACACCTCACGCCTGACCAACGACCGCGGCTACACCGTCACCAGCTTCACCGTCTCGGACGACGGGCGTTGGATCGGGTACAACGGCGTCTCGTCCCACCGCTACCACCGGAACATCACCGAGCAGAACATCCACGCGGACCTCTACCTGCTGGAGGTGGGCACGGGGCAGATCGAACGGCTGACGGAGAATGAGGAGGTCGGCGAGAGTGGGCCGTACTTCTCGCCGGACGGGCGCCTCGTGGCCTTCGTGGCACCCGACGACATGACGCGCTACACGATGACCAACCGGCGCGTGTACATACGGCCGGTGGAGGAGCGTGGTGGCGCCTTCAGGAAGCTCGGCAGCGGGTTCGACGGCCACCTCTCGGTAGCCTTCTGGTCACCGGACGGCCGCACCATCTACTTCAACGAGGGGTGGCGGGCGACGCGGCAGTTCTTCGCACTGGACGTCGAGCGCGACCTCGTCCGGCAGCTGACCGACGCGCAGGCAGCGCTCTCCGTCAGTCGCGACGACGACACCGAATTGCTGCTGATCACCTACCAGGATCCGGGCACGCCGACCACCCTCTTCACGGTGCCGAACCTTCGGCAGGTCGGGACCCGGTCGGCGTGGCGGCAGCTCACGGACCTCAACCCGCAGGTGCGTGGCTTCGCCCTCGGCAGGCAGGAGGAGATCACCTGGACCTCCACCGACGGCCGTCAGGTGGGTGGGGTACTCACCTATCCGGTCGGCTACGAGCCCGGGCGGCGATATCCGCTGATCGTCGCGATCCACGGCGGGCCCGCGTCGGCGGATGTGCTCGGGTTCAACGGCGGGTACGGTTCGCAGATCTACGCCGGCGCCGGCTACGTCGTGCTGAAGCCGAACTACCGCGGCTCCACCAACTACGGAGAGGCGCACCGCACCGGCATCGTCGGCGACTACTTCCGCCTCGGATACGACGACATCATGACCGGGGTGGACCACCTGATCGCCACGGGAATCGCCGACGGCGAGCGGATGGGTGCACTCGGCTGGAGCGCCGGGGGGCACTGGTCCAACTGGATCCTGGTGAACACCGACCGTTTCCGGGCCATCAGCTCGGGCGCCGGCACCTCCAACTGGATCTCGATGTACGCGCAGAGTGACGTGCAGCGGAACCGGCAGTTCTACCTCGGTGACGAGCTGCCGTACCACGACTTCGAGCCCTACTGGGCGCAGTCTCCGCTGCGGTACATCGCCAATGCCCGGACACCCACGATGATCCACGTGGTGGAGGGCGACCCCCGCGTTCCGAGCCCGCAGTCGGTGGAGCTGCACATGGCGCTGAGGATGCTGGGCGTCGATACCGAACTGTTCGTCTACCCCGGCAACACGCACGGAATCCCGGACGCCCGCAACCGACTGGTGAAATCGGTGAGCGAGATGGCCTGGATGGATCACTACGTGCGGGGCATCGGGGAGAAGTTCCGCTGGCGAGACGTGCTCCGCACGCTGGAGGCGGACGGGGAGGTCCGTCCAGACGCCATTACCAGCGCCGCCGGCACGCCCTAGTCACCGCGGCGGCGACGCAAAAGGCCCCGCACCCACTCCCGGTGCGGGGCCACTCCTGCCTCCCGCACGGAAGGCAGTCTCGTGAGGCCACCTACAGCATCCGCGGACGTGTAGGCGGCGACGCGACCTCACGCATACAGGATCCGCATACGTAGAGCCACGCCGCTGAACAACATGACGGGCGGGTCCCGTGGGTGCGACTCACGCCGATAAGGGAGCAGTGATCGTCGGCACACCCGCGCTCACACCGGACGTGACGAGATGGCTCAGGTCATGTCCCGAGGGCTTCTGGAACACGCTCAGCCCGAACTCCGGCACCACCGCAAGCAGGTGGTCGAAGATGTCGGCCTGGATGCCTTCGTAGAACGCCCACCGCGTCTCCCGGGTGAACACATAGATCTCCAGCGGGAGCCCCTCCGGCGTCGGCTCCAGCTGCCGCACCAGGAACGTCAGGTCCGAGCGGATCATCGGATGAGCACGCAGGTAGGCGATGACGTACTCGCGGAAGGTGCCCACGTTCGTCATCCGTCGCCCGTTGAGGATCAGCCCCGGGTCCTGCCGGGCGTTGAAGTCCGCCAGCTCCGCCGTCTTGCGCGCGATGTAGTCGCGCAACAGCCCGAAGCGAGAGAACCGGGCGACCTCCTCGTCCGTCAGGAAGCGGATGGTGGACTGATTGATGTGCAGCGACCGCTTGATGCGCCGGCCGCCTCCCTCGAACATGCTGCGCCAGTTCCGGAAGCTGTGCTCCAGGAACTTGTGCGTGGGGATGACGGTGATCGTACGGTCCCAGTTCTGTACCTTGACCGTGTTCAGGGCGATGTCCACCACGTCGCCGTCGGCGCCGAACTGCGGCATCTCGATCCAGTCGCCCACCCGGATCAGGTCGTTGTTCGTGAGCTGCACGCTGGCGACCAGAGAGAGCAGGGTGTCGCGGAAGATCAGGAGGATGATCGCCATCATCGCGCCCAGACCGCTGACGAAGAACCAGGGCGATTGGTCCGACAGCCGGGCGACGATGAAGATGGCCGCCACCGCGTAGACGAACACCTTGCCGAGCTGGATGTAGCTCTTGATCGGGCGACTTCCCGCGCTGGGGAGGCGCAGGTAGAGCGCGTGCACGGCGGTGAGCAGCGAGTCCAGCGTCAGTGCGGCGATCAGGACCATGGTCGCGCCGATCAGCCGAGCCAGGAACCCCTCGACCTCCACACCCAGCCCGGGCACCCACGGCACCCCTGCTCGCAGCGTCAGCAGGGGAATCAGGAGCGACAGCCGGTGCGGCACGCGGCTCTCGAAGAGGACCTGGTCCCAGTCCATCCGCGTGCGCTGCACCAGCCAGTGCACCAGCTTCAGCACCGCCGGCCGGGCCACCAGGTGAAGGGCCAGACAGGCCAGGATCAGACCGCCCAACACCAGAAGCGTCTGAACGGTCGGTGAGGCGAGGAGGCGATGGATGTCGTCGATCAACAGGCTGTATCTCCGAGGAGGTTTGCGCGATGGACCATTCTTCTTAGCCCCATGGGCAGAAAGATGTCAAGCAGAACCACTGTCGATTCGCATGAGCACCGTCGCCGGCGCCTTCCCTCACCTCGGCGCCGCAGCGCAGCAGCTCGTAGACGGCGCGGACGTCCGTGATCGCTCCGGGCGCCTCGTCACCTCGCACGGCAGTAGTTCGGAGGCGCCCGGAGCGTGGGCTCCGTTCCCAAAGGGGTCTCAATGAACCGCGCCCTTGACACGCCCAGGGTGGCGCGACGTTTTGTGACAAAATCGCCACAACTCTCCTCCGTCGCGAGCAAACCTTGGCCGCTCCCCCTCCGAAAGCCGTTCGCAGCGAGCTCGTGGACGAGGCCCACGACCGCCTTCGCGAGCTGATCGTCTCTGGCCGTCTGCCCCCCGGCTCCCCGATCATCGAGACGGAGGTGGCCGCGATGCTGGGGGTGAACCGCTCGCACCTGCGCTCGGCAATGCAGCGTCTCCAGCAGAGCGGCTTCGTCGTCACGGCGCCGATCGGGACGTACTCGCGCTCGAAGGTGGCACCCCTGCTACTCGAGGACGTCGGCGAGGTGTTTCAGCTCGTTGGTGCGGTGGAGGGCGTGGCGGCGAGAGGAGCGGCACGGCTCCCGGAGCGGGTCAGACGGGGGCTCGTGCGGGAGCTGAGGGAGATCAACGAGGAGCTGCTGCAGGCCTCGGAGGTGGCTACGCGCGACCTGCAGACGGCGTATGACCTGGACATCCGGTTCCACCTGCTGTACGTGGAGCAGGGGGGTGGTGAGCGACTGCAATCGGTGTATGCTGCGCTGAAGCCTCAGGCGGACCGCTATGAGCGACTGTACACACACGTACTCATCGATCAGACAGAGCTCTCGGTGCGGGAGCACGAATCCATCGCGGCGGCGATCCAGGCGGGTGACGCTGCGGGTGCTCAGCGGGCCGTCGAGCAGAACTGGATGAACGCGGCCGAGCGCTTCAAGAGCACGATGGGGCTGCCCGGAGAGCAGGGGAAAGCACGGATCACCGGGCGCCCGGCAGCATCCGGGCGGAGCGCCCGATGACTCGCAGATCGCCGTTCGTGCGACACGAACCCTCGGTCCCCTCGGCAGACATGTCACCGTTTCGCCGAGCGCTCCTGGTCGCAACCCTCTCGCTCGGGACGGTGGTGGCGGTGACGGCGAGCGCGGCCGCACAGCTCCCGCCGGCGCAACCGCCGATCCTGATCCGGAACGGGACGGTACTGGTCGGCGACGGTTCGACTCCCGTGCGTCTCGACCTGCGCATCCGCGGGGGCCGGATAGTCGGGATGGCTCCGCGGTTGGTGCCCGAGAATGGAGAGCGGGAGATCGACGCCACCGGGTTGATGGTGGCACCCGGCTTCATCGACCTGCACAGCCATGCCGATCGGGGACTGGATCAGGATCCCGGTGCCGAGTCGCACGTGCGGCAGGGGATCACGACGGCGCTGATCGGACAGGACGGTAGCAGCCCGCTCCCGATCTCGGGTTTCCTGGACCGCGTCGACGCACTCGGGACAGCCATCAACTTCGCCGCTCTGGTGGGGCACGGCACGGTCCGGTCTCTGGTGATGGGCGCAGACTTCAGAAGGGCTGCGACTGAGTCCGAGATCGGTACGATGGCAGCGCTGGTCGACCGGGGCATGGCAGACGGAGCATTCGGCCTCTCGAGCGGGTTGGAGTACGACCCTGGCCACTACTCGGAAGCAGGCGAGCTCCGGGCCATCGCCGCCGCCGTGAGGCGGCGGGGCGGCTTCTACGCCAGCCATGTCCGTGACGAGGAGAGGGGCGTGCTCGCCGCGTGGCGGGAGGCGATCGACGTTGGGCGGCGCACAGGCGTTCCCGTGCACATCTCGCACATGAAGCTGGCCGCGAGATCGACCTGGGGGCGTGCCGCCGAAGCTCTTCTGCTCGTGGACAGCGCTGCCATGGAAGGGTTGGACGTCACGGGAGACTGGTATCCGTACCCCTTCTGGTCGTCCAGCATCTACGTTCTCGTCGCCGATCGGCAGCTGGAGAGCCTGGGTCACTGGGAAGATGCACTGCGCGAGGTGGGGGGTGCCGAGAACGTCCTGATCACGGGCTTCGGACCCGATTCGACGCTGAACGGGAAGAGCCTGGCGGAGGTGGCCCTCGCTCGAGGCGCCGACCCGGCCGGCACCGCCATCGCCCTGATCCGCGAAGGCGGTCCCCGCATCGGCGTAATCGTCACCGCCATGCAGGAGGCCGACCTCGAGGAGATCGCGGCGCACCCGCGGGTCATGATCGCGTCGGACGGCAGCCTGCACGGAGCACACCCGCGGAACTACGGCGCCTTCCCCCGCGTGCTGAGCGAATACGTTCGAAGCCGAGCGGTGATTTCTCTCCCCGATGCGGTGAGGAAGATGACATCCGCTCCGGCGGCCCGCCTCGGGCTCGGTGATCGCGGCACACTCGCCCCCGGCTGGCGAGCCGACATCGTGATCTTCGACGCGGCGTCGGTGCAGGACACCGGCACCCGGCTGAGGCCGGCTGGACAGCCCCGGGGGATCCACCATGTGATCGTCAACGGTGAACTGGTCCTCGAGGCGGGCCGCATGACGGGAGCCAGACCGGGTCGGGCGATTCGCAGCACGACCGAGCGGGAGCGGGGATCGCGGGGAGACCCGTGAGCGGCCGGCGCATCGGGGAAGCGGCACGGGGTGAGAACTCCCCCGGCGGAGCGGAGCCGGATTCGTCTTCCGGTATCTTCACGGTCCGCGACCTCGACTCGCTCGACGAGTTCCGGCAGTGCGTGGAGATGCAGAAGGAGATCTGGGGGGCGGAGTTCGTGGAGCTCGTGCCGGCCTCCATCCTGCGCGCCGCCGTGGAAATCGGCGGGGTGGCGGCGGGCGCATTCACCAGCGATGGAACTCTCGCTGGCTTCGTTTTCGGCCTCACCGGTGTGAAAGACGGACGGCCGACTCACTGGTCAGACATTCTCGCCGTGCGTCGGGTGAACCGTGGACAGCGACTGGGCGAGCGCATGAAGCGCCACCAGCGAGACGTTCTCCTCGCCCGTGGGGTGGAGAACGTGTGGTGGACGTTCGACCCGCTCGAATCGCGGAACGCCCACCTCAACATCAACCGCCTGGGCGCCAACGCGCTCGATTATCTGCCTGACTACTACGGTACCACCGCCTCCGCTCTCCACGATGGCATCGGTACGGACCGGCTCCTCGTACACTGGGAAATCGGCGCGACCGCCGATACCGCGGGGGGCCGCACCACCACGCACTCCCTGTCCCGGCTTTCCGCCGATGTCGTACCGGCCATCAACCCCACCCGGTTCACCACCGACGGACTCGAATGTCTCTCGCCGGATCTCGGTCTCGACGCCCCGAGGATCGGGCTGGAGATTCCGCGTGACATCCAGTCGCTGAAACAGCGCTCCCCCGCACTCGCGCGCCGCTGGCGCGCCAGAACACGCTCCGCCCTGCAGCACTACCTCGCGGGCGGATATCGAATCACGCACTTCGACTCGAGCGGCGGGCGAAGCTTCTACGTGCTCTCGAGAATGGCGCCGGCGGCCTCCGGAGAGGGGCGCCCCCAGGTGGAAGAGGGGGACACGTGAAGGCACGAGCGCTGGACAGCGCCCCGACCACAGAGAGTCAGGTGAGGCCCGACGTGCTCCCCCGCCGCCTCGGTGCGTGGAGTGGGGCCGCTCTCCTGATCGGACTCACGATCGGGAGCGGCATTTTCAGGGTACCGAGCACGGTGGCGGGAGGCGTGGGCAGCGTAAACCTGATCCTCCTGGTCTGGGTGGGCGGAGGACTGGTCGCCCTCTTCGGTGCGCTCAGCATCGCCGAGCTCGCTGTCATGTTCCCGCGCGCCGGCGGGCTCTATGTCTTCCTGAAGGAGGCATACGGCCCGCTCCCCGCCTTCCTCTACGGCTGGTCCGAGCTCCTGGTGGTCCGCCCGGCGGCCCTGGGAGCGCTCGCGATGATATTCGCCGAATACGCGGGCGCGTTCGTGGCGCTCGATGAGACGGCGACCCGGGGCCTGGCGGCTGCCACGATCGTGGTTCTGGTCGCCGGGAACGCTCGCTCCGTGCGATGGGGCTCCGTATTCCAGGAAGCCACGACGGCGGCCAAGATCATCGCACTGATCGGGCTCACCGGACTTCTCATGGTGCTCGGAGATCCCGCCGGCGGGGCTCTGCTCGCCGGCAGCGTTTCAGGGGCGACCCCCACCTGGGGAAGCATCGGAGTGGCACTGGTGGCGGTCCTCTGGGCCTATGACGGCTGGGCGGATACGACCGCGATGGCGGGGGAGATCCGGAACCCGGGGAGGAACCTTCCGCTGGCGCTCGCCGGCGGTACGGCCTCTGTGGTCGCGATCTACCTCGCCGTAAACGTCGCGTACCTGTACGTGCTGCCGCTCGACGCACTCGCGAACTCCTCCCTTGTCGCCGCCGACGCAGCCACGTCGGTGCTCGGCGCGGTGGGCGCTTCGCTCGTAGCCGCCCTGGTGATGCTCTCCGTCGTAGGCGCTCTGAACGGGGCTATCATGACCGGCCCCCGCATCCTCTTCGCACTCAGCCGCGACGGCCTCTTCTTCCGTCCCATCGGTGTGGTTCATCCCCAATACGGAACGCCACTTCTGGCGACGCTGGTGACCGGCGCCTTCGGTATCGCGTACGTATCGGTGCAGAGCTTCGAGCAGCTGGCCGGCGCGTTCGTCATCGGTGTCTGGCCCTTCTACGCGGCTGCGGTCGCCGGAGTTCTGGTGCTACGTCGCCGCAAACCCCTGGCCCACCGTGAGTACCGGACTGTCGGGTACCCCGCGGTGCCCCTCGTCTTTCTCGCCGCCTCGGTGCTCCTCCTCCTCAACTCCCTGGTGGAGCAGACGAACCTTACGATGTTCGCTTTCGGTGTGATTCTCTCCGGCGTGCCCGCGTATTTCTTCTGGCACCTGATCGGTCGGAACTCAGCCGGACGGAGGTGACGCGACGCGGGACCGGCACCGTACCGATGCCCGGACGATCGGAAGCCGGAAGTGGTGCAGAGCAGGGCAAACTTCCAACCGTGGGATGGTCGGGATCGCCCGAGGCTCGCTCACCAATGCCCGGGGTGAGTTCCTGATCGCGAACGTTCCGGCCGGGAGCCATCAGGTACGTGCCCAGTTACTCGGCTACGGTGCGCAGGTCCTCGCTGCCGAAGTCGCGCCGGGCGGGTCCGTACGGCTCGATTTCGAGCTCCAGACCCGCGCCATCGACCTGGACGAGGTCGTCGTCGTCGGCTATGGAACGCAAAGCCGGCGTGAGGTGAGCGCTGCCGTCTCCTCCGTGGCGTCGGAGGAGATTCAGCGAACTCCGCTCGCTGGCGTCGATGCCGCGCTGCAGGGCCGGGCCGCGGGCGTGCAGGTGGTTCAGAACGCCGGCAACCCGGGGAACGCCGTGACCGTGCGTGTACGCGGCTCGTCGTCGATCTCCGCCGGGAACCAGCCGCTCTGGGTGATCGACGGGGTACCGATGTACTCCGAAGACTTCTCGCAGCTGGGGATGGGAGGTCAGAACATAAGCGCGGTCACCAGCATCAGCCCGGAAGAGATCGAGACCATCGACATCCTGAAGGATGCGGCCGCCACGGCGATCTACGGCTCGCGCGGCTCGAACGGGGTCGTGGTCGTCACCACCAAGCGAGGCCGTGCCGCGGCGCCCTCTGTGACGTTCAGCGCCTACACCGGCACGCAGCAGGCATCCAGGCGGCTGGCGTTGCTGGATGCGCGCGAGTACCTCGAATACTTCAACGAGAGCGCCGCGAACGACGGACGAAACCCGCAGCTCTACGGGGTCCCGGGGGTCGACGATCGGATCCATACCGACTGGCAGGACGCGGTGCTCCGCACGGCGCCGGTCAGTAGCTTCGAACTCGGCCTGGTCGGCGGCGACGAGAGGATCCGCTATCGAGTCTCGGGCGCCCTCTTCTCGCAGGAGGGGATCGTGATCGGCTCGGCCTATCAGCGGGCGTCGGGTCGCGCAAACCTCGACTTCAACACCACGGACCGGTTGAGCTTCAGTGCCTCGCTCGCCTTCTCGAGAGAGGACAATGACCGGATCGAGAACGATGGGAGCACCTCGGGAATCATCACGAATGTGGTCGGAAATCCTCCGCTCGTTCCGCTCCGGCGGGATGACGGGACCTACTCCGGCATCGACGAAGGCCTGGTTTATCCGAACAGCGTCGCCCTCGCGAGCCTGAACACGGCAGAGGCGCTCACGCAGCGCACGCTCGGGACGCTCGAGGGCCGCCTCATCCTCGCGGAAGTGCCCGATCTCCCGGGAATGAACGAGGTCGAGCGGAACCAGATCCTCGGGGAGGCCCTGGCGCTTCGCGCACTCCATCACCACAACCTCACCCGGCTCTGGGGCGACGTGCCGCTGGTGACCCGGATGCCCGCCAGCGTCGAGGAGGCCTCACAGGTGACCCGCTCCCCCCGCGCGGAAGTGTACGCGGCCATCGTGAAGGACCTGGGCGATGCGGAGCGGCTGGTGACAAACACCTCGCAGACGCGGCAGATCTCGCTCGGTGCCGTCGAGGCACTCCTCGCCCGCGTTCACCTGTACCGCGGAGACTGGCCTGCCGCGGAAGCCAAGGCGGACGAGGTTCTGGCACGCGGCTACACCCTCGCGAGCAACTTCCCCGCCCTCTTCGCCGCCAACGGAGGCTCCACGAGTGAGGACATCTTCCGGGTGATCTTCACCGCCTCTGACTACAACAACATCGGGTACTACTACAATTCGCGGGCAGATGGTGGGCGCGGCGAAGTGGGGACGGACCAGCGCCTGATCCAGGCGTTCGAGCCGGGCGACGCACGCCGCACCTGGTCGATCAAGGGTACGGACCACCGCTCTCCAGCGACGAAGTTCCCGACGACCGCGGGAACCGAGCACGTCCACGTGATCCGGCTGGCCGAAGTGATCCTGATCCGGGCCGAAGCGCTCGCGAGACAGGGTCGCCTGCCTGACGCCGTCAGCGCCTACAATCGAATCCGCGAGCGGGCGGGACTCTCGCCGCACGTCCTCGGAATGGATGTCGTCGACGCGGACGACGTGCTGCAGGCGATCCATCGCGAGCGTCGCCTCGAGCTCGCCTTCGAGGGCGACCGATGGTCCGATCTCGTCCGCCTCGGAACCGCCGGTGAAGTGATGGGGATCCCGTCGACCCAGACTCTCTATCCGGTCCCTCAGACCGAGCTGGACGTGGCTCCGAATCTCACACAGAACCCAGGATACTGAGGGCGCGCCCGCCACTGGGATGCTCGGTGGCGGGCGACCCCGGTCGTCCCGAATTCAACGGCCGATACCGCGGTGGATCCGCGCGGTATCGGTGCAAACCTCTTTTTTCATGGGCACGCGTCGGGAGTACGAACCGATGTGCAGCCAGAGTCGGGAGCGAGTTCCATGACCCGCTGGTTCCTCTGTCTTCTCCTGATCGCCGCCAACGCAGGCGCCGCTACGGCCCAGCATCCGTTCACTTCGGATGGAACCTATGATCCCGGAGTTCCGGTTCCGGCGTCGGTGCTCGGGCACGAGGTCGGCGAGAGGTTCACCCCGCACCACGTCCTGATGCGCTACCTCGACCGCCTCGCGGTGAGTTCGTCGCGCATCCGCGTCGATACCGTCGCCCATAGCGTGGAAGGGCGGGAAGTGGTGCTGGCGATCGTCTCCAGCGAGGAAAATCTCCGCAGGATGGAGCAGATTCGGGCCGACGCTGGCCGGCTCGCGAACCCGGCGATCGCCACCCCCTCCGAACTCCGGGCCATCGCTGAACGACTTCCGGTCATCGTCTGGATGGGCTACACGGTACATGGTCCGGAGGCGTCCGGCGCCGAGGCTGCGATCGCGATCCTCTACCAGCTCACCGCCGGTCGGGACGCGAGAACGCTCGCGCTCCTGGACAGCGCCGTGATCCTCATCGACCCACTGCAGAACCCCGACGGGCACGAGCGACACGTGCAGGACGTCATGCGGATGCGTACGGCACTCGGGGTACCTGTGCATCCCGACGCGACGATCCATGCCGGCACCTGGCCGGGTCCCCGGACGAGCCACTACCACTTCGACCTGAACAGGGACTGGTTCACCCAGTCGCACCCCGAGACCCGCGGCCGCATCGAGGCGATGATGCGTTGGTGGCCGCACGTCGCAGTCGACCTTCACGAGATGAGCTACAACGCGTCCTATTTCTTCCCGCCGGCCATGGACCCGGTCAACCGGTTGGTGGATTCGAACATCCTGGAGTGGTGGGAGGTGTTCGCGTCCGCGAACATGCGGGCCTTCGATGCCCGCGGCTGGTCGTTCTTCCGTCGCGAAGGTTACGACGAATTCTACCCCGGCTACGGCAGTTCCTGGCCCATCTACACGGGGGCGGTCGGTATGACGTACGAGCAGGCATCGAGCAGAGGAGGAGCGATCCGAAGGAGCGACGGATCGGTGCTGACGCTGCACGAGGCCGCCGAGCGACACTACACCGCCTCGTGGGCGACCCTGACGGCCGCGGCGGACGGCGGGCGGCAGAGAGTTCGCGATTACCTCGCGTTCCGGCTGGAATCGTCACGAGGAGGTGATCGGGAGGCGGTCCGGGCGATCGCACTTCAGCGAGACGGCGCAGGTCGTGCGGACTCCCTGGTGCACCGGCTCCTCGACAACGGCGTTCAGGTGAATCGCCTCAGGGAGGAGGTGCGCGTTCGCGGCACGCGCTTCGGCGAATCGTCGGCCGGGACCGTTCGCCTCTCTCCTGGCACGTACGTGGTGAACCTGGCCCAGCCCCAGGGTCGGCTCGCGCGCGCGATCCTGGAGCCGGATGCGCCGCTGGATTCCGCGTTCATCGGGGAGGAGCTGGAACGCAGACGGACCGGCCAGTCGGCCCGCTTCTACGACCTCACCGCATGGGCGCTTCCCTACACACACCGGGTGACTGCATGGACGCTCGGGGCGATGCCCTCGGGCACCTCACCGGTGGAGCGTGCGAGTGGCGGAGTCACCCTCCCGGCTCGCGCCGCCTACGGCTACGCATTCGCTCCCGGCACCGAGGCGGGATATCGGATGCTTTCGGGTCTGCTCAGGGACAGCGTCCAGGTCTGGTTCGCGCCGCGTGCCTTCCGTTCGGGCGGGCGGGATTTTCCCGCGGGTGCATTCGTGGTGCGGGTCGCCGGCCAGGAGGAGGGGCTGCACGGGCGAGTCATCCGTGAGGCCGCCGCCTCGGGTGCCGATGTCGTCGCTCTCTCGTCGGCGGCGGCCGAAGCGGGAACGGATCTCGGCAGCAACAGCGTCTTCCCGCTCCGTGCGCCGCGTGTGGCCATCCTCGGCGGCAGCCCGGTGAGCGGACAGGCCTTCGGTTACGCCTGGTTCGCGTTCGACAACCGACTGGCGTATCCGAGCACACGGCTCGATGCGGATGTGATCGCCGGGAGCGCGCTGGACGACTTCGACCTTCTCGTCATTCCCTCGACCTCGCCCGCCGCGCTGCGCCGGGTGCTCGGGCCCGGCGGCACCTCGAGGATCGAAGCATGGGTTCGCCGCGGCGGCGTACTCCTCACCATGGAAGCCGCGAGCGAGTGGGTGGGTTCCGAGGAGGTGGGAATCTCCCGACTGCGTACACGGCCACCCCCGTCTCCGGACAGCGCCGGCGCGCCGCTCCGAGCCTCCGTACCGGGCGCGATCGCGCGGGTGCTCGTAGATCCCGTCTCACCCCTGCTCGCCGGCATCCAGGAAACCGAGTTCCCCGCACTCGTCTTCTCCGATCGGGTCTTTCTCGCTCCGGACGATCGTCGTCCGGGAGAACTCGCGATCCGTTTCGCTGCGCCGGACGATCTCCGGATCGCCGGCTACTTCTGGCCCGAATCGACCGGTCGGCTGGCCGGTTCGCCGTATCTCTGGACCGAGCGGGTGGGTCGCGGGCGAGTCATCGCCTTCGCGGGCGACCCGAACTTCCGTGATATGTGGCGCGGTCTCCTTCCCGTCTTCGCAAACGCCGTGTTCTTCGGCCCCAACTTCTGAGGTTGATCCGTGTTCAATGTGACCGTTCTGGGTGCCGGGCGAGTGGGCCGGGCCATCGCGCGGGACCTCGCCGCCGGCGGGGAATTCGATGTGACTTCCACCGACATCTCACCGGACTCGCTCTCACTCCTCGACGGCGAGCCACGAATCACCACGGTGCGGGCGGATCTGTCGAAGGGCTCCGAGGTGACTCGCGTGATCGAAAGCGCGGACTTGGTGGTCGGCGCCGTGGGTGGGTTCATGGGATACGCAACTCTCCAGGCCGTCCTGACGGCGGGAAAGAACGTGGTCGACATCTCGTTCTTCGATCAGGATCCATTCACACTCGACAGGCTCGCCCGTGAGCGAGGAGTCGTGGCGATCGTCGACTGCGGTGTCGCTCCCGGCTGCAGCAACCTGATCCTGGGGCGCATGGAGAACGAGCTGGACGAGACCGAGAGCTTCGCCTGCTACGTGGGAGGGCTACCCGTTCAGCGAAGCTGGCCGTTCGAGTACCGGGCCCCCTTCTCACCCATCGACGTGATCGAGGAATACACGCGACCGGCCCGGTTCCGTCGGGGCGGCCACGACGTGACGCTTCCGGCGCTCACCGATCGCGAGCTTCTGGAGTTCGAGGGGATCGGGACCGTGGAGGCGTTCAACACCGACGGACTGCGGACGCTCCTCACCACGTCGCGTGCTCCGACGATGATCGAGAAGACGCTCCGCTACCCCGGACACGCCGAACGCATGGAGATGCTTCGCGAGTCGGGCTTCTTCTCCACAGAGGAGATGGAGGTCGATGGCGGCCGGGTACGACCGATGGATGTGACCGCCCGACTGCTCTTCAGCGCCTGGGAATTCGCGCCCGGCGAGGAGGATCTCACGCTGATGCGCGTCAGGGTGGCCGGCCGCAGCAACGGACGCCACGTGGAGCATACCTTCGAGATGATCGACAGGTTCGACCGAGCCACGCTCACCACCTCGATGGCCCGAACGACCGGCTACACGTGCACCGCGGCGGTGCGCCTCTTCGCCCGCGGGCTGTACCGCGAACCGGGAATCTCTCCTCCCGAATTTCTGGGACGTGACCCCTCCTGCTACGACTTCATCATGGGACAGCTCGCCGAGCGCGGCGTCTTCTTCGAGGAAAGGGTGGTGACCGGATGACTGTCGAAATCGTCTGCTCCCGGCGCCTGAGGGAGAACGGGGACGCGGTCGCGCAGAGGGCACGCTCCGCGGCAATCCACGCGGCGCTCTTCAGCCTGCTCCTCCCCCTGCTGCTCGGATGCGGTGGTCCGACGGCCCGATCGTTTGCCGCTCCGTCCGCTGAACCGTCGCGTGGTCATCTGCTGATCGTGGGTGGTGGGGGTCAGCCCGATGAGCTCGTTTCGCGCTTCGTCGAGCTCGCGGGCGGGCCCGGACGTGCCCGTATCGCCGTGATCCCCATGGCGAGCGGCTCCCCGGAAAGCTCCGGAGAGGGGAAGGCGCAGCAGCTGAGGGAGTTCGGCGCCGCGGCCTTCAACCTGAACCTGGACCGCGCCGGAGCCGAATCCGATTCCGCGGCTCGGCTGCTGGACGACGTCACGGGCGTCTGGTTTTCGGGGGGAGATCAGGCGCGTCTGACGCCGATTCTCGCCGGCACGCCGGTGCTCGCCGCGATCCGTGAGCGGTACCGGCGGGGCGCCGTCATCGGCGGCACCTCCGCCGGTGCTGCCATCATGTCGGATTCCATGCTCACGGGTGAGCAGATACTCGCCGGTCAGGACACGATCGGGTACCACGGCGACGAGTACCGGCGCATCGCTCGGGGAGCGATACACATCGTTCCGGGCCTCGGATTCCTCCCGGGAACGATCGTGGACCAGCACTTCATCGAACGCGAACGGCACAACCGTCTGCTCAGCGTGGTGCTGGAGCGACCGAACCTGGTCGGGGTGGGGATCAGCGAGTCCACGGCGCTGGAGGTGGAGCCCGGTGGAGGATGGCGCGTCCTGGGCCGCGGCAGCGTACTGATCTACGACGCCCGGGACGCTCAGGTGACGCCGCTCGAAGCAGCGGTGCTCGGTGCGACGAGCGTTCGCATGCATCTGCTTCCGCCCGGAAGCCGGTTCCATTCGGCTACGGGAACGCCTTCGCTTCCGACCCGGTGACGGCCGGCCGGGAGCGCTGGTTCGCGCCCCCGGCGCCCGGTCCGGGTCTCGACCATCGCCAGGGAGGAGAAGGTGAAGAGCCATCTTGACTTCGAGATCGACCCACAGATCGGACGTGCGCTGACTCCGCCGTCGGATCTCTACCGGGAGCCGGGCGTGTACCAGCTTCAACGCGAGCGGATCTTCGCGCGGAGTTGGCAGCTGGTACCCGGGAGTGAGCGGGTGAAGGCCGCGGGCCACGTCCTTCCATTCACCCTACTCGACGGGTGCCTGGACGAACCCCTCGTTCTCACCCGTGACCGGGCGGGCGAGCTCCACTGCTTTTCCAACGTCTGCACCCATCGGGGCACCATCGTCGTCGAAGGAGAGGGTCATCTGAACTCCCTTCGCTGCCGCTATCATGGCCGACGCTTCGGCCTGGACGGCTGCATGCTCTCGATGCCCGAGTTCGAAGGAGTGGAGAACTTCCCCTCCCCCACCGACGACCTTCCCGTGGTCGGTCTCGCGAGCTGGGGGCCGTTCGCCTTCTGCTCTCTCGCTCCCGCCTTCTCCTTCGATGACTGGATCGCTCCGATCCGCGATCGAGTGTCGTTTCTACCGCTCGAGACGCTCACTCCCGATCCCGCGACTTCGCGCGATTACCTGATCCGGGCGAACTGGGCACTCTACTGCGACAACTACCTCGAGGAGTTCCACATTCCCTACATCCACTCGACGACGCTCGGCGACGCGCTGGATTACGGGAACTACCGCACCGAACTCTTCGATACCTGCAATCTGCAGGTGGGAATCACCCGGTCCCGCGCGGAGGCGTTCTCCCTGCCGCCGGGGCATCCGGACGAGGGCACGCTGATCGGCGCCTACTACTTCTGGCTCTTTCCGAACCTCATGCTCAACTTCTATCCGTGGGGCCTGTCGGTGAACGTCGTCACCCCTCTGTCACACGAGCGGACGCGTGTGACGTTCCTCTCGTACGTCCTGGACGAGAGCCGACGGTCTCACGGTCCGGGCGCCGATCTCCACCGCGTGGAGATGGAAGACGAAGAAGTCGTCGAGCAGGTACAGAAAGGGCTCCAGTCGCGACTTTATCGGCGGGGCCGATACTCACCGCGCCGGGAAGTCGGCACGCACCATTTTCACCGTCTGCTCGCCCGCTTCCTCTGTGACCGGGGTGAAACGCCCGAGGCGGAATCGGACGCGCCCGCGCGGCGATGATCCCTCGATCACCTGCTGATCTCCGCCTCTCGCGCCGATCCACTCCCCCGGTTGGATGCGCCATCCGTGCTCACGCGCGGGGGAGGCAGGGCTCCCGCGGGCGCGAGGCCTGCCTGGCTCAGGACCAGGAGCAGCGTGCGCTGGATGGCGAGATGCCCGTTCTCGTTGAGCCACCATTCGTTCAGCGAATGGGCCCCGCCACCCGACCCGCCGCGGCCCACGGTCACGGCGGGAACACCCATCGAGATCGGGATGTTGGAGTCGGTGGAACCCGTCCCCAGAGATGGCTCCAGATCGAAGAATCGGACCGAGGCGAGCGCACGTTGCACCAGCGGATCGGAGATCGCGATCTCCCCGGAGGGCCGGTCGCCGACCAGCTCCAGGTCCAGCGTCAGCTCTTCGCCCCGTCGGCGTTCCGCATTCTGCCCCGCGAGGCCGTCCCGCATCGCCGCGCCGAAGAGCGAGTCGAGTCCCATCAGGCGCCGATGATCGATCGACCGCATATCCACCTCCATCCACGCTTCGAAGGGAATGGAGTTCACCGAGGTGCCGCCACCGATCGTGCCGACGCTGTAGCTGGTCCGCGGCCCCTCCGCCACGAACTCGCTCGCGCGCTGGTCGAAGAGCCGTACTGCCCGCGCGAGTGCATGTGCGGGATTGCCCGTCCCGAACGCCCCCCAGGAGTGACCTCCCGGCCCGCGAAAGGTCGCCCGATACCGACGCGAGCCGAGCGCCTGGTGCGCGATCCGTTCATCCTCTCCACCGTCCACGGAAATGAAGGCGTCGATCTTCTCCCCTCCCGGCCGGAAGAGGTGCTTCACGCCGCGCAGATCACCGAGGCCCTCCTCCCCCACCGTGCCGACGAACCAGACGTCGCCCACCGTTCGCAGCTCACTCCGCTTGATTGCGCGCAGAACGGTGAGTACCACCATCAGACCGCGCGTATCGTCCCCCACCCCCGGAGCATACAGCGTATCGCCCCGCATCCGCACCGTGACATCGGTCCCTTCCGGAAACACGGTGTCCAGGTGACCCGACAGAACGAGCGTGCTCCCACCGGTCACGCCGCGGAGAAGGCCGATCACGTTCCCCTCCTCGTCGATGTACGCGCTGTCGGCGCCGGCCTCTCTGATCATCTCCAGGAAGCGGAGTCCCCGTGCGGTCTCATTGAACGGAGGCGCGGGGATCTCCGTGAGGGTGACGAGGTCCCGCGTCGTGGCCGGCTCGAGCTCCTCGATGATCCGGAACGCCTCCCGGACCCTGTCGTCGGCCGCGATTTCCGCCAGCTCGTCCAGGTAACGAGCGTCCGCTCCCGGAGTGGCGTCGACCCCGGCTGCGACCACCGGCGGAGGTTCGGAGAGAGGAGGGCGCGCGCTCATCGATCCACAGGCCACGACGGAGGCGAGCAGGGCCGACAGTGCCGGGGCTGATCCGATCCGAACGTGGCTCTGGCTGATTCTGATCATCGAATGTGCGGAAGTCGGGAGGTGGCGCGTGCGTCGGAGCGTCTCTACGGACCCGACGCGTCGTCTGGTGGTACATCCAGTGATCACCGGGGATCACCCTCGCAGGGTGCAGCGTGCACAGCCCCGCCCGCAAGGGCAGTCCGCAACTGGAGAGGGCCTGGCCTCGGCCGACAATGCATGATCATTTCCGGAAACCGGCAGCCGACGCCGGCTGAGCCACCGGCAAGCGAACGGCACGAGGCCGGCGGAAATGCCGCCACCACCTCGTGCTACGCGGCGCAGCGAACGGTCGCTGCCGCCACGTGCTGACCCCCGGCGAGTGAGGAGAGGAGGCGAGAGATGCTGAACGTGGAGAGGATCGTCCTGCGTGAAATCCGGCTGCCCCTGAAGGAGCCCTTCCGGATCTCCTCGGGCGTCTGCACGGAACGACGGATCCTCCTGGTGGAATGGCACCAGGACGGAGTGGTGTCGTGGTCCGAGTGCGTCGCGGGGGAGCAGCCGAACTACAGTGAGGAGACGATCGACACGGCCTGGATGGCCATCCGGGAGTGGCTGGCGCCGCGGCTCCTCGGCCGATCGATCGGCGGGCCGGAGCGTGTGCACGATGTGCTGGAGCGGAACATCTGCGGGCATCGGATGGCGAAGGCGGCGCTCGAGATGGGGAGCTGGGGGCTCGCGGCGGAGCTGCGGGGCAGCTCTCTCGCGGAGACGATCGGAGGAACGCGGGAGAGGATCGCGACGGGAATCTCGTTGGGGATCCAGGCCGAACCGGAGGCGCTGCTGGAGCGGGCGCGAGCCGCGTACTCGGAGGGATACCGGAAGATCAAGATCAAGGTCGCACCCGGAGCGGACGTGGAGTTCCTCCGCGCGGTGCGCGAGGGGCTCGGAGAGGGGGCCCACCTGATGGCGGACGCGAACTCCGCGTACACGCTGGCGGACGCCGACCACCTCGCACGGTTCGACGAGTTCCGGCTGATGATGATCGAGCAGCCGCTCGGCCGCGACGACCTGGTGAGGCACGCCGCGCTCCAGGCACGTCTCCGTACCCCCATTTGCCTCGACGAGTCGGTGGTCTCGCCGGAAACGGCCGAGGATATGATCGCGCTCGGGAGCGGGCGGATCGTCAACATCAAGCCGGGTCGGGTGGGTGGTTTCGGCTCCTCGCTGGCGATCCACGACGTGTGCGCGGAGAACGGGGTTCCCGTGTGGTGCGGCGGGATGCTGGAGAGCGGGGTCGGGCGGGCGTACAACGTGGCTCTCGCGTCGCTGCCGAACTTCACCCTGCCCGGGGATCTTTCGCCGAGCTCCCGCTACTGGGAGCGTGACGTGGTGACCCCCGAATGGACCATGTCCGACGACGGGATGGTGGAGGTGCCGCGCGGCCGCCCGGGTCTCGGAGTCACGGTGGATCGGGACCGGATCGAGAACCTCACCGCGCGCACGGAGGAGCTCCGCGCGGGCTGAGTCACCCGTCCGTCGTTCTCCGACAACCGTGCCAGAGGGGCCGATCGCCGGCAGCGTCGCTCCCGAGATTGGCTCTGGAGGAGTTGCGGCACAGCATCAGAACGTCGAGGACCAGACGGAATCATCCCCCGCCCGTTCCTCCCCCGAAATTCGGAAGAGGGCGTTCACTACCGCATCGCCCCTTTCACGCGAGACCTCGCATGAAAGCGAGAAAGCGTTCCACGTCCTCGGCGTTGCTCCACATTCCGAAGGAGATCTGCAACGCTGAGGCTGGGCATGTCGTCTGACCCCATAGATCGGACGACGGCGAGTGAACGGCCGGTGGAATCGTCACACCCGGCACGGGGTTCCTTCGGCGCGATCCCACGATTCGCCGAGCGGCGATCGAACCAGTGACTCGGGATAAAGCGCGCCACCGGCATGATCCAGATAGGTGAGCTTCGCGGCGTCGAGTCGGCTGAACTCGTTCGTCCTGAGCGCGGAGAACATCCGCTCGACCTCATCGCCATCGGACGCTTCCCGCTCAGGCTCCATCACGGCCCTGCCGTTCGCCTCCCTCCCCAGGTGCTGCAGAAGGGAGCCAACGGGAACGCAGCACCTCACGCCTCCAGGAGGGATGACGAACGGGTACGAGAAGGTCCTCCAGGCAGACGAGCATGTACTTCAGGTCGCCCCGAACCAGTACCGCGGAGTCGCTCTCCAGCACGTGGGGCAGATCCGCCGCACAGAAGCGGATGATCTTCGCAGCAGCTCCGATTCTCGTCTCGGCTTCCTGATTCTCCGGCTCGGCGGACATGCCCAGAATGAGGACGACATCAGCGGTCGACAGAGCCGTCACGACGTTCTCCCGCGGACGCGGTCCGGTACGGCCGAGGAGCAGCGGGTGAGGAGATCCGAACGCCTCCGCTGCGTCGGGAGTCAATACGATCGGAATATCCGCCAGTTCTGCGACCCGGCGGAGCCGCCGCTGGACGCCTCCGGCGAGAATCCCGAGTCCTGCGATGATGATGGGGCGGCGGGAGCGGCAGATGAGCTGTGCAGCCACCCGCAGCTTCTGCGCGCCCTCCGTATCGATGTCGCAGGACCGTCGTACTTCGGGCGAAGCGCGGATCTGAGCGGTCCTCAACGAAATCCCGGATCACGGGGTGGATGCAACGTGACGATCTCCCTATGAGAGTTAGACTCCTCATGGCACTTGCACCCCTACATATGCCGGAAAGAGAGTCCCCCGGAAGACAGGCCGGGATCACGCCGAACCGGGTCTATGCGTGAATCGGTCATCACGCGGAAGGATACGCCGTCTTTTGCATCCCCTCTACTCGCGCTCTACAACCATGCCAGTCACCCGAACCGAAGACGGGCCCGGCATGGAACCGGGCCCGCACATGGGCGAACGAACTCTGTCGATTTCGGCCATCAGCCGCTGCATGCGGCAGGTGCTTCAGTCGCTCTCCGGAATTTCCTGCGTCTCCTCCTTCCCGCTGAGGAGCGGCCCGCCGGGGACTGGCGGCGGTGGTGATTCCGGGCGATCGCATGGAGTCAGTGTGCTTGCCCCCAGCAGCAGAAGAAGCCAACTCCGCCGGCATCTCTGTTTCGTCGATGCCCGCCGTTCGGAGACGCGGGCCCAACTCATCGCCAGCCGCTTCAGGGAACGCCATCCTGGCCTTCAGGACGTTCCCGAGCTGCTCATCGGGACCCAACTCGTGATAGTTCTCCACGATGCTCACGCAACCGGCGACGCCAGTCTTCCACGGCTCAGTAGTGGTAGCGGGCCTGGATGACATCGATCCCCTCGTCGGTCGCACGGTACACGAGGCGATCCGCCTGGGTGATTCGTCGGCTCCACGCATCGGAACCGAAATGCTTCAGCGGCTCTGGCTTCCCCTCCCCCTCGAAAGGAGTGCGGAAGGCGATCCCGATGAGCCGCTGAACCTTCTTCGCCGTGCGCGGGTGGTGTGTGAACCAGTGCGCCAGGTCCTCGAGCACTTCCGGCTGCACCTGGGGCTTACGTTCCCCCGCCGGCGCCTTCTTCTTCCCGCCCTTCCCCGCCGGCGCCTTCTTCTTCCCGCCCTTCCCCGGCTTCGCCACGGGCTATCCCCTGGACGTGACGGCGGACGCCAGCTCCTCGATGGAATCGAAATCGATGTTCTCACCCCCCCGCGAACGCGCCAGCGCCTTGAGGAGCCGGACAGCGTTGCGGGGAGATCTGAGCAGGTGAGCGGTCTCCTTCAGGCTCTGGAGCTCGTCGGCTGGAATGAGAGCCAGGTCCTCGTGGTTTCGGCCTTCACATGGCTCAAAACCGATGCAGTCGGGCGGGGAGCGTGCAGGGGGAGGGGGTCATTCTGGAGCCGCTGGCGAACACCAGTGAGTTGAAGCAGAGCGGCGAGATCTCGAAGGTCTCTGGGGATCCTCCCGGGGGACGAGGTAAGCGGAATGGCTACCTCCGCTCTCTTCGGGGATCGTGCCCACGACCGCGAACGTGGACGATCTCATCGGGGTCCTCACCCTCGCCGCAGGGATGCGCCGCCGGGAGCGGGCGATGGTGGGGTCGCGGCCCAGACTTGACGGCGAACGAGCGGCACGCGCGGATCCGGGATCTCTTGGAGGACGCGGGAGGCGCTGGCGCCAGACGCTCGGATTCCGCCCCGGTTCTGGCCCCGGAGCTGGACTCCTTCCGCGAGCCGTTCGGCGAGCGCGAGGAGAGCCCGTTTTCACGCCGCTACCGCCTGAGTGGAAGATGATGCGCACCGGCCGGCCCTCAGTGCGCCGTCTGGCCCCCGTCGATCACGAACTCCGCGCCCGTCACGAAGCGCGCCTCGTCCGACGCGAGGAACAGCACCAGGTAGCCGACATCCTCGGGTTCGCCGACAATGCCGAGCGGGATGTTCTTCAGAGCACCCTCGCGCATTTCCTCATCGTCGAGCACGACGGACGTCATTGGCGTGTTGATGAATCCGGGATGGACGGAGTTGACGCGGATGTTGTCCGGGCCGAGTTCCACGGCCGCACCCTTGGTCAGCAGGCGGGTCGCGCCCTTGGACGACGTGTAGTGCACCCCGGCCGCGCCGCCGATCATGCCGGCCATCGACGAGATGTTGACGATTGAGCCTTGACCGTTCCGCCGCATCTCCGGCACGACGCTCTTGATCCCGAGGAAGTTGCTGGTCGCGTTGACCGTCATGAACTTGTTCCAGCTGTCGAGATCGATGGCATCGAGCTTGGCGAAGCCCTCCTCGCCGCCGATACCCGCGTTGTTGACCAGGATGTCGATCCTACCGAACTTCTCGACCGCCGCCTGGACGACGCGCTCCCAGTGCTCCTCGTTCGTCACGTCGTGCAGGAACGAAATCGCCTCGCCACCGGCCTTCGTGATCTCCGCCACCACCGTCTCGACCTTGGCCTCCTGAATGTCGGTGGCGACAACCCGGGCCCCCTCGCGAGCGAACATGCGCGCTTCCTCTGCGCCCTGGCCGCTCCCGGCCCCCGTGATGATGGCCACTTTCCCGTCGAGTCTGCCCATAGCTCCACTCCCCGAGATGGTTGGCATGCTCCTTTCTTTCGTGCGGGGGACCTGGCGATGCAACTCGCGGTCCCTTTACGGCAGGACGCAGCGCGGGCCCGGCGGAGGTCATGGGAGGGCGAAGCCCCGTCTCGGACTGTTCGCGGGAAAGCGGGACCTGTCGAAGAGCCAGGCGATCGCGCTCAGCAACCTGCTGGACATTTCCCTCGATGTTCATCTGAGGAACCCAAGTGCGTCGAGCTCAGCCGGGCCGGGTGTGCAACAGGCAGCCGAAGAGCCTCTCACGGACTGGCTTGTGAGGGGGTGTCTCGTTTTTTCACGTTGCGTCAGACCTCCTGGGCCAACCGAGTGAGGAAACGAGTGAGGCGAGCCGGCGATCGCCTGCACTGGTATCGTTGAGGCTGAACGGTCCGACACAATGTCGGCTGATCTGCTCTTTCCGAAACATACATCGAGCCGGCCTGAGGAGGGGCGGTGCGACAGAATGTCGTACAGGTGACACTCCTGGTACGTCAGAAGGTCGGACACTACGAAATCGGGCCCGGCAAACTGTCCGGCCTGTTTCATGGGCCCGCACCAGGAGGATGCCTCACTGCACTTCATGGAGGTTCCGGTACGCACCAGTGGTGCGCAGGACGACGGTCACGGGCTGGCGTCCGCGGTTGCGCCAGAACCAGCCGTGCATCCCGTCGAACGCCGCAACCAGCACGCCCTCGTCCGAGGCCTGCGCGGTGCCCTTCGCATAGCCATGGTAAGAGAGGCCCGGCCGGTCGCCGTGCGTGTCGGAATTGACGACGCCGCCGTCCACGACCCAGGCGTACTCGACGCTGGCGCCTTCGCGCATCTCCAGCTTGATTTCCCGACCCTGCCCGGGTGTGAGGGTGACACTCACCTCGTCGGAGGTCGGCGCGGGCGACGTCTCGCCGGCGGATTCCGGAGCCACGGCCGCAGGCGGCTCTGTGGATGCGACGCCGGGAGTAGATACGGTGCCGGCCTCGGCAGCGGCGGCCTCGCGGGCGAGCTCCATCTTGATCTCGCCCATCTCGGTGAGGCCGACCACTCGGCCAATCCCCGTCGGGTCCACACCGTACTCGGCAGGAAGCACCACGGTGACGAGGAGCACGGCGGCCACGGCCGCGGCAATCAGCGTGGAGCGAAGGAGAGTCCGCGACGAGGGCAGCTCGTGCCGCTTCGGTGCATCGACGTTGTACATGGTTCGGCCCTCAGAGATTGTTCATGATGAAATAGCCGGCGAGCTGGTAGCCCATCAGCAGGAAGCCGGCGGCCATCACCACCACGTTGCCGGTGTATGCGTGCCGCGTGAAGCTGGCCGTGCGGCGCCAGTAGCCCATCGCGATCAGGATCGCGCTCAGCGCCAGCAGCTGCCCGATCTCCACGCCCACGTTGAAAGCGATCAGGTTGGGAATCAGCCCGTCGGGCGAGATCCGGTACTCCAGGATCTTCGTTGCCAGTCCGAAGCCATGGAAGAGGCCGAAGATCAGCGTGGCGAGGCGCGTGTCCGGCTGGAAGCCGAACCACCGCTTGAACGCGCCGAGGTTGTCCAGCGCCTTGTAGACAACGGAGAGACCGATGATCGCGTCGATCAGGTATGCGCTGACACTGATCTCGGTGAGCACGCCGATCAGCAGCGTCGCGGAGTGCCCGACCGCGAACAGCGTCACATAGATGCCGACGTCCTTCAGCCGATACAGGAAGAAGATTACGCCCAGCAGAAAGAGCAGGTGATCGTAGCCGGTCACCATGTGCTTCGCGCCCAGATAGGCGAAGGGCACGAGGAGCACGCCTGTGACCTCCTGGAGGTACCCCGCATCACCGGCCGCGACGCCGTGTGCGAGGGCCTCGATCGGTGCACCGAGGAGCACCCCGAGGCCAAGCGCCGTCGCCAGCACGAGACGCGGAGCTGCGCCTCGAAAATGTGTCTCCGCCGTAGATTTCCGTTTCATCCAGCGTGCTATGCAGTGGTGAATGGCGATGCATCGTTCGGCGCATCGCCGGTGAACAACGGTTGCCGCTGCTCCTTTCATCTCGCCTCCAGGGCGAGCGTCGCGCTCGCGTCGCGCGCGTCCGGCGAATTTTTCGAGCGCGCCTCCGCGCCGTAGCGGAGGAACAGCGCCGGCACCACAACCATGTTCAGCAGCACCGCGGTCAGCAGGCCGCCCAGTACCACGATCGCCATGGGGCTCTGGATCTCGTTGCCCGGCTCGCCGCCCGCGAGTGCCAGCGGCACCAGCGCGAGGCCTGCGGAGAGCGCCGTCATCAACACCGGGCTCAGCCGCTCCATCGAGCCACGCCAGACCGTCTCCTCCAGCGGCACGCCCTCAGCCAGCAGGTGGTTGTAGTGTGAGACGAGCAGGATGCCGTTTCTCACCGCGATGCCGAAGAGGGTGATGAAGCCGACCAGCGTCGCGATGTTGAGCACGCCCCCTGTGAGCACCACTGCGGCGATGCCGCCGACCAGGGCGAGCGGAAGGTTGACCATCACCAGAAGCGCCTGCCGCGTGGATCTGAACTCCATGAAGAGGAGCAGGAAGATCCCCGCCAGCGAGAGTAGCGAGAGCAGACCGATGGTGCGCGTCGCCTCACCCGCTGACTCGAACTGACCGCCGTACTCGAGGTAGTACCCGGGCGGGAGCTGGACCTGTTCACTCACCCGCTGCCGGATGTCGTCGACGACGCTTCCAACGTCACGGCCGCTGACATTGGACTGGATGACGATCTTGCGCTGGACGTTCTCTCGGCTGATGGCGTTGGGGCCGCGGTCGTTGCGCACCTCTGCCAGGGCGCCGAGCGGCACCTGCGCGCCGCTCGGCGTGTCGATCAGCGCACTCCCGAGCGTCGCCAGGTCACCGCGCGCCGCCTCGCCGAAGCGTACCACCAGCGCGTAGCTCTGCTGGCCCTCGAGCACCTGGAGACCGCCTCGCCGGCGAAGGCCACGTCGATCATCTCCGCCAGGTACGCGGGCGTGACTCCGTACCGCGCCATCGCGGCGCGGTCCATGGCGATCCGCACCTGCGGCACGTCGGCCTGCTGCTCCACCGCCACGTCCACCGTGCCGGGTACGCCCGCGGCCACGGCGCGGATCCGCTCCGCCTGCCGCCGCAGCTCGTAGAGGTCGGGGCCAAAGAGATTCATGGCGATGCTGGCCCGGGTGCCCGAGAGCATGTGGTCGATGCGGTGGCCGATCGGCTGGCCAATGGTAATCTGCGTCCCCGGCACCGCGGCCAGGCTCCCGCGCAGATCTTCGAGCACTGTGCCGATCCGATGCTCCTCGAGGTTCAGCCGCGCGTCGATCTCGGCGGCGTTGGTGCCCTGCGCGTGCTCGTCCAGTTCGGCGCGGCCGGTGCGCCGCGCCGTCTCCTCGACGGCCGGGTGCGCGAGCAGGATCTCCTCGATGCGCCGGCCCATCGCGTCCGACTCGGCCAGCGAGGTGCCGGGCAGAGTAAGCGCGCTGATCACCAGCGTGCCCTCGTTGAACTCCGGCAGGAAGGAGCGGCCCAGGAAGGGCACCGCTGCCAGCGCCAGCACCACCGCCGCAGCACCGGCCGCGATGATCGCGCGCGGCCGCCGGAGCGCCGGGGCGAGCACACGCGCGTATTGCCGCCTTCAGCGTCCGCACCAGCCAGCTCTCCCCCGCTTCCATCGCCTTCGCCCGCGGCAGCAGGTAATAGCAGAGCGCGGGCGTCAGCGTCAGCGCCACCACCAGGGAGGCCAGGATGGAGACGACGTAGGCGATTCCCAGCGGCCGCAGCATCCGCCCTTCGACGCCGCTCAGGAAGAAGAGCGGCACGAAGACGATGCAGATGATCAGCGTGGCGGTCACGATCACCGAGCGGATCTCGACCGAGGAGAGGTAGACGACGTCCATCACCGGGCGCCGTTCCGCCGCCGGGAGCTGGCGATTTTCCCGAAGCCGTCGGAAGGCGTTCTCAACGTCGATCACCGCGTCGTCCACCAGCGCGCCAATGGCGATTGCCATCCCGCCCAGCGTCATGGTGTTGATGGTGATCCCCAGCGCCTTCAGCGCGAATACCGCGACCACAAGCGAGAGTGGGATCGCCAGCACGGATATGAAGGTGGTCCGGCCGCTCCAGAGAAAGAGGAAGAGAATGATGACGACGAGGAGCGCGCCGTCTCGAAGCGCCTCGATTACGTTGTCGACCGCCGTGCGGATGAAGTCCGCCTGTCGGAACACACCGCGGTTGATCGCCATGCCCTCGGGTAAGGTGGCCTGGATCTCGGTGAGCGTCTCGTCGATGCGGCGCGTCAATTCCAGCGTGTTGGTCTGCGGCTGCTTCTGAACCGAGAGCACTACGGCCGGCCGGGCGTTGACCGAGGCCTCGCCGAGCTTGGGCGCGGCGCCGACAGCGACCTCCGCTACGTCGCCGATCAGCACCGGCGCACCGCCGCGGGCGGCCACCACCGTGGCGGCGATGTCAGCCTCGCTCTGCACCCGCCCGATGCCTCGGATCAGGTACTCCTGCCCGCGCTCCATGAAAACGCCGCCCGAGGCGTTGACGTTGGCACCCTTGGCCGCGCGGATCACCTCCGGCAGCGTGACACCGTAGACACGCATTCGCTCGGGCGAGACGAGCACCTGGTACTGCTTGACTTCCCCGCCGATCGGGACCACCTGAGAGACGCCTGGAACCGCCAGCAGCCGTCGGCGCACTGTCCAGTCGGCCACCGAGCGCAGCTCCATGGGCGAAACGTGGGGCTCGCCGGTGATGCCGATCAGCATGATCTCCCCCATGATCGAGGAGACCGGCGCGAGGGTCGGCGGTAGCACGCCCGGCGGGAGCTGAGCGTCGACGAGCTGGAGGCTGCTCGGTGACGATCTGCCGGGCCTGGAAGATGTCGGCGCCCCAGTCGAACTCGACCCAGACGATCGAGATACCCTGTGAGGTCGCCGAGCGCACGCGGCGAACGCCGGTCGCGCCGTTGACGGCCGTCTCCACCGGAAGGGTGACTAGCGTCTCCACCTCCTCAGGCGCCATTCCGTGCGCCTCGGTCAGCACTGTGACCGTCGGCGCGGTGAGATCGGGGAAAACATCCACCGGCATGCGAGCCGCGGTGTAGACGCCGGCAAGAAGCAGGATGGCCGACGCGGCTACCACGAGCAGGCGGTTGCGCAGCGACCAGCCAATCAAATTGTCGAGCATGACCTGCCCCTCAGTGCGAGTGGCCGCCGGCGAATTCGCCGCCGGAGAGAGAGGCGAGGCGCACCTGGTACGCCCCGGTGGTCACCACCATCTCGCCGGGCCGAATGCCCGCGGTGACCACGCTGCGGGTAGCGTCGCGCTCGGCCAGCGTGAGCACGCGGCGCTCGAAGCTCTCGCCACCGGTCTGCACGAAGGCGACGGGGGTGCCATTGTCATCCACGATCGCGCTGTTGGGAATTGCCACGCCGGTGACGGTGCCGCCCACCGGAACCGTGGCACGCGCAAACTGGCCAATCCGGAGCATCCCGCCCGGGTTGGGCGCCTCGAAGACGGCCGGCACAGTGCGGCTCTGCGGATCCAGCACACTGCCAACCGACACCAGCCGGCTCGTCTCGAACGACCGGTCGAGGCCCTCGATGGTGAACGTGGGTGTGGGCTCCCGAGTCAGCGCCGATGCCGTGGCCGCCGAAAGCTGGACGCGCAGCCAGACCGTCGACGCATCGACCACCACGAAGAGCGGCTCGCCTGCCTCGACCCGCCCGCCGGCCACAAAGCTGCGCTGGGCAACGACACCGGTGATGGGTGCCGTCACGCGAAGACGGAAGTCGCTGTCCGCACCGCCGCCGCCGATCGCCCGCATCTCCGCGCGAGCGATCTCCATATCGTGACGGGCCTCCTCGAGCCGGCGCTGCGGGATCGCGCCTGCCGCGTACAGCCGCTCGGCGCGGGCCGCCTCCCGCTCCAGGCGCTCCAGCTCACCGCGTGAACGCGCGTAGCCCCCTTCGCCCGCCGTCGGGTTCAGCACCGCCAGCACCTGTCCCGCGCGGACGGGTTCGCCCACAGACGGTGCACTCCGGTTGGGCGCGGCGGCGGCGATCCCGCTCACGGGGGCGCTGACCTGGGCCAGCGACCCGTCTCTCGCCGCGATCTCGCCCGGCACGACGACCGCCCGTTGCACGGCCTGATGGCTAGCCGGCTCAATGGCCCAGGGGATCACCCACTGCTGTTCCTTGAGGAAGGAAATGCCGCCGTCTTCTTCCTCCTCTTCGGCAGGCAACTCGCCGGCATCGGCCCAGACCCGCACATCCGGGAGCACATGCAGGCTGGTCACCTGGGGGCTCTGAAGCGCGAGCTGGACCTCGTAGGCGCCCGCCTGGTCGATCACCGGGTCCAAGAGGTAGATGCCGTCGCGTGCGGGAGCTTCCAGTGTGAACTCATGGACCGAACGACCTCCCTGGAGGAAGCGCACGGTCAGCGTGCCCTCCGTGATCGGTCGGAAGCTCTTCATGCTCGAGAGATGGATCGCCCAGTTCCCGGTGGCGGCACCCGCCACCGGGTGCGGGTACTCGAGGAACAGCTCCGTCGAGTCGTTCCACTGCGTGACCACGACCACGGGGTGCTCCTGCTCGTCGCCGTGCGGATGGTTGTGGGTGCAGGCGGCGAGCAGACCAGCCACCATGAGGCAGAGCGTCGGAAAAAAGAGGTGTCGGTACATGGTCACTCTATCGGACGGCCCCGGCAGGGGCGGTGGGTATTGCGAGGAGCCGCCCGGTCGCGCGCTCCAGTTCGTATGTGGCTCCCAGGTACTCGGCCAGGAGCGCGGTGACGGACTCGCGAGCACCCCGGTACGCGTCCGCCGCATCCAGCAGCTCGATCAGCGTCATTTCGCCCTCCGCGTAGGCGAGACGAGCCGTCTCCAGCAGCCCAGCGGACTCCGGTAGCAGTGTCTCGCCGATCAGCCGCATCCGCTCCTCGAACGAGCGACGGGTCTCCCAGGCGCGGCGGACCTCGCTCTCGGCGCGGCGGAGCGCCAGCTCGCGGCGAGTGCCGGCGGCAGCCAGGTTTGCGGCGGCCTCGGCGATGCCGCCCCGATTGCGGTCCCGGAGCGGCAGCGGGACCGACACCCCGACGACCGCGCCCTGGTAGCCGTCCGCCTGGTGTTTGTAGCCCCCGCTCAGCGTCACGTCAGGGATGCGGAGTCGTTGCTGGAGCGAGAGGGCAGCCTCCGCGGCCAGGACCTCCGCGTCGGCGGCCCGCACCTCGGCACGAGTGGCGGCGGCGAGCAACGCCGTCTCCACGTCAAGCACGGCGGCGGGGGCGCCGAGGTCGCTCAGCGGCTCGGCCGGGAGGATCAGCATCCCGCCCGCTACCGCTTCGGGCGCGACGAGCATTGTCAATTCACGCGACGCTTCCTCCAGCGCCAGGCGCGCGCGGGCGAGCAGCGCCTCATAGCGGGCACGCTCGATCTGAAGGCGGCTCTGGTCGAACCGGGAAATGTCACCCTCGGCGAGGCGACTGCGTCCAGACTCCTCGACCCGCCGGAAGACCTCCGTGGTTTCGGCGAGCGCAGCGAGATCGGCCTCGGCCGCCGCGGCGCGCAGGTGGGCGCGGTGGACCTCGAAAGCCAGGCGCAGCCGGACGCCGTCGAAACGCGCGCGAGCGGCATTGGCCGCCTGCCGGGCTCCCTCGCGCCTCAGCCCGCGTTGCCCGCCGATCGGGATCGCCTGCTCGACCTGGAAGACGGTCTCGTGGTAAACGCCTGGTTCGGCGGAAAGCTGTTCCCGCGACGCAGAGAGCGCGGGGTTCGGGAGCACGCCCGCGGCGGCGATGCGCGCCTCCACCGCAGACGCCTCCTCTCGCGCGAGCCTCAGCTCGAGGTTGTGCGAGTCCAGCCGCTGGATCGCCTCTCCCAGCGAGATCCGGCGGGGAGTGTCCGGGGCCGCGGCCATGGTCTGCGCCGCGAGGCCGCGTGTAACGGGCACGACCGTCATCAGGGCAACCACACCCAGGACGAGGTATGTCGGAATGGATCGAGTCACGTCCGTCTCCTGGCGCGGCCAGTGCCGCGTCATCAGTTGCATGGCCCTGCCGCGCGACGTGCGGGGGCGCTCGGTGCCGCATGAAGCCACGCATCAGGGGACGCGCGGCCGGGACAGCGGCTTCAGCCGACTTCAGATTGTGGCGGAAAACGACGAAGGCCGGACGATGGCGCGCAGGAGCGAGCCGGCCCGGTGGAGGTCAGACGAGGGGAGGGGCGCGGGCGGGATACGTCCGGGGTGGTGCACGTGAATGCAGCGCCGAGGCGGTGACGAACGGAGCCTCCGCCACCACGAGCGCAATCAGCTCAATGGAGGAGTCGGGGATCAGAGCAACGGCGAGATCCAGTCCGGCGCGGGAGACGACCACGCACTCGTCGTGGAGGGAGGCCGGGTGGATCTCGTCATGCTCCTCGTCCTGACCTGAGGGCGCGGGATGCCTCGCATGCTCGTGGTCATGCCCCCCGGCGTGGGCCTCCTCGTGCGCGTGCTCGTGGGCAAGGGCGTGAAGCAGCGGGACGCTGATCGCGAAGAGATTCGCGACCAGCGCCAGCACCACGAACAGCGTGCGTCCGCACCGCAGCCAGCATTCGGAGGAGATGCCCATACCGCAAAGCTACACCGGCGCGCGAGAACGTGTCAAACGGAGTGCGGCCAGGATGCGACGTCGATGCTTCCCCTCGAATCTTCCAGTCAGGCGTGCGCTGGCCCGGCCGGTGTCGATGGAAAGCGGAACGTCGCGCCCTCCAACCGACCATCAGTGTGCCGACCGGGCCCGCGATCAGCAGGCCGAAGTCCTCCGTGATGGAGAGGGATACGACCGCGGAGAAGCCGA
Source organism: uncultured Gemmatimonadales bacterium (assembly GCA_963793235.1). Taxonomy (GTDB): domain Bacteria; phylum Gemmatimonadota; class Gemmatimonadetes; order Longimicrobiales; family Longimicrobiaceae; genus CAWBZF01. The sequence goes on from CAWBZF010000002.1 coordinate 1,026,362, forward strand.
CCACCGACCACAGCGCAGGGATCACCAGCAGCCGGAGCGGGAGTCGCGCGTCGGCCCACAGAAAGAGCCCCAGGGTGAAGAGCGTCGTCGGACAGGGCGGGCCGAAGGTCGGCGCCGCCGGGTAGAGGTGGCCATCCAATGTCCCGATCAGCGGATACAATACCAGCGCGTACACCACGAACGCGGCGCCGACCACACCGAAGCGGTCGGGGCGGATCGTGAAGGATGGTGGCGCCCGGCGAAGGCCGACGGCCAGGAGGAACGCCGCCTGCACGAGGAAAAAGGCGCCGAACACCCACGCCGCAGGGTTGATCCCGGCGAAGAAACCCCAGTGGTAGCCCAGCCCCACCAGGCCCAGTGGACGGCGAGCATCACCAACACCCACCGACCGGACCCACGACGTAGATCTGCGGAGGCACGATCACCAGCATGCCGAAAAGGACGGGCACGAGCAGGCGCTTCGTTCGCTCCCCGGCGTACTCACCAGCCGAGCGACGGCGGAGCGCGTAGTGTGTCCCGATGCCGGCGATGAGGAAGAGGAGCGCCATCCGCCAGCGCGAGAAGAAGTAGTTGACCTCCAGCACGAGGTGACTCGTCTCGGGGTTCTTGATGTGCCAATCCCACTCGGCCGTGAAGATCATCCCCGTGTGGAAGTACAGGAGCAGAAGAATCGCGATCACCCGGAGCCAGTTCAGGTCGTGCCGCCGTTCCCCATCCATAGGCGCTCGGGTCATGTCCGGCTCTCGTAGCGGTTGGTTCAGATAGTTGGAGCCCCGATCTCGGGATGCGAATGCGAGATTCTCTGCCGCCAACACGACCGGGCAAATGATTAGGGGACGAGCGGCGAAGTAGGTGAGCGAGCGGGAGAACCGAGGGACGGGCGGCAAGAGTGCGGAGGCGACGAGGCGGATGGGCTACTGAGCGGCGACATGGTGTATGGATCGCCGGTACGGCGCCATACCCGACACTCACTGAAACGGCGTGCCGGGCAGGTTGTCAATCACCTTATGGCGGGATGACAGATCGCCCGTCCGGAGAGCAAACTGCTGGCGCGGATCGAGTACCGGGACCGCCTTGATCTTGCCCGGGTCGGGCACGTCGAATTCGTGCCCCGTCAGCCACTCCCACAGGAACCAGATCCGACGCGCGTAGATGCCCTTCGGCTTCGCGGCCACGACCGCCGCAATCTCGGCGGCTGGCACGGCCTTGAAGAGCGCCGAGAGCGCCGCGAGGTTCACCCCCTCCCATTTCAGGGCGAACACGAGCTGGGCGCCCAGCGAATCGTCGGTCGTTTCAGCGCCGTGCGAAAGTGCTTGTTCTAGCTGGGTTTTCTCGAACAGCGTGACGCTCAGGATCTGTAGCAAAGTGTAGAGATCGCGCTCGATCGCGAGGCGCTTCTTCACGATCGCCACGAGGACGTAGACGCTGATCGCGATCCAGATCTGGGTCTTCACGGCGTTCTCGGAGGTGCCGTAGAAGGCTTTGATCCGCAGGTGCTGCTTGATCCACTTGAAGAAGATCTCCACCTGCCAGCGGCAGCGGTACAGGTCGGCAACGGTCTTCGCCGACAGGTCGAAGTGGTTCGTCAGCAGGGTGATGCGTTTGCCGGTTTCCAGATCGCGTACGCGGATGCGCCGAAGCGGATCCGGATAGCGGGTCGAGGTTTTGGGGCCCTGCAGCACGATGGTCTGATCGCAGATCAGGCCGGTGGAGCGGTCCACCGGGCGGGAGTAACGGCGCCGGAAGTCCAGGCCCGCGCTTGGCGCGGATGACGAAGAAGGCCTGCGACTGGTGCAGCCGGTACAGGCGTGCGAAGTCGGTGTAGCCCCGGTCCATGACGTAGATCGAGCCAGCTTCGATCAGCAGCTCGTCGAGGATCCGTACTTCGTTGACGTTGCCCGCGGTGATGCGCAGAAACGTGGGGATGTTGCCGTTCAGATCCAGGAGCGTGTGCAGCTTGATTGCACCCTTGGCTCGTCGGAACCGCGCCCAGGGGAAGAGGGCCAGACAGAGATCGATCGTCGACGCATCCAGTGCGTAGACGGTCTGATCCAGGTCCAGCGCCGAGCGACTCGCCAGCGTAGAGGCGGCGCGCTTCCTGGATCAGCGACCTGGGCGAAGTCGGCGTAGATCCTCCAGTCGCGCCTCTCGTTGGCATCGGCCAGCGTCGATCGAGAGATCGTCAGGGTCCGGAACCCGAGGTGGTACAGGCGTGCAGGGACCGCTCCCAGGCAGGCTTCGATGTCGCGCAGACTCTCCCGGTAGGTGAGCTGCGCAAAGGCCATGACAAGGAACTGGTCCCAGCACGAGAAGCTGCGGATCCGGTGATCGCCTCGGTACCGCTTCACCAGCCGGCGAAAGGTGTGGCGCGGTAGGTGATCGATGAGCTGGGCGAGCACCGTTCGACCCTCGTACATAGCACGACTCCTGGCTGAAGAGATCAGCCCAGGCTCGCGCACGGGGCGGCGGAGTTCAATTCAGTTGACTGGACTGCCCGGATCTGGCGCCTTGGCTGAATGAAGACCTATCAGGACCCCAACTCCGGCTACGAGTCCTATTGCCATCAGAAAGCCGAGAGTTGGATCAACGCCCTGTGGCTGCGAAATGGCCGCCCCTGAGTACAAAACGATCAGTGCCGCCACGGCGACTTCGGCAAGGCAGACGCTTCCGCGGCTTTCCCTAGCGACCCAGCGCAACAATGATGAAGCAAGAGACAGAACGCCGATCAGGAACACGAACAGGCGCACAGATGAGGATATCCCCGGTTGGAAGAGTGCCACTGCCACCGTGAACACCATCACTGCGGTTACGGAACCCGCCGCGATCATGTATCGGACTGCTTTTGACGTGATCATGAATCGATTCCTTTCTGCTACGGCCAGATTACCGGATCTGGCACATTCTCGTCGACGGGCGGCGGCCCTGAGTCGCCACCACGCCGGCATCGATCGAGTGCACTGATTGATGCTTTCCAGTCAATTGACGCGTCCAGCGTAAGCCCCCAAGTACTAACCGCCAAGAACATAGTTCCTGGGGGGGGCTGGGATAGGGCCAACACGCCACTTCCCGTGGCAGCCATGACGTGAAGGACGAGCCTGCCTGACTGCCGAGCATATTGCCACTTCTCTGCACTACAGGGATCGTACATGAGCTGGTCGATACACTGCCCGGCGCCAAAGTTGTCGCCCGGCCCGAAGCCGAGAGGTTCATGATTCTCATCCGTAGCAGCGAATTCCCCTGTCCACGACAAGTGGCTGAAGCCCCTGAAAGTTGAACCCTCCCAAACCGGGCTGCTCACCCCAACCAACGCCCCATCCAAATACACGCGGATGTCAGTGACGCCTGAAGGACCAAAGTTAGCTTCGTACCTGTGAAAAGTGCCGTGCGTGTCCCAGAAAGTAACATACTCCTGATTTCCATCAACACCGTGTACGAACGTGCCCTCCACCACTCCGCTTGAGTGGGATGCGTGAAATGATCCTGAGGGTTCTTGAGTCAAGGGTGATCCGTAATGGAATCCTGGCATCCCGAAATCGCTAGGCTGAAGAGCAGGATTGACAACCCAGCGGCGCGGCGGCGTGCAAACATCGGCTCCTCCTAGTGGTGACGAGTGATGGATGCGGTCATTTGACGCCAATACGATACTGATGCCTCTTCTACTCGTCAAGAATTTTTTACTCCCCCCCCGGATCCTGTACCACGTCAACGTCAGCAGATCCCCGCGTGGAAGCAGAAGCTCAAGTGCCCGGGTGTGTTACAGGTGCCGCAACTCCGCGGTGATGCGGGTGCGGGCGTTCCCGTAGGCCTCCATCCGCTCCCGACGGGCACCCCTATTCCGCCCGCTCCGTCGCCGCCCGCACACGCCCAATAAAAGGGGCGCTTCGACCTCCAGGGAAAACCCTCCGTCCTCTACCCCGCGGAAGCGTCCGCACACGCGGTCGCCGAGGTGCCGCGCGGGCCCAAGAATCTGCGGGCCCGGGGGCCGCGTCGCGCGCTCGTCTCCGCGCAGCTGCCCGCTGGTGCCGAGGCAAATATCCCAGACCTCGCCGACGGCGCCACGCTGGCGTCGCTCGGGATCCGGGCCCGATCACCTGCCCTCGTAGATCCGCCGGCGCACACAGGCGGCTCGCGTATCGTCCGCACCGCCGGCCACCTAGCACTGCGCTGGTGGTCCGCGCTGCACGGCGACTGGCTACCACGGTGCTCTACCCGGACCGCGTCCCACTCAACCAGATCGAGTTTGCCAAACCCGAGCCGCTGACGCTCGCGCACCCGGTCGTTCAAGAGGCGGCCGCCACGCTCGGGCGCGAGATCGCCACGGCGGCGCACAAGCCCTGACGAAATGCGGGCCGGTGGATCGTCCACCGACCCGCGCTCCACATCACTCGCCGCAGCCGCTCGACGAGCGCGCGCGAAACCCCGCATCCAAAACGGACCGTACTGGTCGGGGGACATCGTTTCTCGGAACTCTATTTCCAGCTTGCGCCATCACCAGACCCGGCGGTGGTGGAGGCGTTGCGGGCGGCGACCGGTGCTGGAAGAGATCCCTGACGCAGATCCTCACGGTGCTCCCCCGCCAGATCTCATGTAGGGGCGAACCGAAGTTTGGTGTCATGGTATGGTGGTATCTTGATGCCTAAAGGGGAGTTGTTGCCGCGTTGACGCTTCTCCTGCGCCTCGGCGGTCGCTCTGGACCTGGCGTAGCTGCCGCCACGGCGTAATTACCCGCCTCGCCCTCGGTGCTACTCCGTCGCTGCACGGCCCGCTGTCGAATCATCCCCGCCTAGAGTTGAGCCTGGGCAGTAGCAGGAGCACCTCCGCCCCACACCCCTTCCCATCCCGGCTCAGCACCCACCTGAAGATGCCTCCGCCCGCTTGGCTCGGAAGGCCAGGGCTTTTCTTCGAATGAGCTGTATGAAGCTCCGACTCCGTGAAGCGGGCTATGAGGTGTCCGTACGCCCGTCCCCACTCCCCTTGTGTAGGCACCGGCGGTAATGTCCCACTTTCGCCGGTTGAACCCGGATCCTGCACGGGTGAGTATGCGGCGTTCATAAAGGTGCGATTTGCTGCGTGGTCGGCCTCGCCGAGCCCCGCTCCGTGCGCCCGGGGGCTTGCCCGGTCCCCGTTGAAGGCCGATTGGGGGTCGTTTTTCAACGCCCATGCACGGCTCCGCCACAGCCGTCCCGATTTCCGCTTCGGCTGCGCGACGCGCCAGCGCCCGGAGAGCGCGGTGGTGCGGATCGTGTGCAGCACCTGGTACGCCAGCGCGCCCATCGCCCAGAGCAGATGATTTCCTCCCAGATCGTCCACGGCCGTCTCGCCGACGGAGAGCTGGTTCAGCTCCTCGATGCGCTGCTCCACGAGCGCGCCCCGGTTGTACAGGCGCCAGGCGGTTACGGCGTGGATCCCCTCCAGATTGGTCAGCACGTGGGCCGTGGTGCGCACCCGCTCGCTCTCCAGCGCCAGCTCCTCGCCACGGGCATCCACCGCCTCGCGCTGCTGGATGCTGAGCAGACGCGCCCCATACATCGTGCCCGAAGCGCTCCAGATCCCCTCGTCCTTCGCCGAGTTCCGGTAGCTCGAGAGGCGGCTCCGCACCCAGCCGTGATCCGGCACCTTCAGCACGTAGCCGACGCCGAGGGCCTCCAGGGCCTCCACCATCTCCCGGGAGAAGAACCCCTTGTCCAGTCGCAGCGTGATCTCCCGCACCCCGGCCGAGCGGAGCCGCTCCACCAGGAGCTGGATCCAGGCGATGGCACCGGCCGCCGTGTGGGCGCTCCCCGGCCGCCAGATGACGCCCATGCAATCGCCCGTCTCGGCGAGGAAGGCGACCAGCGGGTGATGGCTGGGGCGTCCCTTCTTCGTCGGGTTGTACCCCTTCTCCGCACCGGCCTGCTTCAGCCCGTAGCGCTGCACCACCGTGCTGTCCAGCACCAGCATCACCGAGCCGGGGATGCCCACCTGCGCCCACCGCGCCTGCACGGCGTTCCAGAGCGCCGCGTCGATCTGCCGCGCCAGGCGCTCCCACCCCGGCGCAGGAAGCGGCCGAAGGTGCTTGGGTCCGGAACCGCCCACCAGCCGAAGAGCCGGCGAATCCCTCGCCCCGACAGCAGGCGCAGGTCGTCCATGCGCCCGCCGCCATAGAGAAGCAGGACGACCCACATCTCCACCAGCAGGCTCGGCCGGAAGAGGCCCGGCAGCCACTTGCCCCCCTCGTCGAGCCAGGCGCCGAGCCCCAGCCGGTCCCAGAGACGCCGGACCAGGAGAAGCCCTGCGCCGTCGGTCAACTCCCCGGCCGAATGACGCAGCCGGAGCGGGGCAGAGGTGCCTTGCACATGAGGCCGGGAATCGATAGTGTGGACTCGCACCGTCTGGGTGACCTTGCGTTGGGGGATTCTTCTTGGCAGAAGTCCCGAAAACGTAAGGCCTCAGGCGGTGTTTTGCATTACCCCCTCCACCATCTTCCACTCACCCGTGCAGGATCCGGGCTCAAGTCGGTGACAGCTCGAAAATCTCACAAGTAGTTGCAAATGAGTAGATTACAGCTTCATCTACTTACGTTAACCGGACAGTACTGGAAAATATATACATCCACGCCGCCAGGTCCAGACTTTCTGCTTCACCCTGATCCCTGGAGTGAGGCCGCGGACCGAGAAGGCGGCGGGGGTCAGGGCACGATGTCGGAGGACCCGCTCTTCCGTAGCACACACACAAGCAAACACTGGCCCTGCGTGTCGGACAGGATGTCCGCACGGGTGACGCATGGGTACGTCAGAATGGCGCACCAAACGCAAACAGGCCCGACACCATGTCGGGCCTGTGCGATGGGCGCTGAGGGATTCGAAGCCTCACCGGATTGGCAAGCGGGGACCGAGGAAAATCCGCGTCCTGCCTAGCTTCTCCAGCATGCCCAGCCGCGGCTTTGTGACAACGCGTGTGACAAGGGCGGTAGACTCTATTCATACAGGCAGCGCTGTCTTGCCCTCCCGCAGCCTGGGGGTTCCTCGGGGCAACCAGTGCCCGGAAACGATGCCGGAGAGAGCGGTGAGCACCGCCACGAAGAGTATCGCGGCGCGGTAGCCCAGTAGGTCGGCGAGGACCCCCGCCAGCAATCCACCCGCCACGTACCCCAGATCGCGCCAGAGCCGGTAGATGCCAACGCCGCTAGCGCGGTCCCTGGGCGTCACCAGATCGCTCACCTGCGCGATCAGCGTCGGGTAGACAGCCGCGGTGCCGAAGCCCAAAATCACCGCCGCGACTGCCCACCAGAGGAAGCCGCTCGCCAGCGCGAAGATCGCGAGCCCCACCGCCTGGAGCGTCATCCCAACGACGATCAGCGGTTTGCGTCCCGTGCGGTCGGAGAGTGCACCGGTACCGATCTGCGCCATCCCCCAGACCGCCGGGTAGAGCGCGGCCAGCCAGCCGATCTCCCGCAGGGTGAGGCCCGAGGCGGCGAAGAAGAGCGGAAACAGCCCCCAGGCGAGGCCGTCGTTCAGGTTGTTGACGAAGCCGGCCTGGTTGGCGGCCAGGAGCGGCCGGTGCGCCCAGCTCGCGTGCCACAGCCGGGCACGGAAGCCGGTCGGCAGTGCGTCCGGCCCGCCCTCGATCGCCCGGTCGGCCATGGCATGCTCGAGCTCCACGTGATCACCCGTATCACGCACGAACAGCACGGTGAAGAGGACGCCGAGCAGCGCCGCCGCGCCTCCGATCCATACCATGCCGCTGCGGGGGCCGAAGTCCGCCGCCAGGTAGCCGGCGCCGAGCGCGGCAAGCGCGACGGCGAGGTAGCCCGCGAACTCGTTGAGACCCATGGCGAGGCCTCGCTGCTTCGGCCCAACCAGGTCGATCTTCATGATCACCGCCGCCGACCAGGCGAGCCCCTGGTTCGCCCCGAGCAGCAGGTTGGCGAAGATCACCCAGTTCCAGGTGGGTGCCCACCAGAGCAGCAGCGGGACCGGTAGTCCGAAGAGCCAACCGATCAGCAGGATTCTGCGCCGGCCGATCCGGTGCGCGAAGTCGCCGGCGACGAAGTTGGCGATCGCCTTGGTCAGCCCGAAGGCGATAAGGAAGGAGAGTGCCGCCGTCGCGGACGCGACCCCGAACTCCTCCTCGGCGAGGATCGAGAGCACCGAGCGCTCCACACCCACCATGGTTCCCACGAAGGCGTTGACCAGCACGAGGAGCGCAAACTGGCCTGCGTTATCGCGCAGACCCAAACGTACGGATGTCGGATTCAGCCTCCGCATCGCACGATCACCTCAGGCATGATTCCATTGCCGCCATCCTCGGCGTCTCGCTTGATCATGACGGCAGATGGTGTGTCCGACCTTTCCCGGCATGAGAAGCGTATGCCGCCCGACAGACACCAGATCTGCATTACTGTATCATCATACAATCAACAAAAGGCCGTGCCTTCGCTCCGGCAGGCCACCGCATACTGTCGAACCCTTCGGAGGAGATCACCTGGTGAACAGCACCCCCTATTCCAAGCACTCCATCGTCGCGACTCCGCAGGGCGGCAAAATGTTTTCGGTCGCCGTGCGGCAGCACCAGCTCCTCACCGACCAGCCGGAACGCGGCGGTGGAACCGATGCGGCGCCGAGCCCGCTGGAGCTGCTCGGCGCGGCGCTCTCGGCCTGCGTTGCGCTCTACGTGCACAAGTACTGCGAGAGTGAGGGCCTGGAAGCCGACGACCTGGCCGTAGAGGTCAAGCCGTTCTGGCGCGAGAACCCGGGACGCGTGGGACGCTACGACTTGATCGTCCACATCCCGGAGACCATCCCGGTGGAGCACCACGCGGCGATCAAGCAGGTCGCGCAGAGCTGTCCGGTGCACAACACGCTGACGCATACGCCGGAGCTCACCGTCCAGCTGCGAGCTCAGGTGCCGGCCGCGGCGTACCAGGACCACCGGCTCCCCCGCGCACCATGCAGTGGAGCCGCCCCCTCTGGAAAGGCGGCGGCTCCAGCGCTGGGCGTCAGGCGCCGGCCGTGGCCGTCTGCCCTGCGCGCTCCGTCGGGTTTCCAGCGGCCTGCCAGTCGGCGTAGCCACCCCCGAGATTGATGACGTTGTCGAATCCCTTGGATCGGAGCAGACTGGCGGCGATCGCCGAGCGCGCTCCTCCCTGACAGTGCACCACCAGCGGCTTATCACGTGGCACTTCGTCCAGGCGATCCCCTAGGTAGCCAACGGGGATGTTCTCCACACCCGGCAGGCGCCCGGCCTCCCACTCGGCCCGGCCGCGAACGTCGAGCACCGCCACGTCCCCGGTCCGCAGCTGTTCCGCCAGTTCCTTGGAGGTGATCTGCGGCACCGTGGCGAGCTCACCCCCATAGTTGGTCCACGTGTCCAGCACCTCCGTGCCGAAGTAGCCGGCGACGCGGTCCAGCCCGATCATCGCCAGGTCGGTGACCGCCTCGTCGACGCAGTGCGTGCAGGAGTCGTCGACGATCAGGTAGAAGGCCTGATCGTAGGGGATCAGCCAGCCCGCCCAGGTGTTGAAGCTCCGATTGAGCGGGATGTTCAGCGTTCCCGGGATGTGGCCCTGCGCGTAGTCTGCCGCATGGCGGGTGTCGATCACCAGGGCACCGTCCTCGAGCAGCGACTGGAGCCGGCTCTCCGCCAGCCGCTGTGGGCGGCGGAACCCGCCCAGAACCTCGGGCCCCTCCTTGTTGATCCGCTTCATCTCGGCAAAGTATTTCGGCGGCTCGGGCTGGCCGGCCAGCACGGCCTGCACGAACTCGTCCTCGTTCTCGTAAGAGAACGCCCAGTTGAACATCCGCTCGTAGCCGACGGTGCTGCTCGGCACCGAGCTGATCCCCTTGCCGCACGCGCTCCCCGCGCCGTGGCCGGGGAAGACCTGCAGGTAGTCGGGATACTGCTTGAACTGCTCCAGCGAGCGGAACAGCGCCCGCGCGCCCGCCTCCATGGTCCCCTCGACCTTGGCCGCCTTCTCCAGCAGATCGGGACGGCCGACATCGCCCACGAAGACGAAGTCGCCGGTCAGAATGCCGATCGGCTTGTCCGCCGCGGCGGTGTCGGTCACCAGGAAGGAGAGGTGCTCCGGCGTGTGGCCGGGAGTATGCACCGCCTCGATCACGATGTTGCCCACCTTAAACGTGTCGCCGTGCTTGAGCAGGACGGCTCCATCCGCCGCGGCAAAGGCGTACTTCCAGTCTTCGTCGCCCTCGTCGGAGAGGTACATCGTCGCGCCGGTGCGCGAGGCCAGCTCGCGGCTGCCGGACACGAAGTCCGCGTGGATGTGCGTTTCCGTGACGTGCGTGACCCGCACACCCTCGGACTCCGCCACCTTGATGTACTGATCGACATCCCGGTTGGGATCGACCACCAGCGCCTCGCCCGTGGCCGCGCAGCCGATCAGGTAGCTGGCCTGCGCCAGCTTGTCGTCGTAGAATCGCTTCAGGATCATCGTTCGTTTCTCCTATAGATCAGAACCATTGCCGTCACATGGGGGACGGCGGTTTCAGCATGCCCAAGCCCTCGGGGTCAACAGGTGCTGCGGCGTTCAACGTGTCCAGGGTCGGCACTGCGCTGCTCCGGTGACCGACGGCCGCCCCGGTTTCCGACTGGGCCCGCTGCTCCGGCAGCACGACCTCGCGGTTCTGCCAGAGGATGAAGCCGCCCATCACCACCAGGAACACCGCGAAGGCGCGCTTCAGCTGCGCCTGCGACACGAACCGCACCAGGTACGTGCCTGCAAAGATCCCGGTGATCGCCACCACCGTGAACAACGACATGAACGCCCAGGGCACCTCCACCTGCCCGAGGTAGCCGTAGAACCCTGCTGCCGACTTCAGCGCGATCACCAGCAGGCTGGTTCCCACCGCCTGCTTCATCGGGAGCTTCCCCAGAAGCACCAGCGCGGGGACGATCAGGAACCCGCCGCCCACGCCCACCAGACCCGTGAGCACGCCGACCGCGATCCCCTCGATCACGATCAATCCCAGCGCCATCTCCTTGACATCCGCGCCGCCCGGCGGGATCGAGGCACCTCCGTGTGCGGCCGTCACGGCAGTCTCTATCCCTGTCGGCTTCTTCTCGCGGAACATGAAGAACGCGGCCAGCAGCATCACCACCGCGAAGAGCGCGAGCTGCGCCGCGCCGCTGAAGAAGACTGCGAGCCTGGCCCCCAAGTACGTGCCCGCCATCGCCACCGCGCCGAAGATCAGCGCCACGCGCAGGTTCACGTTGCCCGCCCTCCAGTGGCCGATCGCGCCGAAGAGGCTGACCGTGCCGACGACCGCCAGGCTCATGGCGATTGCTTGCTTGGCGCCGAAGCCCAGCACGTAGACGAAGATCGGCACCGTCAGGATCGAGCCCCCTCCCCCGAGCAATCCGAGGGAGAGGCCGATCAGCGCCGCGAGCAGGAAGCCCAGGATCGCCATGGTCGCCTCAGGACGCGCAGCTGCGCGCGACCGGCGCGGACGCCAGTGACGCCCGCCCGACACCGGCCGGAGCCGAGCCCGTCTTCAGGGCCGAGACCATGGCATCCACGTCGCAGGAGGCGGGGCGGTTGTACGGCAGGCGCGAGAGCACCATCGCCATTCCGCAGGTGTCCGTCACGCCCGCGAAGACGAGGCCGCTTCCGACGAATGCGGGCAGAATCGCGAAGAGCGGATTGACCGCGAGCGCGAGGATGCCGCCGGTAGCCGCCAGCGCGCCGGCCGCGATCCGGACCTGTCGCTCCAGCGACAGTCGCTTAGCCGCACGCACCACGGGCTTCTTCGCCGCGACCCAGGCGTTCACACCGCCGTCCAGAACGTGCAGATTGGTCATGCTGCAATTCCTGAGCGCCTCCTCGGCCCTGCGGGCCCGTGCACCCGACTGGCAGACCAGCACCACCGGATCGTTCACATTGGCGCGGATCTCCTCGGCGTGCTCTCCCAGGGTGTCGAGCGGTACGTTGTAGGCGCCCTGAATGTGCACCGTCTCGTACTCGCCCGGTGTGCGCACGTCGAGCAGCCGCGCGCGCGGGTTGGCCCTGAGCAACTCCTCCAGTGTCTCCGGCGTGAGCACGGCATCGAAGGCATGCGCCTCCGCCTGGTTCATGGTCTGGTTGTAGCTTCGAATCAGCGTCATTTTTTTTCACTACTTGGTTATACGGTGTATCGTTGGCGACGACAAACCTGCTCTTGATCCTGCCCATCCCCTACCTGGGATCCGCTCGCGTGCCGAGATGCTTCTCGATCAGCGCGGCGAGCTGCGGCCGGGGAACGGCCCCGACGACGCCGTCGACCGGCACGCCGTCCTTGAAGATCGCGACCGTCGGGATCGAGCGGATGCCGTAGGCGGCGGCCGTGTTCGGCGCGTCGTCCACGTTGAGCTTGCCGAACGTCACGCGGTCCGCGTACTCATCCGCGAGCTGTTCGATCACGGGGGCGATGAACCGGCACGGTCCGCACCAGGGGGCCCAGAAATCGACCACCATCACTCCCCGGCCCTGCTCCACCTCCGTGGCGAAGCTCGTGTCGGTCCACTCGAGAACCTGTCCATTCATCTGCTCATCCTCCTATTCACGGGCGGAAGCCCTGTGCAATTATATAACTGAATGATTATATAGTGAGTGCGTGCGTTGGTCAAGTGGTCCCACACGCGCGCGAGCGACTCCGCCTTTGCCAACTTGCCCTCAGGCGAGGTGTTCCTGCCCATGAGAATGCATTCCATGGGCAGGATGAGGATCGCCACAGGCAGCTGCTACCTCGCTTCGGGCGGCACCGCGCCGGGGAGCGAATCCCGCAGGGTCAGCCGGAGCACGGTCTCGCGTCCTCGCGCCCGGCGAACAAGTGCCCGGACATCCTCCGCACGCACCCGCGACACATCCCAGCCTTCCGCGAGGAGTGCCTGGTAGACGGCTTCCGTATGGATGGCGCCGCGGCGGTAGATGTCCGGGTATACAACGAGATCGTCACCTTCGACGACGACGGGCCGGTAGCGCACGGTGAAGGTTACCGAGTCGGTGAAGCGCACGTTTCGCGTCGTTCGCGTGTTGGTGAGGATGCGGTCGATCTCACGCTCGGTGACTGCGCTCGCGCGCTCGTGGATCAGCGTCGCCAGCTCGACGGCGTCGTCGTTCAGCATGCGCACGCAGCCGTGCGACGCCGGGGATCCGAGGCTACCCTCGTCCGGCGTGCCGTGAATGTAGTAGAGCGGGGCGAAGAACATCTTCACCCGCCCCATCGGGTTGTTCGGTCCCGGTGGGGTGTCCGTCGCGCCCCGCGTCCATTCCCTACCGCGCGGAGGCCGCCACCAGGGATTCCACTCGGCGTGGGAGATCGTGAAGGTCCCTTCCGGCGTGTCATGGCCGAGCTGACCCACGGCGACGGGGTAGCTCTTCACGTGCCGGTCGTGCTCGTACACGTCGATGCGCAGCGTCGGGATGTTCAGGTCGATGCGAAGCGCAGGCCCGGACTCCTGCGCCACGGTCGGAGTCGGGGCGACCGCCGTGAAACCGGCTGCAAGCGCGACGGCCAGCAGCCGGCGAAACCGGTGTGTCGATCTTCCATGGTTCATCACGCGGTTTCTCCTATCTCAGTAGATGATCACCGGCGTGCCGATGTCCATCTCCTCGTAGAGACGGCGGACGTCGTCGTTGGACATGCGGATGCATCCGTGAGACACGTCGCTACCGAGAAGCTCGGGCTCGTCCGTGCCGTGGATGGCGATTTCCGGCGCGATGTACAGCGCCGCGTCACCAAGCATGCCTTCCACTCGTCGGAGCGGCGACTCCAGTGGGGGAATCCGCTCTCCGCGCTTGACGAAGACCCAGTCGGGAAGGATCCAGACCGGGTTGCGCTCCTTGGCCTGGACACGGAACGCGCCCCGTGGGGTCGAGAACTCCCAGACCTCATGGGGCCCGGCGAGGATCTCCCCCGTCCCGGTGCCCACGACCGCCGACCAGACGACCCGCTCGCCGTCCATGACGTAGAGCCGGTGTTCCTCGAGGGAGATCCGGACATGGCGACCCGCCAGGTCGCGCATGCCGTCCGGAATGACCGGCACGCCCGGTCCGTCGTCCTGGAACGACGGTCCACCGCGCGGTGGGAGCTGCTGAGCCGCGGCGCACTGCCGCGGCTGGAGGATCAGGAGGAGAGCGGGCAGGAGAAGCAGAACCAGCCCCCTCGCCGCGGTCCGTGGGACGGCATGCCCGGCGCTCATCGGCTCGCCTCCGAGAGGCGGGTCAGGATCATGCGGAACTGCTCGGGTGGCAGAGCCCCCTCCACCAGCCGGCCGTTGATCAGGAAGGACGGCGTGGCGCGAATCCCCACGGCGTTCGCGGCGCGATTGTTGGTGCGCGTGCGCTCGCCGAGCCGATCCTCCCGGTAGCAGGACGCGAAGCGGGCTTCGTCCAGGCCCAGCTCCTTCGCGTAGCCCGCGAAGACGGACGCCGCGTTGCGGGTGGATCGCCACTCCCGCTGGCCCGCGTAAATCCGCATCTTCATCTCCGGGAAGCGGCCCTGCTCCGCGGCACACTCCCCGGTACGCGCGGCCTCCGCCCCATTGGGGAAGGTACCCATCACAAAGGGAACGAAGACCCACCGGACCCGGCCGGTCTCGATGAACTCGCGGCGCAGCTCCGAATAGGTGCCCTGCGCGAACATGGCGCAGAAGGGGCAGCCGAAGTCCGAGAACTCGATCACCGTCACCGGCGCCTCCTCCGGCCCTTCCGCGTAGCCGATCCGGCGCAGGTCGATCGTGTCCGTCGGGGCCGCCTGGAGCGCTGCGGCCGCGGACGCCCCGGCTGCCGAAGAGGGCTGAAGGGCGGAGGGGTCGCCGATCGGCTCCGCCCGCGCGTCCTGGCTTCCGCAGGCGGCAAGCATCAGCGCCGCGGTGGCGATCGCAACCATCCCGTACGTTCTGTGTCTGGTCCTGTGCTTCATTCGATTCTCCATTCTCTGATTCTATCTGTGTCGGGCGCCGTGATCGGCGCCTACAATCCGATCTCGATCGCGGGTGTGAACTGCGCGAGGAAGGCGGTGATGCGCGCGAACTCGCCGGTGAAGAGCAGCACACCGACCAGTACCAGCATCACGCCCGCCGCGCGCTCCAGCGGCACGATCCAGCGGCGCAGCCGCGACGCGCCGGCAAGGAACCAGTTCAGCGCCACGGCGGCCACGAAGAAGGGGATGCCGAGCCCGAGCGCGTAGGCGCCGAGCAGGAGCATCCCCTGCAGCATGGTCTCCTCGAAGCTGGCGTAGAGCAGCACCGAGGCGAGCACCGGCCCCACGCACGGGGTCCAGCCGGCGCCGAACGCCACCCCCACCACCACCGAGCCCAGGTGGCCCGCCGGCTTGGAGGCGAGCTGCATCCTCCGCTCGCGCATCAGCGCCGGGATCTTCAGCACCCCGAGCAGGTAGAGCCCGAAGAGCACGATCACCAGCCCCCCCACCTGCTGCAGCAGCGGCAGCGAGCGGCGCAGCGTCCCGCCGAGCGCCGTGGCCGATGCGCCGAGCGCGATGAAGACCAGCGAGAAGCCCAGCACGAAGAGGGCGCTGTGCACCGCCGCCCGGCGCCGGGCTTCGGCCCGTCCGCCGTCCTTGAGCTCGTCCAGCGTCATCCCGGTCACGAAGCCGACGTAGCTCGGCACCACCGGGAATACGCAGGGCGAAAGGAACGACACCAGGCCGGCCAGAAAGGCCAGCCCCAGGGAGACGGTCACCAGATCCGTCATGGGGCACCTCCCTCGGCGAGGGCTTCCGGCTGCTCACGCAGCAGCCGGTCCACGGCCAGGCGCAGCGCCGGCTCGGCGAAGTAGCCGCTCACCTCGTGACGGACGCGGCCCTGCCGGTCGATCAGAAATGAGGTGGGCAGCGCGCGCACGCCGCCGAACTCCCGCACCACATCTGCCGTAGCCATCGCGGCCGGAAAGGTGAGCTGCCGCTCCGCGAGGAACTCCCGGACCGGGCCGGTGCCTGTCCGGTCCGTGGAGATCGCGACGACGGTGAATCCCTGCTCTTTCCTGTCGCGGTAGACGCGCTCGAAGCCGGGCATCTCCACGCGGCAGGGAGGGCACCAGGTGGCCCAGAAGTTCACCAGCACCACCCGCCCGCGCAGCGCCTCGAGCGAGACCGAGTCGCCGTCGAGCGTCTGCAACACGAACGCGGGCGCTTCCTCTCGACCGCCGCCTACCGAGAGCGCGGCCGCGACCTGCGGCCACATGCGGTAGCCCACGAAGCCGAGGACGAGCACCCAGAACAGAACGTTCAGCGGAAGCCGAAGCTTCCACCGGTCAAAGCATCGCATTTTCGATTTCGAGCCAAGTGGATCCATTGCCGTGACGCCAGGATGCGCCTACGGCGGAGAACTCCGGATCACCGTCTCAGCAGACGGCGCTCAGCTCAGTTGGGGCGGTCGGAAAAAGGCGTGGGTCGGCAGACGCGGCAGGACCGCGTCCACGAGTGGGAAGGATGGTGCTGCAGAGGGCGGCGGTTCGGCGCCGGCGTTCGCAACGGGCAAGGCGGTGCCACCACAGCCGGACGTCGCGGGGTGCGCCGACGGTATATCCGTGACCGGATGGTGCGTGTGGTCGGCAGAGACGACCTCGACCGCAGCCACGATCTGTCCTGCCGTGCTGGCGCTCGCGACGGCCGACACCTGCTCCGGCGTTGCATCGTGGGAGCGTGGGCACGTCGGCGCGGCCGATGCGCGCACCACTCCCGCCTGCCCGAACAGGAGCAGGAGCAGCGCGATCAACCAGCGGTTCCGACGTACGATTGCCAGCATTCTCCTCAGACCCTAATGACGAACGATGCAGCGAATGTAACCCTTCGCCCGCGAAAGACGAAAGGCTTGCACCCGCCGCCCCGTGTTCACGGCAGGCAGTGCCCGCCGTGTTTCCACGGTTCGCAACCGACGTGCCGTGGACACCGCGCCTCACCGCTCGTCGGCGCGTCGGATCGATCATCGAGACGCCAGAAGGTCGCTGCGGACGCGCGCCTCTTCCACCAGCCGGCCGCACATGATGTCGCAGAGGTGGAATACGCTGTCGTCGGCCAGCCGGTAGTGCACGTACAATCCTTCCTTCCGCCGCTCGACGAAGCCGAGGCCGTGGAGGAGCTGCAGGTGCTTCGACAGGTTGGCCTGTCCGAGACCGGTCTCCTCCATCAACTGGCTCACCGTCTTTTCGCCCGCGCGCAGCGTGTTCAGGATGTGCAGCCGAGCGGGCTCCGCCAGCGCCTTGAAGCGTTCGGCGATCAGCTCCAGCAGTTCGGGCGTCAGAACCACGTCGGACATGGAATCACCTCAGTTGATTTTATCACTCTATGGTAATATAGTTGATATGAGCAGCGCTCGCAAGCCGCGATTCTTGCGGCAGAGTGGCGCGGCGGCCGTACACATCGATGACGCAGTAGACCATGGGGAGGCGCAGATGATCGAGCAGACAACCCGTTACGGCTTCAGCGTACAGGTCCCGCTGACCTACGCACAGACCGTAGAACGCACCCGGGAGGCGCTCGCCGACGAAGGTTTCGGGGTGCTCTCCGAGATCGACATCGCGGCGACGCTCAAGAAGAAGCTGGACGTGGACTTTCGCCCCTACGTGATCCTCGGCGCGTGCAACCCTCCGCTGGCGCACCGCGCGCTGACCGCCGAGACGAACATCGGTCTCCTTCTCCCGTGCAACGTGGTGGTCTATGCGGCGGAAGACGCGGGGATGAGCGTCGTGGCGGCGATGGATCCCGAGGCAGCTCTCGAACTGACCGGCAACGACGAGGTGCGCGAGGTCGCCCGCGAGGTGAGGGCACGTCTGGAGCGGGTGCTCTCAGCCGTCGCCAGCGCCAGCGAGGACGCGTGACGCGCAAGTTCGATCCAGCGAACTGGGAACGTCTGCGGAGCAAGGAGCGCCGGGAACTGCTCGACCCCGGCGCATTCCTGGATTCCATCGGAGTGAACCCGGGAGCCGTCGTGGCCGACTTGGGTGCCGGCCCCGGGTTTTTCACCCGGCCGCTGGCGGAGCGAGTGGGACCGCGTGGAGCCGTGTACGCGGTGGACGTTTCCCCGGAGATGGTGCGACTCCTTCGAGATCGGGACATTCCCGCCCAGGTGAAGGTGCTGCTGAGCGGAGAGACCCGCCTGCCGATCCCGGATGGAGCCGTGGACCTCGCCCTGCTGGCGTTCGTGCTCCACAAGCTGGACAACCCGGCGGAGTTCCTGAGTGAAGTGCGTCGCACCCTGAAGCCGTCCGGCCGGCTCGTCGTTCTGGAGTGGGTGCCGCAGGAGGAGCCGCTGGGCCCGCCGATCGGCGAGCGCATCTCAGAGGCCGAGAGCACGGAAATCCTCGTCTCGAGCGGGTTCCGGGTCGTCGAGCGGGGTATGGCAAACGGCTCGAACTACTACCTTGCCGTCGCGCCGGCCGCGGAGCAGCCGAGCGGCTCGGGAGGATAAACGATGCCGCTGTACCGAGGGGTGGGATGGCTGGCGCCGGCCTATGATGCATTGATCTCCCCGCTGGAGCATCTGAGCTTCGCACGCTGGCGGCGGCGGACGTTCGCCGCGCTTCCCGAAGCGGGATTGGGTTTGGAGATCGGAGCGGGTACGGGCGCGAACTTCAGATACTATCCCCCATCGGCACAGGTAACAGCGACAGAGCTGTCTTACCGCATGCTGAAGCGCGCGAAAGCCAAGCCGGAGCGAGGGGATACCCCGCTGGTCGCGTGCGATGTGCAAGCGCTCCCGTTCCCGGCCGGAACCTTCGACTGGGCGGTGGAGACCCTGGTCTTCTGCGAGGTTCCGGATCCGGTGGCAGGCCTGCGGGAGATCGCGCGAGTGCTGAAGCCGTTAGGATTGCTCGTGATGCTCGAGCACGTTCGTCCGTCCGGCGCGCTGGGCCGGGTTGCCGATGCTCTCACCACGGTCACCGCGCCGCTGTGGGGCGAGCACTTCAATCGGGACGCGGAAGCCAACGCTCGTGCCGCCGGATTCAGGATCGAACGCCGCGAGTGGCTGTGGCGGGACGGGGTGGTTTTGCTCGTGCTTCGGTCCTCCGGAGTCGCGTAGCCGCTCCGCGAGCGACTTCGTCGGCCTGGCATTTCTGGCTGCGCCGGGTTCAGCTGTAAACTCCGTGGTCCAGCCTACCCAGGACTGCGATGGCCTCCTGCAGCCCCGCCTCACCCGAGAGCGCCGCCTCTGCTGGGCTGCGGCCGCCGAGAACCCCGAGCGGAGAGGCGACCCAGTCGTTGGCAGCGTCCCTATCCGCCATGGTCTGGTCCGCACGCTCCAGCAACCGCTGGAGCCTCTCTGCCGCCCCGGGCGTATGGGTGTTCACGGTGTGAACATCTTCGAAAGCCGCGGCAGCAGTTCGGTGTAGGTAATCGAGGTAGTGTCGCAGGCGTGGTGTTTGTTGGTCCATCGTACCTCAAGAGGTGAGGAAATCTTCCCGCTTCCATTAGCCACAGAAAGTGGCGCGCGGAACCTGTTGCCCTGTTGAGTTCAGCGTCCCCGGAAGCGGTTGATTGGAATCACGTCGCCCTCATCGTACACGGCTGACAACGCTTCAGCCACATCGTCGCTCGCTACTCGACTGAACCGCTCGACCACCTCTGCGGCTCGTTCGAACTCTGCAACTGCCAAGAGGATATCGGGGTTCAACTTAGCATAGACGACGTCCATCGTCCCACCCCCGACAGCCCAGTCCCCATAGAAGCTCACGTGTTTGTGGAGATCGAGCTTCCCTCCCATGCCCTGCTCCGCGGCTGTCCACCCATACCCGAGCTGGTCCATGAGCGTTGCCCAGAGCGACCGGAAGCCATACAGCAACGTGCCCGACAGCCAGCGCTCGATGTCCTGTTGCGGAACGTGCTGCCGGACGAGGTCGGTTCGGGCGATCTCGATCGCCTTGCGCATCCATTCGCGCAGTGAGGTTTCCGCCACCCTCTTCGTCGGGTCGGTGATCGCCGGGAACAGTGGCACGCCGGGTCGCCAGTCCGGGTGAGCCTCGCGCCACCGGTCGATCTCCAGTCGCATCGCACGACTGAGCGGAGTCACGCGGCGGTAGTTGCGCTTCGACTTGCGCCAGAAAACCGCACCGTACGGCCAATGGTCCGCCCACCATGTCCTGTGATTCGGCGCATCGGCGAGGGCAGCGATCATCTCCTCGCGGGTGAGCGCAATGTCCTCCACGTTCAGCGCGTGAACGCTCGTCGGTCGATGCGCGGTGTGGAACAGGAGCGCCACGAAGCAGCGAAGGCGCGCCCCACCATCGGCAGCGGCGATCCGGTCGACGGGTGCGAGGAGGCGCTCTTTTGAGGCAGGGTCCAGGAGAGTCGGGCGCGACATGAGCACGCGGTAGCGCTGCACATGCGCCTCCTCCATGTGCTCCACCGCGTGGTCGTCGCCTTCCAGCCACGCATCCCACGCGTACCCCTGCAGAGGGTTTGCCGCGATCACATCATTCTTGAGCGCATACTCGATCGTCCCGGCGAAATCCTTCAGCTCGCCGATGGCGGTCTTCGTTGATGCCGGTCGGCATGGGCGCCTGGCGAACCGCTCCGGGAACATGATCGTTCGCGTCGTGCGGTGCGTGACGTATGCCCGCACGAACTGCTTATCGAAGAACGACAACGGCTTGTGCGGTCCATATAGATGTTCCACGATCGCGAACACGCGATCCACCCGGCGCGCATGCGCCGGCGAAACGAGATCTGGTGCCAGTTTTGTATCGTACTTCTGCTTACGTCGGCCCTGCTTGGCTTTGACGGCCCCGAACCGCCGGGCCACGTAGTAGTCGATCACAGTGGAGATCGGGGGGTCGCTGCCGGGAACCGCTCTGGGGATCTCCTGATCGATCACGTCGTTCAGCACGAGCTGGCGCAGGTGGCGTTCTGCTGCCGCCAGCGCTTCTATCCAGTCCGTGGTACCCGACGAGCGCCGGTCCTGTGCACGCCGCCCCAGCTCGAGCTGGATGTCCGCACCTCCGGCGCGCTCCTGCAGCACGACAACGTGTCCAGCATGCTGCACTCGCACGCGCGTCAACCTCGACTCGGGGCGGGAAGCGAGAGACACGTCGAATCGAGTCTGATTACGAAGTTCCTCGATCAGCTTGGACGGTGACGGCGGGTACTGCTCGCCACCCTTTGTATTCTTCTGGTTCTTAGGCATATGCTTGTGTGGAGACGATCCGCGAGACGAGGGTCGATTGGCTTACGCGAGGCGGCGCAGCGCATTCCGGCGAGCACGCAGACGCGCTTCGTGCAGCTCGACCGGGCCGTCTTCCAGCCGGTCAGGCGGTGTGATCCCGAGGATCGCCGGCAGTTTGCGGGGATGGGCAGGCAGGTCGCAGACGTAGACCCTCACCCCGTCCGCCGAATCGGCGGTGCGGAGATCGCCCCGCTCAATCAGGCGGCGGAGGTGGACGACGGAGTACCCACTGCGTTGAGCAGCTTCGATCGGTGGCACGCACTCCTCGAAGAACCCTGCAACGACGTCGTTCAGCTCGCAGACGAGCGACTCGAGGAAGTGCGCGTCTTCGTCGTTCCCACGGCGGCGATACAGCTCCGCTTCGTGGCGCCAGGTTTCCATGAGTTGCAGGATGTTCGTCAGCATCGCGACTGTTTCGTCGTTGTTGCACCCACTGTCATGCTCACCACGATGACAGGTTCTTCACCGGGCCGTGTTGTTGGCAACGCTGGGTTACCCCTCGAAATCGCCCGGTTTCCCGCGACTTTTCCGCGATTCGCGTCCGCGAACCTGAGCCCCAGGTGCGGGTTATACCAAGAATTTTCTGGTGATTCGGACGGTGCGATTGGGGCTACATCTATGTCGGGATGCAGCGGTCAGGATGCCGGAGAGATGAGGCTCCCCACCGCCGAAGATCGACGGCGCCGGCTACGACCGGAGAGGGCGAGGAGAGCGCTACAAGCGTTCGATACGCCGGCGCAGGGCGCCAGGGGGCCGTTGAAACAGTTCGACCATGTGTGCCATTCCCAACCGATCGGTTTGGGCTTGGCGCAGCCAGGTCAGCTCGGCCTTCGTCCAGGGCTCGTACGCGCGCTGCCACCGGGATCGAATTCGGGCCTCTCGCGCATCTCGAGGTGCGGCGAGAGATGGAAGCCGACCAATCGCCTCGCGAACTTCCGTCCAGGAGATGGCATTCGCTGCTGCAGAATCGCCGTTCGCTTCGACCTGGAACGGGGAGGCATCGAGTTCGACGGCAGATCGCCGGGCAGCGTCGAGTACGGCGGCAGGCACCTTGTAGGGCTCGAAACTCCAGACCGTCTGGATGTGCGTGTGTGCCTCGAGCGCGACTGCCCACGGGTTTCTCGCGACTTCGCGCGCGGAGTAGGTCAGAACCCGCAGGCCGATCCGCTCGAGCTCCCGAACGCGCCTGAGATCGTGGACGTACCGCTCCTCCTTTGCGCCATGGTGTTGCCAGGCCGACACCTCGATGACTCCTCGGGCACCCGAAGCGGGCTGAGCCAGGAGGAGATCGAGCTCATAGAATTCCGCTGACAGGATGGGATGGCGAACAACAGCTCGGCGGGTCAGCTCGAGGCGCCCCGATTCCAGTTCCCTCCAGAGGAGTGTGCTGAGGGAGACGGCGAGCAAGTCCTCGGGTGGTGATTCGGTGGTTGTTGGGCCGTTGAATACCGCCGGCAGCCAGCCGGCGCTGAAGACGGCCGCTGCTTGGATGGTGATGGGGTTGGGAGGAAATTGTTGGTTGTCGGGATTGTTCGTTTGCTGGGTGAGATCGGGGTTGTTGTCGTTCATGGTGGCAGAGTGGTGGGGTTGATGTTCCGCGCTGTTGAGGTGCGAGATTGGTCACCCTCTGCCGTTTTCTTGGCGTTTCTTGATTGAGTTCGGTTTGCCGAAGGAGATGGACACCGGGGGTTGAATGGAACTGACGATTCTGCAGCGCAGCACAAACGCAGCCCCGTCCGTTCCAATTTGGAATGGACGGGGCTGGGGGGCCGCTCTCATGAATGTGACGCGTTCACGCCGCCTGCTCGATATCCGTGGCGCCGTCGATCAGCTCGAAAAGTGCCATTGCTCGCGGGCGCAGCCGTTCGCGGTCTTCGGGCGTGAGCCGACGCGGATCCACCCGTAGCGTCCACTCCCCCGTGGTATACCTGCGCCAGTCGTAGCTCGTGGTTTTCTCCCAGTCGCACAACTTTTTCACCTTGGCCGGCTTCCGCTGGCCGGGCTTCCCCCTTCTTCTCCGAATCTCCTGACGGAGCCGCCTCACCCGCTTCTTCGAGTCACGGATGTCCGCGATGTCACACATCACGTAGAGTGGCAGCGGTGCCATCTCGG
The DNA here is from genome assembly GCA_963793235.1 of uncultured Gemmatimonadales bacterium. Taxonomy (GTDB): domain Bacteria; phylum Gemmatimonadota; class Gemmatimonadetes; order Longimicrobiales; family Longimicrobiaceae; genus CAWBZF01. Next base: position 1,049,627 of record CAWBZF010000002.1, read on the forward strand.
CGATGGTGATGCCGGCGGCGATGATGAAGTCCTCGCCGAGGTCGCGATGCACCTTGACCCTGCGGCTGATCTCGGATGCGGAGCACGCGAAGGTGGGCGCGATGGCTGCGTACCGGGAATCGGACTGGCCGGCCCGCCGTTTCTGCACGTAGTCCCCGGTGGTCAAACACCACTCGTACGCTGTCGCGCCCGTGGCGTTCGCCTGCGCGCTGATCGTCATATCCTCCGCCTCCTCCTCCGACGCCGGAACCACCACCCGTGCAGGAATGCTGTCAATCTCCAGGGCGCGGCAGGCACGCAAGCGGCGATCGCCCTTCATTACGATGAATCGGCCGTCGGCCCCGGGGCGGACCGTGATCAGCTGCAGCATGCCGTGCGTCGCGATGCTCTCCTGGAGCCGCTGCAATTCCACCTCGTCGACCACCCTGCGGACAGGGTACGGGTTGGGATCGATCTGGTCGAGTGGGATCAGGGTCACACCCTCGGCGTCGTCAGCTGCCGACCTGCTCGGCTCGATCGTTTTCCTGCGGGGCTTGGATTTACGTCCTGCGGACTCTTTCGCCGGCCGCGGCTCCTTCGGCTTCCGCCGGCGCTCCGGCGTCCGCTCTGGCTCCGGTTGCCGTTCTGGCCCCATCTCGGGGCCGAATAGATCAAAAGTGTCGCTCGACATACCACCACCTCGGTCGCCGGGGTTTGTGAACCCGGATCCTGCACGGGTGAGTATGCGGCGTTCATAAAGGTGCGATTTGCTGCGTAGTCGGCCTCGCCGAGCCCCGCTCCGTGCGCCCGGGGGCTTGCCCGGTCCCCGTTGAAGGCCGATTGGGGGTCGTTTTTCAACGCCCATGCACGGCTCCGCCACAGCCGTCCCGATTTCCGGTTCGGCCCTTCCGTCCTCCGAAGCCCCGCGGTGCCTCAGGCGGGGAGCGGCGGTCCGGTGCCGATGCGGCGGAGCGCTGCCAGCAGCGTCCTTCGCAGCGGTTCGCTTCGCTGGAGCTGCACGTAGCGCTTCCGGGCATGCGTCGTCTGCTTCGCCGGGAGACGGAAGAGCCAGTTCCTGAGCCGCTTCGGCTGCGCGACGCGCCAGCGCCCGGAGAGCGCGGTGGTGCGGATCGTGTGCAGCACCTGGTACGCCAGCGCGCCCATCGCCCAGAGCAGATGATTTCCTCCCAGATCGTCCACGGCCGTCTCGCCGACGGAGAGCTGGTTCAGCTCCTCGATGCGCTGCTCCACGAGCGCGCCCCGGTTGTACAGGCGCCAGGCGGTTACGGCGTGGATCCCCTCCAGATTGGTCAGCACGTGGGCCGTGGTGCGCACCCGCTCGCTCTCCAGCGCCAGCTCCTCGCCACGGGCATCCACCGCCTCGCGCTGCTGGATGCTGAGCAGACGCGCCCCATACATCGTGCCCGAAGCGCTCCAGATCCCCTCGTCCTTCGCCGAGTTCCGGTAGCTCGAGAGGCGGCTCCGCACCCAGCCGTGATCCGGCACCTTCAGCACGTAGCCGACGCCGAGGGCCTCCAGGGCCTCCACCATCTCCCGGGAGAAGAACCCCTTGTCCAGTCGCAGCGTGATCTCCCGCACCCCGGCCGAGCGGAGCCGCTCCACCAGGAGCTGGATCCAGGCGATGGCACCGGCCGCCGTGTGGGCGCTCCCCGGCCGCCAGATGACACCCATGCTAGTCGCCCGTCTCGGCGAGGAAGGCGACCAGCGGGTGATGGCTGGGGCGTCCCTTCTTCGTCGGGTTGTACCCCTTCTCCGCACCGGCCTGCTTCAGCCCGTAGCGCTGCACCACCGTGCTGTCCAGCACCAGCATCACCGAGCCGGGGATGCCCACCTGCGCCCACCGCGCCTGCACGGCGTTCCAGAGCGCCGCGTCGATCTGCCGCGCCAGGCGCTCCCCACCCCGGCGCAGGAAGCGGCCGAAGGTGCTTGGGTCCGGAACCGCCCACCAGCCGAAGAGCCGGCGAATCCCTCGCCCCGACAGCAGGCGCAGGTCGTCCATGCGCCCGCCGCCATAGAGAAGCAGGACGACCCACATCTCCACCAGCAGGCTCGGCCGGAAGAGGCCCGGCAGCCACTTGCCCCCCTTGTCGAGCCAGGCGCCGAGCCCCAGCCGGTCCCAGAGACGCCGGACCAGGAGAAGCCCTGCGCCGTCGGTCAACTCCCCGGCCGAATGACGCAGCCGGAGCGGGGCAGAGGTGCCTTGCACATGAGGCCGGGAATCGATAGTGTGGACTCGCACCGTCTGGGTGACCTTGCGTTGGGGGATTCTTCTTGGCAGAAGTCCCGAAAACGTAAGGCCTCAGGCGGTGTTTTGCATGGTTCTTCGCTGTTTCAAATGGGTAAGCTTGTGAGGTGATGAAGAATCTGAGCCGTCCAAGCCAGTTTCGTACGGGCGCAGTAACTGGCTATTCTGCTGGAGACAGAAGTGTTCGGCGGGGCAGCGAAGCCGGCCCTGCTTCATCTCCAGAGGGGAGCGCAAAGGATCATGGTTCAGCACGTCGATCTGTTTCAGCAGGCGCTGGGGCTCTCGCAGCCGTGGAAGGTGGTCGGCTACGACTTCTCCGCGGCGGAGAGGCGGCTCACCCTGTCGGTCGATTTCGAGGCGGGCGGCACCTTTGACTGTCCGTTGTGCGAGCGCTCGGGCTGCAAGGCGTACGATACGAGCGAGAAGACGTGGCGGCACCTGGACTTCTTTCAGCACGAGGCATTCATCCAGGCTCGCGTGCCCCGGGTGCAGTGTCCAGAGCATGGAGTGAAAGCGGTAGAGGTCCCGTGGGCTCGTCCCGGTAGCGGCTTCACGCTTCTCTTCGAGGCTCTCGTCCTGGCCCTGGCGAAGGAGATGCCGGTGAAGGCGGTGGCGGATCTGATCGGGGAGCATGACACCCGGATCTGGCGCATTCTGAGGCACTACGTAGACGAGGCGCGGGCGGCGGAGGACTTCTCCGGGGTGCGCCAGATCGGCATGGACGAGACGGCCAGCAAGCGAGGCCACAACTACATCAGTCTCTTCGTGGACCTGGCACACTCCCGGGTGCTTTTCGCGACTGAGGGGAAGGGCGCAGACACCGTGACGGCGTTTCGCCAGGATCTGGAGCAGCACGGCGGCACCGCCAGCCAGATCCAAGAGGCATGCATGGACATGTCACCGGCCTTCATTCAGGGTGTCAGGACGAACTTCCCGCAGGCAAAGATGACCTTCGACAAGTTCCATCTGATGAAGATCCTGAACACTGCGGTCGACGAGGTGCGCCGAGCGGAGCAGAAGGCCCGGCCGGAACTCACCGGAAGTCGCTACGTGTGGCTCAAGAATGCAAGCAATTGGACGAAGCGGCAGCGGGAACGATTCGAGCATCTCAACCCCCGGAAGATGAATCTGCAGACCGCCCGTGCCTACCAGATCAAGCTCTCGTTTCAGGAGCTCTGGACGCTTCCGCCCACCCTCGCGGAACCCTTCCTGAAGCGCTGGTACTTCTGGGCGACGCATTCCCGGATGAAGCCGATCATCGACGCGGCGCGGACGATCAAGCGGCACTGGGAAGGGATCCTCCGCTGGTTCGTCTCCGGGATCAGTAATGGTGTTCTAGAAGGGATCAACAGCCTGGTTCAGGCCGCTCGATCCCGGGCTCGTGGCTACCGCAGCCCACGTAACTTCATCACCATGGTTTACCTGATCGCTGGCAAGCTCGATCTACAATCACCCACATGAAATAGCGAAGAGCCGTTTTGCATTACCCCCTCCACCATCTTCCACTCACCCGTGCAGGATCCGGGCTCAAGTCGGTGACAGCTCGAAAATCTCACAAGTAGTTGCAAATGAGTAGATTGCAGCATCATCTACTTACGTTAACCGGACAGTACTGGAAAATATATACATCCACGCCGCCAGGTCCAGACTTTCTGCTTCACCCTGATCCCTGGAGTGAGGCCGCGGATCGAGAAGGCGGCGGGGGTCAGGGCACGATGTCGGAGGACCCGCTCTTCCGTAGCACACACACAAGCAAACACTGGCCCTGCGTGTCGGACAGGATGTCCGCACGGGTGACGCATGGGTACGTCAGAATGGCGCACCAAACGCAAACAGGCCCGACACCATGTCGGGCCTGTGCGATGGGCGCTGAGGGATTCGAACCCCGAGCGATACAACCCACAACTCACTATCCAACAAGAGCTTATGAGTCTGTGTGTGTGACAGCGTGTGTGCGCCACACCTGAAATTGGCGCATTCTGAGGTGTGTCCTCTCGGCGGGAGCTTCTCCCAGGATCCGCGGTACAGCATCGCCCCTGTCGAGGTGCATCTCCGCCGCGGGTCACTGCCTCACAACCTCCCGATCCAGCGCTCCCATGCGTCCGCGTCGTCGCCGCCGACATCCGTTGGCGCGAGAGCCCGGAGCAACCGCATCGCCGGCTCGCGCATCGGACCGTACTCCAGCCGGGCAAGCATCAGCAGACCATGTCCGCCCCCCCGGAGCATCGGGACCGCGTCCTCGGCAGTGACGCCAGATGAGAGAAGGACGTTTACGAAGTAGGGCAGCTGGAAGAGGCTGCCTCCGTTCAACAGATCGCGTACCGAGTCGTGCGCAGGCGACCAGTCGACCTCTCTCGGCTGGAAATGGGCGAAGGTGGCGAGAACGCTGGAAGCAAACGATCGAACCGGACCGTCGGACTCCAACATCGCGCCGGTCAGCGCATGCCAGGCGGCGTCCTCGTCCGGAAATCCGCTGAGAACCGCTACGGCGGCCATCCTGTCGTGGAGGTGCGGTGACGAGGTCAGAATCCGGGTGGCGAGCTCGAGGTCTTCGGATCCCCGGTACCTGGCAAACAGCGGACGTGCCGCGGCGATCTGCGCCCGGCGGACCTCCGGAACGTCGCTCCCGAGATCCGCTCCCGAGCGTGCCACCGTCAGGGCCACATCGCGAAGCAATGAACGATCGCTGCGACTCAGGTCCACGAGGTGGTGCCAAGGTGCGGTAGAACCGACCGTGTCACGGGGGAGTTCGCGGTGCCGAACGAGCGCAGAGTCCTGCGGCTCGATCAGAAGCACAATGGAGAGCCGACCGCGGCGGCCTGAGGGGTTCTGGACGATGAAGGATGCGGCTTCGGCAAAGCCGAGCTCGTATCGCAGGGTAGCTGCACACCCGTGATCAAACAGCGACATTCCCGGCGCATGGGCGTTCAGGGAATCGTTCAGCATCTCCATGCTCCAGCGGCGGAGCCCAACCACCTCCAGGGATCGGTAGGGCTGGTGCTCCACCACGGCCCTCACCGGTAGGGAAGCGGCTGTCGAGGGGTCCTCCTGCGCCAGAGCCGCACCAGGCCTGAGGCCCGGCAAGGCCAGCGCGAGGAGCAGCAAGGTATAGGCTCGGTTCATGAGGGATTTCGTGGTAAGCAATGGGATTGGAGCGGTTCAGATCGCATCCGAGATGCTCGTGAAGTTGAAGTCCCCCGCCTTCAGACGAGGAGCAACGATGCGGTTCGTCGCCATGACGGGGTCACCGAACGCCTGAAGGCGGTTGAGCACGAACATGGGTGAATCCATGAAGCGGAAGTTCTTAACGGGACGGGTGACCTCCCCGTTCTCGATCAGAAACGTCCCGTCTCTGGTGCTCCCGGTCAGCAGAAGGGTCCGGGCATTCAGCTCGACGATGTTGGAGAGACGGTTCACCCAGATCCCGCGGGAGGTCGATGAGATCATCTCCTCCAGGCTCTGCGGGGTCCCGACTCCGGAGAGGCGTACTCCACCCGGATCCGTCACGACATCTCCGCCGGTGAACCGGGTGTATGCGGCATCGTAAGCGAGGTTCTTCAGGACACCATTCTCGAACCAGTGAACGGGCGCATCGATAGGCGCCCAGTTCCGCGCGATTGTGCTGCCCGGCATGATCGGATCCCAGGAGTCGGACACCATGTTCAGTCGCTCGTCGATCATGCGCTCGCCGATGCGATTGGTTCCGGGAGCCGAGCCGGAGAAGACGGTGGACCCACCATCTGCCGCCTGTGCATTCCAGTACCTGAGGATGGGCCCGATGAGCGCAGCTACCGCGGCTGGCTCCAGAATCACCGTGTACCGACCCGGCTCGACGGCAACGGGGTTCGCCGAGCGGGCGGCCAGAGCGATGGCCCGGTCGCGGACGCTCTCGGCGTCCACCTTCCTCCAGTCCACGTTCCCACCCCACGCCCAACCGGAGCCGCCGCCATTCGGCGTTCGCACCGTGACGCTGACATCCCCGAAGGTGGCTCGCTCGTACGCCCAGAGGCCGCGAGTATTGACCGTGGCGCGAGAGGTACTGACGAGGCTGAGATCGCCGGCGCCGATCAGAGATCGACCCTGGACCCCGGACATGACGTCTCCAATGGTCGAGCCCATTTCAGAGGCGCCCATGGAACGGTAGATCGAATCGTAGTAGAGCTGCGGTCCCGCCGGGTAATCTGCGGGGGGGAGAAACTCGACGGGACTGCTCGTCCGATGGCTTCTCTGCGCACTCCAGACTGCGTCAACGAGGGCGCGCAGCCCCGCGTCGTCCAAGCGGTTGGTGACCGCGACTCCTCTGCGATCGTCCTCGTCGATGAAGAGCGACACCGCTGCCCCCTCCACGGAGGTCGCCAGATGGGCACGGGCGCGGGAGAACCGCGCGGAGGTCCGAACGGAACTCTCGAGGTTCACGCCCGCTCTCGGGGTGCCCACATCCTCCAGCAGGCGCATCGCAATCCGTCTGCACTCCTCTTCGGAGAGAATTCCTCGCTCGGACGTGGTAGCTCTGAGGATGGTCACTGGCTGCCTCCTGTATTCAGCACGTTCACGTCACGCACGAGCGCAGGCACAGCGGAGATGGTGCTGTGCCACTGTTGCAGAGGTGGCTCCATGAAAGCCCACGGAGTCCGGTGTATCGATTCCACCACGCTGCGCCTCCCCCCGATCGCCTCCACGTTGTTCCAGAACTGCGGAGTGATGAACTGAATTGCGACGTCGCTCAATCGTCCGGTCCGGCGCCCGTTCCGGACCTCCCAGGCAAGGCCGGACCCGACGCCATACTGGGAGTTGAGAACCTGCTGGTCCGGCCCACCGCGGTTGAACCAGCTCACATAGAGTCCCCGGTCCATGGATCCGATCAGGTCGTCTTCGGTGAGGTCGTTTTCCCCCGGCTGCAAGGTGACGTTCGGCAACTGCACCTCCGGGCATATGGAGCCCACGCCTGTCGCACAGCCGTTGCTCACAGCCTCCCGCCCGACCCGTGCATACGCCGGAGCCATCTCCCTCGCTGTCTCCCTCGTGCAGAGGTAGTCCATCACCACGCCGTCCCGGACGAGCACCGTCTCCCTGGGTGCGACACCCTCGTCGTCCCAGCCGACGGTCGCATGGCCATGTGGACGATTTCGATCGGTCCTGACGTTGACGAGTGAGGACGCCACCTGGAGTGCACCCAGCACCTCGGACGGCGGGGCTGCGAAGCTGCTCCCGCCGCGATTCACCTCGTGTCCCAGCACTCTGCCAGCGTCGAGGGCGGTCGCCAGCGTGTCCCCGAGCAGGGTGGCCATCTCCCTGCCGGCGAAGACCACGTCGAAACGTCCGACGCCGACCGGAAGCGATGGCATCTGCGCTCGTGCACCCTCGCTGGCTGCCTCCGCCGCGACCCGGAAGGCGAGCGGGAGGTCCACCGCATCGACCGCCTCGTAGCCATACCCGCCCGAGAGCAGACCCGCCACCGATTCGGTGGCAGCCGATCGCAGCTCCTCGTCCCGCACGGCGACGTACCCCCAGTTCCGCGCGTTGTGGATCCGCTGGATGGTGGAGGACCCTTCGCTCGACACGAAGACTCGATCACTCATCTGCCAGATGAACTGGAGCATTGCATGGGAGATATCAGGGTGGCCGGTCACGGCGTTGAGACCGGCAAGCTGCAGATCGCCCTGCTCACCCAGCGAAACCCCGAACGGGTCTCGTGCGATGGGAGTCGCCCATCTCCCGTCTTCAACAATCGCCTGCGGCGCGAGGCTCACCTGCCCGGCACCAGCGCGAGCGACTCCTCGGGCGAGTTCGACGGCCGAACGTGCGATCCGGGTGACGGCATCGCTCGTGAGCTCCTCGCCACTCGCGAAACCCCAGGTACCGTCGACGAGGGCTCGCACCCCATAGCCGACCTCCTCGCGGACCCCCGGAGGATGCATATGGGGCGAGTCGCCGTAGCGCGACCGGCTGATTTCCGTACGAAAGCCGGCGCGGCGACCCACTCCCATGCGAACGTCGGCGAAGCTCGCACCCGCCGCAGTTGCGGCCTCCACCGCCATTCCGGCGAGCTCCCGCAGATGGAGCGGGTCGATCGGCTCTCCGAGCAGGTCGCCGGGCGTCATCGCCATGAGCGCTCGATCCGGCCACACTCCAAGGAGCCCGAGCGCGGTAAGCTTGCCGCTTCCGCTGAGGAATGCCCGGCGGGAGATGAGCGCGCCGGACCAGCCACCTTCCCGTCGGGTCATCCGACGCACCCCTGCACCGCCGGATTGAAGCGTGCCTCTCCCTGCACGTCGAAAGGGAGGCTGGTGCCGCCTTCGTACGTGCCGCCGAGGCGGTAGGCTCCCGTGGGGAACACGCTGTCTGCACTTCGCCCGTGGTGGGCGATCAGGCGCCGCATGTCGCCGAGACGGCGGCCCGTCGCGAAGAGCCAGAAGGCGCGCTCGCGGAAGAGCAGCTCCAGTCGAGCGTCGGCCGAGCCGGGATCGGACAGAGGGGCGAGAGCGGGCGTGACACTGGTGGCTCGCAGGGTGTTCAGAATCGTCAACCAGGAGGGATCTCCTCTCACCAGTGCCGCTTCCGCTTCGATCAACCGCGCGTCGATTCCGCTGGCGATCACCATCGGCGCGTTTTGGTTCTGATACTTGGCTAGCGTATAGAGGCCGCCGATTCCATCACGTGTGGGGCCTCTGCGGATCACCTCGATTCGGGGATCGGAGGCCGATACGTAGTCCAGCCCGTTTATACCCGCTTTGTCGGCCACACCGAACCAGCTGTTCGGCGACGACGTTCCCAGGACGTTCAATACCGCCGTGGTGTTCAGGAACTCCGCCTCGTAAAGGAAGGAAGTCGGTATCTCATTCGCCGCCGCAGCAGCCTCCTCGAACCTCCCCATCCCCAGCAGCGCGCGCGCTTGCACCGATCTGGCAAGATTACGAATCCGGGCGCTGTCGCCCGGCTGGGCCAGCGCGGAATCTGCCTGGCCGAGTGCGTGCGCGAAGATCTGTTCAGTCGACAGAGGCTGGCCCGAGATCACCCTCCCGGCCACCGCCTCGTTCAGCGGCAGTCCGGCACAGAAGTTCTCCGCCAGCATCACCTCCGCCAGTCCGCGGACCGCATACATCTGCGAAATGTACGGCCCGCGCACGGCGCTGGAGCCGTACTGGGACAGGACGGAGATCGCCTCTCTCGCCTTCCACCGCGCGGAGGTCATCTCCTGATAGTACGATACGGATACGTTCATCAACTCGGACGTCCAGCGGCGATCGGCCAACTCGTAGTCTGCCATGCCGGTCGTCGTGGTCGGTGCCGGGTCCGCCATGAGTTCGTCGGCGAGAAGGCCACCGTACAGCGCCGTGTAGGGAATCGCCCGGTAGAGCTGACGGAGAGCGTAGCTGCGAAGCATCACTGCACCCTCCGCGTTCGCGACGTCCTCGTCCTGGATTCGAGTCGGATCCGTGACATCAAGCGAATTGCAGGCGGCGAACAGACCGACACCTACCGTGATGAGCACCTTTTTATTCATGATCGTCCACCCTTAGAAAGCGACGTCGAGACGAACTGCCCACGAGCGTGCCTGCGGAATTCCGTCCGGCGAACCACCCGCGCCATTGATGCCGGTCGCCCACTGAGAGCCTGCTCCCACTACGCTCTCAACGTCCACCCCGGAGAAGGGCGTCCAGAGAGCCAGGTTGCGTCCCTGCAGGTTCACTGTGGCCTGCCCAAGTCGAAGCGCATCCGACATCCGCTGCGGGAGATCAAAGGCAAGGCTGAGTTCACGAAAGCGAATGAAATCCGCATCCTCGATGAACGAGTAACCCACCCCGTTTCGACCCGAGAGCCCGATTGCTGCCACCCGGGCCTGCTCGCTCAAGGGAGTGGAGGGATCCACTGCCGCGGGGCAGTAGCCTCGCTGACACCGGAGCTGCCCCTGGACGTCCAGTTGCGTGTAGCCAGCACGCCGCTCGAAGAGGGAAGTCACACGGATCCGATCCCTCGCGAACCCAAAGGTAGAGGTCAACGACTGGAGAATGCCCGGATCGCTGCGTCCGACATATACCGCTGAGTCACCCATGATCACCTCGGACCGGTCGATGATGCCGTCGCCGTTTCGATCCTCGTAGCCGAGGAGTGGCGTCATGAAGCGGGCGCCGATGGGATATCCCTCCACCACGCCGCCCCGCAGGTGGTAACGCGTCACGGCGTCGCCCAGGTCGACGAGCGTATTGTTGTTGGTTGAGTGCGCGAGCGACACATCCCAGGAAAGGCGGCGAGAATCCACGGGGCGCAGCCACACTCGACCCTCGAATCCCGAATCCTCGATCCGCCCGAAGTTGACCCAGATGAAGGCGTAGCCGGGCTGAAGATCCATCGTCTGGAGCCCGTCGGTCGCTACCCGACTGTAGCGGGTGAGCTCGAGGTTAGCCCGGGAGTTGAAGGCGCTGACGTCGATGCCGAACTCGTGCTCCCGGGTGCGCTCCGGCCGAAGATCAAGACTTCCCAGAGATGAGAGGTTCAGTGCGACCTGAGAGACCCCGTCGATGAACACCTGCGACCGGAAGTAGGATGGAAGCGCCATCCCGGTGTTGGGCTGACGCCCGGATGCACCGTATGCATACCGAAGCCTCGTTTCGTCGATCCAGCTGATCCGCGGGATGAATGGCTCCTCAGAGATGATCCAGGAAACGCTCCCCTTCGGGTACACGGCTGCGTTGTATTCGCGGCCGAACGTGCTGGCGCCGTCCGCTCGAACGGCACCCGTCAGGAAGAGCCGCTCGTTGATGCCCACCATCTGTTCCAGGTAGGCGCCCAGCGTGACCACTTCCGAGTAGCTCGAATTCACGCTGCGGGTTGCGGCGCTCCCCACGGTTCGGCCACCGGGCGGAAGGCCATTTCCCGTGGTGGCGGTTCCGTCGTAGAAATTGCGGACGAACTGACTTCCCACGGACGTACGTGAGGAAAAGTTGCTCGAAATCGCCGACGACACCGTACCGCCGAGGTCCACGGTCGTAAGGATGGCACGGCCACGTGTATCGTCGGCACCACCCTGGGCCAGCCCCATCCCCTGTCCCGGCAGGGTCAGCCCCTGCCTTGTGCTGCCCGTATAGTCCATCCCTGCCGATCCCCAGAGGGAGAGCCAGTCCGACGGCCGCGTTTCCAGGCGCAGACTACCCGTCATTCGCGTCACCGCTTCGGCGGAGGTCATCGAGAAGATGCGATCGGGCGTATAGTTCGACCCGTATGGATTGTCGGGCGTGCGGTCCGACGCACCCTGCGTGTACGGATTGGGCGTGGTTCGCATGGAGCGAACGTCGCTGCCGGTGTAGCCGACGTTGATCTGTGCGGTCGACCGTGAGCTCAGCTCGACACCCAGATTGCTGCGGAGGTTCAACTTCTGCATGGTGTTCGGTCGCAGATGCTCGTCGGGAAGACGGTCCACACCCCTCTGCTCCTGGAGGTATCCGATGAGCTCAAGCGGCATTCTCACCGGTCCAGTCGCGTCTTCCAGGTCGGCGGCCAGGAAATATCGAACACCACCTGCCCCGCCGGAGACGTTCGCCCCAAACTCGCGCCGAGGCGCGGACGAGAAGATCGTAAGCGCGGGATTGTTGAGAGGGTTCTCCACGATGCGGATCCCCTCCTGGACGCATGCCGCCTGCGCCACCTGAGCAAGGGTACAGTTCGGCATCTGAGCGCTAATCCCGACGTAGTCGTCGTTAAACCGATTCGAGGAGATCTCCGCCACGCCGAATCGGCTGTATGCGCTCCACTGCGGGGGGCCCGCTGCACCCCGTTTGGTCGTGATGACGATCACCCCGTTTACGGCATCCGTTCCGTACAGAGTGGAGGCGGATGGGCCCTTCACCACTTCGATGGACTCGATGCTGTTCGGGTTGATGTCGTTGAGCCGGGCCGTGGGCTCGGCGTACAGACTCGAAGCAGTGGTTCCGGACGCGCTCCGTCGACCGCTGGCGTAGCGAACTCCGTCCACGATGACGATCGGCTCCTGCGCCAGCGCGGCGGAAACCGAGCCGCGGATGCGGATCGCGGCATCGCCTCCGACCGTCCCCTGGCTGGTAAACACCTGCATCCCCGGAACGCGAGCGGTGAGGAGTTCCGTCACATTCATGACAGGAGCGGATCGGACGACCGAATCCGCGTTGATGCGACCGACCACGTGCCCCATCTCCCGGACCCGCTGGTCCCCGGTAACTGTAGCCACGACGCCATCGAGATAGGTCGGCGCCGCCGTGAGCGGAATGTTCAGCGTGGCCGCCTGTCCGGCGACGACCTCCACGGTACGCCGCTGCACCGCGTATCCGATGCGTCGCGCGCTGACCTCGTGGCTTCCTGCCGCGACACCGGTAAGCAGGAAGCGGCCCTGGTTCGAGGTCAGAGTCCTCCAGCGAGAGCCTTCGATCCACACCTCGGCGGCGGCCACCGGAGCACCGGTCTCCGCGTCGGTCACCGTACCGCCGATGCTTCCGGTCCGGACGGCGGTGCCGCGCGGCCGCCGCACCAGTGCGGCTTTGCCCGCGGCGGAGACCACCACGTCGAGATCCGTCCCCTCGAGCACGCGGTCGAGCGCATCGACCACCCTGATGCTGGAGGACCTCAGCGAGACGGTGCCCCGCTCGGGGAGGAGGTCCTGGCTGTAGGTCAGGTCGATGCCGGCGAGGTTCGTGATCGTTCTCAGCGCCTGTTCCACCGACACGCGAGACACGTCGATGGAGATGCTCCTCGTGAACAGAGGACTGCTTACGGTGCCGGAGCGCACGGAGGTGAAGTGCGTGGTCTGAGCGCTCTGCGGCCGTGGGTCGGCCAGCCGCGGTGTGTCCTGTGCGGCCAGTGACCCTGGCCCCAGGAGCAGGAGCAAACCTGCGAGCATTCGGCACAACGATGTGGAGGTCATGCGATCTCTCCCCTTTTCCAGGATGGAGCTGCGAACGATCGATCGGAGCGAAGCGGCTACGGATCGGTGGGGCGTTGCCCCAGGGTGATGACACTGCCCACGCGCTGATGGTGCAGGTCGAGCGAGAGTGAAATGCGCCTGAGCACCTCGTCGAGCGGCTCGCTGTCCGCCACGACCGTGAGGCGCCTGCTACCCAGCTGCGGATCGCCCAGTCGAATGTCGACGCCATACCAGCGACTCAGCTCCAGCACGACGCGGGAGAGCCGCTCGTTCTGGAAGGCAAGCCGCCCATGTGTCCATCCCAGGTGGAGGTCGAGATCGGTCGCGGGTCGCACCTCCGCCGTGCCGTCGGGCAGAAGGTTGCCGACGTCCCCCGCGCCCAGGACCACGACGGCCGCGCCGCTCGCCCCGATCGCGCCGAGAGCGACGCTCCCCTCCCGCACCGCGACGCTGACCTCCACCTCGTCGGGGTAGGCACGGACCGAGAACTCAGTGCCTAACACTCGTGTTGCAGACCCCTTCGCATGCACCTCGAACGGCCGACGCGGATCGTGGATGACCCGGAAGTAGGCGGCCCCCTCCACCTCAACGTGCCGGGTGCGACGATCGAAGCGCACCGGAACGCGGAGGCGTGAATCGGGACCCAGTTCCACTTCGCTGCCGTCACCGAGCGTGACGGTGCTGCGTTGACCGGGAGCGGTCGCCACCTCGCGCATCTCGGGAGCGGCGGTGGTTCCACGCAGCGTGGTCCAGAGGAGCGCCGCAGCGGCGATCATCCCGAGCACCGCTGCCATCCGGAGAAGGGTCGTCCGCGCGGCTGCCACCCCCCCGCGATCGTGACTCCGGGAGTGCGTCGAAGCGGGCCGCGGGCGGAGCGGAATCGGCTCACCGGCACGCGGTGGCGCGCTCTTCATCCTGGCGCGGAGGCGGAGCCAGGCGGCGTCCGCGTCATGGCGGTGCGGAAGGCGACCGGTCATCGTCGCGATCTCTCTGAGAGAGTGGAAGAGTTCGCCTCGAACCGGATCCTCCGAGATCCAGCGTTCCAGGTCGGCCTCCTCCTCCGGTGACGCCGACCCGGACAGGCAGGCGATCATCAGATTCCAGCGATCGTCGCTCACGTTCGATTCGTGGGTTGCAGGGTCGTGTCGTGAAGGGTGCATCTACAGAGTGGGACAACCCGCGGGGCTGCTTCCCCTAAACGGAGGCGAGCGTCGCCTCCCGCCGCATATCGTGAACGTGCTTCGTGCAGCTCTGACCGTCGGGGCGGCCTGAAAGGATCAGGACCAGGGGGCAAGACGGAGGCGGAGCAGCTTCACCGCACGCGCCAGCTGGTTCTCCACCGTCTTGGTGGACACCTGCATGGCCTCGGCGATCTCCGCGTAGCTCAACCCATCCCTCCAGAAGAGCAGGTGGGTCGTGCGACAGCGGTCAGGGAGCGTCTCCACCGCCGCCTCCAGCGCGACCTTCAGCTCGCCGCGGTGGACCTCTTCGTCCGCGCGTGGGGGCGGCTGCCCCATGCCGGGTACGCCGTGCTCCTGTAGCACGACGCTCCGCGCGCGGTCCACCACCTTCAGGTGCTTCAGGTGGTTGAGCGAGGCGTTCCGTATGGAAGCGAACAGGTAGCTTCTCAGACTCCCTGTGACCACCAGGGTGCCACGGCGTTCCCAGAGCTTGAGAAAGAGATCCTCCACCAACTCCTCCGCCACGGCGAACGTGCGGACATACCCCTCCGCAAAGGTGCAGAGAGGCTCGTAGTAGGCCCGGAACATCTCCTCGAAGGCTCGCTCGTCGCCTTTCCGGATGCGCTCCACCCACTCCCGCTCGTGAACCTGAGGTTCCGCAGCTCGACGTTGGTTCAATTCACTGGCGCATCCAGGGCCCCGAAGCGACTCGGGTTCGTTGCCCACCGGTTCGTGTCGTGGAAGAGTCTTTCACTTATCATCGAGGTCCCAGCAGTGTCAAGCGCCTTCCCGCTCTTCACCGTTGAGACACCTTTGCCGGGCACTTCCCCCAAATCCGCTTCAGCTGCGGCGAATTCGCAGTGTCTCGAAGTCCCCTGGCACACGCGGGAGTCCGAGCCCGGGCCGCGGCGATGCGAGGAGCACAGACAGACCGGGCGTAGGGTGTTTCGGTTCTGAAGTGTCTTACTTATGGGAGGAGTACGCCGACTGGGAACCCGTTGGCGCCGGCGCCAACCCCGCGGCCGCGCGGACCGGGGCCGCAACAACGACCTTTACACGCCATTCCAATGGGAATTCGCTCTTCTGGTCACCGGGGGTCGGCGGCGTTTCGCAGCCTTGCGACCCTGTCGGGTACCTTGCTCACCGCGTGTGCCTCCGCTCCGGCAGCGCCCGGTCCGGCCAATCCCTGCAGCGCAGAGCTGCTGCTCCCGGTCCCGCTTTGCATCGATTCCTTTCGTCTGCCCAACGGGCTGCAGGTGATCCTGGCTCCCGACGCCACCCTCCCGGTGGTCGCGGTGAACGTCTGGTATCGTGTCGGTTCAGCAGACGAGTTGCCCGGTGAGAGAGGGCTCGCCCACCTCGTCGAGCACCTGATGTTCGAGCGAGGCGCACCGGGAGGAGATGGCGGATTCGCTTCGCGAGTGGAGCGTGCAGGGGGGATCTTCAATGCATCCACGGACCCGGATCGCACCAGCTACTTCCAGATCGTTCCGCCGGTCTTCCTGGAGCAGGCACTGGAGCTGGAGGCCGACCGGATGCACTCGCCGGTGCCGGCGGATCTCGACGAGGCACTCCAACGTCAGCGCAGGATCATCGGCAACGAACGAGCTCAGCATTACGACGATGCTCCGCTGGGGCGCGTGTCCGAGGTGATCACTGCCGCGCTGTTTCCCCATCCGCACCCGTATGCTCACCCCCCCATCGGCCAGGCGGACGAGGTGCAATCCGCCACCCGCGAGCAGGTTCGACGGTTCGCGGAGCGCTTCTACGGGCCGGGCAACGCGGTTCTGTCGGTCGTGGGCGCCTTCGACGCAGAGGCCATTCGGCATTGGATCGTCGCACGGTTTGGCGCACTGCCGGCGCGACCCACACGGATCTCGAATGCAGGAACATGGGTGCAGCTCGATTCCGTGGTGTCGATCGAAATGGTGGACCGGGTTCATCGGCCCCGCACCTATGTGGCATGGGCCACACCGCCCCTCTTTCAGGGTGGCGATGCCAAATTCCGGGTGCTCGCCCCCCTGCTCGAGAGCCGGCTCTGGAAGGGGTTGGTGATGGAACGGCGTCTCGCCTACGGGGTCGAGGTGCGGCAGCACAGCCGGGCCATAGCCAGCCAGTTCCGCATCGCCATGAGTCCACGGCCGGGTGTGCGATCGCGGGAACTGGTCGAAGCCCTGGATTCGGTGCTGGGTGACCTCGACCTTTTCCCTCCGACCGCCGCGGAGATGGCGGCGGCCGCGACCGCGGTCGAGCTCCAGTTGATCAGGGAGCTGGAAACGGCGGGTGGCCGTGCAGAGCTGATGAACCTGTACTCAATGCTCGGAAGCGGCCCCGGGGAGTTGGAGCGGGACGTTGCGCGCACCCGGGACGTTTCGCCATCCTCGATCCGCGAGACGGCCCGGCTCCTGGGTCCGGCGCGGGTGATCCTGACGGTGATCCCTGCGCGGTCGGGTGACGACGACTTTCACGCCAGCGGTTTCACCGGGACCGGGGGACCGTGAGCGTGTTCAACCACTGGACGCGCGCACCGGCGCTGCTCCTCCTCTGTGCCCTCTCCGGATGCGGGTTCAGGAAGCTCTCCACTGACCTGCAGTCAGAAAGCGTCGAAAGCTCCGCGGAAGCCGCGCGATCACCCCTGCTCCCGCTGATACGGAGGGAGACCCTCGCGAACGGGCTCACCGTCTGGATCGCGGAACGGCCGGGGATGCCGCGCGCCAGCGTGCGGTATCTGGTCGGGGCCGGCTATGCGACGGAGTCGCTGGACGGCGAAGGGGTCGCCACTCTCGCACCCGCGCTCCTCCTGGATTCTTCTGCTCAACGATCGGGGTCATTCTCTCGGGGTGAGTTCACGGCTTCGGCGGGTCATTACCGGATCCGCGTCGGAGAGAAGCTGGCCGCGATCGACTTCACCACTCCCGTCGGAGAGCTTCTACCCGCGCTCGAAGAGTTCTCAACCGTCCTGATGGAGCCTCGTTTCGACGCGGGTGCGTGCGCGGATGTGCGGGAACGATTGATCGCGCGGCGACACGATCTGCTCGACGACCCGTCGCGCCTGGCAGACGCGCACTTCGCAGCGAGAATGCGCGGAGACGAGGGTGCCCGACGGCGGTATCTCAGCTACTTTCTCACGGGAGAGCGTATCGCGACTTCCACACTCCGCGAGTTCCACGAGAATCACTATCTGCCGAACAACTCGCACCTGGTCATCGTCGGGGATGTGCAGAGTCAGCGACTGGTTCCGGAGATCAGGAGGATCTTCGGGCAGTGGCGCCCCGGCCCGACACGGGATTCGCTCCCAACACCCCGCGGCATCACCCGCCCGGATCCGCGGATCTACCTCATCGACAGGCCGGGAGCTTTCCAGTCGGAGCTCCGCATCGGCCAGATCGCGCCCGCACGGAGCCACGCCGATTATCCGGCGGTGCTCCTTCTCGCCCGGATCCTGGGTGGTGAGTTCACCTCTCGACTGAACATGAGACTTCGAGAGGAGAACGGGTACACCTACGGTGCGAGCGCATCCGTGCAGTCGGGAGCCGAGCGCGGCTTCGTCCAGATCTCCACCTCGGTCGAGGTCACCTCCACGGTTGCGGCCATCGAGGAGGTGCTTCGCGAGTTGCGCGACATTCAGGACGGAGGGGTCCTCACCCACGACGAGGTGGATTCCACGCTGCTCAGCATGACACGAAGCGAGGCTCTCATGCTGCAGACCAATGAGCAGATCCTGGCGCACATCACCGAACAGATCCACTATCCGCCCCCGGCCGGGGCCGCGCCCCTGCCTCCGCAACGCTGGCTCGTCACGCCGCACGACGTCGAACGCGTGGCACGGGAGTATCTCCCGGTGGATGGGCTGGTGATGGTCGTCATCGGAGATCGGGCGATCGTGGAATCGGAGCTGGGACGGCTTCAGTACCCGGTGCGGGAGATCGGATCGTACGAGCGGCTTCACCACCCCGGAGGGAGTTCCGCCGTCGGACTTTCCGCGCCGTGGTCGGATTCCGCCGATGCCACATGTGGAACTCTCGAGTGGTGAACTCCGTACGACCGGCTTCCGGGGGAGACCACGATTTTCCGAGTCAGCTCGCGAGGGGAGAGATCGAGGAGAAATGCATGCTCGCTGAACCTGCAGGCGCCGGCCTGCCGAAGCTCGGTGTTCGGACCGGCAGAATCAGGATTCTGGGTCTCGTGCTGACGGCCGTGATGTCCGCCGGGCCGGCGATCGGGCAAACGACGAATGAGGGTGCGAGCGCAGCCACGGCGGGCACACCACCCGTCCTGCGGGTCCTCCTCGAAGGCGACCCTGCCTGCGCATCCCGGATCGTTCAGAACGTGGCCTTCGTTGGCGCGGCCGACGCTCGTGACGAGGCAGACGTTCACATTCGGGCCACTGCGATCGAGGCAGCGGAAGATGGGCCCGCGGTCGAGCTGAGTGTGACCGGACTCGATCGCTTCGCCGGTCGATCGCAGCTCCTGGTCGTGCCGGTCGGGGCCACCGGGGAGGGTGGCTCCTGCCCGGCTCAGCTTCTGCACTCGCTCGAGCTGGTACTGGCTGGCTTTGCAGCCGCGACCCCGATGGCTGATCATCTGCGCGTCGTGTTCACACCCGACGGGGTGAAAGCGACGGAGGTCGAGCGGGAATCGGAACCGCGCCCCGTGGCGGCAGCCAGCCCGGCTGCGCCCCGCACTTCGCGTGCATCCCAACCCAATCGCTGGGCAGCCGCGATCGACCTCGGCTTCACCAGCTCATCCGGCAACACCGATCTCACGTCGCTCAATACCGGATTTCGCCTGCGTCACCTCCAGACCTCCCGGTTCCGGCTGGAGTGGTCGTCGAACCTGCGATACGGTGAGAGCGGCGGCGAAGTCGTTGCCCGCCACCTGCAGACGAGTCTGAACTTCGACCTCGGGCCGGAAGCTCGCTTCGCGCCCTTCATCTCCTCGTCGGCTGAACGTGACCGGTTCCGGAGGCTCGATCTCCGGAGCAAGACGGGGATGGGAGTTCGCTACGGCTTTCACAAGGGGGCAAAGGGCCAGGCGTCGCTCCGGCTCGCGGCGCTGTACAGCCATGAACGGTTCGATCCGCTGGCCGATCGGGCGGCGCGATCGGACGGGACGTGGAGCCTCATCCTGGACGGCAACCAGCGCTTGGGCGAGTCCGTCCGAGTCACCTCCACATCGACCTTCGACCCGGTGATGGGCGATTTCGGTGACTACAACCTCGAGGTGCGATCGGCGCTGAGCACGCGAATGACCTCCAATCTCGCGGTCACCCTCGGACACAACTACACCTACGACTCGACGCCGGTGGAGGGTGTTCGCCCCGCGGACCAGAGGTTCCAGGCCGGGCTGACCGTCGAATTCTGACCACCGGAAGCCCGCCTGGCGGACGCACCGATGACAGTGCTCTTACGCGGCTCCTCTGGCGCGCCGTAGCCATACCTCGAGCAGAAGGGCGCCGAGGAGGAGGGCAAAGAGGAAGGGAACCAGTCGAGGGTCGCCGAAGAGCGTGGCACGCCACTCAGGCCCGGATCCCGACGGGGGTCCCAGCGCCGAGTACAACGCGGCGAGCGGAGCGGATTCGTGCCGCGCCGGGCGGGATTCAGCAACGGCCGGCGCGTAGGCGACGCTGGCCACCATGGCGTTCCACCACGAGCGGTGGGCCGCCACCGGATCCTCCTCCACCCCCGCCATTCTCCATCGCCACGTATCGTGGTATCCCACCTGAAGGACCCGCCCCTCCCCCACCAACCAGGCCGCCGCGGCGACCAGACTGTCGCGCATCTCGATCGGAGTGGCTCGCGCGTCCATCTCGACCAGCGACGCAAGCGCCAGCGCCGTCCTCGGCTGAACAGTGTCCTCCGCGAAGCTCCCCGGCGGGGAGGTGGAAGTCATGATCCTCGCGGGGTACAGTGGTGCCAGACCGGAAACCCTGCTTCCCGCTCCCACGACAACCAGGCCGCCGCCCGACTCGACATATCTCCGCAGGGCTGTCGCATATCGGGCAGCCACCGAATCGATCGCCACCACCGCGGAGTAGCGGGCCGTATCGATCTGAATCGTGCCGCGGCCCTGCCGGAGGTCTCCACTTGGCGCGACCGCGAGACGCGCGTCCACCTCCCAGCCCCGCTCCTCCAGTGCGGCCAGCACGAACTTGGCTTCCCATCCAGCCTGCCCCAGCAGGAGAATCGGGCGGAGCAGGAGTGAATCCGCCAGCGGGGCGGACATCCCGGTCGCGACGTCCCGCGGTGCGCTCGAAGCGCCAACGCCGGCCGAGGATGTATCCTCGCCGCCTGAGCTGACCCGGGCATCAACGAAACCGGAGAGGCCGGGCACGGTGATCCGGGCACCGGTGCTCGCAGTGAGGCCCACCCCCACGTCGCCCAGGGCGTCGGCGAGCGAGATGGTCGCTCCCGGTGGCGCCGCTACCAGCAGGCGGATGGGGTGGTCGGGATCGGCGACCGCCTCCGCCGCCAGCCCCGCCGGAAGCGGCTTCGCGCCACTCCAGCGCACGCGTGTACCGGCGACACCCAGCGCGGCGAGCCAGTCACGGGTCGCCGGATCGGGAGGGACGTCGAAGATGACGGAGGCCTCCTCCGGTGCGCCCTGCATCGTCCAGTGCTGGAGCGCGTCCGCCATGTCCCGCCCGGCTGCCTGCACCGGGTGGCGGTCGGCCTCGTCCCGCGTCGACACCACGAGGAGACCGATCAGAGCCGCGAGGGTGAGCGCCCGCAGGAGCCACTCCACGGCACGCCGGCCAGCGGAGCCGCTACTGGTATCGGCGAAGGCGACTCCCGGCCGCTCGTCGCCCGGTGGAACGTGCTGCTCAGCGGGTGAGTGCATAAACGATCATGTTCACGCCGAAGCGGGTTGGATCCACGGCCATGAACCGTTTGGTGTCAGGGTGAAAGTCCCACTCCGAGCTGTAGTCCTTGTTGCTGTAGAGGAGCCCGATCCGCTCGTTGCGGAGCACGGCGTGCAGGTAGGGGTGGACGAGGCCGTCTCCCCATCCATTCAGCTCGTGACTGGTGACGGGCGGGCCATCCTCGAAGGTGAAGAAGCAGGTGTAGAGCTCGTGATCGCTGGGAAGCTCGATCAGCTCGCTTCGCCCGAAGATTCTCTCCAGCTCCTCCCAGGCAGTCTTGTGGAAGGCGCCGTCGATGTCGTGGTCGTGGTCATCCATCACGATCAGCCCACCCCGCTCCACGTACTGCGCGAGGTTCCGCCGCTCCGCCCCGGTGAACCGCACCGGAAGATGGCCGGTGAGCCATACGAAGGGGTACTCGAAGAACTCCGGCGAGCCCAGGGCGACGTTCACTCCCTGCGGAGCGACGGGAATCGACGTGTACCGGGCCACGGAATCGATGAGGTTGGCCGGGAGCAGTGGTGCACTGTCCCAGTTCCCTGATTCGTAGATCGCCGTTGCGAAGACGAACTCGCTCCTCACCATGTTCCGCTCCAGTGCCCGAGCGAGTCGCTGACTGACACCGGACCTTCCCCCAGACGCCGCACTCGCGCCAGTGGCGCCGAAGTGTCCCGCCCGCCCTGCATCGCCGAGACCGCTTCTCCCAGCACCGCCGCGAGACGCGGGTCGGTGGCGAGTGCTTCCGCCTGGAGGTGAAGCAACCGCTGGACGGCCCGCTCCGGGTCCCGCTCCCGCAGCTCCATCGCTTCCGCAAGCAGGCGCTTCATCCGTCGGCGCTCGGCTCCGGTCGGTTGCCGGGGCGTCCGTTCCCGAACCGATCCCGTGTCGGTGCCGGCCAGACGAACCCGCGCGAGGTCGACGAGCACTTCGGGTGTGCCGCCGCGCGTGCGATAGCGCTCCGCGCGAGCATAGAGCTCGAGCACGCGCAGGGCTTCCCGCAGCGAAGGGACCGCCTCCCCGGGTTCGGCAACGCGAAGAGCGGACGAACCGTCGACCAGAGCGATGTAGGCGGTGTCCAGCAGCGGATTCCCCGCGAACAGCCCCCCCATGGTCTGCTCGGCCTGGAGCGATCGCACACGGTCACGAAGGCGCTCGGCTCGGCGGCCAAGGGCGGTCGACGAGTCCACGAAGAGCCCGCGCTCCATCCCACCGCGTGCCTCCTCCAGCGCTTCGCTGAGGACGATCAGGTACCGCAGCGTCATCATGGTCGAGTCCATTGCCGGCGGTGCGCCCTCCACGGAGAGCGAGTCGTACTCTCCCGCGCGTGCAAGCCGCACCCGTCGGGTTTCCGAAACGCCGACACCCGGTCCGCTGAGAAGAGTTGATGTCCTCGGTGACCGCCCGCACCGAGAGCATGTCCCCGGGACCGAGCTGGAAGGTCGCGAGCGGCACGCTGAACCGAAGGGTGCCCGTCCGGGAGCGAGCCAGATCCCTCAAGCCCAGGCGACCCTCCCTGTGCTGGTAGGTTCCCTCCCCTTCGCCCGAGCTGACGATCCACTCGAACCAGCCGCGCGACAGCCCCAGGTCATCCTGCAGCTGCGCTTCCAGCACCAGCGCACCGGAAACCACCCGGAGCGTGGTGTCCTGCGCGGGGAGGACCAGGTGCGCCCGGGGGGGCGCATCCGCCCTGGGTTCCAGAAGCAGCGCGCGGCTGTGACCCCGGTCGGTCATCTGCACCAGCGTGGGTGATGATGGGATGGTGAACCGCGCCGACCACCGGTCTCCGGATCCCACAACGCTCAGCACCTCCTCTCCGAGCTTCACCTGCAGGCCCTCCGAGCCACCCGGACCGGAGATGACCGCCTGCGAGCCGACCAGCGCCACCACCGCCGTGGGGTCTTCCAGCGTCTCACCCGGGAGCCCGGCCGCAATCGCGTACGCGGGGGGAGTGATCTCCACCTCCAGGGGAGACAGACGGCTCGCCAGCTCCCCCGCCCCGGCGGCGAGGAGACTCTCACCGGACGACGTCGCCGGGAGCGCGAAGGGAGCTCGAGGCAGGAGAACGATGGCGAGTGCGCTCACGATGATGATGCCGACGGGTGGGAGGACGGCAGCAGGTGCGGCACGCACCACGCTGCGCCGGAGGTTCACCCTGCCGAGCACCGACGACGCCTCCCCCTCCAGCATCGCGGCGTATCTCGGATCCGCAGCGGTGACCAGTGCGTACCTGAACTCCGGGAACCGGCCCTCGAGCCAGAGCGCGACGCCGGCGAGGGAGGAGACGTGTCGGTCGCGCCACAGCGAGGCAGCCAGCGCCGCGACCGCCATGCAGCCGGCCATTGCGGGTCCGAAGCGGTGAAGTTCAGCCGGTTCTGGAACCAGGAGATGAACCAGGTCCATCGCGAGGAGGGTCGCGAGTGCCGCCGCCAACGCCCATGCGGCGCCACGCAGCGCCAGCACGAGGGCGAGCTGAGCCCGCGTCCGGCCAAGCGCGGTGCGAACCGTCACGCGGACCTCCGTCGGCCGCGGAGCGCCGGCTCTGCCAGGCCGGCGAGCAGCGCCAGCGAGAGGAACCAGGTGGCCAGGGGCGAGCGCGACCGATCCGCACGCCGGATCTCCGTTGCGGCGGCGGCATGTGGAGGGCCGGCCAGAGCCATCAACGCTTCGTCGGAAACGGGGGTGAAGTCCCGCGCGAGACCGCAGGGTCCGGCGTGGAGTTCGCTCAGGAAGCGGCGGAAGATCGGTCGGGCTCGCGCGTCGCCACGCTCGGGAAGGCCGAACCCCGCCACGCGAGTGCAGCCATCCGGCCCGGGCTGCTCCAGGATCGCAGGCTCGCCGTCGATCCAGTGCGCAAGCACGATCACGGAATCGTTCAGAGCCTCGGCGGGTGCCCATTGCCTCGTGAACGGATGCACCAGCGTGAGGCCGCCCACCAGCAACCCGCCGATCGTGTCGGGAGAGACTCGCTCTGCCCAAAGAGCCGTTTCCATCGAATCGGCCCACACGACGCGGACGGAATCGCGCCCCGCATGACGGTCACGAGCCGCGGCGCCCACTCGCACGGGATGAATGCCGCCCGGCCACAGTTCACGAACGTCCAGGGTAGCGGCATCCCACTGCTCCTCCACGAAGGGCGAGACCACCACGATCCGCACGGAATCCACGCGGTCACGGAGATGGGCAGCGGAGCGTTGCGCCACGATGAGGGCCGCGGAGAGCGAGGCGGGGTACAGCTCGGCCTCCGATCGTTCGCCGTCGTCGAACGACTCGCTCCAGTGGCGCAGTGAATCCGTTGCTCCTGCGGGGATGGAGCGGGCCGTGAGGTCGAAGAAGACGACCGCTTCAGCGGCAGGGAGGTAGAGGCTCGCGCTGTCGACCACCTCGCGCGGATCTGCGACGGCCCGGGAGAGGTCCACCAGCACCACGGTGGCCACCGAAGCCTTCAGCTGAGTCCATACCGGTTGCGCGAGCGCGGCAGCCACGAGCAGGACCAGCACGAGACGCAGGAGGAGGAGCCAGGGATCCGAGAACGCGCGTGTCAGCGTCCGGGCCTCCAATGGGAGGTCGGGGATGAAGCGCGCGGTCGGAAAGGGCTCCACCCTCGGCTGCCGTGTGGAGAGAAAGTGCAGGCCGACCAGTGCCAGTGCAGCCAGACCGCCGGCTACCAGGAAGCCGGGTGCGAGAAAGCTCATCTGGCTCCCGCTCCCGCCGGATGCGGCGCCGCCTCCGCCCGCACGATCCGTCTCACGGCGTGCGCGGTCGGCTCATCGCTTCGCGTCTGGACGTAGTTCGCACCCGCCTGCCGCCAGGCGGACGCCTGCATCTCACGCCACTCCGCGAAGCGCTCGAGATAATGGCGCCGCGACGCGCCTACCAGCGGCCGTCGCAGGTCGGAGCGTTCCGGGTCCACCACCCGCATCGCTCGCGCCGGTGGATCAAGCTCCAGCGGGTGAAGAACGTGGATGGCGAACACCTCCCTCCCGGCGGCGCAGAAGTGCGCGGCCGTCCTGAGGATCGGGTCCGCGCCATCCTCCTTGCCGGACAGCATGTCGCTCACGATCACCAGCCGGCCGGAGCCACGAAGCGAGGCGAGCAGCCCGGAGAGATCCGGACTCCCCCCGGGCTCCACCCCCCTGAGCGCTCGTGCCATCTCGTGAACCACACCACGGCGGGTCCGCAGCGGGAGTCGTACGGCGCCTCGCTCCGTTGCGACGGCAAGACCGACCGGGTCGCTCCCCCGGTGCGCCACCGCGGCGAGCCCCAGTGCGATCCGGCGTGCATGGTGCCACTTCTCCAGGGTCGCCTCCGGATAGGCCATCGATCCGGATGCGTCCACCACCACCATCGTCGGGAGCAGCGTCCGCTCCTGGGATAGCCGGATGTACGCACGGTCGCTCCGCGCGAGAAGCTTCCAGTCCAACCGCGAAGGATCGTCTCCCTGTCGGTACGCCCGGTACTCGGTGAACTCGGCGGAACCGCCTAACGACCGTGACAGGTGCTCCCCCGGCAGCCCCGCTGGCGCTCGACGACGCGCCGGCCACCGCAGCGTGCGCACCGCATCGAACAGCGCTGCATCCGCCGTGCTCTGCGGATCCGAAATCGTCCGATCCTCCACGGCGCTACGCGCGGATCTTGCTGGCCGGCGGCCGGATCTGCTCGATCAGCTCGGCGAGCAGCGTCTCGATCCCGATCCCCTCGGCCTCGGCCGCGAAGCTCGGGAGAACGCGGTGCCTCAGCACCGGTACGGCCACGCGGACGAGGTCCTCCGGAGCAACGGCGAGACGCCCCGAGAGAAGTGCGTGCGCCTTGGCACCCAGGATCAGCGCCTGACCTGCCCGCGGACCCGCACCCCATCGCACATACTCGCGGATGCGGGCGGTGGCCTCGCCTGAATCGGGGCGGGTGGCGCGGACCAGAGAGGCGGCGTACTCCAGCGCCTGCCGCGAAGCCGCGACGCCCCGCACCAGCCGCTGCAGACCGATCACGTCGGCGGCGTCCAGCACCGGTTGCAGGGTGACCTCCGACGCGGAAGTCGTGCTCTCGAGGATGTCGATCTCCTCGTCGGCCGAGGGATACCCGACGCGGATGTCGAACAGGAAGCGATCGAGCTGCGCTTCGGGGAGCGCGTAGGTCCCCTCCTGCTCGATCGGGTTCTGGGTCGCGAGCACGAAGAAGGGCTTCGGCAGCTCCATGGTGCGACCGGCGGCCGTCACGTGCTTCTCCTGCATGGCCTCCAGGAGCGCCGCCTGCGTGCGCGGCGGCGCGCGGTTGATCTCATCCGCCAGCACGATGGAGGCGAAGATCGGGCCCTGCACGAAGCGGAACTCGCGGTGCCCGGCGCTGTCCTCCTCCAGGATCTCGGTGCCGGTGATGTCGCTGGGCACGAGGTCCGGCGTGAACTGAATGCGGCGGAAATCGAGCCGCATCGCTTCCGACACCGAGCGGATCATCAACGTCTTCGCCAGCCCCGGCACCCCCACCAGCAGGGCGTGCCCGCCGGCCAGGATCGCCATCAGCACCTCCTCCAGCGCCGCCTCCTGACCCACGATCCGCCGCCCCACCTCGCGTCGGAGCGCGGCGGCCGCATCGATCAGGCGAGCACGCTCAGGTTCTAGGATGGTACCACTCCCCACGGTTCCCTCGGATAAGTCGCTCCTAGGGACGTTTTCCAGCTTTCGCGCTTCCATCAAATCACCTTTCCATGCCTTGTGACCGTCCGGTCGCCAACTAGAGAGTGTAGCAATACAAGCCGCGCCGCTTTCGCACCTCGGAAAGGGCACCGACCACGTCATGAAGAAGACAACCGTCAGAGCCCTGCCACCCAAAGCCTCCAAGCATCCACGTTTGTTCCGAAATCCCGGCCGCTAAGTGCCCGTAGCAGATCAATCGCGGGGTCCCGCATTTCCGGAAATTCAAGCAGAGCCTGCAACAATACACCGTGCCCACCGTTCCGGAGAACAAGCTCTGCCAAACCCGTGTCGGCACCCGTCTTTAGGAGAACGTTCATGAAGCTCGTAAGTTCAAACAGATTGCTCCCGTTCAGAATCGCGTGCACTTCACTCGCTGCGGGCCTCCAGTCTACGTACGGCTCGAACTCCGCGAAGGTACGCAATACCATGCCTGCAAAAGATCGCACCGGACCATCTGCTTCCAGCAAGCCACCGGCAAGCTCGTACCACGACCTGTGATCGTCAGGGAAGCTGCTGAGGATCGCTACCGCTGCCATTCTATCATACAAGAATGGGGAGGTTCTGAGGATCTGTCGGGCCTCGTCAGCGTGTTCAACGCCGATCCGATCATCTAGGTAGGCCCATATCGTTCGGATCGCGGCTTCATGTTCCCCTGCACCGGCAGGGATCACGGCTGTGCTACCGCGACCACCGGCGAGGATCCTCGACCGAACGGCGTACCATACCGCCTCGCGTTGCTCTTCCT
The DNA here is from genome assembly GCA_963793235.1 of uncultured Gemmatimonadales bacterium. Classification (GTDB taxonomy): domain Bacteria; phylum Gemmatimonadota; class Gemmatimonadetes; order Longimicrobiales; family Longimicrobiaceae; genus CAWBZF01. Next base: position 1,077,241 of record CAWBZF010000002.1, read on the forward strand.
GCCACGATACCAAGTCTGGCCACGGAGCCGCCGTGCCCTTGAGATCACGCGGAAGATCCCGGTGCCGGACCAGCGCCGAGTCTTGAGGTTCTATGAGAAGCACCACGTTCACGAATCCTCGACGCCCCCCAGGACTGTTCATCCGAAAAGACGCTGCCTCGGGAAAACCCAACTCATTCCGAAGCGTTGCTGCACAGGCATGGGAGAAAAGCGACATGCCCGGTACGTAGCGGTCAATGGAATCCTGTACCATCGCGGCCGTCCACCGTCGGAGACCGGCCACTTCAGCCACCCGATATTGTTCTCGAACGACTTCAGAGCCTGTAGGCGGTGACAGAATCGGGCTCTGTGCCTTTGCGGTTCCAGCGACCGCACAATTTAGAACCAGTAGAGCCCAAATCTTACGAAACACCATGGTAGTCCCGCGGTTTGAGAGAACGGGGTCGAACATGGCGGATTAGATCGCGTCTGTGAGGCTGGTGAAGTTGAAGTCCCCCAGCTTCAGCCGCGGTGCGATAATCGATTGCGACGCACGCACCGGAACTCCCGCTCCCTCCAGCCGATTCAAGGCGAAGAAGGGTGACTCGGTGAATCGAAAGTTCTTGACCGAACGTGTGATTCTGCCATCCTCAATGAGGAAGGTACCATCTCGTGTAGTTCCAGAGAGAAGGAGCGTCTTAGCGTTCATGAACGTAATATTCGACAGGCGGTTTACCCATATACCACGGCGGGTTGAAGCAACCATCTCATCCAGGCTCTGCGCCACATCATCCACCGTGACACGGACCCCTGTCGGCGCAATCACCACATCACCACCGGTAAACTGCACATACTGCCGGTCGTACTCGAGGTTTTTCAGCACCCCCCCCTCAAACCACACGACAGGCTCAGGGATCGGTGTCCATTGCCTCGTCATTACGCTTCCTGGGCGTTCTGGATCCCAAGGATCCGACACCATGCCAATACGTCGGTCAAGCATTTGCTCACCAATCTTGTTCTGACCCTCGACTTCGCCGGAGAATATCGTCGCACCTGCATCCGCCCAGCGAGCGCTCCAGAAGCTTAGAATCGGCTGGATGAGTGCAGCCACCGCCGCAGGTTCGAGAATCACAGGGTAACGGCCGGGCTCTACGGCAACCGGATTGGCAGACCTTCGTGCTAGGTTCGTGGCCCGTAGAACGACGTCATCGATATTCACGCGGCTCCAGTCTTCATATCCGCTCCACGCCCACCCCGAACCCGTTCCGTCACGAGTACGTGCAGTAAGGCTAAAGTCCCCGAACGTGCTCTGCTCGAATGCCCACATTCCTCGAGAGTTCAACGTCGCTCGTGACTGTGCCGCTAGTCGAAGGTCACCAGCCCCCAGTAGGTCAGCTTCAGCCGTCGCTCTCATCACGGCATCAAGTATCTCCGCTTGATGCTCCGCTCCCATGCCATCCGCAATTGACTCGAAGTAGGTCTGCGGCGCCTGCGGATACGACTCCGGGGCGAGAAACTCCACGTGGGTTGGTGTTCGATGTTCGCGCGCTGCGGCCTGTGCTTCTCGGACGAGGGCGGCAAGAGACTCATCGTCGAGCTGGTTCGTCACTGCCGCACCTCTGGCATTGTCGATATCCACGTACAGTGTGACGTTGGCCGTCTCGTTCTCCAGTGGCACCCGAGCACGCCCCTGCGCGAAGCTTGAACTCGCGCTCGCGCTACTCTGGAAGGACACGGCAGCTTTCGGAGTATCCACCATCTCTAGCAACCGACGGCCGAGGCTTTCGCACTCTGCGCTTGAGAGAATGCGCGGCGCCTGCATCACTCCACTCATTCGCTTCTCCCAGTATTAAGGATGTTTACGTTCCGAAATCTACCCGGCGGCGCGCTTGCGCTGCTAAACCACTGCTGGGTCGGATGACGACGGAAGGCGTGTGGCGTGCTATGCGTACCATCCTCGGAACTATCGCTGCCACCGAGAGCATCGAGGCTTCGCCAGAGCTGCGGCGTGACGAATTGCAGAGCAAGGTCTTGAGCACGATCTACTTTTCGCCCATTCCGGATCTCCCACGCTCGTCCTGTTGGGACGGAGTACTGGGCGCTGAGCAACTGATGATCCGGCATTCCGATCATCTGCTCGATGTAGAAACCCCGATCGATGCCTGAGATCAGATCATCAAGAGTCTGATCCTCCGGGCCGGCCTGCAGAGTCAGGTTGGGGAGTTCTACCGTGGGGAGTTCCTGGCCGGCGCCGCTTGCGTAGCCGAGGGACCGAACCTCGTCACCCCGCCTTCGATACAACTCCGCGAATTGTGGGGCGGTCTCGCGGGTAGTGAGATAGTCCATGACGATGCCATCACGAATCAGCTCCGTGTCGATTGGGACAACTCCCTCGTCATCCCAAGCGACAGTAGCGTGTCCATGAGGACGACTGCGATCGGCATGAAGGGAGACGAGCGGAGAGGCAATCTGAAGTTGACCCAGAACGGCCTCTGCAGGCGCGGCGTAGCTCGTCCCTCCATGGTTGGTATTGAAGCCCAAGACCCGTTCGGCATCCAACGCTCGCGCTAGGGTCGATCCAATGACGTTGATCATGGATCGGCTCGAGAGCACCACATCGAATCGTCCCACGCCGAATGAGAGGGGAGGTGCCAAGGACCGGGAGACCTCAACGGCCCGCGCCGCTGCGGCTCCAACTTCCGAGACGAGCTTGGACCGCGTTACTGCTTCGTACCCGTAGCCGCCCGAGACCAATGATTCTACTGATTCAGCGGAACCGCTGAATGCTTCTTCACTGCTGGCAGCCACGAACGCCAGTGGGGCGAACGTATAGAGTCGCTGCTTGGTCACACTACCCGACGTGCTTGCGAACACGCGGTCAGTTTCCTGCCAGCTGAAGTCGACCAGGGCCCGTCGAACTCCGTCAACTCTTGCAGCTGCCGCGAGAGCTTCCAGTTGAAAATCGCCCTGCTCTCCCATCGAAACATCGAACGCGCTTACTTCGATTGGAGTGGTCCAGTCGCCGTCGGGTATGGTCGGCGCAGAAGCCAACTCCACCGTGTGTCGTGACTGGGTTGCTTGTCCCCGGCGAACCGCCGCCGCAGCCACTCGTTGAACACCCTCGGGAGTCATCTCGAAGCCGCCGGCAAAACCCCAAACGCCATCGACTAGAACCCTGATGCCATAGCCAGACTCAGACAGCAGTATTGGGGGCGACATATCCGGCCGTCCTCGTGACACACCAGGCTGATACTCAGACCGTATGCGAAGCGTCCGACCAGTGCACACCCGTACATCGGCGTAAGAAGCGCCGGCGTGTTCGGCGGCTTGCAGAGCTATCATTGCAAGCTCCTTCAGAGGAATGCCTGAAGAATCTTCCCCAAAGATTGCCGAGGCGTTCAGACCCCATAGATCGCTTCCGGGAATCAGCGTAGTAAGACCCGCCAAGGACATCGTCCGGAGAAATCCACGCCTTGACACCATCGGAGAACTCCGACTGTAGTGGGCTGTCATTAGATCTCTGTACATCCGGTAATCTGAGGATTGTGGGGAGACTCAAGAGTCCAGAGGAATGGCAGACTCGTGGAGGTGCCATATACTCCACCCGAGCGATAGTCTCCGGTTGGAAACACCTCCTCTGAGTGTCGCCCGTAGTGGGTCATGAGGCGGCGCAGGTCCGCCAGCCGCCGGCCCGTAAGGTACAGCCAGAATGCCCGTTCCCTGAACAACAGATCCACCTGATCCGCGAAATTGCCGGGGTCCCGGAGTGGTTCTAGAGCGGGCGAGATGTGTGTTGCTCGCAGTTCGTTCAGAATGGAAAGCCACGTTCCGCTACCTTCGTTCAAGGCCGCTTCAGCTTCGATCAGCCTGGCCTCTAAACCGCTGGCGAGTAGGATGGGAGAGTTGGCCGCCTGGTACCTGCCAAAGGTATATAGATCGAGAACTCCGTCGTGACCCTTCCCCCGATGGATGAGGACCACCCGCGGATCACCTGAAGAGATGTAATCCAGGCCGTTAATACCTGCCCGATCGGCCGCTGTCACCTCAGGATCCCACGACGCAGAGGTGAACATCGCGTTGTTGGTCTGGTCAGAATTCTGAATGAAAGCGGTTGGAACATTCCTGACAGCTGCACCGGCTTCTCCAAACCGGCCCAGTCCGAGCAGGGCTCGCGACCTTCCGATCATCCCCAAGTTGGCGATTCGCGTGCTGTCGCCTGCATAGGCCACAACGGAATCGAACTGCAGCAATGCAGCGTCGAAGGCTTGGGCGTTCGTCAGAGGAGATCCCACAACGACTCTCCCGTTAACAACTTCATTCAAGGGAAAGCCTGGACACAGATCCTCCGCCATGTACAGCGTAGCGAAGCCTCGAACCATGAACATCTCCGCTATACGCGCCTTCTTTACTGATTCTGGTGCGTAGTTGCTGAGAGCCTCCATAGCTACCGAAGCCTTCCAACGCGCAGCTGCATATGTCCGCAACGGTACGACTCCACCGCTCGAACTCGCGTTTATATAGGCCTCGAGCTCCCGGCCAACACGCCGATCCTTCAACTCGGTGTCCCATACGTCCGTGGGATAGATATTAGCGTGAAGCTCATCTGTTGCCAGACCGGCGTCCCGGACAGCATAGGATGCAAGCCAGTTGAGTTCCGCGATCGCATTCAGCCGGAGCATATTGGCGCTCGTGGCGTTCCGGAGATCCACTTCGTCGATGCGGGTAGGATCCGTGACATCCATCATTCCGCACGCGGTGATTCCCAGTAGAATGACTCCCACCTTGAGACTGCGAAGCGTGTTCATTTGCATTGAAGTTTTCCCTTAGAGACCAACGTCGATGCGGAATACCCAAGACCGAGCTTGGGGCAGGCCGAACACTCCACCGCTGCTTCCGTTCGTTCCTCTACTTCTCCAAGCGGACGCACTTTCGGGATCCTCACCGCCGAAACGTGTCCAGAGGAACAGGTTCCGAGCCTGCACAGCCACCGTGGCGTTGTCGAGGTTGAGTCGCGTTGTTACGGCACCCGGGATATCGGCTGAAAGCCCCAGTTCCCGAAATCGCACGAACCCGGCATCCTCAACTAGACCGAATCCTAGGCGTGGTGCCACGGCGAGCGCCTGCCGCTCCTTCGGAGTGCTCGGATCAACCAGTTCGCGGCAATATCCACTACTACAATAGCTGTATAGACGGTTCCCGCTTTCGACGTGGCCAGCTCGACGATCGAACGTAGCTGATACCCGCACCCGCTGCTGGAGGAGAGCCACACCAGTATGGATGGTTTGACTCAGCGGCGGAGTGTTCAATCCTTGATATACGACATCCTCGCCGATAAGCACTTCAGATGTCTCAATGATTCCGTCTCCGTTCGCATCTTCATATCCCAGGAAGGGCCGAGAGAAGCGAGCACCGATTGGATACCCCTCGACAAGGCCGCCAAGCGCCGAATAAACCGGAGGGGCATCCCCCAACCTTATCACACGGTTGTGATTGCGAGCGTGAAGTAGGGTCACGTCCCAGATCAGTGAAGGGATATCGAGGAAGCGAAGTCGCACGAGCGCCTCAATCCCCCTGTCCCGCACCTCGCCAACGTTCACGTGCTGGCTCCCCAGCCCGGTCGGCAGGGCCACGGATCGAATCCCGTCCAACGTTGTCCGGTGATACCATGTTCCTTCGACTCGGATGCGATCCCCGAAGAACCCGCTATCGAAACCATACTCATGTTCAAGTGTACGCTCCGGCCGTAGGTCCGGATTTCCGACACCAGACTGGAACACGGTGCTCTGCAGTACGCCATATACTGTGCGATTCACCCGTGAGTACGTCGGAAGTGCCATCGCTGTGGTGGGCTGCCGGCCGGAGCCGCCGAAGGCATACCTCACCCGCATCTCATCTACCGGGACTCTTCCCACACTGCCTCCTTCGGAGATGATCCACGAGCCATTGAATTTCGGGTATACGGCGGCTCGATAGTCTCTTCCGAAGCTACTTCCCCCATCCGCCCGTAGCGCAGCTGTCAGAAACAACCTGTCACGATACCCGAACATCTGCTCGACGTAACCGCCCAGAGTTACGGATTCAATGTGTGAGGTGTTCATCGACTGAGTGGCTGCGGCTGCCACAGTCTTCCCGCCGGGCGGCAATCCCGAGCCGGCCGCTAATAGGCTTCCTGTGAAGGACCGAACATACTGACCGCCAACTGTGGTCCTCAGCGTCACCTCTTCGATCGGGTTCAGAAACGATTGGGTGCCGACATCAAGGGTAGTAAGGACATTCCTGCTCCGAATGTCGCTTACAAGTCCTTGGGGCGAGCCCTCCCCCGGCAATGCGAGATTGGATCGATCACTATTCGTCTGATCCAATCCAACTGCTGCCCAGGTAGACAGCCAAGGTGCCGGACGGGCATCAGCCCTGAGTCCGCCGGTGAACCGCTGAACGTCGTCGATCGTTGTGCGGGCGAACTCCTGATCCGGCTGATTGGGTCCCGTTCCGTACGGATTCTCGGGTGTAGACGTACTCGATGTTGAGGAGGTCTGGTATGGACCGTACACCAGATTCAGGGCTCGAGTCCTGCTCTGGGAGAAGCCTACGGTCGCCTGTAGGTCTGTCCAGCCAGTTGGCCGCGCGGAAAGATTGCTTCGCAGATTGAGTTTCGTCATCTGATTGGGGCGAAGCTGGTCGTTCGGGAGGCGCTCGACTCCCCGCTCCTGCTTAGCACGCTGTGCGATTGCCGGCGGCATCTGAACCGGCCCGGTCGCATCGTCGTAATCTGCAGAGATGTGATATCGAATCCCACCTGATCCACCCGATACGCTTGCACCGTGCAACCAACTGGGTGCGGCTGCAAAGAGGGTATAATCGGCGAGCGTCATGGGGTTCGGGAGAATCTCGATCCGTTCCTGAGTACATTGACCGTTTGCGACCATCTGCAGTGTACAATTCGCTACTTCAGGACTTACACCGCGATACATGTCCGGCATACGATCCGTGGGGATTTCGCTTATCGAGAATCGGGAATACGCGTTCCACTGGGCGGGACCATCTCGTCCACGCCTTGTTGTGATAACAATGACCCCGTTGGCCGCATCGGTGCCGTAGAGAGTAGCGGCGGACGGACCTTTCACAACCTCGATCGATTCGATCTCGTTCGGGTTTAGATCGTTGAGGCGAAGTGAGGGCTCGATTCCGAGGCTGAACTGGCCGCCCCCACCATCCGCGGATACTCGGCCGCCGAAGTATCGTACTCCGTCGACGATTATGATCGGCTCAGACGCGAGCAGGAAAGTTGTCGCACCTCGAATCCGAAGGGATGCATCGCCCCCCACGGAGCCCTGCGCTGAGAATACCTGTAAACCGGGAACCCTAGCCGTGAGAAGTTCGCTCATGCTAGCAACCGGTGACGCTCGCACTACTGAATCGGCATTGATCCGACTAACGACGTGACCCAGCTCACGCACTCTGTGAGTGCCTGTCACAGTCGCTACCACGCCGTCCAAGAATGTGGGGACCGCCTGTAGAGCAAAGCTCAGGTTGACCGAACCATCCGCGACCACGGTGACTGCGCGACGTTCAACCGCGTACCCGATTCGACGGACACTGACCTCATGATCTCCTTCCGTCACCGCTGCAAGTAGGAAGCGGCCCTGATTTGAGGTAAGCGTCCGCCAACGGGTGCCCTCGATCCAGACTTCCGCGGCCGCTACCGCCGCGCCAGTTTCCGCGTCTATGACGCTCCCTGTAATGGTCCCCGTAGCGAGCGCCACCCGCGGCGGGGGCGGTGGCTGCCGCACCAGCGCCGCCGGACCGTGCCTCGAGAAGACCACATCGATGCCGGCTCCGATCAGGAGCTCGGTGAGCGCCGCGGCGAGCGTGATCTCCTCCGCCCGGATCGACACCCTGCTGTCGACGCGAACCACGTCGCGGCTGTAGCTGAAACGAAGGCCCGTCTGGTCGGTGATCTCGCGCAGCGCCTCCTCCAGGGTCGCGTGCTCGAGATGGAGGGTGAGCCGGTGCCGGAGCGTCGGCATCTCGCGGGCATCGACCGCTACGGGTGCCACGGAGGTGCTGGAGGCGAGAAGAAACCGGGGCGCGGTGTCGCCACCGCCCAGTCGTTGTGCATCAAGAGAACCGCTCACCAGCAGGAACAGTACGAACAGCCATACCACCACACGGGTGCGCTGCATGGGGATACCTCCGGATGGAGTCGAGCCAGCTGGCCGCGCCCGGGCGGAGAACTCGCCCGACACGTGCCTAACGAATCGTTGTTGCGTTCACGCAGGGTAGGTCACCCGCCATCGGACGGCGGGGGTGCAGCGTCAGCGCGGGCTGAGCACGACCGTGCTTCCGTCCCGGCTGTACCGAACATCCAGTGAGAGAGCCAGCACCTCGATGACCCGGGCCGCGGATTCTCCCTGGAAGGACGCCGTCAGGCGACGGTTGGCCAGACCGGGGTCGGCGAACCGGATGTCGAGATCGTACCAGCGGCCGAGCTCGCGCGCCGCTTCGCGCAGCGGTGTGTCCTGGAACTCGAGGCGCCCGTGAATCCAGCCAAGACGGGCGTCGAGGTTCTCTCCGCCGACCCGCTCGAGCTGCCGCCCCTCCACGGACTGGCCGACCTCACCCGGGGCGAGGACAAGCGGTTCCGACGGAGGGGCGGACCGACTCATGAGCTGAACGCTCCCCTCGATGAGCGCCACGTCAGCCACCTGCTCATCGGCATACGCCCGCACCACGAATTCTGTCCCGAGCACCTCGGTGAGGAACTGCTCCGTATGCACACGGAAGGGGCGCCGGGGATCATGCGCGACCTCGAACAGGCCCTGCCCCTCCAGGTGCACGTCCCGCCCGCGACGTCCGAACCTGTCGGCCACGCGCAGCCGTGTGTCCGGAGCCAAGAGGACGCGTGACCCGTCGGGGAAGTTGAGCTCGAGCCGCTCGCCGCGCCCCGTGACGAACTCCTGGGACGCGACCATCTCCACCGGCCCCCGCTCGCTGCCGAGGCGGCCCCAGAGCAGCACCGCGCCGATCGCAACCAGGATCACCGCCGCGGCGCTCAGCCACCACGCTCGCCCGCCGCCCTGCCTCGCGCCGCGAACTTCGGCTGAGGAACTCGGCACGCCTGAGCCGGTGGTGCGATGCGCGGCGCGTGCAGCAAGGAGTCGCTCCCAGGCGGCGTCCACGTCCCAGGCGACCTCACGTCGCCCACTCATCTCCCAGACACGGCGCAGCTCCTCGACCAACTCGACCCGCTCGGGATCCGAGTCGATCCAGTCACGGATCTCGGCCTCCTCTTCGGGAGAGCAGTCACCGCTGATGTAGCGCGCCAGCCGGGGGCCGGCGAAGTCATCGATCATGGGATTGTCCTTTCGTCTGCGGGTAGAACCCCTGAGCGTGGGGGACACCCTTACAACGATCTCGTCGGAGGGTGTGAAGTCGTGCGGTCGAGACGAATTCTCGCGGCGTTCGCGGAGGATTGCGGGGAGGATCGAAGCCAGCGGCGATGTCTCAGAAGCTGGTCGATGCGATGAGGAGAAGGGGAGAGATGAAGGGGGCGAGTTGCTCACGCAGCTTCTTCAACGCGCGCCACATCTGCACCTCGACCGTCTTCACCGACAGGTCCAGCGTGGCCGCGATCTCGGCGTAGGTCATGTGCTGGCGACGGCTGAGGAGGAACACCTCCCGGCAGCGATCCGGAAGCTGTGCGATCGCCGCTTCAGCCGCCTCGGCCGCCTCGTTGAAGCGGAGGGTGTGATCCGCCGCTTCAACCTGCGGGGTGCCGGAGTCCGCCGCCTGCTCCTGCCAGCGGGTGACCACCCGGTGATGACGCAGCCGCTTGAGCGCCCGGTTGCGAGCCGCCGAGTAGAGATAGGCGGAGGTGTACGACGCGGGGCCTCCGGCTTCGTGCTTCTCCAGCAGAGCGAGGAAGAGGTCGTGCACGATGTCGCGTGCTTCGTCTTCGGAGTGGAGATACCCGACGACGAAGCTGCACAGCCCTGCGTAGTGCGCGCGGAAGAGCGCCTCGAACGCATCCGTGGCGTCCACTCCGGGTTCGGTCGGATCGGCCATTGGCCCGCGTAGTGTACGTGGGCGAAACGCGAGGCAGCGCGGAGCCGTCGCGTCTCGGGAGGTGAAGCATCTGGTCGTGTGAACGTCGGGATACCTACTGCCGCGAGACGTCCGGGTCAAGTTGTGTGGGGGGCGTCCTGTCCGTCCATCCGAGCTCCAGGTCCGCTCTGCCGCACTCCCGGAGAAGGCCGACGCGGACTGCGGCAGAGCCCTGGTTTCCGCAGCTCACGACATCAGAGAACGCGGCGGAGAAACGCGAGAAACCGGTCCACATCGCAGCGGTTGCTCCACATGCCGAATGAGACCTGCAGAGCGGCGGGAGTTGGCACTCTCCCCATCTGACCGACCACGGAGATCGTGCGGCCCTCGGAATGGGAGCACAGCGGATCCACCACGCTCACCTCACCGGTTCTCGTCGGCGAACCCGGTGTCCCGCAGCTTCGGAAGCAGAGAGTACCCACGGTGATCCCCTGCCGCGCGGCCGCCCGACGCACCGCACCGGCGTCGAGCGGTGCGCCGGACGCGCTCAACAGGGAGAAGATCACGACACCACTTCGTTCCTGGGAGAGGCGACAACCAAGCAGCTCGGCGGCTGGTGATCCACAGGGGTGCTTCAGAGAGAGCAATCCGGAGCGGAAGTGCCTGGTCAGCCGCGCCAGATGGGAGCCGAGCCCGATCGTGCGCACCGATTCCACGAGGTCCAGCCCGGCGACGATCCCGCTGAGCGTCGCCTCGCAGAATGGTTGGAGCGTAGCTGCGGGAGTCTCTCGACCGCCGGGGGAGGCGGGGAGCGTCGCCGTGGCCCTCGGTGGTGCCGCCGGCGCCGCCCGCAGCGCGATCGTGGACGACCGGATCAGCAACGCCGTAACGCTCGACGGAAAGCCGAGCAATCTGCGGAAGGAGACGATGAGGGCATCCGGCCGGTGCCTCCGGAGGTTCAGCGCCGCCGTGGTCGCATGGGAGGAGGCATCCAGAAGCACGTGGAACCCGTGCTTCCGTCCCCGCTCCAGCCACTCGAGAGGGTGGCTCACGCCGGTGACCGGAGAGCGTGCCGGGAAGGCGAGCAGGTTGGCCGCGCCACGATCGACACTCCGGAGGGCCGCGCCGAGGTCCTGAACCCGGAGATCCGGGCCCACGGGGATCTCCTCGACTCGCGGGCCGGACCGCAGGGCGGCCGACGTCATGGCGAGGGAGAGCGCCGGGAAGTCCGTCGTCACCCGGCAGGTCGAGCCGCGCCCGAACGGCCCGTGCCGAAGCAGCATCCGCAGGGCAGCGGCCTCGTCACCCGTGAACACCACCTCGTAGTCGGATGGATCCGCCTCCAGGAACGCGAGGAGGCGCAGACGTAGGCGAACCATCTCCGCGGCGGTCCCGCCTGAAACCGACGCAGCGGGAGAACCACCTCCTCCAGAGGCGGCTTCGAGCGGCCCGGCGACCGGCGGCCGCTCCAGCGACTCCGGGTACAGCGTACCGCCGACCCGATCCAGGAAGACGTGGTTCGCGGCGTCCAACCGGCCGAACTCGTTCCTCCTGAGTTCCTCGAAGGCCGCGGCGACCTCGCTGCTTCGCTCCGCACCGGCGGTGGCCACGGTCATATCGTCGCCAGGTGGCGACTTCCGCTCCTCTCGTCCCGCACGCACCTACCCGCCACGAACTCCTGCTTCCAGAGGGGATGCCTCACCGGAAGCAGCAGGTCCTCGAGACAGACCAGCAGGTACTTCAGCTCCCCCTGGAGCTCCACCGCGGCGCGCCTGCTCGCCTGCGCCGGCGGATGGGGTGGACCGATGCGGATCACCGCTGCCCCGGCGCCGAAGAGCGCCTCCACCTCGCGGTCCGCCTCGTCGCTCATCCCGAGGATCACGACCACGTCGGCCCGCGCGAGCGCCTGCACCACGCGGTCGGAGACAGGAGGTCCCGTGTGACCTATGAGCAGCGAATGGGTAGAACCCAGGCCCGCAGCGGCGCCGGGCGTGGCGACCACCGGAACGTCGGCGAGGACGGCCACCCGCCGCATGCGCCGCTGTACCCCCCCGGACAGGATCCCCGCCCCCGCCAGAATCAGGGGTCGACGTGAGCGGCAGATGAGCCGGGCGGCAGCCTGGAGCTTCTGCATCTCCTCGCTTCCGAGGCCGCGTGTTTGGACTGCGTGCGTGTGCCCCGGTGAGAGGATTCGAGCAGGTGTCAATGGAGTCGGCGTGGAGCGGTGTGCAGCTGAAATGCGAGAAGTCGTTAATCCATAGACTCCTCAGGGCACCCGCACCCCTACACGGAGGGCCGCGGAACGCACCTTCGCGCGCCGCGGCCCCGAAACGACGAAGGGCCGTGGACGCTCACGAGAGCGCGCCACGGCCAGGATCGGTCAGTGTTGCATCAATTCACAACACACCAGGGGAATGCACACGTCCTGGCCGCAGACAGCTCCACGGTTGGAGCCGAGCCGACCCGCAGATGCCATCCCCCCTGGTGTTGCAGCAGCCGCACGGCTACGGAATCCGCTCGATCTGGAGCGTATACGGACCGTAGGGCGCGTCCGCACCACCGTTCTTGAAGATGACGATCTCGTGGTAGGTGTCGAAGTTGGCGGTCCAGTCCAGCGTGATCGTGCCAGGGGTGGACGAGGTACGCACCGCCAGCGTCGGCGAGGCCGGTCCCTGTCGGTCATCGCGGAGCACGAAGCCGGGCGGCATGGTGGTCGTCGTCAGCGTGATGCGGAACTTGTCTCCGGTCTTCAGCGGCAACACGATCCAGTCCTCATACGTTCCCGCGGCGACCGGGCTCTCGCAGTCCGTGGCCGGGTTCAGGGCGCCTTCGAAGGTGATCCCGATCGTGCCCTGCACCATCGGGCGGCAGACGACGTCGGAATCGTCGATGACGCTCGCAAGCGTGTAATCGCCCGTGGTGTTCGCGGGGGCCTGCACCTCCACGACGTAATCCCCCGCCCCGAGCAGATGGCGCGAGATGAGGGTGTTCCCCTCGACCGTCGTGAACGCTCCGCTGAGCGGGAGCCCCACGAAGTCGTCTCCGCCCGCACGGCGAATCCGGATGGACCGGCCGCTCGCACCCGTGAGCTCGAAGCGAACGTTGCGCTGCTCACTCAGCTTCAGCTCGTACTGGTCGTACACGGCACCCGCGGCAGCGAACGGGGTGGTGTTCGCGCAGTCCCCTTCGGCCCAGCTGCCCGGGATCGTGGCCCCGATCCGGTAGGGCGCAACGGCGCACCCCGTCGGGAGCGATGCGGTGGCCGTGAACTCCGCCGAGAGCGAGCCGCTCGTCGCGCTCAGCGTCTGCGTGCCCGGAACGACGCCGAGCGTCCAGCTTCCGACGGTCGCCGTCCCATTGGCGTCGGTCGTCGTGGTGCCGCCGGTGACGGAACCATCACCGCTCGCGACGCTGAATACGACCGCCGAACCGGCGATCGGATTTCCGAACTGGTCGGTGAGCCGCACCGAAGGAGGGGTCGGCACCTCCGCGCCCGTGAGGGCGTCGTTCGTCGCGCCGGCAACCGGAGTGATGGTCGCTGCGGCACCCGCCACGACATTCGCGGTGAAGGTGACGGTGTGCGTCCCCGCCGTCGCGGTCACGGTCTGCTCACCGGCGGCGGTTCCGAGCGTCCAGGAGCCGACGTCGGCGTTGCCGTTGGCGTCGGTCGTCGCGGAGGTGCGGCCGATCGTCCCCTCGCCCGTCGACGTGAAGGTGACGTTGAGCCCTGGAACCGGATTCCCGCTCGCATCCGTCGCCTTCACCGTCGGCACCGCCGTGACCGGCTGACCCGCCGTCCCGTCGATCTCAGTGGCAGTGGTGGCGGCGAGCTCGGCGGTCGCCTGCTCGGGAGTGAGCGGATTGTCGGTACACGCTACGAGGGTCCATACGACGAGGAGAGCTGAGAGGAAGCGAATTGACATGGCTCCGACGGGGAAGGTGAACAGGTGAATTTCATTTCGGTGGCGACAATACGGTCGCGAATCCCAGCGAGCAAGGGGTGGAGAGGCGCGGAGACCGAATTGCAAACATCTGAAAAGGGTTCGACGGAAGCGCGGATGACAGCGGGAGCGATCGCCTGACCACCACATGATCATCACCAACCCCACCCCGGTACTTCCATTTCCGGGACCCTTCCGGTTCTCCCGCCGCGGCGGGCGCCCGGGGTTTCGAGCCGGCTCCAATCGACCACGGCGACGAAATCGTCCTGGTCGACCGGCACCTCCGCCCGGAGCCACTCACGTCGTGGGCGATCTCGCGATCTGATCGAGCCGCGCTCCACACCGGGGTTGACGAATGCGCCAGCCCACATCAACGTATGTCTGCCCGCCGGCGGCGCTCCCCACCCCTGAGCGCCGGCCCGGTCCGGGAGCTCGTCACCCGCCCTTCAGAGGTCTGCATGCGGATGGTTCCTTTCGGCGTTCACCCCACGAGAACCGAGAGGACCGGAGTGTATCCGCATGTCACACACGACCCGGAGCGGTGCGCGCATCGTCGCGGACCGGATCCACTACGCCCCGGCTGACGGCCGGGCGCTCTTTCACGACCTGACGCTCGGCTTCGGCCGGGAGCGAACCGGAGTGGTCGGGCCCAACGGGTCCGGCAAGACCACGCTCGTCCGCCTGCTCGCGGGGGAGCTGACGCCGACCTCCGGAACGGTCCATCGTGCCGGGGCCGTTTCCGTGCTCCCGCAGGACTTTCGACCGCCCCCCCGAGGCCCCGCTCACCAAGGTGCTCGGAATCGAGGAGCGGCTCGCGGCACTGCGGCGGATGGAGGCGGGAGCGGCGAGCGTCGGCGATCTGGAGATCATCGGAGACGACTGGGGGATCGCGGAGCGGGCGACGGCGGCCCTGGAGCGGTTCGGCCTCGGCCATCTCCCGCTCGACCGACCCGTGGGAGGGGTGAGCGGGGGCGAGGCGACGCGGGTCGCGCTCGCCGGATTGACGCTCGGCCGCCCCGACTTCCTCCTCCTGGACGAACCCACCAACCACCTGGACGCCGCGAGCCGCGAGGCGCTGTATGGCTTCGTGGAGGGCTGGCGCGGGGGCCTGCTCTGCGTGAGCCACGACCGCGCGCTCCTGCGCCGGATGGACCGCATCGTGGAGCTTTCCGGACTCGGCGTGCGGGTGTACGGCGGCAACTACGACTTCTATCGCACGCAGCGAGCGGAGGAGGATGCCGCGGCGGCGCGCGAGCTGGACAGCGCGCGTGCGGCACTGCGCGACGCGGAGCGTAAGGCGCGGGAGGTACGCGAGCGGCAGGCGCGGCGCGAGGCGCAGGGACATCGCGACCGCTCCAGCTCGAACATGCCGAAGATCCTTCTCAATGGGCGGAAGGGGCAGGCGCAGGCGACCGGGGCACGCGTGCGTGCGGTCACCGACCGGAGCGTGGAGGAGCGGCGCTCGCGCACGGAGTCGGCACGCCGGCGCGTGGAGGAGCGGGAGCCGCCCCGATTCGACCTGCCATCCACCGGGCTGCCGGCCGGGAGGGTGATGCTGGAGGTGGAGAGGCTTCGCGTTCACCATCCCGGTGCGCCACGGCCGGTGCTGGATGGCATCTCCCTGCGGATCACCGGCCCGGAGCGGGTGGCGCTGATCGGCCCCAACGGGTCCGGGAAGTCGACCCTGCTGCGGGCCGCGCGCGGAGAGATCGCGCCGACGGCGGGCTCGGTGCGTCGGCTCGACGATGAGCAGGTCGCCGCGCTCGACCAGCACGGGATCGGCGCGACCCCGGCCGCTTCCGTGCTCGACACCTTTCGCGCCCACCACCCGCTCATGCCGGAAACCGAGACGCGCTCTGCGCTGGCACGCTTCCTCTTTTCCGCCGAGGGGGCGATGCAGCGGGTGGACACGCTGAGCGGAGGCGAGCGCCTGCGGCTCTCCCTCGCATGCGTGCTCGGCGGAGAGCGGCCGCCCGCCCTCCTCCTCCTGGACGAGCCGACCAACCACCTCGACCTGGAGGCGATCGAGGCGCTGGAAGGCGCGTTGCGAGCGTACGACGGCGCGCTCCTCGTCGCCAGCCACGATCGGGATTTCCTGGAGGCGATCGGCGTGGACCGCTGGGTGGAGCTGGGAGCGCCCGCCCGGAGCTGACCGGAGGTGTGGTGGCGGCTATCTCGTCAGCGGGGCCGTTCCAGCGCCTGCATCACATCGTTCACGATGTCGTCCACGTGCTCCAGCCCCACGGAGATTCGGATGAGGCCGGGGAGGATGCCGACCCGCTCCCGCTCCTCCTCCGTCATCTTCGAGTGCGTGGTCGAGGTGGGATGCGTGACGATCGTGCGCGCATCGCCGAGGTTGGGGCTGTGGGAGAGGAGTCGCAGCGAGTCCAGGAACCGCTGCGCCCCCTCCAACCCGTCGCGCAGCACCAGCACCACGATCCCGCCGCCGGCGGACATCTGCCGCTTCGCGAGCTCGTGTTGCGGATGGCTCCGCAGGTACGGATAGCGGACCTGCTCGAGCGCCGGATGATCCTGCAGCGCGAGCGCGAGCGCCAGCGCGTTGTCGCAGTGGCGGCTCATCCGCACGTCCAGCGTCTCCAGGCTCCGCGAGAGGACCCAGGCGTTGAAGGGGGAGAGCGAAGGCCCGGTGTGCCTGGCGAAGTACCGGATCTCCTCGATCACCGACGCGCGGCCGAGCACCGCTCCGCCGAGCGTGCGGCCCTGTCCATCGATGAACTTGGTCGCCGAATGGACGACCAGGTCCGCGCCCAGGCGGGTCGGCTGCTGCAGCAGCGGCGTGGCGAAGCAGTTGTCGACGATCAGGTGGATCTCGTGCCGGCCGCACAGCTCGCCGAGCGCCGCCAGATCCACCAGGTCCAGACCTGAATTGGAGGGAGTTTCGACGAAGATCGCCCGCGTGGCGGGGCGGACGGCCCGCTCCCACTCCTCGATCGACGCCGGCCCGTCCACGTACGTCGCTTCGATCCCCCAGCGTGGCAGGATGCGGGTGAAGAGCTGGTGCGTGGATCCGAACAGGGCGCGTGACGCGAGCACGTGATCGCCGGCGCTGAGCAGCCCTCCGAGACTCGCGAAGACGGCCGCCATTCCGCTCGCCGTCGCGATTCCGTCCTCCGCGCCCTCGAGCGCGCAGAGCCGGGCGACGAACTCGTCGGTGTTGGGGTTCGAGTAGCGGCTGTAGACGTTGCCGGTCACCTCGTCCGCGAAGAGCGCGCGGGCGTGTTCCGCGGAGTCGAAGGTGAAGCTCGACGTGAGGTAGAGCGGCGCGGAGTGTTCCCGCGCGGCGGTGGGCTCCATGCGGATCCGGATGGCCTGCGTCGCCGGGTGCAGCGGTCGTTCGGTCATGATGGCCGGTGACTTCCCTGGTGTCTGTCGCCGGGTGCTTCCCCGGTCGGTGCTGATGTGCGGCGGCCGGCGGAGTTCACGGCGTGGCAACGGCCACTCGATCATCCGGACGCCGGCGGAGAAGCCGTGCCAGCACACCGGATCGCGGCCGCAGCGTGAACGCCGCCTCGGGTTCGATACGCTGGCCGGGCACGAGGTCCACGGTGTACCGCTGCACCACCATCGCGACGATCAGCGTCGCCTCCATCAGCGCGAAGTTGTTGCCGATGCAGAGCCGTGGCCCACCACCGAACGGGAAGTAGGCATGACGGTGTCGGTGAGCGGATCGCTCCGGACTGAACCGCTCCGGATCGAACCCCTCGGGGTTCTCCCAGAATTCGGGGTGCCGGTGGGTCACGTACGGGCTGAGGATGACCGTCGCGCCGGCGGGGACAGGGTAACCATGAATGACGTCCTCCGCCACGGCGGTCCGGGGGATGGCCCAGGCCGGCGGATAGAGGCGCAGGACCTCGTCGAGGACCATGCGGAGGTAGGGGAGGTGCGCCACGTCCGCGGCGGTCGGCGTACGTTCCCCGACGACCCGATCGACTTCGGCCTCCACCCGCCGCCGCACGCCCGGGTGGCGCGAGAGCAGCGTCCACGTCCAGGAGAGGAGCAGCGCGGTGGTCTCGTGGCCGGCGAGGAAGAGCGTCATGACCTCGTCGCGGAGCTGCACGTCGGTCATCGTCTCACCGGTTTCCTCATCGCGCGAGACCATCAACATCCCGAGCAGGTCGGTGGCTTCCTCCCCGCTCCGGCGGCGCTCCTCGATGATCCGGTACACGATGCGGTCCAGGCTCATCCGGTTCCGGTCACGCCGCCGGTTGGACGGGGTCGGGAGCCGCTCTCCGAAGTCGAACACCGAATGGGTGCGGGCCGTGGCATCGCGCAGCAGCGGCGGGAGAACGGAAGCGACGGTGCCGATCTCCGCGCCGGTCAGCGCGGTGCCGAACAGCGCCTTCCCCACGACGTCGAGGGTGAGCTTCATCATCTCCCCGTCCAGCTCCAGCGGGGGGCCCGCCGCGACGAGCGGGGACCAGCTTTCGAGAAGTTCGGAGGTGGCCGCGGTGACCACACCGCCGAGGGCGGCGATCCGCTCCCGGTGGAAGGCCGGCTGCGCGAGCCGACGCTGGCGGCGCCAGAAGTCGCCCTCGCTGGTGAGGAGCCCCTCCCCGAGCAGCGGCTTCGCCTTCTGGAGGGCGCGCCCCTTGCGGAAGTTGCGGTGGTTCTCGACCAGCACGTGCCGGACGTCGTCCGGGTGACAGACCAGGTACACGTGCCGCGGCCCGACCCGAAAGTAGACCAGGTCGCCGTGGGTCTCGCGGGCATTCACGAGAGCACGGTGCGTTTCCTTCCGGAGCGCCCCGATGCTCCCGATGATCGGGTGCCCGGCAGGGCCGGGGGGGCGGGCGGGAGAGCTGAGGGACGCTCGCGCCGGTGGCATCTGAAGCTTCATCGTTCGATCAGGTATGCTCGGAGGTGATTCCGGCGCGATTCGCGCATTCCTTGTATCACTGCCGCGGGAGCGGCGGCACGCCCGCGAGGCGATCGGCGGCGTGCTTCTGCGTGCGCTCGACCAGCTCCGGATCCGTGACGCCGCGTGCGATCACCTCCCTCGGGTCCGATGCGAGCGCCCGAATGATCCGGTCGAGTGCGGGATCGTTCAGAACGGCGGCCAGATCGATCGCACTCCGAAGCACGACACCCGAACCCGAGTGCCTCCCGTTCAGGTGCTGGAGCGCAGCGCTGCGGATCCGATTACGCGTGTCCGACGCGAGGGGTCGCGATTCCGCATTCTCCACCATCATTCGGAGCGCGTGCAGGCTTCCCGCGAACTCATAGGTGCTCGCATCGGGCGAGTCGATCACGTCCAAGATCTCTCGCGCCGCCGGCTCGCCGATCTCCACCAGGCTGCGGATGACCATCAAACCGGTGCCGACGGCGCCGGCCAAGGCCGGGGTGGCGGCCGGATCCCGCAGCGACACCACCGCCTGCGCCACGCTGCCGTACACGTCATCCTCGATGGGCTCGATCGCCTCGTCGCGCCGGATGGCCGCCCACCGCTCGCGACGCAGGGCGTTCTCCTGCTCGAGTGTTTCGATGAGCGCTGTACGCAGTTCGGCGCTCCGAGGTACCCGTCCGAGCCGCTGCAGCCACACCAATGCCTCCATCTTCTCCGCTCGGTCCGATAGGCGAAGCTGGTGCGCAATCGCCTGTTCTCTCTGCTCCACCTGCGCCTCAGCGGCCGGGACCAGCAACACAGCGCCGAGCACCAGCGCGGTGAACGGAAGGACGAATCGTACGGCGCTCATTATGGCCTCCAGTCGGCGTGCAGGTGATTACCCGAATACGAACCCCACGTGGACCGCCACGTGGACCCAGCATAGTAAGCTGCCTCCCAGAGCAGATCGTGTTCATCTTTGGTCCACGGGTGGTCCGCTGACCGCATGTCCACAGCATCGCCGTACATATGCCGACTCTGTGTCACACCATTTACTGCATGATTGCCGTGCGGACACCGATAACCCGAATTGATTATGATACCTCCTCGATTGTACATGAACCGCGTCAACTCCAACCCCAACTCCAAGGTGGGCTTGATGTGCCCCCAGGGGAAATGGGGATTGCCCGTCGAGAATCCACCGTTCAGTTCACTCCAGCTGAAATGCCCCGTGCCGCCACCGGATGCGAAATCATCGCATGTCGGCCGCCAACTCCCCCAGTAGTAGGTGTACACGTAGTATTCAAAGATCATATCGTCGCGTTCATCGCCGCACCAAATTGCATCCGATTCGTATGGGACCACATCCACCTGTGCCGCGATGGATGGAAGCGTTGGCCCACCGCGCTCCTCACTGCAGCCGCCAGCGATCAGGGCAAAGAGGCAAAGCACGACCAGCCGCTCGGGTTTCAGAACGGGACCCATTGATGGCCTCTGTGAGCGTGATAGAGAATCCATTCCATCTCCGAATACAGCGACCGCACGATGCTTTCAGGGGACTGACTCATACTGCCGAGAGCCCGAGACGCGTTTCGAACCACGAACAACGTTGACGGCGCTGAATCTCCTCGTCCGGCCATCCCCGGCTCACCTCACCCCGCGCGTTCGGCGCGAAAGCCACTCGAGGAGCAGCGCGGCGCAGATCGCGGCGAAGATCCAGGGGAGGATCGCGTCACGACGGGTCGGAGCCGGAGCATCCCACGCCGTGGCCGGCGGGCCGAGTCGTTCGATCATGGCGGCGAGCGGCGCCGGATCCGTCGGCGGCGCGTCAGTGGTGGTCCGGCCGGTGTAGGCCACCCGGGCCACCAGCCCCGCCAGCCACGCCCGGTGCATTTCGGGCGCGTCATCGCCGCCGGCCATGCGCCAGCGCCAGGAGTTGACGTACCCGTTCTGGATGACGCGACCGGCGTCAACCCGGCGCGCCGCGAGCGCGATCAGCTCACCACGGCCCTCCAGCGTAACCGCGTCGGCGTTCAGCGAGGCGACCGGGACAAGCGCCAGATCGTCGCGCGGCGCCTCGTCGCGCGGCGCCCGCCCCTCGTCCTCGATGCGCGTGCCCGGCCGCCCCGCCGCGAGCGGCGCGAGCCCCGCCAGTGTGGCGGCCGGGGACCAGAGGATCAGCCCGCCTCCCGAGCGCACGTAGGGCGCGATGCGCGCGGCGTACGGGGCGGCCGTGGCATCGAGCACCAGCACGGCGGAGTAGCGGGACGTATCGATCGCGGTGACCCCGCCCTGCCGCACGTGGGTCTGCGGGGAGACGGGCATGTGGGTGTCGACCTCCCACCCGCGCTCCTCCAGCGCCGCCGTCACGAACTTGGTCTCCCAACCGGCCGACCCGAGCACGAGAAGGCGGCGGAGGTGCAACGAATCGCGACCCGCCGCGCTGGCGATCACCGGCCCCACCACGGACTCCACCGCGGCCCGCGGCCGGGCGACGTGCAGGCGCACTCCGTGGGCATCCGCACGCGCGGTGTCCAGAACGCCCATGGTGTCGCGGAGGACGACGTGCGCATCGGGTGGCGCCGCGACGCTCACCCCGGCGCCGCCCGCGGGGTCCGCGCGCGGCTCCACGGTGACCGCCGTGGGGAGCAGCGCGGAGCCGCTCCATTCGACCGCGGTGCCCGCACCCGCAAGCGCGGCGAGCCACTCCTGCTCCGTGCGGCTCGGGGGGTGTTCCAGCGCCACGTGCACCCGCGGGGGTCGCACGGCAGTGGTCCAGCGCTCGAGCGACTCCCGGAGCGCGGCGGATTCCCCGACCTCGGCATCGGCGGCGCCACCGGAGCGGAGCGCCAGCACCAGGCAACCGACGAGGAGGGCCAGCGCCAGCCCGCGCAGCGCCCACTCGGCGCCGGTGCGAAATCGATCAGCGAGTGAGGGCATATACGATCATGTTGACGCCGAACCGCGTTGGGTCCTGCTGCATGGTGCGCTTGGTTTCGGCGTGGAAGTTCCACTCCGAGCTGTAGTCCTTGTTGCTGTACAGCAGCCCGATACGGTCGCCGACGAAGATCGCGTCCAGGTTTTCGTGCAGCAGGCCGTCGCCCCACCCGTTCAGCTCGTGAGTGGTATGCGGCGGTCCGTTCTCGAAGGTGAAGAAGGCGCGATAGATCTCGTGGTCGTTGGGCACCTGCTCGAGCGGTCCGAAGATGGACTCGATCTCCTCCGTCGCGGTCAGATGGAAGATCCCGGTGATGTCATGGTTGTGGTCGTCTACCATGATGAAGCCGCCCCGCTCCACGTAGCGCTTCAGGTTGCGCCGCTCCGCGTCGGTGAAGCGGACCGGGAGATGGCCGGTGAGCCAGAGGAACGGGTAGTTGAAGACCAGGTCCGAATCCAGCCGCACGTTCACGCCCGCCGGCGCCACGTCGATGGCGGTGTAGCGCGCCACCGAGTCGATCAGGTTCTCGGGGAGCGCCGGCGCGCTCTCCCAGTCGCCCGACGAGTACTCGGCGGTCGCGAAGACGAACTGGCTCATGGGATCCCCCCCCACTCCAGAGGTCCCCGGATACGGACGGTCCGCGGCTCAAGCGCGCGTCGCGCCCGAGCGATGGCCTCCTCGATCCGCTCCGTCCGGTCGGCCCCGGCGGGCGGTTGCAGAAGGCCCATCAGCTCCGCCAGCGCGGCCGCTGCCTCGGGTGCGACGCCGAGCGCGGAGACACGGAGATGGGTCAGCGAGTCCATCGCGGATTCGGGTGAGGTGCGCACCAGCGCCACAGCCCGTTCGAGCCGGACGGCGAGCGCCGCGGCCGGATCGTCCAGCCGGCGGCGCGCCTCACGCCGCTCGTCCCCGGCCGGATCCTCGCCGGAGAGCCGGACCCGCTCGATGTTCACCGTCTGCGGCGGCATGATTCCCCGCAGGTAGTAGCGGTTGGCGAGGCGGATCTCGTCCAGGATCTCCAGCACCTCGATCATGTACGGCATCGCGCTGTCGGGTCGGGCGATCGCCAGGTGCACCCTCGCCTCGTACATGAGATCGACTGCGCGGCGCAGCATGCGGCTGACCTGCGTCTCGAAGGTACCCCCCACGCCGTCCTCTTCGAGGATCGCGATCACGGCCGAGGCGCGGCTGCGGATCTCCTCCTGCGCGTTGCTGTAGCCCGACGAGGTGCCCATGAAGGTACGCCGATCCATCGTGTCGCCCGTCCGGATCAGCGTGTCCGTCCTCATGTTCAGCAGCCGCTGGCTCATCCACATCGAGTCGATGGGAAGCGGCGGCGCGGGGGTGAGGGAGACGGAGTCCATCGGTTCGGCGACCCGCAGCGTGCGTGTTTCAGAGACGCCGCGGCCAGGTCCGGTCACATCGTTGTGGTCGAGGGCGATCGCTCGGATGTGGAGCACGGCGCCGGGCGCCAGACCCATGGTATCCAACCGGATCATGTCGCGGATCGTGGCACTCCGCGCATTGCCGAGGGCGAGGTTCGGGCTCCGCGTCACCCGGGTATCGAAGATCTCTCCGCTGCCGGCCGTGACCATGTACTCGATGTAGCCGTAGTTGAGCCCGATGTCGTCGCGCGCCAGCGCTTCCGTCACGAGCTGTCCCGAGGGCACCGACTGGTAGGTGGTGTCGTTGACCGGTCGTCGCAGGAGCAGCTCGGGGATGGAGTCAGTCCGCGGCTCGAGCACCACCAGCCGGCGGTACTCCCGGTCGTGGAGCGAGACCACCGCGGGTGATTCGGGCATGGAGAGCGAGATCTGCCAGCCGTCCCTCCTCCGGGCGCCGCCATCCCGATCCGCCGCGGCCAGCGAGTCGCCATCCAGCACGGCGCCGACTCCCTCCGGCGGGCCGTCCCCGCCGAGCACCACGCGGCTCCCGATCAGCGCGCTCACGCCCGATGGGTCTGCCACGGATTCGGGCGGGAGGCGGCTGTAGGCGGGCGGCGTGACCTCGGCGGTCATCCCCTCCAGCCGATTGGCGAGCGGAGGCGGCGGCACGGAGACGCGCTGGGTCAGCTCGCTGCGCGCGGCGTCCAGCAGTTCGGCGGGCTCGAGGAGCGTGACCAGCGCGGCGAGGGGGAGAGTGGCCAGGAGGGCGTGGGCGAGTGCGCGTCGCTGCGCCCTCCCCACCAGGCCCCCGACGTCGGCGGACCGGGCGCGGGCGTGGAGATCCGGGTAACGCTGCTCGGGCGCGGCCACGGGATCCATCGCCGTGACCAGCGCGAAGCGCAGCTCCGGCTGTCGCTCCTCGATCCAGAGCGCGACGCGCTCGACGGAGCGCGCCATGCGCCAGCGCCACGCCATGGCAGCGATGGTGACCAGCGCCGCGAGCGCGGCGATCGGCCAGAGTGCCGCGTGCGCCTGCGGCGGGAGCGGGGTGGCAAGCTCCACGAGCAGGGCGGTGGCGAGCACCGCCAGCGCCGCCGCGGCACCCCAGAGCAGGGCGGCGATCCCGGCCGTTGCGACCAGCGTCCGTCGTGCGCGGCGCACGCGCTGCAGCGCCGTCACGAGACCGTCCCCCAGAGCGTCGCCGCCGGCTCTCGAGCGGCGGCATCTTCCCGACCGGTCACTCGCGCGCTCGAGGCCGACGGCTCGACCTTCCCGGGCGACCCCGCGGAAGCGCTGAATCCGGACCCGCGCCGCACCCAGAGCTCCGCGAGCGCCAGCAGCAACGCCAGCCCGAACAGCCACGCCGCCAGCGGCGACGGCGTCGCCTCCGGCGAAGGAATCGCACCACGGGGGGCCAGCGGACCCGCTCCGGCGATGGCGAGCAGCACCTCTTCGTCCAGCGCCGTGCTCCCCGCGACCGCCTCGCACGGCGCACCCAGCGCACGCACCAGCTGCCCGAACGACGGCCGGAAGGGGAGGTCGCCGCGCCCCGGGACGGGGATGGCTACCTCGCGCGTGCAGCCGGATCCCACCGGTCGTTCCACCGCCGCGGGCTCGCCATCCACCCAGCGCGCCGCGACCTGCCACGCCGGCATCTCCGCCGCGGGGGGCACACCGGGATCGGTCTCGCCCGCCGGCGGACTCCACCTCCGTTCCAGCGGGTAGACCAGCGCCGCTGCGCCCGCCCGCCCCGCACCCGCGATGACCGCGCCGGCCGTATCGACCCGCGACCGCTCGCTCCAGCCCGGAGGCGCACCCTCGGCCGGCCAGTGAACCAGCGTGCGACGACCTCCCGCCACCCAGATGCTGTCCCCCTCCGATACCTCCCCCCGCACGATGCGGACGGTCTGATCGCCCGGGGACTCGGCGGAGGAGAGCCCGGCGAGGCGTGCCGCGAGCACCACGCCATCGTCCGCCGCCTCCGCGCGCACCATCGCGCCCGCGGCCGGAGCGAGCGTATCCGCGTCCGGAGCGACGTGCACCAGCCGGATCCGCCCCGGCCACAGAGCGCGGATCGCCTGCGTCGCCCCGTCGACCTCGCTTGACCGGAAGGCGGAGACGATCGCGATCTCGATCGAGTCGGCCGAGGCACGCAGCTCCGGCGCGGTGCGCATCGCGGCGACCAGTGCGGCCGACAGGCGGCCCTCGCGCGGTGCGCGCTCCAGGCGCTCCAGCGTGTCGGCTCCCGCACGCATGACGACCCGCGCGTCGCGGTCGAAGACGACCAGCGCGTCGCCCTCGCGCAGCAGCGCGCCGACGCTGTCGCGCACCTCGCCGATCTCCCCGATCGAACGCGAGACGTCGGCGACCACGATCCGGGCGACCGGCACGCGCTCGGGGAGGAGCACCGGCTGCGCGAAGGCGAGGCCGACCAGCAGCACCGTCAACACCCGCAGCAGGAGCAACCAGGGGTCGCGCGGGCGGTCGAGGGTCACGATGCGCACCGTGCTCTTCGGCACGAAGCGCACGGTGGGGAGCACGCTCGACGGCGGCTGACGCGTGACGATGAAGTGGAGCGCGACCGTCGCCGCCGCGACCGCGACCGCCGCGAAGAAGTAGATCGGAGCCAGGAGCGTCATCATCGAACCCCCGCGGTCCGTCCACCGTGCGTGATGCGCCGCACCGTTCGCCGGAACGGCTCCTCACCGGGGAGCGTCAGACTGTACACCGCTCCGGCCCGGCGCCATTCACGCGCGATCCCGGCCCGCCACTCCGCGAAGCGACCGATGTACTCGGTGCGCGCGCGGGGCGAGAGCGGACGCCGCAGCGTCGGCCGCTCAGGATCGGCGACCAGCAGCTTCGTGGGGTCCGGCGCCACCTCGCTCGGGTCCACCACGTGGACTGCATACACCTCCCGCCGCCGTGCAGCCGCCGTGCGGGCGGCGGCGACGAGCGCCTCGGTGTCGCCCAGGAAATCGGAGATCACGACCACCCGGCCGGCCAGCCGGAGGGCCTCCTCGACCACGGGTGCGAGCGGCGGATCTCCCCCCGGGCTCCCCGCGAGCGTCCGCATCATCTCCTCGAGCACCGTGCGCCGTGTCTGCGGCGGGATCATTCTCGCGCCGCCCGGGTGCGCCAGCGCGAGCCCCACCGGATCCCCGCGGTGACGCGCCACCGCGGCCAGCGCCACGGCGAGACGTCGGGCGAACACCCACTTGCCGAGCGTCTCCTCCGGGAAGGCCATGGAGCCGCTCCCGTCCACCACCACCAGGGTGGGGAGCGTGGTCTGCACCTGCGAGAGCCGCGTGTAGACGCGATCGGTCCGCGCCAGCAGCTTCCAGTCGATCCGGCGCGGGTCGTCTCCCTGCCGGTACGGCCGGTACTCGATGAACTCGGCGGAGGCGCCTCGCGCGGTGGACGGGTGCGGCCCCGGCGCCATGCTGCGCACCCGGTGGAGCGCCGGCCACCCGATCCCCCTTACCGCGTCCAGCACGTCGGCATACTCCGCGAGCGGATTCGCCGCCGGCGCCGCCGGCTTCGTCAGGTCCACCTTCTCGACCGGCATCCTACAGTGACAGCTTGCTCGACGGCGCCGGAACGTGCGCGAGGATCTCCCCGATCACCCGCTCCGTAGACACCCCCTCCGCCTCCGCGGCGAAGTTGAGCAGCACACGGTGACGCAGCACCGGCTGCGCGACGCGCCGGATGTCCTCCGGCGCCACCGCCGCTCGACCGCTGAGCAGCGCGTAGGCCTTGGCGCCCAGCACCAGCGCCTGCCCGGCGCGCGGCCCGGCGCCCCAGCGCACGTATTCCCGCACGATCTCCGGCGCATCGGGGCGCGCCGGACGGGTCGCCCGCACCAGCGCCGCCGCGTAGCGCAGGACCGTGTCCGAGGCCGGCATCTCGCGCACGAGATGCTGCAGCGCGAGCACCTCCTCGCCAGTCGATGACCGGCTCGAGCCGGGTCCGATCGACGGCCGTGGTCGCCCGAAGGATCTCCACCTCCTCCTCCTCGGCCGGGTACCCGATCCGGATGTTGAAGAGGAAGCGGTCGAGCTGCGCCTCCGGGAGCGGGTACGTGCCCTCCTGCTCGATCGGGTTCTGCGTCGCCAGCACGAAGAAGGGGCGCGGAAGCGTCATCGTCTCGCCCGCCGCGGTCACGTGCTGCTCCTGCATCGCCTCCAGCAGCGCGGCCTGCGTGCGCGGCGGCGTGCGGTTGATCTCGTCCGCCAGCACGATGTTGGCGAAGATCGGGCCTCGCACGAAGCGGAAGCGGCGCGTGCCGCTCGCCGCATCCTCCTCCAGGATCTCCGTCCCCGTGATGTCGCTCGGCACCAGGTCGGGGGTGAACTGGATGCGGCGGAACTCCAGCGACATCGCCTGCGCGATGGAGCTGATCATCAGCGTCTTGGCCAGCCCGGGCACGCCGACCAGCAGCGCGTGGCCCCCGGCCATCATCGCGAGGATCACCTCTTCCACCACCCGCTCCTGCCCCACGATGCGCCTCCCCACCTCGGCTCGCAGCCGGCCGGCCGCGGCGAGGAGGTGTTCGGTGTCAACCTGCCCGGCCGTCCCCACGGACCGCTCTCCCTCTGTGTGCACTTCGGTCGTCATTCGCTTCTCCCACTTCTCGGATTTCCGGCAGTGCTTGCTATTCCACGGTCGAGCGGCCCGGGCGGCGCGGGATCACCCCGACCACCCGTCCCGCGATCGACAGCACTCCAGCGCATGGCGGCCCCGGTTCGGGTACCCGCCACGAGGGTTTCGTTTACTGTCCTCCCGGCGCATCCTCGCGCGCGGCTCGCCTCGCCTCCGCCATCACCTCCTCGGTCGGGACCTGGGTGACCTGGATGGAGGCGTTGACCGGGAGGTACTGCTCGGCCGCCTGACGAATGGATTCGGGATCGATGGCACCGCCCTCCCCAGGCACCACGATCCGCTCCAGCGGCAGTCCCAGTCGGTGGAAGAGGGTGAGCTGATCGAGCCAGTACCGGTTGCTCTGCAACTGCGTCTCGCGGCGACGGTCGAGGATGCGGGCCACCCGCTCCAGCTCCGCCTCGTCCGCGCCCTGCTCGCGCACGGCGTTGAGGATGGCGTGCATCTCCCGCGTCAGCTCCGTCATCCGCTCCGGCGCCGCCTGGAAGCCGAAGAAGGTTCGGAAGTGCTCGTCGTACAGCCGGTAGGTGAACCCCTGCACCGCGACGCCGTACGTTCCGCCCAGCTCTTCCCGGAGACGGTCGCGCAGCCGGCGCTCGAGCACCAGCGTGAGCGCGTCGAGGCGCTGCCGTTCGCGCAGGTATTCCTCGGGTTCTGTCGGGAAGGCACCGTCGAAGGCCAGCAGGACCTCCGAACGCGGCACCGGGACCACCCGGTTCTGCTCCTGCATCCGGTCGACGAATCGCCGCACGGCGGGGTCCCGCGGCGTCTCGCGCTCGTCGGTCGCCGGGAGACTCGCGATGTAGCGCTCCACCAGCGGCCGCACCTCCTCCGCCGGCGCGGCACCGACCACCAGGAAGACGAAATCGCCCGCGTTGCCGAAGCGGTCGGCATGGACCGCCATCACCTCGTCGAGCCGCGCCAGCTCGGCCGTCTGTGTCTGGACCGGCGCGAGACGCGGGTTGCCTCGGGCGAAGACCTGGTTCAACTGATCGTGGATCGTGACGGCGCGCGGATGGTACCGGGCGACGTTCGCCCACGTCTCCAGCGCCGCGCTGTCCAGCCGCGGCGCGGTGAACTGCAGATGGAGCATCTGGAAGAGGGTCTCCAGCTCGCGCGGCGATCCCTCGACCTCCACGGACTCGTGACCGTATCCGATGTGCACGTGGGAGCGGCGCACGCCGGTGGTCGAAAGGTCGTCCACCAGCGTCGCCCGGTCCTGATCTCCCAGCCCCGCGGCCTCGTTCAGCACGTGGGCCACCAGGCGGCCGCTGCTGAAGAAGAGGGGGTCCGGCACGCGCGAGAAGCCACCCGGACTCCAGGCGCGCACGAGCACCTCGTCCGGGTGGTTCGCGCTCTGGCGGAAGAGGACGCGCGCGCCGTTGGAGAGCGTCCACTCCTCCACCTCGGCACCCGCGTGGGTCCGCTCCTCCACGATCCGGCCGGGCGCGGGAGGATCCGTCATGAGCACACCCTCGGCGACGGCCGCCTGGACCTCGGCCCGGCTGTCCACCGGCGCCAGCTCCGCACGCCGCACCGAATCGAACACGGCGAGCACGCTCTCCTCCGTGGGCGGCCGGAACCCGAGAGCGAGCTGTGGGATCCGCACCATCACCCGGAGTCCGGTCTCGTCCCGCCAGAACCGGGCTGCCGCTGCCATGGTTTCCGGCGTGATCTCATCGAGCAACTCGCGGCCGATGGCCAGCCGCTGTTCGGCGCTCGCCAGCACGCCGCTGCCGTTCAGGTAGTGCTGCACGTACGCCGCGGCGAATCCCGAGGAGGGCCGTGCAGTGGCACTGGCCGCCGCTTCCTCCAGGCGCCGCAGCAGGGCGGCCTTGCGACGCTCCAGCGTGGCCGGCTCCACCCCGTGCTGCGCCACCCGCTCCAGCTCGGTCAGCACCGCGGCCAGCCCGCGCTCCAGGCTGTCGGGAAAGGCGACGAGATGCGTCGAGACGACCTCCGCCCCGCGCACCAGCCGCTGCTGTCCCACGACGGCGTTCACGTAGGGAGGGGAGCCCCGCTCGCGCATCCGGAGCAGCTCGCCCTGCACGTGGCCGAGGAGGAGCTGCTCCTGCATCTCCCGGCGCAGCGCGGACCGAACGCCCTCGGCGCCGCCGGCGGGCTCGCGCGCCGGGGCCGGCCAGAAGACGGTCACGTGGGGCGCCACACGACCCCGCAGCACGTCCACCTGCGGACGGTCGCGCACGGGGAGATCCAGATCCGGCCGCGGGCGCGGGTTCGCCGGCGGCTGGATCCCGCCGAACCGCTCCCGGATCTCACGCTCCATCTCCGCCGGGTCGAAGTCGCCCACCGCGATCACCGCCATCAGATCGGGGCGGTACCAGTCTCGGTAGAAGCGGGCGATCGGCTCCGGCGTCGCGGCCTCGATCGACTCCGGCGTGCCGATCGGGAGCCGGTCACGGTAGCGCGAATCGCCGAACAGTACCTCCAGCTCGTGCTCGCGGAGGCGTTCGCCCGCGGAATCCACCAGCGTCCGGCTGCGCCACTCGCCCAGCACGACCCCGCGCTCGGCCACCACCTCCGCCGAGTCGATCGTGATCCCTCCACCCGCCCAGTCCTCCAGCACGGAGAGGCCACGTTCCAGCAGGCCCGGGTCGTCCGTGGGAACGGTGAGCTGGTAGACGGTCTCATCGAAGTTCACGTAGGCGTTCAGGTCCGCGCCAAAACGCATGCCTGACGACTCGATGAAGCCGATCAGCTCCTGCTGCGGGAAGCGCTCGGTCCCGTTGAACGCCATGTGCTCGAGGAAGTGCGCGTAGCCGAGCTGATCGTCGTCCTCCAGCGCGCTCCCGGCGTTGATCGCGAGCCAGAGGTACGCCCGGTTCGCCGGCATCGCGTTGGCCCGCACGTAGTAGTGCAGCCCGTTCGGGAGAACGCCGGTGCGCAACGCGGGGTCGTGGTGATTCTCGGCGGTGGCCGGGACTTCCTGGGCGGTCAGGTGCGCGGCCCCGCCTGCAGCGACGAGCAGAGCGCAGAGCAGAATGACGCCCTGTCGAATACGAGCCCGGCACGTCTCTGCCCCCGGCTGCGTCGGGAGGAACTCTCTGAGCATCCTCACGACGCCGCCCCCCCACGCTCGAGCAGGATGTGGATTCGCTCGGTGAACTCGCTCTCGGTCTCGCGTACCAGGAACCAGTCGTGCACCACGATCCCGTCCTGGTCGATCAGGTAGGTCATCCCGTTGTTGATCACCATCGGCATTCCAAACGTGTAGTTCGTGTGGTTGGCGACGGGGGGGTCCACGCGCCGACCGTCGTGGTTCGGCAGCCTCCAGTGCTCGGGTACGCTCAACGTCAGAACGGCCCGCTCCAGACCGAAGGAATCCAGCCATCGGCGCAGCAGCTCGGCCTCTCGTTCGGGGGTGACATCCTCCTTGACATAGCCGACGTTCCCGCGCGCAACGGCCACCACCGTGACATCGACCTCCGGGTTCCGTTCCATGACACGACGCAGCGAGATCAGCCGACCCGCACAGTTCTCGTACAGCATGGCATCGCGGATCGGGACGCCGGAGCACTGGTCGTGCGAGAGGAAGGCGACGAGAGAAACTCGACCGGCCCGCGGCCGCGCCTCACAGGTCTCATCACAACCCAACCAGATGTCGCCTTCGAGCGCTGGAGCGGTCTCTCCAATGGTGATGCCGCGGAAATACGCCTCCGACGGTCGGCCGGTCGCGTCCTCCCGGGCGGCGCGCACCGCCTCGACATACGGCGCCGTTCCCTCGCGCAGGCGGTCGAGGAACGCGGGCCAGCTCAGGACGTAGTCGAGGGCGCCATTCAGCCGCTCCGTCAGTCCTTCCGGATCGTCGATGCGGAGGCGCCATCGCGTGGTCGCCTCCTCCCACGCCGCCTCCCGCTCCGCCGGCGTCAACGATTCGGCCACACCGATCAGGCGGGTCGCCACCTGGCGCGCGACCACGGTATCCACCTGCTCCTCATTGACGATTGCCGCTTCCGTGACGCGCCGCCATTCAGCCCAGTAGGCGCGCAGCCGATCCACGCCGTTCGGGAGGTGATCGACGAGGACCTCGTCGAGCAGGTCCAGGCGAGAGCCGGCCTGCGCCATGGGGGTACTGCCGTCGGAGAAGAGGGCGACCACGGTGTCGGCTACAGCGGCGAGCTCCTCTGCATCCTCCGGATTCACGGCCTCCAGCCGGCGCTCCACCAGCGTCCTCGCCCGGTCCGTCCAGTCGGCGGTCAGATAGAGCCGCAACAGCGAGCGATAATCCTCGAGCGGCACCGATTCCGCCGCCGAGAACCGGCTCAGGCAGGAGCGGGCGGCCTCCGAGACGGCGGGCGGGATGCTTCGCTCGCCCGGATCGAACACGAGCGTATCGCGCCAGACGCCGCGGGCGAGGTCCTCCCGGTCGCGCAGCGACTGCCGCGTTCGATCGACCGCCGCCTGACATGCTTCGGGCGTGGTGTAGGTGGTGAGGTCCACCGCCGTGTCCGGCCAGGTGAAGCTCGTCTGGGCGGCGGCCGGGGCGGCGGCCAGCGCAACGGCGGCCAGTGCAAGGAAGAGCGGGGATCTGCGTTTCATGATCGCCTACACTGCGTCGATGAGGGAGGTGAAGCTGAAGTCGCGTGCCCGGATGGCCGGGACGATGGCCGGAGTGAGCCGACCGAGCTCGTTCCGCGTCGGTCGGAACACCGGCACCGCTTCGCCCATCTGCTCGATGCTGTTGAGCACGAAGAGGGGAGATTCGGTGAAACGGAAGTTCTTGACCGCTCGCGTGATCTGCCCGTTTTCGATCAGCCAGAGGCCGTCCCGCGTAAGGCCGGTTGCGAGAAGGCTTTCGGTATCGAGCGTCCGCACGTTCGAAAGCCGGGTGACCAGCAGGCCGCGGCGGGTGGTGCGGATCATCTCGTCGAGATTCGAGTCGCCGCCGTTCATCCGGTACCCCGTCGGGCCGCGGAGCCGGTGGTGCCCCTCGAGGTTGCGGATGTCGGTCTCAACCCGGTGACCGATCGCGGTGAGCACGCCCCCGTCGATCCAGGTCACGGGTTCGGGTCGCTCGGTCAGGTTCATCACGAGCCCGAGCCGCGGGTCAGCGGGGTCGTGGGAGATCGTGATCCGCTCGTCCGTCACCCGGAGGCCGAGCCGGGTTCGCCACAGCCGCAGGGCGTCGTCGTAGGTCAGCCGCCAGGGCGAAGGTTGCCCTCTGTCCGGAAGCTCCCGCTGGGAGAGAGACGCGGCGAGCGGCTCCATCAGGTCGGCGACCGCCTGGGGCTCGAGGATCACGGTGTAGCGGCCCGGCTCGATCGCCACCGGGTCGCGCGAGGCGGCGGCCTTCTGGAGCGCGAGCTCACCGACGGACGCGCCCTCGATCCGCTCCCAGTCGTAGGAGGCGCGCGCTGCCCACCCGGAGGCGGCGCCGCTCCGATCACGGACGGTGGTGGAACACTGCGCCTGCGTCCAGCGCTGGTAGGGCTGCTCCCAGAATGCGTGCTCCTGGCTTCGCAGCTCGGGGAACCCGGTGCCGAGCAGGGCGTGGGACCCGGCACGCACCTCCAGGTACCCGGCCGCCTGGAAGCCCTCGGCTTCGGCGGGCGAGATCATCCCGCGCGCGGTCGCTCCGCGAGCCTCGGAATCCAGCGCGTACGTCGCGTCGCTCCAGATCGGCGCCCCGGACGGGAGATCGTACGGGGGGAGTTCAGGGTAGTATCCCACGCCCCTTCCGTGCTTCGCCCGCAACCCGGAGGCTCGCTCGGCCGCGTGGACGACGCCCCGGAGGGATGCATCGTCGAGCTGATTGGTCTGGGCCGCTCCCTGCGCGCCAGCCGGCAGCGTGCGCCGCACCTGGATGCTGAGGTTTCGCCGGTCGCTCGCCATGCTCACCCGGTTGCGGGCCCAGCGCAGCTCCCCCTGCCACCAACTCGAGATCAGCACCTCCGTCTCGCCGCCGCCCTCTGCGAGCGCGTGTGCCCGCTCCAGGATCGCCTGGCAGTCCTCACGCGAAAGGATCCGTGCGTCGCTCATGCCTTCCTCGTCGAGTCGATCGTGGTGAGTTCATCGAAAACCGCCGGAGGTGCCGTCACGCTGTGGTAGGTGACCTGGGCCGGCTCCCCCTTGCTCGAGGCGATGCCGTAGCGCCGAAGGCTCGATTCGTCACCCACGGCAACGAGCTGCTTCCACAGCTCCGGAGCACTGAACAGGAATCCGGCGCCCGCGATCCGGGCCACCCGCCTGCCGTCCTTCACCTCGTAGATCCGGCCGGGAACTCCCAGACCGTGCAGCCCCTGGAAATCCATGTCCAGCTGCATCCCCCTCACCGCCAGCCCGTTCTCGACCCCTGCGACCGCGCCGTTGAAGTCCAGCGGCTCCGAACCCGGCGCGACGGCCAGGTTGGGGGTATGGGTGAGCGGCACTTCCACCGCCGAGGGGGCGCCGGCGCAACCGCGCGAGCCCGGCTCGAGACCGGCTTCCGCGTACTCACCGGCCAGCCAGGATGCGCTTTCGCGGGTCGTCTGGAAGTCCCGGAGAACACCTCCGTCGACCAGGCGGAAGTCGCGCGGAGCGACGCCCTCGTCGTCCCACCCGACCGTCGCAGCCCCCCCCCGCGAGGAGCGCTCGGCGGTCAGCGTCAACTGTGGCGAGCCGGCTTCAAAGCTCCCGATCATCTCCGCGGGGTCGGCGAGGTAGCTCGTACCGCCGGCATTCGCCTCGAATCCCATCGCCCGGTCGAGCTGTGTCGCGCTGCCGAGTGTACGGTCGACCAGTGTCGCGATCGCCCGCGCGTCGCACACCGTCGTGTATCGACCCACCTCGACCGGCTTGACGGGCATCGCGTGATCCTCGCGCATCTCCTCCATCAGGCGCCGAATCTCTTCCCGCAGTGGCTGACCCGTGTAGAGCTCCCAACCCACTCCCGCGGGAGTGAGGAGATCGACCGAAGCGCCGATGGTGTCCCGGTAGCTGAACACCAACTCGCCCAGCGAGCGGTATAGCCGCTGAGTGCAGTAGCCCCCTTCCGTCGACGCGAACGCCTTCTCCTGCACCTGGAACTGTCCTGAATTGCGCTGCACGCCGAAGTGCGGCGTGCCGTCGATCAGGAGTGACAGACTCCGCAAGTGGTCTACGATCTCGAAGGGTGAGACCTCGAAAGCGTCGGTCTCGATCGGCATCACCCAGTTCCCGTCTCTCGCGATCGGGACGCGGCCGAGGTCCACCTCGCGCGACGGGCCCGTCGCCATCAGCCGCGCCTGGGCCGTGGCTTCGCGACCCAGCCGGGCCATCTCGTCCGGACTCCAGACCGGACTCCCGACGAATCCCCAGTAGCCGTTCACCAGCACCCGCACGCCGGCCGCCATGACTTCGGCGTCATAGATGGATTCCACGTTCGGTGAGACACCCCGCATTCGCGAATGACTCAGCCGCACGTCGGCGTAATCGGCACCGGCCTCCCGCGCCGCCTCGATCGCCCGCATGGCGAGCTGCCTGACCAACGGATCGTCCATCAAGGGAACCGGCTCCAGGGTACCCCGGCCGAAATCCGCCAGCAGCGGCGACGGGAGTGCGACCAGCGATGCGGCCCCCGCACCCAGCTTGAGGCCGGCTTTGAGCCACTCTCGGCGGCTGAGGGCGTTGGCTGGCATCATCATGGAGTTGCCTCCTTCGCGACGACGACCACCCGCCCGGTATGGCCGGTCTGCGGAATCTCGTATTCGTAGATGCCCGGAACGGGGAATCGGCGACCGCGAACCACTTCGAAAATCGAACCGGTCGAGCCATCGAACCCGGGAATGTTTCTGCTCCCGCAAAGCCCCCCGCCGAAGGCAGCGCAAAGCTCCGTGATCTCCTCGACGTTCGTGGGATTCGCGAAGCGAACCTCCACCTCTTCGGGAAGCTCATTGCGCCAGAACGCGTACCCGTTCTCCTGGATGGTCACCTCACTCGGGAACAACACCGGCGTTCCGTCGCTTCCGCGTCGAATGAAAGGCCCGTGAACCACCGGGAGGTCCAGGGTGATGGTTGCCGTGTCGCTCATGGCGACCCCGTACGCCATCGTAGTGGCAACGAACCTGGCCGTCCCCAGAGCGGATCCACCCGATACAGAACCGGTCTGCCGATTGACAGTCCCGACATAGGGATCGAGCGAGCGATACTCGATCTGCAGTCCGGAGATCGCATCACCATTGGCATCCAGCATCACCCGTGGCAGCGACGGCTGCAGCAGGTTGACCCCGGCCACCAGGAAGAGAGCGCCACCGAAGACGCCAGCGCCGCTGGTAGGTATGATGTTCCATACACGCTCCTCCGGAGTGGCCGGCGTGATCGAGAACGTGGTCAGAGCCGGTGGGTTCGGATTGGACGTCACGTTCACGAACGCAGTATCCGCGTGCCGGATATTGTCCTCGGTTAGGATCTCCGCGATCACTCCCACGCCCGCGGCCGCACCGCGCGCCTGAATCAGACCTTCCGGAGTCACCCAGACCCGGGTCGTATCCGTCGACCGGAACGTAGGCGCCGGCAATCCGTTCAACCTCTGGCCGAGTCCGTCACGCGGGGTGACTTCCAGTTGGAAGGTGTCGTGAGGTGGGGCGACCGACAGGTTGATCGCCCGGTGGTTGATCGTCACGCCCATGAACAGCTGCTCGGGATCTTCGATCGGCGTGAACCGGGTGACCTTCGCGATGTCGTCGCACCCTCCCACACTCACGCCGACGACAGCGACCAGGACGGCACATCCTCGCCACCATCCCGACCTCCGCGACGGCCGACCCCGGCTCGTATCCGCACGCGGGTGGATCTCCATGATCTTCTCCATACCGTTATGCTCCGCGCGACGCACAGCCGCTGAAGTGTGGGTTCAAGGTGATCTCTGTAAGCGGGACCGGAAGATCCACGTCATTGCCGTATTCCTGGAGGGCGCTCGTGCCGGGATACAGACCGAACGGGTAGACCTGGTCCGAAGTACGACCGTACTGGCGAATGAGTCGCCGCAGGTCGCCCTGACGGTGCCCGGTCAGGAAGAGCCAGAACGCGCGCTCGCGGAAGAGCAGATCGACTCTCGCGTCCGGGGAGCCCGGGTCGACGAGGTCCGGCAGAGGGCCACCCGCGGACGGCTCGATCATCGTCCACGCGGTCCGACGGAGGTGGTTCAGGATCCCGATCCAGCCGCCCACGTCACCCGCCTGTAGAGCCGCTTCGGCTTCGATCAACCGGGCCTCCGTTCCGCTCGCCATCACGATCGGACCGGAACCGTCGCCCCGGTATTTGGCCGGGTGATGGATGGTGGCGCCGCGCTGGTTCAGGCCGAAGGATACAACTCGGGTCCGGGGATCAGCGCTCGACACGAAGTCCAATCCGTTGCCGCCCTCGCGGTCCCCGACGGTGAAATTCCAGTTCTCGAGCGGACCGCTGACTCCGACGGTAATCAGGCGGGCGAAACTCTGCATGTCGGGCTCGGGGGAGTAGCTGACCTGGTACTGGAATGCATCCGGCACTTCCGCAACCGCGGCCGCCGCCTCCGCGAATCGTCCGAGCGCGAGTAGCGCCCGTCCCGTACCGACCCGGGTCAGGTTCTCGAAACGCCCGCTGTCCGCGACCAACGGACGGGCCGTTTCGAGCAGGGCGAGAGCGCTCTCGTAGATTTCCGCCGTGGTGGATCCGGGCCTGTAGGTGAAATCCCCGTCGAAATCCAGCGTGCTGAGCGGCACACCCGAGCAGAAGGTGTCGGCGAGGAAGATCTCCGCGTACGCCTGCAGCGCATACAGGTGGCCGGTGAGCGGCTCGCTATCTGGCGCGAACCGCGTCAGGAGGCCGATGGCCTCTGATGCCTGACCGCGGACCTGATGGAGCCGCCCGTATAGTTGAGAAGCCCTACCAAACGCATCCGTTCCGTCCGGGATGTCCCGGAGGTCCACCGGATTCCCGCCGAGACCGTCGGCTTCCAGTTCGTCCGTGATCTGGCCACCGGTAGGCACGACCGAAGTGTGGCCGCCCGCGAATGCGTGTCGCATCCGGGCGACGGCTCCGCGGTACGCCGCCCGAGCACCGGCGGGGGTCTCGGTGACTCCGGGATCCGTCAGGTGCGGCGGGAGGTCGCCGGTGCCAAGCACGTCATCCAACGAACAGGCTCCCATCGACAGGGCTATCCCAAGTACAAGGAAAGACCGGATGTCTGAACGCGCGAGCCTTTCCCTCTGTGTCGAGTTGCATTGTTTCATGATGACCTGTCTCTCCCCGCTCAGAAGGATGCGTTCAGTCGAAGCTGCCAGATACGAGGAGCCGGTAAGACTCCGTGGTCGGTCACGTCGTTGCCGGTTGCGCGCGAATTCACGTTCGGATCGATTCCGATGTAGTTGGTCCACAGGCCCAGGTTGCTTCCCTGCAGTGAGATACTCATGGCATCTGCCCCCACCCGGGCGGCGAAACGGGATGGCAGCTGAGCACCAACGGAAAGGCTGTTGAGCCGGAGTGAGCTTACCGTCTGGGCCCAGGTGAACTCACTGCTGTCGAAGACCGGCAACTGCTCGGCGAGTGAAGCGGATGGGTCGTTCCAACCGCGGGAGAAGATCGCCATGCGATCTATGAGCTCGTTACGTTGCGTCATTCCGTCCTGGTAGAGCAGGCCGACACCAATGGCCAGCGTGCCGTTGAGCAGCGAGAGGGTGCTGTGCAGGTTGGCCGTGTAGTCGGGTAGCGTCCCCCCGACGAACACCATCGTGTCTCCCAGCAGCACCTCTCCCGGCTCCAGCATGCCGTTGCCGTTCACGTCCGCGTAGCCGAGCACGGGCCGGCTCCAGCGCCCGAAGAGTGGATAACCGGGTGCCACGCGGACGCCGCTGCCAAAGCTGGTCATAGAGGTGTAGAACGGCTCGACACCGGGGCCGAGCTCGAGCACGACGTTGCGGTTCCGGTTCGCGGAAAGCTGTACCGCCCAGGTGGCCAGCGAGCTGCGCACGGGCTCCGCCGACACGCTCACCTCCAGCCCGCTGTTCCTAACCACACCGATGTTGCGCAGCACCGAGACGTTCGCACCGTAGACCGAAGGAGCCACGGGCACGGTAAGCAGCGCATCTTCCGTGGTCTGGCTGTAGCTGGTGACGCCCACCGTCAGGCGATCCTCGAACAGATCCGCGTCGAAGCCACCCTCGAGTTCCCGTGTCCGCTCCGGCCGCAATTGCGTGTTGCCCAGCGTCTCGAGAAAGACCGCCTCGCCGAACCCTCCGTCGACCCATTCGGACACTCGTCGACCGTACAGCCGCAGGCGATCCGTCGGCCCCGGCTGCCGGCCCGCATGCCCGTACGCCGCACGCAGCCGCAGCGTGCTGAAGATCGGGCGCAGCAGGTCCGGGAATGCCGGCTCCTCCGAAACGAGGTAGGAGAGGCTGACCTTCGGGAATGTCGGAAGTGACTCCCGAGTTCCGTAGGTGCTGCCGCCGTCGAGGCGGACCCCGGTCGAGAGCCAGAATCGTGAGTTGTGGATACCCGGTTCGATGTAGAAGCCGTAGGTGGCCTGATCGTATCGGGTCTGGCTGAGGCTCAGCACCTCCGCCGCACCGCTCATGGATTCGGTACCTTCCGTGAGGCCCCGCACCGAACCCTGCGTATCATCCACAGAGCGGCCGGTGTAGTTGACGCCCGTGCCGAGCTGCAGCTGGAATCCGCGGCCAATGGGCGCCCTCATGCCGGAGCGAAGGTTCAACGTGCTCACGACGGAGGTTCCAGTACCGCGCCGGAGCCGTCCGTCCGCCAGGTCCAGCGCGATCGGGAGTCCCGACGGAAGGAAGACCTCGTCGACCCGCTGCACGACGTCTACTCCCGCCTCGGCCGTGGTGGTCAGCCAGGACCGCGGCTGCCAGTTCACCGCGAGGCCGTTCAGCGACCGCGTCGCCGTCGCCGTCGCCCGCTCGAAGTAGCTGGTCAGCACCTGGTCGGAGCTAGCGACGTTGATCGCGCCTCCGGGATTCCCGACTCTCGAAATGAATCCACCCGTGACCGGGTCCCGCACGCTCGCCATGAGTGTCCCGAGCTGCTGCTCGAGCGACGAGCGCTGCTGCGCGGTATGCGAGAGGTTCGCCATGAGGGACACGCTGGCGTTTTGCCCGAGCTGAGCCTGGATCCTGCTGGATGCGCTCCACTGCTCCACGTTCTGCGGCCGGAGCATCCAGTCAGGAGCGGCTGCACCCCGCGCGGCGGCGTAGCGGTCCGCCTCGTAGACCGGGAGGCGCATCATGCCCAGCTCGTCCCGATATCGTCCGGTGACGCTGTAGGTGAGGCCGGCATTTCCACCGGAAACGCCCAGGGTCATCTCCTGGCTCTGTCCGCTTCCGAGCACCGTCAGTTCGGGATCGTTCAGCATCTGGAAGACGGAAACGCTGTCCGCCTGACACGCCGCTCCGTGGGCGATACCGTTCGCCCGATTGTTGATCGGGCAGAGGACGAGGGAATTGTCGGCCATCGGGGTGCCCCAGCGCACGTGCAGCTCCGGGAACTCGCCGGGAAGTCGGGAATGCCCGCGGGTGGCGCTGATCGTCCACCGCGCGGGTCCCTCCTGCCCCCGCTTGGTGGTGATCACGATCACGCCGTTGGCGGCGTCCTGCCCGTACAGCGTCGCCGCCGACGGCCCTCGGACGACCTGGATCGTCTCGATGGAGTGCGGATCGATGTAGTCCAGCGGCGACGGCGACGCATAGGCGTGTGTCTGCTGCGCGGCAGTGCCGAAGTTACTCCCCCCCGCCAGATTCGCCCCTCGCGCGTCCGACTGGTCCGAGTACACGCGCACGCCGTCCACGATGATGATCGGGTCGTTGCTCAGGTTGGGGCTGCTGGCGCCGCGCAGGCGGAGGCGTGCCGGATCGCCCGGTGCCCCGCCGGTCGCCGGTGGCGGTGACCACCACGTCCGTGAGGTGGATGGGCGCGTACTCGAGGGCGAACAGCAGCGAGGAGACGCTGTCCGCCTGCACGACCACCGTGGCGGAGTCCGCGCGGTAGCCGATCAGCGATGCTCGAATGGTGTGCTCTCCCGGTGGAACCCCGCGGAAGATGAAGACGCCCCGCTCGTTGGTCAGGACACGGCGCCTCTCGTCGATGGAGACCTGAACGCCCGGCAGTCCCTCCTGCGAACCGGCGACCTGGACCGCCCCAACGACCACCCCCGTATCGCCCCGGACGACGGGTGCCGCCGGCGAACTGCTGCGCTCACGCGGCCGGACGATGATCGTGCCCCCCCGCTCCGGCACCACGACATCGACGTCGTACCCGCGCAGCACCTCCGCGAGCGCCGCTGCCATCGGCACGTTCTGCAGTCGAACCCGCACGGACCGGGTGGGAGATACCGCCTCCGAGCCGTACATGAACTCGGCCCCCGTCTGCCGCGTAAGCTCGGCAAGCGCCGCCTCGATCGAGCCGTTCAGCGACAGCGACACGCGCTGGTTCAGAACGGGCGTTCGACCGACGTTCAGCGGCACCAATCCCGCCGTGGTGGCGGCGAGAAAGCGTGGGCCCTCGCCCCCGAGTGGAGCGGGCGTGCCCTGTGCCGCGGTCGAGGTTGCGCCGACGGCGAGGGCGGCGAGGGAGAGCAACAGCACCAGACACCGATGCATCATGAATCCTCCGGGGGTGATGGCCCTGGTCATGGGGCCCTGAACTGGACGAGCCGGCCATCGCGATCGATGCGCACACCGAGGGCGATCTCGATGTGGTCGAGCACTTGATCGATGGGGTCGTGGCCGAAGGTGGCGGAGATCCGCCGCCGTTCGAGGGAGGTGGACTGGATGGTGACTTCGAGGTCGTACCAGCGGGCAATCTCGTCCGCTACGTCGCGTAGCGGCGCGTCAGTGAACACGAGGCGCCGCTCCCGCCACGCCAGGTGCCGATCGACGGACACGCCGCGCTGTTTCTCGATCTCGCCGCGCGCGCCGACCCGGCCGAGGTCGCCCGGATCGAGCACGGCGGCGGAGCGGGCAGGCACAGCTCGGGACTCGCCGACGCTCGCTGAATGCTCTGCGTCGGCCGTCGACTCGAGCCGCACGCGCCCTTCGGCGACCACCACGGTCGTGGCGGAGTCGGCGGCGTACGCGCGAACCCCGAAGCTCGTCCCGAGCACCTCGGTGACGCCGTGCGCCGTGTGCACGCGGAAGGGCCGTTCGGGGTTGTGCACCACCTCGAAGTACGCATTGCCGTCGAGGTAGACGTCCCGCGACCCGCGGCCCATCGACGAGGCGAACCGGATAGTGGTTTCCACGCCGAGCTGCACTCGGCTCCCGTCGTCGAGCGTGACGTTGCCGACCTGCGCGCGGTCCGTGGCCACCACGTGCAGCGGCTCCGGCGCCGCGGTGCGCGACATCCACTCGGTGATCCCCCATCCTCCACCGGTGACGATGAGCAGCACCGCCGCGGCGCGGGTGAGCCACCGCGCGCCGTTGCGAGCGGGAGCGGGATGAGCCACGGAGCGCCGCGAACCATCCGCGGAGAGGCGCGCAGGCACCTCTTCCGTGGTGGGCTGCACCACCAGCCGGGCGCGAACCTTCTTCCAGGCCGCGCTCGAATCCCACGGGGATCGCGACGAGCCGGCCGCGCGCCATGCGCGCCGCATCGCGTCCACCTGCTCGGCGAGCGCTCGGTCCGCCGCCATGAAGGCTTCGAGGCGCTCCGCCTCCTCGGGCGTCGCCTCGCCGCTCACGTAACGGGCGATCTGCTGATCCAGTTGGTCGGGTGTCATGGAGTCCAGTTTCATGGTTCTAA
This sequence comes from uncultured Gemmatimonadales bacterium, assembly GCA_963793235.1. Lineage (GTDB taxonomy): Bacteria > Gemmatimonadota > Gemmatimonadetes > Longimicrobiales > Longimicrobiaceae > CAWBZF01. Next base: position 1,119,739 of record CAWBZF010000002.1, read on the forward strand.
GGGGGTAGAGACGCACCAGTGGCGTGGTCCCCCTACAGCGGTTGTGAAATTCGTCGGGGCGCATCCGTGTTTCGGCGTGCGGGGGGCGCGCGGAACGCTTGCCCGGGCACGGTGATCATCGTGCGTCGGCACGGTTGAATCGGCCCGGCGGGGCCGCGTGGATTCGGGACGCGCGTGAGGTCCGGGCCACCGCGACCCATGCGGTGGAGAAGGTCTTTCACTGTGGGGGGGGATCCTTCTCCACGACGGCGGTGCCGTCGCGGCTTCAGTGCAGGTAGCGCCGCACCAGCTCGAGGAGGGAGGGGACCGCGACGGCGAGGACGAGGTAGGGGCCGAGGCGTGACCGGAGGTGCTTGAGGGCGCGCGACATCTGCGTATCGACGGTGCTGACGGTGATCTCCAGCGCGTCCGCGATCTCGGCGTACGTCAGGCCCTCCCGACGGCTCAGGAGGAAGATCAACCGGCGGCGGTCCGGCAGCTCATCGATCGCCCGCTCCGCCGCCGCGGCCAGGTCGTTGGCGTGCACTTCCGCCGTGACCGTCTCGCTCCGCGGCTCTGCCGCCTCGAGCGCCATCTTCTGTGCCGTGCCACGGACCACCCGCCGGTGCCGCAGATGGCTGTAGGCCCGGTTGCGGGCCGTCGTGTACAGGTAGGCGACCGCCATCGACACGGGCGCGCGGGTGTGCCGCTCCCACAGCCGCACAAAGGCGTCCTGGGCCAGCTCCTCGGCCACGTCTGGTCGATCCACGATCCCCCTCACGTACTCGCAGAGGGCACCGTAGTGCTTGTGGAAGAACGTCTCGAAGTGGGTGAGATCGTTGAATAGCGGGTCCCGCGCGCCTTCGTCGTCCGCGGGGGGCGGAACGACCGCACGATCGTCCGGGAACGTCCGGCGTTCTGGCATCGGCGGGGTGGGCGTGGCATGCGGAGCTGCGGCGCGAAACGCCGTCACGGGTCGCGCATGCGTCGTCACGGAATGCGTGGGGATGATCTGCAACCTGTAACGAGGTTCATCGACGCGCAAGTCCGCCGCGCCGACCTCAGAGATGAGGGACCGGGATGACTTTCTCGCGTCGGGCCGCGACCCTTTCGCCGCAAGTGGCCCCCACGCGGGCCTTCCTCATCCGGACCCGAAAGCTCCCGCGAGACCCCGAACGGATTTCCCACGCGCTGCGGCGGTGGGTGGAGAAGCGCAGGGCGCCAGACCGTTGGCCGCTGCCGGCGTAAGAGCATGGAACCGCTCGCGATCGCACCCGAAACCGTTGCCGCCCCCCCGACGCCCCCCGATTTCGAGGGAAGCGCTCGCGCGGCTCCTCAGGATGCGGCGGGGACGGCCACCTCAGCCGGTGGAGCGGTGAGGGACGACCATGTCGGCCCGAACACGGGATCGTCTTCCGATGACCGGATCAGGAGCGCGTGCAGCCGGGCCACCAGGCGGTCCGAATGCTCCCCGTCGACGACGAAGGTGAGGTTCAGGTCGGACGCTGCCTGCGAAACCAGGTGTACCCGCTCCTCCTGAAACAGCTCGAAGACGGGTCCGAGCCGGTGGAGCATCCCCCGGATCTGCCGCCCCACCAGGCTGAGCGCCGCCGCGTTCTCCACGACCGTCACCTGAGAAAACTCGCCCAGGTCGCGAGTCAGTCCCTCGAGCACATCGCCCGTCAGCACGTTCGCCGCTCGATCCAGCGATACGGTGACCATGCTCTCCGACGTGGACACCAGGTCCACGGAGAGCCCCCACCGGCGGAACACCTCGAATGCCCGGGCGAGGAAGCCGACCTCCTGCCACATCGCCAGGCTCTCCATGGAGACCAGCGTCACCCGCTGCTTCCGCGAGATCGCCTTCACCCCGCCCACCCCGACGTGGCGGGCCGGGGCGATCACCGTTCCGCTGAGCTTGGGCTCCGGCGTGCTGCGGATGTGGATCGGGATCCCCTGCGCGCGGATCGCGGGAATCGCGCGGGGGTGGAGCACCTTGCTCCCGGTGGTGGCGATCTCCTGCGCCTCGTCGAACGAGAGGGACTTGAGAAGACGGGCCGAGGGCACCACCCTCGGGTCGGCGCTGAACATCCCCGGCACGTCCGTCCAGATCTCCAGCCGCTCCGCCTCCAGCCGGCTCGCGAAATACGCCCCCGATGCGTCCGAGCCGCCGCGGCCGAGGAGCACCGTCTCGCCCCGCGAGTTCCGGGCGATGAATCCCTGCGTCACCACGACTTCGGCTCCGGCGGACCACGCCTCCTGCAGCGCCGCATCCGCTCCGCTCCGGCAGTCCGCGGTGAGGAAGGCGGCGCGCCCGGAGCGGTGCGCAGGCTCCTCGCTCACGAGCACGTCGCGAGCATCGACCCACCGCGCGGGGATGCCGCGGCTCTCCAGGTACGCCGACCCGAGACGCGTCGCCATGAGCTCACCGTGCGCGAGAATCCGCGCGCGCGTCGGTACCGACGCCTCCCCCAGCAGCGCGACGCCGCTGGCCAGCCGTCGAAGGCTCGCAAATGGATCGCCGAGAAGCAGGCCGGCGTCGAGCCCCATCGACCGCGCGAGCCGCTCGTGACGCGCCTCCACCTCAAGGAGAACGAGCTCGTGTTCCGCCCGGAGAGCGCGACTCACCGTTTCCTCCAGCAGGTCCGAAATGCCGGCAAGCGCCGAGTGGATCACCACCGGTCGCACTCCCTCCGCGCACCGCTCCCGCACCACCCTGGCCACGGTCTCCCACGCCTCCAGAGACGATACGCTCGTCCCGCCGAACTTCAGCACGACCCACCGCTGACGTTGCTTCATCCTCTGTCCTTGTGTACCGGAGTGAAATGCGATCACATGAAGCTAGTGGTGCGTCCCTGAAGTCGCTTTGACCTTGGCTAAAGTGGCTTGGGCTCGCCGGACTTTGCGCAGGATTTTGTCTGCGGAAGCAGTCCAGACAAACGGTTTGGGGTCTTCGTTCCTGTGCTCGAGATACTTTGTAATCGCGGTGATCAACTCATCCACACCGGTGACGGCCAATCGCTTGAGCTGACGCCGAGTGATCTCGTTGAAGAGCAGCTCGACCAGGTTCAGCCAGGAAGCGGAGGTCGGCACGAAGTGAAAGTGGACCCGCGGGTGCTTCTCCAGCCACGCCTTCACCTTCGCATGCTTGTGCGTGGCGTAGTTGTCGAGGATGAAGTGAAGATCGAGCGCCCGATCCGTCTCCTTCTCCACCTTCTTCACGAAGCGCAGGAACTCCTGATGCCGATGCCGGGGCATGCACTCGTGGATCACCTCCCCGCTCGCCACGTTCAGAGCGGCAAAGAGCGTCGTGGTACCATGCCGCTTGTAGTCGTGCGTGATGGTCCCGGCCCGGCCCTTCTTGAGCGGCAGACCGGGCTGCGTCCGGTCCAGCGCCTGGATCTGACTCTTCTCGTCCACCGAGAAAACCACGGCGCGCTCCGGCGGATCCAGATAGAGTCCCACCACGTCCCGCAGCTTTTCGACGAACTGCGGATCGGTGGAGATCCTGAAGTAGTCTACCCGGTGCGGAGCCAGACCGTGGGCTTGCCAGACGCGCGAGACGTGCGAACGGCTCACCCCCAGTTCCCGGGCCATCAGGCGCGTCGTCCAGTGCGTGCCTTCCGGCGGTGCGTCCTCCTGCGCCCGGCGCACGATCTCCGCATCCACATCCGCCCCTGTGCGCTTGGGCCGCCCGGAACGGGGGCGATCGGCGGTGATCGCCTCCAGACCGCCCGCCTCGTAGCGATCGAGCCAGAGCGTAACGGTGGGACGTGATACGCCGATCTCCTCACACAGCGCGTTACCCGAGATTCCGGCGGCGGAGCCAAGCACGATGCGCGCCCGCTCGACCACGCGCCGCGGAGCCGTCCGGGAGCGCGCCAGGCTCTCGAGCTTCGGACGATCTCCCCGGCGCAACTGGACCCGACGAATAGGTAGTGGCATACTCCATAATAGCACACATTCGTCGGTTATGCAAGAGACTTCAGGGGCACACCACTAGAGGAGTACGGGAGCAGAACCTTGCGTTCAAGATGCTTGCGGGAATCGACTCCAACGGTGCTTGGCCGCACGCGAAACAAGACGGGGAAGCAATGACCATCTCTAGCACGTGGGGAGCGTGCGGCTGAATGGAGCTTATGCATGTTGTCGAAGCCGAGACTCCGCGAGGAGTTCGCTTTCGTGTGCGCCGGTGGGAGGATCCGAGAAGGTGTCACAGGAGGGGCGTAGGAGTGGATGTGCAGCTGAGAACCGAGGCTGTACTCTTAGACGCCCTAGGGCATGCGAACCCCTACGGTCGAGGCGCTCATGCCTCCATCGAAGGAAGCATCACCGACATCAGAGGGCAGACCGGAGGTCCGTTCCACGGAAAAGCCGGCCAACCTCCCTTGTTCAGCGTGAACGGGCGAGCAGATGCTGTGAACCCGGATCCTGCACGGGTGATTGGAAGATGATGGAGGGGGTAATGCAAAACACCGCCTGAGGCCTTACGTTTTCGGGACTTCCTGGCAGAAGATCCCCCCAACGCAGGGTCACCCAGACGGTGCGAGTCCACACTATCGATTCCCGGCCTCATGTGCAAGGCACCTCTGCCCCGCTCCGGCTGCGTCATTCGGCCGGGGAGTTGACCGACGGCGCAGGGCTTCTCCTGGTCCGGCGTCTCTGGGACCGGCTGGGGCTCGGCGCCTGGCTCGACGAGGGGGGCAAGTGGCTGCCGGGCCTCTTCCGGCCGAGCCTGCTGGTGGAGATGTGGGTCGTCCTGCTTCTCTATGGCGGCGGGCGCATGGACGACCTGCGCCTGCTGTCGGGGCGAGGGATTCGCCGGCTCTTCGGCTGGTGGGCGGTTCCGGACCCAAGCACCTTCGGCCGCTTCCTGCGCCGGGGTGGGGAGCGCCTGGCGCGGCAGATCGACGCGGCGCTCTGGAACGCCGTGCAGGCGCGGTGGGCGCAGGTGGGCATCCCCGGCTCGGTGATGCTGGTGCTGGACAGCACGGTGGTGCAGCGCTACGGGCTGAAGCAGGCCGGTGCGGAGAAGGGGTACAACCCGACGAAGAAGGGACGCCCCAGCCATCACCCGCTGGTCGCCTTCCTCGCCGAGACGGGCGACTGCATGGGTGTCATCTGGCGGCCGGGGAGCGCCCACACGGCGGCCGGTGCCATTGCCTGGATTCAGCTCCTGGTGGAGCGGCTCCGCTCGGCCGGGGTGCGGGAGATCACGCTGCGACTGGACAAGGGGTTCTTCTCCCGGGAGATGGTGGAGGCCCTGGAGGCCCTCGGCGTCGGCTACGTGCTGAAGGTGCCGGATCACGGCTGGGTGCGGAGCCGGCTCTCGAGCTACCGGAACTCGGCGAAGGACGAGGGGATCTGGAGCGCTTCGGGCACGATGTATGGGGCGCGTCTGCTCAGCATCCAGCAGCGCGAGGCGGTGGATGCCCGTGGCGAGGAGCTGGCGCTGGAGAGCGAGCGGGTGCGCACCACGGCCCACGTGCTGACCAACCTGGAGGGGATCCACGCCGTAACCGCCTGGCGCCTGTACAACCGGGGCGCGCTCGTGGAGCAGCGCATCGAGGAGCTGAACCAGCTTTCCGTCGGCGAGACAGCGGTGGACGATCTGGGCGGGAATCATCTGCTCTGGGCGATGGGCGCGCTGGCGTACCAGGTGCTGCACACGATCCGCACCACCGCGCTCTCGGGCCGCTGGCGCGTCGCGCAGCCGAAGCGGCTCAGGAACTGGCTCTTCCGACTTCCGGCGAAGCAGACGACGCATGCCCGGAAGCGCTACGTGCAGCTCCAGCGGAGCGAACCGCTGCGAAGGACGCTGCTGGCAGCGCTCCGCCGCATCGGCACCGGACCGCCGCTCCCCGCCTGAGGCACCGCGGGGCTTCGGAGGACGGAAGGGCCGAACCGGAAATCGGGACGGCTGTGGCGGAGCCGTGCATGGGCGTTGAAAAACGACCCCCAATCGGCCTTCAACGGGGACCGGGCAAGCCCCCGGGCGCACGGAGCGGGGCTCGGCGAGGCCGACCACGCAGCAAATCGCACCTTTAAGAACGCCGCATACTCACCCGTGCAGGATCCGGGATTAAGTAGCACAACCTACGTGTCCTACTTAGTAGCACAACCTGCCTCCACTAAGTAGCACATCCTCTCGGTCCTACCAAGTAGCACAACGTCACGTGCAACCAAGCGGCACGCTCGCTGTCGGAATCTAACTTCCCGCGGGATGCACCCGGTATAAGAGGGATCCCCCGGGGAGCCAACGGCAGGGTCAGGATGCCAGAAGATGGCCAACTGGCTGAGCCTGTCGATGGTGGATGCGGATCAGCGAAGGATCTATGACTGCATGACAAGCTCAGCGGGTTCGGCGGTTCTGTAGTGCAACCGCCTTTTCCCAGGCTCGCGCCGGCAGGCCGGATGTGTGTGCGTGTGTGTGTGCCAGACGGTGCGACAGCTCGTCGCAACGGCTCAGTCAGAATGTCGCACGAGCGGCCGGCAAACCCAAGCGTATACGGTATTTACGCAACATCGGGCCCGACAAACTGTCGGGCCCGATGTATGGGCGCTGAGGGATTCGAACCCCCGACCCCCTCGGTGTAAACGAGGTGCTCTGAACCAGCTGAGCTAAGCGCCCCTGGGTGCTTCTTAGAGGATGATCCCCAGTGGAATCAGGATCACGTAGCCGAGTACGAGCAGGAGCGGGGCCAGCACCGTGGAACCCGCGGCGAGGGCGAAGAAGCCGGCGATCGCCGCCACGAGCCCGGCAACGAGCAGGGCCCAGTTGACCATGGAGAAGCGCATGGCGCCCTCGACGGGCTTCGCGGCGGTAGCGGGTGCGGTGTTTCTCGGCATGCACTGAAGCTACCCGGGCTCCGGTAACCGGTCAACCCCTCCCGGACTGCGGGGATCCACTCACGCCGCCCCCGGTTTCCTGTTACGCCGGGAGGGTGCAGGACGCAGGATCAGCCGCCGCGGTCCGGCGGGAAACGATCCCCATCCAGGGGCGCCCCACCGGAATGGCCACGCTGCGCCTCCGGGTCGAGCTCGCCGTCCCCGGCGCGGGGCTCACCGGCGACACCGGAGGTACCCGGCGCCGGCCCTGGGTCCACTCCATAACGGCCCACCTCCCCGCCCCCACCCGGCGGCCCTGGCACCCGCGCCTCGTCCTCGAACACCAGCTCCGGCTCCACCCAGGGGGGCGCGAGGCGCTCCTCCGCCTCCATGCGCGCGAGCTTCTCCCGGTTGCGGCGCTTCCTGATGGAGCCGAACCCCAGCAGGAGGAAGGTGACCGCGACCCAGAAGGCCCCGACCTGGGAGATGGCGAGGAGCCAGCCGTAGCGCCGGCGAACGACGCCACCCCACTCCCGCTCGAACTGCCCCAGCGTCATCTGGTAGGTGGAGCGAATCGAGAGGTCGAGCGAGCCGAGCTCGCGCCAGCTGGCGAGCAGCGCCTCGAAGCCGCGGTCGCCGCTACGGGTGGCCATGTGGCGCACGGCGCTGGCGGAGAGCAGGTAGGCGAGGCGGGCGCGGCCTTCCTCACGGGGCCAGGAGAGGGTCAGCGAATCCAGCGGGGGCCCGCGGCCGAGCAGGAAGGCGAAGCGGATCTGCCAGCCGGCACTCTCGTCGAAGCCGCCCGAGACCCAGGTGGCGTACCCCTCGTCGAACCAGCGCGGGATCGGCGACGGCAGATACGCGTTGAGAGCCAGGTGTGCCAGCTCGTGCCGGAGCACGACGACCGGATCCTCCAGTGGCGATCGGGCGCGGCCGTAGGCGGGGAGGATGATCTGCTGTCGGCTGGGGATCGCCACACCCGCCGCCCAGTGGGGTACGCGCCCGCCGGTGAGCGAATCCAGCACGGCGCGCGATGGGGCCAGGTAGATGGTGCCGCGCACCAGGCGGTGGTCACCTGGAATGCCCGGTAGCGGGAGAGGGGCGGTGGCGGCCTGCAGCGTCCGTTGCGCGAGCCCCTCCTGCCCCTCCCAGAAGACGACGGTGATGGAGTCCGCGCGGATGGCGCGGGGGTCCTGCGCCCGCGCGTCGCCCGGCAGGAGCCAGGCGAGCGCGAGCAGGAGCATCGCCGCTACGCGAGCGATACCGTGCCTCCCTCCCTGAGCGTCGCCGCTGCCTTCTCGCACCGTTCTCCCCACGGATTGAATCGGTTCTTCTCCGCGCCGGCGGACCACGCCTCGAGCGCCTTCTCCACGTCACCCTCCTGGTACCAGGAGCGGCCGATCTCCCAGAATGCCTCGATCAGGTTGGGCCCGAGTTCGAGCGCGCGGTGCAGCAGGGTGCGCGCGTCGCGGTACATCTCCCGCTCTGTGTATACCATCCCCATGTAGAGATGTGCGTACAGCTCGGCGGTGCGGTCGGTGCCGGAGCGCTGAGCGGTGGCGAGATGCTCGATGGCCTCGGCGAAGCGAGATTCCCGAAGCGCGACGTAGCCGAGGTTCGCGCGGGCCAGCTGGTTGTCCGGCTCGCGTTCGAGCACGCCCTCCAGCAGCGTGCGTGCCTCGGCGATCTGCCCGAGCCGCATGTAGGACCAGGCGAGCAGGACCTCGCCGCGGGTGGTGCCCGGTGCGAGCTGCAGCGCACGCCCGATCTCCCGGACCCCCAGCTCGTAGTTGGCGCCCGCGATCGCGCTCCAGCCGCGCTCCAGGTAGGTGGAGGCGCCGAGATGGTCGATCCGCACGGCGGTGCTGCGAGGTGGCTCCGCGACCGCCGGCTTCGGGAAGGTGGCGCGGTAGCGATCCACCAGGGGGCGGATCTCCTCACGGAAGTCGCCGAGCCGCTCGATCAGCGATTCCGTGTCGCGGAAGAGTGCGACGATCTGGTCACGCAGCGCCTCGCGCGGATCGGTGTCACCCTGCTCCGCTCGCGCGAGCACGTCGGAGATCGCCTCGTAGCGGTCGCGGAGCTCCGCCAGCAGTCGGTCGGTCATGAGTCACCCTCCACGGTTCCCGTCTGGTTTTCGCACCGATCCCCGGCCTCCGCCCCTGCCAGCGCCGCCAGCGCGTCGGCGTCCAGCAGCCCGTCCGCGTCCAGCAGGATCAGGAGCCGCTCGCCGTCCAGACGCACCAGCGCCCGAACCGCGGCGGCCCGACCCGCGAAGATGGCCGGCGGTGACAGCAGCGCCTCCCGCTCCACGGTGACCACCTCGCGCACGGCATCGACCGCGAGGCCCACCCGCACCCCACCACCATGCCGCACGACCACCACGTGCCGCGGCCCGGCACCCCGTCCGGCACCGGGCAATCCGAGCCGCTCGCGCGCCTCCACCACCGGCACCATTCCGCGGGCGACCTCGAGCATACCGACCGCCGCCCCGGCCGCCTCGCGAAGGGGGAGCAGCGCACCGCCCCGGGCGACCTCACGCACCGCCTCCACCGGCAGCGCGTACTCCTCGCCTGCCACCTCGAAAACCACCAGCTGCACCCCCGTCGTGGCGCTCACAGCTCCACCGTCCCGTGAAGCACCGATCCCACCACCACCCGCCCGTCCGCTACGTGGAAGCGCACGGATCGCCCGTGCTCCTTCCCCACCTCCTCACCCGTGATGGGAATGCCGAACTCCCCGAGCGCATCACGCGCCGCCGTGAGGTTCCGCTCGCCCGTGAGCAGCAGGCTGCCGGTGATCAGCGCGCGGAACATGCTTGCTCCGCCCACCAGCCTTGCCGTCATCCGTGAGCGACGCGCGCCCTCCTTCTCCATCTCCCCGAGCAGGTGCGGCACGGCGCTGGTCACATACTTCGCCGGCGGGTGATCGCTGCTGCTGGTGCGCGGCTCGGGCAGAAGCACGTGAGCCATGCCGGCGACACGCGCCTGCGCGTCCCAGAGCAGGATCGCGACGCAGGAGCCCAGGCCCAACGTGTACAGAATCCCCGAATCCCGCGCGACCGCGCACTCGGCCACCTTCACGAACTTCTCCCCCGGCCTCATGCCGGCTTCTGGAAGATCCGCTCGCGACTGCTCACCGGCCGGAAGAGCGGGCGGGTGGGGCCGAGCAGCGTCTCCACCTTGCCGAGCACCAGGAAACCGCCCGGAATGAGCGCATCGTAGAAGCGACGGAACAGCTCGCTCCTGGATCTCGCGGTCGAAGTAGATGATCACGTTGCGGCAGAGGATCAGCGCCTGGTCCTGCTCCGGCTCGCCGGAGATCAGGTCCTTCCACAGGAAGCTGACGTTGTGCCGCGCACGTTCGATCCAGCCGGTAGGGCGGCCCGGGCGAGAACCAGCGCTCCAGCAGGTCCGGCGGCGTCTCGGTGAGCGAAAGGTCCGTGTACTCCGCGCGCATCGCCGCATCCAGACTCCTCCGGTCGATGTCGGTGCCGGTGATGCGGAAGCGTCCGACGTCGGCGGTGCGGCCGGTACGCTCCGCGTGCTCGCGCAGGAGGATCGCGACGGAGTACGCCTCCTCGCCGCTCGCGGACCCGGCGCTCCAGACCCGCAGCTCCTTTTCGGGGCGAGCGAAGAGCGCGGGTAGCACGTCCTGGCTCCAGCGCCTCCCACATCTCGAAGTTGCGGAAGAACTTGGTGACGTTGATCGTGAGCGCGTCCAGCAGCAGGTCGTACTCCGCCGGGTCGCTGTCGAGCAGCCGGGCGTAGCCGGCGAACGACTCCTCGCCCCGCGCCCGCATCCGCACCGCCAGGCGCCGGCGGAGGCATTTGTCCTTGTAGAACTGGCAGTTGAAGCCGCGATCGCTCTGGATCTTCTGCTTCAGCTTCGCCGAGCTGCCTCGCTCCTCGCGGACGTCGCTCACTGCTTCGCTCCCGCTCATCGCAGACGTTCCACCAGCTCCAGGTTGGTGCGGGCGATCGCGTTCTCCGGGTTCAGCTCCAGCGCGCCGCGCCAGAGCTCCACCGCCTTCGCGCGGTCGCCATCCGCTTGTACTGGATGTTGCCGAGCTTGAAGTGCACGTCGTCGCCGACACCGGGAGCGACCTGCAGCGCGCGCTCGTACGCCGCCGGCGGCCTCGTCGTAGGCCGCGCGGCGGTACAGCGCGTCGCCGAGCGCCTTGTGCGCCTGCGCGAGCCGCCGGGTCCTCCTCCACGGCGCGCCGGTAGAGACGCTCCGCCTCGCTCCCAGCTCCCGAGCCGCTCGCGCATCGCGCCGGGGTGCAGTAGCACCGCGCCGGAGTGCGGGTGCAGCTTCACCCCCTCCTCCGCCAGCCGCAGCGCCTCCTCCACGCGCCCCGGCGCGCGCCTCGCGCGAGCATGCGCGAAGGCGAAGTAGGCGGCGGGCGGCCGATCGTCCGACCCGAGCCGGCTCGCGGTACGCGGCGAACGCCTGGCCGCGTCCTCGCACCCTCCCGGCCTTGGCGAGGAGGATGGCGCGGTGAGAGCAGCGTGCGCGGGTCGGCGGGCGCCAGCCGCGCCGCCTCCTCCGCCGCGAGCAGCGCGTCGTCCAGGCGGCCGAGCCGCTCCAGCGCCAGCGCCATGCCGCGGAAGGACCGCGGCCCAGCGCCCCCCGGCCTCCACCAGCTCCTTGAAGTAGCGGATGCGCGCCGCGCGTCGTCGCCCTGCCGCAGCCCGATGAGCCCCAGGTGGAAGCGGGCGTCGAGGTCCGCCGGCTGCAGCTCCAGCACGCGCCGGAACTCGCGCGCGGCCTCGTCGTACATCCCCGTCCTGTAGAAGGCGATCCCCGAGGTTGCGGTGCTCCTCGATGCGCGCCGGCGGGACGTCCTCCGGCACCGTGCGGCCTCCTTCGCCCGACCGGGTGCGCGAAGCCCGGCCTGGATCAGCCCGAACAGCGCCTTCCCCACGTCGAACTCCACCATCCCCGCCTCGTCGATCAGGTCGCCGACGCTGCGCTGCCCGTCCACCAGCGGGAGGATCCGGCGCTGCTCGGCGGTGAGGTCCGCCTCTCGCGTGCCGCCACCGAGCGGTCCAGCGCGAAGATCAGGTCGAGCGAGGGGATCTTCTTCTCGATCAGCGACCACTCGTCGACCCGGCGGGCGCCCTCCAGCAGGAGGTTCTCCGGGTTGATGGAGACGAGCATCGCCCCGTCGTCGGGGCGCTGGTCCGCCTCGAAGTAGAAGGAGCCCTGCGTCCAGGTGAAGAGGAAGTAGACGGCCTCCTCGATCTGGACGCGGATGTAGTGCTCCAGCTGCTCGCGGGTGATCGCGCCGCGTCTCGATCAGGATCTCGCCCGAGCCGCTGCCCGGCTGCGGCTTCCCTGCTCGTCGAGCGCGGCGATGCAGCTCCTCGGAGCGGATCAGGCCGTTCTTCACCAGCAGGTCGCCGAGCCGGTCGCGCCGGTTGACGATGGAGGCGTAGGTGATGCGCCCGCGGTCGAAGTAGATGTAGCCGAAGTTGGAGCGGTCGGTCAGCGACAGGCAGCCGGTCTTCTGCCCCAGCGCCAGCAGCTGGAGCACGTCGGGCAGGCTGGCCTCCCGCAGACTTCCCTTGATCGCCATCAGCCCTGCTCCTCGATGATCCGGTCGTCGAGGGCGAGCCACCCCCACGCGATCTTCTCGGCGTCGCGGTACCAGGCGTCGCGCGTTCCGGCGGGGCGCACCGGGCGCATCAGCGTGGCCGCCTGCTGCGGGCGAGCCGACTCGGCGGCGTCGAGCAGCGCCTCCGCCTCGGCGAGCCGGTCCGGGTCGCGGAGGAGCGCCCGGGTCCGCCGGCGGCGCATCGAGGCGCGCGCGCGATCTGACGCAGACGGGCGACGTCGCGCGCGAAGCCGTCGAGCAGCGACGTCCACGTCGGGGGCCGTCGTCGGCGTCCAGCGCCGCCTCCAGCCGGCGGGTGCGGAAGCCCTCGCCCTCCCAGCGAGGATCGCCTCGCGCCAGGCGCCGGCGCCACGGCGCGGTCTCCACCACGGCGGCCACGGCGGTGGAGATGTGGGAGAGGAAGGCGCCGAACTCGTCGGAGCCGTTCTCCATGCCGGCGGCGTCGAGGTTGAGCAGCCGCGGGAGATCGCCGGGGGACAGGCGGCGGGCACCGAGCTCCGCCTCCGCCACCAGCCGATTGACGGCGCCGCGCAGTTCGTGCGCGCTGCGGATGTTCATCGCGGCGAGCGCCTTCAGCAGCTCCGGCTCCAGATCGCCCCGTCTTTCACGCAGGAAGAGCCGGACCATCGCGAGCCGTGTGCTCTGCTCCGGAGGCCCGACATCCACCACCAGCCCGGAGGCGAGGCGGACGGCGAGCTGCGCGTCGAAGGCGGCGATCTCCTGCGGCGGTTCCTCCGACCCCACCACCACCTGTGCTCCGCGCTGGACCATCTCCTCGATCACCCGAAACATCTCCGCCTGCACCCGCTCCTGCCCGGAGACGCGGTGGAGATCATCCAGGATCAGCAGGTCCAACGCCGAGAAACTCTCTCGGAAGCGCCCGAGGCGCCCGGTGGAAACGCTCTCCGCGGCACGGTCCAGGATGGAGTCCAGCGACTCGTGGTGCACCCGGATCTGCGGGTCCACCTCACGCGCCCGCTGCGCCACCGCGTTCAGCAGGTGCGACTTGCCGACTCCCGGCGGCCCGAAGATGAAAAGCGGATTGTAGCTGCTCCCCGGCGCCTCGGCCGCACGACGACCGGCCGCCGCGGCGACGCGATTGGCCGCGTCGACGAGGAGGTTGTCGAAGGTCGGAGTCGGGCCGGACCGATGCGGCATCGCTCAGGAGGCCGTGGTCTGCGGCCGCTGGAATCGCTGCGACAGCTCCTCCAGCACCAGTTCGGAGATCCCGCGCAGCGTCTCGAACACCCCCACGCCCGAAAGCGCCGAGGCCTCGAAGCTGAGGTGCCCCCGGTAGTTCAGCGTCGCCTCCAGCTCGTTCAGAGCGGTCGAGTTGGGCATGTCGCGCTTGTTGAACTGGATGCAGATGGGGATGCTGCGCGGATCCACGCCCTGCTCCAGCAGGTTGTCCTGCAGATTGCGAAAGCTCTCCAGGTTCTCCCGGGCACGCTCGTTCTGGCTGTCCACCACGAATACGACTCCGTCGGCACCCTGCAGCACCAGCTTGCGAGTGGAGTCGTAGTACACCTGCCCCGGCACCGTGTAGAGCTGGATACGCACGTTGAAGCCCGAAATCTTCCCCAGATCGATCGGGAGGAAGTCGAAGAAGAGCGTGCGATCGGTCTCGGTGGCGAGTGAGACCATCCGCCCCCTCCGCTCGTCGGGGACGTGCGCGTGGATGTGCTGCAGGTTGGTCGTCTTGCCGGAGCGGCCGGCTCCGTAGTAGACGATCTTGCAGGTGATCTCGCGGGTGGCGTAGTTGACCAGGGACATGGATCTCAGGAGGTGAGGCGGGAGCCGCCGGCGGGGGCCTGCGGCTGGATGCTGGAAAGCAGCCGCGCCTCGAAGGCGGCGGCGTTCTGCGGTGCGGGCGCGGCAGGCCCCACGAGCGGGAGCTCGCCCAGCTCGCGGGCGAGTTCACGAACCAGGACCCGTACCAGCCCGATGGTGGTCTCGGTGCCGAAGGCGAGCAGAAGGATCATCTCGCCGGCGGGCGTCTGCACGGGCGCCAGGAAGAGCTGCCGCTCGCCCGTGCCCTGATACAGCTGCTCGAAGCGGCGCTGGTCGAGCATGCGGGCGAGCGCGACGGAGGCGGACTCGATGGCGGCGGCGAGCGTCGCGAACGCGGCCACGTCCACGGCATCGTCGAATCCGTGGCGGGCGAGCACCCGGCCGCTGGCATCGCAGAGCAGGATGCGCCTGACGCGGGAATCCCGCAGAAAGCGACGAAACGGTGCCTGCACCGCTGATTCCAGCGATTCCGGCGAGATGATGTTCCCCGTGCCGTTGCGCTGTCCACGCGCGACCTTCAGGGCGCTCTGGACGCGATCATCGGCCACGCCGGCGCTCTCCACCGCTTCCAGGTGGGTCGCCGCGTGGGCCCAGTCGCCGCGCTCCAGGTGGAGGAAGCCGAGCGAGCGATGCGCCGGCAGGTGGGACGGCTCCAGGCCGAGCACCGCTTCCCACTCGGCACACGCCTCCGCCAGGTCACCCACGTCGCTGCACAGCCGGCCGAGGAGGAAGTGCGCGTCGATGTTCTCGGGGTAGTGGCGCAGCCCCCGCGTGAGGAGCCGTCGCGCCACACCGAGCCGCCCCTCGCGCCGGTACACTTCTGCCAGCGGGAGGAAGCTCGGGCTGGCCGGATCGTGCGCCACGTCTTCCTGCCAGCGGCGGACCTGGAACTGATCGGCGCGCGACCTCACGGCTCCACCTCCTCCAGCGCCTCACGCAGCTCCTTGACGGCGCGCGAGAGTCGTGCGAGGCGGAAGCGTTCGGGCGAGCCGGCATCCATCAGCCGGAGGCAGGTGTCCAGCGCGTCCGCTGCGCGATCGAAACGCCCGGCACGCAGCGCGGCCAAGCCGAGGGCGGCGTGCGCGTCCTCCAGCAGGGGATCCCGTTCGACGGCGCGCTCCAGCCGGTCGGTGGCCTGAGCCCAGCGTCCGCGGGCACCTTCCAGCCGGCCGGCGAGCAGAAACGCCTCGCCCGAGGCGCCGTTCATCAGCAGCGGCTCCAGCAGCGCCTCCGCCTCGGTGATGCGATCCATCTCGATCGCACGGCGAACGGCGGCAAGGGCGTCCGCGGCGTGTGCACCGGCGGGGATCTCGGCGGCCGCCCGACGGTTCGCCAGCGCGACCACCCCGTCCGACACCAGCGAGAACACGGCGCGGGCGACCTCCAGTTCGCTGCGCCCGATCTCGCGCGCGATCTCACCCAGGTCGCGCTCGCCGTCGATGGCGGTGAGGATCTCCCAGTCCAGCGGCTCGAGTTCGAGCGGCGCGCCGGCGGTGGAGACCTCGCCGAGGGTCGGTACCGGGTCCGGGTGCTGGTGCTGGTGCTGCATCGCGGCGAGTTCGTCCACCCGGCGGGCGGCCTCCAGCAGCAGCGAATCCGTCGAGAGCCGCACGGTGAGCTCGCCGCGCTCCAGCGGCCGACCCTCCTCGAAGCGGAAGTACCCCTCCACCCAGCGCGCCAGGTCGAAGACCAGCTCCTCCACCTGGAAGCGGAGCTGCCGCCGCACGTCTTCGGGGGCGACGCCGTGCATCTCCACCAGGATCGCGCCGAGCGGTGTGTGCGGCGTGCCGCTCTGCCGATCCAGGGCGCTCTGGATCTGCCGCTCGCTGACCTTGCCGGAAAGGAGGAGGAGTTCGCCGAGCCGTCGGGTACGGCCGCTGGACCGCACCCCGACCACCGCCCCCTCTTCCAGGTAGACGATGGAGTCGTGCTGCTCACCATCGCGGCGCACGTGCAGTTCACCGGTCTTCTTGGAGAGCCCGAGGAGCTGGAGCACGTCGCTGAGCGCGAGCTCGCGGAGCGGTCCCTCGATCGCCATGCTAGACCTGCACCCTCTTCGCGAGCGCTTCCCGGATCGCGAGCGCCGCGCGCTCCCCGACCGGCGTGCCCGCCCCGTTCTCCACCACGGAGCGCCAGAGCGTCAGCGCGACGCTGAGCCGGCCCTCCTCACGGAGCACCACGCCCAGTTCGAACCGCGCCTCGAGCGACATCGGGTCCAGGCGCACCAGTCGGTGAAGCGCGCGGCGCGCGTCGGCGTAGCGGCCGGCACGGGCAAGCGTGCGACCCAGGCGGCGCAGCGCTTCCAGGTGGTAGGCGTCGGCGGTGAGGAGCTCCACCAGCGCATCCAGCGCCCCGCCGGTGCTGCCGCGCCCCTCCTCTGCCGCTGCCAGCAGCAGCAGCGACTCCGCGTATCCGGGGAGCACCTCCAGCGCCTCGCGAGCCACCTGGATCGCCTCCATCCATCTCTCCTGCCGCAGGAAGAGATGGCCGAGTGCGAGGTGGGCGGAGACCAGCTCGGGATCCAGCCGGACCGAGCGGCGGAACCACCGCTCCGCCTCGTCGTTTCGACCCATCGCGGCGGCCACCGAGCCCATCTGCCGGAGCACCACCGCGTCCTCACCGTTCTCCCGTCGCAGCCGCTCGAACACCTGCATCGCCGACTGCCAGTCCTGCCGCTCCAGAAAGATGTCACCCAGCGCCTGCAGCGCCTCCACCGGCGCCCTGGAGCGCTCCACCACCTCCGAAGCGGCGCTCTCGGCGAGCTCCAGGCGGCCGAGTCGGAGCAGTGCCCGCGCGCGGCCGAGTGCGGCGCGGGTGTGGCGCTCCGTCCACTCCCCCTCGGCCAGCCGGGTCAGCGCCGACTCGAACCGCTCCAGCGCCTCGCCCTCCAGCGACTGGCGGAGGAAGATCTCACCGACGAGCAGCGCCGCGTCTACCGGGTCAGCGCCATCCACCGCCGCGCGACGGGCCTCGGCGAGTGCCCGGGAGAGCATGCCGTTGCGGACGTGGTCACGGGCAAGCTCCAGCGGGTCCACCGCGGCGGCGCGGACCGGTGCGGCGGCCGGCTCGGGACCTTTCATCTCGCCGAACACCGAGTCGAGGTCCTCACGAGCGAACTCGAACGGTTCAGCTCCCGGGCGCTCCGAGGGTTGCACCCCACCTTCGAGTTCCGGCGCCAGCACCTCCGCGTATTCGAACTGCAGTTCGATGCAGAGGCGGTAGCGCGGCTGGGTGAAGAAGGGGTTCAGTTCGAGAGCCAGCTGCGTCTCGCGGAGCGCACCCTCTCCATCGCCCAGACGCGTGAGCACGTAGGCCAGGTGGTAGCGCGCCTCGGATGACGAGGGCGCGATCTCGATGGCGCGGCTGAAGGCGTTGCGCGCCTCCGGGAAGCGCCGCGCGTCCGACAGCACCATCCCCACCCCGGACCAGGCGGGTGCGTGGTCGGGGGTCAGATCGAGCGTCTCGCGGTACGCGCGGAGCGCCTCACCATGGCGACCACCGCGAAGCTCCAGCAGCCCCAGGTTGCAGCCGGCATCCGCCAGCCCCGGGTGCAGCTCGAGAGCGCGGCGCAGCGCCTCGCGCGCGGACTTCTGCTCCCCGCGATGCAGCCGCACCACCGCGAGGTTGTTCCACCCCAGGGCGTAGGCGGAATCGAATCCGATGGACTCGCGGTAACAGCGCTCCGCCTCCTCCACCTCCCCCTGCTGGTGCAGGCAGACGCCGAGCTCGTTCCACAGCTTCGGGCTCTCGCCGTCCTCGTCGAGGAGCTGGCGGTAGAGGGTGGCCGCCTCACGTGAATCGCCGCGGATCAGGCGGATCTCGGCCATCGCCTGCAGCACCAGTCCGGGGTCCTCGCCGCGGCTCAGCGCCTGCCCCAGTTCGCGCAGCGCCTCGTCATAGAACCCCTTCTGTCGGTACGCGACGCCCAGGTGGTAGTGCGCCAGGTACTGGTCCTGCACCGGCGCCGGCCGGGAGGCGCGCTCGCCCACCAGCTCACCGAAGCGCGCGGGGTTGTAGCGGTCGAGCGACAGGTTGCGCTCGGCCTTGGCGAGGTTCGGATTCAGCTCGCGCGCGCGGCGGGAGGCCTCCACGGCGGCCTGGTCCTCGCCGAGGTCGCCGAGCGCGAAGGCCAGCAGGTGGTGCGCGTCGGCGAAGTCGGGGCGCAGATCCACCGCGCGCTTCAGGGCGGTGCGCGCCTCCTCGTTCATCCCGAGGCTGTAGTGGAGGTCGCCCAGCTGGAAGTGGAGCACCGCACTGTCCGGATCCAGCTCCAGCGCGCGGCTGTACCATTCGCGCGCCTCATCGTATCGCCCTGCCGCCTTCTCCACACGGCCGAGGTCCACCAGCGTCTCGATCTCGTCGGGCGCCCGCGTGAGCAGGTGATACAGCTCGCGGACGGCGTGCGCGTGCTCGCCCGTGTGGAGGTACGCGCGCGCCAGGCGCCGGCGCGCATCCTCGTCGTCGGGGCGGGCCCGCAGCCGCTCCGTGAGTTCGGCGATCAGACGGTGATAGTAGCCGCTGCCGAAGTACGCGATCTCCAGGTTGCGCTGCGCGACCTGCATGCGCGGGTCGATCTCCAGTGCGCGCTGGAACTGCGCGACGGCGTTCTCCACCATCCCCTTGTTGAAGTACAGGACGCCAAGGTTGTTGTGGGCGCCCGCATCGCCGGGATCGATGCGCGCGGCCAGCGCGAGCAGGATCTTCCGGTCCCTCTCGGAGTGCGGAGTGACAGGTGCTGCCGCCAGGGGCGGACCGGTCTCCACCACCGAATCACGCAAGTCGTACCGCGCGCAGGATCGCCTGCAGCGACTGGATGTCCGGCAGGAGGAGGAAGTGCCCCTCCACCGCCCTGCCACCATCCATCATGAACTCGGTATCGATGCTGAAGACGTAGTCGCGCTCGCTGCCGTAGTCGCTGTAGGCGGTGGTCAGGACGGCCGCGCACTCGTCGATGGCGAGACTGGGCACCGACGGGAGGATCATCATCCCCATGAACTCGGAAAGCGCGTTCACGTACGCCGCGCAGAGGATGTTGCCCGCTTCCTTGATGGCCGACTGCTCCAGTTCGCCCAGCTCCTGCACGCTGCCCGGGGCACGGTGGAGCAGGATCTCCGCGAGGCGGGAGGCGGACTCGCGCGGGAAGATCAGCAGGGTGCGGCCGGTGAGGTCGCCGAGCAGGTGCATCATCACGGCGGCGATCACCATTCCCGGTTCGCCGATCAGCTCCGGAACGTTCTCCAGCCGCGCCACCTGCAACCGCGGCACGTTCACCATGATGCGGCTGTTGGTCATCTGCGAGAGCGCCGTGGCGGCGTGTCCCGCTCCCATGTTCGCCACCTCGCGCAGCGCGTCGAACTGGATCTCCTCGAGGTCTCGGACGTCTTGCATGGGGTTCCGGATGTTCATGATTGTGCGGCCGCCGCCGGCACCCCGGAGGGGCGCGGGGAACGAGCGGCAAGTGCGCCGAGCTTCACCGGGTCGACCACGAGCGCGGGCCGGCCGTCGCGCAGAAGGGTCGCGCCGGCGAAGGCGTCGATCATCCCCCTGACCGCGGGGAAGCCCTTGAGCACCGCTTCGTGGTGCCCGTGCAGCGACTCCACCGCGAAGCCGAAGAGGCCCTCGGCCCCGTGGACCACCACCACGGGGGTGGCCGCGCCCGGGCGCGAGGCCTCCGCGGCACCGAACAGGCGAGCGAGGGGCACCACCGGCACCATCGCTTCTCGGAAGTCGATCTCGGTACCGTCATCCGACCAGTCCGCAGCGCCTGCACCTCCCAGCTCGACGACCTCCTCGATGGAGCTGATGGGGATGGCGTAGATGGAGCCGCCGACCTCCACCTGGAGCGTCCGCAGGATCGCCAGCGAAAGGGGGAGCCGCAGCGTGAATCGCGTACCGAGGCCCGGCCAGCTCTCGATCTCCAGCAGGCCCCGAACCGCGCGGATGCGGGACGCCACCACGTCCAGCCCCACCCCGCGTCCGGAGACGTCCGTCACCTCGCGGCGGGTGGAGAATCCGGCGCGGGTCAGCAGTGCGAGCAGTTCGTCGCGTGAGGCCTCACGGGCCCCCGACTCCGACATCAGACCCGCCGCCACCGCGGCGCGTGCGACGCCCTCCATGTCGATGCCGCGGCCATCGTCCTCCACGTGGACCACTACGTGGGAGCGCTCAGCCTCGGCGCTGAGCCGCACCGCGCCTGCCCGTGGCTTCCCCTTCGCTTCGCGCTCCGACGCCGGCTCGATGCCGTGGTCCAGCGCATTGCGGAGAAGGTGGATGAGCACGTCCGCGAGTTCGTGGTGGAGCGAGCGGTCGAGCGGCGTGTCGCGCCCGGCGATCTCGAACTCCACCTCCTTCCGCAGCGCGCGGGCGGCGTCGCGCACGAAGCGGGGGAAGCGGTCGAACGCATCGCCGATGGGAACCATGCGCATGCGCATGATCTCGTCGCGCAACTCGCTGATGAGCCGTGACATCTGCTCGGCGGCGTCCACCAGCGTCTCGTCCCCGCCCTGCTGCTCCTCCACCCGCGCGGTCAGCCGATCGCGCGCGATCACCAGTTCGCCCACGCGGTCCACCAGCAGGTCCAGCCGCTGCTGGCTGATGCGGACGAAGGAGTCCACCGCCCCCGCGGCTTCCCGCGCGGCCGTCCGCGCGGCAGCGGCCGCGGAGGGTCTCGCCACCCCGGGCTCCTCCACCTCCACCTGCGACACCTCGCCCGCCCGGAGGATCGCGGCGCGCACCGTCTCGGCATCGCGGTCGGTATCCAGGCGGAAGGTGATCCGCCCGGAAAAGCGGCCCGCGGCGAGATCGTCCTCCCCCGGTTCGACCTGGCTGACCGTTCCCAGCTCCCGCGCGGCCCGCAGCACCAGCATCGCCCGCACCGCTGGAAGTGCGGCGGAGGTCTGGATCATCGCCGCGACGCGCAGTCCGCCGGCCCCCGCGGCCTCGATACCCCCGACGGACATCGACTCCACGTGCGGCGCCGGAACGACCGGTGGCGACGGATCACCGGTCGGAGCAGACGCGGTGGCGGTGCCGGCCAGCAGCTCCAGCCGCGCAAGAAGCGGGGCGAGCTCCGCGGGGCGCCGATCGCCCGCGATCTCCGCGGCGATGGTGCGCTCCAGCGCGTCCGCGCCATCGAACAGCGCCTCCATCAACGGGTCGTCCAGCGTCAGCGCGCCGGAGCGGAGGCGGTCCAGCAGATGCTCCATGGAGTGGGCCAGCCCGGCCGCACCCTCGCACGACATCGCCGCCGACATCCCCTTGAGCGTGTGCGCCGCCCGGAACAGCTCCTCCACCGCGACGTCCGAGCCACCGCGCTCGAGCTCCAGAAGGTGGTGGTTGATCGCCGTGACGTGCGTCCGCGACTCGGAGAGGAAGAGCTCGGCGTAGCGTGAGGACTCCATGGGCGGGCGGGACGCCCTCAGCCGATGACGCGCTGAACCGCCTCGAGAACGCGGGAGGGCTGGAACGGCTTCACCACGAAGTCGCGCGCGCCCGCCTGGATCGCCTCGATCACCAGCGCCTGCTGGCCCATCGCGCTGCACATCAGGATCTTCGCGCCCGGATCGTCCCTGACGATCTCGCGCACGGCATCGATCCCGCCCATCTCCGGCATCACGATGTCCATGGTGACGAAATCCGGTCGCAGCTCGCGGTACTTCTGCACCGCCTGCACCCCGGTCTCCGCCTCCCCGACAACGCGAAAGCCCGCCTGCGTGAGGATATCGCCGATCATCGTACGCATGAAGATCGCGTCGTCGCAGATCAGGACCGTCTGGCTCATCGACTCTCCAGTGTCTCGTTCAGTGCGGCAGCCAAGATGAAGATCAACCCAGTTCCAGCTCCAGGACCCGCTCCGCGTCCAACAGATCGACCTCGCCGATCTCCAGCGTGACGCCTCCGCGTATACCCGGCACCTCGCCCATCCCGCCTCTCACCGCCTCCAGTTCGTCCACCGGCACCCGTTCGATCCGGACCACGTCGTCCACCCGCAACGCCGCGAGCCGGCCGCCCTGCTCCACCACGAGGAGCCGCCGATCGCTGGCGCGTGTGTCAGCGTCCACCCCCAGCGAACGACCGAGGTCCACGACCGCCAGCACGCGCCCACGCACGTTCACCATCCCGCAGACCGCATCACTGGCGCCGGGAATCGGCGTCAGGGGAAGCTCGGGCACCACCTCGTGCACCTCGGAGATCGGCAGGGCGAAGGGGCGGCCCGCCGCGCGGACCACCAGGAGCGACTCGGTCGGAATCTCCGGCGCCTCTTCGACCCGGGGCTCTTCAGGTGACGCGTGGGACATTCGTGGGGCGACTGCTGTGGGAATCGAGACGGCTAGTATACGTGTCCGCCCCCAAGGGGTCAAGCTGAGGAACCCCCGTTTTCGGGCGGGAGTCCGGCGGTCGCGCGTCCCCATTCCACGACGGCGCGCAGATCGGGCGGGAGCGGCGACTGGAAGCGCATCTCCCCGCCGCTCAGCGGGTGCGTGAAGCGGAGCTCCGCGGCGTGCAGGAACTGCCGCGGAGTGCGGCGTGCCAGCTCCAGAGCCCAGCCGCGAGTCGCCCCGGAAAAGCCCCGCTGCCGGTCCACGCCGTACAGTGCATCACCGACCACCGGGTGACCCGTGCCGAGCAGGTGCACGCGGATCTGGTGTGTGCGCCCGGTCTCGAGCTGGGCCTGGAGCAGGTCCGCGGCGGGCCAGCGCTCCAGACGTCGGAAGCGGGTGACGGCGCGCCGGCCACCCTCCACGATCGCCATCCGTTTGCGCTCGTTGGGGCTGCGGGCGATCGGGCGGTCCACGGTGAAGTGGGAGTCGGCGATATGGCCCCAGGCAAGGGCCAGATAGCGGCGGCGGATCGCCCGGGCACGCAGAGCATCGGCGAGCGATCGGTGCGCGGAATCGGTCTTGGCAACGATCAGCAGGCCCGAGGTGTCCTTGTCGAGCCGGTGGATGATGCCGGGGCGCAGCACTCCGCCGATGCCCGAGAGGTCGCGCACGTGGTGGAGCAGCGAGTTGACCAGCGTGCCGGAGCGGTGGCCGGGAGCCGGGTGGACCACCATCCCCGCCGGCTTGTCGATCACCAGCAGAGCCTCGTCCTCATGGACCACGCGCAGCGGGATGGCCTCGGGCTCGATCGGCGACTCCTCGGGCTCGGGGATCCTCACCGCGAGTGAGTCGCCGGCGCGTACGTTCTCGCGCTTCTTCGGTCGCTCGCCGTTGAGCATCACGTGGCCCCCGTCGATCAGCTGCGCGACGCGCGTGCGGGAGATCTCCAGGCGACCGGCGAGGTAGACGTCCAGGCGCTCGGCGACGTCCTCCTCGACGGGCACCCGCGTCCACGCGTCGGGATGACCGGTCGGGGACTTGCGGTCGCCCCCGTTCACCGGCGGGCCGGGCGGACGAGTCGATCGCCCGTCACGATGCGCCCTCCTCCTTCCAGAGAGAGATCGCCAGCAGGAGTGCCCCCACCGTGACCGCGATATCGGCAATGTTGAAAACCGGCCAGCGCAGCCCGTTGATCCCGAAGTCGAAGAAGTCCACCACGCCGTGCTCATGCCGCACCCGGTCGATCAGGTTGCCGATCGCGCCGGCAGCCACGGATGCGATCGCGAACAGGCGGAGGCGGTCCCACATGGGCGTGCTCCGGAACCAGAGGAAGAGCACGATCAGCGCGATCAGCGTGAGCACCAGGAAGAAGTAGCGGGAGAACTCCCCGAGACTCAGCCCGAAAGCAGCGCCGCGGTTGTAGATGTAGGTGAGCCGGAAGAAATCCCCGATCACCGGCACCGGCTGGTAGAGCGTGAGGGTACGCTCCACCACGTACTTGGTGACCACGTCCAGCACGACGATGAATGCAAGCATCGACCCGTAGATCGCGTACTTCCGCGTCTCCACCTCGGTGCCGTTCACGCGGCACCTCCCGCGGCGCGAGCGATCCCGATCACCCCGGGCACTCCGTCCAGATCCACCTCGCGGACGGCGGCGTATCCATCACCATCCATCCCACCCTCGTGCGTGTCCACGGTGATCGCCAGCGTCTCGCCACGAATGAAATCGTCGAATGCGCCCACCGCATCGAGCACCTCCGCCCCGCCCGAAACGCCGAGCCGGATCCGGTCGGACACCTCGAGCCCCGCATCCTTTCGGAGCCGCTGCACCCGGTTCACCAGCTCGCGCGCCAGCCCCTCGCGCCGCAGCTCCGGCGTGATGGTCGGGTCCAGCGCGACGGTGAAGCCGCCCTCCGCCTCCACGACCAGCGTCGCCGCGCGCTGTCTGCACGATCTCCAGCCTCCTCGGCGTCGAGCGCGTGGCGCTCGCCGTCCAGCTCCACCTCGAGCGGCTCTCCGCGCGCGGAAGCGGCGCGAGCGCCGCGGAGTCCAGCTGCTTCACCTGCCTCGGCCACCCGCGGCGTCGCCTTGCCGAAGCGGGCGCCGAGCGCCCGGAAGTTGGGCCGCGCGCTGAAGCTGACCAGCTCCTCCGCGCGCGTCCAGGAACTCGATCGCGTGCACGTTCAGCTCGTCGCGCAGGATCTCCAGCAGCTCGCGCGTCCATGTCCGGACCGCGGCGGCACCACGGCGTACAGCGTGCCGAGCGGCTGCCGCACCCGGATCCGCACCTGCTCCCGCGCGGCGCGGCCCAGGGTGGACAGCGCGCCGCACGGCATCCATCCCCCGCTCCAGCTCCGCGTCGCGCAGATCGGCACGCGGCTTCGGGAAGCTGCGCCAGGTGCACGCTCTCCCCGTCCGGCAGCGCGCGGTGCAGCCAGTCCGCCAGGAAGGGCGCGAACGGCGCCATCAGCCGCGACACGTCCACCAGCGCCTGGTGCAGCGTGGCGAACGCCGCGCGGGTGTCCGCCGCGTCGCGCGCTGCCCCAGAAGCGGTCGCGCGAGCGCCGCACGTACCAGTTGGACAGGTCGTCGACGATGAAGTCGCCGAGCTCCCGCACGGCGTGCGTCAGGTTGTACGCCTCCAGGTCGGCCGACCACCCGCTCGTTGACGCCGGTCGAGCCGCGAGAGCAGCCAGCGGTCGATCAGCGGGCGCTCTGCCGACGGCCGGATCGCCGCGCGGCCGGCGTCCAGTCCTCGAGGTTCGCGTACAGCGCGAAGAAGCGGTACGTGCTGCGCAGCGTGTCGAACACCTTCCGCTGCACCTCGCGCACGCCCGCCGGGGTCGAACCGCTTCGGCAGCCACGGGTGCGAGCTGGCCAGCAGGTACCAGCGGATGGCGTCCGCGCCGAACTCCGCCGATCGCCTCCCACGGATCCACCACGTTGCCGCGCGACTTCGACATCTTCTGCCCCTCGGCGTCCAGCACCAGGTCGTTCACGACCACGTTCCGGTACGCGGGCCCGCGGCCGAGCAGCGTGGAGATCGCCATGCAGCGAGTAGAACCAGCCGCGCGTCTGGTCCACGCCCTCGCAGATGAAGTCGGCGGGGAAGTGCCGCTCGCGCCGTCTCCCGGTTCTCGAACGGGTAGTGCCACTGCGCGAACGGCATCGCGCCGGAATCGAACCAGACGTCGATCACCTCCGGGCGTGCGGCGCATGGTGCCGGCGCAGCCGGGCCGCTCGCACGCCCAGCGTCAACTCGTCGATGAACGGCCGGTGCGGATCGAACGGCTCCGGCAGCGGCCCCGCGCGCTCCGCGCAGCTCGGCGAACGAGCCGATGAACTCCAGGTGCGCGGGTTCCGCGTCGCACACCCAGGCGGGCAGCGGCGTGCCCCAGTAGCGGCTGCGCGAGATGCGCCCAGTCGACGTTGTTCTCGAGCCACTCGCCGAACCGCCCGGCGCCGATCTCCGGCGGATACCAGTTGACCTGCGCGTTGTTCGCGATCAGCTCGCTCGCGCACCGCCGTGGTGCGGATGAACCAGGAGTCGCGCGCCATGTAGAGCAGCGGGCTGCTGCAGCGCCAGCAGTGCGGGTAGGAGTGCGCCTCGCGGGTGGAGCGGAAGACCGGCCCGCGCTCCTTCAGGAGCTTCACCAGGTCGTCGTCGGCCTCCTTCACGAACGCGCCGCCCACCAGCGGGAGCTCCGCGGCGAAGGCGCCGCGGTCGTCCACCGGCTGCAGCATCGGGAAGCCCGTCGCGCTGCCCGACGCGTAGTCGTCCGCGCCGAAGGCGGGCGCCATGTGCACGATGCCGGTGCCGTCCTCGGCGGTGACGAAGTCGGCCGGGACGACGCGCCAGGCGCGTTCGCGCCCGCCCTCGGGCACGCCGGCGCCTCCACCCAGTCGAACGGCCGCGTGTAGCGCCGTCCCGACCAGCTCGCTCGCCGCGATGCGCGCCGAGCGACCTCCGCATCCTCGCCGAACAGCGCCTGCGACCCGCGCCTCGGCCAGGATGTAGCCGCCGCCCCTCGTGCTCCACCTCCACGTACTCGAGCTCCGGGTTGACCGCCAGCGCGACGTTGGAGACAGCGTCCAGGGCGTCGTCGTCCAGACCAGGAAGCTCGCGCCCGTCCGCGCCGCCGTCGTCGCCTCGAGCACGGCACGGTCAGGTAGAGCGACGGGTCCCGCACGTCCTGGTAGCCCTGCGCCACCTCGTGACTGGACAGCCCGGTGCCGCAGCGCGGGCAGTACGGGAGGATCTTGTGGCCGCGGTAGATCAGCCCGCGGTCGGCGATCTGCTTGCAGGCTCCACCAGATCGACTCGATGTAGTTCGCGGTGGTACGTGACGTACGGCTGCGAGTAGTCGAGCCAGTAGCCGATGCGCGCGGAGAAGCGCTCCCACTCCTCCGTGTAGGTGAGCACGCTTTCGCGGCACACCTCGTTGAAGCGGGCGATGCCGAGCGCCTCGATCTCCGGCTTGCCGGAGATGCCCAGCCGCTTCTCCGCCTCGATCTCCACCGGGAGCCCGTGCGTGTCCCAGCCGGCCATGCGCGGGACGTAGCGGCCCTGCATGGTGCGGAAGCGCGCGACCGCGTCCTTGATCGTGCGCGCGAAGCACGTGGTGGATCCCGGGCCGGCCGTTCGCCGTCGGCGGCCCCTCGAAGAAGACGAACGGCTCGCCCCCCGCGGTACGCTCGAGACTGCGCGCGAAGGTATCCTCCTCGCGCCAGCGCTGCTGCACCGCCTCCTCGAGCTCCGTCGTCGTGCCCGGCAGCTCGGGAAAGCTCTTCGTAGGCATGGAACTGATCAGGATTCAGGATTCAGGATTCAGCATCCGGGGACGCGGAATCCCGCAACAGGGCCCGGCCGAACTGCGGTGCGGGCCTGCTGCATTCGAGCCGCCGGGTGGTCGCCGGCTAATCTCCGTCGGCCGCCGCCTCCGCCGCGTCGGCCGCCTCGTCCACGCTCGGCTGCTCGCCGGCCGGGGTCCCGCGCTGCTGCTGCTCGCGGAGACGCTCCTCCTCGAGTTCGAGCTGCCCGAGCTGCTGCTCCACGAACGCACGGAAGGAGCGGAGGTAGCGCACCCGTTGCCCCACCAGCCGCCGTCCGGCCTCCGCCGTGGCCACCGCCTCGCGCTTGGCCTCGCCGATCAGCCGCTCCCCCTCCGCCCTCGCCTCGCGCAGCACCAGCTCGGCCTCGCGGGCGGCCTGGGTACGCATCTCCTCGCGCAGCTGCTGCGCGGACACCAGCGCCTCGTTGAGCGCCGATTCCCGTGCCTTGAACGCGTTCAGTGAGTCGGTCGCCTGCTGCGCGCGCTCCCTGAGCCCCACGTTCTCCCGCACGAGCTCCTCCAGGCGCTCCGCGACAAGGTCCAGGAAGTCGTCCACCAGCGCCGGCTCGTACCCGCGCATGGCCCGGCGAAAGTCGCCCTTCTTCTTGCGTACGTCCAGCGGTGTAAGATCGATCATTCTTCACGCTCACCGAGAAGGACGGTGCCGAGGCGAACCATTGTGCTCCCCTCCTCCACCGCGATCGTATAGTCGTTGCTCATCCCCATCGAGAGATGCTCCGCACGGAAGCCCGGCACCTGTCGCGGCAGCTCCTCGAACAGGCGACGGGCGCCCTGAAAGGTCGCCCGGATCACCCGCTCGTCGGCGGTGAACGGCGCCATCGTCATCACCCCGCACAGCGCGCAGCCCGGGAAGTGCCGCCATCTCGCCCACGGCATCCACCACCCCGTCCGCCGCGAAACCGGACTTGCTCTGCTCACCGGAGGTGTTCACCTGCACCAGCGCGCGGGTGATGAGCCCGGCGGCCGCCGACTCCGCGCTCACCTTCTCCGCGACCCGCACCGAGTCCAGCGAGTGCATCAGGTCGAACAGCGGAATGGCACGCTTCACCTTGTTGCGCTGCAGCGGGCCGAGCAGGTGCCAGCGCACTGCCTCGCGACCCACCGCCTCCACCTTTACCTCCAGCTCCTGGATCCGGTTCTCCCCCGCGTCGACGAGCCCGGCCGCCAGCACGGCCCGGACCGCCTCGGGGCCGTGCGTCTTCGTGACGGCCACGAGCGTCACCTCGGCGTGCGACGACCCCGCTCGCTCACGCGCCCTGGCGATCTCCTCCCGCACTCGCCGGAGCCGGTCCGGCAGATCCGCAAAATTCATGGAGCGAGATTGTAAGCCACCTAACGGGCAACACGCAAGAACGCCGGGGCCCCGCTGCCTGCGGGGCCCCGGCGTCGATCACCCGGTTGGGACTGCGTGTTACCGGGTCTGGAACGTCACCGGCAGCTGGATCCACACCGGCACCCGCTGGTCGCGGTTCAGCGCCGGGGTGAAACGCGCCTCGGACATCGCCGCGCGTGCGGCCTCGTCCAGCTGGTCGTAGCCCGAGCTGTTCGTCACCCGCGTGTTGCGCACGGTGCCGCTCTCGTCGATGAACACCCAGAGAGTCACGGTGCCACCGATCCCCGCGTCACGAAGCATCGGCGGATAGCGCCGCTCGATCAATCGTCCGAACTCGGCGCGGTTGCGAAGCTCCGGCTTCACCTCGTACGGCGTGAAGGTCGGGTTGTTCGACACGTCCACACCCGAACCGGTCGGAGGCGGCGGCAGGTCGCTCACCGGGTTCTCGCTGAACGTCACCTCACCGATCGTGATGTCCTCGGAGATGTTCACGTCCGTGGAAAGGATCGGGATCGACGGCCGCTGGATCTGCTCGGGTGGCGGAGGGATCTCGAACTCCTGCAGCACCTCCACCTGCTGGATCTCCGTCGAGCGGATCCCCATGTCCACCGCCGTCATGTCCGGAAAGAAGGCGATGACGAGGAAATGGAGTACCGCCGCGGCGGCGAGCGAGCCCCAGAACCAGTCGTTGAACGAGTTCTTCAGACGGTCGTTGGCTGTCGACGGGTACGAATGAGCCGGCATCGGCATCGTTTCGTTGGCCATGTATTACCTCCTCGCCCCCGAAAGGCGCTGCTCGAAGTTGGTAGCGAAGTTCACACGCAGGGCGCCACCGTCACGCAATGCTTCCGTGATCTGGTTGATGGTGCCGTATGCCACATCCCGGTCCGAGCGGATGGCCACAACCAGACGACGATCCGTGGCCTCGTACTGCTCAGCGACCAGGGCGGGGATGGCGGCGACCGGCGTGACCATGTCGTTGATGTAGATCGTGCCGTCGCGCTCCACCCAGAGGTGGAGGATGTTCTTCCGCTTCTCGTCCACCCGCTCGGTCGCCTGCGCATCCGGCCGCTCCACCTCACGCGGCTGCTCCTTCCGGAAGACCGTGGTCACCATGAAGAAGATGAGCAGGAGGAAGGCGATGTCGGCCAGCGAGCTGTCCGGAATCTCGCTCGCGACCTTCGACTTCCGCTTGAATCCACCATGCTGAATCGCCATTCCTCAGTTCTCCAGAAGCTGCAGGGAGAAACGGGTCGAACCCGCCGATTGAATTCCGTCCAGCACCTGCACCATGCTCTCGTACCGTGCCTGCGGAGAGGTCTGCACCACCCCGATGATGTTCGGGTTGGCGACGAGCTCCGAGCGCATGATCGCCTCCACCTGACGCGTGGTCACCCGCTGCTCCGCGGGGCTCTCCCCGCGCCGGATCACCACCGAGCCATCCGACTGGATCTGGTAGAAGATGAGGTTCTTCGGGTTCACCTCGACCTCCACGTCGGGGGCGCGCTCCGGCAGCACCACCTGGAGGCCGATCTCCTCGTCGAACACCGTCGTGACGAGGAAGAAGACCAGCAGCAGGAACGCGATGTCGGCCATCGACGACGTCGGGATCCGGTCCTCGACCTTGGACTTCTTGCGAATCATTGCCATGAAAAGTGTTACCTCAGTCCAGGGTACGGTGTTCCGGGTCCGTTTTCAGGGTATCCTTGTCGGGAACGATGGTCCCCTGCGTGTCCCCACCGAGTGGCTCCGTTCGGGCGGACGTGGCGCTCTTCAGGGTCCCGCCGGTGCTGCGCGGCGCGGCACCCGCGCCCACGGTGGCCGTCGTGCGCTCGCCGAAGACGTCCCAGACCAGGTTCAACACCGAGTTGGTCCCCTCTTCCATGTCGATGATCAGCTGATCGATCCTCGACACGAAATAGTTGTAGGCGATGTTGATCGGGATGGCGATCATCAGGCCCGCCGCGGTGGTGATCAGGGCGATCTTGATGCCCGAGGCCACGAGACTCGCCTCCACCTGCCCGGCGATCTCGATGGCCGAGAAGGCCTGGATCATCCCCCACACGGTGCCGAGGAAGCCCATCAGCGGCGCGACGGTCGCGACGGTTGCGAGAACCACCAGTCCACGCTCGAGGAAACCGAGTTCGATCTTGCCCGTCGTCGCCATCGACTGCTCCACGCCGCCCGTATTGGTGCGGGTGACCTGACCGAGACCGGAGAGCAGGATGGCCGCCACCGGCCCCGGGGTCCGCTCAGCGACAGCGAGGGCCTCGTCGAGGCGACGCTCACGAGCGAGCTCGGAGACATCACGCAGCACGTCGCGGGTCTGACGATGCGCGACGGTGAGAACGTAGAGCTTGGCGATGATCACGCCGAGCCCGAGCAGCGACGCCAGGAGCAGCGGGTACATCATGAACCCGCCGTCGTGGAACAACTGGATCAGACCATAGGTGGCGGTGGTCTCCAAGAACAGCTCCAGGCCAGGGTGGACGCGGCGAGGGCCGAGCACCGCGCCCGGCCGCCATGATACTGAGGGTTGAACCAGCGTGAATCTACGGGTGCTCCCGAGCGATGTCAACGCCCCAACCGAACGCTCGTTCCAGAGCAAATACCCAGCCAGTCAGCGGGAAACCGGCGCGGGCGACTGGCTGGCGCGGGAGAGCATCGCCAGAAGCCGGTCCCGATCCACGCCGCGCTCCAGCTGACCCCGCACCGCGACGGAGATCTGGCTGGTCTCCTCGGAGACCACGATCACCAGCGCATCCGATTCCTCGGAGAGCCCCAGCGCCGCGCGGTGCCGCGTCCCCAGCGACTTGTCCGCCACCGGGAACTGCGTCAGCGGGAGGATCGCCCCGGCCGCGACGATCATGTCGCCCCGGATGATCACCGCGCCGTCGTGGAGCGGTGAGTACGGCGTGAAGATGGTGCTCAGCAGCGAGGCCGAGACGCGCGCCTGCAGCGGCGTGCCGGTCTCCGCGAACTCGGTGAGCCCCATCTCCCGCTCGATGGCGAGGATCGCCCCCACCTTCGCGCGCGCCAGCTCCTCCGCCGCCTGCACCACCTCCTCCGCCACCTCGTTCTCCTCCAGCCGATTGAACAGCCGCAGGATGCGGTTCTGCCCCAGGTGCGCGAGGGCGCTGCGGAGCTCCGGCTGGAAGACGACCAGTGCGGCGATGGCGCCGAACTCGAAGAGGTTCTCCAGCAGGTATCGCAACAGGTCCAGGTTCAGCACGCGCGCGATGAAGTACACCGCGACGAGCAGCACCAGCCCGATCAACATCTGGATGGCGCGGGTGCCCGCGAGGACCAGCAGGATCCGGTAGAAGACGGCGGAGACCACCAGGATCTCCAGGAGATCCTTCAGGTCGGGCGCGAGAAAGCCGAACTGTTCGAAGAGGCTGCTCACTTGCACGCGTCGGAGGCTGCGCGGATTGCCTCGGCAACGGTCAGCGCTTGCCGGACGGGTAGAACATCGTGAACACGGAAGATCCGGGCCCCGGCGAGCAGCCCGGCCACGCAGGCGGCCGCGGTTGCCACCCCGCGCTCGGTCGGTGGCAGACCGCCGAGCAGAGCGCCGAGAAAGGCCTTGCGGGACACGCCGAGCAGAACCGGGCGACCCAGCGCGGCCAGCCGCGGCAGCTCCGCGAGGAGCCGGAGGTTCTGTTCGGCGTTCTTCGCGAACCCGATTCCCGGATCGACGACGATCGCCTCGGGCTCGACCCCGGCGTCCAGTGCCCGCTGCAGCCGGGGACGCAGCTCCGCCACCACCTCGCCGGTGACGTCTTCGTAGCGGGCGAGCTGCTGCATGGTGGCCGGAGTTCCCCTCATGTGCATCAGCACCAGGCCCGCACCGGCGGCCGCCACGACCCCGGCCATTCGCGCGTCATCGAGAGCGGAAACGTCGTTGACGATGAGGGCCCCGCACTGCAGCGCGGCTTCGGCGACCTCTGCCCGCCGGGTGTCGATGGAGAGTGGAACCTCCAGCTCGGCCGACAGCAGCCGCAGCACCGGCGTCACGCGTGCGATCTCCTCCTTCACGGTCACCGGGTCCGCGCCGGGCCGGGTGGATTCACCGCCGACGTCCACCAGGTCCGCACCCGCCGCGACCATCTCGCGCGCTCGCCGCAGCGCCTCTTCCGGAGCCGCCCACGCCCCCCCGTCGCTGAACGAGTCGGGCGTCACGTTGAGGATCCCCATCACGAGAGGCTTCTCCAGCGGCAGCCGCTCAGAACCCGCCCGCCATGCGGAACCCCCCTCGACACGGGCGGCTGCCGGTGCGAGGGGGAACGTCATCCGCGTCAGCGCTCCAAGGGCGGGGAGGAACCGCGCGCCGCCGAGGGAGAGAAGTCCGGCATCCCGGTGCCGGTGGCGGTGCCACCCTCCAGCGCCGGCCGGGCCTGCGGGGAAGTGGCGGCGCCGGGCTCGGGGCGGGGGCGAATCGGGGGAAGCTCGCGGCCCGCGGCCAGCAGCTCCACCTGCTCGCGGTCCAGCGTCTCCCGCTCCAGCAGCGCCAGGGCGATCGCCTCCAGCAGGTCGCGGTTCTGCTCGAGGATCCGTCGCGCTTCCTCGTACGACTCGTCCAGGATCCGCTTCACCTCGGCGTCCACGAGCTGCGCCGTCTGCTCGCTGACCTGCCGCCGCTGCCCGATGTCGCGCCCGAGGAAGACTTCCTGCTCGGAATCGCCGATCGCCATCGGACCGATCGCCTCGCTCATCCCGAACTGCGTCACCATCCGCCGACGCCATCGCGGTGGCGCGCTCGATGTCGTTGCCGGCGCCGGTGGTCACCTTCTCCGGCCCGAAGATCATCTCCTCGGCCACGCGCCCGCCGAACAGCATCACCAGACGGCCGAGCAGGTAATCGCGGCTGTACGAGTGGCGGTCCTCCTCGGGGAGCGACGCGGTGATTCCCAGCGCACGTCCGCGCGGGATGATGGTGACCTTGTGCACCGGGTCCAGCCCCGGGAGGCGCAGCGCGACCACGGCATGCCCCGCCTCGTGGTAGGCCGTCAGCCGCTTCTCGGCGTCGGAAAGCACCATGCTCTTCCGCTCGGCGCCGAGCATCACCTTGTCCTTGGCCTCCTCCAGATCGATCATGTAGACCTTGTCGTGCCCCTTCCGCGCGGCGAGCAGCGCGCCCTCGTTGACGAGGTTGGCCAGGTCGGCTCCGCTCATCCCCGGCGTGCCGCGCGCGAGTGTGGTCACTTCCACGTCATCCGCCGACGGCACCTTCTTCAGGTGCACCCGCAGGATCCCCTCGCGACCCCTCACGTCCGGCGCATCCACCACCACCTGGCGATCGAAACGGCCCGGGCGCAGCAGCGCGGGATCGAGCACGTCCGGGCGGTTGGTCGCGGCCAGCAGGATCACGCCGTCGTTGGCCTCGAAGCCGTCCATCTCCACCAGGAGCTGGTTCAGCGTCTGCTCGCGCTCGTCGTGACCGCCGCCGAGCCCCGCGCCGCGGTGACGGCCCACCGCGTCGATCTCGTCGATGAAGATGATGCAGGGCGCCTGCGCCTTCCCCTGCTCGAAGAGGTCACGCACACGCGAGGCGCCCACGCCCACGAACATCTCCACGAAGTCCGAACCGGACATCGAGAAGAAGGGACGACCCGCCTCACCGGCGACCGCGCGCGCCAGCAGCGTCTTCCCCGTTCCCGGCGGGCCCACCAGCAGCGCGCCCTTGGGGATCCGGCCGCCGAGCCGCGAGAACCGCTTCGGGTCCTTCAGGAACTCCACGATCTCCTGCAGCTCGTACTTCGCCTCGTCCGCGCCCGAAACGTCGTCGAAGGTCACCTTCGGCGTGTCGCCGCGTCAGCAGCTTCGCCTTGCTCTTGCCGAACTGGAACGCCTTGGCACCACCGGCCTGCATCTGCCGGATGATGAAGATCCAGATGCCGATGATCAGCAGCCAGGGCAGGAAGCCGAAGAACATGCTCCACCAGTCGCGATCGGGCTCGCGTGCGCCGACCACGACACCGGCCTCTTCCAGGCGCTGAACCAGCGCCTCGGAATGGTGGACCGGGAGGTCGGTGGTGAAGCGGGTGACGGTCGCCTGGCCGTTGGCGGCCGGGATCGGCGAGCGGAGCTCGCCCTCGACGCGCCGCCCCTCGATGATCACCACGCGCTCGACATTGTCGCGCTGCAATTCGCGGCTGAACTGCGTGTAGTCGAGTTGCTCGCCGGGCTCGGTCGTGTCCATCATCCGGATCAGGGTGAGCGGGATCAGGAACACCAGAACCCACAGTGCGGCGACCTTGGAGAATCGCCCCCAGCGGGAGGTCGGCGGCTTGTTTCGGTTCGGCTCGCGCTCTGCCATTACACTTCCTCGATATTATTGAGGCCCGGGAGCGACCTCGCCCCGCGGCCTGAACGGTCCGGCTTCCGTCAGAGGCTGCCGATGAACGGCAGGTTCCGGAAGTCCTCCGAATGATCGAGCCCGTAGCCGATCAGGAACTCGTGCGGCGCGTCGAAGCCGACCCAGCGCGGCTCGAGCACCAGGTGGGGCGCCACGTGCTTGTGAAGCAGCGCCACCATCTCCAGCGAACGGGGGCCGCGCTTCTGCAGGAGGGGGATCAGCCGGTTGATGGTGGTGCCGCTGTCCACGATATCCTCCACCAGCAGGACGTGCCGGTCGCGTAGCTGCGCCTCCGGGTCGTACAGCAGTCGCACGTCGCCCGAGCTCGTGGTCCCGCTCCCATAGCTGGAGGCGACCAGGAAATCGACCTGGAGCGGCCGCGCGATCTCGCGAACGACGTCGCTCACGAAGATGAAGGAGCCCTTCAGCAGACCGAGCACGAGGAGGTCCTCGCCGGCCGGGTAGTGATTGGCGATCTCCTCCCCCATCTCCCGCACCCGCTCCCGGATCTGCTCCGGTGTGTAGACGATCCGGCGGAGCTCGCGCCCCCCGGTCCGGGCCAGGATCTGTGCGGAATCAAGCATTCGTGATCGAGAGGAGAAGCGCCTCGGCACCGGAGTCCGGCGCGGAAACGAGCGGGCGGCCGATCCCGGCCACCCAGACGATGGAGCCCGTCGCATCCTCCACCACCGGCAGCCGGTGACGCCTGGAGCGAGGGATGCGCTGCTCCAGAAACAGCTTCTTCAGCGACTTGCCGCCACCGCTGGTGCGGACCCGGTCGCCCGGCTCCCAGGAGCGAACCCGAAGGGGAAAACTCTCCGCCGTCACCGGGAGGGCCGCGGACCACCCGCCGTCGCCCTCACCCACCAGCCGCCCGCGGCTCGCGAGACCCGCAGTGACGCGGTAACGCATGCCGCCCACCGAGCACTCCGCCGAGAACAGTGTACCCGGCTCCGGTCGCGGGATCTCCAGCGGCTCCTCGCCATCCGGATCGCCCACCCGCTCGATCCGGACCGTGTCGAACTCCGCCCGCAGGATCACTCCATTTCCGAGCGGAAGCACCCGTCCGCTGGAGGCGTCGGTAATAAACTGAAGCGCCGATCGGGTTCCCGCCCGACCCGGGACGGTTCCGAACCGGCGCAACGACCTTCTGAGCAGCCTGGTGGCCGTGGCGGAATCATACCCGAGCAGTGGGGTCCTGGCAAGCAGAACGGCGCCTCCGTCACGGGTGACGGCGGCGGCCTCGGCGTCCGCCACCTGGCGCTCGAGCGCCGCCTCCACCTCGGCCGCCTCATGCGCCAGCGCCACCAGGTGCCGGCGAGCGGCGGGGGCGAAGCTCCGCTCCACCCGGGGGAGCACGCGCAGCCGCAGCAGGTTGCGCGCGGGGTCGAGAGAACGATTCGTGGAGTCGGTCCGAAAGCGGAGGTTGTGGGCGCGGGCGTACCGCTCCAGCTCCGTTCGCCAGAACCCCAGCAGCGGGCGGATCACGCCGCGACGGGTGCGCGAGGGGATGCCCCGCAGCCCCCGCAGCCCGGTCCCTCGCAGGATCCGAAACAGGATCGTTTCCGCCTGGTCGTCCGCATGGTGCGCCGTTGCGATCGCGCGCGCGCCCCGGGACTCCGCCACTTCGTGGAGAAAGCCGTAGCGCGCCATCCGCGCGCGATCCTCACCGCGAGGGGCGATCGTGAGGCGTCGGGTGTGCAGCGGCAGCTGCCACGCGGCACAGAGCCCACGAACCCAGTCGAGGTCGCCGGCGCTCTCCGCGCGCATGGCATGGTCCAGGTGAGCCACCTCCAGCCCCATTCCCTGCCGCCCGGCGGTGGCGCGCAGCAGGTGCAGCAACACCACGGAGTCCAGCCCTCCGGATACCGCCACCAGCAACGGCCCGGACCCGCTGCCGGCAAGGAGCGGTTCCAGTACCCCGGCGAACCGCTGCTCCAGGAGCCCGGGGGAGATTCCCTCTACACGCGCCACCGTCACCTCCCGATGTGAAAACGGCCCGCCGCCTCCGGAAGAGGCCGCGGGCCGGCCGGTGGCGTCGATTCGAACGCCTCAGCGGGAGCGGACCGAGAGCTCCGAGCGCACGCCCACGACACCGTCCACGTCCCACGCATCGTCGGTGGCGTAGCGGATCTCTTCGTAGGAGGGGAGCTCACCCCGCAGCGTGACCACGCCCTCGGAGACCTCCACGGTGATGGCCTCGGCATCCACCCACGTATCGTAGAAGAGCGCCTCTTCGACCTCCTCGCGAAGCTCGTCGTCCGGGCGCTTGCGTGTCCTCAGCCTCTCATGGTAGGGACCGAGACCGTACCGGCCCGGCCCGTACGTCGCGGGGCTGTAGGTGGTCTCCGCCCACGCACTCACCCCGTGATCGGAATCGTACCGGTCGTACCGGTCCCCGCCACCCCACCCGCCCTGCGATCCCTGACGACCAGAGCCGCCAGAGCCACCGAAGCGCCCCCAGCCGGCATCGTACCGCGCCATGTCTCCTCCTTGTCGATCCCGTGAGCCCTCACGAACGAAAGAAGAAGCGAGCGCAACAAATATTCCAGCGAATCCGCGCGGCCATCCGTCGCACGGCGGCCCGAGGCATCAGCTCTCCCCGGCTCCCGGACCGGGAGGGAGCGGGCGCCCGCGCAGTTCGTAAAGCAGACGCGCCAGGCGGTCCGGTCGGTCGGTCACGATGCCGTCCACTCCCCATTCGAGGAGACGGCGCATGTCGCTCACCCCGTCCACCGTCCAGACGTGGATCGGAAGGTTACGTTCGTGTGCGGCGCGCACCAGCCGCGGGGTGAGCACCCGCATGCCGCCGTAGCGCTCCGGCATCTGAAGGGCATCGCAGGAAAGACGCAACAGCCGCAGCCCGCGAAGGCGAAAGGCGGCATAGAAGGCCCGCAGCTCCTCGCCGGAGGCGCTCACGGGGCCGCGGAACTCGGCGAAGCGCGAGCGGTTCGCCCGCCGCCCGGCAGCCACGAGCACCCGGTTCCATGCGCCCGCCTCCTCGATGGAGGCGCGAACGCTTTCCTGCGCCCGCGCGTCCTTGATCTCCACGTTGATGCGCGTGGTCGGAAAGGCCTCGAGGATCTCGCGGAAGGTGGAGATCCCCACACCGGTACCACGGAAGGTGTGCCCGCCTCCATCGGGATCAAGGAAGTGATGGCCGGCGTCCAGCTCCCGGAGTTCGGCGAGCGAGCGGGCCGAGACGGGCCCCTCGCCATCGGTGGTGCGCTCCAGGGTGGGGTCGTGGAACACCACCGCCTCGCCTTCGCGAGTCGGCTGTACGTCCAGCTCGAGGATGTCCGACCGCCACCACCGCACCGCCCGCTGGAAGGCGGTGCGTGTGTTCTCCGGGGCGAGGCCCGCTCCGCCGCGGTGCGCGATCAGCAGCGGCGCCCCCGCGAGGTACGGAGAGCCCCGGCGCGATCCCCGATCCGATCTCATGCTGAACACCGCCGTGTCAGCCGCGCGAGGCGACGAAGTAGAAGTTCTGGCAGACGGGCGAGATGATGGCGCCGAGCCCCCGATCAATCGCGTTCCAGCCTCTCGCCACCACCCGACTGGAAGCGACACGCTCCGGAGCGGCGTGCCAGAGGTTCCGCGGCAGAGCGCCGTAACGCCCGACGTCGAGCATCTGGAGCCCCGCATCGCGGCACAGCTCCTGGATGTCCACCCGCGTGTAGCGATAGCGGTGATGATGCTGGCCCGGGACCACCCGGTTCAGCTGCTCGATCCAGCTGTGGCGGTTGGGAAAGTGGTAGCAGATGAACCGCCCACCGGGACGCAGCACCCGGCGGATCTCCTGGAGGCTCGCCAGCTCGGTACCGCCCGTCTCGCGGACATGCTCCAGCACTCCCACCGAAACCACCGCATCGAAGGAGGAGTCGTCGAAAGGGAGGCGCTCCGGCTCGGCGGTATCGCCCCGGACGAACCGGTAGCTCCCCCGCAGGTGGCGGCGGAGTGGGAAGTCCTCGAAGGAGAAGCCCGTGACGCGATGTCCCAGGCGCAGCAGCTGACAGGAGAAGTGGCCGTTGCCGCATCCCCAGTCCAGCACCTCACTGCCGGGCTCGATCCACCGGCGCGCAAGACGTGCCAGCGTGCGGTACTGGTTCGCCGTCACCAGGCTGCGAAACTGAAGCAGGTCCGGGCAGTCGGAACGCTGAAGCCGCCGCAGCTCCAGGTACAGCTCGTCGGGGTCCGTGCTCCCGGGCGGCATTGCGGATGGGGCGGCGCGGGTCGTCGATTGCGGCTTCATCCTCAGCCGAGCGCCCCGCTCTCCTCGAGCTCCTCGGCGGAGAGGCCGTACAGCCGCGAAAGGACCAGGTCCACCAGGCGGGCCGTCATGGCACGCGCCCAGACGATCCGCTCCGAGTCGGCGCCCCGCTCCAGCTCCTGTCCGAACGCAACCTGCCGCTCGGCGAGGAAGATCAGGATCTCCTCCACCACGTCCGGGTGCGGACGTGCGGGAGCGAGGGAGTCCGCCGGTACCTTCTCCACCAGCAGCGCCTCCACGAAGGAGAGAAACCCGGGGAAGACCAGCTCGGTGAGATGCCCCCCGCCCACCAGCTCCTCGTCGGTCAGCTCCTCCCACGCGAGCTCGTTCCAGTAGAGCTCCTCGGCCTCCCGGAGGAGGAAATCGGCACGGTCGCGCTCCAGCGGCTCCGCGCCCTCGCCGAGCGGCCGGAGCGGCCGATCCATCGCGTCCCTGAGCCGTGCCCGTCGGAGCTCGACGAACGCCTGCGCCATTCCCGTCTCCACCGTGTCTTTGCCCATCGGCTCCGCCCCTTCATGGTTCGCTCGCTCCGTACCGGAAGTGGTAATGTAGAGCGGGGTACAGAACCCGGCAAACTCGGAAGTGCGGGAGCCGGGCCACGGTCCACCCTGTCATCCAGAGCCCGCAACGCGGTGCCGGAAGCCGGTTGCACACCCCGCGCGGGCGCGGGATCCGGATGCGAGGTCCACCCTCCCCTCCGAGTCCCACACTCGCTCCGCTCGCTCTGCCCGACGGGGAAGAATCCAGACACACTCCGCAACTCCACGACGCACCCCGTTGCCGGCTGGTATCAACCGTGCAGCTAAGGGTTTATGCGGCTGCCGCGCGGGACCGGACGGGCGGCCGGAAGATCAAACCATTC
This sequence comes from uncultured Gemmatimonadales bacterium, assembly GCA_963793235.1. Lineage (GTDB taxonomy): Bacteria > Gemmatimonadota > Gemmatimonadetes > Longimicrobiales > Longimicrobiaceae > CAWBZF01. The sequence goes on from CAWBZF010000002.1 coordinate 1,159,956, forward strand.
CATCGACAGGAGCGACGATGACCATTCGTGATCCCGATCCGAGCTTCGACCCCGAGCAGATCGAGGAGCAGGACCCCCTCGGCGAGCAGGCCTTCGCGGAGTCGGGCTTCACCGACGCTCCGGACGGCGGCCCGGACTTCCACGCGCCGGAGCTGGAGGACAGCGCGACGGACAGGCGCCCACGCCGCGACGGCCAGAAGGTGGCCGGGATCCCGGAGGCCCGTCAGAACATCCCCAACACCGCGAGCGAGGACCGCCCCGACTCGGAGGGCGTCGTGATCCGGGAGCGTGGTGGAGCCTCCAAGGGAGACCCGGCCGTGGGCGGTACGCGCCCCGACTGAAGGCTTCCGCATGCCGCAGACGGAGTCACCGCGAAGCGGGTTTTCCCCGCTTGACATCCGCCAGAGACCTCGGTATCCTCCGAATGAGGTTCGAGTCTCGCTCTGGAAGGAGAAGGCGGTGATTCAAGGAGCGGTTTCGCAGGTGAAGGTGGTCACTGACCGGTACGGCGCTGCCACGCCCACGTACTCTGTACGTGGGCGTTTTCCGTTCTCGCAACCCGAAACCAGGGAGACCCGCGTATGATGGACTCCGGGCTGATCAACAAGTTCCAGAAGGCTCGCATGTACGCCGACGAGCCCGAGCGGATTCACTTCAAGGATCTCAGGGTCGAGTTCGATGGAAATCACAACCCGCACACGGTGGAGTTTCACGACGGCCACTGGCAGTGCGACTGCTCGTACTTCCATGGCCATCAGACCTGCAGCCATGTTATGGCGCTGGACCGGGTCCTCGGCGTGATGGCGCCCCAGGCCTGAACCGGCGAAAGAAGGAAAGAAACACGGGCGGCTCCGCATCCGGCGGTGCCGCCCTTCTGATTTCCGCCGTCTGCCGCCGCTGCCCCATGGACCGCGACGGCTCCTTCCACTATTCTCCTTCCTCCCCCGCTTTGCACTCCGGCGCCTCGCCGGTCTCTCACAGGACCGAACTGGATGGACCGCAATCAACACTGGACGTGGTTTGCGCTCGTCTGCGTGGTGCTTCTCTTCCACGCGTGGGCGAACCGATACGAGTATTCAGGCTGCGATCTGGACGGCTGCGTGGTGATCGACCGGTGGACGGGTGAGCTGCACTTCGAGCCGCTGGAGGAGCAGACGGAGGCACCCGTCAGCGGGACCCGGATGGTGAGCGGGGGCTGACCGGGTGATGAACGTCGCGCGGGCCCGCCCCCGAACCGGAGCGGACCCGCGCATGTCGTACACGTAGTAGCAGGGGCGGGACTCGAACCCGCGGCCTCACGATTATGAGTCGTGCGCTCTTACCAGCTGAGCTACCCTGCCGGGAAGAACAACGGCCGACCCCCGAGGGGGTCGACCGTTGGATAGCGGGGGCGGGATTCGAACCCGCGACCTTCGGGTTATGAGCCCGACGAGCTACCAGGCTGCTCCACCCCGCGACGTGTCTATCAATATAACCCGTCACGGGATCGGGTCAAGGGGCGATGCCCGATCCGATCGCCGGCGTGGCCACGCTGTCGATCTCCACGAAGCGGTACAGCACATCACCGGGCCGGATCATCCCGAACCGTTCGCGCGCGACACCCTCGATGGTGGTGGGGTCGCTTTCCAGGCGAGTGGCGAGCTCGCCGAGCGAGTCCACCTGCGCACGTGCGAGTTCGATCCGCTCCGCTTCCGCCACCTTCCGCTCACGGATGCTGCGAAGGTCGAACACCGAGTATTCGCCCCCCCAGACGGCGTAGTACACCGCCACCCCGAAGAGCAGGAGGGCGATGGCGCGGCGCGCCATGGACCGGGAGCCCGAGGAGGGGGAGGTGGTCACCGTTCAGCGCCAGATGGAGTTGCCGGGATAGCGCGCCGCGTCGCCCAGGCTCTCCTCGATGCGGAGGAGCTGGTTGTACTTGGCGACGCGATCGGTGCGACTGGCACTCCCCGTCTTGATCTGCCCCACGCCGGTGGCGACCGCGAGGTCCGCGATGAAGGTGTCCTCCGTCTCGCCGGAACGATGCGAGATCACCGAGTTGAAGCCGGCGCGGCCCGCCATCTCGATCGACTCGAGCGTCTCCGTCAGGGTGCCGATCTGGTTCACCTTGATGAGGATGGCGTTTGCGGTCCGCGATTCGATGCCGCGGCTCAGCCGCTCCGTGTTGGTCACGAAGAGATCGTCGCCGACAAGCTGAACGCGGTCGCCGATGCTGTCGGTCAGCTGCTTCCAGCCATCCCAGTCGTTCTCGTCCAGCGCATCCTCCATGGAGCGGATCGGGTAGCGCTCCGACCAGTCGCGGTAGAAGTCCACCATCTCACTCGCCGTTCGCGTTTCACCGGACGACTTGTGGAAGACGTAGGCGCCATCGCGGTACATCTCCGAGGCGGCGATGTCGAGCGCGAGCACCACGTCCTCACCGGCACGATAACCTGCCTGGTCGATCGCGGTGAGGATCACCTCCAGCGCCTCCTCGTTGGTGCCGAGGTCCGGCGCGAATCCCCCCTCGTCGCCCACCGAGGTGCTCTTCCCCTGTGAGGAAAGCACCTTCTTCAGGGCGTGGAAGATCTCCACGCCCATCCGCAGCCCCTCGGAGAAGCGGGTGGCGCCGACCGGCATCACCATGAACTCCTGGAAGTCCACATTGTTCGCCGCGTGCGCGCCGCCGTTGAGGATGTTCATCATCGGCACCGGGAGCACGTTGGCCATGGGGCCGCCGAGATAACGGAAGAGCGGGAGCCGGCAGTCACGGGCGGCCGCGCGCGCGTTGGCGAGCGAGACGGCGAGGATCGCATTGGCGCCGAGCCGGCGCTTGTTCGGCGTACCATCCAGCTCGATCATCGCGCGGTCGATCCGCACCTGGTCGTAGGGGTCGAGCCCGCGCAGCGCCGGAGCGATCGCTTCCTCCACGTTGGCCACCGCGTCCAGCACACCCTTGCCGAGATACCGCTGTGCCTCGCCGTCCCGCAGCTCCACCGCCTCGTGCTCACCCGTGGAGGCGCCGCTCGGCACCGCAGCCCGGCCGTGCACGCCGTTGGAGAGGATGACCTCGGCCTCCACCGTCGGATTGCCACGGGAATCGAGGATCTCGCGAGCGTGGATATCGGCGATCTTGATCATCTCAGGGAGCAGACGGGTGTGTCGGGAGGATGGGCTCCCGACCGCATCGGGAGCGGCCGGAACGTACCCCGCCGGCGTGGCGATGTCAACGTAGATGGGCTGTACGACGAACGTGCCGCGACGGGCGGCGAACTCCAACGCGGCAGCGTCCTCCTGAACCAGCAGCCCGGCGCGATCCGTGCTCCGCCCCCGGCCCTCCCTACTGTCCTCCTGAACCAGCAGCCCGGCGCGATCCGTGCTCCGCCCTCGGCCCCCCCTTACTGTCATCCTGAACGAGCAGCTCGGCGCGATCCGTGCTCCGCCCTCGGCCCCCCCTTACTGTCATCCTGAACGAGCAGCTCCGCGCGATCCGTGCTCCGCCCTCGGCCCCCCTTACTGTCATCCCGAACGAGCAGCTCCGCGCGATCCGTGCTCCGCCCTCGGCCCCCCTTACTGTCATCCTGAACGAGCAGCTCCGCGCGATCCGTGCTCCGCCCTCGGCCCCCCTTACTGTCATCCTGAACGAGCAGCTCCGCGCGATCCGTGCTCCGCCCTCGGCCCCCCTTACTGTCATCCTGAACGAGCAGCTCCGCGCGATCCGTGCTCCGCCCCCGGCCCCCATTACTGTCATCCTGAACGAGCAGCTCCGCGCGATCCGTGCTCCGCCCTCGGCCCCCCTTACTGTCATCCTGAACGAGCAGCTCCGCGCGATCCGTGCTCCGCCCTCGGCCCCCCTTACTGTCATCCTGAACGAGCAGCTCCGCGCGATCCTCCCACTCCGCCCCCCGGCGCGAGTGAAGGATCCGGACGCCGCGCACCCCTCCGGCATCCGGATCCCTGCGGGTCGCACGGGCACCGGGAACGGCGCCGTGCCTGCGCCGCGACCCTCTGGATGACGGTTTTCACTCCGGCGCCGGCCGGTCCAGCAGCACGCGAGCACTCAGCAGTGAGCCGCGGCCGGAACGGTTGGCGATGGCGGCCGGGAGGCACTCGGCGACGTCGCGCGGGAGCAGCCCGCGGCCGCGGCCGGCGAGCTCGGCCGCGCGGCCGCACAGGTGGAGAGCGAGGGCGCCGGCTTCCTGCGGCGAGGCGCCGGCGGCCGCCATCGCCCCCGCCACACCCGCCAGCGTGTCGCCCATGCCGCCGGTGGCCACGCCGGAGTGTCCCGTGGTGGTCACCAGGATGGGGCGTCCGCGGGTCGCCACCATGGAGGGTGAGCCCTTCAGCAGCACTGCGCACCCGAACCGTTCCGCCGCGAGAGCCGCGGCATCGAAGGGGTCGGCCAGTACCTCGTCGAGCTCGACAGCCATCAGGCGGGCGAGCTCCAGCGGGTGTGGTGTGAGCAGCACCCGGGATCGCGCGTCCTTCGTCAGCAGCGACGGGTCCCGCGCGACCAGGGTGATGGCGTCCGCGTCCACGATCAGCGGCGCATCGGAGCATTCCAGCGCCAGCGCCAGGCAGGCCCGCTCATCCTCCCCGACGCCCATGCCCGGCCCGATCACGATCGCTCCGGCGTTCTCCAGCGCTCCGCGCGACTCGGGATCCTCTCGCGACAGGAAGAGCGCCTCAGGCAGCGCCGTCTGGACGGGGACGCGGTTGTCAGCGGGAGAGATGATGCGCGTCACACCGGCGCCTGCGCGCAGAGCGCCCATCGCCGCGAGCATGGCCGCGCCCGCCATGCCGGGCCTCCCCGCGACGATCACGACCCGGCCCGCGGTGCCCTTGTGGGCGTTCCAGGGGATCCGGGGAAGCGCGTCTTCCACCCAGCCGTCGGTCACCAGGCAGGCCGACGATGCCCCGCTTCCGATCGGTGGGAAGCCGACCTCCACCACCAGGAGGCGACCGGTGTGCTCGCGCCCGGGGTCCAGGAGGTGGCCGCGCTTGGGCGCGCCGAAGGTGACGGTCGCGGTGGCGCTGATCACCTCTCCGGCCACCTGTCCCGTGGTCAGGTCCACCCCGCTGGGGCCGTCGAGCGCGATCACCGGCCGCCCCGCCTCGCGGATCGCCCGGATCAGCGTCAGTGCGCCGCCGCGCGGAGCGCCGGTCGCGCCGGTGCCGAGCAGCCCGTCCACCACGAGATCCGCGCCCGCGAACGCCTCGTCGGCCTCCTCGGCGGTCGCAACCGCGATCTCCCAGCCGTGCAGCAGCTCGGTGCGGATCGCCGCCTCGTCCTGAGGCACCGCGACCACCGACCTGCCCCATGCCCGGAGCGTGCGGAGCACCACCAGCGCGTCGCCGCCGTTGTTCCCCTTCCCCACCGCGACGGCGATCCGGCCCCGCGGGTGGAGTTCGTCCAGCACCGCCGCCGCGCTGCGGCCGGCGCTCTCCATCAGGAGGCGCTCCGGGATCCCCAGTTCGCGGATCGCCCGCTCGTCCCACTCGCGCATCTCCGCCGCGGTGAGCAGCGGGAGAGCCGCGCCCGGGCCGCTCGACGCGTGCGTGGTCATGGTGCGGACCACCCACCCACAACGAGCGAGTGCCCAGCGGCGACATCGTCACCGTGGGCACTCTCCGGGCGGCCGGGGTGGCCGCCGAGTCCTCTACTTGTAGCTCTGACCGATCGTTCGCCCAAAGCTGATCTCCCCGTTGTCGATGCGGATGTTGAACCCACACTCGGGATTGCCGCAGACCCACGCCTTGTAGGTGATGGGCGCCCCGTCCCTTCCGTAGTCGGAGAGTGGAAGCAACCTCCCCTCACCGCACTTGCGACACTGCGGGAACTCGACCTCGGCCATCTTCCCTCCCCTCCCTCACGTTCGCCGGAAATGCGCTCGGCGCCTGGAGCTTTCACCCACCTGGACCGCGTCGGCCAACGCAAGCGGCGTTCCAGCGGCAGGGAGGGCGGGGTGGGGACTCAGCCGGGGAGCTGCTTCGCGCCGGGCCACGGATACTGCCGCTCGAAGGCATCCTCGAACTCGTACACGTAGTCGAAGTCGCCCGGCAGATCGTCGTCCTGCTTCACCAGCACCCCGCACTCGACGAGAGCGAAGACGAGGGCGCCGAGATCACCGGTGGTGCGGATTCCCCAGTACTCGAGGACGGAGCGCGCCATCAGCCCCCACCGCTCGATGGCGAGGTCGCGGCACCCTTCGGCGAGCTCGCGCCCGCTGATGTGACGCGGCACGCCCAGTCGCTCGATGGTGAAGTGGAGCCCCGACAGGATGAACAGGTACGCCGTCTCGTGATAGCTGGGATAGCGCTCACGGAGGCGGTCCATCACGTTGTCGGCCAGAAGAATCCCACTCATCCTGCAATCCCGCTGGAGGTACGAGGCAACGAAACGTGGATCGATGGAGTCGAGGTGCTCGCGTGAGCGGCGGAAGTGGAGCGGAGCGTCACCGCTCCTCGCCCCGAAGCTAGGCGCCCGCAGGGCGAGCGTCAAGCAACCCCTTCTCCGGCACGGAGGTGCACGATGCGGATCCCCAGCCGCTCCGCGATCACCGCGCCGCCCGTCGCCTCGGTGAGCTCCACCTGAAGTGCATCCTCGGCGGGGAGCGCCACGGTAAAGCTCACCTCACCCTCGTGTCCCCCACCACTGTACCCGTGCTCCACCTCGTGTGTGCCCGCTCGCTCGAGCACCCTCATCACCGCCGAGGTGTGCTCGTAAGGATAGCGGATCCGCAGGCGCGCCGCCGGCACCCCCCACAGGCGCGGCGCCCTCTCCAGCGCCAGCCCCGCGACCTCCGAGTACGCCCGGATCAGCCCGCCCACGCCCAGCTTCGTACCCCCGTAGTAGCGCGTCACCACCACCACGCAGTCCGTGACACCCGCCGAGTCGATCGCCCCCAGGATCGGGAGCCCTGCGCTCCCCGACGGCTCACCCGCGTCGTTCGCCCGCCACACGCCGGAGTGCATCCGCCAGGCCGAGCAGTTGTGCGTGGCGGAGAAGTGTGCCTTCTGCACGCCGGCCAGCACTTCGCGCGCGCCCTTCTCGTCGCGCGCGGGCGCGGCCAGCGCGAGAAAGGTGGAGCCACGCACACGGGTTTCCGCCTCGGCAGAGCTCCCGAGCGTGAGAAAGGGTTCCCGGATCATCACGGCTCCAATGCGAACGAGGCGCCCGCGAGCAGCAGGCGCCTCGCGGCGGCGGTCGTCACCGCACGACGGGGCCGGCTCAGCTCTCCTCCGGCTCCAGGTAGTACTCGAGCCCGAGGTGGGTGATCTGCTCCTCGCCCATCATCCAGCGCAGCGTGTTCTTCAGCTTGGTGTGCTGGATGAACAGGTCGTGCTCCGGGTAGATCCCCTCGGCGTGCATCGGGCTCTTCAGGTAGAAGGAGAGCCACTCCTGGATTCCGTTCATGTCCGCGCGCGACGCCAGGTCCAGGAAGAGCGCCAGGTCCAGCACGATGGGCGCGGCGAGGATGCTGTCGCGGCAGAGGAAGTCCACCTTGATCTGCATCGGGTAGTCCAGCCACCCGCGGATGTCGATGTTGTCCCACCCCTCCTTGGCGTCGCCGCGCGGAGGGTAGTAGTTGATCCGAACCTTGTGGTAGTACCCCTTGTACAGCTCGGGATAGAGCTCGGGCTGCAGGATGTACTCCAGGACAGAGAGCTTGCTCTCCTCCTTGGTCTTGAACGACTCGGGATCGTCGAGCACCTCGCCGTCGCGGTTGCCCAGGATGTTGGTGGAGAACCAGCCGTCGAGTCCGAGCATCCGCGCCTTGAGGCCCGGCGCGATGATGGTCTTCATCAGCGTCTGGCCGGTCTTGAAGTCCTTACCCGCGACCGGCACCCCTTCGCGCTCGGCGAGCTCCAGCATGGCCGGGAAGTCCACCGAGAGGTTCGGCGCGCCATTGGCGAACGGCACGCCCTCGCTGAGCGCCGCATACGCGTAGAGCATGCTCGGCGCGATCGATTCGTCGTTCACGTCCATGGCCGCTTCGAAGGCCTCCAGGCTCGCGTGCGTCTCACCGGGCCTGATGAAGATCTCCGTCGAGCCGCACCAGACCATCACGAGCCGCTCGCAGCCGTTCTCCTCGCGGAAGCGGCGGATGTCCTCGCGGAGCTCCTCCGCCCACTGCCGCTTGGAGGTGCCGCTCTTCACGTTCTCCCCCTGCAGCCGCTTCACGTACCGCTGGTCGAAGGCGGCCGGCATCGGGCTGGATGCCCTTCAGGAAGTCGCGCGATCGGCTCGATGTGCTCGTGCCGGTCGAGCACGCCGGCGTGCGAGCGCCGAATCGTAGGCGTCGTCGGAGATCGGGTCCCAGGCGCCGAACACGATGTCGTCGAGCCCGGTGAGCGGCGCGAAGCTCCTTGATGCGCGGGCGAGCGACCCTCGGTGCGCTTGCCCAGGCGGATCGTTCCCATCTGCGTGAGGCTGCCGATCGGGCGCCCCCGCCCGCGACGCGCGAGCTCCACGCCGGCGATCACCGTGGTGGACACGGCGCCGAGGCCGGGGAGCAGGATTCCGAGGCGTCCCGTGGCCGGCCGCGGCGGTGTTCTGGAGATGCGTCACGACTTGATTCCGTCTTGGAAGGTTTCTCGTAGGGCGGCCGGCGGCGCGGGGCCGCGCTCGGCGGCCACCGTGCGCTCCGTGTGGCGGTATACCCAGACGATGCGCTGGAACGGCCGTGAAGTTGGTCAGCGTCGCCATCAGCAGCAAGACCCAGGTGAGCACCGCGCCGTTCCAGGCGCCCCCGAAGAGGAGGGAGGAGACGCCGATCAGCACCACACGCTCCGGGCGCTGCATCAGCCCCACGTTGCAGTCGAGCCCGAGCGCCTCGGCGCGGGCGCGTGTGTAGGAGACCATCAACGAGCCGGCCATCGCCAGAGCGACGGTGTACACCATCCACGGATACTCGAAGTCCGGATGACCGCCGCCATAGAGGGAGAAGATGCCGAGGAAGACGACGATCTCGGAGATCCGGTCAAGGGTGGAGTCGTAGAAGGAGCCGAAGACGGAGGAGAGTCCGGAGGCGCGAGCGACCTGCCCGTCCAGGATGTCGAAGACGCCGCCGAGGAGGACCAGCGCTCCCGCGATGCGCACGTGCCCCATGAGGAAGGCGACCGCGGCCCCGATGGTGACCAGGAAGCCCGAGCGTGGTCACATGGTTCGGATGCACGCCGGAGCGGACCAGCGCCCGCGGGATCGGCTGCAGCATGCCGATGAAGCGGTCGCGGACCCGTGCGGAGAGAAGCGCCATCGGCGAGAGCTCAGGAGGGGAGGATGATGCGACTTTCTCGCCGGCCTTGATTCCCTGCCCGATCTCCTCGTTGATCCGCACCATGAAGCCGGTCGAAGTTCGCCTGCGCGGAGACCAGCGCCTGGTAGACGGACTTCTGCTGAAGGTCCTCGGCGATGCGTCTCGTACTCCCGCTCCTGCTCCTCGGACGGTTCGCGCCCGGAGCGGAGGCTGTTGCTCAGCTCCTCCTCCAGCGACGACAGCCGGTTCAGCAGCGCAACGGTCTCGCGGTCCTCGCCGAGCCGCTCATTCGCCTGCTTCAGCGCCCTGTACTCGGCGGTCTGCGAGAGCAGCCGCCCGATCTCGCGTGCCTTCTCCTGAATCGCGTCCACTACTCCACTCCTGTGCTCGGGCGGGGCCGGAGCCCCGCTGATTGTGCCGGGCTCATTGCGAGCTCGGCGATCACCATCCGCTGCCGTCCGGCCAGATCGTCGCGAACTGCGGGTGCCGCGAAGCGCCCGCTGTCGCGGATGGTGGCGCAGACCGCCTCCGCCTGACCCGCGCCGATCTCCAGCGCCAGCAGCCCGCCGGGCGCCAGATGCTCCGGCGCCGCCCGCACGATCTCCCGGATCGTGACGAGACCGTCCGGCCCCGCGAAGAGCGCCTGGGCCGGCTCCCACTCACGCACCTCCTCGTCCAGTGCGGCCCGCTCCACCTCGCCGATGTACGGCGGGTTCGAGACGATCACATCGAAGCGTTCGCCGGCCACGGGATCGAAAAGCGACCCGGCACGGAGTTCGACGGGAGTCGGCGGGCGCAGGGACTCGAGGTTTTCCCGCGCGACCGCCAGCGCCTCCTCCGAGACGTCGGTCCCCACCAGCCGCCCGAATCGGCCCTCCATCGCGAGACTCAGGGCGATGGCGCCGGAGCCGGTGCCCACGTCCAGCGCGGACTCGGCGCCTCGCGCGGCGACCCAGCGGAGCACCTCCCCCACCAGCAGCTCCGTCTCGGGCCGCGGGATCAGCACCCTGGAGTCCACCCGGAGGCGGATCTGACGGAAGTCCGCATGCCCGGCAATGTACTGCAGGGGCTCACGACGCGCACGCCTGAGAAGCGCCGGCCTGAAGGTGGCGATCTCAGCGTCGGTCAGCGGGCGGTCGAACTGGAGGTAGAGATCGAGCCGCTTCACCCCGAGCGCGCCGGCGAGCAGGAGCTCGGCGTTGAGGCGCGGCTCCTCCAGCCCCTTGCCGGCGAGGTACTCGGTTGTCCAGCGGAGCATCTCCAGCACCGTCCAGATGCGGTTCGAATCGGAAATGTCGGTCGGGTGGCTGAGGTGCGTACGAGGAAGACGAGCGACGGCGTCAGGCCGCCCGCTCCTCCTGCCCGGCGATACGGAGCCGCTCGATCAGCTCGCCCAGGTCCCCGTCGAGAACCTGCTGAAGCCCGTGCGTGGTGTAACCGATCCGGTGATCGGTCACCCGGCTCTGCGGGAAGTTGTAGGTGCGGATCTTGGCCGAGCGGTCGCCGGTGCCCACCTGCATCTTCCGGTTGCGGGCGCGCTCAGCCTCCTGCTCCGCGACGCGCATGTCCAGCAGCCGCGAACGGAGCACACCCATCGCCTTGTCGCGGTTCTTGTGCTGCGACTTCTCGTCCTGGCAGGTCACCACCAGGCCGGAGGGGAGGTGCGTGATGCGAACGGCGGAGTCGGTGGTGTTCACCGACTGCCCACCCGGGCCGGACGAGCGGTAGACGTCGATCTTCAGCTCGTTCTCGTTGATCTGCACGTCCACCTCCTCCGCTTCCGGGAGCACGGCCACGGTGGCGGCGGAGGTGTGGATGCGGCCCTGGCTCTCGGTGGCCGGCACCCGCTGCACTCGGTGCACGCCCGACTCGTAGCGCAGTTCGCCGTACGCGTCGGTGCCGCGCACCACGAAGATGGCCTCCTTCACCCCGCCGGCGCCACCCTCGGACATGCTCACCAGCTCCACCTTCCAGCGGCGCGACTCGGCGTAGCGGCCGTACATGCGGAGCAGATCGCCCGCGAAGAGCGAGGCCTCGTCACCCCCGGTGCCGGCGCGGATCTCGACGACGGCGTCGCGGTCGTCGAGCGGGTCCTTGGGGATCAGCAACCGCTTCAACTGCTGCTCCTCACGCACCACCGCCTCCTCCAGGCGTGCGACCTCCTGCTGGGCCATGGTGCGGAGTTCGGCGTCCGAGACCGCTATCCTCCAGCATCTCGCGCGCATCGTTCAGCTCGCGCGTGCTGCGACGCAGCTGCTCCGCGGCCGCGACCACCTCGGTCAGCTGCGAATGCTCGCGAGAAAACTCCCGCAGCCGCGCCGGATCGGCGATGGTCGCCGGGTCCGCCAGCAGGCTCGAGAGCTCCTCGTAACGCCGTTCCGTCTCCCTGATGCGATCTTCCATGACCTCTTCGCGTGTCCCGCCCCGGAGCGCCGGGAACCCTGCCCCCTTCGCGAAAGAGCCGGGGCGGATGCCCCGGCTCTCGTCGTCTTACTCGCCGGTCCTGGCGCCGCCGTACCGCTGTCGGAAGCGCTCCACCCGGCCCGCGGTATCCACCAGCTTCTGCTTCCCGGTGTAGTAGGGATGGCAGGCGGAGCAGATGTCCACGTGGATGCTCGACGTGCTCGAACGCGTCTCGAAGGTGCTCCCGCAGGCGCAGCTCACCGTCGCGCGCTCGTACGTAGGATGAATGCCGTCCTTCATACCAGTTCGCTCAGAATCGTGGATCGATACGCCTTCGGTCCCCAGCCGGACCGCCCGACGCTGGATCGTAATGAAATAGACCGGAAAGATAATGGGGTACGGCGCGGGCGTCCAGTGGGGGGGGGCTGCAGGGGTCAGGGACCGGCATTCGGGGACCGGGGGCGCACTGAGCCCTGCCCCGGTCCCCGGATGCCGGTCCCCGATCCCCTCCTACCGCCAGTCCTTCAGCATTCTCCTGATATCATCCCGGTGCTGGCTCTCGTCCACGATGAGGTCCTCGAGCTGGACCTTGACGGCGATCTCACCGGCGGCTTCCGCCTGGTCGATGCGGCGGGTGTAGCGTGCGATGGTGTCCTCCTCCGCCCGCAGCGCGTGCTCCAGCATTTCGCGGTTGTCGGTGGTGTACGGCACCTCACTCGCTTCGGTGACCGGCTTCCCGCCGAGCGCTACGATCTTGTCGGTGAGAAAGGCCGCGTGACCGAGCTCGTCCGGGATCTCGCCTTCGAAGAAGGCCTTGAGGTCCACGCGGAACGGCCCGCTGGCGAGGCTCGCGTAGGTGCGGTACATGATCACGGCGCCGTACTCGGCGGCGAGGTCCTGGTTGAGCCCGTCGATCAGCTCCTGCCTGGCATCTGACATTCCATCCTCCGGTTCTGTAGGTGAGTGGCGGCGGGCAGGCTCAGAGCCGCACCTCCGCCCCTTTCTGAGCCGAGCGATACGCCGCCTCGGCGATGCGCATCAGGATCACCTGCTCGCGCGGCGCCTCGTTCTCCCGCTCCCCGCGCGCCAGCTCCACGAAGTAGGCGAGCTGTTGCCGGTACGAGGCGGTGTACTGGTTCTCCCGTCCGGGTGCGAGCTGCGGCGTCAGGTCCGTGAGGCCGCTGTCCATCTCCTTGAAGACCCTGAGCGGGCCGATGGAGCCGGAGCCGGACGAGCCGAGCAGGTGAACGTACTGACGCTCCCGCTCGGAGCGGAGCGCCCAGGTGACCTCCAGGTTCAGGACCCGGTTGCCGACCAGGTGCAGGAGAAGGGCCGCGGAGTCCTCGACGTCGTCGCCCCCGCCGCCGTGCGTATGCGCGGAGATCCGCTCCGGCTCCGGGTAGTCCAGGAGCCAGAGCGAGAGATCGAGCATCTGCAGCCCCAGGTCCATCAGCGCGCCGCCGCCGGCGCCTCGCTTCTGCTGCCGCCAGGTGCGGCCGCTCGGGACCACACGGCGGATCAGCCACCCGGCCCGGAGATAGAAGACGTCGCCCAGCTCTCCGCCGGCGACGAAGCTTCGCAGGGCGATGGCGTCCGGGCGGAATCGCTGGTTCATCCCCACCATCAGCCGCTCCGCCACGCCCTTCTTCCTGAGGATGCGGCGCGCGCCCGCGGCGTCGATGGCGAGCGGCTTCTCACACAGCACGTACTTGCCCGCGTCCAGCGCCTCGCCCACCTGCTCCTCGTGCAGGTTGCTGGGGGTGCAGATGATCACCGCCTGGATGCTCTCGTCGTTCCAGATCTCGTCCAGCGAGCGCGCGACCTGCTGCACGCCGAAACGGTCCGCGATGGTGCGCGCCTTGGCGCGATCGGCGTCGTACAGCGCCGCCACCTCCACGCCTCGCATTCGGGTGAGGATCGGGAGATGCGCCACCTGCGCAATGGCCCCGGTTCCCAGCACCGCCACGCGGAGCTGCCGGTGCGGGCTCATCGGCGAAGCGCCCTGCTGGTCCGGAACGGGTTCGCGGATACGCCCGGCACGGACCAGCTTCCACCCACCAGCAGGGTCAGGTAGCGGATGTCCCCGACCAGCACCCCTCGCGCCTCCGTCAGCAGCTGAAGCGAGGGGCCGATGGGCACGTTCAACCCCGCGATCAGGTTGAGGCCGGGCGAGAGCGTGTCCAGCAGGTCCTCCACGAAGGTGCCCTCGATGGCCTCGCCGCTCCCGTTCAGCAGGTGCACGCCGAGGCCCGCCCCCGCGTACGGCACCACCGGAAGATCGATGTCGAAGAGGTAGTGGCCGTCCACGCTGATCTCCAGATCGCTACGCCGGATCTCGCCCAGATCGAAGGCCGGGCAGGAGGCACCCTGCCGCTCACAGATCCTGCGGATCTGGTCCGCGAGCCGGTCCACCTCGGCCTGCCGCAGCGACGAGGACCAGTAGCGGATTGCGGGGGAGATTCTCACGTTGGGCCCGACCTGCCCCAGGTCCGCGCGGACGCCGAAGACGATGGTCGGCTCCACCCGGGTGGGCCAGATCCCGCCCACCTCCACCCCGAGCCCGCGGAACTCGAGGTTCTCGTAGTCGTAGTCCTCCCAGGTCTGGGCTGCGAGCCCGGTGGGGAGGAGAACCGCCAGAGCGGTTGCGGTGATCCAGCGCTTGAAGTGCACCGTAGGTCCGTGCTCGTGGGTTTCGAATCCCTGCGCGGGTGCCGCCGCCTCAGAAGAGGCGGCGGATCTCCACACCGGTGTAGTAGGTCGTCAGGATGGTGCGGTAGTTCTGCCCCGCACGGGCGCGTCCCATCGCTCCCACCTGGCACATCCCGATGCCGTGGCCCCATCCGCCGCCGGTCGCGACCACTTCCTGCAACCTCCCGGCCGGGCCGCGAACCAGCTCCACGTCGAACTTGGAGCTGTTCAGGATCGCGCCGCTCTGCGTCAGGAAGATCCAGCGGATGCGGTCGCCCCCCACGTGGAAGGTCCCGTTGCTGGTGGTGATGCGCATGCGGCGAATGCGGTCGGAGGGTGTGCGCTCCAGCACCTGCATCTCCTGGATCTCACCGATCGTGCGCACCCCGGCGGGGAGCGAGTCCGCGAGCGTCCGGTTGAGGATGTCGGTGATCTCCTGCGCCGTCCAGCGGTGCGTCCAGGTGTAGCGGCTGGAGGTGCGGTCGTACGATTCGCCGGTGCGCGGGTCGCGGTCCACGACGGAGACGAGGTACGGGCGTGGGGCCTCGTCCCAGACCTCGTGGATCGCCGCGGTCTGGCCGGCGCAGGTCGAATGGTAGAAGGCCTCGATCGGCTCGCCGGCGTACACCATGATCTCGCCGGCGGTCTCCCGAACCGCGCGGGAGACGGGTTCGTGCTCGTCCTGAATGCCGCCGTACACCTGGTCCTGTACGGTGGCGAAGACGTCGAAGCCGAGGGCCTCACGGCGGCCCAGGTAGCGGACGGCGTAGGTACGGGCCGCGACCGCCTGCGCCTTGGCGGCCTCGAGGAGCTCCTCGCCGACCCGGCCGATCTCCCGCGGAACGACGCCCAGCAGGTATGCCTCCATGTCCACCAGGTTGACGGCGGTCACACGACCGGGGCCGGAAACGCGCACCAGCGCGGTCCCGCGGTACGGCCGCCCGGCGATCGTCAGCGTGCCGTCCTGCTGGGGCCGCGCGAGGAGGGTGGCGCCGGAGCTGTACACGTCAGCGCCATCGACCCGGGCACGCACGCGGTTCGCGCCCTCGGCGGAGAGGACGACGCTGCTCCCGGCGGGTACCGAGCGGAGCGAGCGGTTGGTGGTGCCGTCTACCAGCTCCAGGGCGGTGGTGGCGGAGATCTGCACCGAGGCGGTGTCCACCACGATGCCGACGCGCACGTTCGGCTCGGCGCCCGGGGCGGTGGGGGCGCCGGGGATGGTGGGCGTCACGACGGCCGGGGCGCAGGCGGCGACGGAGAGCAGCGTCGCGACACCGGCGGCATTAACCCAGCGCGCCGCGGAGCGCTTCACGCGCACGGTGGAGTGTCTCATCGATCTCGTGATCCTGGTGTGCTGTGGAAAGGAATCCGGCCTCGAACGCGGAGGGTGCAAAGAAGACGCCGCGCTCGAGGAGCTGATGGAAGAATCGGCGGAACAGAGCCACGTCGCTGGCGGTCGCATCCGCGAAATCGTGCACGGGCTGCTCGCTGAAGAATACCCCCCACATGGAGCCGAGGGAGCCGCCGGTCATCGGCACTCCGCGCTCAGCCGCGATGGCGAGGAGCCCCTGCACCAGGCGCTCCGTTCGCTGCTCCAGGATCGGGTAGGGGTTCTCGTCCCGGAGGATGCGGAGCTGCGCGAGCCCGGCCGCCATCGCGAGCGGATTGCCCGACAGCGTGCCCGCCTGGTAGATGGGACCGAGTGGCGCCACGCGCTCCATCACGTCGCTGCGCCCACCGTAGGCGCCGACGGGGAGACCGCCGCCGATCACCTTGCCGAGGGTGGTCAGATCCGGGGTGACGCCGAAGCGCTCCTGCGCGCCACCGGGCGCGACCCGGAAACCGGTCATCACCTCATCGAAGATCAGGAGGGCGCCGTCGCTCTCCGTGACGCGGCGCAGCGCCTCCAGATAGCCCGGGCGCGGCTCGATGAAGCCGCCGTTCCCCACCACCGGCTCGACGATCACCGCGGCGATCCGTCCCGCGTGCACCCGGAAGATCTCCTCCAGCGCTTCCACGGAGTTGAACGGCGCGGTGAGCGTCAGCTCGGAGAGTGCGACCGGGACGCCGGGTGAGTTGGGGAGCCCCAGCGTCGCCACGCCCGAGCCTGCCTTTACGAGGAAGGAGTCGCCGTGACCGTGATAGCACCCTTCGAACTTCAGGATCAGGTCGCGCCCGGTGAACCCGCGCGCGACCCGCACCGCCGACATGGTCGCCTCCGTTCCGCTGCTGACGAAGCGGAGCAGCTCCATCGAGGGAAAGAATTCGCGAACCAGCTCGGCAAGCTCCACTTCGGGCGGCGTGGGCGCCCCGTACGAGGTTCCCCGCGACGCGGCGTCCACCACCGCGGCCACCACCGCCGGGTGCGCGTGGCCCAGGATCATCGGACCCCATGAGAGCACGTAGTCGATGTACTCCTGGCCGTCCACGTCCCAGAGGCGGGCACCCTGGGCGCGAGCCACGAAGAAGGGATCGCCCCCCACCGCGCGGAACGCCCGAACCGGCGAGCTCACCCCGCCTGGGGTCACCCGCTGCGCGCGCTCGAACCAGGCGGCCGAGCTGCCCGGGCCACTCCCGGCTTCCCCCCTCACGACCTGAAGTTGCCGAACTGGAGCTCCAGGCCGAAGTCCTTCGTCTTGAGCATGGCGATCGCCGCCTGCAGGTCGTCGATGGAGGGCGACTGCACCCGAACCTGGTCGTCCTGGATCTGCGCCTGCACCTTCTTGAAGCCACCCTCCTTGATCGCCTTCACGATCTCCTTCCCCTTCTCGGTCGTGATCCCCTGCTGGAGCTTCACCACCTGGCGCGCCTTGCCGCCCGACGCGGATTCGATGCTGCCGTAATCGAGGTTCCGTACCGGCACGCCGCGCTTGATCAGCTTGGTTTCGACCACGTCCACCAGTGCCTTCAGCTTGAAGTCATCATCCGCGAGGAGGGTGATGGCGCTGTCCTCCTTGCTGAAGTCGATCTCGATGGTCGCACCCTTGAAATCGTAGCGCTGCCCGACCTCCTTGCGGGCCTGGTTCAGCGCATTGTCCACCTCCTGCAGATCCACCGTGGAGGTGATGTCGAATGTCGCGTTCTTTGCCATGCTCAGCCCGTGGGATTGCGATTGCGAAGTGTGAGAGCGCAGGGGCAATGTACCGGGCCGTCTGCGAAGCGGGCAAGGCAAAAAGGCGGGTGAGCCAATCGGCCCACCCGCCACTCTCCTGCTGCTGCCGGCACCGCGCCCCCGCCATCGTCCAGAGCCCATTGCGCAGTGATGGGACGGAGACACCCCGACTGCGCAGCGTCCCCGCCATGTCATCCAGAGCCCGCAGCACGGCATCGGACGCAGCAACCCGGCCCGCGCGGGCGTGGGATCCGGATGGCGGGGAGTTCGCCCGGCATCCGGGTGGAGTTCCGCCGGCCGGACGCGCGCGACCCCGTCAGCGGCGGGAGCCTTGCTAGCCCCGTCAACCCCGTGGACCGTTCCGCCCCCTGGCAGTCTTCCTGAGCGCAGCGAAGGATCCCTCGACGTAGCCTGCCGAGCACCGCGATGGCGGAAACGCGCCCCCGTCCGCTCCTGCCCCCCCGGCGGGATCCTTCGCTGCGCTCAGGATGACGGTCAGAGTGGAGCGGGCCCCCGCTGGCTGCGCTCGCTCTGCACGACATGCAGCCCCGCTCCCCGGCGTCTGCCTACTGCTCGAAGACCTGCGCCCCGGCCGGCGGAGTGAAGTCGAAGAGCCGGTCCGGAAGTGTCGGGTTCCGGCGGATGTTGCGGAGATCGAGGGTGCGCACCGACTGGTTCTCCTCCGTGATCTCGAAGCGACGGACCAGCGCGTCCTCGCGGTCCACCCAGATCCGCACCTGACGGTACCCGGAGCGGGTGCGAGGCGTCAGTACGATCACATCTGCGGTGCTGCCGCCCACCGGCTCCTGACCGGAGAGCACGGCGTTGTAGCGCTCGGTGGTGTTGCTCAGGAACTCGCGGTGCAGGTCCACCTGCCCGCCCGCGGCGGCCATGGTCGTGCGCATCACCTGGCGCGCGTCCACGCTCGGATAGTACATCCAGAGGTGCCGGCCGTCGGCGACCACCACGTCACCCCGGGGATCGGAGAACTGCATCAGGAAGCGATCCGGGCTGCGGTGGTAGAGCTTCCCCTGGCTGCGGGTGCTCTGGCCGAGGAGGGGGACGTCCACGTTCTGCGTGAAATCCGCCTCCATGGAGCGTACGCCGGAGTACACCTGCTCCGCGCGACGAAGGATCGCAGCCGCATCCGGCGCCGTAGCGGCAGGGGCCACGCTCCCGGTCGAAGGTTGCTGGCCGCCCCCCTGCGCCGTCTGCCCGGGCGAGGCCGGAACCTGTGCCGGTCCTGTAACGCCGCCGGCAGCCGGGCCGCCATCGCGGGCGACCGGCGATTCCGGATCGGCACCGGGGGTCTCGCCCGCGATGGGCGCACCGGTGTCATCACGCACCGGCGACTCGGCCGGCGCACGACCCACATCGGCGCCACCCGCGTCGCCGGTTTCAGCCCCGCGGCAACCCGTCGCCACGAGAGCGGTGGAGAGCCCGAGGAACAGCAGCTTCCTGATATTCATGAACGATCTCCAGCCTCGTATCGGTTGACATTCCCTGGCGCACCGTCGTACCCGATCGGGCAAGGGCCGTTCCGCGCCCGGTTCGGCAACACAGAGGGGCGGAGCACGAATGCCCCGCCCCCGCGTACGTCCGGTTGGCCGCCCGGTTCAGTCGCCGGGGAAGAACTGGTCGAGCTGCACGATGTCTACCAGGACCTCGCGGGGCTTGGAGCCGTCGGGAGGGCCCAGGATTCCCGCATGGTGGAGCTGATCGATCACCCGCGCGGCGCGACCGTAGCCGATCCGCAGGCGTCGCTGCAGCAGTGAGGTGGAACCGCCCTGGTGCTGGATGCAGAGCATGGCCGCGTCCTGGAAGAGCCTGTCGCGCTCGCCGATGTCCTCGGCGGCCTCCAGCTCGTCCGGCTCGCCGTCGTGCGCCCGCACCACTTCCAGGATATCCATCTCCCGCGGCTCCTCGTACGCCCTCCCCTCGGCCGCGGCGGCCTCACGACGGATCCGGGCCTGGTCGCGGTACCACTGCATCAGCCGGTCGGTCTCCTCGGTGGAGATGTACGCGCCCTGGATACGCGGCGGGTCGCTGGCGCCCGGCGGCAGGAAGAGCATGTCGCCGTTGCCGAGCAGCGCGTCCGCTCCGTTCTGGTCCAGAATGGTGCGCGAATCCACCTTGGAGGAGACGCGGAACGCGATGCGGCTGGGGAAGTTCGCCTTGATCAGCCCGGTGATCACGTTCACCGAGGGCCGCTGGGTCGCGAGGATCAGGTGGATTCCGATCGCGCGCGCCTTCTGCGCCAGCAGCGCCAGCGGCTTCTCCACCTCGCCCTGCACGGTCATCATCAGGTCCGCCAGTTCGTCGATGATCAGGACGATGTACGGCAGCGGGCCGCCACGGTAGATGCACCGGTCCGGATCCCCCTCCTCGCCCTGCGGATCCGGAGTGCGGATGATCTGCCCGCTCTCCTCGCGCTGGTTGAAGTCCTGGAGGTTGCGAACGCCGTTGACCGAGAGCAGCGAATAGCGGCGCTCCATCTCCAGAACGGCCCACTTGAGGACGCCTGCCGCCTCGCTGTTGTCGGTCACCACCGGGTGCCGCAGGTGCGGGAGATCGTTGTACATGCTGAGCTCCACCATCTTCGGGTCCACCATCAGGAGCCGCAGCGTGCGCGGGGAGTGACGGTAGATCAGCGAGGTGATGATGGTGTTCACGCACACCGATTTGCCGGAGCCGGTGGCGCCCGCGATCAGCAGGTGCGGCATCTTCGCGAGGTCGGCCACATAGGGCTGACCGGAGATGTCCTTGCCGAGGGCGAGCGGCAGCTGTGCCCTGCTCTGCCGGAAGGCGGTGGATTCGATCACGTCGCGGAAGAAGACCATCTCCGGCGACGGGTTCGGGACCTCCACCCCCACCGCGGCCTTGCCGGGAATCGGCGCCACGATGCGTACGGACGGGGCGCGCATGCGCGAGCGCCAGGTCGGCCTCCAGATTCGCGATTCGGGCCACCTTCACGCCCGGGGCGGGGCTCACCTCGAACTGCGTCACCACCGGCCCGGTGGTCATCCCGACGATCTCGCCCTCGATCTTGAAGGTGGCGAGCTTGTCGATCAGCACCTGGCCGAGGCCGTCGAGCTGGCGGCGGTTCAGGAGCTCGTCGCGCGGCGGGGCCGCGGTCAGGATCCCGGTGGCCGGCAGTTCTATCGCTTCGGTGTCACCGGTGTCCTCGGCCACCACCTCGTTGGTGGGGGCGGCGCCGGCGGGCTGCCGGCGCGCGGCGGTGGCGGCAGCCGGAGCCGTGCCCGGCGCGGCCGCAGGTCCGCCAACGGGCTCCATCGGCGGCTGCGGCCGCGCGGCCGGAAGCTCCGCAAGGGTGGCAAACGGATCGTCGTCTTTCCCGGTACCGGCATCCGCCGCGGTCTCCGTGGCGCCGGTGCCCGCGAAGAAGTCTTCCACCTCCCACTGGAGCCGCTCATCTCCCACCGGGCCGGCTGCCAGCCGGCGGCGCTCCCTCATGCGGGCCACGAAGCCGCCCAGCCCGCGCCGGGTGGCGTCCCACGCGAGCGCACCCCCGCCGGCCATGCTTCGCAGTGGGTTCCAGCCCAGCGTGGCGACGCAGAGACCCGCAAACATGAACGAGGCTACCAGACTCGCCCCCACCCAACCGAAGGCGACCACGAGTGGCGAGCCGAGCACCGCGCCGAGCCACCCCGCCGCCGGCGGCACCACCTCCATGGGGCGGGCGAAGGTGTAGATCGCCGTCGGCACCAGGATGAAGATCCCGGTGATCAGCGCGGCCCAGCGAATGGCGGTGCCGCGCTCCACCCGCCGCACCGCGGCTGCCGCACCGATCGCCGGGAGGAGCGGGAGCAGAAAGGCGGGGAAGCCGAAGAAAGCCCATGCCGCCCCCGAGATCACCGCGCCCACGATCCCCACCACGTTTCCGGTGGGGAAGAGTCGATCGGCGGCCGGCCCGAGCGCCTGCGGCGGCAGGAAGCTGAGCGCGAGCAGGATGGCGAGCGCCAGCAGCGCGAGCCCCGTGAGCTCTCGCTGGAGACGATCCCCTGAATGGACCGGGGTGGCTTTCTTCACGACGGGGACCTGCAGTTTACGAGGGAGTGCTAACCGGAGCCGTCGCCAGCGTGATGTTGCGCTCGTGGAGCACGGGGAGCACGTCGTGCACGTCCACCCTCGCGCTGAAGGAGAGATCGTCCTCGAGGCCCGCCTGAGCGATGTTCCGGCCGGCAGCCGTGAGACGGAAGAGATCCTCGCCACCGCCGAAGTCGCGGGCGAGTGCGACCGCCGCGCGGGCGCCATCGTTCAGTTCCCACTCGCCGGTGCGTTGTTCCATCAGACGGGCGGCCAGCAGACCCGCGCAGCAGGCGTCCTCCAGGGCGAACTGCTTCTCGCGGCCGGAGCAGAGCAGGACGGGATCCGCCGCGCTGTTCACCAGCTCGTCGACCACCACGGCCAGGTTGAGCAGCGAGCCGATGAACACGCGGGCCGCCCCCGTCGTCTGCGACATCACGTTGGTTCCGTTGGTGGTGCTCATCACCAGCGTCTTGCCGGCGACCCGCTCACGGGTGAACTCGCGGGGCGAATTGCCCAGGTCGAACCCCTCGATGGGGAGGCACCGACGCTCACCGCAGAGGAGCACCTCGTCGCGCCCAAAGGTGTTCGCCAACCGCAGCGCCTCCTCGATGGACGAAACCGGGTAGATCGACTTCGCTCCGGCGCTCAGCGCCTCCACGATGGTGGTGCTCGCGCGCAGGATGTCGATCACCACCACCATGCGCTCGGCCACGTCGGCCGGCCGTGATCTCGCCCGGCGTAAGGAATACGTCCAGTTTCATCAGCTACGCGACCTTCTCCGCCATCTTCCGCTCCAGGAACTTGGTGTCGAACTCTCCCGCCATGAAGTCCGGATCGTCGAGCACCTGGAGCAGGAAGGGGATGGTGGTGTGCACCCCCTCCAGGGCGAAGAGCGAGAGCGCGTTGCGCATGCGGGCCAGCGCCTCGTCGCGGGTGGAGCCGTGGACGATCACCTTCGCCGAGCAGCGAGTCGTAGAAGGGCGGAACCCGGTAGCCGGCATACACGTGGGTAGTCGATCCGCACGCCCGGGCCGCCCGGTGGGTGGTACGTCGTGGATGGTGCCCGGCGAGGGGGCGAAGTTGCGCTCCGGGTCCTCGGCGTTGATGCGGCACTCGATCGCGTGCCCGCGCAGCTCGACCGGACTCGGGCACGGAGAGCGGGAGCCCGGCCGCCGCCCGGATCTGCTCCTTCACCAGGTCGCACTCCGCGTGACACATCTCCGTCACCGGGTGCTCCACCTGGATGCGGGTGTTCATCTCCATGAAGTAGAACGACCCGTCCTCGTCCAGCAGGAACTCGATGGTGCCGGCCCCGACGTAATCGATGGACCTTGGCGCCACGCACCGCCGCATCGCCCATCCGCTCGCGCAGGTCCGGGGTGAGCGCGGGCGAGGGCGCCTCCTCGATCAGCTTCTGGTGCCGCCGCTGCACCGAGCAGTCGCGCTCGCCCAGGTGGACCACGCGGCCATGCTGGTCGCCCAGCACCTGGAACTCGATGTGGCGCGGCCGCGCCAGGTACTTCTCCAGGTACACGCTCTCGTCGCCGAAGGCGGCGCTCGCCTCGTTGCGCGCCATCGTGAACTGGCGCGCGAAGTCGTCCTCGTCCTGCGCCACCCGCATCCCCTTCCCGCCCCCGCCGGCCGCTGCCTTGATCAGCACCGGGAAGCCGATCTCCCGCGCGGCATCCAGCGCCTCGTCCGGATCGGAGAGGATGTCGGTGCCGGGAACGATGGGGACGCCCACCTCCTTCATGGTGCGCCGCGCGGCCGCCTTGTCGCCCATCAGCCGGATCTGCTGCGGCGTCGGGCCGATGAAGGTGATCTCGCTGCGCTCGCAGATCTCCGAGAACTCCGCGTTCTCCGCCAGGAAGCCGTAGCCGGGGTGGATGGCGTCCGCGCCGGTGATCTCGGCGGCGGCGATGATGCGCGGGATGTTCAGGTAGCTCTCGCGCGCCGGCGGCGGGCCCGATGCAGACGTCCTCGTCGGCGAAGCGCACGTGCAGCGACTCGCGGTCCGCCTCGGAGTAGACCGCGACCGTGCGGATCCCGAGCTCCCGGCAGGCCCGGATCACCCGCAGCGCGATCTCGCCGCGGTTGGCGATCAGGACCTTGCGGAACATCGTCAACCGTCTCGGTCGCCGAAGCCCGGCATCCAGGTCATGCTCGGAAGCGGCCTCGATCCCCGAAGCGCGCAGCGCGAACTCGGACGGGTTGGTCGCGTAGTGCATCGCGTCGTCGTGCGTGATCAGCCCCCGCCGATACAGGTCCATCAGGCTCTGATCGAAGGTCTGCATCCCGTACTGCGCGCGCCCCTCGGCGATCAGGTCGCGGGAGGGTGTGGAGCTGGTCGCCCTCGCGGATGCGCTCGGCGATCGGCCGCGGTGTTCACCAGGATCTCCAGCCGCGGGCACGCGCCCGGCACCGTCGGCCGCGGGATCAGCCGCATGGAGATGATCGCGCGGAGCGCGTCGGCCAGGAGCGCCGCGGACCTCGCTGGTGCTGGTGCGGCGGGAAGAAGGAGATGATGCGGCTGATGGTCTGCGCTGGCGTCGGTGGTGTGCAGCGTCGAGAGGACGAGGTGGCCCGTGTTCGCCGCCTTGAGCACCGTCTCCATCGACTCGCTGATCGCGGATCTCGCCGAGCATGATCACGTCGGGATCCTGCCGGAGCACGTGGCGCAGCGCCTCGTGGAAGGAGAGCGTGTCCGTCCCCACCTCGCGCTGGCTGATCAGCGAGCCTTGGTCGCGGTGGAGGAACTCGATCGGGTCCTCGATCGTGACGATGTTGACCGCGCGGCTGCTCGTTCATGTGGCGCAGCATCGCGGCGAGCGTGGTGGACTTCCCGCTCCCGGTGATCCCCGGTCACCAGCACCAGCCCGCGCGGCGAGCAGCGCGATCTTCTCGAGCACCGGCGGCAGCTGAAGCTCCTCCAGCGAGGGGATCTCGAAGGGGATCGCCCGGAAGCGCGAAGCCGAGCGTGCCGCGCTGCTGGAAGAGGTTGACGCGGAAGCGGCCGAGGCCCTGCACGCCGATGGCGAAATCGATCTCCTTGCGCTCCGCGAACTCCTCCCGCTGTGCGGGGGTGAGGATCTGCTCGGCGCAGCGCTTGCGCGTCGTCCGGGCGCAGCACCGGGAGCGTCGGTCTCGACCAGCTCGCCGTGGATGCGCAGGACGGGCGGGCGGCCCGACCTTCAGGTGGAGGTCGGAGGCGCTGCGGCGGACCATCTCCTCGAGGGCGACGCGCAGGCTTGAACTCGCCCGCGCCCGCCGCGCGCCGGCGGTCGGCCGGCTGCTGCCGGCGGCTCGCGGTGTGCTCGACGCTCACGCGTCCGGCTCGATCCGGAAGAGCACCTGCCCGTACTCCACGGGCTCGCCGTTCTCGACGCAGATCTCGCGGATGGTGCCCGCGACCTCGGCCTCGAGCTCGTTCATGAGCTTCATCGCCTCGAGGATGCAGAGCGTCTGCCCCTTCGCCACCCGCTGCCGACCTCCACGTACGACGGGCGCCTCGGGCGCGGGCGAGCGGTAGAAGGTGCCCACCATCGGCGACTTGATCTCCACCAGGTTGCCGGCGGCGGCGGCGGGCGCCGGCGGCGGGTGCCGGCGCGCGCGGGCGCCGGGGCCGGCGGCGCGCGGCTCGCGGCGCGGGCGCGGCGAGCGCGGGCAGGCCGGCCCGGAGCCGCCAGCTCGCCACCGGCGAGGGCGGCGGCGTCTTGGAGATGCGGATCCGGGTGCCGCCGCGGGAGATCTCGAGCGAGTCGATCCCGCTCTCGTCCACCGCGCGCGATGAGCCCGCGCAGGAAGTCGAGATCCACGATCGCTGTTCGACTCTGGTCGATCGCTCATCGGTTCACGCGCTCGATGTACTTGTCCTCGCGCCGGTCGACGCGGATCACCTCGCCCTCGTTCAGGAAGAGCGGCACCTGCACCACCGCACCCGTCTCCAGCTTGGCGGGCTTGGTGCCGCCCTGCGCGGTGTCGCCGCGCACGCCGGGATCCGTCTGCACCACCTCGAGCTCGACGAAGTAGGGCAGCTCCACGGCGATGATCGTCTCGCTGTGGACCAGCCCCTCGCACTCCATGTTCTCCTTCAGGTACTGCAGCTGGTCCTCGCCGATCACCTGCTCGCTGAGCGGGATCATCTCGAAGGTCTGCTGGTCCATGAAGTAGTACAGGTGCCCGTCGGTGTAGCTGTACTGCACCGGCCGATGCTCCAGGCGCACCTCGTCGACCTTCTCCCCGCGCGGAAGGTCTTCTCGATCACCGCGCCGGTGAGCACGTTCTTGAGCTTGGTCCGCACGAACGCGCCGCCCTTGCCGGGCTTCACGTGCTGGAAGTAGATGATGGTGAAGAGGTTCCCATCGATCTGGAGGGTCATGCCGTTCCGGAAATCGGCCGTCGACGCCACGAAGTCTCTCCTTGATGCGGATGCCGCTCGGCCAGCCGGTGCTGCGGTACGGTTCAGATGCTGGCTCCCTCCGCCGCGCGCAGGTGCGCCACGAGACGCGCGAAGCCCGAGAAGATAGCTGTCGACGCCGAAGCCCGGCGACCACGCCCGACCGCCCGGTCCGCGCAGATACGAGTGGTGCCGGAACGCTTCGCGGGCGAAAACGTTCGAGAGATGCACCTCCACGAACGGCCGCGCCACACCGACCAGCGCGTCGCGCAGGGCGATGCTGGTATGGGTGTACGCGCCCGCGTTCACCAGGAAGCCGTCCACCTCCGGCGCCGCTGCGCCTGCACGTGGTCCACCAGCGCGCCCTCGCGCGTTGCTCTGGAAGCAGGTGACGCTGCACGCCCAGCTCGTCGCCGAGCGCTGCAGCGTCCGCATCCACCTCGGCCAGCGTGGCCGTGCCGTAGACCTCCGGCTCCCGCTTGCCCAGGAGGTTCAGATTGGGGCCGTGAACGACCGCGATCCTCACCGCTTCAGGCTTCGCAGCCAGGCCTGGAACGACTCCAGATCGTCCTCGTCTTCCTGCGCTGCGCCCGCGGCCGGCGCGGGTGCAGGTGCAGGGGCCGGCGCGGGCGGCGTGACTGCCGGCTCGGGCTGCGGCTGCGGGGCCGCCGGCGGCGGTGCGGCGCCCGGCTCGTCGTCATACGCGAGGTACGCCTCGAAGGAGTCGTCAGGCTCACTCGACGCACTCGTGGAATGCGCCGGCTCCTCGTCGAACGCCAGGTAGTCCTCCAGTTCGCTGCCGCGCTCGCGCCGCGGCTCCGGCGCGGGGGCTTCCGGCCCGGACACGGAACCGGCCGGCGCCGGCTCCTCCCACGGGAACGGGTCGTCGTCGGCTGCAGATCCCGTTCCCGCCGGGTAACCGCCCGTCGGGGCGGGCTCCGTCACCTCGGCCGGAACGGTTTCTTCCCGGGTCTCCGCAGTGGGCCCCACATCGAGCCAGTCCGGCACCGAATGCGGCTCGCCGGCCGGCTCGTCCTGCGGCGCTCCGCCCCGGTTCGTGACCGTCTCGGCGGGCTCCCAGATGGCGGCGATGTCCTCCGCGTCGCTGGCGTCGCGAGCGGAGTCTGCCTCTCCCTCGGGCGACCATGCGTCCGCGAGACTGTCCGCCTCCGCGGCCACTTGCGGCTCCCGGTACTCGCGCTCGGAGGCGGCGTCCGCGAACGAAGCCGCGCCCGCCGCGGCCCCGGCCGCAGCGCCTTCCGTCCCCTCGCCCTTCCAGGCGACCAGGCCGCGCAGATAGCTGGCGATGGTCTCGCCGCCTTGCTCGCCTGCACCGTGAGCGGCAGTGTCATCGTCCGCGTCCACACGGGGGCTCGAGGTGGCGGCGTACACCTCACCGCCCCACGGCTCGTCTTCCGCCTCACCCGACTGCTCGGAGGAGGGGACCGGCCGATCCACCCGCTCACCACTCTCCTCCGTGAAGGCGGGCGGCTGCTCCGCGTGAAATCCGTGGGCGAACGAATCCGCGAATGCATCCTCCACCGCGGGCTCATCGGATTCCTCCCGCCCGCTATCGGAATCGTCGAACTGGAAGCGGCCGATCCCTGCTCCCACCCCACCGATTCCCACGGCAGTGGCAGCGCCGGTGTATCCGCCGTTCAGCCCGGGGAGCGGGGGAGGTTCGGCATCGACGTCGTCTCCGTCGCCCGTGTCGAGGAAGCCGAAACGATCCGCGTCGTTCTCCGGTGGCGCGTCCGGCTGCATCGCCGGATCGTCGTCGCCCCGGGCCGTTCCCGCGGGCTCGTGATCGTCATCCGTGTCCCTGCCGCTGACCTCGTCACTCTGCGCGTAGTTCGGCGCGTCGTACGCAGAAGTCTCCGGGAAACCCCCGGATTCCGGGTGCTGCACGTCGACGCCGGCGAGTTCGTCGGCCTGCTGCGGATCGTCACCCGCGGCCAGCCGCTCGATCTCCGCGAGCCGGCGCGACAGCGCCTCGTCGCCACCCCGGCGGCGGATCACCTCCCGGAGCACCTCCGCGGATCGGGCATAGAAGCCCTGTCGCGCGTACAGCTCCGCGATGGTCTCCGTGGCCAGTTCGCCCGGTCCGTCATCATCGGCGTCCACCGCTTCACCCCCGACATCTCCGCCCGGCGCGAAGTGCAAGGAGCGCAGCTCATCGGACCCGACTTCATCGGCGGGGGGTGCTTCCGCCGCTTCCACCTGGTCCGTGATCCCGTACGGATCCGCGTCGACCAGTGCCGGCTCGGTGCTGTGCGGGCGCTTCTCGTCGAACATCGCGCCCCCGGCGAAGTCGCCCCCGGCGAACTCGCGCGGCTCATCCTCTCCTTCGGCTGCCGGGATCGAACGTTCCAGGCCCGAGAAGGCCTCTTCCTCCGCCTCCGGAAGCCGGGCATCGTCCCCCGCGAAGCCGCTGTCCGGGCGCTCCACTTCGAGCGGTCCCTCATCGAAAACGGATCGTTCCCCCTCGCCCTCCACACCCCCGTCGAAGTGGACGATGCCCAGGTCGTCGGCCGGTGCGGCGATGGAATGATCGCCCGGGACCGGCTCCTCCTCGTCCCAGCGATATCCTGCCTCCGGGGTGGTGTCGTCCAGCGGCTGCAGCCAGTCGTCCCGGAGGGGCGGATCCTCGTGCCCCCTGGATCCGGCGACGCCGGCCCGCGGCGCCTCCAGCTCCTCGAGAGCGCGACGCGCCTCCTCGTTCATCGGGTCCACCGAGAGCAGCTCGCGGTACCAGTGGACGGCATCGGCCGAACGGCTCTCCAGCAGCGAGAGTTCGGCAAGGGAGCGCAGCGCGATCAGGTTCTGCGGGTCCAGCGAGAGTACGTACCGGAACTCCTCCACCGCCGCCGTCGTGGCGCGCTGGTCGGCCAGGCAGCGGCCGAGCACCACGTGCGCACTCAGATACTCGGGGTGCCGGCGAAGCCCGTCGCGGAGCAGCGACTCTGCGTGCTCCACGGCGCCCAGCTTCCTGTACGCGTTTGCCAGGGGGACGAAGAAGCGACCCTCCGGGTTCTCCGCATGTTTGCGCTCCAGCTTCTCGATCTCGACGCGGAGCTCAGAGGGAGATTCGGCCATGATCTCGTCCACAGGGGGGATCTTGAGGGTGTCAGGGGTGGATCAACTTACAGTCGGGCGCGGCGCACTGTCAACCGAACGGAAAGGCCGCGCGAGCGCCGGAAAGCGAGCCGGGCGGCGGCTCCGCGTAAGGAACAAAGGACGGCGGACCGCGTATGCCATTCGTGGAGCGGCGCACCCCGGATCGCGATCCGCGCCGGGCTGTACAGGGGTCGTGCGCTTGCGCGGGCACGGCAGGCTAAGTATTTTTCTCCGCTTATCCTTGCCTCGCTGTGTCGCACACCTCCCCAATCACCGGACGGCTGTCCTCTCGAGCTGGAGTTTGATCCGAAGATGATGCAAGATCTGCGGGAAAAGACCAAGATCATCATGATCGTGGTGGCGCTGGCGTTCGTCGGCCTCATGGTGTTCGAGTGGGGGATGGACATCTCGGGACAGAGCGCCGCAGTCCAGACGGGTGAGCTGGGTCGGGTCAACGGGGAGCCGATCTCGTATGCTGCGTACACAGCGGCGTACCAGGAGCTGTACCAGCAGGCGCAGCAGTCGGGTCGGCAGCTGACGCGCGACGAGATCCGGGAGGTGGAGAACGCCGCCTTCGACCAGGTGGTCAACGACATCCTGTTGCGGCAGGAGCTTCGGCGTCGCGGCATCCGGGTTTCCAACACGGAGATCCAGCAGGCGGCGCTCTGGAGCCCGCACCCGGAGCTGGCGCAGAACGAGCTTTTCATGACGGATGGTCGCTTCGACATCTCGAAGTACCAGTCATTCCTGAACAGCCCTGCGGCGAACGAGGATCTGCTCCTGCAGCTGGAGGCGTATTACCGCGACGTCATCCCCCGCAGCAAGCTGATGCGTCAGGTCTCGGCCGGCGCCTGGGTGTCGGACGCCGAGCTGTGGCGGATGTGGCGTGACCGCAACGAGACCGCCACGGTGGAGTACGTCGCGCTCAACGTCTCTCAGCTCGTGCCGGGCGACGTGGAGGTCACGGACCGTGAGGTGCGCACCTACTACGAGCGCAACCGCGAGCAATTCCGGCGCTCGGCGACGGCGCGGGTGAACATCGCGTACCTCTCCAAGGCGCCGACGGCGGCGGATACCGCGGCGGCGCGGGAGCGGGCGAACGCGATCCGCGCCGAGATCGTGGGCGGTGCGGACTTCGCCGAGGTCGCGAGGCGCGAGTCGGCGGATCAGGGCTCGGCGCAACAGGGAGGCGATCTCGGCAGCTTCGGGCGCGGACAGATGGTGCCGGCCTTCGAGCAGGCGGCGTTCTCGGTGCCGGTGGGCCAGGTCTCCGAGCCGGTCCTGAGCCAGTTCGGCTTCCACCTGATCCAGGTGCAGGAGCGTGCGGAGGACCGGGTCACGGCGCGTCACATCCTGATCCCGGCGGAGCCCTCGGAGGAGGCGCAGGACGCACTGTACGCGCATGCCGACTCGCTCGAGGCACTCGCGCGCCGCGGCGGTCTGCAGCGCGCCGCGCGTGCCGCCGGCGCCGAGTCGCGGAGCAGCGTCACCGTTTCCACGGCCGACGCCTACGTGCCGGGGATCGGCTCGCTGGTCGAGGTGGTGGAGTGGGCCGAGGAGGAGCACGGCGCGCCGGATGCTCAGAGCGTCAGCCCGGTGTTCGAGACGCCGGAGGCGTTCTACGTCGCGGAGGTGGAGGCGTTCTCGCCGGCCGGCATGCAGTCTCTGGAGCAGGCGACGCCGCAGATCCGCCGGCAGCTGATCGTCGAGAAGAAGCTGGAGCAGGCGCGGCAGATCGGCCAGCAGATGGTGGCGGAGATCCGGGGCGGGAAGCCGCTCGAGCAGGCGGCGCGGGAGCGTGGCCTGCAGGTGGAGAGCAACGGTCCCTTCACCCGTGCCGCCTTCAACCCGGTGTTCGGCCAGAGCAACGCCGCGGTGGGCGCCAGCTTCGGCACCCCGGTCGGCCAGGTGAGCGACGTTGTGCAGACGATGGCCGGCCTCTTCATCGTGCGGCCGACCGGCCGCGTGGAGGCGGACCGTGCGGAGTTCGAGCAGAACCGCGACCAGCTGCGCGGTACGGTGATGTATCAGCTCCAGCAGCAGCAGGTGGGTCGCTTCCTCGAGAGCCTCCGCCGCGATGCGGATATCGACGACCGCCGTGAGGACGTGCTGCGAGCCACGCGCCGCAGCTGATCTGTCGCCGACACGGTTTGCAGAGGGGCGGCGCTTTTCAGCGCCGCCCCTTTTTTTGCGACTGGGGGGCGGCGCACCGGCCACCCGTGTCATCCAGAGCCCGCAGCGGCGTACCGGACCCCGCGCCGCCCCGCCGGCATCGGGGTCCCACGCTCGCTCTGGACGACAGGCGCACGCGAAGCGAGGCGGCACCCCGAAAGGGTGCCGCCTCGCCGGATAGAACCGATGCCCCGCTCCGGGGCCGCCCGGTCAGCTCCTCACAGCCAGGCCCGGGCTCCGAGTCCAACCACGAGCACGCCCACGACGCTCAGGGCGTTGAGGTGAAACACCAGCGGCCCGAGGGTGATTCCCACGGCCACCAGATCGAGGACGAGAGGGCCGAACGCGGCGGCCACCGAGGTGGAGAAGAACTCACGCGCGGCGCTTTCCGGCATGAAGCGAACGGCGAGCTCGGTCAGGAGCGCGCCGAAGACCAACCCGATCAGGATCACGAGCACCAGGCGACCTACCCGGCGACGGATGGCGACGTTCATCGATCCTCTCTACCCGAGTCCAGAAATAAAAGCGGCGTCAGCGGCGCCGATCGACCACGTATGCGATGCTGTCGCTCAGCGCCTGGAGCGCGGGACCGTCCGGGAGGCCCTGCAGGGCGTCGGCGGCACGCTGCGCGAACGAGCGAGCGCGCTCCTTCGCATAATCCAAGCCGCCGCGGTCACGCACCAGCTGGACGATCGAGTTGATGTCGTCGTCCTGCGGCTCCTGCTCGCGGAAGAACTCCTCCACGAAGCCACGCTCGGCGGGAGAGAGGGATGGCAGAACAGCGATCAGCGGGAGCGTGACCTTGTGCTCCCGAAGGTCGAGACCGGCCGGCTTGCCGATGACCGCGGAGTCGGCCGTGTAATCGAGCAGGTCGTCCGCGATCTGGAATGCCATCCCGAGTTCACGGCCGAAGCGGGCCAGGGGCTCGCGGAGCGAGGCGTCCCCGACCAGCGCGCCGAGCTCGCAGGCGGCAGACATCAACGACGCGGTTTTGGCCTCGATCAGCAGATCGTAGTCGTGCTCGCTGAAGTCGAGCGCCTCGCAGGAGGAGAGCTGTCGAAGCTCGCCCACCGACATCGCGTTGGACGCGGCGGCGAGGATCTGGATCGGCTCGATGCGGCCCAGCCGCCCCAGCTCGGCGACGGAGCGCGAATACAGGTAATCGCCCATGATGATGGCCACCTGATGACTCCACATGGAGTTCACGGTGGGCATCCCCCGCCGCATGACGGAGTGGTCCACTGCATCGTCGTGCACCAGAGTGGCCAGGTGGATCAACTCGACCACGGCACCGAGCGTCTCGGCATCTCGCGACGGCTGCCCGCCCACCTCGTTGCAGAGGAGGAGCAGGCTGGGGCGGAAGAGCTTTCCGCGCACCTGGAGGAGGTACTCGTTGATCTCCTCCACGCGGTCGAAATCGGCGACGACGATGCGGCGGAACTCGTCGACCACCCGGTCCAGGCGATCGGAGATCGGAGCCTGGATCTCCGAAAGCTTGGACGGCGCTATATGAAGCATCAGCTGAGACGTCTCGTGTCTTGTTGGGGTCGGAAGAAGCTAATCCCCGACCCGCCGGGTGTCAAAAAGGCACCGAATCAGAGCCGCTCGAGCCGCGCGGCGGCGTCGCGGAAGCCGGGCTCCATGGAGATCACCCGCGCGTACGACTCCCGCGCGGCTTCCTTCTCGCCCATCGCCTCCGCACAGCGTCCGAGCAGGTAACGAACTCCGATGAAGTCGGTGTCCGAAGCGGTGCTCAGCTGCGTCGCGCGCTCGAGTACGCTGCTGGCAAGATCGACGTCGCCTCGCTCGAGGTAGCACTCGCCCAGCACCTCGAGGCTGGCGAGGGGGTGGTCGCCGGCGGCGAGGGCGTCGTGGAGCTGCCCGATCGCCGCGTCCATCAGCCCCATCTCCTTGTAGGCGAGGCCGAGGTCGTAATGACTCCCGACGTCCTCGGCCTCTTCCGACGGCCGCGCACCGAGCTGCTCGAGCAGCGCCGCGAAGTCTTCATTCTCGCCGACGGTACCGCCGGCCCCTCGCGCCCCGGCACCGCCGGTGTCTTCCTCGTCGTCGCCGAGCACCATCGCGCCGAGATCCACCCACTCTTCGGACGGGGCGGCGCCGGCTTCGCCTTGCTCTTCCCGCCGCGGCGACGCCGCAGCGGGGTGACCGTCCGGCTCCGGTGACGCTTCGAAGCCGATCAGCGGGAGATCGGTGACGCCCTCGCCCTCTTCCGGATCCCCCGGCTCTTCCCCCCCTTCCTCGCGAACGTCGGGCGAATCCTGCTGGAAGGTGTCCAGATCGTCCAGCGTCGGGATCGGCCCGGGGAGCGTTACCGCGGCATCCTCTTCATTGCCGGTCACATCGCCGGAAGCGTCCAGGAGGGGAAGGTCGCCGAGGATCGGAGGAAGGTCCGCGACGTCAGCGCCGTGGGTTTCCAGTCCCTCCAGAGGCGCGATGTCGGGGTCGTAGTCTGGGATTTCGCCCACACCCGTGGGGATGAGCCCGATCGCCGGGCCACCGGCGCGCGTACCCGCCGTCGGAGCCGTGCCTCCGCCGGCCGGGCCCACCTCACCTCCGACGAGCATCTCATCCAGGCGCTCACCGCTGACGTGGCCGCCCTCGAGCAGCGGCTCTCGCAGCGACGCGACGATCTGCCCCCGATGCTCTGGCGGCAGGTCTTCCAGGACCGTCATAAGGGCGTCGAAGTCCTCGGCGCCGGAGGCGGCCTCCAGGAAGCCGGTGAACGCCTCCACTGCGTCGCGGACGTAACCCGCCGTGCCGGAGAGCTGGCCGAGACGGAGCAGGGACTCGGCGTTCCCCGGATCCACCTGCAGCAGCTGCCGGTAGGCGAAGATGGCGGCGTTGGTGAGCCCCTCGTTCATCAGCATCGCCGCGGCGCGCTCGTGGCTCTTCACCGCGTCACTCACCCGCCCCACCCGGACCTGTACGGCTGCCATGCGCCCGAGCAGACCCGCCTCCAGCTTGTCGGAGGGGATCGCCGAATACACCTTCAGGGCGCCACTGTCGTCACCCTTTGCTTCGAGGGTAATGGCGCGTTGCTTGAGTTCCTGGATCGTATCCATCACCCGGTGGGCGAGGTGCGTACGAGGCACGACGCCGAACAGGGCGACGACGTGGGGGGAACGGCCCGGCAGGATTCCAGCGTCGGCCGGAGCGTCCGGTCGGGCACAAGATAGCCGCCGGTCGCGGCTGCAACAAGCGAAAGCGGCAGAATCAGACGGCGGCGGCGGCGGCGGCCTCGAACACCCGCTCGCCGCGTTTCCAGACACCGACACAGGAGCGTGCCGCCAGCCGGTAAGGCAGGTGTGCCACCGACTCGACGCGCCAGAGGGCGAGGTCGGCGGGGGCACCAGGCGCGAGAGTGCCGACGCCGCCCTCCAGGCGGAGCGCCGCCGCCCCGCCCGCGGTCGCGGCGCGGAGCGCTTCGGCGGGCGACATCCCCATCTGCGAGCAGGCGGCGGTCATGACGAAGGGGAGCGATGGCGTGGGAGACGATCCGGGGTTGAAGTCCGTGGCGAGCGCCACGGTGGCCCCGGCGTCGAGCAGCTTCCGGGCGGGCGCATAACGAGTGCGTCCCAGGAAGAAGAGAGTGGCGGGGAGCAGCGTCGCGACGGTGCGGGATGAGGCCAGCGCCTGCACGCCCTCCTCGGAGATGGCACCGAGGTGGTCGGCGGAGGCAGCCCCGAGCTCGGCCGCCAGCTCCGCGGCGCCGCTCCACTCCAGCTCGTCGGCGTGCAGCTTGGGCGCGAGGCCGTGGTCCAGCCCGGCGCGCAGGATGCGCTCGCTCTGCGCGCGATCGAACACCCCCGGCTCCATGAAGACGTCGCAGAAGCGGGCGAGCCCCTCCGCCGCCACGGCGGGCATCATCTCCTCCGCGACGAGTTGCACGTAACGATCGCGCCGCTCACGGAACTCGGGCGGCACCTCGTGAGCGCCGAGGAAGGTCGGGACCAGCTCGATCGGCTGCATCGCGGCGAGCCGCCTGATCGCCCGCAGCGTCTTCAGCTCATCCTCCGTGCTCAGCCCGTACCCGCTCTTCACCTCGGCGGTGGTGGTCCCCTGCTCCAGCATCTCGCGGAGGCGCGGGAGCGCCATCTGCACGAGATCGTCCTCGCTGCGCGCGCGCAGATCCGCCACCGAGGCGTTGATCCCGCCGCCCCGTCGCGCGATCTCCATGTACGGCACACCCTGGCAGCGAAGCTCGTACTCGTCCGCGCGCCATCGGCCGAACACCGCATGCGTGTGGGAATCCACCAGCCCGGGCGTGAGCAGCGCTCCCCCGCAGTGCACCAGCCGCGCATCCGGATACTGCTCGCGCAGCTCCGCCTCGTCGGCAACCGCCGTGATGGCGCCATCGCGCACCGCCACGCCGGACCCGATCCGGACACCGGCCGGGTCGCCCGCGGAGGCGGCGGCCGGGCCGTCGCATACGGCGACGGCTGCGGCACCCACGAACAGCGTCACGGTCGGGCCGGGATCGGGCACCATCAGACTCCTGGCGAAAGAATTGCGAAAGCGCGAGCTTGCGTGCGAGCATCGTAGAGCGGGCTCAGACCCGCGTCAACCGTCCGGACCCAGCCGATGATCCAGGTTCCGAAGGTACCTCCCTCCGAGCGCTATCCCGGCCGCCCCGCGGGCGGCCGTCTCGTTGTGATCGCCCCGACACGCGCCGCGTGCGAGACCATCGAGCTCGGGCGTGGGTCTCACCGGCGTGGAGACGGTGATCGAGCGGGAGCATGGGACCCAGATCCGCAGGCTCGCCGCCGAGGGCAGGGGCTTCGGGATCGTGGCCGGCACCGGTACGGGAAAGACGCTGGCGATCCGCCCGATCGCAGAGGAGATCGTCGGAACGCCGGTCCGGGTGGGGGTCGTGAACCGCGAGCGGGAAGCGACGCCGGAGACGCCCACCTGGAACGTCGTGATCGTCACCACCGGCATCGCGAGGCGGTGGCTCCAGGACGACCTGATCGGCCCCGAGGACACGCTGATCGTGGACGAGATCCACCAGACCTCGGCAGAGCTGGAGCTCTGCCTCGCGCTCGGCAAGCGCGCCGGGTGCCGCTTCATCTGGCTCTCGGCCACGGTGGATCCGACGTTCTACCGCGAGTACCTGCGATTCCGCCGAGGTGATCGAGAGCTCCGCCTTCGATCCCGAGCGGGCGGCCACGGTGCGGGTGGCCAACACCACCAATCCACTCACCTTCCTGAGCGACCGCTTCCTGCGCCACGTGGTGAAGGAGAAGCGCGGCGTGG
The DNA here is from genome assembly GCA_963793235.1 of uncultured Gemmatimonadales bacterium. Lineage (GTDB taxonomy): Bacteria > Gemmatimonadota > Gemmatimonadetes > Longimicrobiales > Longimicrobiaceae > CAWBZF01. The sequence goes on from CAWBZF010000002.1 coordinate 1,196,407, forward strand.
CGGTGTTCGTCCCGACGCGCGCGGGAACGGAGCAGATCGCGGCGAGTGTGGGCGAGCAGTGGGAGCGGATCTACACCGAGTTCTATCACGGCGGCGAGCCGATCGCCAAGCTGCGCCCCTTCCTGGAGGGCGACGCGCCGTCACCCGTTCCTCCTCTCGATGACCGCCGCCGGGCAGTCGGCGCTGAACATCCAGGGGCTGGACACGGTGGTGATCGAGGACGCGCAGTTCACCACCGTGGTGCGGCGCGGAAAGGGCGTGCTCACGCGCCTCCCGCTCGGCGCCAACGAGATCCTGCAGATGGCGGGGCGCGTGCACGGGCGAGTTGCGGGCGGCGAGGTCTGGATCCTCTCCGAACGCGACATCGACTTCGCAACGCTGCAGCCGACCGAGCCGAACTTCCAGCTCGCCGGCGACCCGGAGCGAGTGGCGATGACGTGCGCGGACATGGGTGTGCGCGCCGACGACCTGGAGCTGCCGGTGCCGCTCGACCGCATCGCCTACCGCGGCTCGGTGCGAGATGCTGGAGCGAGCGCGGGCTCATCTCCGGCGAACCGGCTGACCGACTACGGCCGCAAGGTCGAGGTCCTCCCGGTGGATCGGCCCTGGGGCGAGCTGCTGGTGCAGGCGGACGAGGAGCTGATCCCCCTCGTGGCGGTCTGCGCCTCCATCGAGTCGCTGCACCGGATGACGCGGGCCGGACCGGCGGATCGACCCGTACGTCGTGCCGGGAAGCGACCATCTCACCGCCTACGCACTGTACCAGGACGCGCTGGAGAGCTGCGGGTCGATGGGGAGCGTGTACGGTCTGCCGCGTCACGTCTTCGAGCCGGAGGCGCTGGCGGAGTGGGGCGAGGAGCGCGGAGTGCTGGTGCGGTCGGTGGAGGATGCGGCGCTGGCGCTCGCCTCCATCTACCGGTCGCTGGACCTGGCGCTGCCCCGGTCGCTCCCCCGCGTCAACAAGCCGCTGGAGACGGCGTGGCAGCGGCTGCTCGCGCGCGTGATGCCCTTCGACCTGGTGATCGACGAGGAGACCTCCTGGGGCGAGGAGGTGCGCGTGTCGCAGACCAGCGTGTGCGGGCGCTGGGGCGCGGTGACGGGCGATCTCCGCTACTTCGCCGACCGCACCGGCCGCGGCGCGCGGGTCCATCGAGGGAACGCAGCTGCCGTACGACCTGATCTGGCAGGAGGCGCAGCTGCAGGAGGGGGAGATCACCTACGATCCGGGTCAGCGTCGCGCCCCCTTGCGGCTGAGCTCCGCGCGCAGCTACGCCGGGTTCGTAGCTCGACTCCGACGAACGTGCGGTGGACGAATTCCCGGCGGGGCAGGAGGATGCCGCCCGGCAGGCGCTCGCGAGGGCGATGGCGGCCGGGGCCGCGTACCACCCGGATACGCGCGCCGAACCGCGATACCTTCCGCGAGCTGCGCGAGATCTACCGCCGTTCCGGCGGAGCGACACCGGAGGTGTCGGAGACCGCGCTGACCGAGCACTTCCTGGAGAGGATGGCCCCGGTGAACTCCTACTCGGAGTTCCTGAAGACGCCGCTCCGAGTGGATCCGGACGCGTGGGCCCCGGAGGAGGAGCGGCGGCGGCTCCTTGCACTCCCGGCGACGGTGGAACTGGCGGGCGACGAGTTCCCGCTCGACTACGCGATCGAGGATGGCGACGGCGATCGCCCGGGCGCGGATCCCCGAGAAGCTGGTCTGGAAGCTCGAGGAGAGCGATCTTCCAGCGCTCGACCGGCCGCTTCACTGGACGGTGCTGCGCGGGAAGCGGGAGGCGGTTCGCGCCTCGTCGCTCGAGGAAGCACGCGAACTCGTCACTCGATCGCGGGCCGAGCTGCGCAGCGAGGGCCTGCTCGTCGAGGAGTCGCGAAGCGGCAAGAGCGGCAGTGGTCGCAAGGGCGCAAGCGACGGTGGCGCCAGGCGTGGCAGGGAAGCGGGCGACGGCGGCGAGAAGCGGGCGGGCGGCGGACCCCGCGGTGAAGGTCGGGACGGACCGGGCCGCGGCGGAAAGTCCGGGCGGAAGGGCGCCGACAGGAACCAGCGCTCAGAGTCGCGCGGCAAACGCCGCCGGCAGCGCAATCGAAAGAGCGGCGGGCGCGACTGAAGCCCTCGCTCACCAACTCACACCAGGAGACCCAGACGATGGCGAACACGGGCAACGAGCACGACCACGAGCACGAGGAGGGAACCCTCGGCATGGCGCTCGGCTTCCGCATCGTGGAGGACGGTGGTGATCTCTTCCTCGCCGAGGCCGAGATCTCACCCTACATGGACCAGCCGGAAGAGCTCGGCGTCACCCTCGTGTTCCACCCCCTCGCCGGCATCGATCCGGTGGATGCCTCCGAGGAGATGGACTGGCCCGCCTGGCCCATCGACATCGACGACGACCTCAACCGCGACGGCAGCAAGCCGATCACCGAGCAGTTCCAGGCGATCGTGCGCCAGCTGCACGACCTGCCGGAAAGCAAGCTGAGGGAGTATCTGGCGGCGGCAAGGGAGGAGGAGGGGTAATCAATTTTGAATCGTGAATTGTGAATTGTGAACCGGGACTGCGCGGGTTCAGCGGTCCCCGGAGCGCGGCGACGGATGCCGGCGCCGCGCTGCTCTCAATGCTTCCAATTCACAATTCACAATTCCCCTTCCATTTCCGCCTTCAGCGCCTTCACAAACCCCTCGATGTGGTCCACGTTGCCGCGGCGGGTGGCGAGGAAGGGGTCCATGACGGTGCAGCGGATGACGGCGATTCCGCCTGCGCGGAGGTAGTCGGCTTCGGTGAAGCCGAGCGCGCGGACGTGCGGAAGGGCGGAGCGGCCGTATTCCGCGCTGCGCAGGACCGTCTTGGTGACGAAGTAGTCGATCTGCCGGGCGGAGCGCTCCTCGCCCACGCTCATCGCTCGATAGATCCGGTCGATGAAGTCGTTGGTCTCCTCCAGCGTGCCGAGGCGCGGGTGGCCGATGGCGAAGCAGACGATGTTGAGATCCGGCTTAGGGAGCGGTACCACGGTGAACTCGCCCCAGTCGCCCGCCTCGATGCGGCGGTGGAGGAGGAGCGCGCCGCGCGCCGTCTCGCCGACCAGGCGCCCGTAGCCCGAGGCGTCGAGCGGGAAGCACCTTGTGGGACATCCAGACGCCGGCGGCGGACGCTCCGGGCTTGGAGCCCTCGAAGATGAAGCGTCCGATGTAGGATGCTTCCGAACCGCCCCCGTGGAAAAGGTACGGCGCCTCCACCGCCACGAGGTCGCGTGCGCGGCGGTCACGGAAGGAGATGCAACCCGCCGGGTACGGCACGAAGCCGAGCTTGTGTGGGTCGATGGTGACCGAGTCGGTGCGCTCCAGTGCACACAGGGCGTTGTACACGCCCTCCTCCGGCCAGAGTTCGGGTGCGTAGTCGGAGAGGGTATCCTCGAAGGTGCGCCGCGCTCCGCCACGCGCCCGCGTGATCGTGGTGGCGTACCCGCCCCACGCCGCGTCGGCATGCAGATGGAAGGCGATGCCGAGTTCCCGCCCGACCCGGTCCCGCACGTCCGCCACGAGGTCCAGGCGGTCCACGGCGCTCTCCTCCGTGGTCCCGATCACCGAGACGCACCCGATCACCGGCTGACGCCGGGCGGCGAGGCCCCGTAGCGTATCCTCCAGCGCGGCGGTGTCCATGCGGAAGCGCCGGTCCACCGGAACGTGCACCAGCTGCGCGCCGCCGATGCCCAGCGACCGGCAGATCTTCTCCCACGAATAGTGTGCCGTGGACGGTACCAGAACCGCCCCGGGCGGAAGCGCGTCGTCGAACTGAGCGGCGAGCCGACGGCCGAACTCCTGGTAGCCGAGCCCCGCCAGCGAGTGGTGGCCGATCATCTCCAGCGCGCGATACGGATCGTCCAGATAGGCGCGGAACGCCTCGGTGGCGTCCAGCGCGCTTTCTCCGGTGATGTTCAGCAGTTCCCAGAGCCCCAGATCACCGATGTCGGAGGTGGAGCCGTCGGGGAGGCGGATCGGGAGCGGCTCACCGATCTCCTCGACGGCCCAGCGCAGCGCGACGGGCAGGTACTTCACGTTGCGAGCGACCCAGAGCCCCTCGTAGTTGGCCACCGTGCCGCCCGAGGTGAGATGGCCCCACTGGCGGGTGGTATCGTAGCCGATCATCGCGGCGAGCTGATCGGCGACCTCCAGCTCCATGCGGGAGGTGACCGGAGAGGCCTCGGCCGAGACGTTGTTCGGGTTGTAGAGCATGGTGGCGAAGTAGCCGATCAGGCTCGCCATCGTCAGATCCGAGCTCATGTGCCCGATGTAGCGCGGGCTGAAGAACGGCACCCCGGCCTTCAGCTCGCCCAGCAGGCCAAGCAGCTCCTGTGAAAGCGTGGAGATGGCGCGCTCGTACGCCGGCGCGTGCTTCTCCCGCTCGCGCACCAGGAAGCCGTCTTCCGGGTGGAAGTTGCGCCTCCAGAACACGTGGTCGCGGAACGCCTCCAGCAGGAGCCGCTCGAAGACGTCGGCATTCTCGCCCTTGGCGCCGAGGAAGACGGAACCGAGGTCCAGCGGGGTGCTGTCCACCTCGGGCGCGGAATCAGGATACCTGCCAGTCATCTGGAATTCCCGGAATCTCGTGAAAGCCGCCTGCGCAGCTTCGCGTATGTGGACGCCACCCTGTAGAGGGGCGATGATCGTTGGCGGCCGGCGATGCGCGCGGCGGCAAGCGCCCGGAGCAGCCCCTCCCGGTGTGGCTCGAAATCGGGCAGCTCCACGTGGCCCGCGCCGATTTCCGCCAGCGTGTGCGCATCCGAACCCGCGCCGCGCAGCTTTCCGTTCCCGGCCGCCCACGCCTCCGCGCGCTGGTTGTAGCGATGCAGCATGCAGCGGGCGTTGTGGACCTCCACCACGTCCACCAGGGGAGCGATGGCGTTCAGGAAGGTCGCGCCACCGCTCCGCGCCCCGTCGAACGGGTGGGGGACGTAGACGACGCCTCCCTGCTCACGGATCCATTCGCAGGTGCGGCGCGCGGGCGTCCCCTTCGGAATCCGCTCCTGCAGCAGGATCCCGATGACGTCGAACCCTTCCGCCGTCTTCACCTCCTCGCCGACCAGCACGCGGTCCGGAGCAACCTCCCGCAAACGGAGCGCGCCCTCGATCTCATCGTGATCGGTGACGATGAGGCGGTCGATTCCGCGCCGGTCCGCCGCCTCGAGCACCGCGGCGGGATCGCTGAGGCAGTCGAAGGAGTGACGGGTATGGAGATGCATGTCCATGCGGATCATGCGGGCCGTGGAGGTCATGTCTCCCCCGCGCGCCTCAGCAGCTCCTGCCAGGCCGCCCGGGCCGAGCCTTCCAGTTGCGCGAGCGAACCGTGGTTGTCGATGACGATGTCTGCGCGCTCCCGCTTGGTCTCGGCGGGGAGCTGGGCGGCGATCAGCCGGTCGGCTGCCCCGGCGGTGAGACCGCGATCGCGCACCAGCCGCTCGTGGCGAACCGGGGCTGGTGCGTCGACCAGGACGATCAGGTCGAACTCGCCCTCGAGGCCCACCTCGAAGAGGAGCGGGATGTCGGAAACGGCCAGGGCGACGCCAGCCGCCTGCAACTCCGTCAGCCGCTCCTCCCGCAGGCGCGCCACCTCAGGGTGGATGATCGCTTCCAGCCGCTCCCGCTGGACGGGGTCGCGGAAGACGATGTCGCGCATGGCGGCGCGGTCCAGCGTGCCATCCTCGTTCAGGACGGAGTCACCCCACTCCGCGCGGATCGCCGCGAGACCGGAAGAGCCGGACGATACGGCGACGCGCGCGAGCTCGTCGGCGTCCACCACGTGAGCACCGGCGTCGCGCCAGACGCGCGCGACGCTGCTCTTCCCCGACGCGATGTTCCCCGTGAGCCCCACTCGCAGCACCTGCTCCCCTTATCTGGTGACCGCACGCACGCCTGACGCGCGGGGAAGGTATTCCGGCGCGGGAGGGGCCGCCAGCCGGGGCGGCCGACCGCCGGCGCCCCGAGGATGGACGGCGGGGTATCGGCGCGGGGCGCCGGGCAGGGCGCCGCCCGGTCATCCAGGGCGAGCGCAGCGAGCGAAGGATCCGGATGCCAGCCGGCCCGCCGCATCCGGATCCCCACGCCCGCGCCGGCAGTGTGCACGCGGCAGCCTCCATGCGGCGGGCTCGGATGACGGTAGGGGCGGACCACAAGGCGGGCATTCCGCGGTCTCTACTCGTCTGCTGCGCTTCTGTGTCTTCGGGTTCCTCCGCAGTTGCGTGCGGTTGTCCGATCAGCGTCGGAACAGATCCACTCCATCCACACTGCTGCGAGTCGCCGCGCCTCTGGCCACCAGGTGCTCCAGGTGCGCCAGCGTCTCACGCAGCGCGAGCATGCGGGGACCGGGCGGGAGATCGCGCCCGGCGTATCTCGCCCGAACCACGTCCCCGGTGGTGCGCGGCGCATCGTCGAGAAGGTTCGAGTACGCGGGCGCTTTCCGCGAGTGTCTCCTCCCGCAGCTCGGCGATGCGGGCGGCGGGATACTCCACTGGCTCCCCGTGCCCGCCGCACGAAAGGGACGGGTCGAGATCTGCGAGACGGCGGAGCGAATCGAGCTGGTCTGCGACGGGATCCTCCCGCTGCCGGTTCACCCCGATCGTGGGGGTGATGCCCGGAAGGACGCAGTCACCCGCCAGCAGCACGCGATCGCCCGCACGAAGCAGAGAGATGTGCCCCGCGGTGTGGCCCGGAGTCCAGACGTACTCCCATGCAGGGACGCCCGGGAGCGGGCCGCCGGGCCCCGGCAGCGGATGCCGCACCGGAGGGAACTCGCTCGCGGCACGCGGAGCACCCGCGAGAGCCGCGAGCTGCTCGTCGCCGCCGGTGCGGTGGAGGACCGCATCACGATACTCCGCCTCCTCCTCCGGATCGGCCGCCGCGTGCGCGGCGCGCGCGGCATCCAGCGACCCCATCGCGAGTTCCGCTCCGGATGCGGCGAGGCCGCGTCGCACCAGCCCGAGGTGATCCATGTGCATGTGCGAGACCACCAGCAGCGACACGGCGCGCCAATCGCCCGCCACCTCCCGCACCCCGGCATCCAGCGCTTCCCAGGCGGCCGGCGAATCGATGCCACCGTCCAGAAGGAACCAGCGGTCGGCCGATCGGACCAGATAGGCGTGGACTTCGCGGGGCCGATGCGGCATGGGCGTGGTGATCCGCCAGACCTGAGGGGCGACCGGCAGTGCCACATCGTGCGTGCTCATCTCGCGGTCGTGGATTCGGGGGCTTCGCGGACGTCACGGCACCGTCCGCCGGCGGTTCCGGCTCTGGCCCGGAACCTTCGCGATGCCTATACTATACGCCCTCGGGGTGCCGCGGCGAGCGCCCACGGCAACGGTCCCAACCGAACACGCGAATGGCCACCAAGACCAAGGCGAAGTCGAAGCCGGGCACGCAGCTCGACAGGGAGACGCTGCTCGGCTACTACCGCACCATGCTGCTCTCCCGCCGGCTGGACGACAAGGAGATCCAGCTGAAGCGCCAGAACAAGATCTTCTTCCAGATCTCCGGCGCCGGGCACGAGGCGATCCAGGTCGCGGCTGCCGCGCACGCGCGCCCGGGTTACGACTGGTTCTACTTCTACTACCGCGATCGCGCCTTCTCGCTGGCACTGGGCATGACCCCGCTGGAGCACATGCTCCAGGCGGTTGGCGCCGAGGCGGACCCGGCCTCCGGCGGTCGGCAGATGCCGGCGCACTGGGGCCGTCGCGACCTGAACATCGTCTCCACCTCCTCGCCGACCGGCACGCAGTTCCTGCAGGCGGTGGGCAACGGCGGAGGCCGGGGAGCGCGCGCTGCGAGCTGCGGCGACGGTCAGTTGAAGGAGATCACCGACGCCAAGGGCGACGAGGTCGTGTTCGTCACCACCGGTGACGGCACCACCTCGGAGGGCGAGTTCTGGGAGGCGCTGAACACGCGCCTGCAACCTGAAGCTGCCGGTGGTCTACATCGTGGAGGACAACGGCTACGCCATCTCGGTGCCGGTGGAGGTGAACACCGCCGGCGGCAGCATCTCACGCTGGTGACCGGCTTCCCCGACCTGCTGATCGAGGAGTGCGACGGGACCGACATCGTGGAGAGCCTGCGAGACGATGGAGCGCGCGGTGGCGCTACGCCCGGGAGCGCGAAGGGTCCGGCGCTGGTGCACGCGCACGTGATCCGCCCGTACTCGCACTCGCTGTCGGACGACGAGCGCTTCTACAAGACGGAGGCGATGCGCTCCGAGGAGGCGCTGCGCGATCCGCTCGTGCGGCGCGGCGGCGCTGCTCGTGGAGAGCACGGCGTCACGGAGGAGGAGCTCGAGCGGATGGACGAGGAGGTGAAGCGAGGAGGTGACCGCGGCCGCCGACGAGGCGCTCGAATCGCCGCAGCCGGACCCCTCCACCGCCATGCGCTACCTCTACTCGCCGGACGTCGATCCGACCGCCGAGCAGTTCGACACCGAGGACGACCCGCGCTTCCAGGGCAACGAGACCACCATGGTGGATCTCATCAACGCGACGCATGAAGGACGAGATGCGGCGCGACCCGCGGATCGTCGTCTTCGGCGAGGACGTCGCCGACTGCTCGCGCGAGGACATCCTCGAGCGAGGTCAGCGGCAAGGGCGGCGTCTTCAAGGTGACCGCCGGGCTGCAGCGGGAGTTCGGCTCGACAGCGCGTCTTCAACTCGCCGCTCGCCGAGGCCAACATCGTCGGCCGCGCCGTCGGGATGGCGCTGCGCGGTCTCAAGCCGGTGGTCGAGATCCAGTTCTTCGACTACATCTGGCCGGCGATGATGCAGATCCGCGACGAGCTGGCGACGATGCGGTACCGGTCCAACAACAGCTGGGCGCTCGCCGGTGGTGATCCGCGTCACGTACGGCGGCTACCTGAAGGGCGGCGCGATCTACCACTCGCAGACGGGCGAGTCGATCTTCGCGCACTGCCCCGGTCTGCGCGTGGTGCTGCCCGCCACCGCGCTGGACGCGGCCGGGCTGCTGCGCACCGCGATCCGCAGCGAGGATCCGGTGCATCTTCCTGGAGCACAAGCACCTGTACCGCCAGGTCTACAACAAGAGCGCGTATCCCGGCCCCGAACTTCATGATCCCGTTCGGGAAGGCGAAGGTGGTGCGCGAGGGGACGGACGTGACGGTCGTGACGTGCGGTGCGCTGGTGCAGCGCTCGCTGCAGGCGGCCAAGGTGGCGGAGGAGCGATCCGGGATCTCGACCGAGGTGATCGACCTCCGCACGATCAGCCCGTTCGACATGGAGACCATCGCGGAGTCGGTGAAGAAGACCAACCGCGTGGTGATCGTCCACGAGGACTCGCTCTCCTGGGGGATCGGCGCCGAGTTCGCCGCCCGCATCGCCGACGAACTCTTCCCGTGGCTGGACGCACCGGTGCGCCGCGTCGCTTCGCTGGACACCTGGGTGGCCTACGCGCCGCAGGTGGAGCGCGCGATCCTGCCGGAGCCGGAGGACGTCGCGAAGGCGCTGGAGGAGATAGCGGCCTACTGACGGGGGCCCGCGGCAGAACTCGGAAAGGGTACGCCTCATCGGCGTACCCTTTCTCGTTTCACAGGTTGCCTCCGGTAGCGGCCGGGCGGTGCGGCGGAGGCGACGGCCTCGTTGCGTCCGACTGCGTCGCCCCGTTACATGGACTGCGGTGTGCCGGTGCCGGCGGCGCCGACCTCGATCCTGCCGCACGCGAGCGGAGCCTGCCCAGCGTCCGCGCCGGTCGGCAGCAGTACGACCACGTGCTGTCCATCCCCGAGCAGCGTGATGGGGTGCCCCACGTCGGTCTCGCTGGTGCCCGCACCCGCGGCATCGCGACTCACGTTGGACAGATTGGCGACCGCTTCGCCCGGGGCCTCACAGGTCCCGCGATGGATCCGTGCCTCGATGTTCTGGTTCTGCGGGATCGATCGTACCGTGAGCTGCACGTCGGTGCGGCCGTTCCTCGGCATCAGGTGCGCCTCACCGGTGACGGGCGAGCCGTGCATGGACTCGATCTGCACCATCTGCATCGCGGCCGGTGCAGGCGCAGGCCCCGGATCCACCGTGGTGGGCGGGAACTCCTCGGTCACGCCGACCTGCTGATCCCCCGTGCGATCACCCGGGCAGGCAGCCAGAAACGCGACCATCGTGGCCGTGCCCATCATGCGGATTCCTCTCATCATTCCCCCCTTGGCGGGTGGTGAACGGAAAGATCGGACGGGGTTGGCCCCATCCGGCTCCGATGGATGCGCGCAAGGCGCGTTCCTGAGCTCCGCCAGCTCCGGCTCCCGTCGGGAAAAAACCGGAGGTGGCGAGTCTCACATGGTGTGCGCCGGGATCTCGCCGCAGACCACCGGGGCACCCGGAGTGCCGCCCGTCTCGTGGTAGACCACGATGTGCTGGCCGTTGGCGGCGGTATGGATCGGCACATCCACGGTGCTGGTGCTGGTGCCGCCGCCCTGCCCGTCGGTCGTGATCGGCTGGAGCGGCACCACCACCGATCCAGGGCTCGCGCAGGTGCCCTGGTGAATGTGGCCCTGGTGCGTCGAGTTGTCGGTACTGCCCATGATGCGCACCATCACCTGGGTCTGCTGCCCGTTCTCCGTGAGCGTCGCCTCGCCCGAAATGCCCGATCCGCCGACCGGCTGCATGGCGATCGTGCTCCCCATCCCTGCGCCCGCGCCCGGCGCAGGTGCCGTGGTACCCGCGGGTGCTCCCATCATGGTCGTATCGGTGGTGGCCACCGTATCCACCCGGTCGTCCCCGTTGCACGCCACCGTCAGCAGCGCGACCGGCAGAGCGTAAAGCAGCCTGAGATTTCTGGTCATCACGATCATCTTCCTTCGAGGAGGAACGCGCCTGTAACCCGGCGCACGGTGCACGCTTTCGACGCGTGCGTCAGCTCCTGCCGTACACGGGGATCGCCGCTGCGTTGATCGCCTTCGCCCGGTCCGAAGCCAGGAAGACGACCACGCGTGCGATCTCATCGGGAAGGGTCCAGCGGCTGTGATCCGCGTTCGGCTGTGTCTCTCGGTTGCGCGGGGTGTCCACGGTGCCGGGGAGCACCGCATTGGCGCGGATCCCCTCACCGGCGTACTCCTCCGCGATCGCTTCCGCGAGCGTGATCAGCGCCGATTTGGCGACGGCGTACGATACGTGCCCCGCCCGCCCCGTGCGGGCCGCCCGGGATGAGACGAAGACGAACGAGCCGCCGCCGTTCTGCACCATACCCGGGAGCGCGGCACGGGCGATCAGCCAGGCGGATTTCAGGTTCAGATCCATCATCCGGTCCCACGACTCGATCTCCGTCTCGGCCAGCCGGGGTTCTCCGAGATAGCCCCCGATCAGGTGCGCCACCGCGTCGATGCGCCCCCCCCACTCCATCACCCGCTGCACCGCCTGCTCCGAGCCCCGCTCGGTGGTCAGGTCCAGCCCGAACGAATAGAGCCGGTCCCCGAACTCACCGGAAAGGGAGTCGAAGACGGAGCCCTGATCGGTCTTGTAGATCGGAACCGCCACGCGCGCCCCCGCCTCCAGGAAGCGTCGGGTGACCGCCTGCCCCAGGTTCCCTGCCCCGCCCGTCACCAGCACCACGGAGTCGTTCATAGCGCGGTCCGCACGTTAAGGTGTGTCCTGCGCGACCCGATCAGGGGCGATTCGACCGCTCGCCCGGGTCATTTCACGGAGCTGCGTCCGCGTGGCGTCGTCAAGAACGTCCTCGTCGTCGAAGCGCCAGCTCCAGTTGTCGGCGGCGGTCCCCGGGGTGTTCATCCGGGACCCGCTGTCCAGCCCGAGCAGATCCTGCACCGGGAAGATGGCAAGGTTCGCTCCCGAATTCGCGACCAGCGTCATCAGACGCCAGTGAATGGCGCCGGCGATGGACGCGATCCGGGGTGTCACACGCGCGCGCTCCTCTTCCGACGCGGTCCGCCACCACCCCGCAATGGTGTCGTTGTCGTGGGTGCCCGTGTACGCGACGGCGTTGGCCACGTAGTTCTCCGGAAGATGCGGATTGTCCGTGCTCCCGTCGAATGCGAACTGGAGCACGCGCATCCCGGGCAGGTGCAGTTCGTCGCGGAGCTGCTCCACCTCCTCGGTGATCAGGCCGAGGTCCTCCGCGATCACCGGCAGCTCACCGAGCTCAAGCTGCAGCGCATCGAAGAATCCGCGCCCCGGCCCCTCGACCCATCGCCCGTGGAGGGCCGTTTCCTCCTGCGCGGGGACCTCCCAGTGGGCCTGAAATCCACGGAAGTGATCCACGCGCGCGATGTCCACCCACTCCAGTGTGCGACGAAACCGCTCGATCCACCAGCGGTAGCCGTCGCTCTGCATGCGATCCCACCGGTACAGAGGGTTGCCCCAGCGCTGCCCCGTCTCGCTGAAGTAATCCGGCGGCACGCCGGAAACCACCGTGGGATTCCCCTCCGGGTCCAGTTCGAACAGTGAGCGGTTCGACCAGACGTCGGCGCTGTCGTGCGCCACGAAGATGGGTATGTCGCCCACGATGCTCACGCCGCGGCGGCGGGCGTGCTCGCGAAGTGGCTGCCACTGCCGCTCGAAGAGGAACTGCTGGAACGCCTCGCGTGAGATCTCCTCCTCCAGCTCCTCTCGCAGCCCCGCGATGGTGTCGGGATCCCGGTCCCGGACCTTCGGCTCCCACTGCGTCCAGGCCGCTCCGCCGTGGTGCCGGCGCAGCACCCGAAAGAGTGCATAGCTGTCCAGCCAGCCGCGGTGCCGACGGCGGAACTGTTCGAATCCCGGGCGGAGCGAGGGCGCAGCGCCATCACGGAACGCCGCAAAGGCCGCGGCGTGGATCCGCTCCTTCCAGCGCACCACGACCGCGAAGTCGATGCGCCCTCCATCGGCCGGCCGGCCCACCTCGAGATCCTCCCGCTCCAGAAGACCCTCCGCGACGAGGCCGTCGGGATCGATCAGGAGCGGGTTGGCTGCGAAGGCAGAGAGCCCGTTGTACGGCGAGCCGCCCTCGTCCACCGCGACCAGCGGCAGGATCTGCCAGACGCTCTGGCCCGCGTCGGCCAGCCAGTCCACGAAGCGGGTCGCACCGGCCCCCACCGTGCCGATTCCCGGCCCGGTGAGAGAGCTCGGGTGCAGCAGAATACCACTCAGGCGGCGGTCTTTCAGCGCGTCCATCGTCACGTGACGCGCTCCGGGAGGATGAGGGCCACTTCCGCGGGCGCCAGATGCAGCTCCTCCGGCACCGGCTCACCCCCTTCGTTCGCCTCGTCCCGGCAGACGCGGAAGAGACGGTGCTCCTCCGCCCGGCCGCTGCCGAGCCGCACCATGGCGCCCGCCTCGATGTTGCGGTTGACGGCGATCCACCCGGTCCCGGATCCGGGGATGGAGCGCTCGAGAAGGAGCACGTCGCCCGGATCGGGACCGTCGCCCCGCAGCACGCCCTCACCCTGCAGCAGCGGGTGACGAAGCTTCAGCCGGTTCACTCGCGTGACGAAATCGCTGAGGTCGAAGGCCGGCTCCTCCCAGTCCGCCGGCATGGTCTCCACCACGTTCACCTGCTTCCGAAAACCGAACTCGTATCCGATCGGCATCATCAGCCCGGCGGAGAAGGCGGCGGAGAAGGCGTATCGCTGCCGCTGCACGCGCTCATCGCCCCCCGTGTCGGCTGCGAGGCGCGTGGTGTCATGCGTCTCGGGAAAGGAGATGGATGGTGCGATCCCGCGGAAGCGCTCCTGCTGCTCCAGCGCCCACGGCTCCCGGAAATCCCACCACTTGCTGGAGTTGAAGATGAAGTGGAAGCCCGCCTGCCGCAGCGCGAGCACATCGTCCACCGGCGCCCCGAGCGTCTCGGTGAAGAACTGCACCTCCGGATCGATCGCGCGCGCGACCTCGATCAGGTGCGCCCAGAGCTGCGCCGGCACCTTGTACGCGGCGTCGCAGCGGAAGCCTCGGAAGCCCAGCTCCAGCGACTCCCGGACGAGATCCGCCCAGAAGACCCAGAGCCCCTCCCGGTCCGCGGAGTTCTCATTGTCCACCTCCGCGAGGTCCCCCCACACCGTCCTTTTCGACGGGTCGTCCGGGTCGATGACGAAGGGGCTCACGACATCACCGGACTCATCCCTCACGAACCAGTCCGGGTGCTCGGCGATGAGCGGTGAGTCCCTGGAAGTGTGGTTCACCACCAGGTCCATCATCACCGGGAGGTCGAGCCGGTGCATCTCTTTCAGAAAGTCACGCAGCGGCTCCAGCGTGAGTTCATCCGCCCCTTCGGGGAGGAAGAGGGGGTTCATCCGCCGCAGCTCCTTCGGCGCGTAGAGGCTGCCGGAGAAGCCCGGGTAGTGCCACGGGTTGATGAAGAGCCAGTTGAAGCCCATCTCCCGCGCCCGTCGGGCATGCTGGGCCCACGCGGTGGTCGGCCCGACGAGGCGCGGAAACAGATTGTAGATCAGCGGTGGGGTCACGCATCCTCCGCCATGATCTTGCGGATCCCCTGCACCGGGACCCAGATCCAGTCGGGTCGGTTGTTCATCTCGTAGCCGAGTTCATAGATCGCCTTCTCCAGCTCGAACACTTCCAGGAGGCGGGCGAGCACCTGCTCGTCGTCCGGAACAAGGCAAGCGCCGGCGACCGCCTCGCGGTACGCCTGCAGGAAGGTGCGTCGGATCTCCCGCTCCCACGCGGCGCCCCAGCTCTCCAGCGGCGCGCCGGCCTCAGCGTCGCCATCCTGCTCCGCGAGCGCGACGCGGACGGCGTAGTTGAAGGAGCGGAGCATCCCCGCCACGTCCCGCAGCGGGGAGTGCCGTGCGCGGCGAGTGGAGAGCGGCCTCGCCGGCTCGCCCTCGAAGTCGAGCACCACCCACTCGTCGTGGGCTCCCGGAGATGCGCCCTCCCGACGGAGCAGCTGGCCCAGGTGGTAGTCCCCGTGGAAGCGGATCTGCCGGGCACCGGACTCTCGCAGGATCCGCAGGTCGTCCATGCGGGCGAGGATGTTGGGAGTGTCGCGGACCACCGCCGCCAGCTCGTTGAGCACCCCGGGCGGGAAGAGGCCGGGAATCGACTCCAGGCGGCGGCCCAGCTCGCGGAGCACGCCCGCCGAGTGCGTCTGGAAGTCGCCGATCCAGGAGCGCACATCGTCGCTGGAGATCTCTTCCGGCACGAAGTCGGGCTCGTCGTCGCCTGCCGATGCGAGAGCCGCGTGCAGGCGCCCCGTCACGGTTCCCAGCGCCCGGGCGGAGGCGACGAAGTCGCCGGCCATGCGGCGGGTCGCTTCCCTCCCCGCGGTGGTGGCGGGGTCCGCCGCGCTGCGGGAGGCCGCGGCGAGGTAGCGGTTCAGCGCGCGCAGCGTGTAGCTCCACGCCTCACCGCGGTTGGCGACGAACTCGTAGAGGCCGGCGACCGTGGCAGGCGCACCGTCGCCCGACCCGCCCGCGTACTCCATGGTGCCCGCCAACCGTGGAAGCGCGTCGAAGTCGGTGCGCTCCGTGAGGAACCGCGTCACCTCGATGTCGGGGTTCTCACCCTCCTCCAGCTTGCGGAACACCTTCAGGATCAGCTGGTCCCCGAAGATGACGGAGGTGTTGCTCTGCTCACCCTCGATGCGACGCACCGGCGAGCGCGAGCCGGAGAGCTGCTCCAGAACGCCCGTTTTCCGGCCCCGGTAGGACCCCTCCGCCGACGCAACGCTCCGCTCCTGTTCGATGGCACCGAGCAGCGCGCCCGAGCTGGACCGGTCCAGCAGCGCCTCGTACAGCCGGATCTCCCCTGCCTCGCCCGAGTAGGTGACCAGCGGCTCCGCCTCACTGTCGCCCGCCGGCGCCCGGAAGCCGAGCGGAAGCAGATACTGCTCCGGCTCCCCCTCCCGGTAATGCACCCGCAGCGTCACCAGCAGGAGCGGCCCGGCACCCTCCAGGGTGAGCAGGGCATGATCCGCCCGATCCAGCGAGACGATCTCACGCGCCTTTCCGCGGAACCACCGCTGGCGCAGCAGCCAGTCTTGCGGAAGCGTCGTGACCAGTCCGTCCGCCACCTGCGAGTTCTCGAAGAGCCCCAGTTCCTGCTCCGCCCACTCGGCGCCGCCGTAGGCATCGTCCTCGTCGCGGTGACCGGCCGCGTGCAGCCCGAACCAGAAGAAACCGTACGGGCTCAGCGTCAGGGCGTACGGGCGTCTCATCCACCGGGAGGAAGGCGGTGTTGCCGAGCAGCTCCACGGGGGTGCGGCCGGCGAACCGGCCGAGATCGAGCTGGACTGCCTGCGCCGACCCGGAGAGGTTGTTCACAACGAGGATCACGTCGCCCTCGTACTCGCGGATGTACGCAAGCACGTGCGGGATTGCTCGGCTCCAGAAACTCGATGCTGCCGCGGCCGAACGCACGGTGCTGCTTCCGTACGTGGATCAGCCGCTTCATCCAGTTGCAGCAGCGAGTAGGGCGAGCGCTGCTGCGCCTCCACGTTGATCGCCTGGAAGCCGTAGACGGAGTCGGTGATCACCGGCAGATAGAGCCGCTGCGGCCTCCGCGCGCGAGAAGCCCGCATTCCGGTCCGGCGACCACTGCATCGGCGTGCGCACCCCGTCGCGATCGCCGAGATAGATGTTGTCGCCCATCGCCGATCTCGTCGCCGTAATAGATGATCGGCGAGCCGGGCATGGTGAAGAGGATCGAGTTGAGCAGCTCGATCTTCCGGCGGTCGTTGTCCATCAGCGGAGCGAGCCGGCGGCGGATGCCGAGGTTGAGGCGCATCCGTGGATCGGCGGCGTACTCCTGGTACATGTAGTCGCGCTCCTCGTCGGTCACCATCTCCAGGGTGAGCTCGTCGTGGTTGCGCAGGAACATGCACCACTGGCAATCCTCCGGGATCGCCGGCGTGCGCTCGATGATCTCCACGATCGGCTGCCGGATCCCCTGCCGCACCGCCATGAAGATCCGCGGCATCAGCGGGAAGTGGAACGCCATGTGGAACTCGTCGCCGTCCCCGAAGTACGGCCGCACGTCGTCCGGCCACTGGTTGGCCTCCGCGAGCAGGACGCGGCCCGGGTACTTCGATTCCAGCCGGGTGCGGAACTCCTTGAGGATGTCGTGCGTCTCGGGAAGGTTCTCGCAGATGGTGCCCTCGCGCTCGATCAGGTACGGCACCGCATCGGCGCGGAAGCCGTCGAGACCCTTGTCGAGCCAGAACTCCATCACCTCGAACATCTTCTCCTTGACCTCGGGGTTGTCCCAGTTGAGATCGGGCTGGTGCGCGAAGAAGCGGTGCCAGTAGTACTGCTCGGCGACCGGGTCCCACGTCCAGTTGGAGGGCTCCGTGTCGGTGAAGATGATGCGCGCCTCGCGAGTACAGTTCGTCGCTGTCGCTCCAGACGTAGAAGTCGCGCTCCGGTGAACCCTTGGGCGCGCGGCGAGCGCGCTGGAACCAGCGATGCTGATCGGAGGTGTGGTTCAGCACCAGGTCGGCTGATCACCCGCAGTCCGCGCCGGTGCGCCTCGTCGATGAACCGCTGGAAGTCCTCGATGGTTCCGTACGACGGGTGGATCCCGTAGTAATCGGCGATGTCGTACCCGTCGTCGCGCAGCGGCGACGGGTAGAACGGCAGGAGCCAGATGCACGTCCACGCCGAGTTCCTGCACGTAGTCGAGCCGCTCCAGCAGCCCCTGGAAGTCGCCGATGCCGTCGCCGTTCGCGTCCTGGAAGGCTTTGACGTGCAGCTCGTAGAAGACTGCGTCCTTGTACCAAAGCGGCTGTTCGCTCGGCATCGGCTCCCCTGGAAAGCAACTGGAAAAAGGCTCGTATCATGGCTTCCGCACCGGGGGGACGGCTGCAGAAACCGTTCCGGGCAGGGGATCGAGTGGCCGCCTGCTGCGGGACGGGCGACCGGCGCGGGCCGGTACCGTTGAACGACCATCCGCAGACAGGGGTATACACCTGACTCAACCAGGCACCGGAGGTAGTGTCAGGGGTTCTGAAGACCCGCTGATTCGCGTGTAACCTGTGCGTCTCCGGGTCATCCCGAGCGCAGGATCCGGGGATCGGTTGAGTCAGGTGCATACCCCTGTCCGCGGATTGCGCGGATTGTGCGGATCGGCTCCATGAAATCCGGAAAATCGCGAAACTGCGGATCGATCGTCCCCGGTCGCCGCTCCCGAGCCGCGGAGCGTCGCGACAGGAACCGTCATCCCCATCCTCCCCTCAGAACTGCTCCTCGAACATTGAGGCGAAGCGCTCCACGAGCCGATGTCCGAACGGCCGGTTGCGGAACTCCTCGAGGTCGATCTCCCTGGAGCGGGAGAGGTCCTCCAGGAAGGTGTGTTCCATCTGCTGTGCGAAGCCGTGGTCCAGGATCACCAGCGCGTTCTCCTGGTTCAGCTGCTTGGAACGCACGTCCAGGTTGGCGGATCCCACCACGGAGAGCGCGCCATCCACCACGATCAGCTTCTGGTGGATCATGGTCGGCTGGAACTCGTAGATCCGCACCCCCGCTTCCAGAAAGCGCTCGTAGTAGTGGTGACTGGCCCAGCGGATCACGCGGATGTCGTTGCGCTCGTTGGGTACCAGAACCCGCACGTCCACCCCGGCGCGAGCGCGCTCCTCGAGGATGCGCTGCATCATCTCGTCCGGGACGAAGTAGGGATTGGTGATGTAGATGCGCTCGCGGGCGCAGCGGCAGGAGAGCCAGTGCACGAAGCGCATGGGATGGGCGCCACTGGATGGGGAGCTCACCACGCTCACGTGCTGGGAGATCGGCTCGCCCGGCCCGGCCGGGCTCTCGTCTGGGTCGGAGTGCGGGTAGAACTCGTCCCCGAGGAGGATCTCCCCGGTCACGTGCGCCCAGAGCTGGGTGAAGGCGCTCTGCAGGTTGGCGGCGAGCGGCCCACGGACCTCCACCATGCTGTCGCGCCAGTGGTCCGGATCCTCGGCGTTGCCGATCCATTTGTCCATCACCGCGGCGCCGCCCGTGAAGCCGATGCGGCCATCCACGACGATGGCGCGGCGGTGGTTGCGCTTGTGAAAGCGCGTGAGCTTCCCGAACCGCGGCGGGTGGAACCATTCCCAGCGGCCGCCGGCGCGCTTCAACTCCTCGATCCGCTCATCGGGCGCCTTCATCCCCCCGAAACCGTCGATCATCAACCGCACCTGCACCCCCCGTTCGGCCGCAGCGATCATGGCGTCGAAGATGGAATCGCTGAGCTCCCCATCCTCCCAGATGTAGACCATGAAGTTGATGGAGGATCGTGCCTGCTCGAACGCCTGCAGCATGGCGGGGATGAACTCGCGCCCGTTGTTGAGCAGCCGCGCGCTTCCACCACTCACGGTGGGAGAGTCCACGATCCCGGCGAGGCCCAGCAGGAACTGGGGAGAGCGGACGTCGAACTCGCCCGTCACCGAACTGGAGGAGGGTCGCTCCCCCACAGCGGAGAAGAGCGTCATCAGGAGAACCACGATGGCGATCACGCCGATCACCGCGAGCGTGAGCAGCCACCACGGGTGGTCGAGGAGAGATTGCATTCCGGGAGCCGGCGCCGACCTGAGTGAACGAGAAAGCGCGGACGGTGTCGCCGTCCGCGCTTCTTCATCCGGTCAAGAATCGGGCCCCGCGAGAGGCGGAGGGGTCAGGCACGGAGCCCGGGAGTGACCGTTTCCCGGGCGCACCCTGTCATCCCGAGCGCACCCTGTCATCCCGAGCGCACCCTGTCATCCCGAGCGCACCCTGTCATCCCGAGCGCACCCTGTCATCCCGAGCGCACCC
Organism: uncultured Gemmatimonadales bacterium; assembly: GCA_963793235.1. Taxonomy (GTDB): domain Bacteria; phylum Gemmatimonadota; class Gemmatimonadetes; order Longimicrobiales; family Longimicrobiaceae; genus CAWBZF01. Next base: position 1,216,116 of record CAWBZF010000002.1, read on the forward strand.
TGTCATCCCGAGCGCACCCTGTCATCCCGGGCGCACCCTGTCATCCCGAGCGCACCCTGTCATCCCGAGCGCACCCTGTCATCCCGAGCGCACCCTGTCATCCCGAGCGCACCCTGTCATCCCGAGCGCAGTCGAGGGATCCCCCTCGGAAACCGGCTCGAGCGCGGAGACCAGCCACTCGCGCGTTGGTGCAGGCCAATCGCGCCGCGGGGGCCGGCCTCGGCACGGGATCCCTCGACTGCGCTCGGGATGACGTGACCCTGCATCTTCTCGTACGTGGCCCTGCAGCTGCTCGGACGTGACCCTGCATCTCCTTGTACGTGGCCCTGCACCTGCTTGAACGTGGCCCTGCACCTGCTCGTACGTGGCCCTGCACCTGCTCGTACGTGGCCCTGCAGCTGCTCGTACGTGACCCTGCAGCTTCTTGTACGTGGCCCTGCACCTGCTCGTACGTGCCCTGCAGCTGCTCGTACGTGGCCCTGCAGCTGCTCGTACGTGACCCTGCATCTCCTTGTACGTGGCCCTGCACCTGCTCGTACGTGACCCTGCATCTCCTTGTACGTGGCCCTGCACCTGCTCGTACGTGACCCTGCAGCTTCTTGTACGTGGCCCTGCACCTGCTCGTACGTGACCCTGCATCTGCTCGTACGTGACCCTGCAGCTGCTCGTACGTGACCCTGCATCTGCTCGTACGTGGCCCTGCAGCTGCTCGTACGTGACCCTGCATCTGCTCGTACGTGGCCCTGCACCTGCTTGTACGTGGCCCTACATCTGCTTGTAAGCCGGGCCGCTCCCGCCCTCCCGCGGGGTCCAGCGCGGACCGATCACGTCGGTGGCCTTGCAGTCGATGCAGTTGGGGGCGTTCACCACCAGACGGTCACCCTGCCGCTCGTAAACGCCGGCGGGGCACAGGTGCTCGTAGAGTTCCGCGACCTCGGGCGGGACGTCCTCCCCGATGATCAGGTGGGACGGGATGTCGTCGCGGGTCTGGTTCCCGGACTTGAAGACCGCGTCCACCTTGCTGAAGGTCAGCTTGCCGTCGGGTACGAAGGGGCCACCTCCGGTCACCGCGCGCGGCACCTCGGCGTCGGCCTCCATCTCGATACGCCCGCCGGGGAAACGCCCACCGGTGAGCGTCATCAGCCCGGCCTTCGCACCGCCCAGGACGAAGCCATCCTTGAACGCGAGCCGCATGTTGCGGGTCGTGTGCAGATCCAGCGAAACATAGCTGTCATCCACCATCCGGTCGTAGGCGGACAGCGCGGCACCCGAAAGGTCCCCCTTCTTCAGACCCTGGAAAATGGCGCGCGCCGCGTAGATCCCGGTCTGCATCGCGTAGTGGATCCCCTTCAGCGACGGCACGTCCACGAAGCCGGCCGCATCGCCCGCGATCAGTACGTTGTCACCGTACCGGCGCTGCGGCAGCGCATGGTAACCGCCCTCCGGAATCGTCTTCGCCCCCCATTCCACCATCTCGCCTCCCTCCAGGTACTGCCGGAAGAAGGGGTGGAGCTTCATCCGCTGCAGAAGCTCGTGCACATCGAGGCCGGTCTGCTTGTAGTCGAGCCCGACCACCAGGCCCAGCGCGACCAGGTTGGGGGTGAGCGGGTACATGAAGCTGCCACCGAACGCGTCGTTGGGCACCGGCCACCCCATGGTGTGGATCACGCTGTCCAGTGGAACACGTGTTTCCCACACCTCCTTCACGCCGAGCGCGTAGATCTGCGGGTTCTCGGACCCGATCCCCTGCCACTTCAGGTACGCCTGCGTGAGCGGCCCACGCGTGCCCTCGGAGAGCACCACCGCACGGGCGGTGAGATCGGTGGGCGGCTCGAAGCGCGCGCCCGGCTCCCCGCTGCGATCCAGCCCTGCGGGGGTGGTGCGCACCCCGATGACCTTCTCCTCCTGCACCAGCAGCGAGTCCACCGGGAAGCCGGGGAGGATGTTGACGCCGAGGCCCTCCGCCTGCTCGCCGAGCCAGCGCACCACCTCCGAGATGGAGGCGGTGAAGTTGCCGTGGTTCTTCATGCTGGGCGGCGTCGGGATCCGCTGCGCGCGGCTCTCCGTGAGGAAGAGCACCTTCTCCCCGCTGACCGGCGAGCGGAAGGGGAAGTCCTCGTCCTTCATCTCCGGGAAGAGTTCGCGGAAGGCACGCGGGTTGACGACCGCACCGGACAGGTTGTGCTCGCCGAGCGAGGCCGCCTTGTCGAGCACCGCGATCTGCAGCTCGCCGAGGTCACCGCCCTCTTCGGCGTCCTTCTGCACGAGTCGCGCGAGTTCGATGGCACCCGCCAGCCCGGCCGGCCCGGCGCCGACGAACACCACGTCCATCTCGATCGCCTCCGCATCCGGCGCTTCGCGGAGGATCAAGCGGTCGTCGGGAAGCTCCGGCTGGTAGCGGGCCGGGACGATGGTGTTGCTGGCAGATGTCGGCATGAAAGAGGGTTATTCGTTGTTCGTTGTTCGTGATTCGTCAGACGTTTCTCGTTGTTGGACCCCGCTTCCGGAACGCAGACGATCAACGAAAAACGAACAACGAAAAACCAGTTGTCACCGCAGCCAGCACCATCCGCGACCCCTCACCCCGCGAACGGGACCACTTCGGGCGCCATGAAGGTGTCGAAGCGGTGCTCGGTGCTCCCCCAGCGGCGCACGCGCCAGATGCGGGCGGGGGCGGCGGGGTCCAGTCTAATGCGCTGGTGAGATCCCTGCCAGAGGTGGCCCCCCCCCTGCAACAGCTCCTCCGCCTCCCACGTTTCGTGATCCGAGACGCCGATCGTGTCGAGCGGGAAGAAGAGCGTCACCTCGTGGCTCTCGAACGGATCCAGGTTCACCGCCACGAAGACGATGTTGCCGCCATCGGGTGACGCCTTTTCATAGAAGAGGACGCGGTCGCTGTCGCACAGGTGGAAGTGCAGGTTGTCATACTCCTGCAGCGCGGGGTTCTCGTGTCGCACCTGGTTCAGGCGGCGGATGAGCCCGCGGATGTTCCCCGGTCGCTCCCAGTCCCATGCCCTGATCTCGTACTTCTCCGAGTCCAGGTACTCTTCCTTGCCGGGCACCGGCGTCCCCTCGCACAGTTCGAAGCCACTGTACATGCCATACACGGAGGAGAGCGTGGTCGCGAGCACCGCCCGGATCATGAAGGCCGGTCGCCCCCCCTTCTGCAGGAACTCCGGGTTGATGTCCGGCGTGTTGGGGAAGAGGTTCCCGCGGAAGTACTCCCGCATCGGCCCCTGCGTGAGCTCCGAGAAGTACTCCTCGAGCTCCCCCTTGAAGTTGCGCCAGGTGAAGTATGTGTACGACTGCGTGAAGCCCGCCTTGGCGAGGGTCCGCATCATCTTGGGACGGGTGAACGCCTCGGAGAGGAAGATCACATCCGGGTGGTCCCGCTGCACCTCGCGGATCATCCATTCCCAGAACTGCACCGGCTTGGTGTGCGGGTTGTCCACCCGGAAGATCTTCACCCCCTGCTCCACCCAGAAGACGATCACCGACTTCCACTCCTCCCACTGCTCGCTCCAGCTGTCGCTGTAGAAGTTCAGCGGGTAGATGTCCTGGTACTTCTTGGGCGGGTTCTCGGCGTACTTTATGGTGCCGTCCGGGCGGATGTAGAACCAGTCGGGGTGCAGCCTGACGTACGGATGGTCCGGCGAGACCTGGATGGCGAAGTCGAGCGCGAGCTCGAGGCCGTGCTCGGCGGCCGCGTCCACCAGGCGGCGGAAGTCCTCGAGCGTCCCCAGCTCGGGATGGACGTCCCTGTGACCCCCCTCCGCCGAGCCGATGGCGTACGGCGAACCCGGCTCCCCCTCCCCGGCGATGAGCGAGTTGTTCTTCCCCTTCCGGTGCGCCCGGCCGATCGGGTGGATCGGTGGAAAGTAGAGGACGTCGAAGCCCATGTCCCGCACGTACGGGAGCCTGGCGATGACGTCGTCGAAGGTTCCGTGACGCGACGGATCGTCGGACATGGAGCGCGGAAAGAGCTCGTACCACGCGGCGAAGCGCGCCTTCACCCGATCCACCTGAACCGGGAGGACGCGATCGTACTGCGTCAGATCGCTGCGCGCGGGGTTCCGCTCCATCAACTCCAGCAGTTCGTCCTCCAGAGCCGCTTCCACGCGCGCCGCCTCGTCACCGGAGCCGCCCAGCCGCCGGAGATATGCCTTCAGCTTCTTCGCCTCCTCGCCCCGCGCACGACCCGCGGCTGACTTCACGATGGCGGAGCCCTCCAGCAACTCGCTTCCCACGGGCTGGCCGGCCCCGGCCTTCTTCCGGAGCTCGGCGCGCCAGCTGCCGAAATCGTCCGTCCAGGCGATCACCGTGTATTCGTGACGGCAGTTCCGTTCGAGGGGGATGGATCCTGCCCAGCGATCGTTGTCCACGAAGTGCATCCGCCGCTCTCGCCACTCCTGCTCGTCCTCGGCGCGATAGCGAACGGCGGCGGCAATGGCGTCATGGCCCTCCTTGAAGATGTCGGCGGACACCTCCAGCGCGTCGCCGACCTCGCGTTTCACTGCGTACCTCCCACAGTCGAGCTCCGGATGTACCGCCTCGATCACGATGTAGCGAACCGCGTCAGCAGGGCCGGCCATGACTCTCCTCTGGTCTCCGGAAGGGATCTGGAAAACGCGGTGGGACGGCCGCAAGCCGCGCGCCAGACCACTGCGGAGGCGGCGTCTCCCGCGAAGTGGAACACGGGAGACGCGGGAGCCGGCCGACACGAGTCACGAAAGGAGCTTCCATTTTTCCGACTTTTGTCCGTTCGTGCTTTCTGTGTTCCGCCGTTCGTGCGGAGCTGCCGGTGGCGGGGAAGCCCGGGTTCAGCGGGCCGGGCACCACCGGGTCGGCCACTCTGTTGCTCCGCCGGAGGCCGGTGTATCTTGCGTTTCCACGGAGCCGACCCGGCGCTCCCCGGACGGAAGGTCCCGCAGGAAGTGAAGGCTGGACGTTCTCGGCCGCAGTCCTACCCGAAAGCACCACCGCACCTCGACCGGCTTCAATGGCCGACGCCTCCATGGAATCGCAGTTCAGCCGACCTGGTGACCGCCACCCGCTCCGCCGTGCCGGTGAGCGACGCGCGAGCGCTGCGGCCGACCCCGTATCGCCGGGCGAGCTCTCACGCAGAGCGGTACTGCGGAGTGTGGACCTGCTCGATACCCCGTCGGAGGAGCAGTTCGATCGGCTGACCCGCATCGCGTCCGCCTCGCTGGCCGCGCCTGTGGCGATGATCACGCTGGTGGACGCGGATCGACAGTTCTGCAAGAGCGCGGTGGGTTTGCCGCTGGAGTGGCGGATGGAGCCGGGTGCACCAGGAGCGGCTTCGTTCTGCCGGCACGCCGTGGCGCTCGGGGAGACGCTGGCCATCACGGATGCGCGGCGAAACCCGCTCGTCCGGCATCATCCGGCCACCATGCGCGGAGTGGTGGCCTACCTGGGCGTTCCGCTCGAGGTGGAGGGGCATGCGCTGGGCACGATCTGCGTCATGGACTTCCAGCCGCGGGAGTGGAGCGTCCCGGATCGCGAGCTGCTGACGGATCTGGCGCGCGTGGTGGCCGAGCAGATGGAGCTTCGCGCGTCGCTGGTGGACGCGGAGCAGAAGGTCCGTGGTGCCGAAGCGGTGCAGAGCGCGCTGATGGTGGGGGAGGAGCGCTTCCGCACGGCGTTCGAGATGGCGCCGATCGGGATGGGGCTGGTGACGCCGCAGGGCCGCTGGATCGAGGTGAACAGCTCGCTCTGTCACCTGTTCGGCTACACCCGGGACGAGATGCTGGATCGTCCGCTGTTCGATCTCACCCACGTGGTGGAGTCGCGCGTGGCGCAGGCGGTGGTCGAGGAGCGGGCGCCGACGCGGACGGAGCGGTACCAGATGGACCGTCGCTGCGTACACAAGGATGGCCACGCGTTCTGGGTCCTGCTGAGCGCTTCCCCGGTGATCGGTACCAGCGGCCGCCCGCTGTACTACATCGTGCAGATGCAGGACCTCACGATCCGCAAGAGTGAGGAGGAGCGGCTTCGCACCCTGTCGCTGGAGGACGAGCTCACCGGGCTGTACAACCGGCGCGCCTTCCTCGCGATGGCGAGCGAGCAACTGAAGCTGGCGCGGCGCCAGGAGCGAGGTCTCCTGCTCCTGTTCGCGGACATCGACCGGATGAAGTGGATCAACGACACCTTCGGCCACATGGAGGGTGACCGCGCGATCCGCACCGTGGCGAGCGTGTTACGGCAGACCTTCCGGGAATCGGACCTGGTGGCCCGCATGGGTGGCGACGAGTTCGCGATCCTGGCCGCGGACGTGCCGGAGAACGAGCTTGCGACGCTGCTGACGCGACTCACCGGGAAGATCGAGGAGCTGAACGCCGCATGCACCTCGCACCACTACCCGCTCTCCATCAGCGTGGGGAGTGCGCTGCTCGATCCCGGCGATGTGGCCAGCGTCGAGGACCTGATCGAGCGGGCGGATTCCCATATGTACCGCATCAAGGCCACGCGGATCGGCTGAGCGGAAGGCCCGCGCGGCACCCGAGGCCGAGGAGTGCCGCAACGCCGCCGGCACCCAGCCGGCGCGGGCGTGGGATCCGGACCTCTGGACCGCCCCACGCATCCGGGTCCCACGCTCGCTCCGCTCGCTCTGGACGACAGGGTACCGCGACGACGCCGGAAGGATGCCGCCCGCCGATCAGACCGCCCGGAACACCACCGCCCCCGGCCCGCTCAGGCGAACGGATCCACCATCGCCATCGAAGGTGCCGCCCGTACCCTCCCCGCCGAAGCGGTGCTCCTCCGTCCAGAACAACACCTCCCACCGCTTCCCCGCTCCCGGCTCCAGGTCGCGGCCCTTCATCTCGACACCGGCCGGGTTCAGCGGCGCGGCCAGCAGCAGGATGTCGTCCCCCGCCGGAGCGCGCCTCCGCAGCCAGAGAACGCCGCCCTCGATCGCACCGGCCGCGAAGCCATCTCGCTCGTTGTGCCGGAGAGCCGGCGCCCGCCCACGGAGCCGGAGCAGCTCCCGATAGAGACGCAGCACTCCCTGGTGGACGCCGGATTCCCTCTCGTCCCATCGCAGCCGGGAGCGCTCGAACGTTTCCCGGGCCTGCGGGTCGGGAATCGCCTCTCGCTTCGCCGGATCGCTGAAGGCGGAGAAGTGTCCGAACTCCTCGCGCCGCCCCCGGGTCACCAGCCGCCCCAGCTCCTCCGGGTGGTCGGTGAAGTACTGGAACGGCGAGGTGGCGGCCCACTCCTGCCCCATCCAGAGCAGCGGTGTGTACGGGCTCAGGAGCAGGAGAGCCGACAGCGCGCGGTAGGCAGCCGGAGAGATCTCGTCCGTCAGACGATCGCCCAACGCGCGGTTTCCGACCTGGTCGTGGTTCTGGATGCAGTGCACGAAGGCGGAAGGGCGCAGCCCCTGAGCGGGCGTGCCGCGAGGCTTGCCCTCCGGCGTCTTCCTGCCCCTCGTAGAACCACCCCTTCCGGAGCGTCACCGCCACCTCCTCCGCCGTGCCCCCGTACGCCGCGAAGTACCCTTCCGAGTCCCCGGCGGTGAGGCGACGCAGCTGGTGGTGCAGGTCGTCGGCCCAGACCGCGTCCAGACCGAAGCCACCCGCCTCCTCCGACTCCACGCAGGCGGCGCTCGTTCCGCTCGTCCTCCGCGATCACGATGCGACGCGGGTCCAGCGCGTGGAGTGCCCGCGCGATCTCCTGCAGGATGTGTGTCCGGGAATCGTCGATGATGGCGTGCGTCGCATCCAGCCGCAGCCCGTCCACGTGGTACTCGTGTGCCCAGTGTAGCGCGTTGTGAAGCACGAAGTCGCGCACGCCATGGCTGTCGGGCCCGTCGAAGTTCACCGCATCGCCCCAGGGGGTGTGGTGGCGATCCGTGAAGAAACGCCCGCCGGTCACGGCCGGAAGGTAGTTCCCCTCGGGACCGAGGTGGTTGTAGACGACGTCGAGGATCACTCCGAGGCCACGCCGCGTGCGCGGCATCCACGAAGCGCCGGAAACCGTCGTGTCCCCCGTATGCGGTGGCGGGCGCGTAGAGGTTCACCCCGTCGTATCCCCAGTTGCGATCTCCGGGGAAGTTGGCGATCGGCATCACCTCCACCGCGGTGACGCCCAGCTCGACCAGGTGGTCGAGCCGCTCGATGGCCGCGTCGAAGGTGCCCTCCGGGGTGAAGGTACCGATGTGCAGCTCGTAGATGACGAGGCGAGCGGCGTCGAGCCCGCCCCATTCTTCGTCGGTCCACCGGAACGCGCCGGGATCCACCACCTGCGACGGTCCGTGCACCCCTTCGGGCTGATGCGCTTGAAGCGGGATCGGGGTAGCTCTCGTCGCCATCGATCCGGTAGCGGTAGCGGTCTCCCGGACCCACCTCCGCGACCACCGACTCGAAGTAGCCGCCGCCGCGCACTCACCAGCTCCTCCACTCGCTGCGGCCCACCCTCCACGAGCACCTCCACACGCTGTGCGGCCGGTGCCCAGACGCGGAAGCGGGTCGCGCCCTCCTCCGGCGTGGCGCCGATGTGCAGGCGCCAGGCGGTGTGCGTTCACGAGCCCAGCACCCGTTGGAGCACCGTCACGAGCGTGCCCTCCAACGGGATCTCGGACGCACCGTCGTACTCGACGGGAACCCTCCTGTACGGCGGGGTCGCTGGTGGTCAGCACCATCCGCCAGCGCACCTGCGGCGAGCGCCGCGGCAGGGTGAACGGGATGGTGTTGCGATCGGCGTTGAAGAGGAGGAGGAAGGTGTCGTCGCGTCACCCGCTCGCCGTGCTCGTCCCACTCCAGCATGGCGTCGCCCCCCAGGCGCATCCCGAAGCAGCGGGTGAAGTGCGGTGTTCCACTCCTCCTCCGTCATCTCGCCGCCGTCGGGCCGCAGCCAGGTGAGGTCCTCCAGCTCGGAGCCGCGGATGCGGCGCCCCTGGAAGAAGTGCCGACGGTGGAAGACGGGGTGCTCGTGCCGGAGACGTCGTCAGCCGGCGGGTGAACTCCAGCAGCTCTCGCTCGCTCCTCCGTGAGGTCCCAGTGCAGCCAGGAGATCTCGTTGTCCTGCGCGTACGCGTTGTTGTTGCCGTGCTGCGTGCGCCCCATCTCGTCGCCGCGCGCAGATCATCGGCACGCCCTGCGAGAGCAGCAGGGTGGTGATGCAGGTTCCGCTTCTGCTTCTCGCGCTGCCGGATGATCTCCGGGTCGTCGGTCGGGCCCTCCACCCCGAAGTTGTAGCTGAGGTTGTGGTTGTCGCCGTCGCGGTTGCCCTCGCCGTTGGCCTCGTTGTGCTTGTGGTTGTAGCTGACCAGGTCGTTGAGCGTGAAGCCGTCGTGCGCGATGATGAAGTTGATGCTCGCGTGCGGGCGGCGGCCGTCGGACTCGTACAGGTCGCTGGAGCCGGTGAGCCGGTAGCCCAGCTCGGCCACGCGTGCCCGGGTCGCCCCGCCAGTACGCGCGCACCGTGTCGCGGTAGCGTGCCGTTCCACTCGGCCCAGAGCACCGGGAAGTTGCCCGACCTGGTACCCGCCCTCGCCCACGTCCCACGGCTCGGCGATCAGCTTCACCCTGGAGATGACCGGGTCCTGGTGGATGATGTCGAAGAAGGCGGAGAGCCGGTCCACCTCGTGGAGCTCGCGCGCGAGGGTGGCGGCGAGGTCGAAGCGGAAGCCGTCGACGTGCATCTCCTGATCCAGTAGCGCAGGCAGTCCATCACCAGCTTCAGCGACTGCGGGTGCATCATGTTCAGCGAGTTCCCCGTGCCCGTGTAGTCGCATGTAGAAGCGCGGGTCGTCCGGCATCAGCCGGTAGTAGGTGGGGTTGTCGATCCCCTTGAAGGAGAGCGTCGGCCCGAGGTGGTTCCCCTCCGCGGTGTGGTTGTAGACCACGTCCAGGATCACCTCGATCCCGGCCTGGTGGAGCGTGCGCACCATCTCCTTGAACTCGCGCACCTGCTCGCCGTAGTCGCGGCTGCGAGCGTAGCGACCGGCCGGCGCGAAGAAGCCGATCGTGCTGTACCCCCAGTAGTTCCGCAGCCCCTTCTCCACCAGGAAGAGGTCGTCCACGATCTCGTGCACCGGGAGCAGCTCGATGGCGGTGACGCCCAGCTGACTGGAGGTGCTCGATGATGGCCGGGTGCGCCACGGCCGCGTAGGTGCCGCGGATCTCCTCCGGCACGTCCGGGTGCAGCATGGTGAGGCCCTTCACGTGCGCCTCGTAGATGACCGTCCGGTGCCAGGGGATGTGCGGCGGCTCGTCGCCCTGCCAGTCGAAGCTGGTGTCGATCACGACGCCCTTGGGTACTCCCCGGGCGTCGTCCTCGTCGTCCAGCACCCAGTCCTCGCCGGGCTGGTCGAAGGGGTAGGCGAAGGGGTGTGCGTCGAAGTCCACCCGCCCCGCAAGCGCCCTGGCGTACGGGTCGATGAGGAGCTTGAACGGATTGAAGCGCAGGCCGCGGGCCGGCTCGTACGGCCCGTTGATGCGGTAGCCGTAGTAGCTGACCGGGACCGATCTCCGGGAGGTAGCCGTGCCAGACGTGCGCGGTGCGCTCGCGCAGCCGGTAGGTGTGGGTGGGCACCGCCGAGTCCGGGGCCGTCGAAGAGGCACAGCTCCACCTCCGACGCGTTCTCGGAGTAGATGGCGAAGTTGGTCCCTTCGCCGTCCCACGTGGCGCCGAGGGGGAAGGGCTCACCTGGCCAGATGCTGATCATGAAGTCGTTCCGTCTCCGATGGCGGGATTTGCGCCGTGGTGGTGCTCGTCCTGGGAGGTGCACCCTCACCGGGTGCCATGGCTCGCGAACAGAGGACCGCCTGCTTCCCCTGACGTTCGCCTGCTTCTTGCAACTCCCGAACCGCCGCAACCGCGAGCGCGGCCCCGTCGTCCACGCCCGACCGCCCGAATTTCGAAGAAGCCAGAATGACGTCGATCGATTCCAGACCCGCCCGCGCGCCGCTCAGTACCTACCGCTTCCAGTTCAATCTCAACTTCAGCTTCCGGGACGCGAGTCGGCTGATCCCGTACCTGGACGGGCTCGGGTATCGGACCTCTACGCCTCGCCGTACCTGCAGGCGCGAGCCGGTAGCCTGCACGGGTACGACATCTCCGACCACAACCGGCTGAACCCGGAGATCGGGTCGTCCGGGGAGCATGAGGCGCTGACCCGCGAGCTGCGACGTCGCGGCATGGGGCATCTGCTCGACATCGTCCCCAACCACATGGGAATCGGCCACCCGGACAACCAGTGGTGGATGGACGTGCTCGAGAACGGTCCCAGCTCGCCCTACGCCCCCTTCTTCGACATCGACTGGGAGCCCCTGAAGCCGGAGCTCACCGGCAAGGTGCTCCTCCCGGTGCTCGGCGACCAGTTCGGGCGCGTGCTGGAGAAGGGCGAGCTGGTGCTCCGCTACGAGGAGAACCGGTTCCGGATCGACTACTACGAGCAGTGGTTCCCGGTCTCGCCCAAGTCGTCCGCCCTGGTGTTGCGGCGCGTGGTGGATCGGATGAAGGCGTCGCCCGACGCGCCGGAGGAGGACCGGGTGGAGCTGGAAAGCATCGTTACCGCCCTGGAGCACCTGCCGCCGCGCACCCGCACCGACGCGGCGAGCGTCGCCGAGCGGAAGCGGGAGAACGTGGTGAGCCGCCGCCGGGTGGCCACGCTGCATGAGCATTCCGACGGATTCCGTGACGCGCTGGACACAACCATCGCGGAGTTCAACGGTCGGGACGACGACCCGCGGAGTTTCGACCGTCTCGCCGAGCTGCTGGACGACCAGCCGTACCGGCTCTCCTTCTGGCGGGTCGCGGCCGAGGAGATCAATTATCGCCGCTTCTTCGACATCAACGATCTCGCCGGCGTGCGCGTGGAGCACCCGGAGGTGTTCGAGGCCACGCACCGGCTGATCCTCGACCTGGTGGAGCGAGGCCTCGTGACCGGCCTCCGCGTCGACCACCCGGACGGGCTCTACGACCCCGAGGACTACCTCCGCACACTGCAGGCGGAGTGCATCCGGCGGCTGGACGGTTCTCCCATCTACCTGCTGGTGGAGAAGATCCTCACCGGTGACGAGGAGCTCTCGCGCGACTGGCCGGTCGCGGGGACCGTCGGCTACGAGTTCCTGAACCGTGTCAACGGCCTGTTCGTGGCGCGCGAGTCGGGTCCGGTGATGACGGCGACGTACACGGAGTTCCTGGACGAGCGGCAGAACTTCGCCGAGCTGGTGTACCAGCGGAAGCTGCTGATCCTGCGCGTCTCGCTCGCCAGCGAGCTGAACGTGCTCGCCTATCTGCTGGACCGCATCTCCGAGAGCAACCGGCTGTACCGCGACTTCACACTCGGCGCGCTGACGCAGGCGCTGCGGGAGATCATCGCCTCGTTCCCCGTCTACCGCACCTACGTGGATGCGCACGCGCGACGCATTGCCGAGCACGACAGGGAGTACGTGGAGCAGGCGATGCGGCTGGCGCGCCGCCGGAATCCGACCACGAGCCGGAGCGTCTTCGACTTCATCCGCAGCGTGCTCCTGCTGGAGTGGCCGGAGGACCTGAACGAGGACGCCTACCAGTCGCACGCGCGCTTCGTGATGAAGTTCCAGCAGCTCACCGGCCCGGTGATGGCCAAGGGGATGGAGGACACCTCGTTCTACATCTACAACCGGCTGGTGTCGCTGAACGAGGTGGGCGGTGAGCCGCAGCACTTCGGAGTGGCGCCCGAGGAATTCCACCGCTGGATGTCGGACCGCCAGCAGCACTGGCCACTGGCGATGAACACTTCGTCCACGCACGACACCAAGCGGAGCGAGGACGTGCGGGCGCGGATCAACGTCCTGTCGGAGATCCCGCGGGAGTGGGCGCGGCGCGTGTACCGGTGGTCGGAGCTGAACTCGCCGCATCGCAGAGCGCACGACAGCGATCAGTACCCGGATCGCAACGCCGAATACCTCCTCTACCAGACGCTGGTGGGAGCGTGGCCGCTGGAAGGGCTCTCGCCGCAGGGGCACGATGAGTTCGTCGGAGCGGATCCAGGCGTACATGGAGAAGGCGTCTCGCGAGGCGAAGGTGCACACCAGCTGGATCAACCCCAACGAGGAGTACGACGAGGCGCTGCGCGGCTTCGTCGCGGACATCCTGAAGCGGGGACCGGGAGGTGAGCTCAACGAGTTCGCGCGGGACCTGGAGGAGCTGGCGCGCCTGATCGCGCCCGCGGGGATGCGCAACGCGCTCGCACAGACGCTGCTCAAGCTCACCTGCCCGGGGGTGCCGGACATCTACCAGGGACAGGAGCTGTGGGACCTCAGCCTGGTGGATCCCGACAACCGCCGCCCGGTGGACTTCGAGCTACGTGAGCGGACGCTTACCGAGATCGAGCGGCGCCTCGCGGAGGAGAGCAAGGCGAGCCTCGCCCGTTCACTGCTGGATGGATGGGAGGACGGCGCGATCAAGATGTACCTGACGCATACCGTACTCGACCTTCGGCGGCGCTATCCGGAGCTCTTCCTGGAGGGAGACTACGTGCCGCTGCGGGTCGGGGGCGAGGGGAGCGATCGCGTGGTCGCGTTCGCGCGGGTGCGCGGAGCGGAGCGAGTGATCGTGGTGGCGCCGTGCCGCGGGCTGAACCCCGCTGACGGCGGGGTGCCCGAGTGGGGAGATGCCTTCGTGGCGGCGGATGCAGAGCTGTTGACGGAGGAACTGCACGACCTGTTCACCGGGCGCCGGGTGGAGCCAGCGGCGACGGCGGGGGAGGCGAGGCTGTCGCTGTCGGAGCTCCTCGGTGACTTTCCCGTCGCGCTTCTGGTGGGCGCTGCAGGGGTACACTGAGCGCGGGCTCTCCACTCCAGTCATCCAGAGCGGGCGGAGCGCCCGCCTGGCCGGTCACGCGGTGGGAGCGGAGCCCCCCCCCGTCATCCTGAGCGAGCGCAGCGAGCGAAGGACCCGGACGCCGGCCGCATCCCCCGGCATCCGGATCCCCACGCCCGCGCCAACAGGGTGCACACGGCAGCCACCACGCCGCGGGCTCGGGATGACGGGGGGGGAGCGCCCCCACGACCTACACCGACGACTTGATCCGCTCGGCCAGGTCCCGCCTGATGTTGGCGGCGCTGGCGATCTCCTCGACATCCGCGTTGCGGATGCTCCAGAGGGTGGTGAAACGCTCGGTGAGGGCGCGCACGCGCTGCGGCCCGACGCCCTCCACCTGCTGAAGCGCCAGCGCGAGCCGCTCGCGCTCCAGCGCCAGCCCGATCGCGTCCGCGTTGCTGGTGTCGTGACCGCGCCCGCGCAGGTGCTCCAGGAACGACTCCCAGTCGTCGTGATCCCAGCCGTGCGGGCGGCCGGAAGCGAAGTCTCGCAGGTCACGGGTGAGGTCCGGGCTCTTCCCCGAACCGCTCCGCCGGGACCGCGTCACTGCGGCGGCGACGCCATCCGCCGCACCCGACGCCTTGCGGGACGCGGCCGGCCCGCCCCCTGCCGACTTGGCCGCGCTCCTACCGGCGGTCTTCTTCGCCGCCGATGTCCGCGGAACGGCCTTGCCGGCGCCCCCTGCCGATCCACCCGCGGGTGCAGAGCTCTCCCGGCCGGCTCCCTCGCTGCTCTCTTCCGCGCTGTTCCTCGTGGCCATCTTCAGCTCCTGTGATCGGGTTCGGTCCATGCGTGGTCGCCGCACAGCAGGTTCTTCATCGATTCTCGCGTTTCAGGACGAGGATCCCCAGCGGCGGAACGCGCAGGCAGAGCGACTGCGGCATTCCATGGCTCGCCACCTCCTCCGTCGGCACGCCGCCGGCATTCCCGACGTTGCTCCCACCGTACAGCTCGGAATCGCTGTTGAGCAGTTCGCGATAGAGGCCGGGCTGCGGCACCCCGAACCGGTATCCCTCGCGGGGTACCGGTGTGAAGTTGCAGACCACCACCACCTCCTCGTCCACCTGTGCGCTCCTCCTCCGGAACGCGAGCACGGTGTTCTCCACGTCGTGGAAGTCGATCCACTCGAATCCCTCGTAGCTGGCATCCAGTTGCCAGAACTCCGGATGATCGCGGTACACCCGGTTCAGATCGCGTACCCAGTGCTGGGCCCCGGCGTGCAGCGGTCGCTCCAGAAGCTCCCAGTCCAGCTCCCGCGACTCGCTCCACTCCCGCCACTGCCCGATTTCGCTCCCCATGAAGAGGAGTTGCTTGCCGGGGTGCGTCCACATGAAGCCCAGGGCGAGGCGCAGGTTGGCGAATTTCTGCCACTCGTCGCCGGGCATCTTGTCGAGCAGCGAGCGCTTGCCGTGGACCACCTCGTCGTGGGAGATCGGGAGCGTGAAACGTTCGCTGAAGGCGTACATCAGCGAGAAGGTGATCAGCGAGAAGTGGTATTTCCGGTAGATCGGTTCCTGCTCCACGAAACGGAGGAAGTCGTTCATCCATCCCATGTTCCACTTCATGTGGAAACCCAGGCCGCCGTTCTCCACCGGCTGGGTCACGCCCGGCCAGGCGGTGGACTCCTCCGCGATCATCACCGTGCCCGGAGCACGCTCACGGATGGTGTGGTTGAGCTGCCTGAGAAAGTCGATCGCCTCCAGGTTCTCCCGGCCCCCGTGCTGGTTCGCGAGCCACTCGCCCTCCTTTCGCGAGTAGTCGAGATACAGCATCGACGCCACCGCATCCACGCGGAGCCCGTCGACGTGGTACTCCCGCAGCCAGAAGAGCGCGTTCGAGATGAGGAAGTTGCGTACCTCGTTGCGGCCGAAGTTGAAGATCAGCGTTCCCCAGTCGGGATGCTCGCCGCGACGCGGGTCCTCGTGCTCATAGAGCGCGGTACCGTCGAAGCGGCTCAGCGCGGCTGCGTCCTTCGGGAAGTGAGCCGGCACCCAGTCGAGGATCACCCCGATCCCGCGCTGGTGCATCCGGTCCACGAAGAACTTGAAGTCGCCCGGTGCACCGAACCGGCTCGTGGGTGCGAAGTACCCCGTCACCTGATAGCCCCAGGACGGGTCGTACGGGTGCTCCATGACGGGGAGGAGCTCCACGTGCGTGAACCCCATCTCCACCACGTAATCGCCCAGCCGCTCGGCGAGATCGCGGTAGCTCAGCGGTCTGCCGTCCTCCCAGCGCCACGACCCGGGATGCACCTCGTAGACGGACATCGGGCGGCCGGTGGGATCGTAGCTCTCCCGGCCCTTCATCCACTCGTTGTCGGCCCACCGGTGGTCGTCGAGCGGGTGCACCACGGATGCCGTGGCCGGCCGCAGCTCCGTCCGGAATGCGACGGGATCGCTCTTGAGAAAGGGCGAGCCGTCGCGCGGAGCGATCTCGTACTTGTAAACGGCGCCGGACTGGAGCTCGGGGATGAAGATCTCCCAGATTCCCACTCCGGGATGGCTGCGCATCGGGTGCCGTCGTCCGTCCCAGCCGTTGAACTCGCCCACCACACTGACGCGCGCGGCATTGGGTGCCCAGACCCCGAAGCGAACACCTTCCACATCGCTCATGGTGCAGGGGTGCGCGCCGAGCTTCCGGTACATCTCCAGATCGGTCCCCTCCGCCAGCAGGTAGAGGTCGAGCTCGCCGATGGTGGAGGGGAAGGTGAAGGGGTCCCAGAACTCGTGGCTGTGACCGTCCGCGTTCGTGGCGCGCAGGCGATACCGGAAGCGATCTCCGTCCGGGAAGACGGCTTCGAAAAAGCCTTCCGAGTGGACGCGGTTCATCTCCACGGGCTCACCATCCATCGGTACCACTGCGAGCTCGCGGGCCCAGGGAACGAATGCGCGGACGACGTTCACCCACCCCCGGACCAGGGAGACGCGGTGCAGCCCCAGCACCCCGAACGCGTCGGGGTGGCGGGCTCGGACGATCTGCTCGATGTCGTGCTCGCGTGTTGCCTCAGCCATCAGATCCGGAAACCTCTTCGTGGGCGTGGATGATCGCATAAATTCGCACGCTCGGGAGATGCGAAGCGCGTGCCGGTGGCCGCCGTTCAGCTCTGTCCCGCGAGCAGGGCGGCGGAATCCCGGGTGAGCAGCCAGCGCTGCTCGCCGGCCTTCGGCCTCACCAGCTGGGCGGGCAGGCGGAAAGGGTCGAGCGGCCCCTCGATCAGCTTCTTCACCAGCGCTGCCTGCTGACCATCCGGCAGGAGCATCCTGACCACGCGTGCCGAGTTGATCACCCGAAACGAGAGGGTGACACGCGGCTCTCCGAGCTCCCTCTGCAGGGCGGGGAGCGACCACCGTTCGCGCTCCGTCAGGTTGTGGAGCTGGAAGGGGAAGAGCGACGCGATGTGCGCATCGTCGCCGACGCCCAGGTGAACCAGGTCGAGCACCGGCTCTTCACCGCCGAAGAAGCCGCGCAGCTCCTCTTCGTACCGACGCGCGGCCTCCTCTGCCGGCAGCTCGCCGCGGACGCGGTGAACGTTTTCCGCCGGGATCGGCACGTCGCGGATGAACAGCTCGTTGGCCATCCCGAAGTTGCTGCGCGGGTGATCCGGCGGCACGCAGCGATCGTCACCCCAGAAGAGGTGGACGCTGTGCCACGGGATGGAGTCGCGGAACTCCGGTGTGGCCAGCAGCCGGTAGATCTCCACCGGGGACTCGCCGCCGGTGAGAGCCATGGCGAAGCGGCGACCGGCGCCATCCGCCTCCGACGCCATGGTCCGGATCTCCTCGGCGCCCGCGCGTGCGGCCGCCTTCGCATCCTTTTCCACCTGGATTCCCGCTCGGCCAGTCATTTCCGCCTCACTGTTCGGATGTCAGGGACTCCCGCACCGCGTGGCCGCCGAACTGGTTCCGCAGCGCGGCGACCACCTGGGCGGTATACGATTCGTCCTGTCGCGACCGGAACCGGTTGAGGAGAGACAGGGTGATGACGGGCGCGGGCACGTTGAGCTCGATCGCGGTCTCCACCGTCCATCGTCCCTCGCCGGAGTCCTCGACCCAACCGCGGATCCGCTCCAGCTCCGGCCCCTCGGCCTGGTAGGCACGCTCGAGCAGCTCCAGGAGCCAGGAGCGCACCACGCTACCCCGGTTCCAGAGCCCCGCGATCTCGCGGAGATCCAGGTCGAAGCCGGAGGCGCGGAGCAGCTCGAAGCCCTCCGCGTAGGCCTGCATCAGGCCGTACTCGATGCCGTTGTGGACCATCTTCACGAAGTGACCCGCGCCGGGGCCGCCCACGTGCGCCCACCCGTCGGGCGGCGCGAGCGCGGCGAAGATGGGCTCGCATCGCGCGACCACCTCCGCCTCTCCCCCGACCATCAGGCAGTAACCCGCCTCGAGCCCCCACACGCCTCCGCTGGTTCCGGCGTCCAGCAGGGCGATCCCTCGCTCCGCGAGGTGCTCGGCGCGCCGGATGGTGTCGCGGAACAGGGTGTTGCCGCCGTCGATCAGGATGTCGCCGGGCTCCATCTCCGCGGCCAGGGCGAGGAGCGTCTCCTCGGTGGCGGGTCCGGCGGGCACCATCACCCACACCACCCGGGGCGCGCCCAGCGCGGAGACCAGGGCGCCAGCCGTCGAGTGGGCAGTCACCGATTCGTGACGTGCACTCGCCTTCGTCAGAGAGGGATCGAGATCGAACACCTCCACGCTGTGGCCGGCGCGAGCCAGCCTCTCCGTCATCTTCCCACCCATCTTCCCCAGACCGATCATCCCCAGCCGCATCCTCAGCCCTCCGTGCCGTCGTGGCCGCGTTTCGAGTGCCCGGGACGCTGCAATAACGACGCCGGGGCCCGGTACGAAGACCGGGCCCCGGCGTATGGAGGGCGGGCGACCGCTCGGTCGCACCCGGCGCTCTATCCGCGCGCCGCCACCTCCGAGATCTTCTCCTCCACGCAGCGGATCATGTGCCGGAAGGGGACCACGAACTTCTCCACTCCCTCCACCTGCAGCTGCTCGGTAAGCCAGTCCAGGTCGATGCCGAGGTCCGCGAGCGCCGCGAGGTCCGCACGGGCGCCGTCGAGATCCGCATCCAGCGTGCGCTTCGCCACGCCGTGGTCGGCGAACGCCTCCAGGGTGGCGAGCGGCATGGTGTTCACCGTGTCCGGCCCGATCAGTTCCTCCACGTAGATGACGTCCCGGTACTCGGGATTCTTGGTGGAGGTGCTCGCCCAGAGCGGGCGCTGGGCGCGGGCGCCGCGGGCGGCCAGCCGCGCGAAGCGATCGGCACCGAAGACCTGCTGGAAGCGCTCGTACGCGAGCCTGGCGTTGGCGATCGCGGCCCGGCCGAACAGCTTCCGGATCCGTTCACGCTCCTCCTCGCCGGCCGCGTCGCCGAGGCGCTTCTCCAGCTCCGCGTCCACCGCGGAATCAACCCGGGAAACGAAGAAGGAGGCGACGCTGGCGACGCGCTCCATCGGCTCGCCCGCCTCGGCGCGGCGCTCCAGCCCCGCCAGGTACGCCTCCATCACCCGCTCGTACCCGGCGATGGAGAAGAGAAGCGTGACGTTGACGTTGATCCCGTCGCCAATCAGGCGTTCGATGGCGGGAAGCCCCGCCTCCGTCCCCGGCACCTTGATCATCACGTTGGGACGGTCCACCACCTTCCAGAGGCGCCGCGCTTCGGCGAGCGTACCCTCCGTGTCGTGGGCCAGTTCGGGGGATACCTCGAGGGAAACGAAGCCGTCGTGGCCGCCCGCCTTTTCGTAGATGTCGCGGAACAGGTCGGCGGCGCGCTGGATGTCCTCGATCGCGAGCGCCTCGTAGGCATCGTTGGCATCCGCACCGCGCTCTGCCAGCCTGCGCAGCGCGTCGTCGTAGTCATCGCTGCGGGCGATCGCCTGCTCGAAGATCGCCGGGTTGGAGGTGACTCCGCGCAGCGCCCTGTCGCGGATCATCTCCGCCAGCTCGCCATTGTCCAGGATGCCGCGGCGGATGTAGTCCAGCCAGACGCTCTGGCCCAGCGCGGTGAGCTCCTGAAGAGGGCCGGTGGCCGGGGTCCCGGCGCTGGGGTGCTTGGTATCGCTCATCTCACTCCCTCTCGTTGGTGTCCGTCAGGAACGCTCGTCGTGACCGTGCCGGGTGGGGCCGGCGGCGGCGTAGCCCTCCTCGCCACCATCGTCTCCGGCGAGACCGAGCACGTGCCGCACGCGGTGCGCGACGTTGTCCCCGCTGAAGCCGAGCTCCTCGAAGATTCGGGTGGCGGGCGCCGACTCGCCGAATCGGCTGATCGCCACCACGTCGCCCTCGTCGCCGACCCAGCGGTGCCATCCCATCGGCCCGGCCGCCTCCACCGAGACGCGGGCGCGTACGGAGCGCGGAAGCACGCTTTCCCGGTACCCACGGTCCTGCCGCTCGAAGAGGACCCAGCTGGGCATGCTGACCACGCGCGTCGGGATCCCCTCGGCCTCGAGCTGTTCCCGCGCCTCCAGCGCCACGGCCACTTCCGAGCCGCTGGCGATGACGATGGCGCGGGGCTCCCCGCCCTCCGCCTCCGCGAGCACGTACGCGCCCCGGCGCAGGTTATTCGCCGCCGCGTAGCGCTCCCGGTCCAGGTTCGGCACGGCCTGCCGCGTGAGCGCCATGAAGATGGGCCCGTCCCGGTGCTCCATCGCGAAGCGCCATGCCTCCACGGTCTCGTTGGCGTCGCACGGGCGCAGGTCGATCAGGCCCGGGATGGCGCGCAGCGCGGCGAGCTGCTCCACCGGCTGGTGCGTCGGCCCGTCCTCGCCGAGCCCCACGCTGTCGTGCGTGAAGATGTAGATGGTCGGCTGCTCCATCAGCGACGCCAGCCGGACCGGCGGGCGCATGTAATCGGAGAAGATCAGGAAGGTGCCGCCGTACGGCCGCACACCGCCGTGCAGCATCATCCCGTTCATCACCGAGCCCATGGCGTGCTCGCGCACCCCGAAGTGGAGATTGCGACCCGCCGGGTTGTCGGCGGCGAAGCTGCTCTCCTCCTCGATCATGGTGTTGTTGGACTCGGCGAGATCCGCGGAGCCGCCCATCAGCCAGGGTACCCGCGCGGCGATGGCGTTCAGCGCCTTGCCGGAGGCGGCTCGCGTGGCGATCGGCTTGTCGGCCGGCCCGAAGCGTCGGGAGGTCGGCGTCCCAGCCGTCCGGCAGGCGGAGCTCCAGGGAGGCGTGCAGCGTCCGCGCGGCGTCCGGGTGCGCAGCGGCGAAGCGGTCGAAGCGCTCCTGCCACTCCCTCTGCATCTCGCCACCGCGCTCCGCCTGCGCACGCATGTGCCGCAGCACCTCGTCGGGCACGTGGAAGGCGTCGGTGGTCGGCCAGCCGAGGTTCTCCTTGGTACGCGCGACCTCGTCCTCGCCGAGAGGCGAGCCATGCGCCTTGGCCGTGCCCGCCTTCGCTGGGGGAGCCGTACCCGATCACGGTCCGCAGCGCGATCATCGTCGGGCGTGGATCGGCCTTTGCCGCATGGATCGCGGCGTCGATCGCCTCCAGGTCGTTGCCGTCCTCCACCCGGAGCGTGTGCCAGCCGTACGAGTCGAAGCGCGCCAGCACGTCCTCGGTGAAGGCGAGGTCCGTGGATCCCTCGATGGTGATCGAGTTGTCGTCCCAGAAGTAGATCAGCTTCCCGAGCCCCAGGTGCCCCGCGAGAGAGGCCGCCTCGGCCGCGACGCCCTCCATCAGGTCGCCATCGGAGCAGATGGCGTACACGAAGTGGTCGATCACCTCATGACCGGCCCGGTTGTGCAGCGCCGCCAGGTGCTTCTCCGCGAGCGCCATCCCGACGCCGTTCGCGAACCCCTGCCCGAGCGGGCCGGTGGTCGTCTCCACGCCGGGCGTCATTCCGTACTCGGGGTGCCCCGGGGTCGGGCTCTCCCACTGCCGGAAGTTGCGGATATCGTCCAGCGACACCCCGTACCCGCTCAGGTAGAGCAGCGAGTAGAGGAGCATCGAGGCGTGCCCCGCCGAAAGGATGAAGCGATCACGGTCCAGCCAGGTCGGGTCGGCGGGGTTGTGCCGGAGGTGCCGCGACCAGATCAGGTACGCGACCGGGGCGAGCGCCATGGGGGTACCGGGGTGCCCGGAGTTCGCCTTCTGCACCGCATCCATCGAGAGGGTGCGGATCGTGTTGATGCACAGCTCGTCGAGCGGGTGCGGCTGGAACTGGCTCGGTTGCGACATTCTATCTCCAATCAGGTTCGTTGCGCGGGTCGGTCATGCCGGCGACCCGCCGCCGGTCTCGTCGTCATCGCAGAAGAGGCGCTCCAGCTGGCGCTGCCTCCGCATCCCCCGCACATGACGGGCGTGCCGGCGCGGGTCCGGGCGGAGCTCTGCGCTCGCTGGCGGCTCGGGAAGCTCTGACGCGGGAAGCAGGCCGAGCGCTGCGAGCGCCATCAGCGCCGCACCGCGGCTGGTCTCCTCCCGCTCCGCCGGGATCACCAGCGGCCGGTCGAGCGTGTCGCAGAGGATCTGGGCCCACTCGCGTGAACCATGCAGTCCGCCGCCGCTGATGCGCGGGGTGCCGCGCGCGCCGAAGTGTCCCTCGATCCGTTCACATACCCCGGCGATGCGGTAGGCGATCGCCTCGAGCCAGGCGCGCGCGAACTGCGCCGGGGTGGTGTTCAACCGCAGACCGAGCATCGCGCCTCCCGGATCGCCCCCCGGCCCCGGCGCCCGCTCCCCCACCAGAAAGGGGAGGATCACCAGATCGTGATCGTCCGCCCCCGGCTCACGAAGCAGATCGTCGAGTTTCTGGCCCGGATGGATGGCCAGGGTGTCCCGGAGCAGCCGCAGCGCATTCCCGCCGTTGGAGAATGCGCGGCCCACCACCCAGCGGCGCCTGTCGAGCCGGTACGCCCACAGATCCGGCGGGATGCGGAAGCCAGGCTCGTCATCCACCAGCACCCGAACGGCGGCGGTGGTACCGATGGTGATCCCCATCCTGTCGGGACCGATCGCCCCGCTCCCGAGGTTGGCGCACCCCCCGTCACCCAGCGGCGGAAACCAGGGGATCCCCGCGAGCTCCGGCCAGCGTTCCCCGTACGGGTCGCGGAGTCCGGAGATCGGCTGCTCCGCATCCACCAGCGGCGACAGCCGATCCAGGGTGAGGCCGGCGAGCTCCAGCGCCTCTGCATCCCACTCCAGCCGCCGCACATCGAGCAGACCGCTCCCGGACGCCATCGAGTGAGAGCACCGCAGCTCGCCGAACAGTTCCCGCTCCAGGTATTCGGCGAACGAAACCCACCGGGCAACGCCCTGGAAAGCGGCGGGATCCGAGTCGCGGAGCCAGGCGAGGCGGACCAGCGGGTAGCTGGAGTGTAGAAAGCAGCCGGTGCGGGCGTGGAGCGATCCCGCATCCACCCCGCCGGCGAGACGCTCCGCGAAATCTGCGGCCCTGGTATCGCCCCATCCCGTCAGCGACGTGACCGGCTCGCCGTCGCCGTCCAGCCCGAGGATCGAATGCCAGAAGGTGGTCACCGCCACCGCGATGATCTCCCACCCCTGCCGCCGCGCGCATTCGACGCCCACGTCGATCGTCCCCGCCACCCGCGAAAGCAGATCGGCAGGATCACGCTCCATCGCACCACCGCTCAGATCCCACTCGTACCGGGCGCGGCTCCCCGATCCCGGGTCCGAACCGTTCCCCCGGTCATCGAAGAGCCAGCACCGCGCCGACGAGCTTCCCACGTCCACCACCAGGACGCGATGCGAATCGGCGCTCCGCACTGCTGGGGTCATCGGTATCAGCGGGGCGATGGAGCCGCGGGCAGGCGCCGCTCGTCGGGCATCCTCGAGTTCGCGCGACAATCTACGGGTTGCGGCCCCCGCGTCCAGTCACTGCTCCCAAATGGGCGGCGAACGCAGGGGAACGGAAAAGAAAAGAGCGAGCGACCCGCGCGGTGCGGGACGCTCGCTCCACTGGAACTCGCGCGCTTCAGCGATCCTCGCGCACGTCCAGCTCGCCATCGCGGCGTACTTCCGCGCGCTCGCGGCGGAGATCGGCTTCCACCGTCTGGTTCTCCACCACCTCACGCTTCTTCACCACGATCTCCTCCTTGGGGACGACCCGCTTGTCCACCACGAGCTCCTCCTCGTGGACGGGGATGTGGATCTCGTCCTCGGAGATGCGGGCCGTGCCGCTCATCCCCTCGCTCGCGGGGCGGCGCTCCACGGTGACCTCCTCGTGACGCGTGGGTACGCTCTCCCGAACATGCCGCGTCTCCACCTCCTTGTGGAGCTCGACCTCGCCGGCCTTGTGCTCACGCTTGCCGACCGCGAGCTGCTCCTCCGAGACGGTCATCCGCTGCTCGCCCTCGTTGCCGCGGCGGGAGCCATAGAAACGGTTGTCGTCGTAGCTCTCGCTCCCGTAGAAGTCCGAGTCGTCGGTCCGCGCGTCGGTCCGCGAATCGGTTCTCTCCGTCCCCCCGGAGGTGGCGGATCCCGCAGTGAAACGCTGCTGCAGGTCGGTCTCGTACTCCCGAGTCAGCCGCTCGTGGCGGTACTCCGGCAGCCCCCCGATGTCGCTGCTCTTCAGCGAATCCACGCGGATGCGATCGTCGTCCTCGTTGAGCCGGGCATAGCCGATCGGGATGAGGATGTGACGGTCGTCCCCGGAACCGACGATCTCGCTGTCGAGGTCCACGTCCAGATATCGCACCTTCATGGCGCCGGTGTCGATCAGCAGGTTGTCCACCTCGCCGATCTTACGACCGTCGGAGGCCAGAACGTCCCACCCACGTACGTCCGGATCGCCGGAAGCGACCTTGAAATCGTCGAGCTCGTCGAGCGGTACGACCCGGTCCATTTCGTTTGCCATGCTGTGCTCCTTCGATTGCGGTTAATTGCCAGTGCGATCACGACTTATCCGAACAAGGGGCGAATTTCTCCTCGCCGCTCCGGTCGTGCCGTACAGACGTTGCAACCGCCGTTCCAGCGGGCGTGCCGTGACGCTGCTCCCGCCCATCCGGAGGCCGCGCACCGGGGCGAATTCCCCCGCGCGCGGCGGAGAATCACCCCTGGAGCAGTGTGGCTCGAAATGCGTCGCCCGCGGCCACCGTTCCGAGCCGGCCGCCGAGATCGGGCGTGGTGGCACCGGTTCGGATCGCGTGCGCCACCGCCTCCTCCACCGCGCGTGCCTGGTCGCGGTGCCCGAGATGGTCCAGCAGCAGAGAGGTGGTGAGAAAGGCGGCGAACGGGCTGGCCACGTCCCGCCCCGCCAGGTCCGGAGCGGAGCCGTGGACCGGCTCGAAGAGCGAGGTGCCGTGCGGGTTGATGTTCGCCGACGCGGAGAGACCCAGTCCACCCACGAGCTGTGCGCCCAGATCGGAGAGGATGTCGCCGAACAGGTTTCCGGTCACGATCACCCGGTAGCGGTCGGGGCGGCGCACCAGGTCCATCGCGAGCATGTCCACGTACAGCGCCTCGTTCTCGATCTCCGGGAACTCTGCGGCGACCTCCCGGAAGACGCGACGCCAGAGCCCCCCGGCGTGCTCCATCGCGTTCGCCTTGTCGGCGAGGGTGACGCGCTCGAGACCGCGCTCTCTCGCATGCTCGAAGGCCGCGCGGATGATCCGCTCCACTCCCTTGCGCGTGTTCACGTCCTCCTGGATCGCCACCTCGTCCGGCGTTCCGCGCTTGAACACACCGCCCATCCCCACGTACACGCCCTCCGTGTTCTCCCGGAAGATCACGAAGTCGATGTCGCCGACCCCACGATCCTTCAGGGGAGTCAGCGACTCGTGCAGCAGCCGCACGGGACGGAAGTTGATGAACAGGTCGAGCCGGAAACGGAGGCCGAGGAGGATGTCACGAGCATGCTCGTTGCCCGGCACACGGGGATCGCCCAGTGCCCCCAGCAGCACTGCGTCGTACGAGGACCGGAGCTCCTCGACCTCCGCATCCTCGATGGTGACGCCGGTGGCCAGGTAATGGTCGGCGCCGTGCGGCCATTCCACGAGCTCCAGCCCGAGCCCGTCCCGCTCGTCCAGCGCACGAAGAACCTTCACCGCCTCGGCGGTGACTTCGCGTCCGATTCCGTCGCCGGCAACGATTGCGATGCGGGGCATGGGGGGAAATGGTGGGGAGTGGGGTGCGTGATTCGGTGCCAGCTTTTAGCACTTAGCTGTTAGCTGAAGCCAGGGGCCAGTTTCTGGTAACTGGTAACTGATCGAACGGCAACTGCCAACCAGTAACCAGTAACCAGTAACCAGTAACCAGTAACCAGTAGCTAAAGCCAACATCTAACCGTCCCCCTCCCCGCCGCCGTCCACCACCACCACGCCGCGCATGCCGCGGTCGGCGTGGACCACGGAGAGGAAGCGGTAGCGGCCGGGTGGTGCGCCCTGGAAGGAGACGTCGTAAACCTCACCGGCGCCGGTGAGCAGTTCGCCATGCAGGAGGTCGTTGTCCCTGATGAACTGCTGCGCCTCGGCTGAGAGCTCCGCGAGCTCGAAGGAGACGCTCTGTGGCCGGGACGTGACCATGACGAAGCGGACCAGGTCACCGGCGCGAACCGGGATCTCCGCGGGTTCGAAGGCGTACGTCTCTCCCCGCGTGACCATGCGCACGAGGTGCAGATTCACCCCGCGAGGCACCTCGGTGATCCGGTCCAGCAGGGTAGTGTCCGCGGGAGCACCATCGGCACCGCCGGTTCTGTCACAGCCGCCGGCGAACAGCAGCAGCGCTGCCGGCAGCGCGAGAGCCGACCAGGCGCGCCTCATCGCTGCGCCCCCCGGCTGGCGAGCGTGATCACATAGACGGCGAGAGCACGAAGCTCGGCGTCATCGAAGTCGCCGCCGCCGTGGGGCGGCATCGGGACGGGGTATTCACCGGGCTGCGGGACGCCATCGCGGATCAGGGTGGCGACCGCCTCCGGCTGCGGCTCCACGCGGATCCACTCCCCGTCATCCAGCGGCGGGCCCAGCTGTGTCCCTCCCCCTTCCGGACCGTGGCAGACCGTGCAGGGCGTGAAGAGCCGGAGTCCGAGCTGCGCCTCCTCGAAGGTCGCCCCCGGCGGGAGATGGTCGGCGAAGGTGGGATCCAGCTCCGCGCCCTGCGGCATGGGCTGGGCGTCGCCGTCGGCGGGGCGGTCCTCGCGCTCGGCACCTCCGCAGGCGACGAGTACCAGGCATGCAAGCGCGACAGCGCTACGGCGTATGAACATCGACTCCGGCACCGGGGTGGCTAGGGATGCTTCCAGCAGCCGCCGGTGCAAGCGTCATTCCCGTGCAGCGACCACGGAGGCGGCACTCAACGCCGGGGCCGCCCGCAGTGTACACAGAACTCCCACCCGGATCGAAGGGCGCCGCCACACCCGGCGCACCCCTGCTCCTTCTGCTCGACTCCACAGGCCGGGCAGAAGCGAAGTCCCTCGACCTGCGGGAGGTCCTCCGCGCACGAGATGCAGGCTCCGGTCGCACCCTCAGCGTCACCGCTCGACTCCCGTGGCGGCGGAAGGACCGCCGGAACGGCGGGCGCCGCGGGAATCGGCGGATTCAGAGGCGGCGCCACAAAGCCATCCTGCGCGGGGCCGCTGGCGTCCAGGGCCTCGGCATCCAGCGTCCCCTCGTCCGTCCCCTCGTCCATCTCTTCCCCGCCGCCGTTCGTCGTGAGCCACACCCGGACCTCGGCGTAATCGCGGTACACGCCGAGGATCGGGTTCGGCTCACGGAGCTCGCGCCGCAGGTCCTCGACCACGTCCGCGTCCGCGAGCCGCAGGTAGCCGCGCTCGCCGGCGAGGAGCCGGAGCAGGGCGTGCTCGTAGGGGGCGAGCTCCAGCAGGGAAAGCTCGCCTCGCACCGCGCGATACGGGATCAGCTGCTGATACAGCTCGGCGACCGTGAACGGCTCGTCCGTTCGGCCGCCACGCGCCTCCATCCCCCGGAGGAGCCGGGTGTGCAGGCGATCGAGCACGTCCATGGGACCGGTCAGGGGAGGACGTTGGAGGGCTGGCTCTCGAACCGCTGGCGAACCTGGACCGGGGCGCGCGCGAGAACCCGCTCCGCCTCCCCCTCGCGCCCGTCACGGCGGAGGGCCAGCACGAGACCCATCCACCCTTCCGCCGACTCACCGTCCATCGACACTGCGGTGCGGAACCGCTCCACGGCGACGTCAAAGCGGCCGGTGTCGATCAGCAGGAAGCCGAGCTCACGGTGGACCGCGGGGTCGTCGGGCGCGAGCCGCATCGCCTCCTGCAGCGCCGATCCCGCGAGGTCCGGCCGGTTCAGCCGACGGTGGATCCGGGCCAGGTAGATGTGCGGCGTGACGTCGCGCGGGTTCCGCTCGGCGTAGCGGTGGAAGTGGTGCGCGGCGTCGGCATAGGCGCCGCTCCGGAAGAGGGCGATCCCCTCGTCCATCCCGCGATCTCCGCCGAGGAAGCGGCTGAACACGAAGATGAGCAGCAGGAGCGCCACGGCCGCGCCGGCGATGGTCAGAACACGGCGCTGCGGCATCCCGCGCCCGGACGGCGGGACCGCATGGATCTCCTCGTCCAGGCGCGTTTCGGGGACGGCGGTGGGAGTCGCCGCCGCCTGCGGACGCGCGATCTCTTCCTCGAGCAACTCCGTCACCTGCACCGCGTGACGCGCCTCCTCCGCGGTGGCCGTGGCGCTCCGGCCCAGCCGCTCGCGGATCTCGAACAGGTGGTGAATGCCGGCCGCCGCCTGGATGGTGATCAGGTCGTGCTGCCGCACCTCGCTGAGCACCTCCGCCGGCCGCAGCTCGTCCGGCGCCAGGGCGCTGAGGCGCAGCGGGAGCGGCGCGATGGGGTCGTCGCGAAGGAGACGCCGCAGCGTCCACTCCACGGCGTCGGCCACCGCGATGATGTCGGGGTACAGCGAGGCAGGATCGGCATCGCCCCCCCGGAGGGCGGCGATGCGTTCGGAGACCGCGTGCAGCGGCCGCAGGATGGACGAGGCGTCGCGGTTCACCGTCGGAGCGGGTGGTCGGCGAGCGCCTGACTCAGTTCTCGATCTGGAGCAGGCCCATGCGGGCCGACTCCCGGATGAACGTTTCCGCGTCGTCGCACGGGAGGTCGCACCCGGTGAGGTTGCGCACGCGCTGCGCCGCGCGGCGCATGAAGGAGGAGACGGGCTCCTCCGGGTCGGAGAGGGTGTCGCGCATGCGGAGCACGATCTCGTCCCACGTGCCGCTGAAGACCTGGCCTTCCGCCGTACGAACGGTGTGGGCGGCCGCGGAAAGCAGCGTGGCGGGCTCGGACGCGATCGGCGTGGGCGTCGGCTCGCCACCCGACTCCTCGAAGGCGGTCTCCACTTCGGCGAGCAGGTGATCGATCGAGTCCGGCTCCTCCTGCAGCTCCGCCCAGCGCTCGCGCCACGGCGCCAGCGCGGGGTCATCCTCGCGGCAATCGTCCAGCGAGCACTTCAGCTCGATGTAGCGCCAGAGGGAGAGCGGGTCCCAGTGCTCGGAAGCGGGGACGTTCTCCAGTTCGCGCAGCGCGGCCTGCGAGTCGCCGCGCTCGAACAGCAGGTGCGACAGGTAGATCCGCACCTCGTGGAGCTCCGGATCCAGCTTCAGGGAGGAACGCAGCTCGCGCCGGGCGCCGAGATCGTCACCGAGCGCGTGGAGCGTGTAGCCGAGCGCGGCCCGAACCTCGGCGGACTCACGGTGCACCGCCGCCAGGGCGGCCAGCCGCTGCCGTGACTCGCGGAAGAGCGCCTCGCGGTATAGCGCCCGACCGATCGCGAGACCCAGCTCCAGATCGTCGCCGAGGCCCAGCTCGTCCACATGGTTGAAGCAGGCGAGCGCCTCCTCCAGACGCCCGAACTTCAGCAGCGACTCGCCGAGACCCACCCAGCCGTCCTCGTGCTCCGGGTCGAAGGCGAGCGCCTCCTCGAACGTCTGACGGGCCCACGCGAACTCCTCTCGCGCGAGCCTGATGTAACCGAGCCCCACATGCAGATCCACCGCGTCCGGATACCGACGCAACCCCTCCTGCAACACCTCGAGCGCCTGCTCGTATTCCCCCGCATCGTACAGCTGATGCGCCTGCTCGTCGAATTCTTCGGAGCTGAGGAACGAGAACGTCATCCGGCCTCCCCTGGTTGGGCTGGGTTGTTCCGCGAGCCGCACTCGGCGGCCTGGAGGAGGAGCAATACAGGAGGCGCACCAGACGGATGTGCGCGCCCTCGACAAGTATAATGGCTCCGGCGCGCAGCTACCACCCCCGCGACGGCGGTCTCACCGGCACCCGGGTACCCATCTTGCGCCCGCTGCCGCGCGCCGCACATCTTGGCAGCGAACCGTGCAGAGAGAGGAGACCCGTTGCTCAACTGGCTCAGACGCAAGCGGCTCAGCGCCGACGCCCGAAAGAAGCTCCTGATCGTCACCGCCCGGGCGGAGGAGGCGATCGTCGAGACGCACGTCACCAACCTGCTCGACCTGCTGGAAACGCTCGGCGACGAGATCGACCTGGACCGCGGGATCGACATCTACACCCAGGCCCTGAACCTGGACGAGCAACTCGCCTCCACCGTCACCAACCGCCTTCTCGCCCGCCTGGAGAGCCCGAGCGCTCGCTCCATCCGTCAGGCGCAGCGCTTCCGACACGTTTTCAGGGACGGCCGCCGCCGCTGAATCAGCTCGGCTCGCCCGCCGGTGAGCGGATCAGCCGGACCCGGATCACGCGACGGTCCTCGATCTCCTCCACCTGCAGGGCGATGGTACCCGTCTGGTGCTCCAGCCCGTCGACCGTGTCTCCCGGTTCCGGCACCCGTCCCAGCGCCCCGAAGACGTAGCCGCCGATGGTGTCGAAGTCCTCCTCGGGGAGTGTGAGCCCGAACCGCTCGTTGACCTCCGAGATCGCGGCGCCACCGTCGATCAGGACGTCTCCCTCCGGCGTGGGCGCGAACTCCGGCTCGGCCACGTCGTACTCGTCGTTGATCTCCCCGACGATCTCCTCCAGCAGGTCCTCCATGCTGACCAGTCCGTAGGTACCTCCGAACTCGTCGAGCACGATGGCGAGGTGCAGGCTCTGCTGGCGGAACTCGGCGAGGATGTCGTCCACCGGCTTGGTGTCAGGCACGAAGTACGGCTCGCGCATCAGTGCCCGCAGGTCGAAGGTGGCATCGCCGCCCTCCACCCGCGTCAGCAGCGGGAGCAGGTCCTTGGTCAGCAGCACACCCACCACCGAGTCGATGGTGTTCTCGTAGACGGGGAGCCGCGAGTGACCTTCGGAGACGACGATCTCGATCAGCTCCGGGAGCGTGATCTCCACCGGAACGGCGATGATGTCGATGCGCGGCGTCATCACCTCGCGCGCGACGGTCTCCGAGAACTCGAACACACCGTGGATCATCTCCCGCTCGTCCTCCTCCACCACACCCTGCTCGTGCCCCTTGGACACCAGCATGCGGATCTCTTCCGGGGTATGTACGAGGGGGTGGAGCGCGGGAGAATTCAGGCGGCTCAGACGCGCCGCGGCCCGCAGCACCGGCATCAGCACGAAGGTGAGCGGCCGGAAGATCAGCGCCAGCGTGTTCAGCGGGGTGAGCACCCAGTAGGAGCCGATCTGCACCGCGCGCTGGAAGCCGAGCAGCTTCGGCAGCTGCTGCGCGAACAGCGCGTGCACGATGGCGGCGAGCCCGATGCCGAGGGCGATCGCCCACGCCGGCTGGAGGGCCACCAGCGGAGCCAGCTCCAGGAAGAGGTGGCCGACGAGCAGCCCCAGCAGCAGGGTGGTCACACTGCTCCCGATCTGCGCGACCAGGGAGACCTCGTCCACGCGCTCCAGCGCGCGCAGCGCGCCCGCCAGTCGGCGATCGCCCTCGCGCACGCTCTGCTCCACCCAGCTGCGGCGGAGGTTCAGAAGCGCGAACTCAGCGGTGATGAAATACGCGTTCGCCAGGAGCAGCAGAAACGCGTAGAGGCCTGCCGATAGGAATGTGTCGGGGTCCATAACGGGGGGTAGGGGGCTCCGGAAGTGCCGGAGCCCACCGGAAGGGATCAGGCCGCGGCTGCCTCTGCACCCACGGTCTCGCCCGTTGCTTCGGCCTCGGTCTCGGTGACCGACGGCTCCTCCTGCGGACGCGCGATGACGGGGCGGCAGAAGCGCATCCCGATGGTGCGCAGCTCGCCGAGCTCCTCACGCCCGAGCTCCGGGAACCGCTCCGCCATGTACTCGACGGTGTCGTCCATCCACTCCTGCTGCTGCTCCTCGGTCGCCTTCAGCACGCCACAACGGTGGATGTGGCTGAAAAGCTCGTCACGGGCACGATCGAACTCGTTCGACTGGTTCTTGTCTCGGCTCAAACAATCCTCCAACGTTCAAGGTAAAAGCGGTACGAAAACAGATATCTGTCGCAGCTCGCCGGGCAGTTTGGTGGTGTAGCCCTGGAATATAACACGATCTGAACCCCAGGCCAACCGTCGAGTGTGGCCGGCGATTGCGCGGCGTGCCGCTTGCAACCCGCCCGGCGATCCCTCTCAACCACACGCCTGATGACCTCATTCGACGCATCGCCGGCGCCCGGGGAGCGGACACAAGCGATACCGTTCCGGCCGGCCGAGGCGCGCACACGGGTTACCCGCATCGGCGGCTACGAGATCCATTCGCTGGAGTACGGCAGCGGCACGGAGGACGTGATCCTGGTTCACGGCCTTTCGGGGTCGTCTCGCTGGTGGGCTCGCAACATCCCCGCCCTGGCGCAGCGGTACCGGGTTCTGATCCCGGACCTGATCGGGTTCGGGCGCTCGCCGAGGCCACGTGGCCGGCTCCCCTCCATCGACCACCTCGCGGATGTCCTGGGCGAGTGGATTCGCCGGGTCGGCAAGCCGGAGGCGCACGTGATCGGGCACTCCATGGGAGGCCAGCTGGCAATCCACCTGGCGGCCAAGCACCCGGAGCAGGTGATCCGGCTGGTGCTGGTGGATGCCGCCGGGCTCCCGCGGCCGGTGACGCCGCGAACCGTGGTGCGCTTCGCACGAGAGATCGCTCCGGTCTGGCGCTGGGGCGACCTGAGCTTCGTGCCGGTGATCGTGAGCGATGCGTGGACGGCGGGCCCGCGCACCCTGCTGCAGGCGATCGGCCACATCCTGTCGGACGACGTGCGGCCGCTGCTTCCACGGATCCGGGCCCCCACGCTGGTGCTCTGGGGTGAGCGCGACAGCTGGGTGCCGCTGGCGCACGGCGAGGAGATGCATGAGCGGATCCCGGGAGCGCGCTTCGCGATCCTCCGCCACGCCGCACACAACCCGATGGTGGACCGTCCATCGGACTTCAATCGCACCGTGATCGACTTCCTGAGTGAAGGACGCTGACCTGGGAGCGGCGGCTGCCGCGTGGGCATCCACGCGGCGGATCCGGGTGGGCGGGCGGCAGATCCGCTACCGGGAGGCCGGGGAGGGAGTGCCGGTGGTGCTGGTTCACGGCCTGGCGATGGCCTCGGAGTACTGGGTGCGGACGGGACCGCCGCTGGCGGCGGCGGGCTTTCGGGTGCTCGCGCCGGACCTCCCCGGCTTTGGCGAGAGCACGGGACCGGAAGGTGGCCTCCCGGTGAGCCGGCAGGCGATCGCGCTGCGGCGGTGGGCACGGGAGATGGGGATCGGGCCGGCGGTGTACGTCGGCCACTCCCTGTCGTGCCAGTCCGTGCTCGAGCTGGCGGCGAGCGCCCCGGGCGAGGTGCGAGCACTGGTGCTCGCCGCGCCGACGGGCGAGGGTGGAACGCTGCGCCTGCTGCGCGAGGCGGTCGGGCTGGTGCGCGACGTGTGGCGCGAGAACCTGCGGCTGGTGATCCTCGCCTCGCATGCCTACCTGCGGGCGGGGCCGCGGCGCTTCGTGAGCACCTGGCGGTCCGGTGCGCGGCACGACCTGCAACCGCTTCTGGAGCGGCTGGAGGTGCCCGTTCTGGTGGTCGTCGGCGACAACGACCCGGTGGTGAGCGTGGACCACGCCCGCTCGCTGCTGGAGCAGGTGATCGACTGCGAGCTGGTTGTCGTGGAGGGGGGGACGCACGCGGTCTTCCACCACTGCCCGGAGGCGTTCAACCAGGCGGTAATCTCGTACCTGGGGCGACGGGTGCGCGGGGTGTAGCGCCGCGCCGGTGGGGGTCCCAGGGACGTCATCAAGAGCGCGCGACGGGGTGGCGGGCGGTTCCCGGCATCCGGATCCCGGCGCTCGGTGCGCTCGCGCGGGATGACACGGGGTCGGGCAGAACGCGGGAGAGAGGCCTCCGTCAGGGGGTTGGCCGGATCACGGCCCCTATGTGCGGTGCGGCAGACGCTCGGCCACGGCCCAGGCGATCAGCGGGAGGAGCAGTTCGTGTGGGCCGGTGATCTGCAGTCCCGTGCCGCCGCTGGAACGGGTGGGTCGCTCCACGACGTTGACCCGGGGGCGGTAATGGCGCTGCATGTCGAGGTCGCACGAGGTGAAGCCGCGGGGGCTTCCCGAGTGGAGGTTGCGTGCGATGGTCAGCGCCTTCAGGAAGACTTCGGGCATGATCACCGCCGACCCCACGTTGACCACCACGCCCCCGTCATCCAGGCGGGGGAGCGCGCCGGCGAGGCGCCGGAAGTCGCGGTGCCCCGTGTCGCCGATGGCTGCGCCGTCCGCCGCGGGGTGCTGGTGGATGATCTCCGCACCGAGCGCCGGGTGGATGGTGAACGGAACGCCTCGAAGCCGGGTCTGCAGGAGCAGCGAGAGTTCGGGATACGCCAGCGACTCGCGTTCCTCCAGGTCCCGCGCGAGCGCCTCGCCCATCCCCCAGCCACTCTCCATTCCCCTCCGGAAGGCGCGGTTCATGTCGCCGCCGGTCTCCTCGGCCATGCCGAAGCTGCCGTCGGCGAGGCCCGCCTCCACGTCCTCACTGGTGCCACCCCAGCGCGCCATCTCGTAATCGTGGATCGCGGCGGAGCCGTTGGCGGCGAGATGCGTGAGCGCCCCGCGGTCCATCAGGTCGATCAGCAGCGGTGCGATCCCCGTCTTCACCACGTGGCCGCCGAGCATCCAGACCAGCGCTCGCTCGCGCTCCACCGCGCCGACGATGGCGTCCACCAGGCGGAGCAGCGTTTCGGCCTGGAGCACACGCGGCAGCGACGCAACGAAGCGCTCGAAGCTCGGCTCGCCACCTGGCGGAGGCGAAGCGAACTGCTCCGCGCTCACCTTGTTGGGTCGGGATGCGATCGGGATGGTGGTGACCCGAGAAAGGTCCGCCTCCGGAAAGGCGCCGGAAACGGACCCCGCGCCCGTGTCGCTGCTTCCGAGGGGATCGGTCACCGGGCCCGCGTGTCGCCGCCGCCGCTGGAGGCGTATGGCTCACCCGGCCGGTAGGAGCGCAGGTGCAGCGTCAGTGAGCCGATCAGCGGCACGCGGCTGCGCATCTGGACCAGCATGCGGCGGGAGTCGTTGGTGAAGAAGACCTCCGCCTGGCCGCCCTCGCCGAACAGGCCGTCCGTCCTGATGATCGGCTGCACCACCACCGTCTCGAAGGTGCCGGCCGGCACGCGCACCGTCTCCGTGCGGACCACCCGGATGATCACCGGGTTGCCGTCCTCCTTGAAGTAGCGCGGCACCTCGTAGACGTCGCCGACCCGAAGCGGCAGGGTGCGGACGTAGTAGAGGAAGGAGACGTCGTCCAGCGGGCGGTTGGTCGGGATCGTCCCGGTCTCACCGTTCTCCCGCCGGTATCTCCGCTGCTCCGGGAAGAAGTCGTAGGTCCGATTGCGGCGGAAGTTGAGCTCGTGCTGGTCCTGCTTGAAGCGGCGAGAGAAGATCCCGTCCACGTCGATCCACGATTCGAACACGTCGTTGACGCGGGCGAGCGGGATGCCGCCAGAGATCCGCATGCGTGCGTGGAACGACGGCCGGCCGTTGACCTGCTGCACGTTCAGGATCTCCATCGCGCCGCTCCCCACGGAGAGGGCGCCCAGGCGGACCTGGTACTCCGCGCGCTCGCCCGGCCCGAACGGGAGCGGGTTGGTAGCCGTCGGGCGCGGGTCGATCAGGTGGCGGCCCTGTGCCTCCACCGCAGTGACCGAGGCCACCAGAGCGAGCGCGAGGCCGAACAGCACTGATCTGCGCGCCTGCCTACTGCGATTCCGCATGGCCATTCCCATTCAGGACTCGGCCACGGCGGGAAGCCGCCGCGCGAGCCGCGACAGATGCCAGAGGTCGACGGTGGTGGCCCAGGGCCGGAAGCGGGTCTCCCGCTGCCGCAGGTCGTACCGGCGATCCACCTCCAGCGCCTCGGCGCGTCGGGAGTGCGGCCCCACCGCGAGCAGCAGCTCCACGTTGGCCGCCCACCCCTGCTGCGAGAGCAGTGGATCGCCGTTGCGCTCCGCGATGGCCCGCTTGAGCACCGCGACGCGGTAGGCGCGGAAGCCGGAAAGCGGATCGCGGATCCCCTCGGGGATCGGGGCGCTGCGCAGGAGGATCGGGAGCCCGCGGCGGGTCCAGCGCTCGGCGCGCGGGGCGCCCCCGCCGTTGGTGGCCACGCCCTCCACCACGTCCGCACCGCCCTCGATCCGCTTCACCAGCGACGGGACGTCGTCCGGTGCCTCGGTGAAGTCCGCCTGCAGCGTGACGATCACGTCGCGCCGCGGGTGAGATGCGCGCTTCACCGCCTCGCGGATCAGCCTCTCGAGAGATGCGGCGTACCCCTGCCGCTCCTCGTTGCGGAGCACCGTGAGCGGAAGCACACGGGCGTAAGGTGAGAGCACCTCGTCCGTTCCATCGGTCGAGGCGTCGTCCATCACCAGCAGCTCGTAGTCACGCGGAAATCCGCCCATCACCTGTCTGAGCTTCCAGAGCAGGAGACCGATGGTGGATGCCTCGTTGTAGGCAGGGATGCAGATATAGATCAAGCTCTTGGCTCCGTCGTTCGCCCGACTCCGCCCCTCCCCTCCACCCATACCGGAGAAGACGGACCGCTAACCCTCGTTGCTCGCCGGGTTAGTACCGAACAGTTCGTTGGGGTGTTCCGTCGGCGGCCTCGTCTTCCACCTCTTGTGGAACCAGAAATACTGACCCGGGTCCCTGCGGATGGCCGCCTCCAGGTGCGCCGCGAGAGCCGCCGTGAGGTGCAGGACGTCGTGCTCCAGGTCGCCCGTATCACGCACCTCCACCCGCTCGGACTCCACCCGATAGCAGCCATCCTCCAGCCGGCGCGCGACGGCGGCGAATACCGGGACCCCGAAGCGCAGCGCGAAGAGCGCGGGACCGCGGAAGGTGGAGGTCGGCACGCCGAAGAAGGGGACCCAGACTCCCGCCGCGCGCGCGTCCTGGTCGGCAACGATGCCGATGGCGTGTCCGGACGCGAGGGCCCGCGGGATGCGGCGGGGCGCTTCGCGCATCTCGATCGTTCCCACCCCCAGACGCCTGCGCGCCTCCTGGACGCGTGCGTCGACGAGCAGATTCCGCTGCCGCTTCACCACCGCCTCGATCGGGTACCCGCGCGCGGCGACCGCGGCCGCGGCGACTTCCCAGTTGCCGTAGTGCCCGGTCACCAGCAGGGCTCCGCGACCCTCATCCATGCCCGCGGAGAACTCCTCCCAGCCGGGCACGTCGGTGCGCTCGATCACCTGCTCGCGCGACAGCCCCGAGAGACGGATCATCGCCACGGATTCACGGCCCAGGTGCCGGTACGTCTCCTCGACGATCCGCTCGATCCACTCGTCGGTCGCATCCGGGAAGGCGAGACGAAGGTTCTCGAGAACGGTCTCTCTCCGGATCCCCAGCGGCGCACGTACCACGGCTCCGATCCTCTCGCCGACGCGCCGCGCCATCGTCTCCGGAAGCATCAAGACCCCGGCTTCAAGGGCTCGCGTCAGGGCGTATTCGAGGCGGCTCTGGATGGGTTTGGACACGGGGGGCGGTTACGATTGATGGTAGTTCACGGCGGCGCGGCATCGGTAGCCTGTGCCCGGCTCCACCGTCGCCAGAGCCCGCGACACGGGATCCGGATGCTGAAGTTCGCCTCTGCATCCGGGTCCCACGCTCGCTCCGCTCGCTCTGGACGACATATGCGCTTCGACCGTCATTCCGGAGCCGGCGGCGCGGTGCCCAACGCCAACATCCCGACAGATGCGCCAGGACTGCGGGCGCTGCCCGATACCTGCATCCCGGCAGATGCTCTGCGACCGGCGTCGGCGGCTGGGAAGCTGTTACACCGCAAATTCCCTCACCGCCTCGGCCACCCGCTCCAGCTCCTCCCGTCTGAGCTCCGGGAAAACCGGGAGCGAGAGCACCTCGCGGCTGGCGCGCTCGGATTCGGGGAAGTCGCCCTCGCGGTAGCCGAGGTGGGCGAAGCACTCCTGCAGGTGCAACGGAACCGGGTAGTAGACGGAGCTACCCACGCCGCGTGCCTTCAGGTGTTCGACCAGCGCATCACGGCGGCCATCGAGGACGCGGATGGTGTACTGGTTCACGATGGTCTCGTTGCCCGGTCGGACGATGGGGGTGACGATGCCGTCGAGACCCGCGAGAGCCTGATCGTAGAAGCGACCGTTCTCGCGGCGCGCCTCGCTCCAGCGCGACAGGTGCGGGAGCTTCACGGAGAGAACCGCCGCCTGCAGGGCATCCAGTCGCGAATTGAAGCCGACCTCCTCGTGGTGGTACATCTGCCGTCCGCCGTGCACCCGCAGCCGCTGCAACCGGGTGGCGATCGCCGCGTTGCCGGTCACCATCATCCCCGCGTCGCCGAAGGCGCCGAGGTTCTTGGTCGGGAAGAAGGAGAAGGCGCAGGCGTCGCCGAGCGTGCCGGTGGTGATCCAGCTGCCATCCGCAAGCTTCTGCCGGGCGCCGATGGCCTGCGCGGCGTCCTCCACGATGGCCACGCCGCGGCGGTCGCCGAGCGCGCGGAACGCCGTCATGTCCGCCATCTGCCCGAACAGATGCACGGGCACCACCACGCGGGTGCGCTCCCCGACGGCGGCTTCCGCGGCCGCGGGGTCGAGGTTGAAGGTGTCCGGTTGGATGTCGGCGAAGACGGTCCTTCCGCCCGCATTGTGGATCGCTCCGGCCGTCGCGAAGAAGGTGAAGGGTGAGGTCACCACCTCCTCGCCCTTTTCGACGCCGAGCGCCCGGAAGGCGAGCAGCAGCGCGTCGGTTCCGCTCGCGCAGCCGATCGCGTGCTCCACGCCGAGGTGTGCCGCCACTTCCGCCTCGAACCGCTCCACCACCGGCCCGAGGATGAACCGCTGGTCCTCAACCACGGACAGAACGACGGCGTTGAGCTCCTCCGCCAGCCCGGCGTACTGCCGGGTCAGGTCGAGGAGGGGGACAGGGGAGGTTGTCTGCATCTGTGGATCCGTCGGGCCCGGAGGCAAGTGACTGGTTAACGGCGCTCGGGACAGGGTCGGCCGGTCAGCCAACAACACGAGGCGTGTAGCCTGCGACTGGCCACGATGAGCGCCGCTGGAGCCCGCACTCCGGAACCAGTAACTGGCGCCAGGGCCGGCACCGTGACGACCTGCGTTTCACTGAACACCGAGCCCGGCATCCTTCTCGAACTGCATCTCATACAACCGCCGGTACAGGCCGCCCTCCGCGAGCAGCTCGTCGTGCGTGCCGCGCTGCACGATGCGGCCCGCCTCGAGGACCAGGATCTGGTCGGCCTGGCGGACGGTGGAGAGGCGGTGGGCGATGACGAAGACCGTGCGATCGTGGAGCAGTTCGTCGATCGCCTGCTGCACCAGCCGCTCGCTCTCGGTGTCCAGCGCGCTGGTCGCCTCGTCCAGGATCAGGATCGGCGGGTTGCGAAGGAGGGCGCGGGCGATGGCGATGCGCTGCCGCTGGCCGCCGGAGAGGCGCACCCCCCGCTCGCCGAGGACGGTATCGTAGCCCGCCGGCATCTCCAGGATGAAATGGTGCGCGTTGGCGGCGCGGGCCGCCGCCTCCACCTCTTCCTGTGTCGCCGCGTCGTTGCCGTACGCGATGTTGGCGCGAACGGTATCGTGGAAGAGGATCGTCTCCTGGGTCACGATCCCCAGCAGTGAGCGGAGATCGCGCAGACGCAGGTCGTGCAGATCGACCCCGTCCATCGTGATCCGGCCCGAGGTGGGATCGTGGAAGCGGGGGACCAGGTCGGCCAGCGTGCTCTTCCCCGCCCCGCTGGGCCCCACCAGCGCGACCACCTCGCCCGGGCGCACCTCGATGTCGATCCCCTGAAGCACCGGCTCGTCCGCGGCGTAGTGGAAGCCCACTTCGTCGAAGCG
The DNA here is from genome assembly GCA_963793235.1 of uncultured Gemmatimonadales bacterium. Classification (GTDB taxonomy): domain Bacteria; phylum Gemmatimonadota; class Gemmatimonadetes; order Longimicrobiales; family Longimicrobiaceae; genus CAWBZF01. The sequence goes on from CAWBZF010000002.1 coordinate 1,256,130, forward strand.
GAGCAGCTGCCGGAAGCCGTCCACCGGGCGCGCGTCGCGGGTGTCGGTGATCTCCGGCGGCGCGTCCAGAAGCTCGAACGCGCGTTCGCCCGCGGCCAGCCCGGGCTGCACCAGCGCCGGGAACGGTGCCGAGGAACTTCACCGGCGACATCATCTTCCCGGCGAGCACGAGCGCGGTCAGGAAGGCGCGGCGCCTCCAGCGTCCCCTCGGCGAGCACGAGGTAGCTGCCGAACCAGAGCAGCGCGAGCACGGCGACCGCCGTGATCATCTCCGTGGCGGGGGCGAAGAACTGCCGCCACCGCTCGTTGCGGATCAGCGCCTTGTAGTGGCCGCGGGTGAGCGCCTGGAACCTGCGGTTCTCCCACTCCTCCGCGGTGGAGGCCTTCACCACGCGGATCCCGCTCACCGTCTCCTGCAGGTGAGAGGACAGCTCGCCCACCGCGTCCAGCACACGGAGCACGCCGGTGCGCAGCCGCTTCCGGAACCGCGCCCAGAGTCCCAGCATCGGCGGCAGGAAGAGCACCGTCACCAGGGTGAGACGCCAGGAGATCATCAACAGAAAGCTCAGGTAGAAGATCGCCTGCAGCAGCGATGAGATCGCCTTCGAGAGGTTCTCGGTCACCAGGGCGCGCATCAGATCCACGTCGGAGGTGACGCGGGTGATGATCTGGCCGGTGCGGGTGCGCTGGAAGAAGGGGAAGCCGAGGCGGAGCAGGTGCTCGTAGATCTGGTTACGCAGGTCGCGCGTCACGCGCCCCTGCACCATCTGCACGGTGTACTGCTGCACGTACAGCGCGACGTTCTTCGCCAGGAAGATGAAGAAGAGCGTCAGCACCACGCTGCGCAGCGCCAGCATCGGGTCCGGCTGGTCCAGAGCGCCACCCACCACGCGCTCCAGCAGCCGGCCGAGCAGGTTGTCGCCCCCCATGAACCCGCCCGGTCGCGCCCTGCTCTCCGTAGAAGAGCACGTGCAGGAAGGGGAGGAGCATGGCGAAGCTGAACGCGTCCAGCGCCGCGAACAGCGTCATCGCGCCGATGGACATCGCGTACACACCGGCGTGGGGACGCAGGTAGGAGAGGATCCGGAAGTACAGCTTCATCGCGGCGTCAGCAGGGCGACAGGGAGGATCATCTCCTCGGGGCTGATGCCGCCGTGCAGGAAGCTCCCCCGATAGCGTGCCTGGTACTGCCGCAGCTTGGTGGGATAGACGAAGAAGACGTCGTCCAGCCCGATCAGGTAGTTGGTGGCGGCCCGGCCGCGCGGGAAGCGGAGGATGCGCTCGTCGTTGACGGCGAACACGGCCGTGGGATCCTCGGCCCGCAGATCGTTGCCGAACTTGTAGCGCAGGTTCTGAGTGGCGTCGCGCTTGGCGAACACCGTCGCCGGACGGTGGCAGTGGATGGAGCCGTGGTCGGTGGTGACAAGCACCGGCACCCGCGCGCGGATCGCCTCGCGGATCGCCGTGAAGCGCTTCCGAGCGCTCGAACCACTGCCGCGAGAGGGCGCGCAGCGCCTCCTTGTCGCGCGCCACCTCCATCAGCACCGCGGACTCGGAGCGGCCGTGCGTCAGCATGTCCACGAAGTTGAAGACGATCGCCGTGACACCCGGCTGCGACAGATAACCCGGGAGACGGTGCAGCACCTGCTCGCCATCTCCCGCGTTGAACACCTTCTCGTAGCGGGTGGGGACGGCCCTGCCGGCGATGCGCTTCATCTGCGCGGCGAAGAGCTCGTCCTCGAAGGCGTTCAGGCTCCCCTCGCCCTCGCGATCCCACCACCCCGGGTACTGCTCGGCGATCTGGTCCGGGTACAATCCGGAGAAGATGGCGTTGCGCGAGTACGGGGTCGCGGTCGGGAGGATGGAGCAGTACAGCGCCTCCTCCACCTCGGAGATGTTGGCGAGCAGCGGCAGGATGCTGCGCCACTGGTCCAGCCGCAGGCAGTCGATGATGACGAAGAGCACCGTCTTCGAACTGCCGAGGAGCGGCTCCAGGAAGCGCGGAACCAGGTCCGGCGAGAGGGGCGGGCGATCGGATGCGCCGTTGACCCAGTCGCCGTAGTGGCGGGTCACGTAGGTAGCAGAACTCCCGGCGGAAGTCGTCGAGCAGCGTCTCCAGCGAGGAGAGGAGGCCGATCTCGCCGGCCTCGCGCAGCCGCAGCTCCCAGTCCACCAGCTCGGAGTAGGTGTCCATCCACTCGCGCCAGCCGCGCGGCTCGCTCCGGAGGGCGTTCAGCTCCCGGAAGCGGGTGGTGAACTCGCGGGCCACGTGCTGCTGCTGGATGCTGGAGCCCTCCAGCAGCCGCGTCACCACCGAGAGCACCTGCCGCGGGGAGGTCGGCTTCACGAGGTAGTCGGCCACCCGCCGACCGATCGCCTCGGTCATGGTCCGGTCCTCCTCGCTCTTGGTCACCATCACCACGGGCACCAGCGGGTCCACCTTCCGCAGCTGGTCGAACACCTCCATCCCGGTCATCCCCGGCATCTGCTCGTCGAGCAGCACCAGGTCGTACGGGTGCAGGCGGATCAGCTCCAGCGCGTCGTCGCCGTTGGCCACGGCATCGATGTGATAACCCCGCCCCTGCACGAAGAGCAGGTGCGGGCGCAGGAGATCGATCTCGTCGTCGACCCAGAGGAGTCGTTTGGTGGCGGCCGTCATCAGGCTCGAAATGTAGGCGGCACAAGAAGAACCGTCAACGCGAGAGCGGAGTCGCCGGGGGCGGTTTCGGCGCACGAAGTGTGGCCCCACAGCCCCCGCCCGCAATGAGTTGAGCTCCACATGTAGGAACTGGAAGGGGCGGCCATCTCGGCCGCCCCTCTCTTCTTCCTCCTCATCCTGATCCCGACCACCCTGATCCTGATGTTGGTGATCGCTGTCCTGCTCCTCCCCGGTGGACGGAATCGAGCACCGCCTCGGGATGCTTCGCGGCCACGCGGAGGAGTGCGCGAGCCGGACCATCAGGCTGGCGGCGTCCCTGCTCCCAGTTCCGAAGCGTGCTGACGCTGATCCCCATCATGGCGGCCATCTTCGTTTGGCTGAGCCCCAGCTTCTCACGGACCGCGGCCGCATCCGGGGCGTCGCCGGCGACCTCAATCGACCGCGAGGGCTCGGCCTCACCCCGGAGGATCGCGCCGCCCTGGCGGACGCTCTCCAACAGCTTCGGCGATGACCTGCATGCGCAGGAATAGACCTGCGGCCCGGTCGAAGCCTGGACGGTGCCAGCGCCTGACCAGTCGCCAGCCCCGGTGGCAAGGGGATCGTCACGGCCAAGCCTGTTCTCTGGTCACTCCGCGGGGGTGGGGCCGTGTAGCTTGAGCTGACGCCGAGTAATCTCGTTGAAGAGCAGCCCGACCAGGTTCAGCCAGGAAGCGGAGGTCGGTACGAGGTGAACGTGGCCCGCGGGTGCTTCTCCACCCAGGCCTTCACCTTCGGATGCTTGTGCGTTGCGTAGTTGTCGAGGATGAAGTGAAATCGAGCGCCCGGTCCGTCTCCTTTTCCACCTTCTTCACGAAGCGCAGGAACTCCTGATGCCGATGCCGGGGCATGCACTCGTGGATCACCTCCCCGCTCGGCACGTTCAGAGCGGCAAAGAGCGTCGTGGTACCATGCCGCTTGTAATCGTGCGGGATGGTGCCGGCCCGGCCTTTCTTGAGCGGCAGTCCCGGCTGCGTCCGGTCCAGCGCGTTGCGGTAGCAAACAACCGGGGAACCGGCAACCGGCAATCCCGGCCCCCTTGTCCGCTCCCCGGTGCGGCGTCAGCTTTCCCGTCGCGCGAGCGCCGCTGCGCGCCACAACGGACCCCAGCCGGATCGTTCGTCTTGCCGAAATCAGCTGTCGTGCCGAAAACCGATCTCCGCGGAAAGCGCATCGCGATCGTGATGATGAGCGCGGTGGGCGATGCCGTGCACGTGCTGCCGGTGGTGAACTCGCTGAAGGCGGCCGCGCCGGATTGCCACATCACCTGGATCATCCAGCCGGGGCCGTACCAGCTGGTGAAGGAGCACGCGGCGGTGGACGATTTCGTGATCTTCGACCGCCGGCGCGGGTGGCGGGCCTTCCGCGATCTGCGGCGTGAGGTGAAGGATCGGCGGTTCGACCTGGTGATCGCCCTGCAGGTCTACTTCAAGGCGGGGTTGATCACCGCGATGCTCCGCGCGCCGCGCAAGCTGGGCTTCGACCGCGTGCGAGCGCGCGACGCGAACTGGCTCTTCACCACCGAGCGGATCCCGGCACGCGGGCAGCGCCACGTGCAGGACCAGTATCTGGAGTTCCTGGAACATCTGGGGGTGCCGGCCGTCCTGGAGTGGAAGATCGGCCCGACGGCGGAGGAACGGGCACGCTACGCGGGGATCCTCCCGCCGGCGGATGGGCCGACGGTGGCGCTGGTGGTGGGGACGAGCAAGCCGGCCAAGGAGTGGCCGGCCGAGCGTTACGCCGAGCTGGTGGACCGGCTCCACCGCGAGACGGGCGCCCGCTGCATCGTGGTGGGGGGACGCTCCGATCGCGAGGTGGCGGCCATGGAGACCATCTCCCGGCTCGCCGAGCACCCGCCGGTGGACATGCTGGAGTGGGACCTCCGCCGGCTCGTCTATCTGCTGGACGGCGCCGACGTACTCGTCTCACCGGACACGGGGCCGCTGCACATCGGCGCCGCGCTGGGAACGCCCAGCGTGGCGCTGGTCGGGTACACCAACCCCAGGCGGGTGGGCCCGTACCGGCGGTTCGAGGACCTCCTGATCGACGCCTACGGCGACGAGGGGGAGGATTACCCGATCTCCCCCGGGTACCGGCACGACCGCATGGGGCGGATCACGGTGGACCGGGTGGTGGAGAAGGTGAAGCTGGCGCTGGAGCGCTACCCGCGAACGGCAGGCAACGGGTAGCCGGAGCCGTACCCCCGGGCCAGCGCCTCCTCGGCTTCCGCCGACCAGGCGACGTTCAGTTTGCGGATGGAGCGCCCGAGACGAAGCAGGTCACGGGCGCGCCGTGGGCGTGCGACTCCGCGTCTACCCGCGACCGCGCGGTCGAAGTCGAGGATCCAGAGCTCGGGCTCGGAGCAATCGCCGCGTACGAGGAAGTTCTTCAGGTTGAGATCGGGGTGGGCGATGCCCGACTCGTGCATGCGGGCGATCTGAGCGCCGGCGGCCCGTATCGCGCGCAGCCGATCCGCCTCCGCCGCGGTGTCGAGCCAGCCGGCGAGCTCCCGCGCGTCCGGGACGAGCTCGGTGACCAGCGTGGCGGTGTAGCCGATGCGCGCGGGGCGCTCGATGGCCGCCAGCACGCTCGGCGCGCGCACGCCACCGCGGACGGCGCGGGCGGTGACGCAGAGCTCCTCCAGCGCGCGGCTCCCACGGAAGTACCGGCCACGGTTCAGGTGCCGGAACAGCCCGCCCCGCCGGTAGCGCCGGGCGACCACGCGCATGCCGCCCGGGAGCTCCAGCACCGGGTGCACTTCGCGTCCGCCACTGACGCCGCCCACGCGGTTTCCGCGCACCTCTCCCGCCTCCGTCAGGAGCGCCGCGATCTCATCGGCCAGGTCGCGTCGCACCAGCACCCGCGCCGCGGGGTGCGGAAGCGGCTGGAAGTCGGCCAGGGCGGGGCTCGTCAGGAGGCGGTTCCAGGTTTTCATCTCGGGAAGCTACGGCGCGGTGGTGGGGGGCGCTACCGCGGGTTGGCCGGGGCGGGGGTGGAACGTAGACCACGCCCCCGTCACCCTGAGCGCAGCGAAGGGTCCCACTGCGAAGCTGCGGAGAGAGAGGTACCGACGGTTCGCCGCCAGGCAGGTGCCGGAGCGGGTGTTCGGTGTCGGCGGCGAAGCCGCGGTCGGAGGGGGATCCTTCGACTTCGCTCAGGATGACGAGGGCTGCGGAATCGGGATGACGGGGCTACGGGCACCGGTACACCCCGACCCGCGGGTGCCGACCCCGCCTCCCGCCTCCCGCCTCCCGCCTCCCGCCTCCCGCCTCCCGCCTCCCGCCTCCCGCCTCCCGCCTCCCCGTCCCGCCTCCCCGTCCCGCCTCCCCGTCCCGACCCCCCGCCCCGACCCCCGACCCCCGACCCCCGACCCCCGACCCCCGACCCCCTTACCTCCGCACCGCCACCACGTTATCCCCGGTCACCCGATCGATGAGCCGGTGCCACGGGTCGATGCCGGCGCGTCCCGGCACCGAATCCACCACGATCTCGAAGCGCTGCGGACCGGAGTCCACGCGGTGCTTCGCGAGGTAGAGCGGCCGGCCCTCGCGGGAACCGCGCGGGGCGGGCGCGAACACGCCGATGTCGATCAGGTCGTTCATCGGCACCTCGCGCTCGTTTCCCAGCGAGTCGGCGCGAAGCTTACGCGCCTCCACGTCGAGGTCCACACGCCAGCGTCCGTCCGGGAGCTCCGTTGCCCGGGCGCTCACCGCCCGATTGTCGTACAGCGTGATCTCCTCGAACATGTCGTCGAGCACGTACTGCAGCGAGTCGGGCGTGACCTCGCGCAGATACTGCAGGAGATCCGCGCGAGGTCGCGTACGGGGGCTGCTGGAAGCGATGGTCCGTCGAGGAAGCGCGCGAGCGCCCCGTTGAGCCGCTCCTCGCCGATGTAGTCGCGCAGCGCGTACATCACCAGCGAGCCCTTCTGGTAGTGGATGTAGCCCTGCTCCTCGTTGCGGATCAGCGGCAGCTCGTGCCGCCGCTCGAAGGCGCGCCCGCTCAGATAGCTGTCGAGCTCGTACTTCAGGAAGCGCTTCATCTGGTCCGCGCCGTACTCCTTCTCCATCACCATCAGCGCGGCGTACTGCGACAGCGTCTCCGACAGAACCGTCGCGCCCTGCACGTTGCCGCCGATCACCTGGTGCGCCCACCACTGGTGCGCGACCTCGTGGGCCGTCACGTAGAACGGATAGTCGATGTCGTCCTCGCCCTCGACGCGCGCGATGAAGCCGATCGCCTCGGAGTACGGGATCGTGTTGGGGAACGCCTGGGCGAAGGTGGCGTAGCGCGGGAACTCCAGGATCCGCACCTGCCGGTGCTGGTAGGGTCCGAACTCGCGCGTGTAGTAGTCCAGCGACCGCTTCACCGCGTCGATCATCCGGACCAGGTTGTACTCGTGACCCGGGATGGTGGTAGATCTCGATCGCCACCCGCCCGCCGTCGGCGTCCGCCCAGCTGTCGCGGTGGACCCGGTAGCGGGCGGAGAGGAAGGAGTAGAAGTTGAGGATCGGCGCATCCATCGTGTAGTGGAAGTAGCGCCGGCCGTCCTCGACCCACTCCCGCTGCAGGTAGCCGGGCGCGAGGGCGATCTGGTCCGCGGAGGTACTGACCGTCGCCTCGAAGTCGCACCCAGTCCGCGTCGCGTGAGATGTAGTTGTTCCGGCGCGGCCTCCTCGTCCTCCAGGCGCGGCATCCGGTCACGCGGCGGCAGGTCCTGCTTGCGGCGCGACTCGATCGTCGGACAGCTCGCCGCGGCCGGATCGTAGCCGAAGCTCGGCATCACCGAGCTGTTGAAGAAGGTGCCGTTCTCCACCACCTGCGTGCGGGTGACGGTGTTCTCGAAGCCGCGGCGTGACGTAGGCCAGTGCGAACTCGAGGTCCAGCGAGTCGCCCGGGAGCAGAGGTCGGCGAGTCGGTAGATGTGGTACCCGTGGGTCTCGTCCTCCAGGATCTGTTCCGCAGGCGCGGCTGAAGTGCATCCTCGCGATCTCCGCCTGACGCGGGATCAGCATGTGGATGGAGTCGATCGCGACCTGCCGTGCGGTTCGCGAGCCGGTACGCGCCCGCGGATCGCGACGTCCTGGCGCTCCGGGAAGATGTCCACCTCGAGCGGAACGGCGGTGATTCGCGGCTGCGGCAGCTCGCTCGAAGCGCTTGTACAGCCGCTCGTACTCGGCGGTCTCGGCCCGCGCGTCTCGGCTGGTCCGGAAGTCGTTGAGGACGTTGGTGTTGTAGAAGACGAAACCGCCGAGGCCGAGGATCAGCACGGCGGCGACCAGCGCCGCCGCCAGCTGCGGCCGGCGGAAGCGCGCGCGCGCCATCCGCATGCGCCAGGCCGGCACCGGTCTCCTCACCGCGAACCCAGAACAGGTTGCTGAGCGATCGCGAACAGCAGCGCCCACGCGGCCCAGTACGCCTTGAACCAGACGAACGGCGCCACGAAGGGCCCGAAGCCGTTCATGTCCGAGTAGGTGGTGCCGGCATCGGAGCCGTACTGATACAGGTTGTGCTCGAGCCCCAGCTGGCTGGCGAAGAGGATCAGCACGTAGTACAGCACCACGATCAGGTGACCCATGTACTTGTGGTTCACCAGCACGTGCACCAGGAAGACGAGCGCGGCGAGCAGCAGGTAGTCGGCGAGGTAGAAGCCGAACAGCGTCTGCAGGTAGAGGCGGATCTCGAAGTTCGTGTAGCCCTTCACCGCCTGGGTGACGATACCGGCGATCAGAACGATCACCTGCAGCAGCGCCACCATCATGACCAGAGCGACGAACTTCGCGGCCAGCGGCACCCAGCTTCGCACCGGGGTCGCGTCCTGCACCTGGCTCATCCGCACGTCCCTCTCACGCCAGACGAGTTCGCCGGCGTAGAAGGTGATGATGATCAGCACGAACAGCGCGAAGGTCCCGCCCATCACCTCCAGCACCTGGTAGGTGACGGGGTAGGTGGTGGTGCCGTAGAGCTTCCCCACCTGGTCCGCGCCGAAGACCAGGAATGCGAGACCCGCCCCGACGATGGCGAAGAAGTAGCGGTTGGCGACGATCTCACGGAACGAGCGGCGGGCGATCGCCACGAACTGTGCGAAGCTCGCGGCCGCGCCGTACGAGGGCGTCACCACGGGGATCCTCATCGGGGCGAGCGGCTCGGCTTCCGCCGCGGCGGCGCGATCGCGGGCACGGCGCCGACGGCGGCTCCCCTCCGAGGCGAGGTGCGAGAAGCGGAACAGGTAGACGCCCACGGCGAGCACCAGCAGTCCGACCGCCATCCAGATCAGCCGGTTCTGGAGGAGCACCCCATCGAAGCCGACGAGCTGGGTGTTCCGCTCCACCGGCGTCCAGTAGCGGGTGAGCATCCGCAGCGCGCTCATGCCGAACGGGTCGAGCAGCGCGGCGATCCGCTCGCGCTCCATGTCCTCCGCCAGGTTCCCCGCCAGCATGTAGCCCACCAGCAGGAGCACGGCGCCCACGTAGTTGGGGAGCATCTTGCGGACGAGCGCCGCCAGCGTGAAGAAGATGGCGCCGGTGAAGATCACGTTGGGGAGGGTGATCACGAGCAGCGGCTGCAGGTACCCCGCCAGGTGGAAGGCGCCGAGCTTTTCCGCGTCCATGTACGGCATCGGGCGCGCCGCCATCAACCCCAGCGGGATGCTCGCGAAGATGAACAGGTTCACCACGAGCGCGCCGAGGAAGCGGCCGCCCAGGTAATCTCCCCGTGTCACCGGCGTGGTGAAGAAGAGCGGGTGGATGCCGCTCTCGAAGTCGCGGAAGATGGCATGGCCGAACAGCGCCGCCGTGACGATCACCCCGAACAGACCGATGGCGGAGGTGAGCATCAGCAGCACGTAGGGCGAGTCCACGAACACACTGCCGCCGCTGCCGCCCACCGACATCTGCACGCCCTGCCAGCTTCCCCCGGCGAGCGTCATGACGCCGAAGGCGCAGCCGAAGAAGATGGCGAAGTAGACGTAGGTGGAGATGCGTCGCAGATAGTAACGGATCTCGAAACCGACGATCCGCGGCAGGATCGCGAGGCTCACGTGGCTGCCTCCGCGCCGGAAAGCGAGGCCTCACCGGTGTGGAGCCCGGCCATCGCGGTGAAGTAGACGTCCTCCAGCGAGGGGTCCACCGGCTGGAAACGCTCGTCGGGGCGCTCGGGCGCGTGCACGTGCAGCTGCGTACGACCCGCGAGCAACCGAGTGGAGATCACGGTGTGCTGCGCCTCCATCGCGGCGACACCGTCCCGATCCACCATCGTCTTCCAGACGCGCCCGCGCAGGCGATCGATCGCCCCGAGCGGCTCCGTCTCGAGAAGGATCTCGCCCCGGTTGATGATCGCCATCCGGCTGCACAGCTCGGAGACGTCCTCCACGATGTGGGTGGAGAGGATGACGATGCTGTTCTCCCCGAGCTCACTGAGCAGGTTCAGGAAGCGGACGCGCTCCGCCGGGTCGAGGCCGGCGGTGGGCTCGTCCACGATGATCAGCCGCGGCCCGCCGAGCAGCGCCACGGCGATCCCGAAGCGCTGCCGCATCCCGCCGGAGAAACCGCCGAGATGCTTCTTCCGCGCCTCCCAGAGGTTGGTCTGCCGGAGCAGCGCCTCCACCGTTTCGCGCCGCTCGCCCCGACGGGTGATCCCCTTCAGCACGGCGAAGTGATCCAGCAGTTCCTCTGCCGTGGACTTCGGGTAGACGCCGAACTCCTGCGGCAGGTAGCCGAGCGTTCGCCGGACCTCGTCCTTCTGCGCCAGCACGTCGATGTCACCCAGCCGTACGGTCCCGCTGTCCGCCTCCTGGAGTGTCGCGAGCGTCCGCATCAGCGTGCTCTTGCCCGCGCCGTTGGGGCCCAGCAGGCCGTACATCCCGAGCGGGATCGTCAGCGAAACGTCCTTCAGGGCGTGGACGCCGTTGCGGTATGTCTTGGACAGATTGCGGATGGTCAGTTCCATCGGTTCGTGCGGCGCGGGTGGGGTGCAGCGAGATGTGCGCGCGGTCCGGAGACCGGCGCCTGCGGAAAGATCGATCGGTCGTGGAGAATCTGCAACGCACCCGGCCCCTCGTCACCCTCAGCGAAACGAAGGGTCCCCCTCCGAATCCCGCCGGCCCCCGTCACCCTGAGCGAAGCAAAGCGTCCCCCTCCGAATCCCGCCGGACCCCGTCACCCTGAGCGAAGCAAAGCGTCCCCCTCCGAATCCTGCCGGACCCCGTCACCCTGAGCGAAGCAAAGCGTCCCCCTCCGAATCCCGCCGGACCCCGTCACCCTGAGCGAAGCAAAGCGTCCCCCTCCGAATCCCGCCGGCCCCCGTCACCCTGAGCAAAGCGAAGGGTCCCCTCTCCGAATCCCGCCGGCCCCCGTCACCCTGAGCAAAGCGAAGGGTCCCTCTCCGAATCCCGCCGGCCCCCGTCACCCTGAGCGAAGCGAAGGGTCCCTCTCCGAATCCCGCCGGCCCCCGTCACCCTGAGCGAAGCGAAGGGTCCCTCTCCGAATCCCGCCGGCCCCCGTCACCCTGAGCGAAGCAAAGCGTCCCCCTCCGAATCCCGCCGGCCCCCGTCACCCTGAGCGAAGCAAAGCGTCCCCCTCCGAATCCCGCCGGACCCCGTCACCCTGAGCAAAGCGAAGGGTCCCCCTCCGAATCCTGCCGGACCCCGTCACCCTGAGCAAAGCGAAGGGTCCCCCTCCGAATCCTGCCGGCCCCCGTCACCCTGAGCGAAGCGAAGGGTCCCTCTCCGAATCCTGCCGGCCCCCGTCACCCTGAGCAAAGCGAAGCGTCCCACTCCGAATCCTGCCGGCCCCCGTCACCCTGAGCAAAGCGAAGGGTCCCCCTCCGAATCCTGCCGGACCCCGTCACCCTGAGCGAAGCGAAGGGTCCCTCTCCGAATCCCGCCGGCCCCCGTCACCCTGAGCGAAGCAAAGCGTCCCCCTCCGAATCCCGCCGGCCCCCGTCACCCTGAGCGAAGCAAAGCGTCCCCCTCCGAATCCTGCCGGACCCCGTCACCCTGAGCGAAGCAAAGCGTCCCCCTCCGAATCCCGCCGGCCCCCGTCACCCTGAGCGAAGCAAAGCGTCCCCCTCCGAATCCCGCCGGACCCCGTCACCCTGAGCGAAGCGAAGGGTCCCCCTCCGAATCCTGCCGGACCCCGTCACCCTGAGCAAAGCGAAGGGTCCCTCTCCGAATCCCGCCGGCCCCCGTCACCCTGAGCGAAGCGAAGGGTCCCTCTCCGAATCCCGCCGGACCCCGTCACCCTGAGCAAAGCGAAGGGTCCCTCTCCGAATCCCGCCGGCCCCCGTCACCCTGAGCGAAGCAAAGCGTCCCCCTCCGAATCCTGCCGGACCCCGTCACCCTGAGCGAAGCAAAGCGTCCCCCTTCGAATCCTGCCGGACCCCGTCACCCTGAGCGAAGCGAAGGGTCCCTCTCCGAATCCCGCCGGCCCCCGTCACCCTGAGCGAAGCAAAGCGTCCCCCTCCGAATCCCGCCGGACCCCGTCACCCTGAGCGAAGCGAAGGGTCCCACTCCGAATCCCGCCGGACCCCGTCACCCTGAGCGAAGCGAAGGGTCCCTCTCCCGAGCCCGCCGATATGAGCGACGTCAGTCGGAACAACGGGTTCTCGGCTCCGTGAGCCAGACGTCGCGGGCGAGGAACCGCCCGACGTTACCCCGCAGCTCCCCCCGCGCGTCGCCATCCAGTCAGAGGATGATCTGGAACGGGTACCAGGCTCCGACCGCCCGGCCGTCCTGCCGCGCGGGCTCGAAGACCCACTCGGCGGCGCTGCGACGGAGGCGGTCGTTGTAGCGGGCGTCCGGGGTGGGCGGATCGAGGCGCGTCGAGTCCGACGCGACGCGTCCGCGGTCGTTCACGAATACCCAGACGGTGACTTCCTGGCCACGCACGGAACGCGGACGATCGGCGGGCGGGATGATCATTCCCCGGGGAACGGGTGCGACGATGCCCGCGTTGCCCTCACCGCCGCTCCCGCCGCCACCGCGACCCGCGCCATCTTCCCGCCCCGTACCCTCCGTGGTGCCCGAATCGCCACCGCTGCCGGCGCCGCCGGTGCCCTCGCGAGATGGCGGCGTCACGGTCGGGGCGGGCGCGGGGGTCGGTGTCGGCCGCGGCACCTCCGCGACAACGATGCGCTCCGGGATCGGGACGACCTCCTCAACCACTTCCTCCGGCGGTTGCTCCACGCGAAGCTCCACCATCGTCAGTCCAGTCCCCCCCGCCGCCGAAGGGAGGAGATCGCCCGCGTTGGGACCGGCGGCCGAGGACGGGTCCTGCGGCATCACCACACTTCCGCGGAAGAGAAGGACGATCAGCAGATGGACGAGCACGGCGCCGATCATCCCCAGACCGAGGGCACGATGCCACCGACGATCCGCCCGCTGCGTTGCGGGTGCGAACCGGGCTGGTATCCCTGCCGTGCTCGTGGAAAGGTCCGGGCGGACCGGTACGTCGCTCAACTCGAACCCCCCGCTGGTGACCGTATCATGATGGTAGTGATAGGGCCGAGCGGGGGTATTGTTCCGGACGGCCGCAACCCCCACCCCGTCATCGCGAGCCCGCAGCGGGAGTCCGAAACCGGCACACAGCCGGCGCGGGCGTGGGACCCGGATGCCGGAGACCGCCCCCCCACCCCGTCATCGCGAGCCCGCAGCGGGAAACCGAAACCGGCACACCCCCCGCGCGGGCGCGGCAACCGGATGCCGGGAGCCGCCGAGCCCCCGTCAGCGCGGGCCCGGAATGACCAGCCCATGCTCCCTCGCCGTTCGGGTGGCCTCCTCGTACCCGGCGTCGGCGTGACGCACCACACCGATCCCCGGATCGTTGGTCAGTACCCGCTCCAGGCGCTCCCGCATCTCCGGTGTACCGTCCGCGACGATCACCTGGCCGGCATGGAGCGAGTTGCCGATCCCCACTCCACCGCCGTGATGGAAGGAGACCCACGATGCTCCGCTCGCGACGTTCAGCAGCGCGTTGAGGATGGGCCAGTCGCCGATCGCGTCGCTGCCGTCCTTCATCGCCTCTGTTTCGCGGTAGGGGGAGGCAACGGAGCCGGTGTCGAGATGATCCCGGCCGATGACGATCGGGGCGCTCAGTTCTCCGCTCGCGACGAGGTCGTTGAGTGCGACGCCGAACCGGGCGCGATCGCCCTGACCGAGCCAGCAGATGCGGGAGGGGAGGCCCTGGAAGTGGATCTTCTCCCGGGCGTGCTTGATCCAGCGGTGGAGCAGCTCGTCGTGGGGGAAGAGTTCCAGGACCAGCTCGTCGGTGCGATAGATGTCGGCCGGATCCCCCGACAGCGCGACCCACCGGAATGGCCCCTTTCCCTCGCAGAAGAGCGGGCGCACGTAGGCCGGGACGAAGCCGGGGAAGGCGAAGGCGTCCTGCAGGCCGGCGTCACGCGCCTGGCCACGCAGGTTGTTGCCGTAGTCGAAGGTCACGGCGCCGGCCCCCATCATCCGGACCATCGCCTCGCAGTGCACGCGCATCGACTCCATGGAGCGGGCGACGTACTCCGCCGGATCGCTGTCGCGGAGCGCATCCGCCTCCTCGAGCGTCAGCCCGGCGGGGACGTAGCCGTGCAGCGCGTCGTGGGCGCTGGTCTGGTCCGTCAGCACATCCGGGGTGACGCCGCGACGAACCAGCTCCGGGAGCACCTCCGCACAGTTCCCGACGAGGCCCACCGAGAGCGGCTCCCCCGCCTCCGTGGCGCCACGGATCCAGCCGAGCGCCTCGTCCAGGTCGCGCGTCATCCGGTCGCAGTAGCCGGTCTCGATGCGCCGCTGGATGCGCCACGGATCGACCTCCACCACCAGCACGGCGCCATCGTTCATGGTTGCCGCCAGCGGCTGCGCGCCGCCCATCCCGCCCATCCCGCCCGTGAGCACCCAGCGCCCCCGCAGCGAGCCACCAAAGTGCCGCGTGGCCACGGCGCCGAACGTCTCGTAGGTGCCCTGCAGGATCCCCTGGGTACCGATGTAGATCCAGGAGCCGGCTGTCATCTGGCCGTACATGGTGAGACCCTGCCGCTCGAGCTCGCGAAAGGAGTCCCAGTTGGCCCACTTCGGCACCAGGTTGCTGTTGGCGATCAGTACCCGCGGCGCGTGGGCGTGCGTGCGGAAGACGGCGACCGGCTTGCCGGACTGCACCAGCAGCGTCTCGTCGCCGCCGAGGTCGCGCAGCGATGAAACGATGGCGTCGTACGCCTCCCAGCTGCGGGCGGCGCGGCCGGTGCCGCCGTACACCACCAGATCCTCGGGACGCTCGGCGACGTCCGGATCGAGGTTGTTCATCAGCATGCGCAGCGCCGCCTCCTGCTGCCAGCCACGGCAGGAGAGCTCAGAGCCACGAGGTGCGCGGATGGGAAGACGGGGATTGGTCATGGGGTTGTTCGCGGTGGAGCATGCGGCCGGCTGCGCCACGAGTTTACTGGCGTCGGTGCCGGCCGAGATGGCGTCATCAGTTTACTGGCGACGGCGATCGACGATGCGGCGTCTCCAGTCGACTGGCAGCGGAGCAGGTGCGGACTCCGTCACCCGTTCACTGGCCGCGAATATCGGCCGCGGGCTCCGTCACCCGTTCACTGGCCGCGAATATCGGCCGCGGGCTCCGTCACCCGTTCACCAGTCCGCCCTCGCGCACCAGGGCCGCGGCGGCTTCGATATCGGGGGCGAGGACGCGATCGTCCTCCAGCGGTGCGATGCGCTCGCGCACCATCTCGTAGGCGCGCTGGACCCCGCGACCGGGCCGCAGCGGGCTGAGGAACTCGAGTGCCTGCGCGGCGCACATCAGTTCGATCCCGAGCACCACCTCCGCATTGCGGAGTGCCTGCCGCGCCTTGCGGGCGGCGTGCGGGCCCATGGAGACGTGGTCCTCCTTGCTGGCCCCGGTGGGGATCGAATCCACGCTGGCGGGGTGCGCCAGGACCTTGCACTCGCTGACCAGCGCCGCGGCGGTGATCTGCGCCAGCATCATCCCGGATTTGAGGCCGGGGTCCCGGGTAAGGAACGCCGGGAGATCGGAGAGGTCCGGATTGACGAGACGCTCGATGCGGCGCTCGGAAATGGAGGCGAGGTCCGCCAGCGCGATGGCCAGCAGGTCGAGCACCTGGGCCACCGGCTGACCGTGGAAGTTGCCGCCACTCAGCACCAGCCCGCCATCCTCGTCCGCGAAGATCAGCGGGTTGTCCGTGGCACTGTTGGATTCCGTCTCCAGAACGGAGTGGATGTATCCGAGCGCGTTGCGGAAGGCGCCGTGTACCTGCGGCATGCAACGCAGTGCGTAGGCGTCCTGCACGCGCGGGTCGTCGTGCCGGTGCGACTCGCGGATCTCGCTCCCCTCGAGCAGCGCGCGCAGGCGCTCGGCGCTCGCAATCTGACCCGGGTGTGGCCGCGCGCGTTGGAGCGCGGGGTGGAAGGCATCGGGGGTTCCGCGCAGCCCTTCCAGCGACATGGCGCCCGCGACGTCGGCGGTATCGGCGAGGCGTTCGGCGGCACGAAGGACGAGCGCGCCGATCCCCGTCTGCACCTGGGTGCCGTTGTTGAGCGCGAGCCCCTCTTTGGCGCGGAGCTGGAGCGGCCTGAGGCCCACGCGACGCAGTGCGTCTCCGCCGTCCACGATCGCCCCGCCGACCTCCGCCCGCCCCTCACCGATCAGCACCAGCGCCAGGTGGGAGAGCGGCGCCAGATCGCCCGAGGCGCCGACCGATCCCTGCTCCGGGATCACCGGGTGGACGCCCCGGTTCAGGAGCTCCGCGAGCATCTCCACCACCTCCGGGCGCACGCCGGAGAATCCCTTCGCGAGCACGTTGGCGCGCAGCAGGATGATGGCGCGCACCTCCTCGCGGGAGAGCGGGTCCCCCACCCCGCAGGCATGGCTGCGGATCAGGTTCACCTGCAGCTCGGCGAGACGGTCCCGCGGGATGGCCACCTCGGAGAGACGGCCGAACCCGGTGGTCACCCCGTAGACCACCTTTCCGCTCTCCACGGCTGCCTCCACCACCGCCCGCGACCGTTCCACGCGCTGCCGTGCGCCGGAGTCCAGCTCCACGCGCGCGACCTCGCCACGCGCGACACGCTCGATGGACTCCAGCGTCAGCGTCTCGCCATCGAGTAGGAGCGGGGATTCGGCAGATGACATTCGCTGCTACGTGCGTTGGAGGTGCCGGCGGGGCCGGAGGGTGCCGGCGACCACTGCGCGGGAAGGTACGGGCGCGAACCCTGAATGTAAATCGGGGAGCGGCCGCTTTCGGCCGCTCCCCGCACCCGCTCCCGCACGGCCCGGGCCGGCGGGCGGCCGACCGTCAGAACGCCGGGGTGGCGCCGCCCGAGACGTTCAGCCGCACGTCGTCCGGGCGGATCTGGTAGGCCCAGTCGAACACGAGCACGGTACGGTTCTGGGCGTCGCGTGTGGCGCCGAGCACACGGACCTTCGCGTAGTGCGTGCGGCCATCGGCAGCCTGCACGCGCAGCACGTAGCTGTTGGCGCTCTGCACCGCCACCGGCGCCGTACCGAACGCCGCCGCCGCTGGCGCCTCTGTCACGTCGATGCAGTCGCTCTCGGCACCGGGCCCGCAGCTGAGGGCCGTCGTGAAGGTGCCCGCCGTGACGCGGGTATCGCCCAGAGGGCGGATCGACAGCGACCCGTCGATCGTCTCCAGCCGCCACTGCGCCTGCGGCGAGTCTCCGTGCAGCACCGGGTCCTGCGTCTCGGGCGCGGGGACGAACCGGAACCCGCTCTCCGCCGCATTCACGTCGCGCGGATAGAGGAGCTCCGCGTGATAGTCCGGGCGAGGCACACCGACGCCGACGGCGCTCAACCGGCTGAAGTGACCCTGCTCGTCGATCGCGGCGACGTAGTAACGGTGCTCATCCCCGTTGACCGCTCGGCTGTCCAGGAAGGTCTGGCTGTCCGTCTCCCCGAGATCGAAAAACCCCTGTCCCTCCTGGAGCAGCACGCGGAAGCGCTGCGCCGATCCCTGGCGCCAGCGGAGGAAGCTCATCGCATCGAGACCGGTCACCGTCAGCTCGGTGGGCGCCACGGGCGCGGCGTAGGCCGGCACCTGGATCTGCACCCGCGCAGACTCCACTTCGCGGCCGCTGCGCTCATCCACGGCCGCGACGAAGTAGTCGTACGTCGCGCCGCCCTGGACGTTGGTGTCCACGTAGGTGCAGACGCTCTGCGCACACGCAGTGACCGTGGAGATCGGGAGAAACGCCCCGGTTCCCCTTCTCGCATACACGCGGAACGGCTCGCCCTGCCACCCCTGCGGAATGTCCCATTCCACAACCACCCGAGGCGAGCCCACCGGCTCCCCGTTCTGCCAGCTCTGCAGCTCCCACGCATAGGCAGCGGTCACATCGGCAGGCGCATCCACCCGCGGCACCACCACCCCGCCACCGCCATCACAGGCGGCAAACAGAAGAACCGCGGCTGAAACGAAGCTGATTCGGCACATGTACATGGCGATGAAAGGTGCGAGAGGGGGGAAAGCAGCTTTTAGTTTTTAGTTTTTAGTTTTTAGTTTTTAGTTTTTAGTTTTTAGTTTTTAGTTTTTAACATTTAACATTTAACATTTAACATTTAACATTTAACATTTAGCGTTTAGCTCCTGACGAACAACGAACAACGAACAATGAACAATGAACAACGAACAACGAACAACCAGCAACCAGCAACCAGCAACCAGCAACCAGCAACCAGCAACCAGCAACCAGCAACCAGCAACCAGCAACAGCACCCCTCTACTGCCTGCGCCGATCGATCCTCAGATTCCTCTCATGGTGCTCGTAGCGGATGTCCGAGTTGGCGAGCAGCTCCACGAAGAACTGGAACGCCGCATTTCCGTAGGGGCTCTTGTAGAAGCTGAAGTTCGCCTGCCAGTCGTGGAGGTCGCGGCGGAAGTTCAGCGAGTGGGAGCCGAACTCGCGGTCCGTGATCGAATAGTCGGTACGCCAGCTGACACCCCAGTTCGGGGTGATCATGAACGAGGTGTTGGCACCGATCGTCTGGATCGCGCGGTCGTCCACCACGGGCACGGGCGAGAAGAAGCGTTGCGGGCGCGCGAAGGAGTAGTTGAGGCTCGCCCGCCACGCGCCGCCGCCCACCGCCATCGGGTTGCCGGTCGCGGCGCCGGCGCCCACCGCCATCGGATCGCCCGGCGGGAGATCTGCCGGGAAGGCGTTCTGCGAATCGGGCTCGTTCTCCCCGTTGCCGAGCCCGAGCCAGCGGAAGACGGCGGATCCCGGCCCGAGCTCGAAGGCGGTGGAGAGCGAGGAGAGTCGCGGCGCGAAGGTGCCGAGCCGGCCGGCATTCTCGGGAAGGGCCGGGTTGAGGTCGCGGCGATCGAACAGTTCGTGCTCCACCTGCACGGTGAGCCCCCGGAGGAAGTCCGAGGAGATGGTGTTGCTCAGCCGGTCCGTGATGAAGCCGTTTCCGGTGGAGTCGGCGAGCACGAAGTCGTACTGCAGGGGGCTCGTGGTGAGCGAGAGCAGGGTGACGCGCTGTGGATCCGCCGGGGGCGCCTGCACCTGCCGGGCGCGCAGCGTGTCTCCACCGAGGGTATCCGCCACCGGCTCGTCCGCCGCCAGCGGTCGGACGGGCTCCCGGAGCCGTGCCTCGAACGTCTGGTTGAGGCTGAGCGAAAGGATGTTCTGCGCACGCCCACCCACCGGCCCGAATACGGCCTGCTGCTCGGGAGTCTGCTGCACCTGCGGTGAGTAGCTGTAGCTGAGCGCCGGCGAGAGCCGGTGGCGGATCCCCTCGTACGGACCAACGCCCGGGAAGAAGCCGAACAGCGCGGTCGTCAGCGAGGCGCCGAAATCCGGACGCATCGGCGCGCCGACGTACGCGTCACCCGAGGCCGGGCTGCGACGGAACTCCTGCCGCACCGCCACGGTCGGGCTCACCATCGTCTGCCCGATCAGGCGCTGCTGATAGCTGAGGCTCGCGCGCCACTGCCCGCTCGCCGTGTCCCGCCCCTCCTCCGGCGCCGGCCCGGTGATCGGCTGCAGCGTCGTCTGGTTCAGGTTGCCGATCGCCGAGAAGTTGAAGTTCCCGAAGCTGGCCTGCTGGATCCCGCCCTGAAGCCGCGTGGTGGACCGGTCCGGCACCGGGTTCTCCCCGGCCGAACGGCCGCCGCTGAAGGTGCGGTCGCCCGAGGCGTTGAGCTGCACGGTCGCGTTGCTGTACCACCGCTCCAGCTCGGGCGCCGGCGCCGTGAAGAAGGTGAAGGTGCGCGGGTTGATGCTGAAGCTCGGCAGCGTACCGGTCACGCCGTCATCGGCGATGGACTGGCGCCGCGTCGCGCCGAGCGCCACGGAGCCCCAGTCGAACCGCCGGCCCACGCGCAGGTCGGATGCGAGCTCCTGCGTCACCGCGCGCGGATCGTAGCTGGCGTCACGGATGAAGCGCGATGAGGTCGCGTACTGCGCGCTGAGCCCGAGGTCCGTCCGCTCGTCCGGGCGCCAGGATGAGCGCCCGTTCAGCATGAACTGCGTGCTCCCGGTGTTCTCCCAGTAGTTGCGGAAGGAGAAGTTTCCGTTCAGGAACTGGCGACGCCAGTTGTAATCCAGGTCTCCCTGAAGCGAGGTGTACGCGCCGCTGCGCCAGCCGCCGCTCACCTGCGCGCCCAGGTAGTCGTTGATCGCCCAGTACCAGCCGAGACCCGAGATCTCACGGGTGTGGCCGTCGTTGGTGCGGACGATGTCGTTGATCGAGAAGCGCGGCACCAGCAGCCCGCTGCGGCGCCCCCGCTCCAGGTTCTGCACGATGAACGGGAGCACCATCACCGGCACGTTCCCGAAGTAGAGACGGGCGGGCCGGGCGACCAGGATCTGGTCGCGGATGATCATGATCCGGTCGGACTCGAAGTGGTAGTGCGGCACCTCGAGGTCGCAGCTGGTGAAGCGCGCGTGGTGCGCGTAGATGCGGTTCGGCTCCTCCAGCGTCATGTCGCCGTGCACGAACCAGGTCGCACCCTCCGTGATCTCGGTCCGCGCGCCCAGCGCCGTGGCGCGGCGACGGGCGAGATCGTAGTAGAGAATGTCCCCCGTGAGATCCTGCTGCTGCCCCATCACCCGCGGCTGGCCGAAGGCGATCACACGATCGGTGCGGTCGTAGTAGATGATGGTGTCCGCGCTGAGCCGGTCGCCCTCGCGCGCCACCTCGGCGGCACCCGCCAGCCGGAGCTCGCCCGTATCGGCCCGGTAAACGGCAGTGGCGCCCCGGTATTCGGTGACGACGTAGCCGGGCAGGCGCCGGAGTTCCGCGACCACGGAGTCGGCCGCCGGGTCGGGCGCCAGGCCGCCGGCCAGTGTGTCGCCCGGGATGGTGTCGCCCGGGATGGTGTCGCCCGGGATGGTGTCGCCCGGAATGGTGTCGCCCGGAAGCGCGCCGGGGCGGAATGGATCCGCGGCGGCGGGCGGAGGAGGACTTACCGGCGGTGGCGCGGGCGTGATCGCACCCGGGCGGCGCGCCGGCGGCGGCGCGGGGATCGTGTCCGCGGTGACCGCGGCGGCGAGCCGTGCCAGAGTGTGCGCCCGAAGCTCCCCGCCGCCGCTCGCCACCAGGGCGAAGAGCACGGCGAGGAGCGCGGAGCATGCGTAGCAGGAACGGGGCACGGCTCGCTTCACCTACGCCTCCGCAGCGGCCGTCGCGGCCGCCCGCCTGCGATAGAGCATGCGCGACACGACGATGCTCACTTCGTACAGAAAGATCAACGGGATCATCATGATGATCGTGGACATCACGTCACCCGGGGTGATGAGCGACGACAGAATCGTGATCGCGGCGATCGCGTGCCTGCGCTTGGAAGCCAGGAAGTCGGGCGTGACCAGCCCGAGGGCGGCAAGCACGGTGATCACCACCGGCAACTCGAACACGAGCCCGAACCCGATCAGGAGACGAGTAACCACACTGAGGTACTCGTTCACCACGATGGATTGTTCCAACGCCTCCGTCTGAAAGCCCATGGAGAAGCTCAGCGTCAGCGGCAGAACCACGTAGTACGCCACCGCCACGCCCGCCAGGAAGAGCAGCAGCCCGAAGTACAGCGCCGGCACGATGGTCTTCTTCTCGGAGGGCAGGAGCGCAGGGGAGAGGAAGGCCCAGATCTGATACACCACCACCGGCGACGCCAGGATCAACCCCAGGGTGACCGCGAGCTTCAATGTGATGAAGAACGGTTCCATCGGGCTGAGATACTTCAGCCGCGACCCCTCCAGAAAGGGCTCGATGGGGGTGATCAGAAGCCCCAGCACGTTGAGCTGGGTGACGATGACGTAGCCGACCACGGTGGAGATCACCACCGCGATGAGACTCCAGAGCAGCCGCCAGCGAAGCTCTTCCAGGTGATCCAGGAAGGGCATCTCGTCGCGATAGGTACGGAAGGGCTGCCTGCCGGAGGTGCGGGATTCCATCAGCTGCGATCCGCTGCGGTGTGAGTGGCGGCGGCGGGCGCGGGTGTGCCTGCGACGGCTGCCTCAACGGACTCGTCGCTCTCCGCCGGAACCGGTGTGCCGGACGCGTCGGGCTCCAGCGGCAGCTCCCGCTGGTAGCGGAGCAGCTCGTGCTGCGCGCTGCGGGCGTCCAGCTCCTTGAGCTCCTCGTAGAACTCGGTGAGATCCTGAAAGTTGCGGTACACCGAGGCGAAGCGGACGTAGGCGATGTGGTCGCGGCGCTTGAGCCGCTCCATGACCATCTCCCCGAGAACGCGACTCTCCACCTGCGAATCGTCGCTGTGATCCAGTTCGTGCTCGATCTCCTCGATCAGCCCGTCGATCTCGCCCGGCGACCGGGCGCTTGGCCGTGGCCACCTCGATGCTGCGCAGCAGCTTGCGCCGGTCGTACGGCTCCACCGCGCCATCCCGCTTCACCACCTGCAGCGGGCGCTCCTCCACGTACTCGTACGTCGTGAAGCGACGCGAGCACTCGAGGCATTCGCGCCGGCGACGCACGGCGCGGCCCTCGCGGCTCGTGCGTGAGTCCACCACGCGGTCTTCCGTATGGTGGCAGAAGGGGCAGCGCATCGGGGCTGGTTGCTGGTACCGGGCGACGGTGCTCGGACGAGCGCCGCCGTCAGTGTACAGGCGACGGAGACGGCGCGGACATCACCGTCGGTGACTGGTTCGCGGCTCCGGCCGCGGATGCCGTGCACAGGACGCCCGCGACAGGCACATAGATACCGGCGCCGCGTGGAGACGTTCCCCCACGCGGCGCCGGGCGATCACTGGCTCGACCACTGAGCCACACATACCGAACCGATAAACTAACCGGGATGCGCGACCGGCCACATAACTCGGCTACTGGTACCCGGCGATTGCCGCGACGCGGGGCGATACCACTGGCCCCTGCCAGACTGCCGCCCGCGCCGCCGCTGCCGTTCACCGCCGCAGCCGCTGCAGCTCCCTCGTCGCTTCCGCGGCCTCGGGGCTGCGCGGGTACGCCGCCGCGATCTGGTTGAGCATGGTGCGCGCGGCGTCGCGGTTGTTGCGACCGACCTCGATCATCGCGGCGCGGTACAGCGCCGTGGGCGCACGGGTGGAGTTGGGGTACAGCTCCAGCACCCGCGAGTAGGCCTGCAGCGCCCGTGCCGGGTCGTTGCCCTTCTCCCACGACTCGACCGATGGCGAGCTGCGCCTCGGCCGCGCGCGGGTGCTGCGGGAAGCTCCGCACGAACTCCTCGAAGCCGGCCCGCGCCGTGGAGTGCGAGCCGCGCTGCATTGCGGCCTGCGAGGTGGTGAACAGCTCCTCCGGGTCGCCGGCCGCGCCGCCCGGCTCCCCCGTTCCCTCGTTGCTGCGGAACGCCTCCTCACGCTGGCGGACGGCCTCCCTGAGCTGCGACAGCTGCTGCTGGCCCTGCCCGGTCAGCTCCTGGATCTGGACGAGCTGCCGATCGATCTGCAGGAGCTGGTTGGTCAGGTCTCCGCGCAGCCGCACGTCCTGAGTGCTCAGCGAATCCAGGATGGCGGCGTTCTGCCGCTGGATCTCCCGGAGGAGGTTCTCCTGAGCCACGCGCATGGAGTTCATCTCGTCGCGCACGTCCCGGAGATCCCGCTTGGTGGCGCAGCCGGCCGTGGTGGCGAGCACGACCGCCAGCGCGAGGAGGCGCCGCATCATCAGCGCACCTCGGGCGGGATGGTGGTGACGGAGCCGCCGGTGATCACGAACTCGGCGCGGCGGTTCCGCGCCCAGACCGACTCACCGGTCCCCTCGACGAGCGGGCGCTCCTTGCCGTAGCTGAGCGTGCCGATGCGGCCGCTCTCGATGCCGTACCCCGCCAGGAAGTTGCGGACGGTCTCGGCGCGGCGCTGCGCCAGGGCGAGGTTGTACTCCGTGGAGCCACGCTCGTCCGCGTGACCCTCGACGCGCAGCTGCACGCCGCGGTTGGCGCGCATGATGGCGGCCTTGGCCCGCAGGCGGGCCTCCGCCTCGGCGGTGAGCTGATCGCTGTCGTACTCGAAGTAGACGATGTCGGTGAGCTCTTCCCGGACACGGGAAAGGGCGGCGACGCGGGATGCGCTCCTCTGCTTCCTGCTGTGCACGCGGCGGCGGCGATGGAGTCGGCGCGGGCCTGCTCGCGGGCGCGACGCTCGCGCGTCGTCGTCCACGGTCACGGGGGCCGGCGTCTCGGGCGGCGGGCGTCCTCCTGCAGGCGCCCATCGCGGTCACGGCGAGTGCAAGTACAGCAACTTGACGGAGCGTCATCATCCCTCCCGGGGGTGAAGAAGGTGGCGCAGATCGCGCCGCGAGTGCGGCCTCAGTGGCCGCCGGACGTGGACGTCGCGGTGGGCGACGCCGCGTTGCAGAACGCGGGGACCAGGCCGGAAGCCCGTAGCCGGTGCCCCGCAGGAGCGGCCGAACCCTGCCGCTCACCGTGTCGAGAACGAAGAGGCCGCCGCCGTCGCGATCCTTCGAGGCGAAGACGACGTGGCGCCCGTCGGCGGCCCAGCTCGGGGTCCTCGTTGTTGCCCCTCGTTCGTGAGCAGCCGCCGCGTTCCCCGCTCGCCAGGTCCGCGAGGACCAGCTGGGGATGCCGTTCACGCGCGAGTGGTACACGACGAACGCGCCGCGCGGCGACCACTCGGGCGAGGTGTTGTAGCCGCGCCGCGCCGTACGCGTAATCCGAGATCAGCCGCGCCTCGCCGCCCAGCGACATCACGTAGATGTGCGGCTCGCCGAGGCGGTTCGAGACGAAGGCGATCTGCCGGCCGTCGGGCGAGAAGGAGGGCGAGAGCGAATCGAAGCGGCGCCCGCGCGGTCTGCTGCGTCAGGCAGCAGCTGCGCTCGCGGTCGTACGTCGCGACCTCGGTGTTCCCGGCCGACCGAGGTCGCGAAGGCGATCGTCCGCCCGTCGGGCGAGTAGGCGGGCGTGATGTTCACGCCCGTCGCGGTCCGAGATCACCCGGTCCCGGCCGGTGCGGAGGTCGCGCTCGTAGAGGAGCGGCGAGCCGGTGCGGAACGAGGTGTACGCCATCCGCTGCCCGTCCGGCGACCAGGCGGGGGAGAGCGCGATGGAGCCGTCGTTGGTCAGGCGCTGCACGTTCTCGCCGTCCGAATCCACCAGGTAGATCTCCTTGCGCCGCCGCGCCCCTGCAGCACGAAGGCGATGCGGCTCGCGGCCGAGCCCGGTTCACCCGTGGCCCAGCGCACCACCTCGTCCGCCGCGGCGTGCACCGCCATGCGGAAGCCGGCGTCGCCCTGCGGCGGGATGGCGAAGGCTGGTCCTGCCTCGCACCTGCCCGTAGACCGCGTCGTGCAGCACCAGCCGGAGGTTCGCAGCCACCGGCCTGCCCGGCGGTGAGCGCGCCGTCCAGCACCCAGTCGGCTCCGCGCTCCTTCCAGAGCGCCAGGTTCACCGGCGGCCCCGGGCGTCAGCCCGGTCGCGCCGGAGCGAATCTCGAAGCGGTCGCAGAAGTCGAGGTCCTGACGGATGATCGTCTGGATCGGGGTCGCCAGCCGCTCGGTTCCGCCCGCGCTCGCGAAGGGGAGCACCACGAGTCCCGGCTGGTACTCGGCCTGGTAGACGAGGCCGAGCCGGACTCCCTCCTGCGCCGAGAGCGGGAGCCGCCAGGAGAAGCGAAGCGAGGGCGGCGGATGCCGCGAATGGAAATTGACGCATGGGGTAGGGCAGAGGTGTCGATGCCATGTCGGCCGCTCAGCGCGCCGGCCGGAAGTAGAACGAGACCAGGAGTCGATCCGCCGGGTAGGCGCGCGGCAGCGGCCCGAAGGCGCGGTTGAGGCCCGGCCTGCTCCACCGCCTCCATGGCGGCCGAGCGGAAGGCGAAGCTTCCCGTGTGCCGGACCAGCTCGATCTCGGCGACCGACCCATCGCGGTTGATGTAGAACTGGACCTCCGCGACGTCCGACTGGGCGCCGGCCGGGTCGCCGGAAGTAACGGTTGATCGCCCGCTGGATGTTGGCCAGGTACTCCGGATCCACGAAACGGGCGCCCTCGATGCGCACGTTCAGATCCTCGCCGCCCGGCGAGGTCGGGTCCGGCCGCTGCCCGGTGGAGGGCGGAGCGGGACGCGCGGCGGTCGGCGTCTCACGCTGCGCCGGCGGCGTCTCCCGCGGCTGGGCCGGGGGAGTCTGCCGCGGCTGTTCCGCCGGGGTTGTAGGCCGGGCAGCGGGAGAAGGTTCCGTCCGCGGCGGGGTCGGTGCCGGCGTGGGCGGCGTCTGGCGGGCCGGCTCCGGCTGCGGCGGCGTCGGCTCGGGGTCCGGCTCAGCGGCCGGCTCGGGCTCCGGCTCCGTCGCATCGTCGGCCGCGGGCTGCTCGGGCGTCCAGTCGCCCTCGGCGCGTGGCGGTGGCGAGACGATGTCCACCGCGAACACGCGCAGCTGCGGAAGCGGCTCCGCGCGCGAGGCGGATA
This sequence comes from uncultured Gemmatimonadales bacterium, assembly GCA_963793235.1. Classification (GTDB taxonomy): domain Bacteria; phylum Gemmatimonadota; class Gemmatimonadetes; order Longimicrobiales; family Longimicrobiaceae; genus CAWBZF01. Next base: position 1,282,691 of record CAWBZF010000002.1, read on the forward strand.
CCCAGAGGAACCCGACCACGGCGGCGTGGATCACCACCGAGACGAGGAACGCCAGCCGGAAGCGGCCGCGTTCGCCTCGGCTCACCGGCGCCTCCCCGCTCCCCGTCCGGTCTCCGGCTCCGCCACCAGCCCCACGTTCGCGATGTCCAGCGCCTTCATCGAGCCGAGCACCTGCAGAACCGTCCCGTATGGAACCCCCTCGTCCGCCACGAAGATAGATCGCGGTCGCCTGCGCCTCACGCACCACGTCGGTGAGCGCCGCCTCGAACTCGTCGCGCGATACCTGCGCTTCGCCGATGTACAGCTCGCCATCGCGCGGTGACGGAAACAATCACCCCGTCCGGGATTACTGATGGTCTCCGCCTGCGCGCGCGGCACCCGCACATCCACACCCCCCTGCATGATGGGAGCGGTGATGATGAAGATGACCAGCAGGGTGAAGGCGACATCCACCAGCGAGGTGATGTTGATGTCGGCCGTCACCTGGTGGTATCCGTTCGCGTTGCGGCGGCGCGGCATCAGACCTTCCCCTCGCTTGCCAGCGTGCCGACGAACTCACTGGAAAAGCCCTCCAGCTCGCTCATGAAGAGGTTCAGCTTTCCGGAGAAGTAGTTGTACGCGATCGCGGCGGGGATCGCCACCACCAGACCCGCCACCGTCGTGATCAGCGCCTCGGCGATGCCCGGCGCCACCGCGCTGATGTTCGCGGAACCGGCCGCGGCGACACCGATGAAGGAGTTCATCACCCCGAGCACGGTGCCCAGCAGGCCGAGAAGCGGCGAAACGGTCGCGACGATGGCGAGCCACTGCAACCCGCTGGCGAGGTCGTCACGCTCCTCCCCCTCCTCCTTCTCCAGCACCAGCAGGAGCACCTCGAGCTGCGCGGAGCTGAGGCCGGCCACCTTCACGTCACCCCGCAGCGCGCCCGGGCGCAGCTCGGAGAAGAAGTTCACCCCGCGCCGGAAGACCCGCGTGAAGGGCGACTCGGGCAGCGACAGCACGCTCCGGTAGGCCTCCTCCAGCCGCGTCGCCTGCTCCATCTGCGACAGAAAGCCACCGGCCTGCTGCCAGAGCCGGCGGAACTGCACCAGCTTCCAGAAGATGAGCCCCCAGGAGAGCAGGGAGAAGACGGCGAGCACGCCGAGCACCGCCTTGGTCGACGGGGTGCCGTGCGCGATCATCCCCCAGGTGCTGAGGGATTCACCGGGGGCGAGCTGCACGAGTGCGAGGGTGATGTTCACGTGGCCGAGGGTATCGCGTAAGGGTTGGTTCCGGCTCCACCATGGGAGGTGGAGAGAGGTGCTACCGCGTCTCGCCGGGCTGCCCGGGAAGGTCCGCCGGGGTGGGCTCCGGATCTTCGTCGGACACTTCGCCCTCCAGGTCGAAGAGGTAGCGGACGGTGTCCAGCGCGGTGGTGCCGCGGCCGTTGCCCGCCGCCTCGCGCAGGCGCACCGTGGGCGCGTGCAGGAGCTTGTTCAGCAGGGAGCGCGTCAGCGCCTCGATCGCCTCGCGGTCCTGCTCGGGAAGGTGAGAGAGCCGCCGCAGCGCCTTCTCGACCTCGGCGCGCCGGAGCGCCTCGCTGCGCGCCCGCAGGTCCCGGATCGTCGGGACCACCGCCAGACCCGAGAACCAGGCCCAGAACTCATCCACCCCGCTCGCAACGATCGCCTCCGCTTTCGGCAGCTCGCCGCGACGCCGGCCCAGGTTGTCGTCGACGATCTGCTGCAGGTCGTCCACGTTGTACAGGAAGACGTTGTTCTCCCGCCCGACGCCCGGCTCCACGTCGCGGGGGATGGCGATGTCGATCACGCACAGCGGGCGCGATGCTCCCTGGGGGAGCGCGGCCCGGAAGTCCTCACGGGTCAGCACCGGGTGCGGCGCGGAGGTCGAGCAGATCACGATGTCGGCATTCGCCAGCGCACCCCCGAGGTCGTCCCAGTGCACCGCCCGCCCCTCCCACCTGGCGGCGAGCTCCTCGGCGCGCTGATACGTCCGGTTCGCCACCACACAGCTGCTCACCCCCTCGGAGCGCAGGCACTCCAGCGTCACCTCGCTCATCTCGCCCGCGCCGAGCACCAGCGCGCGCCGACCCTTCAGCGAGCCGAAGATCTTCTTGGCCAGGTCCACCGCGGCAGAGGAGACGGAGGCGGACCCCACGCCCAGCTCGGTCTCGCTGCGGACCCTCCCGCCGATGCCGAGCGCCGTCTGGAAGAGGCGGTTCAGGGTGGAGCCGACCACGCCGCCGTCCGGGGTCGCGACGCCGCACGCGGCGAGATACGCTTCCCTCACCTGCCCCTGGATCTGCGGCTCGCCGAGGACCATCGAGTCCAGCCCGGCGGCGACGCGGAACAGGTGCTCCACCGCCCCGCGGTCCCGCCGCTGGTAGAGGTAGCGGAGGTTCTCTTCCACTCCTCCGGCACCCCGCTCCGCGATGGTGCGGCGCGCCAGCTCCTCGCCTTCCGCGCTGTCGTCCAGCGCCAGGTACAGCTCGGTGCGATTGCAGGTGGAGAGGAGGACGGCCTCGCGCACGGCGTCGCACGCGGTCAGGCGGCTCAGCGCCACGCCCGCCTCGCTGCGCGCGAAGGCGAAGCGCTCCCGCACCTCCACCGGCGCGGTGCGGTGGCTGACGCCCACGACCGCGATGGACATGCGTCTCCCCGCGAGTCTGCAGGTGCTCCGGCCCGATCCCGTGCGAGAGCGGTTCGTGCCACGGATGCCCCGCTCACATGAACGCTCCGTGCTCGGCCGTCTGGGACCGCAGCACCACGTAGAGAACCACCACCACGACGAATCCGACCACGCTCACCAGCGCCCCCCTCTGGCTCCGTCGCCCGCTCCCGAAACGGGCGAGCAGCGCCGCAAGGAAGACGAACCACGACAGGATGACCCACGTCAGCTTCGGCCCGCCGGCTGAGAGCATCACGTCGAACCGGGCACTCCACGCCCAGCCCACGATCATGGCGAGGGTCAGGAACGGGAATCCGAGCAGCAGACCCCTCCGGCCCAGTCGGTCCAGCGTGTCCAGCGGCGGGAAGAAGCGAAAGATCGCACCGAAGTGCTTGCTCTTCAACTCCCGGAACTGGAGCAGGTACATGAGGCCTGCGGCGAAGGCGACGGTGAGCCCGGCGTACCCGGCGAGCGCCAGCACCACGTGAAGGACGAACCAGACGCTCTGGTACTGGCCGGCCTCGCCGGTGGGCTGTACGCCCACGGCCGCGGCGATCCCCGCGAGCGCCGTCACGACCGGCAGGAGCACGAGGCCCACGGTGGTCGCGCTGGCCAGGGTGGAGGCGATCAGCGTCCCCAGCCCCACGAGGAAGGCGAGGGTGGAGAGCGACGGGCCCAGCCCCACGAGCGGGAGCTCCGCCCAGCGCAGTGTGAACACCACCAGCCCCCAGGCATGTACCACCAGCCCGAGCGCCAGGATCCCCCGCGACGCGACGGTGAGCCGATCCGCATCGCGCGCGAACGCGATCGCCAGCAGAGTTGCGGCGATCGCGTACTGTGCGAATGCAATCAGATGGAGCCACACTGTCATGCGTCCGATCGACCTCTCCGTTCCGGATACACCGACGCCCTTCCCGACCTCGGAAGGGCGCCCTCGATGCTAGCGCGGTCCTGCGCTCGCTCGCCTCATGGCATCTTCGCCACGAGCCGGACCAGCAGTCCCGCTTCCAGCGCTGGCTGTTCCAGCCCGATCACCCTCGCCGCCGCGGTGCGGCCCTCGGCCCGCACCACCCGCAGCCGCGCCACCTCGATCTCCGGTCTCATCCCCCAGCTCCGGCGCTCCGCCGGGAGGATCGCCACGAACTCGTCACCTTCCACCACTCCGGATGCGGCGCCGAGGTCCACGAAGGCGATGTCCTCCACGCTCTGCAGCGCGTGCGGCGTCTGGAAGGCGATGATGCGCCCCTCGAGGCCGGTGGACGAGGTGGCATGCACCCCCACCGGCACGGAGAAGTCCGGCATCAGCACCGCCGCGTCACCCACGGCCACCACGTCGTACATCTCCTCGATTCGCACGGTGGCCACGTTCCCCTGGATCGCCTCCACCGTCGCGACACCGGTGGTGTTGAAGACCCGCCCGTACGGCCGCACGACCCGCCCCTCGCGCATCAGGTGGAGCCGGTCGCCCGCCTCCAGCCCTGCCTGCGAGACGGTCATGTACACCCGGTCGTACAGCTGGATCTGCGGGGCGATCTGCAGCGGCACCACGCTCGGCGAGATCAGCTCCACCAGACGCCCGACCGGCCGCACGTCCCCGTCCGAGACCAGCAGCCCGGCGCGCAGGTAGTCGCCGCGCGTGACGGTGGCGGCCGGGGTCAGCTGCGCCAGCCGGAGCCGGTGCTCCGCGGCAGCCGCCGTCTCCGGCATGAAGAAGATGGTCCGGTCCTCCTGCACCAGCCCGGCATCCGTCCAGCCCTGCGCCAGCGGCGCGCGCGTGGCATCGGGGAGCGCCAGGATCGGGATCCGCAGCCGCTCCGCCGGGAAGATCAGGTCCGGGTTCGCGACCACGTCACGGTTCAGCCGGAAGATCTCCGGCCACCGGAACGGGTCCCGGAGGTACTGCCGCGACAGGCCCCACAACGTGTCACCGCGACGAACGGTGTGCACCTCGAGCGTGTCGCCGGCGGCCTGCTGCGCCTCCGCGCCGGCACTTCCAAGCATCGCCAGCGCCGCGGCGGCCGTGATCCATCTCGCCTTCATCGCCTTCCTGTGCATTCGTGGCTCCTGAGCGGGTTTCCAGCGGCGCGACGAATCCCGGCGGGAGCTGGGCCGAACGGCTCAGAGGGCGGTGAACGGCAACACGTTACATCGTGCGGGGAGCGGGGTCAAGTCGAACCCGCCCTCCCGTGCCGAACATCGCCAACCCTGCCGCGCACGGACCCAGCGCCGGCATCGTCGCAACCGGTCCCGAGCGGCAAGAAGAGGGCTCCCGCGCCGCGCGAAGCGCAAGATGTTTGGTAGCAGCGACGTGGCCCCTGAAAGGCCCTCGCGACGCGGGCCCGATTGCCGTGCACTTTGCTGCAGCGTCGGGCAATCTGCGGGAGGAGCAGCGATCCCGGGCGAATCAGGGTTGTCGGGCGGATGGGAATGCAGCCCGGCCCGCACCGCGCCCTCCGCGGCATCCGGATGCCGGGGTGATCCACGGCACCCGGGCTGGCGGAATGACCGCAGTGGAGCGACGGGTCTCCTAGCGCTCGTAGGTGATCATCTGCCCCGCCCAGGCGAGGCCCTCCTCCGTGGGCGCGATCATCTCCGAGAGCAGCTCGGCCAGCTCCTCCACCGGCGCTCTGAAGATCACGGGATCACGGTTGAAGCGGGCGACCCGCTCGATCAGCTCGTCGGCCACGATCGCATCTTCCGATGCGATCACCAGCAGGTGGTGCTGCCTCACCGAGCTTCCCGGCGCGGTGCCCGGGAGCCGGTAGCATGTCACCGTGCGACCGCGGTAGTTCGCCACTCTCAGGTTGGTGGCCTGCGGCGGCAGATAGACGGAACCGGGCGGACCCCAGAAGGTCAGTTCGCCGGGGCCGCTGCACGGGCCCCGCGACCGGCGAGCCGGTGGCAGGCTGAGCTCCGCCATCCCCTGGATCGGGTGACGCCCGGCAGACAGAAGCCGGCTGGTGTCGCCACGCACCGGGTAGATCACATCCGCCCCGATCCCCGGACGAAGCGAGATGAAGGCGATGTGCGCCGACCGCGCAAGATCCAGCGTCGGCGGCTGCCGCTGGATGGAGAGTACGGGGCGGAGCAGGTCGTACGCTCCGAGCTGCTGCGGCGGAGCCGGTCGCGCGTACGCACAGCCTCCGAGCAGCGCGGCCAGCGGCAGGCTCGCGAGCAGGATGCGCAGGGGGTGCCTCATGCCATTAACCAGGGAGTGCGGTTCGTAGCCGATGTATCTGCTTTCCAACACCACAGCTGGCCGGACGGTTCCGGCAGCAGGGGGGAGAGGGGGAGGATGGTTGCTGGTTGTTGGATGTTCGTCGGTACATGGCCACGTCATTGAGACAGGAATTCTGGAGTCGCCCGCGTTTCAGCAGTGAGAGGAAAGATCCAGCGGGAGGAGTATGCACCTGACTCAACCGATCCCCGGATCTTGTGGTCGGCCGACCCGGCTCAAAGCACACGCTCGCCACGTTCGGCCCCCTGTCCGCGCATGGTCGTTCAACGGTGACGGCCCGGCTCCCCCCAAAGGGACCGTCGACCATCAACTAATAAACCCGTTGACAGGGAGGCGGCGGCTCTACAGATTCAACTAAGCTTTCCGTATCAACCCCGACAGGAGGCGTCTTCCATGAACGGTTCGCTCTCATTGCCGCCGTTGCGGACTGCCACGGCGAACGAGCGGCTGAAGCAGTCGTTCGAGCCATGGCTCTGGGGCTCTCTCGCGATCGCGGCGCTGCTCCACTTCGCGCTACTCGCGCTCTTTCCGCAGATGAGCGCGGCGGACCTGTCGCGGAACGTCGTGCCGATGCACCAGCTGGAGATTCCGCCACAGGTCGACATCCCGCCGCCGCCCGAGCAGATCCAGCGCCCGCAGGTCCCGGTGTTGAGCCCGAACGTGATGGTGGACGAGAACCTCACCATCCCGCCGGTCAGCTTCGGTGAGAACCCGGTGTCGGAGCTGCCGCCGCCGGTGGGGCGCGGGGTGGATCTGACGGACCACCCTCCCTTCACCCCGTTCGAGGTGCGGCCCGAGCTTCTCGACCGTGCGGCCTTCGCGCGGGTCCTGGAGAGTCGCTACCCGTCGCTGCTTCGCGACGCGGGAATCGGGGGAACGGTGACGCTCTGGGTGCACGTGGACGAGCAGGGGCGCGTGCGGGAGACCCGCGTGACGCAGGGCTCCGGGTACGAGCCGCTGGACGCCGCGGCCCGCGCGGTGCTCTCGCAGGCCCGATTCCGCCCGGCGCTGAATCGGGACCAGCGGGTGGCGGTCTGGATCCAGATCCCGGTGACCTTTCAGACCCGGTGACGTGTAGATCTCGTTGCACCGGTGCCGCGGCGTAGCTAACGTGCGGGAAACGCATGCAGCGAGGAGCAGGGATGGAGATCCAGTTCACCAACCGCGAGCTCGACGTGATGGACGCTCTCTGGACCCTCGGCTCGGGTACGGTGGCGGAGGTGCGCGCGGAGCTGAAGGACGAGCTCGCCTACACCACCGTGCTGACAGTGCTGCGGATCCTGCAGGAGAAGGGGTACGTCAGGCCGGAAGCGGAAGGGCGCGCGCACCGTTACCACCCGCTGGTGGAGCGGCAGGCGGCGGGGCGCAGCGCGCTGCGCTACCTGACCACCAAGTTGTTCGGTGGATCACCCGAGCTGCTGATGACGCAGCTGGTCGCGGAGGGCGACATGGCGGACGATGAGCTGAAGCGGCTCCGCGCACTGGTGGAGGAGCGCCTGCGAGAGGATGGTGGCGGATGACCCCCATATGGATGCTGTTCGCGACGCTTCTTTCGGGGCTGCTCTGTGGATGGGCGGCGCTGGCGGAGCGGGTCGCTCTCTGTCGCGGAGCGCCGGTGCGATGGGTATGGCTGATGGCGATGACGGGCTCGGTGCTGCTCCCGCTCGGACCGCTGCTCGTGCGGGGGTTCGCGGGTGCTTCGGCCGGTGAGGGTGCAGGCACGGCGGGAGTGGGAGTGCTGATCGGCGCGGGCATGGAGCAGCCGGTCGTGGTCGCCGGGTGGATGATGCGCCTGGAACCGTGGATCCTTGGCGGCTGGGCCGCGGGATCCGCGGTGGCGTTGTGCTCCCTTCTGAGTGCCGCTCTGGTGCTGCGCCGCCGCCGTCGGAGCTGGGTTCCTGGCGAGCTGCTCGGCCATCCGGTGAGAGTCTCCACCGACTGTGGACCGGCGGCGACCGGGATGCTTCGACGTGAGATCGTGGTCCCGCGCTGGGCGCTCGACGCCCCGGAGGCGGATCAACGCCTGCTGATCGCTCACGAGCTGGAGCATCACCGCGCGCGGGATCCGCTACTCCTGCTCGCCGCGCGGATCGCCGTCGCCGTGCTTCCCTGGAACCTGGCGCTGCGGTGGCAGCTCGGTCGCCTGCGCGGCGCCGTGGAGCTGGACTGCGACGCCCGCGTGCTCCGGCGGATGAAGCGGCCGGCGCGGAGCTACTGCCTGCTGCTGCTGGATGCGGCCCACCGGGCGCGGCTCGGAGACACGGCGCTGGCTCTCGCGGCGCCCGGCATGCTCGAGCGCCGGATCCGGATCCTGACAGGCGAGTTGCCGCGTCTCCCCCGCCTTGCGGCTCCCGTCATGATCGTCGCCGCGGTGTTGATCCCGCTCCTCCCACTGGTCGTTCCTGCGCCCCAGCCGCCCACGCTTGCCAGCGTTCGCGCGACCATCGCGGCGCGATCCGCGCCCTCGCCACCCGCCACCCTGGCGATCACCGCCTCCGGACGCGCGGAACTGCTCAACCGTTACGACGCCCCGCTGATCCTCCGGCGACGCTACCCTGCCCTGCTCCGTGAGGCGGGGGTCGGCGGTACCGCCATCGTGGACGCATTCATCGGCGAGGACGGCACGGTGAGGGAGGTGAGGATCGGCGAGGGATCCGGACACGCCGCACTCGACGGCGCGGCGATCGAGGTGATGCAGGAGCTGCGATTCGCGCCCGCAGTGATCGGCGGCCGGCCGGTCGCAAGCTGGATCCAGCACCCGGTCACCTTCCTTCCGGCGGATGCTGAAACGGCGGGTCCCCCCGTCCGACTGGCGATCTGGACATCGCCGACGTGAGAAAAAGCGTGCGGGGCGAGAGATCAGCTCTCCCGCTCCCGCTCGCCCACTGCCCGCATCCGCGGCTCTTCACCGCCGCCTGAATCGTCGTGCTGCTGATTACCGACTCATCCGGGCAACAGCCCCATCGCGTGACCCGTCAGAACGGCAGATCGTCGTCGTCGCCGATCGCCGGGAAGTCGTCGAAGTCGCCGTCGTCCTTCGTCTGGCTCCTGGCCCCGGCGCGCGCCGGCGCACGCTGCGGCCGCGACTCGCCGGAGTCTCCACCACCGCCACCCGCTCCGCCGCTGCCGCCGAGCATGATCATCTCGCGGGCACGGATCTCGGTCATGTACTTGGTGACGCCGTCCTTGTCCTGGTAGCTGCGGTACTCGATCTCCCCCTCGACGTACACACGATCGCCCTTCTTCAGGAACTTCTCGGCGATGTCGGCGAGCTTCTCCCAGGCGACGATGCGGTGCCACTCCGTCTTCTCCTGCTGCTGGCCATCACGCCCGGTCCACGTCCGGCCGGTCGCGACGGAGAAGTTCGCGACGCGCGCGCCCCCACCCGTGCTGCGGATTTCCGGATCGGACCCCAGGTTCCCGATGATGATGGCCTTGTTGAGGCTGCGGGACACGTTCCCTCCTGCGTTGTGATGGCTGCGGAGTATGCTGCCTTTCCCTTCGCGCAATCTACCCGCCACGGGATGGCAGTCAAGGCGGAAATGGCGGTAAGATCAGCACTTGTGACCGCCGCGTCAGGATAGATCGGCCCTCATCACGAGGGCATCCTCGATGGGCTGGCGATAGTAGGCACGACGGCGCCCGATCACCTCGAAACCCATCCTCTCGTACAGCTTCCGGGCACTCTCGTTGGAGCTGCGGACCTCCAGGAAACACTCGCGCGCACCCCGTCCCCGGACGGCCTCCACCGCGGCCTGAACCAGCCGGCGGCCCACGCCGCGCCCCCGTGCCTCTCCATGCACCGCGACGTTCCCCAGCTCCGACTGATCCACCACCGTCCAGCAGATGGCGTAGCCGAGCAGCCGGTCCCGCTCCACCGCGCCGATCATGTCGGTATCGCCGCGTCCGAAAAGGCTTTCGAACGTCTCCCGCCGCCACGGTGTGGTGAAGGACTCGATTTCGATTGCAAGCACCTGTTCCAGATCGGTTCGGACGAGCTCCCGAAGCTGGATGTTCGCGCTGTCCACCGCCGGTTGGCTCATGCCGCGCCACCCCCGGCGGCGCGCGCGGCCGCGATCCGCTCCACGCCGGCGGCCCGGATGTATTCGGGCTCCCACGCGGCCGGGTCGCCGACGCGACCGAGTTCCGGCGCTGCCTGCGCGAGCCAGAGGAGCGAGGATGCGCGGGGGATCGCCAGGTGAGCGGGCGCGATACGGCCGCCGGTTTCCCGCTCCAGTTCCGCGGCGTGGCGGACCGCCGCATCGCCGGCGAAGATCACCCGTCCGCCACCACCGGAGCGCACACGAGAGATCAGTTCGTCCAGCGTGCACGCCATCGGCGGGTCGAGCACCCGCACCCCGTCAGCGAAGGAGTACCGCGCCACGAACACGTCGCGCCTGCGGGCATCGATCAGCCCCCAGACGTCCGCCGGTGCGGCCCAGTGCGCCGCGGCCGTGGCGAGCAGCCCGGAAAAGGCGAACAGCGGCACGTCCAGCGCCTGCAGCATCCCCTTGGCGGTCGCGGCGGCGATACGCAGCCCTGTGAACGAGCCCGGGCCGCCCCCCACCACGATCCCACCGAGGTCCGCCGGTCGCAGCCGCGCGATGCGCATCGCTTCGTCCACGGCGGGGAGCAGAGCCGCCGAGTGCCCGGCCCCGACGTTCAGCACGATCTCCGCCCGCACCCCCTGCGCGTCGCCGACCGCAACCGAGCCGATGGAGGTGGATGAGTCGATCGCCAGGAGGGGTTCACCCGGCGCCCTCGTGTTCGCTCGGTCGTTCATCTCGTCACCGCTTCTGAGGGTGCCGGGATCGGGAGCGGATCGCCGACCGACATCATGCTGACCTGCCGCGCCATCGGATCCGGACCCTCATCGATGCGGATCTCCCAGCGGGGCTCGGGGAGCAGCGACTCCGCCCGTTCAGGCCACTCGATGAGGGCGATCTCGTCCTCACCCGGGAGTTCGGCCCAGCCGAGCTCCCACACCTCGTCGGGGTCATCGAGGCGGTACAGGTCCAGGTGCGCGATGCCGATCCCGCGCGCCGCGCGGTAGTGGAAGACGAGATTGTAGGTGGGCGACGGGATCGGACCCTCGATCCCCGCCCCGCGCGCGATCCCGCGTGCGAGCGTGGTCTTGCCCGCGCCGAGGTCGCCGCGGAGAGCAAGCACCAGCGGCACCCCGGCTTCCCGCCCGATCCGCTCACCCCATGAGATCAGCGCGGCCTCGTCCAGTGTGAAGATGGTCATCGAGGTCATGGGGGAATGATAGGGGATGGGGAGGGGAATGAGAATGGACGAACCCATTGATCGACACTGCTGCCCCCCGCCTGGTCGTCATCCAGAAGGCGCGCCATGCAGTGCGCATGCCCGACGCTGTGACCCGAACGGCAGTCTCGCTCTTTGACGCGCAACGGCAATCCATCACATGCATGTTCACCGCTTCAGGGTGCGTGCCAATGCGAACCTTCTTCATCTACATTCTGAGCAGCCGCTCACGGGTCCTGTACACGGGTGTGACTCACGACCTGCAACGTCGGGTCCGGGAGCATCGGCACCCGCAACGGGATTGCTTCACTGGACGGTACCGGGTGAACCGGCTGGTGTACTTCGAGTCGGTGGAGAACTCCCTGAGCGCCGTCGCACGGGAGAAGCAGATCAAGGGGATGAGCAGAAAGCGGAAGATCGAGTTGATCGAGCAGGAGAATGCGGCGTGGGCGGATCTGAGTGAGCAGTGGGAAAGCGGTGGCTCGGCACCGCGGTGATTCGATCAGGCATGGGACCCGGATGCCGGCGGCGGCTCTCCGGCATCCCGCTGCCGGCTCGGGATGACCCGCGAGTCCCCCCCTATCGCCGTGCCTTCCGCCCCTTCCCCCCGTCCATCTCCGCGCGCAGCTCCAGCAGCTGGTCCCGCAGCAGCGCGGCGCGCTCGAAGTCCAGCTGGGCCGCCGCGTCGCGCATCTCCGGCTCCAGGTCGCGCACCAGCTCCTCCGGGTCGCGCGCCGGGCCGCCGCCGTACCCTGCGCGCGGCTCCGCCACCTTCTGCAGCGGCTTCGCGCGCGCATCCGCCACCCGCGTCGAGAGCTCGATCTCCTCGATCGACTTGATGATGGTCGTCGGGATGATGCCGTGCTCCTCGTTGTACGCGACCTGGATCGCGCGGCGCCGCTCGGTCTCCTCCATCATCCGCTTCATGGAGCCGGTGATCCGGTCCGCGTAGAGGATCGCCTTCCCCTGCGAGTTGCGCGCGGCGCGGCCCACCGTCTGGATCAGCGACCGATCGGAGCGCAGGAAGCCCTCCTTGTCCGCATCGAGGATCGCCACCAGCGACACCTCCGGCAGGTCCAGCCCCTCGCGCAGCAGGTTGATCCCGATCAGCACGTCGAACTGCCCGAGCCGCAGATCGCGCAGGATCTCCACCCGCTCGAGCGCCACGATGTCGGAGTGCAGGTAGCGCACGCGCACGCCGACCCCCTGCAGGAAGTCGGTGAGGTCCTCCGACATCCGCTTGGTGAGCGTGGTCACCAGCACCCGCTCGCCGCTTCTCCTCGCGGTCGCGGATCTCGGCCAGCAGGTCGTCCACCTGACCGCGCACCGGCCGGACCTCCACCTCCGGGTCGAGCAGCCCGGTCGGGCGGATGATCTGCTCCACCACCACGCCGCCGCTCTGCGCCAGCTCGTAATCGCCCGGCGTCGCGGAGACGAACACCGCCTTCGGCACCAGCTCCTCCCACTCCTCGAACTTGAGCGGCCGGTTGTCGAGCGCCGAGGGGAGGCGGAAGCCGTGCTCCACCAGCGTCAGCTTGCGCGCGCGGTCGCCGTTGTACATCGCCCCGATCTGCGGCACGCGAGACGTGGCTCTCGTCCACGATCACGAGGAAGTCCTCGGGGAAGTAGTCGAGCAGACAGGCGGGGCGCTCCCCCTCGCGCCGGCCGGTGAGGTGGCGCGAGTAGTTCTCGATCCCCGAGCAGGTGCCGATCTCGAGCATCATCTCGATGTCGAAGTTGGTGCGCGACTCCAGCCGCTGCGCCTCCAGCAGCCGGTTCTGCCCCAGCAGCTCCTTCAGCCGCTCGTCCAGCTCCGCGCGGATGCGCCACCACCGCCCGCTCGATCGTCGGCTTCTGCGTGACGAAGTGCGTGGCCGGATAGATGGCCGCTGCGCTGCATGGCGGCAGATGGTGTCGCCGGTGAGCGGGTCGAAGCGCGAGATGCGCTCGATCTCGTCGCCCCACAGCTCGATGCGCACCCCCTGCTCGTCGTACGCCGGGTACACCTCCACCGTGTCGCCGCGCACGCGGAAGGTGCCGCGCTCGAAGGAGGCGTCGTTGCGCGAGTACTGGATGTTCACCAGCGCCGCCAGGATCTCCTTGCGCTTGATCTCCTGGCCCACCTCCAGCACCAGCATCTGCGCGCGGTACTCCTGCGGGTCGCCCAGGCCGTAGATCGACGACACCGACGAGACGATGATCACGTCGTCGCGCTCCATCAGCGACGAGGTCGCGCGCAGCCGCAGCCGCTCGATGTCCTCGTTGATCGACGAGTCCTTCTCGATGTACGTGTCCGTCGAGGGGACGTACGCCTCGGGCTGGTAGTAGTCGTAGTACGAGATGAAGTACTCGACCGCGTTGCTCGGGAAGAACGTGCTTCAGCTCGCCGTAGAGCTGCGCCGCGAGCGTCTTGTTGTGGCTCATCACCAGCGCCGGCCGCCCGTGCTGCTGCGATGACGTGCGCCATCGTGAACGTCTTGCCCGTGCCGGTGGCGCCGAGCAGCGTCTGGTAGCGGGTCGCCGCGGTTCAGCCCGGTGACAGCTCCTCGATGGCCCGCGGCTGGTCGCCCTTGGGGGAGTAGGGAGAGGTGAGATTGAAGGCGCTCATATGGCGGCCGCTCGCCGCACGAGCGCCTCCCCCCCGGCCTCCTGAGGAGCGCAGCTCATCACCGCAGCCGGGACGAAAGGGACGCGCGACGAAGGATCCCGCTGGGAACCCGCCGCTGCCCCACCGCCCGCCCTGAACTCGATCCTGCCCTTCATCAGATCATCCATTCCTGAGCCAGATCCTTCCATTCCGGATTCACGGCTTCGATCAAGGCGATTTTACGACGGCGGACCCAACCCTTCAACTGCTTTTCGCGAGCAATCGCGGCGATCGCCGAATCCGCTTCCTCGGCGTACACCAGCCGGTTCACACCGTACCTGCTCGTGAAGCCGGGAACCAGCCCGTCTCGATGCTGTTGAATCCGCTGCACGAGATTACCAGTTACACCGATGTACAGAGTACGTGCGCCGTTGGCCATGATGTAGACGTGGAAGCGGCGGGGCATGGCAGAGGAGGGGAGATGGCTGAGAAAGGGCGGGGCAAATCCGTTCGGATGGATGGAAGACTGGAGATGCAGGAGGAAGGATCCAGAACGTGAGCGAGGAGACGACAGAGGTGGCGTTGGGGCACGGGTCCGTGGGGGCAGGCTTCCAGCGGGATCCTTCGCTTCGCTCAGGATGACGCCGGGGGCGGGAGCCAGTGGACCACTCCCATTGTCACCCTGAGCGCAGCGAAGGGTCCCTGCCCGCCGCCGAGGAATGCGCCGCCATACGGGGGCGCCGGTGTCCTGCATTGGCACGCGCGGCCAGAGGAGGAGCGGGATCCTTCGCTTCGCTCAGGATGACGTTCGGGGAAAGGGCCGGCTTCCAGCGGGATCCTTCGCTTCGCTCCGGATGACGTGGCGGAATGGGCCCCTAATCCCCCACGTCCGCCGCATTGAAATGCTCCCTCCGCTCCACGCTCAGCACCCCCTTCATTCGCCGGATCGCGTTCACCACGCGCTTCAGGTGGTCCAGGTTCTCCACTTCCACCACGAACTCGCCGCGCATCCCCATCTCTTCGGCCTGGATGTTCACGCTCGATGTTGGTGTTGTCGGCGGTGATGGTGCTGGCGATGTCGGCGACGAGGCCGCGCCGGTCGGTGCCCTCCATCTCGAGGCGCACGAAGAAGCGCTCGCCGGCCTCCGCCTCCCACTCGATCTCCACGCGCCGCTCGGGGTGATCGGCGAGGTTGCAGCACGTTGGGGCAGTCGATGCGGTGGATGGAGACGCCGCGGCCGCGCGTGATGTAGCCGATCACCTTGTCGCCCGGCACCGGCTGGCAGCACTGGCGAGTAGCGGACCATCAGGTTCTCCATCCCCTGGATCCGCACTCCGCCGGAGCTCGCCGCGCACCCGCGAGACGAGCCGCTCGAAGGCCGATGGCGGCCGCGCGGGCTCCGGCTCCGGCGCGTCCGGCCAGAGCTCTCGGAACACTGCCGACGGTCCGATGTCGCCGCGGCCGAGCGCGGCGAACAGGTGCTCCGCGTCCGGGAAGCTCCAGCGCCTTCGCCACCACGTCGTACCGGTCCTCCGAGACCTGCCCGCGGCGCGCCTTCTGCACCTCGCGCTCGATGAACTCCTTGCCGAGGCGAACGCGAGCTGCCGAACTCCTCCTCCTTGATCCACTGCCGGATCTTGTTGCGCGCCCGCGCCGTCTTCACGAAGGCGAGCCAGTCGCGCGAGGGGCGCTGCTTCGCGTCGGTGAGGATCTCGACCGTGTCGCCGTTCCGCAGCTCGCGCGAGAGCGGCGTGATGCGCCCGTTCACCTTCGCGCCGGCGCAGCGCAGCCCGACCTCGGTGTGCACCGCGAAGGCGAAGTCGATCGGGGTCGCGCCACGCGGCAGCTGCTTCACGTCGCCCTGCGGCGTGAAGACGAAGATCTCGTCCTGGAAGAGGTCGATGCGGAGGAACTCCATGAACTCCTCCGGCTCGCGGCGTATCCTGCTGCCACTCGAGCACCTGCCGGAACCAGCTCAGCGTCTCGTCCACCTCGTTGCCCGCCGCCGCCGGCTGCGCTCGCCCTCCTTGTACTTCCAGTGCGCCGCGATACCGTACTCCGCGGTGCGGTGCATCTCGCGCGTGCGGATCTGGATCTCGTACAGGCGCCCGCCCGGTCCGAAGATGGTCGTGTGCAGCGACCGGTAGAGGTTCGACTTCGGGCGTGGCGATGTAGTCGTGGAAGCGCTCCTGCAGCGGGGTCCACTGGTTGTGGATGATCCCCAGCGCGTGGTAGCAGTCGGTGATCGTCTCCACGATCACCCGCACCGCCATCAGGTCGTAGATCTCCTCGTACGGCTTGTCACGCTTCTCCATCTTCCGGTGGATGGACCAGAGGTGCTTGGGCCGGCCGGTGACCTCGCACTCGATCCCCGCCGCCTTGCAGGTCCTGCCTCCAGCGGCTCCGCGCAGCAGCTCGATCAGCTCCTCCCGCTCGTGCCGCTTCTCGGCGATCTTCCGCGCCAGATCCTTGTACGCCTCCGGCTCCAGGAACTTGAAGCAGAGGTCCTCGAGCTCCCACTTGATGGTCGCCATGCCGAGGCGGTGAGCGAGCGGGGCGTAGATCTCCCGCGTCTCCAGCGCGATGCGCCGACGCTTCTCCTCGCGCAGGTGCTCCAGCGTGCGCATGTTGTGGAGCCGGTCGGCCAGCTTGATCAGGATGACGCGGGCGTCCTGCGCCATCGAGAGCAGCAGCTTGCGGTAGTTCTCCACCTGCTGCTCGGTGTTGGTGCGGAACTGCACCCGGGCGATCTTGGTGAGCCCGTCCACGACCTTGGCGACTTCCTCGCCGAAGGCGTCGCGCACGTCCTGCAGCGTCGCGGTGGTGTCCTCCACCACGTCGTGGATCAGGCCGCTGGCGATGCGTCACCGAGTCCAGGTGCAGCTCGGCCAGGATCTCGGCCACCTCCACGCAGTGCGATGACGTAGTCCTCACCCGAGTGCCGCTTCTGTCCCGCGTGCGCGAACTTGCTGAACTCGTAGGCGCGGGTGATCAGCCCCAGGTCCAGCCGCTCCGCATACGGCTCCAGCCGGGAGTACAGCCCGGGCGGAAGCACCGCCAGCGCGGTCGCGCGGGTGTGCTCGGAAAGCTCGATGGGTGCGGGGAGGGACGACATCGGAAGAACTGGTTGTTCGTTGTTCGTTGTTCTTGATTCGTCCGGACCCTCGGGTCGGATACATCAATGAATTCCCAAGTTAACACGATCCTCCCCGATCCGGCACCGATTCCGCTGCTGCAGACGAAAAACGAACATCGAACGACGAACAACCAGTTCCCGGCTATTCCAGCATTCCGGTCTCCGCGAACGACACATATCTCTCCTCCCCCATGATCACGTGATCCAGCACCTCGATGCCGATCGTCTCCCCGGCGCCGCGCAACTGCCGGGTGACCGCGCGGTCCTCAGCCGAGGGCGTGGGGTCGCCGCTCGGGTGGTTGTGGACGAGGATCACGCTGGCGGCGGCCTCGGCGATGGCGGGCCGGAACACCTCGCGCGGGTGCACCAGCGATGCGTCCAGTGTGCCACGAGTCACCTGCAGGTCGCGGAGCACTTCGTTCTGCGTGTTGAGCAGGAGCACGTGGAACTCCTCGTGACGCAGATCGCGCATGGCGAGGCGCATCCTCTGATACACGTCAGCGGCGCTGCGGAGCCGCTCGCGTTCGGGGCGCTCCTCCTCCGCCGCGCGGCGCCCCAGCTCCAGCGCCGCAAGGATCTTGGCAGCCTTGGCCGGCCCCATCCCGGGCACCGTGCACACTTCGCCCACCGATCCGGTCATCAGCCGCCGCAGCGCGCCGCTGCCGTCGCCGGTGGCGAAGTGCTGCAGCAGGTCGCCCGCCAGGTCGATCGCCGAGCGACCCGGCCGCCCGCCGCACGCGGGGATCCCCGTCTCGATCAGCAGCGCCAGCAGCTCCCGCGGCGCCAGCGCCCGCGGCCCCAGCGACACCAGCCGCTCACGGGGACGTTCGGCGGTGGGCCACTCCTTGATGGTCGTCGACATGATCTCCGCTGTTCCTGCAGCTCGTCATCAGACCCCGCCGGGCATCCTCCATCGCCATGGAATGTAGGCGATGCCCCGGAGTCGCGGTGCCATTCGAGGCCAGTCGAGCGAATTCGCGGGGAACCGGGCACCTGCAACGCACCAGCGTCGCAGTGCTCGGAGGCACTGCGACGCTGGTCCTTGCGTCGTGGGCGGTCGGCAGGTCCCGATGAGAACCGCTACCGCTCCGGTTCCGCTTCGGCCCCTTCCAGCGTGTCGAAGACGAACTCGTTGCAGCCGAGTCCACCCGAACAGGTCGCCATCTGGGAGAGTACGAATCCCCTGGACCGAAGAAAGCGAAATACCTCATCGGGGCCGGCGACCTCGAACGGATACCCGCCCACCCAGTCGACCACGTCTCTCCAGGGAGACATTCCACGCCGGCTATTCGCCGCATACTGGCGCCAACTCGCGAGTGGCCGACCCCGCACCGTGTCCCGCACGATGGTGGGACCCCAGAGCCGCACGAAGGCGGGGCCGAGGATCAAGAATCGAAACGCGGCGGGAATTCGGTTGTACGCCGCCTTTACCCTGTGCCAGCTTCTGCTCGCGCGGCCCTGATCGTTGTAGATGGCGAGGTAGAGCTTCCCCCCGGCGCGACCAGTCTTGCGGCCGCCGAAACCGCGGGCCACATGGATCCCGTGTGATGGAGCACTCCCCAGGAGTACACCACGTCGAATCGACCCAGTTCTGCCACATACTCCGCGTCCAGAATGGACCCCTCCTCTACCAGCCAGTCCGGGTCATCCCCGAAGTACCGCTGCCGAAGCATTCTGGTACAGGCAACCGACTGAGGATCGAAATCGAAGGAGCGGACCGTCGCTCCGAGCCGGCGCGCGGCGAGGCTGAACAGACCGCTCCCGGACCCCACGTCGATGAAGCTGCGACCCGTGAGGCTCGGGAGATCGAGCATCTCCAGCAGCGATCGCTCCGCCCACTCGATGCGCTGGTCGTCGATCTCCTCCAGGAACCGGGCCCAGTTGCTCCCGAATTCGAACCGCGAACCCGATGTGACTTCCGCGGCATGCCCCCCCGAAGTGCCCGGCGGGGAAGGTTGCGTAGCCATTGATTTCACGCTGCGGTTTCGGTTGGATCACCCATGTCCTTCAGGAGGCCCGGTCGATGGTGCAGCGCCGCTGCCATGGCCGTCGATGGCCGGTCGCGACAGCCGCACAGATCCCCACGCCTCTCCGTCTGCTGCACTGCGTCGTCCACCTGGCTCACACCTTCCCATGGCATGCCTTGTACTTCTTCCCGCTCCCGCAGGGGCAGGGGTCGTTGCGGCCGACCTTGTCGCCGACGCTCACCGGCTGCTGAGGCCGGGCCTCCTCGCGGTTGGTGGTCATCTGCTGCGGCTGCGGTGCCCGCACGGCGGCACCCGGGTTCACTCCGAGGCCGATGGATCCGGGCGGCGGCGCGGCGGGTCGCTGCGCGGGGCCGGTGCTGGCGTCCTGCGGCTGACTGCCGGGTCCCTGGTGCAGCACGTCGCCGTACACCTGCGGCGGCGGCGGCGGCGCCTGCTCCAGCCGGGCACGGAAGATCAGGCGCGCGATGGACGTCTGGATGTCCGTCAGGAGGTCCACGAACATGTCGAAGGCCTCCTGCTTGTACTCGATCAGCGGGTCCTTCTGCCCCCAGCCGCGGAAGCCGATCGAGGCCTTCAGGTGGTCGAGGTCGTACAGGTGGTCCTTCCACCGCTCGTCGATGGTGCTGAGCACCACGTAGCGGAGCAGCGACTCCTGGTGCGAGCCGAACTGCGACAGCTGCGCCAGGAACTTGGTCGCGGGACAGCCCCACCAGATACTCGCGCAGCTCGTCACGCGTGTAGAACTCTTCCTGCGGCCCCTCCTCCTGCGGGAGGCGGTCCGCGGTGACGAAGAAGTCGAGCAGCAGGCGGTTGCGCAGCTCCTGCAGCTCCCACTCCTCCGGTGTGAGTCCCTTCGGGCGCGTGCTCGTCGATCAGGCGATCGAGCGTCTTCTCGATCATGTCCCACGACTCGCCCTTGAGGTCCTCGCCACCCTCGAGCGCGAAGGTGCGCAGGTCGTAGATGACCTCGCGCTGCTGGTTCATCACGTCGTCGTAGTCCAGCAGCCGCTTGCGCGCCTCGAAGTTCTGCATCTCCACGCGCTTCTGCGCGTTGCCGATGGAGCGGGTGATCAGCGCGTGCGTGATCACCTCCCCCTCCTCCGCGCCCATCCGGTCCATCACCGACGCGATGCGCTCGGAGCCGAAGAGCCGCATCAGGTCGTCCTCGAGCGAGAGGAAGAACTGCGATGCGCCCGGATCGCCCTGGCGACCGGCGCGGCCGCGGAGCTGCCGGTCGATGCGGCGCGACTCGTGCCGCTCGGAGCCGATGATGTGCAGGCCCCCGCCAGAGTCGTCGCTCGCAGGTCAGCGTCGGTCGCGCCGTCGAGCTTCAGGTCACGCCTTCGCGCATCTCGAGCGTCCTTCGACGCCCGGCCCGAGCTTGATGTCGGTTCCGCGGCCGGCCATGTTCGTCGCGATGGTCACCGCGCCCGGCTGTCCGGCCTGCGCCACGATCTGCGCCTCGCGCCCGTGGTACTTCGCGTTCAGCACCTCGTGCTGGATCCCCCGCCGCTTCAGCATGCGCGACAGCGTCTCCGACACGTCCACGCTCACCGTGCCGACCAGCACCGGCAGCTGCATGCGCGTTCAGCCGCTCGATCTCGTCGATGATCGCGTTGTACTTCTCCCGCTTGGTCTTGTAGACCAGGTCGTGCCGGTCGTCACGGATGATCGGCCGGTTGGTCGGGATCACCATCACGTCGAGCCCGTAGATCTGGTGGAACTCGCCCTCCTCCGTCTCCGCCGTGCCCGTCATCCCGGCGAGCTTGTCGTACATCCGGAAGTAGTTCTGGATGGTGATGGTCGCGAGCGTCTGCGTCTCGCCCTTCACCGTCACCGCCCTCCTTCGCCTCCACCGCCTGGTGCAGCCCGTCGGACCAGCGGCGGCCCGGCATCATGCGGCCGGTGAACTCGTCCACGATCACGATCTGGCCGTCCTGCACCACGTACTGCTCGTCCTTGTTGTAGAGCGCGTACGCCTTGAGAAGCTGGTGGATGACGTGGATCTTCTCGCTCTTCTCCGCGTACTCGCGCTCCAGCGCCTCGCGCGCGCTCGCGCTTCTCATCGACGGAGAGATCCGCGTCCTCCTCCACCCGGTGGATCGTCCTCGGAGAGGTCCGGCACGATGAAGGCGCTCGGCATCCTCCGGCGGCGAGCACGTCCAGCCCCTGGTCGGTGAGGTGGACGTTGTGCCCCTTCTCGTCCATGGCGAAGAGCAGCGCCTCCTCCAGCTCGTGGAGCCGCTTCTCGCGCATGTAGCTGCGCCTCCACCTTCTGCACCATCTTCTGCGAGACCCGGGTCGTCGGCGAACATCTTCAGCGAGCCGCTTGTTCTTCGGCATCCCGCGCTTGGCGAGCAGGAGCTTCTCGCCCGCCGTGTACTCGTCGCCCTCCTCGATGCGCGCGCTCCGCCTCGCCGATCAGGTCGCCGACGATGCGGTTCTGGCGGCGGTACAGGTCGGACACCAGCGGGTTGTAGCGCGCGTACGCCGTGTTGGTCTCCGACGCGACGGGGCCGGAGATGATCAGCGGCGTCCGCGCCTCGTCGATCAGGACGGAGTCCACCTCGTCGATGATCGCGTAGTAGTGCTCCGCTGCACCCGCTGCTCCAGCGTGTGCACCATGTTGTCGCGGAGGTAGTCGAAGCCGAACTCGTTGTTGGTGCCGTAGGTGATGTCGGCCAGGTAGGCGTCGCGACGCTCCGGCGTGCCGGGCTCGTGCAGGTCGATGCAGTCCGACCGTGAGACCGAGGAAGCGGTAGAGGTGGCCCATCCACTCGGAGTCGCGCTGCGCCAGGTAGGAGTTCACCGTCACCAGGTGCGCGCCGCGGCCGGCGAGCGCGTTCAGGTACAGCGGCATGGTGGCGACGAGCGTCTTCCCCTCGCCGGTCGCCATCTCCGCCACCTTGCCCTCGTGCAGCGCCATCCCGCCGATCAGCTGCACGTCGTAGGGCACCATGTCCCAGACGAGCGTCTGGCCCGGTGACCATCACCTCGGTACCGACCAGCCGGCTGCACGCCTCCTTGACGGTGGCGAACGCCTCGGGGAGGATCTCGTCCAGTACCGCCTGCAGCTGCGAATACAGCTGCTTCTCGGTGGTGCCGATCTCCGCCGCCAGCTCCTCGCGCTCACCGGCGCTCTCCGCCTTCCGCTTCTCGTCACGGAGCTCGTCGAGCTCCTTCTGCAGATCTTCTGTCCGCTCCTGGATCAGCGCCCGGAACTTCATGGTCTGCGCGCGCAGCTCCTCGTCCGACAGCCCCTGGAGCCGCTCCGCCTCACGGTTGATCTGGTCCACCACCGGCATGAGCCGCTTGACCTCGCGGTCGTGGCGGGTGCCGAACACGGTCTTTACTAGATCTTTCAGTTGCATCGGAGCAGTGCCTGTATGGTGGACCGGTTTCAGCTCCGGGCGGCTCCTCGATGGAGCCGGCGCGCGGATCGGTACCCGGTCACTCGATGAAGTTGGTCGTCGCAATGCGGCATCGCCGCGCCGCAAGATAGCCGCCAGCCAGCGGGCAGCCAACCGCCCCCCCGTCATCCTGAGCGAAGCGAAGGGTCCCTCTCGGGCGCCGGCCCATGCGGGGCACCCCCCCGGTGTCTTCTCCCCCGTCATCCTGAGCGCCCCCCCCCCGTCATCCTGAGCGAAGCGAAGGATCCTGCTCCGCGGCGGGACGACCACGGCTAAGCAGCCGGAGCGCCGCAGGTCCGTCAAGCCGCGTGGCGTGAGGCCGCGGCTCGCATGCCTTGCAGCCAGTGCCCCCGCATCGACCGGCACCCGAGCGGGATCCTTCGCTTCGCTCAGGATGACGGGGGGGGGGGGGGGGGGGGGGGGGGGCGGGGTGGGGCCGGCAGGATGCCCTGGCCTCCACCTCCCTCACCCGTACAGCCCCTCCCGCGCGATGATCTCCCGCACCGTCTCCGGCACCAGGTAGCGGATCGACTGCCCAGCCCGCACGCGGCGGCGGATCTCGGTTGCCGCAATATCGATGCGCGGGACGGCGACCGGGAGTACCCGGTACCGGCCCGCGTCGGGGATCGCGTCGTCGCCGCGGGAAAGGACCGCCAGGCAGGCGAGGCGGGCGACCTCCCCGGGCTCCCGCCAGGTATGCAGTTCCCGCAGCTGATCGGCGCCGAGCAGGAAGAAGAGATCGGCGTCGGGCTCGCGCTCGCGCAGTGCGCGCAGGGTGTCCACCGTGTAGGAGGCGCCGGGTCGGCGGAGTTCCAGGTCGTCCACCTCGAAGCGGGGATCGCCGGCGACCGCCGCGCGCACCATCTCCAGCCGCTGCCCGGGCGAGGCGACCACGATCCCGAGCTTGTGCGGCGGCACCGCGGCGGGAACGATCAGGAGCCGGTCCAGCCGCAGTACGTCATGGGCCACGGAGGCCACGATCAGGTGCCCCGTGTGGGGCGGATCGAAGGTGCCGCCGAAGACCCCGATCCTCATCCGCTCGGTGCTCAGGCCCGGATGCCCTGCGCCTCGGGGCTGTCCGGGTAGTCACGACGCAGCCTCTCGCGCGCCTCCTGCGCATCCTCCACGTAGCCCTGCAGCGTGAAGGTCTCCGCCATCTGGAAGAGGGCCGCCGGCGCGAGCTGCGTCTGCGGGAACTCCTCCACCACCTGCTGGAAGTAGACGATGGCCGAGTCGTAGGCGCGGCGACGCACGTAGAACATCCCGGTGTCGTAGGCCTTCTGCGCCAGCTTCATGCGCATCTCGGTCACGTACGCCGTGGCGCGCGAGGCCGGATCCGTCCCGGGGTAATAGTTCGCCACCGACTCGCAGTAGAGGATCGCGGAGTAGGTGTACTCCTGGTCCAGCGCGGCGCGCGGCGAGAGCCGGTAGTACGACTCGCAGATCCCCATCCGCGCCGCCAGCCCGAGCGGGCTCTGCGGGAAGTCGTTCAGCAGCCGCTGGAAGTGCGTGGCCGCAGTGACGTACTCGCGCCGCTCACGAAACGAGGTGCCGAGGTTCAGCCGCGCCTCCGGCGCCCGAGGGTCGCCGTGGTGCAGCTGCACGAACACTTCGTACAGCTGCGAAGCCCGACCGAAGTTCCGCGCCTCGAACGCCGTCGTCGCCCGGTTCCACAGCTCGTCCGGCCCGAGGGTCGCGGGGTTCTGCTGGCGGGAGAAGCAGGCGGAAAGCGTTACGACGGTGATCAGGAGCACGGCGGCTCTGAAGCTAGTCTTCATCACTTCGTTTATCTGGATCAGACGTTGGTGGGTCCGGGGCGCCTTCAGGGCCCCGGGCCAGTTTCTGGTTCCGTGTTCTGTACCCGGGCCTGCTGCCTCGCCAGATCCTCCAGCGACGACGTTCAGGTGCTCGTCAGCCTCCGGATGAATGCAGCCAGCATCATCTGCACCTCCGCTACACCCGTGTCCAGGCGCAGGTGCTCTGGCCCCGACATCAGCTCGAGGTCGCGGGCCAGCAACAGGTGATACTGCAGCTCCGTCGAGGAGCCCATCGCGATGGTGAGATACCGCGCCAGTTCGGCGTTGCCTCGCCGGCCGCACCCCTCCGCGATGTTGGCGGGAATCGATGCCGCCGCACGCCGCATCTGTCCCGTCACCCCGTACATCTCGCGCACAGGGAATCCCTGCGATGCCCTGTACACCTCCAACACCAGCCGGTGCGATCGCTCCCAGACGCGAAGCTTCCGGAAATCCTGCATGTCGGGGCATTCTGCGAAAAGGCGGTGACTCACCTGTGGTCAACCAGTTACTGGCCACGGCACCTGTCCCCACGCCATCACCAGTTCACTGGTCACGGCACCTGCCCCTAAGACATCACCAGTTTACTGGTCAAGGCACCTCGCCCCACCACCATCACCATCACCAGTTCACTGGCCTCCACCTGCCGCCCTCCCCACCAAACTCAAATACCCCGCCACCTGCGCGCTGCCCGGCCGCTGCTCCTCGCAGCGCTTCCACTCCGCCTCCGCCCGGGTCAGATCGCCCATACGGTACCACGCAAGGCCCAGATTGATCCGCGCGTCGCAGAAGCCGGGGTTGATGCGCAGGGTTCGCTCGAATTCCTGCACCGCCTCCTCCACCTTGCCGAGGTCCAGCAGGGTGCGGCCCAGGCGGTTGCGGATGTCCGCGAAGTGGGGGCGCAGACGCAGCGCGCGACGGTACTGCTTGGCGGCGTCCTGCAGCGCGCCGCCCACGGCGTACAGATCCCCGAGCTCCATGTGCTTGTTGGCGAGCCGGCCGGCGAGTACGGAGGGGAAGCGGCCGACGCCCTGCTCGAAGTCCGCCTCGGCGGCGCGCTCGAAGGAGGCGCGCGAATCCTCGTAGCGCCCCAGCTCGTTGAGCGTCAGCGCCCGGTTCAGCAGCGCCTCCACGTAGCGCGGGTTCAGCTCCACCGCGCGGTCGAAGGCGGTGAGCGCCTCGTCCGTCTCCCCCATCAGCCCGAGGCAGAGCCCCACCAGGTTGTGGATGTCCGCGTATTTCGGCTGGCGTCGCGTCACCTCGCGGAGGTGTGTAAGCGCCAGCTCGAACCGGTCGCGTCCGAACTCCTCGCGGCCCCGCTCGATCAACTGCTGCGTCGAGAGTTCGTCGGTCATGCTTCACGATGGGAAGGTGGTGGCGCGTGAAGATGATGCGGCGGGCGGGAAATGGCAAACTGCCTTGTGCGTTGTGTGTGGTGTTCGGCACATGCCTCCCACACCATCGCCAGTTCCCTGGCGGCGTCCCATGACCCACACACCCCCGCCAGTTTACTGGCGACGTCACAGGCTCCACGCACCACTGCGAGTTTACCGGTGGCGCCGTATGCCCCACACACGCGCCGGCCAGGTGGAGCAATCTCCGGGAACCGCGGGATCTTCACCGGCGTCGCCGCGGCCTGCAACGGTGAGAGATTCCCTTCGGCTGCGCTCAGGGCAGGCTCTCGACTTCGCTCGGAATGACAGGGGCTCGAGCATGTGCCCGAAGCAGGCTCGCCCGACCACAGAACTGGGGTTCGGTTGAGTCAGGTGCATACCCCTGTCCGATTACATGGAAAAACTCGTGGAAACCAGGCATCCCTCGATTCTCGTCACTGGCGGCGCCGGCTTCATCGGCTCCGCGCTGGTCCGTATGCTGATCGAGCGGTCCACGTCCCACGTCATCAATGTGGACCTGCTCACCGATGCCGGGAACCGCGAGTCGCTGAAGGGCGTCGATGGGTCGGACCGCTACCGGTTCGTGCAGGAGGACATCTGCAACGGTGATGCGATCGCGACCCTGCTGCGGACGCATCGGCCCTCGGCCGTGATGCACCTGGCGGCGGAGTCCCACGGGGACCGCTCCATCGACGGGGCCGGGCGATTTCATCGAGACCGACCCGGTCGGGACCTTCCGGATGCTGGAGGCCGCCCGCGGGCACTGGCAGTCGCTGCACGGGGAGGAAGGGGAGCGCTTCCGCTTCCTCCACATCTCCACCGACGAGGTATTCGGCTCACTCGGCGCGGAGGGCGAGTTCCACGAGGAAACGCCGTATCGCCCCAACTCCCCGTACTCCGCGAGCAAGGCGGGGAGCGATCACCTGGTGCGGGCATGGCATCACACCTACGGTCTCCCGACGCTGATCACCAACTGCTCCAACAACTACGAGCCGTACCAGTTCCCGGAAAAGCTGATCCCGTTGATGATCATCAGCGCGCTTCTCGGTGAATCGCTCCCGGTCTACGGGCGTGGCGAGAACGTGCGTGACTGGCTCTTCGTCGACGATCACGCGGAGCCCTCATCCGCGTGCTGGAAGATGGCGTGCCGGGGGAGACGTGCTGCGTCGGCGGGCGGAGCGAGATGCGCAACATCGAGGTGGTGACGATGATCTGCGACCTGGTGGATGAGATTGAGCCGCATCCAACCCTCGCATCGCGGCGCGATCTCATCCGGTACGTTACCGATCGACCCGGCCACGACCTCCGCTACGCCATCGATTGCTCGCGGATCGCGAAGGAACTGGGATGGGAGCCACGCGAAGATTTCGCCAGCGGCCTGCGGCGCACGGTGGAGTGGTACCTCGGGAACCGGGAGTGGTGGGTGCGGGTGAGGTAGGGGGAATACAGGGGGGAGAGGCTGGGGACGATCTGAGGGAAGTTTTGAATGTTGAATGTTCAATTTTGAATTGGGGCTACCTGGGGCGGCCGGTTACCTTTCGAAGAGCCACTCCTCGGGCAGGTCGCGCAGTCGCGGAGCTTCCAGATCCCTGGGGGAGAGGCGCGCATCCGCGATCGGCCACTGGATGCCGATGTCCGGATCGTCCCAGCGGATGGCACGCTCGTCGGGGGGTGAATACGAGCCGGTGCACTTGTAGGCGACCACGACGCCGTCGCTGAGCGCCTGGAAGCCGTGGGCGAAGCCGCGTGGAATCCAGAGCTGCCGCAGCGTCTCGGACGAGAGCTCGGCCCCCACCCACCGTCCGAAGGTCGGCGAGCCGCGGCGCAGGTCCACGGCCACGTCGAAGATGGAGCCGGTGAGGGCCATCACCAGCTTCCCCTGCGGTGTGGGGTTCTGGAAGTGCAGCCCGCGCACGACTCCACGGCTCGAGCGAGACACGTTGTCCTGCACGAACGTCCCCGTGATCCCCGCCTCCTCGTAGCGCTCCCGCCGCCACGTTTCCGCGAAGAAGCCGCGCTCGTCGCTGAAGAGTCGCGGCTCGATGATGACGACGTCGGGGATTTCGGTATTGTGGAGATGCATGGGACGGCAGCTGTCAGCTGTCAGCTGTTAGCTTTTAGCTGTTGGTTGATGGTTAATCGTTACCCGCCGCGGAAAGGCCGACTGCCAGAATCAGTTAGCAGATACGAGCTAAAGAGCTAACCGGCGGCAGCTATGCCTCCACCCTTCCGTACCTGTCCTCGAGACGAATGACGTCGTCGAGATCGGGGGTGCTCACTTCCAGGAAGACGGAGTCTTCCAGCGCCTCCATCCGGTGGACGTCGCCGGGGTGATTGGTCACGCACTGCCCCGGGGTCATCTCGTAGTCGACCCCGTTGAAGTGGTAGCGGATCCGGCCGCTCTGCAGGTAGAGCGTCTCGATCTTGCGCTCATGCTTCTGAAGGGAGAGAGCATGTCCCTTCGTGATCTCCAGGACCTTGCCGGCGTAGCGCTCCTCGTGGGCGTACCAGATCTCCCGGCCCCACGGCTTGTCGACGATCTTCGGGGAGACGAAGGGGGTCGCGGCTGCGTTCGGTGTCATGATGCGGTGAAGCGGTGATCGTTCTTGGCTGACGGCGGGAAGGCTAACCCGAGTCGACCGGCGGCGCCAGTTCAGGGGGCTACGACCCGGCGCACGAGGTCGAGGGGGAGGAACAGGTGCAGCTCGTCGTCAACCAGCGATTGAAAGCCGTAACGCTACCACGGTGCGCGTACCTTCGGGAGTCGCCACGAACGTGCGGCTGACGCCCCGCTCCTGGTTCTGTCGGGCGTAGTGCCGCAGGTACTCGTCCAGTACCGGCTCATCGCAAGCGAACCGATCACGATCGTGCCGCTCGTTCAACAACTGGATGACGAACCGCATGCACGCCTATTCCGACCGGTCGATCAGGGCCTGATTGAGGCGCGCAGCACGACGGAGCGCTTCGGTCGGCTCCGGCGGATTCTCCAGCAGCTCGAGAAAACGATCCCGGTCCGCCTCCGAAAGCGTGACGACCTCGTGCTCGCGGACGACGCGTTGGGCCTCGCGGACGAGCGTGGAGACCGCGTAACCCGTCACTGTTTCCCCCTGATACGCTGCCGCTCGCTCGATCAGCGCCCTGTGTTCGGGCTCGAGCCGGAAATCGACCCGTTCCTTCGCAGCCCGGTTCACTCTCCGTTCTCCACTCATCGCTCCTCCTTCCAGGGTGGTACGGTGTATTGCCGTACATCAAAAATGGACCTCGCCGCCAAGGAGATCAACGATGACGGTCGGCGGGACGAGTCGCGGAAAGGGCCGCCTGGCGGTGAGACGGCAAGGGCAAGGGCGAGGGGCTACGCGAGCAGAACCCGCGCGCTCGCCCCCTCCCGCTCCACCAGGTCCCGGAAGTACGGGATGGTCCGCTCCAGCCCTTCGCGCAGCGGCACCTTCGGCTCCCACCCGAGCACCTCGCGCGCCACCTCGATCACCGGCTTGCGGGTCTTCGGGTCGTCCTCCGGCATCGGGTGCCTGCCGAGGGGCGACAGGCTCTCCGTCATGAGGATCACCAGCTCCGCCAACTCGCGGATGGTGAACTCGTCCGGGTTACCGATGTTGGTCGGCTCGGCACGATCCGAATGGAAGAGACGGAAGATGCCGTCCACCAGGTCGTCCACGTAGCAGAAGGAGCGCGTCTGCTGCCCCTCGCCGTAGATCGAGATCGAATCGCCACGCAGCGCCTGCACGATGAAGTTGGATACCACCCGCCCGTCCGCCGGCCGCATGCGCGGGCCGTAGGTGTTGAAGATCCGCACGATCCGCGTCTCCACACCGTGATAGCGATGGTACGCCATCGTCATCGCCTCGGCGAACCGCTTGGCCTCGTCGTACACGCCCCGCGGGCCGACCGGGTTCACGTTCCCCCAGTACCCCTCCGGCTGCGGGTGCACCAGCGGGTCGCCATACACCTCGCTGGTCGACGCCAGCAGGTACCTGGCACCCTTCGCTTTCGCCAGACCGAGCGTCTTGTGCGTACCCAGCGACCCCACCTTCAGCGTCTGGATCGGCTTCTCCAGGTAGTCGATGGGGCTGGCGGGGCTGGCGAAGTGGAGAACGCCGTCCAGATCCCCCTCCACGTAGAGGTAGGTGGTCACGTCCTGCTCGATGAAGCGGAACTCCTTTCGCCCCATCAGGTGCGCGATGTTGTCCGGCGAACCGGTCACGAAATTGTCCATCCCGACCACTTCGTGACCCTCGGCCAGGAAGCGATCGCAGAGATGGGAGCCCAGGAAGCCGGCGGCGCCGGTGATGAGGATGCGCATGGGGGGGGTTCAGGATTCAGGATTCGGGATTCAGGGGGGACCGGGGAGCGGCATCCGGCATCGCCTTCGCCCTCGCCTTCGCCCTGTCACTGGATATCGGAGGCCGCCTCGGCACTGCGACATGAACTCTGCAGCCGCGAGCCGCCCGGAGCAACCATTCACCACAACTGGGATATTCCCTTCGCTCAACCGACCACAGCATGTTGTGGTGTGGCCTCAGACGAAGCGGCCTTCGCGGGGGGAAGATCTCTGATGTTGCGTCCGCGTTCTGTCTGCTGAATCGCGAAGTCCTCCAGAGTCGGCCGGCCGTGGATGACTTCCTGTTCTGCGGATACCCGGACTATCAGAGACCGAGGAAGAAACGCACATTTGTCATCGCCTGAAGGAGGTACTTCGGATCCGGAGCACCCATCTTCCGGAGGAGACGGTCCTTGGAGATCGTTCGCACTTCCTCGCACTTGATGTAGCTGGTCTCCCACAGCCCCCCTTGGCCCTTTGGGACGCGAACTCGCGAAGCAAGATCACGCTCCGTTGTCGTGATGGGCAACACGGTGACCAGATCAGCGGGGCCGTGGTTCAACTCATCCACCGATACGATCAGTGCCGGTCGCGTTCCCGCCTGCTCATGGCCGACTACCGGATCCAAGTTCACCATCCATATGTCACCCCGGCTGGGGCCCGTGGCCGAACCCATCAGGAACCCGAGCCATCCGCAGAGGTCTGATCCCACAAGCGGCGCTCTGCCTGCTCCTCGTCCCAGGCGCCCTCGTCCGCTCGGAGAGCCGCGTACTGCTGGTTGAACTGCTGGAAGAACCGCTTACGGCGCAGATCTTCGAGTGCTTCATCAAGGATTTCCGTCTGAGGCAGGGAAGACACCTCTGCGATCTGGCGCAGAGTCATCAATCCCTCATCGGAGATACGAGTGGTAGGCATCCGGTCCTCCGTGTTTACTGTGAGTTCGCTCGTACCCAAAGATAGCGTCGGGCGCACCCGCTGTCAACGAAGATGTGCACTGTTTCGTCTACGCCAGCGTGCGCATCGCGTCATTTAGTCTCCTTTCCGGTCCCGTAGGCGCGGCGGAACTTGTGGAGCCACGACCACGCGGTCCTGTAGCTCTTCACACCGAGCATCCGCTTGACGGTGACCGCGTTGGCTCCGTACTTGTGGCCCGTGATCTCCCAGGCGGCGATGAACCACAGCTTGAGTGGCTTCCGCGTCCCCTCGAAGATGGTCCCCGCAATGACCGAGGTCTGAGCGCGACAGCTCGTGCAGAGGAGTAATCCGCGGCTCATGCGCCATGCCTCGGCGGCGACGCCGCACTCTGCGCGATGAGCATCCGGTCGAACGGATCGCGATGCGGACCCGAGGATGATCTCCTCCCGGCCTCGTTGGAGGATTTCCGCTTGTTACGGAGAGTGTGCCCCGGCGTCCCTCCACGGGTCAGGAGACGAATCGCACCACCACCATCCCCAGCTTTTCCGCAGCTTCCGCCATGAGGCGGTCGGCGGTCGCGAGCTCCCTCGCCTGAAGCGCGGAGGCGAGGGAAAGATGCAGCGCATCCAGCGTGCGCAGCGGGAGCGGCTGCAGCCGTTCGATCATGTGGCTGGCGGCGAGCACGTGCTCGTTCTCCACCGTTGCCACGGTCAGAAAACCCCGCGCCATGTCCATTTCGAACTGGGCGAATACCCGCCTCTCCGACTGCCCGTCCAGCTGCCGGCTCCGTCGGAGCCGCGCCAGCAGACAGCGCATCTCCACCACGGTCAGGGTGCTGATCGTCGGTTCGGTCGCGGTGCGCAGATACGCCTCCACCTCCTCCGACCGTGCCTCGTTCAGGTACCATTTGGCCAGCGCGCTCGTATCGAGATACGTGCCCACCTACCGTTCCTCGCGATCCTGCCTCACAAGGACCTCGCTCGGATGGCGGAGTCTCGGCATGCTTTCCCGCAGGACACGGTGGGAGGGCATCTCCCGGACCGGCCGCATCGGGAGGACACGCGCCACCGGCTTCCCATGGCGCGTGACGATCACCTCCCCCTCCTCCTCCACCAGTTTGTCCAGACGCCCCAGCTCAGCGCGTATCTCGCGAATCGACAGTTTACGCACGGCATGCCTCGCGGGTTGTTGTGGCACAGATGATCTCAATGTGGCACTATTCGGCACGGCTGGCAACGGGGAGGGGCGTTGTGCGTTGTGCGTTGGGCGTCGTGCGTTGTGCGTGGGGGTGTAGGGCGCCCCCCACGCCAGTCGTCGAGCGCGAGCGCAGCGACCGATAGGGCTGCCCTGAGCGAAGTCGAAGGGATCCGGATGCGGCGGACGTCCCCGGCATCCGGATCCTTCACTCGCGCCGCCGGTGGGACTTGCGGCCTGTGCCCGGCTGCTCGTTCAGGATGACAGTGGGGTAGTGCCGCCGGTGGGGCTTGCGGCCTGTGCCCGGCTGCTCGTTCAGGATGACAGTGGGGTAGTGCCGCCGGTGGGGCTTGCGGCCTGTGCCCGGCTGCTCGTTCAGGATGACAGTGGGGTAGTGCCGCCGGTGGGGCTTGCGGCCTGTGCCCGGCTGCTCGTTCAGGATGACAGTGGGGTAGTGCCGCCGGTGGGGCTTGCGGCCTGTGCCCGGCTGCTCGTTCAGGATGACAGTGGGGTAGTGCCGCCGGTGGGACTTGCGGCCTGTGCCCGGCTGCTCGTTCAGGATGACAGTGGGGTAGTGCCGCCGGTGGGACTTGCGGCCTGTGCCCGGCTGCTCGTTCAGGATGACAGTGGGGTAGTGCCGCCGGTGGCGCTTGCGGCCTGTGCCCGGCTGCTCGTTCAGGATGACAGTGGCGTTGTGCCGCCGGTGGCGCTTGCGGCCTGTGCCCGGCTGCTCGTTCAGGATGACAGTGGCGTTGTGCCGCCGGTGGGGCTTGCGGCCTGTGCCCGGCTGCTCGTTCAGGATGACAGTGGCGTTGTGCCGCCGGTGGGACTTGCGGCCTGTGCCCGGCTGCTCGTTCAGGATGACAGTGGGGTAGTGCCGCCGGTGGGGCTTGCGGCCTGTGCCCGGCTGCTCGTTCAGGATGACGTCGGGGCAGGGCCGCCTGAGCGAAACCGAAGGATGAGCGGACCAGAACGTCGGAAGCCCCTCCCCGGCGGCGCGGGGGAGGGGACACCTGCCATCCCGGCCGTACGGAGCTCAGCGCGCCGCCGACCTCGCGCCGGCGCCTTCCACCGTGAGCGGCACCGCGGGGAGCCGCCCGATCGAGAAATACTCGAACCCCTCCGCCTTCATCTTCTCCGGCTGCCAGAGGTTCCGGCCGTCGAAGATCACCGGCTGCTTCAGCTGCTCGCGGATCTTCTCGAACGACGGGCGGCGGTACGGCTGCCACTCGGTGAGAACCAGCAGGGCGTCCGCGCCGGTGAGGCAGTCGAAGTTCCGCTCGCACAGCGTCAGCGAGCCGGCGTCGATCAGGTCGGTGAAGTGCCGCTCGGCCTCGTGGGACGCTTCCGGATCATGCGCCATCACCCGCGCGCCCCGCGCGGTCAGACCACGCACGATGGTCAGCGACGGGGCCTCCCGCATGTCGTCCGTCTCCGGCTTGAAGGAGAGCCCCCATACCGCGAAGGTGCGGCCGGAGAGATCCTCCCCGAAACGCTCCACCACGCGGTTCAGCAGCACCTGCTTCTGCTTCTCGTTGACCTGCTCCACCCCATCGAGGATCGAGCTGTCCACCTCCAGCGTCTTCAGCGTGTGGATCAGCGCCTTCACGTCCTTGGGGAAGCAGCTCCCGCCGTACCCGATGCCGGCAAAGAGGAAGGAGCTCCCGATGCGGTCGTCGGTGCCCACTCCCTGCCGTACCGAGGCGACATCGGCGCCCACGGCCTCGCACAGGCCCGCGATCATGTTCATGAAGGAGATCCGCGTCGCCAGCATCGCGTTGGCGGCGTACTTGGTGATCTCCGCGCTGGCGATGTCCATGAAGAGGATCGGGTTGCCGGTGCGCACGAAGGGCGCGTACAGCTCACCCAGCTTCTCGCGCGCGTACTCCGAATCCACACCGACCACCACCCGGTCCGGCTTCATGAAGTCATGAACCGCGGCGCCCTCCTTCAGGAACTCCGGGTTGGAGCAGATGTGCACCGTACGCGAGGTGTGACGGGCGATCGCATCGCGCACCTTGGCGGCGGTGCCCACGGGGACGGTGCTCTTGGTGATCACGATCTTCTCCGGTCCGTCCGCCGGCATGTTCCGGCCGATGGTCTCCGCGACGGCCAGCACGTGCTGCAGGTCCGCGCTCCCGTCCTCGCCCGGAGGGGTGCCCACCGCGATGAAGATGATCTCCGCGCCGGAGACGGCGCCCGCCACGTCGGTGGTGAAGGTCAGCCGGCCATCCGTGAGGTTCCGCTCCACCAGCGTCTCCAGACCCGGCTCGTAGATCGGGATCTCCCCGTCGTTCAGGCGCCCGATCTTCCCCGCGTCGATGTCGCAGCAGACCACCTCGTTGCCGGTCTCCGCGAGACCGGCCCCGACGACCAGGCCGACGTATCCGGTGCCAACTACAGCTACGTTCATGGTTGTTGGTGTTTAGATGTTCGATGTTCGATGCCCCTCGTCATCCTGAGCGAAGCGAAGGATCCCTCTGTGCTGCGTGCGCGCTGCACCGTATGGCGGGCACGTGTGGGGCGATGGAAATTGCCAGGGAACGTCGCACCGCGCCGCACCGCGCCGCACCGCGCTGATGCCGGCATCCCAGCGGGATCCTTCGCTTCGCTCAGGATGACCGGGGGCTCGGCGACGGGTTGTCCGGCGTCTGGCTGACCGGCAACGGAGTTACCGGCAACGGAGTTACCGGCAACGGAGTTACCGGCAACGGAGTTACCGGCGACGGGTTGACCAGCGACGGAGTCACCGCCGCCCGCAGCCGACCGCCGCCCGCAGCCGACCGCCGCCCGCAGCCGACCGCCGCCCTGCTGCACGGATCAGGCCCGGAAGATGAAGCACGTCATCTCCGGGCCCGACCACCTCTGTCCTCCGCTTCTACCCCCTCAGACCGCCACGCGAACGCCCTCCGCGCCCGGCTTTCCCGGCAGCGCGGACCCGTTGCGGTCGGCGGTGAGCAGCTCGGTTCCCGAGAGACCGACCACCCGCGCGCTGCCGGTCACCCCGCGCATGGCGCCGCGGGTATCCACCACCAGTCGCGCCCGCGCGGCAAGAGCGGCGTAATCCACCGTCGAGTGGTCGGTGACCAGCACCACCGCGTCGGTGCGCGCCAGTTCCGCCTCGCTGAGCTCCACCGAGTGCATCGGCAGGCTGGTCAGCGCGGTGTGGCCGTCGTCCGCGATCTCCGGGCAGAAGGGGTCGTGGTAGACCACGTCCGCGCCCTTCTGCTGGAGCAGGTGCATCACCTCCAGCGCCGGGCTCTCCCGCAGGTCGTCGATGTCCTTCTTGTACGCCACGCCCAGCACCAGTACCCGGCTCCCCCGCACCGCCTTGGCCTCGTCATTCAGCGCGTCCGACACCTTCCGCACCACGTACGCCGGCATCTCCGCGTTGATCTCGCTGGACAATTCGATCATCCGCGTCTTGTAGGCCAGCGTCCGCATCTTCCAGCTCAGGTAGTGCGGGTCCAGCGGGATGCAGTGCCCGCCCAGCCCCGGACCCGGGGTGAACTTCATGAAGCCGAACGGCTTGGTCGCCGCCGCCTCGACCACCTCCCAGACGTCCACGTCCAGCCGCTCGCACACCTGCGCCATCTCGTTGGCGAGGGCGATGTTGATCATCCGGAAGGTGTTCTCGTACAGTTTCACCAGCTCCGCCGCCTCGGACGAGGAGACCGGCACCAGCGTGTCGAACACCTTCTCGTACAGCGCCACGCCCAGCTCGGTGCACGCGGCCGTGACGCCCGCCGATCACCTTGGGCGTGTTCTTCGTGTGCCAGACCGCGTTGCCCGGGTCCACACGCTCCGGCGAGAAGCAGAGGAAGAAGTCCTCCCCCGCCACCAGCCCGCCCTCCTCCAGCACCGGGAGCATCGCCTCGCGGGTCGTACCCGGGTAGGTGGTGCTCTCCAGGATGATCAGCTGACCCGGCCGCAGCGTGGCGGCGATCGCCTGCGTCGCGCTCACCACGTACGAGAGGTCCGGGTCCTTGGTCTTGGAAAGCGGCGTCGGCACGCAGATGCTGATCGCGTCACACTCGCCCAGCCGCGACAGATCGGTGGTCGCGGAAAGCAGACCGTCGCGGACGTACCCGGCGACCTGCTCCGCGGCCACGTCCTGGATGTGCGACTCACCCGCGTTGATGCCGTCCACCACACGGCTGGAGATGTCGAAGCCGATGGTGCGAAAACCGGCGCGCGCGGTCTCTACCGCGAGCGGGAGACCCACGTACCCGAGGCCGACGACACCCACGGTGGCATTGCCACCCTCGATGCGGGCACGAAGTTGCTTTGCTGGCATGACGTTTCCGAAGAAGAGAAGATCGGATGAAGGGGCGGATCGGACGAACGCCCAACGGAACAGGTGCTCCTGCCGAGCCGGATAAGCTACAGGCGCGGCGACGTTTGCACAACCTCTCGAATCCCCATCTCACCGGGCCTCCGCGGCCTCAGCCGCGCCGCCGCAGCCCCAGCCGCTCGAACATCGACTTTGGACGCCTGACCACCGGCGGCACCACCTCCGGAGGGGAATCCGCCAGCAGGAGCCCGGGGTTGCGCTCGGTGAGCAGCGCTGCCTGCTCACCCGCGCCCATCAGGCGCAACACCTCGCGTACCTCGCCCACCGGACAGCGGCCGCGCCCATGGAAGTCGCTGGAGAGGTAGCTCACCTGCCCCCGCTCCAGCAGGCTCCACGCGATCTGCTCCGCCTTCGCACCATACCGGCCGATCAGGGAACCCGAATTCACCTGGAGGAGCCCCCCAACACGAATCCATTCGTCCACCACCCCCCGGTCCGTGCTCACGCCGGAGTATCGTTCCGGATGGGCGATCACCGGCGTCCACCCCTTCAGCCGCAATTCGAAGATCGCACTGGCGCTGGCCGGCGGGATGTTCATGTAGGGGAACTCCACCAGCACGTACGAGGTGCCGGCCAGGCGGACGCGTGGATCCGAGAGGTCCGGGGCCGGCGAATCCAGCGCCACCTCCGCACCGCGTTCGAGGCGGAAGCCGTGAAACTCCGCTTCCACCATCCCGCGGAGCGCGTCCCACGCCGCGTCCATTTCGGCGAGCGCCATGGCGAGCGGCTCGGGGCGGGACAGCAGCGAGCCCGACAGGTGTGGTGTCGTCACCGCGGCGGTCACACCCTGCTCCCGCATGGTATGGATCGCCGCCCGCGACTGCTCCAGGTCCACGGCGCCATCGTCCACCCCGGGCATGAGGTGACTGTGAAAATCGATCATCTCCCGCTCCTCGAGACCATGGGTTTGGCGGCTGCATGGAATTCCCGCGCCGATCGCTCACACCCGCGGGGGCCGGACCCGGACGCCGGATTATACCACCTTCCGACCCGCTCCACACCTGCCACCACACCTCCTCCCCCGACGAAGCGCGGAAGAACCAGTCCGGCCGGAACTCTGGTTCCGGCCGGACTCGTCATCCATCCATGCGGGGGGCGGTCTCCCCACAGCGCCGCTGTTCCTGCCCATCGACAATGCGGTGACACCGAAGGGGCGCGGCCTCGCAGCCAGCCCGGACCTCAGAAGGTCGAAGTGAATGGCTTCCAATTGGCTAGATATTCGGCAGACAGGCTGCGGCGGCGTATGTTTGCTTGTGCGGGGCATGTGGACCGCACTACCATGATCATCCGACCCGCCAACGACGTGACGCAGCCAGCTCCCGCCCGGCTCCACCCACGCCTCCGATCCCGAGATGGCTTGCTCCTGGAATTGATGGGAGGGTCCGTGGCCGGAGCGTCAGCGCTGGCGGCCTGGTTCTGGAGGAATCCCCGCTGTCCCACCTGCGGATCTCGCCACTGGGACCGCCGGCTCTGCCATCCACTCCTGCTCTGCCGCCGCTGCTCCCAGCGCGTGGATCGGAACGGCGAGCGCCACAACTGACCCTCCCCGCTCCCTGCACGATCGGCGGGAGGCACCCACCTTGCACGTCGTGGCCGGCATTCCGTAGCCCCTCCGGGGCTCGCCCGGCAACAGGACGTCCGAGAAATGCCCGTCGAACTGGTGAGTGGCGCCGTCGCAGGCGCAGCCGCGCTCCTTGCGTGGCAAGCGCGCAATCCGGTGTGCCCCTGCTGTGCTTCCCGCAACTGGGACCGAAAGCTCTGCTACCCGCTGCTCTTCTGCAGGCGGTGTTCGCAGCGGATCGACCGGGACGGAACCCGTCAAAACTGATCACCGCAACCGGCGGCGGGAAAGAAGAGAGGGCCGCGAACGATGCTCGCGGCCCTCTCTCGATCTCGAACCATGCGCCCCGTTCAGACGCCCGCTTCGGAGCCGTAGTAGGAGTGATAGTAGTACCCGCCACCGTAGCTTGGCACCTTGGCGTCCGGGTCGTTGAGGACGGCGCCCACCACGTGCGCTCCCACGCTCCGCAGCTGCTGCACCGCGTGCTGCGCGGCGCCCCGGTCCGTGCTCCCGGCCCGCAGCACGAGCAGCACGCCGTCCACCAGCGTGGAAAGCACTGCGGCATCGGATGCGGCCAGCAGCGGCGGGGTGTCCAGCATCACCACGTCGAACTCACCGCGCAGTTCGTCCAGCACCTCGCCATCCGCTCGCCACCGAGCAGTTCGGACGGGTTGGGCGGGAGCGTCCCGGTCGGCAGCACGAAGAGTCCCTCCACCGCTGCTGCACGCCGCCGGCGACGCAGCGCCCTGTCTGATCAGAAGAGCGTCGAAGAACTTGGAACCAGGTGTGCCCCCAGCGCAGCTCGTTCTTTTCCGCCTACACGGACTCGTGGGTACCGGGAAAAGATACGGCTCGTTTCTTCTGCTTCACCTCGTCGTAGGTCAGCCTTCCGACCGTCATCTCACCGGTCAGCGGTTCGTCCTCGGCTAAGTCGAGACATACCACCTCACCCTCAACTTCTCGGTAACGAACGCGAGATTCCGGGCACACCATGACGCCGTCCGCATCCGGGTTCGTCAGCCGGTGCCCGTGCCGGCTCATCCACCCCTGCTGGCGCGCGGGATTTCCGACCATCAGCGCGTAGTCCGGCACGTCCTTCGTCACCACGCTCCCGGCGGCGACGAAGCAGTAGCGCCCGAGGGTGACGCCGCAGACGATGGTGGCGTTCGCCCCCACGGTCGCCCCCCGGCGGAACAGCGTCCGCTCGTACAGACCGCGCCGGTTCACCTGGGAGCGCGGGTTGGTGACGTTGGTGAGGACACAGCTCGGCCCCAGGAAGACGTCGTCCTCGATCTCGCAGCCGGTGTAGATGGCGACGTTGTTCTGGATCTTGACGTTGTTCCCGATGACGACGTCGTTGGCGACGTTGACGTTCTGGCCGAGCGAGCACCCCCGGCCGATCCGGGCGCCGGACTGGACGTGGCAGAAGTGCCAGATCTTCGTGCCCTCGCCGATCTCGGCGGGCGCGTCCACGTAGGCGCTCTCGTGGATGGTGACGCCGGGCAGTTCGCGGATTCGTTCCATCATCAGGCGATCCGCTGGGAGGGGATGCTCGCGCCGGCGGCCGCGGCAACGAGCGGGTGCCGTTCGAGCGAGCTGCCCTCCGCGCCGCCGGAGCGGATGCGGTGGACCAGTTCGATGGAGGGGCGGGCATCCTGGATGCCGAAGCCGCGGCCGGCGAGGGTCTCTTCGTAAACGCGGGTGTGGAGATCCCGGAAGCCGCCGCTGAACTCGATCTCCTCGCCGTCCACGGTGATGGAGCGGTAGGTGGTCTGCTCACCGCGGACGGACTCCGGGAGATCGTTGGCGTCGATGGAGAGATACCACTGGACATCGGCGTTCTCCAGCTCGAAGGCGCCACCGGCGCGGGACGCCTGGTTGAGGTGCACCTCGCTGCGGCGCACGCCACCGAAGAGCCAGATCAGGAGGTCGAAGAAGTGGATCCCGATGTTGCTGACGACGCCGCCGGACTTCTCCTCGTCGCCCTTCCAGGAGTAGCGGTACCAGGTGCCGCGGGAGGTGACGTAGCTGAGGCGGACCTGGTGCCGTCGGGAGCGGTCGGCCTGCAGCCGCTCGCGGAGCTCGAGAAGTCGCGGGTGTACGCGGAGCTGGAGGATGGTGTAGACCCGCCCGTCGTGCTCCTGCTCGATCTCGGCGAGGGCGTCGAGGTTCCACGGCTTGAGCACCAGCGGTTTCTCGCAGAGGGCGCTGGCCCCCACCCGAAGCGCGAGGCGGATGTGCGCGTCGTGCAGGTGGTTGGGGGAGCAGATGGATACGTAATCCACCCGGTCGTCGTGCCTGCCGTGCCGCAGCTTCTCGAGGTGGCGGTCGAAGCGCTCGAATTCGGTGAAGAAGGCGGCGTCCGGGAAGTAGGTGTCCATGATCCCGACGGAGTCGTGGGGATCCATGGCGGCGACGAGGCGTCCGCCCGCGTCGCGGATCGCCTGCAGGTGACGGGGCGCGATGTACCCGGCGACCCCGGTCAGTGCGAAGTTCGGCATCCTGAGTGTCTCTGTGAGGAACGTAGCGTGTTTATGAAAGAACGAGCGTCAGCGCAGTGCGTCGCGGAGTGCGTCCGCGACCCGCTCCTGGACCTCGTTCTCCATCTGCGGCCAGATCGGCAGGCTGAGCACTTCCTCCGCCGCACGCTCCGATTCCGGGAGCGAAGCACCCATCTCCGTGTAAACCGGGAGGCGGTGGACCGGGACCGGGTAGTAGATCATGGTGCCGACACCGGCGTCGTCGACCTTCCGCTGCACCTCGTCGCGTCGGCCACCGTGCACGCGGATGGTGTACTGGTGGAACGCGTGCGTGACGTGGTCGCGAACGGTTGGGAGGGTGATCCCGTCCACCTCACCGAGAAGCTCCCGATATCTCTCCGCCACGCGACGACGGCCCTCGTTGTACGCCTCGATGTGCGGGAGCTTCACGCGGAGGATCGCCGCCTGCATCTCGTCCAGGCGTGAGTTGTAGCCGATCTCCTCGTTGAAGTACTTCTTCTTGGAGCCGTGCGCGCGGAGCATGGCGGCGAGTTCCGCGATGGCGGGGTCATTCGCCGTGAGCAGTCCGCCGTCTCCGTAGCAGCCGAGATTCTTGCTGGGGAAGAAGGAGTAGGCGCCCACGTCGCCGATGGTGCCGAGCATGCGTCCGCGGTAACGGCCGCCGAAGGCCTGTGCGACGTCCTCCAGCACCCGGAGACCCCTTCGTTCCGCGATCTCCATGAGCGGGTCCATCTCCACGGCCTGGCCGAAGAGGTGAACGGGGATGATGGCGCGCGTGCGGGCGGTGACGTGCTCTTCGATCCGGGACACGTCCAGGTTGAAGGTGTCCGGCTCGATGTCGACGAAGACCGGGACGGCGCCCACCATGCTGATCGCCTCGGCGGTGGCGAAGAAGGTGAAGGGGGTGGTGATCACCTCGTCGCCGGGTCCAACGCCGAGCGCCCTGAGGCCGATCACCAGCGCGTCCGTGCCGGAGTTCAGCCCCACCGCGCGCGGTGCTCCCAGGTACTCCGCGACCTCGCCCTCGAACTGCTTCGCGTTGGGTCCCATGATGAAGTGACCCGAACGGATCACCGCCTGAATGGCTGCGTTCAATTCGTCCCAGAGGGTGTCGGTCTCCGGGGAGAGATCCAGAATCGGGATACGGTCGATGGTCTGCGCCACGTGGTCTCGGTCGTGTCGAATGGTCTGGTGTACCGCGGGCCACTGGCCCACGCGAATGAACGAATCGCGCCGAACTCCCTGCAAACGCGGAGGCGCCTCCCGCCGTTTCCGGTCGGACAGCGCCCGCGTGGGTGCTGCTCTGGTGGGCGGCCGGCGGCGACGCCGGCGCGGCCAGACGGTGCTACATGTTCGCCAGCGGCAGCCGGTTCGCCGTGCGGGCGAGCCGGCGCAGCGACTCCGCGCGCAGCTCACGGAGCGGAGACACGCACTCCGGAACGAAGGCGCAGACGCCGGCGACCATTCCATCCCGGTCGCCGATCTGCATGGCGGCCGCGAGGCGGTCCATCCCCTTCTGGAGCAGGACGGAATCGGTCTCGTCCGTCTCCACCACTCGGATCTTCTCGACGCGTGTGGGGACCGACTCCTCCACGTCCGTCATCAGTTCCTCGAACAGCTTCTCCCCCGGCCGGAGACCCGAGAAGACGATCGGCATCTCGGTGTACGGCTCGATGCCGGAGAGCCGCAGCAGGTTCTCGGCGAGCTCCACGATGCGGACCGGCTCTCCAATCTCGAGCATGGTGATGCGTCCGGCGGCTTCCGGGAGTGCCGCCGCCTGGAGAACGAGCTGCACCGCCTCCGGGATCGTCATGAAGTAGCGGGTGACGTCCGGGTGCGTGACTGTGAGCGGTCCGCCGGCCGCGAGCTGCTTGCGGAAGAGCGGGATCAGGCTCCCCTCCGAGCCGGGCACGTTGCCGAAGCGAACGGCACGGAAGTCGGTGCCCGAAGCGCGCAGCGCGGGCCAGCCGAGGACGATCCGCTCGGCGATGCGCTTGGTGGCCCCCATCACCGACGAGGGGCGG
The DNA here is from genome assembly GCA_963793235.1 of uncultured Gemmatimonadales bacterium. Taxonomy (GTDB): domain Bacteria; phylum Gemmatimonadota; class Gemmatimonadetes; order Longimicrobiales; family Longimicrobiaceae; genus CAWBZF01. Next base: position 1,325,058 of record CAWBZF010000002.1, read on the forward strand.
ACCGCCTTGTCGGTGGAGATGAGGACGAACTCGGCCGTTCCGTGCTTCGCCGCCGCCTGGGCCACGGTGAAGGTGCCGAAGACGTTGTTGCAGACGGCCTCCGCCACGTTCTGCTCCATCAGCGGAACGTGCTTGTACGCGGCCGCGTGGTAGACGTGGTAGGGGCGGTGCTCGGCGAAGACGCGCTCCATGCGGGCGTCGTCGGTCACGTCCGCCACAACGGGAACGATGTCCAGGCCAGGGTGGGCGCGGCGGAGTTCCAGGTCGATGAAGTAGAGCGGGCTCTCCGCCTGCTCGATGAGGACGAGTCGCGCGGGTCCGGAAGCGGCGATCTGGCGGGCGAGTTCAGAACCGATGGAGCCGGCTCCCCCGGTAACCATGACGACTCGGCCCTGCAGCCCGGCGCGGATCGCCTGGAGGTCTAGATCGATCGCTTCGCGGCCGAGAAGGTCCTCCACCTGCACGTCGCGGAGCTGGGAGACTCGCGCGGTGCCATCCATGAGCTCCTGCAGCGAGGGAACGGGGCGACGCACCCGGATGGGGTGCTGCCGACGATCGTGGCGAGGGAGCCGAACGGGCGCCCGGGCCGAAAGAGGGTGCAAGCTAACGCGGGCACATTGTTTAGACAAGCCCGGAAAGCTGATCGATCACCGCCTCCCGCCGGCTCGGAAACGCTTGAACATGAGCCAGAAATCCGCCCGTTCGCGGCGACGTGGTCGGGCCCGGGGCCGTCGGAGCGCTCCTTACGGGCAACCGCCCGGCCCGGACCCACTGTCCACGTTCCGGCGAGTGGAACGTTTCACCGGTGCGCGAGGCCACCCCGGGCCGGTTCGTCGGGGCGCCGGGCCGAACGCGTTTTCCGGCCGGCCATTGCCGTCCGCGTCCGCACCGGCGCGGGTTGGCGACAGGATACGGGACCACACGCATTCCGGATGGGGACCACGCCGCGCGCGCGGGGGCGACCTTGTACCGAATGAGTTCCGGAGCTAAGTTGTAAGGTTGTTTGCCGACTTTCGCGGCGCCAATCGATCCGCCATATCCACGGACTTCATGTATATCAGAATCCTGCTGACCGCTTTCGCGGTGTTGATGGTGTCGGCTCCGCTGAACGCGCAGGCGCCAGCGGCTCCGGTGCAGAGCGCGAGCGGCGAGCTGAGCCTGCGGCCGGGTGACGTTCTGCGGATCGAAATTTGGCGCGAGGTCGACCTGACAGGCGAGTACCTGGTGGACGAGGCGGGCGAGGTGACGCTCCCGCTGCTGGGCACGCGGTCGGTGACGGGAAAGAACCTTCGGGAGCTGCGCAACGAGTTGATCGAGGAGTATCGGGTGCACCTGCGCAACCCTTCGATCTCCATCATACCGCTGCGGCGCATCAACGTGCTGGGGGAGGTGGCGCGGCCCGGTCTCTATTCGGTGGACCCCACGGTGAGCCTGGCGGGGGCGGTGGCGCTTGCGGGTGGTGCCACCCCGACCGGTGATCTGAACCGGGTGCGGATCATCCGGGGAAGCGAGGTCATCCGGGAGCGCGTGGGAGTGGGGGAGACGCTGACCACGCTGGACATTCACTCGGGCGACCAGATCATCGTGGACCGGCGGAGCTGGTTCGAGCGCAACAGCACGTTCGTGGTGAGCGTTCTGCTCTCCGTCACGAGCATTGTCATTTCCCTTCTGAGTTAGATGTACGGCATACCTACGAGTTCGACGGCCCGCGGTCCGGCTGGCCAGGAGCGGTCTCAGCTCCGCGATTTCTGGCACGTCGTCCACCGCAACCGTTCTCTGGTGGCGGCGATCGCGGCTGTGGTGATCGCGCTCAGCGCACTCTTCACCTGGTTGCAGGACCCGGTGTACGAGAGTGCGGTGTCCCTGCAGATCGACGCGCCCAACACGGGTCCGCCGCTCCTGATGGAGCTGGGGCCGCTGGCCGGGGGGAACGCGGGAGGGGAGATCGAGACGGACGTGCTGGTGCTGCGGAGCCGGCAGATCGCGGCGGCGGTGGTGGACTCGCTGCACCTGCAGGTGGAGTTGCTTGCGCCCGCCGTCCGGCCGGACCGGGTGATCCGGGTGCTCGCCGCGTCGCCGGAGGCGGAGCCGGTGACCATCACGCTCAGGGCCGAGGGGGCGGGTGGGTACCGCGTCGCGGCGGAGGGACGCAACGGGTCGGCGCCGGTCGCGACGCCCGACCGGGTGGCGATCGGTGAGCCCTTCCTAGTGGGCCGGCTGCGGCTGGCGCTGCAGGAGGAGGTGGTCGCGCTGGCGCCGGAGGAGATCCGGGTGCAGGTCCACCCCTACTGGCGGACGGTGGCGGACCTCCGGCAACAGCTCGGGATCTCGCGGGTGGACCCGCACGCGAAGATGGTGAGCATCAACTTCCGGCATACGGACCCGGTGGTGGCGGCGGCGGTTCCCAACGCCGCGGCGGAGAGCTTCATACGCTTCAAGTCCCGCACGAGCCGGACGGAGTCGCGGAGCACGGTGGACTTCCTGCGCGGGCAGGTGGAGAGCTACGAGGAGCAGCTGACGGAGGCGGAGCGCAACCTGCGCGACTACCGTGAGCGCGAGCAGGTGGTGAGCCTGGGGGACCAGGCTTCGGAGCAGGTGCGGCGGTTGGCGGAGCTGCACGCGCGGCGCGACGAGATGCGGGCGGAGCAGGCGGCACTGTCGGTACTGCTGCGCAACGCGACGGCGACGCAGCCCACCGCGACCCGCTCCTCTCCCTATCGGCAGCTCGCCTCCTTCCCGGTCTTCCTGACGAACCGGGCGGTGCAGGACATCCTCCAGGCGATTACGGAGCTGGAGAACCAGCGTGCGGAGCTGCTGGTTCTGCGGACGGCGGAGAGCCCGGACGTGCGGGGGATCAACGGGCGCATCGAGGAGCTGGAGCTTCAGCTGCTGCAGATCGCGCAGAGCTATCTCGGCTCGCTCGAGACGCAGATCGCATCGTCCACGGCGATGCTGGCGCAGTTCGACGCGCAGCTGGCGACGGTGCCGGCGCGGGAGATCCAGGTCGCCCGGTTGATGCGGCAGCAGACGCTGCTGGCGGAGATCTCCACCCTGCTGCAGACGCGGCTCAAGGAGGCGGAGATCGGTGCTGCGGTGGAGCCGGGCGACGTGCGGGTGATCGACGGAGCGCTGGTACCCGACCGGCCGGTCGCGCCGCGCCCGGTGCTGAATCTCTTCCTTGGCGCGGTGCTCGGGGTGATCCTCGGGCTCGGCGCGGTGTTCGTGCGCGACACGCTGGACACCAAGGTGCGCACCCGCGATGACGTGGAAACCGCCACGTCCGGGATGCCGATCATCGGCACCATCCCCCGGATCCCGGCGCCCGCCGGCGCCGCCGCGGCTGCCAACGGCAGGCGGCGGGTCCTCCGGGTGCGGCCGGAAGAGGTGGTGGGGCGGCACCTGGTCACGCGGCTCGCAAGCCGGAGTCCGGCGTCGGAGGCGTACCGCGCGCTGCGCACCAACCTCACCTTCTCCATGGCGGAGCGGACGCCGCGCATCGTGGTGGTCACCAGCGCCATGCCGGGCGACGGCAAGAGCACCAGCTCGGCGAACCTGGCGATCACGCTGGCGCAGCAGGGGACGCGCACGCTCCTCATCGACGCGGACCTGCGCCGCGGGGTGCTCAACGAGGTGTTCGGGGTTGAGCAGAACCCGGGGCTCACGCACCTCCTCCTCGGCCACTCCACGCTGGAGCGGGTGACGCGCTCGGTGCCGGTGGACGAGGACGGCAACGTGCTCCACGTGCTCCCGGCGGGCGTCTTCCCCCCCAATCCGTCCGAGGTGCTGGGTTCGGAGCGGATGCGGTCGCTGATCGAGGAGCTGCGTGGGCAGTATGAGATGGTGATCTTCGACGCGCCGCCGCTCAGCCTGGTGACCGACGCGGCGGTGCTGGGGACCATGGCGGACGCGTCGATCCTGGTCACGCGCGCCGGGGTGACCGACAAGCGGGCGCTGCACCACGCGGCCAGCCAGCTGATCCACGTGCGCGCACCCATCGGCGGCGTGGTGTTCAACGACATCGACGCGGACACCGACGGCGGGTACTACGGGATGGCGTACGGGGCCGAGCACGCGGTCAACGGGAGCAACGGCGCGGGGTGAGGCGGGGGGCTCCGCCGGTGCGCCGGACGACGGACGAACAAAAGGGGGGCGGGGGGTGCCACGGGCGCTCTCCGCCCCCGCCGCGTTGGGGGGCGGGGGTGCCGCCGGTGGCGCTCCGCTCAGACGGGGCGTCCGTCCACCGTGCTCTGGATGAACCGCTTGTTGCGCATGGGCTGTTCGTGCGCCGGGCCGGTGACCTCGCACCCGATCAGCGTCATGGGCGAGGCATCGGCCGGGTCCCACCCGAGCCGGCGGGCGGTGCACCCCACCAGCGTCACCCGGCCGTTGTCGCCACCGCGCAGGTAGAGCCGCTCGTCGGAGCGCACGCCGCGCAGCAAGGCGTCGCCCCGGACCGCGGCGAGGTCGAGGGTGGCCGCGCGCGTGCCGGTCATGTGGAGATCTTGGATCAGCCAGTCGCGGAGTTCCTCTCCCGCTCCCCAGTTCCCCACCATGTCCAGCGGGACGCTCCGCTCGGCGCCGCTTCCCGCGACGGACCCCGTGATCTGCAGGCCGGCCACACGGTGGCCGCGGTCGGCGGTGTCCGGGATCCCATCCACCAGCTTCACCCGCGCGAAGGCGCGGCCGGCGGCTCCCTCGGGCTCCCCGTACCGGACGTCCAGATCGACGCGCACGTTGCGGAAGGTGGCGGGAGCGGCGTCGGCGGGGCCGAGCACCACGCAGTCCGGCACGTGTCCGCCGACCCCGGCGGCGCCGGAGAGGTGGTTCCGGTAGCGCACGCGGACGTCCTCGAGGGGGCGGCCGCGGTACCCGCGCAGTAGGCAGTCACCGGAGCGCTGGTCGCGACTGTCGATGGCGACATCGTGGTCGCGCACCCCGTACACGAAGAAGCTTCGGTGATTGCGCCGCCCGAGGATGCGGCCGCGGGCACCGTCGCCGTCCATCTGGAAGTTGACGCCGTACAGGCAGTCGGAGGCACGGAGATCGAAGGCGATCCCGGTGCAGCGGGCGTCGGACCCCGCGGGTGCCTCGAGGACGGTCAGGCCACTCTGCCACCAGCGGATCTCCGCCTCCACGTCCACCTGGCTGCACCCGTCCCGGAGGACCACCAAGCGCGGACCGCGGTCGAGCGTTCCGTCGTAGGGGAGGGCGACGCCGCGGATTCCGGAGAGGCGCACCCGGGAGCAGCGGGTGAAGCGGAAGATGTCGGTGGTCGCGCCCGGCTCGAGGTGACGGGCCACCTGGAGCACGGCACCGGCGCCGTCGATCTGGACCCCCTCGAGCCCGCTGAAGTCGCACAGCACCTCCGGCAGCGCGGTCGAGCCGGAGAACAGGCGGAATACGCCCGGCCCCAGGCGGAGCACCCCGCCACCGGCGCGCTGCAGGGCGCGAGCGCACTCCGCGATGGCACGGGTGTCGTCGGTCGAGCCATCCCCCCGCGCGCCGAAGCGCGCGACGTCGAAGAAGGACGGCGGCGTGTCGCCCGGGGTGGCGCCCTCGGCGCCGTCGGGGCCGGTTGCTGTCACGCGGCCGAGCGGAACCCCCGCGATCAGACCGCCCGCCGCGGCGGCCGCCCGACCGAGGAAGCGCCGCCGGCCGGGGTTCATCTCGCGGCCGGCGCGCGGTCCCGGTCCACCACCTCGCGCAGGATGTCGAGGTAGCGGGACGCGAGCGTCTGCCGGCTGTAGTGGCGGCTCACGAAGTCGCGACCGGCCGCCCCCAGCCGGCGACGCTCCTCGGGCGTGCGAGCGCGCAGGGCGAGGATCCCGTCCGCCATCGCGCGCGCGTCGCCCGGCGGCGTGGCGATCCCCCCGCCGCTCCGCTCCACGATCTCCGCGCCCTCCCCCGAAAGGCTCGCCAGGACCGGCACCTCGCACGCCATGACCTCGAAGATCTTGGACGGCACGGTCTCCTGGAAGATGGGGAGCGGCGCCAGCGGCACCAGCGAGACGTCGCAGTGGCTGTAGAACGCGCGCGTGCTCTCCTTGGGGATCGACTCCTCGATGGTGACGTTGGTCAGGCCGAGCGATCGCCAGTGCTCCACCACCCTGTGGCGCTCCGTGCCATCCCCGGCGAGGACCAGGCGGATCCCGGGTACGTCCGCGAGGTGCACCGCGGCGTCCAGCACGGTCCTCAGTTCCTGGCCGGCGCCGAAGTTCCCCAGGTATCCCACGATGAACTCGCCTTCGCTGCGGCGGAGCGAGGGGAGCGGCGGCTCGGACTCGCGGTCGTGGAAGTAGAAGGACGTGTCCACGCCGTTGGGGATCACCTCCACCCGCTCCCGCGGGATCCCCTTCTCCACGATCCGGTTGCGGAAGGATTCGGTCACCACCACCACCGACCGGGCGCGCCGCAGCAGGTGCCGCTCGGTGGCGAACAGCGCGCGCTGCGCGAGGCGGTTTCGCACCACGCCCATCTCCACCAGGTAGTCGGGCCAGAGGTCGCGGATCTCCAGCACCAGCGGGAGGCGGCGGGTCATGCGCAGCGCCTCCCCCGAAAGGTGCACGAAGAAGGGCGGCGAGCTGGCGATCAGGATATCCAGACCCCGCAGCCGGGCGGCGCCGTGCATCGCCGAGGTGGCCATGAAGGAGACGTTGTTGGCGATGGTCCGGAGGAAGCCGCGCCGCTCGCTCGCGTAGAGCCACGACCGGAGCACCCGGTGCCCCTCCCACTCCTCCTCCATGAAGCCGCGGCCGCGGTACCCCTCGTGGATCCGCCCCTGGGGCCGGTTCGGCATCCCGGTGACGATGGTGACCTCGGCGCCGGCGCTCTTCCACTGGCGCGCCATCTCCAGCACGCGTGCGGGGCCGGCGCCCACCTCGGGGGCGAAGTCCTGGACCAGGTAACCGATGCGAAGGGGACGGCCGGTCATGCGCGTTGCGGGCGGTGTCGGATGGTGTAACCGTGGAGCCCCCCACGGTTGTGCTCGATGCGGAAGTGGAGAGTCGGGGCCGGGAGCGCGGTGCCGAAGCGGGGGCAGTGCCAGCCCTGCGGGGGATCGCTCTCCCCCACCACCAGCACGGCGGCGTCGTACCCGCGCGGGATCACCTCCACCGTGGTGCTTCCGTCGCTGAACACCCAAGCGTTGCCCTGGCGCTCGCCGTGGAAGTCCGGGTGCAGGTGGAGAAAGCTGTCGATGGTCTCGCCGGTCCCGCCCTCCACGCGGTCCTCGATCCGCCAGCCGGCCGGCTCCCGGTGGAAGGTGCGGCGGTGGATGGCGGTGGTGCCGTGGGGGGAGCAGGCGGCGACGAGCCGGTAGCCGGACGGGCCGATGCTCCGCTCCCGCTCCACCAGGCGCGGACGGCCGGCCATCCGGAAGGAGCCCCAGACCTCGGCCTGCTCCCGCCCGCCGATCCGGACCGTGCTGTGCGCGCGGGTGCTGCGCACGTACTCGCGGAGGGCGTCGTCGGCGTACCCGCTCACCCCGGAATCCACCACCACGGCGCGACCGGCAAAGTCCACCTCGAAGCCGAGCATGCCGCAGTGCGCGTGGCCGGGCTGGTACGCGGGACCCGGCTCACCGACGTCCACCAGCAGGCGCTCCCCCGCCACCGGGTCGCACCAGCCGAAGAATCCCGCCTGGTCCAGGCGGAGCTCACCGGCCGGGTCGGGCACGGGGCGGCCACGGACGTGTCGCGCCATGGCATCCAGCCAGGCACGGGAGGGAGCGATGCCGTCGGCGCTGTCGTTGAACAGGTGCAGCGAGCCGTCGCCCCGGGAGAGCACCCCCAGCGCGGCGATCATCGCGTCCAGCCGCGCCAGCACCGGCGCGGGCACCTCGCGCCCCACGCAGCGGTGGAGCGCCACCACCTCCAGCAGATCGCCGAGCGCGATCGCGTGGTACATGGGCGAGCGCTCGAAGTGGCCGCCGTCCGGGAGCACCTGCTCCAGCGTCTCTGCCCAGAGCCGGCGGGTGGGGCGATCGCTCCACCGCTCCCCGGCCTCGCCGCGGAAGAAGAGCCCCCCGATCGCCAGCGCCTTGAGGTTCTTCTGCAGGTGGTTGGCGAGGATGTGCCGCTCCTGGCGCCGCTCCAGGAAGCCGAGCTGCAGGAGGAGGCTGCCCTCGATCCGCTCCCGGGCCGTGGGGCGCACGGCGTCGCCCAGGAGCAGCAGCGCGTACATCCAGTTGACCGCGCGCAGCGAGATGGGGTAGGGCTCCCATCCATCCCCGCGTCCGGGCTCGGTGGAATCGATCCACGAGAGGGCGAGCCACTCGAAGCGGCGCGCGTACCCCTCCTCCCCCGTCTCCCGGTACGCGCGGGCGAGATCGAGGCCGAAGTCGAAGTAGTGGAGGTTGTAGCTCCACAGGTGGCTGACCACCCGCTCCTGCCACGGGATGCGCGCGAGGTGCCGCTCCTCGCCGAGGAAGGTGAAGGTGCCGGCGCAGACCCGCTCGGCCTCCTCCAACACCCCCCGCGCGGGATCCACGCCCCACGCCGCCACCTCGGCCGCGAGCGGCACGGCGGCGGCACGGTCCGGCTCGCCCGGCGGCGCGCTCCCCGCCGGGAGCCGTGCCTGGATCCGCCGAACCGGCCGGAAGAGCCACTGCTCCCAGCGCAGGTGCCGGGCCGTGCGCAGGTAGAGCCCCAGCGAGCGGCTCCCCCCCTTTCCCTCAGAGCCCATCGACCCGAACCGGCTGCCCGCTTCGCAGCGACTCCTCGATGGCGAAGCAGGCACGCGTGGTCGCCACTAGGCTCTCCAGGGCGATGGGCGGCGGCGCCGCTCCACGCACGGCGGCGAGGAAGCCCGCGATCTCCTGGTCGAAGCCCTTGTCCTGGGAGATCCGGCGCGTCTGCTTCTTCTTCCCGCCGCGCGTCACGAGCAGCCGGCGGAAGTCGTCGAGGATCGCGATCCCGCCCCCGCCGAACACCTCGAGCTGCTCCTTGGGGTGCGAACGGTCCCCGGTGGAGAAGTAGTTGATGTTGCCGATGGAACCATCCGGGTAGCGGAGGACGATGGTCACCGTGTCGTGGAGCGGCGCGGTCATCCCGCCCAGCCCGTAGGCGAACACCTCGATCGGCCGTGCGCCGACGATGTGGTCGAGCAGGTCCACGAAGTGGCAGACCTCCCCGATGATCCGCCCGCCGCCCTCCGCGGCGTCGTGGATCCAGCTGTCGGCGGGGATGTCCCCGCTGTTGATCCGGTAGGTGAGCGAGAGCGGACCGGCGTCCCGTAAGGCGTCGCGGATCTCGGTCACCAGCGGCGAGAAGCGGCGGTTGAAGCCGACCGTGAGGAGGCCGCCGGAGGTGGAAAGGGCGTCCAGCACCTCCTGCAGCCCCTCCTCGTCGATCGCCAGCGGCTTCTCGACGAACACCGACTTGCCGGCGGCGAGGGCACGGGCGGCGAGGCGCGCGTGCGAGGCGTGGCGGGTGGCGATGAACACGGCCTCCACCGAAGGGTCGCCGAGCAGCCGCTCCATGTCGGTGGTGCAGTACTGGAAGCCGAACTTGTCGGCCGTCGCGCGGCCGCTCACGCCGGTCGCGGTCGCCACACCCACCATCTCCGCCTCGCCCCCGGAGGAGAGGCGCGGAAGCAGCACCGAGCGCGCGAACTGACCCGCCCCGATGAAGCCGACGCGGACCTTCCCGCTGCGCTGCGGCGGCCGGAGCGTCTGGAAGGTGATCCGCTCCCGCGCCTCCCGCACCGGGTAGCTGAGGAGGATCCCGAGAAAGGGCTCGCGCTTCTCGCCGGTCACGATCTGGTAGGCGCGCTCCGCGTCCTGGATCGGGAAGTCGTGCGTGGTCATCCGGGAGGGGGTCACCTGCCCGGTGGAGACCAGGCGGAGGAACTCCTCCATGTTGCGGCCCTCGGTCCAGCGCACGTACCCGATGGGGTAGTCGGCGCCGCCCTCCTCGTAGGCCGGGTCGTAGCGGCCGGGTCCGTACGAGCGGGAGAGGCGGAGCTGGAGCTCCTTTTCGAAGAACACCTTGCGCGGGATGTCCATGCGCACCGCACCGACCATGGAGACGATCCCGCGATCACGGCAGAGCTCGCCGGCCAGCTCGATGGGATCGTTGCTGTCGGCGGCGGCGGTCACGATCACCGCGTCCGCGCCGAAGCCGCCGCTGAAGCGCTCCACGGCCGCCACGGTCTCGGGGCCGCGCACCATCGCCGCGTCCGCTCCCAGCCGCTTCGCCAGCTCCACCTTCTCCGGGTCGAGGTCGATGCCGATCACCCGGCACCCGTTGGCCTTGAGGATCTGCACGGTGATCTGACCCAGCAGGCCGAGGCCGATCACCGCGATGCATTCGCCCAGCCTCGCCTCGGCGATGCGAACCCCCTGCAGCGCGATGGCGCCCACCGTGACGTACGCGGCATCCTGGATGGAGACGCCATCCGGTACGCGGGTGACGAGGTTCTTCGGCACCCACACCACGTCGGCGTGCGAGGCGTACCCCATCCCCGCGCAGGCGACCCGGTCGCCCACGCTGAATCCCTCGGCGCCCCGCCCGACCTGCTCCACCACGCCGGCGCACGAGTAGCCCAGGGCGATCGGCTGGTCGAGGCGGCTCTTCACCGTGGCCATGGTGGGCCCCAGCCCGTCCTTGCGAACCTTGTCCACCACCTGGCGAACCAGGTCCGGCCGCTCCCGCGCCTTGCCGAGCAGCGACTTCCCCGCGAACTCGATCACCATTCGCTCGGTGCCGGCGCTGATCAGCGAGGCCTCGTTGCGGACCAGCAACCCGCCCCACCGACAGGTCGGCTCGGGGACCTCGACGATCTCGAGCTCTCCCGAACGAACGTGCTGAAGTACCTGCTTCACGAAGAAATCTCCCCTGTGGCGTTGTGTAGGTCGGGGTCCGGCAGCGGACCTCCGGTATGCGTGACCTGCTGGATCAGCGCGACGAGCTGGCCCGCCGCGCGCTCGGTGGAAAAGCGGGCAGCGGCGGCCTCGTGCGCGGCGCGGCCGATGCGGATGCGCGCCTCCCCGTCACGCACGAGCGCGGCCAGCGCCCCGGTGAGCCGCTCGGGCGAACGCGCCGGCACCAGGCACCCGGTCCGGCCGTCCTCCACCACGTCCGGAATGCTCCCGACGGGCGTGACCACCACGGGGAGGCCCGCGGCCATCGCCTCCACCATGGCGTTGGGGAGACCCTCGGTGTGGCTGGGGAGCACCAGCATGTCCGCGTCGCGGATGTTCGCCTCCCGGGCCTCCCCGGTGAGCCACCCGGCGAACTCCACCCGCTCCTCGATCCCCAGCGTGGCCGCCCGGGCGCGGGCCTCGTCGAGCGCGGAGCCGTCGCCGGCCACCACCACCCGGAAGGCCGGCAGCGAGGGCTCCCGGACGAGGGTGGCGACGGCGTCCAGCAGATCGAAGACCCCCTTGAAGCGCTCGATCCATCCCAGGTAGAGGATGGTGACCGGTCCGGCCGCGTCGGGCGCGGGCCGTCGCGTCGCGCCGATGGCGAGGAGCCGGTCGTCGGAGAGCCAGTTCTCCACCAGCGGGCAGCGCCCGGGGTCGATGCCGAAACGGTCGCGATAGAAGTGCTGCCATCGCGGCCCCTGGCAGGGGAGCAGCGCGGCGGAGCGCAGGAGCCGGCCGGCCACGCGCCGGAAGCGCGGCGAGCGGTCCACGAGGTCGCGGAAGTGACCGGAGCGGATGAAGAGGAGCGAGGGGATCCCCCGGCGCGCCGCCATCCGCACGTACAGCGCCTTCTCCAGGAAGCTGAACCCGGACGAGCAGAACACCAGCATGGCGTCCGGGCGCTCGCGGCGCAGGCGGCGCCCGAAGCGCGCGGCCCGGCCGAGCGCGACAAGGGCGCGCATCGCGAAGGGCGGCGCCGGGACGGGCTGCGACGAGTCCAGCGTGGAGATGCGCAGCCGTTGCGCAAAGGAGGAGCGCATCAGCGCGCCACACGCACTGGCGTTGCCTCCCACGATCCCGGAGCCCTCGGAGGGGAAGGCGCCGAGAAAGAAGACGTGGGGCCGGGAGGCCGGCGCATCCGGAGCCCCGGCGCGCGCCACCACCGTGGAACCGAGGCCTGCCGGCACCTCAGCCACCCTTGAGCAGGAAGTAGGCGACACCCATCACGCCGAACAGGAGCGCGGAGGAGATCAGCAGGCGCCACGACCGCACGTGGCCGAGGCGGATGGTGCCCTCCTGCGCGAGCACGATGCCGATCGGGTAGAGCGGCATCTTGTGCCGGACGTCGATGGAGGTGAACGCCACTCCCAGCAGCAGAACCACGGCGAACACGCTCAGCCCGATGGCCACGGCGCGGGAGTGCTTCGCGACGGCGAACACGCCGGCGATCGCGAAGGGGATCATCAGGTACCAGGCGGCCGAACCGAGGCCGCGAAGGGTGCCGCCGAACGTCCAGTCCTGGAAGGGTGGCACCGGCGCCACCGTGGCATACAGCAGGCGCGCCACCTCGTTGACCGGGCTCGGGAGCTGGAGCAGCCGGGCACCGATCGAGCCGCTCCCCGCCTGCTCCAGCGCCAGCGCGGTGTACTTCACCCGCTCCAGCGCCAGGTCGAGGATCAGCCGCTCCAGAACCAGCGCCACCAGCACCGCTCCCCCCGCGACCAGGAGGAGCTTGAGGAAGATGCGGTGAGGGATGTTCGCCCCGCCCAGCGCCATCACCCCCCACCCCGCCACCAGCGGCACCACCGAAAGGCCGCGGATGTACGACATCGCCACCAGCAGCACCGCCGGGAGGACCCACGCCCAGAGCACGCCCCCCCGCGTCCGCGCGCGGATCAGGCAGTACAGGAACCAGGTGGTGCCGGCCGCCAGCCAGATGTCCCGCAGCCCGACCGCGGACTGGTACATCAGCAGGGGGAAGATCGCCGACCCGATCCCCGCGGTGAGCGCCACGCGGACGCCGGCATCCGGCCGGATCTCCCGCGCGATCAGGTACGCCGCCGGACCGATGCTGGCGCCCACGAAGGCATCCAGCAGCCGTGGCATCAGCGGCCCGAGCTCCGCCCACCCACCGAACAGCAGGTGGAGCATGGCCCCGATCATCAGGTAGCCGTACCCGGAGTAGTGGCTGAAGCCGAGGATGAAGCTCCAGTTCCCCTGCGACCACTGCGTGCCGATCTCCCGCGCGGTGACGTAGAAGAGTTCGTCGTCGCCGCCGCCACTGAACGGCTCCCCCCGGAGACGCATCTGCTCGCCCGCCAGCAGCAGAACGGTGAGCACGTTGAGCGTGATCGCCAGCCAGAAGATCAGACGCGGCGTCCCCCGGAAGAGCGCCGAGCCGAGGCCGAGGAGGGCGAGCGCCATCACCGTCTCGGCATACCGGTGCGTCACCACCCCCCACACGATGATCCCGGCCCACGCCACGCCCACCACCGCGATGAGCAGGGCGGAGAGCTCCCGCCCCGGGGCCGCATCCCCCGCCACCCCGGCCGACCCGGTGACGGCCTCCGGACGGGACCGCGTGGACCAGGCGAGCGAGTTCACAACGACACCCCGTGACGATCGGACCAGGCCTGCAGCATGATGGCGATCACGCGCGGGCCCGGCCGAATTTCAACAAAGCGAGGATGCGCCGTCGATAGCGAGTTCAACGTCCTTCAGGCTTTCGTGCCGACATCGCCGCGCCCCAGGAGTAACTTCCATCCCGTCCGATCCAGGCATACAACGCCTGTGCCATACCCCGTGCAAGGATGGAAGGACGCCGCGGCGTATGCGGGCGCGGCTTGGGAAGAAAGCGAGCAGCGCTCAGCAGACGATTCCACCCCTCGGACCGCAGAGGGTGTTCCGGCAACAACTCGGCCCGCCGTCGCAGCGTGCGCAGAGAGTCCCGAACTCCGATCGGGGGGAAACTTCCCCATGGGACCAGATTCTCCTGCTCGAACCAGCCCAGGATCTCTCCGAGGGTGTGATCACTCTTGTGCGGATGACAGTACTGGTCATAAAAGACCGCGATTTCCTCCGGTGTCATCTGCTCGACCGGCTTTCGGCCGTAGAGCCGGTGAGCGACCGCGAATCTCTGCTCCACGTCGGACCCCGCCAGACGGCTAACCCGATCCTTCTGAAGGCTGTGGCGCCAGTGGTTGAACTTGTTGTACAGGAAAATTCCGACGAACCCGCCTGGCCGACATACGCGTACCATCTCCTGGAAGCCGCGGAACGGGTCCGACGTGTGATGCAGCACACCCCAGGACACGACGACATCGTAGGAGGCCGACTCGAAGGGGAGATGGAGCACGTCGCCTTCGACGGGCCGGAACCGGTCGAAATGCTCCTCCCGGGCGACCTCTTCCGCAACGGCGAGCGACGCGGTGGAACCGTCCAGCCCAACGAATTCGCTTACCCCGTAGTGCTTTGCGATCGCCATGCTTCGATTCCCGGTGCCACATCCGACGTCCAGAAACCGGGCGCCCGGCATCGCGTCCGCTAGCCCGAGCCGTTCGTATCGGAGAATCTCATTGGCCAGTCGGCGACGCCGCTCCTCGGCCGTCCACTGGGGGAACGGATGGGCCAGGTACATCGATAGTACTTCGGCTCTGAGCTGTGTTCCTGATGACATGTCGAAGGTGCGCAAAGGTGGAATCCATCCCCAGGAAAGGTCAAACCCCGGCTAGTGACCAGCCGGACCGCACCAACGGGCCGCAGCGGCTCCGCTTCTCAATTCTCTCAGCCAGATGCGGAGCGCAACGATGTTCCAGAAAGGATACAACAGGTGAATGCTCGCACGCTGTTCCCCCGCGACCATCCGGCTGACGAGTTCTCTCCCGGCCGAACTGACGTACTCGTCGATCTCATCATGATCGTCGAAAAGAGATTCGACGTAGTCCCGCACCGCGGGCTGGCGAACCAGCTGCGCGAGCGGTGGTTGGAACCCGGACTTGGTCCGATAGATTCGGCTCGGCGGTACGCCGGCGCGAACGGCCAACTTCTTCAGGAGAGGCTTTGCCTCGCCGGCTTCAACGAGCTGTTGCAGCGTCAGTTGCCGCGCGATATCGACGAGACCGGGCGTCAGAAAGGGGTACACCGTGGGCTGCCTCCTGACCAATGACCACTGGCCACTCTTGGCGGCGAATGCGGCCGAGGCGATGAAGGCGCCGTCCGCCACGAGCATCCGCTGCCACGGCTCCTGCCGATTGCCGCCGAGAAGTCGATCCAGCACCTGCCCCACTTCCATCTCCGCCTCGTGCCACCGCGATCGCGGGAGTTTCCAGATGACGTCGTAGAGAGGCGAGGCGCAGAGGTGTGCGAGGGCAGCATCTCCGTGGCGTGGGGACCTTGCAATGACCTTGAGCGGAGTGAGCGCTCTGCTGTCCGCAACGGCTGCGATTCTTGAATAGGCTTGGGCCGCGGCGCCCCGGACGAAATAAAGGTGGTGGATGTGTCGCCACACTCTTCGGTTCCGAAGCGCGGAAAAGCCGAACCACGCATCCCCCCCCGTTCCGTCCACCAGGAGCTTCGCATCCCGGCCAAGGGAGTTCCGTCCAAGTGAGAACGTGGGGAGGATGGAGAAATCAAGGGTCGGCGACGCGTAGCTCCCGATCGTGGAAACAAGCTCCTCCGTGCCCAGCGTCAGACGCGTCTGGACCAACGGCAGGCCGAGATCCCCTGCCACGGCAATCGCATGGTCGGCTTCTGAATCAGAGTCGCTGAGAGCCAGGTTGGACCCGACCGTGGTTCCTGGTTGATCCAGGAGAAGAGCCGCCAGGAGCGCGGAGTCCACCCCACCGCTGAAGAACACCTCCCGCGAAGGCGGAAGGATCGAAGAGAGTCCCCTGAGGCGCTCGCTGATTCGCGCCTCCGCCTCCTCGAACGGCATCCCGACGGGGTGGGAATGGAGTGATCGAATCGCATCGATTCGAAAACGCTCTCCTTGAAGTGCAATTTCATTGGCAGCCGGTACTCGTGCGATTCCGGCGAGCACGGTCCGGTGCGAATAGTTTGCTCCGAATCGGGCAAGCTCGGCGATTCCGGTAGCGTCCACCGCCGCAGTCCGCGCTTGAAGCAGCAACGGGATCGCCTGAGCAAATGCGAATCCATTCGGCAGTTCATGCCAGTACACGACGCTCCCACCACTGGAACTCGAGCGGAGGCGGATCTCCGTCGGCGTCCAGATGAAAACGAGTTCGTCGGTCGCCACATGGAGACCGCCCGCAACCAGCCCCCTCGCGAGTTCAACTCCTGCGGCCGCGTCCCACCACCGCCAGGAGGAAGTGGCTTCGTCCCAGAGCAGCGGCTCTCTCCGAGCACAGATCCCATGTCCGTCGCCCTGCCAGCTCCAGCCCGAAGCGACAGCGAATCGAGAGGTTTCAACTGACGGCGCCGCCGCATCACTGGGAAAAACCCGTCGCCACGCCTCCATGTGCTCCCGGGGGGCGACGATACCGTGGAATTCGGCGATTGTCCCCATCATGCGCGGTCCAGGTACGACTGTGCCCAGAGCTCGAACGAAAGCATGCACCAGAGGGCGTCCATGGCTTCGTCCGGTGCAGCCGCCATGTTGCGCCACGTTCCTCGGATCGGGACCGCAGAGAACACTCCGCGTCCCTCGATTCCTGGAAGAAGCGTGTCCTCGATTCGCTCCACCATGCTCGGATGGGCGAAGAATGATCGCAGCGGGATCGCGAAGCCGGACTTGGGGCGAAATGTAAACGCGTCCCCGAACCACTTGCGACTGAGTTCCTTGAGAGGCCGCTTGGTTCGGCGCTCGGCGCTGCGCCCGCCGCTCAGAAGACCTTTCACCAGCATCTTGGAGCTGAAGGTTCGCCGCACCATTTCGATCAGCTCATGGTCGAGAAACGGTACCCGGTTCTCGATCGAGTGCGACATGGTCATCTTGTCCTGGCGAATCAACAGATCTACCAGGTAGGTGCTCATTTCGTAGTTCATGCACCGCGTGAGGAAATCCACGCCGGGGGTTCGCGCAAAGAGCTGGACCCGCTCGGCAGTGGCACCACCGTCCAGCGGCCTTCCGAGCAATGCTTCGGCCCGCGAACGGCCAATTCTCCGGCTCGCCTCTACCCAGAACACCGCCTCGTCATGGGTGTCGATCCCCAGACGACGGCCAGCCCTGGTGTTGCCGGCTCCCAGGGAGTGCAGAAGCGGTAGCACTCCTCCAAGAGCGCTTCGAGTCGAGGCGTAGAAGAAGCGCGGGTAACCTCCCATCAACTCGTCCGCGCCCTCTCCGCTCAGCAGGACCTTCACGCGCTTGGATGCATGCTCGGCGAGGAAGAACAGCCCCAGAGAGTTGGGGTGGTTCAGCGGCTGGTCGAGGTGCCATGCGGCTCGTTCCAGTGCCGCGGCGAAGTCGGTTGCACCCATCCGGTACGCGTGCGCCGTCACACTGGCCTTGCTCGCAGCCTCCCGGATCCAGGGCTCCTCGCTGAAGCGAGGGTCCGCAAGCGTCACGGAGAATGCGTGCATCGGCGAAGTCACATTGCGCGATGCGTAAAGATTGACGAGCGAGGAATCGATTCCGCCCGACAGCTGACAGCCAACCTCTACGTCCGCCAGAAGCTGCCGCCGCACACTGGCCTCGAGCTGCTGTTCAAGCTCCTCGATCGCACCGTCGGACTCGGAATGGTGTTCGATCCCCTCGGGCAGCGACCAGTAGCTCCGAACGGTGGTTCGCAGGTCCGGTTCAAGGCTCATCAGGTGGGCAGGGGGAAGTTGCACCACACCTTTCAGGAGGGTACCGGCACCGGCACAGTAGCGAAACTGTACATACTCTTCCAGTCGATCGCGGTCCAACTCTGGACGAACACCCGGATGGGCAAGGAAGCTCTTGATCTCGGAACCGAAGAGGATCCGATCCCCGACCCGCATGTAGTAAAGCGGCTTGATTCCCGACCGATCTCGCGCGAGCAACAATCGGCCGCGCCGGAGGTCAACGACGGCAAGGGCGAACATCCCGTTGAGCCGACGGAGAAACTGTTCCCCTTCGCGCTCAAAAAGACGCAGGAGTACCTCTGTGTCGCTGTGTCCTCGGAAGGAGACTCCCTCTGCTTTCAGCTCATCCCTGAGTTGGGGCGCGTTGTAGATTTCTCCGTTGAAGACCAGAAGCAGGGTCCCGTCGCAGCTGGTCATCGGCTGGTGACCCGCAGGCGACAGGTCCTGAATGCTCAACCTGCGAAATCCCAGACCGCCAGTCGTTCCGTCGCTACCCCCCACCGCCGTCTGCTCGCTGATCGACGTTCCCGCGGCCAGGTCGAAGAAGTGGTACCCTTCGTCATCAGGACCGCGATGGGCGACCATCTCCGTCATCGCCGCGAGCGCCGCCGGGTTGACCCGGCCTCCGGGCGCCGCAAGCATCCCTACAAATCCACACATCGTTCCCTGTTATTGGCGAGAAAATCGGAGCTTCCGCGGGGTTCCCGGGAGTGGGTGTCCGCTCAGTCCTTCAAGGGTACGTCAGGAAATCAGCTCCGTCTCCAGCCAGGCCTGAAACATCAGTGCGATCCATATCGCATGGTCGTGCCCGGGCTCGCCCGCGCACAGCGCTTTCCACCGTTGCGACACCAACTCCGCATCGAGATAGCCCTCGCTTTCGAGCCGCCGCGAGTCCAGCAGCGCACTGGCCCAGTCATGAAGTGGGCCGGTAAGCCACTCACCTACCGGGATACCGAATCCCATTTTCGGCCGTTCGAACAACCCGCGGGGGACGTAGCGACTGAGCACTTCACGGAGAATCCACTTGCTGCTTCCATTCCTGATCTTCAGGTCCAGCGGCAGTCCCCAGGCGAACTCGACGACGCGGTGATCTAGCATCGGAACCCGCGCCTCCAGGCTCACGGCCATGCTGGCCCGATCTACCTTCACGAGGATGTCATCCGGCAGGTACCGTACGGAATCCGAGTACATCAATCGATGCAGCGCATCCAGAACCGGTGGGGTGGAGTGCCACGAATCCTCGGCCGAGGACGCACTGCGTTGCACGACCACGGGTTGATTCCAGTAGGCGGTGAGACTGCCGTAGGCACGCTCCAGAGTGCGGTCCGCGAGCACGCCGGCCCCTCTCCTTGCTCTCTCCGCACGGGCGCGAAGAGGGGGGGGAGAATCCGCACCGGCGAGCTTCGCCACGCCACCCAATGCTCGTGCTGCCGTTGCCCTCACGACCGGGGGCAACCGGAAGGCCGCCCCCAACCAGCCTGCGTTGGAATAGCGCGTATACCCCGCAAACAGCTCATCGCCTCCGTCGCCTGAGAGCGAGACCGTCACCTGGTCACGCGCCATACGGGAAACGAGATAGGTCGGAATCTGGGACGAGTCTCCGAAGGGTTCGTCGAACATCCTGGGAAGTTCAGGAACCACCGCGAGCGCGTCCCCGGGCGTCACATAAAGCTCGTGATGATCGGTTCCCAGATGCTTCGCGACGGCGCGAGCATGGATTGCCTCATCGTGTTTCGATTCGCTGAACCCGATCGAGAACGTGCGAACCCGTCCGGCGGCCCGGGACTGCATCAGTGCGACGACGGTGGACGAATCGATCCCGCCGGAAAGAAACGCTCCCAGCGGGACATCCGCCGCCATCCGGAGCTGCACCGCATCTCCGAGCAGCTCGTCCAGCCTGCCAACGGCATCTTCATCCGACCTCCCGAGCCGGCTCGCCGCCCGGTCCTGCACGATCGTGGAAAGAGACCAGTAGGCCGCCGGCTCCGGCACGCTCTGGTCCCTGCCGTCGAGAGACAGGCTCAGTGAAGAGCCCGGAGGAAGTTTCCGGATGTTCCTGTAGATGCTGTAGGGTGCAGGAATGTAGCCCTGCCGAAAGTATTGAGCCAATGCCGTTCGATCGATTTCGGCACGGAATTCCGGGTGAGCGCGCAGCGACTTCAACTCCGATGCGAAGAAGAACCTTCCGCCATTCATCCCGTAGTAGAGCGGCTTCTCGCCCATCCGGTCACGAGCGAGATGAAGAACCTTGTGCCAGCGATCCCAGACTGCAAAGGCGAACATGCCATTCAATTCCCGCAACGCCGGCTCGATGCCCCAGCGGGCGACGGCTTCGAGCAGCACCTCCGTGTCGGAATGACCGTGAAATTGCGTCCCCTCGACGATGAGTCGCTGCCGTAGAGCAAGATGATTGTAGATCTCGCCATTGAAGACGAGTGCGAAACGGCCACAGCTCGATATCATCGGCTGGTGGCCACAGTCAGTCAGATCGATCACGGCGAGACGCCGGTGACCCAGTGCTACTCCCGCCTCCGGGTCGCACCAGACCCCACCGGAATCCGGGCCGCGGTGTTGGATTGCCTCCGCCATGCCACGCACCTGACCGGCGCGAGTGTCCGGATCATGAAACCCGGCGGCATCCGCAAAACCACAAATTCCACACATGAAAACGTTGCCTGTGTCAGTAACTGTCGTGTCGCCGCGCGTGACTGCCAGATCCACCGAGGAGCTCTGCGAAGAGTCCGTCGAAGCGTGCTGCGGCTCCTTCGATCGACAGTTCTCGCTCGGCGTACTGCCGCGCCGCCCGGCCCATCTCGGCCCTGCGGTGGCTCGGCAACTCGGCGAAGCGGTGCATCAACCCGGCGAGCTGGACTCCGTCATGGGGATGGAAGAGGAACCCGCGCTCCTCCCCCTCCACAAGACGCGGGTGATCACAGACATCACTGAGCAGAACAGGACGTCCCGCGGAGAATGCTTCGCACACCACGTTCGGCATTCCCTCGGAAAGTGACGGATGGATGAGAGCATGGTGCTCCCGCAGCAACTGCGGCACATCTGCTCGCTCCCCGAGCCATTCGAAGGAATCCTCCAAACCGTGAGAGGACAGCGAATCCTGCAGGCGTTTCCGGTACTCGGCACTTTCGCGGCTGTCGTCGGTGCGCCCTACCCAACGCACCTTGGGCGGCGTGCCGAATCGCCGGCGGTAGTGAACCAGCGCCTCGACGACCACACCCGGGTTCTTTGCGGCCTCAGCCCGTCCAATCGCGAGCAGCTTCACGCGCGGCCCATCCGGCAACGGAGTGAACGGAAACTTGGCGAGATCGACGCCGTTCCCAATTGTGACCAGGCGCGATGCCAGCCAGGGGTAGCGCCCCTCCATCCACTCGCGCTGATGGTGGGAGTTGACCACCACCCGATCCGCCAGGCGATGAAACGGCTGGCAGACCCGTGCCCGCACGGGGACGCCGTCGCTCCAGTTCGCGCGCTCCGACACGACCACCGCGGGCCGGTCGCGGCGCCCGACTGCCGCCAGCTCGGATAGCAGATTTGGTGTTCCCAGAAAGGACAGGATCCCGTCATACGACCCGCGAGCAATGATGCCCCTCAGAGCTCGCAGGACCCCCCAGGTACCCACAACGGATTTGTCCGCCACGTGAACGGGTATATCCGCATCGGCAACGACGTCCCCAAAGTGGTCATGATCCGGATAATATACGAAGAACTCGATCTCGTGGCGGTTCCGGAGGGTGAGCGCCAGATTGACCATCTGGCGCTGGGCGCCACCAGAACCGAAGTGATCAAGAACAAAGAGAAATCGCACGATACAATATCAGACAGGCTAGGAACCGAGAGACAAAGTCCGTGATGCGGAGACGGGAGCACGCCAATTACCCGTCACTCGCAACGAAACAACAGCAATCAGCAGCAGCGCGATGACCGCGAGCACCTCGTGCAGCACGCCGCCGTTGCCGAGCCACTGGTGCGTCACGCCGACCGCGAAGCTCGCCCCCACCACGAGCACCGGTCCCCCGACCGAAAAACGCATCGGGTAGGCGAGATGCCCGAACACTGCGTAGCTGACCGCCTGCGACGCCTTGCCGAGGAGCACCCCGTAGGCGACGCCGGCCAGCCCGAACGGACCGATCAGCAGGGCGATCCCCAGGAGAGCGACCGCCAGACCCAGCACGTAGCTGATCACACTGAAATAGGTGCGCTTGGATAGGTCCACCCCGATTCCGGCGATCCACGACCCACCCTCCAGCACCAGCGCAAACGCGAGAGGGAGCACCACAACGCTCCCCGCCAGGAATTCAGGCGTGGCGAAGACCGCGACCACGCGGTGCGCCAGGACTCCGAGCACACCGGCCACCAGCGACACCGCGACCACGAAGAGCAGGAGCACGCGGTCGTACGTCTCCACGGCATCCCGCTCGCGATAGATGGCCAGCGCCATCGGGCTCCAGGCGGTCTGGAACGCGGACACGGGGATCAGCAGCAGGAAGGCGAGCTTGTACCCGACCGCGTACTCGCCCATCGCATCCAGCCCCATCACCCCCGTAACGTAGCTCCTGTCCACGGCCGGAACGAGGGCGCCCAGCAGGCCGACCACCATGTAGGGCCAGCCGAACCGGAGCAGCGCCCCGAAATGCACGCCCCCCGGTCGGCCGACCAGGTGCCGCGCGCAGAACGCGAGCCCCAGCAGGGAGACGAAGATCGTGGCCGCCAGTTGTGCGTACAGCACTCCGTACACGCCCGCTCCGCGCACCGCCACCCACCAGAGCGTCAGCAGGAACACGCACAGCGCCCACCCCACCGAAACGATCAGGAACTCGACGCGGCGGAACGTCCACTTGAGCAGGTTCCGCGCGAACTGGAGCAGCACGGTGAAGGGGACACCGACCGCGATGATGCGCACCGCCCCCACCAGCGCCTCGTCCCCGAGAAAGCGCCGCGCCATCACCCCGGACAGCGCCAGCAGCCCAACCGCGAGCAGCAGCGAGAGCACCACCTGGATCGCGAGCGCCTGCGTGACGATCCGCCTCCGCTCGTCCTCGTCGTCCGTCTCGTAGAAGAAGCGGGCAACCGCCGAATCCTGCCCGACCGTGGCCAGGAAGACGACGATCGCACCCGTCACCGCCAGGACGTCCACCACCCCGTAGTCCGCCGGCGTCAGCAGGCGGGTGAGCACCGGAACGAGCAGGACGGTGAACGCCTTGGCGACCGCCGCCCCCCCTCCGTACAGCGCCGAATCGCCCAGGAGGAACTTCAGCCGATCCCCGACCGAACCTTTCCGGAATTCGATCATACCCCATGCGCGCGCGTCGTCCCGGTCGGGTGATCTGGAGACCGGCTCAGACCGCGGATACACTCGGCCGTGCCGCCGCACCCGGCGTCAGACCGAGGATCCGCGAGTATTCCCGCATCGGAATGTCCACCATGTGCCTCTGGAGCCACCTCCGGCCGCCCTCGCCGATTTCCGCGGCTCGACCCGGGTCCGTCAGCGCCATCGAAAGCCCCGCCGTGATCTCCTCCGCGCTGCACGCATGGATCATCGGGTACATCTCCGGATACTCGTCCACGTACAGTCGGTCGTCCCGGTGGTGGAGCAGCGGCTTGGCCATCGCCAGCGTCTCGTAGATCGTGCCGCAGGAGAAGTAGCTGTGCCCGAACTCCCCCGTTCCCATGTCGGCGAGGGCCATCCCCACCATGATCTCCTTGCGCGCCATGCGCGGGAACCAGTGGATCCGGTCGCTGATTCCGAGCTCCTCGGCGAGCTGCCGGCTCCGCGCCACGTCTCGCCCGTACTCGCAGCTCACCATCGCGACACGGGCCGTGGGATGAATTCGCGCGAAGTCGGCAAACCCGCGAAGCAGCTTGTCGGTGCCCTTGTATTCCCAGCTTCCTCGCGCGGGATCCCAGGCGTGCCGGGCATGATGAAAGAGCACGAAGTCGTGCTCGTCGCGAATCCGGCGGAACTCCCGGTACCACTGAGAGCTGGAGACGTGATCGCGTACCGTCTCCGGATTGAACAGCGTCGTGTACACCATCGGGACCGCGAAGGTGAGTCTCTCCCCACCCCGCCCGATCTGGTCGATCATCTTCTCGCCCGCCGGGTTGGTGAGCCCCATGTGCAGGAAGCGCGCGTCTCGCAGCCCCTTCCGCTGTGCCCGTGAGAAGACCACCCGGGGAATCTGCCACCGGGGATCCACGAGGCGAACATTCGGGAGGTCCCAGATGTCATCTCCGTAAGGAACCACCACGTCCAGAGCTCTTCCGATCTTCTGCAGAAACCCCGGTACGGTCCCACACCCGATCAGCACGTCGTACCGTCCCACCGAGCGAGCGATCTCCTCCGCCGGCACCCGCAAGAAACGGGCGTAGTTTCCCCAACTCACCCCGCGCGTGAACTGCTGGTACGTGCGGTCGAAGGTGTCCGCCGAGGGGTGGAAATGCTCCTGCTCCGTCTCTAGCAGGAGAAGATCGGCGTCCGCGCCCAGGTCGCGGAGAAACCGCACCAGGGAGAAGAAGTTGTTGTTCATGTTGCCGATGCACCCGATTCTCATCGGCCACCCCCCGCGCCGCAGGCCGCGCGGCCGGCGATCCTTGTTCTCTTCGCCCTGCCCGACAGCGCGGACCCTGGACATCCTGATCGCATTCGTCCCTGAAGCTCGTTGTTCAAATCCGTACAACGGGAAAGCCGAGGCAGCGGACGACCACGTGGGTCGTCACCGCCTCGGGCCAGGTCTACACGTTTGCTCACGATTCGATCCAGCACCCCGCCACGCCGCCCGCGCCGCTCAGGTCGGGAAGATCCCCACCACGCCGTGCTCCCGCTCCGGGCTGAAGGCATGCTCCGGCGCGTGGGCTGCCCGCACGTAGCGCGGCATGTGCTCGACCATCCACCCCTCCACCACGGGCGCCAGGATGCGCGCGACCCGCTCGGCGCCGTACGGCCGTGATACATCGGGATAGCACCAGATGCGGAGCACGAACGGATCATCGCCGATCCAGCCGGTCGGCAGCACCGGGTACTCCAGCTTGGGCATGTAGCCGCGCGGAGAATCCACACCCGGCTCGGTCCGCTGCGACGCCCGCTCGCTCTCCCGGCAGACCGTAAGGTTGAAGAAGCCGAAGTCCGCGGCGTGGTTGGCCAGCAGATCGTTGAGCCGCTCCAGCGATGGCGCCCCGGGAATCAGCGCCGCCACGTCCCGCGCGTGGATCTGGTCCTGGATCACCTTCTTGAGCCGCAGCGGGGCCAGCATCATCACGGACCACGCTTCGCTGAACTCGTGGTAATCCAGATACCCCAGCCCCCAGAGCAGCAGCCCGATCGAGATCAGGCCACCCGTCACCGCGATCGCCGCGATCCAGGTCGGTGGCGCGAAGACGAAGGCGAACCCGACCACCGCCAGCGACGAAGCGACCAGGTAGAGCATCACCACCGCGGCCTCGTGAGTATGTCCCCGCGCCAGCAACTGGTGGTGGATGTGACGCCGGTCCGCATCAGAGAAGGAATGGCCGCGGAGCCACCGCCGCAGCACCGCCAGCGTCGTGTCGAGCAGCGGCAGGGCAAGCGCCAGCAGCGGAGCGACACCGAGCATCGCGATTCCGCTCTTGGTGGAACCCTGCACCGAAAGCACCGCCACGCTGTACCCGATGAACAGACTCCCGCTGTCTCCCAGGAAGATCCGCGCGGGCCGGAAGTTGAAGCGGAGAAAGGCGACCAGCGCACCCAGCATCGCAACCGAAACCAGCAGCACCTCCATCCGCCCGACCAGCGCCGCCATCCCCACCATCGACGCAAGCGCGATGATCCCCATCCCCGTCGCCAGCCCGTCCAACCCGTCGATCAGGTTGAAGGCGTTGGTCACCAGCACCACCCACACCACCGTGAGCGGGAGCGAGAGCAGACCGAGCGCGACCCCCGTGTCCGGACCCGCCGTCACCGACTCGATTCGCACCCCCATCGCCCACGCCACCACCCCGGCAATCACCTGGGCGAGCAGCTTCTCCCGCGCCCCGATCCCCCGCAGGTCGTCCACCAGACCGACCAGGAAGAGCCCCCCGCCGCCCACCACGATGCTCCCGAAGAAGAGCCCGGTACCGGTGGGCAGGTGCCCGGCGCGCCAGAGCTGGAAGGCCACGGCCAGGATCCCGATCATCGTCGCCGCGAACACAGCGGCGCCGCCGAGCCGCGGGATCGGCTTCGTGTGAACCCTCCGGCTGTCCAACGGCAGATCGAAAAGCTGATGTGCCTCGGCCCATCGGATCACCATCGGTGTAACGACCGTGCAGGCGATCAGGGCCACGGCAAAGGAAATCATCAGCATATCAACGAACCACTCCTAATAATTGAATTGAAGCGCACCACAATGGTGCGGCAGAGGAGAGACAGACGCAGGCTGCCTGCATAGAACGCGCCATCGCCGAAGGATTGCACAACCGACTCGGCAAGCCTTCAGCCGGACCCGGCCGAAATTTGCGCCACATGTTCCCCCAGCGCCAGAGCACATGTCAGAACCCGGGCTCTCGATGGCCACCAGGTTGATCCATCCCGGTGCGCCCCGCGCGCTCTCCTCCGCGAGGTAGAAGTCGCGGAATCCGGAGCGCGTGAGCTGCGGGCGCAACCCCGAGTACCCCGGGATCAGGTCATCCACCCGGAGGCCCGGGAGATAGCGCTGCGCGGCCTCGGCAAACGAGGCGGCCCGCCCCCCGTCCACGTCGAACATCTCCCGGCGTTCCGGCAGCACCTCCACGTCGGGTCCGAGCCGCTGCATCCCCGCGAGATCCAGGGTGAGGTGCACACCCAGCCCCTTGAGCTCCTCGTGCGGAGCCGGGTATATCAACCGCGTCGCGCGGACGGACGAACCGCTCCTGATCCCGAAGTAGCTCCCCTTGACCCACCCCATCTGGATCTCCGCCTGCGCCTCCGCGTCGAGCACCAGCGAGGCGACCGCGTCGCTGTGCAGCCCGGCGGAGTTCACGACCAGGTCCGCGCCGAACACGTCGATCTCCCCCGCCGGGTCACGGATGCTGAGCTCCCAGCCATGCGATCGCCGCACGGCGCCCACCAGCTCCGAGCGATACACCATGTCCACGCCGTGGCGCACCGCGTCCGCCGCCAGCGCGTGCATCAACTCGTGCACGTCGATGATCCCCGTCCCGGGCGACAGCAGCGCGGCGATGGCGCGGACGGACGGTTCCATCGCGGCGACCTGGTCGCCGTCCACCCATTCCAGGTCGGTCACCCCGTTGGCGACGGCCCGAGCCAGCAGCGACTCCAGGCGCGTCACCTCCCCGGTGTCGTTCGCGACGATCAGCTTTCCACAGCGACGGTGGGGAACACCGCGCTCCGCCGCGTAGCGATACAGCCGCTCCTTCCCCTCCAAGCAGAGCGCGGCCTTCAGCGAGCCGGGCGCATAGTAGATCCCCGCATGGATCACCTCGGAATTGCGGCTGCTGGTGCCGCGTCCGTACGTCTCCTCGCGGTCGATCAGCGCCACGTCCCACCCGGCGCGTGCCAGAGAGTCGGCGCATGCGAGCCCCACCACCCCGGCGCCGACCACGACCGCCTGACCGCGACTCATGCCGACCCGGTCAGTGCGCGCTCCAGGTCGCCGCGGTCGGGGAAGTTGACGAGCACGCCCATCCCCTGCTTCTGGAACACGACCATGCTGCCGAGCGCCACGGCGGAGGCCCCGGCCCGGTTCACGACGGAGGCGATGTGCGCCAGCGACCCCGCACCACCCTGCGCCACCACGGGCACCCCCACCGCGTCCGCCACCTTCCGGACCAGCTCCTCGTCGAACCCGCTCCAACTCCCCTCACGCTCCACGGATGTGAGCAGGATCTCGCCCGCACCCAGCGACTCCAACTCCCGCGCCCACTCCACCGGATCCAACCGTGTCTGCGTTCGCCCGGACCGCACTGCAACCCTCCTGCGACCGAAAAGGTCCCTCTTCACGTCGATGGAACCGATCACCGCCTGGCTCCCGTAGTGCCTGGCGAGCTCCGTGATGAAGGCCGGGCGCTCCGTGGCGTAGCTGTTGACGGCGACCTTCTCGAAACCCGCGTCGAAGATCGATTTCGCCTGCTCCAGCGATCGGATTCCCCCGCCGTAGCCGAGTGGCATGAAGCACTCGTTGGCGATGTCCCGCAACAGCTCGACATTGGGGGACCGCCCCTCTCGGGTGGCGGTGATGTCCAGGAAGAGAAGCTCGTCCACCTCCAGTTCGTTGAAGATCCTCACCGTGTTGCACGGATCTCCCACGTAGGTGAAGCGCCCGAATCCGACCGTCTTCACCAGGCTCTCGTGGCGCAGGAGCAGCGCCGGAATCACTCGCGTACGAAGCATTACAGGGCCGCGAAGTTGCTCAGGAGGCGCATGCCGAACTTGTGGCTCTTCTCAGGGTGGAACTGCGCCCCGAAAATGTTGTCACGCTGCACGGCGGCATCGAACTCCACACCATGGGTAGTGCGCATCACGGAATGTTCGGAGTCATCCACTCGAACGAAGTAGGAATGGACGAAGTAAAAGCGCGAGTCCTCCGGCAGTTCCGCCGTCAGCGGGCTTTCGCGAGTCGGTTCCGCCACGTTCCACCCCATGTGCGGGACCTTGAGACCGGGGCTGGAAGGGAACCTGCGGGTATCCGCATCGATCCAGCCGAGGCCGGGGAGACTCCCCTCCTCACTTCTGCGGGTCAGGAGTTGCATCCCGAGGCAGATCCCCAGCACCGGGACCCTTTCCTCCATCGCCTTGTGGTCCAGGACCTCGCGGAATCCGGAGGCGTCGATGCGCTGCATCGCCGCATCGAACGACCCGACCCCCGGAAGCAGGATCTTCTCCGCCGTGCGCACCGACTCCGGATCGCCCGCGACCCGCGTCCGCACCCCGATCCGCCGGAACATGTTCAGGATGGAACCGAGATTCCCCATCCCGTAATCGACGATGACGATCATGCCGGGTCAGCCACCGGGAAGCAGTACTTCAGATAGAAGCTCATGGGGACCAGGTCCGCGGCGGCCAGCACGCGGAAAAGGGGTCGGAGCCGCTCGAATCGACGCTTGTACGTCGGGAACTCCGTCCACGACTTCGGGGGTGTGGACATCACGTCCTCCCACAGCTCCACGGAGATGTCGAGCCGCTTGCGGAAGTACTCCAGCAGCTCCTCCTCCACCACCGGGGGCATGTTGTACGCCGCCCACGCCTCCTCCCTCCCCAGCGCCCCGTTCCGCACCCGCGCGGCCAGCGTGTTGTTGCGCAGATCGGCACCGAACTTCTGCGGCATGTAGATGCCATGGTAGAATGCCGTCATCCGGTTCTCGAGATGGTGCCCTCCGTAGTACTCCCAGCCGAACTGCTCCCGCAGCATCTGCTTGGCCTCCTCCTTGGAGTAGTCCAGGTACCAGAGCGGGCGGATGAACTTCACCCGTCCGATCACCGCGGACCGCAGGAACCGCGAAAACGTCATCAGCGGGTACGTCCGCATGGGACGCGTCCCGAACTTCCGGTGGATCGACTGGATGTATTTCCCGTCGAAGTAGTTTCGTCCCAGCGGAGTGATCCCCTCCTCCACGAAGGAGTGCCCCTCCAGGATGAACCGGATCGAGTGCTGCTCCGCAACCCGCCGGAGCAGGTACGCGTAACCCAGGTCCGTAGCCGCCTCGATCTCCGCCACGCCGGCGAGGAAGAAGGATCGGAAGATGTCGTCCGCCTCCCGGTTGTCCACCACGTGCGTATGAAGATCCACGTCCAGCGCCGACAGCACCTTGTGGATGTTCATCGTCGCGATGGCCGAGTTCCACGTGTTGTCATAGTGGACGGCGAGCGGCCTCAACCCGCGATCCTTCGCGAGCTTGATCAGGTACGAGGAGTCGGTTCCGCCGCTGACGCCGATCACGCAGTCGTAGCGCTTTCCGCGCCCCGCGCTCCGGATCTGGTCGCAGATCACGTCGAACCGTCGCTCGCCTTCGGGCGTTCCGG
Organism: uncultured Gemmatimonadales bacterium; assembly: GCA_963793235.1. Taxonomy (GTDB): domain Bacteria; phylum Gemmatimonadota; class Gemmatimonadetes; order Longimicrobiales; family Longimicrobiaceae; genus CAWBZF01. Next base: position 1,354,688 of record CAWBZF010000002.1, read on the forward strand.
TCCCGTACTGCGCCTTCAGCCGATCGACCTGGTGGCAATAGTTGCAGACGCCCGCCTCGTCGAAGGTGATCGAGGCCACGCGCTCATCGTAGATGCAACGGGTGCAGATCCGCAGACCGGCGGCCGCGATCCCGGGCTCCAGCACTTCCATGGCGCTCATGGCCGCTCATCGGTTGAGGCTACCACCCGGCATGGCGTCCCGTACGCCTTGGAGCCGGGGGGGATGTCATGCAGAACGAGGCTGTTCGCCCCGATCACACAGCGATCTCCGATGGTGACCCCGCGGGCCACCACCGTGTTCGGGCCGAGGTAGCAGTTGCTCCCGATCCGCGTCGGTGACGTCTCGAATCCAGCCGTCCCCGACGTGAGGGCCCACTTCACGGAATCATGCGTGTAGATCTGGACGCCCGCCGAGATCGAACAGAAATCCCCGATCTCCAGGCCGCCCGAACCATCCAGCACCGTGAACGGCCCGATCCACGTGTTGCGACCGACGGACACGTCGCCGAGCACCAGCGAGGAATCGTAGATGCTGCTCCCCTCTCCAAACCCCAGGAGCTTCGCCTTCTCCCAGCGATCTACGACGTAGTCGCCGAAAGGGAGCGCCCGCTTCCAACGGCTCGCCACCTCCTCGAAGCGGGATCTCCAGAACTCCCGCAGCCCTCCATCCATCGGGTGCGTCGGTCGGTCTCCCGTACGTCTCGTTTCCACCGTCGAGATCTCCCTCCGCTCAGAGCGTCTCGCTGAGATACGCATCCACGTTCAGCAGCGACCAGATCAGCAGCCGCCGGTTCTGCTTCCCGGCAAGGTGCTCCCCCACCAGCTCCTGCACGGTGGTCCGGTCGAGCACGTCGTAGATGCGCGCGTTCCCGTTGAGCAGCCGCCGCTTGACGAATCGATGCTCTCGCCCTTGAACCAGCTCGCATCCGGCGCGGAGAAGCCCTGCTTCTCCGCGCTGGTCGACGTCCTCGGGGACGTAGCTGCCGCATCACGTCGCGCAGGATCTGCTTGCCGTCGCGCGTCTTCTGGAAGTAGCGTCGCCTGCTTGTCGCCCGGCTCGTTCTCGTTGATGCGCACGACCTCGGCGAGATTGTTGAGCTTGAGCCGCACCGGGCAGCGCATCGCGAAGTCGACCAGGTCGTTGTCGAGGAACGGCACGCGCGTTTCGAGCCCGTGCGCCATGCTCAGCTTGTCCTCGACGACGAAGCAGGCCGTGCAGGAAGGTCTTCGCCTCGAAGTAGAGCGAGTGGTTGATGTAGTCCTCCGGCCGGTCCAGCTCGTTGTCGTGCGTCAGGAAGACGTCGCGGAAGATGTCGCGCGTCCACACGTCGCTTCACGTCGCCCCAGATCGGCGCGAACATGCGCTTGAGGTCGCGGTTGTCGGCACCAGCCGCTGCCAGAAGCCGTAGTACTTGTCGACGTAGTGCTCGAAGTCGTCGTTCACCGACGGCGCGGTAGTAGCGCCACGGATAGCCGCCGAACAGCTCGTCGCCGCCCGCGCCGGACAGCACCACCTTGACGAACTTGCTGGCGAGCTGGGCGGCGTAGAAGTTCGGGTAGCTCTGGCCGACGCGCGGCTCCTCGAGGTGCCAGGCGAGCCGCGGCAGGCACCGCTCCATGTCGCCGGCCTTCAGCACCATCTCGTAGTGCTCGGTCTTGAAGCGCGCGGACATCGCCTCGGCCTTGGTCGCGCTCGTCGAAGCCAGCTCGATCCCCGAGGCGGAGCTGAGGTCGAAGCCGCAGGTGAAGGTCTTGAGGTACGGAAGCTGACTGCGCGGCGAGCGCGGTGATGCGAGCCGGAATCCATGCCCGCCGCTGAGATAGCGACCCGAGCTCGACGTCGGTGACGAGCTGCCGGTTGACGGCCTGGCGGAACAGCCGGTCCAGCTCCTCGCGGTACTCGTCGTCGCTCGCGGCCTGGTCGGGCTCGCGGAAGTGGAAGTCCCAGTACCGCGTGCGGCGCAGCGTGGGCTCGCGCTCGCCGCAGGTCGAGCACGCGCGTAGTGGCCGGCGGGCAGGAGCTGCACGTCTTCGAGCAGCGTCCGGTCGGTGAAGATGTTCTGGAAGGTGAAGTATTCGAGCAGCGCCGCCCGGTCGAGCCGCGCGCTGGAAGTCCGGGTGCGCCAGGATCGCCTTCTGCTCGGAGCCGAAGGCGAACGTTGCCCCGCTGCTGGCGTCAGTACAGCGGCTTGATGCCGTAGCGGTCGCGCGCCAGCAGCGAGCGTGCGCTCGCTTCCGGTCCCAGAGCGCGAAGGCGAACATGCCGTTGAAGCGCTCCAGCGCGGCCGACGCCCCAGTGCGCCAGCGCGTTGAGCACGCACCTCGGTGTCGGTCTGCGAGCGGAACCAGTGGCCCAGCCGCCTCGAGCTCCGGCGCGCAGCTCCCGGAAGTTGTAGATCTCGCCGTTGTAGCTGAGCACGTACCGGTGGTCGGCGCGAGACCATCGGCTGGTGGCCGGCCGGCGACAGGTCGATGATCGCCAGCCGGCGGTGGCCCAGCCCGACGTTGCCGTCGATCCACTGCCCCTCGCCGTCCGGGCCGCGGTGCGCGATCGCATCGGTCATCCGCCGCAGAACGCACCGGGGAGACCGGCGCGCCGTCGAGATGAACGATGCCGGCGATGCCGCACATCTAGGCGTTGCCGTCCAGAACCGTGCGGATCACGTGGTCCTGCTCGCTCTCCGTCATCCCGTGAAAGAGAGGCAGCGAGATGCTGCAGTCATTGGCGCCGTACGCGTGCGGGAAATGCTCGGGCCGGAGCGCGTACTTTTCCCGGTAGAACTCGAGCATGTGCACGGCGTGCGTCGCCGGGCGCGTCGAGATCCCCTGCTGCTGCAGCCGGTCCATCCAGGCATTGCGCCGCTCGCGGATGCGGGGCGTGGACTCCACCGTGATCGGCTCGGGCTCGAAGGAGCACGGGTACGACTGGAAGCCGTGCGTGTACCCCTCCGGCCGCGCGGGGGTGCGCAGCCACTCCAGCGGGGCGAACGCCTCGTCGTAGATGGCCGCGAGCCGCTGCCGCTCCGCGATGATCGCCGCCGCGCGGTCCATCTGCGCGCTCCCCAGCGCCCCCTGGATGTCCGTCATGCGCTGGTTGTACCCGGCGTCCGGGTGGTCCGCCAGGAGGTACGGGCGCGCGCCGTGGTGACGCTGCAGGTCGCTCATGGCGGCGCCGTGGTCACGCAGCCGCCGCAGCCGCTCGGCCAGCGCCTCGTCCTGTGTGGTGATCATCCCACCCTCGCCCGTGGTGATCGCCTTGCGGGGATGGAAGCTGAAGCACCCCGTGTCCCCCAGCGTCCCGACGTGGCGGCCGCGGTACTCGGCGCCGAACCCGCACGCCGCATCCTCCACCACGCCGAGCCCGTGCCGGCGCGCGATCTCCATCACCGGGTCCATGTCGGCGGAAAGGCCGAACAGGTGCACGGGGATGATCGCGCGCGTCCGCGGCGTGACCTTCGCCTCGAGCTGCGCGACGTCGAGGTTGAAGGTCACCGGGTCGATGTCGCAGAACACCACCGTCCCCCCCAGGTGCTCCACCACGTTGGCGGTCGCGATCCAGGTGAAGGCGGGCACGATCGCCGCGTCCCCCGGCGCGAATCCCATCGCCGCCAGCGAGAGGTGGAGGCCGGTGGTGCACGAGGTCACCGCCACCGAGTGCCGGGCGCCCGTGAACTCCGACCACTTCTCCTCGAACTCCCGCACCTTCGGCCCCTGCACCAACCAGCCGCTGCGCAGCGGCTCCAGCACGCTCTGGATCTCCGCTTCCGTCAGCGTCGTCCGTGCGATCGGTACGCTCTGGCTCATGCCACTCCCGCTTCGATCGCGTTTTCGTGCCGCGCGCGCCAATCGATCAGCCGCTGCAGCCCGGTGCGCAGGTCGTACCGGTAGCGGAAACCCAGGTCGCGCTCCGCCTTCTCCGGCGCGCCGATCCGGTTCTGCACCATGCGCCGCGCGTCGTCCTCGCTGTACGGCTTGTAGGTGACCTTGAGATCCGAATCCTTCAATTCGAGGATCAGGTCGCACAGCTCGCGGATGCTGGTCTGCACCCCGGTGCCCACGTTGTAGAACTCGTCCGTCACCTCGGACTGCAGCGCCAGCACGTTGCACCGCGCCGCGTCCTCCACGTCGATGAAATCGTACGCCTGCGAGCCGTCGCCGTTGATGGTCGGCGGCTCGTTGGCGTCGATCTTGTTCAGCATGATCGGGATCACCCCCGTGTACGCCGCCGTCTGGTCCTGGTGCGGGCCGTACACGTTCATGTAGCGCAGCCCCACGTAGCTCAGGCCGTAGCGATCGTGGAAGGCGTGGCACATCGCCTCGCCCGCGATCTTGGTCGCCCCGTAGAAATTGCGGTTGTTGAAGGGGTGCGATTCCGTCATCGGCACCTCCACCGCGTCCCCGTACACCGAGGCCGACGACGACGCCACCAGCCGCTTGACGTTGTTGCGCACGCACGCCTCCAGCACGTTGAACGTTCCCTCGATGTTCACGTGAAAGGCGGTGCGCGGGAAATCCTTGCAGTGCAGCAGCCACATCGCCGCCAGGTGGATCACCCCATCCACGCCGTGCATGGCGTCGTTGAGCAGGTCCGTGTCGCGGATGTCACCCCCGTTCGGGTACATCCGGCAGCGAGGATCCTCCAGGCTCTCCGCCACGTTGGACAGCTTGCCGCGGGCAAAGTTGTCGTAGATGACGACCTCTCCCACATCCGTCTTCAAAAGATCCGAGACGACGAAGCTTCCGATGAAGCCGGCGCCGCCGATCACCAGAATTCTGCTTCCCTTCAATTCCATGGATGGTGCTCTTTCGTGTCGTGTGTGGTCTCGCGGTCGGGCCCCGGCTCACCCCTCCGGGGCTGGCGCCATGCCGGCCCGGGCCAATCCTAGAAGATAACGCCCGTACGAGTTTGTGGCGAGTGGCCGGGCCAGCTTCTCGAGCTGCGCGGCGTTGATCCAGGCCGAGCGGAAGGCCACCTCCTCGGGACAGGAGATCTTGAGGCCCTGGCGCTTCTCGATGATCTCGATGAAGCTGCTCGCCTCGTGCAGCGACTCGTGGGTGCCGGTGTCCAGCCACGCATAACCGCGGCCAAGCAGCTCCACCCGGATCCGCCCTTCCTCCAGGTACGTCCGGTTCACGTCGGTGATCTCCAGCTCCCCCCGCGCGGATGGCTTCAGCCCCGCCGCGATTTCCAGCACCGCGTTGTCGTAGAAGTAGAGCCCGGTGACCGCGAAGTTGGAGCGCGGCCGCTCCGGCTTCTCCTCGATGCTCACCGCCCGCCCCTCCGCGTCGAACTCCACCACCCCGTACCTCTCCGGGTCCCTGACGTTGTACCCGAAGATGATGGCTCCCTCCTGCAGCGCGGCGGCACGCTGCAGCGCCTCGCTCAGCCCGTGACCATGAAAGATGTTGTCGCCGAGGATCAGGCAGACAGGATCCTCGCCCACGAAGTCCCGCCCGATGATGAAGGCCTGCGCCAGCCCGTCGGGCTTCGGCTGCTCCGCATACTCCAGCTGAATTCCCCACCGCCTCCCGTCTCCCAGCAGATCACGGAAGCGCGGCAGGTCGTGCGGCGTGGAGATCACCAGGATCTTTCGGATCCCCGCCAGCATCAGCGTGCTCAGCGGGTAGTAGATCATCGGCTTGTCGTAGACCGGGAGAAGCTGCTTGCTCACCGTCTGCGTGATCGGGTACAATCGCGTGCCGCTTCCGCCGGCCAGGATAATCCCCTTCATGCGCCCACCTGTGCAGAGAGACCGAGCCGCTCGCCACGATACTCGCCGGACCGGACGCGCTTCCACCACCGGCGGTTCGTCAGGTACCACTCCACCGTGGCGCGGAGGCCACTCTCGAACGTTTCCCGCGGAGCCCACCCGAGCTCCGCCTCGATCTTCGAGGTGTCGATGGCGTACCGCTGATCGTGACCCGGTCTGTCGTGCACGAAGCAGATCAGCGACTCGCGCGGTCCGATCTCCTCGCTCGGCGACAGCTCGTCCACGATGCGGCAGAGCATCCGCACCACGTCGATGTTCTTCATCTCGTTCTTCCCACCCACGCAGTAGGACTCCCCGACCTCGCCCTCACCTAGCACCGTGAGCAGCGCCTCGGCATGATCCTCCACGTGAAGCCAGTCACGGACGTTATCGCCCCTGCCGTACACCGGGAGCTCCCGGCCCTCCAAAGCGTTCAGCGTCACCAGCGGAATCAGCTTTTCCGGGAACTGGTACGGACCGTAGTTGTTGGAGCAGTTGGTCGTGAGCACCGGCAGGCCGAAGGTATGGTGCCACGCCCTCACCAGGTGATCGCTGCTCGCCTTGGATGCAGAGTAGGGCGAGTTCGGCTGGTACGGCGTGCTCTCCGAGAACAACCCTTTGTCTCCGAGCGAGCCGAACACCTCGTCGGTCGAGACGTGGAGGAATCGGAAATCGCCCCGTTCCTCCTCCGCCAGCGACATCCAGTACCGGCGTGCCTCCTCGAGAAGTGTGAAGGTGCCGACGATGTTCGTCTCGACAAAGTCTCGAGGTCCGTCGATGGAGCGATCCACATGCGACTCGGCGGCAAGGTGCATGATCGCCGCCGGCCGTTCCCGCTCAAGAACGTCACGAACCGCCGAAGCGTCCCGGATATCCGCACGCACGAACGAATAGCGCCGATCGTTGACGATCTCGGTCAGCGACTCGAGGTTGCCAGCATAGGTGAGGAGGTCGAGGTTGACCACCCGGTGCGGCGTCTCCCGAATGATCCTGCGACATACAGCGGAACCGATGAACCCCGCACCACCCGTGACGACTATCGTCTTCATCGCTGATGATTCGTGGTTGCGAGTACCTGATTCAAAGTTCGACATCCGCCTGCGAAGAGCGGCGTCGATGCAAACCATCTCCAGGTCTGCACCGCCGCCGCCGAGCACCGGACAGCGCCTTCCCGCCGCGGCCCCTGCCGGTGCGCACAGTGGTGAACATTAGCCGTTCCGCCTCTGCGGTTCAAGCATGCGGCGATCGCAGGACCTGCGAGGCAGTTCGGCTCAATGGGTCAGCGAAACGCCCACCCGCAGGTGGAAGTTGACGGCATCCGCGGCGTGGTTCCGGTTCAGGTTGTACGTCGCCCCGAGCGCGGCGCCGATGTCGGCCGGTCCGACGAAGCGGTGGGCCGTCAGGCGGAGCGAGTGCAGCACGTCGAGATCGGCGAGCCCCTCCCGGGGAGCCGCGGTTGTCCGATCACTTCTGTGAACTCGCTCCCACTCGGCCGACCACCTGCCCGCCGGATCCAGTCGGTCCAGCCCGACCAGGGCGCCGGCGCCACCATAGGCGGCGTGGCTGGCGAGCAGCTGTCCCCGAAGCGTATGTCCCTGGCGCAGCTGATGGTGCTGGTAAAGATGGTAGAATCTCATCCCGTCGCCGCGTGCTCCCTGGCGCTCCCGGTGCGAGCTCCCGCTGTTCATCACCTCCGCGCGCAGCACCACCATCGACTGGTCCGGTCGCTCCCAGACTCGCCGAGCACCCAGGAGAAGCCCACTCAGATCATCCGGCTCCTCGGCGATGATCCGCAGGTTCTGCGCATGGTCTTCCCGCATGAACTCCCCGAAGATCTCGAATCCGGCTCGAGGAAAGTTCCAGCGGGCGAAGACGGAGGCCAGCTGGTTGTCGGCCGCGCGCTGGTCCGCGGTGGGGATTCGCTCCTTGAGCAGGCTCTCGAAGGGCTGCAGCAGATCGTCCATCCAGAAACCGTCCGCGGGCCACTCCCGATGGAAGAAGCGGGTGAAGCCCACCTCCAGGCCGGACAGGTAGGCCGGGGTGAACACTCCCACCAGGCCCGTCATCATCCGGCGCGGGTCCATCTCCTCGGGGAGCGGCGGCACGTACGGTGACGCGTCGAGCCGACCGCTGTACAGGCGTCCGTGCACCCGTCCGATCCCCACGTTCACCGGTCGCGCAGTACCGAGAAATACATGCGGAAAGCCACCCGCACCCGAACCGAGCACCAGCGGGTGCGACGAGGCGGGGCCCCACTGCACTGCCGCGGTCGAGAGCCCGGTCGTGACCCCGAGCGCCTCGAGCCGCACACTGGAGTGGCCGGGATCGATGCGCTGGTACGCGCCTGTCCCGAACCGCTGCGGACGATCCACGAAGTGCGGCGTCAGTGCGTCCCGGAATTCTCCACCCTCTCCCGCCCTGTTCGGCGCCAGTTCGAACTCCGCGTTCTCCGCGCGGAAAGCGATCGGCGCGACGGTCACGGAGAGCGGTCCCCAGCGGAGATAGCCTCCGGCCTGCACACTCGTGGTGAGGCCGCGCCCCGCCCACTCCGGACCGTCGTGCCCAACCTCCGGAAAGCCGGAGTTTACGATCACCCGCGCACGCGGGCGGATCCACCCGGCGTGCAGCGCCGGTCCGGACCCCTGAAACGCGTAGCGGTCACCCCAGACCCACCCCGGATCGGCCGACATCCGCTCCACTTCCGCCGCCGAAAAACCGCGGATGGACCACGGGTATGCCGCGACGCGCCCGACGTTCTGCAGTGCGCGCAGGTAACTCTCCAGCTCGGACTCGGCGAACACCTCGTTCACCACCGACCGCGGACCGGCCTCCTGCGCCCACCCCGACGTGGGTGCGCCAAGCCCCGGCACGACCGCCAGCAGGGCGATGCTGGTGAGGAGCGACTTTGCGAATGACGTAGACTTCGGCACCATGAACTTCGTGTGGAATGGTGGACGTCCGCTGGCGACGCATGTTATCATTGGCGGCCTGTGCCGTCCAGCGCGGCGCCTTGTAAACAGTTGAATCATTCATGATCCTCACCGCGCTCGTCGCCCTGTCGGTGGCCGGAGGCGTTCCGACCGACACGGTGCCGGACGTGCTCCAGCCGCCTGCGCCGGTACCCGCCCTCGTTGCCCTGCCGCGGATCGGCGATCGTTCCGAGTCGCGGCTGCGGACCGAACAGTTGCTCGGACTTGCCGGTACGCACTCGTTCCTGCTGCGTTCCCCGTCGAGCGGGCTGGCGGATTTCGCGCAGCCGGGATGGTCCGGTCTTGCCCCGACTCTGGAGCTGATCCACAACTCGGAGATTCCGAACTCGCTCAACGAGGGCAACCTCTGGGCCGGACGAGGTATCGGCATGCGTGCAGGGATGGGTTTCGTTGCCTCGGTCCGGCCGGTGACGGTGGTGCTCTTCCCGGAAGTGATCCACGAGGAGAATCGTGGTTTTCAGATCTTTCACTTCCCGGAGGCTATCGGGCAGGAACGGCTGCGCAGTCCCTTCGCCTCCCCGTTCCACTACCCGCCCTCGTCCATGGACCTCCCACTCCGTCCTGGCGAGCGGTCACGCACCCGGGTGTCACCGGGTCAGTCGAGCATCACCGTGAAAGCGGGGCCTCTGGCCGTGGGCTGGGCCACGGAGAATCAGTGGTGGGGCCCGGGGGTGCGGAATGCGCTCGTCATGAGCAACAATGCGCCGGGCATCCCGCACCTGTTCGTGCGGACGGCACGCCCGCTGGACGTGGGCTTGGGCCAGCTCGAGGGGAGATGGATCGCGGGGGTGCTCTCGGGGTCCGGATTCTTCGAGCCCGATGGGTCGACCACACGCCGCTCGCTGGGCGCCGTGGCGATGGTGTTCACCCCGGACTTCGACCCCGGTCTCTCCCTCGGGTTTACCCGGGCCGTATATCGTCGAAACGAGGCACGGGTGCCGGTCGGCGCCGCGCTCGACGTCTTCCGGAACGTCGGCAGGCCCGGCGCGGTCCCGGGGGATTCCATGCTCCCCGAGGGACCCGAGCAGCTGTTTTCCATCTTCGGCCGCTGGGTCTTCCCGGCGGCGGGGATGGAGGCGTACGGCGAATGGGGACGCTACGAACAGCCCGCCTCGCTCCGTGACCTTCTCACCGCCCCCCACCATTCGCAGGGGTATACCCTGGGCGTGCAGGTGGCGCGAGCGGTGGCGGCCGGGCGGGTGGTGCGTCTGCAGGGGGAGTTCAGCAATCTGGAACCGAGCCGCACATTCAGGGTGCGCGAGATCCGGGACTGGTATTCGAGCCGGCGCGTTCCGGAGGGGTACACCCATCACGGACGGGTGATCGGCGCCGCCATCGGACCGAGCGGGTCCAGCCAGTGGGCCGCGATGCACCTGGAGGGAGAGCGCGCCGGTGCCGGCCTCTTCGGCGGCCGTATTCGCTGGGAGGGACTCGCATACGCGGAGTACCCGCCGGAGTTCCGGAAGGCGGATGTCTCGCTCTTCGGCGGCATCCGGGGCCACCTCGACCTGGGAACGCTGGCCGTCGGAGTGGAGTACACGAGCACGGCGCGGCTGAACTACCTCTTCCAGGCGCAGCCGACGTCGGACATTGGCTACAGGGGGGTGGACATCGCCAACCACACCATCCGGATCAACCTCGGCGCGGGGAGCAGGTGGTTCTGACCGCATGAGCACGCAACCACCCGACAACGGGCAAGCCACACGTCCCTCCGAGCTGGACTTCCGTGACATCGGCGACGCCATGCGGCGGCGCTGGCGGCTTCTCGCTGCCACCACCGCTGGCGTGATAGCCCTGGTGATGACGGTGATCCTCCTTCTCCCTCCGCGGTACGAAGGCGAGTCGGTGCTGCGCGTCCGGAGTCAGAGCCCCGCAGGCGGTGCAGCCGGCATGATCGAGAGCATGGTGCCCCTCGCCGGGCTCGCGCTTCCGGGGCTCGGCGACGGAGACGTGGAAACGGAGATGGGGGTGCTGCGTACCCGCCGGATCGTCGAATCCGTCGCCGATTCCGCGGCCCTGCACGTGGAACTGAAGCGGCCTTTCCGGGCGCGGCGTTCCGACGTCCTGCGCATGGTCCGGGCCGGCGAGGACGCGATCCGGGGGACCTACGTGCTTCGCCGGCAGTCGGATGGCAGCTACTCGGTGGACGCGCGGAACACGCGCGCTCCCGTGAACACGCCCGATCGGGCGCGCATCGGCGAGACCTTCGAGGTCGGCAACATGGTTCTCGCGCTGCAGCCGGAGCTCGCCGACTCGCCGCCCCGCGAAATCCGCTTTCAGGTGCGCCCCTTCCAGCGAACCTCCACCCGCCTGCGCAAGGAACTCCAGGTCGCGCGGCAGGAAGGCCGTTCCCGGCTGATCGAGGTCAGCTATCGGCATTCGGATCCGCACATCGCTGCAGGGGTGGTGAACGGAATCGTGGACCAGTACCTCGCCTACTCCGTAAGCACCGAAAAACACGATTCACGTCGCAAGGTGGAGATCCTTCGCGAGCAGGTGGCCAGCTACGCCGCCGAACTCGGCGAAGCGGAAGGGCGACTGCAGGCGTTCCAGGAGCAGGCACGCATCATCGCACCCGAAGAGCAGGCGAACCAGCAGGTGCGGCGCATCGCCGCGGTCCAGGCACGCCACGATGCGATGGAAGTGGAGCGTCAGGCACTCGCCCGCCTGATCTCTCAGGTTGGTGCGCGTGCGGCAGGGGCGAACGCGCCGGCCCCTTATCGCCAGCTCGCCACCTTTCCGTCCTTCATCTCCAACGCCGCGGTCCAGGACGTCCTGCAGGCGCTGACGGAGCTGGAAACGCAGCGCGCGGAGCTGCTCGCCCGAAGGACCGAGCAGAACCTCGACGTGCAGGCGATCCAGTCACGCATTCGCGAGCTTGACGAGCAGATCTACCGCCTCGGCACCAGCTACCTCGAGGGGCTGGATCTTCAGATCCAGTCATCCTCCTCGGCGCTCGGTCGCTTCGGCGCGGACCTCGAGGCGATCCCGGCGCTGGAAGTGGAACTCGCCGGGCTGGTGAGGGAGCAGAAACTCCTTTCCGAGGTCTACCTCCTCCTCCAGGCACGCCTGCGCGAAACCGAGGTGCAGGAGGCGATCGACGATGCCGAGGTACGCGTGCTGGACCAGGCGGCCATTCCGGAGCGACCCGTGTTCCCACGGCGCGGGGTGAGTCTCGTACTCGCCACCGTGCTTGGCCTCATGGTCGGAGCCACCACGGTGGTGGCCCGCGAGATGCTCGATGTGACGGTGCATTCCCCCCGCGATGCGCGCCGGGCACTGGGTGCGATCCCCTGGATCATCGAACTCCCCGCGCCGGACGGGCGGCGAGGAGCGTCAGCCGCCACTTCCGCACCGCCGGCGTCGGCGACTTCGTCCCCGCCTCTGATCACCGCTGCGGACCCGTGGCACCCGGTGTCGGAGCGCTTCCACGAGGTGGGCACGCGTCTGCTGGGCGCGCCTGAGCCGGCCCGGGTGGTCGTGGTGACCGGGGCCACTGCCCGTGACGGTGTGGACGAAGTGGCCGCAAACCTTGCAATCGCGATCGCGCAGCAGAACCGCACGGTCTGCCTCCTGGAAGGCGATCTCCGCGCCGAGGGTGCCGCCCGACTGTTCGGACCTGCCGGGGAACGGGGATGGGTCTCCGCTGTGGCCGATCCGCACTCGCTCGCGGGGACGGCCCGATCCTTCGGCGTGGGCCCAGGTTCACGGCCCGTCGACGTCTATTCCGGCGGGCTGGCGAGGGAGCAGCACCCCTCCGCGATCCTGACCGCCCCGACACTCGATGGGCTGATCGGCTCGCTGCTCGAGAGGTACGAGGTCGTGGTGGTTCACACGCCCTCTCTGGAGATCGGACCGGACGCGCTCGCCTTCACCGGCTCCGCGAGTGCAACCGTGCTCGCCGCTCGCTCCGGCGTGACCACGGCACCAGCGATTTCCGCTGCGGCGGAGCAGGTCACTGCCTCGGGAGGGCACCTGGCCGGCCTCGTTCTCGCCGCGAGCAGCGGCTCCTGGTCTCGCTGACCTCCGGAACCGGGGCGAACGGCCGTCCGCACGCGTTCGCGGAACTGGCCATTCCCCGGCCCGCGTCGTGCTACAGCGGCCGCTGCAAACCAATGCATTCTTCACGGACGGCGAGATCGCTTCGCGCCTCCGCACCAGGATTCCGATGACACTGCAGGACTTCAGGAACAAGCGGGGGGAGATCGAGTTCCGTCGAAAGCTCTTCCAGCAGCAGGTGGAGGGAGAGAGGATCTTCGACGACGAATTCGACGCGGCGGGGATGGAGCGGGTTCTTCGCGACAGGATGGTGGACACGCACCGCACCCTCCGCGACCTGCGCGCAACTGGCGTGCAGATCGCGCCGTATCTGGAGATCGGGGCCGAACGGGGTCAGCGGTCACTGGTTCTCGAGAACGAGCTCTCGGCACACGGTGCGGCCCTGGACCTCTCGCTCGACCTCCTCCGCAGCTGTTCGCACTACGCGGAGCGTTTCGGACAGGAGCGGCTGCCGCTCCGCATCTGCGCGGACGCCTACCGCCTCCCGTTTCGCACCGGGTCCATCCCGTTCGTCTTCTGTTTTCAGACGCTGCACCATTTCCCCGCGGTCGGTCCCGTGATCGCGGAGATCCACCGGGTTCTCGCGCCCGGCGGACACTTCTTCTTCGGGGAAGAACCGTTCCGGCAGCGCCTCCATCTCCCGGTAATTCGCCGGAAGCACGACCTGGCGGAAGCGCAGAAGGGGCGGCTCCGGCGGCTCCTGCACCATATCTTCGTTCAGGAAGTGCTGAATGAGGAGGAGCACGGGGTTCTGGAAAACCACGATGTGACGCTGCAGGAGTGGCGCGAGGCGTTGGCGATCTTCCATTCGGGTTCGGCCCGCCTGGAGCTCGACCGCCTCAACAGCAATGCGTTCAGCAGGCGGAACCCCGCAACCTTTCCGCTGCTCTGGCTGCTCGGCGGGCGTATCTCGGGGTTGTATCGCAAGGCGGGCGAACCCGCGTTCACCATCGAATCGATCGAGGACGCTCTGGCTGCCCCGGGTGACCCGGACGACTCGCTCAGCCGGCAGGGCACCGGCTGGATCTCCGCGAAGGGACGCCACTTCCAGAACATCGAGGGCGTCGGGCTCATTCTGCCGGAGGAACTGGCCACCGAACTGTACCCCGAGCACGTTCAGGGCTGACCGCAGCGACGTCGACCTTCCCGGTCAGCCCTCGAGCACCCGCTCCAGGACCTGCCTCGTTTCCGCAGCGCATCTTTCCCACGAAAACTCCACCGCGCGTTGCCGTCCTCGCGTGCGGAGGTCGTCGGCCATCCGGGGGTCGCCCAGCAGCGCTCGAAGGCGCACCACCAGCTCCTCCGGTCGCTCTGCATCGAACAGGAGCGCTGCATCGCCACAGACCTCCGGAAGCGAGGCAGCGTCAGAACAGACCACGGGACAGCCCGCGGCCATGGCCTCCAGCGGCGGCAGACCGAATCCTTCGTATAGCGAGGGGAATACGAGTGCCCCGGCGTTGCTCAGGTAGGTGCCGAGCGCTTCGTCGGAGATCTCTCCCACCAGTTTCACGCGTGGCTCCATTGCCTCGGCCCGGCGAATCACCTCCGCGTCTCCCGTCCGGAACCCCTCCATCCGCCCGACGATGATCAGGTCGTGCGGGATCTCGTCCCGGAGAACGGCGAACGCGTCGAGCAGCACACCCAGGTTCTTGTGCGGCTTCACATTGCCGACCGCGAGGATGTACGGTCGCTCCGTGACGGGCAACGAGGCATCGCCACTCCCGAGCGGCGTGACGCCGTTGTGAACCACCGTGATTCGTGAGGCAGCAAGTCCGGTGTGGCGCATCAGCTCGTCCGCCGTATGCTTCGATACACAGATCACGTGGGTCGCCCTGCGCGCCACGGCGGCGAACATCAACCGGGCGTACGCCCGCCGGTGAACGCCGGGCACGAACCTCGGCTCTGCCAGGTGCAACACGTCGTGCACGGTCACCAGCAGTCGACCGCGCCAGAAAAGCGGAATGTTGTAATGGGGAGACCAGACCAGGTCGGAGTCAGGGGGGATCGCGTTCTTCAGTTCCCACTGCTCCCGCAGCGTGTAGATGGGCGCCCGGAGCGGAATCAGCCGCGTTCCCGTTCCACTGCCGATCGCGGCGGTTGCGGGGAGTGCCTGCCGGCCACCCATCAGGTTCCAGGAGATTTCGGGCACCGATACCAGCCGGGTGGTGAGCTCCCTGACGTAGCGCCCGATCCCCGACGACGACGCCATACGCGCGTCGACGGAAACCTCCCACTTCGTCACTCGGCCCGTCGCTGCAGCCTGAACTGCACCGGGATCTCCTGCCCGCTCTGAAGAACGAGGCCATCGAAGTAGCTGCTTCCGGGGCCGGGCACCAGTGAGTAGCCCGCGGGCGGAGTCACGTACACTCCGTGCGCGGTGTCGCACCTGAGTCTGGTGAACACTCGTGTCCCGCCGCTGTCGGTGGGGGCTCGCTCCAGCACACCGGCGCTCGTGTAGAGAACCACCTCCACGCCCGGCAGGGGGACCTGCTGGTCATCCACCACGGACACGCGGATCGTGCCCTGACAGGTATCATATGCCAGTTGTACGGTCTCCCTCCCGCCTTCCCGCATCTCGAAGGTCTCGGCGCGGAACTCCGGTGCCAGCCCGACATGGTGGTCCGCCTGCAGAACCGCCGCGACACCCATGATTCCGGCCGGCACGGATTCGAATACGAACCGGCCCTCATCATTGGTCGATCCGTACCCCAGGTGGCGGGTTCCCGTGTAGAGGGTCAGCTGGATGCCCGGGACGGGTTCACCATTCGATAGCGCCGTCACCTCCACACTCCCGTACTGGAAGGGCGTGATCACCGCCTCCGCGCATGCCCCTCCAAGCATAATCGACAGGAGTCCGGCCACGGTGAAAAAGATGAAACGGAGATCGCACGCCGATCGCTTCATTGCTGGATGAGCTCAGGATTGGGGACGTCGCCTACCACGGATTCGGACATCGTCATCGCAGGGTCACGGGCGTTCTCCGGCCATCCGGCGCCCGTCCACGCGAGAGTGAGCAGAAGCCAGGTCATCGGATCCGTCTGTGACTGCTGGAAGAGGTTGTACACGATCAGCGCCGCGATGATCGGCCGATAAGGCCCACCGGCCGCGAACGCCCAGCCAAAGAGTACGATCCCCAGCACTGCCGCGATGATCCCCGCCTCCGCGAAGAGCGTGAGGAAGAGCGAGTGGTAGTTTCCGTAGCGGTTCCCCGGGAAGATGTCGTGCAGCGTCGTGTAGGCATTGCCGTAGCCGATTCCGACCAGAAACTGCTTGGCATCGTAGGTCGCCACTTCCCACCCACGGGCCAGCACGGCCGCGTGCTCCGAGGTCGAGCCCTCCTCCAGCGAGAGCCGACCGCCCAGCAGCTCCCAGGCACCTTCAACGATGTTCAGCGCCGCCGGCACGAAGAGCAACACGAGCATCGCTGTGCCCACTCCCGCCGCCCCGGTGAGCACGTGCACCGGCGCGATCCTCCGACGCGGTCGCAGCAGCACCGCCACGGCCATCAACGCCATCGCCGCCAGAATCGCGGAGCGGCTGAACGTGAGCAGGATCGACACGACACCCGCCCCGATCAGAAGGGTGCGCCACCGGCTCTCCCTGTGCAGCATCAGCACGAGGAAGATATAACACAGGATCAGCAGACCTCCGAGATTCGGATCGTGCGAGGAGCCCGTCAGTCGCGGTATCAACCCGCCATAGTTTCCTGGCTCCAGTGTGATCACCCGCTCTGCCATGCCTCCCACCGGTCGAAAACCGAACCAGTGCAGCACCTGCAGCACGTTGAAGGCGAGAGCCACTCCGAGACCGGCCATCGCGCCCCGACCCAGGAGCCGGGCGGCACGCGGATGATTTACGAGTGCGAGCCCGCCCACCAGCACACCGACCACCTGCAGGTAGAGCAGGAAGGTTCGTCGTAGAGATGTCTCCAGGTCGTGGCTGAGGAAGGTGGACAGCAGCACCACGCTGAGGAGCAGGGATACCAGGACGTAAAAGCCCTGCCCCCGCGTCGGCAGACGCAGGCGCCCCCCCCTCACCACGGCCTGCCTCGCCTCGAGAAGCGCGAGCAGCGGCACGAGCGCGAGAAATGGGGTCAGCAGGAAACCACCCGCTCCACCGAGCAGATCGATCCGGGTGATCCCGAGCGTCGCGATCCAGACGATCAGGAGCCGATCCCTCACTGTGCTCCCCCCTTTCATCTCTCCCATGCTCCGCGCAGAATCGCGCCTGCCCTTTCGACGTCTCCCTGCACCAGGAACCGCGCCGCGAGCGCGGCGCGGCTGGGATAGAAGAAGAGCGCGAAGCGCAACCGCGCCAGTCGGGAATACCGCCGCCGCGCCAGACGCCGCCGGTTGCGATCCCGGAGAACGATCTTGTGCGGCGGCGGGTGCGCGCCCTCGCGCTCGACCTTGTGATACAGTCGGGCCGCTGGCTGAAACATCACGCGAAACCCGGCTCGACGCAGCCGCAGACAGAAATCCACATCCTCGACATAGGCAAAGAAGTCCTCCTCGAACCCGCCCACCGCGCGGATCGCCTCCGAGGAGGCCAGGATGCAGCAGCCGGTAAGAAAGCCGGTTTCGCGCGGCGCTCCCCTCTCCACCGCGGCTTGCGGGGCGCCCTCCCACTCGTGCGTTCCCACCGCCCTCACCAGGTCCAGCTGCCCACCTCCAAACCAGACCCGGTCCGGGTCGGCGTGATACAGGATGAGCCCACCCACCGCGCCGACACGATCATCCCCGCGGAACGGCTCCAGCAGGCGCTCCAAACAGTTCGGCTCCACCACCGTGTCGTTGTTGAGAATCCAGATGTACTCGAAACCCCGGGTCAGCGCCCACTCGATTCCACGGTTGTTTCCACCGGTAAAGCCGAAGTTCTCCCCCGTTCGGATCACGTGAACCTGCGGGTAATGCTCCAGTATCCGATCGGTCGCCTCCTTCGGAGCTCCGTTGTCCACCAGAATGATGCTCGGTGTCACGGCGCCCGGTGCCAGCAGCGACTCGATGCAGCTGAGTGTGTCCGGAACGGCGGCGGCCAGGTAGTTGAGCAACACAACTGCCACCCGGCCATGTCCGGTGGATGCACTCACGCCCTGGTCCGCCGGCTCGTCGCCGCCCCCATCGCCACGGCGGTCGAACGGTCGCTCGCCTCTCCCATCCCCGATCCGGGATGCGGCGCGGGCGCTCCGCTCCCACGAAACTGCGTGACGGCCATCCAGCCCCAGACGTCGCGCCCCTTCACCGCCGCGAGAATCACCAGCCCCGTAGTTACGAAGAGCTCGGCGCCTACCACCGCGCTCGCCATCCCCATCGCACCGAAACGCGGTGCCAGTCCGACGGCCAGCACCACGTTCAGAACGGCTCCGGCTACCACCAGTCGGAAGTACGGCCGTTCGTGTCCGGAAGGGAGGGCCCACTGAAGTCCGAGAACCGTGCCCACCGCGACCAGCGGTGGTAGCAGACTCAGAACCCGAAGCACCGGCACCGCTGCTTGGTACCCCGGACCCAGCAGCACACTTACCAGAAACGGCGCGGCGACTCCGGCTGCGAGCCCCATCATGACCCCGCCCGCTCCCAGGATGATGAGGGTGAGCACCATCAGCCGGGCTGCACGATCCTGGTCACGACCCACCAGATTGCTGATCCGGGGGTAGATGGCCTGGGTCGCCGGGTGAATGAGGTTGATGGCGCCCCGGATGATCCGCTCGGCTCCACCGAAGAATGCGACCGCCTGGGGCACGCTGAGAGCGCCGAGGATGAACGAATTGGCCGCCACGTAGGACCCGTGAGCGGCTCGAAAGACGAAGAAGTTCCCCGTGGTGGCGAGCATCCGCAGCCCCGCCCGCAGGTCGAGTCTCTCGAAGCCTGCGCTTCTGTAGATCCCCGCGTTGGCGAACAGCGACCAGAAGAGCGCCGGAATGGCATACAGCGCCAGCACCAGAGGCCCGTCCGTCGGCGAGGAGATCAGGAGAAAGAGGAGCAGCGTCGCGACGGCCTTGGAAGTTGCCTCGGTCAGCGCGATCAGCCCGAGCCGCTCCACCCCCTGGTAATACCAGTACGGCGAATAACCCTGAGCCGCCGCGAGCAACCAGGCCCAGAACAGATGCTGCGGATGCGCCCGAACCAGGGGAACGGTCAGGTATGCGATCAGCGTGATCAGTGTGACGGCGAGAAGCAGCATCAGCTTCGCGCTCTGAACGTCACGGACGATCCGCGATACTACCCTGAGATCGGCACGTTCGCGCGCGATCTCGCGGCTCGCCGAGAGATAGAAGCCATACTCCAGCACGAGTGCCAGCCAGGCCGCGAACGACTGCGCGAACAGTACGATGCCCCACCCGTCAGGGCGGAGCACTCGCGCGAGAAACGGAACCGCGATCAAGGGGAGCAACAGCCCGGCCACGTGCGCGCCGTACAGCGAGAACGTGTTCCGGAACAGAACGCTCTGCCGGAGCCGCTGAAATGAAGTGGTGTTCTTCGGACTCATCGATGTTGGCGGTCCGGAAACGGCAGGCGCGCTACTCCCGCCTGCCGGAGCGGACCCTCGCGCCCCGACCGGGGGTCTGCGTCAAACTTCCTGGATCCGCCGCGGCATATCCGTCCGCCCGCCGCTCGTGGCGAGCTGCTCCTCGATCGATCGTGAGATTCGACCGCGAAACTCCGCCGAATCGAACCGCTCGGCATTTCTCCGACAGGTCGTGGAACTGAGGCGCATCTGCTCGAGCTGGAGGATGGCCTGCATGAGGCCTTCCACCGTCTGCTCCTCGAAGAGAACGCCAGTTGCCCCATGCACCACGGTTTCCGCGGCGCCGCCGCGGCCGAACGCGACAACGGGCCGCCCCGCCGCCTGCGCCTCCACTGGCGCGATTCCAAAATCTTCCAGCCCGGGAAAGAGAAAGCCGCGACAGCGCGCGAGCAACTCCGCGACCTTTTCGTCGGTCTGGTGACCGAGGAAGGTCACTGTGGGTCCCGCCATCGCCTCCAGCTTCCGCCGGGCGGGTCCTTCCCCTACCACCAGCAGCTTTCGGCCCAGCCGGTTGGCCGCCTCCACCGCGAGATCGACCCGTTTGTACCCCACCAGCCGTGCGACCACCAGGTAGAAATCTTCGGGTGGTTTTCCCGTCGGCGTGAACCGCTCCACGTCCACCGGCGGGTAGACGACCTCGGCGTCGCGCCGATAATGACGGCGCACCCGGCGTGCGACCTCGTGCGAGATTGCCACGAAGTGATCGACGCGATCCGACGACAGCCGGTCCCAGATGCGGAGCCAGTGCGCCACCGGAGCAACGGCCCAGCGGAACGGCAGATCGCGGGTGTAGTCGTGATACAGGTCCCAGATGTACCGGCACGGAGTGTAGCAGTAACAGACGTGCACCGTGTCCGGACCGGGAATCACCCCCTTCGCGCAGGCGCTGCTCGTCGAGATCACCAGATCGTACTCCCGCAGGTCGAACTGCTCGAAGGCCAGCGGCATCAACGGGAGAAATGCCTGGTAGCGGCGCTTCGCGAACGGAACCTTCTGCAGAAAGGACGTCCGGATATCCCATTCCCGCATCTCGGGCGGCAGGCGGGACGGATCGCTGATCGTCGTGTAGATCGGCGCGTCCGGGTACATCTCGTGGAGGTGTGCGAGCACCCGCCCTCCACCCCCGACGTTGCTCATCCAGTCCGTGACGATCGCAACCCTCATTCAGTACGCTCCCTCACCCGTCGCCACCACCTTCACCGTCCGCATCATGATCTTGATGTCGAGGAGCAGCGACCACGACCGGATGTACGAGCGGTCCATATCGAAGACCGTCTCGAAGTCGGTGACCAGGTTTCGGCCGCCCACCTGCCACGCCCCCGTGATGCCGGGGATCACCGCCAGACGCTCGAAATGGTGCGGCTCGTACCGCTTCAGATCCGATACCAGCGCGGGCCGCGGCCCCACCAGCGACATCTCACCCGTCAGCACGTTGAACAGCTGTGGGAGCTCGTCCAGGCTCGTGCGCCGCAGAATGCGACCCATGCGCGTGATCCGCGGATCATTGCGGATCTTGAAGGTGCCTCCCTCGTAGATGTTCAGGTGCGCCAGGGCTGCCTCCCGCTCTGCCGCGTCCTGGCACATGCTCCGGAACTTCCACATGTCGAACAGTTGACCGCCGAGTCCCACCCGCTTCGCGCGGAAGAAGACAGGGCCCGGCGAGTCCAGCTTGATCGCCGCCGCGATCAGCAGCATCAGCGGAGCGGCGATCAGCAGCGCGATGCTCGCCAGCACCAGATCGAATCCACGCTTCACCAGCAGCGCCGGAAGCTCCAGCCGACCCGGATGGACCCGCAGCAGCGCGCACGCACCCACCCGCAGCGGCTCCACCCGGTAGTCCGGAGCGCGCGCCAGCGGTGGAATCACGAACAGCGCCGCACCGCCCTCGAAGCAGCACTCCGCCACCCGACCCAGCGTCTCCTGCGGCAGAACGGCGGAGACGATCACCTCCTGCACGTTCTGCTCTTCCATCACCCGCGCGATCTCCGCCACGCTCCCCAGCGAGGTGGGGTCCGGGTCACCGGCGGGGGTCACGTGCCCCACGATGTAGTGATCGATGTTGCGGTCGTCGCGAAGCTGCCGGATCGCATGGCCCACCTCGTCCAGGTTCCCGATCAACAGCGCCCGCCGCAGTCCGATGCCGTGCTTGTAGGCGATCCGCACCACCTGGTCCACCAGGAACCGCCCGGCCAGCAGTCCGGAAAAGGTGAGAACCCCGAACCCGAACAGAAGCAGCGGCTGCAGCGGCAGACGCGGCGGAAAGAGAGCGAGGGCCGACAGCGTCATCAGGGCCAGGCCGACCCCCATGATCAGGCGCCTCTCGTCGCGTCGCCCATCTCCGGCCTGATACGCGGAGAGCGCATTCAGGCTGAGCAGGTGAATGGCGATCACGGCGGGGATGAACTCCCGGAGTGCCGCGAACGGCGACCAGAAGGTGGCGAGCGCCAGTGCGATGACGGCGATGATCGCCGCGTCCACCAGGTGAAGGGTGGCCAGTCTCATCACGCGCCGGAGCATGGCGATGACCAGGCTCCGGTGGGTGATCTCACGCTTCAGCCGTACGTCGTACGGAACCGGACCCTCACGGTTCAGCGCCAGCGCGGGCCGCCCGCTCCTCGGCGCAGCCGGCGAAGGCGCGTACATTTTCCGAAACGTCTGTCCCATTTATCGGCTGCGTCCTTCCGAATCAAAAAGAAACCGGCCTGACCCGCTGACCCAACGTGCGATTTCACGCGCGCATTCCTGCACATCTCAGACCAGTCAGCTGCCGGTCGCCTACATCCTCATCCCTACGGCACTTACGACCCCTGCCCCCGCCGCTCCTCGAGAAACCGTGCGAGTGACACCTCCCACCGCGGCAGCTCCGCACCGAGCAACGTCTCCGTGCAGGACAGATCCAGCACCGAATACGCGGGGCGCGGCGCCGGTCGAACGAAGGCCGCAGAGGACGTGGGGTGCACCCGGTCGGCGCTCTGCACCGAGGCCAGTATCTCCCTCGCGAAACCATACCAGCTGGTCGGCTCACCGCCGTCGGTCACATGCACGATCCCTACCGCGTCGGCTTCGAGAAGCCGGGCGATGGCGGTTGCGATTGTCCGCGTCCAGGTAGGTCGGCCGACCTGGTCATCCACCACGTCCACGCGGTCGCGCTCGCGGCCGAGTCTCAGCATGGTCTCCACGAAGTTCCGGCCGCCTTCCCCGTACAGCCAGCTTGTGCGCACCACCAGGTGACGCTCTGCCTGGGTGGCGGCGCGTTCGCCCGCCAGCTTGCTGCGACCGTAGGCGTTCACCGGGTCCGTCGGGTCGTCGATCCGGTACGGCCGCGTTCCCCGACCATCGAAGACGTAGTCGGTGCTCGGGTATACGAACGACGCCCCGATCCTGTGACACGCCGCGGCGACGTAACCGGTGGCCGTGGCGTTCACCTCGAAAGCACGCGGGTAGTCGGTCTCAGCGGCGTCCACGGCGGTATACGCGGCGCACTGCACCACCGCGTCAGGCCGCTCTCGCGTGATCACCCGATCCACCCTCGCAGGGTCTGTGATGTCCAGCTCGGTCCGGCCCAGCCCGACCACCTCGTGGCCCGCCTCGCGAAGCACCGGGAGGAGCGCTCGCGCGAGCATCCCGCTCGCCCCGGTCACCAGCACCTTCATCGAGTCCGACCTCTCGCCAGCTGCCGCGCGTAGTAGGTGATGATCATATCCGCGCCGGCCCGCTTGATGGCGGTGAGGGCCTCCCGCATGGCTGCGTCCGCGTCGATCCATCCGCGCTCGCCCGCGGCCAGGATCATCGAGTACTCGCCGGATACCTGGTAGGCGCAGAGTGGAAGATCATGCATTCTGCGAACCGCCGCCAGCACGTCCAGGTATGGCATCGCCGGCTTCACCATCAGGATGTCCGCGCCCTCCATCGCGTCCTGCCCCGCCTCTCGCAGCGCCTCGCGGGAGTTGGCGGGATCCATCTGATACGCCCGCCGGTCGCCGAACTGCGGCGCGCTCTCCGCCGCCTCGCGAAAGGGACCGTAGAAGGCGGAGGCGTACTTCACCGAGTAGGCCAGGATCGCCACCTCGCCGAATCCCCTCTCGTCCAGTGCCCCGCGGATGCTCCCCACCCGCCCGTCCATCATGTCGGAAGGGGCGACCACGTCCGCACCGGCCTCGGCGTGGGAGATCGCCATCCGCTCCAGCAGGGTCAGCGTCTCGTCGTTGGCGACACGCTCTCCCTGGATCACGCCGCAGTGCCCGTGCGAGGTGTACTCGCACAGGCAGACGTCGGTGATCACCACCAGCTCGGGCACTTCACGCTTCAGCGCGCGGACGGCCCGCTGCACCACTCCGTCGTCGGCGTACCCCGAACTCCCCCGCTCGTCCTTGCTCCCGGGAATCCCGAAGAGCAGCACCGCCGGGATCCCCAGCTCGAACGCCTCCCGGGCATCCCGAACCAGCTCGGCCACCGAAGTCTGTTCCACCCCCGGCATCGAACCGACGGGCTTCCGCACACCCTCGCCCTCGGTGACGAAGAGAGGGAGGATCAGATCGGCCGGGGTGACCTCGGTTTCCCGCACCAGCCGGCGGATGCCCGCGCCGGCACGAAGCCGGCGGGGCCGGTACGCCGGAAAGCGACCCGCTTCGCTCATCGGACGAACACCCTCCCCTCCATGCGCAGGTTGGTCTCGGCCCAGCCGTCGCCGTCCTCCCGCTCCCCGGTCAGTCGGAACTCGGTGCGCGCCGTCGGCCGCCATTCCACCGCCGTCCCCGCCCCGAGGCTGCGTCCGGTGCGACCCGGCGAGAAGAGATTCTCCGAGCGACGCGAGCGAACGAACCCGCGCCCGTTCACGCGGAGCCTCGCATCCATAAGGTGCGCCGAGGCGTGCGCGAGCGCTTCCCGCCCGTCGCCGCCGAGCGGGTGCCCGAGCGTCCGGTCTCCCGCCGCCCAGGAACCGTGGAACGACCAGTGCCGGTACCACTGCGGGTTGTTGCAGCACGACGGCTCGAAGTGCGTGTACTCGACCCCCGCACGCACGCCGGGGGCGAACGGCAGCGCCGCCGACTCGAGTCCGATCACCCGACCGGGAACCGCCCACCAGGCGCCCGCCGCGTCCTCCGCGCCCCACTCCAGGTATGCGGTGAGCGGGAGCACCGACTCGGTGGGAAGATGGAACCGCCCGGAGACGGAGACGATCTGGTCCTCGAATCCGATACCCGCCACGCGGCCGATCAGCATGTCCACGATCTTCCCGAAGGTCACCGGTGCCTCGACGGGGTGACTTCCACCGAACAGGGCCGCCCGGTGCACCCCCAGCGTCACCCGGGGGTGCGGCTGGAACTGCCCGCTCGCGGACCAGAAGTAGGGGTCGCCCGGATGACGCTCCTCCGTGAACCGCGCGAAGCTGGTCGCGAAGCTGATCGGACCCAGGTAGCCGAGCACCCACGGAAGCCGGAAGGGGGTGCGGGTCTGCACACCGATGGCGTCCAGCGCGGCATCCCCGGTCAGGGTGACCGACCCACCCACTCCGTGCGCGTACCCGATCGGCAAGCGGCCGATCGATGCGGTCCAGCCGCCGAGCCCGGCGGTGACCTCCAGACGCTGCAGTTCCGCACCGCGCAGGTGGAGACGCTGGACGAAACTACCTCCCAGGTGGCGGCCCAGCACCCCATGCGCGTCGCCGCGGACGACCATCCTGGTGCGGTCCGCGAGCGGCAGTGCACCGCTTCGGTGCGGCTCGAACTCGCCGAGCCCCGGCGCAGCCGCACCGCGTCGCGCATCCATCCCGACGGCGCCACTCGCCCCGAGAAGGACGGCGGCCGGCCTGTCGTCGTCCGCCGCGTCCACCAGCCCGGGGAACTCCTCCCGCAGTCGAGCATGCCATCCGGCGGCCAGCGTCGCCACCGCGGGGTGCCGCTCCTCCGCCGCAATGGCAGCGGACCGGAGTGCCCGCTCCACCACCTCGAGCGGCACCGACCGCTGCGCCGGCAGGTGGTTGTCCAGTAGCCCGAGCGCGTCCGCGCGTCGCAGGGCATCGATCGCCCAGTGCCCCGGATCCAGAGCGGTGGCGGTATATGCATGGCCGCGGCGCGCGGGCGCCTCCACCGTTTCAGGTACTCCCTGCGCCGCCGCGGAGCCGGCGCACAGCGCCGCTCCGCAGACCAGCACGCGCGTGAGCGCTCCCATGGTTCTCATCCAGGATCTCCCACGTAATGCTTGACGATCGCCGCTGTCAGACCGGGAATCGTGTAGTCACCCGCCTCCACCGCGACGTCCATCCCCATCTCTCGCGCCGTCGCGCTCGTGATCGGTCCGATGCACGCCACCTCCGCGCTACCGATCTCGACGCCCACCGCCCTGACGTAGCTCCTCACGGTGGAGCTGGCCGTGAAGGTGAGAAGGTCGATTTCACCGGCATCCAGCATCCGGCGGATTCGCTCTGTCTCCGCGACGTCCGCGACGGTGCTGTATGCGGCGACGTCCGTGACCTCGGCCCCGAGCTCGCGCAGCGCTTCGGGCAGCACCGAGCGGGCATCCTCCGCCCGCGGGAGGAGGATACGCGCTCCATTCAGCTCACCCTGCTCGGTCAGCGCCTCCACCACCGCCTCGGCCACGTGCTCCGCCGGCACCAGATCCGCCGCGGCGCCCTGCAGCGCGATCGCCGCGGCCGTCGCGGGCCCGATCGCGCAGAGTGAGACGCCGGCGAGCGCCCGCGTGTCCCGTCCGCTCGCGCGAAGCTCCTCCCAGAATCGCCGTACGCCGTTCACGCTGGTGAACACGATCCAGTGGAACCCGTCCGCCTTCTGAACGGCGGCGCGCAGCGCGTCCGGGTCGGGCGGGTCGATGATACGGATGGTGGCGAACGGCACGACCTCTGCCCCGAGTTCCTCCAGCCGCGTCACGAATTCGGCGGCCTGCTCGCGCGGACGCGTCACCACGATCCGCCGCCCGAAGAGCGGGCGTTGTTCGTACCAGGTCAGCCGCGGCGCTCGCGCCGCCGCCTCACCAACGATCAGCACGGCTTCACCCGCCGCCCCCGCACCACTGCCCGCCTCGCCGACCATACGGTGCAGCGGGCCGGTCACGACACGCTGCCGCGCCGTCGCGGGATGGGTGACCAGCGTCCCGGGCAGATCGGCGGCCGCCTCGCTCCCGGGATCCCCGGCCATCTGCCGGAACTCCGCAGTCGACCCCTCCACCAGGAGCACGTCGCCCTCCGCCAGCGCGGCAGCACGCTCGGAGATCCGAGCCGCCTCGACACCGCTGACCGTCACGGCTCCGTCGCCAGCCATCGGAAGGGCGACCCCCGCGCATACCGCGGCGCCGAGCGCCCGTGCCACACCGGGTACGACATCCACCTCGATGCCGACCTCGTGGAGGGCGGCGGCGTCCGCAGCTCCGCTGTTGAGCAGGAACGGGTCGCCCGCGTACAGCCTCACCACGACCTCCATGCTTCCGGCGAGCTCGCTCAGCAGGCGCAACGCCGCCTCGGGCTCGCCCGCCGCCACGCGGTGCAGCTCCGCTTTCTCCCGCGCCATCGCGATCACCGAGTCAGGCACGCGTTCGTCGAGGACCACCGCGTCCGCCGCGGCCAGCAGACGTGCGGCCCGTAACGTCAGAAGCCCCGGATCACCGGGGCCAGTGCCGACGAGATGAACGATCCTCATCAATCGGAAGTCACACGCGCTGTACGTCCCCGCTGCGCCGCTTCGGCGTAGAGCTCCTCGAGAGTCCGTCGAAGGGGGATTGTCGGCTCCCATCCGAGCCCCCGGAGTCGCATCGGGCTGCCACGCAGCTCGGGGATGTCCACCGGTCGGAAACGATCGGGATCCACCGTGATGCGCGCTTCGGTCCCGCTGATCCGCACGAGCTCCTCCACCATCTCCTGCAGCGAGTGCGAGGTTCCGGAGCATACGTTGTAGATCGCACCGTTCTCCCCCGATTTCAGCAATTGCAGGTACGCTCGGACGACATCCCGGACATCGAGAAAGTCTCGCCGCGCTTCCAGGTTCCCGACGAGCAGCTCTGGCTCCGACCGGCCTTCGCTCATGGCGGCGAGCTGGCGAGCCATGGACGGGAAGATGAATCGCTCGTCCTGCCCGGGCCCCGCGTGGTTGAAGCTGCGCGCGATCACCACCTCCAGAGGCCCGGTCGCGGCAGCCTGCTGCGCGACCGCTTCGGCGCCGAGCTTCGAGGATCCATAGGGCGTGACCGGCATCGGCGCGCGCTGCTCGCTCACCGGCTGCTCCGCTGCCGGCACATCGCCGTACACCTCAGCCGAGCTCACCACGAGTATCCGACAACGGTGCTCGGGCTCCCCGCCCAGCGCCAGCAGCAGCCGCAGCGTGCCCGTGGCGTTCACTTCCCAGCTGCCGAGCGGATCCGCGAACGACTGCCCCACCGAACTCTGGCCGGCGAGATGATAGACTTCGTCGAACGGCTCCCCCGCCGCCACACCCGCCACCGATCGCTGATCCGTCACGTCCAGCTCGCACCAGCGGATGCCCGAGACCTCCTCGTCGGTCAGCGTGACGGGAGCTGGCGGCCGTCCATCGAGAGTGGTGCCGACCACCTCGTCACCCCGCCCCAGCAGCGCCTGCACCAGGTGCTGACCGGCGAACCCGCCGGCTCCGGTCACCAGGATCCGCACCGGCTAGACCGCCTCCGCCGCCCGATGCCGCCGGGTGGAGCCGACCCGGTCCATGTCCGCATCCACCATCATGTGCACCAGCTCCCGGAACCCCACCTCCGGCTCCCAGCCGAGCTCGGCCTTCGCCTTCGCCGGATCCCCGATCAGCAGGTCCACCTCCGCGGGCCGCATGAAGCGTTCGTCCTGTACCACGAACTCACGCCAGTCGAGATCCACCCGTTCGAAGGCGATCTGCACCAGCTCCTCGACCCGGTACGTCTCACCCGTGGCGATCACGTAATCGTCCGGTCGCTCCTGCTGCAGCATCAGCCACATCCCCCGCACGTAGTCGCCGGCGAAGCCCCAGTCGCGACGCGCATCCAGATTGCCCAGCCGCAACTCCTTCTGTATTCCGTGCTTGATCCGCGCCGCCGCGTCGGTCACCTTCCGCGTCACGAACTCCAGCCCCCGCCGCGGCGACTCGTGGTTGAACAGGATCCCGCTCACCGCGTACAGATCGAAGCTCTCCCGGTAGTTCACCGTGGCCCAGTGGCCGTAGACCTTCGCGACCCCGTACGGCGAGCGCGGGTAGAAGGGCGTCTCCTCGCGCTGCGGCACCTCCTGCACCTTGCCGAACATCTCGCTCGACGACGCCTGATAGAAGCGGATTTCCGGATCGAAGATCCGGACCGCCTCCAGCATCCGCGTAGTCCCGAGCCCGGTCACGTCGCCGGTCAGGATCGGCTGCGTCCACGAGGTCTGCACGAACGACTGCGCTCCCAGGTTGTACACCTCCTGCGGCTCCGAGGCCTGCAGCGCGGCCAGCAGCGAACCCTGGTCCGTGAGGTCCCCCGAAATCAGCTCGATCCGATCCTGGATGTGGGCGATCCTCTCGAAGTTCATCGTCGAACTCCGTCGCACCAGTCCGTAGTACCCGGTAACCCTTCTCCAGGAGCAGCTCGGCCAGGTAACTCCCATCCTGGCCGGTGATCCCCGTGATGAGCGCGCTCTTCATCTCGTAATCCGCAATTCGTAATCCGTGATGCGCAATCGCAACTTCGTCACGCGAAGCTCCAAACCTATGCCCGCGGCCTGACCAGTGTCAACGCGCACAGTCGCCCCCATCTTGACCACACCGCCGCCCCGCGGTACATTAGACGGCTGTTCGAGTCACGTTTCACTCCCGAGGAGATCACCATGGCCGCTTTCTGCGCCGTTTGCGGGAAGGGACCCCGTAGCGGAAACAACGTGAGTCACGCCAACAACAAGACCAGGCGGCGCTGGCTCCCGAACCTGCAGCCCGCCCGCATCGTCACGGAGAACGGCACACGCAAGCGCGTTCGCGTCTGTACGTCGTGCATCTCGGCTGGCAAGATCACCAAGGCCGGCTGATTACGGGGGTTCCAAAGCGAAGCGGCCGCGCACCCTGATCGGGTGCGCGGCCGCTTCGCTTTGGGGGGTCGGGGGAGGCTTCGTCGCGGTCCTGAGCGCAGTCCAGCGTCATCCTCAGCGCAGTCCAGCACCGTCATCCTCCAGCGCAGTCCAGCACCGTCATCCTCAGCGCAGTCCAACACCGTCATCCTGAGCGTAGTCCAGCACCGTCATCCTCAGCGTAGTCCAGCACCGTCATCCTGAGCGTAGTCCAGCACCGTCATCCTGAGCGTAGTCCAGCACCGTCATCCTGAGCGTAGTCCAGCACCGTCATCCTGAGCGTAGTCCAGCACCGTCATCCTGAGCGTAGTCCAGCACCGTCATCCTGAGCGTAATCCAGCACCGTCATCCTGAGCGTAATCCAGCACCGTCATCCTGAGCGTAGTCCAGCACCGTCATCCTGAGCGCAGCGAAGGATCCCGCTCCACAGCAGGCATTCACTGGGGTACTGACGTATCGCCTGCCGCGCGTCACCGCGAGCGTGTACCCTGCAACGTCGCCTAGCTAGGTCCGGAGCGGGATCCTTCGCTTCGCTCAGGATGACGGCGACAGCTGCCCCCGCCCCCACAGCAGAAGGGCGGCGCCACTCCCGTGACGCCGCCCCCCCCCCGAATGCCGAATGCCAATCCCCGACCCCCTACTGCACCACCCGCGCGCTACCCGCCAGCAAATAATACTCCGCGAACGCCGCCTCGTCCCGCGACCCTTCGGCCACGGTGCCGCCTGTGACCCAGTCGTTGATCTGCTGCTCCGTCACCGGCAGCACCCAACCCTCGACGTTCAGGCGCTGACCGCTCACCGGCATCTGTACCTGCGTCACGTTGGGACCGAGGACCACCAGGAAGGGATTCTGGCCCGGGATGTCCGCCCAGAAGGCGCGAGGCCCGAGCGCTGCAGCCACCTCGACGTTCTGCAGCCCCAGATCGCGCTCCGTGAAGCCTGCCGGGTTCTGACCCACGGCAGCGAGGTCCGCGGTCTCGGCAGTGGTGGTCGTCGTCCCGTCACCGGGCTCGGCGCCAACGGTGTCACCCTCCACCGCCGTCAGCGGACCCAGGTTCCGGGACTGCTGCGCCAGCCAGAGCATCAGCGCGATAATCAGAACCACCGCGAGGATCGCGAAGATCCACGTCTTCTGCCCACCGGACTTCTGCTCCACACTGATGTCGGCCATACGAGATCGCTGGTTCGCTGTGGATGTGAGGAGGCGTTCGGTCAGCCGCGGTCGACCAGCTCGATGAAGGCCATCTCGGCCCCATCGCCCAGGCGGTGCCCGGTCTTCAGAACGCGTGTGTAACCGCCCGGCCGCTCCGAGAAGCGCGGCCCGATGGTGTCGAACAGGTCCGCGAGCACCTCACGGTCCGCGATCTTCCGAGCCGCGATCCGCTTGGCGTGCAGGTCCCCACGCTTGGCGAGCGTGATCAGACGCTCCGCGAACGGCCGCAGCTCCTTCGCCTTGGCCGTGGTCGTGTGGATCCGCCCGTGCCGGAAGAGGCTGATCGCCATGTTCCGCAGCAGCGCCTCACGATGGCTCGCCGTCCGGCTAAGCTGCCGGCCCTTTTTACGATGTCGCATGATGGTTTCTGTATGTTGTACACGCCGCAAGCATCGGTGCCCGTTCATCGGCACCAGGCCGGCTCCAGCTGGATCAACCAGTAACTAGTAACTGGTGACAAACCCGCCGACGGCAATCACCCGATTTACTTACTCCTGCTCTTCCGCCTGCTCCGGAGCTTCCTCCCCCTCGTCCCCGCTCCACCACAGCGTCCCGTTCTCCCCCTCCTGCAGGCGAACACCGAAGCGCAGCCCCTGCCCGGCGAGGAAATCGCTGATCTCCTGGAGCGACTTCTTCCCGAAGTTGTCGATGTTGAGCATCTGCTCCTCGGTGCGCTGCACCAGGTCGCGAACGGTCTGGATGCTCTCCTTCTGCAGGCTGTTGCGGCTCCGGACACTGAGCTCGGCCAGATCCTCGATCGGGCGGTTCAGGACGTCCTGCACCCGCGTCGGAACCTCGGTGCCACCCGCGAACGGAGCACGCTGACCGCCGCCGTTGGCGCCGTCGCCCCATACCCGGTCCTCGGACCACTGCGGGCGACCACCTGCCAGGAAGCTGAAGTGCTCGATCGCCACGCGAGCCGCGTACTGCACCGCATCACGAACCTCGATGGCGCCGTTGGTCTCCACCTCGAGAACCAGGCGGTCGAAGTCGGTGCGCTGCCCCACGCGCGTCTCCTCGACCACGAAGTTGGCGCGACGGACCGGGTTGTAGATCGCGTCGATCCGCACCAGGTCGGCCGGCATTCCGCGCGGAATCGGGTGCGCCTCGGCGAGCACGAACCCACGACCCTTGTTGACGTACAGCTCCATCCGGAGGTCGCGGTCTCCTCGGTCAGCTCCAGGATGTGGTGCTCAGGGTTCACCACCTGCACCGACGCGTGCTCGCGGATGTCGCGCGCGGTCACCGAGCCCGAGCGGTTCGCCCGCAGCTCCAGCACCGCCTCCTCGACCTCCTCGTCCATCTTCAGCACCAGCGCCTTCAGGTTCCGGATCACCTGGTGCACGTCCTCCACCGCCCCGGGGATCGTCTGGTGCTCGTGCAGCACCCCGTCCGTACGGAACGCCCAGACCGCCGCGCCGCGAAGTCGCGAGAGCAGGATCCGCCGCATCGTGTTCCCCAGCGTGTGCCCGAACCCCCGCTCCAGCGGGCGCAGCACGACCTGATTCGACTGCGGCTGCTCCGGCAGGTTCGGCATCTGGAGGCCGGTAAGATCCAGTTCCACCATGTTCCTCCGGGAAGAATAGTAGCAATCAGCAATCAGCTGCCAGCCGTCGGCTCCGCCCGCCGTGCCCGGAGGCACCTGCAGGCCGGCAGCGGATGGCTGACAGCTGATGGCTTCGCATTACTTGCTGTAAAGCTCGACGATGAGCTGCTCCTGCACCGCGAGCGGGATGTCCGCGCGGGTGGGACGCACCACCATCCGGCCGGTGCGCGTGCCCTCGTCCACTGCCAGCCAGCCCACCGTCGACGGCTTGGTCTTCGACTCCAGCGCAACCTGCACCGGGAGGATGTCCTTGCTCTTGGCGCGCAGGCGAACCTCGTCGCCCGGCAGCACCTGGTAGCTCGGCACGTCCACCAGGTGACCGTTCACCTCGACGTGACGGTGGCGAACCAGCTGGCGCGCCTCCTTGCGCGACGAGCCGAAACCCATCCGGTACACGATGTTGTCCAGACGGCTCTCGAGCCCGACCAGCAGGTTCTCGCCCGTCACGCCCGGCAGCCGCGCGGCCTTCTCGAACAGGTTGCGGAACGGCTTCTCCGCCACGCCGTAGATCCGCTTCACCTTCTGCTTCTCACGAAGCTGGTGCGCGTACTCGGAGCTCTTGCGACGCCGCGCACCCGACTGCCCGTGCTGACCGGGCGCATACGCGCGACGCTCCACCGGACACTTCTCGGTGAAGCACTTGGTTCCCTTCAGGAACAGCTTCTGCCCCTCTCGGCGGCAGAGCTTGCAGACCGGACCGGTATAACGGGCCATGTCTCTGATGCTCTCGGTGAACGTGTGTCTCTGCTGGCTTCCTCCCCCCGACGGTCGCGGAGGTTTACACCGTCGGAACTACCAACGAACGAGCTGTTTAGCTATGTAGCTCCAGGAGCTCAACAGCTACAACAGCTGACGGCTGCCCGCTCTCAGACCCGCCGCTTCTTCGGCGGCCGGCAGCCGTTGTGCGGGATCGGCGTCACGTCACGGATCGAGCGGATCCCCAGCCCCGCCGCGGCGAGTGCCTGGATCGCCGACTCGCGGCCCGAGCCCGGGCCCTGCACGCGCACGTGCACCCGCCGCATCCCCAGCTGCACCGCCTCCTTCGCGGCCTGCTCGGCGGCGACGGTGGCGGCGAACGGAGTGGACTTCTTGGAGCCCTTGAAGCCCGCCTTGCCCGCGCTCCCCCACACGACCGCGTTGCCCGCCATGTCGGTGATGGTGACGAGCGTGTTGTTGAAGGTCGCCTGGACGAACGCGATCCCCTCCGCCTCCACGTGACGCTTGGCCTTCGGACGGCCACCCTGCTTCGGCTTTGCCATTGATATCCCTTTACTTCTTCCCGGGCTTCTTCTTGCCGGCGATCGCGCGGCGCGGGCCCTTCTTGGTGCGCGCGTTCGTGTGCGTCCGCTGACCGCGCACCGGGAGACCCCGGCGGTGACGAAGGCCGCGGTAGCGCCGATGTCCATCAGCCGCTTGATGTTCCGCGCGACTCCGTGCGCAGCACACCCTCCACGCGGAACTGCCCGTCGATCACCCGACGCAGACGGTTCACTTCCTCGTCGCTCAGCTCGTGCACCCGGCGATCCGGATCCACTCCCGCCTGCTCGAGGATCTTCCGGGCCGCGGCGCGGCCGATCCCGAAGATGTACGTCAGGCCGATCTCGATCCGCTTCTCGCGCGGCAGATCGACACCCGCGATACGAGCCATGATAACTCCTCCTCGTGTTGGCTTAGCCCTGGCGCTGCTTATGGCGCGGATTCTTCTTGCAGATGATGCGAACCACACCGCGCCGCCGGATCACCTTGCAGTGCTCGCAGATCGGCTTCACGCTCGCGCGAACCTTCATCGTAGCCTCACTCCGTCAAAGAAATAGCTTTGAATAATATCAACGCTCACCGCAATCCCGTCATCACGCAACCCCTCGCGCCGGCACCGCTCGATCAGCGGCGGTCAGGATCCGCGGCCCGTCCGCCGTCACCGCCACCGTATGCTCGAAGTGCGCGGATGGCCTTGCGGTCCACCGTCACCACCGTCCACCGGTCGGGGAGCGTCCGCACCTTGGGCGTGCCGAGGTTGAACATCGGCTCGATCGCGAGCACGAGCCCCTCCTCCAGCGGCATTCCGCGACCGCGGTGCCGTAGTTCGGCACCTGCGGCTCCTCGTGCGGCTCGCGCCCGATCCCGTGGCCGACCAGGTCGCGGACGATGCCGTACCCCGCCTCGTCCGCGACGTCCTGGATGGCCGCGCCGATGTCGCCGAGCCGCTTCCCCGGGCGGGCCTGCGTCGATGCCGCGCGTACAGCGCCTCGCGCGTCACCTCCAGCAGCCGCTGCACCGCCGGGTCGACCGCGCCCACGGGGAGGGTGACCGCGCGCGTCGGCGTAGAAGCCCTCCAGCTTCACCCCGCAGTCGATGCTCACCACGTCGCCCTCGGCGAGCTTCCGCCGCTCCGACGGGGATGCCGTGCACCACCTCGTGGTTGACGCTGGTGCAGAGCGTGGCCGGGAAGCCGTACAGCCCCTTGAAGGCCGGCATCCGCGCCGTCGTGGTCGCGGATGAAGTCCTCCGCGAAGCGGTCCAGCTCCCGCGTGGTCACCCCCGGCTGCACCTGCGCCGGGATCACCCGGTAGAGCTCCGCGATGATCGCGCCCGGCCCGGGCGATCAGCTCGATCTCCTCCGCCGACTTAGCGAGATCAACGGTCCAGCAGCTCCAGGATCTCGGCCTGGACCCGCTCGATCGGCCGCATCGCCGTCCACCCGGTGCACCGGAACGCCCGCTCCGCTCGTAGTACTCCACCAGCGGCGCGGTCTGTCGCGCGTACACCTGCAGCCGGTGCCGCACCGTCTCCTCGCGGTCGTCCGGGCGCTGGACCACCCGGTCGGCGATCTCCGCCGGCGGCGGGTTGTGCTCCAGGTGGTAGACGTGCCCCGGTCTCCGGGTCGGTCCGCCGACCCGCCATGCGCTCGCACGATCGTCTCGTCCGGCACCTCGAGCGCCACCACCGCGTCGATCGCCGCCGCCCTGCTCTGCGCAGGATCGCGCTGGAGCGCCTCGGCCTGCGCCACGGTGCGCGGGAATCCGTCGAAGATCGCGCCCTGCTCCGCGCTCGCGCCGAGCGGAGCGCCTCGCGCACCAGCCCGAGGATCACGTCGTCCGGCACCAGCTCGCCGGCGTCCATGAAGCGCTGCGCCTCCCGCCCGAGCTCCGTCCCGGCCCGGACCGCCTCGCGCAGGATGTCGCCGGTCGCGATCTTCGGCACTCCGAGCCGCTCGGCGAGGATGCTGCCCTGGGTTCCCTTGCCGGCGCCCGGCGCGCCGAGAAGAATCAGATGCATGGATAGTTGTCGGAAATCGTCGCTAGGCACTCGGGCGATCGGCATTCGGCGGTCAGGCGGAGGCCGTGCTGCTCCTGTCCACCCGACATGCCGGATGCCGGTCCCCGATCGCTCTACATGTACCGCTGCCGGCCGCGGAACTTCACCCGCCCTCTCTTCATGAACCCGTCGTAGTGGCGCAGGAGCAGGTGCTGCTGCATCTGCTGCACCGTGTCGAGCCCCACACCCACCACGATCAGCAGCCCCGTGCCGCCGAGCACGCCGCCGAGGAAGGGCACGCCCACCGCATCGAGGAGCATGAACGGGAAGATCGCGATCGCCGGCCAGGAAGAGCGACCCGGGAAGCGAGATGCGGCGTCAGCACGCGGTCGATGTACTCCGCCGTGCGCGCGCCCGGCTTCACGCCCGGGATGAACGCGCCCTGCTTCTTCAGGTTCTCCGCCAGGTCCACCGGGTTGAAGATGATCGCCGTGTAGAAGTACGTGAAGAACACGATCAGCAGCGCGAACGAGCACGTAGTACGGCCAGCGTCCCGACTGGAACCAGTTGGCCACCGAGTCGCAGTCCAGCCGGCTGTCGCGAGAACGTGGCGAAGGTGCCCGGCACGATGATGATCGACTGCGCGAAGATGATCGGCATCACGCCCGCCGAGTTGAGCCGCAGCGGGATGAACGACTTCTGCCCCTCGCGCACCCGCCCGCGGCCCATCACCTTCCGCGGGATCTGCACCGGGATCTTCCGCGCCGCCATGGTCACGGCGATGGTCGCCGCGATCACCGCCAGCATCACCGCGAAGAGCAGGACCAGCGCGACCGGCGAGACCTCGCCCGACGCCGACCAGCTCGACCGTCTGCATGCAGCGCGCTCGGGAAGCCCTCGATGATCGAGAAGAAGATGAGCAGGCTCATCCCGTTGCCGATGCCGCGCTCGGTGATCTGCTCACCCAGCCACATCACGAACATGGCGCCGGTGGTGAGCGTCAGGATCATCAGGCAGCTTGAAGCCGAACCCCGGGTTCGCGACCGCGCCCGGGGATCCCCTCCAGGAAGATCGCGTAGCCGTACGCCTGGATGGCGGAGAGCACCGACCGTCGCGTAACGCGTGTACTGCGTCAGCTTCTTCCGGCCCTCCTCGCCCTCCTTCTGCAGCTTCTCGATGCGTCGGGAACACCGCGGCGAGCAGCTGGAACATGATGCTCGCCGAGATGTACGGCATGATCCCGAGCGCGAACACCGTCGCCCGCGACAGCCCGCCCCCGACGAACATGTCGTAGATCCCGAACACCGTGCCCTGCAGCTGACCCGCGAACTCGCGCAGCGCCGGCACGTTGATCCCGGGCGCCACGACGTGCGCGCCGAGCCGGTAGATCAACAGGATGAAGAGCGTGAAGAGGATCTTCTCCTTCAGCTCCGGGATCCGGAACAGCGTGGCTACCGGGTTCGCCATGGTCAGCCGAGCTCCTGGACGCTGCCGCCCGCTCCCTCGATCTTCTCGCGCGCCGACTTGCTGAACTTGTGCGCCGACACGGTCACCTTCCGCGATCAGCTCGCCGGTCCCCAGCACCTTCACCGGGCGACGCGGGTGGCCGATCAGCCCGCGGGCGCTGCAGCACCTCGGGCGTGATCTCCGCCTCCTCCAGCTGCTCGAGCTGGAACAGGTTCACCACCTGGTACTCGACCCGGTTGATGTTCGTGAAGCCGCGCTTCGGCAGCCGCCGCTGAAGCGGCATCTGGCCGCCCTCGAAGTGCGGCTTGCCGCCGCCGGGGCCGTGATGGCCGGCGCGCGCCTTGGAGCCCTTGTGCCCCTTGCCGGCCGTCTTGCCCGTGCCGGAGCCGGGGCCGCGGCCGAGCCGCTTCCGGTCCCGGTGCGAGCCTTCCGGGCGCCGGGAGATTGTGCAGTCCGTCCATTTATTCCTGCCCTTCCAGCTCCGTCACCTCGACCAGGTGACGGACCTTGAAAATCATCCCGCGGATCGCAGGGTTGTCCTGCTGGGTCACCGAGCGCTGATGCTTCAGACCGAGCGCCTGCAGCGTCGCGCGCTGGTCGTGCGGCGCGCCGACTCCGCTCCGGATCTGCGTGATGCTGAGCGTCTTAGCCATGAGCACCTCCCAGCTGCCTCCACCGGCACGCCACGCTCCCGCGCGAGCTGCTCGCGGGTCGTCAGGTTGGTGAGCGCGTCCATCGTCGCGTGCACCATGTTGAACGGGTTGTTGCGACCCCAGGCTCTTGGTCAGGATGTCGTGCACGCCCGCGCACTCCAGCACCGCGCGCACCGGACCGCCCGCGATCACGCCGGTACCCGGCGCCGCCGGGCGCAGCAGCACGCGACCGGCGCCATGCATGGCCCAGGATGTCGTGCGGGATGCGTGCCGTTGATCACCGGCACCTTCACCATGCGCGCGACGCGCCGACTCCAGAGCCTTGCGCACCGCCTCGGAGACCTCGTTCGCCTTCCCGGTGCCGATGCCGACCTTCCCCTGCTGGTCGCCCACCGCCACCAGCGCGGTGAAGGAGAACCGGCGGCCGCCCTTCACCACCTTCGCCACACGGTTGATGTGGATCACGTTCTCCTTCATGTCCGACTCGCGCCGACCTGACGCCGGCCGCACGACGCTGACCGCCCGGCCGCGACCACCGCCGCTCGCCGCCCGCCGTCACCGCCCGCCCGGACCACCGCCCTGTCCGCCCGGCCCACCGCCCTGCCGACCGCCGCCCTGCCGCCGCCGCCGCCGCGATTCTGTTCGTTTGCCACGCTTCCCCCTTAGAACTCGAGGCCGCCCTCGCGGGCGCCTTCGGCGAAGGCCTTCACACGGCCGTGGTAGAGGTAGCCGCCGCGGTCGAACACGACCCGGGTGATGCCCTTCTCGTTAGCGCGCTCGGCAAGAAGCTTCCCGGCCAGTCGGCCGCGTCTCGCTCTTGGACAGCTCCGCGCTCTCCGCCTTCACGTCGGCCGACTAGCGTCGAGATCCCGAGCAGCGTCTGGCCCGTCGAGATCGTCCACGATCTGCGCCTCCATGTCGTTGAGCGAGCGGTACACCACCAGCCGCGGCCGCTCCGCCGTCCCCGACACCTTCTTCCGAACGCGGCGGTGACGGCGGAGGCGCCGCTCGTGCCGCTGCTGTACGTTTCTGATTTGCCATCGATCCGTTCTGCTATGAGTGACTATTCGATGATCCGCGCCAGGGAGTAGCTGTTAGCTGTTAGCTGATAGCTGCCGTCTACTTCCCGCCGGCCTTGCCGGCCTTGCGACGGATCACCTCGCCCTGGTACTTCACGCCCTTGCCCTTGTACGGCTCGGGCGGCCGGAGCGACCGGATCTCGGCCGCTACCTGTCCGACGACCTCCTTGTTCGTGCCCTCGACCTCCACCACCGTCGGGGAGACGGCCTGCAGGGTGATCCCCTCCGGCGCCTTGTAGTCGATCGGGTGCGAGTAGCCCAGCTGCAGCGTGAGCCCGAACGGCTTGTTCTCCGCGCGGTAGCCCACCCCGACGATCTCCAGCGTCTTCTTGAAGCCGCTGGTCACGCCCTCGATCATGTTGGCGATCAGCGTGCGGCTCAGGCCGTGCAGCGAGCGGTGCTCCGGCTCGGTCGCTCGGGCGCTCCACGACGATCTCGCCGTCCTCGCGCCGCAGCACCATGTCCCGGTGGAGCTCCCGCTCCAGCTGCCCCTTCGGGCCCTTCACCCGCACCGTGTTGCCGTCGATCGTGACCTCGACGCCCGCGGGGACCCGATCGGCTTGCTTCCAATGCGTGACATTCGCTCCTCCAATGAAAAGCCGCCGTCGCAGCCGGCTGCAGTCTGCCTAGGTTACCAGACGAGGGCGAGGAGCTCGCCGCCCACCTTGGTCGCGCGCGCCTCGCGATCCGTCATCACGCCCTTCGGCGTCGACAGGATCGCCATGCCCAGACCGTTGCGCACCGCGGGATCTCCTCCACGCCCACGTACGGCGCAGACCCGGCTTGGAAACACGACGAAGCTCGCGGATCACCGGCTTCTCCTGGAAGTACTTCAGGTAGAGCCGCAGCACCCCGTGCTTGCCGTCGTCCAGGACCTTGTAGTCGTGGATGTAGTGGTTCTCCTTCAGAAGCCGAGCGATCTCGGTCTTCAGCTTGGAAACCGGCATGTCCACCCGGCGATGGCGCGCGTGCGCACCATTGCGCAGCCGGGTCAGCATGTCCGCGATCGGATCCGTCACCATGCGGTCGTCTCTCCTATAGTATCCGGCATCGATGTGCCGGACTGGTAGGAAGTGGTCTGTAAAAAAGCGGAAGCGGTAAAGCTAACGGAATCCGGAGCGGCGCTCCAGTCCCCCCGGCTCGGGGAACGGGGATCAGCATTCAGGGATCAGGGAGAGACTTTCAGTTCCCCGAATGCCGAATGCCGATCCCCGACCCCTGCCGTTCTACCAGCTCGCCTTCCGCACCCCGGGGATCTCCCCGTTCAGCGCCATCTGCCGGAAGCAGATCCGGCACAGGCCGAACTTCCGGATGAAGGCGCGGGGGCGGCCGCAGCGGTTGCAGCGGTTGTAGCCGCGCACACCGTACTTCGGCTTGCTGTTGGTCTTCTCGATCAGGGCCTTGCGTGCCATGTCGCGATCTCTACCCAGTGATTGTTAAGGAGGCGGTCAGGCGGCGTTCACCTGAACCGGCGTCTCGCCGCGGAACGGCATGCCGAGCTCGCGAAGAAGAGCCATGCCCTCGTCGTCCCGGTCCGTGCTCGTGACGAAGGTGATGTCCATCCCGTGCACCTGTGCGACCTTGTCGTAGTCGATCTCCGGGAAGATCAGCTGCTCCTTCACGCCCAGCGTGTAGTTGCCGCGACCGTCGAACGAGCGCGTCGGGAGCCCGCGGAAATCGCGGATCCGCGGAACCGCGACGTTGATGAAGCGGTCCAGGAACTCCCACATCTTCACCCGGCGCAGCGTCACCGAGACGCCCACCGGCATCCCCTGGCGCAACCCGAAGTTGGAGATCGCCTTCTTGGCGCGACGGATCACCGCCTTCTGCCCGGTGATCAGCCCGATTTCCTCGATCACCGAGTCGAGCAGCTTGGCGTTCTTGGTCGCCTCGCCCAGCCCCACGTTGATGACGATCTTCTCCAGCTTCGGAAGCTGCATCGGCGTCTTGAAGCCGAACTGATCCTGAAGCTTCGAGCGCACCTGCTGCTCGTAATAACGCTGCAAACGCGGTGGTGCCGCGGTCTCGTTCGCCATGGTCTCGTTCTCTGCCTCTCGTTCCGTATCCCACCGCGCGGATGTGCCGGTGGGGCGGTCACGAAATCAATTTTAAATGTTGAATTCTCAATGTTGAATGGTGGCCTGTCAAACTCCGCAAGCACCCCTCATTTAACATTTAACATTTAACATTTAACATTTAACATTTAACATTTAACATTTAACATTTAACATTCAACATTCAACATTCAACATTCACCGTCAGGCCCGCGGAATGACCCGCCCACTCCCCACCGCCACCCGATCCTTCGTGCCGTCCTCGTTCTGCTTGTTGCGCACGCGGGTCGGCTCGTTGGTCGACGGGTCCAGGAGCATCACGTTGGAGGCGTGGATCGGTGCCTCGAAGCTGATGATCCCGCCCTCGGGGTCGATCGCCGTCGGCTTGCGGTGGCGCTTGCGGATGTTCACACCCTCCACCACCACGCGGTTCTTCTCGCGGTCCACCCGGAGGATCGTTCCCTCCTTGCCGCGCTCGTTGCCGCGCAGAACCTTCACGCGGTCACCCTTGCGGAGATGCATCCTGGCCATCAGATCACCTCCGGTGCGAGGGAGACGATCTTCATGAACTTCTTCTCGCGGAGCTCGCGGCCCACCGGCCCGAAGATACGGGTCGCGCGCGGCTCACCGGCGTCGTTGATGATGACGGCCGCGTTCTCGTCGAAGCGGATGTACGAGCCGTCCCTGCGGCGGATCTCCTTGCGGGTCCGCACCACCACCGCCTTCGCCACGTCGCCCTTCTTCACCGTCCCGTCCGGCAGCGCGTCCTTCACCGCCACCACCACGATGTCGCCGATGCGGGCGTACCGCCGCTTGCTCCCGCCGAGCACACGGATCACCAGCGCGCGCTTGGCGCC
This sequence comes from uncultured Gemmatimonadales bacterium, assembly GCA_963793235.1. GTDB lineage: Bacteria > Gemmatimonadota > Gemmatimonadetes > Longimicrobiales > Longimicrobiaceae > CAWBZF01. The sequence continues at coordinate 1,396,241 of CAWBZF010000002.1, forward strand.
GCTGTTGTCCGCGATCTTGACCATGGATTCCTGCTGGATCATTGCAGTGCTTTCGCTTGCGTTCTCTCCCCCTGAGGGGGAGGCCCCCGCGGAGCCAGAGTGCTCCGCGGGTGTCTGGTCATCCTGAGCGGAGCGAAGGATCCCTCTCCTCCGCCTGCCCCGGTGCCGGTCTTCGATCAGGTACCGCCCTCTGCCGTCCCGCGGGATCCTTCGCTCCGCTCAGGATGACAGGGAGGAGCGTCCTACTTGGCGCGCTCGATTACTTCCACCACCCGCCAGCGCTTCTGCTTGCTGAGCGGGCGCGTCTCCATGATGCGGACGGTGTCGCCCACGTGGTAGTCGTTGTTCTCGTCGTGCGCGTGGTACTTCTTGCTGCGCGTCACCTGCTTGCCGTACAGCGGGTGCGCGTAGCGGCGCTCCACGACGACCACGACGGTCTTGTCCATCTTGTCGGAGACCACGACGCCGGTACGGGTCTTCCGGCTGTTACGATCCTGGTCCACGCTCTGTGCCTCGGTGTTGTTGTCGTTGCTCATGACGCCGCTCCGTTACCGGCGAGCTCGCGCTCCCGGAGGATGGTGCTGAGGCGCGCGATGTCGCGCTTCAGGTTCCGCAGGAGCATCGGGTTCTCCAGCTCCATGGTGGCCGAGCGGAAGCGCAGCCGGAAGAGCTCCTCGCGGAGCTGCTCGATGCGCGCGACGATCTCGTCGGTGCTCAGGTCACGAATGTCTGCGGCCTTCATCCTTCACCTCCCTGGGGGCGCTCACGAACCACGAACTTGCACTTCACCGGGAGCTTGGCCGCGGCCAGCTCCATCGCGCGCGCGCGCAGTCTCCTGCGGCACGCCTTCGAGCTCGAACATCATCCGGCCGGACTTCACCACCGCCACCCAGCCTTCCGGGTTGCCCTTGCCCTTACCCATCCGGACCTCGAGCGGCTTCTTGGTCACCGGCTTGTCCGGGAAGATGCGGATCCAGACCTTGCCGCCACGCTTGATGTGGCGGGTCATCGCGATACGAGCGGCCTCGATGGAGCGGTTGGAGATCCAGCCGTTCTCCAGGGCCTGCAGCCCGAATTCGCCGAAGGAAACCTGCGTTACCGCGGCTGGCGACGCCACGGTTGCGGCCCTTCATCTGCTTCCTGTATTTAACTCGCTTCGGAGCCAGCATGATTTATCCCTCCTAGGCGTCGCTCGAGTACGTGCGGCCGCGACGATCTTCGACGACCTCTCCCTTGAACACCCAGACCTTCACCCCGATCGTACCGAACGTGGTACGCGCGGTGCACTGGGCGTAGTCGATGTCGGCCCGCAGCGTGTGCAGCGGAATCCGACCCTCCTTGTAGCCCTCGGTACGCGCGATCTCGGCCCCGTTGAGCCGGCCCGCGACCTGGACCTTGATCCCCTCGGCGCCGGAGCGCATCGCGTTCTGCACCGAGCGCTTCATGGCCCGGCGGAACGACACGCGCTGCACCAGCTGATGGGCGATGCTGTCGGCGACAGCTGCGCGTCGACCTCGGGGCGCTTGACCTCCTCCACGTTGATCGCCACCTCGCTGGTGGTCAGGCGGCCGAGCTCGTCACGCAGCTTGTCCACCTCCGAGCCGCCCTTCCCGATCACCACACCCGGACGGGCCGTGTGCACGGTGATGATCACCTTCTGCGGCTTGCGCTCGATCTCGACCTCCGAGATGGACGCGTGCCCGAGGCGCTGATGGAGGTACTTCCGGATCTTCTCGTCCTCCATGAGGAGCTGCGGGAACGTCCGCTCGGCGTACCAGCGCGACTTCCAGTTCGTGACGATCCCGAGGCGGAAACCTCTTGGATGGGTTTTCTGTCCCACGGCTTACTCCTTGCGTGTCGACGATGATGGTGATATGGCTGGTCCGCTTCATGATCGGCGGACGCACGGCCCATGGCCCGCGCCTGCCACCGCTTCATGCGTCGGCCCCTCGTTGACGTACGCCTCGCGAACCACCAGCTCGTCCGTGTCGAGGAAGTTGCCCTCGGCATCGGCCTTCTGCTGCGCGTTCGCGACGGCCGAACGCAGCGTCTTCTCGATCGGCTTCGTCGCCGCCTTCTTCGAGAACTTGAGGATCGAGTATGCCTCGTTCACTCCACGGCCGCGGATCAGGTCCACGACCATCCGCATCTTGCGCGGGGTCATCCCCACGTTCATCGCGATTGCGCGAGCTTTCATTTGATTTATCTCCTTGAGCCCGTCGTCGTTAGCGCGCCTTCGCGCGCTTGTCGACCAGCTTGCCGCCGTGACCGCGGAACATCCGCGTCGGAGCGAACTCGCCGAGCTTGTGCCCGACCATGTTCTCCGTGAGGTACACGGGGATGAACTTGTTCCCGTTGTGCACGGCCAGCGTGTGTCCGACGAACTCCGGAGTGATCGTGGAGCTGCGCGCCCAGGTCTTCACCACGCGCTTCTCCCCCCGCTCGTTCATCGCCGTGATCTTCTTGAGGAGACTCTCCTCGATGTACGGGCCCCTTCTTCAGACTTCTTGGCATGCTCTCTCGCTCTTAGTCGGCCTCCGGCAATGCGCCGGAGGCGAGATCCACATGGTGTCCAGTGGTGGACGCGGATTCTGTTCTCGGGCACGGTACCACTCCCGAGCCTCCTCACCAGTCTATCCGGCGGCGACACGTCTGCCGTGTCGTAACCAGTAACTGGTCACCGCGGTTCGGAGTGCGCCGCGGTGCCGGTAACCAGTAACTGGCCCACCACGTTCGCGGCGCACTCCAAAGCTCCCCTACTTCGTCGCCCTGCCGCGCTTGCGGCCGCGCACGATGAACTTGTTCGATGTTCTTCTTGCGCTCGCGGGTCTTGACGCCCTCTGCCTTGCCCCACGGCGACACCGGGTGACGGCCACCCGAGGTCTTGCCCTCACCGCCGCCCATGCGGGTGGTCGACCGGGTTCATCGCGACGCCGCGGACCTTGGGACGACGGCCGCGCCAGCGGTTCGCGCCGGCCTTGCCGATCGACTGCTTGCTGTGGTCCACGTTCCCGATCTGGCCGATGGTCGCCATGCACTCGCGGCGCACCATGCGCATCTCGGTGGACGGCATGCGCAGGGTGACGTAGTCGCCCTCCTTCGCGACCACCTGCACCGCCGGCGCCGGCCGAGCGCGCCATCTGCCCGCCCTTGCCCGGGCGCAGCTCGATGTTGTGCACCGTGGTACCCAGCGGGATCTCGGCGAGCGGGAGCGCGTTGCCGAGCCGGATGTCCGAGCCCGGCCCCGACACCACCGTCGTCGCCCACCTTCAGCCCGGTCGGGTGCAGGATGTAGCGCTTCTCGCCGTCCTCGTACTCGATCAGCGCGATGTTGGCGCTGCGGTTCGGATCGTACTCGATCGCGGTCACGCGGCCGGCCACGCCGGGCTTGTTGCGCTTGAAGTCGATGATCCGGTACTTCCGCTTGTGACCGCCGCCGCGACGGCGCGAGGTGATGCGGCCGTGGTGGTTGCGGCCGCCGCTTCTTGGGAGCGGCTCGAGCAGCGACTTCTCGGGGCCCTTGCGGGTCACCTCGGTACGATCGGTGATGGCGCGGAACCGCGTGCCGGCGTGACATCGGCTTGAATTGCTTGATCGGCATTGCTCAGACCCCCTCGAAGATCTCGATGCTGTCGCCCTCGCGCAGCGTCACGACGGCCTTCTTCCACGCGGCCCGACGACCGATGTGCTTGCCGACGCGACGCTCCTTGCCACGGTACTGCATGGTGCGGACGTTCTTCACCTTCACGTTGAACAGCGTCTCCACCGCCTTGGCGATCTCGAGCTTGTTGGCGTCCTTGGCCACCACGAAGGTGTACGCGCCGTTCGGTCCAGCAGCTCCGTGGACTTCTCCGTCACCACCGGCCGGACGATCACCTCGTGGATGTTACGCATGCGCCACCTCCTCGGCGCGGCTGCAGGGCAGCCGCCTCGATGAGAAGCTGGTTCGCCTTCATGACGTCGTAGGCCGATGCCTCCCCGAACGGCAGCACCTGCACGTTCGGCAGGTTGCGCGCGGAGAGGTACACGATTCGGGCTGGTTGCCGTCCGTCAGGATCAGGACCTTGCTCTCGACCATCCCGATCTTCCGCAGCAGATCCGACCACGGCGCGGGTCTTCGGGCGCGTCGACCTCGAAGCGCTGCGATCACCGCGACCTGCTCGTGCAGCGCGCGCGAGTGTTGAAGGCCGAGCGGCGCGCGAGCGCCTTGACCTTCTTCGGCACGTCCTGGTGGTAGTCGCGCGGGCGCGGGCCGAAGACGATACCACCGCCACGCCAGTGCGGAGCGCGGATCGAGCCCTGGCGCGCGCGGCCGGTGCCCTTCTGCCGCCACAGCTTCTCGTGCCGCCGGCAACCTCGCCGCGCGTCTTGGTCGACGGCCGTTCCCTGCCGCTGGTTGGCCAGGTACGCCTTGATCACCTGGTGGAGCGCCGCCTCGTGCACGACCCCGTCGAACAGGTCCTCGGGGCAGCTCCAACGCGTCTCCCGGCTCGCCCGAGGCGCTGAAGTACTTTGCGCGTAAGCATCGTCGCGCTCTCCTTACTGCTTGGTGATGAAGACGTAGCCGTTCACCGGCCCCGGAACCGCGCCGCGGACGTAGAGCAGGTTGCGCTCGGCGTCGACCTTGGCGACCCGCAGGTTGCGGACGGTCTGCTGCACGTCACCCATGTGGCCGGGCATCCGCTTCCCCTTGATGACGCGCGACGGGTTCGTGCCGGCGCCGATGGAGCCCGGCGCGCGGTGGATCGCGGGTGGCGCCGTGCGAGGCGCGTCCGCCGCCGAAGCCGTGGCGCTTCACCACGCCCTGGAAGCCGCGACCCTTGGTCGTGCCGGTCACCTTGACCCGCGACCCGACCTCGAAGAGCTCGACGGTGACGCTGCTCACCGACCTCGGGCGTCTCGCCCTCGGCGACGCGGAACTCCCGCAGCACGCGCCGGCGCGGTCGTCGAGGCCGGCCTTCGCGGCGTGGCCGATCTCCGCGCGGCTCGTCGCGCGGTCGTCCTTCTGCGCGCCGAAGCCCGAGCTGCACGGCCTGGTAGCCGTCCGTCTCCTGCGTCCGCACCTGCACCACCGGGCACGGGCCCGGCCTCGATCGACGGTGACGGGCACGACGGCGCCGGTCTCGCTCGAAGATCTGGGTCATCCCCAGCTTCGTCCAATGATTCCAGACATGTCGTATCCCCTCCTCAGTCGACCTTGATCTCGACGTCGACGCCGGCCGGAAGATCCAGCTTCGTCAACGCGTCGACCGTCTGCGGGCGCGAATCGAGGATGTCGATCACGCGCTTGTGCGTCTTCAGCTCGAACTGCTCGCGGCTCTTCTTGTCCACGTGCGGCGAGCGGAGCACCGTCCAGCGCTGCACCGCGTCGGAAGCGGAATCGGGCCGCTGATCCGGGCGCCGGTCTTCTCGGCGGTGCGCACGATGTCGGCCGTGGTCTGATCGATCACCGCGTGATCGAAGCCCTTCAGCCGGATGCGGATCTTGCCTGCCATGGTGCTGCCTCTGTGATGGCGTTGAGTTGGTGACGGGATTCGGGATCGGCATCCGGGATCGGGGGAACGCTCCCCCGACGCCGAATGCCGGTCCGACCAGTCCGTTCAGTCCACGATCTCGGTGACGACGCCGGCGCCGACGGTGCGGCCGCCCTCGCGGATCGCGAAGCGCAGCTCCTTCTCCATCGCGATCGGGGTGATCAGCTCCACCGCCATCTGCACGTTGTCGCCCGGCATCACCATCTCCACGCCCTCCGGCAGCGTCGCCGATCCCGTCACGTCCGTCGTGCGGAAGTAGAACTGCGGACGGTACCCGTTGAAGAACGGCGTGTGACGGCCGCCCTCCTCCTTCGTCAGCACGTACACCTCCGCCTTGAACTTCGTGTGCGGCGTGATCGACTTCGGCTTCGCCAGCACCATCCCCCGCTCGATCTCGTCCTTCGCCACACCGCGCAGCAGCAGACCCACGTTGTCGCCCGCCTGCCCCTCGTCCAGCAGCTTGCGGAACATCTCCACGCCCGTCACCGTCGTCTTCTTCTCGGCGTTCATCCCCACCATGCTCCACCGTCTCGCCGACCTTGATGATCCCGCGCTCGATCCGCCCCGTCGCCACCGTGCCGCGACCCGTGATCGAGAACACGTCCTCCACCGGCATCAGGAACGGCTTGTCCATCTCGCGCTCCGGCTGCGGGATGTAGCTGTCGACCGCGTCCATCAGCTCCGTGATCTTCTGCCCCCACTCGCTGTTCGGATCCCCCGACTCCAGCGCCTTCAGCCCCGAGCCCTTGATGATCGGAATGCTCGTCGCCCGGGAAGTCGTACTCGCTCAGCAGCTCGCGAACCTCCAGCTCCACCAGCTCCAGCAGCTCCGGGTCGTCCACCATGTCCACCTTGTTCAGGAAGACCACGATGTACGGCACGTTCACCTGGCGCGCCAGCAGGATGTGCTCGCGCGTCTGCGGCATCGGACCGTCCGCCGCCGACACCACCAGGATCGCCCCGTCCATCTGCGCCGCACCCGTGATCATGTTCTTCACGTAGTCGGCGTGGCCCGGGCAGTCCACGTGCGCGTAGTGCCGCTTCTCCGTCTGGTACTCCACGTGCGCCGTCGCGATCGTGATCCCGCGCGCGCGCTCCTCCGGCGCCTTGTCGATGTTGTCGAACGCCACGAAGTCCGCCAGCCCCTTGCGCCGCCTGGATCCGCGTGATCGCCGCCGTCAGCGTCGTCTTCCCGTGGTCCACGTGCCCGATCGTGCCCACGTTCACGTGCGGCTTCGTTCCGCTCAAACTTGGCCTTGGCCATTGGTTTGATTCCTTTCTTCGATGGTTGGAATGAAGGTCGTTGACTGGGGCTCGGGATCGGCATCCGGCATACGGGGGACGCGCCGCCCGATCCCGAATGCCGATCCCGGTTCCTCCTCAGCCGCGGACCTTCGCGATGATCTCTTCCGCCTTCACTTCGGCACTTCCTCGTACTGCGCGAACTGCATCGAGTAGACGGCGCGGCCCTGCGTCAGCGAGCGGAGCGTCGTCGAGTAGCCGAACATCTCCGACAGCGGCACCATGGCGCTCGATGACCTGGGCCTCGCCGCGCTGGTCCATCCCCTGGATCTTGCCGCGGCGCGAGGACAGGTCGCCCATCACGTCGCCCATGTAGTCCGCCGGGGTCGACGACCTCCACGTCCATGATCGGCTCGAGCAGCACCGGGCTCGCGCGTGCGCGCGGCCTCCTTGAAGGCCATCGAGCCGGCGATCTTGAACGCCATCTCGGACGAGTCCACGTCGTGGTAGCTGCCGAAGATCGAGCTGCACCTTCACGTCCACCATCGGGTAGCCGGCGAGCACGCCGTTGTCCATCGCCTCGCGCATCCCCTCGGAGGCCGGCTTGATGAACTCACGCGGGATCACGCCGCCGACGATCTTGTCCTCGAACACGAAGCCCGGTGCCCGGCTCGCCCGGCATCCATGTTGATCACCACGTGGCCGTACTGGCCCGAGCCGCCGGTCTGGCGGACGAACTTGCCCTCGACCTTCTCGACCGCCTTGCGGATGGTCTCGCGGTAGGCCACCTGCGGGCGGCCGACGTTGGCGTCCACCTTGAACTCGCGGAGCATGCGGTCCACGATGATCTCGAGGTGGAGCTCGCCCATCCCGGAGATGATCGTCTGACCCGTCTCCTGGTCGGTGTGCATGCGGAAGGTCGGGTCCTCGTCCGAGAGGCGGCGGAGCGCCTCGCCCATCTTGTCCTGGTCGGCCTTCGTCTTCGGCTCGATGGCGACGAGATCACCGGCTCCGGGAAGGTCATCGACTCCAGGATGACCGGCGTGTCCGGCGTCGCAGAGCGTGTCGCCCGTCGTGGTGTCCTTCAGCCCGATGGCCGCGGCGATGTCGCCGGCGCGCACCTCGGGGATCTCCTCGCGCTTGTTGGCGTGCATCTGCAGGATGCGGCCGACGCGCTCGCGCTTGCCCTTGGTGCTGTTCTGCACGTAGGAGCCCGAGCGTCAGCGTCCCCGAGTACACCCGGAAGAAGGTGAGCTTCCCGACGAACGGGTCGTTCATGATCTTGAACGCGAGCGCCGAGAACGGCTCCTCGTCGTCCGCGTGACGCTCGACGCTCCTGCTCCTCGTCGTCCGACGTCGTGCCCGATGATGGCCGGGACGTCGAGCGGCGACGGGAGGAAGTCGATCACGGCGTCCAGCAGCTGCTGCACGCCCTTGTTCTTGAAGGCGGAGCCGCAGAGCACCGGGATCAGGATCGCGCCGCGATGGTCGCCTTGCGGATCGCGCGAGCGCAGCTCGTCCTCGCGTGATCTCCTCGCCCTCGAGGTACTGCTCCATCAGCGTCTCGTCGTGCTCGACGGCCGCCTCCACCAGGTTCGTGCGGAGCTGCCTCGACCCGATCGGCTGCAGCTCGGCGCGCACCGGCTGCTCCGTCCAGTTCTTCCCGAGCGTGGCGTCGTCGAAGATCAGCTCGACCCGGCGGATGATGTCGACGATGCCCGTGAAGGTCTCGCCCTCGCCGATCGGCAGCTGGATCGGGAGCGCGTTCGCGCCGAGCCGGTCGCGGATCATGCCCACGCACGCGCATCGAAGTCGGCGCCGGTGCGGTCCATCTTGTTGACGAACGCGATGCGCGGCACGCCGTACTTGTCGGCCTGGCGCCACACCGTCTCCGACTGCGGCTCCACGCCACCCACCGCGCAGAACACGGCGACGGCGCCGTCGAGCACGCGGAGCGAGCGCTCCACCTCGACGGTGAAGTCCACGTGGCCCGGGGTGTCGATGATGTTGATCCGGTACTCGATCGCCGAAGCGGTGTCCAGTGCGCAGGTGGTCGCCGCGGAGGTGATGGTGATCCCGCGCTCCTGCTCCTGCTCCATCCAGTCCATCGTCGCCGCGCCGTCGTGCACCTCGCCGAGCTTGTGCGTGCGGCCGGTGTAGTACAGGATGCGCTCGGTGGTCGTGGTCTTGCCGGCATCGATGTGCGCCATGATGCCGATGTTGCGCATGCTTCTCGAGCGGCGTTGTGCGTGCCATGTTGCTATGAGCTGTCAGCTGTCGGCTGTCGGCTCTCGCCGGGCGAGGACAGCAGGTGGTCATCGTTCCCGGATCCTTCCGGGGAGCAGCATGCGGCTCGGCGGTGACTCCGCGCCGAGCCGCGTGCCGGTCAGCTGCTTGATTGCCGCGGCGCAACCGGCAGCTGGCCGGCGATGTTGCGGTACGCCTACCAGCGGTAGTGCGCGAAAGCCTTGTTCGCTTCGGCCATGCGGTGCGTGTCGTCCTTCTTCTTGATGGTCGCACCCTCGTTGCGGCTCGGCGGCCAGCAGCTCGGCGGCCAGGCGGTCGGCCATCGTCTTCTCGCCGCGGGCACGGGCGTACCCGATCAGCCAGCGCATCGCCAGCGCCTGACGGCGCTCCGGGCGGACCTCGACCGGCACCTGGTAGGTGGCGCCACCCACGCGGCGGCGACTTCACCTCGAGGACCGGCTTGGCGTTGTTCAGCGCCTGCTTGAAGACGGTCATCGCCCGGCTGGCCGCGTCTTCTCCTCGATCACCTTCATCGCGTCGTAGAAGATCCCCTCGGCGATCGACTTCTTGCCGTCGTACATCAGCGAGTTGATGAACTTCGTGACCGTCTCGGACCCGTAGACCGGATCCGGAATGATCGGGCGCTTGACCGCGCGTGTGACGACGGCTCATGGCTTACTTCTTACCCTTTCCGGCGGCACGCACCGCCCGCCTTCGGCCGCTTGGCGCCGTACTTGGAGCGGCTCTGGCGGCGATCGTTCACGCCCGACGCGTCGAGCGTGCCGCGGACGATGTGGTAGCGGACACCCGGCAGGTCCTTCACGCGGCCGCCGCGGATCAGCACGATCGAGTGCTCCTGCAGGTTGTGCCCCTCGCCCGGGATGTACGCCGTGACCTCGAACCCGTTGGTCAGCCGGACACGCGCCACCTTCCGCAGCGCCGAGTTCGGCTTCTTCGGCGTGGTGGTGTAGACGCGGGTGCAGACGCCGCGCTTCTGCGGATTGCTCCGCATCGCCGGCGACTTGCTCTTCTTCTCGATGCGTCTGGCGTCCCTTGCGGACCAGCTGGTTGATCGTCGGCATACGTCGCTACCTGGAAATGAAACAGAAAGCGGCCGGGAGAGCCCTCCTCCCCCGCGTCGTCCGGACCTCTGAGCCAGCCGATCGGCGACAGACCGAGAAACGTAATGGATGAGGGCGCGGGAGTCAAGGTGGGGTCGGGGATCAGCGGTCAGGGACCGGGGAGACGGCTGCGGAGGATGGGGACACCCCCGATCGCCGGATGCCGATCGCCGTCCCGCCTCCCAACGACGAGGCGCGCGACCGATCCTCCGGTGGCGCGCCTCCGGGTCGGTGGGGCCAGAGGGCTGACCCCCGATCCCCGAATGCCGACCCCCGATCCCTGCTCCACCCCCACCGCCTCCGCTTCCACCATCTCCGCCGCGGCTTCCGGGCGAACTCCACGTCCTGGTACCGGTAGACGCCGGTACCGGCCGGGATCAGGTGGCCGATGATGATGTTCTCCTTCAGCCCGATCAGGTCGTCGCGCGCGCCGCGGATGGCGGCGTCGGTCAGCACCCGCGTGGTCTCCTGGAAGGAGGCCGCGCTGATGAACGACTGCGTCGTGAGCGACTGGCCTTGGTGATGCCGAGCAGCAGCGGCTCGCGACGTGGCCGGCGTGCCCTCGCCGCTGTCCATGACGCGCTGGTTCGCGTCGAGGAAGATCATGCGGTCCACCGTCTCGCCCTCGAGGAACTCGGTGTCGCCCGGCTCGGCGATGCGGACCTTCTGCAGCATCTGGCGCACGATCACGCCGATGTGCTTGTCGTTGATCTTCACGCCCTGCAGGCGGTAGACCTCCTGCACCTCGTTGAGCAGGTACTCCTGCACCGCGCGCGGCCCCTTGATCCGCAGGATGTCGTGCGGGTTGACCGGACCCTCGGAGAGGCGGTCGCCGGCGCGCACGAGGTCGCCCTCGTGCACGCGCAGGTGCTTGCCGACCGGGATCTCGTACACCCGCTCGTTGCCGGTCTCCGGGATGACGATCACCTCGCGCTTGCCGCGCTTGATGTCGCCGAAGCGGACCGAGCCGTCGATCTCGGTGATGACCGCCGGATCCTTCGGCTCGCCGCGCCTCGAACAGCTCGGCGATGCGCGGCAGACCGCCGGTGATGTCGCGCGTCTTGTACGCCTCGCGCGCGATCTTGGCCAGCGTGGCGCCCGGCTCGATCTCCTCGCCGTCGCGCACCGTCAGCTGCGCGCCCACCGGGACGATGAACTCGCGCAGCTTCTGTCGCCCTTCTTGTCGCGGATCTCGATCATCGGGTGGAGCTTCTTCTCGCGGTCCTCGATGATCACCAGCTGACGGCGGCCGGTGGACTCGTCGAGCTCCTCGCGCACCGTCTCCTCCTCGACGATGTCGATGAAGCGGATGGTGCCGCCGAAGTCGGCGACGATCGGCTCGGAGTACGGGTCCCAGCTGAAGAGCAGGTCGCCCGACCTCGATCTCCTGCTCGTCCTCGACGGAGATCGTGGCGCCGTACGGCACCGCCAGCCGGCAGCGGATCGACGCCCTCGCCCGTCGCGCATCAGGATCTCGCCCTCGCGGCTGGTGACGATGCGCTGCTCGTCCGGCGTGGTCACCGTGGTGATGCGCTCGAACTCGGCCTTGCCCTCGACCTTGCTGCGCCGCTGCGTCTGCGCCGCGATGCGCGCCGCCGTACCGCCGATGTGGAAGGTACGCAGCGTGAGCTGCGTGCCCGGCTCGCCGATCGACTGCGCGGCCAGGATGCCGACCGCCTCGCCGATGTCCACCATCTCCATCGTGGCCAGGTTGCGGCCGTAGCACTGCCGGCAGAGCCCGCGGCGGCTCTCGCAGGTGAGCACCGAGCGGATCTTCACCGATCTGGATGCCCGCGTCCTCGATCGCGTCCGCGGCCTCCTCGTCGATCAGCTCGCCGGCGCTCGACCAGCACCTCGCCGTCGATCGGGTCGTAGACGTCGTCGAGCGCCACGATGCCGACGATGCGGTCCTTGAGCGGCTCGACGATGTCCTCGCCCTCCTTGAGCGCGGTGACGTCCGAGGCCGAGGATCGTGCCGCAGTCCTCCTCGGTGATGGTGACGTCCTGCGCCACGTCCACCAGGCGGCGCGTCAGGTAGCCGGCGTCGGCCGTCTTGAGCGCCGTGTCGGCCAGACCCTTACGCGCGCCGTGCGTGGAGATGAAGTACTCGAGCACGGTGAGGCCCTCGCGGAAGTTCGACTTGATCGGGCTCTCGATGATCTCGCCGATGCCGCCGGTCAGCTTCTTCTGCGGCTTGGCCATCAGGCCGCGCATCCCGGCCAGCTGCCGCATCTGGTCGCGGCGAGCCACGGGCGCCGGAGTTCATCATCATGAACACCGGGTTGAAGCCGTCACGCGAGCGCTCGAGGCGGCTCACCATCGCGTCCGCGACGTCGTTGTTCGCGTGCGTCCAGGTGTCGATGACCTTGTTGTAGCGCTCGCCGTTGGAGATGACGCCGTTGTGCGTAGGCGCGGGTGAAGCGCGCCACGTCCTCCTCGGCCTCGCGCAGGATCTCGTCCTTCTCGGCCGGGATCTCCATGTCCTCGATGCCCACCGAGATGCCGCCCTGCGTGGCGTAGCGGAAGCCGAAGTCCTTCAGGGCGTCCAGGAACACCGTGGTGCGCGCCAGACCCACCGTCGCGGTACGACGCTGAAGATGATGTCGCCGAGCTCCTTCTTCCCCATGGTCTTGTTCCAGAAGCCGAGCTCGCCCGGCACGACGGAGTTGAAGATGACGCGGCCCGGCGGTGGTCTGCGATCCAGCGCGCCTTCCGCGCCTCGCCCTCCTCGGCTCGGCCCCATCGCCGACGGGTCGAACCAGAACTAGCACGGCGTGTGGAAGCTCACCTGCCCGTGCGCCAGCGCCATCTCCACCTCGCCGACGCGAGCCGAAGCGCGGCGCACCTGAGCTCGCTCGCCGCCTCCGCGCTCGAACGCCGCCTGCGAAGTCGTCCTGCGCTCCTTGGTCAGGCAGTAGCAGCCCGATGACGATGTCCTGCGTCGGCGCCGCGACCGGCCGGCCGTTGGACGGCAGCAGGATGTTGTTGCTCGAGAGCATCAGCACCCGCGCCTCGAGCTGCGCCTCGAACGAGAGCGGCACGTGCACGGCCATCTGGTCGCCGTCGAAGTCCGCGTTGAACGCCGCGCAGACCAGCGGGTGGATCCGGATCGCCTTGCCCTCGACCAGCACCGGCTCGAACGCCTGGATGCCCAGGCGGTGCAGCGTCGGCGCGCGGTTCAGCAGCACCGGGTGGTCGCGGATGATGTCCTCGAGCACCTCGTACACCTTCGGGTCGTCGCGCTCCACGATCTTCTTGGCGCGCTTCACCGTCTCCGCCTCGCCGCGCTTCTCCAGCTCATGGATGATGAACGGCTTGAACAGCTCGACCGCCATCGCCTTCGGCAGACCGCACTGGTGCAGCTTCAGCTCCGGACCCACCACGATCACCGAACGGCCCGAGTAGTCCACGCGCTTGCCGAGCAGGTTCTGACGGAACCGGCCCTGCTTGCCCTTCAGCATGTCGGACAGCGACTTGAGCGGGCGCTTGCCGCGGCCGCGGATCGCCTTGCTGCGGCGGCCGTTGTCGAACAGCGCGTCCACCGCCTCCTGCAGCATGCGCTTCTCGTTGCGCAGGATGACCTCCGGCGCGCGCATCTCCATCAGCTTCTTCAACCGGTTGTTCCGGTTGATGACGCGACGGTACAGGTCGTTCAGGTCGGACGTGGCGAAGCGGCCGCCGTCGAGCGGGACCAGCGGGCGCAGGTCCGGCGGGATCACCGGGACCACGTCCATGATCATCCACTCGGGCTTGTTCCGCTCGCCCGGCGTCGCGCCGGAGTTGCGGATCGCGTCGATGACCTTGAGCCGCTTGAGCGTCTGCTTCTTCCGGTGCTGGCTGGTCTCGTTGGCCACCTGCGCGCGGAGCTCCTCCGGCCGAGCGCGTCCGACGCTCGAGCTGGCTTCGAGCAGGTCGCGCACGGCCGGTGCGCGCCGATGTCGGCGCGGAACTCGGTGTCGCCCTCCTCGCGCGCCTTCTCGCGGAGCTGCGAAGTACTCGTCCTCGTCCAGCAGCTGCGGCGACCTTGACGTCCTGCTTGCCCGGGTTCGTCACCACGTAGGCCGCGTAGTAGATCACCTTCTCCAGGTCGCGCAGCGTCATCCCCAGCAGGTAGCCCATCTGGCGACGGCAGCGTCTTGAAGAACCAGATGTGCGCGACCGGCACGGCCAGCTCGATGTGGCCCATGCGCTCGCGGCGCACCTTGGACAGCGTGACCTCGACGCCGCACTTGTCGCAGATCATGCCCGCGGTAGCGGATCCGCTTGAACTTTCCGCAGTGGCACTCCCAGTCCTTGACCGGCCCGAAGATGCGCTCGCAGAAGAGCCCGTCCCGCTCCGGCTTGAAGGAGCGGTAGTTGATGGTCTCCGGCTTGGTGACCTCGCCGAAGCTCCAGCGAGCGGATCTCCTCCGGCGAGGCGATCTTCACCTGGATGAAGTTGAAGTCCGTCAGCCCGGGTCTCACGAGTGCGGGGAAAATCGATCATGTATGCAGTCCCCTCTTGTATGAGCTGTCGAACGGCTGTGCCGGTCGAGTCGCCGCTTCGAATGGTTCACTGCCGGCTACCAGCTGTACAGCTGTTAGCCGTTAGCCGACCGCTACACAGCTAACCAGCTGCCGTCGCTCAGCTCCCCAGCGTCACGCTGATCCCCAGCGCCTGCAGCTCCTTCACGAGCACGTTGAAGCTCTCCGGGAGGCCCGGCTCCGGCAGGTTCTCGCCCTTGACGATCGCCTCGTAGACGCGCGAGCGCCCGTTCACGTCGTCGGACTTGACGGTCAGGATCTCCTGCAGCGTGTGCGCGGCGCCGTACGCCTCCAGCGCCCACACCTCCATCTCACCGAAGCGCTGGCCACCGAACTGCGCCTTGCCGGCGAGCGGCTGCTGCGTGACCAGCGAGTACGGCCCGATGCTCCGCGCGTGGATCTTGTCGTCCACCAGGTGCGAGAGCTTCAGCATGTAGATCGCGCCCACCGTGACCGGCGACGTCGAACTGCTTGCCCGAGCGGCCGTCGCGCAGCCGCACCTTGCCGCCCGGGGTGAGCCCCGCCAGCAGCATGTGCTCCTCGACCGCCGCGTTGAGCCCGTCGCCGTCCTTCGCCTTCGTCAGCGCCGCCGCGGCCGGGAAGTCGTTCTCCAGCGACGCGGCCCTCGCCGCGCGCCGACAAGCTCGGCCGTCGGCGTCGATCAGGTACTCGCGCAGCGTCCTTGAGCTTCTGCGCCACGTCCTTCGGCGTCGCCTTGCCGCGCCGAGCAGCCGGTCGATCGAGCGGCCGATGCCCCGCTCCGGGCGCGGCTCGCCGTCCGCGCGGCAGCGCCTGCACGGCGGCGACCACGGCACGCACGTCTTCCAGGTCGAAGGTCGGCGCAACTCGCCTTCACGCCGAGCGCCTGGCTGCGCCCACTTCGCGCCCGCGAAGTGGAGCAGCGCGCCGATCTCGTCCTCGGACGCGCCCTGGAACACCGGGGTCTTGGCCTCGAAGCCGAGCACCCGGGCGGCCCACCCGAGGTGGGTCTCCAGGATCTGCCCCACGTTCATCCGGCTCGGCACGCCGAGCGGGTTCAGGCACACGTCCACCGGCGTGCCGTCCGGAAGGAACGGCATGTCCTCCTCGGGAACGATGCGGGCGATGATGCCCTTGTTCCCGTGGCGGCCGGCCATCTTGTCGCCCACGGAGATCTTGCGCTTCTCGGCGAGATAGACCTTCACCAGCTGGACGACGCCCGGCGGGAGCTCGTCCGGCTGGAAGACCTTGTCGATCTGATCCTCGGTGCGCTGCCGCACCCGCTCGATGCGCCGCTTCGCCTCGTCGATCAGGCGGCGGAGCGGCTCGTTGGTCTCGCGGTCGCTGACCTTCAGCGTGGTGAGGTCGACCTCGGAGAGGTCCAGCCCGTCCACCACCTCGTCGGTGAGCTTGGTGCCCTCGTCGAAGAACGGCTCCACGGTGCCACGCTTGAGGAAGAGCGCGACCTCCTTGCCGCGGATCAGCTCCTTGATCTCCTCGTCGCGCGCCTCGCTGATGCGGCCGATCTCGCCGCGCTCGAACGCGCGCAGCTCGCCGATCCGCTGCCCGTGCTCCTTCTCGAGGAGCGGGTCGTCGATGCGGCGGGAGAAGACCTTCACGTCGATCACGGTGCCCTCCACGCCCGGCGGCACCTTCAGCGACGAGTCCTTCACGTCCTTGGCCTTCTCACCGAAGATGGCGGTGAGCAGCTTCTCCTCGGGGGAGAGCTCCGTCTCGCCCTTCGGCGTGATCTTGCCGACCAGGATGTCGCCCGCCTTGACCCGCGCGCCGATGCGGACGATGCCGCGCTCGTCGAGGTCGATCAGCGACTCCTCGGCGACGTTCGGGATCTCGCGCGTGATCTCCTCCATGCCGCGCTTGGTGTCGCGGACCTGGAGCTCCAGCTCCTGGATGTGGATCGACGTGTACACGTCGTCCTTCACCAGCCGCTCCGAGAGCACGATGGCGTCCTCGAAGTTGTGGCCGTACCAGGGCATGAACGCCACCAGCAGGTTGCGGCCGAGCGCGAGCTCGCCGTTCTCCGTCGAGGCGCCGTCGGCCAGGATGTCGCCCTTCTCCACCCGCTGCCCCTTGCGGACGAGCGGACGCTGGTTGATGGCGGTGTCCTGGTTGGTGCGCCAGTACTTCTTCATGCGGTAGCGGTCGAACTGCGCCAGCCGGCGGAGCGGCTCGCTGCCGGCACTCGGCGCCTGCTGGATGCCGGCGTCGATCACGATGTGGTCGGCCGTGACTTCCTGCACCGACGCCGGCGCGGCGGGCCACCACCACCGCGCCCGAATCGCGCGCGGCGGTCTCCTCCAGCCCGGTGCCGACCAGCGGCGCCTGCCGGGAAGAGGAGCGGCACCGCCTGCCGCTGCATGTTCGAGCCCATGAGCGCGCGGTTCGCGTCGTCGTGCTCGAGGAACGGGATCAGCGCCGCCGCGACCGAGACCAGCTGGTCCGGCGCCACGTCCATGTAATCGATCTCGTCCGGGCGCAGCAGCGGGAAGTCGCCCCGCTCACGGCAGAGGACGAACTCGTTGACGAAGTTGCCCTCGGCGGCCAGCGGCGCGTTCGCCTGCGCGATGCGGGCGAGCTCCTCCTCGTTGGCCGAGAGCCAGGCGGTGATGCGTGGTCACCACCGGCGTCACGTAGCGTCAGCTCGACCCTCGTGCTGACGCAGCGCGATGCGGCCCACGTCGCGAGCCCGAGACGCAGCGCCGGGCATGCCCGTTGGTGTAGTCGATCCCCACCTCGCTCCGGCGCGTCGAGCGGCGCCTCACCGGCGACGAGCCCCTCCATCTGCGCCGTCGTAAGACCGCTCCACGACCTCGGCCGTCAGCACCGTCCCCGGCACCGCCAGGTACGGCGGCGGTGGTCGGCTTGAACACCTGCACCGGGAGCGAGACCGGGTTGCGGATGGTTTCCGGCGCCACGCCGCGCGCCTCGGCACCGGCGCGGCGCGAGATCACGCGCACCAGGTTCACCGGCTGCTCCGCGATGCGCGGCCGCCATCTCCTCGGTGATGCGATCACCGCGGCGGGCGAGCAGCGGGGTCGCCTCGAGCACTCCGCGTCCCACTCCGAGCTGCGGGATCTCGCCCGCGAGCATGCGCGGCGAGCAGCTCGCTCCAGTCGCGCACGTCCTCGGCCAGCTCGGCGCCGACGATCATCTGCCGGAACAGGTCGCGCCCGCGCGCCGCATCGATCGTCTCGCCCGCCTTGGCGAACACCTTCGTCCGCTCGCCGAGCACGAGGCGCATCGACTCCTGCAGCGTCACCTCGGCGCGGGTAGCGCAGCACCGCGCGCACCACCTTGCGGTACGGCGTCTCGATGAAGCCCAGGTCGTTGATCCGCGAGTACGTCGTCAGCGAGTTGATCAGGCCGATGTTCGGACCTTCCGGCGTCTCGATCGGGCACATGCGCCCGTAGTGCGAGTAGTGCACGTCGCGCACCTCGAAGCCGGCGCGCTCACGCGTCAGGCCGCCCGGTCCGAGCGCCGAGAGACGCCGCTTGTGCGTCAGCTCGGCGAGCGGGTTCGTCTGGTCCATGAACTGGCTCAGCTGCGACGATCCGAAGAACTGCTGGATCACCGCCGAGACCGTCCGCGCGTTCACCAGGTCGTCGATGTTGATCTTGTCCGGATCGGACACGATCGACATGCGCTCGCGCACCAGCCGCGCCATGCGCGACAGGCCGACGGAGAACTGGTTGGCGATCAGCTCGCCCACCGAGCGCACCCGGCGGTTGCCGAGGTGGTCGATGTCGTCCGTGTACCCGCGGCCCTCGTGCAGCTCCACCAGGTGGTGGAGGATGGCGAGCACGTCCTGCGCGGTCAGCGCCGTCATGCCGGCCGGCGGCGACGGTGAAGCCGAGCGCCTCGAACGCCGGCTGCAGCCGCTGGTTGATCTTGTACCGGCCCACGCGGCCGAGGTCGTAGCGCTTGTTGAGCGACTCCTCGGAGTACTCGCCGTAGTCGGTCCGCCCGCTGCGCGCCGTCGCCGGTCAGCTCACCCGCCACCACCAGCGAGGCGCGCGGCTGGAAGAGCAGGCGCCACACCGCGGTGTAGACGTTCAGCACTCGCGACAGCTCGTAGACGAGCACGCGCGCGGCTTTCGCCCTTCTCGGTCTTCTCCTCGCGGAAGCTCTCCCACACGTAGCGGATGCCGCGCTCCTGCGCGAAGCGGAGCATGCGATCCTCGGTGGAGCGCTGCATCTCGCGCGCGACGGTGTCGGCGGCGGCCTCCTCGGCATCGGTCCACATGCGCAGGAAGTCGGAGACGTGCACGACCTGACCGCGCGACTCGAGGAACTCGTCCTCGGTCCACGACCTCGGGCGCGGGCGCGGTGCCCGGGCGCAGCAGGTTGTGGATGGCGAAGAGCGGCGTCCAGCGTGCCGCGCGTCGGGTCCTTGGCCAGCGTCGCGCGGAGCGCGGTGCCGCCGTGCGCCTGCGCGTCGAACAGCTGCACCTCGTCCACGCCGGCGCGCTGCAGCCGGCCGATCAGGTCGGCGCTGAGCTCCTCGCCGGCGCGGCCGAGCAGCGCGCGGGCGCGATCGGGAAGCGCGCCGACACCCGCGGCGCGCATCGCGGCGTACGCCTCGGCGCGTGAGGCTGCGTGCCCCGCTCGAACACCTCGCCCGTCTCGGCCAGCACCACGTCGCGGATAGAGCAGCGGCCCGTTCTCGCCGAGCAGCGACGGGTCCGGAACGTCCTCGCCCAGGAAGCCGTGGAAGACCTCCGCCGAGCGGCGACCCTCGCGCACCGTCTCGCGGTCCAGCGAGTCCAGCGTGACCGGTCTCGCGCTTGAAGAAGAGCCCGAGAACGTCTGCGTCGCGGCTGAATACCCCACCGCGCGCAGCAGCGCGCGTCGCCGGGAACTTCTTCTTCTTGTCGATGTGCACCGAGATCACGTCGTGAATGTCGATCGTGAACTCGACCCACGAGCCGCGGAACGGGATGATCCGCGCGCTGAACAGCTTGGAGCCGTTCGGGTGGATCGTCTCCTCGAACACCACGCCCGGCGAGCGGTGGAGCTGCGAGACGATCACGCGCTCGGCGCCGTTGACGATGAAGGTGCCCAGGGGGGTCAGCAGCGGGAGGTCGCCGAGATACACTTCCTTCTCGATGATGTCCTTCGGCCGGCGCTCGTCGCCGACGTCCTCCCAGACGATCAGGCGCAGCGTCGCCTTCAGCGGCGCCGCGTACGTCATGTCGCGCTCCATGCACTCCTCGATGTCGTACTTCGGCTCGCCGAGCGAGTAGCGCACGAACTCGAGGGAGAAGTTCCCGTTGACGTCGCTGATCGGGAAGATCTCGTTGAATACCCGCTCGAGACCCACGTCCTCGCGCTCCTGGGCGGCGGCGTCGGTCTGGAGCAGAGTCTGGAAGGCGCGAAGCTGCACGTCGAGGAGATTCGGCATCTCCATGCCGGACGTCAGCTTGGCGAAGGAGACGATCGGTTTATCTAGCATTGCCAAGTGGGTCTCCCTCCTGGGCGGCTGCATCACGTGGCGAAGTGTGTGGCCGCGACCGAAAGCACAAAATCCCCCGACCGAGAAAACTCGGCGGGGTACGGGTCTGACTCCCTGAGATGTCCTGATGGTACTTGTGCTGCCATGAGCCCGTCGAGCTGAAGTGACTGGCTCCGGACCGCGGCCGCGGGCGAAACTGCCCGCTCGAAAAGCGCACGACCGGCCGTGCACCCCGGGAGACCGCAGAGCGGCCTCCCGGGCACCCGGGGCAGTCTACTTCAGCTCGACGCCGGCGCCCTGCTCCTCGAGCTTGGCCTTGATCTGCTCGGCCTCGTCCTTGGACGCGCCCTCCTTGACCGGCTTCGGCGCGCCGTCGACGAGGTCCTTGGCCTCCTTGAGGCCCAGGCCGGTGATCTCGCGAACCACCTTGATGACCTGGATCTTCTTCTCGCCGGCCGCCGTGAGGATCACGTCGAACTCGGTCTTCTCCTCGGCCGCCGGGGCCGCGGCGCCGCCGCCGGCACGCCGGCGGCAGCAACCGCCACCGGCGCGGCCGCGGTAACGCCGAACTTCTCCTCGAACGCCTTGACGAACTCGGAAAGCTCGAGAACCGTCATGTTGCCGATCGCGTCGAGCAGCTCGTCACGAGAAAGCGTGGTCGCCATTTGTCGGCTCCTCTCTGAAAGTACGTACAGGTTAGCTGATTCGTTTATCAGACCGGTGTGCTATGCCGCGGACGCGGTCGTTCAGCGCGGCGGAGCGGCTTTGCTCCACTCACGCTCCGTCAGGATCCGGCGGTCTCGCGCTGCTGGCGCAGCCGTCCACAGCCCGGGCGAAGCCCGGCCATGAGGCTGCTGCATTCCACCCGACGAGGCGCGACATCGGCTGCCTGAAGCCCGCCGGCGAGCTGCGCCAGCAGGACCTCCCTCGGGCGGCAGCTCCGCGAGCTGCTTCACCTGCTCCGGCCCGACCTCCTTGCGATCGACCACGCCCAGCTTCACAGCCGGCTTGTTGTCGAACTCCCTGGCGAAGTCGGTGAGGACCTTCGCGGCCGCGATCGCGTCGTCCCGGCCGATCACCAGCCCCGTGGGGCCCGTGAAGAAGCCGGCGATGTCCGGCAGCTCCAGGTCGGCGACCGCTCGCTGCGCCAGCGTGTTCTTCACCACGACGTAGTCGACGCCCTGCTGGCGCAGACGCGACGCGGAACTGCGTCATCTGCTTCACGTTCATGCCCGTGAAGTCGGTCAGGTAGAAGGCCGTGGCGCCATCCAGCTTCTCCTGGAGCTCGTCGACGAACGCGTTCTTCTGCTCTTTTTCATCGGCTCAGCCCCGGCGGTAGAGGTTGGCGTCGACCGGGACACCGGGCCCCATGGTGCTCGACACCGTCACTCCCCGGACGTACTGCCCCTTCGCCGCGCGACGGCTTCGCGCGCAGGATGTTCTCCATGAAGGCGGAGAGGTTCTCCTCCAGCTGATCCGGCGAGAAGGAGACCTTCCCGATCGGCGCGTGCACGTTCCCCGTCTTGTCGACGCGGAACTCGATCTTACCCGCCTTGATCTCCCGAACGGCCCGCTCCACATCGAACGTCACCGTCCCGGCCTTCGGGCGTCGGCATCAGCCCTCGCGGGCCGAGCACACGACCGAGCTGACCAACCTGGCCCATCAGGTCCGGCGTGGCGACCGCGACGTCGAAGTCGAGCCACCCGTCCTTGATCTTCTGCACGTACTCCACACCGACGAAGTCGGCGCCTGCTTCCTCCGCTTCTCGCGCCTTGTCGCCCTGTGCGATGACGAGCACGCGGGCGGTCTTCCCGGTCCCATGCGGCAGAACCACGGTGCCGCGGACGATCTGGTCCGCGTGGCGCGGGTCGACCCCCAGCCGGACGGCTACCTCCACCGTCTCGTCGAACTTCGCGAAGCTCAGGTCCTTGACCAGTCGCCACCGCATCGTTCGGCTGGTGCGTCGCTCCCTCTGGAACTCGGGCTACAGCCTCGCGGAACTTCTTTCCGTGTTTCGGCATGTACCCCCTGAGGCGAACTCGAAAACGCGTCCTCCCGCCGGGCGTCGCCTGTCGCTCCGGTGGTCTGCGGACGTGCGGCGATGCGGCTGCCGCAAAAACTGGTACTGCACTGCACCGCTCCTCCAGCTACTTCACCAGTTCTGCGATCGGAGCGTCGCCGCTCCTGTTCAGTTACCGGTAACTTGCTACAAGCCCGACTCGCGCGCAGTCCGGACTGGCAACTGGTCGCGATTCACCCGAGCGAATCAACCAGACACTTCGATCCCCATCGAGCGGGCGGTGCCCGCGATCTGCTTCATCGCGCCATCGATGTCGACCGCGTTCAGGTCCGGCATCTTGGTCTCGGCGATCTGGCGCACCTGGTCGCGCGTGACGCGTGCCGACCTTCTGCCGCTTCTGCGCGGGCGAGCCGCTCGCGAGGCCGGCGGCCTTCTTCAGCAGGATCGCCGCGGGCGGCGTCTTGGTGATGAAGGTGAAGGTGCGGTCCGCGAACACGGTGATCTCCACCGGGATGATCATCCCGCTCTGCCCCTGCGTACGCGCGTTGAACTGCTTGCAGAACTCCATGATGTTCACGCCGTGCTGACCAAGCGCCGGCCCGACGGGCGGCGCAGGGTTCGCCGCGCCCGCGGGAACCTGGAGCTTGATGAAGC
Organism: uncultured Gemmatimonadales bacterium; assembly: GCA_963793235.1. Taxonomy (GTDB): domain Bacteria; phylum Gemmatimonadota; class Gemmatimonadetes; order Longimicrobiales; family Longimicrobiaceae; genus CAWBZF01. Next base: position 1,419,037 of record CAWBZF010000002.1, read on the forward strand.
CGGTTACTTTCTTAGCCATTTAGACCTTGTCAGTTCTGAGCGTAGCGAAGAATCCCAGCACCTGAGCGGCGGCAGATCCTTCGGTCGCCTGGGCTCCCTCAGGATGACGCGCGGAGCTGACGCGTCAGTATCCCTTCAACTGCGTGTAATCGAGCTCGATGCTCGTGGGCCGCCCGAACAGCGACACCTCCACCTTGACCTTCCCCTTGTCGGAGTAGATCTCCTGCACCGTCCCGCTGAAATCGTTGAACGGGCCTTCCACGACCTCCACCACCTGACCCACGGTGAAGGGGATCGTCTCGACCGGCGTCTCCTCGACCTCGGTGGTCTCGTCGGCGCCGCCGAAGATCTTGGACAGCTCGTCCTCCCGGAGCGCCTGCGGCTCCGCGCCGGTACCGAGGAACTTGATCACGCCCTGGATGTTGTTGATCAGGTGCATGGTGCGCTGGTTGTACACCATCTTCACCAGCACGTACCCCGGGTAGAGACGACGCGTGACGGTGACCCGCTTGCCGTTGCGCAGCTCCACCACCTCCTGCGTCGGGACCACCACCTCCTGGAGCTGCTTCTCCTCGAGCTCCCCCGCCTCCTCGTCGATCCGCCGCTGAATCAGCCGCTGGACCTTGTTCTCATGCCCCGAGTAGGTCTGGATCGCGTACCACTTCGCCTCGGCCATCGGCCTCAACCTCCCAGGATGCTGCGCAGCACCTCGAGCCCGTTGTTCACCACGAAGTCCATGGCGAAGATGATCAGAGCCACCACCACCACGAACACGAGGATGACGAAGGTGCAGTTCTTCAGCTGCGGCCAGTCCGGCCACGTCACCTTCTTCATCTCCGTCTGCGACGTCGGTGACGAAGTCCCGGGCCGAGCGAATCATGTCTGCCATACGACTTCCGCGTGATTTGGTTTCCGGGACGCAGACGAGCCGGGCGCGCCAGCGGGCGCGCCCGGCCGTACCGCGACGTTACTTCGTTTCCTTGTGCGGCGTGATGCTTGTTGCACCGCGGGCAGTACTTCTTGTACTCCACCCGCTCCGGGTGCAGCCGCTTGTTCTTCGTCGTGTGGTAGTTCCGCTCTTTGCACTCGCGTGCAGGAGAGGATGATGTTGTCGCGAGCCATTGTGCTGCCTCTATGCTATCGTAGAGACTGGCGAGCGGTCAGCGGATCGGCGTTCAGCGGATCGGGGGAACGCTCTCCCCGGATGCCGAATGCCGGTCTCCGATCCCCGTCCGTTCAGTCCACGATCTCGGTCACGACGCCCGCGCCGACGGTCCGCCCACCCTCGCGGATCGCGAAGCGGAGCTCCTTCTCCATCGCGATCGGCGTGATCAGCTCCACCGTCATCTGCACGTTGTCGCCCGGCATCACCATCTCCACGCCCTCCGGCAGCGTCGCCGATCCCGTCACGTCCGTCGTCCGGAAGTAGAACTGCGGACGGTACCCGTTGAAGAACGGCGTGTGACGGCCGCCCTCCTCCTTCGTCAGCACGTACACCTCCGCCTTGAACTTCGTGTGCGGCGTGATCGACTTCGGCTTCGCCAGAACCATCCCCCGCTCGATGTCGTCCTTCGCCACACCCCGCAGCAGCAGGCCCACGTTGTCGCCCGCCTGCCCCTCGTCCAGCAGCTTCCGGAACATCTCCACGCCCGTCACCGTCGTCTGCTTCTCGGAGTTCATCCCCACGATGCTCCACCGTGTCGCCCACCTTGATGATCCCGCGCTCGATCCGCCCCGTCGCCACCGTCCCACGACCCGTGATCGAGAACACGTCCTCCACCGGCATCAGGAACGGCTTGTCCACCTCGCGCTCCGGCTGCGGAATGTAGCTGTCCACCGCATCCATCAGCTCCGTGATCTTCTGCCCCCACTCGCTGTTCGGATCCCCCGACTCCAGCGCCTTCAGCCCCGAGCCCTTGATGATCGGAAGCTCGTCACCCGGGAAGTCGTACTCGCTCAGCAGCTCGCGAACCTCCAGCTCCACCAGCTCCAGCAGCTCCGGGTCGTCCACCATGTCCACCTTGTTCAGGAAGACCACGATGAACGGCACGTTCACCTGCCGCGCCAGAAGAATGTGCTCCCGCGTCTGCGGCATCGGTCCGTCCGCCGCCGACACCACCAGGATCGCCCCGTCCATCTGCGCCGCACCCGTGATCATGTTCTTCACGTAGTCGGCGTGGCCCGGGCAGTCCACGTGCGCATAGTGACGCGCCTCGGTCTCGTACTCCACGTGCGCCGTCGCGATGGTGATCCCTCGCGCGCGCTCCTCCGGAGCCTTGTCGATGTTGTCGAACGCCACGAAATCCGCCAGCCCCTTCGCCGCCTGGATCCGCGTGATCGCCGCCGTCAGCGTCGTCTTCCCGTGGTCCACGTGGCCGATGGTGCCCACGTTCACGTGCGGCTTCTTCCGCTCAAACTTAGCCTTGGCCATGTTCCGCTTCTGGATCCCTGTTGGGGAGTGATGGAAATCAGTGGAGGTGCCCAAGAGCCCGCGACGGGACTCGAACCCGTGACCTCTTCCTTACCAAGGAAGTGCTCTACCGGCTGAGCTACGCGAGCCTGCTCCCCCTGTGAGCCGGCGGGAATCGCTCCGCCCGCACAGAACAAACGAACACCCCTGCCTGGCGCGGCCACGCAGGAGTCGGAATGAAGCGGGCGACGAGACTCGAACTCGCGACCCTCAGCTTGGAAGGCTGATGCTCTACCAACTGAGCTACACCCGCATGCTTCTCCCGACGCCGAACCGCCCATCCGGCCCTGACAAGCTGGCGAAGGGACTTGAACCCCCAACCTGCCGCTTACAAGGCGGCTGCTCTGCCAATTGAGCTACGCCAGCGCCGGGCAAGACCACAAAAGTACCGGCGGGGCAAGCGGGTGTCAAGAGGAGCGGGACCAGCGCGGACCGGTGGGCGTGTCCTCCACGGTGATCCCCATCTCCGTCAGCTCCGCGCGGATCGCGTCGGCGCGGGCGAAGTCGCGCGACGGCTCGCGCTTCCTGCCGCTGGCGCAGCAGCTCCTCGACCCAGCCCGGCGAGCTCCTCATCCACTCTCCCCTCGCGATCGGCCAGCGCGAGCAGCCCGAACACCGAGTCGATCCGGCCGAGCGCCTCCAGCGCCACATCCGCCTCCGCTTCGGAGATCGGTCGCTCGCCCAGCTCGTCGAGCCGTGCGTTGATCCGGCGCACGAACTCCCACAGCGAGGCGAGGGCGACGCTGGTGTTCAGGTCGTCGTCCATCGCGGCGGTGAAGCCGGCGAGCGCGCTGGCGGCCGCCTCCTGCAGGCGAGGGTCGGTCATTCCGCTTCGGGTGCAGCACGGCGGGATGATCGCGCAGCCGGTTGCGGGTCGCGACGCAGCCGGCGAACGGCCTCGGAACCGTGCCCCAGCGCATCGAAGGTGAAGTTCAGCTTGCTGCGGTAGTGAGCCGTCAGGAAGGTGTGGCGGATCGCGGAAGCGCGTCACCCCGCGCTCCAGCAGGTCGCCCACGGTGAAGATGTTCCCCGTGGACTTGGCCATCTTGTCCCCCTCCAGCAGGAGGAACTCGCCGTGCAGCCAGTAGCGGGCGAATGCTCGGCCGGTAGCGCCCTCGGACTGGGCGATCTCGTCCTCGTGGTGAGGGAAGATCAGGTCCACGCCGCCGAGGTGGATGTCGAAGGTCTCCCCCAGCTCGGCCATGCTCATCACCGAGCACTCGATGTGCCATCCGGGCCGCCCCTTCCCCCAGGGCGTCTCCCACACGGCGCCGACCGCCTCGTCGTCCGGCTTGGCCGCCTTCCAGAGGGCGAAATCGCGCACGTCGCCCTTCTCGTACTCGTCTGCGGCGACCCGCTCCCCGCGCACGCCCGGCGGAGACGTCCACCCGGGAAAGCTTGCCGTAGCCGGGAAACTCGGAGATGTCGAAGTAGACCGAACCCTCCGCCTCGTAGGCGAGCCCGCGCTCCTGCAGCCGCTCGATGAGCTCCACCATCTGCGGCACGTAGTGCGTGGCGCGCGGGAACACGTCGGCCCGCTCGATGCCGAGCGCCTCGAGGTTCTCGAAGAGGACGTCGGCGAAGGGCTCGGTGTAGTCGCCGAGGCTCACCCCCTCACGCCGCGCACCGCCGATGGTCTTGTCGTCCACGTCGGTGAGGTTCATCACGAACTTCACCTCGAAGCCGCGGAACTCCAGGTAGCGGTGCACCACGTCCGCCAGGAAGAAGGTGCGCATGTTCCCGATGTGCGGCGCGGCGTAGATGGTCGGCCCGCACGCGTACATGCCCACGCGGTTCCCCTCCAGGGGGACGAAGTCCTCCTTGCGGCGGCTCAGAGTGTTGTAGAAGCGGAGCATGGCGCCGTGGTAGATTCGATTGGGAGAATACGGAAGCGATCCGCGATCAGCTAAGAGCTAAGCGCTAAGCGCTAAGAGCTAAGAGCTAAGAGCTAAGAGCCAAAAATCCAGTAACCAGTAACCAGCAACCAGGAACAAAGCACCGAACCCTCCGTTCAGCTACCGGTATCCGCCTTCTCCCCCTCCCCCCAGAACAGTGTCCGCTGCGGGTAGGGGAGCTCGATGCCTTCGGCATCGAATCGGTTCTTGAGGCGACGGCGCAGTTCGCGGCCGACCTCCCACTGCTTCAGCGGGATGGTGGTGGCGACGATGCGGATCACGACGGATGATTCTCCGAATGATTCGATCCCCGGAACGGTGATCTCCTCGATGATCAGCGGACCCCACTCGGGTGCGTCACGCATGAGGCGCCCCTCGTCGCGCATCACCTCCATCACTCTGTCCACGTCCTCGCGATGTAGGCGACGGCGATGTCGAGCACGGTGCGGGAGAAGGCGCGCGTCAGGTTGGTGACCCGCTTGATCTCGCCGTTGGGCACGATGTGGACCGCGCCGTGAGCGTCTCGCATCACGACGATGCGCAGCGACATCTTCTCCACCCGCCCGCCGACGTCGCCGAGGCGGATCACGTCGCCGACGCCGAACTGGTTCTCGAAGAGGATGAAGAGACCGCTGATTACATCGCGCACCAGCGACTGCGCGCCGAAGGAGATCGCCAGACCCACCACGCCGGCACCGGCGAGCAGCGGTCCGATCTGCGAGCCCGAGCGCGGTGAGCACCATGAACAGCGTGATCACCAGGATGAAGACGATGCCGACGCTTCGCAGCAGGCTCAGGAGGGTGCGGACCCGCTGCTCCTGCATGGAGACGGTGCCGGGATCCGCCGGCTGGATCGTCCGTTCCACCCGCCGGAGCAGGATCGCCGAGCGCGCGGAACGCGAGCCAGCCGAGAAGCAGGACGACCACGATCCGTCCGCCGGTACCGGCGAGCGGACCCCAGGCGATCACATCGGTCCAGGCGGTGCGCGAGGGCGCGACCTGGGCGAGCAGCAGTGAGGAGGCGAGCAAGTGAGTCGCTCAGAGTGGGTAGAACAGCGCCCCACCAGCGAACGGCTGGCGGGGCGATCGAGACGAATCGTAGGAGCGGCCGGCTGCGGCTGTCAACCCGCTGGCGGTTACTGCATCACCCTAAGCTCGGTCACCCGCCATTCGCCATTCTCCCAGGAGGCGCCGACATACACGGTGCGTGACTGCGGCGCCGGCGCTCCGCGCTGCCGAAACGACCAGTTCAGCTCCCCGAAGCCACGCGGCGGTGAACCACCGGCCAGCGTAACCCGCACCGGCCGAACGATCCGGGTGTCCCGCTCGCTGAATAGCACCCGCAGCGCGGCCGCGGCGTGTCGCCGGTTCACGGATTCGGTGCCGCTTCCCGTGTCGAGGAGAAGCGAGCCACGGGCAGGCACCAGCTCCATGAGCCCCGAGACGTCGCCGGCGCTCCACATCTGGCCGACGCGCTGCACGAGCTCCTCGATGGGTCGGTCCTGCGCGTGGGCGGGAGCGGCCGTGAGAAGCAGCGCGGTGCCGGAGAGCAGCAGCACTGCCAGCCACGAGCGGATCATCCGCATGCGGCGCCCGCCAGCTGTTCCATCACCCGCTCGTACTCGGCGGCCGGGTCCACCGCGCCGGTCACCGCCCGTCCGATGACGACGTAGTTCGCGCCGACCGCCGCCGCTTCCGCGGGGGTGGCGATGCGCGTCTGGTCGCCGGCCGCGCCGCCCGGGAGCCGGATGCCGGGAGTGAGCGTGCGGAGGGATCCTCCCGCCGCGGCGCGGATCGCCTCCACCTCGTGCACCGAGGTGACCACCCCGTCCATTCCCGCGTCGGCGGCGAGCCCGGCGAGCCGGGCCGCTTCCGCGGCCGCCTCCAGCTCGCTCCGTCCCCACGACTCCGCGAGCTCGTCGGCCGAGAGCGACGTCAGCACCGTCACGGCGAACAATTCGATACCGCCCGCCCCACGGGCACCCGCCGCCTGGCGCGCGGCGCGCATCATCGCGCTCCCGCCCGAGGCGTGGATCGTGAGAAGCTGCACATCCAGCTCCATGGCGGACCCCACGGCGCCGGCCACAGTGTTGGGGATGTCGTGCAGCTTCAGGTCGAGGAAGACGCGGCGACCCCTCCCCCGGAGTGCCCGCACCACCGACGGCCCCGCGGCCGTGAACAACTGCAGGCCCACCTTCACGAAGTCCGCGCGCGGCAGTCGCTCCGCGAGCGCGAGCGCCTCGCGTTCGCTACCGACGTCAAGCGCGACGATGGCCGTCGGGGCCTCGCGGCTCCGTCCTGGATGTTCGTTCTGGTACATGCCCGGGAAGTACCCGTCTGTGGGGTGATCGGTCCGCATGGAGGCGGGTGTCAGGCCGAAGAGGAGCGACCCTCCGCGGCATCCGGAGCCAGATGGGCCGCCCCTCGCCCACCCCGATCATCCTGAGCGCAGCGAAGGACGCCTCTGGGGCTTCCGAAGCCGAGGACCGTGAGTGGCCGACCTTCCGGCCGCTCACGGCGCCTGTGCGGGATCCTTCGCTGCGCTCAGGATGACGAAGGGGGGCGACGGATGTCACCGCGCGATGGAGGTTGAGGGCCGATGGAGGTTGGCTCCGGCGGAGGCGGAAACGGTGCCGGTGCGGAGCTGTCCTACCGGTCCGCCGCCGCCCCGCCGTTACGCCGGTTGAAGAAGTCGCTGACCGCCGCGGCGAGTTCCCGTGCCATTCGCCGCTGCGCCGACGGGTCCGAGAGCATTCGCTCCTCTTCCACGTTGGTGATGAAGCCCAGCTCCACCAGTACCGCGGGCATGAAGGCTCCGTTGAGCACCACGAACCCCGCCTGCTTCACACCGCGGTTCGGGCCCGGGTGCGAGGTGGCGAGGCGCCGCTGGATCATCTCGGCCCAGTCGGACGACTCGTGCAGATACAGGTTCTGACGGAGGTCGTGCTTGATGAAGCTGAGCGGGTCGAGCGGTGCGTTGGAGGGCTGCTCGTACTGCTGCGCCGCATTCTCCATCTCGGCGACGCGGCGCGCGTCCTCGGTCTTGGCTTCGGAGAGAAAGAACGTTTCGAAGCCGCGCGCCGTGGTCCGGGGATGCGCATTCGCATGGATGGACATGAACAGCGCCGGCCGCCCCTCGCCGCCCGCGTTACGCCAGCGGTTGGCGAGCCGCGAGCGGTCCGTCAGCGCGATCAGCGTGTCCCGATCGCGGGTCATGCGGACCTCCAGCGTGGGATCGCGTCGGAGCTCCTCCGCCAGCATCCGCGCAACGGCCAGGGTGACGTGCTTCTCCAGCGTTCCCCGCGGGCCGCGGGCGCCCGGATCCACGCCGCCGTGGCCCGCGTCGATCACCACCAGCCGCCGCGACGCCGCGTCCCCGTTCTGGGCGGCGGCGACCCCGGGGAGGAACGGCGCCAGCGCCAGAAGGGCGGCGGTGATCCAGCGGCTACTTGTTCTCACGCTCCATCTCCCGCTGCGCATCGCGCTTCTTGAGGTCCTCGCGCTTGTCGTGAAGCTTCTTCCCCCGCACCAGCGCGACAGTCACCTTCGCCACCCCGCGCCGGAAGTGGAGGTCGAGGGGGACCAGCGTGAGCCCCTTCTGCTCCACCTTCCCCACCAGCTTCCGCAACTCCTGCCTGTGCAGCAGGAGCTTGCGGGCACGCAGCGGCTCGTGGTTGAACCGGTTCCCCTGCTCGTACGGTGAGATGTGGAGGTTGTGCAGCCACATCTCCCCGCGATCGATCCGCGCAAAGGAATCCTGCAGGTTCGCCTTCCCCGCCCGTAGCGACTTCACCTCCGTACCCTGCAGCACGATCCCCGCTTCCCACGTCTCCAGCACCTCGTACTCGTGCCGCGCCTTGCGGTTGCGTACGATGGTCAGGACGCCGGGCTCCTTCTCTTTGTCGGACATTCAGCGAGCCAGCAGGATTCAGGATTCAGGATTCAGGATTCAGGGAAAAGACTCAGAGCGGATGATCCCCCCTGAATCCCGAATCCCGAATCCTGAATCCTCAGTAAATGATCACCGGTGTGCCCACCTCCACCTCGTGGTAGAGGCGGCGGGCGTCCTCGTTGCTCATGCGGATGCACCCGTGCGACACCGCCTGACCCAGCAGGTCCGGGTTGTTGGTGCCGTGTACCGCAATGTCCTCTTCCAGGTAGATCGCGGTCGTGCCGAGCATCCCCGGCTCCAGTCGCCGCGGAGAGTCGATCGGGGGGATCGGCTCGCCGCGCTCGATGAACGCCCAGTCCGGCACGCGCCAGATGGGATCCTTCTCCTTCAGCTGCACCCGGAACATGCCGCGAGGCGTGGAGAAGTCCCACTTCTGCCCCGCGCCCTCCAGCCGCGTGCCGGTGCCGGTGCCCACCAGCGCCGACCAGATCACCCGCTCCCGCTCCATCAGGTAGAGGCGGTGCTCCTCCAGCGAGATCACGATGTATCGCCCCTCCACGTTCACCGGCGGATCGCGGTAGCGCGCGTCTCCCTCCCGCTCCACACCGTGCGCGATCGCCAGCGGCGCGCCGGGCAGTCCCTGTGCCGCCGCCGGCAACGCGACCAGCGCCGCGAGGAGCGCCGCGAGGAGATGGATGTTTCTCATTCGTGATCTCTGTTGATTCGGTGAGCCGTCAATCCAGCAATTCCCGCTGTCTGCGGCGGATCCGATGCAGTTCGTAGACCTGTCCCACCACCCCGCCGAGGACGAACACGACGGCGGCGTAGTAGATCCAGAAGACGAGGATCACCGCGGTTGCTGCGACACCATAGGCGGTGGTGAAGTTCCCGAAGTTCGCGACCCAGAAGGCGAACAGCGACTTCATCACCTCGAACACGAGCCCGGTGAAGGTCGCCGCCACCAGCGCGATCCGCCACGAAACCCGGCGGGCCGGGAGATAGCGGTAGATCAGCGCGAACATCAGGAAGATGAAGGCGTAGGCGAGCAGCTGCGCCAGCCAGGCCTGCATCGCCATGATCGTGGCGTCCTCCGACAGGCCCACCAGGCGGACGCCGTAAGTCTGCGCGGCTTCGAGTGATACGGTAATAGCGGTATTGCCGACGAAGAGCAAGCCCGCGATGACCACCATCTTCGCATCGAAGATCTTGCCCTGGATGATGCCGCGGTCCTCCTGAACGTCGAACACGTCGCGAAGCGCGCTGCGGAGGGAGCCGAACAGGCGGGTCGAGACCCAGACCAGCAGCACGAAGCCGAGCACCGTGAAGCGCGTGCGCCCACCCACCACCTCCTCGATCACCCCCCGGGTGAACTCTATTACTCTCTCCGACGCCGGCAGGATCTGCAGCACGTAGTCCACCGCCGCCTGCTGGGGGTCATCCACATTCGCCTGCAGCACGAAGCCGATGGAGGCGATGATCAGCAGCAGGAAGGGGATCGCTGCGAGGAGCACGTTGAAGGCGATCCCGCCGGCCAGGAAGAAGACGTCGTCCTGTCCCGCCTTCTGGTACACTCTCCCGGCAAAATCGAGAAAGCCGCGCACGAGCCGCTGGAGAGCGGCTCGTAGCGCGGCGATCAGTCGTTTCGCGGTGGTGACCCGCGTCGGTTCACCCATGGGCTGAAGCTAATCGCCGCACGGGTGACCCGTCAACGCGTTGCAATCAACCCTGTCCCGGTCTTGCCTCCGGATCCTCGATGATCACCTCGGTGACCATCACGTCCACCTCGGGCTGGGGGGATGCGGTCCCGAAATCGTGATCGGTGTGGAGCGAGTCGGCCACGTTTTCACGCGCCTCGGCAACCCGGCGCTCCAGCTCCGAGCGCGCATCACGTGCGGCGCGGCGGCCGGCGTCCACGGCGCTGCGTGCGCGGTCGGCACGTGCCTCCACCGTGTCGCGCACGGTGTCGATCTGGTCCTGGATGCGGTCACGGGTACGGGAATACGAATCCGTGACGCTGTCGCGAACCTCGTTGACCCGGTCCTCGGCCGCTTCCCGCAGACGACGCACGCGTTCACGGATTTCGTCCTGCGTCTCCTCTCCGGAGCGCGGCGCCAGGAGGAGCGCGGCACCCGCGCCCAGGAGCGCCCCCCACAGGAAGGTACTCATCCCCCCACCACTGTGCTTCTCGATGACGATGTACGGCAGGTCGTCGTGATCGCGCATGGGCCGTTTCCTTTCAGTTGAGAACGTTCGCCTGTTTGGCGGATCTCCCGCAGGCACTGCGGAGCGCGCTGCCGAGCGAGTTCACGTCGATCGGCTTCTCCAGGAAGAGATCCGCCTCACGGCGGAGCGCACGCTCGACGTCGCCCCCTCCACAATCCGCCGTCAGTATAATGAAGAAGACGCCGCCCCGCATCGCTCGCGTGCGGCGCAGCACTTCCAGGCCGTCCACATCCGGCAGGAAGTAGTCGCTGATGATGGTATCGGGGGTGAAATCGCGAGCGATCTCGATCCCCTCCGTGCCGGACGAAGCCGTCCGCACGTCGTATCCTTCCTCGCTCAGGAGACTCCCGAGCGCATCCCGCGATCCCGCATCATCCTCGATCAGAAGCACGCGGCGGGCTGCCATGGGCCACCATCCGGCAGCAGGTTACGTAAGATTCGGCGACACCGCCGCTTGCGCCGAAGAAGTGCAACTGTGGTGCCATGGGGGGGAAACGATGGTGGGGCGCGAATGGTGCTGGATTCCAGTTCTTTGCTCTGAGTTGTCAGCTGGTTGCGGTTGCCAGTCGTGGTTTCCGGTAACGCAGAGCAGGCAGCCTGACCTGGATTAGCTGGTAGGCAAGCGTTTCCCCGACCACCAACAGACACCCCGCGCCGTCACAACGTCAGAGCGGCCGTGCCCCCCGAACGGGGGAGCACGGCCGCTGTGACCAAACCGACGTGAGACCCGACCCCGACCGCAACACTCCGTAACCAGCCACTGACGCCATCACCGCCCTCCCTCCCCGACCCGATCAACTGGCGCCGCGTCAGGCCACCCCCACCGCCGCCTCGCCACACCGCCTCGCTACGCCCCCGCCGCCTCCGTCTGCGGCGCGAGAAAGGCAGAGAGCCGACCACGCAGCTTCTCCTCGTTGATGCCGAGCAGAGTGGCGGCCTTCTGGTGGTCTCCGTTGACGAAGGAGAACGTCTTCAGGATGATGGTGCGGTCCGCCTGCTCGAGCGAGGTGCCGACCGGGATGCGGATCTCGCGATCCTCACCGGAGATCAGTTCGTGGGCCCGCAGGTCGCGGAGGGTGATCTGGTCGCCCTGGGCGAGGATCACGGCGCGCTCCACCGCGTTCTTGAGCTCGCGCACGTTCCCCGGCCAGCGGTACTGGTGGATGAACTCCGTGGCCTCGGGCGAGAAGCTCGAAATCTTCTTGCCGTTGTCCTCGGAATAGCGCCGCAGGAAGTTCTCCGCGAGCACCCGAACGTCGCCCCGGCGCTCACGAAGGGGCGGAAGCACCAGGGGGATGACGGCCAGACGGTGGTACAGATCCTCGCGCAGCTCGCCGTTGTCGATCGCCTTCTGAATCAGCTTGTTGGTGGCCGAAACCACCCGGATGTCCACGCTGATCTCCTTCTTCCCGCCGAGGCGCCGGAAGGAGCGCTGCTCGAGCGCGCGGAGCAGCTTCACCTGGATGTCCGGCTCCATCTCCGCGACCTCATCGAGGAAGAGGGTGCCGCCATCCGCCATCTCGAAGCAGCCCGGCTTCTCGTTGAGCGCGCCGGTGAAGGCGCCCTTCTCGTGGCCGAACAGCTCGTTCTCCAGGATCTCCCGCGGGAAGGCGGCGCAGTTGATCGCGACGAACGGCCCCTTCTTCCGGGTGGAGCGATCGTGGATCGCGCGCGCCACGAGCTCCTTGCCCGTGCCGCTCTCCCCGATGATGAACATGCTCGCATTGGAGGGCGCCGCGGCCTCGATCATCCCGTAGATCTGCCGCATCTCCTCCGACTGCCCGATCAGGTCGCCGAAGCGGGAGAGGTTCGCAAGGCGCTCCTCGAGACTCCGGTTCGCCTGCTTCACCTCGTACTTCTCCAGCGCCTTCGGAATCAGCTCCTTGAGGCGATCGATCTTCAGCGGCTTTTCCAGGTAGTCGTACGCACCCTCGCGCATCGCTTCCTTCGCGCTGTCGACCGTTCCCTTCCCGGTGATGATGATGATCTCCGAGGAGATCTTCGCTTCGCGCATCCGGGAGAAGAGCTCCAGTCCATCGATCTCCGGCATCCGGAGATCGGCCAGGACCAGGCCATAACCGCCCCCCTCGATGAGATCCCAGGCGGCCTGCCCGTCGGTGGCCATGTCGACCTCGTACCCGTCGTCGGCGAGGAGCATCTGGAGGCCCTCGGCGACGTGGCGCTCGTCGTCGGCGATCAGAATCTTACCTGGCATGCCCTCGATAGCTCCGGCGTTGTAAACGAAAAGCGGTTGGGCAGCTCCGAACTCGTGCTCTCAAGCTGGGTTCGCTCGGGCGCACAGGTCAACTTACGGAGCGCTGGGGCGCGCGGGGAGAAGTCTCCCGCCGCAACCCGATGCAGTACCGTCGAAAGGGGTCCGTCGTTCCCTCGGGGTCAAATCAGGTGGGAGGTACCGGTCAACGCGGGGCCAGCGGGAGGGAGAGAGTCACCGAAAAGGGATCCTCGAAGCTGGCGCTGCCGAGCTCCACGCGCCCGCCGTGGACCTCCGCGAGGGTGCGGGCGACGGCGAGATGGGCCCCGCTCTGCTCCGCGTCGCCCGCGTGGGCGGCCGGATCACGCGATCCCTCCATCCGCAGGTGAATCCACTCCGGCTCCACCTGCGTGCTGATCACCAGCACCGCACCGACCGAGAGGATGTCCAGCGAGTCGAGCAGCATGTTCAGCACGATCTGCCGGGCCGCGTCGCGCGGAATGTGGCCGCGTACGGGGATGGGCGCGGGCTCGAAGCTGATCTCCACGCTGCGGCGCTCACGCTCCAGTTCGAGCAGCTCCAGCAGCTCGTCCACCGCCTGGGTGATGGAGGTGAGCTCCGAGCCGCGCTCCGGCCGCACCAGCCGCAGCAGGATCTCGATGCGCCGGTTCACCCGCTCCAGTTCGGAGCCGAGCACGCCCGCGTAGCGCATGAGTTCGTCCGGTGTGCTCCCGCCCTCGCGGGTGATCCGCCGCTTCAGCACCTCCAGGTTGATCACCATGGAGTGCAGCGGGTTCTTTATCTCGTGCGCCAGGTCGTCCGCGAAGCGCTCGACGAGGTCGAGTTTGTTCGCCCGGACGGTCTGCGGATCGGCGCCCTGGATCTCTGCGCTCACTGGTTGCCCCTGCTCGTATGCGGCCGACGACATTCGCCTGATCGTTGCTCTTGGAAGCATCTCTGGCGGCGGGTACGACGCTGGCGGGATCACCTCGGGGAGGTGTCCTTCCACGTCTCCATCCATTCGCCGGAAGCACGTTCCGTTCCCAACGAATGACGGCCGGAGCGGGGAGCTCCGGCCGTCGGGGTTCTCAGCGGCCGCGCCGGCCCGGCTCAGTCCGACAGATCCCAGTCGTCCGCGGCCGCGGCGTGGCGAAGCGCGGAGGGGCCGGAGCGCTTCACCGGCGTGGCCGTCACCTGGCGCGCGACGGCTTCCGCCGTGTCCACGACGGCGAGTTTGCGGAAGAGGAACTCGAACTGCTCGCGCAGCGCCGCCCTCACCTCCGAGCGCGTCTCCTCCGGTAGATCCCACAGCTCCTTCTTGAAGACACCAAGCGACTTCTTGCGCGCCTTGTAGATGAACTGCTCGTGGGTGTCGCCCGCCTTCCACTCCTCGGGGAAGTGCCGCTCGCAGTGGGCGTACATTCGCTCGCGCAGCTCGCGCGGCAGGTGGTCGAAGAAGATGTTCTGGAAGTTGGTCGCCAGGTGGATCTCCGCCGTCTCCACCTCCGGAAACGTGCCGAACGCCTCGGCAGGAAGGGTGGACGCGCCGTGCTGAACCGCGCCGGAGAGACCGTACTCCTCCCGGGCGACGGTGGAGAGAGTGCGCAGCGTCTCGAAGTCGATCGCCACGTCCGCGATGGAGCCGTCCGGCAGCACCACGCCACCGTGCGAGGTGCCCGACTGCACCGAGATCTTGGAGAGCCCGGCCAGCGACTGGCCGGTGCGCTCGGAGAGCCGCGCCAGCTCCCGGGCGTAGCCGTCCATGTAGGCCCGGAGCTCCTCCGGCGTGGAGTTCTCCGTGCCCACCTCACCGATCTCACCGCCCACGGACACCGTCACACCCTCCGGTTCGTGCTTGCGGATGTACGCCGTCAGTTCGGCGGAGAGGCGCGAGTTGAGCTCCTGCTGCTCCTCGTGCGACCCGCGCGACAGGTCCACCAGCGTGGATGTGTCCACGTCGATGTTGTAGAAGCCGGCGTGCAGCGCCTCTCGGATCAGATCGCGAACCGCCCGCACCTCGGGCTCGGGGTCCGCGGCGTACTTCTTGGCGTTCACCTGGAAGTGGTCGCCCTGTACGAAGAGGGGGCCGGTCCACCCCTCACGGATGGCGGCGGCGGTCATCACCGTCACGTACTCCACCGGCCGCTGGTCCGTGTAGCCGATCTCGGAGCGAGCGATCTCGCAGATCAGCGCGCCCACGCGGAGGTCCCGCGCAGCCGAGAAGAGGGCGCGCCCCGTGTCGTAGGCCGCGGCGCGGATGTTCATCGCCGGCACCGTGAAGCCACCCTCTTCGCCACGTCCCCGTGCGAGATAGAGTTCGTGGATGGAGGCGGGCACGATCCCGAGAGCCTTGCCGGCCTCTCCGATCACCCAGCGAGCCGTATCGCGAACGTCCTCCTCGCCGAAGACGGCCGCCCGCACCAGCTCGTCGATGCCGCGGCTCCGGAGCGCGCCCGCGTCCACCACGTGAACACCCGCATCGGCGCTCACCCGTACCGAATCGGTCACCCGCTCGAGCATCTGCCGCACCGCGGCGCTCTCCAGAATGCTCCGATCCTCTCCGCTCAACGCCAACGTCTCAGCCATGATCTCTTCGGTTGGTTCCGTGGTTGGATGAATGCCCGCGCGGGAAAAGTGCAGCGAACTGCGGCGGAAAGCTACAGTGGGAGCAGCGAAGGACCGTGCGCCCCGCCGGCAGATGGTCCGCCGCTTGCTCCGCGACGCTCCCCATGAATCACTCTCTGCGAGCCGCCGTCGGAGTGGCCGGCGCCGGTGCCGCCGGCCTCGCCGTCTACGCCTTTCTGGTGGAGCCGCGCTGGATCGAGGTGACCCGCACCCGGATCCACATCCGCGATCTCCCGGACGAGTTCGAAGGGCTGCGCATCGCGCTGCTCACCGACCTGCATGCCGGTGAGGGCACTCCCATGTCGGTGATAAGGCGCGCCTGCCGGCTGACGATGAAGCAGCGGCCCGACCTGATCGCGATCACCGGCGACCTCATCGCCGACGACGCTCACGGCTTCGATGACGTACTCGCCGCCATCGATGGACTCCGGGCACCTCTGGGCGTCTACGCGGTCCCCGGTAACCACGACCACGCCGTCGGCATCGGCAGGTGGCGGCGGGACGTCGGGGGCCACCACACGATCCAGGAACTGACGAATCGCTCCGTGGTTCGCCGGATCGGCAACGCACGCATCTGCATTGCGGGGGTGGACGACCTCTCCTGCGGCAACCCGTCGCTCAACTCGCTTCCGCCGCCGAACGGACGCGACCTGACGGTGCTGCTCGCGCACGTTCCGGACCAGGCAGAGCAGGCACGCCGCGCCTACGATCAGGTGGATCTGGTGCTCAGCGGGCACACCCATGGCGGGCAGATCCGGCTTCCCTTCATCGGCGCGCTCCGCAACCCATCCGCCCACGGCACGCTGTACGAGGAGGGGCTCCGCCGTCGCCCCTGGACGCAGGTTTACGTGTCACGCGGCGTCGGTACCATACATCTCCCCGCGCGCTTTCTCTGCCGACCGGAAGTGGCGCTTCTCGAGCTGACCGGCAGCGCTCGCCCGCCGCAGGAGCGGCCTGCCAGGCGACGTTCTTCCGCTGCCGCCGTGAAATAGTTTGGGAATGAGAGTTGCGGTGGCTCTCGTCACGTGCTGACTGCAGGCCACGTTGGACGGGGCGTGGTCGCGGCGATCGTCGGTCCCGTCTCCCCCGGAGGAATTATGGCTCGGCAAACCGGTGTAGTTGAGTTCTTCAAGGACGATAAGGGCTTCGGCTTCATTCGTCCGGACGATGGCGGCAAGGACGTCTTCGTCCACCATTCGGCAATCGTGATGGAGGGGTTCAAGTCCCTGAAGAAGGGAGATCGCGTCGAGTTCGAGATCGTCGACGATCCCAAGGGCCCGCGAGCCGCCGACGTGCAGAAGGTCTGAAACCCGTCAGGTCTTCGGACGGAAGATTACGAACGCCGGGCGCTGCGCCCGGCGTTCGTATTTTCATGGCTGGCCAGCGACCGCGGCTGACCTCGCGGCTCCGGCGAACCGCGCGGGTGGGGGGATGCGCGGCGCGGCTGCAACCCGGGGACGTTCCTGCACCTGGAACTCGCACCTCTCGGGCCGCAGGCACCAGACACCCGGCACCCGGCTTGCGTCCGCCCGCGCCGCCGATCCACAACAACCACACCGCTTCGGGTGGGAGTCACGCAATGGAATCGCTGGCGTCCGAACGCATGGCGGGAGTGGGCCCCCTCGTGGATGGCGGAACCACAGCAGAGCGGGCGACGCTGCGCGTGCTGCAGGCCGGCGCCCTCGCGGTGGTCCTGGTCGCGGTCACGGACCACGCCTTCGAACTGGATCGATTCTTCGTACCCAAGGAGCTCACCCTCCATCTCACCGCGCTGATCGGCGGGGTGCTGGCGGCAGCGCTCTTCCGGCGCGTGACCCTCACATGGGTGGACCTGCTCCTCGCCGGCTTCCTCGCACTGGGCCTGCTGTCGACGCTCCGTGCGGTGGATGGCACGGCCGCGGTGCGGGCGATCACGATCAGTGCTTCGGGCATCGCGGTGTTCTGGATCGCCCGGAGCGTGCGGGAAGCCGGCCTCGCGCGCCCGCTGATCAGCGCCCTGGCATTCGCCGTGGTGATCGGCTCGGCCCTGGCGCTCGTGCAGGCATACGGGTTCCGAACGGACTTCTTTTCGGTGAACCGCGCTCCCGGCGGAACGCTGGGGAATCGCAACTTCGTCGCGCACATGGCCGCCTTCGGGCTGCCACTCGTCATCCATGCGTCACTCCGTGCCTGGCGCACCGCGGGGTATCTGATCGGGGGGCTCGGCGTGCCGTTGGTCCTCGCCACGCTGGTTCTCACACGGTCCCGCGCCGGCTGGCTCGCCTTCGCGGCGGTGATGGTCATCATGGCGGCGGGTATGCTCCTGTCGCGGCCGCTGCGGCGTCACGGGCCCACGTGGGGACGCCTCGCCGGGATCGTCCTGCTGATGGCAGCGGGTCTGGCGGCGGCGCTCCTCCTTCCGAACAGTCTGCGCTGGCGGAGCGACAATCCGTACATGGAATCGGTGACCGGGATCGCGAACTACCAGGAGGGGAGCGGTCGGGGGCGGCTGGTTCAGTACGAGCGCTCGATGCGAATGGCGGTGGACCGACCGCTTCTCGGAGTGGGACCGGGCAACTGGTCCGCCGTCTATCCGGCGTATGCCGCGCCGGGAGACCCTTCTCTTTCAAGGGCGAATCCCGGGAGGACCGCCAATCCCTGGCCGAGCAGCGACTGGGTGGCGTTCATCGCGGAGCGAGGATTTCCCGCGGCCGCCCTCCTCGCGTTCGCGTGGATCGGCCTGATGGCGTCGGCGCTCCGCCGGCTGGTGGGTGCGCGGGACGAGGAGGAGGGACTCGCCGCGCTGGCGCTCCTCGCCACCCTGGTCGCCACCCTCGTGGCCGGGCTTTTCGACGCCGTACTCCTCCTGGCGCTGCCCACGCTCCTGGTGTGGGCGGCGGTGGGCGCGCTCTGGTCGCCCGGTGTGGTTCCGGAGCGACCGACCCACCCCCGCCTCCGGACGACTCTGATGCTCGCGCTGGCGTCGATGGCCGTTGCGGGCGCAGTCTTCAGCATGGCGCGGCTCGCGGAGATGAACCTCGGTGGCTGATCGCACCCCCGCGTTCCGCGGCACTGGCCCTTCGGGCGGTAACCCCGCCACGCACCGACCGATCATCCGGATGGAGGCGCCGTCGTGAGATTCTTCCGGAGGCGGGAGCGCGAGGCGAGCGCGGGTGCTCATGGACCCGGCGCGGTGGGCGTGCCGATCGACGTGAGGAGAAGAGGGGGTGGTCGTCGCCACCCGGTGGTCCGCCTTGCTGCCGCGCTGCTGGTCATCCTCGTCGGCTACTATGTGTTCTGCGTGCTGCTCCTGGTGGCGTATCGCTTCGTGCAACCACCCACGACCGTCGTGCAGGTCCAGCGGCGGGTGGAGGCGATCGCCACCGGACGTGAGTACATCAAGCATCGCGAGCACCTACCACTGAGCGCGCTGCCATCCCATGTCCCGCGGGCCGTCGTGGCCGCAGAGGACGGACGCTTCTGGAGCCACCGGGGCTTCGACTGGGCCGAGATGCAGGCCGCCCGCCGCGCCGTCACCGATGGTCGCCGGATGCGCGGCGCCTCGACCATCACCCAGCAGTTGATGAAGAACCTGTTCGGCGGCACCTATCGGAACCCGGTGCGCAAGGTCTATGATCTCGCCTTGACGCCCGCGGCCGAGCTGATCCTGGGTAAGGAGCGGATCCTGGAGCTCTACCTGAACCAGGTGGAGTGGGGATGGGGGATCTATGGGATCGAGGCGGGCGCGAGGCACCACTACGGCACGGGTGCAACCCGCCTGTCACGGCAGCAGGCCGCCGGCCTCGCCGCCCTGCTGCCGGCGCCGCTCCGTCGCACCCCGGACAACACCGCTCAGTACCGGGCGACCATCCTCAGGCGGATGAGCCAGCGCGGTTGGTGAGTGGTCACCTGAAGACGTGCAGCATTCGCATCCGAAAGAGGTGGCAGATGGCAGCGACGGGTCAGCTCATACTGGTCGTGGAAGACGACGAGGAGACTCTGAACGTGGTGGCCCGCACCCTGGCCGCCGCCGGCCACGATGTGATCTGGGCCAGGAACGGCGCGGACGCGCTGAAGCGGCTCACACGCCTGGACCGCCCGCTCGGGCTGGTCCTGGCGGATGTGGTGCTTCCCGGAATGTCGGGGCTGGTGCTGGTCGAGAAGGTGAAGGAAAGGTACCCGGGTGCGGGGGTGGTCTTCGTGTCGGCGTACGACGCGGAGACGGTACGATCTCACGGAGTGGATCCGGATGCCGTGCCCTTTCTCCCGAAGCCGTACGAGCCGGAAGACCTGCAACGAGTCGTCGCCGAAGTCCTCGGATAGCGCGAGAGAGGCACCCGGGTCCTCCCACTTCTCCTCCCCCCCTCCTGCGAGGTGTCTCCGCTCCGGTCCCGCTACGGGCGAACCACCACCTTTCCGAACTGGTCCCCCGATTCGAGGCGGCGGTGAGCCTCCTCAAGCGAATCGAGCGGGAGAACGGTGTCGATCACGGGTGCGAGATCGCCCCGAACGGCCGCCGCGAGCATGGCCTCGAACTCCGCCGCGTTGGCCATGGTCGTGCCGATCAGCTGCAGCTGTTTCCAGAAGAGGAGGCGGAGGTCGGTCTCCCCCCGGTGACCCGTGGTCGCGCCATAGGTCACGAGCCTCCCGCCCTTTGCGAGCGCACGCACGCTCCGCTTCCAGGTCGCCTCACCCACGTTCTCCACCACCACGTCCACCCCCCGCCGGCCGGTCGCCTCGAAGACGGCACGCGAAAAGTCCTCTCGCTCGCGATCGAACACCTGCACGGCACCCAGTGCACGCACCCGCTCCACCTTCTCCGCGCCGCTGGTGACGGCGAACACGCGCGCACCCATCAGCCGCGCGATCTGGATGGCCGCCACGGCGGTCCCGCCCGATGCCCCGAGCACCAGCACGTCCTCTCCGGGACGCAGCCGCGCGCGCGAGACCAGCGCACGCCAGGCCGTCTGGTACGAGATCGGGAGGGCCGCTGCGGTCTCGAAGGAGATGTGGTCCGGTAGATGGTGGAGGTTCCGCGCGCGCACCGCCACGAACTCGGCGAAGCCGCCGTCGGTGTGCTCACCCAGGATGCGGAAGCTGTCACACAGAGACTGCTCGCCACGCAGACAGAAGGCACATCGCCCGCACCAGAGCGACGGATTCGCCACCACCCGGTCACCCGGCGCGAAGCCGTCCACCGCGGTCCCCACCTCGTGCACGGTGCCCGCGACGTCCGACCCGCCGATGTGGGGCATGGTGGTGTCGATGGGGAGCCCGCGCCGGATCCACAGATCGAGGTGGTTGAGCCCGCACGCGGCGACCCGCACCAGCACCTCGTCCGCGACCGGCTCGGGCCGCGGTACCTCCTCGACGCGGAGCACCTCCGGCCCGCCTTTCTCGTGAAAGATCCCCGCCCGCATGGTAGCCACCCGACCTCCCCGGTTGCGTGTGTCGAAAGTGCTCGCGGAGAATGTGCCGAAGGCGGCGGGGGAGTACAAGGCGCCCCCTCGGCGCTGCCTGGTCATCCCGGGCGCGCCCGGGATGACGGTGCGCCACGCTGTACCAGTCACTCGCCACCACCCCCCGACCGAACTCCGCCCCCGTTCTCCAGCAACTGGCCGCCGCATCCGACCGAACGCCGTACCCGTCCACCAGCAACTGGCCGCCGCATCCGCCGCCTCGCCGCCGCCTCCTCCCCCCACGGCCCCGTTCTCGCTATCGAATTCCGCCTGTCGCCGCTGGTGGCGGCACGTTACTATTTTCGCGGTGCGATACTCCAGCTCGGAAGACCGGCTCAACCCGATCGCGCCGGACGGCGCGGACGAGAGCACCCTCGGCGGATACGTGGCCATTCACGGCCGCGCGGCTGCATTCGAGGGGCGCGATGGCGAGCCGTACACCGCTGCCGTGGAGACGGAGGCGCTGGAGGATGGCCGCTGGGCGGCCTACCTGGTCTTCCTGCGCTGGGCACGCTCCGGGACGGCCATCATGGGGCATCTGGAGACGGAAGATGTAGCGGAGGCCGGCGCGGAGGCCGCGGTACGTGAGATCGTCCACGCACTCCCGCTGACGCAGGTGAAGACGCTGCTCGACGAGGCGATCGACCGCCGCGCGCGCGAAGAACCGTAGCACGACCGCGTCCACAGAATCGAATCATCCGGAGCCGATCAAATTCCGATGCTGCGACAGAGCATTCTCTTCCTGAGCGACAGCGCCACGGCGCAGAAGATCGTCACCCGTGCGCCGATCGCACGGCAGATGGCCCACCGCTTCGTGGCCGGTGAGACGCTGGAGGAGGCGATCCAGGCGGCCCGCGTCTCCAACGGGATAGGACTGGCCGTCTCGCTCGATTTCCTGGGCGAATCGGTCAGCAGCCGCGAGGAAGCGCTGGCGGCGACGGAGATGGCGATCCGCACGGTGGAGGCGATCGCCGAGAACTCTCTCGACTCCAACATCTCCATCAAGCCGACCCAGCTCGGGCTCGACATCGATGAGGATTTCTGCCGCGAGAACGTGGAGCGACTGCTGTCACGCGCGCGGGAGGTGGGCGATGGTGAGGGCGAGATCTTCGTGCGGCTCGACATGGAGTCCAGCGACTACGTGGAGCGCACGGTGGCTCTGACGGAGACGCTGTGGGCGAACGGGTTCAGAAACGTGGGAACGGTGCTGCAATCGTACATGCGCCGCACTCCCGACGACGTGCGTCGACTGACGGAGATCGGCTCCCGCGTGCGCCTGGTGAAGGGCGCGTACAAGGAGCCCGCCACCGTCGCCTATCCGGACAAGGCGGACGTGGATGCGCGCTTCGTGGAGGAGATGCGGGTGCTGCTGGAGAAGGGCACCTTCCCCGCCATCGCGACCCACGACGAGGCGATGATCGACGCCACCCGCCGGTGGGCGTTCGAGCGAGGCATCCCGAAGGAGCGTTTCGAGTTCCAGATGCTGTACGGGGTGCGGCGCGACCTGCAGCAGCGCCTCCGCGAGGAGGGCTACAACGTCCGCGTCTACATCCCGTTCGGCAGCTCCTGGTACCCGTACCTGATGCGCCGCATGGCGGAGCGGCCGGCGAACCTCCTCTTCATCACCAACAGCGTACTGAAGGAGTCGCCGGTGTCGCGGCTCGCCCGGCCTCGCGCCATCGCCGGCGGCATGGTCGCCGGCGCGCTGGCCGCCCTCGCCTGGCGCGGCCGCAGAAACGGCAGGTAGAGCGGTGGCGGCTGTCGTCTACCAGCTCTCCTTTCCCGAGCCGCATACCCACCTGATCCGCGTGGAGATGCGGGTCGGTGCCGTCGCCGCACCCATCGATCTGGTGATGCCCTCCTGGACGCCGGGCTCCTACCTGATGCGCGAGTTCCCGCGGAACGTACAGGATTTCACCGCGACCGCTGCGAATGGAGCCGCTCTGGACTGGAGCAAGCTCGACAAGAACCGCTGGCGCGTCGAGGCCGACAGCCCCACGGTGGTCGTGGTCCGCTACCAGGTGTACGCCAACGAACTCACGGTTCGCACCAGCCACCTGGACGCGACACACGCCCACATCAACGGCGCGTCCGTGTTCATGTACGTGGAGGGGCGGGAAGGCGAGCGGCTGCGTCTGGAGGTGGAGGCCCCGGAGGGGTGGCGCACCTCCACGGCTCTGGCCGAGGTGGAGCCGGGGGTGTTCGATGCCGCACACTTCGACGAGCTGGTGGATTCGCCACTGGAGATCGGGACGCACGAGCTGCTGGAGTGGGAGCAGCGCGGGGTCCCCCACGCCTTCGCCATCTGGGGCCGCGCGCACCACCCACATCCGCGGCTGGTGCAGGACACCCGCCGCATCGTGGACGCCGCCGCGGAGATGTTCGGCGGACTTCCGTATCCCCGGTATCTCTTCATCCTGCACCTCGCGAACGGGCGAGGCGGGCTGGAACACGCGAACTCCACCGTGCTGCTGATGGGGCGCGACTGCTTCGAGGGCGAGCAGTACGAGAGCCTGCTCGCGTTGATCGCGCACGAGTTCTTCCACGTCTGGAACGTCAAGCGAATCCGGCCGGAGCCGCTCGGCCCCTTCGATTACACGCGCGAGAACTACACCCGCAACCTCTGGGTCGCCGAGGGGCTCACCACCTATTACACGGACCTCCTGCTGGTACGTGCCGGGTTGATGAAGCCCACGCGCTACCTGGAACGGCTGGCCGATGCGATCGCGCGACACGAGGCGCTCCCGGGCCGGCATCACCAGTCGCTGGCGGAGTCGTCGTTCGACGCCTGGATCCGCTTCTACCGGCCCGACGCACAGACGCCCAACGCGCAGGTATCGTACTACCACAAGGGCGCGCTGGTAGCGCTGCTGCTGGACATGGAGATCCGCCGGGCGAGCAATGGCGAACGGTCGCTGGACGACCTGATGCGGCTGCTCTGGGAGCGCTACGGGGTGTGCGATATGGGTTTCCCGGAAGATCCGGCCGACGGGATCCGGGCGCTCGCGGAAGAGGTGTATGGAGCGTCGCTGGAGGAGTTCTTCCGGCGATACGTCCAGGGTGTGGAGGAGCTGGAGATCGACGAGGCGCTGGCCGTGGCGGGGATGATGCGCGCGGTGGCCCCGGCGCCGCGGGTGACGGAGGAGCACGGGGGCGATGACGCTGAAGCCGGTGGCGACGGCGCAATCCGGATGGCGACCAGGCGGCCCACGGATGCGGCGGTTCTCGAGAAGCGGCTGGGTCTCCGCGTTTCCGCGGCGGGATCCGGGGCGAAGGTCGGCTACGTGCTCCAGGGGAGCGCCGGCCACGTGGCGGGAATCAACGCTGGCGACGAGATCCTCGCGCTGGATGGGTTCCGGGTGACGGCCGCGGAGCTACCCGGGAGGATCCGCGGCCTCGCGCCGGGAACGCACGTGGAGCTGGCGCTCTTTCGCCGGGATGAACTGATCACCCTCGAGGCCGAGATGGGGCCGCATGCACCGCTGCGTCTGCGGCTCGTGCCGGCGCCGGACGCGACGGAGCGGCAGCAGACGATCGCGGCTCACTGGCTCCGGAGGGATGGGGATGGGCAGAACTGAGGATTAGGTGACCTAAGCGAACCGCACGTCAGGCGCGGCGGCGGCGCGCGACATCACCACGGTTGCGCTCGCAACGGGCCGCGATTAGTTGTTGTGTACCTGCACGAACCCACGCATCATCCCCCTACCGGAGACCCCCGATGCTCACCACCCCGCAGCTACGCGACGCCTGGGCCCCGCCATGCAACGTACCTCTACGCCCCGTCGAAGTGGTGCAGGGGGTGAGGGTGAACTGTCATGAGAAGGTCGGCAGCGCGGTGAAGGCGCTCGGCCGCGTGCTCGAGGCGCACCAGTACCATGTGCGCGCGAGCGATACCGGCGCCTACAACTGCCGGCAGATCACCGCCGGCAAGGGACACTCCCTGCACGCCTACGGAATCGCCATCGACATCAACTGGAACACCAACCCGTTCCGCGCGGACAACCGGCTGATCACGGACATGCCGAAGGCCATGGTCACCAACATCCTCCGTATGCGGACCGGGAACGGGAAGCAGGTGTGGGGGTGGGGCGGCAACTACCGGTCGGTGAAGGATGCCATGCACTTCGAGGTGGTGTGTACCCCGGCGGACCTGGCGACGGGGATCGACTGGGATACGGTGAAGCAGCCCGCGCTGCGCGAGGAGGCGCCGCACCGCTGGCCGCTGGTGCAGCGCGGCGACCGTGGGCCGGCGGTGGAGCACCTGCACGACCTGCTGAAGGTCGCACGGGAGGGAGAGGCGGGGTACGGCACCTTCGGGCCGCGCACGGAGGAGCTGGTGCGCGCATATCAGCTGAAGCACGGACTCGATGCGGACGGTCGCGTCGGCCGTCAGACCTGGACGGCGCTGCTGAGCGGGCAGCCTAAGGTGGGGCCGAACGAGCCCGGGCCGATCAAGCGTCAGGCGGTGATCGTCGATTCGATCGCTCCACTGCCGACGCCTCCCTGAACTGCGCGCAGTTTTTCCAGCACCTCGTTCAGCCAGGGTTCCACCGGGCCGCGCGTCGCACGCGCGGCCCGGATCGTTTCGAGGTTGTCGGCCGAGATCCGCGCCTCCCACGGCTCTCGCAGTCGGGCCACCGCGTTTCCCAGGTGACGCGCCGCGGCCGCCCGATCGCCCTGCAGCACCGCCAGCTCCAGCAGGGTGGCGTGGTCGCAGTAGTCCGGGGTGGCCGAGCGGATGCGGCGCATCACCGCGAACCGCACCACCGGGAGCAACTCGGCCTTCCGCCGCAGTGCCAGGATCGCGAGCGCGCGCTCACCCGGGCCGGCCGGTTCAGAGCGAAGGCATGCTGATGACGCACCAGTCGCCCGGCACCGCCGCCGCCCTGCGCCGTCCAGTTCGTAGGGGAGCGCGCGGAGGCTCCATCCCCGCGTCCTCGATGGCGCGTCGGATGCCGTCCCGGTACACCGCGTCGAAGTCGATCTCCCTGCCGCTGGACGGGTCGTGCCCGACGCCGAACGGCATCAGCACAGAGCAGAGTGGACGGTCAGCCATCGGCCGCTCCGGGTTCGGACTGGACGGGCGACGACGGCTCCGCGCCGGACCCGCGGGATCGCGCCGCATCCGCGAGCAGGCGCTCCAGCCCCTCCAGCGCCACCCGCGCCTCCCGCGTCTCGTCCAGCCACTCCCGGTGCTCGGCTCCCAGGATGTCGTGGGCCGCCGCGGCGAAGGCACGCATCGCCTCAGGATCCTCGCCCGGTGCGAGGGTGGCGGTCGCTTCCCGCACCTCGTCCAGACGCGCGTACAGGCGATCCAGCGCGACGGCCGTCTGTTCATACCGCTCCGCGTGGCGGCCGCTCTGCTCCGCCGCCTCCTGGTTCTCCGCGCGCGCGCCGAAGGCCTGCGCCACCAGCGCCAGCGCGGCCAGGCTCGTGAAGGCGGTGGATACGGAGGCGCCCAGCACCCCCGCAACGCCGGTGGCGATCCCCGCCGCCACCATGGTCGCGGCGACCAGCGAGAAGCGGCGCTCCGCGCGACGCCGCTGGTCGTCGCCGCGCTGGCGGAAGAAGCGGCGCTGCACGTCCAGCTGGAAGCGGCGGAGGTACTCCAGCTGCAGCAGTGGCTCGCCGAGCGGAGGTCCATCCACCAGCAGAGAGAAGTAGCGGAGCCGCTCCGCCTCCGCCTCCGCGCGCCGCTTCATCCAGCGGTCGTGCAGCGATCCGCCGCGGATCCGGTGGATCAGCCCCGCCGCCACCGCGCTGGACACCACGGCCACCAGCGAAAGCGCGAGTACCCCCACACGCAGCTGCGACACGCTCACGGCGGGCACCGCGGCGAGGCCGGCGACCGCGACCAGCAGCGCCGCGGAGATGCCCGCGGAGAGAACCGCCGCCCGCGCCAGCTCCGAGAGGCGGCCGAGCTCGTCCCGCATCTCGCAGGCGCGGGCGTCCCGATCCGTGTAACACTCCGCCGTCACCCGCACGTCGCTCGCGCGGAGGCGGCGCGCCAGCTCGGGCGCGATGGCGGCGTAGATCCGGGCGTGCGCCAGCGGCTCGATCAGGTGATCCGACTGGCGCTGCGCGTTCAGCCATTCACCGAGTTCCGCCGCGGCGCGCGGCTCGGCGCCCGCGTCGATCACCCGGATCGCCCGCTCGATCCGCTCCCGCGCGACCTCGCCCGCGTCGCTCAGGTGGATCGGGACCGGGAGCGGGTCCCCTTCGGCCCGGGGCTCACGGGAAGACGGACGGCGCTGGACGGTCGACGCCCCGGTGGATGACTCGGGCGCGGTTTCGATCACTCCATCATCCCCCGCCGCCCCCACCTCCGGCGGGGCGCTCGATCCGGCGGAATTCTCGGTTCGTTGCATTCTCAACGGGGATGGCTGGTCCAGGAAAATGTAAGGAAGCTGGTCGAGTTCACCCATCGATCACGGGGCCGGGCCATCACCGTTGAACGACCATCCGCTGGATCTTTCCTCTCACTGACGGAACGCGTCGGTGTGGTCATCATCATTTCAGACCATCGACGCAGCGCTCGGCACCGCGATCAGCGACGGGCGCGCCGCCGAGCACAGCTCCCCCATCAGCGACGCGCCATCAGTCCCCTCCGAACCTGTGGAGCGATGGATGATCAGACGCTTCCCGCCCGCCGAACGGTTCGGCGACCCCGGCCGCAGCGCGGACCAGAAGTTCGCCACGCTCTCCCGCAGGAACGTCTCGTCGGTCGTGCGATCCACCAGGAGAACCACGCGTTCCAGCGGCGCGACGTTGAGCAGTTCCTCGATCTCCCAGAGACACCCGGCGTTCCGCGCACCGAAACCGCGGAGGTCCATCAACACCGCATCGCTCTCCCGCACCAGGCGTGTGAGGACCATCCTCCAGGCGTCGTCATGGCAGAAGAAGTCGTGCACGCGGTGCCGCCCGTCGGGGTCAGGCTCGCCGGTCGCCTCGGCGAGTCGCTGCTCCAGCGCACCGGGTGCATCGATGAAGCGGCGCGACAGCCGCCCGCCGACGAAATCGAGAAACTCGTGCGGTTCGACGGTGGTCGTGGCGAGGTCCGGACCGGCGATCAACCGGATCATCCCCGCATGCCGCCAGCGGGCGCCGAGCGCATCGAACAGCCTCTCGCTCCGTTTCCCCAGCGCGAAGACCCGGAGCAGGAGGAGGCGCGGGACGGGACCGGCGGATGCCGTGCGATCGATCATCGAGAAGCCGATGGTCGCCACCAGCCGGTAGACGACGAACGCGACTGCGGCGCCCAGCACCCAGCCCGGGCCATTGAACGCGAGGAAGATGGCGGCCACGACGGCGAAGAGCAGGTGTACGGCGTCCGCGAGAACGATCTGGTCGCTGATGCTTCCCCGCTCGTAGAGGCGGCCGACCAGGCGGAGCGCCCACCAGCCGACCGCACCGAGCACCGCGAACCCGAAGAGCAGGATCGCGATGAGGATCGCGCCCGACCCGAGCCCCACCGCCACCCCCGCGCCGACGATCTGCCAGAGCAGTTGGTCGCTCCCCGCGGCGATCGAGAGCGCCAGGTTCGAGCCGAACACGGCCACCACCATGAAGGCGAGCACCAGCGGCCCGACCGCCCGCACGGAACGCCGCATGAAGCCGAGCAGGAGAAGGGTGGGCGGCAGGTTCAGGATCAGCCATAGACCGGCGAGCTGGGCGAGGCTGGATTCCGGGTTCGCAGCCACGGCCAGGCTTGCGACCACCAGCCAGACGGCTCCGTAGGCGGCGACCACACGCACACGTTCCTGCCCGCCGGCGGCGAGCAGCCACCCGAGCACCACCACTCCGGGCCAGGCGACGTTCCAGAACACCACCAGCGAGCGGAGCGGGAAGATGCCCCCGGCGCCCATCATCCAGCAGATGGAGATGGTCGCCGCGAAGGCAGCGCTGGCGGCCGTGTGCACGGCCAGGTTGCGGAGGCGAGCCTGCCGCGCGTCCGCATGCAGCGCCGCTGACAGCACGCTCCTGTCCTCACGCGCGGTGCCCTCCAGAGTTTCCACGCGCAACGGGCCGATCGGGACCACCGGGCCGTCTCCGCTCTCTCCAGTCGCCACGGGTTCCGCGCCGGCACCTCCGACGGTCCGCATCGAGCGGATCACCGCCCGGCGATACATGCGCAGCAGCAGCGCCGAGATGATCGCGGAGAGGATCACCGCGACCAGCAGGATGAAGGGTAGTTGGCCGGTCAGTGCCGGGCCGAGGGTGCCGGTTTCCGGAGGCATCGGCGTTCTCCATGTGCCCGGCGGCGGGCCGGGCGAGAGGGTTGGCCGGGGCGGGAAGGAGCGGGGACCAACTCAGGTAAGAAGCGGCGGGGGGCGAGGCGGCGCAAGGAAAACGGTTTCGGGGCGCCCGCGAACGGGGGGGACCGCTGGCCGGTCCGGCCGACTTACGTGGGAGGACCCTCTCGGCTGGCGACCCGCTGAAATCGCCGGATCGCCAGGATCCCGAGTGCGGGACCCACAGCGAGCACCGGGAACGCCCAGCGCCACCCTGCCACCTCCACGATGGCCGGCACGCCCTGGATGGTGACCATCGTGAGCAGGAAGCCCAGCGACGTCTGCAGCGTCAGTGCGGTGCCGACCGTGTGCGACGGCGCGACCTCCGTGACCATCGCGCTGAACTGCGCCGAATCGGCCACGATGAAGAATCCCCAGACCCAGGTCAGCAGCACCAGGAGCCAGAAGCTGCCGCCGAACATCACGCCCGCCAGCAGGCAGCAGGCGCCGCTCACCGCCATCGACAGGTTCACCCAGCGCCCGCGCCCGATCCGGTCCGCCCACCAGCCGCCGAGCACGCACCCCGCCGCTCCGGTCGCGATCGCGCCGAAGGCGGCCAGGTCCACCCAGACAGCGGGCGGCGCGCCGGCCCGCATCGTCAGAACGCTCGCCGCGAGAAAGGCGGGGATCCAGGTCCAGACGGCGTACAGTTCCCACATGTGGCCCAGGTACCCCCCGATCGCCAGACGCGTCGGCCGATGGCGCATCACCAGGCCCACCTGCGCCCAGGAGAAGGGCCGCCGCGCGAACGGGTGCGGGCCGTCGCGGTACCCCACCCCGACCAGCAGCGACGAAAGAGCCGCCCCGACGGAGGCGGTGAGCACCACTCCCTCCAGCGTCGCGCCCTCCAGCGCGCGGATCAGGTACGGTGTCGCCTTCCCGAGCGTCAGCGCACCCACCACCGTCCCGATCGCGAAGCCACGCCCGCTGCGGAACCAGGTCGCCGTCATCTTCATCGCTGGCGGGTATACGCCGGCCAGGAAGAACCCGGTGAGAAAGCGGAGGAAGAGGGACTGCTCGTAGCCAGGTGACACCGTCAGCAGCGCGTTCGCCGCCCCGGCGCCCAGCGCCGACAGAGCGAAGTACGCCCGCGCTGGCACCACGTCCGCGAGGTTCAGTACCGCGGCCACCGCCGTCCCCGCGACGAATCCGAGCTGCACCACGGTGGTGAGCCATCCCGCCTGCTGCGCGCTCAACCCCCACGCGGCCTGCAGCTGCGGCGCGATCGCGCTGGCCGTGAACCAGAGCGACATCCCGAGCAGGACGGCGAGCGAGAGCAGCGCGAGCATGGCCCAGCGGGTGCCGGTGGGCGGCTCCTGGACGGGCGAGGGGGGCGGTGCGGACATCGGACGGGATTAGGGGAACCGGCGCTACGGGCCACCGGGCAGCGGGGACGCGGCGCGGCTGCCGTGGTCAGGGCAGTGGCAGCCACAGCATACGCTCCGCCGCCCTCGAACGACAGATGCCGCAGCCCGTCCGCCGGAGCACCTTCGGTCACTTGACCGCCCTCCGCACCACCGTTAGCTTTGCCTCTCTTCGGCCGCTGTCCGCTGGCGTGTCCGATACCGGAGTTTCGGGACGTGGCGCAGCCCGGTAGCGCACCTGAATGGGGTTCAGGGGGTCGCCGGTTCAAATCCGGCCGTCCCGACTGGTACAAGCGAAGGCCCTGCATCGAGTTATGATGCAGGGCCTTCGTGCACTTTCCGGTCTTGGGTTGAACTTCACGGGTTGAAACCTCGCAGAGTTGCACGGTTTCGGTCCGTCTGTGCAGCCGGCGCCAGCCCGATTCGCTTCCTCCTCTCGCGCCTACGCCGTCACGGAATCGCTGGGCCAAGAACCGGGGTACATCAACATCTACTGCAATGCCGCCAGACGCGCAGGAACGTACTCCTCGATCCGGCCGAATAGCTCGTCGACGAACTCCCCGTTCAGACCATCTCCCGCAACACGTTCGCGCACCCGGTCAATCGCACTCGGCACCGATGCGACGAGTTCGCCGACCCGCTGAAGCAGCGGCTCCTCATCCACTCCCAGACCCTGCGCGAAGGCCTCCCAATGACGGCGCCGGATCGCCGCCGCTCGGTACTCCTTGCCGATCCGCATCGCTAGACGCGCCTTACCCGGGTACACCACCTGCTTCGGATACGGGAGCACACTGATGATATCGTACAGCGGCGCGAGCAGCGGCCGGGCACCCCCCGGATAGAGGCACGCGAAGTTCTTCGCATGCCCATCGGTGCCCAGGATCACCCAGTTCAGCGCGAGGGCATCGACGAACGACCCAAGGTCCGTGTCTGGATCGGCCGAATTCTGCATCAGTAGCCGACCGCACACCGGTGCCCCTGGCCCGCCCTCATACTCGTACTTCGACTGCGGCAGGACGCCCAACGCTTGGCACAGGTCCTCTTGGTGGATCCGCCGCACACTCCCGTCCTCGTCCCGCACGCGGTCGAACCGCTCCACCACGATCGCAACCTCCCCCTCGAACGAGAGCACCTCAGACTGCGCGACCGAGAGCCCCAGCTCCTCCGCCAGCAGCATGCAGAGGTGCTCATTCAAGGCGAGGCTATCCAGATCGCCCGGCGGCGGCTTGAGCAGATGCGTCGACGGCAGCGCGGCCGAGGGTGAAGCCCATCGGTCTCCTTCGCGATAGAGAACTGTCTTCGGCTGCGCGCCCGCAAGGCAGGAGTAACCGTTGCCTCGTACCGGCGCACCCTTGCCGTAGACGTCGATCGCGTTGCGTAGGCGCGCTGCGATCTCCGCCTCGCTCAACCACTCCACCGGAGTCGTCGCCATCGCCCGAAGCACCTCTCCTCGCTCGGGCGGAACGAACTGAACCGCACCCGGACAATCTTCGCCCACGTGTGCTAGCAATCCAAAGGCGTTCTTGCCTGACACATGGAATTGCTTGCCCCAGCTGTTGCGCACCTCGACACGATCGGGTAGCAATCCCTCTAAGTATGCCCGGATCGCCGTATCCTCGTGCTCGCGCTTGAGGAGCGGGAGCGACAGCGACAGCGGATAGGCATCGTCCGCCTCTTGCCAAGTCTCATCATAGACGAACGACAGCCGGCCCGCCGCATGCCGCCGCACCACGCCAATGGGCTGACCCGCCAGTGGCACCACCAGTTCCGAGGGGATCATCTACTTCTCCTTCGACACACCGCTCTTCGATCGCCCCGAATTCACTTTCACATCAATCGGTGATCGAGCGCGCGCGCTCATGATCGACCTACCCCCGATCGTGATCGCTGATCTCATCGCACTCCCATCCGCGTCAGGCTTCGGCGAATTGATGACCATCTTCTTAACCGACTGCTTGACCATCCGACGCGCGGCCCCCTTCTTACCGGTCTTGACCAGTTCCACACCCGATCGAGCCACCTCCGCGCCCTTTCTTTGCAACGTGTTCCTGTATGTCGCCGCGCCCAGCGGCCGCAAAGCTTCTGCTGCCACCACGTTCAGTCGCAGACTGAGCACGTCAAGAACGGCGAACACGAGCCCGATCTCGACGGAGGTCTTTCCCAGCTCGAATTCCGAGAGCCACGGCCGCGAGACTCCCGCCGCCACAGCGACTCTCTCCTGCGACCAACCCAGCGCCAGGCGACGCTTTCGCACGACCGCCCCAAGCATCCGCACATCCGTGACGATCATCGCACACCTCCCCGTAGCCGTTCGGTTACATACAGGGGCAATGTAACCGATCGTTTACCAACTACGCTCCACGTTCTGATTCAGAAGAGATCTTTCAGCGCCTTACCGTACCGGCCGATGTCGTCGTGCACCACGATGTCCACGAACCACACCTTCCTGTCCTCAATCCGATGAATCACTCGGTCCCCGTAGTTTGCACGAGCCTCGTTGTAGTACTTTTCCGGCTCCACCGGCTTGATGCGCATCCCCGGCGTGGGCTCCTGCTTCAGCAGGGCGATAACAGCCTTATCTACGCCCTTCTGCTGTTCATGGTTCAGTTTCTGATAGCTCTTGTCCCAGCGCTTCGACCACTCGGCGCCTAGGAACGTCTTTTTCCGAGCCACGGTGCCCTCAGCCCCTCTTCTTCAGGCGATCGAGGTGGGCCTGTGCTTCTTCTTCGGTGGAAGTGCTCGTCGAACGCCCCTCGCGGAAGTCGGCCTCTGCCTCAGCGACCCGACGCTCCATCTCCGGATGATGGAACCAGAGTTGGTCCTTCGGAACGAGCGACGCTGGCACAAGTTCGTAGGTGCCATGGTCCGTCTTCTCGAGGAGGACAAGGGTGGTGTCCTCCTCCCCGATTCCGAGATCCCTACGCACGCTCTCGGGAAGAGTGTTGCGTCCGCGCTTGTCGACCGTAAGGAACGTCATGGAAGTTCTCCTGTATTGGGTGGTGTCCACTATGGGAATATACCACACTCCCAGCCTGGCCGCAAGTGGCCCGGCGCCGCCTGAATGAGGAAGTCGCCGAACCGCCGCAGGGCGTAGCGTAAGCCCGGGCGAGATCGGGTGATCTTGCCCAGGCTGAAAACATTCGTCGATGATTGGTGGGCGGCAGGCCGGGCATCGACTCGGTAATAGCCGAGAGCTTCCGTGCCGATGCATACCGAGGCACAGTTACCGCCCTGCCCCTGAACCTGCCCAGCGGATCAGCTGTCCGAAGGGACGTCTCCCACCCGAAGGCGCTCCGAATGGCGCCTCCCGCTCCTCTGTGCACCGCAGATCGTCTTCCGCATGTAACTCTTCCAAAAGCTCGAGGCGGCGGGCGTATGCATCGGGGGGGAACACCGGCGTATCCGAATCAATGCTATCAATCCACAGCCGCAGACTGCGGCTAGTCTTGAACAGCAGAAGCGCCACAGGGATTGCAACCTCGTCGGTAAACAGCCGCCCGCCCACGGCCGCGGTCCCGAACGCCGGAACCGGAGGCAACTGGTGGGGCCGGCGGCGCGAAAGTCCTTTCTCCGACTGATCTGGACTCATCAATCTCCCATTTTAGACGCGAAATCCAAGCACTAGTGGTGTGCCCCTGAAGTCTCTTGCAACCGACGAATGTGCGCTATTATGGAGTATGCCTGCGTATTACGGCCCAAGTCGACCACTCATTCCGGAGCAAGTCGACCACCGATTCCGATCCAAGCCGACCACCGGTTCCGACGATGTCGACCACCGATTCCGGTGATGTCGACCACTCGTTCCGATCATCTCGTCCACCGGTTCCGGTGATCTCGACCACCCTGGCCGCCGCGGCCGGTACCCGAGTGCGAAGCCACGCTGGATAACCTCCATCACGGGCCGTCAGTTTCCCCCTGGATACCACACACAATCCAGGAGGAGCGATGGCGGCGGAAAGGTTGTCCATGCGGAAGATCAAGGAAGTTCTGCGGCTGGCGGCGCTCGGGCATAGTCGGCGCGCCATCGGCCGCAGTGCCGGTATCAGCCACAGCACGGTCGGACTCTACCTGCGAGCCGCCACCGAAGCCGGCCTGAGCGCTGCGGCCGCGGAAGGGCTCACCGAAGGCGAGCTCGAGGCACGGCTGTTTCCGCCGGCGCAGGTCCCGGCCGAGCGGCCCCTTCCCGCCTGGGCCGAGATCGAGCGCGAGCTCCGGCGCCCGGGCGTGACGCTGCAGCTCCTCTGGTACGAGCACAAGCAGGCGCATCCCGACGGGCATCAGTACAGTCAGTTCTGCACGCTCTTCCGGACATGGAAAGGCTCGCTCGACCGCGTCCTGCGCCAGGAGCACGAGGCGGGAGAGAAGGCCTTCGTCGACTACGCCGGCCAGACCGTGCCCGTCATCGACGCCACGACCGGCGAGGTGCGCCAGGCGCAGATCTTTGTCGGCGTGCTCGGCGCCAGCAGCTACACGTTCGCCGAGGCGACGTGGACGCAGGACCTCTCCGACTGGATCGGCTCGCACGTGCGGATGCTCGCCTTCTACGGGGCGGTTCCTCACGTCCTGGTGCCCGACAACCTGGCCAGCGGTGTGCGCCGCGCCTCCTACTACGAGCCCGACCTCAACCCCACCTACCACGAGATGGCGTGCCACTACGGCACGACCGTGATCCCGGCGCGGGTGCGGCGCCCGCGGGACAAAGCCAAGGCGGAGGCGGGGGTTCTGCTCATCGAGCGCTGGATCCTGGCCCGCCTGCGCAACCACACCTTCTTCAGCCTGCATGAGCTCAACCGCGAGATCGCCCGCCTGCTGGACGAGCTCAACGACCGCCCCTTCCAGAAGCTCAGCGGGACCCGCCGCACCCGCTTTGAGGCGATGGACCGGCCGGCGATGCTGCCGCTTCCACAGCAGTCGTACGAGTACGCGCAGTGGAAGAAGGCACGGATCCATCGTGTCGACTATCACGTCGCGATCGACGGCCACCACTACAGCGCCCCCCACCGGTTGGCGGGCGAGCAGGTCGACGTGCGGTGCGGCGCGACATCCATCGAGATCTTCCACCGCGGCGAGCGGATCGCCGCCCACGCCCGCAGCACGCGCCAGGGCGGCTACACCACCGAGCCCGGGCATCGGCCCCGCTCGCACCAGCGGCATCTGGAGTGGTCTCCCGCGCGCATGATCCGCTGGGCAGGGCAGACCGGTCCCCACACCGCCGCCGTCGTCGAGCACATCCTCCAGACGAAGCCTCACCCGGAGCAGGGCTACCGCGCCTGTCTCGGCATCATCCGGCTCGGCAAGCGCTTCTCGCCCGGCCCCAGCACCGTACCTACGTGGATCGAAAAGATTTGTGAAGGGTCGGGAGGCGTCGGCGATTCCAGCACGTCGGGGTCCCTTCGCATCGTGGGCATTCCTGTCGAGGTGGTAGGGCGCCAGGCTGCGCCGCTGTGCAGGAATACGATAGGGCAACCTGGCGAGCGGACCGATTCCTCTTTGGTTTACTCGCTGGTTTATTCGACGGATGTCACACCAGCGGCGCCCGCGGCATAGCGTGATGGAGAGTGGAGGTGAACGGCGAGTTCGGGCGCGCTAAGGCGTGTCGTCTGTGGATCCTGCGACCCAGCGCCAATATTCTTCGTGCGCGAACGCCTCGAAGAACTCCGGCGCCCAGCGGGAAACGCGCGCCCCCGTCGGGCAACGGGAGGCCGTGCGGAAGAAGTGGTCGGCTCCAGGGATCGTGGCTATCGCGAGTCGATCGTTCCTCTGTGCGACCCCGAAGAAGCGGTGGAGCCGTGCCAGGTTGGTGCCGGGAATCACCAGGGGGTCGTTCTCCGCGAAGAGTGCGAGCGTCGGCTGACCGATGTGAGGGAGATCGGAGCGCGGATCGTAGTGGATGATGCGTGAGAGATACCCGGGGGTGACCACCCGGGCGGTTCCCGCGAGTGTACTCAACCCCAGCCTTAGCCCGGCACGTCGAGCGGACCGGTGGAGGGCCGAGAAGCCACGGCAGGTCCAACCACTCTCGACATCATCCTGGATCTGCTGCTGCACCGAGATCGAGGGGCCTGCCAGCAGGATGAGGAAGGCCACCTCGTCGGGGTTCCGTGCAGCCGCGACCTGCGCGATCCAACCGCCCTGACTGTGTCCGATCAATCCCACTCGTGCAGCGTCGATGTCCGTGCGCTCCGCGAGAGCCCGCGCGGCCGCGATCGCCTCTTCCCCACGGTCGTCGAATGACTGCCGCCGCCAATCACCCGTGGACTCCCCCCCCGGGCTTGTCGAACAGGAGCACCGCATAGCCGCGATCCACGAGGGCGCCCGCGATGTCCTTCCAGAATGGAAAGCTTCGCGGCGCCCAGCTCTGCCGATAACTTTCATCGCCCGAGCCCATGAGCGCCACGAACGCCGGATACGGGCCGGGACCGGCCGGCTTCAGCAGATGCCCGGCGAGAACGTTCGAGCCGTTGCTGAAGGTGATCCTCTCTCGGATCGCGGGCTCGAGTTCCGTCTCCAGCATCTGAGCCGAAGCCGTCCCCGCCCCGAGACAGAGAGTCGCAGCGGCGACCGAGAACACGCGCACCGGCTTCTTCATCGGGATCACCTGGTCAGGCGTCAGCATCGTATCGAGTGCGCGTTGAAAAGCAGCAGAGATTCAGGTCGGGCCCGGAAACGAGAACCGTAGGCACTCAGCCGCAACCGGGGAGGGTTCATCGGTCGGTCTATTCCGCAGCGGGAGGCGGCACCTCGTCGATGAGCCCGCGCGCTCGCGCCGCCTGTACCGCCTGAGTCCGGTTTGAGACGCGAAGCTTGGTGAAGATGTTGTGGGTGTGCTTCTTGACCGTTCCGAGGGCCAGGAAGAGGGCCGTTCCGATCTGCTGGTTCGTGTGCCCGGCAGCGAGGAGTCGCAGCACTGCCAGCTCGCGGTCCGAGAGTGATCCCTCCTCATCAGTGACCCGCCCGCTCTCGGCCCGACGCAGCGTCGCGAGTACGACTACGGCGTGAGAAAGCAGGGCCGGTGACGCATCGGCACGCCGTACCGCATTCTCCAGGAGGTGAATCGCTCGATCACCGAGGTCGAGCCAGGGGCCCACTCGGCCGACCGGCTGAGTCAGCGCCAGTGCGCGATCGGTCGAAGTGGCCGCCCTGTCGCGCAGATGGAGCTCTGCGCAAGCCGCCGCGTGCAGGACGTAGGCTTCTGCAAGGCAGAGGTTCGCCTCCCGCTTCTCGATCTCGAGGATGAGCTCCTCGAGTTCATGGCGAGCGGTGCTCGGATCACCGGCGCCCAGCGAGAGGCGCGTCGCCGAAATGCGCAGCGTGTCACTCCAGAAGCTGAACTGCCGCAGCGACTCGTCAGCGACCGGCCGCGGCCAACGCTGTAACACAGCGCGGTCCCCCCGAGCGAGCAGGAGCCCGGAACGGGACGCGCCGACGATCACGTCCGCCGCATAGCCAGGTGTCGGTGCAACCGCATCTTCAAGCTGATTGAGATACCTCTCGAGCTTCGCCAGGTCACCCTGGCGGAGGGTGAGCTGGAGGAACGCAGCCAGTCCGAGGTAAACCACCGGGAAGGAGGAGTGGAAGGGCCCCTGCCGCACGCGCCCCAGGCCCTCCGCCGGCGGCCACTCGGCTCCGCGTGCCGCTGGGTGCCCCAGTGCCGTCTGGCTGCTGGTGAGAGCCGCTTCGGCGGCGGCAGCATTGCCGCGCTCCAGATGGGCCAGTGCTGCGATCGCGTGGATGTTGGCGACCTGGACGCCGAGAATCTGGTCAAGCGACTGTCGGCTGGCGATCTCCCGCTCCGCGACCTCTACCGCCCGCACCACGTCGCCCCGAGCGAAGCTGACGCTTGCGATCCCGGTGACCGCGGCGGCTCTGCTTGGTCGCCGCACCTTGCCGTCGGAGCAACCGGCCGGACCGGGCACTTCATGGCTCCGGAGGCGGAAGAAGGTGGCACCGCGCAGCGGACCATCCTGGGACTCACCACCGGGGGCGGGATCAGCTACCACTTGACGCCGTCCGCTTCGGTCGACTGGTCGCTGCGCTACACCTTCGGCAATCTCGACCAGCCCGCCTGCCCGGGCTCATCGGATACCGTGCGTACCTGCGCGACCAGCACGCGGGCGAGTCTCGGTATGACCTGGTACCTCCTCTCTCGCTGACTCCGATCCCAGTTCGTCAGGTGGCCCGCGGCTACTCTTCGGCGCCACCTCCCGGATCCATCCAGCCATGGAACTGATGCCACGCATTCTCACGCTTTCCGCTCTCCTGACACTCGTGGCCGAACCGACCTTCGCACAGACGGCCGCCTGGACTCAGACCCTGGGGCGCATCTTCGGCTCGCCTTTAGAAGCCGTGGGTACCGACTATGTGGGAAGCGGCGATGGAGCCGACCGGACTCCCTGCCTGGACGTTTCGAGCGGAGGGTCCCCGCCACTTCCCGAACGGCCCGCTTTCGACGATCATCGGATCGATTCTGGTAGCACCGAGGGGTACTGGATGCACTGGAACCGCCCGGGCCTGTCCCGCCATGAGTAGAAACGATGCAGGCGCGGCACGGTGGTCCTCGCCGATCTCCCGGCGGCGTGCGATCGGATTTCTCGCATCCGGAGCCGCGGCCGTCGCGGCCTATCCGGCTTACCGAACGATCGGCAGACCCTCCCATGAACCACGAGCCCCATTGATCCTCGACTCAGCAGTAGAGCTGCGTCTTCAGGGCGAGTTCGACCGACTATTCGCCCGTCCGGAGATTCACCATGCAATGATGCTGGTGGAGGATGGAACGGGAGCAAGCTGGAAGGCAGCGGCGGGCGAGCCCGGTTCCGGAACGCGTGGGATGGGCCCGGACACGCCGGCCTTTCTCGCCAGCATCACCAAGCTATATACGGCAGCGGTGCTGCTGCGACTCGCCGAGCGTGGCGCGGTCGACCTCGATCTGCCCATGGCGGACTATCTTCGGCCGGAGATCGTGCACGGGCTGCACATCCTGAACGGTTCGGACAACACGCGAGCGATCACCGTGCGCAACCAGCTCGAGCACACGTCGGGGCTTCCGGACTACTTCACGGATCGGCCACGCGGCGGCCGGAGCCTCGCCGAGCAGCTTTCTTCCGAGGGAGACCGGTCCTGGATCCTTGCGGAGGTTGCGGCACGCGTACGTACCGAGTTGCAACCTCACTTCCTACCGCAGCCAAAGGATGCTCGTAAGCCGCGGATCCGGTACTCCGACACCAACTACCAGTTGCTCGGAGCGATCGTGGAGTCGGTCGCCGGCGCTCCCTTCTACGAGGTCCTCGCGCGGGAGATCCTCGTGCCGCTCGGACTCGGGCAGACGTACATCTTCCCGCACCGGCGATCGGATCCCGAGGTCGATCCAGCCCGGATCTGGATCGGGGACGCGCCGCGTGACCTCCCCCTTACGATGGGTTCGTTCGGACCGGATGGCGGGATCGTGGCACCCCTCGAAGAGGCCGCCACCTTCATTCGCTCCCTCATGAATGGACGGGTGTTCGAGCGGGCTGAAACGCTGGAGGCCATGTTCACCCGGTGGAATCGATTCGGCCTGCCGCTGGACCGGGTGGCACTTCAACTCCCCAGCTGGCCCGTGGCGTATGGAGCCGGTATCATGCGCTTCCAGCTCCCGCCGGCGCTCAACGGCTTCCGCCGCATGCCCGCTGTCTTCGGGCACTCCGGCTCAACGGGAGCATGGCTCTTCTACTGTCCCGAGCTGGACGTCGTGCTCGCCGGAACGGTGAATCAGGCCACGGCGGGGGCGCTGCCGTATCGCGTCGTCCCTCGGCTGCTGAGGGCGCTCGACTCCTGATCCGGAGCGAAGATGCGTGAAAACTTGACTCCCAGGGATGCGGGTGGCGACGAATCCGGCCGTCCCGCCTCGACCAACGAAGTCCCTGCATCGGATCCCGATGCAGGGACTTCGGCGTTTCCGATTCGGAGAGGAATCGAGCGGCGGAGAATCCCACGCGGTCGATCCACCGCCGATCGCCACGTGGTGCCGTTCCTGCAGTTCTGCCGCGCATGTCGAACCCCTTCGCGCGTCTCTTCCCCGGGCTGGGCAGCCGGCGTGGCAGCATCGAGTCGATCGTGCCGCGGCGCACCCTCCGGGACGTGGTGCTCCCCGAGCGCACCCGCCGCTCGCTCGCTGAGGCGCTCGCACAGGTGCACAGCTACGAGCTGATCTTCGAACGGTGGGGCCTCGGTGAGCGGCACCCCACCGGCACCGCACTCGCCTTCAACTTCGCCGGCCCGTCGGGGACGGGGAAGACGGTCTGCGCGGAGGCGATCGCCCACGAGCTGGGAAAGCGGCTCCTGCTCGTGCGGTACTCGGAGCTGGAGTCCATGTGGTACGGGGAGACGCCGAAGAACGTGGCGGCGGTGTTCCGGCTGGCCGAGGAGGAGGATGCGGTTCTCTTCTTCGACGAGGCCGACGCGATCGCCGCTTCACGATCGACCGACGTCTCCCAGGGACAGCAGCGCGAGGCGAACCTGGTGGTGAACGTGCTGCTGCAGGAGCTGGAGCGGTTCGGCGGGGTGGTGATCTTCGCGACCAACCTGGCGGCCAACTTCGACCCGGCCTTCGAGCGGCGGATCCGCACGCATGTGCTCTTCGAACTGCCGGGTGAGGAGGAGCGTGAGCGGATCTGGGAGGTGCAGCTCCACCGCGACACACCGCTGGCAACGGATGTCGATTTCCGCGAACTGGCCGCGCGGTTCCCGTCGAGTGGCGGAGAGATCCGCAACGCCGTACTGAAGGCCGCGCTGTCCGCCGCCGCGGAGCCCGGGCCCGACGAGGCGAAACGGATCCACCAGCACCACTTCGTCCGGGGAATGGAGGAGGTGCTCTCCGCGAAGCGGGTGATGGCGCAGACGATCATGGAACCATCGCCCGCCACGCGGGCGGCGAACGAGTGGTCGCAGGCGATCCCGCTGCTCGAGCGCGTGCGCGTGTTCGCCATGATCGCCGTCGTCACGGCGGCACTCGCCCTCCTCCTCGCTCTTCTTGCCCTGGTGACCTGACCCGCGGGGTGCCGAAGCGGGCGGCACACACGCCCGCGGCCACCACGAACGATGAACTGGAGAGCCCGCAGCCATTCGGCCGCGGGCTCTCCCGATTTCTGCGACAGGGGTATGCACCTGACTCAACCGATCCCCGGATCGTGTGGTCGGGTCGACCATGCTCAAAGCACACGCTCGCCACGTTCGGCCCCCTGTCAGTCCGAACGTTCGCCCCCCTGTCATTCCGGGCGTTCGGCCCCTGTCATTCCGAGCGAAGTCGAGAGCCTGCGCTCGGGATGACCCGGTCGCCCATGCTCGCAGACGCACAGGTTACACGCGGATCAGCGGGTCTTCGGAACCCCTGACACTACATCCGGTGCCTGGTTGAGTCAGGTGTATACCCCTGTTCTGCGACTATCCCGCCGATGTCCGCCGGATCAATGGTACGAAGC
The DNA here is from genome assembly GCA_963793235.1 of uncultured Gemmatimonadales bacterium. Taxonomy (GTDB): domain Bacteria; phylum Gemmatimonadota; class Gemmatimonadetes; order Longimicrobiales; family Longimicrobiaceae; genus CAWBZF01. The sequence goes on from CAWBZF010000002.1 coordinate 1,460,903, forward strand.
CAGGATCGAGCGAGCTGCTACCAGCTACGCATCCCCATCGGTCAACTTCCTGCGGCGGCGACGAACGATTCCCATTCCCGTCAGGCCGGTCGACAGCAGGAGGATACTCACGGGTTCGGGAACGGTGGCCATGCCGGCGGTACCGAATGCCACTTCGCCGATGGCGCAGCCTTCGAATGACTGATCGCCGGCCTGCGGGCATTCTGACATGTCCAGACGAACATACCGCAGATTCGTTGCGCTCCAGCTGAACACCTCGGCGCCGTAGTCCTGGTTCACGGTATTGTTGGCGGGCGTGAGGCCGACGGTGAGGGAGAAGAAGTCCGTGCCGTCAGCGGAACCCCAGAGGTTCAGCACGCCGATTCGGGATGAATCTTCGTTCCACAGAGCCATTCTGTAGATGTTCATCACCGAACCGAGATCGTAGGTCACGCTCGCGCTGCTCGTGCCGATGTTGGAGAACCATTCGTTCCCGAGGAAGACGTAGCTGTGAGTGGGATTCAGCGCAATGAAGGCGTCGAAGTCGGTGACTCCGCTGACGTAGTTGTGCGAAAGTCCGGACTGATCGAACGTCTGGCTCAGGAGACCGAAACCCGGCCCCCCCGAATCGATCACCCCTCCCGTGGGACCGACGAAGAGATGGTTCTGTGCCTTCCGCCGTTCCCTCCCGCGCACGCGATGCCTGCTACCGGCTGAGTATCCGCGCCGCGGCCCGCATCCGCATACCCGTTCCGCGCCTCGCACTTCAGCGCGGGTGCTCCTGCCAGAGCACCTGCACGATCTTCCACTGCCCATCATACCGGGCGAGGTGGAGGTAATCGATACCCCACGACGCCACCAGCTTTGCAGAAGCGGTCTGGTCCAGCAGATCGAGGACGTGGATCTCACGCGGTGCATTCCGCGTGTCTCTCCGGCCATCCGCATTCCACTCGGCGGCGAGGCGGTACAGCTGGTCGTACGTCATGCTGCCCTCCTGGAACCGTCCGTCCGCACCGTGGAAAAAGCCCGACTTCTGGAGATCGGGATGGACGCTCTGCTGGATCTTCGCGGGATCGGCGTCGTACAGCGCCTCGAGGTAGTCGAGGACGGCCCGCTCCACCGCCGCGCGGTCGTCCTGCACCGGCTGCTCGGACGCGCCCACGCTCCCGCACGCCGGCATGGAAGCGACAATCAGGGCGAACAGGACCAGGGAAAGAGTGCGAGTCATCTCGACCTCATCAGGGGAATGGGTGAGGGGCGGCCTCCCGGGCGGAGATGGATCGTTTGCGGCCTCTCCGGGAAGTGAAGATCCTCGGATCGCCGCCGCGCAATCGAACCACACCTTCCAGGCGGCTTCTCAGGCGGACGGCAGCGCATCCACGAGCTGCGCCATCCGGCGGCGGATGGCTTCGTTCGGCAGCCGCCCGACCGCGCCGCCCATGTTGTCGGCCATGTTCTCGGGGCGGCTGGTGGCGGGCGTGGTGGCGGTGACGCCCGGATGGCTGGCCACGTACTTGAGGAAGAACTGCGCCCAGGTATGGGCGTCGAACTCGTGCGCCCACGACGGCACCTCGCGGCCCGCCACCCGGTTCCAGAGGCGCGTGCGGCCGAACGGGGCGTATACCAGCACCCCGATCCCCCGCTCTCGCGCCAGCGGAAGGAAGGTCTGCTCCGCGCCCCGGTTGTCCACGGCGTAATCGGTGCCGATGAAGTCGATCCGCTGGGTGCGCATCACCTCCAGCAACGCGGGATACTGCGACCTCGAGGTGCTGGTCACGCCGATGTCCCGCACGCGGCCCGCCTCCTTCGCCTCCCGCAGGATCGGGGAACTTACGATGGTCCGGACCGTTGTCGGCGGGCGGTCGAGCGTCCGGAAATGGGATCGCGGTGTCCGGCCTCGAACACGAGCGCGCCAGGAGAGCCGGCATGGCAGGGGGGCACCGATCCCGTCGAACCCCGCCGCTCCGCGGGCGCCAGGCCAGCCACTGCCTGGCCTCATCCTGTTCGCTCCGGGATCGTCGGCACCGCTGCGTCCGCCACGTCGGGGAGGGACAGGTGGGTGCGGTGCTTCGGAGGAGATCACCGCCCTGTTGAACCCCGCCTACGGCACCCGCGCGATCACCGGGTCGCCCTGGTGACCCAGCCGGTCCACACCCGAAACCGCAACGGCCCGCAGCGGTGTTCCCGCCGTGTCGGGCGCGATCCGGTGCGAGCGCAGGTGTCCCGGGAGGATCTCCGTGCGCCACCGGTCTCCGTCACCCGCCGCTCCACCAGCGAATCCGGGTGTTCCATGAAGACCTTCATCCGGAAATCCACACGGGCGGCGGCATCTCACCCCCGGTACCGGCGCCGCCGTGGGAGGGGCGGGGGCGGCGCACGCCACCAGCAGCGATCCCATCACGAGCACCGCCCCACCGTCACCCCGTCACCCCGGAACCGCCCCACCGTCACCCCGGAACCGCCCCACCGTCACCCCGAAACCGCCCCACCGTCACCCCGAAACCGCCCCACCGTCACCCCGAAGCAGCCCCATTGTCATCCCGAGCGAAGTCGAGGGATCCCACTCCGCAGCAAGCCCCGGCGTCGCCGGTGAAATCCCGCGCAACAGGCGGAATTCATCTCACCTGCCTGACCCCGATCGGCCCACATCGGACTGCGTGCAGCTCGCCCCCTGCCGTCCAGTGACTCGGGACTCGAACGGGCGGTCGCGATGCCGAGGACCACGCCGACGCCGCGCTGCTGACGGGACCGTTCCTGAGCGCGCGCCCCGGCGAAGGCCCCACATGGACGTGGATGGATGTCCGATCCAGAGCGACCGGACGCAGATCATGGCGCGCGACTGCGGGAGGCCGGGCACCTTCGCTTCACCGAGCGGCTCTTCCACACCCGCCCGACCGTGGTCCAGCGGACCGATGCGAGACGGACGGGAGATGACCGAGTGAGCGGGTGGCGTGGGAGGGGAGATGGTCAGGAGCCCCCCGCCCTTCGCCCTTCTCCGCGCCGCGCCTCCGCCGCGATCAGCTCCAGCGCCCGGAGCAGCTCGGCCCGCGCCGCGAGCCGTTCGTCACCATCTCCGCCGCCGTCGGCAACCGGCAGCGGAACCGCATCCGGCGGGGACACTGGCCGCAGGTCGAAGTTGCCGGTGCCGTGGCGCGAGAATCCGTGCCGCACCCGCGACACCAGATCCGCCGGAAGGGGGATGCTGGAGCGGGTGAAGTAGTTGGGTCCCCGCACCTGCGCCTGGTCCACGATGGCGGCGTTGCGCGCGTACTCCGCGGCGTAGCGGCCGAGATCGTGAGCCCGGACGCCCTGGAAGTCGCCACCGAAAGCCCGCCGAACCTCCTCGAATCCCAGCCACCCACCGGTTGCCAGCACGCTCATGGCGTTCGCCAGTCGCGCCTCGTACACGTGGTCCTCATCCGGCTGCTCCAGGAAGATGGCACGCAGCCGCGGGCTGAAGCGGAGTGCAGGCGGAACGCGGCTTGCCCGGGCGGGATGCTCGCGCGGCGGGTCCCAGGCGGAGAGGATGGCGTCGGTGAAGGTTCGCGGCTCGAGCCAGAGCACCGGCTCCTGCCGCGATGCCGAGAGCTCCTGCACCCGCCGCTCGCCCTCGGTTCCGCCGGGGCGCGTAGTGTTGTGCTCGGGCATCCGCATCCGATCGGGATCACCGGTTTCCGGAGCCATGCGGATGCGGACCATCTGCAGCGGCCTGCGCCCCCGCTCCGGCCCGAGACCATCGCCCTCACCGGCGCGCCCGAGCCCCTGCGTCCCCGCTCGCAACCGTCGGACCATCTCCTGCCGCTCGAACTCCTTCGCATCGGTCGCGGTCGGCACTACCCGTTGCGTTCGCTGGACGCCCTCGCGCAACACCCGGTCGTGCACCGAGGGGCGATTTTCCGGCCGCCGCGCCGACCAGTCGATCCTCACCCGCGTCGGGTCGCTGGTGACCTGCAGGAAATCGGGGGATGGCTCGTCGCGGCGCAACGGCGCGATCGGGGATCCCTCACCGCCCACCGCGTACCTGAGGTGCAGCGCTTCCCAGCGCGTGGGCCAGTACATCGGCCCGCCCAGCGTGTAGTAGAGGCTGAAGAAGCGCGTGCGGTGCTCGGGCGGCAGCGCTCCGACCCAGGCGAGCGAGCGGAGCGGGTCGGACGCGAGCCGCAGGTTGAAACGATGTACCGCCTCCACCAGCTCCACGAGGAAGGGGCTCTGCGCTACCTGGCGGTTCAGATCGTAATAGTAGCGCCGGAGCGGCGAGCCCTCCAGCTCGTGCATGCTCAGGAAGAGCGTGGCCTCCAGCGTCTCCTGGAACCAGAGCAGCTCCACCGCGGCGTTCACCAGCGAGTCCAGATCGGCGACGCGCATGGTGCGGATCACCTCGGGGTCGGCGAGGAAGGCGTGGATCGCGCGGATCTCTTCGCTGTCCTCGAAACGCTGGATCCGCTCGGAGGCGAAGCGCGCGAGCAGCAGGGGGCGATCGGGGGCGTTCAACCGTGCGTACGCAGTCGCATCTGCGCGGTCGCGGAACGCCACCATCGACTCGTCCTGGTCGCAGAAGACGTAGCGCGCGTCGCCCCCGCCATCAGTCGCGCGCCGGAAGACGCGGCGAGGCGGGAGGCCGGGGGAGCCGCAATCGGTCGTGGCCGGGAAGATGGCGAAGGAGTCCGCCTCGAACATCCGCCGTTGCTCCTCCACCAGCGATGGCGACATGGTGATGAAGCGATCCTCCGGGCGGAACCGTGCGCGGGCATGTTCGTTGTCCGCGTAGACGACCCGCGCGGAAGGCGGTGTGAAGCTGTGGTTCTCGCGCAGCCGCCACCCGCGCACACGCAGCGCACCCTCCTCGCGCGCGGTGCGGGCCAGCGACTCCGCATCGCGCCCGACCGCCACCAGATCCACGCTGGAGCCGGGGATGTAGCGCCCGCCCTCAGCATCGCCGCCGGCCACACCGGATCCGGAGCCGGATGAGGCACCGTTCGCTCCGCCGGATCCTTCCGATCCTTTCCGCTCCGTGCCCCCGCCGGTGCCATCGCCCGCGCCCCCCTGTCCGCCACTTCCTCCGCCCTCGCCGTCACCCGCGCCCGCAGACCGCTCGCCGCCGGACCGGCCCGAGCCGGCCGTCTGGTCGCCACTGCTCCCACCGGCGGTGGCGCCGCCACTCTCACCCTCGCCCCCGGCACGTCCCGCCTGCCCCGCCGTCGAGCCGCCCTGGCTTCCGCCGCCGCCGCCGCCCGCCCGACCGCCGCCGGGCGCGCCGCTCCCCCCGCGTGGGATCTGCAGGCCGGGCCGGGTCAGCGTCACCTGCACCCCGCCGCCGCCGCCGCCGCTCTCCGCACCCGCGTCCGCCGATCGCCCGGCGTCGCGCTCCGAGCGGCCGGGCACGCCATCGCCCCCGCACGCCGCGCCACGACGGGAGGGCATCTGCCTCCCGAACACCGAGCGCACCCAGTCCGTGAGGCGGGTGAACACGTTGCGCGAGCGCGGCTCCTCACACGCCGGGGCCATGGCTGCCAGACCCGGATCGGCGGGTGCGATGAGCAGGTGGGCTTCCACGTCCACCGAGGGCCGCTCCCCGTTCTCCAGCAGGAAGCCGTAGAAGAAGGAGGCGGGGTGATACAGCGGCGCGGCCACTCCCTGCGTGACCTCTCCCGTCAGCATCGAGACCACTTCTCGCCGCGCGGGGTGGAAGAGTACCGGGTGGAAATCGGGGCCGATCGCCTGCACCCCGAGAACGTGCGCTGCAGGGATGGTGATCTCCGCGTCACGGATCGCTCCGACCACGACGATGCTGAGGGCGGTGGGGTCCGAACAGGCCTGCAGGATCAGATCGCCGCGCGCCGCGCCGCCCCTGCAGTGCACCACCAGTCGCTCGGCGATGCGCGTTCGCAACGCATCCACGTCTCGCGCCTGCCGGTACACCCCGCGGTCGCGCATCCAGCGGTCCGCCGCCTCGACCAGCGCGGGCTCGCGGCGGTTGCGCGGGAGGTCCTCCACCTCGGCGCGGAGGAAGAAATCGGTGAATCCCTCCGTCAGCTCGCGGCGCTCGACCCAGAGTGCGAGTGCCGCGCGTGCCTCCTCGATCAGCGCTGCGCGCGAAGCGGAGCGCAGATCGCGCGCTGCGGCGGGTCGCTCACGCGAATCCAGCGCAAGGAACTCGTCCAGGCGCCGCTGGGCCTCGGTCAGCGTCAACCGCGGCAGGGTGCCGGAACGCAGCGCTTCCAGCATGGGCGGAAGTTCGATGGCGTCCAGCTCCAGCGGCGGTGGCAACTCCGCCGCGAACGTGCTCTCTCGCCGCTCCAGCTCGGTGTGGCCCTCCGCCTTTTCCAGCCGGTCGCCCTCGCCACCCTCTCCATCCAGCTCCCGCCACTCCCCCTCTCCGCTCTCCTCCAGCCACTCGCCCGCGCCCGGTCCGTCGTCGCCCCGCGTATGGCTGCCGGCGCGCGCGTGTCGCCGGAACGGCTCCGCCTCCGCGTCCACCGGCGGCCGGAGATCGCGGGCTGCGGACTCGTCAGGGGTGTGGCCCGCCAGCTCGGAGCGGTAGCCCAGATACGATCCGCCGGCCGCATGCAGCGCCGCCGCGATGGTGACACCTCCGATCAGCGTCCCCGTCGCGCCTGCCGCCACCACCACCATGGCCGCGCCGGCGAGCCCGGTCACCACTCCCGCTCCCGTGCGGACCCGCGACGCACGCCGCGCCGCCGTCGCTTCGCACCCTTCGCTGAGTGCCAGGGCGGAGTCCACGCGATCCGAGGCGATGGCCATCAGCCCCGGATCCGCGCCGAGTTCCCGTCGAAGCGAGCCGATCACCTGCCGCATCCGCTCCAGCTCCACGGCAGCGCGCGCGCTGGCGAGGCCGGCGAGCGGCTCCCCCTCCTCATGGAACGGAAGCGAGCCCACGAAGCCGCGGATGCTCCCCCGGTGCCGGTGCGCCTCCCCGGCGGCCGACAGATACGCCGCACGCGCCTCCTCGAGAAGCATCAACCGCTCTCGCACCAGATCGGTGTACTCTTCGCGGCTCAGCAACAGCGCCTGATCACCGGATCGGGCGGGCTCGGGATGCGTCACCACCACCGTGCTCCCGAGCCGCAGCGCAATCGCGTCCGACCGGCCCGGTCCCGCGATCACCAGGCGCTCCAGCGCGCCGGCGGTCGTCTTCCCGAACACCTCCCGGACATCCCGTCGGAGCGCTTTCAATCGAGCGACCCGCTGCAGCACTTCAGGTTCGTTCAGCTTCAGACCGAGCGGATCGATGCCGGCCTGCCTCAGCCGCGCCACCGCGGCCGGCCCCGGCGGCGGTGGCGCGCCCTCCGTGCCGGCATCGGCGCTCTCCGCACCAGCAGTCGGAGCATGCCCGAACGCCCGGCGCGCCCGCTCATCCTCCGCCTGCAGCTCCCCCAGACGCGCGAGCGCGGCGACCTGCTCCGGTGTCGCGTCGTCACACGCTCGCACGCGCCGCAGCACATCGTCGATCTCCGCCCACCCCTCCACCAGCTCCCAGTACGCCCTCTGCACGCAGCTCTCACGATCCAGCGACTCGCGCGCCCGCACACCGAGGCAGCGCGGCGTCTGATCGCCGGAAAGCGACGCGACCGAGAGCGCGGGGGGCGCATCCACCGGGGCGAGAATCGACATCCCGCTCCAGCCGAACCCTCCCGCAAGCACCCCGAGGCCGCACAGGAGCAGTGCTCCCCGTGCGGCCCTCCACATGGTCGTCTCACGCGACCGCTTCCCGCCCCGGTCCCGTCGGGTCATGCACACTCCAGGGTACAGCGAACCACCGTTTCCAGTATGCGACGCACGCGCGCCGGCCGCCAGACATGCGTTTCGCGATGCGACGTCGTTGGAAGGACGTGCAGTGCGTCCGGCACCCGCCGCGTCCTCGTCCTCCTCCGCAAACCCCGCTCCACACCAACCCGCTCGCCTGTCACCTCTCTCTCACGCAACCACCCCTCGCGACGACCCGCTCGACGAACGGCACGCGCCGCCACAACCGGAGAAGCGGCGCCGGGTGGATCCTGCGGCACCACTGCGGGCGGAGTGAACGCGGGGGGTGACTACCGGCACCCGGGCCGCATGGAACTTGCGCGCGACGGGTGAACGGAGCACCCGCAACCCGAGCAGAGGAGGAGCAGGATGTCACAGGCGCACCAGGTCCACGAGGGCCACACGCACGAGCACGGCCCCGGGTGCGGTCACGAGGCGGTCCCGCATGGTGACCATCTCGACTACCTGGTGGATGGACAGCTTCATCACCCGCACGGCGATCACTGTGACCATCACGGCGGCGTGGAGGTCGTGAACGGCTGATCCACAGAGATGCCGTCGCGTGGTGGACGACGTTCTCCACCGACGAGCACGAATCGGCACCCGCCGGCACCACCATCGTGGCGCCGGCGAGGTGTCGCGCGTATCGTGAAGGCTGCATCTCTCTCCTGCCCGCGCCGACCCATCCCCACTGCCCGCCATGCTCACTGCTCTGGGTGCCGAGTACACCAGCGTCGCCGAAGTCGCGGATGCGCTGGAACGGGTGGAACGCCGCTGCGTTCCCCTGCGAGATCGCCGCGGCGTCTTCGCCACCGCCTACCTGCGGATAACCCGCGCCATCGACCGGGCCATCGACGCCGGCCGCTTCCACGATCCGGAGTGGACGCGACTGTACCTGGTCGCGTTCGGCAACCTCTACCGGGAAGCGGCGATCGCCTGCGAGCAGGGGAACCCCGACGACGCGCCGAAGGCGTGGAGGATGGCGTTCGATGCGGCTCGCGATGGCACCGGCCTTGTGATCCAGCACCTGGTGCTGGGGATCAACGCGCACATCAACCACGACCTCCCCATCGCACTGGACAGGATCGGCATCGGAGAGGGGCAGACGCGTGCCGCCCGCTACGCCGATCACACCATGGTGAATCGTGTCCTCGAGGATTCCACGGATGAGCTGAAGCGAGACGTGGCGGCCCTCTACGCCCCCGTGCTGCAGCGGATCGACTGGATCGCCGGCCGGCTGGACGACGATCTAACCCGCTTCAGCATTCCTCGCGCGCGTGAACACGCGTGGAGTTTCGCTTTGGCACTCCGCGGCACGCGGAGCCCGCCCGAACGCACGCTGCTCACCCGCTCCCTGGACGAGCAGGCGGCCGTGCTGGCGCGCCTGATCCTGTCGTCACCTACCCGCCACCCCGTGTTGCTGCGCGCCGTGCGCGTCGCAGAACGCCTGGACGCGGTCGCACGGGCCGTCGTCAGGGTGCCCGGGTCGCTGCCGGGCCGAGGCAGTGGATGATGACGGACCCGGACCTCTGCCCCATTCGCCGCCATCCACTCCCGCGCCGGGCGACCGCCGGCAGCGGCATCGTCTCCCCGGCTCCGCGTGGCGAGGCGGCACGGCAGGCACGGGAACCTTCCCCACCCCGGAGCCCGAGGAAGGCGCTCGCGACCGACACGCGCAACACGGTGCTGTTCGCCGGCTACCAGGCAGCGGGCACCCGGGGCGCGGCGATGCTCGGCGGGGCGCCGGCCGTGAAGATCCACGGGTCGTACGTGCCGATCCACGCCGAAGTGGCGATGCTCGAGAACCTGTCCGCTCACGCCGATGCGGACGAAATTCTCACCTGGCTGCGGGGTTTCCGGCGGGTGCCGCGAACCACCTGGGTCACCCACGGCGAACCGGTGGCCGCCGACGCACTGCGCCATCGGATCGAGGAGGGTCTGGGATGGAATGTGCGAGTTCCGGATTACCGGGAGACGGTGATTCTCGCCGACAGTTCCGGCAACTCCCGCCTGGACGAGCAGACCGCCCACCCGCCGCCGCTGCCACCGATCGCGTGAAGAGGTGCGGATGAAAACAGATCGCCCCCGCCGAAGTTCCGGCGGGGGCGATCTGTTTCATCTGCCTTCCGACTGGTTACCCGGCACCCACGCTCACCATCGGCCTGGCATGTGTCGTCACCGGAACCGGGAGGGTTCGCCGCGCCTCAACGGCGGCAGGGATCACCAGCACGTTCGCGGTGGTGCTCCGTATTGCGGATTCGGCGACGCTGCCGAGGATCCAGCGCTGCGGCGCGGGACGCCCGTGCGTTCCCACGACGAGGAGATCCGCATCCCACTCCGCGGCTTCGGTCACGATCTCACGTGCCGGATCGCCGATCCGCACCACCGGCTCCACCTGACCGGCGCGCAGGCGGCGAGTGGCGAGAAAGCGCTCGATGCCCGCCTCGGCGAGGCTGCGCAGAAGCTCGGTTCGCACCGCCGGGGCCGGCGCGGATCCGGTCCGGAGCACGCGTTGCGCCGTGGTGCCGAGCATGGCGCGCGCGATGGCGCCGCGCCGTGTGGCGCCCACCAGGATCAGGTCCGCCTCCTCGCGTTGCGCGACGTCCTCGATCATCGGGGCGGGCGGTCCCGCCAGCGCGTGACAGTGCACATGCGGGGAGTCGGTGATCTCCCGCACCCGCAGCTCCATGTGCTGCCGAATGCCGTCGGAGTACTGCTGCAACGCCTCCCCGTCCATGTAGCCCATGCGCGCGTAGGCATCCCACATCAGGTCGGGCAGCTCGTAGGCGTGCACCAGGTGCAGCGTTGCGCCCGTCCGGTCGGCGAGTTCCACTGCCGAGCCGAGCACGGGCTCGTGCTCCGAAAGCTCGGCGATGCCGGCGACGATGCTGCGAATGGGGTAGATCATCCCTTCCTCCTCCGGTTGTCCGGTCGCGAGAGATTTCCTTTCGTCCCTGATCCGAAAACCGTTTCGACCCCCCCGCGGCGTCGGGTGAAGCGCGTCAGGTGTGTCGGGACCGGGTCGATTCAGAGCCGGCGGGAAGGCCAGCCCTGTCATGCCGCCCCCCGATTCGCCAGCTTGTGCTGCCGGACCCGCGAGGGTGCCGCCGCCCTCGACCAGACGCTTCAGCCGCCCCGATCGGATGCCGCTCCACCTGTTCATCGCCCACTTCCCGCTCGCGCTGATCGTGCTCGGCGCCGCCGCCGACCTGCTCGGCACCGTGCTCCGCCGCGAGGGTCTCCGCCGCTGGGCCGGGACGCTGCTGATCGCGGGCGCCGCATTCGCGCTGCTCGCCCTGGTCTCCGGAGCGCGCGCGATGAGCGTCGTCCTGTCCCAGCCCGACCCGCCGTACCAGCTCGTGGCGCAGCACAGCCAGTGGGGCGGTGCCGCCATCTGGCCGCTGGCCGGGGGCGGCGTGCTGCGGGCGATCTGGCGCGGGCGCCTCACCGGCATCCACGGCTGGCTGCTGCTCGCGCTGGCGATCGTGTCCGCAGTTCTGATCGTCTTCATCAGCATCAGCGGGGTGGCGATCTCCCACTGATCCCGCTTCCACTGGTCCCGCTTCCACTGGTCCCGCTTCCACTGGTCCCGCTTCCACTGGTCTGCTCCCGATGGCGCCGCCCCGCACCGCCCCCCGCCAGGCTACTCCCGGCTGACGCCGCATCCCGCACTGACGCCGCACCCCCCCCCGAGTAGCACCCCATCCGAGCCACGCCCCTCCCGGGCAATGCCCGTTCTCACCGCCCGCCGATCCCATCCCCGCCCATGCGTGGGGAGTTCCCCCCCTGCACCGCCCCACCGTGCCTGACAGACGGCAACCCTCCACCCGCCTACCATACAGCGGTACGGATCACTGATGCGCACGCGCGCTGGAGGAGGCAAGCCGTGAAAATGCAAACAGTTGCGCTCGCCGGGATGGTGCTGGGAACGCTGCTCGCGGACGGCGCGGCGGCGCAGTCCACCCCTCTGCAGCAGCCGTTCAGCCTCGGCGAAACCCTCACGTACCGGGCGCGCATCGGCGCGATCGCCGGCGGCACGGGAGAGATGCGCGTGGAGCGGGTGGAGGCCGTGCGCGGCCGTGACACCTACGTCCTCCGTTTCGACTTCCGCGGGGGGGCCGGGCCGATCCGCATGGAGGGCCAGACCGCCTCCTGGCTCGACCCGGAGACGATGACCGCGATGCGCTTCCACAAGCGGGAGCGCTCACCGCTCGGCACCAGCACGGAGCGCGTGGAGCTCTACCCTGCGCAGGGGATCTGGCGGGGTGAGGACGGGCGGCAGGGCGTCATGGCGACGCGGCTCCCGCTCGATGAGCTCTCCTTTCTCTACTACATCCGCACCCTTCCTCTGACGGACGGGGCCCGGTACGGCACGGAGCGTCACTTCGATCCGGAGCGCAACCCGGTGGTGGTGCGTGTGGTCGGTCGCGAGACCGTGCGCGTCCCCGCCGGAGAGTTCGCCACGGTGGTGGTGGAGATGCAGGTACCGCAGGGGCCGCATGTGGCCGACGGCAGCACCATCCGCCTCTACCTCACGGACGACGTGTGGCGGATCCCCGTTCGCATCGAGTCATCCGTGCGGATACTCGGGCGCGTGGTGTTCTCGCTGGAGTCGTCGAACCATCGCTCCACCACGCGTGTCGCTGCCGGATCGTAGCGGCCGCTGTCGGACAATCTCCCATCGGGGGAGTCGAAGCGAATCCGACATTGTCCTACCCGCGAATGGTTTCTCCCCCGACACCCGGCCGCCCGCCCTGCCGGTAGCTTCATCTCCAAGACGCAGGGCTGCAACGCGCCGCAACGACGCGGCGGGCGCAGAGGGTACGAAGGGACAAACGACGGAGGAAGATCATGGTTGCTCGTAACGTTTCGGTTCTCGCTCTCTCGGGGTTGCTGGCCATCGGCGCGGCGGCTCAGAACGGGATGAATGGTTCGCTGGGTCTGCAGCCGGAGAGCCGGCTCTGGGTGGAGGGGACGTCGACCGTGCGGAGCTTCACCTGCCGCGCACCGACGGTGAACGCGACGATCGCCACGAGTTCCGTCGATGCCGTGGCCGCAACGCTCTCCGGTGAGAAGGCCGTCAGCACGGTTCGCCTCGAGGTGCCCGCCCGCAGCATGGACTGCGACAATGGCACCATGAACGGACACATGCTCACCGCGTTGAAGGCGAACGAGCACCCGACCATCGTCTTCCGCATGACCTCGTACGACCTGACGGCACGCGACGGCTCCACCGCGACCGTTCGCCTTCAGGGCCGGCTCAACCTGGGTGGCCAGGAGCGGCCGATCACGATGACCGCGGAAGGGCGGCAGGGGCCGAACGGCACGCTCCGCCTGGTGGGCACGCAGGACGTGAAGCTCAGCGACCACGGCCTTCGTGCGCCGTCGCTGATGATGGGCACCATGAAGGTCGGGGATGTGGTGCAGGTGAAGTACGACCTGCTGCTCAGGCCCTGAAGCGGATGATTCCGGAGCAGCTGCGCAGCCGGCGGACTGCTCAGAACCCACGGGGAGCGAACGCTCCCCGCACCACCTCCCCTCGAGGAGTTCGTTCGATGAGAACCACGAATGTCCTGACGCTGGCGGGTATGGCCGCGATCCTGGCGACAGGGCCGGCCCTGGCACAGCAGAACACCCGCCTCGCACAGAACGACACGGCGGCCCCCGCAGCCGAGCCGACGCCGGTGACCGGCACGGTCGAGTCGGAGAAGAAGGATGCGGAGTCGGCGCGGATGAGCACCCAGCCGGCCACCACCATCCAGTACATGCGGCACGCGGATCAGCGCGGCATCAACGTCTTCGAGTCGCCCAGGGCAGCCGGCGCGCCGTACACCGGCTTCCGCCTCGACTGGTCCGCCGCCTTCACGCAGCAGTTCCAGGGGCTGGAGCACAGCAACACCGCGCAGGCTCGCATGGCGACGGTGAACGGCGCCGAGGTCAATGCCAACCAGCTGCTGGACATCGGCTGGGGCTTCAACCTCGCCACGGCCAACCTGGGCGTGAACGCGCAGCTCGCCCCCGGCATCCGGGTGGCCCTCGAGAGCTACATGTCCTCGCGGCACCACAACGAGTTCTGGGTCAAGGGCGGCTACCTGCAGGTGGACGAGTCGCCGATCGATCACCCGGTCCTGAACCGCATCATGGACTACGTGACGATCCGGGCCGGCATGTTCCAGCTCAACTACGGTGACGCTCACTTCCGCCGCAGCGACAACGGCAACGCGATCTACAACCCGTTCGTCGAGAACAACATCCTGGACTCGTTCAACACCGAGATCGGCACGGAGATCTACTTCCGTACCGGGCCCTGGATGGCGATGGTGGGTGTCACCGACGGCATGAACAAGGGTGGCGTAAACATTCCCGACCAGCGTGGGCCGGCGTTCCTGGGCAAGGTCGGCTTCGACCAGCAGCTCTCGCCGGACCTGCGCGTTCGTCTGACCGGCTCCATGTACACGGTGGACAGGACGCCCAGCAACAACCTGTTCAACGGCGACCGCACCGGCTCCCGGTACTACAGCGTGATGGAGAACACCACGTCCGCCATCGCGTCGCAGTTCACCTCGGGCCGCATCAACCCCGGGTTCACGAACCAGCTGACCTCCTTCCAGATCAACCCGTTCGTCAAGTTCGGCGGGCTGGAGCTCTTCGGGGTCATCGAGCAGGCCGAGGGCAAGAACAACGCGGAGACGGATACACGCACCTGGAACCAGTACTCCGGTGACGTGGTCTACCGCTTCCTCCCGGCCGAGCAGCTCTACGTGGCCGGTCGCTACAACACCGTGGCGGGCCGCCTCCGCGGGATGACGGAAGACGTCAGCGTGGATCGCTCGGCGCTCGCCGCCGGCTGGTTCCTCACCCCGAGCATCCTGGTCAAGGGCGAGTACGTCAACCAGCGGTACAACGACTTCCCGGCCCTGGACATCCGCAATGGCGGCAGGTTCAATGGCTTCGTGATCGAGGGCGTGGTCGCCTTCTGATCCTGGGAGGGGAGAGGGGCCGGTTCGCGGCCCCGGCACGGAGCGCGGCGACGCAGAGGGTTGCGTCGCCGCGCTCGTTTCGCGTGTGGTGACGGTCCGCGAATTCAGGGGGACGGGGTTATCCGCAAATCGCGCGGATTGAGATGGGGGGCTCCGGGAATCTTCGAAGTCTGCGAAAAGTGGGTATCCACTTCTTTCCCGCTGCTCCGAGGGCGGGGGTGGCGTTCGGGCGTCGACGAACATGGCAGGTTGGGCCGGCCGATCGTGGAGCCGGGCCGTCACCGTTGAACGACCATCCGCAGACAGGGGTATGCACCTGACTCAACCAGGCACCGGATGTAGTGTCAGGGGTTCTGAAGACCCGCTGATTCGCGTGTAACCTGTGCGTCTGCGAGCATGGGCGACCGGGTCATCCCGAGCGCGGTCGAGAGCCTGCCCTGAGCGCAGCCGAAGGGGATTCTCCGGGGCGCCGGCCAGGTCAAAGCGATCTGCGGGCAGCGCGAGGTCTTCAACGGCGGCGCGTGGGCGGGGAACGGAGAGGGATTCCCTTCGGCTGCGCTCAGGGCAGGCTCGCGAGGGCGCCCCGACCCCACGGGTGGGTCGCGCGGATCTCCCTGGCGACCTGAAGCCCGCAGGCTGCCGGGTCCTGGAGATCACATGTAGGGAATCTCACCGCACCCACGCTCCCGCTCTCTCCCACATCTTTCTCCGCCCGTCCCCGACAGATGACGACCTCCCCCGCCGGTACTTTCCAGCTGCGATCGGCGGATCCCGGTGGGACTCGTCGATCCGATCATCATCATCGGAAGATCGTAGTCACCCATCCCGGAGCAGATCATGTCAGAGCGGATCGACGCAGAAGCGATTCTCAACCAGGTGTCCTCCCGGCGCAGCTTCCTGCGGAAGTCTGCCATCGGGCTCGCCGTGCCGGCCGCCGCCACCGCGCTGACGGCCTGCACCCGCTCCGTGGAGGGCGGCGACCAGGCCGCCTCCGCGGCTGCGGCGGGTGGCTCGCACGACCCGGTCGCCCACTCCGGCGGAACCATGGCTCACACCCCGCCGGCGCGTCCGGCCAAGGACTGGCGGGAGATGGACCGCATGCACGAGGCGGGCGTACGCGCCTTCCCTGCGGCCACCGCGGCGCACGGCAACCAGCCTCTCCCGTTCCGCGTGGTGAACGGCGCCAAGCAGTTCGAGCTGGTCTGTCAGAACATCCAGTGGGAGGTGGAGCCGGGAAAGATGGTGGAGGCGATGGCGTACAACGGCATGGTGCCGGGCCCGGAGATCCGCGTTACGGAGGGCGACCTCGTCCGCGTGATCGTCCGCAACGAGATGGACGAGAGCACCGCCATTCACTGGCACGGGCAGGACGTGCCGAACGCGCAGGACGGGGTGCCGTTCATCACCCAGCCCCCGATCACCCCCGGGCAGACCTTCACCTACGAGTTTCGCGCGACGCCGTTCGGCTCGCACATGTACCACTCGCACTACAACGCCGCCGAGCAGACGCTGAAGGGGATGCTCGGAGCGTTCATCGTCGAGCCGCGCAACAGGAGCGTGGACCCGCAGTACGACGAGGAGTGGCTCATGATCCTCAACGACATGTACCACGGCTACACCATCAACGGGAAGGGCTTCCCGGCCACCCAGCCCAAGGTCGTGAAGCGGGGCACCAGGCTGCGCATGCGCTTCATGAACGAGGGCGCGATGATCCACCCGATGCACCTGCACGGGATGCCGATGACGGTGTTCGCCCGCGACGGCTATCCACAGACGCCGTTCAAGTGCGACACGCTGAACATCGGGCCCGGCGAGCGCTGGGACGCGATCATCGACTGCAACAACCCGGGTACCTGGGCGTTCCACTGCCACATCCTGACGCACGCCGAGGGTCCGCACGGAATGTTCGGGATGGTGACGGCGCTGATCATCGAGGACTGAATGTCGGCGGGGCGGACGCCCCGTCTCCCCCCACCCCGCCCCCGTCACACAGAGGGCGCTGTGCAGTGACCGCCGGGTCTCCGCCCTCCGCGCGCCCGTGGGATCCGGATGCCTGCCACACCCGCGGCGCCGGGCAGGAGGGCGACGGCCGGCATCCGGATCCGGCGCCTCCGTCCGCATCCTCACGCGGCCTCTGGATGACATGTGGCGTGGAGCGCCGGCGGAGCCTCGACCGGGGCTCGGTTCGGCCGGCTCAGCGAAACGACCCGCCAGTCGAAACCGGGATCTCCCCACACCGGTGCCGCCCGCCGCCCGACTCCCCGGAAACCACCATCGGGTAGCTTGCAGGTGTGAAAGCGCGAGGATGCGCCGCCGCCCGCCCAGGCGGAAAAGAGCACGGGACCCAGGAGGGATCATGCCCCGACCGATCCGGAGTCTGATGATGGGAGTGGCCTCGTTGCAGGACCCGGAGCCGCTCCTTCTCGCGGCGGTGGAACTCGCGGATTCGCTGGATGCCACGCTGCACCTGGTCCACGCTTTCGACCTGCCGGAGACGACGTTCCGCGCCTACTCGCAAGACCCCCGGGTCGCGCGTCGGTTCGAGGATCAGTACGGAGACGCGATGCGCGATGAACTGGTGGCGCGTGTCTCCGAACTGACCTCGAGCAGCCGCATACGTTGTGACGCCGTGGCCGGCGAGCCGTGTGAAGTGCTGTGCGACCGGGCGGAGGCGCTCGGAGTCGACCTGCTGGTGGTTGGCGGGACACGACACGGCCGGCTGCTCCGCACCTTGCTCGGCAGCAGCGCCGAGCGCGTGATCCGGAACTCCGCCGTGCCGGTTCTCGTGCTTCGCTCACACTTCTACCGGCCGCTGCGGCGGGTGCTCCTCACCACCGACCTGTCGGAGCTCAGCACCGCTGCTCACGACCGGGGTGTCGAGCTGGTGCGGGCAATGTTTCCGACGGACGCACCGGAGATCCGCTCGCTGCTGGTGGTCTGGCACGATCTCGCTTCGCCCACCCAGACGGGGGGCGAGACGCTGGAGCGGCTCGCGAAGGCGGACCTCGACGCATTCCTCGCCGAACGCCCCGAACACGGTCTCCCGGTAAGCAGCCGCGTGCGGGTGGGCAACCCGGCACGTGAGATCGCGGCGGAAGCCGCCGCCTGCGACGCCGATCTGGTGATCCTGGGCACCCACGGCAGGAGCGGCTCGTCCCGCCTGCTTCTCGGCAGCGTTGCCGAAACCACCGTGCGAAATACGGGCGGCAACGTGCTCGTACTCCCCGCCGTGCGATCCGCGGCCACTGCCGACGACACCGCCGATACCGCTGCTGGCGCGGCGAGCTCGAAGATGTCGGCCGACATGGCACGGTCGCGCGACGTCCCCTGCAGGTAAACCGGCCGCGATCCGGACGGAGTCCGTGCGGCCCGACGCAAAGGAGTTGGAAGATGCAATCCATCGAGATCCGGTCCATCCTGGTCGCTACCGACCTTCTCGCCAGCTCGGACGGGGTGGTGGCCAGCGCCCACGCCCTGGCCGGGCGGATCGGTGCCGAACTGCACGTGCTCACGGCGCTGGAGATCCCCACCCTGCCGTATCCGGGCACGGGCACCGTGGTGCACTTCCAGCGCCAGATCCACGACGCGCGTCGCGCGATGCTCGATCAGGTCCAGCGAGCGCTACCGCCGGGCGCGCCGCTGGCATCCCACCACGTGGCGGTAGAACCCGCACCGAAGGCGATCCTCGAGCGAGCCGCACACGTCGAGGCCGACCT
The DNA here is from genome assembly GCA_963793235.1 of uncultured Gemmatimonadales bacterium. GTDB lineage: Bacteria > Gemmatimonadota > Gemmatimonadetes > Longimicrobiales > Longimicrobiaceae > CAWBZF01. Next base: position 1,479,342 of record CAWBZF010000002.1, read on the forward strand.
GATCGTGATGGGACCCCATCGTCCCCGCGCATTCCGTGGGCCGATCCTGGGCAACACCGCCGACCGCATCCTCCGCTCGGCGCGGGTGCCGGTGCTGATCCTCTCGGATCCACTCCCGCTCCCGCTGCGCTGCGTCGCGGCACCGATCGACCTCAGCGACCCTGCACGCGGCGCGCTGGACCAGGCGTTCCGCTGGGCGGGCGCGCTCGGGGCGAGTGACGGTGGCAACGGACTGCCGGGCGTCGATCTGCGCGTGATCCACGTGATCCCCCGGCACTACGAGAGCTTCGACATCCCGTTCGATCGAGCCGTGATCGGGCCGCAATTGAACGCGGAGATCGAGGAGTCGCAGCGGCGAGTCGGCAGCGCCGCGCACGTGGACGTGCGGGAGGAGGCCCTCTGGGGCAACGCGCCCTCCGAGGAGATCATCCGCTACGCCGAGGGTGAGAAGGTGGATCTGCTGGTGATGGGGACGCACGGCTACGGGGCCGTGGGCCGGGCGCTGATCGGAAGCGTGGCATCCCGCGTGGCGCGGGCTACGCCCTGCTCCATGCTGCTGGTTCCGCCGGCACTCTGGCAGGTCGAGGGGGATCCCGAGGTGACGGCATCGGCGATCCCGAGCTGAGGTCTGGCCGCCAGTCCCGTCGCAGGCAGGGCGCGCTTTACGTGGAGCGCCCTCCTGCCGCCCTCCTGCCCGGCGCCGCGGGTGTGGCAGGCATCCGGATCCCACGGGCGCGCAGAGGGTGGAGCAACGGCGGTCACCGCGCAGCGCCCTCTGGATGACGGGGGGCGGGGCGGGGCGGGGCGGGGGCGCGACGCGGGGTTCTACGGACCGCTGCCAGCCGGTCGTCAGCCCCCCGGCAACTGCACCACTCGAAACCAGAAATCTTCGATCGAGCGCACCACGGAGATGAACTGATCGAGATCCATAGGCTTGGTCACGTAGCAGTTGGCGTGGAGGCCGTAGGCACCAGAGACATCCTGATCGGCCTGCGAGCTGCTGAGGATCACCACCGGGATGGTCCGCAGCGCGGGGTCTCGCTTGATCTCCGTCAATACCTGACGCCCATCCATTCGAGGGAGGTTCAGGTCCAGCAGAATCACGTCGGGCCGCACTGCCGTGGCGAACCCGCCCTCGCGCCGCAGGTAGGCGATCGCCTCGACCCCGTCGGCGGCGACGTTCAGGTGATTCCTGACTCTCCCCTCGCGCAGTGCCTCGCGCGTCAGGCGCACGTCCCCCGGATTGTCCTCCACCAGGAGGATCTCCATCGGTCTGGAAGCGGTCTCCATCATTCTCACTCTGCTGCAGGTATGCATCGGTGCTCGCATGGCCATCCGTCCAGCCGGCGCGGGGCACCGCGCAGCGACCGGTGGAGCCGTGATACAAAGCTACCGGTGCCGCCACATGCCCGGTATCCGAAACCTTCCGTGTTGTTTTCCCGTGTTTCCGGCGGCCCTCCCCACACACCGCAGGCGGATCTCCCGACACCCGGCGGGGAGACGGCGGATCGCCACCGGCAGCCGACCGGCGCCGCCACTGCCGCCACTGCCGCCACTGCCGCCACTGCCGCCACTGCCGCCACTGCCGCCGTCGCCCTTCACACCGCCGGCGTGCACCCCCGCCGCACCATCCGGCCGCGGATCCGGGACCGTTTGTGAATCGACGGACACTTCGTTCTATTGGCGGATCGTCCGCGTCGGCACTCTCCGCTTTCCACCGCTGATCATCCATGACCCCGACCGGCTCGAGCGGCGCCCCCGAGAAGGAAAGCCCGGACGCGCGTGCTGGCCAGCGCCGCTCCACCACGGGCCTGCTGCTCGGACCGGCTGTGCTCGCCCTCTCGCTCGTGCTCCCGCCGCCGGCGGGGATGAGTGTGGAAGCGTGGCGCACGGCGGCGGTGGGGTTCCTGATGGCGATCTGGTGGATCTCGGAGGCGATCCCGATTCCGGCCACGGCACTGGTTCCGATCGCCCTCTTCCCGCTCCTCGGTGTGGCACCCGTCGAGGCGGCCGCCGCGCCGTACGCGAACCCGGTCATCTTCCTCTTTCTGGGCGGATTCCTGATCGCGCAGGCGATGCAGCGCTGGAACCTTCACCGCCGCATCGCGCTGGCGGTAATCTCGGCGGTCGGCACGCGGCCGGTGCCGCTGATCGGCGGCTTCATGGTCGCCGCCGCATTTCTGAGCATGTGGGTGAGCAACACCGCGACGGCGGTGATGATGCTTCCGATCGGCCTCTCCGTGGTGGATCTCGCCCTGCGGCGAGACGGCGTACCCGACACGGAGCCGGGCGACTCCAACTTCGCCGTCGCACTGATGCTGGGAATCGCCTACGCCTGCAGCATCGGCGGGCTCGCGACGCTGATCGGCACCCCGCCCAACGCACTGCTCGCCGGCTTCATGTCCGAGACCTATGGCGTTCAGATCGGCTTCGGTGAGTGGATGCTGGTGGGTCTGCCGCTCGCCGCCGTCGGCCTGCCAGTCACCTGGCTGGTGCTCACCCGCTGGGTGTATCCTGTGCGTATGACTGAGATCCCGGGCGGTCGGGAAGCGATCGCCCGGGAGGTGAAGGCGCTCGGCTCGCCGTCCCGCGGGGAGAGCCTGGTGGCGGTCGTCTTCGTGCTCACCGCAGCCGCCTGGATCTTCCGACCGCTGCTCGAGACGTGGGTGCCGGGCCTTTCTGACGCCGGTATCGCGATCGCCGCCGCGGTCGTGCTCTTCCTGCTCCCGGTCAACCTTGCCGCGCGCGAGTTCGTCCTCAACTGGGAGTGGGCGCGCCGCCTCCCGTGGGACGTGCTGATCCTCTTCGGCGGCGGGCTCTCGCTGGCGGGGGCGATCTCCCGAACCGGGCTGGCGGAGTGGATCGGTGCCTCGCTCAGCGGCCTGGACGCGCTGCCGGTGATCGGCATCGTGATCGTGGTCACAACGGTGATCATCTTCCTCACCGAGCTCACCAGCAACACCGCGACGGCGGCGGCCTTCCTCCCGATCGTCGCCTCACTCGCGATCGGCCTCGGCGAGAACCCTCTCCTCCTCGCCGTCCCGGCCGCGCTCGCCGCAAGCTGTGCCTTCATGCTGCCGGTGGCCACGCCTCCCAACGCCATCGTCTACGGGAGCGGCTTCGTCACCATTCCACAGATGGCCCGCGCGGGGCTCGTGCTCAACGGAATCTTCATCGTGTTGCTCACCCTCGGCGGCTACCTGCTGATGATCCTGGCCCTCGGCGTGGTTCCCGGTGTGCTCCCGGAGTGGGCGCGATGAGGTCCGGATGGCGGTGGGCGAAGAGTGACGCTTCCCCACACGGTTGTGGCGTGCCTCCCCATACCGGCGCCCGGCGCGGGCCGGTAGCGTACAGGGCGAAGCACCCGTGCGCCGCGAGCCGCCGGGCGCACCCTCCGACGAACCGAAGCCGGGGAGCGCGAGATGAGATTCCTCTACCAGCGCCTGCTCAGACCGATCCTCTTCAGATTCGACCCGGAGGACGTGCACGACCTGTTCATCCGCCTGGGATCCATGCTGGGGCGTTTCGCCGTGACCCGCCGGCTGGTGGCGGCGGCCTACGGTCATGAGGCAGGGGACGCAGCCACGACGGTCGACGGGATCACCTACCGGCGCCCGGTGCTGCTCGCCGCCGGCTTCGACTACGATGGCCGCCTCACCCGCATCCTGCCGAGCGTGGCATTCGGCGGTGTGGAGGTCGGCTCGGTGACGGCGCGCCCATCGGCCGGCAACGAGAAGCCGCGGCTCACGCGTCTGGTGGCTTCACGGTCCCTGCTCGTCAACAAGGGCCTCCGCAACGCCGGCGTGGACCGCTTCATAGACCGAATGCGCGCCACCCCGCGCGAGCCGGGTTTCGTGATCGGAGTCAGCATCGCCCGCACCAACGATCCCCACTCCGCTTCGCTGGAGGCCGGCCTGGAGGATTACCACACCTCGCTGTCACGGCTGGCCGCCGCCGGGGTCGGCGACTTCTACACCATCAACATCTCGTGCCCCAACGTGTTCGGCGGTGAGAGCTTCGCCGAGCCGGAGCGGCTCCGGCTCCTGCTGCAGAGACTGTCCACGGTGCGGCACGACCGGCCGCTCTACGTGAAGATGCCGATCAACCCCACCTGGAGCGAGTTCCAGGAGTTGCTGGAGGTGATCGCCGACTTCCCGGTGAACGGCGTCGTCATCGGCAATCTCAACAAGGATTACCGGGAACTGGATCACCCCTTGGAGGCGCCGGCCGACTACCGCGGCGGCCTCAGCGGCCGGCCTTGCGCAGCGCGCTCCACCGAGCTGATCCGGCGCACGCGCGAACGGTACGGGCAGCGCTTCACGATCATCGGGTGCGGAGGGATCCTCTCCGCCGAGGATGCGCTGGAGAAGCTGGACGCCGGTGCAGACCTGGTCCAGCTGATCACCGGGATGATCTTCGAAGGCCCGCACCTGATGCGGGAGATCAGCCGCGCGGTCGCCCGTCGCAGGGCTGACGGCGGAGCCCGGGGGGCGCGACGACGGCGCTGGCGAACGGGCCGACGCACGGGTCTCTCCCATCTGCCTACGGCGCGATGAAAAAGAGCTTATCGCAGGCGGTACTCTGGATCGCACTGTACGTCGTGCTGGCTGCGCTCCCGCTGGGGCTGGCGCTGCTGGCACCACTCCCTCCGCCCCGTGGGTTCTGGATCGAGTTCGGGGTCGGTCTCGGCTTCGTCGGTCTGGCCATGCTGGGTCTGCAGTTCGCGCTCACGGCGCGCTTCCGCCAGATCGCCGCGCCTTTCGGTCTCGACCTGATGCTCCACTTCCACCGCCAGGCGGGGTTGGTCGCCTTCGGACTGGTGCTGGCGCATCCTGTCATCCTGATCCTGGCATATCCGCCCTTCCTGCAGTTCCTCGACCCGCGCGTCCAGTTCGTCCGTTCCCTCGCGCTCTGGGTGGTGATCGGGTCGCTGGTGCTCCTGATCGTCCTGACGCTCTGGAGGCGACGCTTCCGACTGGCGTACGAGTGGTGGCGGGCCACGCACGGGCTGTTCGCCCTGATGGTGGTGTTCATCGGGCTGGTCCACGTTCTCCGAGTCGGCTACTACATCGCCTCGCCCTGGAAGCAGGCGGTCTGGGTGGGGATGAGCGGCGCCGCCATCCTCCTGCTCCTCCACGCACGCGTCGTGAAGCCACTGCGCATGCGGCGCACGCCCTACCGCATCACCGGCGTTCGACCCGAGCGGGGTCGCTCCTGGACCATCACGGTGGAGCCCGACGGCCACGAGGGGCTCCGCTTCCTCGCGGGACAGTTCGCCTGGGTCACCTTCGGCGACTCCCCATTCTCCATGGAGCAGCACCCCTTCTCCTTCTCCTCCAGCGCGCGCCGCCCGCGGCAGCTGGAGTTCACCGTCAAGGAGCTGGGCGATTTCACCTCCACCATCGGCTCGCTGCAGCCCGGTACCCGTGCCTTCGTCGAGGGACCGTACGGCGCCTTCGTCCTGCCGCCGGAGTCGCCCGGCGCGGTGTTCGTCGCCGGCGGCGTGGGCGTCACTCCGGTGATGAGCATCCTGCGCACCCTGCGCGACGAGGGCGACCGGCGGCCGCTGCTCCTGATCTACGGCTGCGCACGCGAGGAGAACATCACCTATCGCGAGGAGCTCAGAGAGATGGAGGGGGAGATGAACCTTCGGGTGGTGCAGGTGCTCGAGCAACCGCCGGAGAGCTGGACGGGCGAGAAGGGGATGATCGAATCGGAGATCCTGGAGCGTCACCTCCCGCCTTTAGATGCGGTCGAGCGGGAGCACTTCGTCTGCGGGCCCGAGCCAATGATGGACGTGGTGGAGACTCATCTGCTTCGTCGCGGCGTACCGATCCGCAAGCTCAACTCCGAACGCTTCAACATCGCCTGACACTGCCGGAGGGACGGATGCTACACGTATACACACGACGGATCGTGATCGGAATCAGTGGGGTGCTGGTACTCCTCGCCGCACTGTTCGCGTGGGTGCGCACCGGGTGACGCCGGCCCCGATCTGAGCGAGAGTAGCGTGGGATCTTCACCGGCGGCGCCGGGGCCGGCTGAGGAGGGGACCCGGGTGCGATCACGTTCCCTCGGCGATCATCAACCCTTCACCCCAGGAGCCCGGAATGACATCCGATGCAGCAGTACGCGTCCTCCTCGTGGAGGACAACCCGGGCGACGCACTGCTGACCCGGGAGATGCTCCGCGAGGCCCACCTGGAGTATCACATCACCCACGTCTCGCGGCTTGCCTGCGTAGCGGATGCCCTGCGCGGCGGTGAGTTCGACGTGCTGCTTCTCGACCTCTCGCTGCCGGATGCAACGGGAGTGGACACGGTGGTACGCGCATACGAAACGGCGCCACACCTCCCCATCATCGTTCTCACCGGCACCGACAGCGAGGAGCAGGCGGTGGCCGCGATGAAGGCGGGGGCGGAGGACTACCTGGTGAAGGGGCGGGTCGATGGTGCGCTGCTCGCCCGCTCCATCCGCTACGCGAAGGAGCGGAAGCGGCTGCAGAACTCGCACGAGCGGCTCCGTGAGCGCCTCGAAGTGGAGCACCAGCGGCTCCGCTTTCTGGCCGACGCCGGGATGGTGCTCGCCGCATCGCTCGACTACGAGGAGACGCTGGAAAGCGTCGCATCCCTGGCCGTCCAGTCGCTCGCCGACTTCTGCGTCATCGACATCGTGGAGGCCGATGGCGAGATCCGCCGGCTGCGGGTGGCGCACGCGGATCCGGACAGGGCGGAAATCGCCGAGCGCCTTCGCAACGCGAAGCTCGACCGGAATCGCCGCCACCTCTCGTCCAGCGCGCTCGGCTCCAATCGACCGGAGATGCAGAACGTGACGCCGGAACTTCTCCGTGAACTCTCGCAGGGGGAGGAGCACCACAGCATCCTCAACGCGCTGGAGGCCCGATCCTACATCGCGGTTCCTCTCAACGCCCGTGACCGGCTGCTCGGTGCGGCCGTGCTGATCTCGTCACGGAAGCACTACACCGACGACGACCTGCGCCTCGCCGGCGAGCTCGCGCGACGGGCCGCGCTCTCCGTGGACGACGCCCGCCTCTTCCGGCACGCCAACGAGGTGATCCGTGCCCGTGACGAGGTGCTCCGTATCGTCTCCCACGACCTGCGGAACCCGCTCAGCACCATCACCATGAGCGTGGATCTGCTGCTCGATCCAAAGGTCGGCTTCACGGAGGAGCAGAAGGCCCGGCAGCTTCACGTGGTGCTGCGTTCGGCCGAGCGAATGGACCGCCTGATCGGCGATCTGCTCGACGTGGCACGGCTCGAGGCGGGGCGCATGTCGCTCAACCTGGCGCACGAGGATCCCCGCCGGCTGATCGGCGAGGCCGTGGAGCTCCACACCGCGATGGCCACCGCGCGCTCCATCACCCTGGTCAACGAGGGCGGGGCACCCCTCCCGCCGGTCCGGGCCGATCGTGACCGGATCCTTCAGGTGCTGGCGAATGTGATCGGCAACGCCATCAAGTTCACCCCGGATGGGGGGACCATCCGGATGGACCTGAGCGACCACGGAGAGTCCATCGCCTTCCGCGTCTGCGACACCGGCTCGGGAATCGAAGCCGACCAGCTCTCGCAGCTCTTCCGCCCCTTCTGGCAGGGAAGACGCGGTGGGCGCGACGGTGCCGGTCTCGGGCTCGCGATTTCCCGCGGCATCGTGGAAGCGCACGGCGGGCGGATCTGGGCCGATAGCGAAGTCGGCGCGGGCACCTGCGTGTCTTTCACCATTCCGCTCGCCCGGGAGCGGCGCGTGGAGCAGGATCGAAATCCCTGACGGGATACGACCATCACCTGCACAATAGCTTCGGATGAGGATCGCCTTTTTCAGCAGCAAGCCGTACGACCGGCAGAGCTTCACCGCCGCGAGTGGCGACCACCGTCACGAGATGGTGTTCCTGGAGCCGCGACTCACCCCGGAGACCGCTCCTCTCGCCGCGGGGTTTCCGGTGGTGTGCGCCTTCGTCAACGACCGCCTCGATCGCTCTGTCCTGGAGCGGCTGGCGGAGGGTGGCACCCGCCTGGTCGCGCTCCGCTCCGCGGGCTTCAACCACGTGGACGTGCCGGCCGCGCGGGCGCTGGGGATCACCGTGGTCCGGGTGCCCGCCTACTCACCCTACGCGGTCGCCGAGCACGCGGTCGCGCTGATCCTCTCTCTGAACCGCCACCTCCACCGTGCATACGCCCGCGTCCGCGAGGGCAACTTCGCGCTCGACGGACTGCTCGGCTTCGACCTGTACGGCCGCACCGTGGGCGTGGTGGGAACGGGGAAGATCGGCGCCGTCTTTGCCCGGATCATGGCCGGCTTCGGTTGCGGGTTGCTGGGCCATGACCCCTTCCCGTCCGACGAGTGCCTGGCGCTGGGGATGAACTACGTACCGCTGGATCAGCTGCTCGCGGAGTCCGACATCATCGCCCTGCACGCCCCCCTCACCCCGGAAACTCACCACCTGATCGACGCCGACGCCGTCGCGCGGATGAAAACGGGGGTGATGCTGATCAACACCAGCCGCGGCGCGCTGGTGGATACGCGCGCCGTCATCGACGGGCTGAAGTCGGAGCGGATCGGGGCGCTGGGACTGGACGTCTACGAGGAGGAGGAGAATCTCTTCTTCGAGAACCTCTCCGACCGTGTGATCGCGGACGACGTCTTCGCCCGCCTGCTCACCTTTCACAACGTGCTGATCACCGGGCACCAGGGCTTCTTTACCATGGAGGCGCTGCGGAACATCGCCGACACCACGCTCGCCAACGTGACCAGCTTCGAATCCGGGAGTGGGCAGATGCACGAGGTGCCCGGGTGACCGGGGCGCGCGGAAGCAGCTCATGATGGTTCACGATGTCAGGGTGGCGGCCGGGATCCGTCGGCCGCCTCGCGCGGTATGAGGCCCGGCGTGGCCGGCACCGCTCGTCGCGAGCCGCACGAGCCGCTATAATGACCCCGCAGCCGACCCGTCCCGGCGGCCGCACCCGTGCGCCTGACGGGACTCACACGCGAGCCGATCGATGAGCGAAACCATCCGAGTTCTCCTGGTCGACGATCACGCCGTCCTGCGGGGCGGACTGAAGGCGCTCCTGAACCTCGAGGCGGACCTGGACGTCGCCGGCGAGGCAGCCACCGGGGAGGCGGCGGTGGAGCTCGCGCGCACCCTCCGCCCGGATGTGATCGTCATGGACCTGGCGATGCCGGGCATGGGCGGGCTCGACGCCACCCGCCAGATCATCGCCGCGGACCCGGCCTCGCGCGTGCTCATCCTCACCTCGCAGGCAGAGGAGGAGTATCTCCTCCCGGTTCTCGAAGCGGGCGGGAGCGGTTACGTGCACAAGACCAATGCGGACGAGGACCTGATCACCGCCATCCGAACCGTCGCCCGCGGCGAGGTCTTCCTCTATCCCAAGGCGACCAAGCTGCTGCTGCGCGGCTTCAAGATGGCCGAGGAGCGGGGAGAAGCTTCGCCGCTGGAGGAATTGAGTGATCGGGAGCGAGAGGTGCTGACGCTGACGGCCGAGGGGTACAGCTCCACCGAGATCGGCAAGAAGCTCTTCCTCTCGCCGAAGACGGTGGATACCTACCGCGCGCGGCTGATGCAGAAGCTCGGCTTCTCACACCGCTCGGAGCTGATCCGCTTCGCGCTGCAGACGGGGCTGCTGAAGAAGGAGTAGCGACGCTCACGGGCGTCACCCACAGTGGGGCGGATGCCCCCGATCGGGCAGAGTCCGCCGCTGAGGACGCGGCCGGCGTGAGGTGCCGGCACGGCGGGGTTGGCGAACCGGCAGCGTCTGAAGTGCTGCACCACGCCTCAAACGCTGGTGTCGACCTCCGGAAGCGTGAAGCGGAGCGTGGTCCCCTCTCCTCCAACGCTCACCGCCGCGATCTCACCCCCGTGCGCCTCCACGATGCCGCGCGCGATGGCGAGCCCCAGGCCGGTCCCGCCCGGATTCCCGCTGCGCATCTTCCAGTAGCGGTCGAAGATGTGGGGAAGGTGCTCGGCGGCGATGCCGACTCCGCTGTCCTCCACCGAGAAGCTCACCCAGCGCTCCGCGGCCTCCACCCGCACCAGGATCCGCCCGTCCTCCGGCGTGAACTTGGTGGCATTCCCCAGCAGATTGCCAAGCACCTGAAGGATCCGGTCGCGGTCGGCGAGGACCGGCGGCACGCCGTCGGCGATCTGGATGTCCAGCCGGATCCGCTTCTCCTCCATGCGATCCACCAGCGTGCTCGCCGCATCCTCCACCAGCGCCCGCGCGTCCTGAGGTCGTCGCTCCACCGAGAGGTGCCCCGCCTCGATGCTGGCGATGTCCAGCAGATCCTGCCGCAGCCGGTTCATCTGGGCGACCAGGTCGCGAATGGCGGCGATCCGTACGGTGACCTCCGGCTCCGGCTCCACACTCCGCTGCTCGAGCACCCGACCCAGCACGACGGCGTGGATCTTCACGGCGCTGAGCGAGTTTCCCAGGTCGTGCGACACGACGCGGAGCACCTCGTCACGCGCACGGGCGGCCGCTTCCGCGACACCGCGCGCTTCTCGCTCGCTGGCGAGAAGCTGCTGGCGCTCGAGGTCCAGCCGCTTGCGCTCCATCGCGTAGCGGATCGCGCGCACCAGAAGGGTGCTCTCCACCTGCCCCTTCACCAGGTAGTCCTGCGCGCCGGCCTGCACCGCCTGCACTGCCACCGTCTCGTCATCGAGTCCCGTCAATACGATGATGGGCAGGGTGGGTGCGAACTCGAGGCATTCGGTGACCGTCCGCAGGCCGTGGGCGTCGGGCAGCGAGAGGTCGAGCAGGACCACGTCCACCCCGCCCTCCGCGCACCGCTCCCGCGCGCCGCTCAACCTCTGCTCGTGCATCAGCTCACACCGGATCGACACCGCCTCCCGCAACACCTCGCGGATCAGACGCGCGTCGCCCGGGTTGTCCTCCACCAGGAGGATGCGGACCAGCCGGTCGGGCACGTCGCGGCCCTCAGGCGGGGGGAGCTTCACGATGGCGAACCAGAAATCCTCGATGGATTTCACCACCGTGATGAACTGGTCCAGATCCACCGGCTTGGTCACATAGCAGTTGGCATGGAGATCGTAGGCGCGCACGATGTCCTGCTCCGCCTGCGAGCTGGTGAGGATCACCACGGGGATCGCGCGAAGCTGCGGATCGGCCTTGATCTCCTCGAGCACCTCCCGCCCATCCCTGCGCGGGAGGTTCAGGTCCAGAAGGATCAGGTCCGGGCGCACTGCTTCCCCGTACCTCCCCTCGCGGCGAAGGAAGGCGAGCGCTTCCACGCCATCCTGCGCCACGTGCAGGTTGTTGCGTACCTTCCCCTCCTTGAGCGCCTCCCGGGTGAGTCGCACGTCGCCGGGATTGTCCTCGACGAGAAGGATCTCTACCGGGCGACTCTCTGTCTGACGTATCATGCGCTGGAACGGGGGTCGGGAATGTTGAAACGGAATGTGGAGCCGCGTCCCGGCTCGGACTCCAGCGTGATGTGCCCGCCGTGCCGCTCCACGATCTTCTTGCAGATGGCCAGTCCGATGCCGGTGCCGGGGTACTCGTCGCGGCTGTGGAGCCGCTGGAAGATGATCCAGATGCGATCCGCGAACTCCGGCGCGATCCCGATCCCGTTGTCGGACACCGTGAGGATCCATTCGTCCTCGCCTCGCGTGGCGCCGACGTGCACGCGCGGCGGTTCACCACCCCGGAACTTGATGGCGTTGCCGATCAGGTTCTGAAAGAGCTGTCCGAGCTGGACGGGATCGCCTCGCACGGTCGGGAGCGGATCGCAGGTGACGCGCGCGCCGCTCTCCTCGATGGCGGGTGCCAGCGTGCCGAGCACCCGCTTCACCACCGGCTCCAGCTCGATGGCGTCGAAATCGCCGCCGCGGGTCCCCACGCGCGAGTAGGCGAGCAGGTCGTTGATCAGCTCCTGCATGCGGGTCACACCGTCCACCGCGTAGCCGATGAACTCCTCCGCATCGTCATCGAGCCTGCCACGATAGCGGCGGGCGAGCAGCTGTGTGTAGCTCGCGACCATACGCAACGGCTCCTGCAGGTCGTGCGAGGCGACGTAGGCGAACTGCTCGAGGTCGGCGTTGGAGCGGGCGAGCTCCGCGGCCTGGGAGGAGAGAGCGGCCTCCGTCTGCCGCCGCTCGGTCGCGTCCCGCAGCACCGCCGTGTAGATGCGCCGCCCCTCCACGTCGAGCTTGGAGATGGACGCGTCCGCGGGGAACACCTCGCCGCCCTTGCGCAGACCGTAGATCTGACCGCGCTCGCCCATGCGACGCGCGGGGATCGTGGAGGCCCCGAAGCCGCGCACCAGCTCGTGGTGACCCCGCCGGAACGCCTCCGGGATCAGGATCTCCAGCGGCTCCCCGGCGATCTCCGCGGCCGTGTAGCCGAAGATCTGCTCCGCTCCATTGTTGAAGAAGATGATGCGCTGGTCGGCGTTCACGGTGACCACCGCGTCCGAGGCGATCGCCAGGATCCCCGCGAACATCGCTTCGGAGACCCGCAGCCGCTCCTGCGCCTCCTTCAGAGTGGTGCGATCCTGCAGGACCAGCACGTAGCCGAGCAGCGCGTCCCCCTCCGCGATCCGGCTCAGCGCTCCCTCTCCCCAGAAGGGGACGCCGTTCTCACGGACGCGCCACCCGCTCACGCTCACGCTGCCCTGCTGAGCCGCGGCGCGGAGCGCCTGCTCCGGAAGCCCGCTGCCACGGTCCGCCTCATTGTAGAGGAATGCCAGCGGCCGGCCACTCGCCTGCTCCTGCGAGTACCCCGTCACTCGCTGCGCCCCCGCGTTCCATCGCGCGACCCGGCCGTTGCGATCGAGCGACGCGACGAGGTAATCGTGAACGCTGTCGAGGATGCGCGGCTCCAGCTCGTCGGAAAGACGACCCTGATCCATCCTGTCTCCCGGAATGCGTGTTCGCCGGCGGCCCCGGCCCGGGCACGCTGCGGCTCCCGTACAAGGTAGGGGATCGCGCCGCGATTCGCAGCGACCGGCGCTCATTCCTCGCGGAGGACCCGCAATGGAGGCCGCCCGCGTCGCGCGAAGGGCCCCTGACCATCTGCCTTCCCGAGCCGCGCTTGCCCCGCCCCCCCGTGCGTGCCTAGCTTTCCCCTCTGCCAATCATCGATATCAAGAGGGTCCCGAGGTGGTGACGATCTGTAAGATGCATCGCAACACCGGCCGGGTGGAGGAGCATTCCGCCGGCCCCGCCGTCGTGCGCCCGCCCCGACGCCAGGCCCGTCGATGGAGCGCGATGACCGGGCTCCTGGTGGGCTCCCTGCTGGCGGTTGGCGACCCGGGCACCGCCGCGTCGCAGGCCGCACCGGGAGACGCCCGCGAATCCGTCACCAGCGAGCGTCCGGAGATCCCCGCCGTCCGCGCCGCGTCCCCGCCGGTCATCGACGGTCGTCTCGACGACCCCGCCTGGGACGACGCACCCGCCATCGCTCGGTTCCGCCAGATCGTCCCGGAAGAGGGCCGGCCTGTGAGCCAGCCGACCACCGTGAGGATCCTCTACGACGACGCCGCGCTGTACGTGGCGGCCGACCTCCGCGACGACCGCCCGATCTCCACGCGGCTCGGGCGCCGCGACACCACGCTCCCCGATTCCGACTGGTTCGGCATCGCGCTGGACAGCTATCTGGATCGCCGCACCGGCTTCCGTCTGCGGGTGAATCCCTCGGGCGTCCGGTTCGACGAGGTTCTCTCGCGCGGCGACGAGACGGGCGGCGACAGCTCCTGGGATCCGGTGTGGGAGGTCGCCACGGCCGTGACCGATTCCGGCTGGACGGTGGAGATGCGCATTCCCTTCCATCAGCTGCGTTTCCGCCCGGCCGAGGTGCAGACCTGGGGGATTCAGATCGAGCGGGAGATCGCGCGGCGGCAGGAACGATCGGTGTTCGCCTTCTCCCCGCGCTCCGAGCGGGGTGGGATCGCGGCCTTCGGGCATCTCACCGGCCTTCACGGCATTCGACCGGGAGGGCGCTGGGAGGCGCTGCCGTACCTGGTGGGACGAGCGGCATTCCAGGAGTCGGAGCCGGGCAACCCCTTTCGCGAGGGGCGCGATCTCGGCAGCGGAATCGGGGTGGATCTGACCTATCGCGCCACGGCGAACCTGACGCTGAACGCGACCATCAATCCCGATTTCGGCCAGGTCGAAGCGGATCCCGCGGAGGTGAACCTCTCCGTCTTCGAGACCCGGTTGGCGGAGCGTCGGCCCTTCTTCGTGGAGGGGAGCGAGATCTTCCGCTTCGGCGGGCGTGGCGCGCAGTTCTTTTACTCCCGCCGCATCGGCCGCGCGCCTCAGCGCAGCTCCGTCGCCGAGGCCGTGCACCTGGACGTGCCCAACGCAGCGGCCATCCTCGGTGCCGCGAAGCTGACCGGCAAGACGCAGAACGGATGGTCCATCGGCGTCGTGGAAGCCGTCACGGGGCGTGAAACCGCGCGGTTCGTCGATGCGGCCGGGTCGCTGGAGGAGGCGGAGGTGGAGCCGCGGGCAAACCACTTCGTCGCGCGTGTCCGGCGCGAACTCCGCGAGGGGGAGACCACGGCGGGGGCGATGTTCACGGCAGCCAATCGCGACGTTTCGGACGCGCGCATCCGCTCCAGCCTCCACTCGGCCGCCTACATGGGTGGCCTCGACTTCACCCATCAGTGGGACCGACGCAGCTGGTTTCTGCAGGCGTGGGCGGCGGGTACGCACGTCCGGGGTACTCCCGGGGCGCTGCTGGGGGTGCAGCGCGCCTCATCCCGCTATTTCCAGCGGCCCGACGCGGTGTATCTCCGCCTCGACAGCGCGGCCACCACGCTTTCCGGCTTCATCGCCGGCCTGGAGATCGAGAAGCAGGCCGGCGAGCACTGGCAGGGCGACGTGGGGCTGCTGGCGACGAGTCCGGGCTTCGAGATCAACGACCTCGGCTTCGGCCGGCTGGCCGACCGCATCGAGGCATTCGGGGGGATCAGCTATCGGGACAACGAGCCGGGCAGGCTGCTCCGGAGCTGGCGGGTGGAGCTCGATCCCGAACTCGCCTGGAACTTCGGCGGTGACTTTCTCGGGGGCGGCCTCGGCGGCGCTGCCCGCGCGGAGCTTCTCAATTACTGGATGGGCCGCATCTCGGTGGGGCAGGCATTCGCCGGTGTGGACGACCGCCTGACACGGGGCGGGCCGGTGTCGCGCTCACTCGCGGCGCGCGAGATCACCGCTTCCATCGCGACGGATCCCCGCCGCGGCCTCACCGGTGAGGCGGAGGCGCGGCACGGGCGCGACGAGGCGGGGGGATGGTGGTCGAGCTTCGCCGCGGGCACGGCGATCAGGCCCTCACCGAGCTGGAGCGTTTCGGTCACTCCCGGCTTCTCGCGCGAGGTCGCGGCTGCGCAGTACCTCACCACCCTCGCCGATCCGCTGGCCACCGAAACCTACGGGCACCGGTACGTCTTCGCCTCGCTGGATCGCCGCACCGTTTCCCTCAGAACTCGCATGAACGTCATCTTCCAGCCCGGGCTGTCGCTGGAGATGTATGCGGAGCCCTTCCTCGCGAGTGGGGCATACGGAACTCCGATGCAGCTCGCCTCACCGGGGGAGTTCCGTTTCCTGACGTACGGCACGGATCTGGGCACGCTCGAGCGTACCGACGACGACGGCTACCGGGTGGATCCGGACGCCGGAGGACCGGCCGCGCCGTTCACGATCCGCAACCGCGACTTCCGAACCGGCTCTCTGCGCGGCAACGCCGTGATGCGCTGGGAGTGGCGTTCCGGTTCCACCTTCTACCTGGTCTGGCAGCAGGAGCGGGCCAGCTTCGACCCCGTCGGTCGATTCCGCTTCGGAACCGGGTTCCAGGACCTCTGGTCGGAAACGCCGGCCAACGTCTTCATGCTGAAGATGAACTACTGGCTCAACGGGTAGGCGACGCGCGACGCACGTCCGCTCTGGCGGGTCGGTGGGCGCCGGCCACGTATTCAGTCATCCAGCTTCGCCGCGTCCCTCCCTTCCTGCACCACTCGACCGCCGGCAATCAGCAGGTAGCGGTCGCAGAGCTCGTTCGCGAAACGCAGGTCGTGAGTCGCGACCAGAATCGCTCCAACCCCCGCACGAAGTGCGTCCGTGAGCAGCCTGCGGCCGCCGCGGTCGAGACCGCCGGTCGGCTCGTCCAGCAGGAGGAGCGGTGGCCGACTCACCATGGCACCTGCGAGCGCGACGCGCAGCCGCTGGCCGTGCGAGAGTTCATATGGGGAGCGATCCGCGAGATCCGCCGCGCCGAGCTTCTCCAGCGCATCAGTGGCGGCGACCTCGCTGTCGCTTCCCTGTGACCCACGTCCCCTCATCCCGAAGGCGACATCGTCCAGCACGTGAGGGAGGAGGATCTGATCTTCCGGCGTGGCGAAGAGGAGACCGATTCGTTCACGAACACGGCTGGCCGTTCGCGTGGAGAGCGGGATCCCGTCGACGACGATCTCCCCCTGGTGCGGTACGAGTCCGGCGGCGGCCAGGAGGATGGTGGTTTTGCCGGAGCCATTGTCTCCCAGCAGCGCCACCCGCTCCCCCCGCTCCACGCGGAGCGAACAGCCTTCCAGGGCCGCCGGCCCGCCCGGGCTGTACCGCACGCTCACGTCGCTCAGCTGGAGTGCCGGGGGAGAAACCGCCCTCGCTCCGCCCGCGCCTACCTCTGTGGCTCCGCTCATCCGGTCACCCGCAGCGCGAAAGCCACACCCAGGAGCGCGACGCCGGCACCCAGCGCCACCCGGTCCGCCGGAGTCCAGCGGGCAGGCGAGGTCACCGGTGGGAGCGGTGCCTCGACGTACCCACGCGCGTCCATCGCCTTCGCTACGCGCTCCGCCCGCGCGCCGACCCGCGCCAGCCACGCGACCGGCATCGTTCCGATCAGCCGGGCATTCCCGCCGGGGCCCGAGCGGACCCGGATGGCGTCGCGTACCCGGGAGGTCTCCGCCCGTAGCATGCCGGTCTGCTGCACGATCTGCAGGAGGATGAGCCGCACGGTGACCGGCAGTGGCAGCGCACCCAGGGCGGGGCGTGCTTCCCGGGGTGACAGGGTGGAAATCGCCGCCACCGCCACCAGCAGAGCGCACCCTCCCCGCAGTACGATGGTCGCGAGCAGCTCGAGAGAGGAATCTTGGAGGGCCGCTGTTGCCCAGCCGTGCACGTCCCCCCCGGCCGCGGCGGTGCGCAGGCCGGCGAGGAGCAGCGGACCGAGGGAGGGCGCCACCAGCAGCGCGGCGAGCGGCAGGTAGAAGATCAGTGCCATACCGGCCACACCCGCGGCGTGCCGGAGCGGGAGCCCGGCACAGAGCACGGCGAGCAACGCCACGACGCCGATCAGATAACGTCCGGACGGGGAGCCGGCAGGAGCTACGAGGATGGCGACGACGGCCAGGAGCGCCGTGAGGATCCTCACCGGCGGCGCGGCCCGGCGAAAGGGTCCTCTCCCGCTCCCGAAGAAGCGGCCGTTGATGCGGTCGAGCGCGGTCAGAGCGTGCGCGCGCGGCCCGGCCCGAGCAGGCGCACCAGCGGAGGGATCACCAGCAGCATCAGGATCACACCGGGCCATCCCGCGATGAACGAGAGGCCGGCGACGAACCCCGCCGGCAGGCTCATCAGCGCGGCGACCAGGTACGACAGCCCGAAGTTCAGCACGCGACCGGCGACCAGCACGGGGAAGAGCAGTGCGATCGTGGACCGCCCCGGGCGAGTGGTCCGCAGCCAACCGATCGCCGCGGCCATCGTGCCGATCTCGATCGCCATGATCATCGAGATCGGTGGATAGATGGGCGGCATGCCGGTGAGGGCGGCGGAGATCAGCGGCACCAGGAAACCGGTGATCCCCGCAATGCGGCCGCTCACCAGAAAGCCGAGGGCGACCAGCGGGATGTACATCGGCATGAAGGCGTGGCCGAGCTGCAGCAGGTGGAACACGGCCGGCAGCAGCAGTGCCGCCGCTCCGAACAGTCCCGCATACGACAGCTCGCGCGAACTCGGCCGTGCCGGGTCCGTCGGCCCGGCCGGTTCCGCGCTCCGCGCCCCCGCGCCGGAGGTCATCTCGCCCGCACCTCGGCGCCCACCGACAGTACACGACCCGGCATCGGGTAGCCGCCTACCACCTGGTATTCCGCGTCCAGCAGGTTCTCCGCGGCCAGGTATGCAGTCACCCCGCGCTGCCGGGCGGCGACGCGCGCGCTGACGACCGTGTAATCGGGCAGTCGGTTCGATGACCCATCGGCACCATACAGGCCGACCACGTGCTGCGCCGCCAGGTTGCCGGTGAACATTCCGCGGGACACCCGGGCACCCACGTTGAGCTGGTGCTCCGGGTGGGCGAGCGTCATCTCGCCCGAATCCAGGTACCCGTACGCCACGTCCAGCTCCAGGTCACGCACCGGGACGAGCCGGAGAGCGGCCTCCGCACCGCGGTGCGAGAATTCACCGGCGTTCGCCAGTGTCAGGTTCGGGAAGCTGCCCGTCGTGCGGATCAGGTTGGATCCGTCCATGCGGAAGACGGCCACCTCCAGCGTCCCGGCGCCGCCGAGCGTCTGGAGCAGCGACACTTCGTTGCTCCAGGCGCGTTCCGGCTCCAGCTCCGGGTTCGGCGCCGGGAACAGATACAGCTCACGGATGGTGGGGCTGCGGAATCCGCGTCCCGAAGCCGCCCGCAACGTGGTACCGGAGGCGAGTGGAACCGCGACTCCGAGCTGGGGTGCGGTCTCCACGCCGTACAGCTCGTGATGGTTCACCCGAACCCCGCCGGTGGCGACGATCCCTGCCGGCAGCGGCCGGTGCAGCACCGCGAACACACCGCGCTCGTCGATGCTGTGGCTCCCCCAGTTCACTCCGCTCGTGCGGTTCTCCGCCTCACCTCCAAAGCGCTTCAGGTCAAGGCCGACCGTGACGGTACTCCCACCCGTGAAGGAGACGCCCTGGTGCAGCTGCAGCCCGACGGTGTGGTCGCGCGAGTGGAAGCCGTCGTGGATGTCGTGGCGGCCGAAGTTGAAGAACAGGCGCGTCGCACCCGAAATCCGGCCGGCCTGGTTCTCCAGCGACACCCCTGACGTGCCCCGGCGGATATCCACCCAGTTGTCCACCAGCGGGGAGACGATGGTGCCGGGGTCGAAGGTCCGGAGATCCGAGACGGCGCCGTCCGCGAGCAGCACGAGGCCCTCCGCCAGAGGAGTGCTCCCCCGCGCCATCACGTTGTCCACCGCGAATGAGGCGAACGGGCGATGACCATCCGTACGGTACCGGTTGCCGGCGATGGAAACACCCGAGTTGCGCCCCAGTCCGTGGTCCACCGACAGCTCCTGCCGCTGGGTCTGGAACGAACCGTACGATGCGGCAGCGTCGACGTGGGTGCCGGGCCGCCACCCGCGACGGGTGATCACGTTCACCACCCCGCCCATCGCGTTGGTTCCGTATAGCACCGACGCCGGGCCCCGTACCACTTCGACGCGCTCCACTCCGCTCCCCACGTGCGTATCGGCGATCGGGTGTCCGAACAATCCCATGGTCTGCGGGCGGCCATCGGTGAGCACCAGCACCTGGGTATTGGGGCTCGCGCCCGCGCCCCGGATCGAGATGCGCCCGGCCGCTCCCGGCCCCACGCCGTAACCGAGCACGCCGCGCTGGGTCACGAACAGACCCGGAACCCGCTCGCTCGCGACCGAAAGCACCGAGGTCGCACCCCGCTCCACGATCTCCTCGCGCCGAACCACCGAGACGGAGTTCGGCACCCGGCTCCGCAGCACCTCCACGTGCGTAACGCTCACCACCACCGGGTCGATCGGGATCACGCGGATCGTGTCGTCCACGACGGCGCCACGCTCCACCTCCTGGGCCACCACGGCGGTGGCCGTGACGTAGCCGGTCAACAGCCAGGTGGCCACAAGGGCAGCACTTCGTATTCTCATCGAAAACATCCGGGTCTACGACATTCCTCCACGCGCCACGGCCACCGGCGTATCTCACCGGTCTGGCGCCTCCCCACGAAGCACCGGAAGCTAGCACGCCGAGAGTGGACGGGGCAATTCGAACGCGCGCGTGGAGATGGGGGCGACGCTGCGGGGAGAGGGCGGGGCCACTGGCCGGGCAGCGCACACGAGCCGCGGTCCCGCGGTGCCCCGGCGGCGGCCATCGCCCCTGTGGGACCCTTCGACTACGCTCAGGGTGACAGAAGGGCGCGACGACGCGGGGATAAGGGCGGGGCCACTGGCCGGGCAGCGCACACGAGCCGCGGTCCCGCGGCTGCCCCGGCGGCGGCCATCGCCCCTGTGGGACCCTTCGACTTCGCTCAGGGTGACAGAAGGGCGCGACGACGCGGGGATAAGGGCGGGGCCACTGGCCGGGCAGCGCACACGAGCCGCGGTCCCGCGGTGCCCCGGCGGCGGCTATCGCCCCTGTGGGACCCTTCGACTTCGCTCACGGTGACAGAAGGGCGCGACGATGCGGGGAGAGGGCGGGGCCACTGGCCGGGCAGCGCACACGAGCCGCGGTCCCGCGGTGCCCCGGCGGCGGCTATCGCCCCTGTGGGACCCTTCGACTTCGCTCAGGGTGACAGAAGGGCGCGACGATGCGGGGAGAGGGCGGGGCCACTGGCCGGGCAGCGCACACGAGCCGCGGTCCCGCGGCTGCCCCGGCGGCGGCCATCGCCCCTGTGGGACCCTTCGACTTCGCTCAGGGTGACAGAAGGGCGCGACGACGCGGGGATAAGGGCGGGGCCACTGGCCGGGCAGCGCACACGAGCCGCGGTCCCGCGGCTGCCCCGGCGGCGGCCATCGCCCCTGTGGGACCCTTCGACTTCGCTCAGGGTGACAGAAGGGCGCGACGACGCGGGGATAAGGGCGGGGCCACTGGCCGGGCAGCGCACACGAGCCGCGGTCCCGCGGCTGCCCCGGCGGCGGCCATCGCCCCTGTGGGACCCTTCGACTTCGCTCACGGTGACAGAAGGGCGCGACGATGCGGGGAGAGGGCGGGGCCACTCGCCGGGCAGCGCACACGAGCCGCGGTCCCGCGGTGCCCCGGCGGCGGCCATCGCCCCTGTGGGACCCTTCGACTTCGCTCACGGTGACAGAAGGGCGCGACGATGCGGGGAGAGGGCGGGGCCACTGGCCGGGCAGCGCACACGAGCCGCGGTCCCGCGGTGCCCCGGCGGCGGCCATCGCCCCTGTGGGACCCTTCGACTTCGCTCACGGTGACAGAAGGGCGCGACGATGCGGGGAGAGGGCGGGGCCACTGGCCGGGCAGCGCACACGAGCCGCGGTCCCGCGGTTGCCCCGGCGGCGGCCATCGCCCCTGTGGGACCCTTCGACTTCGCTCACGGTGACAGAAGGGCGCGACGATGCGGGGAGAGGGCGGGGCCACTGGCCGGGCAGCGCACACGAGCCGCGGTCCCGCGGCTGCCCCGGCGGCGGCCATCGCCCCTGTGGGACCCTTCGACTTCGCTCAGGGTGACAGAAGGGCGCGACGACGCGGGGATAAGGGCGGGGCCACTGGCCGGGCAGCGCAAACGAGCCGCGGTCCCGCGGCTGCCCCGGCGGCGGCCATCGCCCCTGTGGGACCCTTCGACTTCGCTCACGGTGACAGAAGGGCGCGACGATGCGGGGAGAGGGCGGGGCCACTCGCCGGGCAGCGCACACGAGCCGCGGTCCCGCGGTGCCCCGGCGGCGGCCATCGCCCCTGTGGGACCCTTCGACTTCGCTCACGGTGACAGAAGGGCGGGGTGTACCCCGGCCGGCCTGGCTATCCCGCTCCGCTGCCTCCGCTACTCCAGCGGCCGGAGCCGTTCTTCGATGCCGTTCCGCCCGGCCTCCAGCCATGGCGGCAGCTGGAGCGTGCTCCCGAGCCGCGACGGCTCCTCATCCACCGAGAAGCCCGGACCATCCGTCGCGATCTCCATCAACTGCCCGTCGGGCGCCCGGAAGTAGATACTCCGGAAGTACGACCGATCCAGAACCTCCGAGGTGGGCACCCCCAGCGAGCGCAACCGGTCCTGGAAGGCGAGCTGCACTTCCTCGTCGCGAGCGCGGAAGGCGATGTGGTGCGTCTGCCCGACGCCCCCGATCGCCCGATGCCAGTGTGAGGGCCAGCCGAACAGCGTGTAGGCGCTCCCGGACAACACTCCCTCCTCCCCCACCTGACCCCAGAAGTAGTGAAGCGTGTCCGGATCGTCCCGGTTCGTGGTCTTCTTCACCAGCTTCAGTCCGAGCGCCTCCTCCAGGAAGTCGCCGGCCAGCGCCAGGTCGTCGGTTATCCCGCTCACATGATGGATTCCGCTCAGCTTCATCTCGGGCAGCCGCGCGGGAAGCGGCTCCGGATACGTCAGCCCCGCGATCGCCACCTCGTCACGGTGCCCCCTGACGATCCGCTGGGGCGGCAGCTTCAGCTCTTCACCGAGTGCACCTCGCTCCTCATCGATCTCGTAGCCCGGCCCGGCGGTCGAGATCTCCAGGATCTGGCCGTCAGGGTCGCGGAAGTAGATGCTGGTGAAGTAGCCCCGGTCGTATGGTCCGGACACCGATACACCCCGATCGGTCAGCCACCGCTTCCACATCAGCAGACCTTCCTCGTCGAGCACCCCGAGCGCCAAGTGGTGCACGCCCCCGATCCCGGCCGGCCGGATTGCGTTCCGGGCCCCTCGAAGAAGGTCAGCAGCGATCCGGGACGGCCGGTTTCATCGCCGAAGTAGAGGTGATGGCTGTCCGGCGCGTCGAAGTTCACCGTCCGCTTCACCAGCTTCAGCCCCAGCACCTCGCGGTAGAAATGGAGCGTCCGTCGCGCGTCCGAGGAGACCATCGTCACATGGTGGAACCCAGTCGTGATCGCTGTCGTCATACCCCCCCCCCGGTGTGTGTACCCGCTTATCTCATTACTAAGATAGATTGCTCGCGACGCCCTGTAAAGTCCGGGGCGCCCGCGTTTCGACCGTGAGAGGAAAGATCCAGCGGGAGGGGGATCCGCGGATGGTCGTTCCACGGTGACGATCGGCGGCGGTCCTGCGGCAGCTTCTTCGGTTCCAATTTCGACGGAATAGTGTATATTCAATGCATCCCAATTGACGGCAACAAGTTAGAGAGTTTTTCCACGGTGCGGGCGGGTGGTGACCGGAGCTTCAGTCCTGCTCCGGTGAGCAATCATCGCCTGCCGTTCGAAAACCCGCACAGAAACCGAACAAACGAGGCCGAGAGCACTTCGAAATCGAATCAGAAAGGAACAGCATGCGACGAATCATGGGTCTGACACTGGTTTTCACTCTTGGAACCGCGGGCAGCGCGATGGCGAATGCGCCGTCGCTGCGCGGCTCGCCGGCATCCATGATCCAGCAGAATCAGGTCGCCAAGGACCACTCGCTCACCTTCTACCGGACGCCGGCACAGATCCGGGATGCGGTGTCCAGCGGCGACCTGGTGGAGCTGACGGGCAACGAGAACTACGCAGTGGCGGATTTCGTCCGCTTCCCCTACCTGCAGCCCGAGGGCGTGTTGTTCGTGGAGCGGCTGTCGGCTCAGTACCGGGAGGCCTGCGGCCAGAAGCTGGTGGTGACCAGCGCGGTGCGGCCAACCAGTGGCCAGCCGTCGAACGCGCACCGTCTCTCGGTTCACCCGGCGGGTATGGCCGTGGACCTGCGCGTGAGCGATCGTGCGTCGTGCCGCAGCTGGCTGGAGAGCGCCCTGCTCGGGATGGAGGCGCGCGGGGTGATCAACGGGATCCGCGAGTTCCACCCGCCGCACTACCACGTGGCGATCTTCCCGAACCAGTATCGGGAGTATGCCGAGGGGCGCATGGCGCTGGAAGCCGAGGCGGAGCGTGAGGCGGCAGCGCTGGCGGCAGCGAATGCGCCCGCGGACGTGGCGGCTGTGATGGCCGAGGCGACGGGAGCGAGCGCGATGGTGCAGCAGCCGGAGCAGCGCACGGGTGGGGTTTCCCGGGCCACGCTGATCGCGATCCTCGCGGTTCCCTTCGGTCTGGGCGTGGCGTTCCGCCGCCGCTGGATCCGCTGAGTCCGGTCCCTCTGCACATAGAACCGAAGAAGCCCCCGGCGAGCGCCTGCTCGCCGGGGGCTTCGATCTGGTACCTCGGGGATGAGAGCGGCCTCCGCTGCTCAGGCCACGACCTCCTGCTCGCCCGCTGCGGCGCGGGGAGCCGGTGAGAACCGATCCATCTTGGTGTAGATCACCGGGATCAGGATCAGGGTGAACACGGCGGAGAGGAGCACCCCGCCGATGGTCACCACGGCCATCGGCACCCGGAACGCCGCACCTTCTCCCGAGGAGATCGTCTGCGGGATGAGTGCGAACACGATCGCGATGTTGCTCATCACGATCGGCCGCAGGCGAGCCGGCGCGGCCTCCAGCAAGGCCTCGATCATCCCGAGCCCCGCCCGACGCAACTGCGCCGTGTAGTCGAGGATCAGGATCGCGTTGTTCACCACGACGCCCACGAGCATGATGATCGCCATCATGCTGAAGATGTTGATCGATGCTCCCCAGAGGAACAGGCCCAGGAACGCGCCCACCGCGCCGAGCGGAAGCGTGACCATGATGGTGATCGGGTGGATGAACGATTCCAGGATCATCGCCAGCACGATGTACGTGAGGGTGATGGCCAGGACCAGGGCGACGAGCACCGCGCCGATGGCGTCGCCGAACTGCTCGAACTCGCCGGTAATCCGCCAGCTGTAGCCCGGCGGAAGCGGGTTCTCGTCCATCCGCTCCTGGATCGCCGCAACGGCGTCGGTCAGGGTGCCCTGGCCGATCTGCGCATCGACCACCACGGTGCGGGTGCGGTCCACGCGCTGGATGGAGGTGGGACTGCTGGTCTCTACCAGGGTTCCCAGCGAGGACATCGGCACGGCACCGCGCGGGGTGCGCACCTGCACTTCACCCACCTGGTCCACGCGGGCGCGTGCATCCTCCACCAGGCGAACGCGGATGTCGCGTTCGCGCCCGATCTCCCCGCGGTAGACGCCGGCGAGGCTCCCTTCAAGCGAGCCGCGGAGCACCTGCCCCACCTGCCCGACAGTGAGGCCATAGTCGGCGAGCGCCGCCCGGTCGGGGCGGAACACCACCTCGGTACGCGGCTCCTCCAGCGTGTTGCTCACATCGCTGAGCTGCGGAACCATCGAGAGCTCCCGGGTCACTGCGTCGGCCATACCGGCCAGCGCCGCGTAATCGGGCCCGGAGATCTCCAGCTGGATCGGCGCCTGTCCGCCCCCGACGGCGCCGGGGTTGGTTGCCATGGCGGTCACCGTCGCGTCCGGCAGGTCCGCCAGCAGCGGCCTCAGCTCGCGACGCACCACCTCTGTGGGTCGCGCATCGTCGCGCAGGGTGATCAGGATCGACGCGACGTTGGCACCGCCCCCCACTCCCATTACGTCGCCGCCCCCCCCCGCGATCGTGGAGAGCATCGACGCCACCTCGTCGAGCGTGGCGATGCGCTCCTCCGCCCGGATCATCACCTCCGTCGTGCGCGCGAGCGGCGTCCCGGACGGAAGCTCGAGCTCCACGCGGATCGCGCCCTCGTCGCCCTGCGGAATGAACTCGCCGCCCACGAACCGTCCGGCCACGAACAGCGAGAGCAGCGACAGCATGAAGATGCTGACGATCACCATCCAGCCGTTGCGCGGTCGGTCGAGAGCCCAGCCGAGACCGCCGCGATACGTGTTCTCCAGCGATCGGTACCCGGCATCCCACCGGCGCCAAACCGGCGCGAGCCAGCCCTCCGTCTCCTCACGCGCAGTCTCGTTGGTGCGCAGCAGCCGTGCGGCCAGCAGCGGTGCCAGTGTGAACGAGATGAAGATCGAGTAGGCGGTGGCGAACACCACCGTGAGTCCGAAGGCATAGAAGAACTGCCCGATGATCCCTTCCATGAAGGCGATCGGGGTGAACACCACCAGGTTGGTCAGCGTGGAGGCCGCCACCGCGACTGCGATCTCGGACGTCCCCTTCTCAGCGGCCCCGTGCGGGTCCTCTCCGAGGTCCAGGTGCCGGTAGATGTTCTCCAGCACCACGATCGTGTTGGTGACCAGAATCCCCACCGTGATGCTGAGCGCCATGAGCGTCATGACGTTCAGCGTGAAACCCGCCAGGTCCATCAGCAGGAAGGTGGAGATGATGGTGACCGGCATGGCCGCCGCTGCGATGATCGTCCCCCGCCAGGAGTGCAGGAAGAGGAAGAGCACGAGCGTGGTGAGGATCATGCCGATCAGCAGGCTGCCGAGCACGTCGTTGATGGAGCCCTGGATGAACTCGCTCTGGTCGCGCACGACCACGATGTCGGTGCCGGGCGGAAGCTCGGCGCGGATGCTCTCGAGCTCCCGCTGCACTCCAGCGGAAGTGGTCACCGGGTTCGCGTCCGAGCGTTTCTGCACCGAGATGCTGACCGCGGACACGCCGTTGTAGCGGGCTACCTGCGACGCATCCTCGAAGCCCTCGCGGACCTGGGCGATGTCGCCCAGCCGCACCACCTCGCCAGTGGGGAGAAAGAGCCGCAGCTCCTCCATCTCCGCGACCGAGCGGTATTCGCCGACCACCCGCACGGGGATGTCCACCCCCGGCTCCGAGATGCGCCCGGACGGCACGGAGACATTCTCCGCCTGGATCAGGTTGACGATCTCCGGCAGCGTGACGCCGTAGGCCTGGAGCCGCTCCGGCGAGACCAGAACCTCCACCTCGCGCGCCCGGCCGCCGACGATCTGGACACCGGCCACCCCGGGAACGCGCGAGAAACGCTCGCGCAGCTCCTCGTCCGCCAGCTGGAAGAGCACGTCGGCGCCCTGGGGACCGGAAAGCGCCAGATCCACGATGGGGAGCGCTCCGATGTCGAACTTCTGCACCACCGGCGCCTGCACCTCGGACGGAAGCGCCGACCGGACCGCCTCCACCCGATCACGGATGTCGATCGCCGCCTGATCCGGGTCGACGCCCAGGTCGAACTGCACCACGATCAGGGAGACATTCTCCTGCGAGAAGGAGCGCAGCGTCTCGATCCCCGCCAGAGTGGAGACCGCCTCCTCGAGGCGATCGGTCACCTGCATCTCGATCTCCTCCGGCCCGGCGCCGGGGTAGACCGTCGCGATGCTGATCACCGGGAACTCCACCTCGGGGAAGAGGTCGGTCTGCAGCCGTGCGAAACCGAAGATGCCGAGCACCAGTGAGATCACCACCAGCATGGTGGTGAGCACCGGGCGCTGAACCGCGAGACGCGGCAGGAAATCGAACATCGTCAGCTCCCCGCCCCTTCCGCCACCACACGCACGCGCGCCCCCTCGCTGAGCAGCGATCCGCCCTCCACCACCACCCGCTCACCCCCGCTGAGCCCGGCCACGATCTCCGCCCGGTCGCGGGACTGCAGCCCCACCTGCACCTCACGGCGCGACGCCACGTTCTGTTCGTCGATCACCCACACGGCCCCATCGCGCACGGCCGTCCGCGGCACCTGGACCGCGTCGCCTCGCGATGCCACCTCGATCTGCACCGTGGCCAGCGTGCCCGGCACCAGCCCCACGGCCGGTGGGAAGGCGACTTCCACCTCCACCAGCCGGGTGGCCGGGTCGGCCTGAAGCGCCACGCGGCGCACCGTCCCCTGGGCGCCGCTGGACGGCAACACCGCCCGCTGCCCCTCACGGATCTCCGCCGCCTCCGCGGCGCCCACGCGCAGGTACACGACCAGCTGGGAGAGGTCGGCGACCCGCACCAGCGGGTCACCGGCGCTGGGAATCATTCCGGGGCGCGCGGTGACTTCGGTAACGGTGCCGGCGAGCGGGCTGGTGAGCGTGAGCACGTCGCCTGCCGCCGCCACGTCAGCCCGGGCGAGTTCCAGCTGCGTCAGCGCTCCCTCCCACTCCTGGTCGCTGATCGCGCCTGCCTCGTGGAGTGGCCGGAGCCGGTCCACCGTGCGCTGCGCCTGCAGACGAGCCGCCTGCGCCTGGCGCACCCGCGCACCGGACGCCTCCCCCGCCTGACGGACCAGCACCGCACCCGATCCCACCCGGTCGCCCACCGAGACCGGGACCGTGGTGATCTGGTCACCCGACCGTGCCCTCACCAGCGCTTCGCGAGCGCCGGAGACGGAACCGTTGTACTCCCGGGTGACCGCCAACGCGCCGCCGGCCACCGTGGCGACCGTGACGGGAATCCCCTGCTCTCCGCGGATCTGCTCCACGGTGGGCGTCGCCTCGCCCGGGGTGCTCGCCTGCACCACCCGCAGCACGATCACCCCCACCAGCACGATGCCGATCAGGGCCGGAACCCAGACCCGGGCATCGCGAATGTCGATCTTGGCCATCGTCCGCCTATTCTCCGGGAAGGCGCGAATCGAGGAGCGGGACCTCACCCCCGGAGGCCCGCTCGAGCCGCGCCAGTGCGTTCACGTAGTTGTAAAGCGATTGTGCCTCGTTCACCCGCGCCTGCTCCAGCAGGAGACGTGCGTTGGACACCTCGAGCTGCGTCGAGAGACCGGTGCGGAAGCGGAGCTCCGCCAGCTCCAGCGCCCGCCGCGCCTGCGCGACCGTCGCGCGCCGCGCTTCGATCTGCGCCAGCGCCGCATCGAACTCGCCCAGCGCCGCTTCCAGGTCCAGCTCCAGCCCCTGCCTCACCTGTGCACGCTGCAGCTGCGTCTGGGTCAGCTCTGCCTGCGCCTGCCGGATCTGCCCGCGCGTCCGGAAACCGTCGAACACCGGCACCGATACCTGGAATCCCAGCGCCCAGTCACGGCGCCAGTCTGCATCGAAGGGGACAACCGTACCTGGAAACGCCTGGTAGGAGAAGTTCGCGTTGGCGCCCACCGTGGGGAGGCGATTCGAGCGCGCGATTCGCACGGCACCCTCACGCGCCGCCACCACCGCATCCAGCGCGCCCAGCGCCGCCCGGCGGTCCAGCGCCTCCCTCAGCGCCGCGCGATCCACGCCGGCCAGCGCCGGGGCGAGCGGAGTCGCCAGCTCCAGCTGCTGATCGGCAGGGATGTTCACCAGCCGCTTCAGGTTGAGTTCGGCCAGGCGCCGGGCGTTCTCCGCCTCCACGATGTTCGGCTCCAGGTTGTCGCGCTCCACCCGCGCCCGCAGCAGGTCGAACTCCGATGCGGTACCCTGCCGGCGGAAGAGCTCCACCTGCGTGAGCTGCGCATCCGCCAGCTCGTACGCCTCACGGGTGATCGCCACCAGCTGATCCGCGAGGACCGTCTGGAAGTAGGCGTTCCGCACCTGCAGCGAAATCTCTCCTTCCGCCTCCTCCACCTCCAGAGCGGCCGCGATCCGCACCTGACGCGCGATCTCCAGCGCCGTCCCCACACGCCCGCCCGAATACAGCGGCTGCGACATCTGCAGCGTAGCGATCCAGGTGTTGGGCTGCCCGAAAGGCAGGGCCGCGAACGGGTTCTCTCCGGGATCACCCTCCCCCGGCGGCAGCACCAGACCTTCGAACAGCGAGGCCAGCGTGCGGTTGTAGACCAGGCTCGCGTTCACCTGCGGAAGCGCTCCCGCTCGTGCCTGAATCACCTGGCTCTCCGCCAGCGCCTGCTGGGTCTGCGCGAGCTGGACCTCCTCGCTCGTACTCACGGCCCGGCTCACCGCCTGCTCCACCGTGAGCCGCACCGGAGCCTCCTGCGCCGCCACCGTCGAAGCCGCTCCCATCGCGCAGACGAGCAGCGTAGCCCCGCCATACAGCTTGCTTCTCACACGCCCCTCCCTTTGCGGTCCTCATCGCCCGCGGCGAGCCCGCGAAAGATGATCTCGATCTTGGTCACCAGATCCTCCCGGAATCGCTCCACCGGCACGCCCGACTTCAGCCAGTCCACCACCGTGGTGATGTACGCGGCGCTCAGCAGCCTCGCGCCCATCGACAGACGCTTCACGTCCGTCACCTCCCCGCGTGCCGCGGCGCGTCGCAGCACTCCTTCCGTGACCCGCAGAAAGGCTTCCTCACCCGGCGTCGGCTCCGATCGCAGCCAGTAGATCCGGAGATTCTCCATCATCATCTCCCTGGTCATCTCCGGATCCCGCTCCACATACCTCGCCAGCGTGAGGAAGTACCGTACGATCTGCTCCCGGCCACTTCCCTCCCACTCCTCATCCGGCCCGAGCTCCTCCTGGATCCGCTCGGTCATCTCCTCCGCCACGGCCGCCAGCAGGGAATCCTTCCGCGGGAAGTGGTTGAAGAAGGTCCCCTTCGCCACGTCCGCGCGCTCGGCGATCTCCTCCACCGTCGTGGCCGCGTACCCACTTTCCCGGAACAGCTCCACAGCGGCGGCGCGGATTCGATCCCGAACCTCCAGCTTCTTCCGCTCCCGTCGGCCGCCACCATGTCCCTTGGACGAGGATGTCTCCTGCAACCGCTCTCCTTCCCGCTGCGCCGGTAGTCGCTCCCGGCTCGATTCAGATCTTTGAGTAAATACCGCAGTCAAACTTGACCGCGGTCATGATTATGGACGGACGGAGCCGTTCGGTCAAGGGGGGAGCTGCCGATGGAGTGCGAGCTGTGACGGCGGTGCGCCGGGATCAGGGGATGGGAACGAGCATGATTCCGAGGGGCTGCGCTCCTCCGATGGTCACGGAGAGCAGCAACCGGTCGAGCCGGGTACCTTCGGGCCGGTCCTCGTGGAATCGGAGCACCTTCCAGCCGCTGTACGTCCCGATGGCGGCTCCCAGGGCGGTATCGGAAAGCCAGTGCTCGCTGTGGTAGACCCGGGCAAGGGCGGTGAAGGCGGCGCCGCCGTAGAGAAGCGACCCTGTCAGCACCCGGGAATCCGGATTCCGGTCCGCGAGGGTGCTGTGAAGGACCGTGGCGGCCGCGAAGGCGGCCGCGGTATGACCGGATGGAAAGGATCGATAGGAGCCGCTGGTGATACCGCGGCCGAATCCGAAGTCGAGAGGTCCGGCGCCCGGAACTCGGGGTCGAGCCCGCCCGGTGAGGCCCTTGAGGCCGTAGACCAGCACTTCCGCGAGCACCACGGCCTCGGCGGTGCGCACGCCGGTGGTGGCGAGATCCGGGGCCAGGATGATGTTGCCCGCGGCGTACAGGGAGCCGGCGAGGGCGAGAGTACCGGGGCCACCGGCGATCTCGGCGGCGGTGGCGGCGATCCGCACGGCAGCCGGGTGCCTCGCGGTGGAATCCTGGAAGGCGCGGGCGAGGCGAGCGTCGAGAGGTGCGAGCGAGAGGGTGGCGAGAACTCCGCCTGCAGCGAAGTACGCGTCGGCGGTACCCAGCAGCGGGGGCCGGCTGGGAGGCGGGGGGTTCGGATCCTGTGCCGCCGACGGAACGACCGGCACCAGGACGAGCAGGCAGACAAGCAGCGCTCGCACCCTGCGCATCGTCCCGGAGGAACCTGCGAACGCGACGGTCACAGGCGGCAGCGCAGGATGGAGACCGTGCCTCTGGCGTCTTCGAATCCGGCCTCCCCTGTAAGGTACACGGTCCCGTCGTCCAGCAGGGCGAGTCCCTCCCCCTGGACCTCCTCCACCTCCTCCAGGTCGAAGCGCCGTGCCGGAACCGTGTCTCCGGCCAGCAGCGCCGAGGCGCGGTGGAAGTTCAGCTGACGGTACGAGCGGATACCGACCCACTCGCCCGATGGAGAAGCATCGGCCGCCGTGAGGCGGTCGAGCAGCTCGAGCGGACCATCGCTGAGCAGGGTGACCAGCTCCAGCTCCACGACCTCACCTTCACGCAGTTCGCCGGGGTAGCGGTACAGACCCGCGGCCATGGAACCGCTCCCCTTACTGACCACGAAGAGCTCGCCGGCGGGGGTGAGGAAGAGACCTTCAGCGTCACGCGGCCCGTCCGGGTAGCGCATTTCGAAGCGCGCGGTCGCGCGCACCTCCGATGCCCGGGGATCCGGCTCCGGCAACCGGTACACGGTCACGGAGCTGCGCGCCGCCGAGTTGTCGCCGATGTCACCGATGTACAGGCATTCGCCGCCGGTGCACGGGCCCCAGGCGATGTCCTCCCAGTCCACGTTCTCCGCGCCGCGCACTGGAATGCGGGAGATCAGCTCTCCGGCCGGCGTGATGGAGAAGATCTCCGCCGGCCACCCGGAGTCGTTGTGCGACCAGAGAATGCCCGGATCCCGGCGCCCGACGACCACTCCGCTGCTCTCCTCGAGGCCCGTCGGCAGCGACTCCGCGGACTGGATCACATCGCACACTTCATCCGGAACGCCTGCCGCCGCGTGCTCCGCCGGCGCCATGTCACAGGCGGTGAACAGCGCGACCAGGAGTACGACTGCTGCTTTCGGCATGATATCCCAAAGAGACCGGCACACCCCCGCGGGGAGTGCCGGTCGCGTGTTTCTGGTACCTGCGGCCCCGACGGTGCCGGGCGACGTGGAAGATCGCCACCACGGAGGAGGTGTGGCAAGAGGCGTGCGAAGCTGAGCCGGCGGGTCCGGGCGACTCCGCCCTTGATCCCCAAGACCGGTGTGGGTAAGCTTGAGCGAAGAAATCCGACACTACCCCGCAGTGCCCGCACTCTCCTCTTCCGAGGCTACCACCATGAACGTCCTTCCCATCGACATCACGGCGATCGTCGCAATCGTGATGGGCATGCTCGTGGTCCTGATCCCCGTGGACGGTCTCACCGCCAGCTCGGCCCCACGCACGGCTGAACACGTCGGCATGTCCGCGTGATCCGGCTTCCCGGCAAAGCGGAACACATATACCCCTGTTGAACTTTTATGCTTTTTGTGTTCCCGCAGGTCCTGAGCGCCCCCCGGCGACGTGCTCAGGTCGGGGTTCCCGCCGCCCGCCCCGATGCGTGATGGGCCTCGAGCATCAGCTCGATCGCTGAGCGCACCGGCATCTCACCCCGCGCGCGCAACTCCGCGACGGACTGGTGAAGTTCCTCCATCTCGTCCATCCGGAGGTCGCCGGGGACGATCAGGACGACGGCCGTTTCTCGCAGATCGGGATCGGAGCGCATCACCGCAACCGTGTTGATCCCGTTGAGGCGAGGCATCATCAGGTCGAGGACCACCACGTCCGAGCGGCCGCTCCCGTTCATCAGCTCGAGGGCCTCCTCACCATCCGCCGTGGCCCGCACCGTACAGCCGGAGGCCGCCAGCGTCTCACCCAGGAGGCGGCGGACGTCCGGGTCGTCGTCGGCCACGATCACGGCGCAGTCGTGCGTTCTCGGCGCGGCGCTGCGGATCAGAGTCACCGCCCGATCGAGGGAGACCGGCTTGCTCAGCACCGGAAACGAACCCAGATCGATCGAATCGGTCCCCTCCCCCTCCGGCGGAATCAGGAAGAGGATCCGGATACCGTCCGTACGTGGGTCGTCGCGGAGCGCGGCAAGCGACCTCCAGGCCGCATGGTCGCCCGCGGCGGTGTCGATCGCCACCAGGTGAGGGCGCACGCGCCGGGCGAGCCCTGCGAGGCGAACGGGGTCCGTGGTGCCCTCGATCCGCACCCGGTCCCCGCCCTCTTCCCGGAGCTGCTCCAGCGTTGCCTCGTCGCGGGCGAGCATCACCACGGTGAAGGGTGAGTCCGCCCCGGCCTGCTCCAACTGCTGGGCACCGGCGCAGGGCAGCTCGACAACGAACTCGGACCCTTGTCCGACGCTGCTCCGCATGCGGACGTCGCCTCCCATCAGACGGGCGAGCCGGCGCGCGATCGGAAGCCCGAGACCGGTGCCGCCGGCGGTCCGGGTGAGGTCGCTCTCCACCTGATAGAACTCCTCGAAGATCCGGTTCTGCTTCTCCTGGTCGATGCCCGGGCCGGTGTCTCTGACCCGGACCTCGACCGTGTCCTCCACGCGTGCGTAGGAGACCCGCACCTCGCCGGTGGTGGTGAACTTCACCGCGTTGGAGAGGAGGTTCAGGATGATCTGCGAGAGGCGGGTCTCGTCCGCCAGGACCACGCGCCCGTAACCACGGGGAGCGGTCTCCTCCTCCACCACCAGCTGGAGCCCCTTGGATTCGGCGAGCGGCGTCACCTGCGGAAGGCAACGCTCGACGATGCTCGGCAGGTCCACCTCGGAGAGCACCACGTCCAGCTGGCCGGAGCCGATCTTCGCCAGGTCCAGCACCTGATTGATGAGACCGAGCAGGTGCTGCGACGTCTCGCGGATGCGCACGAGCATCGCCTTCTGATCGGAGTTGAGGCTCCCCTTGACCTCCAGGTCCAGCAGGTCTGCGTACCCGATCACCGCATTGATCGGGGTGCGAAGCTCGTGGCTCATGACGGCGAGGAACTGGTCCTTCGCCTTGGTGGCCTCGCGAAGCTCGCGGTTCACCGTCTCGAGAATCTCCGCCTGCTCTCGGAGCTGTCGGTTGGTGTGACGGAGCATCTCGGCGTACTGCCGCTCATCGCTGACGTCGCGGAAGACGAGCGCCGCGCCGGCCGCGCCACCGCTGGCCGTGATGATGGGAGCGGCGGAGCCGGAAAGCTGGCGCTCATCGCCCCAGGGAGAGCGACTGACGAAATCCATTCGCCGTACGCGCTCGCCGCGCAGCGCCCGGTGGAGCGGGAGATCCGCCGCCGCGCACTGCCTGCCATCCACGGTGAAGAGGTTGAAGCGGGTGGGCCACTCGTCCAGCGCCACGTCCGCCACGTCCGGACCCAGGAGTTCCTCGGCGGTGGAGTTGATCTTCTCCACCCTCCCGGTGGCGTCCACCACGATGACCCCATCGGCCATCTGATCGATCAGGGCGCCGAAGCGTAGCGCCTCATGCTGGGCATCGGCGCGGGCGACCTCGAGGGAGGTGAAGAGCTCCGCGGTGTGCAGCGCCGCGGCAGCGGTGGCGCCGAGCGCCTGGGCGAAGGCGAGCGAGCCGCGATCGAAGGTGCGGGCACCCTCGAACGAGTCCCACGCGGCCACACCCACCACGTGGCCGCGCACCAGCAGCGGCACGGTGAGAGAGGACGTGGGGCTCTCCATCCCCGCAAGCAGCCCCGAAAGCGGACGCACGTCGGATTCCGCGTTGCCGATGTGCGGCTCACCGGTAGCCACCGCCTCGGCCAGCCCGGGCAGCATCGCCACGGGTGCGCGGACCTGGCGCACGTCCTCCTGGGTGAGCCGCTCCGTCACCGGTCCGAGGTCGCGGAAGACCAGACGCTTGCGCCCGATCAGCACTTCGCCTTCCTCGTCGAAGGTGTAGAGCGTGGCCACGTCGGCCTCCAGGATCTCCGCGACCCCGCCGAGGAAGAGCTCCACCACGTCCTCGGGGTCGAGGGAGGTGGAGAGGCGCTGCGCCGCCTTCTGCGCCGCGGAGAGCTGGGCCGCCAGTTCCCGCGCCTCCTCCTCCCGCCCCCGCGCCACCGCCTCCGCCCGCTGCAGATCGGCGGCACGCTGCGCCAGCTGCGAAGCCAGTTCGCGTGCATCCCGCTCCGCCGACTCCCGCCTCTCGATCTCCTTCTGCTGCCGGTCCAGCGAGCGGAGCAGGAAGAAGAGGAAGGCGGCGAGGGCCAGCCCCAGGCTGATCCCGGTGAACCACAGCGCGACCCGGGTGGTGTTGACCCCGCGGGTCTCGAGGGGCTCGTAGGCGAAGCGGACCTCCCACTCGGTGTCCGCCACCTGCACCGGTGCGGGCACGAAGGGCCACCCGGCGGGAAGCGCCACGTTGGTGATCTGCACACCGTTGGGTCCGAACAGCGCGTACAGCCCCGCCGTGCTCGGGTCGTCCGGATTGCTCGTGACCGCCGCTCTCAGCACGCCGGAGGGGTCCAGCTCCCCGACGATCACCGCCAGCACCCGGAGGCTGTCGCTGCTCACCACCGGATCGAAGATGATCACACGTCTCCCACTCGGCCGCTCCACCACACCGGTCGCGGTGGTCCGCATGCTCGTGATGGAACGCAGGTACGGATTGCGGACGACACTGTCCGCTTCCAGGTCGAGCCCCGCCCGGCCGATTATCGCACCGCTCCCCTGCTGTATGCTGCCGTCGGCCTGCACCAGGGACATCGCGGTGAGACCCGGGAGGTCGCGCGTGATGCTGTCGAGAACCGCGAAGAAGGTGCGCTCGGAAAGCGGGTCGTTGACGCGCGTCAGCTGGAGCTGCGCGCTCTTCAGCGAGCCGATCCTCACCGAAACGGTGTTCCCGAGCAGGTCCGCGAGGCGAGCCGCACGCCGTTCCGCCAGGGCGGCGGCCTCCCGCCGCTCCGACTCGATTTCGCGGTTCTGCTGGTGGTCGAGCCGCACCAGCAACAGGAGGACGAGGGCGAGCACCACCAGGGGTGCGAGCCATTCACGTCTCACCAGGGAGCGCAGCAGCCAGCCTCGGTCGATCGCTCTACGATTCACGAAATCCGCCTCGCCGCGGAGGCACCGGGTGATCTGACCTGCCGGAAGAAAACCGACGGAAAGTGGCAAAAGAGCTGCACGAACTACACCATACCGGCCGGTCGTAGCCGCACCGGATGCGCCGGGACGTCGCGGCCCGCCTTGTGCCCCGGATGACGGTGGGACATTCTCCCATCGCGAACCGCCGATCCCGTCGACACCAACAGGGGGAGAGATGCGTCACTGGCTGATGAAGAGCGAGCCCGGAAGCTATTCCATCGAGGATCTGGAGCGCAACCACGTCACCAGCTGGGACGGCGTTCGCAACTACCAGGCGCGCAACTTCATGAGAGATGAGATGCGGGTGGGGGACGCCGTGCTCTTCCATCACAGCAATGCGAGCCCACCGGGTGTCGCCGGGCTGGCCCGCGTCTCACGCGAGGGATATCCCGACCCGACGGCCCTCGACCCGGCCAGTGACTACTTCGACCCCAGAGCCAGCCCGGAAGATCCCCGCTGGTTCATGGTGGACATCGAGTTCGCGGAGCGCTTTCCTCGCCTGGTACCGCTCTCCGAACTCGCCCGGACCCCTGGCCTGGAGCAGATGCCTCTCAACAACAGGAGCCGTCTATCCGTGCAGCCGGTCACCCCGGAGGAGTACGGCATCGTGGTCGCTCTCGGGCGGCAGGGGGAGGGCTGACCGGTGGCGCGCGACGAGATCCGGGTGGGAGGGGTGCGTCTCACCAGCCCGGAACGCGTGCTCTACGCCGGCCAGGGGATCACCAAGCGGGATCTCGCCGAGTTCTATCTCCGCATCCAACGATGGGTCGTGCCCGAGCTGCGGGATCGGCCGCTCACGCTCCTCCGCTGCCCCGCCGGCAATGAGAGCGAGTGCTTCATTCAGCGGCGCGCGAGTGTTGCGATCGACCCTTCGGTACGCCGTGTCGCGGTGACGGTCGCAGGGGAAGATGGTGAGACGGAGCACCTGGCGGTGGATTCCATTCGCGGGCTCCTCTCACTGGTCCAGCTGGGGGTGCTGGAGCTCCACACCTGGGGGGCACGGCGTGACCGGCTCGACCGGCCGGACCGGCTGGTGATGGATCTCGATCCCGCGCCCGAGCTTCCGTTCCGCGCGGTGATCGACGCCGCTCTGGAGATGCGGACGGCGCTCGAGGAACTCGGCCTCACCAGCTTCGTGAAGACCACGGGCGGCAAGGGGCTGCACGTGGTGGCGCCGCTGGTCCGCCGGAACAGCTGGGCACAGCTCCGCGCGGCCGCCCGCGCGATCGCCGAACAGATCGCGGATCGCAGCCCCGACCGCTACCTGATCACGGCGTCCAAGGCGGAGCGATCCGGCAGGATCTTCATCGATCACCTCCGCAATGCGCCGGGCGCCACCGCCATCGCCTCCTACTCTACCCGGGCCCGCGCGGGCGCACCCGTTTCCATTCCGCTCGCCTGGGAGGAGTTGGACGGCGGGCTGGATCCGGCCACCTGGACCGTGCGCACCGTGCCGGAACGGCTTGAATCGCTTCCGTCCGATCCCTGGGCCGGCTACGGCGAATCGAGACAGTCGCTGACCCGCGCCGTCCTCTCGCGGCTGGGCGTGGAGCCGGAGAAATGACCGGAGTTCTTTCCGGCTGCGGCATCATCTGCACGGAGCTTGCAGGAACGCCGCGGTGGCAGACGTGGCGCACCGCCGGTGCGTCCGAGCAGGGTGCCCGTGCTGCACCCAACCCGCCCAGAGGAGACCCATGAGAGGAAGACCGCTGGTTCTGATGATGACGTTCGCTCTCGCCGGCTGCAACGGAGACGAGCCCCGCGTTGCCGGCGACACCATCCCTGCGGACACGGCCATCGGTGGGCAGCAGCAGGTAGCGGTCGGCGTCGGCACGGCTGCGGACGCCCGCACCGCTCTGCTGAACGCACAGGGCGACACCGTGGGAACCGCGGTTCTGCGAGAGACGGGAGAGGGGGTCCAGATCGCACTCAGCGTGCGCGGCCTGCCTCCCGGCGAGAAGGGCTTCCACGTCCATCAGGTGGGCCGGTGCGACGCTCCGACCTTCGAGTCCGCGGGTCCCCACTTCGCGCCACAGGGTCGCCAGCACGGGTTCGAGAACCCCGCCGGCCCGCACGCGGGTGACCTGCGCAACGTGAACGTCGGGAGCGATGGGACGGCGCAGCAGGAGTTCACCGCCGAGAACCTGACCCTGGCCGATGGGCCGAACTCGCTCTTCGATGCGGACGGCACCTCCCTGGTGATCCATGCGCAGCCGGACGATTACCGGACGGATCCGTCGGGGAACTCCGGTGACCGGATCGCCTGCGGTGTGATCACACGCGGGAGCTGATCGCCACGAATCGGCGAAGCTCCCGCGTCCGCAGGTCGGAGCGCGGGAGCTTCCTCGTTCAGGAGCTCTTCACCGGGTGCCCGATCTCGCGGCGATGATCGGGGGTTCCCACGGGACTGGGGTCGGGGATATCGCGGCCCTCGGCGTAACCGAGGTAGAGCAGGCTGTTTATGAGACCGATGTGGCTGAAGGCCTGCGGGAAATTTCCGAGGAACTCCCCGGTCTCCGCGTCGATCTGCTCGGGCAGCAGTCCGACGTGATTCGCCCGCTGCGCCATCCCCTCGAAGACGCTCCACGCCTCGTCCAGCCGGTTGGAGAGAGCCAGGCAGTCCACCAACCAGAAGGTACACAGTCCGAACGTCCCCTCCTTCCCCGGAAGGCCGTCGTCGCTCCTGTAGCGGTAGAGCATCCCCGACTCCATCAGCCCCTCCATGGTGCGGTCGATGGTGCTCTGAACCCGGGGGTCGTCGAAGGGGAGCATCTCGTACAGCGGCACGTGCAGGCTCGAAGCATCCAGCTCCGTGGAGCCGTACGACTGAACGAAGCTACCGACCGACGGGTCGTAGCCGTTCTCGAGCACCGAGGAGCGGATCCGGTCCCGCTCCTTTCGCCAGCGACCGGCGTCGCCTTCCAGCCCGAACCGCTCCGCCAGATGGACGGCGCGATCCAGCGCCACCCAAGACATCAGCTTGGAATAGGTGAAGTGGCGTGGCTCGCTGCGCACCTCCCAGATGCCGAAGTCCGCGCGTTCCCAGCCGTCGGCAGCGCGATCCGCGAGCCGGCTCAGGAAGCTCATCATGTGAGGTTCCATGGCGATACCGCGACGCAGCAGCTCGTAGGCGGAGTCGAGGAGCTCGCCGTAGACATCGAGCTGAAGCTGCTTGGCCGCACCGTTGCCGATCCGCACCGGGGCTGAACCGCGGTACCCTTCCAGGTGCACGAGCTCCTCCTCCTCCAGATCCGATTCGCCGTGCAGCCCGTACATGATCTGCACCCGGTCCTCCCCGCTCTCGGCCGCCGCACGCTCGGACCAGAGGAGGAATTCGGTGCCCTCCTCATTGTGCTCCAGCGAAATCAGCGCCTGCGCGGTCAATGAGGCGTCGCGGATCCAGGTATAACGGTAGTCCCAGTTGCGGACGCCACCGATCGTCTCCGGTAGCGACGTCGTGGGTGCGGCGGCGATGGCCCCGGTGTCCGCATGCGTAACCAGCTTCAGCGCCAGCTCGGAGCGGACCAGGTGCCGCTCCCAGGTGCCCGCCCATCCCCGATCGTGGGTGCGACCGGAGTTGTGCAGCCAGTCCCTCCAGGTTCCGGAGGTGGCTTCCAGCAGGCGATTCGTCTCCGCCACCGAGCAGCCGACGTCCGAACTCCTCCAGCGTGTCACCAAGACGCGGGATTCACCGCCGTGCATGGTGAAGCTGGCACGCAGCACCGGACCACCGTCGTCGGCCGCGATCTCCGTACTGGCGCCGTCGAGTCCGCCCAGCGCCAGCCGCTGATCGTCAGCGGCCTCGGCGATCCAGCCACCGCCGTCCGCCTCATGCAGCTCCGGGCGAGCCCTCGCGTAGTCGAAGCGCGGCGACCACTCCACCTCCACCTCCACCCGCCCGCCCTCGCAGTGCAGCAGGCGGTGGATCTCGGGCGGCGCGACGGAATCGCCACGACCGTGGATCTGCCCGCTGAGGGGGAAGAAATCCGTGACGGTCAGCTCGCCCTCATCGGCGCGGAACCGCGTCACCACCACGTTGGTGTCGTTCACGTAGGACTGCTCTCCCATGCCCGCTCCCACCGGTCGTATCCGGAAGGTGCCACCCCGTCCGGCATCCAGGATGGCGGCGAATACGCTGGGGCTGTCCATGTCGGGAAAACAGCACCAGTCGATCGCGGCATCCCGACCGACCAGCGCAACGGTCCTCAGGTTTCCGATGGCGGCGTAATCCTCGATCGGCTTGTACCGTCTGTCTGGAGAGTTCACGATGGCTGAGTCAGAGGTGAACACCCGCCGCGGTGGCGGGTGAAGGCATGGTGATCAGGATCTGCCGAGCTCCGGAACCACCCGCTCTCCGAAGACCTCGATGAAGCGCTCCTGGTCGTCGCGATGCAGATTGTGCAGGTAGATCTCGTCGAAGCCCAGCTCCAGGTCCTCGCGCAGCCAGTCCAGGTGCCGCTCCGCGTCGGCCGAGACCCGCACCTGCTCCCGAACGAACTCGCGCGACACGGGCTCGCCCGCGGCCTCGAACTGTTCCGGCGTGGTCAGGGTGGCCAGCACCGGGCTCGGGAAGAGCACCGCCCGCCACTGTTCCCAGGCACCCTCGAGGGCCTCGTCGTCCGTCCTGGCGAAGGCGAGCTGCGCCTGCAGGAAGAGTGGCTTCCCCTCTCCACCGCCCTCGCGGAATGCCTCGACCACCTCGCGCATGCGCTCGCGTTCGGCCGCGACGGTGACCAGGCCGTCCGCCCAGCCACCCATCCAGCGTGCCGTGTCCGGAGTCAGCGCGGCACCGAGCACCCGCGGCGGCTCCGCCGGCAGGCTGTACAACCGTGCCTCCTCCACCCGGATCAGCCCGCGGCGGCTCACCGTCTCGCCGCACCAGAGCGCGCGCATGATCTCGACGCCCTCCAGCAGCCGCGCGTTCCGCTCCGCCTTCTCCGGCCAGTGCGCTCCGACCACCTTCTCGTTGAGCGCCTCACCGCTCCCCGGCGCAACCCAGAAACGAGCCGGGAACATCCGGGCGAGAGTGGCGGCGGCCTGCGCGAGGATCACCGGATGATACCGCCACCCGCCGGGCACCGTGACCACGCCGAAGGAGAGCGAGGTCGCCTGCAGCGCGGCTCCGAGCCAGCTCCAGGCGAAGCCGCTCTCCCCCTGGCCAGGCGTCCACGGTTGCAGATGATCCGAACACATCGCCGCCTGGAAGCCCGCGCTCTCGGCGAGCCGCACCAGCTCCAGCAGGCGGTCCGGCGCGTACTGCTCGTGCGAGCAGTGGTACCCGATCCGCGCCATCAGCGCGAGGTCGCCTTGCCGGTGGGCGCCAGCACCTCGCCGGTGAAGTAGCGCGACTCCGCGGAGGCGAGGAACACGAAGGCCGGCGCGATCTCCGCCGGCTGCGCGGGTCGGCCCCAGACGGAATCCTCCCCGAAGTCGGTGATCTGCTCGCGCGGAAAGGTGCTCGGGATCAGCGGCGTCCAGACCGGCCCCGGTGCCACGCAGTTCACCCGGATCCCATCGTCCGCCACGCTCGTCGCGAGCGACTTGGTGAACATGTGGATGGCTCCCTTGGTGGCGGCATAGTCGATCAGCACGGGATGGCCCTCGAGGCCGGTCACCGACCCCGTGTTGATGATCGCGGAACCCGCCTTCATGTGCGGGAGCACCGCCTGGGCCATGAAGATGTAGCCGAAGATGTTGGTCCTGAACGTCCGCTCGATCTGCTCCTCGGTGATGTCGGTCAGCGATTCGCACGACATCTGGTAGGCGGCATTGTTGACCAGGATGTCCACGCCGCCGAGTTGGTCACGCACTCGTTCGACGAAATCGAAGCACGCCTTCCGCTCGCGCACGTCCACACGCTCCGCCATACAGCGTCGCCCCGCCTCCTCCACCCACCTCCGCGTCTCTGCGGCGTCTTCGTCCTCCTTCTGGTCGAGGTAGCAGAAGGCGACGTCCGCACCCTCACGGGCGAAGGCGATCGCCACCGCGCGACCGATGCCACTGTCGCCGCCGGTCACGAGTGCGACCAGGCCGTGCAGGCGTCCGGAGCCGCGATAACTCTCCTCACCGTGGTCCGCCTGCGGCTTCATCTCCTTCTCCACCCCGGG
Source organism: uncultured Gemmatimonadales bacterium (assembly GCA_963793235.1). GTDB lineage: Bacteria > Gemmatimonadota > Gemmatimonadetes > Longimicrobiales > Longimicrobiaceae > CAWBZF01. Next base: position 1,521,727 of record CAWBZF010000002.1, read on the forward strand.
GTACTCCTGCTGCGGGACGTCCTCGTCCGGGGTGGGCCCGATCTTCGGGTTACGCTCTTCCATGTTCCGCCTCCACAGGGTGTTCGATTCGTCGTCGTCGATCACCTCGGCGGCATGCACAAGGCATACCCTGTGGGCGATGTTCGATGTTCGATGTTCGATGTTCGATGTTCGATGTTCGATGTTCGATGTTCGTTGTTCGTTGTTCGTTGTTCGTGGTTCGTTGGCGGCAGGGAGGGGAGGGGTCAGGTGGGCGGGGGGTTGCGGCGCGGGGTGGGGAGCAGCCAGAGGAGGGATGCGATCGCGAAGGGGATCCGGGGGGAGCCGAGCATCAGGGGAACTGCGAACCAGAGGATCCAGAGAAGGGTGACGGCCATGTGGGCGCGTCGGTCCCGACGTGCCGCGTCGGCGGCCCGTTGCCGCTCCGCCATGGCGGTGATGTCACCGCGGCGGGCACTCACCTCGGCCAGCCCCCGGGCCGCGGTCTCCTGTGAGGCACGAAGGGCAAGCCGGAAGAGCCCACCGAGCGAGCGATAGAGAAGCGCGATGCCTCCCAGAAACGCGAGAAGGAGCAGCAGCCCCTCTCCCGGGCCGCCCATCACCGGTTCCTGCACGAACTCGTCGGGGCGTCACCTGCTTGCACGCTTCGTGCACGGAGGACCAGGAAGCGCGTCCGCATCGTCAACAATCGACCCGGGAGGAAGTTATGGGATTCAGGAAGACTCTGATGAAGACCGCAGGAGTGGCCGCAGCAACCCGCGTGACCCGCAGCTTCGCGAAGAGTCAGGGCAGGAACCTTTCGCGGGCGACCGACTGGGCCATCGACCGGGTTCGACCCCGCCGCAGGAAGAACGTCCTCGGCCTCACCGCCGCGAAGGGGCTCGGAGCGGCCGCCGTCGCACTGCCACTGGGAATCTGGCTCGGCCGTCGTGGCCGGAGCGCCGCGGAGCGTGTCGAGATCGACCGCTAGAACGCGGCTGCCAGGCGACGAACGGGGCACCGGCCGATCGGCGGGTGCCCCGTAACTCATTCCCGCAGGTCGCCGGCTCCACGCACGCTTCCCCGCCCGAGCACCACCGCGGCGTTGCGGAGCACCTCGCGCGCATTGTCGTAGGAGATCTGCTCCAGCGCATCGGGGAGCGGCAGCCAGGAGCAGGCTGTGATCCCCTCCTCCGCCTGGGGGCTCGTCTCGCCCGACGGCGATTCGATCAGGTAGAAGTGGCAGAATTTGTGGATCAGCCGCCCACGCGCCCGAAAGAACCAGTCGATGGTCTGCAAACGCGGCCCGAGGACGAGGTGTCCGAGCCCCGTTTCCTCCTCGACCTCGCGGAGCGCGGCGGCGTCCGGCGTCTCGCCCTGCTCCAGGTGTCCCTTGGGAAAGCCCCAGTGCTGATAGGCGTCGCGGATCAGCAGGATGTCCGGCGTCTCACCGCGCCAGCGGTAGATCACCCCGCCCGCGCTGGTCTCCACACGCGCGCGAGGGGTGCGGCGTGCACGCCGACGGGCGGACTCACTCATCGCGCAGCAGCTCCGCGATCTGGACGGCATTGGTCGCCGCTCCCTTGCGGAGGTTGTCCGCCACCACCCAGAGGTGGAGCACGTCGCCGGCCTCGGGGTCCTGACGAAGACGGCCGACGAACACATCGTCGCGGCCGGCGACATCGCGCGGGGTCGGGAACGCGTCCGCTCGATCCGAGAGCTGCACGCCGGGAGCCGATGCGAGCACGGCACGCGCCTCGTCGAGCGACATCGCCCGCTCCAGCTCCACCGTCATCTGCACGGCGTGGCCGACCTCCACCGGAACACGAACACAGGTGGGGCTCACGCGAAGCTCCGGAGCACCGAGGATCTTCCGCGGCTCGTGGATCATCTTCCGCTCCTCCTCCGACCAGCCCTCCACGTCGAACGCGCCGATCTGCGGAACGACGTTTCCATCGATGGCGCGGGTGAATGGCGACTCCGTGCCGGGCTCACCGTTCCGCTCCCCTCTCAGCGCGGAGAGTCCACTCGCCCCTGCGCCGCTCACCGACTGAAAGGTGGTCAGCACCACCCGGCGCAGACCGGCGGCCACCTGAAGGGGTCGGAGAGCGACGACCATCTGGATGGTGGAGCAGTTGGGATTGGCGATGATCCCCGCGGGCGCGATCCACGATGCTCCCGGGGTTCACCTCGGGCACCACCAGCGGGAACGCCGGGATCCATCCTCCATGCGGAGGAGTTGTCGATGACCACGGCGCCCTCGTCGGCGGCGCGCGGCGCCCACTCGCGCGAGCGCCCGGCGCCGGCGGAGAAGATCGCCACGTCCACTCCGCGGAAGATGCCCGGCTCGGGGGCACGGACGAGGATTTCACGACCGCCCCAGCGATACACGGGATCCGGCACTCCGCTCCGACGCCAGCAGGGTCAGCTCGCCCGACGGGGAACGCCCGCTCGTCGAGGACCTGCAGCATGGTCCTGCCCACCGCGCCCGTGGCGCCCAGAACGGCTACGTGCATCCCGCGCCCCTCACCCGCCACTCGCCGGCGCACCGACGGTCGGCGAGTGCCGATCCACGAGCTCCAGCTCGAAGCAGCGGTGCAGCGCCCGCAGCGCCTCGGTCCTCCCGGTCCTCCTGCACCAGCAGGGTGATGGAGATTCCCGGAGGTGGAGACGGCGAAGACGTCGATCTCCTCGTCCAGCAGCGCGCGGAATGCCCGCGCGTACACGCCGGGGCGCTCGTGCATCCCGCTTCCCACCAGCGCGATGCGCGTGAGGCCGGACTGCACTTCCACGCTGGAGCCGCCGAGCCCGCGGATCACCGACTCGCAGATGCGCGACCGCATCCTCCAGCTGGCTCTCGGAGACGGTCACCTGCAGCTGCCCCTCGCCCGTCGCGCTCCTCCACCTCGGTGATCATGTCCACGCTGACGCCCGCCTCCGCCAGGGCGACGAGCACGGCGGTGACCGTGCGCATCCCCGGCGCCAGGCGCGCATGATCAGCTTCGCCTGCCCCTTCTGCGAGGCGAGGCCGGTCAGAACGAGCTCTTCCATCCTTCGTGGCGTGCGGGTGATCAGGGTCCCTTGTGTCTCGCTCCCCTCCTCCTCGAACGACGGAGCCGACGCGGAGATCGATTCCGAAGCGCGCCGCGATCTCGATCGCCCGCGGCGTGCATCACCTGTGCCCCCGCGGATGCCATCTCCAGCATCTCCTCGTACGAGATCTCCGGGATCACGCGCGCGTCCGGCACGCGGCGCGGGTCCGCGGTGAAGATCCCCGGCACGTCGGTGTAGATCTCGCAGCGGTCCGCCCGCAGCGCCACCGCCAGCGCCACCGCCGAGGTGTCCGACCCGCCCCGGCCCAGCGTGGTCACTTCCCGCTGGCGGCTCACGCCCTGGAAACCCGGCCACGATCACCACCTGCTCGCGCGCCGATCGCCTCGCGGACGCGGTCGGCCCGCACCTCCGTGATGCGCGCGGCGGTGTGCGACTCGTCGGTGATGATCGCCGCCTGGCTGCCGGTCATCGACACCGCCTCCAGCCCGAGCTCGCGGATGGCCATCGCGAGCAGCGCCATCGAGATCCTCTCTCCGGCGCTCAGCAGCATGTCCATCTCCCGGCGGGTGCCGCTGGCAGCCCGGGCGTGACCCGTGACCTCGCCCGCCAGCGTGATCAGATCGTCCGTGGTGTCGCCCATCGCCGAGACCACCACCACCAGCCGGTCACCGCGCCGCTGCGCCCGCGCCACCCGCGCCGCCACCGCACGGATCCGCTCCGGCGTTCCCGACCGAGGTGCCTCCGTACTTCTGGACGATCAGCGCCACGGCAGCATCGATGATGAATTACGAATCACGGCTCACGTATCACGAACGACCCGTGGCTCGCGATGTTTCGCGAGCCCCGCCCGGGTCATGCAAACCCGATTCCGCTGCGGTTCCGGCACCATACGTAATCCGTAATCCGTAATCCGTAATCCGTAATCCGTAATCCGTAATCCGTAATCCGTAATCCGTAATCCGTAATCGCAATGCGGCGCGTGCTCCCCCACTCAGAAGATTCTCACCTCTCCGATGTACCTCGCCGGGTTGGCCTGCAGGTCGGCGAGCACGCGGCGCAGGGTGGCGATGGCCGCCTGGGTCTCCTCGTACAGCGCGGGGTCCTCCATCAGACGGCCGAGCGTGCCCTCGCCCTGCTCGATGCGCTCGGCGGCGCGACGCAGGGTGGCCAGCGCCGCGCGCGCCTCCACGATCGTGGGACCGACCTCCTGGATCTGCGGCTCCAGCGTGTTCACGCATCCCGCTGATCCCGGTGGCCACGGTGCTGATGGTGGCCAGCGTCGTGTCCACGCGGGCGACCAGCGCCGGGATCCCCTCGGTGGCACCCTGCAGCTGGGTGCTCAGCTGCTGCAGGTTCTCGCTCGCCTGCCGCGCGTTGGCCAGGATCAGCCGGATCTCCCCGCCCTCCTGGAACGCGCCCTCCACCTCGCCCACCACCCGCTCCACGCGCTGCGCGCGTCTGCTGCACGTTCTGAGTGGCCGCGAGCACGTTGTCGCCGACGCGCGGCGTAGGTGCGGGTCTGCTGATCGACGAAGCCGGTGAGCTGCTCGCTCATCGTCTGCACGTTGTCGATCGTCTCCCGGATCTTCAGCGCCGTTTCCTCCGTGAACGCGAGCTCCACGCGACCCGCCAGCGTCTCGATGTCGCCGGCGATACGCGCGCCGACCGCCGTCAGCTGGGTGATGTCCGGGAGCGAGCTGCCCGGCAGGATGTCGCGGCGCTCGGGTGGTGATGAACTCCAGCTCCGGATACGCGCTCTGCGAAACGATGGACGCCTGCCAGTCCCCGAACAGCGACGCCGGTGCGAGCAGCACGGCGGGCTCCGGCGGGAGCGTGATGTCCGGAGGAAACGTTCATCTGGCACCAGCACGCCCTCGCCACGCGTGGAGAGCGAGATGCGCGTCACCCGCCCGACCTGCACGCCCCGGTATTTCACCGGGTTGCCCTCCCGCAGCTCCCCCACCTCCACGAAGATGGAGGTGATCGTGATCTGCTCGTCGCCCCAGCGCCTGCCGCTGAGCCAGAAGGCGCTGCCGACCAGGAGGATGATCGCCAGAACCACAACGATCCCGACGGTAACCTCGTTTTTCATCCTCATGCCACCCTCTTGTTGGCCGGGTTCGGTCTCATATGCTTCGCTCCCCACTCGCGCGTGGCCGATTCCACCAGCTCCGGCTTGCCCTCCACGAATCCCTTCACGATCGGGTTGTCCGTGGCCCGGATCTCGTCCGGCGTTCCCTCCTCGAGCACCTCGCCCTCGTAGAGCATGGCGATGCGGTCGCTGACCCGGTACGCGCTCCCCATGTCGTGGGTGATCACCAGGCTGGTCACACCCAGCTCCTCCTTCATCTTGATGATCAGCCGGTCGATCACCGTGGTGGTGACCGGGTCCAGCCCGCTGGTCGGCTCGTCGTAGAGCAGGTACTTGGGCCGGAAGGCGATCGCCCGCGCCAGCCCCGCACGCTTCTTCTGACCGCCGGAGAGCTCCGCAGGCAGCCGGCTCTCGAACCCCTCCAGCTCCACCAGGTCGAGCGACTCCGCCACGCGCGCGCGGATCTCGATCCGCCGTATACCCGCCGTGCTTCACCAGCCCCATCGCCACGTTCTCGGCGATGGTCATCGAATCGAACAGCGCGGCGAACTGGAACACGTAGCCGATCTGCCGGCGCGTGCTCGTACAGCTGATCGCGCCGGAGCTGCGGCACCTCCTTGCCATCCACCTGGACGGAGCCGCGGTCCGGCGCGAGCAGCCCCGCGATGTGCTTCAGGGTCACCGACTTGCCGGCGCCGGAGAAACCCACCAGCGACACCGTGCCACCATCCTCCACGCGCAGCGAGAAGCCGCGGAGAACCTGCTTGGTGCCGAACGCCTTGTGCACGTCGCGGAGCTCGATCATTGCAGGAGCACCACGGCCCAGAAGGCGTCGAAGAGGAGGATGAGCATGCTGGAGATCACCACCGCCCGCGTCGTCGCGATCCCCACGCCCTCGGCGCCGCCCTCCGTGTTGAACCCCTGGTAGCACCCGACCACGGTGACCAGGAAGCCGAACGACGTCGTCTTGATCAGCGAGTAGGTGAGGTCGAACGGCTCGTAGAAGAGGCGCAGCCCGCGGACGAACTCCTGCGACGACATGTCCAGCAGGTTGATCGCCGTGATCCACCCGGAAATGATGCCGATCGCGTTGGCGAAGATCACGATGATCGGGAACATGATGGTCCCCGCCAGCACGCGCGGCACGACCAGGTAGGACACCGGGTTGTAGGCCAGGGTCTCCAGCGCGTCGATCTGCTCGGAGACGCGCATGGTACCCAGCTGCGCCGCGATGTTGGCGCCCACGCGGCCCGCCAGGGCGAGGCCGGTGAGCACCGGTCCCAGCTCCAGGATCATCGTCTTTCCGACGAGCACGCCCACGAAGTACAGCGGGATGGCGCCGGTGAAGGTGTACGACGCCTGGAGCGCCAGAACGATGCCGGTGAATGAGGCCAGGAAGAGCGCGATGGGGAGCGAATCGACACCGAGCCGCCGCATCTGGCCGGCTAGCAGCGGGAGCCAGGTGCGCACGTCCGGGACGGCGCGGCCGCCCTCGGCCAGGAAGGCGCCGAAGCGCCCCATGCTGGCAAAGATCGACACGGCGCCGCGGCCGATCATCGCGAAGGGCCGCTCGAGGGGCTTGGCGCGAACGCTCACGCGGGGCTGAGGAGCCGGGCCCAGTCGGCCGATTCCATTCGCAACCCGGTGAAGAACCGGCCGAACTCACCGTAGCGGGCGCTCGCCTCGTCGTAGCGCATTTCGGTGACGATCCGCTTGAACTCGAGCGGGTCGCGCGTGAAGAGCGTCACCCCCCACTCCCAGTCGTCGAAGCCGACGGAGCCGGAGATCACCTGGAAGACGCGGCCGCCGTAGCGGCGACCGGTGAGGCCGTGCTCGCGCATCAGGCGATTCCGCTCCTCGATGGGGAGCGCGTACCAGTTGTCGCCGGCCGCCCGCCGCTTGGTCATCGGATAGAAGCTCACGTACTTCATCCCCTCCGGCACGACGGGGAAGAGCCGGGTCTTCACGTGCGGACTCGCCGCCTCCTCTGCGGCCGCCTCGGCGATCGCGGCCGCGAACGGCTCACTCCCCGGCGGGTGTGCCGCGGCGGCCCGGGCAGTGGCGTGGTAGAGTCCGGCCTCGGTCACCGAGAGGAAGTGGTACTCCGACCGGGTGAGCGCGGCGAGCTGCGACCGTTTCCACTGCAGCGAGGTCTCCGCCAGCGCCTCCAGACTGTTCCGGAAGTGCAGCAGCAGCAGGTCACGCCCCGCCGCCCACCAGGTGGAAGGCCGCGCTCCATCCCCCACCCGCCGGGTTCGCCCACCCCTCCAGCAGTTCACGCGCCTCCGCCACGAGCCGCTCACGCGCAGACTCGTCCAGCTTCCGCAGCTCGCTCCACTGGAGATGCAGCGCCTGGTGCGAGACGTACCACCCCTCCAGGGTCGCCGGTGGAACCGGCGAGGCGGACCGATGTGGCTTCATACGGGGTAGAGCCCTTCCAGGAATGGCGAACCGGGATCCGGTGATTTTCATGATTTCCCGCCTGCGAAGATAGCTCGGCTCCCGCATCGCGTGCAACTCCGGCGCGGGGGCGGGCTAACCGACAGCGCAAACGCAGTGTTACATGCTTCCGGCCGGGCGCGCGGTTTGCATCGCACGGTAGATGATCCTCGCCCGGTTTGCCGGTGAGCCGGAGTGGCCGCTATAATTGCTGCTCCGAACCTGACATCACTCGCGAGACAGGAAGGCGCATGTCGAGTAGCTTCGCGCACCCTACGATCATCCAGGGCGGAATGGGGGTGGGCGTATCCGATTGGGTCCTCGCCCGTGCCGTCTCCATGCGAGGGCAGCTCGGCGTGGTTTCGGGCACGGCGCTCGATTCCCTCTTCGTGCGCCGCCTTCAGGATGGCGACGAGGGCGGGCACCTGCGGCGTGCCATGGAGCACTTCCCGCTCCCCGAGGTGGCTGCCGACATCCTCAAGAGGTACTTCCTGCCGGAGGGACGCACACCGGGCACTCCGTACAAGCCGGTGCCGATGTACAAGCAGGTGGTGAGTCGTGTTCGCCACCAGCTGACCATCGCCGCCAACTTCTGCGAGGTCTTCCTCGCCAAGGAGGGGCACGACGGCGTGGTGGGGATCAACCTCCTCACCAAGGTGCAGATGCCCAACCTCGGCTCGCTCTACGGCGCGATGCTGGCCGGCGTGGACTACGTACTGATGGGTGCCGGCATCCCCAAGGAGATCCCCGGCGCGCTCGACCGGCTCGCCGAGCACCGTCCGGCCTCCATCCGGCTGGACGTGGACGGGCTCGGGCGCGACGAGGCCGAGTACCTGACCTTCGATCCATCCGAGCACTGGCCGGAGGGTGTGCCTGCTCCCCTGAAGCGGCCCTTCTTCCTGCCGATCATCGCCTCCAACAGCCTTGCGACCATGCTGGCGCGGAAGGCCAACGGGCGTGTGGACGGCTTCATCATCGAGGGTCCGACGGCTGGCGGGCACAACGCACCGCCGCGCGGCGACCTGCAGCTGAACGAGCGCGGCGAGCCCATCTACGGCGAGCGCGACGTGGTGGACCTGGACAAGATCCGGGAGCTCGGGCTTCCCTTCTGGGCCGCGGGCGGCACCGGTCGGCCGGAGAAGCTGCACGAGGTGCTGGAGGCCGGGGGCACCGGCGTGCAGGTCGGGACGCTGTTCGCCTACTGCGACGAATCCGGCATCTCGCCGGAGCATCGCCGGCGCGTGCTCGAGCAGAGCAACGATCAGCCGGTGGACGTGCTCACCGACTTCCGCGCCTCGCCGACGGGCTTCCCGTTCAAGGTGGTACAGCTCGATGGAACCATCTCCAGCGAACCGGTTTACCAGGCGCGCGAGCGGGTCTGCGACCTCGGTTACCTTCGGACGGCCTACCGGATGGAGGGTGGTCGCCTCGGGCTACCGCTGCCCCGCCGAGCCGGTGGACACGTACGTCAAGAAGGGTGGCGAGCTCGGAGAGACCATCGGCCGCAAGTGCCTGTGCAACGCGCTGATGGCGGACATCGGCTTCGGCCAGGTCCGCGACGGTGGCGAGGTGGAGAAGCCGCTGCTCACCAGCGGTGACGACCTCAGGCAGATCTCGCGTTTCGCAGCGGGCCGCACCCGGTACTCCGCCGCGGACGTCATCGACTTCCTGCTGTCGGGGCTCGTGGGTACGCCGCACGAGGGGCTGGCGATGCAACATGCCGAGCAGGGCTGATCGGCATCTCCCCTCACGACCGACCGGCCGGGGGCCCGCTCAGAACAGCGGGCCCCCGGATTCTTTCGCGCCGCGCGGCGCGCGTCCTTCGCATCCCCCTGGATGTCTTCGTCCGGCCCCCGTACCATGACGTCCACCTTCCGGCTCGCTCCGGACATCCGATGAACTCTCAGGGAAGGGAGAGCGCTCCCGCCGCACAGGAAGAGCTCGCGGCTCTGGGACGGATCAGCGGAGAGCTGCTGCACGACCTCGCGAACGACATCACCGTTCTGCAGGGTTGGGCACTGCTCGCGCGCGGAGAGCAGGAGGCCGGGCGCCACGCCGCGGCGGAGATCGAGCGGGTGCTCGAACTCACGTCGGAGATGGGCACCATGCTGCGGGACCTCCTGGAGACGCTCGCCGGCCAGCGCGTGGCCCGCGAAACCGGCTTCGATCCGGTCAGGCTCACCGAGGAGACGCTGGCACACTGGGTACGCGAACTCGCAGGCGTATCGGTACGGATGCACCTGGGGCTGGAAGGGGAGGCGCGGGTCGCGGGCCGCGGTTCCTTCTGGAGCCGCAGCCTCCGTAACGTTCTGGGTAACGCCGCGCGGCATGCTCACAGCTCCATCGTCATCACCCTGACATCCGAGGTCAGCGAGGATGGGCACTGGCTGGTCCTGCGGGTGGAGAACGATGGTCAGCGGATCGAGCCGGACCGCCGCGCCGAGCTGTTCGAGCCGCTGCGGCGTGGAGCCGGTGGGGGATACGGGCTGGGGCTGAGCTCAGCGGCCTGGTCGATCGGACAGCTCCGGGGGCGGATCTCCTGCGTCGATCCGGTGACACTGGTGGGTGCGGCATTCGAGATCCGGGTGCCGCTGGTCACACCACGGATCACCGCCGCCGTACCTCGGAATGAGGGCGGAGCAGCGGCCGGAGCCGGAGCTGGAGATGGAACCACCGCCCCCGAGGCAGGGTCGCTGCAGGGCACGCGGCTGGTTCTGCTCGAGCACGATCCGCTGGAGCGCCGCGCGCAGATGCGGCTGCTGCGTCGCCTCGGCGCAGAGGTGCTGGTGCTCACCACCGAGTTCGATCCGGACGATGTGATCGTCAGCCGCATGGAGGGCGCGCTCCCCCATCTGGTGCTGGTGGACCTGGACGACCCCGAGCGCGACGGCATGGGGGTGTGGAACCTGATGTGCATCGAAAGCCCCCACCTGGCCGAGCGGGTGGTGTTTACGCTGCTCCGGGGTTCCGAGGAGCGCGGGCACCAGTTGGCGGCGCTCACCGGTCAGCCCTGTCTCCTGAAACCCTTCTCTCCCGACTCCCTGGTGGAGCTCGCGAACCGCTTTCGCCTGCCGGGATAGCGATCCCGGGGCTCCGCTTGCGCCGCCCCGGACGACTCTCGAAATTGGCGGGGGGAGCGACGGTACTCCCCCGACGAACTCGTTTTCCTGACGAAGAATGGACCAGCCGCTGATCCGGATCCTGCTCGTGGACGATCACGCCGTGCTGCGCGCGGGGCTCCGGGCGCTGCTGGAAGCGGAGGCGGGTCTGGAGGTGGTGGGCGAAGCGGGAACGGGAGAGGAGGGAATCGAGTGCGCGGCGCGTCTGCAGCCGCATGTGGTGGTGATGGACCTCTCCATGCCCGGCATCGGCGGCCTCGAGGCGACCCGGCGGATCGGCGCACTGCAACAGAATACCAGGGTGCTGGTGCTCACCATGCACGGCGAGGAGGAACACCTCCTCCCGGTGCTGGAGGCGGGCGGTTCCGGCTACGTGAACAAGCGGAGCGCCGACGAGGAGTTGATCGAGGCGATCCACACGGTGGCGCGTGGCGACGTCTTCCTCTATCCCAACGCGGCCAAGCTCCTGCTGCAGGGCTTCCGCGGAAAGACCGACCGAGGAGAGGACGACCCGCTCGGCAGGCTCACCGAACGGGAACGGGAGGTGCTCGGATACACCGCCGAAGGCTTCAGCTCCGCCGAAATCGGCAGGAAGCTGTTCATCTCCCCGAAGACGGTGGACACCTATCGCTCCCGGATCATGGAGAAGCTGGGGCTTCACCACCGGAGCGAGCTGGTGCGCTTCGCGCTCCGGCAGGGTCTGCTCAGGGCGGAATGAGCGGATCCGTGCCCTGCGTCGACCCTGCGGTCCCCTCCCGTAATCGCCCTCGACCCCACCTGAAACAGAACGGATGAGCGGAGTGAATCATCGCGTGGTCGTCACCGGCGTCGGGATGGTGACAGCGCTGGGGAACACCGGTGCGGAGAGCTGGAGCAACGTCGTCGCGGGTCGCTCGGGCACCGACGTGCTCACTCGCTTCGATCCGATCGATCTTCCTGCAGCGGTCTGCATCGCCGCGGAGGTGAAGGACTTCACGCCCGATCGGGTAGTGGATCGCAAGGAAGCGCGACGCATCGACCTGTTCATGCAGTATGCCCTCGTGGCCGCTCACGAGGCGATGCGCGAAGCGGGGCTCGGTGGCCTCGGGCAGGTGCCGAACCCCGACGAAACCGGTGTGATCGTCGGCTCCGGGATCGGCGGGATCGGAACCATCCTCGACACCGCGAAGCTCGCGGCGGAGCGCGGCGCGGGGCGAGTATCCCCCTTCTTCATCCCCGCCAGCATCACCAACCTCGCGGCCGGCCACCTGGCGATGCGGACCGGCGCACGCGGACCGAACTACGCCACCGTCTCGGCATGCGCGACCAGCAACCACGCAATCGGCGACGCATACCACACGATCCGCCGTGGCGACGCCGAGATGGTGATCACGGGGGGCGCTGAGGCGGCGATCAACTACCTCTCCTACGCGGGCTACCATGCGGCCCGCGCGCTGGCGACCGATTACCCGTCTCCCCGGTCCGCCTCCATGCCGTTCGACAGCCGCCGGAGTGGATTCGTACACGGCGAGGGAGCAGGGATCCTGGTCCTGGAATCGCTGGAAAGCGCACGGTCCCGTGGCGCTCCGCTCCTGGCGGAGGTGCTCGGGATCGGGATGAGCGCGGATGCACACCACATCACCGCGCCGCCCGAGGACGGTTCGGGAGCGGCGCTGGCGATGTCCCGCGCGCTGCGGAGTGCCGGCATCGACCCGGCTGAGGTGGACTACGTCAACGCGCATGGCACCTCCACCCCGCTGGGCGATATCGCCGAGACGCGGGCGATCCGCACTGTCTTCGGCGAACATGCGGACCGGCTGATGGTCTCTTCGACCAAGTCGATGCTCGGCCACTCCCTCGGCGCGACGGCAGCGGTGGAGGCAGGGCTCTGCGTCTTCGCCATGCGCGACGGAATCGTGCCGCCGACCATCAACCTGGAGCAGCAGGATCCGCTCTGCGACCTGGACTACGTTCCGGTGGTGGCCCGTCGTACGCCGATCACCACCGTGCTCTCCAACTCGTTCGGGTTCGGAGGAGCCAACTCGTCACTGGTGATGCGGCGCTGGCAGGAGTGACCGGCCGAACCGGCGGGATGCACGAGGGGCGGCCGACGATGTCGGCCGCCCCTCGTGCCTGGTCCCGCGCGCCGCTCGGGTGCGGCGCGTCTCTGGATCAAGACTCGCTCTCGCCGCGCTGCCGCGAACCCGCGGCCATGCGGTCCGAATTCGCGCCGCGCGACCCCCTCGAGCGCCCGCCGCCCTGGTTGTCCTGGCTGATCCGCTCCAGCGCATCCACCACCTTGTGCTGCCGGCGGTGCGAGGTTTCCGCGAAGTCGGTCGCGAGGTCGGCCTGCGCGATGATCCCCACCAGGCGCCCCTCGCGGTCCGTGACTGGCACGCGGCGAACCTGCTCCCGCTTCATCAGCCGAATCACCTGATCCACCGGATCGTTCTTGTTCACGCTCTCCACGTCGGACGACATGCACTCGGAGACCTTCGCCTTGCCATCCTTCCCCTCGGCGATTGCGCGGATCGCGATGTCCCGGTCGGTGATCACACCACGGAGCCGGCGATTTTCCTCGCTGTCCACCACCGGGATGATCCCCACGTCCATGTCGCGCATGCGCCGCGCGACGTCGGCGAGGGTGGCATCGGGCGTAACCACTTCCGGGTTCTCCGTCATCAGCTCGGAGGCGCGCATCTGGTCGCGCTGCTGACCGCCGCCACGGTTCCCCTCATCCCAGCCCCGCGAGCCGTATCCGCCGCCGCCGTATCCCATGTCACGCCCCCCATAGCCACCCGGCATGGACTGGCCCTCGAACTCCTGACCGTACCCGCCGCGCATTCCGCCCTGCCAGCCGCTCCGTCCCTCGCTCATCCCACCGCGGAAGCCCTCATCGTACCCCCGCCGGCCGCCGTACCAGCCCTCCTCGCCCGGGAACCGCTCCCAGTCGCTCCCCCAGCCGTCGGAGCGCATCCCACCGATTTCCTGGTTGCGCCATCCGGCGCCGCGCATCCCGTCGAAACGACCGCGCCCCGACTGGTCGAAGTCACCGCCGTAATCCATTCCGTAACGGGCCATTTGCTCGCCTCCTGTGGTTGTGAGTTCCGAGGTTCCGCGCGTGTAGCCGGGCCCGGGGGGGGATGCCGGTGCACACCGGAAGTGTGGGAGAGGGGATGCAAGATGCACACCCCAGGAGGGTCAGGCGCGGCGGCCGCGGGAGAGGTGGAGCATGACTCCGAAGCCGAGCACCGCGATGGCCGCGAAGCTGAACCACTGGACCGCGTATCCCAGGTGTGGGCCGCGGTCCAGAGAGGGTGGAGGGAGGCGGGTCGGCGCTCCGGTCGCGGCCTGCCCGCCACCGGACGCCACCTGTTGAACGAGGAGCGGGAGCAGGGTCGCGCTACCGGCGAGCCGCGGATCGGCGCCGTCCAGCCGCTGTACTGTCCGGACGGGTCGTCCGTTCACCTCGATCACCGCCTCCCGCGTCTCACCGCCGGCGGGGAGCGGATGGAGGATCCCCTCGATGGTCCGGAGCCCCGGCTCGCCGTGCAGCGCGGGATCCACCGTGCTCGCGTCGGGCGACGGAACCCAGCCGCGGTTCACGAGCACCGCGACGTCCGCCTCGCGAAGCAGGAGCGGCGTCACCAGGTTGACCCCCGGGTTGCCGCCGAGGGCTCGCCCGCGGAGCACTACCTCGCGGGGCGAGTCGAAGGTGCCCTCGAGACGCACCCTTCGGTAGACGAAGTCGTCCGGATCGGCGAGGATGGCTCTCACCTCCGCCGCCCGCAGCTCGAGGGGCGGCTCCTCCAGCGCGGTCGCCAGCGCGAGGTTGAGCTGATCCCGCTGCGCCTGCCGGTCGAGTTGCCAGAAGCCGAGGCGAATGCATACCGCGGCGATCACGAGCACGAAAGCGGCCGCGACGATGCCGCGACCGGTGAATCGGAACGAATGCCGTGAGCCACGGTCCGGCCGGCGCTCCTCAGCCACGCCAGCTCTCATCTTCCTCCTCCCAGTCGAAGGCTTCCTCCGCGGCCCACTCCGCCTCGGCTCGACGGATCTCCTCGATGTCCAGCGGCTCGTTGTCATCCTCCTCCACCAGCGACTGCCGCCACGGCTCGTCGGCGGGAACCGTGGCGCTGCGCCGCCGCCCCGCGATCACGAGCACGGCAATCACCAGAAGTACGGCAAAGAGCAATCCGAGCATCGGTGAGACTCCTGCACCGCAGGGGGTGAGCGGAACCACACGTGTTACACGCAGAACGCCGGAGCCGCGCGGGGCCCCGGCGTGCCGGTCGCGACCTGGCGCCGATACCCCGCGTCAGGAAGGGCGGTTCCCGCCCAGGAAGTGCCGGGCGGCACTTCTCAGCACCGGCCCGAGCCGGTCGGCGATGGTGTCGCGCAGACCGCTGAAGGCGCCGAGATCGTCATCGTGGTCCTCCCACGCTTCGTCGTCCCACGCATCGGCCTCGTAGCCGGCGGCCGCGTACGCCTGGGAGTGCGGCTCCATGTGGAGCGCCTCCCGCGCCCGGTTCTTCCAGCGGCGTGCGCGGCGTGCCGTCCGTGAACCGGCGCCATCGAACTCCAGATCCACGTCGATGTCGTAGTCGTAATCGTCGAAGTCGTGGCCAGGCTCGAGCTCGTCGTCATCATCGTCGCCACCGCTCAGGAGTCCCAGCACCAGACCGGCCCCGAACACGATCCCGGCCGACTGCAGCGGGCGATCCCGTACCGCGGAGAATGGATCCAGCCTGTGCTGGATCTTCTCCTTGCGACGCAGAAGCACGTCCTCGATCTCGTCGATGGTGCCGGACATGCGGGCACGCGTGTGTGCGATCTGCGCCCGCGCCACCTCCGGGTCTTCCACCTCCGCGCCTTCCGGCACCACGCGAATCTCGTCTGCCATGATCCCTCCTTTTAGCGTAGAAGTCGACCGATGACGAAGCCGACCGCGAAGGTGGTCAGCAGGGAGCGTCCCGGGTTGTTGCGAACCGTGCCCTCCATGTCGGTGCGGAGGCGCTGCGGGTCCGGGGAGCGGATGAAATCAGCCGTGGACTCCAGACCGCCTGCCACCGCGTGGGCCGCCCCTGCCACTCGACGGTTCCCGTCGGCGCCCGGCTCGTCCACCATCTCCTCCAGGCGGTGGGCGGCGCGATCCAGGCCGTCGGCGGCGCGGGTGCGGGCAGTGTCCACCGCCCCGCTGACGCGGTTGCGCGCCTGATCGCCGAGCTCGCGCGCACGGTCGCCGACCTTCTCCGCCGCGTGTGCCGCCTGCGATCCCCGCTCACGCAGCTTGTTCAGCAGGTCCGTTTCCAGTCCCTCGCCGGCGCCGACGCCCATCTGCTGAAGCACGTTGGCGACCCAGTGGTAGTGCCGCTCCTCGTCCAGTGCGGCCTCGTCGATGAAGCGCTTCACATTGGAGGGCCAGGTGAGGGCGCGTGAGGCATAGGTGTCGTACTTCGTCCGGACCTGGAGCTCGTTGGCCCGCCACGCGATCAGCGTTCCCCGGTCGCCACCCAGCGCACCCGCCTTCTGCATCGCCATCTTCAGCGGCGCTGTACCATGCGGCTCGTTCATCGCCGTGCCGCCCAGCTCGGAGATCAGCTGGTTGAGTTCGCGGATGTGCCTCTGGTGGTCCAGTCTGAAGCCGGCGATCTGGCTCGCGTGATCACGATCCTCGAGCTTCTCGATGGCGATTTCGTACGCGCCGATCGCATCGTGATCCAGCTGGAGCAGGTCGTTGAGACCCTCCAGCACGTCGGTCGTCGATGCGGTCGCCGACCCTCTACCACCCTGCATCTCCATGGACACGGTACCCTCCTGGTTGCGCTTTCGTCGGGGCTCGCGACTCGCGAGCAGCGAACCCCGGTCCATGCACTATCCATTCCAGCGAACACCGAACGTGCAGATGGCGCGATCCCCGCTTCGGACTTAGCATTTCGGCGGTTCCGCAACCCACGTCCCCCACTGTCGGGCGATCCCACGGAGGATGATGAAGAGCAGCGACACGGTTCCGGGATACGATCTACGCGGAGAGGTCGTCATGATCACGGGTGCATCGCGGGGGCTCGGCGCGGAACTCGCCCTCGCGTTCGCCGCCGCCGGAGCGCGGGTGTTCGCCTGCGCGCGCGGAGCGAATGCCCTGAGCGCCCTCACCCGTCGCGCCTCGGAGCAGTCGCTGGACGTCCACGGGACCGCGCTCGACGTCACCGACGAGGGGGCGGTGCGCGGCTGGACGAACGAGGTCGCGCGGCTGGCCGGGCCTCCCACCGTGCTGGTCAACAACGCCTCCAGCCTCGGCCGCCGCTCTCCTCTGCTGGAGCAGCCGATGGAGCAGTGGCGGGACGTACTGGAAGTGAACCTCACCGGCAGCTTCGCCGTGATCCGGCAGGTGGTGCCGCACATGGTGCGCGGCGGGCGGGGGACGGTGATCCAGCTCTCCTCGGGTGCCGCGGCGATTCCGCGCACCAACTGGGGCGCATACTCGGTCTCCAAGGCCGCCTCCGATGCGCTGGCACTGAACCTGGCCGCAGAGCTCGACGGAACCGGCGTGCGGGTGAACGTCGTCGATCCGGGCGCCATGCGCACCGGAATGCGCGCCGCCGCCTACCCCCACGAGGATCCGGCGACCCTCGACCCGCCCGCGGCGCGCACGGCGATCTTTCTCTGGCTGGCGAGCGCGGGGTCCGAAGAGGTGACCGGTCAGCGGTTCCGAGCGGCGGAGTTCCAGGTCCCGAATCCGTGAGAGGTAGGGCTCGGAGCGCTGGCATGGTGCCGGTCCCCCGGCACCCGTCGTGGACCTGTTTTCCCGCTGTCGCACCCAACCCGTCCTCCCCCGGGGACGTCCGCCGCCCCTGCCGCGCCCGGCCGCGCCCCCGCCTGCGGCCCCCGGACACCGCGCCCCACCTCGATTATTGCCCGCCAGCCAGCCGGCACATGGCAGAAGGCACGACGGTTGCACCTCCGCCGCCGCTCACAGGCACACGCAACTACGTACAGGAGCATTCTATGTCCGCTCGCATCTCCGGCGCGCTTCTGCTGGTCGTTCTGGCACTTTCCGGCTGCGCGACGCTGGGTGGGCTGGCCGCGCTGCAGCCGCCCCGCTTCGAGGCAGCCACCGGTCAGAACGCGGAACTGCGGCTGATCGGTCCGAGCGCGCAGAACCCGCTGGGCGGAGCCTCCATCCGGCTCTATGCCCGCATATCCAACCCGAACCCGGTGGGGCTCACGCTTTCGAGGCTCACCGGACGCCTGGCGCTGGACGGCACGCACGCGGCCGACGTCGAGTTCCCGCTGGGCCTTCCCATGCAGGCAGGGGGTGACGTGGTGATCCCGCTGGACATCGTGGTGGGATTTGCGAACCTGCCCGCACTCGCCAACGTGGTGAGCAGCGCGGTGACCCGCGGCAGCGTGGCCTACGATCTGAATGGGACCGTCGGCGTGGATGCCGGCCTGCTCGGCACCCCCACCTTCGGTCCCATGACGCTCCTGCAGGGAAGCGTGCAGGCCAGGCGCTGAGTCAGGACTCCAGCGCGCCGGCCAGGATCCCGATCGCCCGCTGGCACTCGTGACAGTAGAGTGCCGCGGCGTACTCCCCCTCCGGGTCCGTCACTGAGGCGAACCCGTTGGTGTCGATCTCCGGCTCGATGAAGGCCAGCACCTCGATGCTGTCCGGTCCGCACATCGGGCACGGAACGTTGGATGGATCCTTCCGATAGGCCATCAGAAGCTCGAGCGCCTCGGCGTCCGTGAACGGGCCTTTCGGCTGCGGGAGGGTCCCCTCGTCTCCGACTTCGGCAATCCGGTTCATCAACCCCTCCTCGGTGAGCAGTGGAACGGTCGCCCGTTGCGCCCGTATCTATTTGTAAATCCTTCAGATCGCTCTCTTGTGACGGGTATGGTTTGCAACGGCCGTGCCGGATATTTTCATGGTCGCGTACCGCCGACCGTGCGGCACGAGGTCTGCCCCCCGAAGCCGCGGCAGCCAAGCTACCGGACCCGTTCCTGGAGAACTCGATGGACCTGCTTCTGATCGCCGGCGTGGCGCTCGTTCTGCTCGCTCTGCTCGGGCTCACCGGGCTCGTGGCGGCGTTGCGGGGGGCTGCCTGGTTCCTCCTGGTGCTGGCGATCGTGGTGATCGTCCTCGCCTTCGTGATCTGATCCTTCGTCGTCCGACGCACGAGGGCACCCGGACCATGCTGCGGCCGGGTGCCCTCTGATGTCCGTTCGCCCGCCGGGCAGGATCGCCCTGCCACGAGCACCGATGAATTACCGGAGCGTCCGCTCGAAGAGTTCCAGGATCCGCCGGTACTGGTCCGCCCACGAGTCCGCGCGCACGAAGCCGTGATCCTCCACCGGGTAGACCGCCATCTCCCAGTGGGTCTTGCCCAGTTCGATCAGCCGCTGCGCCAGCCGCACCACATCCTGGAAGTGGACGTTGGTATCCACCATCCCGTGAGTGATGAGGAGATCGCCCTGCAGGCCCTCCGCGAAGTAGATCGGTGAGGAGCGGCGGTACGCCTCGGGGTCCTCGTGCGGCAGGTTGAGGATGCGGCTGGTGTACGGATGGTTGTAGTGCGCCCAGTCGGTCACGGACCGCAGCGCGGCCCCGGAACGGAACACGTCCGGCTCGTTGAACAGGGCCATCAGGGTGATGAACCCGCCGTACGATCCTCCGTAGATCCCGACCCGCGCCGGATCGATCGCCTCGTTGCGGACCAGGTGGTCCACCGCATCCACGTGGTCGGAAAGGTCCTTCCCTCCCATGTGTCGGTAGATGCCGGTGCGCACGTCACGTCCGTACCCGGCAGACGCGCGGTAGTCCACGTCCAGCACCGTGTAGCCTCGCGACGCGAGCAGGTGGTGGAACATGTACTCGCGGTAGTAGGTGCTCCAGCCGCGATGTGCGTTCTGGAGGTACCCGGCGCCATGTACGAAGAGTACGGCCGCACCGTTCGCCCGGGCGCCGACGTCCCGTGGGCGGTAGATGCGCGCGTAGATCGGCACCCCGTCCGACGCGGAGAAGGAGAGGATCTCCGGCTGGATCCACGGCCCACTCCTGAACTCCGCGGTGGTGGAGTGGGTGACGCGGCGCGGTGCGGCGTTCGGCGCGGCTGCCGCCAGGTACAGCTCGGGCGGCTGGTTCGGGAGCGAGTGGAGGTTGGCGACCCATCGACCATCCGGCGAAACCAGGGCGTCGTTCCACCCCGTCGCGCCGGCGATCCGGCTCCGCTCGCCACCCTCGACACCGACGGAGTAGAGGTACTGCTCGCCGGGATGAACCTCGCTGGTCGTCAGATGGAAGCGCGTACCGTCCCCCGAAAGCTGCAGGGTGCGCACCTCCCATGCGCCCGCGGTCAGTGCCCGCGCCGCCCCGCCGCTCCACGGCACCGAGTACAGGTGCGCCCACCCCGTTCGCTCGGAGATGAAGTAGACGCGGTCCGTGCCGGGGATCCATCCGGCGGTGAAAAGGCCCGGACCACCGACCCACGCATCGTCGCGAAGGTGATCCAGCACGCGGGTGCTCCCGTCCGGCTCCACCGCGAGGATCCACCGGTCCTTGTAGTCGGAGGCCTGCGCGATCACCAGGGCCCGGTCCACGTCGGGGGCCCAGGCGACGGGAATGGTGGTATGGCGCCGCTCGCCCAGCCCGGTGTCCAGCCACCGCAGCTCACCGGAAGCCAGCTCGAGTACCGCCGTCCGCTGCCCCGACTGCGCATCGCCCACCTTGGTGCGCACCACAAGGTCCTCGGTATAGCCGCTCTCCGTCACGAAGTTCGGCACGAGCGTCTGCGTCCCGTTGGCGCGATCCGACACGGTAACCAGCGCGAAGCGGCCGCTCGGGGAGACCTCGGCTGAGACCAGTGAGGTGTTGTTCCCGAGGAACACGGGTCGCACCGTGAGCCGCGCGGAATCGGTCGCTGCGCGGTGCCGCTGCTCCTCCGCGCGATCCCGGATCACCCCGAAGAGCTCCCGCTGCTGCTCCTCCAGGTAACGGGCGTGGCCCTCACGGGTGCGTTCGGCGGGGCGGTTCTCCGTGCGCAGATCGGTCAACTGTCGCAGAGGGCCACCCGCGAGACTCGCCGCGTGCAGGTTGTTCCCCGCGATGTAGTACACCGTGCCACCGTCCGGCGAGAGATGGGGCGTGCGCTCACGGCCCGGCGTGTCGGTGATCCTCCACTCGCGCCCGCTTCGATCCGCCACGTAGATGTCGCCGCCGCGCTCGAACGCCCGCCGCTCACCGCTGGCGGACCAGCGGCCCTGCGCGGACGGAGCGACGCGGAGTGCCTCCGAGTCCGCCAGTCGCTCGGGCACTCCGCCTTCCGCTGCCACCCGGTAGGTGGCCGTCACGGTATCGGCGCTCTCCGGCTCGCGCCAGCGGAAGTACAGGTAGCGGGAGTCCTCTGACCAGCGCACCTCGCTCGGCGACCGCCCCACCAGCAGCTCGCCGCGCATGATGTTCGGGACCGAGAGATCGAAGGCACTCCCGGCGGTGGCTCCGGCGATGGCCGGAATGGTGGCGGCCGGCGGCGGCACGGCGGCTGGCGGCGCGGAGGGCGCACACGAAACGGCCAGGATGGCGAGCGCGGGCAGCGCCCACATCCGCGGCGTGCGTGGATGGGTCATGTACAGTGGAACTGATGGTGAACGAACTCAGCGGATGCCGGTACGGTAAGTCGAGGCGGGGGGTCAGGGCAAATATCGAGCGTTCCGACGCGGAGGCGAAGCGCGCTGCCACTTTTCACGCACATGACTGCGCGTGCCACCACGATGTCAAATAGCGGCCGGTAGTGATCGGCGTCACGGCGATGACCCCGCGGAGATTACTCCCGGGTCCAGACCGGAGCGGCGTCTACAGCTGCCGCGCCGGCTGCGGCTGCGGCTGCGTCACCGGACCATGGACCCACCGCCGAACGGTTTGCAGGCGCGGCGGAGGTTCAGATCTCCACCGCGCCGGCCCGAACGGACCCAGAGCGTCCGCCGGTCAGGAGCACAGCGAACAGGTGAGTCCCGAATGTCCGCAACGCCGTCGAGAGCGCTGGTGCGCTGAGCAGGAGTTCATCACGGTTCTACGCCTGTCTGCGCCGACGGCGTGCGGCACCCAGACCCAGCAATCCGGTGCCGAGCAGGGTCATGCTGACCGGTTCGGGAACCACAGCCGTACCCATGCCTGCGGCGAAAGCCACCTCACCGATCGCGCAGGCCGCGAACGCTCCCGGATTCGGCTGGGGACAGTCTGACATGTCGAAGCGAACGTACTGTAGGTTCGTTCCGGCCCATGAGAAGACCTGTGCGGGATAGTTGAGGTTCGCAGGATTATCGAACGGATCGAGTGCAAGCGCGAGGGCGAAGAAGTCCGTGCCGTCGAGCGACCCCCACAGGTTGAGAGTTCCGATCCCCGAGACCTCCTCATTCCACAACGCGAGCCGGGATACCCACATCGCAGAGCCGAGATCGTACGTCACGCTGGCGGAGGTCGTACCGGAATTGGAGAACCACTCGTATCCATCGAAGACGAATGTGTGGGTTGGATCGAGCGCCATGTACGAGTCAAAGTCGGTCGAGCCGCTGGTGAATCCAACCGACAGGCCGCTCTGATCGAAGGTGTTGCTCAGACTGCCGAACCCGGGACCGCCCGAGTTGATGGTGCCAGCGACGGGGCTGACGATGACCTGTTGAGCGGAGCCCGATCCTGCCATCAACAGTGTGCACACTGTCATCGCGGTGAAGCCGCTGAGGTGCCGAACGAGTCGCATGAAAACCTCCCGGTGAGTGGATGGGACGTGCGGGGAGATGAAAGGATCCGGCAGGAAGATCGCAACTGGAGTCGCACTGGCAATTCCCGTGCAAAGAAGTCGCAGAGGCGATGTGTACCCTCCGCCCCCCCTGCACCCCTGTCACAAGCATCCATAAAAGGATGCAAGGCAAAGACTTAAGACTTCTGCTGGCGATCGAGAACGCCGGACTTCAGGGCGGCGCTACAGGGGGATTCACCGCGTCTACAGCATGGCGAATACACGGCAGATGTGGACTGCGGGCAACAGGATGTCGGCAGGCACGTCGGTGCGGCTAGAGCCACTCGTGTCGTCGGAAATAGGCCACCAGCGAGCTGCCGATCCCCAGCATCACCCCGAGCGTGCCGAAATATCCCCAGCGCCATTCCAGCTCCGGCATGAAGACGAAGTTCATCCCGTAGATCCCCGCGACGAGTGTCATCGACATCAGGATGATGGACCACGCCGTCATGATCTTCATCACGTTGGCGAGCTGGTGCGACGAGGCGGAGAGCTGGGCGTCGAGCAGGGCGGAAACGAGCTCGCGGAGCGCGTCGATCTCCTCCGTGACGCGGATGGTGTGATCGTGCACGTCCTGGAAGTACGGGACGAGAGCGGGGCCGAGCCGCGGGAGATCTCGCCGGAGGAGGGTGCTGAGGACGTCGCGCTGGGGGGCGACCACGCGGCGGAAGAGGAGGAGCTCCTGGCGCAGCCGCTGGATCTGCGGGAGCGGCGCGGCGCCGGAACGCGCGAACACCGTGCTTTCCACCTCCTCCACCTGACTGGCGAGGTGCTCGAGGGCGACGAAGTAGTCGTCCACGATGATGTCGAGCAGATGATATGCGAGCGAGCCCACGTCCGGGATGCGAGCCGGCGCCTCGCGCCAGCGCGCCAGGATCCGCCCCACCTCTCCCACCCGGTGATCGTGCACCGTAACCAGGAACCCCGCGCCGAAGAACACGTGCAGCTCGTTGAGAGCCATCCGGTTGCGCTCGGGGTTCACCCCCGCGGCATAGACCACGAGGAAGAGGTAGCCGGCATAGCGGTCCATCTTCGGACGCTGCCGACCGCGCAGGCAGTCCTCCACGGCGAGCGGGTGGAAGCCGATCGCATCGCGCAGCAGCCTCGCCTCTGATTCGCCGGGGTTGGAGATGTCGAGCCAGACGATGGAGCGGCCGGCCGAATCCTCCGCCGGCTCGTCCAGACGCGAGCGGATCGTCTCGGCCGCCTGATCGGTGCCGAGTGAGTGTACCCCGGTGGGTCCGGAGGCGAAGGCGCGTAGCGCGGTTCGCTTCTCTCCAGTCATGCGGTCGGGGCGCGGGCGCCCCGCCGCTCGTATCCGGGGATGGTCTGCGTCAGGAACGCGGCGGTCACCGCGAAGAGGCCCACCATCAGGTGCGGGAGCCAGACGTCGCGGTCGAAGGCGAAGAGCCAGGGGGAGACGGCGAGCAGCACCCCGAGGATGGCGTCGAGCCAGAGGTGTAGCGGCATCTGCAGCTGCTTCAGCAGGCTCAGTTCGTAGTCGGTGATCAACGAGTAACCGATGATCGCCGCGCCGACGAAGACGGGGACCCAGCTCTCCGCACCGCCTGCCGCGAACCCGAGCACCCACGGTGCCGCGATCAGAAGCACACCCGCCAGGTAGTCCAGAATCCCGTGCATCCGGGTGGAGAGAAAGCGCATCGTGATCCCCGCTCTTGTTGGTTGTGGAGACATCCGGCTTCCTCGATCGGGGCCGCCTGGTGGAGAGGCTCTGCACGCCACGGGCCCACGTACTCGCGAGACCCCGCACAGCAAGCATAACGGGCGGTGCGTCTTCAGCCAATCACCATCGTACCGCGACGGCGGACGAGGGTGGTTCCGGGTCCGTATCCGGGTGGAGAATCGCTGCCAGCGCCTCCACGCCGTCGATGGCGCGGGGCCCGGAGCGGCTGAAGAAAGAGCTGTGCAGAAGCCACGCCCGTCCTGCGGCGAGTGCACGCGGCGCCAGACGTTCCAGCCACTCGCGATTCGCGCGGGCGTCCGCACGCGCCTGCTCCAGATCGTAACCGCACGGCTCCACCAGCAGCACGTCGGGATCGAGACCTTCCAGCCGCTCCCTCTCCACCTGCTCCGAGCGCTTCCCTGCCTCGCCCAGCAGCAGCTCGCCCCCGGCGATCTCCACCATTTCCGGCACCCAGTGGCCCGGCGCGAACACCGGATCGAGCCACTCGAGCATCAGCACACGAGGACGGGGTCGCCCCGCCACCCGCTCGCGCACCGCCCGGAGCCGCGCCTCCAGCTCGCCGGCGACGCGCGCTCCGCTCATGGGCTCACCGGCGGCCTCCCCGACGTCGCGTACACTGGCGACGATCTGCTCCATGGTGTGCGAATCGAGCGAGAGCACCTGCGGTGCGGCATCGAGCCGGTCCACGGCTTCGAGGATCGAACCGGTGGGCACCGCACACACCTCGCACACCGCCTGCGTCAGTATCAGATCGGGGCGCAGCTGCCGCAGCATCTCCACGTCCACCTCGTAGACGCTGCCGTGTTCCTCCATCGCCCGGCGGACGGCTGCGTCGATCTCGCCGCTCGTGAGTCCCGCCGGGTCGAAGCGGGGGCGGCTGGCCCGCGGCAGCCGTAGCGCCTCCGGCGGGAAGTCACATTCGTGGGAGATGCCGACCAGTCGTTCACCAAGCCCCAGGGCGTGGACGATCTCGGTGGCGCTGGAGAGCATGCTGACGATCCGCATTCGATCCCGCTTCTGGTGGAGTGTGAGTGGAGCCGCTGAACCGGTGCGCCCTCTTCCGGACCCGCGGGGGGAACGCATCCAGTCTAGCGCCCCGGCCCGGGCTCATGCTACCTTGGGGCGCCGCAAAAGAGCCCACCCACCCCGGAGGCAAGACCCGTGCAGATCATTCGCCAGCCGCGCGTTACGATGTTGGCGCGCCAGGAGTTCGTCTATCCGGACCACATCCGCTGGGAAAGCGACAGCGACGTGCCGGGCCAGGTGCTCTCCGAGTTCGCGGGGCGGCTCTGCTACCTCTCCTTCGGCGAGGACGCCGGCTTCGAGGGGGGGCATCGCACCATTCAGGGCCGCACCAGCAACGAGTCGTACCTGGAGAACATCCTCAAGGTGAAGCACGGCAGCGTGCTGGAGCACGCGGTCTGGAGCCTCCTGATCGAGGGGGTGAGCCGCGCCCTCACCCACGAGCTGGTCCGGCACCGCGCCGGCTTCGGCTTCTCGCAGCTCAGTCAGCGCTACGTGGACGAATCGGAGATCGGCTTCGTACTGCCGCCGGAGATCCAGGACGGCAGCCGCGCCTACGACTCCTGGGTCGCCGCCTGTGAGAACTCACTGACCTCGTACCGCGAGCTGCTCACGGAGCTCACCGGACAGATCGGCGACGACGGGCCCGCCACCATGCGGAAGAAGCGCGCCCGTCAGGCGGCCCGCTCGGTGCTCCCCAACGCCGCCGAAACCAAGCTCGTCGTCACCGGCAACGCCCGCGCCTGGCGCCACTTCATCGAGATGCGCGGCAGCGGCAGCGCCGATGTCGAGATCCGCCGCCTCGCCGTCTCCGTGCTGGACGTGCTGCGTCAGGAGGCCCCACATATGTTTGGTGACCTCCACACGACCGCGCAGCCCGACGGCACCGACGTCGTGCAGACGGTCTTCAGCAAGGTGTAGAGCCGGAGCGACGAACCGGCGAGGCGCCGACCCGGACCCGCGCCGCGAAGCATCAGGCACCGCAATTGCACTCTCCTGCCGCTGGGGCTAGATCCTTGGCGGCAAACGAGTTCCAGAGGGTGTGATGCACGCTTGTTCCCGGTCCGGTGGCGTGCGACTCGCGCCGTCTCTGTGGCTGACGTTACTGCTCCTCGCCCTCCTTCCCGGCGCGGCTCACACGCAGTCGAACCCCTCCTCGTCGATGGACCCGATCGCGGCGACCGACCCGGTCGCACACGCTCCTGCCGATCCCCTCGCGCTCGCCACGTGGGACTCCGCCAACCGTGCCCGCGGGCCGAAGATCCTGGTCTCCCTCCAACAGCGCCGTCTCTGGTACATGGATGGCCAGATCGAGCTCTTCACCGCTCCCGTCGCGGTGGGTCGATCCGTGGTGCTGGAGTGGGACGAGAACCGCTGGAACTTCGCGACCCCGCGCGGGCGGAGGACCGTTCTGGGGAAGGAGCGGAATCCGGTGTGGGTTCCGCCCGACTGGCATTACGTCGAGGTCGCGGTGATGCAGGGATGGAAGCTGACTCCGCTGGTTGCGGGCCGGCCCGTGCAACTCAGCGACGGCAGCTCCCTGGTGGTGAGAGGGCGCCGCGTCGGCCGGGTGCTCCCGGGTGGCTCCTTCGTTCCCGTCGCCCCGGGCGAGGAGGCGGTTTTCGACGGAACGCTCTTCATCCCGCCACTCGATTCGGACAACCGCCGGATACCGGGAGAACTGGGGCGTTTCAAGCTGGATCTCGGCGACGCCTACTATCTGCACGGGACGCCGGACGAGTCGAGCATCGGAACGGCCGCGACACACGGTTGCATCCGGCTGCGTGACGCGGACGTCGAATTCCTGTTCCTGACGGTGGCGGTGGGAACTCCCGTCTTCCTTTTCTGATGTGGAAGGGTGCGGGTGTGCACGCGGCGGTGATTGACAGCGAGTTCGGGTGAGTGCGGTGCGGTTTGAAAGGAGCGGGCGAATGCCACTCCACTGTAGTACACCCGAGCCGCGCTGGTGCGGCGGGAGGAAGTCATGAACCGATCAATCATCACGGTGGTCTCAGCGACCCTGCTCCTCGCGGTCTCATTCGCCACCGGGATCTTCGCCGCCACACTCGGGGATGGAGCGGAAAGGGCAGGTCCGGCACCCGGGGCGGGGGCGCCTTCAGAAGCTCTGCCGGGCGGCACGGCGGGCGGTGGTGCCGGGGGAGGGTTCTTCGCCGAGCCACGCACCGCGGATCAGTGGCTCACGATCGGGGGCGATACGATCCGTTATCGGGTCTGCAAGGATCTGACGGTCTGCTATCTCGAGTTCACGTACCCCGCGGTCGGGATCGTACCCGGAGTACCCGGAGCGCCGCCGACGGCGGGCATTCCGCACCTGACACCGTTCGAACTGGCCACTGCGCCCGCGCCGCCGGTGGTGACGGACGCGCGATGGGCACTGCTCGGTTTCCCGCTGATCGCAGTGGTGGCCCTCGGGACGCGGGGGTCCAACAGGCCTCCGGGTACGCAGCCCGGAACGACTCAGCCACCGGGTGTGGAGCCCCCGGGTACTCAGCCGCCCGGCCCGCCCCCGCCGACGACGCCGATCCCCGAGCCGACGAGCATGATCCTGCTGGGTACCGGCCTCGCCGGGCTCGCGATCCGCGCGCGGCGGAATCGGACCCGGTCGGATACCCGCTGAGCGTCGGCACGCCCGATGCACCGATCGCCCTCACCGGATCCGGTGAGGGCGATCGAGTATGCGCCGAGGACTTTCGGCGTGCGGCGTTTCGGGGCTCGACCCGCTGTCCCTACCCGGTTCAGAGCAGCCCGCGGCCACCGTTCATGAACGCCGCCACGTAGCCGCCGATGATCATCGCCCATATCGCCACATACACCGGTACGAACCACTGCCGGCGCCGCAGCATGTCCGGGTAGAGGATCGGCTTGCCGGAGAACTTGCCCCGCGGCTTGCTGGGGAAGAAGAAGGTCTTGTACGTCTCGATGGTCGCGACGCTGTATCCGGCGCCGGCGATGCCGATGTAGATCCAGCTGTCGGTGAAGTAGGCGACCAGGATCGCCCAGACCAGTGAGATCCCCGGGCTGCGGAAGAATTTCAGCGTTTCGAACCCCTCCACCGGTGCATCCTTCCAGGCCCCTCCGAATGCGGTGAGCCAGCCGCCCAGGCTCCCGATGGTGACCAGAACCAGCCAGGGTGGAAGGTCAGGGTAGGCGCGCTGCAGCGCAGCGGTGCCCCAGAGGCAGAGCAGCAGAACGATCACCACACCCACGCCCACGGTCCATCTCACGGTGTTGTTCATCACCGGCCTCCCCCGGATCCCGAAGCGCATCGGGATGAAGTACTTGCTCTGGTCCTCCACCCGGATGAAGCTCTTCCAGAGCTCCAGCAGGAGCCGCTCGACGGCGTACACGAGGCCGAAGAACACCACCATGTCTCCGGCGCGCGTCAGGTCCATCTGCGTGAGAGCGAGCAGGACGAGCCCCACCACACCCCCGAGGACGATGCTGCGGAAGTACTTGGGCCAGGTGAACCCCTCGTGGATCGCATCCTTGTACATCCCCCACGTCGAGACGTGAGTACCGGCCACCAGTCCGATCACGAGCGCGATCATCGCGTTCACTTGCCGTCGCCTCCATTCAGAGATGAGTTCCGCTCCAGCGAGCGGTAGATGCTCTCCACCCGCTCCAGGTCGAGGCGGGCCGCGGCCAGGGTGAAGCGCGGCTCCGCGCCCGTCCGGATGCAGTGGAAGAAGTCCTGGAACATGGCGCCGTAGCCGAGCAGGTCCCGCACACCGGGGAGGCGTAGGCGCCTACTCGTGCCCCGAACGCCGAGGATCAGCCCGTTGGTCTCGAACGTCGCGGTGCCCCGGCTGCCATAAAGCGCCGAGAGCCGAAGTCCCTTCAGCGGCGAGCCGATCTCCCACGAGTAGTAGAGCGTGCCCACCGCACCGCCGGCGTATTCGAACACGACCACCACCGTCCGTTCGGGCCCCTCCGCCGACCCGGGCCGGAAGCCGTGCACACGAATCACCTCCAGGCCCAGGGAGCCCATGAAGTTGATCCAGTGGATGCCGCCCTCGAACAGGGCGCCACCGCCCGCCACCGCCCGATCGTCGCGCCAGTCGTCGGTGGTCTGCTGCTTGAGCGCGTTCACGGTCAGGATCCGCGGCTCGCCCACGCCGCCCGACGCGATCAGATCGCGAAGCGCGCGCGTCATCGGCTTGTAGAAGTAGTTCTCCGCGACGAACACCCGCCGGTCGGCGGTCCGGGCGGCGTGCTCCACCTCGTCGAAATCCGTCGATCGGAGGAAGGGCGGCTTTTCGACGATGACGTGCTTGCCGGCGGCGAGCGCGCGGAGCGAAAGTTGGAGGTGGCTCGCCGGTGGGGTGGCCACCAGTACCGTGTTCACCCGCGGGTCCTCGATGGCCTGCTCGTAGGAGCCGAAGGCGCCGTCTCCCCGGAATCGCGCGGAGAACTCCTCGGCGCGGCCGGGGTCGCGGCTGGCGTAGAACCGCTCCACGTCCGGGACGCGTCGCAGTGTGCGGCTGTGCAGGCGCGTCGCGAAGCCGCACCCGAGAAATGCGATGCCGATCTTCATCGTTGTCGTTCGGGGTTGGACCGGGCGAGCGCGTCGCCGACGCGCAGCGCGTTGGCGGCAATGGTGAGGCTCGGGTTCACGCCCCCCGAGGTCGGGAGGCAGCTGCCGTCCACCACCCAGAGATTCTCCACGCCTCGGAAACGGCAGCCGGCATCGAGGGGGGCCAGCGCGGGATCGTGTCCCATGCGCACCGTCCCGACCGCGTGTGAGAAGGTGGTCACCGGGTAGGTGAAGGTGGCGAACGCGCCCGCTTCCCGCAGGATCTGCCTCGCGCGCTTCACCAGCGCTGCCCGCGCGGCCAGGTCCCGTTCCGAGTACTCGTGGCGGATGATGGGCACGGGGAGGCTCCAGCGGTCCCGCTCCTCGCCCACCTCCACACGGTTCGCGAAGGAGGGCTGGTCCTCGGCGATCACCTGGAGCCCCGTCATGTGGCGCGTCACGCGCCGGGCGGCCGCCGCCGCCGCGCGCGTCAGCGGTGCTCCTCGCTCGCCGAGCCGGCGCGTCCATCCAACCGCCGCGCCCGTCTGCGGCGCCATGATCTGCTGGATGTTGCCCAGCTTCTCCCTCGGCCCCTCGCCCGCCGGGTCCCCGAAGTAGAAGTCGTGGATCGCGAGCTGTTTGTGATGCACGTCCTCCAGGTTGGGTGGTGACCGGAAGAATCCGTACACGAAGGCGTTGCAGTGCCGCATCAGGTACGCGCCCACGGCCGTACTGGCGGAGTTCGCCCGGTGCAGACCGGAGGCGATCAGCAGGTGAGGCGACGCCAGGGCGCCCGCCGCGAGCACCACCCGCTCCGCGCTGAACTGCTCACGCCGCCCGCTCCGGCGATCCACGCACTCCACCCCCGTGACCCGCCCGCCCGCCGCCACCAGCCGTGTGACCACACGCCCCGTTCGAAGCTCCAGCCCGCGGACCATCAGCGGTGTGATCACCCGTGTGGCCAGGTCGTTCTTCGCTCCGTTCCAGCAGGCGTACGCGTCGCAGGTGGTGCAGAAGGTACACACCGCCGCGCCACCCGGCGAATGATTCAGCGCCAGCGGGATCCGAAACGGGTGCAGCCCCAGCCGCGTGGCGGCCTCCCCGATCCGCGAAGCGACCGGCGAGAGGGGCGCGGGCGATTGCTCGTACGCCGAGGATCGCGGCGGCTCGGTCGGGTCGACCCCGGCCTCCCCGGCCACCCCGAGCAGCCTCTCCACCTGCCCGTACCACGGCTCCAGATCGGCATAATTCACCGGCCAGGCCGCGCCTGACGCCCCCACCAGCGCCGGCGGCGGCTCGAAATCCCGCTCCCGAAATCGGAACGACGCGCCGCCGTAAAAGATGGACGCGCCGCCCACCGCTTCGCAGATCCCCTCGCGCCCCTCGCGACCGCGGTGCATCACCCGGTACGGCGACTCCTCGCTGTATCCCGCCGTCCACTGGAAGAAGCCGCGCACGTCGTCCCTCGCCGCTTCCCCGCGTTCCGGCCACTCCCCCCGCTCCAGCATCAGTACGCGCCGGCCCGCGGCCACCAGCGGGTGAGCCACCATGGCCCCGCCGAAGCCGCTTCCGATCACCAGGTCGTCCCACGCACCGCCATCGCCCATGCGGCTCATGCGATCGCGATCGGCAGCGGGGAAGGGCTCATCCTCCCCCTCCGGAACCAGACCCCGTGAACTTGACTGGCCAGGCACCGGGAGCTACAATCCGGGGCCGTACGAGCGTTCGAACGGTGAGCTGCAGCGGGCGCTCCGCCACGCCCCGGACACCCGGTGCACGGCCGAGCCGTTCCCCCTCGTTTTTCCGGGATTTGAGCCATGGCACAGTATACCGAGCAGGAGCTGAAGGAGAAAGTACAGGGCGGCTTCGTCGTGGAGTACCCGCACGAGATGACGGACGGGTACCGGAAGGCGCTCATCGTACAGCTCCTGGTTCAGGCGGATACGGAGCTGGTCTCCGCGCCGGCCTATTTCGGCGCGGCGAAGGACGCGCCGTCCACCAACACGATGGTCTCGGCCACGGCCATCATCCAGGACGAGCTGGCGCACGCCAATATAGCCTATCGCCTCCTGGAGGATCTCGGGCTGGACAAGGAGGAGCTCGTGTACGGCCGACAGCCGCACGAGTTCAAGCATCCATACGGCTTCGACCACCCGCTGGACAACTGGGCGGAGCTGGTGGTCGCCAACGGGCTGTACGATCGCGCCGGCATCACCCTCCTCAGCGACGTCTATCACAACACCTCCTACGGGCCGCTCAAGCGCGCCCTGGTGAAGATCGACCAGGAGGAGACGTTCCACCTGCGTCACGGGGAGATGTGGATGAAGCGGCTCTCCGCGGCGGGCGGTGAGGCGCGCGAGAAGGTGCAGCGCGCGGTGGACTGGATGTTCCCGATGGCGATCGAGTGGTTCGGCCTGCCGGACGGGATGAAGCGCCACTCGGGGCAGCTCGAGTATCGCCTCAAGGGGATGACCAACGACGAGCTTCGTCAGACCTGGATGAAGAGCACGGTGCCGCTCTGCGAGGGGATCGGCATCGAGGTCCCGGCGCACTGGAACGAGGAGCGGCAGGAGTTCGTGCTCGATTACCCCTTCCCCTGCCAGTACGACGAGGACGAGAAACGCTGGCTCTTCGGCGAGGGGCAGATCTCGTGGGAGACGGTGTTCGAGCGCTGGAAGGGTCGCGGTCCGAAGAACCGGGAGTTCATCGAGGCGATCCAGGAGGGGCGTACCTTCCGGCGGATGATGGAGGCGGCGTGATGGAGAGCGCCGCGCTCGCCCCGGTCTGCTTCGACGATCTGCCCGAGGCGGTGGCGCCGCTCTGGTTCGCGCTGCGCGAGGTGATGGACCCCGAGATCCCGATCTCGCTGGTGGACCTGGGTCTGATCTACGACGTGCGACGGGACGGAGCTGCAGTGGAGGTGGACCTCACCTTCACGGCCACCGCGTGCCCGTGCATGGCCTTCATCCGGTTCGACATCGAGGAGCGGCTGCTCCGCGAGGAGGGCGTGGATTCGGTTCGCATCCAGGAGGTCTGGAACCCGCCCTGGACCAAGGAGCGGATCACCCCCGAGGGACGCGAGGCGCTGAAGCGCTTCGGCGTGAGCATGTGATGCCCACGTTCGCCATCACGACAGGACCGATTCTTAGATGAGAGAACCCGTTTACGAGGTCTTCGCACGCAAGACGCGTGAGGAGCCCCTGCGGCACATCGGTTACATCAACGCCCTCACCGGCGAGCTCGCGCGCGTCTGCGCCTGGAAGACGTACGACGAGCAGAACTGGTTCGAGATGTGTGTGGTTCCACGTTCGGCGATCCTGCCGGTGAACCTGCGCGAGGGTCCGTACGCGGCTGCCGGTAACGGCACCCTGCGGGATCTGGTGCGCGGTGTGGGCGCGGGCTCCTACGGCGGCGAGGAGGTGGCGGAATGAGCGGAGGGAGCCAGACGATGGAGCCCATCGAGAAGGCGGCGGGGCTCCCCGACGACACCCGGCCGGCGCTACGCGCTCTGATGCTCACCCTGGCCGACAGCAAGCGCCTGCTCGGGATCCGCTATTCCGACTGGATGCTCGGAGCGCCCACGCTGGAAACCGGGATCGCGGCTTCCTCCATGGCGCAGGACGAGTGGGGGCACAGCCGACTGACCTATGCGCTTCTCGGCGAATTCGGTGACGAGCCGAAGCGGCTGGAGCACGAACGCTCCAGCGAGCAGTACCACTCCATGCAACCACTCGACACCCCGTTCACCTCGTGGGCGGAGATGATCGCGGCGGCGCTGCTGCTGGATGGCGCCATCACCATGCAGTACGCCGCGCTGGCGGAGAGCCGCTACACCCCGCTGCACAACCGGGTGCAGAAGCTGCTCGACGAGGAGGAGTTCCACTTCCAGTACGCCGCGGGCTGGTCGCCGCGGATTGCCGCCAACGAGAAGCCGCGAGAGGAGTTCGCCGCGGCTGCCGGGCGCCACCTCGTGAGTGCGCTCACCTGGTTCGGTCGCGACGAGGACGGCGCCTACGGTCGTCTGCGCGAGGAGGGGCTGGTGCAGGCGAGCCCCGACGAACTCCGCGAGCGCCTGCTGATGCGGGTGGCGCCGGTGCTGGAGGCGTGCGGCGTCGCGGAGGCGGTGGGGGTGCGGCGAGGAGCCGACGGCTGGCGCTGCGATGCCCGGCTGGACTGGTCGGAGTGGGACGGGTCGCGCCGCCGCGCGGGAAGTGGCGGCCCGGACGCGGAGACCGTCGCGCGGGTGCGCGGCGACAAGAACCGCGCGATGCTGCTGGACTGATGGAGTCGCACGACCCGATCGGCACGCCCGATCGCGCGGCTTCGACACCCCGTCCGCTGGCGGATGGCGTGGAGTGTCCGTTCTGCTCCCGAAACGACACGGAGCTGGTCACCCCGTTCGGGGGCCAGCTCTCGGTCGCCCAGTACTGGTGCCGGCAGTGCCGTACCGGCTTCGATTACCTCAAGTGGTCTCGCTTCTAGCGTATACGCCTTCCAGGACCGTGTCCGGCGCCGGCATCGCCGAGTCCCGGCTGGAGAGCGCGTCCTCGGCGGATGCGTCCACCTGCTCCGCGACCCGGCCCTCGATCTCCTCCAGCCGCTGCCGCGGGACCCCCTCCCCCACCAGCCACTCCTCGTACAGCCCGATCGGGTCACGAGCTCCCCAGGCGCTGAAGAGGTCGGCCGCGAAGGTGGCGCGCGCTTCCCGCTCGTCGTGCGTGGCATGGCCACCCATACGAAAGGTCTCCCCCACCAGCAGGCTCACCCCTTCGCCCGCGCGTGCGCGATCCACCGCGAGTCGGGTGGCGGCGTACGCGTCCAGCACGTGATTCCCATCGAACACCCCGCCGGCGGCGCCATACATGCGCGGCCAGTCCGCGAAGGATCCGGCGCCGTGCTGGTCCAGCCGCGTGCCGAGCGCCACCTGGTTGTTCTGGATGATGAAGATTGCCGGAGCGCGCTGCACGGCGGCGAAGTTGACCCCCTCGTGGAAGCCGGTCGTCCTAGTGGACCCGTCGCCGACCCACCCGAGGACAACCCGATCCACCCCCTGCTGGCGGAACGTGAGGGCGATCCCCGCCACCACGGGTACCATGTCGGCCAGATGGGAGATGGGTGCGACGACCCCGTGGCGGAGGTCTCCCACGTGACCATCCCGCCCACCCGAGGGCGAATCGCTGGTCCCGAGATAGCCCCGCAGCATGTCGGACACCGGCATCCCCATCTCGTGACACGCGCCCGCGTTACGAATCATCGGCGAGACCACGTCGCGCGCCTCCCCCGCCCGCCTCAGCGCGTGCACCGGCCCGATGGTGGTCGCCTCCTCGCCGGTGCCGAGCCACGCCTTGGAGATCACGCCGCTCTTCACCCAACGCTTCAGCATCACGTCGTGCAGGCGATTCCGCACCAGCCCCTCGTACATCGCAAGCAGCGCACTCTCGTCCAGTTCGCGGATCACCCGCGCACGCTCCGGGTCGGCATCGATGGTCTCCCGGAACCGGTCGACGAGCCCAGGGTCGGCTCGCCACTGTACGTACTCCGGGGGATCGTAGGCGGCAAAACGCTTCATCAGCGGCTCATCGGGGGGTGATGTCAGCGGGCTGGAGTCGGGAGAATAGCGCCTCTCCGGGAGAGCCGGCAACGGAGTCTCCTCCCGCGTCGTGCGATCGGAGCCCGGCCGGGATTATCGCAGATCTCGCGACTGCGGACAGGGGTATGCACCTGACTCAACCGATCCCCAGAGCTTGTTGTCGGGTCGACCAGGCTCAAAGCACACGCTCGCCACGTTCGGCCCCCTGTCATTCCGAGCGAAGTCGAGAGCCTGCGCTCGGGATGACCCGGTCGCCCATGGTCGCGGACGCACAGGTTACACGCGAATCAGCGGGTCTTCAGAACCCGTGACACTACCTCCGGTGCCTGGTTGAGTCAGGTGCATACCCCTGTCTGCGGATCCCCCTGCCGCTGGATCTCTCCTCTCACTGTCGAAACGCGGGCGACTCCAGTACTTCCACCCCCAAACCGTCTCAACGACGCTGGCAGATCCCGTGGACCCTGATCCGCGGACCTACCTGCCGGCTGCTCGTCGACGCCCGAACTCCACCACCGCCCTCCGAGCAACTGGATACCCGCTTCCGTTCAATCTGCGGACAGCAGTTCCTGCAGCGCCCATCGACGTCTCGAGTACGGCGGCCTGGCACTCGACTCCCATCCGCAGATTACGCGCGTTCTCTCCCCGGTCACCTCGCCGGCGCTTCCGCCTCGTGCACGCAACGCCCGATGCGGGCAGCCATCACATCCAGATGCGATCGGGTGGGAACGGCCGCGGACGGATCGGGAAGCTGAAGCGGGAACGGCTCGCCGTCCGGCACCGGGATCAGGTGGAGGTGGAAGTGGAAGACGTCCTGGCCGCCATCCGCGCCGTTCGGCGAGAACAGGTTCACCGCACGGCATCCGGTTGCCTCGCGAAGGCCAGGCATCAGGCGCCGGGCGGTGGCGAAGGTGCGCGCTGCCAGATCTTCCGGAACGTAGAAGAGGTTCTTGTAGTGCGCACGGGGGAGTACGAGCAGGTGCCCCGGGTGGAGTGGCTGGATGTCGAGGAAGGCGATCACCTCCTCGTCTTCGTGGATGATGCTGACCGTCTCCGCTCCTCCGATGATGCGGCAGAAGACGCAGTTGTAGTCCTGGCTCTGCTCCACGTTCGGCCTCCGTGCGCGAGGGGAAGGTTGCACGTCTCGCCACCGGGCGGTGCAAGAGGCAAGCCCCGGTTCGAGTCTTGCCATGCATCGGGGCGGCATGCGAGATTTGCCGGCTCTTTCAGACCCAAACGCCCCGATCAGCCCAGATGTCCCGAACGGACCAGATCACTTCGACTGCCGCCGCTCCTCCGCGCGCAGCCGCGACGCCGAGCATTGCTCCCGTCTTCCCGCTCTTCCTCCTGGAAACCATGCGCGACATGGATCGACCGGAGGAGGTGCTCGAGGACGAGGATGTGACGGTTTCGCTGCCCCGCCGGTTCGGCCTGAGCGACGTGGTGCTGGTGCAGATCCGGAAGTTTCAGCAGGAGGTGTCGAAGCGGCGACTGCAGGACGTGGCTCCCGTGGAGGATCTGATCCGCCTGGTCATCCGGCGCCCGGACGCCCAGGAGATCTTCGAGGAGGCGGGGCGGAGGATCGCGCGGCACTTCTATCAGCAGCGCTCCCGGCCGCTTCGGGGTGTCATGAAGGTCCTTCCCAGACCCCTGGCCGCCATGGCCGCCAACCGCGCGGGCAGGCGGCTCTTCCGCCGCCTGGTCGGGGGGAGCAGCTTCGCGCTTCAGCGCTGGCCCATCGAGCTGCGAGTGGAGAAAACGCTCACCTCCCGCGCCGATCCGGGTGGCGCCGCCTGCGCATTTTATGGCGGCGTCCTGGGAGAGACGATCGAGCTCTACGTGGGGAGGCGCTATCGCGTGCGCCATGCACAGTGCGAGGCGCGCGGCGACAGCCGCTGCCACTGGGTGGTGGAGGTCTCGTCGTGAACCGATTGGCGCTTCCGCCCCTGCCCCGCCCCCGATCCCTGCCACGGGCAACCCGGCGGCTCGGTCACCCGGAGTCACGCATCCGGTGACAGGGAGAGGCCAGAGACACGGGATCGGTCACTTGCGGCGCATGCCGAACATCCAGCCCCGGTGAATCGCTCTCGGCTCCTCCACCGTGACGAAGGCATCCGGATCCCAGGTCGCGACTTCCTGGAAGACGTACTTCAGATCCCGCCGCCTCAGCACCGCGTACACCACCTCCACCATCCCCTCCCGTCCCTGTCCCGAGAACTCGGTAACGCCGAAGCCCCGTTCGCGCAGCGCCTCGGCCAGCTCCACGCCCCCGTGCTTGGATACCACCCGAACGGTGGACATGCCGAAGGCGATCCGCTCCTCGAGCATCATCCCCACCACCGTGCCCATCGCGAAGCCTGAGGCGTAGCCGATCAGGTGCAGTGGCGAGTCGAGGAACCGGATCGCGTTGCCCACCGCGAAGATCCAGATCAGCACCTCGAAGAAGCCGATGAAGGGCGCGACGATCTTCACACCGCGCACCGCCAGCAGCATGCGGAGCGTCGCGAGCGAGACGTCGCAGATGCGCAGGACGAAGATCAGGAGTGGCCCCCAGGCGGAGGCGAACAGTGCTTCCATGGACTCGCAGCGTCCGGATCGAGTGGGTCAGGTGGATACAGGGGCGCCGCGAATATAGAGGGAGCCGACGGTGGGGAACAGCTCGGCACCCGGTGGAGGGGCGGTGCGGATCGTGCCTGTGGGTTTCCCTCCAGGTGCCGCCTGGTTGGGGGCGGGATGAGCCGGTGCGGGAATCCGCGGCCACGCCTCTCGGTGTCTGCGGGAATCCGCAGTCACGCCTCTCGGTGTCATCCCGCGCCCGCTGCGGGAGCCTGCGCCGGATCCATCACGTCCGCGGGCGTGGGGATCCGGATGACGACGCCGCGCACGATGCTGCCGGCAACCACTCACCCGTTTCTGGACGCTTGCCGTGACGGCATCGGAGCTTCGCGACTTCCTCCTCTCCCTGGATGGCAGGGGATACCGCTCGTACAAGGGGCTGGGCACCACGTATCGCTTCGACAGCAATGCTTCCGGCTCCACCTCGCAGGCGGCGGCGATCGTGGAGGCGCTGGAGGTCGGGTGCGCCTGCCTGCTGATCGATGAGGACACCAGTGCCACCAACTTCCTGATCCGGGATGCGCGCGTGCAGGCGCTGATCTCAGGGAGCGACGAGCCGATCACGCCCTTCATCGACCGGGCGCGCGCGCTCCACCGCGAGAAGGGTGTCTCGGTGGTCATGGTGGTCGGTGGCTCCGGAGACTACTTCGACGTGGCCGACACGGTGATCGCGATGCGCGAGTTCGCGCCGCGCGAGGTGACGGAGAGCACGGTGGCCGAACGCGTTCGCTTCGGGGAAGGGGAGATCGAGCTTTCGGCGGTGGAGCAGCTCGTGGAGGCGGCGCAGACTCGCGCCATCGGGCGGGCTCTGGCGCGGGCGCGCGGAGAGATCCTGGACGGCCGCTCGGACGTTCCGACCGCGCTCGGCCGTCTGATGGAGGTCATCGACCGCGAAGGGCTCGACTGGATCGACGACCGGCTCGTCGGGGATTACGACCGAATTTCGCATCTTCGAACTGGCAGCAGCCCTCGGGCGGCTGCGGCCCCTGCGGGTGCAGCCGCTCTGAGCGACTGAACGCTACTCCTCGCGCTCCTTCTTCTTCTCGCCGCCCGCGCCCTCGTCGCTTCCGTCGTCCATCCCCGCCTCGTAGAAGAGCCGGCGGCGGATCTCCCGGTCGTACAGCGACCACTTGGCCTCACGATCCTCCCGATCCGCGGCGCGGCCGCCCAGGAAGCCGAGATCGATCTCGAAGCCGCCCGCACGCGTACGTCCCCCTCCGTACGGCTTTCCACGGATGTCCTTGCCGAGCGCCCGCTTCAGGAAGGAATCCACTCCCAGCGTGGTGTTGCTGGTCCGCAGGCTGCCGGACACGAACTCCCGCCCGTCCTCCCCCATCAACAGCCCGTAAACGACGGCGGTGTGCACGTTGTCCTCGGTGAGGAGGAAGTCGGCGGCCTGGGGGATGGAATCGCGGTCGCCCCATCGCACGAACCCCACACCCGAAACGGAAAAGCCGCCCCGGATGGTACGCCGCGCCAGCGATGCCTGGATCGTGTCCATCGTGCCACGGGACTTCTGCACGCACATCACCCGCTCGAGCAGGTCGTGGTCCACCAGGGGTGCGAGGAAGCCCGCGGCGTCGAATTCCGCCGGACCCGCGTGCACGAAGCCGTCGGTCTCGCTGTGCAGCCCGTGCATCAGCGCCGTGGCGAGCTGCACGTGGTTTGGGTTCGACGACTCCAGCTGGAGAAAGGTGCCGGTGCGGAGGTACTCCGTGATCAGCGTTGCCGCGGCGCCGACGGGCCGGACATCCGAGAAGATCGGGTCCAGCACGTCCTGTGGGTCGTGGTGATCGATCACCGCGAGCGTCGGCACGCCCGCTTCCCTGAGGCGGGGCGTGAGCCGAGTGGTGGTGCCCTGGTTGTCGAGGAAGACGGCGGCGTCGAACGAATCCAGCTCCATCTGGGTGGTGAACTGCCGGATGTCGATCTCCAGCAGGTTCACCAGCGCCAGATTTTCGGGATGGCTGATCAGCCCCTCGTAGAGGATCTCCACCTCGATACCGAAGCTGCGGGCGATCTCGCGGTAGCCGAGCGCCGAGGAGATCGCGTCGGGATCCGGGTAGTCCTGGATCGCGACGATGTGCCTCTCCCCCGCACGGCTGGTGAGCAGCGTATGCAGATCGCGAGCGCACTGTTCGCTGCCCCGGGCGCCGTTGGTGCGGCCCCGCTCCGGGCGGGCAGTCTCGTCACGGGAAGGTGGTTCGGCCGGTCTGGCCATGGATCCTCGACTGGATGCTGAAGAGGCGAGCTACGGATCGGCGGCCGAGTATTGCGAACCGCATGCCAGCCCTCAGTCGATGGCGTGGTCCAGCTGCTCCTTGCCGGTGAAACGCGGCTTGTGGAAGAGGAAGCCCTGCGTGTAGTGGGCGCCGAGCGCCTTCACCGTCTCCTACTCCTCCTCCCGCTCCACCCCCTCGGCGATCACCTTGATCCCGTGGTCGTTGGCGAACGAGACCATCGTCTCCACCAGGTTCTGCTTCATGAAGTTGGTGTCGATCCCGGAGATCAGGGAGATGTCCAGCTTGATGAAATCCGGCTCCAGGTTCGCGATGCTCCCGAGCCCGGCGTACCCCGAGCCCGCGTCGTCCACCGCGAAGCGGAACCCCTGCTCGCGGAAGCTGGCGAGGTATTCCTGGAAGGCCGGGTAATCGGTGATCGCGGTGCGCTCCGTGATCTCCAGCACGATCCGATCGGGGTGCTCGATTCCGAGCTCGTCCACGTCCAGATAGCGGAAGGTCGGATCCCGGAAGTCGTGCGGATCGATGTTCAGGAAGAGGAACTGGTGCGGCTCCAGGTTCGTCGGGATCCCCTCGATCGCGCGGCGCCGGCAGAGCCGCGAAAGCTCCCAGATCAGGTTCGCCTCCTCCGCCACTCCGAACATGATCTCCGGCGAGCGGAGCCCCCGCTGCGCCGCCGCGCGCGAGCGCCTCGTACCCGTAGATCTCCGCCGTCTCGGTCACCACGATGGGGTGGTACTCGATCTCCACCGCACCCTCACGCAGCATCGTCTTCAGGTCCGCGACCTTGCGACTGCGCTCCCGGTGCTCCACGCTGCGCGCGGCCTGCGCTGCCTCCCGGATACCCCGGTAGATCATTCGCTCCGTGCGGATCTTGGGGTTCCGGAAGATGGTGGTCGCGCCGACGTAGATGGCGAAGAGGCCGGCGATGTCCTCGCCGTGATCCTGCTCCAGACGCAGCCGGATATGGCTCTCCAGCTCCTCCGCGATCTCGTTGATCCGCATGCTCCGCCGTTTCCGGCGGGTCGCGAAGCTCGGTGAAGAAGATGAAGTCGTCGTCTCCCGTGTGCGACACCATCAGCAGGCTCTCCTCATCGCCCCGCTGACGGTCGTAGAACACGCGCACCGCGTTGGCCGTGGTCTGCAGAACCTCATCCAGCTTCTGCCAGCCGTAGATCTCCTCCAGCTTGGAGTAGCGGACGAACTCGATGTACATGATCGTGATCCGCCCCGCCCGCTCCAGCATCTCACGGCCACGCTCCATCATGACCGGGAGGGTCGGGAAGCCGGTGAACCGGTCGTAGAGCAGCTCCTCGTAGCGGAGGTGCTCCGCGATGCGGGAGGCCACCTTGCGGATCCGCGGCCGCCTCACGCCGGCGAATGGCACCACGGAACCGCGAGATCAGTTCACCCGGCGTCGCCGCGATGCGAGGACCCATTCGTCCGCCTGTGCGGCGGCCGCGCGGAGCGACTCCTCCTCGTTCGCGCAGGCGACCACGAGCGCGGTCCCTCGCGCCTGCGTCTCCGCGCGCCACCGGATCAGGTCGCCACCGCTCGCCTCGAGCGAGCGAGCAGGTCGGGATGCGATGCGCAGTGCATCCAGCAGCTGACGCTCGCCCTCCTCCGCCTCACCACCGATCACGATCAGCTCGGCGCCACTGCTCCGCCGCGGCGGCGGTGACGCTGGCGAGCAGATCCGCTTCCTGCAGACGCACCACGATCTTCACGAGCGGCGACCTCCGGCGGCCAGGTTACGCTTCACCTTCTCCGCGAGCTCCTTCAGGTCGATCGGCTTGACGACGTAGTCGTCGGCACCCGACCGCATCCCCTCGAACTTGTCCTCGAATCCGCCCTTGGCGGTCACCATCACCACCCGGGTGGATCCGTACTCCGGGTGGTTCTTGATCGTGCGGCACACCTGCCAGCCGTCCATCCCCGGCATCATCACGTCGAGCAGCACCAGAGCCGGCTCCACCTCCTCCAGCTTCGCCAGCGCCGTCTGCCCGTCCAGCGCACATACCACCCGGTAGCCGCGCGAATCGAGAAAGGCTCGCAGGATCTCGACGTTGTCGCGATTGTCGTCGACGACAAGGATTGTTTCGGTCTCCACTTTACCTCTCCGCGAGAGCTGAACGAACGCTGCCGCCGCCCCTGCAGGTACCGGAGCCGGGGCGGAAGGTGTGAAGCGGGCAAGAAGCAAGCCACACCGACACATTAACGCCATTCAACACAGCGCCTTACGGGACATGTGATTTCGTGGGAACCCGAAATAGTTTGTCACGTGCACCCAGGCACCGGATGTAGTGTCAGGGGTTCTGAAGACCCGCTGATTCGCGTGTAACCTGTGCGTCTGCGAGCATGGGCGACCGACCACAGGATCCGGGGATCGGTTGAGTCAGGTGCATACCCCTGTCCGCGGATTTCGCAGATGGGCTCGATGAAATCCGCGAAATCTGTGAAATCTGCGGATCCCCCTCCCCCTGGATCCTTCGTCTCACTCACGCCGCCTCTCCGCCGCGCGTGCCCGGCGCGAACTGTAGCTCGTGCAGCCGGCTGTAGAGCCCGCCATGCCGCAGCAGCTCCGCATGCGTGCCGTGCTCGCGCAGCTCGCCGCGGTGCAGAACCAGGATGTTGTCGGCGGTCTGGATGGTGGAGAGGCGGTGCGCGATGACGAGGGAGGTGCGCCCGCGCATCAGCTCGGCGAGTGCGCGATCGATGCGGCGCCTCGAGCTCGGCGTCCACGGAGCTGGTGGCCTCGTCCAGCACGAGAACCTGCGGATCGAAGGCGAGCGCGCGGGCGAAGGAGACGAGCTGCCGCTCGCCGACGGAGAGTGAAACGCCGCGCTCGCCGAGCGGCTGGCGGTACCCAGCCGGGAGGCGGCGCACCAGCCGGTCGGCGCCGACGCGCTGGGCGGCACGACGCACCTGTTCGTCGGAGATGTCCGGCCTGCCGAGCGCGATGTTGAAGCGAACGTCCTCGCTGAAGAGGAAGACGTCCTGCAGCACGAGCCCGATGCGCCCGCGCAGTTCGTCGATCGGCACACGGGAGATCGGCACGCCGTCGTACAGGATCTCACCGCGCTGCGGCTCGTAGAAGCGCATCAGCAGGTTGATCAGTGTGCTCTTCCCCGCCCCCGTGGCACCCACCACCGCGAAGCGCCGCCCCGCCGGGATGCGGAAGCTGACGCCGCGGAGCACCCAGGCCGCTCCATCTCCCTCACCGCTCTCCGGTCCATCATCCCGGGCAGCTTCCGGCGGAGGCGTGTCGTAGCGGAACCAGACGTCGCGGAACTCGATCTCGCCCGCGCCGGGTCGCGGCAGGGCGAGCGGCTCCGCCGGGGTCGGCGATCTCCGGCTCCGTGTCCAGCAGCCGAAAGATGCGCTCCGACGAGGCGCTCGCGCCCTGCAGCAGGTTGTACTTCTCCGCCAGGTCCTGGATCGGTCGGAAGAAGCGACGCGCATACTGGAGGAAGGCGGCCATCACCCCGATGGTGACCGTGTCCGGCAAGCACCG
This sequence comes from uncultured Gemmatimonadales bacterium, assembly GCA_963793235.1. Lineage (GTDB taxonomy): Bacteria > Gemmatimonadota > Gemmatimonadetes > Longimicrobiales > Longimicrobiaceae > CAWBZF01. The sequence continues at coordinate 1,565,403 of CAWBZF010000002.1, forward strand.
CGGCCCCGCCGTACCAGAGGATCAGGGCGAAGGCGACCGCGGTGAACACCTCGATGACCGGAAAGAAGAGCGCGTAGTAGGTGATCGAGCGAAGGTGGGCGTCCAGATGGTCCCGGTTCACCTCGTGGAAGCGGCGGGTGGCCGCAGCTTCGCGGCCGAACAGCTGCACCACCCGGATCCCGCTCAGGTGCTCCTGGAGTACCGAGTTGATCCGGGCGAGCCGGATGCGGATGTTCCAGGAGATCTTCCTCGACCAGCCCCCGGAATACGAAGGCCGTCAGGAAGACGAACGGAAGCACGGTGAAGGTCACCAGCGCGAGCCGCCAGTCCATGATCAGCATCGCGGCCACGATGAAGACCAGCGTGAAGAGGTCGCCGAAGACGGTGACCACGCCGGAGCTGAACAGCTCGTTCAGGACCTCCACGTCGTTGGTGACGCGGGTCATCAGCCGCCCGACCGGATTGCGGTCGAAGAAGCGGAGGCTGAGCCGCTGCAGGTGGGCGAACAGCTGGGTTCGCAGGTCGAACATCACGCGCTGCCCGAGCCAGGTGGTCAGCAGTGTCTGCGCATACTGGAAGCCGAAACCGAGCAGCAGCGATCCGGCGTATGCCGCAACGAGCCAGCCGAGCAGGCGCAGATCGCCTTCGGGCACCGCGCGGTCCAGCGCGATCTGCAGGAGCCACGGGCCCACCATCTCCACCGCCGCCCCTCCGATCAGCAGGAGCACCGCGATCGCCACCCGGCCACGGTACGGAATCACGTAGCCGAGCAGACGACCGGTCAGCTTCGCGTCGTAAGCGCGGTCGAATGCCGATTCCTCCTCCTGCCGCGATCGCTGCTCGCTCAGACGCCCTCCCCTGGGCAGTTCGGCTTTTCACCCCTTTGAGGCCGTGATCATAGACACTGCCGCGGCCCCTCACCACGGAAGCTACCGGGACCCGCGAGGTGGAGCAACGCCGCAGATCGTTGACAGCATCGGCACCGCGCCTCTAGGTTGTCGCGACTTCCACGAAAACTCACGCAGTCCCGCCACCCCCTTCTCCGTTTTGCAGATGGAATCCTTGTGCGCGGAAGGCGGCCTCCACGGTCGTCTGCGTGGCCTCATCCGTTTTGCGGCCGCCTCCTCCCTGATCCTGACCCTGAGCGCGTGCGGCGTCGGGAGCGAGCCGGTGGTGTTCGGCGCCGCCGCGCCCCTGGAGGCGAGCTACGGCGCGTCCATGCGTCAGGGTGCCGAACTGGCGCAGCAGGAGATCAACGCGGGTGGGGGCATCCGGGGTCGGCCGCTGGAGCTGTTGTTCCGGGACGATCGCGCTGACCCGCAGGCCGCGCCGGCCATCGCGGAGTCCTTCTTCCAGAACCCGCAGGTGGTGGCGGTGGTGGGCCACGTGAACTCCGGGACCATGACGGCGGCGGCGTTCATCTACCAGCAGGGATTGCCGGCGGTGGCGACGAGCGCGACGAGCCCGGGGATCTCGCGCCTCGGCGAGTGGATTTTCCGGGTGGCGTCGAGCGATTCCGCCAACGCGGTGGCGCTGGCGCAGCACGCCCGGGGCTTCGCAACGCCCACGGCGGTGCTCTACGAGAACGACGACTACGGCCGCGGTCTGGCCGACAGCTTCCGCAGCGCGCTGGCGGGTGCGGGCACGCGTGTGCTGCAGTCCGACCCGTACCTCGAGGAGACGGAGGACCTGACCCCGTACCTGCAGCGCCTGCGACGGCACGGCACCGGGCTGGTGTTCATCGCGGGGCTCGAGGAGGGCGCCGCCCGCATCATCCGGCAGGCGCAGCAGGTGGGATTGAATGCCCGCTTCCTCGGAGGCGACGGTGTCGAGGGACTGGTGGAGATGGGCTCGGAGTTCGATGGCACGCGCGTCGGGCTCCTCTTCCATCCGGACGCCTCGCCTGCCGCCCGTGCCTTCGCGGACCGCTTCCGTTCGGCCTACGGACGCGAGCCGGACTCCTTCGCGGCGCTCGGCTACGACGCGACGCACCTGCTGGCGCGGGCGGCCACGGACGCGGGGCCGAACCGCCGGGCGATCCGGGGCTACCTGGCCGGTGTCGGGCGCCCCGGCGGGCAGTCCGCCTTCCAGGGAGTGACCGGCACCATCCGGTTCGATGAGAATGGAGATCCCGAGGGGAAGGCGTTCGCGGTCGGGGTGATCCGCAATGGCACCATTCAGCTCGACGAGGGTCTGTGAGAAGCGTGATGATCTGGCTGAGACGGCACTTCGCTACTCTGAAGGTCCGGCTCGTGGTCGGTGCCGCGATCCTGCTGTCGCTGATCGGAGTGGCCACCTGGATCGGGTACGCCACCGTGGAGACGCTCACCTCGCAGATGGCGGAGCGCTTCGAGTCGCTGGCGGCGAGCACCGCGATCGGGGCGGAGCTGGAGGCGATCACCAGTCAGCAGATGGCAGCCGGGCAGCGTTACCTCGAGGAGGGCGACCCGGAGCATCGCAGTCGCTTCGTCGCGCTCGGTCGGCAGGCGCACGATCTCCGCCGTCGGTACAAGGAGCTGCCGCAGGCGAGTCTCACCGCGGTGGAACTCCGGCAGATCGAGGCGGTGGAGGCGCTGCACGCCCGCCTCGAAGTGGAGTACTCGCTCGCGCACGCGGAAGTGGACAACGCCTCGCCCGCGGCGGCCGCGGCGCGGTTGGAAGCGGCCACGCCGATCCTGGCCGAGCTGCAGGGCTCCATCCGCGCGGTCAGTGCCGCGCAGGCGGACAAGATGTCGCTCGCCGCGGTGGACATGCGCAACACCGGCAACGACCGGCAGGACCTGCTGCTGATCGTGCTCACCCTCGCCCTCGGGCTGGGCGCCTGGATCATGTACGTGGCGATCCGGGGAATCGACCTGCCTCTGCGCCGGCTCGTGGGCGCGGCCGAGCAGCTCGGAGAGGGTGACCTGCGCGTGCAGCTGGACGAGCGCATGCTGCGCGAATTCGACGCGCTCCGTACCACCTTCAACGGGATGGCGGTGCAGCTCCGCACTCTCGTCACCGAGACCATCTCCATCTCCGAGCAGATCTCCACCTCCGCGGCGGATCTGTCGACCATCAGCGAGGAGGTGGCCGCGTCCAGCGGGCAGGTGGCGACGGCGATGGTGGAGATCACCAGCGGTGCGGAGAGCCAGAGCGCCGGTCTGCAGGCGACCACCTGCTCACTCGCCGAGGTGGCGCGCCGTGGTCAGGAGATCGGCGCCGCGTCGGAGCGGGTGGCGCGGCTGGGCGGGCAGATCCACGAGGTCGCGGCCGAGAGCCGGACGCAGGTGTCCGGTGCGCTCGGGATGCTGCTGGAGGTCAGAGGCGTGGTGCAGACTTCCGAGCAGGAGGTCCGGGAACTCGCGCAGGCATCCAAGCAGATCGATCGCTTCGTGGAAACCATCGCGGGTGTCGCGCGGCAGACCAACCTGCTCGCGCTCAACGCGGCCATCGAGGCGGCCCGCGCCGGCGAGCACGGGCGCGGCTTCGCCGTGGTCGCCGAGGAAGTCCGCAAGCTGGCGGACGGCTCCGCGACCGCGGCACAGGAGGTCGCTCAGATCGTGGAGGAAATCCGCGAGCGCATCGGTGGGATGGTGAAGACGATGGAGCGCGGATCCACCACCGTCGCCGGCGTGGAGGAGGTGTCGAAAACCGCGGACGCGGCCCTGGAGCAGATCATCGCCTCCATCGCCGATGTGCGCGACGCGGCGGACGCAGTGACCCTCGCCGTGGAGAGCAGCCAGTCGATGATCCGCACGGTGGAGGAGAGCCTCGGGGAGGTGTCGGGGACGGCGGAATCCCATGCGGCCAGCGCCCAGCAGGTGTCCGCGGCGGCCGAGGAGCAGTCGGCCGCCACGGAGGAGATGTCGGCCTCGAGCACCGAGCTCCTTCTCTCCGCCGAGCGGATGAAGGAGCTGGTGAGCGGGCTGAGAGTCTGAAAGGGATTGCGAATTACGCGGTACCGATCACGGATGTGCTCGTCGGGGCCGGCTTCTCTTTAGTTCCGCCGGACCGCCGGCAGGGGGATCCGCGGACAGGTGCATACCCCGGTCCGCAGAGTACGCAGATTTTGCGGATTTCATCGAGCAAATCTGCGAAATCTGCGTAATCTGCGGATGATCGTTCAACGGTGACGGCCCGGCTCCCTGATCGGCGGATGTGCGCGAGTTCCCCGCTCAGACTTCGCTGAATCGGATATCGATTCCGCGCCTGGCGAGCTCCTGCACGTAATCCTCCGCCGGCATCGCTTCGTCCGGAGTGCCGACTCCCGGTGCCACCCTGCCGGTCGCCTGGAATATGGCGGTTGTGGCGAGGGAGTAGCCGGTGGTGCGCATCATCGCGGTGGTACCCGTCTCTGAATCGAATCGGTCGAGGAGGTCCCACCGCAGTGTCACGTCCCGCCCATCCTTTTCGCCGCGAACCTCAACGCGCAGCGCCACCAGATCGGGGCTCCGGCTCGGATCCTTTCGCAGCTGCGGGCCGACGATGGAGATGAAGGCGTCGCGCGGCACCACCTGCGTCCCCTTCACGTCCACCGGATCGAGGCTGAGCAGCCCGAGCTCCCGCACCAGGCGCATGGCATCGGCGTGGCCGGGGTAGCGCAGCGTCTTGTACTCCATGCTGTCGATCTTCCCCTCGTAGCGCTGGGCCATCGTTGAAAGCCCGCCCGCCGTGTGGAACGCCTCCAGCGGTCCCACTCCCGGGAAGTCGATCTCCTCCACCTCGGAAAGCGCCTCCACCTGCAGCGGGGCGCCGTCGCGGAGTACCCAGGAGAGGGTGGTGTAGTAGTCGAGCACGCCTTCCAGCGAGTAGACCACCTGGTAGTTGAGCGGCGGCTGCGGATTCTGCGGGAGGCCGCCCACCTTGATGCGTACCGCGGTGGCGCGATCCATCTGCCGGATGCCGTGCTCGGCGAGGATGTTGACCATCCCCGGCGCGAGCCCGCAGTCCGGAACCACGCTCACGCCCCGCGCCACCGCGCGCTCGTGAAGCTGCTTCTGCTGCAGCACGATCTCGGTGTTCCCGCCGAGGTCACAGAAGTGCGACCCGGAGTCCACCGCGGCCACCGCCATGCCGTGGTTGAAGTAGTACGGGAAGGCGCTCATGGTCGCGGTCACGCCCTGCATGACCTCGCGCACGGCGGCGCGATCGTTGGCGTCCACCTGCCGCACCTGGAGGCGATTCCCCGCGTAGGGCTGAAGGAACGACGGGAGCGAATCCACCTTCAGGTCCGCGAGAATCACGTCGCTATCGGTATGGGCGAGCAGATCGTAGGCGCAGGCCGACCCCTGCTGACCGGCTCCGAGAACGAGCATCCGCATCCTCTACTCCTCGTTCGACATGTGAAAAACCCGGCGCCTCAGACGGTGAGCTCCGGGGAGGGCCAAGATATCAGACCGTCCCGTACCGCGCAAAACGAATCGACCGGCCGTGACCCACCCGTCGGGCCCGACGCGCGGTTACGGCCGATCGATCAGGCGGCCAGACGGACGAGCCGCAGCACTTCGTCCTGCCGTTCCGCGAGGTGATCCGGCCCCGCCGCTTCCAGTGCGGCTCTCGGGAACGGTCCCCAGAGCGCTCCCACCGTCCGCACCCCGGCGGCACGTCCCGCCACGACGTCGTGCGGCGAATCACCGACGAACAGCGCCTCCCGGGGCCCGACGCCGAGCCGCTCCAGCGCCGTGAGCACCGGCTCCGGGTGCGGCTTGGGATGGACGACGTCCTCGGGGGTGACGATCTCCTCGAAGCGCGAAGTGAGTCCGCAGAGCTCCAGCCCGCGCAGGGTGCCCCGACGATGCTTGCTGGTCACGATCGCCAGTCGCAGTCCCATGTCGGAAAGCTGCCGTACCGTTTCCAGCGGCCCCGGGAAAGGGGCGCAGGAGGGTGTCGTGATGCTCACGCTGGTGCGCGCGGTAGCTCTCCAGCATGGCCCCGGCTTCAGCATCCGAGCGGGCGAAGCGGCCGGATCTGCGGCTCCAGCGGGGTGCCGAAGCCGCTCAGCCACTCCTCGTCGGGCGGGCACGTACCCAGGTGGAGCGTCATCGTGTGGCGGTAGCAGCGCATGATCAGCTCGGTGCTGTCGGCCAGAGTACCGTCGAAATCGTAGAGAACGGCTCGAATCCGCACTTCGTTTTCCGGATGATTGGTTCAGTGGATGTCCAGCAGGTTCAGCATCGCCGGCGCCACGTCGGAGATGGCGGTCGCGGCGCCGACCAGGGTGCCCGCGCCGGGTCCGATCGCGATCAGTGGCACATCGTTCAGGGTGTGCGCGGCCTGGACGTCCTCGATGTTGCCGTGGTCGCTCGAGATCACGATCAGGAGTCCGGGGTCGGCTTCATCGAGCAGCCCGCCGAGAAAGGCGTCCACCCGCTCGAGTGCGCGAACGGCAGGGGCATGCTCGCCCGTATGACCCACGGTATCGGTGGCGTAGTGGGCGAACAGCGTGACGTCCGCGCGAGAGGCGACACCGGCGAGCACCGCGCCTGCCGCGGCGGCTGAGATCGGCGGCAGGGTGGGATCGAGACGGGCGGTCCAGGCCGTGTGCTCGATCTCCGAGGCCACCGCCGTGCCCCGGTGCAGGTCCCGCTCGTGGCGCGTCAGCACCCCCGCGGCTCGCGCGGCGAAGGGTGGGGCCGCCGGGCGCCGGGCTGCGCGGCCCGTGGTGTCCGTCAGGTACAGGAGAGGGTAGGCATTGGCGAAGGCCGGCTGCCGCCCGGCCCGGCGTGTGCGGCTGAGCAGGTTCTCGCTCGCCAGCAGCTCGCGCAGCTGCGTGTGCACCCACGGGCCGAAGTGTCGGCCGAGCCGCTCCGCCGCGTTGATCCCGGCGAGCAGGCTGGTCTGCCCGGTGCCACTCTGCGGAAGCCCTTCCACACCGAGCCGCGCGTCGATGGCGCGAAAGGCCGCACGCCCGCGCGACGAGCCACCGCCCAGCAGCGGATCGCGCCCGCCGAGCAGATCATCCAGCACCGGCAGGCGCGCCGCCGCCGCCGGGTTGCGCGCCGGGTCCGCCACACCGATCCCCACGCCATCGACAAAGAGGAGGAGCGCCCGTTCCGGTCTTTCGCGCACCGTCAGGCCGGCGGGGTGGACGTGGCGGGTCGCGGCAGAGCGTCCAGCCACACCGAGCACCGCGTCACACCCGCCAGGTACCCGGTGACCACCTCGTCATCGGCCGAGGGCCGGAAGGACGAGGCATCGCCACGCACTTCCAGAACCCGAAGGAAGGGCGCGGGATCGAATCCCGCCATTCCCGCGACGGCACGCACCACGTCGGCGGGCGCACTGGCGGGCCGGATTCCCGCGAGACGCAGCATCGCGCGGAAGAGCGTGAGGAAGGTGGAGACCGAGCCCGTCAGCAGCCCGCCGATCTCCTCCGCCTCGCCGGCCGACAGCAGGTAACGCTCGCGCAGGGAGAGCTTGCCCACCTTCAGCTGGTGCTCGCACATGTGGCGCAGGTGCTCCCACTTCACCTCCACCTCCGCGAACGGGTCGCTCCCGTGGAGGACCATGTGAGCGTCGGCGATGTCCGAGTATTCGATCGGGAATACGTCGGCGGAGCTTCGCCATTCCGCCTCACTGAAGAACAATGGCGGCGGGTTTCCGGCGTTTACCCACTCGCGTGCGAGGGTCGACGTCCGGCGGAGCATCGCGGCGTCCACCGATCGAACCACGACCAGGAGGTTCAGGTCGGAGGCGCCGGGGCGGTACTCGCCTCGCGCCGCGGAACCGTAGAGCCCGACGGAGATCAGATCCTCGCCGAACAGAGTCGAGAGACGACCCGCCAGCTCCCGCGCCCGCTCAAGATGCTCAGACATTCGATGATGCTCGCTGTTGATGAACGCTGCACTCCCCCACCGCACCGGCCGCGCGGACCTGTCGCGCCCGGTTCACCACCCCCGCCCCGCGCCGCCACCGCCGAACCCTCCTCCACCGCCGAACCCACCGAAGCCGCCACCACCGAACCCGCCGCCGCCAAAGCCGCCGCCTCCGAACCCGCCGACACCGCGTCCCCGGCCGCCGCCCATCGGAATCGGAACGATCACCGGAACGATCCCCCGGCGACGCCTCCCGCCACCCGGGCCTCCCCGTCCCCCACGCCCGCCGCCGCCACGCCTCCGGTTCGTGATGATGAAGAAGAGGATGATCAGGGCGACGAACAGGAGCATCCGGTTGGGCGAATCCCCGCCTGTGCGACCCTCCGGGAGCGTGGGGATCTCGCCGGTGAGCTCGAACTCGAAGTGCTCCGCGTACCGCTGCGCGATGGCCGTCACCCCCAGCAGCACGCCCGTCCCGAAATCTCCTTCACGAAACGCCGGGAGCATGTAGTCGTCCTGGATCCGCCCCGCCTGCGCCGCCGTGATGAAGGTGTTGGTGACGTAGCCGAGTTCGATTCGCACCGCACGCTCGGTGGGAGCCACCAGCACCACCGTTCCGGTGTTGCGACGCGGATCGCCCGCCTCACCCGCCGCTCCCACACCCCACTCCCGTCCGATCTGCAGAGCCACCTCGTCCCGCGAGCGCCCCTGTAGCGAGGGCAGCGTCACCACCACGATCTCTCCTGCGGACTTTGCACGCACCTCGTCGATGATCGCCGTGATCTGCCGCTCCTGATCCGCGGGGATCACGTTCGCAAAGTCGTTCACATATCCGACCGGTGCCGGCAGCCGCAGTTGTGCCGTCACCTCCGCCGGGCAGAACGCCAGAAGCGAAAGCAGCAGAAAAAGCCGCCCGAACCTGCGGAAACCAACCGCTCGTTGCTCTTGATTAACCAATGTGGCCTGCGTACCTTGCTGCGAGTTTTCCTCACCACTCCCCATCGTCGGAGTTGCCGATGAAGCGTGTCCTCGTGATGCTTTTCGCTCTCGCCCCGCTGGCGCTGTCCGCCTGCGGCAACCCTCAGGTGTTCGTCGAGGCCTCGTACGCCGAGGAAGGAGCCGCGGAGCGGCGGGTGCTCACCGATCTCCCGGTCCGCCTCCTGCCCTACGACCGGGACGCGATCTTCGACTCGCTGGAGGCGGCCTACGCCGAGCCGGAGCCGTCGATCCCGCCCGAGGTGCTGCAGCAGCAGCAGGTCGTGCAGCAGGCGCAGACCGAATGGCGACGGTCCGAGGAGCGCTGGACCACCGTCCGAGATTCCCTCCGCGTGCTCTCCGACGGCCTCCAGCGAATGCAGCAGCAGGGCCTCCGCGGAACGCCGCAGTACCGCCAGGCGTTCGAGCAGTTCAACCGCCTCGACGACGAGGAAGATCGGGTGCAGGCGCAGATGAATCAAGCGTTCGCCCGCTTCGATCAGCTTCAGCGCACGGCGCTCGCGCAGGCCGACTCGGTGCGCGTGGTCCGCGAGGCATGGGCGGAGCGCGCCTTCGCCGACTTCGACCGTGTGGTCGCCGACCGCCTCCGGCAGACCGGTCGTGAGGAGATGGCGGACACGACCAACGCCCAGGGCGTCTCCCGCATGCGCGTCCCTTCCGGCCGCTGGTGGGTGTACGCCCGCTACACGCTCCCCTTCCAGGAGCTGTACTGGAACATCCCCATCGAGGTTTCCGGCGACAGCACGGGGATCGTACTCAACGAGCAGAACGCAGAGGTTCGCCCGGTTCTCTGAGCCCGAACGCCCTCGGGCAGCGGGCAGCGGTGATGAAAGAGCGCGGGTCCCGTTGTGGGACCCGCGCGCTTTTCCTACGTGTCGAGCCGGGAGGGGGATCCGCAGACAGGGGCATGCACCTGACTCAACCGATCCCCGGATCCTGTGGTCGGCCGACCCGGCTCAACGCACACGCTCGCCACGTTCGGCCCCCTGTCATCCCGAGCGTTCGGCCTCCTGTCATCCCGAGCGTTCGGCCCCCTGTCATTCCGAGCGTTCGGCCCCCTGTCATTCCGAGCGAAGTCGAGAGCCTGCCATGGTCGCAGACGCACAGGTTACCCGCGAATCAGCGGGTCTTCAGAACCCCTGACACTACATCCGGTGCCTGGTTGAGTCAGGTGCATACCCCTGTCTGCGGATGCAGTTGCCGTGAACCTCGAAGCATCTCCGTGGATGGAGCTCCCCCCTTCACCCCTGCTCGCTTCGCTCCGCCGGCTCCCGCGGCGTGACCGGCTCGGGAGGCGCGGGAACTGGCTCCGGCGTCACGGGCACCGGCTCCGGCACCGGCTCCCGGACGGGGCCCTGCTGCGGCTGGAGAAGCGGCTGCGGCGGAGCGACGTCGCCGGGGAGCAGCGGCCGGTCGGGAACGGCGTCCAGGATCGAGCGTCGGCGCACGCCCCCGTACTCCCAGCGGCGTCGTATGTCGGTGGAGAGCTGGTAGCGGGTGGTCGGATCCACCAGCCGCAGAAAATCCCGGCGAACCGGTCCGTAGTGCATCTCCCACTGCCACTGGTCGTCGATCTGCCACTCCAGTCCGATCCCCCAGTCGATCGCGGTTCCGCCACCGAAAAGCCCGCCGATCCCGGTCTCCACGGTGAGGAAGAGGCCGTCGAGCCAGGGCAGCTCGCGACCGCACTCGATGGCCGCGGCGTTGAGCGTGCTCAGCGGATCCACCCGGAATATTCCGCCGAATGTGGCGATGCCCGGACGAACTCTCACGTAGTCGCAGATCCCCGCCGCCAGGAAGGGCCGCTCCAGCTCCGCGGCCACGAGCCCCCCGAGCACCTCCTGCACCAGGATCTGCTGCGCCAGGTCGCCGGGCGCGCCGCCCAGTTCGAACTCCGGGCGCCCGAAGATCAGGAAGCTGAGCAGCTCCGACTCCGACAGCGGTACCGGGGTGTCGGAGGTGAGCCGGAGCTGCGGGTTCTGGAGCGTTCCGGTGAGGTGCACCAGCACCACCAGGTCGCCACCCGGTCCCGCGGTGGCGGTCCGCACCCGGTTCGCGGCCACGATGTCCACCGCGGGGTTGATGTCCGGCGTGCCCTGGAACTGCACGTTCCCGCTCACCACGTCGAAGTCGCGCGTGATGGATCCGATCGCCAGAGTGTAGCGGCCGCGGACCGTCTGCAGCCCCCCGTACACGCGGTGCTCGTTGCCTACCTGGTAGATGACGATGTCCCCGACGATCTGCACGCGCATGTCGTCGGAAACGATCCAGACACCGTCGCCGGCGATCACCTCGAGGCCATCGATCCGCAGGTTCGTGAAGAAGACCGGCTGCGCCTCGAGCTCGGCGAACGGGTCGGTGCCGATCTGTCCCACGTCGAAGTCCGCCAGCTCCAGCGGCGCCGTGTCGTCCATCTCGGGTACGTTGATCTGCGTATCGTCCAGGCGGATCTGACCGGTGAGCACCGGTTCCGTCACCGGGCCGGCCAGCGCGACACGCCCCGAGGTGGTGACGCGACCGATCTCGCGATTGTCCACCGCGCGAAAGCCGAACAGGTCCGCCACCAGGTTCAGGCGGGGCGGCGTTCCCGGCTCGAAGGTCACGAATCCGCCCACGGAAACCGTGCCGATGCTGCGGGCGGTGAGCGTCTCGATCCGGATCCGGTTCTGATCCAGCACCAGCGCGGTACGGAGGTCGATCAGCCGGATTCCCAGCGCGTCGAGCGTGAGCGCGCCCTGTGGAATGCGTGCATATCCTGCGACGGTAGGCACGTCCAGCGTCCCGCCGACCGAGATCTGCGCATCCAGCATTCCCTCTCCCGCACTGATTCCCGGAGCGATCGCGGAAACGAGATCGAGCGGCAGCGAGTCGGCGAACAGCAGCGCCGTGAGCGGTTCCGTCGTCAGCGGCTCGAAGTTCGGGACGAACCCCTCGTAGGAGAGGATCATCGGGACGCTCGCCTCCAGGGTGGCGATCTGCCGCCCCGCCATGGTGATGTCTGCGCGGCCTTCGAGGCGCTGGTTCAGATAATCCGCGTTGATGACGATCACCTCGGCCGTGGCTCCCTCGAAGCGAAGCTGGTCGATGCGGGCGCTGAGCGTCATCTCCGGAGCCGTGGCGGGTCCCTCCAGCACGGCGTCCATGGTGACCCTGCCCTGGATGTCGGGAGCGCGGGGCCAGATGCGGCGCGCGTCCGCAAGGTCAAGGTCGCGCAAGCTCACGCGCAGGTCCGCCGCGCCGGTCGGCGGCAGGCGCCCGTCGATCTGCACCCATCCTCCCACCTCGCCCGTGCGCTGGAGCGCGAGGTTCTGGACCTCGAGCCCCGCGACCTCACCCCACTGCAGGCGCGCCGGCTGCACCAGCTGCCACTGCGCTTCCGCAATCCTCAGGTTCAGCGTCTCCAGCGAGATTGCACGCGGCGTCAGTCCATCCAGCTCCAGGATTCCGGACGCGGCGACGTCACGCGTCGCGTCCTGGCGTGCGTAGAGCCCCACCGCGAGTGCGGCCTCGGTGCCACTGGCCTCCAGCCGGACCGTCTGGAACTGCTCGTTGCCGTATGCCGCATCGTCCGCGGCGATCGAGGTGCGACCGCTCCAGCCGACCCCCGGCTGCCGACGCGCCTCCACCTCCATCGCCAGCGTACCCGCGCGCAACGTCTCGTAGCGGATCCGACGACCGCGGAGGTTCGCGGTGATCTGCGGGAACTCCACCGATCCGGAAACGAATCCTTCAGCCGCGAGGGCACCCGCCATCTGGGGCGGCACCAGCCCCACGGTGGGTACCGCGCGGCTCAGGGCGGCGAGATCGGGCGCGTCGATGGAGAAGCGCAGTGGATCGGCGACGGGTCGAAGCAGTCCCCAGCTCCCCGAAGCATGCACACGGTTCCCCTGCATCAGCACCGCGAGGGTGTCCACCCGGAGCACTCCGTCCATCACCGCCATCTCGGCGCGTGCCTGGTTCAGGACCACGCCACCCACGACGGACCCGCGAGCGTCCAGCCAGAGGCTGCCGGCGAGCGTCTCCAGCGTGGTGCCCCTCGCGTCGATCGCGACCGACGCGTTCAGCACCGTGGGCGGCAGCGCGAGGTCGAGGGGGAGGCGCGCGAGATCCAGCCCGATCACCTGCCCGCGAGCGGTGTACACGGGCACCGGCCCCGGCTGGAAGATGCCGGCCAGCGTCAGTGCGCTCCCCGGGCCGGTCAGGTCCACATCGTAGCTGTACGGGGCCGCGCCACCGCCCGAAACGGCGATGTCGCCGCTCATGGGCGAGGGGAAGAGGCCCGGCTGCCCGAGTAGCGCTCCGATGCGGAATCCGTCCACCCGGCCGGCCACATCGAATAGCGCCGGCTCGACGGTGGGCTGAACGCGGCCGCCCAGGGTGAAGCGGCCGAGCGCCTGCGTGAGATCGACGTCGAAGCGGATATCCGCCGTGGTTCCACGCGCCGCGAAGGTACCCGTGACCGGCCCCTCCAGAGGCACGTCCGCTCGCAGCAGACGCTGCGCGGTGAACGCCGCCAGCTGGCCGCTGACGTCGAACTGGAGGGGATCGGTGAACCGAACGTTCCCGGCGAGCTGGATCCCTCCCGCCAGTCCCGACAGGTTGGTGCTGAACGTCATCGCCTCCGCGCCGCCCTGCACTCGAATCGGGCCGGAGAGCGTCGCTGTCTGGAACGGCAGTGCGGGGAAGAGTTCGTTCAGGGTGGCGAACGCGAGCGGCTCGGCGCGTGCCTGCAGGTCGTAGGAGAGCGGGTCCAGCGCGAGCCGCCCAGAGATGTTGGCCAGCCGGGTCGGCTCCGCGGCCCCGACCCGGTAGACGAGCTCGCCGCCCGAGAGCCGGAGGTCGGCGGTGGTGCCGGTCAACTGCACGAACCCGCGCGCCTCGCCCCGCAGCAGATCCTGCCGCTCCGGGAAGAGAGGAGCGAGCGTCGCCAGGTAGAGCGGCTGGAGCTGAACGCGCAGCCCATCGAACACCACCGCCTCGTCGCCGCCGAAGCGGAGCGGGCCCACCGCGACGATCACCGATGGCGTGAGCGTCGGCTGATCGCGCGGCACCAGGGAGGCCGCGAGGTTCACCTGCAGACGGCCCGCCTGTGTCTCCGGCGTGAACTCCGCCGTGGTAATGCTTCCCCGCACCGTGCCGATCACGGGGAGGTCATCCACCAGCCCCATCTGCTCCAGCGTCAGCAGATCCAGCGGGTCGAGCGTGAGGTTCGTGGGGCCGAAGGCCAGCGGTCGCTCTCCGCCGACCGCCACCTGCAGAGTCCCCGCGATGCTGGAACCGAAGGCATCCACGTCCAGCTCACGGAACGCGAGCGCCGTGCGGCCATCCGCGGCGGTGGTCAGCGCCAGGTCGAAGCGGGTGACTCCCTCCAGAGGCACGTCGGGAAGGAGTGGCTGAAGATCCGCCAGAAGGAGCGGCGCTGCCCGGAGCTCGACGTCGTACAGCGCCCCGGGCTCGGTGAAGCGCACCAGGCCGGAGCCGGCCAGGCGGGAACCGCCGATCTGCAGCGTGGAAACGGAGAAGCGCACGCCGTCCGCTCCGACCGCCTCCGCCCAACCCTGTAACCGGGCCACCCGGAGACGTGGCTCCGCGATCTCGGTCGAGAGGGAGCCCACCTCGGCACGCCAGGGAAGTCCGCCGCCCACCCGCACCAGCGGGAGTCGGGCGTTGAGCCCGAACAGCGAGTAGCTCTGGTATGGGACACCGCCGATCACGGTTCGCGGAATCGCAAGGCGCGCCGCGAAGGTGCCGGCCTCCGGCACCTCGGTGGGGACGGCCAGCACCACCCGACCGCCGCTGACGCGGACATCGCGGAAGCGGAGCGGGCGCCCTTCGGCATCCCCCCCGATCTCGTGGCCGTCCGCGGTGATCACCATCGCCTGCTGGAGGTTCCAGGTGCCGTCCGGCGCCTGGATCAGCCGCGCGAACGGATCCCGAAGCTCCACGTCGAAGAAGTCGATGGGACCGTCGCCCGCCAGCGAGGTGGCATCGAACCAGAGCGTCACCCGGGGGCTCGCGACCATGGTGTCGCCGGCCGCGTCGAAGATCACCACGTTGCGCAGCGAGATGCGGGCGCGCCCGGTGGCCGTCACCCGCTCCACCCGCAGCGCCTCCTCCGGGATCTGCAGGCGCTCCCCGATCGCCGTCCGCACCTCCGCCACCTGTCCCAGGCGCAGGTACAGCAGGAGCGCGATGACGATCAGCGAAAGTCCCAGGACGGCACCCAGGAGAACCCAACCCGCCCGCCGCATCCTTCTTCGCATCAGAACGCCTGACCCACGGCGAAGTGGATGCGGAACCGGTTCCAGAAGCCGCGACGTTCCGGCTGATAATCGTCAAGCACGCGGGTCAGCGATCCCTCGTCGACCTCGTACAGGGGACCGGATTCCGGTGGATAGGGATTGTACGCCACATCGATCCGGATCGGGCCGACCGGGGTCATGAAACGGACCCCGGCGCCGGGAGTGATCCGCAGGCCGCTGGTCCCCAGCCCCTCGCCCGGCACCGACACGTGGCCGGCGTCCACGAATGCCGCCAGGCGCAGGACATCCCCCATGATGGGCGATGGCACCCGCACCTCGGCGGAGGCCATCAGCGTCTGGGTTCCGCCGGTGGCGGTCGAGGTGGTGTCGCCGGGCTCCGCCGGAACACCCGTCTCCAGCGTGTCCTGGGCGAGCCCGGTGCGCACGACGTACGCGGTGGGACCGAGGGCGTTGCGGCCGTAACCACGCACGCTGTTCGGCCCGCCCCCGTAGAAGCGCCGCTCCGGCGGGATGTAGCCCTCGTCCGGCCGCAGCGAGCCCTGCAGGAAGCGGCCGGCGCGGAAGAAGGTCGAGAGCGAGACCGCGCCGCCGAGGCCCCGGTGAGCGGCGGCCTCCGCGATCAGGCGCAGGTACTCGTTGTCGGACCCGAGAAGCGGCGACGCCCAGTCCACCCCGCCACGCAGGTTGTAACCGCGCGTGATGAAGTTCTGCGTCCGCGTCAGATCCCGCACGGCGACGACGGAAAGGGAGTTGGACCAGCGGCGCTGCTGCGCCAGCAGGAGGTCCTCCTCGTCGCAGGTCTCGAAGCCGATGCAGAACATCAACGGGCTGGCGATGGTGCGCCCGTTCTCGATGTCCACCACGGTGGTGGCGAGCGTGTGCTCGCCCAGAGCGCGCACCACCGCCACCTGCGCGCCGGTGCTCTCACGCAGGTAGGCGTCCAGCTCCGAGAAGCGCTCGGAGTGGATGTTCACCGACAGCTGGTTCTGCGTGGCGAAGAGCCGCGGCTGCTGGAAGTTCGCGCCCACGCGGTAGTTCAACTGCTCGCTGAACACCTCCTCGCGCGGGGCGGCACAGATGCCACCCTCCAGCCCCGCGTCCAGCGGCTCGCCGACCCCGATCTTGGAGAGGTTGCCGCTCACCTCCAGCCGTCGACCACCGCCGAGGAAGTTGCGATTGAGCCAGCGCACCCCCGTCCGGAAGCAATCGATGGTACCGAAGCCCGCCGAGGCATCCACCATGTACTGCGGCGCCTCCACGACCCGCACGAGCACGGTGGCCTCGCCCTGCAGCTGCTCGAGCTGCAGCGTGTCTGGCGCCAGTTCGATGGAGGCGAAGCTGACCATCTCCAGACCGTAGATGTTGCGCTGGCTGCGCACCAGCTCCACCGCCTGCAGCAGGCTCCCCTCCGTGAAGGTGAGCTGCCGCCGCAGCGTCCGCTCCGTCACCCGCTCGTTCCCCTCGAAGATGATCGTGTCCACGTATACCAGCGGGCCGGGGATCGCGACGAAGTTGGCTTCGGCGATGTCGGCGATGGTGTCCAGTGAATAATTGCGGAGCACGTCTGCGTAGGCATGACCGCGCTGGAGCAGCGCGTTGCGCACGGTGTCCGCCGAGGCGAGGAAGCCGATGCGTCGGAACGGTTCCCCGACCGCGAGCGGCATCCGGTCGATCAGCTCCGTGGGGGGGATGATGTTCTCCGCGCCATCCACGGTGAGCTCCTGCAGGATCACCTGGTCGCCGGGGGCGATGGCGAAGCGCACATCCACGCGCTCCTCGTCCATCGGCTCCACCAGCGGCTGAATGCGTGAGCCGTAGTAGCCGTGGTCGCGGTAGTAGAGCTGGAGCCGGAGCACGTCGCGGGAGAGCTCGCGCAGGCTCAACCGCTGCACGTCGCGCCCGATGCGCGTACCGGGGATGCAGATCGGGAGGAACAGAATGCGGCAGCGGCTGGCCCGGGTGGTGATCACCTGGCGCAGCGAATCCTCGCGCAGCACCAGGTCGCCGGCGAACTCCACGGTGCGGATCTCGCGCCCCTCGAACTGGGCGAACGCCGGGTACGGCCCGCCAGCGGCGGGTCCACGCGCCGTACAGGCGGGGAGCGCCAGCGCCAGCGCGAAAAGCATGAGCAGGCCGAGCCACCGGGGCCGGAGGCCGGCGATCGGCGCAGCGGATTTCTGCATGGGTGCCGGTACGGGAATCGGCGCGGCACGGCCGGTTTGCTGCCGGACCGGCCGTCGGGGGCCGAGAATGTTCAATGTATCGTCGCGCGGACAACGGTCACAACCGCACGCGCCGCTGCCCGGCACCTGACGGGGTGCCGCGGGGCGGTGCGGCAATGCACGCTCCGTTCCACGGGTCGGGTTGCGTACACCTTGCGGGTGCGGAGGTTGCACGGTTCCACGGGTGGCCGCCAGCGGTCGCCGGAAGAGGGCTCCGGGCGAGTCCGCGCCGGCCCGGAAAGTCCGGTAGCGGCGGGTGATCGGGCACGTTAATATACTCACCCTCCCGGGGATGCGAGCGGGGAGGGCACAACCACCGAATCACACCATGGCCGATCAGCGATCTTTTCACGGTCCCAACGAGGGATACGTTCTCGCGCTCTTCGAGCGATATCAGCGGGATCCATCGTCGGTTGACGAGGGCTGGCGCGCGTTCTTCGCGACGTACTCGCCGCCGGCGGCCGCTCCTGCCGCCGGTGGCTCCACGCCCGCGGGCGTGGAACTCGGTAGCGTGGTCGGTGCGCACGAGCTGGCGACCGCCATCCGGGCCCGGGGCCACACCGCCGCTCGGCTCGACCCGCTCGGCTCCAACCCGCCCGGCGATCCCGCGCTGGAGCCCTCCACGCACGGGGTGCGAGAGGAAGACCTGGAGCGCCTCCCCGCCGCGGTCGTGCGCGGGCCGGTGACCGCCCGCGCCCGCAGCGCCGCCGACGGGATCCGCATGCTCCGCGAGATCTACGCGGGCACCATCGGCTACGAGTTCGAGCACGTGAAGAGCGCCGCGGAGCGCGACTGGCTGCGCGAGGCGATCGAATCCGGCCGCATCCGGCCGCCGCTGGAGGCCGACCGCAAGCGTGCGCTGCTCCAGCGCCTCTCGCGCGTGGAGGGCTTCGAGCGGTACCTCCACCGCACCTTCTTCGGCCAGAAGCGGTTCTCCGTGGAGGGCACGGACATGCTGGTGCCGGTGCTGGACGAGATCATCGAGCGCGCCGGTGGCGCGGGCACCGCCGAGGTCATCATCGGGATGGCGCACCGCGGGCGACTGAACGTGCTGACCAACGTGCTCGGCAAGCCGTACGGGATGATCCTCTCCGGCTTCCAGGGCGGCGCCCGTTCGGCCGCCGCGCTCGCACCGGACGATTTCACCGGCGACGTGAAGTACCACATGGGGTGGGAGGGGATCCACAGCATCGGGGAGCACGGGGTGCGCGTGCGACTGATGCCGAACCCGAGTCACCTGGAGTTCGTGAACCCGGTGGTGATGGGGATGGCGCGCGCCGCACAGGACGACACCGCGCAGGACGGGGTAGCGCCGACGCTCGATCTCAGCGCCGCCCTCGCCATCGTGGTCCACGGCGACGCCGCATTCCCCGGCCAGGGCGTGGTGGCGGAGACGCTGAACATGTCGTGCCTGGACGGCTACACGGTCGGCGGCACGATCCATGTCATTGCCAACAACCAGGTGGGTTTCACCACCAACCCGAGCGCCTCCCGCTCCACCAGCTACGCCAGCGACCTGGCGAAGGGCTTCGATATCCCGGTGGTGCACGTGAATGCGGACGACGTGGAGGCATGCCTCGCCGTCGCCCGGCTCGCCCACGAGTACCGGCACCGGTTCCGGAAGGACTTCGTGATCGACCTGATCGGCTATCGCCGCTGGGGTCATAACGAGGGCGATGAGCCGGCGTTCACGCAGCCGCGGATGTACGAGACCATCCGCTCGCATCCGACCGCGCGGGAGATCTGGGCGAACCGCCTGGTGGCGGAAGGCGTTCTCACCGCCGAGCAGGCGGAGGAGGCGCTGCAGGCCGTGTTCACCGAGCTCGACGAGGCACGCGCCGCGCTCCCCGGCGAGGCGGAGCCGCAGCTCGCGGAGAAGCCCTCCACCAACGGCCGCGGCCCGCGGCCGGCGGAGCTGGAGACCGGCGTGCCCGAGGAGACGCTGGTGGAGATCAACGAGGCACTGCTCCACTGGCCGGAGAACTTCCGGCCCAACGAGCGGCTGGCGAAGCTTCTGGAGCGTCGGCGCGACGTGCTGGGCGAGGACGGCGGCATCGACTGGGGGCATGCCGAGACGCTCGCCTTCGGGACGCTGCTGCGAGAGGGCGTTCCCGTGCGGCTCACGGGTCAGGACGTGGAGCGCGGCACCTTCAGCCACCGCCACCAGGTGCTGCACGACGCCGCCACCGGTGCGGCGCACCGGGTGCTCGCCGCGGTACCCGGCGCATGCGCGTCGCTGGAGATCTGCAACTCGCCGCTCACCGAGATGGCGGTGGTGGGCTTCGAGTACGGCTACAGCGTCGCCGATCCGGAGGTGCTGGTCGTCTGGGAGGCACAGTTCGGCGACTTCGCCAACGGCGCGCAGGTGATCATCGACCAGTTCATCGCCGCTGCGCATGTGAAGTGGGAGCAGACCTCCGGGCTCGTCATGCTGCTCCCGCACGGCTACGAAGGGCAGGGGCCGGAGCACTCCAGCGCCCGCCTCGAGCGCTTCCTGCAGCTCGCCGCGCAGGGAAACCTGCGGGTGGTGAACTGCACCACGGCGGCGCAGTACTTCCACCTGCTCCGGCGCCAGGCGCTGCTGCTCGACCGGCAGCCGCGCCCGCTGGTGGTGATGAGCCCCAAGAGCCTGCTCCGCCACAAGGAGGCGACGGCGCGGCTGGAGCAGCTGACCACGGGCCGCTTCGAGCCGGTGCTCGGCGACGAAACGACCGGCGGTCGCGAAGACGAGATCACCCGGCTCCTGCTGTGCAGCGGCAAGGTGTTCGTGGACCTGATCGCCGCCGAGAGTCGTGGCGACGCCACCAACGTTGCACTCGCACGCGTCGAGGAGCTGTACCCGCTGCCGGAGGAGGAGCTGCACGCCGAGATCGGCCGCTACCCGAACCTCCGCGAGGTCGTCTGGGTGCAGGAGGAGCCGAAGAACATGGGCGCCTGGTCGTTCATGGAGCCGCGGCTGCGCGAATTGCTCGGGGGCACTCTGGACGTCAGGTACGAGGGCCGGCCCTACCGCGCCAGCCCGGCGGAAGGCTACGCCGACAGGCACGCCGTGGAGCAGGCCCGCATCGTGGACGCCGCCTGGACCGGAGCGCCGGCGCCCCAGAAAGCGCGTGCTGCGCGCCGTGCGTGAGGTCTGCAGAGTGGCTCTGAACGGCGGTTCGCCCGGTCGCGAGCCGCTCATTGAACCGCAGTTTTCATCCTGAGACGGGGAGTCAGTGATGGCAATCGAAATCCGGGTTCCGCCGCTCGGCGAGTCGGTGGTCGAGGCGACGGTGGGGCGGTGGACCAAGGGCGAGGGTGACAGCGTCGCCAAGGACGAGATCCTCGTGGAGCTGGAGACCGACAAGATCACCGTGGAAGTCGCCGCCCAATCCGCCGGGGTGCTCGGAAAGATCGAGAAGCAGGAAGGTGACACGGTGGGCGTGAACGAGCTGCTGGCGCACCTCGAGGAGGGTGCCGCTGGCGGCAACGGGAGCTCGGCGCCGGAAGGCCCCGCCGCCGCTCCCTCGGCCGAGCCGGTGGGTCAGCCGGGTGGCCCGAAGGGCGAGGGCGACGCAGCCTCCGCCGCCGATGGCGGGCAGACCTCGCCGGCCGTTCGCGCCATCGCCGCGGAGCACGGACTGGATCTCGCCATCCCTCCGTGGAAGTGGCCCCAACGGCCGGATCACCAGGGAGGACGCGCTGAAGGCCGCCGAAGCGAAGAGCGGCGCCGGCTCACCCTCGCCTGCCGCCGCCGCCGCGCCCGCCGCGGCACCGAAGGCCCCGAGCGGTGGTGCACCGTCCGCTCCGGCTCCGGCTCCGTCCGCCCCGCGTGGCGAGCGCGAAACGCGTGAGCGCATGTCTCGCCGCCGCCAGACCATCGCCCGCCGACTCGTGGAGGCGCAGCAGACCACCGCCAGCCTGACCACCTTCAACGAGGTGGACCTGTCACGCGTGATGGATCTCCGCAAGCGTCGGCAGGAGGCATTCGTCAAGAAGCACGGCATCAAGATCGGCTTCATGTCGTTCTTCACCAAGGCCGTGATCTCCGCACTGCGCCAGTTCCCGCGTCTGAACGCGGAGATCCAGGGCGACGAGATCGTCCTCCGGCACCACTACGACATCGGCATCGCCGTGGGTACCGACGAGGGGCTCGTGGTACCGGTGGTGCGCGACGCGGACCAGCTCACCTTCGCGCAGATCGAGAGCCGCATCGGTGAGCTCGCCTTGAAGGCGCGCGATGGCAAGCTCACCCTGCAGGATCTGCAGGGCGGCACCTTCACCATCACCAACGGTGGCACCTACGGCTCCATGCTCTCCACACCGATCCTGAACCCGCCGCAGGTGGGGATCCTCGGGATGCACAACATCGTGGAACGCGCCATGGTGGTGGACGGCAAGATCGACATCCGACCCATGATGTATGTCGCGCTCACCTACGATCATCGCATCGTGGACGGCAGCGAGGCGGTACGGTTCCTGGTCACGGTCAAGCAGCTTCTGGAGGACCCGGAGGCGATGCTGATCGAGGGGTGAAGGGAATTGTGAATCGAGAATCGTGGGTACCCACTTCGGTCCAGCAGCAGCCTCAGTCGATGCTGAGACCACACCGGGGGGTCAGGTCGCGGAGCGGATACAGCAACTGCTCGATCCGCAGATTACGCGGATTTCGCGGATTGAATCGAGCCGATCTGCGAAATCCGCGTAATCTGCGGATGATCGTTCAAAGTTGACGGCCCGGCTCCGTGATCGGCGGGTGAACTCGACCACCACCGGCCGGAGCAACTGGAAAGAAGTGGATCTCCACTTTTTGAATTTTGAATTTTGAATCACGTGAGGCTTGATGGCTGACGAGAGCAGGTATGATCTGATCGTGCTCGGGGGCGGGCCGGGTGGATACGTCGGCGCCATCCGGGCGGCGCAGCTGGGGATGAAGGTTGCCTGCGTCGAGAAGGAGGATGCGCTCGGGGGGACGTGCCTGCGGGTGGGGTGCATCCCGTCGAAGGCGCTGCTCGACTCGTCCGAGCTGTTCGACCAGATCCGGCACAAGGCGGAGGGGCACGGCATCGACGTGAAGGACATCGGCATCGATGTCGCGCGCATGCTGAAGCGCAAGGACGGAGTCGTCAGCGGCCTCACCAAGGGCGTCGAAGGGCTCTTCAAGAAGAACAAGATCGAGTGGGTGCGCGGCTTCGGTCGGCTCGCCGGGACGGACGCGGTAGAGGTGGAAGGGAGCGAGGGCATCCGGACGCTGCGCGCGGAGAAGATCCTGCTCGCCAGCGGCTCCGTGCCGGTCGAGCTGCCATTCCTGAAGTTCGATCACGAGCGGATCATCGATTCCACCGGCGCTCTTTCGATTCCGCAGGTCCCGGAGCACCTGGTGGTGGTCGGCGGCGGCGTGATCGGTCTGGAGCTGGGGAGCGTCTGGCTGCGGCTCGGCGCGAAGGTCACCGTGCTCGAGGCGATGCCCACGATCCTGCCGGGGATGGACGCGGAGATCGTGAAGCAGGCGGGCCGCATCTTTACCAGGCAGGGCTTCGACATCCGCACCGGTACCAGGGTGACCGGCGCGGAGCGGACCGGGGATCGTGTCACGGTCAGCATCGAGGGCGGCGACCCGATCGAGGCGGATTACGTCCTGGTTGCGGTCGGCCGTCGTGCCTACACCGAGGGGATGGGCTTCGAGGATGCCGGCATCCGGCTGGAGCGAGGCGTGATCCAGGTGGACGGGAAGTACCACACGGGTGTCGCGGGCATCCATGCGATCGGCGATGCCATCGGCGGCCGCATGCTCGCGCACAAGGCAGAGGAAGAAGGCGTGGCGGCCGTGGAGAACATGGCCGGCAAGCACGGCCACGTGAACTACGATGCGGTCGCCAACGTCGTCTACACCTGGCCTGAAATCGCCTCGGTCGGCCGATCGGAGGAGGAGCTGAAGCAGGCGGGCGTGGAGTTCCGCGTCGGCAAGTTCCCCTTCATGGCCAACGGCCGCGCCAAGGCGATGGGCGAGACCGACGGCATGGTGAAGGTGCTCGCCGACGCGCAGACGGACCGACTGCTCGGCCTCCACATCCTGGGCCCCCGCGCCTCGGACCTGATCGCCGAGGCCTCCCTCGCCATGGAGTTCGAGTCGACAGCGGAGGACATCGCTCGCTCAGTGCACGCGCACCCGACGCTCCCGGAGGCCGTGAAGGAGGCGGCACTGGCGGCGAACGGGAGGGTGATACACTTGTAGGGGATCAGGGGTCGGGATTCAGGGATCAGGGGGGGATCAGGTCCACACACCCTGCTCGACTCCATATCAGAGATCCGCCCGGCGCATGCCGGGCGGATCTCTGCTTTCTTCCCACTCCCCCGAATGCCGATCCCCGAATGCTGATCCCCGTGCCTCCCCTATCCCAGCACCATCAACCGCCCCGGCAGCAGCCGGATCGACAATGACCGTACCCCGCGGGCGACGATCTCGCCGTCGGCGTGGATGGGGAGGAGTTCGTCGCTGCGGACCTCCACGGCGGTGCCGCTGAGCATGCGGACGCCGCGGGCGGTCAGATGGCGGCCGCGCATGACGCTGGGGATCAGGGGGAGCACCTCGCGCACGGTGCGCGCGTCGGCGACCAGGACATCGAGACGGCCATCGTCCAGACGGGCACCCGGGGCGAGCCAGAAGCTTCCGCCATGGCAGGGGCCGTTGGCGATGGTGGCGAGGATCAGCGCGTGATCGGCGACCTCCTCACCATCCACCGAGATGGTGAAGTGCGGATTCCGCAGGTCGCGCAGGGTGCGGAGCAGCGCGACGGCGTAGACCATCATCCCCCGCAACCGCACCACCCTGCTGGCGTGCACCGCCACCTGCGCGTCGAAGCCGAGCCCGATGCCATTGGTGAAGTACCAGGCCCCGGTAGGTCCGCCCTCCATCTCGGACGCCACCACCTTGCCGATGTCCACGCCCCGCGGCTCGGCGGCGAGGATGCGCGCGATCGCCTCCTCCGGGCGGCGCGGTTCGAGCCCCAGCATCTTCACGAAATCGTTGCCGGTACCCGCCGGAACGACACCGAGCGGGATGCTGGCGGCGTCCTCGCTGGCGCGCATGAGGCCGTTGGCCGCCTCGTGCACCACGCCGTCTCCGCCCACGGCGATGACCGCTCCGCATCCATCGCGCGCCGCCTGCTCGGCGAGCCGGGCGGCGTCGCCACGGCCGGCACTGCGGACCAGTTCGAAGGAGGCACCCGCCGACCGCATGGCGCGCTCGAGCCGCGGAGCGAGCCGGTCGGCCCGCCCGCGGTCGGCCGCGGGGTTGAGTATGATCAGGTAGTCACGCGCCACGCGCGTCACCCACCTCCGCCGGAAGCCCTGCCGCCACCGGGGATCCCCGGCTCGGTCATCTCGCGAACGTTCAGAACCTCATCGAGCTGATCGTCGGAAAGCAGGCCGCGGCGCTTCACCACGTCACGCACCGACTCGAAGTTCTTCGCGCTCTCCTTGGCCACCGCCGAGGCCTCATCGTACCCGATGTAGGCGTTCAACGCGGTCGCGATCGCCGGGTTCTTCTCGAGCAGCTCCCGGCACCGCTCGCGGTTGGCCCCGATCCCCTCGACCGCGTTGGTGCGGAAGGCATCGCACGCATTCGTCAGAATGGAACACGACTCGAGGAAGTTGTGGGCCATGACCGGCATCATCACGTTCAGCTCGAAGTTGCCGTGCTGGCCGCCCACCGTGATCGCCACATGGTTCCCCATCACCTGCGCACACACCATCATCACCGCCTCGCTCATCACCGGGTTCACCTTCCCCGGCATGATGGAGGACCCCGGCTGAATGGCCGGCAACGAGATCTCCGCCAGCCCGGAGGTGGGTCCGCTCGCGAGCCAGCGGATGTCGTTAGCGATCTTCATCAGCGCCACGGCGAGCGTGTTCAGCGCACCCGACGCGAAGACGAAGGCATCCTTCGCACCCTGCGCCTCGAAGTGATCGGGGGCCTCCCGGAAGTCCAGACCGCTCATTCCGTTGATGTGACCGATGGCACGCTCGGGGAAGTCCGGCAGCCGGTTGGTGCCCGTGCCCACCGCAGTACCGCCGAGCGCGAGTTCCGCCAGCTCCGCGGAGCCGGCCCGCAGCCGCCGGATGCAGCTGTCGATCTGCGCCGCGTAGCCGCCGAACTCCTGGCCGAGCCGGACGGGCGTGGCGTCCATCAGGTGCGTCCGGCCACTCTTCACCACGTCGTCGAACTCCTCGGCCTTGGCCCGGAGCGCGTCACGCAGTCGCTCCAGCGACGGGATCAGATCCTCGTGGATGGCGATCCGCGCGGACACGTGCATCGCCGTGGGGATCACGTCGTTGGAGCTCTGCCCCATGTTGACGTGATCGTTCGGGTGAACGCTGGTGCCGCCCTCCCCACCGGCCCGCCGGGCCAGGCTGGCGATCACCTCGTTGACGTTCATGTTGGTGGAAGTGCCACTCCCGGTCTGGAAGATGTCGAGGACGAACTCGTCGTCCCATCGACCCGAGATCACCTCGTCCGCCGCGCCCGCGATCGCGCGGCCGATCGGCTCCTCCAGCTGGTCCAGCTCCACGTTGGCCAGCGCGGCCGCCTTCTTGATCATCCCCAGCGCCGCGATGAAGCGGCGGGGAAAGCGCAGGTCGCTGATCGGGAAATTCTCCACCGCGCGCTGCGTCTGCGCGGCGTACAGCGCGCCAGCGGGCACCTTCATCTCACCCAGCGAGTCACGCTCGGTCCTGAAACCTGAATCGGTGGTCATCGACTGTCTCTGTGTCGGTTTGCGTGCGGCTCGCGATCGACCCGGGCGGTCTCGCGCCGGGCAGTGGCGAAAAGATGAGCGCCCATCTGCTCCCACGCAAACCCGCGGGCTCGCGGCGGGCGCATGTGGACGGCGGAACGGGTCTGCGAGGTGGCAGTTACGAATTACGAATCACGAATCGCGGATCAGGAACGAAGCGAGCAGGTAACTCGCAATCCGTCATCCGTCATTCGCCATCCCCCCGCCGCCTACTCCACCAGCTCGTCCTGCTCCATGTCCAGCACCTCCAGCGCCTCCGCGGCCGCCTCCGCTCCCGCGCCGTAGAGGAACACCGGCACCCCCACCTGCCGCAGGTGTTCGGCCACGTCGATGCGATCTTCGAAGGCGCAGACGATCTCGTACCGCTGCCTCAGCCTGACGATCTCGTCCACCTTGAACTCGCCCGCGTGCCGCCGCTCGCGGTCGGGTCGCATGACGAGCAGGTCGTACTCCGCCAGCCCGTTGGCGCGCAGCCAGCGCTCGGTGCGTTCCCGCGTGTGTTCGGGCCGCCCGGTCAGGTAGACCACGCGGATTCCCGCCGCGCGGAGTGCATGCAGCAACTCGATGGATGCCGCGATGGGCGGGTCCTCCTCGATGGCGTCGAAGTACGACTTCCAGTCCCGCTTCCGCCCCTGCTCCACCTCGACGAAGTGGGCGCGGGCACGGTCGTCGGAGAGCGTTCCGTCGAGGTCCCAGATCACCGCGCGCGTGCGCGCGGCCGGGGCAGGCGTGGTGTCGGGTTCGTGCGTCATCGTCTCACCTGTCAGTCCCGAGGCTGGTTCCGTGCGGGGCTCACTTGCGAGGCGGCTGGCTGGGCCGCACCTCGATGCGTGAGGGGAGGGTGCGCGGGTTCATCGCGAGCAGATCCATGACGAGCCCGGCGATGTCCTCCGGCTGGATCTTCCAGGCGTCCTCCTCGCCGGGTGTGTGCTCGTTGAAGTATGTGGCGACGCTCCCCGGCATGATGTAGTTCACCCGGATCCCCTCGTGACGCACGTCCAGCATCAGTGCCTCCGAGAAACCGACGAGGCCGAACTTGGAGGCATTGTAGGCGGCGCCCCCGGCGAAGGGGTTCTTGCCGGCGAGTGAGCCGATGTTGATGATCCAGCCATCGCCACGACCCTTCATGTGCGGCAGCGCCTCGTGGCAGGCGAAGTAGACACCGTTGAGGTTGGTCTCGATGACGCGGCTCCACTGCTCCGGCGTCAGCTCACCCATCGGAGCGAAGGCGCCCACACCGGCGTTGTTGATCAGGATGTCCACGCCGCCGAATCGCCCCACCGTGGCTTCGATCATCGCCTTCACGTCGTCGTGCGAGCGAACGTCGCAGCGCACGCCGATCACCTCGCCGGCACCCTCGGCGTTCAGCCGTTCCGCCGCTCCCTTCACCTCGTCCTCGCTGCGCGCCGAGATGGTCACGTTGGCGCCCGCCCGCGCAAGCGATTCCGCGATCGCGTACCCGATCCCCTTGCTGCTCCCCGTCACCACTGCCGTCCTGCCGCTCAGATCCAGAGCCATGCCGATCTCCCGTTCCGGTGGTCCCCTCGGTGAAGGCGTGGGAGGGCTGCACCGGGCGTGCCATCGGGCGGGCTCGCCACGGTGGAATCCCTCTTGCGACGCCCTGGAACAGCGCGCATACTTCCGCACCGCTGGTGCCGCGGCGCGTCGCGGCCCGCACACGTGCTTCCAAACACCGTGGACGGAGCTCCCGATGCGAATGATGTTGATAGCCGGATTGCTGATCACCCTCCCGGCCATCGTGGTCGTCTTCTGGTTCTTCGGCCGGCCGGCGATGATCCCGGCGCTGGTGAGCCTCGGGGTGAACATGCTCCCGTTCCTCGCCGCGGGGTGGCTCTTCCACAAATACGCACGCGGCGGCGGGGACGAGATGGGCCACTGAGGGCTCAGCGCGCCACGCGCACTTCCCCGGGATAGAGCAGAATCAGCCGCCCCTGCGCATCGAAGGCGGCGTCCACGGGCGATTCGGACAGATGACCGAGGTTCTCACCGGTCTCCGTGTTCAGCACACGGAGGCCGTTCGTGTTCTCACCAGGGGTGAATATTGCCACCCGGTCGCCTGCGGGGGAGAGGCGCAGCCGACTCTCCTCCGATCCGCCAGGGACGCGTTCGCGCCAGCGGAGCACCATCTCGTCGCCCCACGGACGCAGCGACACCGCGACGGTGTACCCCGCCTCGCCCAGAATTCCGATCAGGTTGCCATCGGGGGCCACGAGCAGGTCGATCAGGGGCGCGGCGAAGGAGCTGGTGCGCAGCACGCGGCCGGTCTGCAGGTCACGTGTGAGAATCGTCCCGGCCCCCTCCTCGTCCAGCGCCTGGTAGATCCGGTCGCCCTCCGGGGAGCCGCCGATCGCCGTGGTGGGAGCGCCCAGAGCTCCCCAGGCGGAGATCAGCCTCAGCCCCACCGGCTCGTGGATCAGCACCGCCCCGCTCCCCGCGCCGACGAAGATCCAGCGGCCGCGGGGCTCCAGTAAGGGGATCCCGCTGACGGCCACCGCCGGCACCGAATCTCCGGGCTCGCCGAGCGCCAGCAAGCTCCCGCCATCCGAAAAAAGATAGGTTCGCCCGCCGAACTCGCCGATGATGCGGGGCGCCCCGGCGGCCGGCACGTCCAGGCGCCGGCTGCCGCCATCCGGCTCCAGCACGGTGAATCCGCCCGGCTCCCCGAGCCAGATCTTCCCGCCGGCATCGATGTGCATCGTGGTCGCGGCTTCCCCGGCAAGCGTACGCGTCTCCACGATCTCCATCGGCGGCGACGGCGGTGCGCATGCACCGGGCACCAGCGCCATCACGAGCACCACCACCCCGCTCCCGATCTCCCTTGCGTGCGCTCGCATTCCTCGTTAGCTCAACCGTGGTCGTCGCCGGCGATGCGGCGCCCACCCGAGCAACGCAACCCTCCGGCCACACCGGCGGAGATCGCCCTCACAACAGGCCCGATGCGCACGCTGATCCCGCTCTTCCTCCTGATGACGATGATGACCGCAGTGGATGCGGGTGCCCAGGAACGCCCACGCGCCCGCGAGGCGGGCGTCGCCCCCGGCATCCTGCCGCCCGGGCCGCTGAACGCGATCACGGACGTGGCCGGCGTACTGGTGGGGCAGGCGACCGTGCGCGAGGGGAACACCGTCCGCACCGGCGTCACCGCGATACTGCCGCACGGCGGCAACCTTTTCGAGGAGAAGGTGCCGGGCGCGATCTTCGTGGGCAACGGTTTCGGCAAGTTGATGGGGAGCACGCAGGTGGATGAACTGGGGGAGATCGAGACCCCGATCCTCCTCACCTGCACCCTGTGCGTGCCGCGCGCGGCGGATGCGCTGATCGGCTACGTGCTGGAGGCGAACCCGGAGGCACGCAGCGTCAATGCGTTGGTGGGTGAGACCAACGATGGCTTTCTGAACGACATTCGTTCGCGGCCGGTGACGGCGGAGCATGTGCTGCAGGCACTCCGCTCCGCCTCGCCCGGTCCCGTGGACGAGGGCTCGGTGGGTGCGGGCACCGGTACCGTCGCGTTCGGATGGAAGGGCGGGATCGGCACCTCGTCGCGGCGGCTCCCCGCCCCGCTCGGAGGGTACACCGTGGGCGTCCTCGTGCAGAGCAACTACGGAGGCGTGCTTCAGGTCATGGGCGCGCCCGTGGGGCAGGATCTGGGGCAGCACTATCTCCGCGCTGAACTCGACCGCGGCGATGCGGACGGATCCATCATGATCGTCGTCGCCACGGATGCGCCGCTCGACAGCCGCAACCTTCAGCGGCTCGCGCAGCGGGCGATCCTCGGCCTGGCGCGAACCGGCTCTCCGATGACCAACGGGTCGGGCGATTATGTGATCGCCTTCTCCACCGCGGAGTCGGTGAGGCGGACGCCGCAGAGACGGAGCGCGCTCCACCAGGTGGAGACGCTCCCCAACGATCGGGTGTCGCCCCTGTTCCAGGCCACGGTGGAGGCGACGGAGGAGGCGATCCTCAACTCGCTCTTCCGCGCGACGACAGAGGTCGGACACCGCGGAACGATCGAAGCCCTGCCGCTGGAAAGGACGCTCGAGGTGCTCCGGCGCCGGGGCATCGGCGCGGCGGGTACGCGATGAGGGGCGCACCGACGCGACGCGGCGACCGCGGAGTGGCGCGATGAAGGCGGATCTCGTCATCAGCGCTCTCGAGGAGTCGGCGCGCGTGAAGCTGGCCATGCGGGAGCAGGTGGAGCAGATCGTCCGCATCGCCGATCGCATGGTCGCCGCCTTCCGGGCGGGGAACCGGGTCTACGCCTGCGGCAACGGCGGCTCCGCCTGCGACGCGATCCACCTGGTGGAGGAGCTGGTCGCGCGGTACAGGATGGAGCGGCCCGGCCTGCCGGCGCACCACCTTCTGGACGCGGCCACGATCACCTGCTGGGGGAACGACTACGACTTCGACGGAATCTTCCGGCGGCAGGTGGAGGCGCTCGCGCGGGAGGGTGACGTCCTGGTGGCGATCAGCACCAGCGGCAACTCGGCGAACGTCACGGGTGCGGTGGAGGCGGCGAGGGAGCGTGGGGTAGTGACCATCGGTTTCACCGGCAGGGATGGCGGCCGCATGCGGGAGATGTGCGACGAAACGTTCATCGTACCCGCGGAGGCCACAGAACGGATCCAGGAGGGTCACATCACGCTGATCCACCTTCTGTGTGAGCTGGTGGAGCGGGAGATGTTCGGTTCGTGAGGGGGGCGTGCGGGGAAACGGTGAGACGGAATTCCATGGAACGAGGTTCGGGGGAGACGATGTCGAGAGCATCCGGAGTGCTGGCGATGGTGTTGTTGGTGGCGGCGTGCGAGCCGCGGCAGGATCAGGCGGCCGCGGCCCGTTCCCCCGCGCAGGAGGAGGCGGCGCGCGGTCTGTGCATCGCCACCGAACTGGTTCGTGCCTCGGATGAGGAGATCGATCTGATCGAGGCCTCGCTCCCCGCGGACATCGAGACGAACATTCAGGCGCAGCGAACATGGCAGCCGCAGATCGCCGCGCTGCAGTTCGCGCAGGTCCTCTACGACCACGCGATGCTTCGCCGCGCCGCCGTTGCGCACGTGGATTCGGCGCTGAACCGCGCGCCGGCAGATTCCGCTCGGCACATGCAGACCGCCACCCGATACACGCCGGGCCCGGCGGAGCCCGGCACTCTGGAGGCCAACGTCGCGCAGGAGTACGAGCGGCGCTACGACCGGATGCGCACCGACGAGGATCACCGCTGCAACTGGGATCTCTGACGGCGGCGCGGAGCTTGCTCGAAGCCCCGACATGGCCAGACTCCACCTGCTCGGCACCGGCGCGGCACTTTCCGACTCCTCCCGCACCACCACCATGCTCGCCGC
Organism: uncultured Gemmatimonadales bacterium; assembly: GCA_963793235.1. Classification (GTDB taxonomy): domain Bacteria; phylum Gemmatimonadota; class Gemmatimonadetes; order Longimicrobiales; family Longimicrobiaceae; genus CAWBZF01. The sequence goes on from CAWBZF010000002.1 coordinate 1,596,811, forward strand.
TGCTTCGGGCGAGTCGGTGGTTGCAATGGACTGTGGCGGCGACCTGATCCACCGGCTGCTCGCAGCCGGACTCCAGCCGGGTTCCATCGATGCACTGATCCTCTCCCACGAGCACCCGGACCACGTTTCGGGCTTTCCGCTCTTCATGGAGAAGATCTGGCTCGCGGAGCGACGTCGGGCGATTCCGGTCTGCGGGCCGAAGCCGGCGATCGACCAGGCGCGGCGGATCTTCGAGGCGTTCGACACCAGCGGCTGGAAGGGCCTCCCACGCATCATCTGGCGCGAAGTGGAGCTTTCCGAGGGCGCTGCGGTATGGGAGAACGAGAGCTGGAAGGTCACGGCCTCGCCCGGCAGGCACGGCGTCCCGTCGATCGGCGTACGACTGGAGGAGCGGGAGACGGGGAGCGTGGCCGTCTACTCGGCGGACACCGAACGCTCCGATGAGATCGCGCGCCTCGCCGATGCGGCCGAGATCCTCGTTCACGAGGCCGGCGGCGACTTCAAAGGGCACTCCACCGTGCAGGACGCCGCCAACGTCGCACGGCAGGCCGGCGTGGGGAGGCTGGTGCTGGTGCATCTGCCGCCGGAGATCGACCCGCGTGATCTTCAGGAAGCGCGGAGAGCCTTCCCGACGCTGGAACTCGGAGAGGACGGAGCGAACTACGACTTCTAGCCGGCGCCGGCCGGCATGCTCGAGCCACCCCCACCCGGCTCATCCGATGTACGGCTTCATCGTCCCCATCCTGTTACTCCTGGCGCCGCTGATGGCCGCGCCCGTGGCCGCACAGGGTCAGGCGCCGCCCGAGGCCGGTCAGGCAGACGAGGCGGAGGCCGCACGCCTGTTGCGGGAGGTGCGCTCCGAGCAGACCCGCTTCGAGCGCATTCGACGCAACAACCTTCCGTGGACCCACGGCCGGGGCGGCTCCTGCGACCCGCGCTGGGGTGACGAGCGGATCGGGCGCTTCTGCCTGATGCACGGCGACGATGGCAAGGATTATGAGCCGCCGGCCGAGGAGGCGGTGGTGGTGGAGGCGCGGGCGCGACTCCTGGAGAAGCTCGGCGAGGCCGGTGAGCGCATCCCCTGGGACGGCTGGGTGGCGGGGCAGCGTGTGCGCTACATGCTGGAGTCCGGTGACGCGGAGACGGCGGCTCGGCTGGCCCACGGGTGTGCGGCGGCCGAGTGGTGGTGCGCCGCGCTGACCGGGTACGTCCACCACTACACGGGCGACCCGGCGCGGGCGGACTCGGCGTTTGCGGAAGCGCTGCGACAGATCCCGGAGGAGGAACGGGAGCGATGGCTCGACCTCTCCCTGGTGCTCGAGGGGCGCGCGCTGCGAGAGTACCGGCGGCTCGCGACCGAGGAGCGGGAGCGGTTCCACAAGCGCTTCTGGCACCTCTCTCGTCTGCACTTCTCCCGTCCCGGCAACGACATGCGCTCGGAGCACCTCTCGCGCAACGTGCTCAACATCCTTCAGGATCGCGCGCAGTCCACCGATGGGATCACCTGGGGCGAGGACCTGCGGGAGATCCTGATCCGGTACGGATGGCCGCGCGGGTGGGAGCGGGTGCGTGAGAGCATGCCGCACCAGGCCGCGGGTCCGCCGTCGCTGATCAGCTACTACGCCAACTCCCGTACGCAGGTGATCCCGCCGTTCGAGGTGCTCTTCAGCGATGAGGGCGAGGCGCTCACCCGTGGTGAATGGGACGTGGAGAACCGGCGGCCGCGTTCGGCCTACATCCTCCCACTCGCCCTGGCTCCCGCCCGCTGGCTTCGGCGGATGGATTCGCAGTTCGCCGTGTTCCGGCGGCCGGACCATGCTCTGGTCGTGGCTGCGTACGACATCCCGCGCGACAGCCTCCCCGACGCGATCACTCCGCTCCGCGCCGCGCTGGCAGTCGCACGCGCGGAAGACGAGCCGGAGATCACCCCCTTCCCCAACCGGGGATTCGCGGACGCGGTCCTCGCCCGCACCCGACCCGGGCCGGCACTCCTGAGCCTCGAGGTGCTGTCGCCGGAAGCAGAGCGCGCCGCGCGCACGCGCATCGGTATCGATCTTCCCTCCCTCGAGTCGGGTCGTTCGCGCTGTCGGACCTGCTCCTGCTCCGCGAGGGGGGACAGCTTCCGGATTCGCTGCAGGAGGCGGCGGCGATGGCGCGCGGCTCGGACCGCGTCTCCCCCGGCGAGAGCGTGGGAGTGTACTGGGAGATCTACGGGCTCCCCGACGAGGAGATCCAGTCGCTGGAGGTATCGCTGCGGCTGGTGGACCGCCGCGGGGGGTGGCTCCGGCGCGCAGCCGAACGGGTGGGCGTGGTGAGGGAGTCGGCGCCGATCCGCCTCCGCTGGCAGGAGCAGGCGGCGGCTGTCGGGTACGTGGCGCGGTCCATGGCCATCCAGGTGCCGAACGTGTCTCCGGGACCCTACCGGCTGGAGCTCAGCGTCGGGCGCCCGGACGGGGAGCCGGTGACGGCGGAGAGATCGGTGGAGGTGGTGAGCCCCGGCTTCTGACCACGTCTCTGGAACGCTGAAACAACCAACGGGGCGCACGCGTAGTCGAATATGGGTGAGCAGTGAAACGCGGTCGCGCTTCATCGCTCACGTCCGGGCCCCCCGGCCGACGGTCGTCGGCCACGGGACCGGAGCGCCATCCGCACCCGGAGCTCCCATCATGAAGCAACTCGCTCGCCTTTTCGGCACCTCGCTCGTCCTCGCGCTCCTCGCTCTCGCCACCGCTGCCGGCGCCGACGCGCAGGATGTCCGTTCCCGTGAAACCAACCGCCTGACCCGCGCGGACCTCGCGGAGATGAACACCACCGATGCCCTGGATGCGGTGCGCAGCCTCCGGCCCAACTGGCTGAACCAGCGCGGCCAGGGCAGCTTCCGCGGAGGAGTGCCCGTTCGCGTCTATATCGACGGCGTGCCCCGCGGAACCGCGGAAGCGCTTCGCGCGGTGCCGCTGCACACGATCGCCAGCATTCAGTATCTCGGCTCCCGTGAAGCGACCCAGCGCTGGGGAACCGACCATGCATCCGGGGTAATCATGGTTCGCACCATGTGACGCCCTCCCCGGTGTGAGGTGACGGCGTACCGAATCGTTTCCCGCGCTCCGGCGCCGTCACCACCCGCTGTTCGTGCCCGTCCTTCCCGTTACCGTCTTCTCAGACTTCACCTGTCCCTACAGCTTCGTGACCGAGGCTGCGCTCTGGAGTCGCGAGGGCGACCAGGTCGCGCTGCGCTTTCGCGCCTTCGAACTGTACCCGGACGGCACCGACGCACCCGCGCCGCGCGGCGAGCCCGGATGGCAGGAGCAGCTCCGGCCGCTCGCCGGCGAGCTGCGGCTCGCGATCACGGCGCCCGACCACCGGCCCCGCACCGCCAAGGCGCACGAGGCGGCGGCGTTCGCCCGCGCCGCGGGTGCCGAGATCCAGCTGCGCCGCGCCATCTACCAGGCGTACTGGAGCGAGTCGCGGGACGTCGCCCGCATCGATGTTCTCGTGCACCTCGCCACCGGGGTGGGGCTGGATGGAGAGGCGCTGAAGATCGCGCTGGACATCGATCTGCACCGCGAAGAGCGGCTGCGGGATGCTGCTCTCGCCGCGCGGCTCCGCGTTCCCGGCGTGCCGGCGATCTTCGTCGGAGAAGGCCGCGACGCCCGCGTGCTTCTCGGCGCGCAATCTGCATCGGCACTGGACGAGGCGCTGGCGGTCCGCTAACATCACCGCCGAACCCGCGGGCCCCCGGCCCTCCGCTCCACGTCCGCAGCGACACCAGAGATGTCCGATTATCAGCGCTACACCTATCTGCCGGTCCGGGATGTCCTCCGCACCGCCGAGGAGATCCTCGGTGAGCGAGCGGGGCTGAAGATGTCGCGTGAGTCGAGCCACGGCGCCACCTTCTCAGGCGCCGAAGGCACCCTCACGCTGAGCGCGCATCGCCACGGCCCCATGACCGACGTGATCATCTCCACGAACCAGCTGCGCACCTCCAAGATCGACACCGTCGCCCGCTTCCTCATGAACCAGCTGCCGTATCAGCCAGGGGACAGGGCGCAGGGGCTTTGAGAAATTTTGAATGGTGAACGGTGAATGTTGAATTTGGGGGGGCAGGTGAGAGGGGCGGCATCCGACCGGATGCCGCCCCTCTGTCTTGCACCTGTAACCAGTAAGGAGCAACCAGCAACCAGCAACCAGCAACCAGCAACCAGTAATCAGTAACCAGTACCGAGCAACCAGCTACCTTCCGCCTCGTTCTCGTTCGCGGGCGAAGTATTCGCGCGTTTCGCGGGCTACCACACCCGAGAGGAGGAGGAGGCCGATGAGGTTGGGGGCGGCCATGGCGCCGTTCATCACGTCGGCGAAGTCCCACACCAGCTGGAAGCCGTCCGTCCCTTCGAGGGTGAGCACCCAGGCGCCCACGAACGAGGCCAGGATGAAGACGATCCGGTACGGCAGGATGAAACGGGTGCCGACCAGATACTCCACGTTACGCTCCCCGTAGTAGGACCAGCCGAGCAGCGTGGAGAAGGCGAACAGGGCGAGCCCGATGGAGACGATGTAACCGCCGGAGTTGCCGGGCAGGCCTGTGCTGAACGCCTGCACCGTCAGCGGGGCGCCGGTGAGACCGCTCTGCCACGCCCCGGTTGCGATGATGGCGAAGCCGGTGAGGGAGCAGACCACGATGGTGTCGATGAAGGTCTGGGTCATCGAGACCAGCGCCTGACGCACCGGCTCCGCGGTCTTGGCTGCCGCCGCCGCGATGCCGCCGGTGCCGAGACCGGATTCGTTGGAGAAGACACCACGCGCCACACCCATCCGGATCGCCATCATCAGCGTGGCGCCGGCGAAGCCGCCCACCGGTGCCGCGGGGCTGAACGCGTCCTGGATCACGTAGAGGAAGATGTCCGGAATCCCCCGCCAGTTGATCGCGACGACGATCAGCGAACCGATCAGGTAGATGACGATCATCAGCGGGACGAAGAATCCCGTGAACCGGCCGATCGACTTGATCCCGCCGAGGATCACCATCCCGGCGAGCACCGCGATAACGACTCCGGTGATGGTGGGATTGATGCCGAACGAGCTTCGGAGCGCATCGGCCACCGAGTTGGACTGCACCATGTTGCCGATGCCGAAGGCGGCGATGGCGGCGAACAGCGCGAAGATCGCACCGAGCGCCTTACCCAGCCGGCCGCCGATCCCGCGGGAGAGATAGTACTGCGGACCACCGCTCATCTCGCCGTTGGCGTCGGTGACGCGGAAGCGCACACCGAGAACCGCCTCCGCGAACTTGGTGGCCATTCCCACCAGGCCGGTCATCCACATCCAGAAGAGTGCGCCGGGTCCACCGATCGCGATGGCGGTGGCGACACCCGCGATGTTACCGGTTCCCACCGTCGCGGCGAGAGCGGTCATCAGCGCCTGGTAGTGCGAGATGTCGCCCTCCGCGCCTTCCTCGTGGCGCACGATCAGCGCGGTGTGGAGAGCCGGGATCAGCTGCCGAAACTGCAGGCCGCGGAGCAGGAACGTCAGGTAGAAGCCGGTGCCGACGATGAGCACGAGCATCCAGGGTCCCCAGACCCAGGCGCTGACGGTCGAAACCAGGTTCTGGGCACCGGTGATCCAACCGCCGGGGTCTTGCTGCATGGAGATTCTCTGCAGTTGCGGGAAAGAAGAAGAAGAAGGAGAGCTTCCGGGGTCCTGCCACACGGGCGTGCGAAAGAGGCGTCACCACCCGTCGCGCGCCACCTCCTCGTCGTGTTCACCGAGCGCCGGCGCGGGGCGGCGAACCGCCGCCGGGGTGCGGGCGAGGCGAATGGGAGAGGCAACCGTCTGCACCACGGCGCCCGCGGGTCCCGCCATCTCCCACACGCCACCGCGGTCGCGCACCACCGGCTCGTCCAGCGCATCCGCGACTCCCTGCACCGGTGCACAGGGCACACCGGCAGCTTCCAGGCGGTGGAGCCAGTCGCCAGCCGTCCGCTCGAGCATTCGCTCCGCGAGAATGGCCACCACCTCCAGGCGCCCCTCGACCCTCCGTGGGTTGGTAGCATATCGCTCGTCGTCGGCGAGGGACTCCACGCCGAGGGCGCCACAGAGCCGCCGCCACTGCGCATCGTTGCCCACCGCGATCACCAGGGACCGGTCGCTCGCCCTGAACGCCTGGTACGGCACGATGGTGGGGTGGGCGTTGCCGTGCCGTTCCGGTTCCCGACCGACCAGGGTGGCCTGCGCCACGTTGACGAGTCCGGAGAGCGCGGAGTCGATCAGAGCGACCTCGATCCGTTGCCCTCTCCCCGACCCGTCGCGCTCCCGCAGCGCGGCAAGGATCCCGATGGCGGCGTTCTGGCCCGTGAGCACGTCCACCACCGCGACGCCGGCCTTCATCGGCTCGCCGGCCGGCTCGCCGGTGATGGCCATCCATCCGGAGCGGGCCTGCACCGCGAAGTCGTAGCCGGGACGCCCGGCGTCCGGACCGTCGCTCCCGTACCCCGTGATGGAGCAGAGCACCAGGCCGCGGGTTTTCGACGGACAGCCGGTCGTAGTGCAGATCCCAGCGGTCCAGGGTGCCGGGGGCGAAGTTCTCCACCACCACGTCGGCTTCGCGCGCCAGCCGCCGCACCCGGTCGCGCCCCTCCGGCGTGCCGAGATCGGCCGTGATCGAGCGTTTGTTCCGGTTGGCGCAGAGGAAATATGCGCTCTCGCGCCGCTCGCCCTCACCCACCCAGGGCGGACCCCACTGTCGCGTCTCGTCACCGCTCCCCGGCCGCTCCACCTTGATCACCTCGGCGCCCAGGTCGCCCAGGATCATCGTGCACAGCGGCCCCGCGAGCACCCGGCTCAGGTCGAGCACCCGAACGCCGTGGAGGGAAGCGGCACCGCTCTTCTCCGTGGACAAACGCGTCGCTCCGGGCTCTGGTGGCGTTAAAGGCGGGAGCATAGCCGCTGTGCATCGCATCGTCAATGAGCCGTCCCCCGGGTGGCTTTCGTCTCCCGGGAGCCGTCGCCCTCGCGTGATCCTTGCACGCCCGCCCGCCGCCGTCGCGGTCACCTCCGGCGGGTGGCGGTGTGCGGTTCGACCTTTGCCGCTATATTCACCGCCTCGATACCCGAACCCAATCGTACGGACGGACAATGGCAGACTTCAAAGATCTGGGGCTTCGCGAGGAGCTCCTCAGTGCGCTCGAAGATGCGGACCTCGAGCGCCCGACGGCGCTTCAGGAGGCGGTGATCCCGGCGCTGCGGCGCGGCACCAACGTGGTGGCGCGCGCAAGCTCCGGCGCCGGGAAGACCCTCGCCTACGGACTCGGAATCCTGGACCGACTGACGCCGCGGGACGAGGACGAGGCAGAACGGAGTCGCCCTGCGCTTCCTGGTGCTCACCCCCACCGCCGACGTCGCGGACCGGGTGGCGCGATCCCTCTTCCCGTACGCCCAGGCCGCTGGCCTTTCCGTCACCGTCGCCGGCGGAAGCTGGGGCACCGCGGCAGACGAGGCGGAGGTGCTGGTGACTCCTGCCGGCGACCTGATGCAGTCCGTGCGCAGTTCCTCGCTGAAGCTGGACGATGTGGAGGCGGTGGTGGTGGACGGCGCCTCCAGCATCGCGGAGCTGGGCGACTGGGACGCCGTGGACGCCGCCATCGAGCTGCTTCCGCGCGACGCGCAGCGCGTGATGTTCACCGCCGAGCTCTCGCTTCCGGTCCAGGATCTCGTGGAGCGGCGCGTGAAGCGGGCGCTCAGCTTCCCCGCCGAGGCTGCGCTTGCCGACGAACGCGCACCCGAGAGCGGGAAGATCGGGTACGTGCTGGTGGGCGAGCGGGAGAAGGTGGATGTGCTCGCGCGGCAGCTGCGCAGCGGCCGCGAGGGGAGCGGACCCCCTCCCGTGATCTTCTGCCGCACCGACGAGGCGGCCGCCGACCTCGCGGAGATCCTCTCCGTACGAGGTTTTCTCGTGGGCGCCGCCGATGATACCGATGTGGACGTGGCGGTCGCCGCCAGCGACGCGAGCCGCGCGGAGCTGCTGGAGGAGGCGGACGACTCTCTCGGGCAGACCATCAGCTTCGACGTGCCGGCCGATGCTCGCACGCTCTCCGCGCGGCACGGCGGGGACACCGACGCCGTGATCCTGGTGGAGCCGGGGCGGCTCGCTCACCTGCGGGAGATCGCGCGCCAGGCGGCGCTCGGCACCCGCGCTCTGCCGCTCCCGGTGGAGGGTGGCCCCACGGCCAAGCGGCTCGCCGGATTCCGCGATCAGGTGCGCCGAGCGATCGCCAGCGAGGATCTGGAGGCCCAGATGCTCCTCCTGGAGCCCCTCCTCGACGAGTTCCCGGCCGTCGAGGTCGCCGCCGCGCTCGCCGCGCTGCTCCGCCACCGGCGCCCGAACGCGCAACCGCAGCAGCAGCCATCGGCCGACGCGGCCCCGTCCGCGCCTCGCGCGCGTGCCGAGGCCGGCGCGCCTCCGGCGACCTGGAGCCGCCTCTTCGTCGGCGTCGGCAGCCGCGACGAGATCCGTCCCGGTGACCTCGTCGGGGCACTGGCAGGCGAGGCCGGCATCCCGGGCTCCAAGATCGGGAAGATCGAGATCCGCGACTCCTTCTCCATCGTGGAGGTGGAAGCCTCCGTCGCCGAGGCGGTGATCCGCGCCGTCAACGGCACCAGCATGAAGGGGAGGAGTGTCCGGGTCGATTACGATCGAGGCGCCGACCGCGGCCGTCGCTCCCCCGGCGGCCCGGCTCGTCGCACCACCCGCAAGCCCCCGCGCGACTGACCGACGACGGCGGCCGCGGATGAGCTCCGCGGCCGCCGTTTCAGTCTGCAACGAAAAGAGCCACGGCGCACAGCCGTGGCTCACATCGTTCTCGTTCTGCCGGTCGGCTCAGCCGATCGAATCCTTCAGCCCCTTGCCGGCGCGGAACGCGGCGCTGGTCGACGCGCCGATCTTGATCTCCTTGCCGGTGCGAGGATTCCGGCCGGTGCGCGCCTCGCGCTTGCGGGTCTCGAAGCTGCCGAACCCGGTGATCTGGACCTTGTCGCCCTTCTTCAGAGCATCCGAAATGATCCCACCGTTGGCAGAGAAGAGGGCGTCCACCGCCTTCTGCGCGTCGGACTTGCTAAGATTGGTCCGCTCGGCCAGCTTCTGGGTGAGTTCCGATTTGTTCACCGCGGGGCTCCTGTCAGATGGTGAAGAAACTACAGGAAATGCCAACGGCAGCGCCGTCTGCTGGGGAACAGTAGGGGAGCGTCGCAACTACGTCAAGAGAGAATCCCAGTGACTTCCACGCTTTCCGGAAAAGATCAGGTTTCCATGGCCGGAAACGTGCGCGAGATGGAAGCGGTCGCGCGAGATCGCGCAGGCGTTCCTCACCGTCGGCGCGCCCGCAGGAGGTATACCGCCTTGCGCTGGAACGGGTTGCGCCCCTGGTCGGCGCCACCTTCGCCTGCGTGTTCCTGCACGAAGGTGACGACGAGCTGCTGCGCGTGGTCGCGGCGGAGAACTGGCCGGCAGGAATACGCGGAATATCTCCCGCAGATGCGGGTGCGGGTCGGTCGCGGCCCCACCGGCCGCGCCGTCGCCGAGAACCGCATCGTGGAGGTGGCGGACGTCTTCGGGGACCCGGCGCGCGAAGACTGGTGGGACCCGGCACGCGAGCTCGGCTTCACCGCCTCGGTCTCCCTTCCGCTCGCCTTCCACGAGCGCCCGATCGGGGCGCTGACCTTCTACTTCGTGCGTCCCGACGCGCTGGCGCGGGTGGACCGGCATCTGCTGCGGCTGGTGGCCAACCAGCTCGCCGCGACGGCGGAGAAGGCCCACCTGATCGAGGACCTGCAGCGGGCGAACTCGCGGCTGCGCGAGCAGAACGTGGATCTGGAGGCGCGGTATCGCGAGGCCGAGGAGGCGAAGCGGCTGAAGAACGAGTTCCTCGCGAACGTCTCGCACGAGCTCCGCACCCCGCTCACGGCGATCCTGGGCTACACCTACCTGCTGAAGGAAGGGCTCAGGGTTCGCTGCCGCCGGAGCAGGAGCAGGTGGTGGAGAAGATCGAAGCCGCCGGCAACTCGCTGATGACGCTGATCAACGCCCTGCTCGACCTCACCAACCTGAAGCTCGGGAAGACGGAGATGGAGCCGGAGCTGTGCGACGCGGCCGCGCTGCTGCGCGCCGGCGGCCGCGGCCGCACCGCGGCCGACGGAAGGCGTGCAGCTCACCACCGAGTTGCCGTCGGCGAAGGTGCCGATCCACACCGACCCGGCACTGGTCATGCGCATCCTCCAGAACATGCTCTCCAACGCGGTGAAGTTCACCCAGGAGGGGAGCATCGCGCTGCGGCTGCGGCTTGAGCCGGGCCGCAACGGAGCCGGTGGCGGCCCCACAGTGGTGTGGGAGGTGGAGGATACGGGGATCGGCATCGCGCCCGAGCATCACAGCACCATCTTCGACGAGTTCCGGCAGGTGGACGGCACCGCGACCCGCCGCTTCGGCGGCACGGGCCTCGGTCTCTCGCTCTCACTCGGCCTCGCCCGTCGGCTGGGTGGGGAGATCCGGGTGGAATCGGTGCCCGGCGAGGGATCCCGCTTCGCGCTCCGCCTCCCCGCCTCCGTGGTACATGCCGGGACCGAGTTCGCCTCCGCATCCGCGGACACGTAGAAGCCGAACAGGAAGAGACTGAAACAGATGAACCAACTCTCGGAAAACGTTCAGACCCTGCAGCCGTCGGCCACCATCGCGGTGTCGTCACGCGTGAAGCAGATGATCGCCAACGGTGAGGACGTGCTGGACCTCTGCGTGGGCGAGCCGGACTTTGGCACCCCGGAGTTCATCTCGCAGGCGGGGATCGAGGCGATCCGCGACGGGAAGACGCGCTATACCCCGGCGGCGGGGATCCCGCAGCTGCGCTCCGCGATCGCGCACGACCTGCAGCGCCTGTCGCCGACCGCCGGCCGCATCGATCCGCACGGCATCGTGGTGAGCGCGGGAGCCAAGCAGGCGCTCTTCAACGTGATCTTCTCACTGTTCGGCCCGGGTGACCGGGTGCTGGTTCCCGGCGCCGTACTGGACCACCTACCCGGCGCTGGTGGAGCTGGCGCGTGCCGAACCGGTCCCCGTCTCGGGAGATCCGGCACGCGATCGGAAGGTGAGCGTGGAGGATCTGGAGCGTGCGGCCGTCGGTGGCGGCGTGAAGGGGATCCTGCTGAATTCGCCGAGCAACCCGACCGGCGCGGTGTACTCGCGGGCCGAACTCGAGGCGATCGCCCGCTGGGCCGCCGAGCGGGAGGTGTGGATCATCTCGGACGAGATCTACCGCCGCATCTGCTTCGACGGCCCGCTGGCGCCCAGCCTTCTCGATCTGCCGGCCGGACTTCGCGAGCGTGCGGTGGTGATCGACGGCGCCTCGAAGGCGTTCGCGATGACCGGCTGGCGGATCGGCTTCTCCTACACCTCGGTGGAGCTGGCGGAGAAGATCTCCGCGCTGCAGAGCCAGACCACTTCGAGCGCGACGACCCCCGCGCAGTGGGCGGCGCTCGCCGCCTACGGCGACACGGAGCGCGCGGACGCCGAGGTGGAGCGCATGCGTGCCATCTTCCTGCAGCGTCGCGATCTGCTCGTGTCGCTCTTTCGGGCGGAGCTGCCGCAGTTGGAGATCATCGAGCCGCGCGGAGCCTTCTACCTCTGGTTCTCCATCGATGGCGCGGCCCGCACCGGTGAGGGCTCCATCGAGTTCTGCGAGCGGCTGCTCCGGGAGCGCGGAGTGGCCCTGGTGCCCGGTGCGGCGTTCGGCGACGACCGGGGCGCCCGGCTATCCTTCGCCTACTCGGAGGACACCCTGCGCGAGGCGGTTCGCCGGCTGAAGGGGATCTGAAGCTGGCCAGCAATCCGGGTGCGCGGTTCCGCTCCGTCGTCTTCGACTGCGATTCCACCCTGGTCACGATCGAGGGGATCGACGAACTCGCCGGCGCACTGAAACCAGAAATCCAGCGGCTGACCGACCTCGCCATGGAGGGGAGATTCTCCTGGAGGAGGTCTACGGCCGTCGGCTGGATCTGATCGCCCCCACGCGCGAGCGGGTGGAGGCGATCGGGCGCGCATACCTGGAGTCGCTGGTGGATGACGCGCGCGATACCGTAGACCGGCTTCACGATCTCGGCGTGGACGTCCGGATCATCTCGGGAGGTCTGCTGCCGCCGGTGCTCGCGGTGGCCCGCGGGCTCGGAGTCGCCGCGTCGCGGGTGGCCGCCGTGGGAATCCACTTCGACGGTGGGGGCCGGTACGCCGGCTTCGATGCGGACTCCCCGCTCACCCGCAGCGGGGGCAAGCTCGAGGTGGTGCGCGCGTGGGATCTGCCCCGACCGAGCCTGATGGTCGGCGACGGAATCACCGATCTGGAGGCCAGACCGGCGGTCGATGCCTTCGCCGCCTTCGCCGGGGTGGTGAGCCGACCCGCCGTTGTCGCCGCCGCCGATCATGTGATCCGCGGCACCAGCCTGGCACCGGTGCTTGACCTGGTGACCGGCGCAAACACGTGAGCCGCGTACGCCGCCTCGCGTCGCTTCCCGCGCCCGTCTCCGCCTCTGCCGGCGGCGGGGGGCCGCTCCCGCTTCGATTTTCTTTCATTCGCTCCGCATAGCCCGTGTTCAACAGCTTCTCGTCCCGGTTCTTCCTTCCCGGCCCGACCGCCGTGCACCCGGACGTGCTCGCGTCCATGACGCAGCCGATGATCGGCCACCGTGGCGGACTGCTCCCGGAGATCCTCGCCGAGTCCGACCCGATCCTGCGGCGGGTGTTCGGCACCCGCCGGCCGGTCTACGTCTCCACCTCTTCGGCTACCGGGTTGATGGAGGGTGCGGTCCGCAACGGGGTGCGGAAACGCGCCCTTTCCCTGGTCAACGGCGCGTTCAGCGGGCGCTTCCGCGACCTGGTCCGGGACTGCGGGCGCGAGGTGCAGGCCTACGAGGTGGAGTGGGGCGAGGTGAACCGACCCGACGAGGTGCATCGCATGCTGTTGACGGGCGGGTTCGACGCCGTCACCCTGGCGCATTCGGAGACCTCTACGGGTGTGCTGAACCCGCTCCCGGAGATCGCGGCGGCGGTGCGGGAGGCGGAGTCCGCGCTCGGTGAGGAGATCCTCCTGCTGGTGGACGGGGTGACCAGCGTGGGCGGTGTCCGGATGGAGATGGATGCCTGGGGCCTCGATTTTCTGCTGACCGGGTCACAGAAGGCGCTGGCGATGCCCGCCGGCCTCGCCTTCGGCGGCGCGAGCGAGCGCATGCTGGCGCGGGCGTCGACGCTGGAGGGGCGCGGTCAGTACTTCGACCTCCTGGAGTTCGATCAGTACTGGAAGAAGCACCAGACGCCGACCACACCGGCCATCTCGCTGATCTACGCCATGCTGGAGCAGCTCCGGCGGCTCGATCGTGAGGGGCCCGACGCCAGGGCAGACCGTCACGCCGACATGGCGAACGCCTGCCACGCCTGGGTGGAGTCACGGGCGGGGTTCGGGCTGGGTCTTCTGGCGCCGGCGGGGTCGCGATCGCCCACCGTCACCGCGATCACCCTCCCCGCCCGCCTCCGCGGTGGCGCCATCGCGGAGCAGATCGAGCAGCGCGGCTGGGTGATCGGCGCCGGCTACGGCAAGCTGAAGGATTCGACCATTCGCATCGGACACATGGGAGAGCATACAGTGGAAGGGATGAGCCGGCTGTTGACGGAGCTCGAGGAGGTGATCGCCGCATGAGCGAGTCACGTTTCCGCGTCCTGGTGACCGACGAGGTGGACCCCGAGGGGATCGCCATCCTGCGAGAGGCGCGCGAGCTCGAGGTGATCGAGCGGCCGACGATGCCGGCGAAGGAGCTGGTGGAGGAGATCGGCGAGTTCGATGCGCTGGTCGGCCGCAGTGCCACACGGATCTCGCGCGAACTCCTGGACAGCGCCCACCGTCTGAAGGTCGTCGGGCGCGCCGGCGTGGGCGTGGACAATGTGGACCTGGAGCGCGCCACCGAACTCGGCATCGCGGTGATCAACGCGCCGGGGGGGAACACGGTATCCGTGGCCGAGCTCACCTTCGGCGTTCTCCTCTCCATCCTCCGTCACGTGCATGAGGCCGCGCGGTCCATGGCGGAGGGCGAGTGGAGGCGCTCTGCCCTGGGGGGTACCGAGCTGCGCGGGCGCACCTTCGCAATCATCGGCCTCGGGCGGATCGGGAGCGAGGTGGCGCGGCGTGCTCGCGGGTTCGGGGTGAAGATGATCGGCTACGACCCCTTCGTCTCGGAAGCTCGCTTCGAGGAGCTCGCCGTGGAGCGCGTGAGCACGCTGGAGGATCTGCTCGCCCGCGCCGACGTGGTGACCGTCCACGTACCGCTGACGGCACAGACGCGGGGGATGATCGGCCCGGCGGAGCTGGCTCTGCTGAGGCGGCAGGCGATCGTGCTGAACCTGGCACGCGGCGGGATCGTGGACGAGGACGCGCTGGCGGACGCCATCCGACACCAGCGGATCGCGGCCGCCGGTCTCGACGTTTTCTCGCACGAGCCCCTCCCGCGGGATCATCCGCTTCGCTCCCTCCCGAACGTGATCCTCACGCCGCACCTCGGTGCATCCACGAGCGAGGCGCAGAAGAGCGTTTCGCTGGAGGCGTGCGCGGCGGTGCGAGACGCGCTGGTCACCGGGGATCTGAGCGCCGCGCTCAACGCCGCGGGGGTCGGTGGCGCCGGGTGGGGCGAGCTGCGCACACTGCTCGACCTCGCGGAGCGACTCGGTCGCCTCGGGAGCGCCATCCTACCCGGCGGACTCAATGCCCTGGAACTCCGCTACTCCGGCCCTCGCGAGGAGGCGCCCCGGCCACTCCTGCTGGCGGCACTGCAGGGCGCCCTGCGCGATGTGGTGGATCGCCGCGCCATCAACCTGGTCAACGCCCAGCACGTGGCCACCGAGCGCGGTGTCGAGACGGCCTGGACCCATGTGGCCGCCCAGCACGAGATGGGCGAGGAGGTGGAGATCCGCATGGAGAGCGGGGATCGCCACATCCGCATCAGCGGAGCGCTGCTCGGCGAGGCGCACGGGCGCATCACGCGCATCGGACCGTACCGCGTGGATGTCGCCCCACGGGGCACGCTCGTCGTGCTGCGCAACCGGGACGTTCCGGGCGTGATCGGCCGGGTGGGAACGCTCCTCGGTGACGCCGGGGTGAACATCGCCGAGTACCACCAGGCGCGGCTGCAGGTGGGCGGAGAGGCGCTGGCCGCCGTCTCCGTGGACGGGCGGCTCTCCCCCGCCACCTGCACTGCCCTTTCCGAGCTTCCGGAGATCATCGATGTAAGTCAGGTGCAGATGGACTGAGCGGTCGATCCGCGGCTCGCTCCTTGCTGAATCCGGGCGGTGTGAAGCACGGGTTCAGACCACGAGACGATGCGGGGGGACGATGGGAATCCGGAGATGGTTTCGGAATCAGGTTCTGGGAAATGACTCCGAGGGAGACGACGTGCCTCCGAGTACCTCGCTCTTCCATGCGATGATGGGGCGCGATGAGGAGCGGGTACGCTCGCTGGGAGAGTACGACGCGACCAGCTATCCGCAGGAGCTCGCGGAGCTGATCCGGAGGCGTGCGGAGGTCTCGGCCGAGCTGCTCCGGATCGACGTGGCCAGCCGGGATGCCCGGGTGGAGTCCATCCCGCAGTTGCAGAAGCTGCTCCGGCGCTATCCGCACCCGCTCGTCTACGAGATGCTGATTCACGCCTATCTGGACGCGGGGCGTTTCGACGAGGCCAAGGGTGTCGCATTCGCCGCGCGGGAGCGCCGGCATGAGTGCGCGCGCTCGCCGCACCCGGAGATCCGCGCCGAGACCGAGCGGCTGAACGCGTGGGACCCGAAGGATATCGATGAGATGCGTGCGGAGATGGAGGGACCCGCGGCTCGTTAGCCGCCGATCCCTTCCGTCCTCCCTCGTACCTGATCGTTGCGAAGAACCAGTGCCGAGGTACAGCCCGACGCTCCCCGCGCCGGGTCTCCAGCTCTTCCTTCGCCGGCGTACCCCCTCCCGGGCGTTCTCATGTCGCACCAGTCGTCCGCTGCAGCGTCCCTGACCCCGCTCCTCGGCGAACGCTCGTTCCGCGCCGTGATGGAGAACGTGCAGGACATGGTCGCGATCCTCACGGCCGAGGGTCGCTTTCTCTGGGGGAGCCCCTCCACCGAGAGGCTGCTCGGCTACGCCCCTGCCGAACTCACGGGGAGCAGCGCCCTGGAGATGATCCATCCGGAGGATCGTCCCGACGCCGGAGCGCTTCTGCAGCGCACGCTCGAGGCACCGGGCGCCGTCGGGCGACTGATGTATCGCGTGCGGCACCGCGATGGCGGGTGGCGGGTGATGGAGGCGACCGGGAAGAACCTGCTGGACGACCCGCAGGTGAACGGCATCGTGCTCACCGCCCGCGACGTCACCCAACGGGTCACGGCGGCCGAGCAGCTGGAAGCCGCGCGCGCCCTGGCCGTGGCGGCCAATGGTGCGAAGACGGAGTTCCTGTCGCGGATGAGCCATGAACTCCGCACCCCCCTCAACGCGATCCTCGGATTCGCTCAGTTGCTGGACGCCGATCTGGACCGGGAGGCCGATCGCGAAAGCGTGGAGCAGATTCTCATGGCGGGGCGGCACCTGATGCGGCTGATCGACGAGGTGCTCGAGATCTCGCGCATCGAGGTGGGGCAGCTCTCTCTGTCCATCGAGCCGCTGGAAGTGGACCAGGCGGTGGCGGAGGCGCTGCTGCTGGTGCGGCCTCTCGCCACGGCCACGCGCATCGCACTGGCCACGCCGCCCCCGTGCCGACTGCTCGTGATGGCCGACGCCCAGCGCGTGCGCCAGATCCTGCTCAACCTCCTCACCAACGCCATCAAGTACAATCGACCCGACGGCAACGTCACGATCCGCGTGAAACCATTCGGTGACACCGTACGGATCTCGGTGGTCGACAGCGGCAGGGGGATCCCGCGGCAGGGAATCCACGACCTGTTCACCCCCTTCGAGCGGCTCGGCGCGGAGCACAGCGGCATCGAGGGCACGGGGCTCGGGCTGGCGCTCTCCCGCCGCCTGGCCGGGGAGATGAGCGGCACGCTCACCGCGCGGTCCCGCCGAGCGCGAGGGAGCATCTTCCGGCTGACCCTCCCCTCCGCTCCGCATCTCGCACTGCAGCCGGCCCCTCGTTCGGCGGCATTCCCCCTCGCAACGCAGCCGCACGTGCGCGGCAGAGTGCTGGCGGTGGATGACAACCGGCAGGGGCTCCGGCTCCTGCAGCGCCTGCTCGAGCGACTGCCAAACGTACACCTTCGATGCGCAGCCACTGCCGAGGCGGCGCTCCAGGCGGTGGACAGGGGCGATGTCGACCTCCTGATCCTCGATCTCCACCTGCCGGGTATGGACGGCCACGAAGTGCTGCGGCGGCTCCGCTCCCGGTCGGGCAGCCGACATCTCCCCGTGATCGTCGTGACCGCGGACGCGACCCGCGACCACGTGGAGCTGGTCACGCGGCTCGGTGCCCTTCGCGTGATCACCAAGCCCTACGTCGGCGCGGAACTCCTCCGGACGGTCGTCCACGGGCTCACCACCTCGGGTGCAGAAGGTGCTCGCATGGAGCATCCGCTCTGATCCTGCGAGCACCCCGGCGTGGAGGGTGTCGACCGGACGGCAGAGCGTGCCCCCCCGCCCGGAGGCGCCATTCCGGCGATGTCCGCCCCCCCCCCCGATCCCGGCCCTCATCTTGCACATTGAAACATCGGTTTGCGTGGTGCTAACCCACGATGGGAGCTTCTCGATGTCGATGGCCGGGCGGTCGGACGAACGGCGGGTGGAACGAAAGCGACCGATGCTGAACGCCGTGCGAGGCGAGGCGGATGGGGATGATCCTGTGTCCGAGCTGCAGCGGCTCCGCAATGAGAACCGGCGGCTCGCGGTATCCCTCGGCGGCTTCTCCGCATTCATCGCTTCCCGGGGCCTTCTCGAGGAAGCGTGGGACTACGTGAACTCAATCCACCAGCTGGACGACGACTGAAGCGGTCCCCCTGACGGTGCCGGCGGTGGCAGAGTGCCTCCGCTCCGGCGCCGGCTTTCGGTTGACAGAGGCGGGCCGTGCGATTCGATTGTGCGGCGGATGCAGCGGCCGTCCCCCTCCCGTCAACCGACTTCCGAAACACAGCCGATGAAAATTCTCGTAACTGGCGGCGCCGGCTTCATCGGCTCGCACGTCGCAGACGCCTATCTTGCAGCCGGCCATGAGGTCACCGTCCTGGACAGCCTGGTGCACGGCAGGCGGGAGAACGTGCCCGCGGGCGCAGAGTTCGTGGAGATGGACATCCGCGACGCGGGTGCCGCGGCGCTGATCCGGGAGGGGCGCTTCGACCTGATCAACCATCACGCGGCGCAGATGGACGTCCGCGTGTCGGTGGATGACCCACGCTTCGACGCCAGCGTGAACGTGGATGGGCTGCTGAACCTGCTCGAGGCCGCGCGGGCCGCCGGCGTCGGGCGGGTGCTGTTCGTTTCCTCCGGCGGGGTCGTCTACGGCGAGCCGGAAGAGCGGCCGACGCGGGAATCGGCGGCGAAGGTGCCGGAGAGCCCGTACGGCGTGACCAAGCTGGCCGGCGAGCAGTACCTCTACTACTACCACCGCGTGCATGGCCTGGAGTACGCTGCGCTCCGCTATTCCAATGTGTACGGTCCGCGACAGGATCCTCACGGTGAGGCCGGCGTGGTGGCGATCTTCTCCACGAAGCTCATCGGCGAGCAGCCGCTTACCGTCTTCGGCGACGGGGAGCAGACGCGCGACTACGTTTTCGTGAAGGACGTGGTGGCGGCCAACATGGTTCTCACAGAGGCGGAGATGCCTCGCGCCCGCTCCCTGGACGATCGTGGCTTCAATGTGGGTACGGGTATCGAAACCAGCGTCAATGAGCTCGCCGCGTCGCTGATGCGAGCATCGGGACGCGAGGTGGAGGTTCGGCACGCCGACCCCCGGGCGGGAGAGCTGCGGCACTCGAGCCTCAATGCGGATCGACTGCGCGATCTCGGGTGGCGGCCGGGCACGCAGCTGGAAGACGGCCTGCGGGAGACCTACCAGTGGATCGCCGCGAGCGGCTGAGCCGCCTCACGCTCCAGTGATTCGCAACCCGTTGTGAATCACTGGCTTACAACTTGCCCCCGCCCTCCGGTTCGCCACTCTGGAACCTGAGCCGAGCGGTACCATGCATGACGAGGGATGCGATGTCCCGGAGCGCCAGCGGCGCGAAGAGCGGATGCGATTCGAGGTCCTCCTCATGCTGTATCGTGCATCCAACGGGACCTCCGGCGAGGTGGTGAGTGCATGGACCTTTTCTCAGGACCTCGGCGTCTGGCGCGCCGAGGTCTTCCGCGTGGTGGAGTGGCTCGAGCGGCACCGGCTCATCCAGTACCACGGAGCGGGACCATCGATCTCCATCACCCCGCAGGGCGTCACCTACCTGGAGGCCCGCTGGAACCGCCGCCGCAAGGTGCGTGATCCGGGCGAGGCCAGCTGAGCGCGCCCACTTCCCGCCGCGCCCCCTTCGCAGTAGAGTTGATCTTCCCGAAATACCGCTGACGACCTGACGAACCTGGAGCGCTCCAGTGCGAGTCGCATCGCTGTACGTGCTGCTGGTGGTGTGCCCGGCCATCGCCGTGGGAGTGGTTCTTTTCGCCGGTCAGCGGCTGGAGGCGCCCCCCGCGATCGGAACCCACTGGACGGTGGAGGTGCCCGGGACGGCGCGGTGCGTTCCCCCAGGTGAATCGCGCCTGCTGCTCCGGCAGTCGGGTGGGCGGGTGGATGTTCGATTCGAGGATCATCCGGTGGCGCTCTCGGCCCGTCTGGACGGCGGACGGCTCCGGGCCGAAGGGCGAGGAGTACGCGACCCGCGCTGCCCGGACGGCCGCGTGGCGCTGACCGCGCGGCTGGTCACCGGCGGAAATGGCGAGATCGGCTCCATGGTCGGGCTGCTCCAGCCGGTCGGCTGCGACTCCTGCGCGCCCACCCCCTTCCACGCCGTCCGGCTGTCGCGACGGAGGGGTGATCGCGCGGCCGCACGCGGAGTCGGTTACGCTCTGCGGCCTCTGGCACTCCCTCTGCGTCTCAATCCGGGATGCGCCAGGTCTGTGACTACCTGATCGCCCGCAGCGGCGAGATCCTCGTGGAGTGGAGTGCACTCTCCGTGGAGCAGCCGTGGCACGCTCTTCCCGAAGCTCATCGCCTGGATTCCCTCCCCCAGGTGATCACCGGACTGATCGAGGCGGCAATCTGCTCTCCCGGCGATCGCGAACTGCATCGCCGTCAGGTGGCCGCGGCTGCGGATCACGGCGAGCAGCGCTGCTCACAGGGCTTCGCACAGGAGCTGGTGCTGACGGAGTACTACCTGATGCGGGAAGCGATCTGGCGCATCCTCAGGCGCCACCGCTCGCATTCACGACGTACCGAGGCGATCCTGCGGATCGACGCGGCGATGAACCTCGCCACCCGGGCCTCCCTCGCCGGCTACCACCGCTCCGAGTACGAGAAGGCGGGCAAATGGCCCCGTGCCCTGGACGAGCTCGTGGACCAGTCGCCGCTGCTCACCGACACCTGACTTCCCTCCGAACTCGCTACCCGCCAGGGGTTTGCGGATTCTCCCGGCACCCGCGCCGAAGTGGTCCGATTCTTTCTATACAGCCGCCATGCAGTGCCTGATGAAGGCCGTGTGGACGGCCCGGCCGGCATCTGCCGCATACCCCCGGTGCGACCGACTGGAAGGAACGGTGAGAGCGGGGGCCCGATACGGGCACGAGGGCCCGGTCGCGGATGCACGAACCAGATCGCCGTTCCAACTTGAGCAACCCCGAACTGAACCCGTTCGACTCCGGCCAGGAGATCTCTCAGGAGACGAGCCGAATCGAGGAAACGACCCGCTGGATCGAGGGGGCGAACGACGCGGCCTTCCTGGCGGAGGCGAGCCGGCTTCTGGCCGCGGCGCTGGGGTACGAGGAGACGCTGGCCACCGTGGCGGACCTCGCCCTCCCCCATCTGGGCTCCTGGTGCATACTGGACGTGGTGGAGGCGGACGGCACCATCCGCCGCCTCGGGATCGTGCACCCCGACCCGGTGAAGCAGGGGCTGGCGCGGCGGCTGGAGCAGACCTGGCCGCCGCAGACGGAGGACCCGCTGGGCGCCCCGGTGGTGATGAGGACGCGCCGCAGCGAGGTGATCGCCCGCGTCGACGATGAGATGCTCGCACGGGTGGCCCGGGACGAGGAGAACCTGCGGCTGCTGACTGAGCTGGGGATCGGGTCGCTGCTGGTGATCCCCCTGATCGCACGCGGCCGGGTGCTCGGGGCCATCACCTTCGTGTCCGACGCCGAATCCGGCGGCTACTCCGAGGTGGACCTGGAGCTCGCGGAAGATCTGGCCGCGCGCAGTGCCCTGGCCATCGACAACGCACGCCTGCTGATGGAGGCGCAGGAGGCCCGGCAGCACGCCGAGTCCGCGTCGCTGGAAGCACGCGCCGCCAACCAGGCGAAGAGCCAGTTCCTGGCGGTGACCAGCCACGAGATCCGCACCCCGATCAACGCCATCATCGGGTACGCTCAGCTGTTGGAGATGGAGATCGGTGGGCCGCTCACCACCATGCAGCGCGAGCAGCTGGAAAGGATCCAGGCCAGCAGTCAGCACCTGCTCGGGCTGGTCAACGAGATTCTGGACCTGGCCAAGGTGGAGTCGGGACAGATGACGGTGAAGCGGGAGCAGCTGGATCTGGGGGAGGTGGTCGAGGAGGCACGGCAGCTGATCCACCCGCAGGCGCTGTCGCTCGGGCTGTCCGTCAGCGTGCGCGAGGTGGACGCGAAGCCGGTGGAGTACCTCGGTGACGTGGATCGAGTGAGGCAGATCCTCGTGATCCTCCTCACCAATGCCTGCAAGTTCACCTCGGCGCCGGGTGAGATCCGGATCGAGTACTCCCTCGAGGAGGACGAACCGCTCGCCGGCCGCTTCACGGGTGCGGGGCCGTGGGCGAGAGTGGACGTGACGGATTCCGGGATCGGGATCCCGACCGACAAGCAGCAGAGCGTCTTCGAGCCGTTCATCCAGGGGGAGCAGGGGCTCACCCGCACCGAGGGCGGTACCGGACTCGGGCTGGCGATCGGGCGGCAGCTCGCCCGGATGATGGGTGGCGATCTGACGCTCAGGAGCGAGGAGGGGAGCGGCTCTACCTTCACGCTCTGGCTCCCCGCCACCACTTCCGTGGAGCGACTGCAGGTGGAGATCTCGCCGGCCGCCAACGCCTGGCGCACGCTGGGGAGCCTCATCCTCAGGCGGGCCGAGGTGGTGGTGGACTCCTACGCGGCGCGCCTGAGCACCGGCGACCGGGTGCCGGCGGCGCGTGGCGACAGCCAGATCGAGCTGCGCGACCTCGCGCTGAACCTGCTCTCCACGCTTTCGCAGCTCCTGATGCTGCGCGCCGACGGCCTGGATAGCGCCTCCGCAGCGTATCGGGACGGCCAGCGCATCCTGCGTGTCGTGGCGGAGCTGCACGCGCGGCAGCGGCGGCGACTCGGCTGGTCCGCGCGGGACGTGGGGGCGGACCTGCAGCTGCTCCGGGAGGAACTCGAGATGGCTGTGCGGAGCGCCGACCCCGACGGTGCGCGGCTCGTGCGGGGCTGGGCCGAGGTGGACCGGCTCTTCGACCAGGCCGCTCGCGCGGGGCTCGCGGCCTGGCACGACTCACCCGTGTAGGCGGCAGCCTCACCCATTGCCGGCCGGGCAGCCGGCTTCCGTTGCGGCGGGAGCGCGGCTACCTTGCGCCGCATGAGCGTCCTTCCTCGCCGCGTCGTCCGCTCCCTCTGTACTGGCCTTCTCGTCTCCTGCACCCTGCACCTGGCCGGGTGCGCCGAGTCGCGCCCGGAGGGGGAAGATGATGCCCTGACGGTGTTCGCGGCATCGGACCTCCAGCCGGTGCTTCCCGAGATCGCTGAGCGGTTCACGGAGTCCGGCGGTCCGCCACTCCGGCTCGTCTTCGGCTCCAGCGGGAATCTGGCGACCCAGATCGCGCACGGAGCGCCGGCCGATGTGTACCTCTCCGCGAGCCTGGCCTTCGTGGACGGGTTGATCGACGGTGGCCACGCGCGTGCCGAGAGCCGCACCCCCTATTCGGTGGGGCGTCTCGTGCTGATCGCCCGTTCGGGCCTGCCGGCCCCGCGGGAACTGGCCGAGCTGGAGTCCTCCCTCTACAGCGTCATCTCCATCGCCAACCCCGCACACGCGCCCTATGGGATGGCCGCGCGCCAGGCGCTGGAGTCCGCCGGCCTCACCCGGGTGGTGGAACCGCGCCTGGTCCTGGGCGACAACGTCGTGCACGCATACCAGCTCGTCGGCACGGGGAGCGCGGACGCCGGCCTCGTGGCGCTGTCGCTGGTCCGCGCCCGCGACGGAGACCAGGGGATCCTGGTGGATGCAGCGCTGCACGACCCCATCCTGCAGGTGGGCGCAGTGGTGACCGGAAGCGGCCGCCCGGAGACGGCCGCCGCCTTTCTTCGCTACCTGCTGCGCAGCGAAGCGCAGGAGATCCTCGCCCGGTACGGCTTCGAACCACCGGAGCCGCCATGATGGCGGCCGACTGGTCTCCGCTGGCCCTCTCCTTCCGGGTGGCGACGCTGGCGACCATCCTCACCGTGCTCGCGGGGCTTCCGCTGGCATGGCTCCTCGGGAGGGCGCGTTTCCCCGGCCGTGACCTGCTCAGCGTCCTCATCCTGCTGCCGATGGTGCTGCCGCCGAGCGTTCTCGGCTACTACCTGCTCATCCTGCTCGGACGCCAGGGGCCGATCGGCCGGACCGCCGAAGCGATCGGGCTCGGGCGGATCGTCTTCACCCCCACCGCGGCGGTGATCGCCGCCTTCGTCGCGGCTCTCCCCTTTCTGGTCCGAACGGCGCAGGCGGGAATCGAGCAGGTGGACCCGGTCTTCGAAGAAGCGGCGCGCACCCTCGGGCGCCGCGAGATCTCCATCTTCCTGGCCGTCACTCTTCCGCTCGCCTGGCGAGCCCTTGTGGCGGGAATCGCGCTCTCCTTCGCACGCGCGATGGGCGAGTTCGGCGCCACCTTGATGATCGCGGGAAACATCCCGGGAGCCACGCAGACCGCAAGCGTCGCGATCTACGACGCCGTGCAGGCCGGGCGGATGGAGGACGCGCACCTTCTTGCGCTGCTGCTCTCGCTGATCACCGGCGGCGTGCTCCTCCTGCTCACCCGCACGGGCACACGGGGGCGCCGGTGAGCCTCGACGTGGCGATCGCGGCGCGGGTGGGCGGCTTCCAACTGGACGTGGAGTTCAGCGCGCCCCCCGGGATCACGGCGCTGTTCGGCCCGTCCGGTGCCGGCAAGACGCTCACCCTGCGAGCCGTCGCCGGTCTGGTGACTCCCGAGCGAGGATCCATCGTTCTTGGGGAAAGGACGCTGTTCCACGCGGAGCGTCGCGTGGACATTCCCACACGGCTTCGCCGCATCGGGTACGTTTTTCAGCAGTCGGCGCTCCTCCCTCACCTGAGCGTCGCGGAGAACGTGGCGTTCGGGCTCCACCGCTGGCCCCGAGAGGAACGCGCCGCGCGCGTCGCGACATTGCTGGAACTGACCGGCCTCGCCGGCCAGGGAAGCCGCCGTCCCGCCGGGCTGTCCGGCGGCGAGCAGCAGCGGGTGGCGCTGGCCCGGGCGCTCGCCCCCAGCCCGGACCTCCTCCTGCTCGATGAACCGTTTGCCGCCCTGGACGGTCGCGCGCGGAAGCACCTCCGCACCGAACTGGAGGAGCTTCACGCGGCCACCGGCGTGCCGATGGTCCTGGTGACCCACGACATCACCGAGGTGAGGCAGCTCGCCGGATGGATGGTGGTGTACAGCTCCGGCCGCATCACCGCCACCGGTCCCGCCGGTGCTCTCCTGTCCGATCCGCTGATTCCAGCGGTCGCCGAAGCGCTGGACGAGCGCTGAGCAGCCCTGCACCGACCGGAGCGATCCCCGGGGCGAGTCGGCCGGGCTCCCCGGTCGACCCCCGCCAGGGTGGTGCGGCGGGAAACGTGGATCCCGTTACGGCAGGCGTCGCATCTCCGCACCGCGTTCTCGCACGCGACTTGCGCGGATGCTCCTCTCGCCCGGTCAGGACAGGCCGGCCAGGGTCGATCGAGCGCCGTTCTCGGGACCGGGCACACGATCGACCCGCCCGGCATTCAAACAACAGGAGGTTCTCGTGGCAGACATCGACGTCGAACGGAAATCCGGACCGCCCGCCTGGATGTGGATCGTGGGCCTCATTCTCCTCGCACTGATCATCTGGGCCATCGTCTCGATGATGGGCAGGGACGACACCCGCACGGTCCCGCCGCTCACCGACACTGCCGTCGCCCCGATGGGGACAGATCCCGCGCCCGCCGCAACCGGCACGCTGCCGCAGGAGGCGCAGGCGTTTCTGCGTGACTGTTCGCTGCCCGAGGGACAGCAGGTGGACGCGATGGGCGACGACCATGCGTTCACGGTAAACTGCTTCAACAACCTGGCGACGTCCATCGACAACCTCGCGCAGCAGCACGGCGCCACCGGTGCGGTGCAGCAGCATACGCAGACGATCCGCGACCGCATGCAGCAGATCCAGCAGAGCCCCGCGGAATCGCAGCAGCACGCCGACTGGACTCGCGAGGCGGCCATTGCCGGTACCAACGCGATGGAGGGGCTGCACGGGACCACCGCCGCGGGAACCGGTCAGAACCACGTCCAGCAGATGCGCCAGCATGCTCAGTCCATCGAGCGCACGGAGCTTCACCAGGAGCAGTTGACGCACCTTCGAAGCTACTTCCGCAGCGCGGGTGAGGCGCTGAACGCGGCCACGGGCCGGATGTAGCTCTCCCGCGGGCAGGCGAGAGGGAAGCCCGCCACGGCCGGCAGAACGCTACGCCACACCTGCCTCCGGGTCGCAGACAGGTCGGTAAAGGGTCGGAGCCGGGGAATCCCGGCTCCGACCCTTTCTTTGGTCCCTGTCGGGCTGCACCTCGGACCGGCGTGCGTCCACCGCGTGGACGCCCCGGCGTCAGCGGCCGGCCGTCGCTCCCGCGTAGCCCAGCTGCTCCCAGAGGTAGGCGAACGTCACCGCCTGCATCCGTGCGCGCTGTTCGCTGGTCACACCCGCGCCATGACCACCCTCCGTGTTCTCGAAGTAGAGGACCGGGTATCCGAGCGATTCCATCAGCGCCGCCATCTTGCGCGCGTGGCCGGGGTGCACGCGATCGTCGCGCGTGGTGGTGGTGAAGAGAACCCGCGGATAGTCCATCCCGGCGCGAACGTTCTGGTACGGCGAGTATCGGCCGATGAACTCCCACTGCGCGGGGTCGTCCGGATCTCCATACTCCGCCATCCAGCTGGCGCCCGCGAGCAGGGTGTGATAGCGGCGCATGTCCAGCAGCGGCACCTGAACCACCACGGCGTTGAACAGATCCGGCCGCTGCGTCAGCGCGGCGCCCACGAGAAGGCCGCCGTTGCTGCCGCCCATGATGCCGAGATGCCGCGGCGAGGTGATCTGTCGCGCGATCAGGTCCTCCGCCACGGCGATGAAGTCGTCGTACGCGCGTTGCCGGTTCTCGAGCAGCGCCGAGCGGTGCCAGTCCGGTCCGAACTCGCCTCCCCCCGGATGTTGGCGAGCACGTACACGCCACCGCGTTCGATCCACGCGGCTCCGGTGGCCGGGCTGTACGAGGGCGTCATCGCCACCTCGAAGCCGCCGTATGCGTAGAGCAGCGTCGGGTTCGTCCCATCCATCCGCATCTCCAGCGGACGAACCACGAAGTAAGGGATGCGCGTGCCGTCGCGGGAGCGCACCTCGTACTGCTCCACCCGCTGCCCCTGCGCGTTCCACTGCGCCGGCATCGAGCGGACCTCGCGTACCGTCCCGTTCTCCTCTGCCATGTACAGCGTCGTCGGCTGTGTGAACCCGCTGTAGGTGAAGAAGTAGCGGTTGGTGAACGGCGACGTCGCGCCGACGCTGACGTTGCCCATCTCCGGAGCGGGCACCGGCTCAAAGCTCCAGGCACCGTTGGCGTGGGTGTACCGGCGGAGTTCGCCCCGCACGTTGTCCAGCATGCTCACCAGCAGGTGGTCACGCGTGGCGCTGACCGAGTTCACCGTCTGCCGCTCGGTCGGCTGCAGCAGCACCTCGAAGTCCCTGCTCCCCGCGACGAAATCGCTGTACGACATGTGGATAAGCGAGCCGCCCGGATAGGTCCGTCCCCCGACCTCCCAGGGCGAGCGCAGGTACACCACGAAACGGTCCCGGACCATCGAGGGGTTGGCGTCCAGCGGGAGGTCCATGTGTACCATGCGCCCGTTCTCGAGCACGTGCACGGCGGCCTGGAAGAAGCTGGGACGATGGATGACGAAGCTCATCCGCCGGTCCGCGGTGCGCCAGGTGCCGACGCTGACGGATACGTCTCCCTGGTCACCGCGGAAGAGCGATTCGGCGGCGGCCAGAGGTGTTCCTCGACGCCAGAGTCTCGCCTCGCGGGCATACCCGGAGGTGGTCATGCTCTCCGGCCCGAAGTCGGTCGCGACCAGCAGCGCGTCGCCATCCAGCCAGGCGACGCTCTGCTTGGCTTCGGGGAGGTGAAAGCCACCCTGAACGAAGCGGCGTGTCTGCATGTCGAACTCCCGGACCTCCACCGCGTCGGCCCCGCCGCGCGAGAGCCGCACGAGGCAGCGCCGGTAGTCCGGCTCGAGGCAGGAGGCGCCGGCGTAGCTCCAGTTCACTCCTTCGGCCGCCGCGAGCGCGTCCACATCGAGCACCACCTCCCACTGCGGGCTGCCGGTGAGATAGCTCTCCCAGGTGGTGCGCCGCCACACGCCACGCGGGTTCTGCTGGTCCTGCCAGAAGTTGTAGAGCCGATCGCCCATGATGGAGGGGAAGGCGATCCGATCGCGAGAATCGAAGATCTCACGCACGCGCTCGAAGATCGGCTGGTATGCCGGGCTGGCCGTGAGCTCCGCCAGCGTGGTGGCATTGCGCGACTCCACCCACTCGAGCGCGCGCGCACCCTCCACCTCCTCGAGCCAGAGGAAGGGGTCATCGGCGTGATGCGGCGGAAGGGGCGACTGTTCCATGCGGATCGCTGGAGGTGGAGCCGAGGTGACCGGCGCGGGCGGAGGTGCCGCGCAGCCGGCGACCACCACGGCCGCCGATAGAGGAACGAACAGATACTTCATTCGACGCTTCTCCTGGATGGGGTGAAACGCGGTCCGGTGGCGCGCGCGGGTTCCGCCGCGGACGACGCACCGCTGAGGATACACGGGCGTGCGACCGCTGTCCACGCCGCGACCACGAGGCCGGCCTGGTCCCGAGCATCCCCGGTCATCCTGAGCGAAGCGAAGGATTCCGCTCCGCATCGGCCGGGTGCGTGGCGACAGGTCGGCGGCGCTCCGTCGATTCCCAGAGGGATCCTTCGCTTCGCTCAGGAAGACGGGCGGAATCGGACGGTGGGGGCGGGCGCCGCCAGCCCCGCCCCCGCCCCTTCGCTGTTGTCTTCGTCACCGTCCGCGTAAGTTCACCGCCGGAGCCGACCGACGCCCGGGAGGCGGATCACTGGCAGGAGGGGCAACCGGATGGTGGGACATACCACGGCGGCAAAACCGCCCGCGCGCGGCCTCCGCGTACCACACACCCTCGTTCTGCTGTTCGCGATCATGGTGCTGGCCTGGATCGCCACCTGGCTCCTCCCCCAGGGCGCCTTCGAGACGACGCTCAACGAGCAGGGCCGGCCGATGGTGGTGCCGGGCACGTACACGGAGAGCCCGGAGCGCGTCCGGCTCGCGCCTTGGGACCTGTTCACCGTGGTGCCGCGCGCGATGGCGGATGCCCAGGCGATCATCTTCTTCCTGCTGATCGTCGGCGGCGCCATCGCGGTGCTGCGCGCCACCGGTACCATCGATGCCGGCCTCGGCTGGATCCTGCGAAAGGTGGGGCACAGCCCGGCCCTCCTGATCACGGTGGGCGTGACCATCTTCGCGATCGGCTCCTCCACCCTCGGCGCATCCACCGAGTACATCCCCTTCGCCGCCGTCCTGGTCGCGCTCTGTCTGGCGATGCGAATGGATGCGATCACCGCCATCGGGATCATGGTGGTGGGGTACGGAATCGGATACGGAGTCGCGATCCTGAACCCGTACACGGTGATCGTAGCGCAGGACATTGCGGGACTCCCCCCCGTCTCCGGCCTCGGCTTCCGGCTCGCCATCTTCCTCCCCTTCGTGGCGATCGGTATCCACCACGTCTGGTCGTACGCCCGGCGAGTGCAGCTCGATCCATCCGCGAGCCTGATGGTGGGCGTGACCGAGGCGCAGCAGGAGCCCGCGGCGGAGTACCCACCGCTGAGCGGACGCCACCTGCTGATCGTGGCGCTGACGGGTGTCGCACTCGCCGCCATGGTGTACGGGATCCCCGTGCGCGGTTGGTATCTGGTGGAACTCGGGGCGATCTGGCTCGCACTGGCGATCGCCGCCGGGATCGTGGGCGGGCTGGGGCTGGACAGCACCGCCAGGCGCTTCGCCGCCGGCGCCAGCGAACTGGCCGTGGTAGCGCTGCTCGTCGGCTTCGCGCGCTCCATCGCCCTCCTGCTCGAGGACGGGCGGGTCCTGCACACCATCGTGCACGCGCTCTCTCTCCCCCTCCAGCGCGTGGTCCCCGAGCTGTCCGCGGTCGGGATGTTCATCATGCAGACGCTGATGAACTTCTTCATCCCTTCGGGAAGCGGCCAGGCGTTCGCCACGATGCCGATCATGGCGCCACTCGCGGACGTGGTCGGCATCACCCGCCAGGTCGCCGTGCTCGCCTTCCAGTTCGGTGACGGTTTCAGCAACATGATCCTCCCGACCAACATCATCCTGATGGCCATCCTGGGTATGGCGGGGATCCCGTATTCCCGGTGGCTCCGCTTCGCCACTCCGCTCATGCTCAAGTTGACGGTAGCCGCCGCCGTCACGCTCGTGATCGCGGTGGTGACCGGTTACAGCTGACCGGACCGCGCATCGCCGAACCGACCCGTGTGGAGCGCCGCCGAACGCGGCCGTCACCCCGGTCGCCCGGTGTGCGTCCGGGATCCCCCCGACCTCGCCGCACCTCTGCTAGCCTCCTTGCAGCCAATGGCTTAGCTGCCCACGGCATTCACTCGGTGGCACATTCGGTGCACAACAAGGGGCGCTGATTCCCGGAAAACCGAGCTGCAGAGAGGAGCAACGCTTGAGTCCCGAAACAGGCGGAGAGTGGGACGGGCAGGGCGATGAAGCGCTGGTGGGTGAGCTCAGGCAGAGCGAGGAGCGCTTTCGACTGCTGGTCGAGAGCGTTCGCGACTACGCCATCTTCATCCTCGACCCCGGTGGTCGGGTCGCAAGCTGGAACGCCGGCGCGGAGAACCTGAAGGGGTACCGGGCGGTCGAGATCATCGGCCGCCACTTCTCGGTCTTCTACACGGAGGCGGACCGCGAGCGGGCCCATCCTGCCCGAGTTCTCGAGCTCGCGACCCGCAACGGCAGATACCGTGAAGAGGGCTGGCGTTTCCGCCGCGACGGCTCTCCGTTCTGGGCGGACGTGACGATCACGGCGCTCAGGGAAGACGGGCAGCTGGTCGGCTTTGCCAAGGTGACCCGTGACCTGACGGAGAGGCGGATCGCCGAGGATGAGCTGCGGGCGCAGGCCGGCCGGCTGAGCGCGGTGTTCGAAGGCGCCGGAGTCGGCATCGCCATCGTCGGCAGCGACGGCGTCATCATCCGGGTGAACCCCGCGCTTTCCGAGATCCTCGGCTACTCTCGCGCCGAGCTCGAGGGGAAGACGGTGGCGGACATCACGCACCCTGAAGACCTCGAGGTGGATGCCCACCTGACCGCCGACCTGCAGTCGCGCCGAAGCGATCGATATCAGATCGAGAAGCGATACATCGGCCGCGACGGGCGTGTGGTCTGGGGGCGGCTGACCGTTTCCCTGATCCGTGAGCCGGAGAGCTCCGCGGGGCTGATGGTCGGGATGGTGGAGGACATCACCGAACAGAAGCGAGTGGAGGCGGAGCGTGCCCACCTGCTGGAGCTGGAGCAGGAGGCGCGCGGGGAGGCGGAGCGCCGTGCACACCAGGAAACCGCGCTGAGGGAGGCCGTCACGGTGATCAGCTCCGCCTTCACCGTTGAGGAGACCACGCGCCGCATCGCCGCCAGTGCGCTCGCCGCGACCCGTGCCGACGGCGCATTCGTGGAGAGGGTGGACATCGAGTCCGGGACCACAGTCGTGGCGGCGGTCGCCGGCCAGCTGATCCCCGAACCCGGCGCGCGCACCCCCTTCCAGGGCTCGCTGACCCAGCAGGTGATCGAGAGTGAGGAACCGGTCGTGATCCCACGCCTCGGAGACGCCCGACGCACGCTCCCGCTGGCCGTGGCCGAGCGCTGCCCCGACTGCTCCGCCGCGGTGATCCCGCTGCTGGACGCCGGGGAACCGGTGGGGTCTCTGGTCCTGATCCGACGCGCGGAGAAGCTGATCTTCCGCCGCGACGAGGTGGAGCGGGCGTTCAGCTTCGGGACGCTCGCGTCGCTGGCCTTCCGCAAGATCCACCTCCTCGAGGATTCGGAACGCAAGCGCGAGGAGCTGCAGCGGGTCACCGAAAGCCGCGCACGCCTGATGCGCGGGTTCAGCCACGACGTGAAGAACCCGCTCGGTGCGGCGGACGGGTACCTGAGTCTGATGGAGGACGGGCTGACCGGGGAGATCTCGGAGAAGCAGCTGGAGAGCGTCGGGCGGGTGCGACGGCTGCTCCGCTCGGCGCTGGGCCTGATCGATGATCTGCTGGAGCTCGCCCGGGCCGAGGCCGGTCAGCTCCAGCTCGAGTTCGCTCCCACAGACGTACGCGAGGCCACGCGGGAGATGACGGAGGAGTACCGCGCTCAGGCCACACAGGCCGGTCTGGAACTGCACCTGGAGCTTCCGGACGAGCTATCCATCATCGAAAGCGATCCCGCGCGCATCCGGCAGGCAGTGAGCAACCTCGTCTCCAACGCGATCAAGTACACACCCGCCGGCGGCCAGGTGAGCGTGAGCGTCCGGGAGGATCGTGGCGCCTCGGAAGGAGAGCGGCACGGCTGGATCCGGGTGGTGGTCCAGGACACCGGACCGGGGATAGCGCGCGAGCAGCAGGCGCTCCTCTTCCAGGAGTTCACGCGCCTCGATCCGGGTGACAGAAAGGGCGCGGGAATCGGGCTCGCCATCAGCCAGAAGATCACCCGCGCCCTCGGCGGCCGGATCAGCGTGGAGAGCCGCGAAGGAGAGGGCTCCACATTCACTCTCTCACTGCCACTCCGCCGTGTAGGAGAGCGCCGCGATGCGGAGCGGGAGCCCGATGCCGGCGCCGCTCCGTCCGCCTAATCGCGCCAGAAGGTCACGCGATCACCCCTCCACCCCGAGCCGGTGAGCCGCCCGTCGATCTCGCGGTTCCGGATCGTCCCGTCCAGCGTGATGGGCGAGTACCGATCGAACTCGAAGACCAGGTACACCTCCGAACCGCGGCGATCGCCGCTCACGTAGACGTGGTCCCAGCCCCACTCGCCGCTGCCGGTGATCCGACCGCGGCCGTCCTCGCGGAGGGACATCCAGACGTTTTCACTGTCCACCCGGGCGGTCCATTCGCCGCTCACCGAGCGGCCGTCGATCCCCAGAGCGTCGGAGCATCCCGCGAGGAAAAGCAAGGCGAGAAGCGGAAAAAGTACGAGCTTGCGCATATCTCCTCCGTGTGCGTCGTATAGGTTCACCTGCCGTACATTGAGCAAGCGGGGAGCCAGTGCAGGCTCACGGCTACATACGGCTGCCGATTGCGGCCCCTGCCTTTCTCACGTAGGGGCTCTGCGGCGGGTTCACGACCGTCAGCACCTTCGACCGGGAGGTCCTCAAACGCACGCGAGGAACCGCCTGTGGCCGCAACCGGTTGAGATCGTCGAAGAGGCATGTTTTTGGCATCCCGCCCTTTGCTTCCCCACCCGGTGCCGGCCCATCTGTTCCGCCCACAGGCGGGCGACGCGACCCACACCGTCCTGGCGGCCCGGGAGAATCGTGAGGCGTTTCGGGGCTACATGCGCAGCCGTGAGGACGCCATCGTTCCTGGCCGGGGCGAACCTGCGGGTGCGCATGGCTCACGATGGAGAGTCGGGCCTCCTGGAGATGCACCGCGACCCCCCGGGACGTGGTCGTGCTGGACCTGATGATGCCGGTGCTGGTTGGTTTCGGAGTGCTCGCGACCATGCGAGCCGATCCGGTGCTCTGCCGCACTCCGGTGGTCGTGCTCACCGCCAAGATTCTCACGGAGGCGGAGCGGCAGCTCCTTTCCCGCACCGCGGTGCGGGTGCTCCAGAAGGGCGAGCACCGCCTCGCGGACGTCGCGGCCCTGGTCATGCGTGCTGCTGCTCGGACGAGGCGGAGA
Organism: uncultured Gemmatimonadales bacterium; assembly: GCA_963793235.1. Classification (GTDB taxonomy): domain Bacteria; phylum Gemmatimonadota; class Gemmatimonadetes; order Longimicrobiales; family Longimicrobiaceae; genus CAWBZF01. Next base: position 1,630,285 of record CAWBZF010000002.1, read on the forward strand.
ACACCCATCTCGAGCATCGGTCCCGGACCACCCGCGAGGGCCTCCGCTACGGATGCGCTCGACGGCGCCCCACCTCTCCCCACCGACTCAAACGCGGAGGACGCCTGACATGGCTCACCTGATCCTGCTCGTGGAGGACAACGAGGACAATCAGACCGTCTACCGCACTATCCTGGAGCACGTCGGCTACGAGGTGATCGAGGCAATGGACGGAGAAACCGGTGTGCGCCTCGCGCGCGAGCGGAAGCCGGATCTGATCCTGATGGACGTATCGATCCCCATCATGGATGGCTGGGAAGCGACCCGGATCCTCAAGGGGGACGACACGACGCGGGCAATCCCGATCATCGCGCTCACCGCGCATGCGCTGGCGTCGGACCGGGCGCGGGCAAAGGAGGTCGGCTGTGACGGCTACCTGGCCAAGCCGGTGGAGCCGCGCCGCGTGGTGGAGGAGGTGGAGAAGATGCTCGGTGAGAAGGCGGCGGGGTGAAGACCGTCGGGGGCTGATAGAAGCGGAGGCGCGCGAGCGGCTGGCGGTGAGAGTATCCGGACTCGGTGCGGGCTCCCATCGACACGCTCAGGACTGGCTCCTCGCTTCGTACGGGATGATCCGGAGAGGGGGCGGACAGGCACTCGCTGGCTTGGAATCTGCACCTTTCCGGTCACGATGAACCCGACACCCAGGGAGGAAAGATGAACGAAAGACCGATGGACGGCGGCGAAGCCGTCCCTCAGGCCCAAGTGACGGAGGAATCTCTGCGGGCCCGCGCGATGGAGAAGACCCGGGAAACGCTGGAACGGGCGAAGGAGGGGATCGCCACGGGCGCGGCCGAAGTCGCGCACTACACCAGGGCGGCCGCATCGGAGACTCGCGCACGCGCCGAGAAGGTGGTGGAATTCGTGCGCGAGGCCGAGCCGGATGAGAATCTGAAGTCCAGCGTGGCGGGCAACACGGAGCGCACGCTGGATCGGGCCAGCGAGGCTCTGATCGGTGCCGCGCCGGCCATCGGTCGCAACGCGGAGCGGGCCGCGACCAAACTGGGTGAGGTGTTGCACAGCGTCGCACACCCGCTCGCCGCCGTGCTGGGTGCGATCGCCGGGACGCTGGGCGGCTGGTGGCGGAAGGCGGCGGAGGAGCGCTACGACATGCCTCCGACCGTCGAAGAAGAATGCCGCGGTCACTTCGCTTCTGTCGCCGGACTCCCGCCGGAAGTCACCTTCGAGCGCGCCCGCACCGGGTACGCCTTCGGGTACGTGGCGAGCCGGAATCCCGGCTACCAGGGGCGGAGCTTCGATGAGGTGGAGCCGGAGCTACGCGAGGGGTTCGGCCCGCAGCTGTCGGCCGACTACGACCTGCTCCGAGAGTTCACGCGCTACGGCTACGGTCGGGGAACGGGCGCACCTCAGTTCTGATCCGGAGCGTACGGTACCGGCAATGAGGCCTGAGTCCGTGCTCATGCGCGGACTCGCCTCTCCTGCACCGGCCGCTCACCCGGTTCGCAGCGGCGGCTTCCGCCCGGAGCCGATTGGATTCTTCCAGGGATCCCTGCAGCACTCGGGTCAGACGCCGCTGCTGCCAGGCGAACCACCCGACCAGCAGCGCCGCCACCACGAAGAGATACGCGAACAGCGGCAGCCTGCGCTCGAACTCCTCGCGTTCGTGGCGGAAGGGAAGTGATTCGATGATGCTTCGCAGCATACGAGACGGCTACCGGTGAGGGTCGCTCGCACGGGCGGGCGGCCCCGGGCTCTGCGATGAAGCCACCGGTTCCGGACCGTCAGTGCGCGGCCCGGTCGCTAGCGTCGGTGCGGCGGCAGCGGAGCGGGGACGGCGAGGGGCGGCCGCGACTCCACCCGCAATTCCACGTCGAACCAGTTCGATACGTTGGCACGATCACGCAGCATTCCGCGCCTGCTCGGCTCCTCATACACGATGATGCCGTCCGGCGACTTCACGAAGAAGTGCAGATCGGGGCCGCCACGCTCCGGATCGAATCCCCCGATCGGCGCCGGTCGGAAATCGCTGCCGCGGAAATCCAGCCGGAACCTCCCGTCGGCTGCCACGGAGGCGCTCCCCAGGAAGTCGTCGTGCAGAGCATCACAGTCGTACGCAAAGACGGTGTGACCGGCTGCGGGGGCGCCGGTGGTGAGATGCACCCGGCCGTGCACCGTCCACACGTCCAGGGCGTCTCGCACGCTGGCCCACTGCTCGGCCGCCACCGGCAGCTCCAGGTGCGCGAAGGCCGGGGTGCTCCCGTTCCATCGTGGCGCGACCCGCCCGAAGCGGAGCCGCACCGGCTCTCCCGCCGGAGTTTCCTCCTCCAGGCGTACCTCGATCATCAGGGGTCCCCCGTGGTAAGGGTCGTCATCCATCGATTCGCCCTCGATCTCCAGGCGGAAGCTGCCGTCCCCGCCGGTGACGCCCCGTGCCAGCGGCGCGACGCCCTCCCGTTCCGCAACGCTTCCCTGGTGAACCGCGAAGGTGGCGAGGTCGCCCTCCCGCGCCATCCATACGGTCAGGGTGGCACCGGCGATCGGCTCCTCCACACCCGGTGCGCACTGCGCCCTGAGGCGGCCGGCGATCTGATGAGTCATCTTCTTGCTCCACGGCGGGTTCCCACGGGGCATCGCGTGCGCGAGCAGGCGATCTGCTGATGATGCAATATGCCCTGGACCTCCGGAGCGCGACAGTGGTACGATGTGACGCTCGACCGCTCCGAGCGGACGATCGATCGTTCACCTCTATTCCGAGCGGCACCGGCGCCTTACCTTGAGGGTGCCGGAGCTCACCGGCCCAACGCAAACAGATGGTGATGAAAGCTCTTTCGCTCACTTCCGCGATCGCGTGTCTCCTGATCGTGGCTGCCTGCTCCGCTCCGCTCGCGCGGGAGCAGCCGGCACCCGCGCCGGGTGCGATGACGGCCGCGGAGATCGAGGCGCTCTACCGTGCCCGCGCGGACAGCATGCGAGCCAGCTTCTCGCCGGCCGACGTGCGGTTCATGACCGACATGATCCACCATCACGCGCAGGCGCTGGAAATGGCGGAGATGGCGCCGTCGCACGGAGCCAGCCCGCAGATCCGCACGCTGGCCGCGCGCATCCACAACGGGCAGCGGGACGAGATCGCCACCATGCGGGCATGGCTTCGTGATCGGGGCCAGCCGGTGCCGGAGATCGCGGGCGGCACGCATCATGGCGGCCTCGCGTCCGGGACGCATGGCGATCATGGACACGGCGCCACGCACGACGCGCCGGCCCACCATCATGACATGCCGGGGATGCTCGCTCCCGAGCAGATGGCGCGGCTCCACGCTGCGCGCGGTCCCGACTTCGACCGCCTCTTCCTGACGCTGATGATACAGCACCACCAGGGAGCGGTGCAGATGGTGCGCGAGCTGTTCGCCACCGACGGTGCAGGGAAGGACGACATGGTTTTCAGGTTCGCTTCGGACGTGCAGGTCGATCAGACCACCGAGATCGCCCGCATGGAGCTGATGCTCTCCAGGATGCCGGCCGCTGGCCACGCACACTGAGACGCGGCTCCTCCTCCTCCAACACCCCGAGGTTTCGTTGATGAGATCAGCATCGAACCCGCGCGGCGGCGCTCTTCGAGGGCTCCCGCGCCTGCTCCCCGCGGCAGCGCTTCTGCTCGCCGTGGGTGCCTGCGCGCCGGCGGCGCAGCAGGTCGGCAGCGCCGTGCCCGGGCCCGTCGTGCCCGCGGGCGCCGACATGTCCCGTACCCCGCCGTCGCCGGACCCCCGCGTCGGTCTGCGGCCCGGTCTGATGGACGCGGGCGAGGCCGTCTGGAACATGCGGGTGGTATCCACCACCCCGCCGCCGCGCGCCTTCGTCGGCCACACCAACTCGGACCTGGCGTTCACCGGCAACTACGCCATCCAGGGGAATTACAACGGCTTCCAGATCTGGGACATCTCCAATCCGGCACGCCCGCAGCTGGTGAACGGGTACGTCTGCCCGGCGTCTCAGAGCGACGTTTCCGTCTACCGGAACCTCCTCTTCGTCTCCGGTGAGGGTCTTGGCGGACGGCTCGACTGCGGCACGCAGGGCGTGCAGACGGCGGTGAGTCCGGATCGTCTGCGGGGGATCCGGATCTTCGACATCAGCGACATCCGCAACCCGCGGTACATCGCGAACGTGCAGACCTGCCGCGGCTCGCACACGCACACGGTGCTCGAGGACCCGCGCGATCGCGACAACGTCTACATCTACGTCTCGGGCTCGGCGCCGGTTCGCCCGGCGGAGGAGATGCCCGGGTGCGTGAGCGCGATGCCGGGTGACGATCCGAACTCGGCGCTCTTCCGCATCGAGGTGATCCGGGTGCCGCTGGCCAACCCCACGCAGGCGGCGATCGTCAGTTCGCCGCGCATCTTCGAGGGGCTCACGGCCCCGCCGCAGCACGGGCTGGCACCCGAGGATCGCGCCGCGATGGAGCGTGCCCGGGAGCGCGGTGAGTTCGTGGTGGAGATCGAGGGGAATCTCGCGCGCATCCAGCCGCGCGTGACCACCGCCATGCTGGACAGCATCGTTCGCGCACGCGGCGGCAGCGGTCAGCCGACCGCGGCGGACAGTGCCACGCTGCGCCGCGACCTGCCGCGCCTGGTCGAGCAGATGATCGCCGCGCAGCTCGGACCGGCGGACCAGCGCCCCGGCCCGACGCAGTGCCACGACATCACCGTCTACCCGGCGATCGGGCTCGCAGGCGGCGCCTGTGAAGGGTATGGGCTCCTGCTCGACATTTCCGACCCGGTGAATCCGCGCCGCATCGACGCGGTCGCGGACTCCAACTTCGCCTACTGGCATTCGGCGACGTTCAACAACGACGGTACGAAGGTGCTGTTCAGTGACGAGTGGGGCGGCGGCGGGCAGCCGAAGTGCCGCGCCAGCGACCCGATGGAGTGGGGCGCGAACGCGATCTTCACGCTGGATGGCAACCGTCGCATGCGCTTCAACAGCTACTACAAGATGCCGGCGCCTCAGACGGCGGTGGAGAACTGCGTCGCCCACAACGGCTCGCTGATCCCCCTCCCGGGCCGCGACGTGATGGTGCAGTCGTGGTACCAGGGCGGCGTCTCGATCTTCGACTTCACGGATGCCGACAACCCGGTGGAGATCGCCTTCCACGACCGTGGGCCGTCCGACGCGGACCGCATCGGTGATGGCGGCACCTGGTCGGCCTACTGGTACAACGGGGTGATCGTCAGCTCCGAGATGGCGCGCGGGCTCGACATCTTCGAGCTCGTGCCGAGTGGCTGGATCTCGCAGAACGAGATCGATGCCGCTCGCTCGGTGCGCCTCGACTACTTCAACGCGCAGGGCCAGCCGCGCTTCGAGTGGCCGGCGAGCTTCTCGGTCGCACGGTCCTTCGTGGACCAGCTGGAGCGCGCCGGAAGCCTTCCCGCCACACGGATCGCCTCCGTGCGCGCCGACCTGCTGGCGGCCGAGCAGTCGGCCAACGGCAACCGGGGTGACATGCTCGCCCGGCTCGCCAGCGCCCTGGAGACGGAGGCCAGCGGCTCGGCTGACCCCGCGCGGGTGCGGAAGCTCGCCGGCGCCGTGCGCGATCTGGCGGCGATGTAGGACGCACGCTGCGGGCAGTGGCAAAGAGGGGCCGGACGCGATCGCGTCCGGCCCCTCCCGTCTGTCGGCCGGGTTGGAATTCGTGCGGCGGCCGGTTTCCGGATCACGCGTGGGGCAGCCGCCCGTCCCCGGCCGGCCCATCCGAGCGCCATGCCGCCGCGCTCACGTCCCTGGCGTGCTGGATGAACTCATCGAGGACCCGGGCCAGTTCGTCCACCTCCCGGGGGCGCGGGCGCTGTACCCTGCGGTGCACCGCCGCCACCGCCTCCTCCGCCAGGATGCGGAATTCCCGCTCCACGTCCTCCTCGCGCCAGCCGAGGTTCGCCCGCTGCCGCCCGTGCCGGTCGGCGATGGTGCGCTGGATGATGGAGCCGTCGTGTGCCAGCACCGCAGAGGATCCGTCCTGAAGACGCATGGCGCCGAGCGTCTGAGCCACGTCCACGAGGAGGCTGGCCATGTGGTCCTCCAGCTCGCCATCGCTCAGTTCGCGGGCTGCCGGCACACCATCCTCCGCGCGCAGCCGCTGCACGTACCGCGCGAGGATCGTCTCCAGCTCCACGAGAACCGCGTCACGCAGCTCCCGGAGGGTGCCGGGCGAGTCGACCTTCACCGGGCTCGACGGCGACGGCGGCTCCGGGTCGCCGGCGGGCGCCGCCGGGAGCCAGAGGAAGAAGGTGGAGCCGACGCCCTCGTGGCTCCGCACCACCAGATCACCTCCCATCAGGCGCGCCATCTGGCGGCTGATGGAAAGCCCGAGCCCGCTCCCGCCGTGCTGTCTCGTCAGGCTCATGTCGGCCTGAACGAACGGCTCGAAGATGGCATCCAGCCGATCGCCCGGGATCCCCTTCCCCGTGTCTTCGTTCGGCCGAGTACCCGGAGAGCGAATTCACCAGCTCCACCGCGCGCTGCTCCGCCTGTGGCTCCACCAGCACCAGCGTCTGTTCCACCACGCCACCGATTCGCAGGCGATTGCGGCCGACGTTCATCCGCCCGGATTCCAGGCGCGAGAAGTCCAGAACCTCGTCGACGATCCCCAGCAGGTGCTGACTGCTGGAGCGGATCTTCCCGAGCTGGTCGTGCTGCGCAGCCGTGAGGGGCCCACCGAGCTCCATCTCCATGATGTCGGTGTACGCCATGATCGCGTTCAGCGGCGTGCGGATCTCGTGCGACATGGTGGCGAGGAAGAGGCTCTTGGCGCGGCTTGCGTCCTCGGCAGACTTCAGCGCCGCCTGCCGCGCGCTTTCGGCCGACCTCTGCGCCGTCAGGTCGCGGGTCACCTTGGCGAATCCCAGCAGTTCCCCCCCCTCGGATCGGAGGGCGGTCAGCGTCACACCCGCCCAGAAGGTGGAGAGATCGCTCCGCATGCGGTGACCCTCACCCGTGTACTCCCCCTCCGCCGCGGCTTCGAGGATGTGTTCCTCAGCGGTTCCATCCTCGGACCCGCCGTCCGGGTAGAGCAACCGCAGGTGCGAACCCTCTGCTTCCGTGCGCGTCCACCACTTCATCAGTCGAGCGCCCTCGCCCCAGAAGGTGATCGTGCCATTCACGTCCAGCAGGAAAATGGCGTAATCGCGCACGTTCTCCGCGAGCGCGGCGAACGCCGCATGTGCCACGGTGGAGTTGACCTGTGCCAGCCGGTCACACGATTCCTGCCCGTGCGCCGACTCCTCCGGCCGGTCGCGCCCCCGCAGAATCCCCCCCTCGCGCTCGTGCGATTCCCGCCCACGGATCGTTCGCTGACCCCCCGGGTCACGCGCCGCCTCCCGCGACGCATCCGTGCGCTGCGGATTCGGTTCCTCGTGGGCCTCTTCCACCCGGTCTCTGCCGCCGGTGTCGTCGGTGCTCATGACACTGGTTCGATTGCAGAAGACAAGCCAGCGTTTCCGGGGTGCGCCCGCTCCCGTCGAAGCGGGCTGCGGCCCGCCCTTGTCTCGGGCGGCAGGCAGGCGTAACCTAGGCGAATCGAACCTCCCCACATTCCGGTAGACAGGTGATCATGAACCGACTCTGGCTGGTCGCGGTCGCGGCCGTCCTCAGTGCGTCGTGCGCGAGCGCGCCCGCGCAGCGACCCTCCTCTCCACAGCCCTCCTCTCCACAGCCGGCCACGCCGCAGACCGGTGGAGCCGCCGCCACAGCGGCGCAGCAGGCACCCGCCGCCGGGGCCCGCTCCGACGGGCCCCGCCCCTACGCCAGCGTGGTCACGCCGGCGGCGGTCACTGACAGCGGCCTCGTGGTGGTGCACCGCGTCGGCAACCGTCTGCTGTACGAGATCCCCGATTCGCTGCTCGGACGCGACATGCTGCTGATCAGCCAGATCGCGGGCGCGCCGGAGAACCTGAGCCCCTTTCTGAATGCCGGCAGCAACGTGGCCGAGCAGGTGGTGCGCTGGCAGCGGCAGGGGAACCGCGTTCTGCTGAGGAGCGTCTCGTACCGCAGCGTCGCCAGCGACACGCTCCCGATCGCCCGCTCCATCGAGGCGAACACGTACGCCCCGATCCTCTCCTCGTTCAACGTGGAGGCGGTGTCTCCGGGGAATCGTGGCGTGGTCATCGACGTAACCCGCTTCTTCGAAGACGACGTGCCTGCGATCGGTGGACTGGCGCCGAACCTCCGGACACAGTTCCAGGTGCGGCGGCTGGATGCGGGGCGCTCCTTCATCGAGAGCGCACGCAGCTTCCCGATGAACGTCGAGGTCCGCCACACGCTCACGTATGAGGCGGGTCAGCCGCCGACGCAGGCGCGTACCGGTACGATCTCCATGCAGATGGCGCAGTCGATGGTGCTCCTGCCCCGCGAACCCATGCGCGTGCGGCACGCGGACCCGCGGGTGGGCTTCTTCACCATCAACCAGATCGATTTCGGGCAGGTGGACGAGCAGAAGGCGGCGACCCGTTCAGTGATCCGCCGCTGGCGCCTGGAGCCGAGCGACCCGCAGGCGTACGCGCGGGGTGAGCTGGTCGAGCCGGTGAAGCCGATCGTCTTCTACCTGGACCCGGCGACGCCCCACGAGTGGAGGCGCTACATCCGTGAGGGGATCGAGCTCTGGCAGCCGGCCTTCGAGGCGGCGGGGTTCCGCAACGCGATCATCGCCCGTGACGCGCCCACGGCGGAGGAGGACCCGGACTTCAGCCCGGGGGACGTGCGCTACTCCACCGTCCGCTATGTGGCCAACCTGACGCGCAACGCAACCGGCCCCAGCGTCTCCGACCCGCGGTCGGGAGAGATCATCTCCAGCGACATCATCTGGTACCACAACCACCTGCGCTCGTACCGCAACCGGCTGGTGGTGGAGACCGGGGCATCCAACCCGCTCGCGCGGTCGCTGCGGCTGGAGCCGGACCACATCGGTGAGGCGGTGCGTGCGGTGATCGCGCACGAGATCGGGCACGCGATCGGGCTTCCACACAATATGATCGCCAGCGCCGCGATCCCGGTGGATTCACTCCGCTCGCCCGGCTACACCAGCCGGATGGGCGTCGCGACCACCATCATGGAGTACGCGCGGCAGAACTACGTGGCGCAGCCCGGCGACGGGGTCACCCAGTTCATCCGGAAGATGGGCCCGTACGACGACTACGCGATCAACTGGGGGTATCGGGTGATTCCGGAAGCGGCCACGCCCGAGCAGGAGCTTCCGGTGCTGGACCGCTGGATCCGCGAGCGAGCGCACGACCCGGTCTTCCGGTTCGGCCGGCAGAGGGGCGGCCTACCCATCGACCCGCGCGTGCAGACGGAGGACCTGGGTGACGACGCGATCCGCGCGAGTGGCTACGGGATCGAGAACCTGAAGCGGGTGATCCCCAACCTGATCGCCTGGACCTCCACGCCCGGCCGCGGTTACGACGACCTGCAGGAGTTCTACGGGGAGGCGCTCTCCCACTACAACCGGATGATGGCCCACGTGGTGGCGAACGTGGGCGGCGTCTACGAGGAGGTGAAAGCGAGCGATCAGCCCGGTGCGGTATACCACCCGGTTCCCCCGGCGAGGCAGCGCGAGGCGGTGCGCTTCCTCTCCGCGCAGCTCTTCGAGACACCCCACTGGCTGATGGATCGCGAGATCCTCTCGCGCCTGGAGCATGCCGGTGCGATGGAGCGGATCCGTGCGCTGCAGGCCAACCACCTGAACAGCCTGCTGGAGCCGCAGCGCATGCAGCGGCTGGTGGAGACGGCGGCGCTGTCGCCCGGTGCGTCGTACGGCCTGCTCACCTTCATGCGTGACGTGACCGACGGCGTGTGGGGTGAGCTTCGCACCGGCCGCGCCATCGATCCGTACCGCCGGAACCTGCAGCGCGCCCACCTCGCGCGGCTGGAGTACCTGATGACCGAGGATCCGGCCATCCCGCAGAACCCGAACCTCTGGAGCACGCCGGTCAACGTGGGGCAGAGCGACATCCGCGCGGCTGCTCGTGGTGAACTCGCAACGCTGCGCTCGCGTCTGGTCGCCGCGCGCGGTCGTACTGGCGACGCGATGACGCGCCTTCACCTGGACGACGCGGTGGCGCGAATCGACGACGTACTGGAGCGGAACCGGCGAGGGTAGGCGCAGTCGTTCCCCTGCATCATCCGGCGACAGGGGTACGCACCTGACTCAACCAGGCACCGGATGTAGTGTCAGGGGTTCTGCCGGACGGCCTGGTGGTGTCGATGAGCGTGCAGCCGGGAGAGGTGGATCAGCGCGGCGCCTTCACCGCGCGGTTGACCGCCACGAACACCACCTCGGCCACCATCAACATCGCCACCGCGCACGGTTGCCTGGCGGTGCCCAGCGTGCTGCGCAACGGTGAAGAGGTGCCCTTCCGCGGCAGCTGGTGGGCGTGCACGGCCGCGGGCGCCAATCACGCGTTCGCTCCGGGCGAGACGCGTGTGATCGAGTGGACGATGCACGCCGAGCTATACGCGCAGCACCCGGGCGACCAGGACGGCGCGCCAGCTCCGCGAGGCGTCTATACCGTTCGGGGGACGTTCGATGCCCCACCGGTCGGCGGTCGCGGGAAGCCCCACGTGGAAGCAGCGCTGCGGGTGCGGTAGCTCGGACGCGGGGAGCGAAGAGGAGCAAAGAGGGCGGAGCCGATGATCGGCTCCGCCCTCCCGCGTTGCTCCCGGTGCTTCCGCCTGCCCTACGGCCGCCGCCGCGCCCCCTGTTCGGCGAGGCAGCGGTGATAGTGATGCATCTCGGAAGCGCTCGCGGTGTGAGCTGCTGCCACGGCGCTGGCGGAATCGCTCGTCGCGGCCACGGCGGCGCCGGCCCGGGCCGCGTACGGCGCGCAATCCTCCTCCCCGGCAGCCGAGCGTTGGGCCGAGACGCCGGCGGAGCAGGCGCTCAGAAGCAGCGACGTCCCCGGAATGCAGAACTTCCAGTTCACTGATCAACCTCCCGCAGAAATGGAATCGATCGACCTACCAATGCATAAATCGTATTTCGATCGCATTTCCGCGGCAACCGGGGTTTAGGAGCTCGCCAGCTTAACTCTTGCCCGTCCAACGACCATCCGCAGATTACGCAGATTCCGCGGATTGGCTCGGTGAAATCCGCGAAATCTGCGTAATCTGCGGATCCCCCTCCCGCTGGATCTCCCCTCTCACTGATGGAACGCGGACGACTCCAGTACTTCTCGCCGGAGACCGCACTTCCATGATCTCCAGTCAGGGCTTCAGAACGCCGGCCGCAGCGAGGATCCACAGGACGATCGGGGCGAGCAGCGCGGTGAGTACGCCCATCAGCCCGATGGCCAGCCCGGCGCCGGCCGCCTCCACCTCCCCCTCCTCCGCGGCCCGCGCCGTGCCGATGCCGTGAGCCGCAGCGCCGAGCGCGAAGCCGAGCGCCGCGCGGCTGCGCACCCCGGCTGCCCGGAGTAGGATGGGGCCGACCACCGCGCCGAACACGCCGCTCAGGATCACCAGGACGGCGGTCAGCGCCGGGATGCCACCGACTTCCGCCGCGATCTGGATCGCGATCGGCGTGGTCACGGAGCGCGGCGCGAGCGTCCGCGCGACCTCGGCGGGAGCGCCCAGGATCGCGGCGACCACCGTGCCCGAGACCACCCCGACCACGCTCCCCACCACCACGGAACCACCGATCGCCCGTCGGCGCCTCCAAAGCTCCGAGCTCTGGTGGAAGAGCGGCACCCCGAGCGCCACCACCGCCGGGCCGAGGAAGAAGGACAGCAGCCGCCCCCCGCTCTCGTACTCGCGGAACGGCACGTCCAGCAGCAGCAGACCGGCGGAGAGCGCGGCGATGGAGAGAAGGACCGGGTTCAGCACGAACGCCCCCGTGCGGCGGTGCAGCGCCAGGGCGAGCACGTACACGACCAGTGTCACCGCCACCGCGGAGGCCGAGGTGACCAGATCAGTCATGGTCTCGCTCCATCCGCTGCTGGATCAGGCCCACCGTCAGCAGCACCGCCAGCGTTCCCACTACTCCGCCGACCACGAGCGCGAGCCAGTGATCGCCCAGGAGATCCAGGTACAGCACCACGGCCACTCCGGGCGGCACGAAGAAGAGCGCCATGTACCGGATCATCACCTCCGACGCCACCCGGACGCGCTCCGGCCGCAGCGCGCGGAGGTGTAGGGCGGTGGTGAGCAGGATCATGCCGATCACGCTCCCCGGCACCGGGATCCAGAGCAGCCGGGAGAGCACCTCACCCGCTCCCCAGAAGGCGAGAAGAACGGCGAAGCCCACGATGTAGCGGATCACGCTCACCGCGCCGCGCCGGCGGAGGCGGCGCGGCGCAGGCGCACGTACCACTTGGTGGGGATGGGGGAGCCGAGCGGGTTGAGCGAGCGGTCGGACGTGGCGAAGGCGGCCAGCACGCCATCGAGCCCGTTCATCCCGGAGCGCCGGCGCTCGTCTTCGAACCGCTCCACCACAGCCGCGGAGAAGCGGTTGGCGCGGAGGAACTCCTCGATCAACGTGCGGTCGGCGAGAAGCGCCGCATGCAGGTCCGGCAGGCGCCGCGCTGCTTCATGCTGGAGTCCCGCGTCGCGGAAGAGCGCCCGTGCCACGCAGTAGGAGAGCCCCTGGGAGGCGGCGGTCACCTGATCGTGCGTCTCGGGGGTGAAGGCGCGAGTGGTAGTAATGCCCAGCAATCGTTCGAACGCGTCCACCACCCGATCCAGCGGCCGCCGCCCGGACGGGGAGGTCGGGTGCACGGCCGTTACGATGTTGCGGAAGGTGCTCGCTTCGGGTTCCGTGCTGGAAAAGCCCATCGGGCCGTACATGGGGTGGGCGAGCACCACCGTCGGAGTTCCACCGGGGTGCTCTTCCAGGGCCTGTGATACCGCCTGCCAGGTGGGAAGCTGAACGGAGGGGATGAGCCAGAGCGTCGCCGCGCCAGTCCCCGCGCTCCGCTCGCGGACCAGGTCGGCGGCGGCGGCGGGATACCCAGCCAGCGGCACGCTGAGCACGATGTGTCGCGCGCGGGCGATGGCCGCCGCGCGCACCGCCGGGTCCGTCCGGCGTTCGATGGAAGTCGCGTGCGGCACCCCGAGCCGCGGGAGCAGGTCGCGGCGGAGGAAACCGCCGAAGGCGCCATCTCCCCCGATCACCACCACCGGGTGCGACGCCGCTCCGATGCGCGCGGCCATCATGCGCCGCGGCGCTCGTCAGGGTCTAACCGGCCTGCCGCCCTTCCCGACCGATCCGCCCCGCGCTTCGCCGCAACGGGCATCGTCGCCCCCATTCTGCCGCCTGGCCGCATCTGCATCTCCGGTGGCCGCCCATGCCGCCCGACGCACTCACGCCGCGGCGACCGGAAACGTCGCCGCGGCGTGCGCGTCACACAAGCCGGGTCGGGCCGATCCAGCCTACGGATTCGCCACCGGATATCCCGTTCCCGCACCCGGGCGGACCAGTGTGACCCGACGCCGCGCCAGGGCGACGCTGCCGAAGACGCCGTACGCACCGGTCAGGACGGTCGCGGCGCAGGTCGATCTGCGTCGGTGGCCGCACGAACTCGCATCCCGCGATACCCACCATACCGACCACCAGTGCGAGCGCCCAGGTTCTCATCAGAACTTCCATTCGACCCCCACCGTCGGAAAGATCGGGAGCTGCGGGGTATAAACCAGAACGGGTTCCCTCCCAGGCACTGGATTCCGGACTCGCGAAGAGCACGTTCGGAGTGTTCAGCACGTTGAGCACGCTGAGGTACGGCGTGATTGTGCCCGGCTGGCCGAACCAGCGGCGCTCGTAGCTGCGACGCGCCCCCACGTCCAGCCGCAGATACCCGGGGAGCCGCGCAGAGTTGTGATCACCGAGCACCAGCTGGCCGGAGGAGTAATCGGGCGTAAACGTCCCCCTCACCGGGTCGTAGCGGAGGCGCTCGGTCAGGCCGACCACGGGTATGTACGACTGACCGGACGCCACCACGAGCCGCGAGGTCAGCTGGCCAGCGCGACCCCAGCCGGCGAAGCCGCTCAGGTCCATGGTGTGGCGCCGCTCGAAGCGCGGGGTGAACCGGAACCCGTCCACCTCCCGCTCGACCTTCGTGAGGGCGTAGGAGGCCGTCAGTCCACTCCGGCCACGCTCGTAGCGGGTGAAGAGCTCCAGCCCCTTCGCCGATCCGCTCCCCTCGCGGAACTGGTCGGGGATCACCACCAGCGTCTCCACCACGTCGTCCGGGAGGGGTGTCACGGTGAGGCGTGTGAAGCGCTTGGAGTACCCCTCGAGCCGCAGCTGCAGCCCGCCGCGCACCCACCGCCGCCGAGCACCACGTCGTCGGCGTGTTGGTCAGGCGGAACCGCGGAAGGAAGTTCTCCACGTCCTCGTTGTGCTCCACTGCATAGTGGAACCGGTAGGCATCCACCTGCAGGCCCGCCCGGATCTGGTGGTCGCGCAGGTGGTGGGTGACCGAAACGCTGGAAAATGCGTTGCGGGGGGAGGTCCCCGCCTGCAGAAGGTGCCGCTTCGAGTCGAGGATCCGCTGGCGCTGCGAATCCCAGTCGTGCTCGGCGGCATCGAACACTCCCCGGAACCTGCTCGATCCCGCCTGTGCCTCCAGCAGGGTGGCGGCTCCCCACGGCTGGGAGTAGGTAACCCCCACGGCGTGCGAGCCCCAGTCGAAGCCGAGCGTCAGCATGTCGTCGCTGCGCGGGCGCGGCCGCAGCGCGAAGCCCTCGTCGTTGATGTAGGCGGTGGCCGAGATCCGTCCCATCTCCCCCACGTCGTGCGCGAGCTTCAGCTGCGCGTCGGTTAAGGCGTAGGGCACATGGCGCTCGATCCATCCCGCCGCCGCGGCGCCGCGCGTGAAGAGGTCCAGGTAGGTGCGGCGAGCCGAGAAGATGTAGCTGCCCCCGCCACCCGGGAGCGGCCCCTCGACGCCCGCGCGAGAGGAGATCAGCCCCACGGCCCCGAACCCCCGGACCCTGTCGCGTCCCCCATCGCGCGTCCGCATCTCCACCACCCCCGAGAGGCGATCGCCCGTGCTCGCCGCGAATGCGCCGGCACTCACCCCCACCGACTGCACGATGTCCGGGTCCACCGCGCCGAACAGCCCCCCCAGGTGGTACGGGTTGAAGAGCGGGATCCCGTCCAGCGCGATCAGCAAAATTTCAGATGTGGAGTTGCCGTTCAACGGGTACGCGGTTCCCTCGTGGGCGCGTGTGCAATGAAAGGATCTCTCAGGGAGACTGGTGGTTGCCCGCGCCGTAAATCCTGGTTTCCGGAATGATTGTGGTGCTCGTCGATCCGGCCCTCATCCAGGACACACCGAGTCGCTGACGCTCCGCATCGACGGTTGCCGTCCATCAATCCGTACAGATCGGATGGGGTGGCATCCCGAACGATACGCTGACCCCGGTTGGACAAAAGCGGAGACCCGCAACCCGCAACCAGCAACCAGCAACCCTCCCTTCACGGCCACGGAAGCGGAATCACCCCGGGGCGTGGGCGGCGCGCGGGATCGTCCTCTCCTTCGAGGTACCGGGCGATATCGCGGCTTGCTGTGGCGCGATGAGCCAGGTCGGCCACGGGCGTTCCCGCCGGTGCCGCGGCGAGTCGGTTGCCGAGGCGGGAGAGGCGGTGCTCCACGGTGGCGCGCACCTCGGCGGTGGCTCGGCGGTCTCCGGCCAGGTCGAGCATTCCGTCCAGCGCCGCCCGCTGCGCCGCGCGGCGGAGGGCGGCGTCCTGCGGGGAAGCGGCCGCGCCCCCGGCGCCCCAGGTCGCCTCCACCAGCGCATCCAGCACCTCACCGAGCGATGGGTTCGCCGCATCCCTGGCGCTGAACGAGACCAGCCGTGCGGCCCGCTCCGGGTGGAGCAGGTTCTCGACCGTCTCACGGGCGAGGGCATGCGCCGGCTCGAGTGGATCGAAGGCACTCCCCGCAGGTGTCGAGATCAGCGTCAGGTCGCCATCGAACCCGAACGGCACCGGGGGGATCATCGCCGCGATCCGATCCGGGATCCGAAGCTCGGCGGGTGCGAGCGTGGAGAGAACGGCCCGCAGCGCCTGCCGCTGCTCCTGTGGAGGAACGGTCTCCGTCGCCGTGGTCTGCTCTCCGGCGAGTGCGTACCCGAAGCGCATTCCGCCCACCAGCTTGGTCGCGCCCTCCAGCGCGTACCGGTGGTGCAGATAGACGTGGGCCAGACGGCGGTTCAGCACGGCGAGCGGTTCGCCCGGCTGCGCCGCCCGCTCATCGAAGCGCTCGAGCAGAATCCGCCTCACCCGAAGCGAGCGTTCCAGCGCCGCCAGCATCTCATCGCCCTCCACCCACTGCGTCGCCTCCGGGAACGACCCGCCGGCGGACGCATGCCCGCCGGTGACGAAGCGGAGTCCGCCCGCCTCGGCCTCCCGCACCAGCGCGCGGAGCCCCTGCTCCTCGGTCGCGGCGTCGGGATACCAGGTGTAGGCGTAGCGGATGGCCAGCGTGTCGTGCGCTCCGCCGGAAGGGCGGTACGCCCGGCTGATGTCCAGCTGGCCATCGCTGCCGACGTCGATCAGCGGGTAGGGATAATCCATCACCGAGGAGCGACCCTGCGCGGCGGCCGCGAAGTTGTGGGCGAGCCCCAGCGTGTGCCCGATCTCGTGCGCGGTGTGCTGGCGCCGGCGTGCCATCGCGAACTCTTCCGCCGTCATCTGCAGACCCGCCCCACCCGCGGCCGGTACCAGACCCATGTAGATGTCGTGGTCCACGAGTGATCGGTAGGAGTCCATCCGCACCACCGTCGTCAGGATCTCTCCGGAACGCGGGTCGCGGTGTGACGGCCCCACCGACGGGCCGCGCTGCTGCCGGTGCACCCAGTGGATCGCCGGGTAGCGGGCGTCCATCGGGTCCACTCCTTCGGGGAGCACCTCCACCCGGAAGGCGTTGCGCCACCCTGCCGCCTCCAGGATCTCGTTCCACCAGTTTCCACCCTCCAGGAAGGCGCTTCGGTACGGCTCCGGGATGCCGGGATCAAGGTAGTAGACGATGGGCCGTACCGGCTCCACGAGCTCGCCCCGCAAATATGCCGCGGTGTCGCTCGGCTCCAGCCGCCACCGCGCCACCCCGCGCTGGCGGTAGTCCGAGTGGAAGGGCCGGGCGAAGTCGAAGAAGGCGCTGTTGAAGAGCCCCGCCCGCGGGTCGAAGTGGCGGAGCGGCAGCTCGCTCCGGGGCAGCGCCAGGAAGGTGTGGTGCTGCTGCAGCGTGATCGCCCGCCCATCCGGCGCGTGCCGCCGCAGCTCCGCCGCCGGGTCGTCGGTCACATAGGTGATCACCGAGCGGATCTCGGTATTCATGGGGTAGGAGCCGGTGTTCGCCGGCTCGATGTAGCTCCGTGCCGCATCCACCCGCAGAGTCCCGAGTCGCGCCCCCCGAACCCGACCCACCACGTCGTACACGTCCGTCAGCAGGAAGTCGGTGGCGTCGATCACCACTCCCGCCGGACCCTCGCTCTGGATCGCGAACGAGGCGAGCACCGAGCGCGGAAACGACTCCTCCACCGCACGCCGGGCCGACTCGTCACCACCCACCGCCCGGTGATCGGTGTTCTCGCTCACCAGGTAGATGCGCGCGCCGCGCCGCTGGAACCGGACCAGTGCACTGGCGCCCAGCTGTCCCCGGTCCAGCCCCGCTGTGCCCAGGCCGCCCGCCAGCGTGTTCAGGTAGAGGAGATCCTGATCCAGCCGCGGGATCGTCAGGAGGACGCGACCGGTCGCGGCGTCGTACCGCGCAGGGAGCATCCCCGGCGATGCCGCCACCGGCCCTGCCTCGGGTCCGCTCGGCGGCGAGGCAGCGGGCGAGGCGCCCCCGGCGGAACAGCCGGCCAGAAGCCCGAAGGCCAGCGTCTTCATCAGCGATCCAGTGCGCAGCTGTCGTGCTCCGGCAGTATCCAGCTTCACGGGAACTCCTCTCTGGCGGGGGGCGGCGGTGGGAGCGTACGGGCCGAAGCATACGACACTGGAAGCTCCTCCGGAAGGAGGGGGCGGACCGGCACCGTGAGCGTTCAGTGATGTGCGGACAGCCGCGGCAGCGGGGAATCACTACGACGGAATCCTGCCGTGCCGCCACCTGATGCGGGTGCAGAGCTGCCACACCGGAACCCTGGCGGCTCCACAGCGTACGCGATGCTGCAGCGGACCTCGCGGGTCAGAATCTGCAGTTTCGGATTTTCGTGACGGGTTCGTCTTGGAATCCGTGCCGGAACGTTCCGACGTGGAGCCAGTATTCGATGGACGCGGTCCCGGCCGGACCGCCCGCAGCGCCGCGGCCAACGCACCGGCGCTCCTCGAGGAACGATCACCGACAGGGAAGATGATGAGACGGCGCGATTTCGTGCGGGGTGGGGTGATGGCGGGTCTCGCCAGCAGCTGGCCGATCCCGGTGGCCGGCGGCGGCGGAAGCGCCGCTTCGCAGCCAGCGCTGGATGCGCCGGTCGGCCGTGCACGCAACATCATCTTCTACGCCTACGACGGGTTCAGCGTCGAGGATCTGGGCACCGCGCGATTCTTCGCGGAGCGGCACGAGGGCGGGCGTGTGCTGACGCTGGAGCGCCTGCTCTCGCGCGGCTCGTCCGGCCTGATGCTGCCGCACTCCCTGACCAGCATCGTCACCGACTCGTCCGCCGCCTCCAGCGCCTGGTCCACGGGACGGAAGATCACCAACGGTCACGTATCCCTCTACCCGGACGGTAGGCGTCTCACCACCATCCTGGAGATTGCCCGTGAGCGGGGACGGGCCACCGGCCTGGTGACCAGCACCCGCGTGACCCATGCCACTCCCGCCGCGTGGGTCGCCAGGATCGACGATCGCGAGAAGGAGGACGAGATCGCACTGCAGTACCTCGAGTTCGCGCCGGACGTGATCCTCGGGGGTGGGAGCCGTCACTTCGACGCCGCGCGCCGCGCGGACGGACGGGATCTGCACGGGGAGTTCGCCGCGCGTGGCTATCAGGTTCTCCGCACCCCCGAGGACCTGAACCGCGCCACGGGCTCGCGGCTGCTCGGCACCTTCACGGATGGCCATCTCCCGTACGAGATCGACCGCCGCTTTCAGGAGATCGTCGCCCCTTCGCTCGCGGACCTCACCGCGAAGGCGCTCCAGGTCCTCGCCGGGAGCGATGACGGCTTCGTCCTGCAGGTGGAGGCGGGTCGCATCGACCACGCGAATCACCAGAACGATCCGGGAGCCATGGTGCGCGATGTGATTGCGGCGGACGATGCGCTGGACGTCATCCTGGACTTCGTGGATCGCAACCCCGACACGCTGCTGATCCTCGCCAGCGATCACGCAACCGGCTCGGGGGCGGTGTACGGATCCGGGGCCTGGTACGACCGGTCCAACGACGACTTCGACACCCTGGCTCGCCGTCGCGCATCGCAGGAGCACCTTCGCCGGCTGCTCGGTTCTGCACCCACTCCGGTGGAGGTCCGCGACGCGGTCGGATCGCTGATGAGGATCGACCTCTCGCCCGCGGACGCAGATCGGGCCGTCGCCGCGCTCGCACGGAGCACGGCAAAGGCCCACCCGCTCGCCCACGGCAACGACGCCTCGCGGAACCTGAACTTCGCGCTCACGGCGACTCGCGGCGTGGACGGCTCACCGCTGAACTTCAACTATGCCACCGGCGCGCACACCGCCGGGCCGGTTCCCGTCGTCGTGTACGGGGCCGGAACCACCTCCACCGGGCTCGGTATGGTCGATAACACCGCGCTGTTCGGCTGGATGCTCGCCGCGCTTGGAACTCGCTTCGAGAACCCGGTGTTGACTGCGGAGCGGGCGCGGGAGATCACCGCGCCGCCGGCGGGCTGATAAAGCGCGAACCGGGGAGAGGCAGGCCGAGTTGGACACCCCGAGCGGATCACCGGATCGACGGAGCGCGGGCGGCAGCATACCGCCCGCGCTCCCTCGTCCGATCAGAAGATCGGCACCTCCATCTCGCCCTCCGAGTCGTCCGCACGAGGCCGTGCGCGCTGCCTCGGCTGCTGACCCACGTTGTAGCTGAAGGTCAGAACCGCCCGCCGCCCGCCCATGTGCCGCATCGTCTCCTGGTAGAAGCGATCGTCCTCCGCCTGCATGGTGAAGCGCATCTGGTCGAGCGGGTCGATCACGCGTAGCGTCACGTTTCCACGCTCGCCCATGACCCGCTGCCGCAGTGAGAAGTTGGTGCGGATCATCCGGTCCATGCGGCTGTTCTCGAACTGCCGCGGCGCCATGTAGAAGACGCTTCCCTGCAGGTCCAGTCCCGGCCGGACGCGCCAGGTCGCATTGGTGCGGGTGGACCAGGCGAAGGCGTTGCTCGACACGGCCAGGTCTCCCTCTCCACCGTCGCTCGCGATCTGCGAGGCATTCACACCCACGAAGCCGTTCACCGGTCCGAACCTGAACGTTCCGGTCACATCCGCGCCGAGCGCGTTGCTGGTGGCGAGGTTCCGGAAGGTCGTGACGGTCACGCCGTCGTCCCGCAGGAACTGGAAGCGCCGCGCCACGTCCGTCGTGCGCCGATAGTACGGCGTGACCTGCAGGGTGCCGAGCGAGCCGGTCTGCTGGTAGCCGAGCTCGAAGGAGTGCGTGTACTCCGGCAGGAGCTCCGGATTGCCGACGAACAGGTTCAGCGGGTCGTCGAAGGACGGCACCGGGTTCAGCATTCGGGCATGCGGACGCTGAATCCGCTTGGAGTAGCCGGCCTTCAACTGGCGTGTGTCGCTGAGGTCCCAGGCGGCAAGCGCGCTGGGGAAGAGGCTCGAATAGCGGTTCACCGAGCCTTCATCCGTGCCGCCCGACTGGAAGTCGCGGCTCGCACTCTCGGCCCGCAGCCCTGCCTGCAGCGAGACCGGGTCGACACGCCGGCTCAGCACCGCATACCCGGCGTGAACCGTCTCGGACAGCTGGTACTGGTTGCTCCGCGCCCCATCGATCCACTCCTCTCCGCCCGCTGGCCGGAGGAAGATGGAGAGCGCCTGATCCTGTCCTCTTACCGACCCGGAGTACCCCGTCTCCAGCCGAACCGCCTGACCGAAGTTGCGGAAGTAGTCGAGCTGCCCACGCAGACTCGTGTCGGCCGAGTGGGTCTCCTGTCGCTCGCTCGCATTCACGGGCGCGCCGCCGAAGGCATCGAGCTCCAGGAAGCGGCTCACGTCGGCGCTGGTGGAAGTGCGGTACCGGAGATCCGCCGAGAGCTCGTGCGTGCGGGGCGCGAAGGTCCGGCGGAAGTTCAGCGAATAGTCGAAGGCGTGGCCGTCGCCTCCGCCCGTCGATACCCGGTCCCATCCCCGGATGGGGGAGCGGTCGAATTCGCTCTGCACGTAGGCGACCCGGCTGGTGTCGTCGCTGCTGCGGTCGGACACGAAGAAGCCCGCGCTGAGCACGTCCCGGCTGCTCAGCTGGTAGTCGGTGTTGATGTTGAAGCTGTGGGAGAGCCCCTCGCCCCGGCTGTCGGAAACCTGGTCCAGGAAGGTGACCGGCTGCAGAAAGCGATTCTCGCGGAAGACGATCCCCGTTCCCTCACGCACGTTGCGCGAGAGACCGTAGTTGGCGAACACGGTGAGCGGACCCTGCTGGTGTCCGACATTGGCGCCGAGCGAACCGTCGCCGCGCGTGCCTCCACTCAGGGTGAAGCCGGCGCTGGTGCCGAGATCCACGTTCTCCCGCAGCACGATGTTCACGATGCCGGCCATTCCCTCCGGATCGTGACGGGCCGACGGATTCGTGATCACCTCCACCCGGTCCAGCATGTTGGCGGGGAGCTGCCGCAGGAAGGCCGCGAGCTGATCGCCCCGCATCGGGGCCGGGCGGCCGTTGATCTGCACCGCCACGTTCTGGCTCCCGCGTAGGCTCACACGGCCCTCCACGTCCACTTCCACGGCGGGGACGTTCTCCAGCACGTCCGTGGCGTTTCCGCCGGCCACGGCGGGCATGTCGCGCACCTGGTAGGTGTTGCGATCCGGCGCCAGCAGGACCTCGCTGCGCTCACCGGTCACCGTGATCCCCTCGACCGCGATCGCGGCGGCGGTCAGGCGTACGGTGCCGACGTCCAGCGACTCCCCGGCCGTGACCCGCACGTCCGCCACGTCCGCCCGCTCGAAACCGAGCAGCGAGATGCGGAGGGTATAACTGCCGGGGGAGACGCCGGCGAGGACGAAGCGCCCGTCGGCCCGTGTCATCGTTCCGGTCACCAACGCGTTGTCGCGGGTGCTCCAGAGGGCGACGGCGGCCGAACCGAGCGGCGAGAGGGAGCCGGCATCCTGCACCGTTCCCACGATGGTACCCGTCGGGCGGGCACTGCCACCCTGCGGCGCCTGGGCGGCGACCGGGACCGTGAATGCAGAAAGGAAAACGAGCAGAAGAGCCGAGAAACGCATCATTGAGCCAATCGTGAGTGTCCAGCGTTGCACCGGTGGAGCCGCCGCCGGAGCTTCGTCTTTTGCGATGGCATCGGGGCCGCTTCCGGTCCGATGCCTGTTCCCCCATCAACAGCGGAGCGCGAGCGGCACCCGTGCCGCTCGCGCCCTGCTTTCCCGGCCGCCGGGCGAGCCGTGAAAGATAACACGACCGGCACCTGTCGATGAGCCCCGCGAGGTGAGCGACGCCGCCTCCGGGGGTGAGCCCGGCGGCATCGGTCCGTCCATATCGGGATACAGCTTCCCGGCCGAATCCGTTGGGGAGGTCCCGTCAGGCTCCCGGTCACACACCATTCGTTCGCCTGCG
Source organism: uncultured Gemmatimonadales bacterium (assembly GCA_963793235.1). GTDB lineage: Bacteria > Gemmatimonadota > Gemmatimonadetes > Longimicrobiales > Longimicrobiaceae > CAWBZF01. The sequence continues at coordinate 1,653,006 of CAWBZF010000002.1, forward strand.
CCGACGCCGGCCCGACAGGACGGGACCGTACCCCGACCACCGGGTGGACGTGTTTCCCGGGATCCCACCTCGCTGCAGTTCCGAGGGGAACGGACACCGACCCCGTCGGCAGCGTGCCGGCGAGGTGGATGGTCCAGGGGCTGGCGAGCTCTGCTACGAGCGAATCTTCGTGCAGGCAGTGGACTTCTGGTGCCGGGGCAGGCAGACGGTGAATGTCGTGCCCTCGAAGGCCGAGGACTCCACCTCGATACGGCCTTCATGCCCGGTGACGATTCGCTCGGCGATGTAGAGTCCCAGGCCCAGGCTCCCCGTGGGCGCCTCCCCCCTCTGGTTCTGCCGGGTACCCCGGACCTTCATCGGGTCGAAGATTCCGGCCAGCCGTTCCTGCGGGATCGGCACGCCGGCGTTGTGGATTCGGATGGCGACTTCATCGTCCAGGCCGCGCAGTTCCACGGTGACCGGCTTCCCCTCCTCACCGTGCTGCACCGCGTTGCCGATCAGGTTGCTCAGCGCCTGCGCGACCCGTGGCTGGTCCCACTCCCCGCGCTGCTCGCCGCGGGTGTCAACCTGGATGGTGCACCCCGGATGCGCCGCCCGGACCTCGTCGACCACGTCCCGGACCAGGCGATCCAGGTCGGTCTCCACCCGTACCACCGGGATGCCACCGCCCAGCCGGCTCCGGGTGAAGTCGAGCAGGTCACCCACCATTCGGGTGGTGCGGGAGGCGCTCTGGGCGATTCGCTCCATCAGCGTACGGTGGGGCTCCACCAGCTCGTCCAGGTCCAGGATGAACATCGCCGAAGTGTGGATCGCCCCCAGCGGCGTGCGGAGATCGTGGCCGAGAATCGCCAGGAACATTTCCTTGGACTCTCCCAGGTCGTTCGTGTAGCGGGTGACCGATTCCGCCAGCGACTGATCGATGGCCTCGTTGAAGCGGGTCAGATCCTCCACGTCGGAGACCTTCAGTGGGCCCGCGGCGCGCGTCCAGAGCCGGATCACGCTGGCGCGCAGTGCGCGGTACTCGGCGACCATCTGCTCGACCGTGAAGCCGCTGTCTGCGCGGCCCGCCCCGTGCTCTTCGGCGGCGGTCCACACGTCTGAATCGTCACCGTTCGCCCTTCCCTTCGATTTGGCTGCCTGCTCGCCGCTGTCCTGCGGCGTCCGGAGATCCGCGGCGATCACCGTGAGCATCTGATCCGCATGATCGCGCAGGGCCACGACGTCCATGGAGGTGGCGGCCGGACGGCAGGTGCGCGCGAATGCCTCCCACTCCACCAGGATCGGCTCGCGATTGCTCACGATGAAGTCAGCAAGTCTCATCTGGTTCGCCACGGGTGAGGGAGGAGGGACAGGGATGAGGATGTCGCAGGTTTGCGGCCACTTCGTCTGCCGGCGGCGCCACCGGGCACGCCGCGGCCCGCCACCGGCCCTCGCATCCGCACCATGATGGGGCCGATCCGAGTGAGGGGCGGCGAGAAGTGGGAGGCGCCCTCCGTTACGGCGAGCCGGCCGCGAAGGTGTCGCAGCGTGCGGGATCGCCTCCGTCGAACCCCGCCATGAACCACCGCATCCGCTGCTCGGAGGTGCCGTGCGTGAAGGTCTCCGGAACCACCTCGCCGCGCCCCTGACGGAGCCGGTCGTCGCCCACCGCGCTGGCGCCCTGCAGCGCCTCCTGCACGTCACCCGGCTCCAGGATCTCATGCATCTGGTGCGCGCGGTTCGCCCACACGCCCGCGAAGCAATCGGCCTGCAGCTCCTGCCGCACGGAGAGTGCATTCCCCTCCGCCTGGCTCAGCCGCTGACGCCGAGTGTGGACCTCCTCCGAGATGCCGAGCAGCGTCTGCACGTGGTGCCCGACCTCGTGGGCGATCACGTACGCCTGCGCGAACTCGCCCGGCGCGCCGAGCCGCTCCCTCAGCTCCCGGTAGAAGGACAGATCGATGTAGACGCTCTGGTCCAGCGGACAGTAGAAGGGGCCCATCGCCGCCTGCCCCGTGCCGCAGGCCGACGGTACCATACCGGTGAAGAGGACCAGCGTCGGCTCGCGATAGGTGGACCCCTGCTCCCGGAAGATCTGGTGCCATACGTCCTCAGTGTCTGCGAGCACCACGGAGCTGAAGCGGGCGAGGGAGTCTTCCGCTTCCGAGCGGGGAGCGCCGCTGCCGGCGGTGGACTGCAGAACCTCCTCCGGGTCGGCGCCGAGAAAGATTGCGACCAGCGTCAGAATGACCACACCCAGACCGCCGCCCGCCGCGGCGGTGCCCATCCCCCTTCGATCGTTCACGTTGGCGCTGCCGCGCCGTCCCTGCCATTTCATCGGTGTCTCCTCCGCCAGGTGTAGAGCCGCGGCAGATGCAAGCATCGCGCACAGTCGCGAGGGCACCTCTGTCATTCCGAGCACACCTCTGTCATTCCCCCCAACCGTCATTCCGAGCGAAGTCGAGGAATCCCTCCGGGAAGATCGAGCCAGAGCGGGCACCAGGGGTTCGGACCCACAGGCGACCTGTCCGGGATGACGACGGCCAGCGTCCCGGTGGCGACCGGTACCCCCGCAGGGACGGGCACCCCGGCGGGATTCCTCGACTGCGCTCGGAATGACGGTGGGGGCCGGAATGACGGTGGGGGCCGGAATGACGGTGGGGGCCGGAATGACGGTGGGGGCCGGAATGACGGTGGGGGCCGGAATGACGGTGGGGGCCGGAATGACGGTGGGGGCCGGAACGACGGTGGGGGCCGGAACGACGGTGGGGGCCGGAATGACGGTGGGGGCCGGAATGACGGTGGGGGCCGGAATGACGGTGGGGGCCGGAACGACGGTGGGGGCCGGCGCCGGGGCGAGATGGCGCGTGTCCATTGATCAGCGATGAGCGGCCGGACTCCTGCATCAGCGTGAGCGCCCGCCGATCCGCATTGCCGACCCCTCGCCCGAGAGCGGAAATGAGACCGAGCCTGCCGGCCCTGATCGCCACGCCGGTGACGGCGCTACTTTTCGCCTGCTCGGCCGGTGCGGAGCCGGGGGAGGGAGCACCGCCGACGACCGACCACGCGGCGACCGCCCCCGCGGGCGACCCGGCCGCTCTGCTCGAGGCGGGGATGCGTCAGATCGACGCGGAAGCTGCCCGGATCGACTCCATCTTTCAGCCTCTCCCCCTGCTGCGTCCGGCGCAGGAGGAGACGCTGCGCCGCTTCTCCAACGCGCAGCAGCTGGAGCGCGCCCGCGCCCTCGGCATCGGCCGCCTGCTCCCACCGGCGGAGCTGGAGCGTCTGCGCTCCACCGGGTCTCTGGTGCCGCTGGAGGACACGGAGCACTGGGTGGTTCGGGACCTGGACCACTCCAGCCCGCTGGCGGTGCCGGGCGTCCCCGCACTTCTCACGCGGATCGGCACGCGCTTCCACGCCCGGCTCGCGGAACTCGGCGCCCCCGCCTACCGCATGGAGGTGTCCTCCGTGCTCCGCACCGCAGAGAATCAGGCGGCGCTCCGCCGCGTGAACCCCAACGCGGCGCTCGGGGAGAGCACGCACGAGTACGGGACGACCATCGACATACTGTACAGCGCCTTCGCCGCCCCGCTGGAGCCCATCGCCCGGCCCACCGTAACGGGCGCCGAATGGCTGGAGCCCCACCTGCTCCACCACGCGGCGGTGGCCGCCGAACGCGTCGCCGGCCGTCGCGCGCTGGAGCTCAGGGCCGTCCTCGGGCAGGTGCTCATCCAGATGCAGCTCGAGGGTGAGGTCATGGTGACTCTGGAACGCCTGCAGCCGGTCTTCCACATGACCATCACCCGGGCACGCTGACTTCGGAACAACAGGCTGGTGTCACACGGGGGTGTACTGGTACGTTTCCCGTGCAACCTTCCCGCTCCTCCCGGCATCCAACGGGGGGTCCGCGCGTGAACCGCGTTGGGGAGCCACTTCTCGCTGCCTCCCGCAGGACATGGAACCCGGCGCGGAACCTCACTCTCCGCAGAACTTTTCCACCCGTCCCCATCGCTACTCCCCGGCCAATGCGTATTTCATCGTTCGGCGCCCCGGGCGCTCTATTTCTCTCCCTTGCTCTGGTGGTGCCGGTCGCCGCTCAGGAGGGCGGGCAGATCCGTGGTCGAGTGATCGCCCCGGGCGGCGCGCCGGTCGCCGGCGCCAGCGTGCAGGCGCGGAGCACGGCGGACACGACCCGCGTGGTGGGGGCGCTCACGGGGCAGGATGGCGCCTTCCGCATCGACGCTCCGCTCGGCGATTACCGGCTGCGGGTGTCGCACCTCGGCTTCGAGGCGATGGCGCGCGACGTGGCCATCCGGGCCGGCGCGCTGACCGCGGATCTGGGCACCCTGCAGATGACGGCCTCCGCGATCGCCATCGAGGGTGTCACCGTGGAGGGTGAGCGGTCGCAGGTGGTGATCGCCGCCGATCGCACCATCTACCGCACCGCCGACATGCCGGCCGTGCAGGGTGGCGTGGCGACCGACGCGCTGCGCAGTGTTCCGGAGCTGGATGTGGACCTGGAGGGGCGGGTGACGCTCCGCGGCGCCTCCCCCCGCATCCACATCAACGGCCGCCCGACACCGATGACCGGAGAGGCGCTGCAGCGCTTCCTGCAGCAGCTCCCCTCCGACCGCATCGAGCGCGTCGAGGTGATGCCGAATCCGTCCGCTCGCTACGAGGCCGATGGCGCCGGCGGGATCGTGAACATCGTCCTGAAGAGCGACGCCAGTCTCGGACTGAGCGGCAGCCTGGGGCTCACCGCGGGTACGCGCGGCGAGACCGGCGCCTTCAGCAACCTCGCCTACCAGCAGGGGAAGCTGACGCTCTTCGGCAACGGCTCGCTGAACTTCCACGAGCGCGGGAGCACGCAGTACGACCTGCGCCAGAACCTCCTCGTGGACCCCACGACCTTCCTGCTCCAGGAGGGGACGGCCGCCAACAAGGGGCGCTTCTCCCGCTTCGACATGTCCGCCGAGTACCAGCTGACCGGGCGCTCCACGCTCTGGTCATCGGCATCCGGCGGAGGCTTCGGCTCAGACTCTGAGGGGCGGACCTCGTTCATGAACCTGGATCAGTTCCGGGATCCGATGGACCGGTACTTCCGCACCATGGCTTCGACCTGGGGCCGGAACAACATGGACGGCTCGCTGGGTCTGAAGCACGTGATCGAGGAGGGGAAGCACGAGTTCTCCGTGGAGGGCCGCCACAGTCGCCACTGGGGCGGCAACGATGGCAGCTTCATTACCCAGCTCGCCGATCTGGATGGCACCCTGCACGCCGCCGACCCGCTGCTGCTGATCAACGACACCGACGAGGACGAGAGACGCACCTGGCTCAAGGCGGATTACGACCGGCCGGTGCGCGGCACGCGCATGCAGGTGGGCTACCAGGCGAACATCCAGACCACCTCCAACGAGCAGTTCCGGGAGACGCTTTCGGGAGGCAACCCGATCAGCAGCTTCCGCAACGCCTTCCAGTACGATGAGACGTTCCACCAGGCCTACGTCACCGCCAGCCGTACGGTCGGCAAGCTGGCGCTGCAGGCGGGTGTGCGGGTGTGCGGGTGGAGCAGGCGAACACCGACTTCGTCCTCCCCACCACGGATGAGTCGTTCGAGAACAGCTACACCAGCATCTTCCCCAATGCCAACGTCGCGTACGACCTGGGCGGCGGGCGGCGGGTGGGGCTCAACTACTCTCGCCGGGTGCAGCGCCCGTGGATCTGGTACCTGAACCCGATCGACGGCTCCATCGACCCGCTCACGCGGCGCGTGGGCAATCCGTATCTGAAGCCCCAGTACATCCACTCGTTCGGGGGGAGCTTCAACTGGCAGGGACAGCGCGGGAACCTCCGTTTCAGCCCGTATTTTCGCGCGACGGAGAACGACTTCGGGCAGATCACCACGCTGGACGAGAGCGGCGTGCTCACCACCACCTGGGAGAACGTCGCCTCCATGCGCACGATCGGCACCCAGATCAGCGCCATGCTCAGGTCGACGGGCCGGCTCAGCGGCAACGTGGGTCTCGGGCTCCATCACGAGGATCGCGACGCGAGCAACATCAGCACCGACTACTCCGGCACCTCGTTCCGCTACAATGCCAACGGCAACGTGACGCTCGCGATCGATCGCACGCTGAACGTGCAGGGGATGCTCTTCTACAACTCCCCTCAGGAGCTGCCGCAGGGGCGCCGCTCCGCCTTCGTGATGAGCAGCGTCGGCATGCGGAAGCAGCTTCTGCAGAACAAGGCGACGCTCAACTTCCGCGTGCAGGACCCGTTCTCGCTCGCACGCTACAACTTCGAGACGCGCGACCGCACCCACGTGCAGATCGCCCGCAACGACTGGAGCATGCGAAGCGCTTCGCTCAGCCTCTCCTACAACTTCGGCCGGCGGCCACGCTCGGTGCGACGCCCGAACATGGAGGAGGGTCAGCCGCAGCAGCCGGACCCGATGGGAGTTCCGCAGCCGTAGTGGAGGGTTGATGGTTACTGGTTGATGGTTACTGGTTGGATGAGCATCGGAGCGAAGGCGGCGGCGATCAGGGATCGCCGCCGCCTTTCGTGTATCGCTGCACCTCCTGCAGCACCGTCCGCGGTTCGCATGGTTTGGAGAGGTAGGTATCCGCACCGGCGGCGCGCGTGGTTTCCCGATCGGCCACGGTCGCGCGAGCGGTGAGCACGATGATGGGGATGGCGGCAGTTCCGGGATCGGCCTTCAGGCGGCGCGTCGCTTCCCAGCCATCCAGCACGGGCAGGACTACGTCCATGAGGATGACGTGCGGGCGGGCCACGAGGGCCAGGCTCACCGCCTGCTCACCATCCGCCGCCTCCAGCACGTCGAATCCATGGAGCCGGAGCAGCGTGCAATAGATATCGCGCTGTTCGGGAAGATCATCCACCACCAGGACGATCTTCCGGGGCCTCTCGTCCACGATCACCCTTTCACAGATGGATCGACCGGAACTGCACTCTCCGCTGAGGACGTCCCGTGACTACGTTTCGTCACCGGGTTCGGATGCGGGAGCCGGGGCATGATTCGGAAGTGGCCCGGAAACATGTCCGCCCCGGGCCACTACGTCAGCATGTGCGGATCAGGCGACAGTGCTCACCAGATTTGGATCCGATCCGCCGGCGCTCGATACATCCCGTCGCCGGGCTGCACGTCGAACGCCCGGTGGAACGCATCGGAGTTGGAGAGTACGCCGATCACCCGGAACTCGCCCGGCGAGTGCGGCCCCTGCAGGATCTGTCGGCGGAGCGCCTCCTCCCGGAACTGTGTGCGCCAGACCTGCGCCCAGCCGAGGAAGAAGCGCTGGTCGCCCGTGAACCCGCCGATCACCGGGGGCTCCTGCCCGTTCAGCGACAGCCGGTAAGCCTCGTAGGCGACCGCGACGCCACTCAGGTCGGCGATGTTCTCACCGAGGCCGAGGCGGCCCTGCAGGTTCATCCCCGGAAGGGGCTCGTAGCCACTGTACTGGTCGGCGAGGCGGCCGGCGAGAACCTCGAACGCCTCAGCGTCCGCCGGCTGCCACCAGTCGCGCAGGTTGCCCTGCGCGTCCGAGCGACGGCCCTGGTCGTCGAAGCCGTGGCTGATTTCGTGCCCGATCACGGCGCCGATCGCGCCGTAGTTCACCGCGTCGTCCGCATCCACGTCGAAGAACGGCGGCTGCAGGATCCCGGCGGGGAATACGATCTCGTTCAGCGATGCCGAGTAGTAGGCGTTCACCGTCTGCGGCGACATGAACCACTCGTCGCGATCCACCGGGTGGCCGAGGCGGCTCACCATGCGGCCGTGCCCGAAGAGGCGCGCGCGCATCGCATTGCCGAGTGCGTCTCCGGCGCGCACCTCCAGGCCGTCGTAATCACGCCAGCTGTCCGGATGCCCGATCTTGGTGTTGAAGGCCTCCAGCTTGGCGTGCGCCTCGCGCCTGGTCTCCTCGCCCATCCACTCCAGCCCGTCGATGCCGCGTCGGAACGCCTCCGTGAGGTTGCCGACGAGCTCGTGCATGCGCTGGCGAGAACGGTCGTCGAAGTGCCGCTCCACGTACATCCGGCCCAGGATGTCACCGACGGTTCCCTCGGCGGCACTGGTGGCACGCAGCTCCCGCGAGCGCTGCTCCTCCAGGCCCTGAAGCGCACGGCCGGTGAAGGCGAAGCGGGCCTCGTCGTAGGCACGCGGGAGCACCTCGGCGTAGGAGTGCAGCAGGTTCGCCGTCAGGTACCGGCGCCACGTCTCCACCGGAGTGCGGGAGAGGATCCCGTCCAGCTGCTGGAAGTAATCCGGCTGCCGCACGATCACCGCCGGGGCGATCTGCACGCCGTACGCGGTCAGGTAACGATTCCAGGCGAATCCGTTGCCGAGATCTCCCAGCCGGTTCCACTCGTAGCGGTTGTAGGTCGCCTCGCGGTCGCGATTGGCCACCGGCGTCCAGTGGTGGCGCGCGATCTCCGTCTCCAGCGCCAGGATCGCCCGCGAGCCGGCGGCCGCGTCCGGATCGCCGGAAAGGCGGAGCAGCGTCGTCAGATAGGTGCCGTACGCCACACGGGCGCGTTCGAACGCCTCTCCCTCCTGCAGGTAGTAATCGCGGTTCGGGAGCCCGAGCCCCGACTGGCTCATCGCCGCGATGTACTGCTCCGCGTCGCGCTGGTCCTGACCCACGGAAACGCCGATGGGCGTCTGTACACCGATCCGCTGCAGGTGAGCGAACAGGTCCGGCAGGCCCTCGTGTGAACGGAGGGCGCGGATGTGGTAGAGCTCCGGGGCGAGCGGGGCGAGCCCCAGCGCCTCGATGCGCCGCACGTCCATGAACGACTCGTACAGGTCCGCCACCCTCTGCTCATCGGTGCCGGCAGTGCGCCGCGCCGGGCTGCGCGTGGACTCCTGAACGATCTGCCTCACCGACTGCTCGCTTCCCTCGCGCAGCTCGTCGAAGGTACCGTAGCGCGACCGGTCGGCCGGGATCTCGGTCCGCTGCAGCCAGGCGCCATTGACGAAGCGGTAGAAGTCGTCCTGGGGGCGGATGGAGCGGTCGAAGTTGGTGGTGTCCACACCCAGGGCGCGGACGGGCGTCTGCGAGGACGTCTGCGCGGCGGCGGGCGCGGGGAGTGCCGCCGCGATGCCGAAGCCGAGCGCCGGGATCGCCAGCGCGGCGCAGGTGGTTCTCCTGAATCTCATCTGCGTGCGTGCTCGAGGGAACATTCAGGGATCGTCGGAATCCCGCGGAAAGCGAACGACACCCGGTCGGAGTCGCAGACCGGGGTAGCGTTAGATCTACACCCGAAAGGGAAAATTGTGGCGCGGAGGGCGAACGTGGCGCGGTGGCGTGCGGAGGGAATCCGGAGGCCGGGGGGCGCGGAGCAGCGTCGGAGCGGAACGTGCTCGCGCATGCGTCGCTCGTATTCACGCCACAGCGGCAATGCCGCTTCCCGGTGGAGAATCAGGGCGAGCGCATCGATCAGGCTGTCCGTTATCACGTCCCCGGTAGCCCGTGATGAGCGGGTGGTGAAGCGGCCATCTCCCGTGAGACGCGCATCCGCCCATCACCGAGCCGGGCCGTCACCGTTGAACGACCATCCGCAGATTACACAGATTCCGCAGATCGGCTCGATGAAATCCGCGAGATCTGCGTAATCTGCGGATCCCCATCCCGCTGAATCTCTCCTCTCACTGTCGAAACGCGGGCGACTCCCGTATCTCCAGCCCAGACCGTCTCCATGACGCTGGCAGGTACCGCACGAGTATTCATCTCCGCGCGATCGGCGTAATCTGCGGACGCCCCGGGCAGAATGGCCGCCTACCCCGCCGCCGGATCCCCGATCACACCCAGGAAGAGTATGGTCCCGCTGAATCTCTCCCGAATCGCCACCAGGAAGGGGCGATCGACCCGGAACGTCGGCGGCATCGAGACAACCGAAATCCCCACGGCAGTGGCAGCGGCCGCCTCCGTCCCGACCTCGTCCACGGCGACGAACGTCTTCTGCACCACGCGGCTGATGGCGAGATCCTCGCCGCGGGGCGACATGGGGCTGAAGTCGGCGTCGCGCCCGAATGCGAGTCGCATCCCCATCTCCTGGAGCGGTTCCGCGAGCTCCACCTCGTACTCGAGCTGGAAGCGGGGGAGGCTCACGTGGTGGCGCGATTCGCGCAGCTCGTCCGTCCAGCGGCTCCAGCGCTGCTCGTCCAGCGACGCCACCAGCTCCTCCACCGTTCCGCTGCGCGGCATGACGATGGTCATCGCGTACGCGCCGCGGCCATACCGAAGCTCGCCCACCTCCACCTCGGCTTCGGAGAAGAAGTGCAGCCCACCCTCGCTGCGGTTCATCATCGGTACCGTGGAGGTGGTCCCGTCACGGCGGCGGAACTCCGCGGGCTGCGTGCGATCCGCCGGGAAGGGGGTCTCCCAGCTCCCCTTGAAGTGCACTGCGTTGATCAGGAACATCACCTCGTCCGGATCGATCCGCTCGATGATCGTCGGGATGCGCCCGCGGGTGCTCTCCGAGACCCACCGGTTGATGGTCGGGACCGCCTGCGGCGAGCGGAAGTCCAGCGCCTCCACCCGTGCATCGAAGTGGGTCCGCCCCGCATCCAGGAACGACGCGTGGAACGGGAAGGTGCGATCGCTCCAGATGGAGTTCGCGATGCGCAGCTCGGTCGCGCGGTCCAGCGCCGGGAGCAGGTCGTAGAGCCCCCGGTACGCGGCGTTGATCCCCGCCACCGGCGCGGAGCCGAAGCCGAGCGTCGCCCGCATCTCGTCCAGCGTCGCGCCCGTGGCACCGTTCATCGCCATCCCCAGAGCCATCGAGGCGCTGAACGGCGACAGGAAGGTGTTGGGGCCGTCATCGGTGGGCAGCACCTCCCGGAGCAGCTGGAAGGCGAAGCGGTTGCTCGCCTGCACCGCCGTCTGCTCGGTGGCGGTGAGCGCGCGTGGAAGCTCGGTCAGCGGCTCACGCGCAGCACCGGGGTCCACCAGGTTGTGACAGCCGCCGGCCAGAACGAGCAGCAGGGCGGCGTAGGGTGCGGTGATCATTCGGGAGATGCGCATCACGGTGTCCATCGGAGGAGGTTCAACGGCTTCCATTCACGACCCTCTACGACGTTTGGTCACCCCTCGGAGTGACGCATCGAGGCGTCGCGCGCGATTCGCGCCTGCCAGGGCGTACACTCGACGGGGGCCGAGAGTTGCGGGGCGGGCTGCCGGTCATCCTCACCGAGGCGAAGGATCAATGGTGGAACCCGCTGGTGGGGCTGAACGCCGACCGCCCCATCTGCAGCGCGTGCTCCGCCGCGGAGAGCAGCGAGCCGGTGGTCCACGGGGGTGTGGCGGAGATCCTGGTGTCGGTGCTTCCGAAGCCGTTGGGCCGCCTGCAGGCGAGGACGGCCGCCACACAGGCATCGTCGTGGGCGAGGCAGATCTCGGCGACGCTCGCTCGCCGTGGCTCCAGAACGGTGACCGGAAGCCCGGAGGAGAGCCACGCTTCCACGACCAGCGCCGGCTTCCCCGCGCTGGGCGAGAAGCCGGTGCGCACGCCGGCGCTCTGCCGGGGCGTGTAGAAGACCGGGATCGAAATTCCGGATGCGTGCCCGCCGCCGCGCGCTACCCGGCGTGTGCCGAGATGCGTCGGACCGACTCCAGCACCAGCCGCCGGAAATTCGCCGGCTCCACCACCTCGGCGTCCGGTCCATACTGGAGAACGTGCCTGACGAGCCACCGCGGGTCCGCGACCCGGTGAGCCACCAGGACGCTCCCGTCGTCCAGCGGTTCGGCCTCGCCCCGCTCGGTCAGCCAGCGCGCGATCCGAGGCGAGTAGCGCACGGTGACCGCGATCTCCTCGTCCGCGCGGAAGACGTGCCCGCCGGAGAGGTGCTCGCCGGGCTCGAATCCATCCGGGATCTCGAACGATTCCTCTCCGGCGACCACCTCCACGATCCGGTCGATCCGGAACGCCTTCACCGAGTCGCCGCGGCAGCATCGCGCGAGCACGTACCACCAGCCGCCGGCCGCGACGACCACGTACGGCTCGATCTCCCTGGAATCGACCGAGGCGGCGCGCGGTTTCAGGTAGCCGATGAGACACCGGCGCCGCTCACGCGCGGCCGCGAGCATCGCCGCGCGCACCTCGAACTCTTCCGACGGCTTCGGCTCCAACTCCACACCCGCCAATCCCTCTGCAGGCGAATCTCCGAGCAGCCCTTCCAGCCGCCCGGCGAGGGAGAGGATTCGCTCCCGCCGCGGTGCCACGGATTCGGCCGCCAGCACCCGGAGACCGAGCGACAGCGCCAGTGCCTCCCCCGGTTCCAGGCGCGCCGGCCGCCGGAACTCGCCCTTGGTCCAGACGTTCACGCGCCCGGCTTCGATCAGCACCTGGGTGTCCTCTCCACTCCCCGCGGGATGGTAGAAGGCACGGGTGTAGACCTCCTGCAGGTCCCGCAGCACCCGCGCCTCCGGCACCTCCAGGACGGTGGCGAGCTCCTCCAGTGAAGCACCATCCGCACGCGTCGCCACGGCCAGCAGGTGGAGGATACGCGAGAACTGCTCGCTCGCCGTTTCCCGTTCAGCCATTCGCCTCCCCCTCGTAGAGCGCCGCCACGCTCGCCCGCAGCTCCCCCATCGCCGCCCGCAGTTCCGCCGGTCCCAGGATCTCCGCCTCCCCCTCCTGAGTCAGGACCCAGCGCAGGAAGGGATCCACCTGATGCACCTCGAAGCTCCGCACGGCGCTGCCGTCGGGCCGCTCTTCCCGCGGTTCGCCGACACCGCTCCGGGCGGCCAGCAGCGAGGCCGGGAAGGCGAAGTGCACCTCCGCACGGATCGGCGGTTCGTCGCCCGCGCCGAGTTCCCAGGCGCTCCGCCGGAGGTAGGTATCCAGGCGAAAGTCGGCGGGGATCTCGAAGTCGGGCGCGCGCGGCGCCCGGGTGTTCGGCCGCGGATCGTCGATGCGGGCGATCCGGAACACTCGCAGCGCCTGACGGGAACCGTCGTGGGCCACCAGGTACCAGTCGCGGTGAAAGAAGATTCCGTACGGGGCCACGTCCCGCTCGGTGGTCTCACCCCGATGGATCCCGTGATAGATGAACTGCACTCTCTTGCGCGCCAGCAGCGCCTCCGAGAGCACCCGCAGGCGCTCCAGCTGCTCACCCGTTCCCGGGGGATCCACCCGCAGCACGGCCGGACTCGCGAGCTGCTCCGCGTCGAGATCGAAGGCGAGCTTCCGGAAGGCACTGCGCGCCGCCCGCTCGTGCAGGAAGGCCGGGATCTCCGCGACCCGCTGAACGGCGTCGAAGGCGGAGACCGGCCTCCTCCGGTGAAAGGGGCACGTCCGGCGCGCCCGCGCGTGGCATCCCGGTCCCCGCCCCGGACAGGATCCCCAGGTACGGAAGATAGAAGTCGCGGCGCGCGAGCGAATAGCCGAGCTGCTCCAGCCCGTCCACGGAATACTCCCGCGTCTCCAGCGGAATCCCCATCTTCCGGAGCTCGTCCTTGTCCCGCTCGAACATCCGCCGGGCGGACGCCATCGCGGTAAAGTCCCCTTCCCGGGCCGTGGCGGCGTAGGCGGGTACGGCCTGCATGATCTCCTCCACCGTGACCGGCAACCGCCGGCCCAGCAGGTAGGCGATCACGTCCAGCCAGCGCTGCGTCTTGGAGATCCTGTCGGCCATGGTTGGTGGATGTGCGGTTCCGGAGTGAGGTGCATACCGGTTTTCGGTTTCTCTTCGGAACCTAGCTCCGAGGTCTGACAGCGAGACCCTCGTTGTTCGTGGGCAGGGAAAGAGCCCGGCGGTACTGAGGTAGAGGGAGGCGGATGATCTCCCGGCCAGCCCCCCCGACCAATCAGTGGAATGCGATCAGCCGGGCGGGCCCACCGGTGGCGCGACTGTGCTTCGGGCCGCCCACCACCAGCATGGCACCCGCAGGAGGGACGAGAGCGAGGTTCGCCACGTTTTCCAGTCCGTACTTCCCTGCTCCCAGCAACACGATGTGCGCCTCGAAAGCACGGGAGGCACCGATGTCGAGGCTCAACGTGTCGGTGGCCAGACCGGCGATGGCTCGCTCGTGAACCAGCAGTTCCGTCGCTTCGGCACCGAATCCGGGCGTGTGCATCACTCCCGCGGAATCCATGTTGAGATAGCGGGCGGGCTCCCGACACCTCTCTTCCCAGCCGCTATGCAGGGCGACCACCGCACCTGCGGGGATCCGTCCGTGCCTCGCTTCCCAGCGCAGAACATCGTCGGCCGCCAGCCGCGCATCGTGATCGCGCGTCGCCCGCTCGACGAGAGAGATCACCACCAGTGGAGCGATCAGCTGCCCCAGGGCGAGGTTGTCCGCCGTCTGCCCCTCCGCGAAGAAGTGCGCGGGAGCATCCAGGTGGGTGCCGGTATGCTCGGAAAGCGAGAGCTCCTGCAGCGAGTAGCCGTGTCCCTCCAGCGTTCGAACCGGCTGCGCGGCGAAGTTCCGCTCGCCCGGGAAGACGGGGAACTCGGCCGTGGTGACGTGGGTCAGATCCTGCACCCGGCTCTTCCCGGTGAAGGCGTTCGGGTCGATCACCGCGCTTCCGGGTGCCGACGCACTCCGGTGCTCCGCATCTCCCCCGGACGTCGCCTGCCGAACCACCTCTCGTGAGCACATCCTGCACCCCTACCGGGAGGAGACCGCGAAAACAACGGGCATGGAATGGAAGGCCCGCGTGCGACAGCCGTCTACCGCTGCCGGCTCGAACCGCACGCCGGTGAGGATCAGCCGGGCCGCATCGTCCATCTCGTCGTGACCGGAGCTCTCTTCGATCAGCGCCGCTCGCGATACCCCCTCGGCATCGATGAACACCGCGATGCGCACGGTACCGCCGATCCCTCTGTGGAGGAGAGCTTCGGGGTAGACTCGCTCCAGCGCTCTTCCGAGAAGCACGGCGGTCCAGCAGTTTCGGCTCGGCCGTGAAGGCGACCAGCCGCACCGACGGTCCGTGCGGAAGCAGCCCGGCGAGCCGGAGCGAATCGCCCACCTCCTCCGCGCTGCGTCCGGCGAATGCCTCCCCGGCAAGCGCCAGTACGTCCGGCCCGCACTCCGGGTATGCCAGCCTCTCCGCTTCCGCTCTCGCCCCCGACGACGGGTTCGACACGCAGCCGCCGGCCAGGGCGAGCAGGAGGATGAGCCCGGCGGATCGGCAGGTGAGTTCAACCATTCTGGTCACGAAAACAGCGGCGGCGATGTACGAAATGAGCGGCGGGGAGGGAGTCCCGTGGCGGCACGGATAAAGTGCGTCCTCGGCCCGGGTTGGGCAAGATCGGACCGGCTTTCGGCTTGACCGGCCCGTCCGCGCTCTTCACCACCAGGTCGCTCGACAGCTGAATGGCGGGAGGCGCACCCCCGAAGGCATCGTTACTCACCGGGTCTGCCAGGTATTCGTAGATGAAGCGCGTCGCCACCGGTCCGCGAGCTGGATGTGGTCGTCCAGGACCGCGCGTGCGCTGCGAAGGTGGAGTGGGCGTTCGGGAGCCGGACTGGTCGCGGACTGGAGTTGGGAGTCACGCTCGGGGAGGATCGGACCGCCGGGAGGTTCCCGGCCATGGTTAGTTCGAGGGGAATCGCGCACGGGAAGGATCGCCTCCGGATCATGCGCGCGGGCGCACGAAGCGTGCGGAGACTCCGGCGGCCCGTACGGCTTCAGGGTGGCACGGTCGAGATGCCGGCGATGGGAGGACTGGAGGGGATCTCGATCGCCGGCTGTCGCGCCGGGAGCGCCGGATCCGTCGGGCCGGCCGGGTCCGCCTCCGATGATGCAGCCAGGGTGAACCAGAACTCCGTGCCCTCACCGACGGAGCTCTCCACCCCGATCCGCTCGCCGTGCGCCTCGATGATCGCCCGGGCGATGGTCAGCCCGAGTCCGATCCCGCGCCGGTCGCCCGGGTCCGACTGCCAGAGCCGCTCGAAGATGCGCGCCAGCTGCTCCGGCGGGATCCCGGGTCCGGTGTCGCCCACGGAGAGCCGCACGCCGGATCCCTCGGGGATGGCCCCGAGCGTGATGCTACCCCCCGGCGGAGTGAACTTGATCGCGTTGCCGATCAGGTTGGAGAACACCTGCAGGATCCGCTGCGGGTCGGCGGTCACCTGCGGAAGCGGCACAAGCGGCGCGACCTCCAGCACCAGCTTACGCTCCGCGGCGAGCGGCGCCATCATCTCCACCGCGTCGTCGATCAGCGAGTCCACCGTCACCCGCTCCGGCTCCAGCGGGAGCCGCCCGGCCTCCACCCGCGCGGCGTCCAGCAGGTCCAGCACCAGGCGTGTGGCGCGCTCACCCGCCCGCTTGATGATCCCCAGGTGCCGCCGGCGCTGCTCTTCGCTCTCGGGCAGGTCGAGCAGCAGGTCGGTGGCCATGGCGATGGTGCCCAGCGGGTTGCGCAGGTCGTGCGAGACGATCTTCAGCACCTCCTCACGCGCGTCGATCGTCTCCTGCGCGGTGCGGTAGAGCTCCTGCAGCCGCACCCGCTCCACCTCGTTGGTGACCACCCGCCGCATGCCGCGGGTGAAGCGCGTGCCGAGAACTGCGGTGGCGGCGATCACCGCCGCGATCGTCAGCATCTCCAGCACGCCCACCTCACCCAGCAGCGCGCCGTACAGCCAGACCACCACGCCGAGCACCCCCGCGCGTCGCGCGGAGGTGCGCGACACCCGCAGCGCCCCCGAAAAGGCCAGGAACACGCAGGTGGTCGTCAGCAGCGCGATCAGTCCGGCCGGCACGGGCTCCGGCGCGAGGCTCCACCAGAGCAGCGTGAAGCTGGAGGCGATGATCACCGCGTCCAGCACCGGTGCGTTGCGCCGCAGCCGCGGCGGGTACCGGCCCCGCGCAACGTACAGCGCGAGGCCGACGGCGACGGCGAGCCAGAGGGTCAGCAGGCCCAGGAGCAGCAGCGTTCCCGTCGGCACCCACGCCACCTCGATCCATTCCGATATGGCCAGCCCGGCGAGCACCACCGTCAGCCCCCCGAGGATCCCCGCCCTGAGGTACGCGATCACCCGCTCGTTGGCACACGCCTCCTCCCGCAGCGCCCGCTCCACGGAGGCGGTGACCTCCTCCTCCGTCCCCGCGCCCGGGAGGTCCGTGCGGACCACCCGGGCGATGGACCGGGCGAGGGCGTGCTGGGAGTCAGGGGAATGGATCATCTGTCTACGATGACGAGGGATACGCGTAGTGTGCGACGGATCCCGTGGGGGACTCAAATGCGGGTTGGAGCAAGCCGGACCGTTCTACAGGAACGCTTCGATAATCTCCCGCCTCTTCTGGTTCGTACCAACGCCGTTCAGAGCTACGTTCTTGAGTGCTACGTCCGGGAGCATCCTCACGGTAGCGATTTGGTTGATAGGTATAGGGACGCTCAGGATGAACCGAATCTCCGCGCCTCGGACTGCGGATTTTCCGTAATCCGCTGCTACCTCAATGCGCTCCTCAGCTGGTCCGAATGGGCTGGGTGGCTGGGTTCTGTTACTATCCTCAGCGTGAACCTCCGGCTCATCTGAAAGGGCATGCATGATCAACTGCTGATGCTTCGTTGTGCGCGCCGCAAGAACTTGTCGAGCAACAGTTCTGCGCTGACCTCCCGGAATCTTCCAATCGATCGCGTTGTCGCCATCAAGCAGTGTGTCGAGTTCCACCCTGAAGCACCACCGGTTGTTACGGGCGGAAATCATATTGTTCCTTACGTAGATCAGCTCGAGATTTGGCCATTGAGTTCCCAGTGGCGCTACCTGATCGTGCCCCTCAGCCGCATCGTCGTTGTTCATTGGATCCTCGGTGTGGAACGTGGTAGAAAGGCCAGCGGGGAGCAGAAACGGGCTGCATCTGGTATATGGATCATACATTCTCGGAGTGCATCTTCACGCACCCGGAACCCAGGCCATCACCCGTTACAAGAGTGTTGGGCGCATGCGGCAGACGCAATACTTTTCATAAGCAGAGAAGAGTGAGTTCCGCGTGCACCTGTAGCGAAACGCGGCGCGGACAATTCCCCGCTCAGAGATGAACGATGCCGCCATCTGTGGCCGGGTATGTCAATATGGAACTCATCGCCCGCGGCGGCATGGGCGCGGTCTACCGCGGCTACGACCCGCGCCACCACCGCCCCGTCGCCGTGAAGCTGCTCGACCCGCTGGTCGCAGACGAGTCGCTGACCGCGCGCTTCCTGGAGGAGATCCGCATCGCGGCGAACCTGAGCCACCCGCACATCCTCCCCATCTTCGACTCGGGGGAGGTGGAGGGGCGGCTCTTCTACGTGATGCCGCTGGTGGAGGGGCCGACGCTCGCCGGGATGATCGCGCGGGGCCCGCTCCCCGCGTCCGAGGTGTGCCGCATGGGCGCCGCGCTGGCCGACGCGCTGCAACATGCTCACTCGCGCGGGGTCCTCCACCGTGACATCAAGCCGGCCAACATCCTCCTCGCGGACGGGGAGCCACTGATCGCCGACTTCGGCCTCGCACGGATGCTGTCGCCCTCCGGCGCCGGCGCTCTCGCCAGCGCGCACGGAGTTGTGGGCACTCCCCGCTACATGAGCCCCGAGCAGGCGACCGGCAGCCGCCCGCTGGACGGGCGCACCGACATCTATTCACTCGGCCTGACCCTGCTGGAAGCGCTGGCGGGCTCCGCGGGTTCGTCAGCCGATGCATCGGGCGCCTCCGAGGCGGGCGGGCTCCCGCATGGCGCTGCCGTGACCATCCACGCGGGGCGCTCCGCTCCCCGCGGCCTCCGGCGGGTGCTGCTGCGAGCCGCCGCGCTGGACCCCGAGCGACGCTACCCGACCGCCGCAGAGTTCGCCGCTGCACTCCGCCAGTGTGAACGGGAGCGGGCGCGGCGGCCGGCCGTCTATGCCGCGGCATCCCTGTTCGTCCTGGCCCTCGCCGGCGGCGCCGCCGCGCTCCCTCATCTCCGCTCCACCACGCCGCCGCTGGTGTCCTCGCGGGTGGCGGTGGCGACGATCGAGAATCGGACGGGCCGCACCGAGCTGGAGCCGATCGGAGCGATGACGGCGGACTGGATCACGCAGGGTCTGCAGCGCAGCGATGCGCTGCAGGTGCTCCCCACGGCGGCGGTGCGGAGCGCGGAGCGGTACGTGGCGGGGTTGCCGACCGGAGGAACCGCCATCGACCCGATTCGGGAGATTGCACTCGCCACCGGGGCCGGTCTGGTGGTCTCCGGCACCCTCTACCCGCACGGCGATTCGTTGCGGATCCACCTGCAGGTGACGGATGTGGGGAGAGGCGTCTCGGTGGGCGTGCTGGAGCCGATCACCGCCTCGGCGCAGGCGCCCGGGGGAGCGCTGGACGAGGCGCGCTCCCGCGTGGTCGCCCTGATCGCCAGGCACCTGGACGAGCGGGTCTCCGGCGGACCCGGCGCATCGCTGCCACCGCCGCGCTTCGAGGCGTACCGGCACTTCGCGGAGGGGATGGACGCGTATTCCCGCACCGCGTGGGAGGAGGCGCGCGAGCACTTCGAGGCGGCCCGGCAGGTGGACACCGCCTTCGTCCAGGCGCTGCTGTTCGAGGGACTCTCGCTGTCCAACACCAGGCGCTTCGCCGCCGCCATGGAGCGGCTGGAGCAGGTGGACCGGCGCCGCTCCGAACTGTCGGATCACGACCGCGACTGGCTCGATTACCGGATGGCGGCGCTGCGCGGCGACGAGGAACGGACCCTCCGGGCAATCCGCCGGGCGGCCGCACGCGCGCCGACCTCCAAGGCATCCTACAACCTCGCCGTCGCCGCCATGGAGCAGGGCCGACTGCAGGAAGCGGCGGATGCGCTCCGTTCGCTCGAGGCGAACCGGGGCGCGATGCACGGCTTCGTCCCGTACCTGGCCACGGTGGCGACGGTCCAGCACCTGCTCGGCCGCCATCGCGAGGAGCTGCGCACCGTCCGCAGGATGCGGGAGATCCACCCCGGTGAGCCGTGGGGAGCCACACTGGAGATTCTCGCCCTCGCGGCACTCGGGCGGGAGCGCGCCGTCCATGAGCGCCTGGAGATGTTCGCGAACGAGGCCCCGCTCGGCGGCTTCGCCGGCTACCTCGCCACTGCCCGTCAGGCGGCGGACGAGCTCCGCGCGCACAGCCGCGGGACCGCCGCTGACACGGTGATCGCCCGCGCCCTCCGACACGCGAACCGTTCGCAGCACGAGATCTCCTCATCTCCAGCACTCCAACTGGAGCTGCTTCAGCTGCTGAATCGCGCCGGGCGGTGGCCGGAAGCGCGCACCCTCGTCGACACCATGCGACAGCACGACCCCGAAAACGCCGAGTTGCTCACCATCGACGCGATCGTTGCCGCCCGAACGGGCGAATTCCGTCGGCTCGCCGCCCTCCGTGACACGCTCGGGGCCGTGAGCGGGCCCTTCCTGTTCGGTGCCCCGCAGTTCGGCCTCGCGCGCATCGCAGTGACACGCGGCGAGCGCGGCCTGGCGCTCCGCCACCTCCGCGAAGCCCGCGCCGACGCCTGGCCCCTGGGACCCCGCAACCACCGGGAGCCCGATCTCGCGGATCTCCGGGGGGACCCCGACTTCCTTCGTATCATCGAGCCCTGGCGTATCCGGGCCGTCACAGCCGGACGATAGCTGGCTTCGATGGCCGGTGCCACGAAAGCTCTCATCCGCCTGTCGCCGGGTTGTTGAACCGGCGGGCCTGGTACCGAGGGCATCCGCCGTGTGAGCAGGACGCGCCGCCCACTTGCCGCCTGTATGAGCGGCATCCTACCTTCTCCGGGTCCGGGTACGGGTTGATCGGCCAGCTTCGTGGTGCCGGTCGCCAGACCACACAGGCTGCCGAAGGTGCCAGACCGCTCCGCCCGTGAACCTCAGCGGGCGCGCCTGCACCCCGCACCGCTCTGGAGCATCCGCTCCCACCACCGCTCACTTCTCGATGCTCGCCTCTGTTCTCCCGGGCGCGCTGCGCCGCCTGGTGCCGCTCTCCTGCGTCTGCTCGCTCCTCCTGGGGGGCTGCAGCTCCACTCCATCGGGGGCATCGGCCTCGCGTGCGTCGGCGTCCGCGCCCGTGCTCGAGCTCCGCCCCTGGCACCCCCCGGAGGGCCAGAGTTGCAGAGTGATCGGCTCCGACTCTCTCCCCTCGTTCACCGCCGCCTTCGATTCCGCTGCTCTCGCGACTTCCGCGCGCCGTCTCGGCACGGCCGGCTCGATGCTCGTGACCGTCCATACCGATTCACTCGGATTTCCCCGTGAGGTCCGGAGGATCGAAACGACGCTACCGGAAGCCGAAGCGGAGCTGCTGGAGGATTCCGTTCGGGTGTATTTCCGCGGCGGGCGGCCGATCGGCGCTCGCGTGCGGGTGGACGTTCGGCCGGGCCAGGAGCCCCGCTTCACCGTCGGGCGGCGGCAGGAGTGTCCGCCGGAACTGCGCAACCGGCGGCAGGTCCAGACGTACCTCGAAGACGCGAATCGCGTCGCCGACCGCTCCGGCACCGTGAAGCTCTGGGTGTTCATCCTCGAGGATGGTACCGTGGCCAACGTGCGGGTGGTGGAGGAGTCGGGGAACGAGTACCTGGACGCGGTCTCCATCGGAATCGCCACGAGGATGCAGTTTCATCCCGCGCTGACGGAGCGTAGACCCGTTCCGGTCTGGGTTCAGATTCCGTTTTCACTGCGGCTCTCCAACTTCGCGGCACCGCCGGTTCGGTGAACCGCGGCCGTCACCATCGATCGGGAGAAGATCGGAGGCGTCGGTCGTAATCCGTTCGTCGTCGCTCCGGGATAGCTGTGCCGGTTGAAGCGATCATGCCCGCCGCAGCAACCGGGTTACCCGGGCGTGCAGAAGCGGCCCCCCGATCCTTTCAGATCGAGGGGCCGCTTACGGTCCCACCTTGCCCCTACAATGGTAGGAGACGCGAGCCGGGGAGCCACAGTGCGCCGTACCGCGGCGTGACGGGGCGTCCCCGGGGTGATCGAGCAGCGGCTGCTGTCCCGGTCACCCGCTACGATCTCAGGGCCGCCAGATGAGGCCCAGGTCCACACGGGCGGATGAGCTCTTCATTCCATCGTTCCCCAGGTCCTCCCACGAGTTGCCACGGAATCGTGCTTCCGTGTACCGGCCCAGGGTATAGTTCAGCCCCAGATCGATCGCCGCGGATCGCGTGATCCCGAACTCCAGGCCAGCTCCCAGCGATGGGCCGACACCCCGCATCTCCAGAGTTTCGCTCCCCAGATCGACGATTGCCGCACGTCCGCTGATCGCAGCCTGCATGTACGGCCGGAGCCGAGCCTCGCTGAACAGGTAGCGGGCACCGAGGTCGGCATGCCCCATGGTGTAGTCGCCCGATTCCATCGATGAGCCGGTACCCGCCAGGAAGAGCGAGACGCGGTTGCCGAAGCCGTAGCCGACGCGGACGGTGAAGCCGCTCCCCGAATCCGTCTCGTCGACGTCCTCGTACGTGGCGCCCGTTCCGTTGAGGTACGCTCCGAGTTGAAGACCCGAGTTGTTGTAGGAGCCGGCCACGGCCTGTGCGTGGCCCGCCTGACTGCAGATGACCAGCGCGAGGACCGCTCCGACGAGGGGTGACATCTTCATGCAGGGTTCTCCGAACGTGATGTGATCTCCATGCGCGGCATGCACATGGTGAGGTGGTGCTTCGCACCGCCTGGGCAGGATGCTGGAGGTTGCTTTATGGTCGAACCTCAACGAGCAACCGTGAATGACGGAGGCAACGAATATACCTGATAATCATACGCGCTTCAAATTACCGCCCAGGATATGGTTGGCGACCCCCCACAGACGCACTGACCAACAAGGTCGCCCGGATCCTGTGGGCTCTGGACGAGAGAAAGAACCTTCGACGGTGACTTCGTGCCGCAAGCAGCACAGCAAGCCCGGCAAACACCGGACTTCTTCTTGCCGGCGACAGGGCGGAGTGGCGTGAAGCGGTAGCGACCCTTCAGTAGATGCTGCCGAGTGACCAATTCTGCGCGTTGTCTAGGGGTACCTGATCCCGCACGCGAGCTGGGCTACAAGCCACGCTTTTCGGGCCGCCAGTAACGAAGGCCCCGAGCAGCACACGCGCTGCCGCAAGACGCCGCGGCGGTCGATCTAATCCCACCACCGCGCATCGGTGCACAGCAGCAACCGCTTTCGCACCTCGCGCAGAAGGAGCGAGGGCGGAAGCTCCGCCAACTCGCGAAAGATACGGTGCCGAGTGATCTCTCCCCCGACCTCCGACGCGTCAAGCGATTCAGGGGTGAGGGGCGGGCTACCGCCATCGTCAACCGCCACCAGCGGGCGGAGGCCCATCGCCTCCGCGTTCTGGATCGCTGCGTAATACTGAGGGGTGCGGTCGTAACTCGGCACCGTTGTTGGGTTGATCGAGTCGTTGCGCCGGTCCGCTCCGACCGGTTCTTTACCTGCGGTGTCAGCGCTGCCGTGAGCCGATCACGCTGCCGCTACCGTGAGCTCAACTTGGCAGAGTAGTGCTAGCGCATGACATCGGAGTCCTGTTGGTGAAGCGAAAGGAGCCCACAGGGCTTCTTGCTCATGCCGAGACACTCTCGATTCCAACCGTCTATGTCGATGTCGCTTGGAACTCTCCGCCCGTCCACACTGCATCGAAGGGTAATCCGCTTGCCTGCGCTCTGCTCGTGCCCCACGTGCGGCACAGCTCTTCACCAAACGTAGAATAACCGTCGATTAACCCAGTAGAATTCTGGAAATGCCACCACTCAACGGATAGGTAATTCGATCTCCAATCAAAGCGAGCTGGAATCCCGAACCAGCCAGCTTGTCGCATTATCGATGTCAAAGAAATACACTGGGCGTGCCGGCGACCCGTGGTGTACCCGCTGCCCTTCTTCCACACTAGATACTCAAGCCTGCCTTCGCGGAAATGACCGAAATCATGAGAAACGGCGGCACGGTCGGGCTTCTCCACGACTGCGAGGATCTCCCATTCCGGCCTTTCGTTGGTGCCGCCCTCGCGTGTCACGAGATAGGGATCAGAGGCACTGGTCATCCCCGAGCGAATGTGTAAATCGATGGCTCTTCCAACGTAGTGTAGACTAAGACTGCTCCGCCCAGGGCACATCGGAGACTGCAGGGCACGAATGCCACCGCTCGACGACACTGTCGCACCAAACGTTTTAAGCCGACCGTATGCTGCTAGGTATGACGCCTTTAAGTCGGCCCGAATGGAGGTATACTCGAAAGTTGTGGATCGTGAGTTGAGGGGATGAAAAAGGCGGCGTATCCTTCCGCGTGAGGACCAATTCACGCACGCACCCGGTTTGGCGACCGGGGGAAAGGATACGCCACCCATGCTGAAGGTAGTCAGGGAGGGACCGGAGGGGCAAGCGGACGAGCTCACGCTGAGCCTGGACGATCTGGCCCGGGAAGGCGCTCGGCGGATGCTGGCGGCGGCACTGGAGGTCGAGGTCGATGCCTATCTGGAGCGTTTCCGAGGGGAGCGCGATGGGGAGGGTCGCGCTCTGGTGGTTCGCAACGGCAAGGCGCGAGCGCGCAGGGTGACAGTCGGTTCGGGAACGTTCGAGATCACGGCGCCGCGAGTCAACGACCGGAGGACGAATGCCGAAGGAGAGCGGGAGCGGTTCACGAGCGCGATCCTGCCGCCGTACATGAGGCGCTCGCCGAAGGTGGCGGAGGTGCTGCCGATCCTGTATCTGCGCGGGCTCTCGAGCGGAGACTTCCGGCCGGCGCTGGAGGCGCTGCTCGGCGAGGATGCGGCGGGGCTGTCAGCTCGGCCAACATCACGCGCGCTGCTGTCGGTCTGGGACGAGGAATACCGGCGCTTCCAGAGCGCGCGATCTCGGGGATCGTGACTACGTCTACATCTGGGTCGACGGCGTTCACTTCAATGTTCGCCTGGAGGAGGACCGGCTCTGCACGCTGGTCATGATCGGGGCGCGGCCGGACGGTACCAAGGAGCTGATCGCCGTCGAGGACGGCTTCCGCGAGTCGACCGATAGCTGGGCCTCGGTGCTGCGGGATCTGAAGCGGCGCGGCATGCGCTCTCCCGAGCTGGCGATCGGCGATGGGGCGCTGGGCTTCTGGGCGGCGCTGCGGGACGTCTGGCCCGAGACGCGGGAGCAGCGCGACTGGGTGCACCGCATCGCCAACGTGCTCGACAGGCTGCCGAAGCGCCTCCAGCCGAAGGCCAAGGCCGCTCTGCACGAGATCATGAAGGCGGACTCTCGCGAGGCCGCTCTGGAGGAGCTCGAGGCCTTCCGGGCGGAGTACGGCGCCAAGTACCCGAAGGCGGTCGAGACGCTGAGTCGCGGGCACGAGAAGCTGCTCACGTTCTTCGACTTCCCGGCCGAGCACTGGCTCCACATCCGAACCAGTAACCCGATCGAGTCCGCCTTCTCGACCGTGCGGCTCCGGCAGCGCATCACCAAGGGCGCGGGTACCCGACGGAGGGGACTGACCATGGCCTTCAAGCTCCTGGAGATGGCCCAGCAGCGCTGGCGACGGCTGAATGGCTCCGAGCTGCTCCCGCTGGTACGGGCGGGGGTGCCGTTCAAGGATGGAGTTCGGGTGGAGCGGGACGATCAAGCCGTTGCACACGCGCCCGCGGAGGTCGCCGCCTGATCATCCCCGATCCACAACATTTGACAATACCTCGCCCGAATGAGGTATTGCGTATTCCGGTCATCTCGACCAGTCAATCCGGAGCAAGTCGTCCACCCGATCCGGTGATGTCGACCACTCATTCCGGTGATCTCGTCCAGTCGGAGCGAAGCGACGCTGGTGGCCGGGTTACTCCGGCGCTTCGTCCGAAGGGACGGGTGACGTCGAGCTGACCTTCTTTCTCATCGATGCTCCTTTCAGGGTCAGGCGGTGGGCGTTGTGTACGAGCCGGTCGAGGATGGCATCGGCAAAGGTGTTGTCGCCGATGGCATCGTGCCAGTGCTCGAAGGGAAGTTGGCTGGTGATCAGGGTGGCTCGGCGCCCGTAGCGGTCCTCGAGGATTTCGAGGAAGTCGCGCCGTTCGCTGTCGGTCAGCGGAGCGAGACCGTAGTCGTCCAGGAGCAGCAGGTCCGTCCTGGCAAGCTTTTCCAGGAGTTTGGGATAGCTTCCGTTCGCCCGGGCGAGGGCCATCTCGGCCAGCAGGCGGGAGAAGCGGTAGTAGCGAGCCGAGAGCCCGTGCCGGCAGGCGCTCTGCCCGAAGGCACACGCCAGGTAGGTCTTCCCGGTGCCCGTCGCCCCGCAGATCAGGAGCGCCTGATGGGCTCGGACCCAGTCGGCGGAAGCGAGGCGCAGGACGACGGAGCGGTCGAGCCCGCGTGGGGCTCGCAGGTCGATGTCCTCCACACAGGCTTGCAGCCGGAGCTTTGCCTGGGCGAGCAGCCGGCTGAGGCGCCGGTCCTCGCGCGAGGTCTGTTCGCGCTGCAGGAGGAGGACGAGCCGCTCCTCGAAGCCGAGTCGATCGATGTCCGGCATTGCGCGCTGTTCGTCGAGTGCGGCCGCCATGCCGGTGAGCCGGAGTTCATGGAGGGTGCGGAGTGTGGGTTCGAGCAGCATGGATATCTCCTTGGATCAGTTCGCTTGGGTGTAGTAGGTCCGGCCCCGCACGTGTGCATGCTCCTGCGGAAGCGAGAGCGTGGCCCCGGCGTCGGTCGGGAGTTGGTCGAGTCCGTTCTTCAGGATCGACTCGATGGAGCGGTACGAGATGCCCCGGATCTCGAGCGCACGGCCGCAGGCGGCCTCGAGACGCTCGGGCGAGAAGCGCTTGCCGAGCCGGATGATGCCGAGACAGGCGCGATAGCCCTGCTCCGGGTGAGGCTTCGTCTGGAGGATGTGCTCGACGACGGCGGCGGTGTGGGGACCGGTCTGCCCTGCCCAGCGGATCATGCGCGCGGGAGACCACTCCAGATGCCGCTGGTGCGAGCGGGGCCGATGCCCGGGCTCGGTGGTGTAGCCGCCCTGGCGCGTGCTGCGGGCGTGGGCGGCGATCCGCTCGCCGCGGTGGAAGATCTCGATGGACGTCGCGCCGCACCGCACGTCGACCTGCTCGCCCGCTAACCGGTGGGGGGCGCTGTAGTTGTGGCCGTCGATCGCGACGTGATAGTCGACACGATGGATCCGTGCCTTCTTCCACTGCGCGTACTCGTACGACTGCTGTGGAAGCGGCAGCATCGCCGGCCGGTCCATCGCCTCAAAGCGGGTGCGGCGGGTCCCGCTGAGCTTCTGGAAGGGGCGGTCGTTGAGCTCGTCCAGCAGGCGGGCGATCTCGCGGTTGAGCTCATGCAGGCTGAAGAAGGTGTGGTTGCGCAGGCGGGCCAGGATCCAGCGCTCGATGAGCAGAACCCCCGCCTCCGCCTTGGCTTTGTCCCGCGGGCGCCGCACCCGCGCCGGGATCACGGTCGTGCCGTAGTGGCACGCCATCTCGTGGTAGGTGGGGTTGAGGTCGGGCTCGTAGTAGGAGGCGCGGCGCACACCGCTGGCCAGGTTGTCGGGCTTCTGTGGCCACTCGAGTTATGTGGCCGTGGCGGCTCTTCCCGCAGTAACACCTCGGGTTCTCGGCCGGCCGCGGCCACATAAAGATCAGAGCGACGACAGCCAGTCGAGGAGCGATTTGTCCGTCCTCCAGACGGGGCGATGGCGGCCTCCCGCCGAAACACTAGGTGGCTCGGTGTGGCGCAGTGCCTCGATCTTCATCTTGGTGTTGATTTCAGCGTAGCGGTTCGTCGTGGTGAGGTCGGCGTGCCCAAGCCAGCCACGGATGACGTTCACGTCGACGCCTGCCTCGAGGAGGTGGACGGCCGCGGTGTGACGGAAAAGATGCGGGCTCGCCCTGCGCCCCGTACGGTCGTCATCGAGATGCGCGGTGTGGCGGCGGACGATCTTGTAGATGCCGAATCGAGTGAGCGCGTTGCCGGCCGCAGATCGGAATACCGGATCCTCGGAGCCCTTTGACCGATTCGGTGCATCGAGGAGCTCGGCCAGCAGCCCCGCGGTCTGACGCCACAGGGGGCAGGTGCGCCACTTGTCGCCCTTGCCATGGAGCCGGACCAAAGCGGCCCCACCGAGCTCGAGGTGCGCCGACCCGCAGGTCGGCAACCTCCTGGACCCGTGCCCCGGTGTTGTAGAGGAAAAGGAGCAAAGCACGGTCTCGGAGGGCGAAACCGCCCGGTCCGAGGTAGCTGCGGAACAGCGCCTCGGTCTCATCGCGCTCGAGGAAGTGCGTCTCGGCCGGAGCCGCCCGCTTCATGGGGATGGCCGCCACCTGCTGACAGAGCCCAAGCATCTCAGGTTCGCGCCTGGCGATGTAGTCGAACAGCGTGTGCAGCGCCGCCAGGCGCTGGTTGCGAGTGCGGACCTGGTTGCCGCGAGTCATCCTCAAGGTGGCGCAGGAAGCGGAGGATCCGCTCGAAGCTCAGGTCCTCGACGCCGAGCCTCGTGATCTTGGTCTTCTTGTCGTCGGCCACGAAGCAAAGCAGGAGCCGGATGGTGTCTCGGTAGCTGCGCACCGAGGAGGGACGGAGCCCCTTTGACTGTGACCAGGTGGTCGAGGAAGAAGGACTGCACGAGCGGTCCGAGGGGGCGTGGGCCGCTCATAGTTCCACCTCCGTCCATGCGGGGTGGGCGAAGGCCTCGAAGCGCCGGTTGGCCTCGGCGAGTAGCTGGGGCGTGATGGTCAGGTAGACAGCGGTGGAGGCCGGGCTCGACATGACCCAGGAAGGTGGACAGCCGGTAGAGCCGCGCCTGCGGGTCCATGCCCTCCCGATACCAGCGCAACAGGCAGCCGACCGCGAACGAGTGGCGCAGGCAGTGAAGTACGGGCGGGGAGACGCCCTCCGGGACCGGGAAGGCGAGCGTCGATGACGAGCCGATGGAACACCTGGCTCGCGGTGCACGGGGTGCACGCTTCGTCGGCGGTCGAAGCTGAACAGCGGCGTCAGTTCATCACTCCCGACGACGATGCTCGAGCTGGCGGGTGAGGAGCTCGCCGATGCGGGGGCCGTAGGGAACGAGGCGGCTCTTGCCGAACTTGCCACCACGCACCACGAGGAGCTGACGCGGCGACGTCGACATCGACCGATGCGGAGGCCGCACGCCTCCCCGGCTCTCAGCCCCAGACCGTAGCAGAGGGCGAAGATCGCGTGATAGGTCGGTCCGCGACCCGCAGCCCTCGAATTGTCGGGGAGAGCGGCGGCGGCTTGGAGCAGCCGGCGGGCCTGGTCGGCATCGAAGAGGAAGGGTACCCGCTGATCTGTTTCTCGTCGGCGAGTCCGTACAAGCGGCGATGCCTTGAGGCGCTGCTGGGTGACTGCCCAGTCCAGAAAGCAGCCGAGGACCCCGACCAGGTGGTTGAAGCTGCGGGCGCGGAGCCTCGGTCTGGAAGCGAGGAACTCGTCGAGCAGCGATGGCGTGAGCTGCCGCCAGATCCGCCACACGATGCTGCTCGCCGAACGCAACGAGCAGGCGCAGCGTCGCCTCCTCGGTCCGGTACTTGCGCCCCAAGGCCCGCTTGTGCGCGAGGAAGTCGGCAACGTCTCTGGCGAGGGTGGTGCTCATCGAAGCACCTCCTCGCCGTCGCCGAGCGCGACCTCACGCAGCGCCTCGACGGCGACCTTGGCGTAGACCTCGGTGGAGCTCGGCGAACGGTGCCCGACGAAGTCGCCGATCGTCTTCAGGTCGAAGTCGGCATCGACCAGGCGCTGCACCGCCGAGTGGCGCAGGGTGTGCGAACCCGGCCGGGGAACGTCGACGCCAGCCTTGAGCAAGTACCTGCGCGCGAGCGAGGACACCGCAGCAGTCCCGAGCGGGCGCTTGGGCGCGGCGGCGCGGAAGAACACGTGCCGGTCGGTCGTCGTCGGGACGACCATGCCGCGAAGGTAGTCGAGGATCGCCTCACCGACGACCGCCGACAGCGGGAACGCCGTGGAGTGGCCGGCCTTGCGCTCGGGAATCGCCAGGCGCTCGCGCTTCCAGTCGATGTCGTCCAGGGTGAGCGCGGCGATCTCTCGCGCCCGCAGGCCGTAGGTGACCAGCAGCAGCAAGATGGCGTAGTCCCGCCTGCCCGCCTTCGTCCTGCGCTCGACACTCGGCCAGCACCCGGTTTACGTCGCCCCAGGAGATGGACCGGGGGATGCTTGAGAGCCGGTAGACCTGCGGCCAACCAACGGCCGCGCTCAGGTCGCTGGCAAGGACGCCCCGGCGGTGTGCGTAGCGCAGGAACACCCGCAGGACGCCCGCCCCGTCTCGGACCGTGCTCTTGGCCAGCCCCGCACCGGCGCGCTCGACGACGAAGGCACTGAGGATGGCGGGCGAGAGCTCCGGGAGAGACTCGATCCCGATCCGACGGAGGTAGGCCTCGAAGCGGTCGAGGTGGTGCCGATAGCCGCGGACCGAGGCGGGGCGAAGGCCACGCTCCTCGACGAGGTACTCGAAGAACCCTGGGAGCGACCTCGGCGAAGGGCTGGCGGATGGTGGCGCCGGCCACTCGGCTCGAAACGAGGGGAGCACGACCGAGAGCATCTGCTCGACCGGACCGCGCACCTCCTTGGCCATCGGTCGCCTCGAGCGGGTGCGCTTGTAGTGGGCAGCGACGCGATCGGCCACGAACGCCTCGACGTGGGCTGGCAGATCGCCCACGGCGTCCGCGCCCCGCGCCCGCGCGAACTCGCCGAAAGCGAACACGATCGGGCACCCGGCGCCAGATGCTCTTCGTGCTATAGCCGTGCTCCGCCAGCCAGGCGACGTAGGCCTCCATCTCCCTCGGCGATCCACGATCCACGAAAACGGTCGATCGTCGACGGCTTGATGAAGTAGTGCTCGAGCATGACAACCTCCATTCTAATTGTGGAGGTACATCATGCGGGCTCAGAGCGTTATGTGCCCGGTCTGCCCGTCAATAGCCCGTAAATCCTCCATAACCGCATTACCGCCACATAACTCGACCGGGAACAGAACTTCGACAACCCGAAGACGGTGGTGCTCGGCCGGGAGAACGGCCGCCCGCTCTGGAACCAGACGCTGGCGCAGGTCGCCATCGACTACGGCTTCGCGATCGAGCTCTGCACGCCGCGCCGCCCGGAGCAGAAGGGCGCGGTCGAGAACCTGGTCGGCTGGGTGAAGACGAGCCTTCTTCCGCGCCCGCCGCTTCGCCGATCTGGAGCACGACTCTGCCGCGCCAGCTCCTGGAGTGGCTGGTGGTGGTGAACGAGGAGCGCCCCTCGCGCGCCACGAAGGAGATCCCCGCCGAGCGTCTCGTCGCGGAGCGGGAGCGGATGAAGCCGCTGGCGGTGCCTCCCGGCCGAGTACGGGCTGCGCTTCCCGGTGCAGGTCGGCCCCACGGCGCTGGTCGAGTTCCAGGGCGTGCGCTACGCCATGCCGGCCGGAGCGTGCGGCATCCCAGCGACGCTGCACCTCTACCCGGACCGGGTGCGGATCACCACCGCGGGCGGCCGCTTCGAGGCCACGCACCCGCGCTTCCCGAAGGTCGGCCGGACCAGCTACCTGGAAGGGCAGCGTGCCGAGCAGCTCGCCGCGGTCGCCGGCGCGCGCAAGCGGCTCTACTTCATGCGCGAGCGGATCCTCGAGCTCGGCCCGCTCGGCGAGGGCTACCTCACCGAGCTGATCCACGCCCGCCCCTTCACCTGGAAAGCGGATGTCGAGCGGCTCTTCATGCTGCTGGAGGAACTGGGCGAGAGCCGCTTCCTCGACCTGCTGAAACGCGCGCTCTTCCAGCGGCTCTACGGCGCCGAGTACGTCGTGCGCCTCGCTGCGCAGGAGGTGGCCTCGTGCCCCGCACTGAGCGACCTCGATGCCATGCTCAAGCGGCTGCACCTGCCCACCGTCGCGGCGCCTCTACCCGGATCTGGCGCTGCGCGCCGAGGACCGAGGGGATGAGCTACCGCGACTTCCTCGAGATCCTCGTCTGCGAGGAGATCGCCCACCGCGCCCAGACCCGCATCACCCGCTCGGTGCGTAAGGCGAAGTTTCCCTTCCTGCGCACCATCGAGGAGTTCGACTTCACCTTCCAGACCTCGGTGCGCCTGCAGATGCTCGGCACGCTGCTCGGCCCGGAGCTGGTCAGCGAGGGCAGGTGCGCCGTCCTCTCCGGTCCGCCCGGTCGCGGAAAGACGCACCTCGGCGTCGCCATCGCCTACCGCGCCATCCAGAACGGCTTCGAGGCCCGCTTCACCACCGCCGACGAACTGATCGGCGAGCTCTCCAGCGCCGCCCGCCGCGGAGAGCTCGAGGAGGCGCTGGAGCCCTACGTGCACCCGCACGTGCTGGTCATCGACGAGCTCGGCTACCAGAGCTACGCCGCCGACGCCGCCAACGTCGCTCTTCCGCGTCGTCAGCCAGCGGCACCTGAAGCGCCGCTCCACCCTCGTCACGACCAACAAGCCCCTGGCGGCGCTGGGGCAGGTGCTTCATGATGCGGATCTCGCCGAGGCGATTCTCGACCGGCTTCTGGAACGCGGCACCCACTACGTGCTCCGCGGCCGCTCCTATCGGACCCGGCATCACAAGGAGGACATGAACTCACCCGGCGAAGAGACCGCATGACCACGCCTCTCAGACCGGTCAAAGTTTAGAGAGAAACCGCGGACAAAGTTTAGAGAACCCACCACATCTCCATCCCACGATATTCGGCGGATGCGATCTGCAACTCTTCGTGTAAAACGCATCTTCTCACCGCCTCTGCCGGATCTACCCGCGATAGTGCGAACGGGGTATTCCCTTCGTGCGATAACCGGCGAGGTCGGAGACCAGGAAGCGCCGAACGACCTGACGGACCGCTGCCGCGTAGCGATCTGACGCGACGCGAACAGCGGTTTTGCGAGCTGAAAGAGGCGAGCGTCAGTTTCACACCGGGCGAACCACGGCAGAGTCGGCCCGCGATGTCTCGGACGCTCTCATCGCCCAGTCCAGCGCGAAGTCCGCCACCTCTTCCCAGCCGTGTCCAGCGAGAATGGAGTAATGCCCGCGTCCCGGAAACTCCTTGAATTCCGTTGTGGATGGAGCGGACCTCCGGTAGCGGCGGTAGTTGGCCCGGTTCAGCGCCGGCGGCATGATGTGGTCCTTCTCGCCCGCGATCAGGAGCAGGGGCGCGTGCTGCCGGTGGAAGTGGATGCGGGCGGCTCGGGAGAGCCCCCCGCGCGCCAGGCGGCGCGACTCCGGCACCACCTCCAGCTCGTATGCGCGCCGCTGCGCCTCCAACGGCAGGTCGTTGACGAAGGTGTACTGGAAGTGCCGGGAAGCTCATCAGGTACGGCCGCGACGCCGGCACAAAGGGATTGAGCACCGGCCAGGTGGAGCGTAGGAACGACCAGCTCGGCGCCAGCACCCCCGGGGGCGGCACGGAGTCGATGGCCACGGCGGCCGCGGCGAGGTCGCGCTGCACCAGGAGCTGCGTGAGGAGTCCCCCGAAGGAGTGCCCGATGACGATCGGCTTCTCTCCGAGTGAGCGGAGAGCCCGGACGTGGTGCTCGACCACCTGCGGGAGGTCGAGTGAGCCCAGGCCGGAGCCGCCGTTGCTGCGGCGGAGCTCCTCCACGGAGCCGTCCCGACCGGGATAGGCGATGGCGACGCAGGTATGGCCGCGCGCCTGAAAGCGATCCATCCAGCGATCCCAACAGCGGCGGGTGACGAAGTTTCCGTGCACGAATGCGATGGTCCTTGACATGGTGGGCCTCCGTGGGGTGAGTCCATGGCCGCCCACGACGATGTGGGCGGCGACGGCGCAGGGTACAGAACCGGCGGCAGGCGCTCAGCTCTGCAGGAAATCGAGCAGATCGGTGTTGAGCTGCTCCTTGTGCGTGTCGGTCAGTCCGTGTGGGGCGCCGGAATAGACCTTGAGCGTCGCGTGCGGAACCAGCCTGGACGACTGGTGCGCGGCGGCCCCGATCGGCACGATCTGGTCATCGTCTCCATGGAGAATCAGCGGCGGCACGGCGGAGATCAGCGCCGCCTTCGCGACCCGGGCCGTACCATGGCGGCCGATGTAGCGCGCCACCTCGCCGCCACCCGTCGAGAAGCCGACCAGCACCGCATTCTGGAGGTCCAGCGTCTCGATCAGAGTGGCGAGGTCGTCGGCGTAGGTGTCCATCTCGTTTCCGGTCCCCGGCTGGGAGGACCGGCCGTGGCCGCGCCGATCGTGCGCGATGCAGCGGTAGCCGCTCCCCGCGAGGAAGACCATCTGAGCCTCCCAGCTATCGGCGGTGAGCGGCCATCCATGGCTGAACATCACAGGTTGCCCTGCACCCCAGTCCTCGTAATAGATCTCCGTGCCGTCCTCCACGACGACGGTGCTCGCCCTGCGCTGGGGCGGGAGCGGCCCGGGAGACCCGGAGGCGTCCTGCCCGGCGAAAATGGAGCCGGCCGGAGTTGTTGGTATCGTGGTGGGCATCGTGTCCTCTCCTGGTGGGTGGAGTGCCCCTGCCGGAGTAGCCGGCCGAGGCGGCGCGACCGGCTGAGTGCCGGACCGCGGGCGAGTGCAGGCGAGGCGGGTTGGAGCCTCGCCTGGAACTTGGATCCCATGGGGCACAGATTCCTGGCAGATCCGACCGCTGGCCGGACGATCTGCAGGCTTCCGTGAAGCACGAGGAAGAAGGGCACGGCCGCCTGACCCGGCTCCACCAGCACCTCCCCGCGCGCGGTCGAACGCACCTGTCCCTGCGCCTCGACACGCCTGACCTGAGCAGGAGAGAGCGTCGGAAACATCGAATCGTCCTGTTCGGTCGAAGCTGCGGCGAGTTCGGTCATCGCGGGTCTCCCGGGACAGTGTGGACGGCAGCGGCGCGGACGCGCCGCCGCCGGGGATCGGCCTGCGCTACCGAGTCGCAGCGGCGGCCGCCGTGATCGCGACGCCGCCGGTGAAGGCGAACGGCGTCCATCGCCGGCGGAGCCGGCTCAAGCGGCGCCAGGCGGGTTCGCTCGTGGAGGCGCGATGACGGGCGGATCTCGGGCAGCACGGCCTCCATCCGGGGACGGCGCTCCTGCGGGCCGTGAAGTCGACGGCCGCCTCTGTGAACCGATCGATCCGTTGCGGGCCCGGAATCAGGAGGGCGGCGGGTTGATGGGTCATGAGGAGCATCTCTCGATCAGGCGGTGGATGTGGGGTCCGCGATGAAATGCCTCACCTCGGGTCGCGCCTCACCGACCTGGAACGACCATACGATCTCCTGTGCCTCCCGGTCGGCGACGGTAAGCCGCTCGTGCTGCCGGAGGTGCTCGTGCCATGACGGGACGTCGAACCGCTCGACGTATCGCCCTCGGGACTCCAGGTCCCGCAGGAGCACCCACCGAAACGCTCCCGAGCGGAGTCGGACACGGCGCAGCTCCTCCATTGAGGAGAGGAACGGCGTCGCATGCAGGGGATCGATTCCGTACTCGATCTGCACAGTCACCGGCCGGCCGTCCCGCTCGGGCGCCGGGACGAGTTCCGGAACGTGCTCGGGAAGATGGCGGGATGGAGTCAGATCGAGCGGCTCGAAGCTGCCGAGGCGGTAGCGCAGTCCGGCCGTCAGTCCGGTCCCGAGCCCCACCGCGGCGATCGCCAGCGCCGCGGGGATCCCCGCGATCTCGGCGACGACGCCCCACACGAGCGCCCCGCCCGCCTGGCCCCCGAAGAAGACCATCAGATAGACGGCGAGCGCACGTCCTCGCACCCAGGACGGGACCGCGAGCTGTGCACCGGTCTGGAAGGTTGCGAGCAGGACGAGCCAGGCCGCCCCGCCCGCTGCCATCACCGGGAGGAGGACGTCCACGCTCCGAATGGTCGCGGAGGCGACGAGCACACCCGCGTAGACGGCCGTCGCCACCACGACCATCCGATCGGCCGAAGCGCGGCGCCGGATGTTTGGCAGCAGGGCCGCGGCCACGAGCGCACCCAGTCCCATCGCACCGAGGAGCACTCCGTACCCGAGTGCGCCGGTTCCGAGACGCTGGCGGGCCAGCAGCGGGAGCAGCGCCCAGAGTGCGCTTCCGAACGTGACGAAGGCGAACGTGCGCACGAGGACGGCGAGGAGCCGCGGATTGCTTCGCACGTAGCGGATTCCCACCCCCACCGCCGTGGGGATACGCTCCCGCGGAACGATCCGCTCCTCAACGGGTCGCTTCCACCAGACGAGACCGCCAACCACTCCGAGGAACGAGACCCCGTTGAGGAGGAACGCCGCCGCCGGTCCCATCGCGGTAACCACGAGTCCGCCCAGCGCAGGCCCCACTGCCCTCGCGATGTTGATCCCGGCGCTGTTGAGCGCCACGGCCGCGGGGAGTTCGCGATGCTCCACAAGCTCGGGGACGATGGCCTGCCAGGCGGGGGCCGTGACGGCGGTGCCGATCCCCACGATGAAGGTCAGCAGGAGGAGTACGGATGCGTCCGTGGCGCCCGCGAGGGTGAGAAATCCCAGCAGCAGTGCCGCCACGGTCATCCACACCTGCGCGAAGAGGAGAACACGCCGCCGATCGAGGACGTCCGCCAGCGCGCCCGCCGGAAGGGCGAGGATCAGAACAGGGAGGGTGGTGGCCGTCTGCACGAGCGCCACCATCAGAGGCGAGGGAGCCAGGGAGGTCATCAGCCAGCCAGCCGCCACGTCGTGCATCCAGGTACCGACGTTGGCCACCAGTGTGGCCGCCCAGAGAACCCGGAACACCGGTCGTCGGAATGGGCCCCACGGTGAGGCGCCTGCCGAGCCCTGGCCAAACGCGGGCAGGGCAGGTCTCGGCGGGACGGCTACCCCGCTGATGTGAGGCGACGAATCGCGACGCATGGTCAGCCCGGGCGAGCGGGCGCCGCTGCGCCGGTCGGTATCGGCCGGGCTCCCGCGTAGAGCCAGCGTTGCAACCATCTCGTCAGGCGCGGCATCACTACCCACGTGAGGAGCACTACGGGGATGGCCGTGGAGAGTGCAGCTCCGATCAGGAACGGTACCCAGGGCGGAATGACACGGGCGAGCAGGAGCACCTGCGGCAGGAGCGCCATCCAGGTCACGATCGCCATCTTCCACTTCGGGGGCGGTGCGGCAGGGACCGAGAGCCCCGGGAGGTGGAACCAGGTTTCTAGCCCGGTGCGAACGACCGGCGCGTCCATCGCGTTCGAGAGTTCATCCCCCGCGCGGAGAAGGTTCTCGACGTACTCCGACGACTGCCACGCGCGCAGACCGTCCGGGCTATCGAAGCGGAGGAGGATGAAGTACTCGCTTCCCCCCGCGGAGAGCACGCTCGACCCCTGAAAGGCTGGCGAGAGGGCCGCGGTCTCGATCAGTTCACGCGTCCACGACTCAAACTCGGCGGCGTGGCCCGGGCGGACGCGCCGCTCCAGCACGATCTTGGCGGCGAGGGGCGGCCGCTGGGGCGAGCTCGTGGGTTTCATGCGATCGGCCCGATCGGGGTCACCCACGGGAGGCGTGCGCTTCGACCATCCACAACAACCTGTCCACCTCTCGCGAAGCCTGCGTGAACAGGTCTGCGGTGTCGGCATCTCCCACCTCGGTGGCGAGTTCCATTGCCCGGCGGACCGCTGCGCTGAAGCGCGCAAGCACATCGGCCACCGCAGAGACATGGTCGGCCCCGTCCAGGAGGCCGGGCGGATACTCCGGCAAACTCGAGCGCTCCGAGGCCGCGCGGACCGTTCCCATCGCCATCCCGCCGATCTGCACCGCCCGCTCCGCGAAGAGGTCCACCTGCCCGGCCACGCCGGTGCTGATGACATCGAAGAGCGCATGGAGAGAGGAGAAGCTCGGACCCTTCACATTCCAGTGCGCCTGCTTCGCCTGCATCGACAGGTCGATGGCGTCTGCGAGCCGGGCGTTCAGCAGGGCAACCGATTCGGACCGCACCCGCGCGGGCAGGTCGTTGCGCGTCGGCAGCAGCGACCCGAAATCGGAGTTCGGATTCGCCACGGGAAGGACGGAGGGATGGTCCATTTCGAGTTCCTCGGGTCAGAAGACGAAGCAGTCGCAGCCACTCCTCCAGAACCCGTCCCGACCAAGCGGGTGCGGGTGCGCCTCGTGTCGATGGCGCGGCGCCGCGGCCGGGATCTCCACGGACTTGCGTGGGCGTGGACCGTGTGACTCCAACGCCGCCGGAGACCAGTCGGGACTCACCGGTGGCATGGGTGGAGACAGGGAGGCGAACGGCCCGGCTGCGTGGACGACCCGCCCATCCACCAGGGTGAGGTCGGACGTGATGGTCCGGATTGCCTCCTCGGGAACGGAGAAGTAGTCCTCGCTCAGCACCGCGACGTCCGCGTAGCTCCCGGGCGCCAGCGTTCCCTTGACGCGTTCCTCTCCCGAGAACCAGGCGCTGCCGGTGGTGAACAGCCGTAATGCCTCCCCCCGATCGAGTCGCGCCTCCTCGGGGTAGAGCAGCGTGCCGCCGACGGTTCGGCCGGCCACCAGCCAGTACAACGCGGTCCACGGGTTGTGGCTGGCAACGCGCGTCGCGTCGGTCCCGCCACCCACCGGAATGCCCATCTGGAGCATACGCCGGATCGGCGGTGAATCCGCAGCGGCCTCGGCGCCGTACCGCGCGATGAAGTGCTCGCCCTGGAAGGCCATCCGGTGCTGCACTGCGATCCCACCTCCCAGCGCGTGCGTTCGCTCGAGACTGCGCGGTGAGATCGTCTCAGCATGGTCGAACCACCAACGGAGCCCATCAAACGGGATATCCCTGTCCACACGCTCAAAAACGTCCAGGAAGCGGCGGATCGACTCGTCGTAGGTGGCGTGAAGCCGGAATGGCCACCGTCGCTCGGCGAGGAGCCGCACCACGGCCTCGAGATCCCGCTCAACCGAGGGGGCCGGGTCGGGCCGCGGCTCCAGGAAGTTCTCGAAGTCGGCCGCCGAGAAGACCAGCATCTCGCCGGCGCCGTTCATCCGGTAGAAGGCGTCACCGTCGCCGGGCCGAACCATCTCCGTCCACCCGGAAAAATCCGCGAGCTCACGGCCGGGCTGCTGAGTGAAGAGATTGTAGGCGATCCGTAGCGTGAGTTGATCGTCGGCGTGGAGCTGCTCCACCACCCGATAGTCCTCCGGATAGCTCTGGAGCCCGCCCCCTGCGTCGATTACGCTGGTGATCCCGAGCCGGTTGAGCTCGCGATTGAACTGGCGGGAAGAGTTGACCTGGTCCTCGAACGACAGTCGCGGCCCCCGGGCCAGTGTCGAGTACAGGATGTTCGCGCTGGGTCGGGCGATGAGGAGCCCCGTCGGATTTCCGGCCTTATCGCGCTGGATCTCGCCACCGGAAGGATCCGGGGTGTCGCGGTCGTACCCTACCGCACGCAGGGCCGCCCGGTTCAACAGCGCGAAGCCGTACAGATAGAGGATGAAGACGGGAGTGTCCGGCGCGGCGGCGTTGATCTCTGCCACCGTGGGGAGGCGGCGCTCCGCGAACTGATATTCGGTCCAGCCCCCGACGACACGGACCCACTGGGGAGGGGGCGTCCGCTGCGCCTGCTCACGTAGCTGGCGGAGAGCGTCGGCCAGCGACGGGACGCCATCCCAGCGGAGTTCGAGGTTGTGGTTCAGCCCGGCGCGAATGGTATGGATGTGCGAGTCGTTGAGACCGGGTATCGCCGTGCGGCCGCCGAGGTCGATCACACGAGTGCCCGGCCCCCGCTGGAACATTACCTCCTCCGCGTCCCCGACGCCCACCACGCGACCGTCGGCCACCGCCAGTGCCTCCGCCGGCGAATGTCCCCGCGTCAGAGAGTGGATCCGCCCGCCGGTCAGGATCAGATCAGCTGTGCCAGTCATGACCGCCACCTCAAACCACCGGGGCTACGAGGACGGATCCCGGCTCCGCCGCCTGCTGGGCGCCGAGGTAGCTCTCGATCACCACGCCGTAGTCCGGCGAGAACAGCGCATACAGGCTCGCGAACGTCGCGGCGTACGGCCGATTCCAGGTGCGCTGGAGCTCGCAGATCACTGCGTTGGTGCTCGTTGGAACGACGGCCGACTGGGTGAATCGGGCGAGGGTCGCTCGCGCCGCCGCCTCGCTCGGGTCACCGGAGGCGTCGATCACAGCATACACGCGGAAGCCGTCCGCCTTCGCCTGGAGAGCCAGAAACTTCACACACACGCTGGTCCAAACGCCCGCGATTACCAGAGTCCTTCGACCGGTCGCCTGGACCGTGCGAACGAACTCCGGATTGTCCCAGGCGCTGATTTCTCCGTCGCGCGGCACGTACACGGCGTCGGGAGCGAACCGTGAGATCTCGGGGATCAGCGGACCGTTGGGGCCGTTCGGCTCCGAGGCGGTCGTGATCACCGGCAGCCCCAGGAGAGTCGCCAGCCGGGCAAGCGCGGTGACGTTGGCACGCACTCTGTCCACGTCGGCATCCTGTACGGTCTGAAGGAGGCCGGTCTGGTGATCCAGGAGGAGAATGACTGCATCGGATGCCTCGAAAAGTGCTTGCTGGGTGAGGTCGTACATGGCTCGCTCGCTTCGGGGTGGCGACGTGGGGGTGCCCGGCAGTCCGCGATGCGGTCTGCCACGGCCGATCAGCTGCGGAGAGAAGAATGCGACGGAGCAGGCGGGGACGGTATCGACCGACTGAGGAGTCTTTGAATACGACTTCGGGAGGAGGTGCGACTAACCCGTTCGGGGAATGCCAGGCGTGGCTCCCGCCGAGGGGGCGTTCCCCCCCGGCGCTCGGTGTTACGGCAGGGGATCAGCGGGGAGGGAGAGGGAGACAAGGGGTGCCGCCTGAGGGCGTACTGGAGATCGCCAGCGAGCCGCCCGCGATCCGGGCCCGCTCGCGCATACCGGCAATGCCCCAGTGCCCGTTCTTCGGAGCGGTTCTGAGTTCGAGCTCGGGGATGCCCCGTCCGTCGTCTCGAACCGCGAGGCGGACGCCGGAGCCCTCGTAGGCAAGCTCCACGTCGATCTCGGTGGCGCCGGAGTGCCGGGCCGCGTTCGCCACCGCCTCCCGGCCGACCCGGAGCGCTGCCGTCTCCACTACCGGAGCGAGGCGCCTCGCCGCGCCCGTTACCCGGAAGCGAAGCTGCACGGGCGCTTCGCCCAGACCATTCCGGCACGCCTGCTCCAGCACGTCGACGAGTCCCTGGTACTCGAGCTCTGGTCCGCGCATGTCCCACACCATCTCTCTCGCCTCGCGAAGGGTGGCGTCGGCAACCGACAGGATGCGTGCGAGCGCATCGGCCGTCGAACTCGACTCGGAAGCCGGACCCTGCCGCAGCGCTTCGAGCTGCAGAGTGATTCCGGTGAAGCCCTGCAGCAGCGTGTCGTGAAGCTCGCGGGCGATCCGAGTTCGCTCCGCGAGCATCGCGTCGAACCGTGCCTGCGCCCTGGTGACGGCGCGGCGGCTTCGCTCGCGCTGCGCCAGCACCGCGCCCCCGAAACCAGCGGCGGCGACCACGAGAAGGCCCAGCCCCATGAACCACCAGGTCTGGTACCACGCGGGAAGCACGCGAAACGACCATACCGCGTCGGCCGGACTCGGGAGTCCGTCCTCATTCCATGCCCTGACCCGGAATCGGTAGGGTCCCGGGCGGAGCTGAGTATAGGTCGCGATCCGGGGCGTCGCAGATTCCACCCAGGTTCGATCCACGCCCTCGAGCCGGTACTCGACCCGCACCCGCTCCGGAATGCGGAGGCCCGTGGCCGTGAACCGTATGGCAAGGCGGCCGGGATTTGGCGAGATCGATTTTCCTGGCTCCGCCGACGTCAACCGACCCGCTACCCAGATGTCCTCCACATGCGCGAGGGGAGGCACGCGGTTGGTCGGCGACGGTAGCGGGCCCACGACCGCGAGTCCGTCCGGAGTGCTGATCCAAACTCGACCGTCCGATGTCCGCACCAGTGGCGCGACGTTCTCTGTCGTGGTCGCGGGCGTGCCGAGCCCGTCCAGCGCGTCAAAGTAGCGCGGCCGGAGTTCGTGCGGACGTCCGTCGGCGGCGGCGTGAAGGGACGCGATCGGAAGGCGGGCGATGCCTGCCTCGCTCGCGATCCAGAGGTGAGATCCTGATACGGGCAGCCGCGGCGCGGCTGCGAGCAGACGGCCCAGTTGCCCGGAGGGCACGGTTGAGACGCGTCCGTTGGCGAAGCGGAGCAGCGACGCGCTGGTCGCACCCCAGAGCGTATCCCCACTCTGGTGCGCAAGGTCCAGCACGTCGTCCGGCACTCCGGCAGCGGAGTCCAAGCGCGCGCTGACGGTATCTGCGTCGAGGACGTGGACCTCTCCCGTTCCGGCACCGGATACCCAGATGCGGCCAGCGTCGTCCCGCGCGAGGCCGAGTACTCGGAACGGTGCTGACAGGGTGGGACGGACCTCTTCGTAGCGGCC
The DNA here is from genome assembly GCA_963793235.1 of uncultured Gemmatimonadales bacterium. GTDB lineage: Bacteria > Gemmatimonadota > Gemmatimonadetes > Longimicrobiales > Longimicrobiaceae > CAWBZF01. The sequence continues at coordinate 1,695,231 of CAWBZF010000002.1, forward strand.
CCGGCGCACGCGCCCGAATCCGACGCCGTCCAGGGCGACCCACAGGGTTCCATCCGGCGCATCCAACAGATGGGAGACGCGTTCGCTGGGGAACGTCGATCGGACGCCGAACGCCTCCAGCCGACCGAATCGGAACCGCAGGAGTCCGCCTCTGTGCGGGCCGATCCAGATTCCGCCCCCGTGCGCGCTTCCGAGGAGGTCGTACGAGTCGCTTGCTGGCAGCTCCAGCGGAACCGCCACGAGCCGATCGTTGGTGTCGCCCACGACCCCACCCTCCAGGCGGTAGATCCGGCGATCCGGCGCGCCCGACGCCCAGATCGCGCCGGATGCGTCCTGCGCCAGCCGGTACGGGCTGTCGAATGGTAGCCCGTCTCGACGCCCCAGCAGGACGAAGTCCGCGCGGCGAAGACGATCCAGACCTGCATCGGTCAGGGCCCACACGCTCCCTTCCACATCCACCAGCGCGTCGTGGACGTTTGCGTCGGAAAGGCCGTGTACCTCCGAAAACTGTTCGAGCCGACCCGCGTGCGCCCGCAGCAAGCCGCTCCCATGGGTTGCGATCCACACCGCACCCTCGGCGTCCTGAACCGCCGCACGTCCCCGCACCAGGCCCTCGCCGAGGTCGGGCGGCACCACGCGGGTCCAGCGACCGGCCTCCAGATGATGGAGTCCGGTTCCGAGGCCGATACCGATCGACCAGAGGCCCGCGCCACGGGCGTGAAGCAGGGGACGCACCTCGTTCGGCGACCGGCTCCGGTCCGCCGGGTATCGAAGCGCGCTCTGCTCGTCAACGTGCCAGAGACCCTGCGTGCGGGTGCCGATCCAGACACCCGTTGCGGTATCTCTCACAACCACCAGCACCCCGCTGTCCGGGGCCGCGCCCGGCATTCGTACCCGCGCCGCCCGCCCCTCCCGCAGCAGGTGGACAGTGGCGGATCTGCCCCCGAACAGCCATAGGCGTCCCGCCCCGTCCTCCACGATTCTGGATCCGACGCGCGGATCGGGGGCGAGCACCACCCGGAACACTCCGTCCCGGTACGAGACCAACGCTCCGTCGGGGCGCGCGATCCAGAGATTCCCTTGCCGATCGACGATCTGCGGCCGGAACTCCCCGGGCCGGCGACTCCGAAGTGCCAGGGACGAGGCGCCATCGAAGAACTCGAAGCGGATGCCATCGAACCTCAGCAGTCCGCCGGACGCGCCGAGCCAGAGGTATCCGTCCGGACTCCGGGCGAGCGAGTGCCCCCCGCCTACCGGAGGTGCCGTCCCCCGGGTCCACGAGGTGTGATGCCATCCCGGGAGCGACTGCGCTCCGGCCTCGCCCGATCCGACGAGCAGGAGGGCGATCCCCGCCAGCGCCGCCGCAATGACTCTGAGCAGCGTCAGCGGAGCACGGCGAAAGGGGGCGGCAAGGGTCGGCATGGCGTGGTGAGGGGCAGGGCCGGAGACTTACGGCACCTCAACCCAGTCGCAGAAAACCGCGCCGGATTGCGGTGGTGACCGCCGCCGTTCGGTCGCTGACCTTGAACTTCGTCAGGATGTTCTTCACGTGGATCTTCATCGTGCTCTCGCTCCGACCAAGCGCGACCGCAATCTCACGATTGCTATGTCCCTGTGCCATCAACGTCAGCACCTCCACCTCACGAGGGGTGAGATCGACGTGCGGTATGTATTCCGCGAGGCGAGATGCCACAGCCGGGGGGATGTAACGCTCGCCCCCATTGACCCGGCGGACGGCGGCCAGAAGCTCGGTGCGGAGCATGTCCTTGAGGAGGTATCCCCGGGCGCCCGCCGACAGCGCACGGTGGATGTCCTCGTCGCCGTCGTACGTGGTGAGCGCAATGATCCGCGCGTCCGGGTACTCTTTGAGAATCAATCGTGTCGCGGAGATCCCATCCACACCGGGCATGCGGAGGTCGATCAGCACCACGTCCGGTTCGTGCACACGGTAAAGCTGAAGAGCCTCCGCTCCGTTCGCTGCCTCCGCGAGCACCTCCATTCCCGGCTCCACCTCCACGAGAGAGCGGAGCCCCAGGCGGATCAACGGGTGGTCATCCGCCACGAGAATCCGGATCGCTTCCGTTCCAGGCATTTCGGTCCCCCTCAGGGTCTTAACGGCGCCTCCCGGACGGGGGGTCGCTGTCCCGATGTGGATGGGAGGCCCACGGCCAGGCATCGCCAGGAATACGAAGCGCCGTCAACCCGCGGGACACAAGGATGTCGTAGGGGGAAGGATCCGTTGCTCGCAGCGGCGAACGGGGCTTCGGCTGTGCCTGGTCGCCGCCGCGATCGAGGTCTTGCTTTCCCCACGGCCCGGGCGCCGCAGGACGTTCCGGATCTCCAGCATCGCCACCTCTCGAAGGGACATCTCGCGCACCTCCGTTCAGGGGTGCATCGAAGATGGTCAGGCGTGCTCCTCCGTCCCGTAGCCAATCGTCATGAGCTCCGCCATCTGCATGCCTCCCGCGGGCGGTGCCGTGCCGAGATGGCGGCGGCACGGCTCCGCTGCGCCGCCTGCAGCGATTCGGAGTAGCCAAGCGCGGATTCTTCCGCCTGGTCGAGCAACGCCCAGCCCGCCGGATGATCCGGGAAGAGGTGCGCGAGCTCGCGCGCCGCGGCAAGCCGCTCCCGCGCGTCACCCCCGCGGTGCCTCACGCGCTGCTCCAGCGCCTGCGGCAGCGGATGCCCGCCTGCATCGTGCACCATCAGCTCCCAGACGCGGCCGCCATCCTTCTCTACTCGGTCACCGCCCGGGGTCTCCACGGCGAACGATCCGAACACGGCATCCCGAGGGATCGTGAATCTGCCGGTGTAAGCGCCGTCGCGACTCCGCCGCAGCTCCGCCACGGAGACGGAACTCAGCCAGTCCTCTCCCTCCCCATTGCCATCGCTGCGGAACCGCGCCCGTAGCACGAGGCGGCGGTCAGAGGTCGGCACAACGGGGACGTACCGGACCTCTATCGCCGCTTCGTTGGTCGGCTGCGCAGGGACGAAGCGGAGCTCACCTGACGCGGCGCTGGAGGTATCCGTCGGTGGAAGGCCGAGAAGGGTACGGTAAGCAGGAGATTGACGAGCATGACGGTGGAAACGTGGGGGGGCGGGGCGGAGAGATAGTTCACACAGGATATGGCCGAGAACGAGTGCTTGTCAGCGAGCTATGACTGGTCGGGAACCTCATTCGAGTAATGGCCCATTCGTCGATCCGCGAGGAGAGGATCGCCGAATGGCTGCACCGCCCCATCCCCCTCGTTGATGGCCAATCGCCGGCGAATCTAATCCGTGCCGGCCGGAGCGCCGAGGTCAGAACCGCTCTGGTATCTCTGAACCTCGCCTAGCAACCGGACGCGCTTGATCGGCGCATCGTTAGGACAGTGCTGCCACGGCGAACACAGCGTGTCCGATCGTGCCCCTGAGATGGACTCCGCGGTCGTGGCAACCCGCTGTCGCTACTTCACGCGTAAGGCCCGCATCCTACGACGACCGACTACCAGGCGAGGCGCGCGACGCCTACGGTTTGTAGTCACCCCAGGCCGCCAGTCAGGTGAGCGTGAAGTGGGGTGAGATGTGCTCGACCCTCGCCTGCTACACTCGGCAAGGGAACACCCACCCACCACCAAGATCTTGATTGACGCGCTGGAACTATCATACTACTTTTGGCGCTAACGGATCGAGGGGTTGGCGCTCTCCGGCTCGCTGTTCACATTCGGGCCCCACCTTCACCCGCCAAACTTATCCATGCTCCGAGCTCCGTGGGTTGCCTCACCCCGTACAGTATCTCCCCCCATTCACCTGCTGCTTCGTCTCCCTTAGAGAACATGCAGCGGTTATGGCCGTGTCGCAGCATCCCTCCTTCACAGGAAACCGTATCGACAAACCTGTCTCTCCCTTCCGAGCGAGGTTAGCCCGAGGCACCGATCGAGACTGAGCTATTCAAGCCGGCTACGAAGACGCTCTTCTGCAGTCCAATGTCCTTCTGCCGTTATCTTGGCTGTCCACCCTTTTTGGAACTCATATGATACTGTATAGCGCGCTCTTTATCGTGCTACTCCTCGGGTCGACGGGTGCCTCCGCGTTCGCTCAGAGTAGACCGCTGGTGATTGAGCTCAGGCCAGGACTTTCAACGCCTGTCTCATCAAGTCGACAGTCGAACCTTGGGCACGTCGGTGTTGGAGCTGCGGCGGTCCTTCGTGGCGACATTACGAGTAAAGTCTCTGCATATGGAGGGCTTCACGGCTACCGGTTCGGGCTACGCCGCATCGAGCATATCCCGATTGAGCCCGCTGACCACTTCATGGTGGTTGGAGCGGGAGCCGGCATACAGGTCGGCTGGGGAGAGGCACCTTGGCGGCCATGGACAGGTGCTGGAGTGAACACCTTGAGACTTCAGGTGATTGATGATGGTGATCGGAGCAGCTCTACCTGGAGTTTGGGCTATGAGGTTGGTGCCGGAGTTGTACGCGACATCAACGGGACACTGAGTCTCGCTCCGGGGATTCATCTGCGACATCGAATGGCCGACCGCAGCGCCGGTGAGCAGCCAGTGACACACCTGGGAGCAGAACTGGGAATCATTCTTCCGCTACGTTAGGTCGAGATTGACTCTACCGATCAAACCCCCGCGCGTCGGAGCGGGGCCGATGTACCATTTCGTGTACCAGGCAAAAGCCCCCCGATCCGAGGGGATCGAGGGGCCGTATATCGTTGGGCCAGATCAGCGGAGGCGGAGGGACTCGAACCCCCATGCGGTTGCCCGCGCCGCATTTCGAGTGCGGTGCCTTACCAGTTAGGACTACGCCTCCTGTTTACTGCGATCAGTCGGGACGGGCGGATTTGAACCGCCGACCCCTCGCTCCCGAAGCGAGTGCTCTACCGGGCTGAGCCACGTCCCGAACTTCCGACTGTCCTGCTGTGTTCAGTACTGCGGAGCGGACCGGGTGGGATTCGAACCCACGAGGGCGGTTAGACCCCACACGATTTCCAATCGTGCTCCTTAAGCCGCTCGGACACCGGTCCAGCACGACGGAGCGGAGAGGGCGGGATTCGAACCCGCGTGTGCCTTTTGGGCACGACGGTTTAGCAAACCGTTGGTTTTAGCCACTCACCCACCTCCCCAGTACGCAACTGGTCGCTCGTTGTGCGTCGTTCGTCCGGAAACGCACCGCCGCATCTCCGTCGATCGAAGGACGCGGCTGACGTACAACGAAAAACGAAAAACCAGTTTCCCTGTTTGCGATTGCCCCTCCAGGGCTCGAACCTGGACTCTTCTGATCCAGAGTCAGACGTGTTGCCAGTTACACCAAGGGGCAGCGAGTGCCCGTTCCCCGTTACGGGGTCTATTCCTCCACGGGCCGGAGGTTGCTGCATTCCGAACGACCAGAGCGGGAGACGGGGCTCGAACCCGCGACCCTCAGCTTGGGAAGCTGATGCTCTACCAACTGAGCTACTCCCGCATGATACTGCTCGCTCCGGACGACATTTTTCGGGATTCACACCGCTGAAACCTCATCTTCGAATCTAACCAGATCCGGCCATTCGGGCCAGAGCCACCGGTCGGGATTGAACCGACGACCGCTCGATTACGAATCGAGTGCTCTACCACTGAGCTACGGTGGCGAACCCGGCCGGCCGCCGGGGACATCGAGTGGAGCCGAGGGGAATCGAACCCCTGACCTCTGCAGTGCGATTGCAGCGCTCTCCCATCTGAGCTACGGCCCCGAAACTACAATGTTGAATTCTCAGATGTTGAATGTCGAATGAACCGCGACTTCCAATTCAACATCGAGAGCTTCAACGAGTCAGCTTTGCGCGCTCCGTGCGCGCAGTGGGCGGTACAAGACTCGAACTTGTGACCTCTACGATGTCAACGTAGCGCTCTAACCAACTGAGCTAACCGCCCATTCAACATTCACAGTTCAACATTCCTCATCCCGCGCCCGAACCCCGTGCGCGGATGGAGCCGAGGGGAATCGAACCCCTGACCTCTTGAATGCCATTCAAGCGCTCTCCCAACTGAGCTACGGCCCCGGAGTTCGTCCATTCCACACGGATCCGAAGATCGCGATCACGTGGCACACACCCGGGTTGTCAAATCAGCTGCAGACCTTCTATCGAGCGGGGCCGACGGGACTCGAACCCGCGACCTCCGGAGTGACAGTCCGGCACTCTAACCGACTGAGCTACGGCCCCTTTTACCAACGCACCGCGGTCCCGGCGTGGTAACCGTGAACCCGGGAGTGGTTCCCCGCCGCCTACGGGAGGCGGCCGTCACCATCCAGAGCGGGCAACCGGGCTCGAACCGGCGACCTCAACCTTGGCAAGGTTGCGCTCTACCAACTGAGCTATGCCCGCAAAGTAAACCGAATCCGCTGCGCCACCACAATCTCTCGAAGCTCCACGACCCGCCGCCCTGAGCACGCGCAGCGTGCGAAGAACTGAGCTATGCCCGCAAAGTAAACCGAATCCGCTGCGCCACCACAATCTCTCGAAGCTCCACGACCCGCCGCCCTGAGCACGCGCAGCGTGCGAAGAACTGAGCTATGCCCGCAAAGTAAACCGAATCCGCTGCGCCACCACAATCTCTCGAAGCTCCACGACCCGCCGCCCTGAGCACGCGCAGAACTGAGCTATGCCCGCAAAGTAAACCGAATCCGCTGCGTAATCGCCCAAAGCTCCGCTACCCGCCGCCCTGAGCAAGCGCAGCGTCCCGCCAGCGCTCCCACGGGGAATCGAACCCCGGTCTCCACCTTGAAAGAGTGGCGTCCTGACCGTTAGACGATGGGAGCCCACTCCTGCCTCAAGAGCCCGCGACGGGACTCGAACCCGTGACCTCTTCCTTACCAAGGAAGTGCTCTACCGGCTGAGCTACGCGAGCACCGTCGCACCACCAACCGGCAACAGATCACTCAACAACCAGTAACCAACAACCCCAGTACCCCGTAGGGGAATCGAACCCCTGTTTTCGCCGTGAGAGGGCGATGTCCTAGGCCACTAGACGAACGGGGCGCGTGCTCTTCCTGAAGCACGGCAGGAGGGAATCGAACCCCCAACCGCCGGTTTTGGAGACCGGTGCTCTACCAATTGAGCTACTGCCGTATGCCCATGGCCAGGGAGGGAGTCGAACCCCCGACACTACGATTTTCAGTCGTATGCTCTACCAACTGAGCTACCTGGCCGACCACTGACCTACGGGACATCTGAGCGTCGTTCCCCAACAAAAAACCGCCCGGCTTCGGCGGCGGGGTCCGACACGGATCCGTCCGCGTGCACGGCTCGCGCCGTACAGCGCCACATAGCGGGGGCGGGATTCGAACCCGCGACCTTCGGGTTATGAGCCCGACGAGCTACCAGGCTGCTCCACCCCGCGAGAAGGACGTATAAGGTAATGGGGGTGGACGGCAGTGTCAAGCGGTGGCGGTCGGCTCCGGAGAGGCGGCGCGGCCGGTGATGGAAGAGGGTGAAGCAGTGGGTGTCGCGGTGTCCGCTTCCGGGACGATGAATCCCAGACCCGAACACGGCGCGCCCCGGACGGGGTCACCGGGACAGCGCCCAAACCCACCTGTCCCAAGGTCTTGCGAGCCACGGCCCACGCGGCACCGATCTTTCCCTGGAAACGGGCACGCCGGCGCTCCTCGCCGGCACGACGCGGTACCCGAACAACTCACGGAGGGCTCAGTGGCGGGGATCAACCTGGACCTGTACACGATCATCGGGCTGTGGATGGCTGGAGCCGTCCTGATGGTGCCGCTGGTCGCCCTCTCGGTGCGTTTCGCGCTGGTTCCGCTGCTCGATGCGATCGCACGGTTCCGTACCGCGCAGCTCGCTCGCAGCTGGGAGGATCATGCGAACGTCCGCTTCGCGCGGCTGGAGCGGCGTGTGGCGGACCTGAGCGAGACGATGGCCAGCCGCGGCTTCTGACCGCACCTGGCCCGCTGCCGGTTCCGCACCCGGAACGGCGGCATCGAGCAGGCAGATGAACGAGTCGCGCCCCGGCGCGAGAACATTCATGCAACGATAGAAGGGCAGTCATGGACATCCCGAGACCGAGCCGGCCGAAGACCCGAAAGTACGCCCTCTATGGAGCCGGGCTGCTGATCGTGCTGGTGACCACGGTCGCCGTCGCGCGCATCGAACCCGCCGCGCCCAGCGTGGACCGAGCGGGGATCTGGACGGACACCGTGAAGCGGGGGACGATGGTGCGGCAGGTGCGCGGTCCCGGCACGCTGGTGCCCGAGCAGATCCGCTTCATCTCGGCGGTAACCGCCGGGCGGGTCGAGCGCGTTCTGGTTCAGCCCGGCACCGAGGTGACGCCGGAGACCGAACTGCTGCTGCTCAGCAACCCGGACGTGCAGCTGCAGTCGATGGAGGCGCAGCGTCAGGTGGCCGGCTCTGAGGCGAACCTCGCGAACCTTCGCGCGACGCTCGAGAACCAGCGGCTCACGCAGGAAGCGGCGGTGGCCACGGTGCGCTCGCAGCATCGGGAGGCGGAGCGGCAGGTGAACGCCAACCGACAGATGGCCGAGCGCGGCCTGATCCCGCAGCTGGACCTGCGTCGCTCCGAGGACACCGCGGAGGAGCTTCGCACCCGGCTGGATATCGAGCAGCAGCGACTCCGCTTCATCGAGGAGTCGATGCAGGCGCAGCTCGCCTCGCAGGGCAGCGAGGTGCAGCGCGTGCGCAGCCTCTCCTCCTTCCAGAACGCGTACGTGCAGTCGCTGACGGTGACCGCCGGCGCGCACGGGGTGCTCCGCGAACTCCCTCTCCAGGAGGGCGAGTGGGTGAACCCGGGGACGCGCCTCGCGGTGGTGGTGCAGCCAGGCCGTCTTCGCGCCGAGCTGCGGATCCCCGAGACACAGGCGCGCGACGTCGCCGTCGGGCAGCGCGCCAACATCGACACGCGCAACGGGATCGTACCCGGTCGCGTGGTGCGCATCGACCCTGCCGTGCAGAACGGTACCGTGACCGTGGACGTGGCGCTGGAGGGCGAACTGCCACGCGGCGCCCGCCCCGACCTGAGTGTCGACGGCACCATCGAGATCGAGCGCCTGGAGAACGTCCTCCACGCCGGCCGCCCCGCGTACGGCCAGGCCGAGAGCACCGTCGGCCTCTTCCGCCTGGAGCCGGGCGGCGCCGCGGCCCGCCGCGTCAACGCCCGCCTCGGCCGCAGCTCGGTGAACACCATCGAGATCGTCAATGGTCTCAGCGAGGGAGACATCATCATCCTCTCCGACATGTCGCAGTGGGACGCGCATGAGAGGGTGAGGCTGAGGTGAGAAGGTTGAATGGTGAATTCTGAATGGTCAATGGTGGCCCGCGGCCGGCGTCTCCTCGCTTCCACGGCCCTCCAGCGACACGGCGGGGACCGAGGTCATTCAACATTCAACATTCAACATTGAACATAGCTGTCGTTCACCGTGCCTGATCTCCATCCGTCCATCCACGCCCAACAACCGGATACCGATGTCCCAGCCGCTCATTCTGCTCGATGGCGTCAGCAAGGTCTTCTACACCGAGGACGTGGAGACGCACGCCCTGAACAACGTGCACCTGCAGATCCGGGAGGGTGAGTTCGTGGCGATCGCCGGACCGTCGGGGTGTGGGAAGACGACGCTGCTGTCGATCCTGGGGCTGCTGGACTCGCCCACCTCGGGGGAGTACCGGCTGGTGGGCGAGCCGGTGGCGAAGCTTAACGCCTCGCAGCGCGCCCAGATCCGCAACCGGGAGATCGGGTTCATCTTCCAGGCGTTCAACCTGATCGGCGATCTCACCGTCTACGAGAACGTGGAGCTCCCGCTGACCTACCGGAACATGGCGGGTGGAGAGCGGAAGGAGCGTGTGCAGGCGGCGCTGGAGCGGGTGGGGATGGCGCACCGCACCGGTCACTACCCCGCGCAGCTCTCGGGCGGTCAGCAGCAGCGGGTGGCGGTGGCGCGTGCGATCGCCGGCTCGCCCAGCGTGCTGCTTGCGGACGAGCCCACCGGCAACCTCGACTCCACCAATGGCGAGGCGGTGATGGACCTGCTCCGTGAGCTGCACCGCAACGGGAGCACGATCGTGATGGTGACGCACGATCCGCGGTACGAGGAGTACGCGGAACGCTCGATTCACCTGTTCGACGGTCAGATCGTGGAGGACGTGACCGGCCCACGCGCCGCGCAGATGGCGGCGGAGCTGGAAGAGCACGGCTTCGACATGGGGTGACGCCGGGTTGAGCCTTCGATGGGGACCGGCGGCGCCGGGGCCCCGTCGGGCCTCCTCCTCTCCGCGGGACGCCCGCGGCGGCCTCCGCTTCCCGTCGCCGGGAACTCTCCTTTCCGCTCCGGCGCTCCTGCTTCCCGATCCGCTGCCCTGTACCCGACCATGAACTCGCTGCTCGCCGACATCCGCTACTCGCTTCGGACGCTGGCCCGTACCCCCGGCTACGCCGTGGTTGCGCTGCTCACCCTGGCGCTGGGGATCGGGGCGACCGCCGCCATCTTCACGATCGTCAACGGTGTGCTGCTGCGGCCGCTGCCGTACCCGCAGCCGGAGGCGCTGGTCAGGATCTATCAGGCCAGCCCCGAGCGCGGGCTCACGCGGTCGGAGATCTCGCCGGTGGACTTCGCCGACTGGCGCGAGCAGTCCCGCTCCTTCGCGGGGATCGCCGCCTACTGGAGCGGGAGCTCGCGGGTGAGCGGGGACGGCGAGCCGATCGAGGTCCGCTCGGCGTACGTGACCGACGATTTCTTCCCGGTGATGGGCGCGGCGATGCGCCTGGGCCGCGAGCTGGATGTCGAGGACCACCAGCAGGAAGCGCGGGTGGCGGTGATCTCCGAAACCCTCTGGCGCACCCGCTACGGCGCGCGTGACGACGTGGTGGGCGGCGTGATCATGGTGAACGGGGAGCCGATGACCATCGTGGGCGTGGCGCCGACCGAGCTCCGTTTCCCGCTCAGCACCACTGACGTCTGGATGCCGCAGTCGCTGATCACGGAGGACTCGCACGGGCCTCAGATACGCGGCAACCGGTACCTGGAGGGTGTGGCGCGGCTGACGAGCGATGCCACTCCGCAGCAGGCGCAGGCCGATCTGACGGCGATCGCGACCCGTCTGGCGGCTGAAAACCCGTCCAGCAACACCGACTGGGGCGCGGTCACGGTGATCCCACTTCGCGAGGTGACGACGGGGAACGTGGACCGTACGCTCCTGGTGGTGCTTGGGGTGGCCGGGTTCGTCCTGCTGATCGGGTGCGCGAACCTGGCAAACCTGGTGATGGCGCGTGCCGCCGGCCGCTCGCGGGAGATCGCCGTGCGGTCGGCACTCGGAGCCGGGCGGTGGCGCATCGTGCGCCAGCTCTCCACGGAGGCGCTGGTGCTCTCGATGATCGGAGGCGCGCTGGGGCTGGTGATCGCCGCCTGGGCGGTGGAGCTGATGCTCCGGCTGAGCGCCGACACGCTCCCGCGGGCGGAGGAGGTGAGCATGGACCTTCGCGTGGTGGGCTTCGGGATGGTCGTGGCGGTGCTCACTTCGCTGCTCTTCGGGTTGTTGCCGGCGCTGCGCGTGGCCGGCGCGAACCCGCAGCGCGGGCTGCGCGGGGGTCGGGGGAGCGTGGGTACCCCCGGCGCGCGCCTGCGCAGCGCCCTGGTGGTCACCGAGGTGATGCTCGCGGTGATGCTGGTCATCGGCGCGGGTCTCATGGCGCGCAGCTTTCTCGCCCTCCGTGCCGTGGATCCGGGCTTCGCGGTGGACCGGATACTGACCATCGAACTGAGCATCTCCACTCCACCGCAGCTGGGGGGCGCGGAAGCGAACGCGGTCCTGATCGGCCGCAAGGAGGAGCTGGAGGAGCGACTCTCGGCACTGCCGGGCGTGGAGGCGGTGGGAACCATCAACCGACTTCCGATCGCGGGGGAGGGCGAGCCGTTCGAGTTCACCGTCACCGGCGCCGACGGGAGCGAGCGGGCGGTCCGGACCGACGCGCGCTTCGTGAGCCCGGGCTACTTCGCCGCCATGGGAATCCCGCTTCACCGGGGTTCGCTGTTCGATGCCCAGCCGCAGGAAGAGGTACCGCCGATCGTGGTCAGCGAATCGATGGCGGCGCGGCTCTGGCCCGGTGAGGATCCGATCGGGCAGCGGACGCAGGGGCCCTGGGGCTCCGAGGCGATGGTGGTCGGGGTGGTGGGAGACGTTCGTCAGCTGGAACTCTCCCAGGAGCCGCTGCCCGCCATCTACATGTCGCAGTTCCAGGCGCCGCGGAGCGCCACCGCCTACGTGATCCGCACCGCGGGCGATGCGCGGGAGCTGGCGCGGCCGGTCCGGGCGGAGATCCTGGCCCTGGACGGCAACCAGCCGATCCGCTCCATCGCCCCGCTCGCGCAGGTCCTGGCCGAGTCCGTCGCGCGGGACCGGTTCTTCACCATCCTGTTCACCATCTTCGGGGGCATCGCCCTGGTACTGGCGGCGCTCGGCATCTACGGGGTGCTGGCCTACTCGGTGGGTCAGCGCACACGGGAAATCGGGGTGCGGATGGCGCTCGGAGCGCGGGGTGAGGACGTGCTGCGGATGGTGCTCGGCTCCGGGATGCGGCTGGTGGGCAGCGGCGTGCTGCTCGGCACCCTCGCGGCGTTGCTGCTGACGCGGGTGATGATATCGCTGCTCCACGAGGTCTCGCACCGTGATCCACTCACCTTCCTGCTCGTTCCCGTGCTGCTCTGCACGGTGGCCATGGTGGCGGCTTACCTGCCGGCGCGACGTGCCACCCGGGTGCAGCCGATGACGGCGCTGCAGAGCGAGTAGGCGGGTTCAGGGGAGCGAGGCGCCGATCGCCCTCGCACCCCGAACTCCTGACGCATTGCCGGAACGGCCGCGAAGTGCGTGCGGTCACGACATCACCACATCTCCCAACGTGGGAACCATGCTCACCTCGATCCGACTGGCGACGCGCTCACTGCTGCGAACGCCCGGCTTCACCGCCGCCGCCCTGCTGACGCTGGCGCTGGGAATCGCGGCGACCGCCGCGCTCTTCAGTGTCGTCTACGGGGTGCTGCTGCGGCCACTCCCGTTCCCCGAGCCCGACCGGATCGTGGAGCTCAGGCAGGTGGGTGAGGATGGTGCGGCCGGCAACCTGTCGGAGCCGAACTTCGTGGACCTGCGCGAGCGGAGCCGCTCGTTCTCGGCGATGGCGATGATCAGCATGCAGGCGACGGTGTCGGTGCTCGGCGGCACGGAGCCCACGCGTGCCACCATGGTGGAGGTCTCCGACGGGTACTTCGACGTGCTCGGGGTCGCGCCGGCGGTGGGTCGTACCTTCGTGCCGGAGGAGCTGGTACCGGGCGGCCGACCCGCGGTGGTGGTGAGCCACGGCTTCTGGGAGCGTCACCTCGGGGCGAGGCCCGACCCGGCCAACGCGTCGCTCACCTTCGGAGGTTCTTCGTACGCGGTGGTGGGCGTGCTTCCGCCGCGACTCGACGGCTTCGCCCAGGCCGACCTCCTCCTGGCTCGCGAAGTGACCGGTGAGACGCAGCGTCGCACCGCCCACAACTGGCGCGCGATCGCGCGTCTGGCGGATGGGGTTCGCCTGGAGACGGCGAGGGGAGAGCTCAGCGCCATCGCGAGGGACGTGAGGGCCCTTCATGGAGACGACACCTGGATGCACGACGTCGCCGTCACCCCGCTCCGGGACCGGATCGTCGGCTCGGTACGACCGGCGCTGCTGATCCTGCTCGGCGCCGCCGCCCTGCTCTTCCTGATCGCCGCCGCCAACGTGGCGAACCTGCTGCTGACGCGCGCCGCAAGCCGGCGACGTGAGTTCGCGGTCCGGCTGGCGCTGGGCGCGGGACGGGGACGGCTGGTGCGGAGCGCGGTGACCGAGACGATGCTGCTCGCGCTCGCCGCCGCGGTGCTCGGCATCGTCCTCGCCGCCTGGGGAGTGGAGCTGCTGCGGGTGATCGCGCCGGCCGGTCTCCCGCGAAGCGCCGACATCCGCATCGACGGGGTGGTGCTGACCGTCATCCTGGCGGGTGCCATCGCCACCGCCCTTCTGCTGGGGCTGACCATCGGGGCGCGCGGAGTGGCGGGAGGGCTGCGGCAGGCACTTTCCGAGCGGCGCTCTGGCGGAGGCGGCTCCACCGGCCGTGCGCGCGCCCTTCTGGTCACCTCACAGGTCGCCCTCACGGTGATCCTCCTGGTCGGCGCGGCGTTGCTCGGCCGCAGCTTCTTCGCGCTCCTCTCCGTCGATCCCGGTTTTCGCACCTCCGGAGCGGCGGTGCTGAGCCTGAACCTGGACTGGCCGCAGGACGAGGCGGAGGCGGCGAGACAGGATCTGTTCCGCGGCGCGCTGATGGAGCGGCTCTCCGCGATCCCGGGCGTCGCGGAGGTCGGGGGCGTCAACGGGCTCCCCTTCTACGGCGGCTATTCCAGCGGCTCGTTCCTGCTCCTGGAGCGTCCGGACGAGGTCGCCGGCTTCGAAGATTTCGAGGCGCTGGCGCGGGACCCGGCGCGCGTGGGCGCCGCCGAGTTCCGGATCGCCACCGATCGATACTTCGCGTCGATGGGGATCCGCGTGGTGCGCGGCCGCACCTTCGACGAGCGGGACCGGCTGGATGCGCCGCACGTGGCGGTGGTCAGTGAGTCACTCGCGAGCGCCACCTGGCCCGGCATGGACCCGATCGGCCGACTGGTGCAGTTCGGCAACATGGACGGAGACCTGCGCGCCTTCACGGTGGTCGGCGTGGTGGCCGACGTGCGCGAGGGCGGCTTCGATGGCGAGATCCAGCCCACCTTCTATGCGAACGCCCGGCAGCGGATCCCACCGGCATCCCAGATGGAGATCGTGATTCACACGCCGGGCGACGTGCGGCGAATGCTCCCGGCGGTGCGCTCGGCGTTCCGGGAGATCGCGCCGGAGCTCCCCGTGCGCCTGCGCACCCTCGACGAGATCACCGCGAGCGGGGTGGCCCAGAGGCGGTTCAGTCTCATTCTGTTCGGCGTGTTTGGCGGCGCCGCCCTCCTGCTCGCCGCGGTCGGCCTGTACGGTGTGGTCTCGTACGCGGTGACGCAGCGGACCCACGAGATCGGCGTTCGCACCGCGCTGGGCGCACAGTCGAGCGACGTGACCGCGATGGTGGTTCGGCAGGGGGCGGTGCTCGCCGGCATCGGGCTGGTCGCTGGACTGATCGCCGCTCTCTTCCTGACAAGACTCCTCGCCGGCCTGCTGTTCGGAGTGCGGACCACGGACCCGGCGGCCTACCTGGCCGTGGCGCTCCTGCTGGCGACCGTCGCGTTGCTGGCCAGCTATCTCCCCGCGCGCCGCGCCGCGCGGACCGACCCGATGATCGCCCTGCGCGCTGACTGAATCCAACATGGATACGCTGATCCACGACATCCGATACGCATTCCGGCGCCTGATCCGCTCCCCCGGGTTCACCGCGGTCGCGGTGCTGACGCTGGCGCTGGGGATCGGTGCCAACAGCGCGATCTTCAGCGTGGTGCACGGGGTGCTGCTCCGGCCCCTCCCGTTCGACGCGACCGACCGCCTGATACTGCTCTACACGCAGTATCCCGACGACGAAACGCTTTACCCGCTCTCGCCGCCGGACTTCATGAGCATCCACGACGACGCCGGTTCGTTTTCGGGTGTCGCGGCCGTGAATGCCGGACGTCAGGCGCTCACCGGGGACGGGGAGCCGATCCCGGTCGAAACAGCCAGTGTCAGCGAACGGTTCTTCGAAGTTCTCGGTGTTTCACCACCGATCGGTCGCACCTTCAGGCCGGAGGAGAACCGCGCGGGCAGCGATGGGGTGGCGGTGCTCTCGCACGCCTACTGGCGGCTGCATCACGGCTCAGATCCGGGTGTGATCGGCCGCTCGCTCGTCCTGAACGGCATCACGCGCGTAGTGGATGGGTGTGCTCCCGCCGGAAGTGGGCTTCCCCGGGGCCCGGGAGGTCTACTACCCGATGGTGTACGACGACAGGTTCAACTCCACGACCGCACAGGGTCGGCGCGGCGAGTTCCTGACCGTGGTCGGCCGGCTCGCGCCGGGAGTGCAGGCACCGGCGGCGGCTGCCGAGCTGCGCGCCCTCACGGAGCGGCTGCGGATCGAGTTTCCGGAGACCTTCAGCGCCAACATCTCGCTCGCCGCACTCCCCCTGCGCGAGCACCTTCTCGGGAGCGCCCGCCGTCCCCTCATGATCCTGCTGGGGGCGGTCGGTCTCGTACTGCTGATCGCCTGCGTCAACGTCGCGAACCTGCTCCTGGCGCGCGCGGCGGCGCGGGAGGGTGAGATCGCGGTGCGCACCGCTCTGGGGGCCGGTCGCGGGCGGCTGGTTCGGCAGCTCCTGACGGAGAGCGTGATTCTCGGGGCGCTGGGAGGGGCCGCCGGGCTGGCGCTGGCGGTTCTCGGCACCCAGGCGCTGGTGGCCGCACGGCCGGACGGGATCCCCCGACTCGACGAGGTTCGCGTGAGCGAGATCGTGGTCGCCGTCACCTTCGCGATCGCCGTCGGTACGGGGATCCTGTTCGGGCTCCTCCCGGCCGCCCAGGCGACCCGTACGGAGCTGGCCGGTGCCATCCGGGGGAGTGGTCGTGGGGGCACGGCCGGCAGTTCAGCGAACCGGCTGCGCCGCACTCTGATCGTCGCCGAGATTGCGCTGGCGCTGATGCTCCTGGTGGGTGCCGCCCTGCTCCTCCGTAGCTTTCAGCAGCTCAGCGCGGTGGATCCCGGCTTCCCGACGCTCGGCGTTCCGCTGCGCTCCGGCCGGTTGACCGACGCGCGCGACAGCGACGGGGCGCCGGAGGTAGTGGTGGTCAACGACGCGTTCGTCCGCCGCTACTTTCCGGGCGAGGATCCGGTCGGGCGCCGCATATCGCTGGGTGGCGAGGAGTGGATGGAGATCGTGGGTGTGGTCGGGGACCTCCCGCAGGGGTCGCCGGCGGACGGGACCCGGCCGGCCATGTACGTGCCGTTGGCGCAGTTCACGACGCGCACCTTCGACGTGATGGCACGTACGTCCGGCGATCCCATGGCGCTCGCCGGCGCCTTCCGTCGCGAGGTCTCGGCGCTCGACCCGGGACTCCCGGTCCAGCGGATCACCACCGGCGACCAGCTGGTCTCGTCCGCCGTCGCGCAGCCACGGTTCTACACGCGTCTGCTCACCCTCTTCGCCCTGGTGGCGCTCACGCTCGCGGCCGTCGGCATCTACGGAGTGATGTCTTTCCTGGTAACGCAGCGGACGCGGGAGATCGGTGTGCGCGTGGCACTCGGCGCAGCACCGGTGCAGGTCCGCCGCCTGATCGTCAGGGGAACGCTCTCGCTGGCGCTGCTCGGTGTGGGGATCGGGCTCGTCGGCGCACTGCTCGGCTCCCGGCTCCTCGCCGGCCTCCTGTTCGGCGTCGGATCGCTCGACCCCGTCGCCTTCATCGGTGCCGCGTGCCTGCTGCTGAGCGTCGCCGCCGCCGCCGGTTATCTGCCGGCACGCGCCGCGACCCGAGTGGACCCGGCCACCGCCCTGCGCAACGAGTAGCCGTGCGATCTCATTCTTTCAACGTTCACGAGGCGGCACCGAGCCGCCGGAGCATACCCATGGAACGACTGATCACGGAGGCCCGGCAGGCGGTGCGCCGGCTCGCGAAGACCCCGGGCTTTACGGCCGTGGTTCTGCTCACGCTGGCGCTCGGGATCGGGGCCAACAGCGCGATCTTCAGCATCGTCAACGGCGTTCTGCTCCGCCCGCTGCCCTACCCCGAGCCGGACCGGCTCGTCTCGGTGACGCACCTCTATCCGTCGCTGGACGGCCTCGAACCGGGCTTCTCAGCCGGCACCTTTCGCGACGTCGGCGAGGTCGCCGGCGCCTTCGAGGCGATCGGCGCCGAGAGCGGCTGGGTGGTGAACCTGACCGGTGAGGGTGAGCCGGAGCAGCTGTTCGGCAACCAGGTGAGCGAGTACTTCTTCCCCACCTATGGAGTGCCGGCGGCGCTCGGCCGAACCCTCCTCCCGGCGGATGTGGAGTCGGAGGCCAGCGTGGTGGTCCTCAGCCACGGGCTCTGGCGGCGGCTCGGTGCGGATCCGTCCGTGATCGGCAGCCAGCTGATGCTGGACGGTCGGCCGTACGAAATCGTCGGGGTGATGCCCGAGGACTTCCGTGGCTTCTTCAATCCGCAGTCGCAGCTCTGGAGGCCGCTGGTGGTCACGCCGGGGCAGCTGGCGAACCGCGGCAACGAGTTCCTCTCGGTCACCGCCCGGTTGCGGCCCGGAACGACGTTGCTGCAGGCGGAGCGGGAGATGGAAACGCTCGGGGCACGGCTCCTGGAGCAGAACCCCGGCGCCTATCCGGACGACTGGACGCTCCGGGTCCGCACCTTCGACCAGCTGGCGACGGGCGAGATCCGGCCTGCCCTGCTG
Organism: uncultured Gemmatimonadales bacterium; assembly: GCA_963793235.1. Lineage (GTDB taxonomy): Bacteria > Gemmatimonadota > Gemmatimonadetes > Longimicrobiales > Longimicrobiaceae > CAWBZF01. The sequence goes on from CAWBZF010000002.1 coordinate 1,713,605, forward strand.
GTGCTGCTCGGGGCGGTCGCCTTCGTGCTGCTGATCGCCTGCGCCAATGTGGCGAACCTGCTGCTCGCCCGCGCCTCCGCGCGGCGCAAGGAGATCGCGATTCGCGGAGCGCTCGGCGCCGGGCGGCGGCACATCCTGCTGCAGCTGCTGATGGAGGGAGTGATTCTCGCCCTCCTGGGCGGCGCGCTCGGGCTGCTGCTGGCCGAGCTCGGTCTCACCACGATCCGAGCGACGAACCCGCTGGACCTCGCACGCGTCGACGACATCCGGGTGGACGGCGCGGTGCTCGGCTTCACCGCCCTGCTCGCGGTCGTCACCGGGATCCTCTTCGGTTTCGCGCCGGCACTGCAGCTCGCCGGTACCGACCTTCAGACCACGCTCCGGGAGGGCGGCCGCAGCGGTGGCGGCTCGGGCGACCGGGCTGGACAGACGGTGCGACGCGCGCTGGTGGTGGGGCAGGTGGCGCTCGCGCTGACGCTGCTGATCGGTGCCGGCCTCCTGATCCGCAGCTTCAGCTCACTCCAGCGCGTGGATCCCGGCTTCCAGCCGGATGGGGTGCTCACCTTCCAGGTGCCTATCCCCGCCACCCGCTACGACACCCCGGAGAAGAGGCTCGCCTTCCACCTGGAGCTCGACGAGCGGTTGAACGCGCTGCCGGGTGCCATCAGCGTCGGCCGCGCATCCAAGCTCCCGTTCACCGCCGGGATGAGCACCCGCAGCTTCGGCATCGAGGGGCTGCCGATCGACGGCTCCGTGCCTCTCCCCTGGGGCGACTTCCGCGTGGTGGACGAGAACTTCCACTCCACGCTGCAGATCCCCCTGATTCGCGGGCGCGGCTTCACCGCTGCGGATCACGCCGACGCGCAGCCGGTGGCAATCGTGGATCAGGAGATGGTGCGCAGGTACTGGCCCGATCAGGAGCCGATCGGTCAGCGGCTTGCGTACCTCCTGGATGAGGAGGGGAACCCGATCTGGATCGAGGTTGTCGGCGTGGTGGGGCACACGCTGGTGGAGTCGCTGGATGGCGATCGCCGTGTGCAGCTGTACCGGCCGCACCGGCAGGTGCGCGACGGCTTCATGACGTATGCGATCCGCACCGCCGGCGACCCGCTCGCGCTGGTCCCGTCGGTCCGCTCCACCATTCGCGCCCTGGATCCGGAGCAGCCGATCGCGGACGTCGGGACGCTCCGGGCGATGCTCGACGAGGCATCCGGCGAACGACGCCTCTCCATGTCGCTGCTGGGGCTGTTCGCCGGCATCGCGCTGCTGCTCGCGTCCCTCGGCATCTACGGCGTGATCGCCTTCGACGTGAGCCGCCGTGCGCAGGAGATGGGGGTACGGATCGCCCTCGGCGCGGAGACCCGCGGGATCCTGATCCTGGTGATGCGCCGCGGGCTGCTGCTCGCCCTCTCGGGAATCGGAATCGGACTGCTGGGAGCGTTCCTCCTCACCCGCGTGCTCTCGTCGCAGCTGTTCGGTGTGAGACCGGTGGATCCCGCCACCTTCGCCGTCGTCCCGCTCGCCCTCGCCGCCGTCGCCGCGCTCGCCTCCTACATCCCCGCACGCCGCGCCACGCGCGTCGATCCGATGGTCGCTCTGCGGGACGAGTGACGTCATGGATGTTCTTCTGGCAGGGGCATCCACACCGGTGCGCACCGCGAGGCGAGGCTCACCCGGGATTCCCCCGGTCGCGGTTCTGATCGTGGCCGTGGGGGAGGTCGCTGCGCGCGCCGGGAAGGAAGTGTTCGATTTCGGGACGAGAGCGTCCCGGAAGCGACCATCCGGGACCTGGCGGTGGGGTGGGCCGACCCACCTCAACTGATTTGTCGACAGCGACTTGCAACACACGCTCGCGGTGGCGCGGGTATTTCCTCTGGAAAGGGTGCACGGGTCCCGGCGCGCACTGCGCGGCGAGCCGGAGTTTCTCCATCGAATTTCCGTTCGAGCCATGGACAGCATCCGGAGCGACATCCGGTTCGCCTTGCGCGCCCTGCGGCGGAGCCCCGGCTTCACCACCACCGCCCTGCTCACACTGGCGCTGGGGATCGGCGCGAATTCGGCGATCTTCTCCGTGCTGGACGCCGTGGTGCTGCGCCCGCTCCCGCTCCCGTCCGCGGAGCGGCTGACGCACCTGGGCTGGGACTGGGGTTCGGGTGGCGGTCCGACGCTCACCCAGACCAAGTTCGAGTTCTGGCGTGAGAACTCCCGCGCTTTCGAGGGGATCGCGACCTGGCGGACCTTCGCGGCGGAGAGCTCGCCCGAAACGGGCGCGCTGGTTCGCGGGATGGACGTATCCGACGACTTCTTCCGGGTCATCGGCGTGCAGCCGCGAGTCGGACGGGCATTCTCGGGCGACGAGCACCGGACCCCGCGACTTCCGCTGGCCGTGATCAGCGACGAGGTGTGGCGATCGCACTTCGCCGCCGCGCCCGACGCTGTGGGGCGCGAGATCGAGTTGAACGGTGTGACGCACACCGTGGTGGGTGTGATGCCAGCCGGGTTCCGTCTGCCGCAGGCACCGGAGCATTCGGGTGTGCTCCGGCCGATGACGCTGTCGCCCGATCCGGAGGATCTCGGTCACAACACCATCGCGCTCGCGCGCCTGCGGCCGGGGATCACCCCCGAGCAGGCGCAGGCGGACCTCGACCGGGTGCTGTCCTCCTTCCGCGAGGCGTACCCTCCGCTGGTGGGCAACGATCGCGAGCGCATGCGGCTGGTACCGTTCGGGGAGATCTATGTGGGCGAACTCGGCGGGATGCTCTGGCTCCTGCTGGCAGCGATCGGGTTCGTGCTGCTGATCGCCTGCGCCAACGTGGCGAACCTGCTGCTGGCGCGCGCCACGGAACGGCAGCGCGAGATCAACGTGCGACTCGCGATCGGCGCCGGCCGCGGCAGGATCGTTCGGCAGCTTCTCGCGGAGAGCCTGGTGCTCGCCGTGCTGGCGGGTGCGCTGGGGATCGTGTTCGCCGCATGGGCGGTGGAGGCGATGCTCGCCCTCTCCCCCACCCCGCTCCCGCGACAGGATGAGATCGGGCTGGATCTGCGCGTGCTGCTCTTCACCCTGGCGGTGGCGACCGCCACCGGCATCGTTTTCGGGCTCGCCGCGGGGATCCCCGCCTCACGGAGCGGGGTGGCCGCGGGGCTTCGCGACGGCACCCGCTCGGCCGGCAGCGCGCCGGGGGTGGGACGCCTCCGCTCGGCGCTGGTGATCACCCAGGCGGCACTGGCCGTGGTCCTGCTCAGCGGCGCGGGCCTCCTGAGCTGGGGATCGCGATCCGCTCCGGCCGCGCCTTCACCACCGCGGATCGCGCGGGCGCACCCGGGGTGATCCTGATCAACGAGGCGACGGCCCGGCACCACTTCCCCGGTGAGAACCCGATCGGCCAGCGAATCCGCATCGGCGCCACTGCGGGCTTTACCGTACCGGGCCTCGAGGATCCAGCACGCGAGATCGTCGGCGTCGTGGCGGACACGCGGGCAATGGGGCTCCGGCAGGATGCACCGCGCATGGTGTACCTGCCGCAGGCGCAGATGCCGGATATGCTCGCGGGCATGCCGTCTCTCCTCGTGCAGACCTCACGGCCAGCCGCCGTCGCCCGCGCGCTCCCCGACGCCCTGCACGCGGTGGAGCCGCGGCTGCCGCACCCCGAGATCCAGCCGCTCGCCGCGATGGTGGGTCTCTCGCTGGCACAGGAACGCTTCATCGGCACGCTGCTCACCGTCTTCGCGGCGATCGCGCTCGTCCTCACCGGCGTCGGGATCTACGGTGTGATCTCCTACAACGCGCGCCGCCGCACCCGCGAGATCGGAGTGCGCCTCGCGCTGGGGGCGCCGACCAGCCACGTACTCGCGTTGATCACGCGGCAGAGCGTGGTGCCGGTCGCCATCGGCCTCCTGATCGGCGTGGCCGCCGCAAGCTTCGCGACCGGCGCGCTGGAAGATCTGCTCTTCGGCGTCAGCGCGACCGAGCCGATGAACTTCCTGGTCGTCTCCCTCGTGCTCGCCACGGTGGCTCTGGCGGCGGCGTACCTCCCCGCCCGGCGCGCGACGAGGGTGGATCCGATGACCGCGCTGCGGCAGGAGTAGGGCGGTTGCTGGTTGCTGGTTACTGGTCACTGGTTCGAGTTCGGTAATCGGTATTGCTGATCCGCGGTGAGCTACGCGCCACCACATGTGTGCTTCATTTTCCTTCGATCCGATGACCAATTCCGCACTGGCCGGGGATGCAGGCCCTGCCGCACGGACGGTGATCTCGGTCCGCGACCTCGGGAAGCACTACGAGACGCGGGCCGGGCGCACCAACGTGCTCAGTCACATCAACCTGGACATTCAGGCTGGCGAGTTCGTGAGCATCATGGGTCCGTCCGGCGCGGGCAAGTCCACTCTGCTCAACATACTCGCGATGTTCGACGGCGAGTGGACCGGTGAGTATTATCTGCAGGGTGAGGCGGTTCACTCCATGAAGCCGAAGGCCCGGCGTGAGCTGAACAAGCGAATGATCGGCTTCGTGTTCCAGCAGTATCATCTTCTGGACGATCTCACCGTCTACGAGAACCTGGAGATTCCGCTCTCCTATCGTGACGTGGGACGTTCGGAGCGGATGGCCATCGTCGCGGAAGCGCTCGACCGGTTCCAGATGGTGGGGAAGAAGGATCTGTACCCGACGCAGCTGTGCGGAGGTCAGCAGCAGCTGGTGGCGGTCGCGCGCGCGACCATCGCCGCGCCGCGCATCATCCTCGCCGACGAGCCGACCGGAAGCCTCCACTCCAGCCAGGGGCAGATGATCATGGAACTGCTCCAGAAGCTGAACGGGGAGGGGACGACGGTGATCCAGGTGACCCACTCGGAGGAGAATGCGCGCTATGGTCACCGCATCATCGAGCTCCGGGACGGCTGGGTGGCGGAGGAGCGGACGTTGTAAATTTTGATGTTGAATGTTGAATTTTGAATTTCGTTGAATTCTGAAATTCTGATCTGCGGTGGACGTGCTGGAGCCGGCTTGATAGCGGTTGTCAGCTTGCTGAGGGACCTCGACACGACAGCTACGTGACCAGCTTCTCGCCGCGCATTCTCATCGCGGATGATCAACCGGACGTGCTCCAGGCGCTGCGACTCCTCCTGAAGGGGGAGGGGTTCGCGATCGAGACGGCGACCTCGCCGCAGCAGATCGCCACCGTCGTGGGCGAGCCACGATCTGGATCTCATCCTGATGGACATGAACTACGCCCGCGACACGACCTCCGGGAAGGAGGGGCTGGACCTGCTCACGCGCCTGCAGGCCGTGCACCCGACGCTTCCGGTGGTGGTGATGACGGCGTGGGGGAGCGTGGATGGCGCCGTGGAGGCGATGCGGCGGGGTGCGCGCGACTACATCGAGAAGCCGTGGGACAACGCAGCGGCTGCTGGCCACGCTGCGCGCGCAGGTGGAGCTCGGCCGTGCGCTGCGCCGCAGCGAGCGTGCTGGAGGACGAGAACCGGCACCTGCGGCGGGACGGAATGCCGGAGCTGATCGCCAGCGCGCGGTCGATGCAGGCGGTTCTGCGGATCATGGAGCGGATCGCGCCGTCCGACGCCAACGTGCTGATCACCGGTGAGCACGGGACCGGGAAGGAGGTGGTGGCGCGGTGGCTTCACGCCGCCTCCGGGCGGGCACGGCGTGCGCTGGTGACGGTGAACGCCGGCGGCATCTCCGAGGGCGTTTTCGAAAGCGAGCTGTTCGGGCACGTGAAGGGCGCCTTCACCGACGCCAAGACGGACCGCGTCGGCTTCTTCGAGCTGGCGGACGGAGGCACCCTCTTCCTGGACGAGATCGGGAACCTCCGCTCAAGCTTCAGGCGAAGCTGCTGCGGGTGCTGCAGACGGGCGAGTTCCAGCGCGTGGGCTCCTCGCGCACGCAGCGGGCGGACGTGCGCGTGTCCTCGCCGCGACCAACGTGGACATCCGCCAGGAGGTCGCCGAGGGGCGCTTCCGGGAGGACCTGCTCTACCGGCTGAACACGGTGGAGATCCACCTCCCCGCTCTGCGCGATCGCCGTGAGGACATCCCGCTGCTGGCGAACCACTTCCTGGCGCGGCAGGCCGGCCAGTACCGGAAGCGAGCTGCGGCGGCTTCTCGCCGGGTGCGATGCAGGCGTCTGCTGGCCTACGAGTGGCCCGGCAACATCCGCGAGCTGGAGCATACCGTGGAGCGAGCCGTTCTGCTGGCGCACGGCGACATGGTGCAGCCGGAGGATCTGAACCTGCGCGCGCGTCGAGGCCGGGGGCCGCGCCCTCTGGATGAGATGCCGCTGGAGGAGGTGGAGCGGCTGCTGATCCAGAAGGCGCTGAAGACGGCACGACGGCAACGTCAGCGCACGCCGCGGAGGCGCTGGGGCTGAGCCGCAGCGCCCTCTATCGCCGACTCCAGCGATCACGGTCTCTGAAGAACTTCCGCCGACTCCATGAGGCCGGCCCGGACCCACCGCCGGCGGAGGATGCGCTACGACACGCGCATCCTCCTGCTCGCGTTGCTCGTCGGTCTGCCCGGCGGCGGCCTCGGCCTGATCCTGCTCTGGCTCGCCGACCTGAGCAGCCGCACGCAATGGACGGTCACGATGCTGGTCGTGATGGTCTGGCTGGGAGCGGCGTTCGCGCTGCGCGAGCGGGTGATCCGGCCGCTGCAGACGCTCGCTAACCTGCTGGGCGCCCTGCGCGAGGGCGACTTCTCCATCCGTGCGCGTGGCGCGCGCGGTCGACGACTCGCTCGGGCTCGCACTGCTGGAGGTCAACACCCTCAGCGAGACGCTCCGCGAGCCAGCGACTGGGGGCGCTGGAGGCGACGGCGCTCTGCTGCGCAGCGTGATGGCCGGAGATCGACGTCGCCGTTCTCGCCTTCGACGAGGCGGGCAAGCTGCGGCTGGTGAACCGCGCCGGCGAGCGGCTCCTCGGCCATCCAGCCGCGCGACTGCTGGGGCGAAGCGCGGAGGAGCTGGGGCTCGACATGTGTCTGCAGGGTGAGGCACCCCGCACCTTCGACGCGACCTTCCCCGGCGGGGCGGGCCGCTGGGAGCTGCGACGCACGCCCTTCCGCCAGGGCGGGCTGCCGCACCGCATGATCGTGCTCTCGGATCTGAGCCGCGCGCTCCGCGAGGAGGAGCGCAGGCATGGCAGCGACTCGTTCGCGTGCTGAGCCACGAGATCAACAACTCGCTGACGCCCATCCAGTCCATCGCGGGGAGTCTGCACGACCTGCTGCGTCGCGACCCGCTCCCGCACGACTGGCGTGGAAGACGTGATGCAGGGGCTCGGCGGTCGTCCGTGGTCGCTCCGCGGCGCTGGGCCGCTTCATGTCGGCCTACTCGCGCCTCGCCCGCCTCCCCGCGCCGCCGGTTGGCACCGCTCGACGTGGGGGGATGGGTGCGGCGTGTCGCCTCACTGGAGCCGCGCCTGGCCGTGCGTGTGGATCGAGGGACCGGAACTGCGGATCCGGGCCGACGGCGATCAGCTGGACCAGCTGCTCATCAACCTGACCCGCAACGCCGCGGACGCGGCGCTGGAAACGGACGGAGAGGTGTGGATGGGGTGGAACGCTTCCGACGAGGTCGTGGAGGTGTGGGTTCGCGATTCGGGGCCCGGACTTGCCGGTACCGCGAACCTCTTCGTCCCCTTCTTCACCACCAAGCAGAACGGCTCGGGGATCGGGCTCGCACTGAGCCGCCAGATCGCCGAGGCGCACGGGGGAACGCTGTCTCTGGAGAACCGGAGCGACGGCGGCAAGGGGTGTGTCGCGCGTCTGACCCTCCCGCTCCGCGGCTGAACCGACGCGCCACCGGCGCGCGGAGCAACCGGCAGTGCGTCAGTGCCGACCGTTTTCGCGACCGGTATGGCCCGTTTCGCGGTGCAGGCCGAGCCGCACCGGCGGGCGCACCTCCGATGGCCGGCTCTCCGCGCGCAGCGGGCGGGGCCACGAATCGGGACGCTCGGGCAGGGGCACCGCGAAGCTCGCGTCTCGCTCACCACATGCAGCGGCCAGGATCAGGATCGCCATTCTGGCACCTCGGAAACGGGTCGAGGCGGCACCCGCACCGTGCGGTCACCCCCTGCCGTACCTCAGTGCCGAAATCGTGCCCGCGCCCGCGCCGCCGGCCCCCGCGTGCCACAAACCGTCCGTCCGCATACAGATGGCCACACGCCGCCGGTGTCTGCGGTGCCCGGGCCACCTGACGCTTCAGGTCACACCTGGGACAGAGATGTCCCCATCGGGTCCCTCAGGGGGAGAATCCGGTGATCCCCCGGCAGGTCGTGGCATCCGCCCCCCACGCCCTGCCCACTGCGGCCGCACGTACCGGTCCGGCGCACGCGCGCCGGTGCTCTCATCCGACCACGAGGTTGAGCAGCCGGTCCGGGACGAAGATGGTCTTGCGAACGGTGGCGCCGTCCCTCGATGAAGCGGCGTACGTTTCGATCGGCGAGTGCCGCCTCCCGCGCCTCGCCCTCGGCGATCCCACGCGGCATCGCCATGCGCGTACGCACCTTTCCGTTCACCTGCACCACGAACTCCACCGTGTCCGCCACCGCCTTGGCGGGGTCGAAGTCCGGGCCAGCTCGCCGGAATCGAAGATGGAGCCGCTGCGTGCCCGATCCGGTGCCAGAGCTCCTCGGCCAGGTGCGGCGCGAAGGGGGCCAGCAGGATCACCAGCGGCTCCACGCGCCGCCCGCTCCGGAGTGCGGCCGCCGGCCCGCAGCACGTTGAGGTACTCCATCATCGCCGCGATCGCCGTGTTGTACGAGAGCGCCTCCAGCGCTTCCGTCACCTTCTTGATGGTGGCGTGCAGCTTCTGCTCTACGCCGGCATCCAGCGGCCGATCGTCGGCGGAGAGGGCCGTGTCCCATAGCCGGTTCAGGAAGTGGTACGGTCCGGTGATCCCCGCCTCGCGGAAATCGCCACCCTCCTGGTAGGGCCCGATGAACATCAGGTACGTGCGGAACGTGTCCGCCCCGTACTCCTCGATGTACTCGTCCGGCACGACGACGTTGCCGCGCGACTTGGACATCTTCGCGCCATCCTTGACGATCAGCCCGTGCGCCCGGAATCGTTCGAACGGCTCCTCGAAATCGATATGCCCCAGGTCCTTCAGCACCATGGTGATGAAGCGCGAGTAGAGCAGGTGCAGCACCGCGTGCTCGTTGCCCCCGATGTACATGTCGACGGGAAGCCAACCGCGCGTGATCTCGTCGTCGAACGCGCGATCGTCGTTTCCGCGCGGACGGGTAGCGGAGGAAGTACCAGGCCGAGTCCAGGAAGGTGTCCGAGACGTCCGTCTCCCGGCGCGCCCGCGCCGCCGCAGCCGGGGCACTACCGTGAGGTACCACTCCTCGTGGCGCGCCAGCGGGGAGATCCCCGAAGCGTCGGGCTTGTAGTCCTCGATCATCGGGAGCAGCGACCGGCAGCTGATCCTCCGGCACCGGCACCGTGCCGCACTGGTCGCAGTACAGGATCGGGATGGGCGGCCCCCAGTACCGCTGGCGCGAGATGCACCAGTCGTGCAGGCGGTAGTTGATCCGCGCTTCACCCTGCTCCGCGGTCCGCCAGCGCCTCCGTGATGCGCCGCTTCGCCTCCGGCCAGTCCAGCCCGTCGTACTCGCCGGAGTTCACCAGCCGGCCGGGCCCGACGTACGCCTCCGCGAGCGGCGTGTCGGCGTCATCGGCCTCGCCCGCGACCACGCGCACGATCGGAAGGCCGAACTGCGGGGCGAACTCGAAGTCGCGCTCGTCGTGCCCCGGAACGGCCATGATGGCGCCGGTGCCGTACTCCATCAGCACGTAGTCGGCGATCCAGATCGGGATCTCCTGACCCGTGGCCGGGTTGATGCGCCCGCGCGCCGGTATCGACGCCGGTCTTCTCCTTGTCCGTCTTCTTCCGGGTCACCAGGTCCGTCGCCGCGACGGCCTGCTGACGATAGGCCTCGACCTCTGCCCGCTGCCCGGGCGTGGTGATCCGCTCCACCAGCGGGTGCTCCGGCGCGAGCACCATGTACGTCGCGCCGAAGATGGTGTCCGGCCGCGTAGTGAAGACGCTGATGGTGGCGTTCTCCCCCCCTGAATCCCGAACCACCGAATCCCGAATCCTGAATCCCACCAGCGCCCCCTCGCTGCGCCCGATCCAGTTCTCCTGCGCCTTGCGGGTGCTCTCCGACCAGTCGATCCAGGAGAGGTTGTCGAGCAGGCGCTCGGCGTAATCGGTGATGCGGAAGAACCACTGCGAGAGGTTACGCATCTCCACGGCGCGTCCTGCACCGCTCGCACTCGCCGCCGATCACCTGCTCGTTGGCGAGCACCGTGTTGCAGGCGGGGCACCAGTTCACCGGCGCCTCCTTCTTGACCGCGAGGCCCGCCTTGAACAGCTGGAGGAAGATCCACTGCGTCCACCGGTAGTAGTCGGGAGCCGTGGTATCGACCGTGTGATTCCAGTCGTACATCAGCCCCACGCGGCGCAGCTGGCGGGTGAACCGCTCGATGTTGCGGGGGATCAGCTCCATCGGGTGCGTGCCGATCTTCAGCGCGAAGTTCTCCGAGTGGATTCCGAACGCGTCGAAGCCGATCGGCTCGAAGACGTCGTGACCGCGCAGACGCTGGAAGCGGCCGTAGATGTCGGCGCCCGTGAAGGCGTAGATGTTCCCCACGTGCAGCCCCTCGGCGGAGGGGTACGGGAACATCATCAGGTTGTAGAAGGCCGGCCCTCGCGCGCGATCCGGCGCAGCTCCGCGTCAGAGAAGGAGTTGGTGTTCTCGCTCGTCCCAGCGGGCCTGCCACTTCCGCTCGATCTCCGCCGGATGGTAGCTATCGGTCAGGTGCTGCTGCTGTTGGCTCATGGCTGGATCACGGCAAAGGCGTGCGATTCGGGCCACCCGCGCAGCTTCTGGCTGGTGGCCCGCAACGTATCTGCGGAATCTAGAAGGAGACCCACGCGGGGCGAAGCCGCCCGGAGCCCCCGGAATCGGCCGACGGCCGGTGCGGGGTCAGCCCGCCGCCTGCGCCGCCAGCACCATCTCCTCCACTGCCTGCGTAGGGATCGGCGGCCCCGTCCACCGCCTGCAGGATCCTCTGGATCGTCAGCGGCAGGTCGTGGTCACTGAGGAGGAAGAGGTGCTCGAACAGATCCAGGCGATGGTAGTACATGCGCCGCGCCGATCGAGCGTCGCATTGTTCAGCGGGATTGGCGGTGAACCCCGCGTACGTGGACACACGAAAGCGCGGACGCACCGCCGTCTCGAACTCCTCCAGCGTAGTGCCGGAACACCACCTCCCGCCGCTCGATCTTCTGCTCGCTGGTCAGGTCGTCCCGGGCGTAAACCGCTTCCAGATGGGCGACCAGCGCCTGCAGGAACCCGCCGAATACCATCTCGTCGTGCCAGGCGTCGCGGGCGCGGGTGCATTCGCGAGACGCCTCCCCGTAGCGCGGCCCGCAAAACAGCGCGATCGCTCCGCGACCGCCGACGAACTGCGCGAGCGACTCGTTGAAGGTCGCCTGTCCCGGGACGATAAAGCGTGTTGTGAAAGAGCTCGTGGATCACCGTGTTGGCGAGAGAAACCGAGTCGTAGCGGAGCAGCGTCGAGACCAGCGGGTCGTTGAACCACCCGAGCGTGCTGAATGCGGAGGTCGTCCGCAGGTAGGTGTCGAACCCGCGTCGCTCCAGGCGCTCCATCTCGCGTCGCGCCTGGCTCTCGCTGAAGAAGCCCTTGTAGGGGACGCGGCCGACGATCGGGAACCACCAGGTGTGCGACTGGAAACGGTCGCGGTGGGCCGCGGAGATCACGAACGCCAGCGTGTCCGAGTCGAGCTGCGAAAAGGTGGTGTAGCTCCGTCCCACGTTCAGGTTCAGCGAGTCGGCCGCGAACTGGCGCGCTTCCAGAACCAGCGAGAGCTTGCCGCGCTGCTCCGGAGGGGTGGCCGGGTCCTCCACCATGCGGGCGATCGGCTGCCGGCGGCTGAGGATGCGCGCCTCCTCGTAACCCGCCCGCAGCACGTACAGCGGCGAGCACGCCGCCTGCGACAGCAGCAGCAGCGCCGCGAAGGCCCACGATGTCATCGATCTCCTGCTCATCACCACTCCGGTGACAGGTTCCGCCGTGTGCTCGGATAAGGTCGGCCGGCCGCCGTTCGCGTGCCGACGGGTGGATACGCGCCGCCGGTGTCGCAGGTTCCGGCGGGCGTTCGGGCTCACCGTGCGGCCGGGCCCGCTGGAATGCTCCTTGCGGCCCTGGAGCGCCACGGCAGCGGGGCATCCGCCCCGGCGGCGTTGCACTCACTCTCGACTCGAACAGGAGGCATCCATGGCCCTCTTCGGACGCGATTACGACAACGATTACAGCCGCGACTTCAACCGTGGCGGCATGTACGGTTCCCGCGGCGGCTACACGGGCGGCGGCAGCTGGGATCAGGGCAATCGGGGCTTCCAGCGTGGACGTTCGGACAGCTGGTCCGGAAGTGATCGTTCCCACGGCGGCATGAGCGGCGGCTACGGGAGCAACCGCTACGACCGCACCTACTCCGCGCGTGATCAGGGTTCGCGGTACGGCAGTGACTACGACCGCAACTACAAGAGCCAGTGGCAGACGGACTACGGCGACCCGTTCGGCGATCGCACGTCCAACACGCCGATGCGGGTGATCCACGGCGAATACCACTCGCGCTCCAACCGCGACCGGAACGATCGGAACGATCGCGGGGGCTGGTTCGGCCGCGACCGCAACCGCTACGAGTCGGACTACTCGTCCAACCCGATGGGGTACGATCCGTATCGGAGCCGCGAGTCGTCGATGGAACGTGGCTGGGGGATGCGGGACTTCGACCGCGGCTCGCGCTACGGCCGGGACTTCCGCGACGACCGCTACTAGGCGGACGCCACGCAGGCGCGTCAGGTTATCGGAAGGGGCGACCGGCAACCGGTCGCCCCTTGCGCGTTTTACTCCCGTCCCATTCTCCGCTTGAGCTCTTCCAGACGCGCGTCGAGGTCGGGCTCCCGGTTTCCGGGCGAGGGCGGGCGATCCTCCGTCTCCATCTCCTCCACGGCACTCGCATACGCCTCCGCGTCGCCGACCGCCTCCTCCATGCGGGCGAAGTCCGCGAACGGACCGCTTTCATCGCCCAGGCGACCGCGCATCCGTTCGCGGGACTGCTGCTGACGGAGCTGCGCGAGGAGGGCGAAGCGATTGGCTTCCGATTCGCGGTACTTGCGCTCCATCTCTCCGGCCTCACGCACCCGCAGCGTGTGCTCGGCGCTGGCCGCCGCCACCCGGTGCTCCAGGACGGTGGTGCGCTCGCGGTGGCGCTCGGCGAACTCGCGGGCGATGCCGGCAGTTTCCGCGTCACCGATGCGCTCCGCCATCTGCAGGCGACGCTCACACTGCTGCAGCAGCGCGCGCTCGCGCTCGAGCTCCCCGCGCGTCCGGCGCACATCCTCCTCGAGCTCCGGAAGCGCGGCGCGGGCGGCCACCATCTCGCGCCGCATCGCCGTGAGCAGGTCGGAAACCTGGTCGGCGGGCTCGCGGCGATTCAGCTCGGCGCGGAAGGCGCCGAGACTCTCGCGGAAGAGTCGCTGTAGATCATCCAACATGCGTGAAAGATACGGCCGGCCGGGGCCGCGGCAATCCCCCGTGGGGAAGCCAGGGTCGGCCCGATCCTTGCTCCCCCCTCGCCCAACGACACCAGGAGAAACGATGGCGGAAACGGATATACTGACGACCCGGTCGCTCCAGAGCGCCAACCTTTCCAGCGAGGAGCGGCGGTCGCTGACTCATGGCGACTTCTGGATCGAGGAGGAGGAGCGTGAGAAGTACAAGGTCGCGCTCGCCGCGCTGAACGCGGGCGGGATCCCCTACGTGGTCACCGGCGCGTACGCCATCTACGAATACACCGGCATCTACCGCGAGACCAAGGACCTGGACCTGTTCGTGGAGCCCACGCACCTGGTCCCGGCCATGCGCGTGCTCCGCGAGGCCGGCTTCCGGACCTGCCTGGAGCAGCCCCACTGGCTCGCCAAGGCCAAGCTGGGCGAGCACTTCATCGACATGATCTTCGGGATGGGGAACGGACTGGCGCTCGTTGACAGCGACTGGTTCCGCTACAGCCGCCCCGCCATCCTCGCCGCCAACACGGTGCGCATCGGGCCCGCGGAGGAGCTGATCTGGCACCGGCTCTTCATCAACGAGCGGCACCGCCAGGACATGGCGGACATCATGCACCTGATCCTCTGCCGCGGCGACCGGCTGGACTGGGAGCGGCTGGTCGAGAAGACCGGCATCCACTGGCCGCTGCTCCTGGCCCAGCTGCAGATCTTCTCGTACGTCTACCCGGAGGCGACCGACCGCGTGCCCACCTGGGTGATGGAGGAACTGCTGCGCCGGGCGACAGAGGAGTCGAGGCGCGCGCGTTCCGGGGAGATGCTCACCCGCGGGCCGATGGTCTCCCGCTTCAGCTTCGCCATCGACGTCAACGAGTGGGGGCTGCGCGACCTGCGCGAGGAGTCGATCCGGCAGATGGAAACGCTGCCGCTGCTTCAGGAGATCGCCGAGAGCGACGTCTGGGACGAACGCTCCGATTCGGTGGAGGACTACCGGAGGAGGATGAAAGAGCGGAGGGCGGGATGAGCGATACGCGCAGCGACGGGAACGCCACGGAGGCGAAGCGGGAGGACGGGCAACCGCGGCACAATCGACGGGCAGGGGACGAGCGTCGCGACCGCGTCCGTGTGGCGGCCGTGGGCGACTTCCACTGCGGGGTGGATGATGCGGGGGTCTACCGCACGGCCTTCGCGAAGGTCAACGACGACGCGGACGTGCTGCTGCTCGCCGGAGACCTCACCCGCTGGGGCGCCCCGGAGGAGATGAGGGTCGCGCTGGGCGAGCTCACCGATGTACAGATCCCGATCGTGGCGGTGCTCGGCAATCACGACCTGGAGAGCGACCGGGGGGACGAGCTGTGCACCATGATGCGCGAGGCCGGGATCCACTACCTCGACGGCGAGTCGTTCCGCCTGGACGACCGGGTGGGGATCGCGGGAGTCAAGGGGTTCATGGGCGGATTCGGCCGCGGCACCCTCACCTCGTTCGGGGAGCGGGAGATCAAGACGTTCGTGGAGGCGTCGCTGCGGGAGTCGCAGAAGCTGGAACTCGCGCTGCGCGCGCTGAACACCCCGGTCCGGATCGCCCTGATGCACTATGCACCCGTGGTGGACACGGTGATCGGAGAGCCGGAGCAGATCTTCCCCTACCTGGGCACCGATCGCCTCGCTGAGCCGCTGGACCGCTACCGGGCCTCGGTGGCGTTCCACGGTCATGCGCACATCGGGACCTTCCGCGGGGAGACCAAGGGAGGCGTGCCGGTGTTCAACGTCTCCCACTCACTGCTCCGGAAGGAGGAGATCGGGGAGATGTACTACGTCCACGAGATCATCGTTTCGGAAGCGATGATCGCCGATCAGCAGGAAGCCGAGGTCGCCGGCTCCATGAGGTGAGCGACGAAGGGCGTGCGGCCGGCCATCCGCGAACGGCGGGCCGTGACTCCGGCGCGAACCTCAGAAATCCTCCCCCAGCAGTCTCAGCAGCGCCGCCTCCTCGGGGTAGTACTCCACCGGCGCCTGCGCCGCGACGGGCCGCGCCTCCTTGCGCATCACCGGCGCGATGGTCTTCCCCGTCTGATACTGCTCCAGCACACCCGGATGGATGTAGGCGCTCCGGCAGACCGCCGGCGTATTCCCCAGCTCCGTCGCGACCAGCTTGCAGGTCAGCACCACGTTCTTCTCCGCCTCCCGCGGCGTTTCCGCCGGGCCGAGGTCGGCGAGGATGGTGGCCGCGCGCAGCGTTCCGCCCCAGGTGCGGATGTCCTTGGAGGTGTACCGCTCGCCCAGGATCTCCCTGATGTAGCGGTTCACGTCGCGCGAGGTGACGTTCTGCGGCCTGCCGTTCTCGTCCAGGTATCGGAAGAGTCGCCGCCCGGGCAGCTCCAGGAGTTCCCGGACGATCTCCACCAGCGGCGTGTCCGCCACCACCCGCCGCTGGTCGATGCGCCGTTTTCCGGCATAGCGGAAGACCAGGTCGTTGCCCTCCACCCGCAGGTGGCGCTTGTGCAGGGTGGCGATGCCGAAGGTCCGGTTCTCGACCGCGTATCGCTCGCTCCCGACGCGGAAGTAGGCCCGCGTCATGAGGCGAACCACCGTGGCGAGCACCCGCTCGCGCCCGAGACCCTCCTGCCGCAGGTGCTCGTTGGTGACGCTCCGCAGGCGTGGCAGCAGCCGGGCGAAGCGCATCACCCGGCGGTACTTGCCCTTCGCACGCACCTCCACGTACCGCGAGCTGTAGCGGTACTGCTTGCGTCCCGCGGCATCGTAGCCGACCGCCTGCACCTTATCGGAGCTACGCGGTGCGATCCGCACGTCCTTCCACGCCGGGGGAATGGCCATGGCGCGGATCCTCTCGAGCGCGGGCTTGCTGCGCAGGGGCTTGCCGTCCGTCCGGAGGTACCGGAAACCCCTGTCAGGCGAGCCGACCCGCCGCCACATCCCAGTTTCGCTCATGAGTGGCTCACCACTTCAAGCAGCGTACCGCGCTCACTGCGGCGCGGTGAGGCCGCGGCGGGCGGCCATTTCCACAGGGGCGGGAACGTCGTAGTACGGCTCACCCATGGAGGCCGCCACGGCCCGGATGCTGTCAGCGAGGCCGTTGAAGTGGCCCACAACCCGGTGGTTCTCGGTGATCACCTCCTGCCAGACGACCAGCCGCCGGTTGCGCTCCGTGACCCGGCGATTGTGCTCATCCAGTTCCGTGCGGTAGCGCTCCAGGGCGATGGGGTCGAGAGCGCCGAGCGTCGCCCGCCTCTCGAAGGCGTCCATCCTGCGCCGGTCACTGTCCAGGACCACGTCCGTCTCCTCGATGATGCTCCGCAGGCTGTCGGCGGCCACCTGTGAGCGGATCACCCGGTAGCCGAGTTCCTCCAGGCGGTCCGTCATCTGGCGGATCTGCTCACGCTCATCCTCGTAGGCGTACCAGCGGTACCCCTCCTGGGCGAGCTTCACGCCGACCAGGAGCCCGATCACCGCCAGAAGCGCTCCAACCCTGCTTCGCCACATCTGCTTCCACGTGCGGGGGTTGACCTTGCCGCCCACGGGATCACGAACCGCGGCGCGTGAACCGGAAGATGGAACCGGTGTGCCACCCGTGGCAAACAAGACTCCCCTCCCGCCCCGGAAGGTCCCGCCGCATCGGACATTCAACTGGTCTGCCTCTTGCGACCATGTGCCCCCGAACGCCGCCTTCTGAACCGGGAGATGACCCATGCTAGAGCAGCTGCGCGAGCGACTCACCCACCTCCGGAACGGGGCCGGCGAGCCGGAGGATGCCGGGGACAGCAGGCCGGATGCACTGCGCCTGCTTGCTGCGGAGATGCTACTGGTGACGGGCATCGGCGCAACGATGGACGTGCTCACGCGCGCCCGTGAGGCGCAGAAGGACCGCATCCCCGGGCTCAACATGCCCAGCGACCTCCCGCTGGCCGCCGTCTGGGGGCCGGTTCTGGTGGCGCCGGTGGCCGCGGCCGCGCACGTCCGGCTGTCGCGGGGTTCCTCGCCGGAAACCGAGCGGGCATCCCGCATCCTGGATGCGGCCGTGATCGGGCTCGGCTTGGCGGAGGTCGTGACCTCCCTGTTCGGGCGGCAGGCCCGCCGGAGAACACCGTCGCTGGTGCCGCTCGCGCTCGCCTCCGCCGGCCTCCTGGGGCTCGTGGTGACGCACCGTGAGCGGGAGGCGGAACGCGAGCAGGAACGGCTGGAGAAGCGTGCCCGCATCGTGGAGCGACTGGTTCCACGGAGGCGTGCCCGCCTGGACAGGATCGTGGTGCACATCTGAGCCCCCGCAAGCGCGTGGGGGGTGGCATGATTGGTGCGCTTAAGTTATTTTACAAGTTGAGTTTACGCCGATTCCGACAGAACCGGGCGAACCCCGCTGGCGGCAGCATCGCCGGCACAAGAGAAGGAGATTGCTCATGAAGGCACGAAACCGCAGTCGGAGGCCGCCGGCACCGTGGGACCGCCACAACCCCCTTCCACGCCACCCGAACGGGCGGGCGCGGAGGCGGTGGCCGCGGGCCTACGACGGGGGCACCCCGGAGCCGGAGGAAGGGGTGAAGCGGCGGTATCGGCGTGCCCTCGAGGGTGATCGTCGGGAGGGCGCGAGGAGGCACGCCCGCAAGCGCCAGGCGCTGCAGACGCTGCGTCAGAGTCCGATCCGGAACGGGCTGGTCGGGCTGGCGGTGGTCGGAGCCGCTGCACCGCTCGCGGTGAACCGCCACCAGACGGCACTGCGGACGGATTCTTCGCACGAGCGCATCGTCACTGCGGAGCCGGATGCGCGGATGACGGACGACTCGGTCTCGGCCGTGTGGCAGGCGCTGGAGTCCTCGATGAACTCGGAGGTATCGGAGCGCGAACGGGTGATCGACGAAAGCCTGGAGCGCTACGCGGCTTACCCGCTGGACCGCGAGCTGGCGGAGCGGATCTACGACACCGCGGTGGAGGCCAAGGTGGACCCGGAGATCGCCTTCGGTCTGGTACGGGCGGAGAGCTCCTTCCGTAACACCTCCACGAGCGTGGTCGGCGCCGTCGGGCTCACGCAGCTGATGCCCCGCACCGCGGCCTGGCTGGAGCCAGGCGTGACCACACGCCAGCTGCGCGACCCGGACACCAACCTCCGGATCGGCTTCGGCTACCTCAAGCAGCTGACCGAGAAGTACAAGGGGAACGTCGACCTTGCGCTGGTCGCCTACAACCGGGGGCCGGGCACGGTGGATCGCGCGCTCAGCCGGGGTCAGGACCCCGACAACGGGTACTCCGCCTTCGTGAAGGGCGAGGCCAACCACGGTCACCGTCTGTTCACCAACCGGTAGACGGGCGGTCGGTTCGCCGGCGCACGAGAGAAAACGCCCCGCGGCTCATGCCGCGGGGCGTTTCTTCACCCGGGGTTTCGTATCCCCCTGAATGCAATCGCAAAGATGCGCTGTACGGACGGGGGCGTCACCGATCGTCTCTCACGAGGAAGGCCCACTCCCAGCGCCCGTCCGGAGTGCCCCGGAAACCCATCCGGAACCCGCGATATCCCAGCTCCTCGAGGTGTTCGCCCGGTGCGGCCCAGAGGGCGCCGTTGCGGGTGGCCAGCCCCCGATCCAGCAGCGTAGGAACGATCTCCAGGCTCCTCCATCCTTCCGATTCCCACGCGGAAAGCGCGGTCTCGCGCCCCTGCGGCCCGATCAGCGCGTAGGTGAAATCGCGGGCCATCACCAGCCGCAGGGCCTCCACGTCACGATTCTCCGCCGCCTGGCGGACGGCGAGGGCGAACTCGCCGATGGTGCCGTGGGCGGCCGACACGGGCGAGTCGGGCTCGAAGATCAGATCGCTCCATTCCGCGACGCCTTCCACGGTCCTTTCGCGGCACACGACGCAACGGACCGTGGCCCCCGTGGAGTCGGCGGCGAGGACCTGCAGTCGCGAGAAGGCGCGAGGCACCACCGTCTCAGCGACGCTGTCCACCCGCAGCACCACATCCGGACGCGCCGTCCAGACGGTGGTGTGAGCGAACTCGAAGGCAGCCACCTCGGGCTCCGGCAGCGGCGGCGGGGATGCCGGAGCGCCGGCACATGCGGGCAGAACCGCCAGCAGCAGCGACGCGGAGCCGAGTTGGAGCAGACGGGTCCACTCTGCCCGCGGGCAGCGCTCCGGCGCCGTCGCGGTCACCGGCGGCAGGTTCAGGCCAGCGCCTCTGCCGGGGAACGGGGTGGGGAGCCGATCCGGGGACGGGACAGCGTTCTGCTTCATCTGGAATCCGAAGGGGAAACGGGATCGTTCCGGAGTGGGTTACCGGCTCACGGGGCCGCCCTGCGCGAAACTTATCGCCCCACACGCGCCTGTGCATGCCCGTTTGGTGCGGTGGCCGTCTCCGGGGTACATTGCGGGTGACCGCTGCGTTCCCGATCCATACCAGGAGCCCGACCTTGTCGCAGGAACGACTCATCGTCTTCGTCTGCTCCGTGGAGCTGGAAGCGGCGCCGCTCCGTGCCCTGCTTCAGCGAGCCGCGCCGGATTCGGTCGGCGGTAAGCCCGCCTGGCGCGGACGACTGGAGGATCGGGCGGCGCTGCTGGTCGTCGCGGGGATGGGGAAGACCAATGCGGCGCACGGCCTCACGGCGGCGCTGGAGCGGACGCCCACGATGGGCGTGATCGGCTTCGGCGTCGGCGGCGCCTACCCGGGAAGCGATCTGGGCGTGGGCGACACGGCCCTCGCCAGCGCGGAGATCTACGGAGACGAAGGGGTGGAGACGCCGGAGGGCTGGATCTCCACCGAAGGGATCGGAATCCCCCTGCTGGAGCGCGATGGTGTGGCGATCTTCAACCACTTCCCGCTTTCCATCCCGCGGGTCGCCAGGGCCGCGGCGATGCTGGAGGAGGGTGGCATCCGGACGCGTACGGGTGCCTTCCTGACCGTTTCGGCATGCTCCGGCACCACACGACGGGGCGCGGAGCTGGCCAGGCGTTTCGATGCCATCTGCGAGACCATGGAAGGGGCCGCCTATGCCCACGTGGCGGCGCTGTACGGGCTCCCCTTCCTCGAGGTCCGCGCCATGAGCAACCTCGTCGAGGACCGTGATCTCAGCCGCTGGAGCCTGCGCGAAGCCGCCGGGCGGGCGGCCGATGCCGCGGCACTCGTCGCACGCGCCATGCACCCGGAGCCATGATCGATGGTCAACGCCGCTGATTCGACCGGCCTCCGTCGCCCGGCCGCGCCGGAGTCGCTTTCGCTGGGGTTCTCCCCCTGTCCCAACGACACCTTCATCTTTCACGCGCTGCTGCACGGCGGGGTGGACGCAGGCGACTCGCGATGGGAGCCCCGCCTGGAGGACGTGGAGACGCTGAACCGCCTGGCACGGGACGGCGCCCTGGATGTGACCAAGGTCTCATACGGCGCCGTCCCGCACCTTCTGGACGAGTACGCGCTGCTTCGCAGCGGCGGCGCTCTCGGTCGGGGCTGCGGACCGCTCCTGGTCGCGCACCCGGGGCGCACGCTGGAGTCGCTCCGGGGCGGCCGCGTTGCCATCCCGGGGCGGCTCACCACCGCCAATCTGCTGCTGCGCCTGGCCCTGCCGGATCTGGCGGATGGCGAGGAGGTGCTGTACAGCGAGATCATGCCGCGCGTCGCCGCCCGGTCGATCGACGCTGGACTGATCATCCACGAATCGCGCTTCACCTACCAGGACCACGGGCTGGTGGCGCTGCTGGATCTGGGGGAGTGGTGGGAGAGGACCACGGGAACCGCGATCCCGCTCGGGGCCATCGTGGCGCGTCGGTCCCTCGGGCGGGAGCGGATCGAGGAGATCGAGGCACGGATCCGTGCCTCCGTGGAGCATGCCTTCGCGCATCCCGCCGCCCCCCTCGAGTACATGCGGGAGCATGCGCAGGAGATGGACGAGAGCGTGATGCGCAGCCACGTGGAGCTCTACGTCAACGAGTTTTCCCGCGACCTGGGCCCCGAAGGGGAAAGCGCGGTACGTGAACTGCTCAGCCGGGCGGCCGCGGTGGGCCTGGTGCCCACCGTGCCGGAACCGTTCGTGGACTAGCCGTCGTTGGCTCGCCGCACACCCACGCGGCGGCCCTTGATCATGGCGTTGGAAAGAGCCCGGATCACCTCGTCCGCGTAGGTCTCTCCGACCTCCACCAGGGAGAACTGGTCGGCGATCTCGATGGCGCCGATCGCCTTCCCCGGCACCCCCTTCGCCTCGCCGGTGATCGCGCCCACCAGGTCGGCGGGCCGCACACCACGCCGCCGCCCGATCCCGATGTAGAGGCGCGTGTAGGCGCCGCCCTGCCGGCCGGCGCGGGGACGGCCCGGCCGCTCCTCGCGGTCGCGCGCACCCCGAGGCCCACGGGCATCGCGGTCGGGAGCGCGTGTATCGGGCGACCAGTTGGGGAGATCCGCCTCCTCCTCCGGCTGCTCGCCGCGCGTCGCGTCCGCGGCCAGCTTGGCCGCGGCCGCCGCGATGTCCAGAATGTCGAACTCCTCGGCCAGCGACTCCACCGCGGAGCGGTACTGCGCGAAGCCGTCCTCCAGCAGGGTCTCCCGCAGCGAGGCACGGAAGAGCTCCACCCGACGGGCGCGCAGGTCCGCGATGGTCGGGATGCGCGCCGGCTCGATGCGCTGCCGTACGACCCGCTCGATGTTCTTCAGCAGCCGGTGCTCGCGCGGCTGAACCAGCGTGATCGCCGTTCCCTCCCTTCCCGCCCGCCCCGTGCGCCCGATCCGGTGGACGTACACCTCGGGAGACTGCGGGATGTCGTAGTTGATCACGTGGCTCACGTGCTCCACGTCGAGACCCCGTGCCGCGACGTCCGTGGCGATCAGCAGGTCCGCCACACCCTCGCGGAAGCGGTTCATCACCCGGTCCCGCTGCGCCTGGTTCAGTCCGCCGTGCAGCGCTTCGGGCCGGTAGCCACGGATGGCCAGCGCCTCGGAGAGCTCGTCCACCTCCGTGCGCGTCCTGCAGAAGATGATCGCCGAGGTGGGCGCCTCCAGGTCCAGGATGCGACCCAGCGCCTCCAGCTTGTGCGGGCGAGGTACGATGTACGCCGCCTGGCGCACCAGCGGTGTTTCCAGCGCCGCCTGCTTCACCGCCACCCGCTCCGGCTCACGCATGTGCTTCTCGGCGAGCTGCCGCAGCCGGTGCGGGAAGGTCGCCGAGAAGAGCGCCGTCTGCCGATCTTCCGGGGTCTCGCCGAGGATGGCCTCGATGTCGTCGATGAACCCCATGTCCAGCATCTCGTCGGCTTCGTCGAGCACGAGGTACCGGACGCCGCGCAGATCCAGGCTGCGGCGGCGGATATGGTCGAGCACGCGCCCGGGCGTACCCACTACCACGTTGACGCCGCGGCGAAGCCCGGAGAGCTGTCGCTCGATCGCCTGCCCACCGTAGATCGGCAGCACCGAGACGCCGCGGCGTTTGCCATAGCGGTGGATCGCCTCCGCCACCTGGACCGCCAGCTCGCGCGTGGGTGCGAGCACCAGCGCCTGCACGCCGCGCTGGCTGCCATCCACCCGCTCCACCAGCGGGAGCGCGAAGGCCGCCGTCTTTCCCGTTCCGGTGGCCGCGCTGCCGAGCACGTCGCGTCCGGCCATGAGCACGGGCACGGCGGCGGTCTGGATCGGGGTCGGCTCCTCATAGCCCAGCTCCTCCAGCGCCTGAAGGATGTCTTCGCTCAGACCTAGGTCCAAGAAGCTGCCGGGACTGGTTTCACTGGTATCTGTCACGTGACCTCGTACGTCGGGGGTCTGGGTGCGAATTCGCAATGCGATCCGGAGCGGAGCGGGGCGGTTCGGGGCGGCATCCGCCGCCCCGCGTGCACCCTGTGCCGGCTCGCCGCCCGCCGCATTCGGCGGCCGGCGTCACATCAAGGTATCGCCGCGCGTATTCCAATTGCGAACCCGGGGCGGCCGATGCGTGTGGCCCACCGCGGCGGAGGCGGCAAAAAACGCGGTCAGTAGCCGTAGTGCCCCACGTCCGGCTCCTTGGCGAAGCGTTCGAATGCGACGTCCACCTCCTCGTGCTCCTCCAGAAAGGCGCGGAGCCGGCGAAAGGAGACGCGGAGCATCCGCTCGCGAAGCATGCGGTCCGTGGGCTCGGCGGGAAACATCCAGGCCGGCAGGTAGCGATCGACCATGGGGTCGTCGGGCGCGTTGCTCACCCCCTCCGGGGGCGGTGCCACGCCGAGGCCGCTCCGCACGAGATCGAAGCCGAGGGAGGGGTCGATCCCCTCCTCCAGCGCCACGTCGTAGAGGAGCTCGGCCAGGTCGGACGACATGCCGGTCTCTGCGGCCTCGTCCATGATCTCGCTCCGTCGACGATCCAGCTCCGGCTCGCCGAGCCCCTCATGGGCCGGGCCGACCAGCAGATCGACGGTGCCGAAGTAGGTGTCCTCGCCCCGGCGGCGGCGGCGACGCTCACGGTAGGCCTGAAGCGCATGGCGAGCACTCTCCTCGCGGCGCTGTACGCTGTCTTCGGAATCGGGGCGGCGGGTGTCCGTCACGGGGTCGGTACCTCCGGATTGGGTTCGCTGCCGGCGTCGGGGCCGGCTCCGGCCCTGCTGCGAGCAATCCGCGGACCAGAGGGTGCACCGGCGGAGATCGGCGCGATCTTTGCGACCCCCCTCCGTTCCCGCACCCGGTGCAAGGTTGCATCGTCGCGGCCCATTCCATACCGCCGAACCCGGAGGCCGAAGTGGCAGACATCAACGTCGAACGCAAGGGACCCAGCATCTGGCCCTGGATCGTGGGACTCATCGTTCTCGCCCTGCTGATCTGGGCCCTGATGGAGATGTTCGGCCGCGACGACACCACCACCGTCGCACCCCTCACCGACACGGTGGGTGTGGTTCCCGCCGACACGGCGCCCTGGGGCACCATGCCGATGGACACGGTGGGCCAGCAGCCGATGGGCACCGACACCTTCGGCGCCCCGATGGGAATGGACACCGTGCCGCGCTGATCCGCGGCCGGTGCTACCGGGTGGAGCGGCACCACCGCTCCACCCCGGAGCGTCAGGAACTACCGAACGCGGTTGTGCAGTGGTACGTTACGAATGGACCTGCCTCCCCCGGGGCTGACCAGCCAGCGCCAGGTCCGGTCCGGCGCGATGGAACCCACCTTCTCCGCCGCGCAGAGATTTCCTCCGGAAGGTGTATCGAGGAGACGTGATGCCATCTTCCCCCCGCCGGGCCGGGCGCCTGATCGGCGCTCTCCTGCTCGGCACGGTCGCGGTGTCCCTGCAGGTGGAATCGGCCGAAGCCCAGTACTTCGGCCGGAACAAGGTCCAGTACCAGACCTTCGACTTCCAGCTGCTACAGACGCCGAACTTCGACATCTACTTCTATCCGGAAGAGGAAGAGGCCGTTCGGGACGCGGCGCGGATGGCGGAGCGCTGGTATGCCCGTCTGTCGCGGATCCTGGATCACCGCTTCGAGCATCGGCAACCGCTGGTTCTGTACGCCAACCACCCGCATTTCCAGCAGACCACCACCTACGCCGGGGGGATCAGCGAGGGCACGGGTGGCTTCACGGAGGTGTTCAAGCAGCGGGTGGTGATGCCGTTCACCCACTCGTACGCCGAGACGGACCACGTGCTGGGCCACGAGATGGTGCACGCCTTCCAGTACGACATCACCGGGCTCGGGCGTGCGGGCGGCGGACTGGAGGTGGCCGCGCGTCGCTATCAGGTGCCGCTCTGGTTCTCGGAGGGGATGGCGGAGTACCTCTCGGTGGGACCGATCGACCCGCTGACGGCGCTCTGGGTCCGCGATGCGGCACTGCAGGGGGAGCTCCCGAACATCGACCGGATGACGCGCGACCCGCGGGTCTTCCCCTACCGCTGGGGCCACGCACTCTGGGCCTATGTGGGCGGGCGCTGGGGCGACGCTGTGATCGGTCAGATCCTGAAGCTCACCGGGCAGGGCGTGCCGTATCCGGACGCCTTCGAGCGGATCCTCAACATCTCCCTGGACGAGCTCTCGAGTGACTGGCACACGGCGCTGCGGCGGGCCTATCTCCCGCTGCTGACGGAGAGCGGCGAGGCGCGGGAGATCGCGAGGCCGCTGATCACCGCGGACCGCGAGGGCGGGCGGCTCAACGTCGGGCCGGCGCTCTCGCCCGATGGCCGGTACGTCGCCTTCCTCTCCGAGCTCGACTTCCTGGACGTGGAGCTGCACCTCGCCGACGCGCGTACGGGAGAGGTGATCCGGCGTCTACAGAAGGGCACCGCCTTCGACCCGCACTTCGGCAGCCTCCGCTACATCAACTCGGCCGGCACCTGGTCGCCCGACGGGAGCCAGTTCGCTTTCGCGGCGCTCCGCCAGGGGCGCGACGTGCTGGTTCTGCTGGACGTGGAGCGATCCCGCCGGATCCGGGAGATCCCGGTGGCGGGAGTCGGGGAGATCATGAACCCGCACTGGTCGCCGGACGGCCGGAGCATCGTCTTCAGCGGCATCGCCGGCGGGCTCACCAACCTCTACCTGCTGGACATCGCCAGCGGCACCGCACGTCAGCTGACGCGTGACCGCTACACCCAGCTGCACCCGGTCTTCTCGCCGGACGGCCGCCAGATCGCCTTCGTGACGGAGCAGGGTCCGGGCACCGACCTGGACCTGCTCCGGTACGGGACGCACGGCCTGGCGCTGCTGGACCTCGCCAGCGGCGAGATCTCGCTGGTTCCGAACATGACCGGGTGGCGCAACATCAACCCGCAGTGGACGCGCGACGGGCGCGGTCTGTACTTCATCTCCGACCGTACGGGGATTCCCAATGCGTACCGGATCGATCTGGAGAGCGGGGATCTGTTCCAGGTCACGAACCTCTACACCGGGATCACCGGGATCACCGCGATCAGCCCCGCGCTGACGGTGGCGGCCAACGACGACCGGCTGATCTTCGCCGCCATGGAGGCGGGCGGGTACAACCTGTACACGCTCACGGAGCCGGCCGATCTGGCGGGCACGCCGGTGGAGATTGGCGAGGTGGCGGTGGGGGACTCGGTAGTGCCGATGCCCGCCGTCCTGCCGCCGGTCCCGAGGCCGCGCGAGGCGGCGTTCAACCGGGTGGCGCAGCTTCTCGGCGATCCCGCTTTCGGGTTGCCGTCACCCTCCGAAGCGGCCGCGTACGCGGTATTGCCGTACTCGCCGCGGCTGACGCTCGACTACCTGGGACAACCGCAGGTGGGCGTCGCGGTGGGCGGGCCGTTCGGGGGCTCGGGCTTCTATGGCGGTATCGCAGGGATCTTCAGCGACGTGCTCGGCCGCCACACGATCGCCGGCTACCTGCAGGCGCAGGGACAGCTGGATGAGATCGGGTTCGCCGCGCAGTACGTGAACAGCCGCAACCGCTGGAATCTGGGCGCCATGGGGCAGCGGGTGCCGTATATCTACGGGTATTACGGCTTCGGAGTGGATACGCTCGGCGGTGTCGCCGTGCCCACGCAGGACCTGGTTCGCGCCCGGTTCTTCGACAGCAGCCTGATGGGGTTCGCGCAGTATCCGATTTCCACGGTGCAGCGACTGGAGTTCAGCGTCGGCGCGCGTCGTATCGCGACGGACTACCAGCTGTACCGCATCCCGTTCGATCCGGCGACGATGAATGTGATCGCGAATCCATACATCGAGCGCGTGCCCGGTTTCGGGTACAACATGGCGCAGGGCGCGGCGGCGCTGGTGTACGATAACTCGCTGATGGGATACACCTCTCCGTTCGCGGGGCAGCGCTACCGCTTCGAGGTCTCGCCGACGGTGGGCGACCTGACCTTCGTGCAGGCTGTCGCGGATTACCGCCGGTACTTCTTCATGCGGCCGTTCACGCTCGCGGCACGCGGTCTCCACAACGGTCGCTACGGTGCGGACGACCGCGACGACTCCTCGGAACAACAGGTGCTGCGTGACCAGTACCTCGGCTATCCCTGGTACGTGCGCGGCTACTTCGACGTCTACAACTCGTGCATGAACAGCAGCGGCTCGGGTCGAGACTGCCAGCTACTGAACAATCTTTTCGGCAGTCGCATCGGGGTGGCGAGCGCCGAGATCCGCTTCCCCCTGATCCGCTACCTGGTGCTGGGCACCTCCATGGCCCTGCCGCCGGTTGAAGGGTTCGGCTTCTTCGATGCCGGGATGGCATGGACGGGCGACGCGAGCCCCACCTTCCAGCGCGGCGTGCCGGAGTTCGCCGACCAGCGAGGCTTCATGACCAGCGCCGGCGTGGGGGCGCGGGTCAACGTGTTCGGCTACATGATCGCCGAAGTCAACTACGTCAGGGCGTTCGAGCGGGACAACGGCTGGCGCTGGCAGTTCAACTTCCAGCCCGGATTCTGAACGGAGCCCGGGGACGCCACGGTGCCGCTCAGGCAGCGTGGCGAGCCTCGCGCCGCTGGCGTTCACGAGGATCCCATGAGCCGGTTCGGCTCGCGGGATCCTCGCTTTTCACTTCGGCTGGATGTCGCTAGCTTGCATGACATGAGCGAGAATCCACTGTCGGACAGCAGGGCGGCCAGGCGTCGGCAGATTCTGGATGCCGCGATCGAGACGTTTGCCGAACAGGGGTTCTTCGCGGCGCGTACCCGCGACATCGCGGCGAGCGCCGGCGTGGCCGAGGGGACCATCTACCTCTACTTCGACGGCAAGGACGATCTGCTGCTCACCGCCTTCCGGGAGAAGGTGGACGAGTTCTCGGCGTCCGTCGCGCCACTGCTCTCGGCGGGCGGCACGTTCGAGGAGCGGCTCATCGAGCTGATCCGGATGCAGTTCGAGGGCATCGAGGAGCAGCCGGACCTGGCCACCGTTCTGCTGATGGAGACCCGGCAGTCGAGCAAGTTCTACGGAGAGCCGGTGCGGGAGGTGCTCCGTACCTACGCAAGCGCCGTGGACGAGCTACTGACTGCGGGTATGCGCGAGGGCGCGCTGCGGGAGGATCTCGACGTTCCGCTGGCGCGTCGGGTCCTGGTCGGAGCGCTCGAGGAGATCGAGCTGGACTGGCTGCTGGGCGATCACAGCCGCTCACTCTCGGCGCAGGCACCGCAGCTGGCGGCGACGCTGCTGCGCGGCTTCGGTTCTTCCTCCGCCTGAGCCGTGGACATACTCCGGCTGGATGGGCGGATCTCCGCGACCTCCCTCTCGCTCGAGCTGCGCGAGGATCGTGTGGCCGTGCTCACCTTCGAGCCGGAGGACGAGCGGCCGAACCTGGTCACCGTTGCCCTCCTGACGTCGCTGGACGGGCGACTCGAGGAGATCGAGGCGGCCGTCGCCGATGGGAGCGTGGACGCGCTGGTCCTGCGCAGCGCCCGCCCCGGCACCTTCCTCGCCGGCGTGGACCTCGATGAGATCCTGCAGCTGCGGACGGAGGCCGAGGCGACCGAGCAGGCCCGCCTGGGGCAGCGGGTGCTCCGCCGGCTGGAGCGGCTGGCGATCCCGACGGTGGCGGCGATCGACGGGTCGTGCGCGGGAGCGGGCCTCGAGCTCGCCCTCGCTTGCGGCTACCGCCTCGCCACCACCGCACCCCACTCTCAGCTCGGCCTCTTCCACATCCGCATCGGCATCTCCCCCACCTACGGCGGAACGGTGCGGCTCCCGCGGCTGATCGGGCTGCAGGCGGCGCTCGATCTGATCCTCTCCGGCGACTCGGTTCCCGCGCGACGAGCGAAATCGCTCGGGCTGGTGGACGAGATCTGCCCGGCGGGGAGACTGGATGAGCGAGCCATCGAGTTCGCGCGACAGCGCGCCGAACGCGGTCGCATCCGACCGGGGCGGCGGAGAATGCGCCTGCGGCTGCTGGAGGACACGGCGCCCGGGCGGCGGCTGGTGTTCCGCCGGGCGGCGCGCCGACTACGAGGAGGCGGGACCGAGCCGTCGCCGGCGGCGCGACTCGCGCTCGAGATGCTCGCCGAGAGCGTGAATCTGCCGCTCGAACGCGCCTTCCAGCGCGAGGCCGAGCTGGCCGGCCGGCTGCTCGTCAGCGAACCGGCACGAGCGCTGGTCCACGCCTTCCGGGTGGGACGTTCGACGCGGCGCCTGCAGGCGGCCGGGAGTATGCCCGAACATGCGGGCGTGCTCGGAGCCGGTGACGTGGGGGTGGAGCTGGCCTTTGCGCTGATCTCCGCCGGCCTCACGGTGCGCCTGCGCGACCGGCGCCGGGAAACGCTCGGCCTCGGTATCCGCAGGGTGATGTCGAGGATCGCCGAGGTGCGGCTCTCGGACCGGATCACCGAGGAGGAGGCAGATCTGCGCGGGGCGCGCCTCTCGGCCGGCGCCGGGTTCGGCGGGTTCGGTACGCTGGACCTGATCGTGGCGGCCGAGGGGGAGGGCGATGCCTGGGTTCACGCCGCTCTTTCGGAGGCGGCGGACCATGCCCGGGATGACTGCATTCTCGCGTTCGCTTCGCCCATCCTCTCGCCCGAGGCGGTCCGGCAGGAGATCGCGCACCCGGAGCGGGTGATCGGAATCCACCCGGTGCTCCCGCCATCGCGCTTCGGGATCGTAGAGATCGCCCCGGCCTCATCCACGGACCCGGCCGTGACCGCCGCGGTGGTGGCACTGGTCCGGCGCCTGGGCCGCGCGGCGGTCATCGTGCGGCCATCCTCCACGACGCCGTTCACCCGCCTGCTCGCGGCGTACCTTTCAGAAGCCCTCGCGCTGCTGGAAGAGGGAGCCGGGATCGCCCAGGTGGATCGTGCGGCGGAGAGCTTCGGCTTCTCCATGGGGCCGCTGCGCCGTCTGGACGCCGTGGGTGTACAGCGCACCGGACGCTACCTGCGGCACATCTCCGCACTGGAGCCGGAGCGAGTACCCGCGCCATCGGTGGTGCTGGACCGCGTGACCGAGGGCGGGGGCTTCTATCCGCTCGATGACCGCGGGCAGCCGGTACCGAACCCGGCGATCCCCGCCGGACTCCCCGACGGCGGAACACGCCACCTGGACCCGCTCCGCCGACGACTGATCCTGAGGGTGGTCAACGAGGCCGCCCACCTGCTGGAGGAGGGGGTGGTGGATGCGATCGACCTGGAGCTCCTCTCCCTCACCGGGCTCGGCTTCCCGCGGCTTCGTGGCGGGCTGCTCTACTATGCCGACCGCAATGGCGTGGACCAGATCGTGCCGGAGCTGGAGGAGCACGCGGCGCGCTTCGGCGCACGCTTCCGGCCGGCACCTCTGCTGGAGCGCCTCGCGGCTCACGGTGGGTGGCTTCTCCCCCCGACGGCGTCGTCTGGACAGCCCGCGGGCAGCGTGCTATAGTACGCCGTTCGACTCGCAACTCGTTTCGAAGAGCGGCCCCCGGTCGCCGTACAGAACCGCGCCATGGCAGACATCGACGTTCGTCGCGAATCAGACGCTCCGCAGGAAGAGAACTACACGACCGGTGAGCTCATCTACTGGATCGTGGGCATCTTCATGATCCCGCTCGTCCCGATCCTGATGATCTGGTTCTTCACGCCGTGGAGCGGGATGTAGTCCGGCCGGAGCAACGGAACACGAGAAGAGGCGCTTCCCTGGCGGGGAAGCGCCTCTTCTGCTTTCGGGGGGGTGAGCAGGCTCAGAGCCCGGCGATCCGCCTCGCCCCGAGCACCCTCTCGCTGCGTATCACCAGCCCTCCCGCCGCCACGCTCACCAGGCCGAGATCCCGCTCCTCCAGGATCGCGCCGCCCGCTCCCACCACCTGCACCCGGATGTGGTGCTCGCCCGCCGGCAGGTGCGCCCGGACCATGGAGACGCGGTCGGGGAGCAGCGACCAGCTCCGTGTGTCCGCCCGCTCAAGCTCGTTGGCGGCGAGGTTGGTGAGACGGCCGACCAGGAAACCGGCGACCTCACCATGCTTGCGCTCGGCGCCACGCTCCGCTTCCCGGCTGAGCAGGTACTTGGCGATGCCACGTGCGACCAGGCGCGTCACCGCGGCGGCGCGGTCGGCGGCGAGCTCGCGCTCGGTCAGCGACGACAGGTCACCGACCCGGTCCACCCGGAAGAGGGAATCGTTCACCAGGACGCGCACCTCGGGCTCCCGCGCGCTCCGCCGGAGCTCCGGCCAGGCCAGTCGCAGCACGTACGCCCCGTCCAGCGCGTGCGACAGCTGCGAAGCGGGGTGATCGTCGAGTGCCGAACCCCAGTGGGCGCGCTCCACGGCGTTGCCGAGGAGGCGGCTGGTGACGCGCGCCGCGACAGCCAGGATCCCATCCTCATCGCCCTCGCCCACGCCCTGCACGTCCGCCGGGAAGATCGGAACGTGCAGCGCCTCCTCCACGCGGTGCGCGACGAAGCCGTGCTCCACCAGGAGGAGGAACTCGCCGGTTCCCGAGGGAAGAGCGCTGACGGAGTACCGCGCCGCGGCGGAGTCCGCGACCTCCGTGACACCGAGCGAACGGGCGACACGCACCAGATCGACTCCGATCGCCTCCGGCACGGTCGCGCCCTCGCCGCAGCCGCGGAAACCGAGCTCCGCCTGCCGCAGCGCCACCAGCGCATCGTTCCGCTCCCCGGCGCTGGAAAGGATCATCCCGGCCATGTAGCGGACCATCGCGTCCTCGCGGCACCCCACCTCCGCCGGTCGATCCAGCCGGGCGAGCAGCGCCAGCGCCTTGCGCGCTTCCACCGTCGCGCCCTGGAGATCCTCCAGCGCGAGGTAGTTGAGCATCCGGTAGTAGGGGATCATCCCCAGCTCGGACGCAGTCGGCGTGAAGGCCAGCACGCGGTCGCTGGCCACCAGCGACCCCGCCGCCCGCGTGAGGCTGCGAGTGTATCGGAGATCCGCCTCGATCTCGGCCCACTCGAACGCCTCGTTGCTCGCATCGTGCTCACCCGCGTGGTGCAGAACCACCGCCTTCTGCAGGGTGCGCCAGAGCCGGTCGCCGGGCACTCCGTGGCGCCTTTCCAGCACGCCGAGCGCGTCGGAGTACTCGCCGAGCAGCAGGTGGTGGCGGAGCCAGGCGTCGCCATCCGACATGCTGCGGTCCCGCAGCGGCGATCCCGGCGGGAGCGACTCGGGTGCCGGCCGCGGGAGGGCGCCGTGGTGGGCGCACCCCGCCAGCGCCAGAAGGATGATCACCAGCACGCCAAGGCGGGCGGCACGTGCGGCCACCCACCCTCCGCGGGCTGCTCCTGAGCCCTCCCGAACCGCGGCGCGTACCGACATGATGATCAGCGGCGGTCCAGCACCACGATGCGCTGTTGCGCGAGTGCGATCGCTTCCGCCATGCGAGCCGCCGCATCACCGTGCGCCTGGATCCGCTCCAGTTCCAGCTGGTGCATGAACAGCCGGTAGCGGAGGATCGCCTCGATCGGGCGCAGCTGCTTGTCCAGCGTGGTGGCGATGCGGAGCGTCGTCTGCGCGTCGCCGGGCCGCAGGACGTCCGCCTGGTCGTAGCGCCGCAGCGCGAGCTCCAGGTCGCCGGCCGCGGCGTACTGGTCACCCTGCCGCAGCAGCGCCTCGGACTGCGCCGCCGCGCGTCCGGCGAAGCTCGCGTCCGCGGGCGCGGCCACAGTGCGGTACCCCTGCGGCTCGCTGTAGGTGTAGCTCGCCACGCGTCCACCCTGAATGGTGACGAAAGCCACCTCACCCACGGCGTCGCGGGAGCCCCGCGCGCCCACCCGCGGCGTCATCAGGGTGGCGTATCCGCTGGAGCGGACCTCCCACGCCTCCGGTGTGGTCCGCGTGGCGGCCCGCACCTGCGACTCGGACATCCCCAGCGTCACCTCGCCCCGGGTGATCGCGGCGCAGATCTCCGGCGCGCAGGTCGAGAGCGCCGCCGTGGTCGCTCCCATCCGGGCATCCGTGAGCCGCTCCCGCTCCATCTCCCCCTCGATCCTCGCCTGCGCGATCAGCTCGGGCGTGTCGGTGCGCAGCAATTCTCCCTGCGACACCACCCGCGCCAGCCGCGGCGCACACCCCGCCGACACCATCGCGAACATCAGCACCGCCGTCGTCGCTCGGGCCTTCATGGCTCCACCGCCTTCCGCTCGGGTTGGGGATCCGATCTCGTCCGTGGACCGTCCGCTTCAGAGACCGAAGCGCGGCCGCTGGACGTACTTCTTGATCTTGTGCTGTCCGATCCACTCGCGCTCGTTGGTCTCCAGGTTCACCAGCGTCATGTCCACCTGATAGAAGACGACGCTGCGGCCACGCTCGCGATCCTCGATGGACTGGATCTCACCCTGCAGCATGTAGTTGGCGCCGGTCTCGTTGCGCAGCCGGGCGCGCGTTGCGTCCGACGCATGCTCCTGCTGGTCGTAGCGCTCGTCACGGATCTCCTCGCGCTCCGATCCGCTGCTCACCACGCGCACCAGCCCGCTGTTCACGTACGCACGCTCCAGGTCGCGCACGAAGGTCCCCACCGGCACGTGCTCGAGGCTGCGGTTCCTCACCGTGCCGACGACCACCGTCGGCTGCTGGCCGCCGTGCCGCTGCGCATGACGCATCGCCCAGTTGGCCCCCATGGACGCCTCGAAGCTCTGACGGATCAGCGAGTCGGCCACCAGACGACTGTCCACGTCGTTCCAGCGACCCGACAGGTCGATGGCCTGCTCCGGCGCGATCCGCGTCACCTGCCGCGCGCACCCCGTACTCACGGCGAGCAGGGTCACCGCGATCAGCGCCGTACCCCTCGTTGCGAAGGCGTTTCTCATCTCGAGCTCCCCTGATTGTCTTGTTGGATTCCGACTGCGGTGCCGACCCTCGTGCGACCCCGCTGAAAGGCACGGCTCATGCCCGATTCGGGATGGCGACACAACTCGAATCACGGCAAAAGGTTGAACGGCTGACCCGCCTCCGTCGAGAGTCGCGCATGTCCTCCAATGAGGTCAGACAGCATCCATCACGGGAGGACACCGGAGGTTGGCGGGGTGCGTGGTGGTGGTGGTGAACGGCTGAGTGCTGAGTGCTGAGTGCTGAGTGCTGAGTGCTGAGTGCTCAATGCTCAATGCTCAATGCTCAATGCTCAATGCTCAATGCTCAATGCTCAATGCTCATGCTCATGCTCAATGCTCAATGCTCAATGTTAAATGAACCAGCTTACAGCTAGCAGCTAACAGCTGCCCCTCAATCCAACCCGTACGCCTTCAGCTTCTGCCACAGCGTCGTGCGTCCCATCCCCAGAGCAGCCGCTGCGCGCGTCCGGTTCCCCTGCGCCTCCTCCAGGGCGAGGCGGATCGTTTCCCGCTCCTCGTCCGGGTTGGGCGCCTGGTAGCGCCGGCTGGATTCCGGCATCCCGTTCACCTGCTGCTCCTCCGGCTCGGCTTCCCGCTCCAGGATCTCCGGGGGGAGATGGTGCGGAAGGATCCGCCTGCCCTCGCTGACGATGCAGGCGTGCTCCACGGCCGCCATCAGTTCCCGAACGTTGCCCGGCCAGTCGTAGCTGGTGAGCAGCTCCACCGTCTCCGCGGAGCAGCCGGGGACGCGGCGCGCAGGGTCGTTCACCCCCTCGTTCCAGCGGGCCACCGCGGCCGCGGCGAGCGCGGGGATGTCGCCCGGGCGATCGCGAAGCGCAGGGACCCGGATCTGGAAGACCTTGAGCCGGAAGTACAGGTCGGCGCGGAAGCGCCCGGCCTCGACCATCGCCTCGAGATCCTGGTGGGTGGCCGCGATCACGCGCACGTCCACCTTCACCGGCTTCGCCGTCCCCACGCGGGTGACCTCGCGCTCCTGCAGCGCCGCGGAGCAGCTTGGCCTGCATGGCGGGGCTGACGTCACCGATCTCGTCCAGGAAGAGGGTGCCGCCGTTGGCCTCCTCGAAGAGGCCGCTGGCGGTCCGACACCGCGCCGGTGAAGGCGCCGCGGGTATGGCCGAACAGCTCCGACTCGAGGAGGCTCTCGGCGAGCGCGGAGCAGTTCACCGCGACGAAGGGTCGGCCGCGCCGCGGGCTCTCCTCGTGGATCGCGTGCGCCACCAGCTCCTTCCCGGTGCCGGTGGCGCCGCGCAGCAGCACCGTCGAATCCGTCGGAGCGACGCGCTCCACCGACTTCAGCACCTGCTTCATCTCCGGTGTGGACGCGATCACGCGCCGGCCGCCCGCGCCGAGCACCGGCGCCCGCGAAGCCAGGATCGCACTGATCTTGGAGCGGAGCAGCTCGTTGTCGCACGGCTTGGTGATGTAGTCCTCCGCGCCCAGCTTCAGCGCCTGCACCGCCGAATCCACGGTGGCGAAGCCGGTCAGCATCAGCACCGGGGTGTCGATCCCCAGCCGACGCATCTCCTCGAGGACGGAGAGACCGTCACGACCCTCCATCTTCAGGTCCAGCAGCACCAGGTTGAAGCCGTCGCGCACGCGCTCCAGCCCCGCGTCGCCCCCGGGGGCGGAGTGCACCTCGTACCCTTCGTCGGAGAGGAGCGCGCCGGTACCGACCCGGAACGCGCGGTCGTCGTCGATGATCAGGATGCGTGGCGCCTGTTCTGCCATTCCGGCCCGTTGCCTGGGTTCTGCCTACACGGCCGCGGCGACGTCGCCCTTCGCGACGCCCGCGGTGAAGAATGCCGGATCCAGCGCTTCCATCGGGAGCCGCACGGTGAAGCGGGCACCCTCGCCCGGCCGGCTCTCGACGGAGAGCCGTCCGCGGTGCCCGCGAACGATCCCCTCGGAGACGAACAGCCCCAGCCCGATCCCCCGCACACCCGGCTTGGTGGTGTAGAAGGCCTCGAACACGTGCGGGAGGTGCTCCGCCGAGATGCCCGCGCCGCTGTCCTCCACCACCACCTCCACCGCGTCGCCCGTGACCCGCGAGGCGATGTGGAGCGTGCCGCCGGCCGGCATGGCGTCCACGGCGTTGTCCACCAGGTTGGCGAGCACCTGCTGCATGGCGTCCGCATGGGCCACGATGGCGGGAAGGGCCGGGTCGAGCTCCACCCCCACCCGCACCGCCGCCGCCTCCAGCCGCGGCCGGGCGAGCGTCAGGACCCGCTGCACCAGCTGGTTCAGATCCACGGCGGTCGCGGCCTCCGAGAGCGGCCGGCTCTGGTCCAGCAGCTGCCGCGTCAGCACCGCCATCCGCTGCAGCTCCTCGCGCGCCAGCTCCAGGAACTCGCGGTTCGGGTCGTTTCGGTCGCCGCGCCGGTCCAGCACCTCCAGGCAGTTCTGGATATTGTAGATCGGATTGTTGATCTCGTGGGAGAGCTGCGCCACCAGCCGCCCCATCGCCGCGAGCTTCTCACGGTGGATGAGCTCCGCCTGCGTGGAGCGGAGCTGCTCCTCACGCTGGGCGATCGCGGAACGCATGTCGGCGAAGGCGCGTGTCAGCTTCCCGATCTCGTCGCCCGAGTCCCGCGGCAGCGGCGCGTCGTAGTTGCCACGAGCCAGGTCCCCGGCCGCGGTCGCCAGCACCTGCGCCGGCCGGGCCACGATCCGCGCCACGATGAGAGCCAGCAGCAGCGCGCTGACCAGTGTGGTGAGGCCGATCCCCACCAGCGACTGCTGGATCCCCCGCGCCACCCTCAACTCCTGGCCAATGGGCCGGAGGAGGAGCACGGCCGCATCCACGTCGCGCGAGGCGAGGCGGTTCACCGAATAGAGATAGGGGAGCCGCTCCACCTCGCGCCGCCAGATTCCTCCGCGCTGCAGCACGATCGGGAGATCCATCGTCTGCAGCACCCGCGCGAGACTGTCCGGGAGCGTGGTGCCGATGATGGTGTCGCTGAGCACCAGCGCCACGTCGGCACCGCCCGTGATGTCCCGGATCTCCCGGATCACCCGGTCGTCGATGCGGCTCCCCACGCCCACCATCCCCACCCGGCCGCTGTCCGTCCAGACGGGCCAGACGGAAACGCGCAGCGGCGGTCCGCCTTCCGCGTGGAAGGTGACCGTCGCCTGGTCCGAGCCGCTGTGCAGCGTCGCCGAATCGAGCGCGGGCCCGAGCAGCGAGTTGCCCATCGAATCCACCGCGATGATCACCCGCCGCTCCGTGACCCGGCGCGCGAGTGCGTTGCGAAGCTGCGCGGTGTCCCCCGCTTCCAGCAGCTCCGGAACGCCGCGCTCCAGCGCCACCCGCCGCGCGTTCTCGAGCAACGCCTCGTCCTGCACGTTCCAGTAGGTGCGCAGCGCCTCGCTCGCGCTCACCAGCTCCTGCGTCGCCCGCTCATACACCCGCTCCTCCACCGCCTCGCTGATCAGGAAGAGCGCGGGGAGAACCGTCAGCAGCGAGGCGCCGCTGAAGAGGAAAAAGACCTTGGTTCGCACGGACAGTCGCCGCATCCGACCTCCGCGGGTTCACGGCCTGAGTGAGGGGGCGCCAACCGTTCACTGAACGGAATTCAACCGTTCACTGAACAGTGAACGGCGAACGAACACCCCTTCCGGAGCCCCTCCGATGAGGCCCCTCGATGCCCGGAAGATAAGTAACCACGGGCACTTTCGCCACTCTGCGGGGCTGCGGCCGCACGTGGCATGGCCGTTGCCTTACCAGTGGCCGAGATCCGGAGCATTCAACGGGTCCATTCGGGGACTCTCCGCGAGGGGAGGCGGGCAGCGACCCGCACCGCTGGCCGGTCAATACGGACCGGAACGACACATTCAGAATACTGGAGTTCAAGATGATCAAGAACCGCATTGCTACCGCTTTCGCTTTCGTCGGCCTCATCGGCCTCGCCGCCTGCGGCACCGATCGTGACACCGACGTGATCGTCGAGCAGCCGGTGGTCGAGGAGCCGGCGCCGGTGGTGACCGAGCCGATCCAGCCGGTGGTGACCGACACGGCCGCGTGGGACGACACCACGGTCGCCGGCGACACCGCGGTGCAGATGTAAGCTCGCTTCACGCGAGATCGGAAAGGGCCCGGCCGCGCAGCGGTCGGGCCCTTTTTTTTCATTCCTTCAATCACTCGTCCGGTCGGCTCCCGAGCCAGTCGCGGTTCGTCCCCGGAGCGGGAAGATCGAGTCAGCCCCCGGGAGGTCCGGGTCCGGCAGCGTTCCCCGTCCGTCCCATCAACCGCGTTCCGACCTGCCTCTCGACTCCTCACGCATGAGCGCGACCTTTGGCAACATCAGCACGAACACCATGGGGAGCCTGTACACCGCAGGGATGCCGTCAGGCTGCACGGACATCTCCAGCCAGACCCACAGGAGAAGCACGAAGCCGAACGAACCCATGGAGAGACTCCGTGTGCCTGACCAGTGTCGATTCCCCCAGTGAATCAGCGCGAGAAGCACGGTGCCTGCTCCGCCGACCATCATGGTGAACATCAGGAAAGCGTAGATGCCGGGTCGAACCAGGATCGCCGTCACCAGCAGAAGACCCACCGTCATGGCCGTCACGATCTGGGCCACCCAGCGATAATCCGGGGGAGGTCGCCATCTCATGCCACTCCACGCTCCCCGCGGATGGCGAATGAAGAGTTCACTGCCGGAAGCTCGGTGCTCACGTCGGGGACGCGTTTCTCGACCGCTCGCGCATCAACATGACGACCGGCAGCATCAACACGAACATCATCGCGGTGCGGAACATGGCCGGCATGCCCTCCGGCTGCAGGGACATCTCGAGCGCCGCGAACAGGAGCAGGAGGACGCCGAACGTTCCGACGCACAGACTCCGGAAGGGTGACCACCGTCGGTTCCCCCAGCGAATGAGCGCATGAAGCAGCGCGCCTCCCCCGCAGAGCATCATTCCGATCAGCAGCAGGGCATCGATGCCCGGCCGGACCACGACCGCGGTCACCAGAAGAACTCCCACGGTCGTCGCGGTCACCAGGTGGGAGAGCCAGTCATGGCTCGGCTGACGTCGATTATCCATGCGATCCTCCAGTCCTATGGATTGGGAATGATGGGAGCGGGCACATCCGGATCCACCTGCGGCGGTGATTGATCGCCCGAACCCCGCTTACAGGCATCGAGCGATCGCATGGCTCGATTCCAGTTCCTGGTCATGTAGGCAACTCCGATGATCGATCCTCCGAGGGTGAGGCCACCACTCGAAACTGCCGCACCTCCTGCGAGCATCACGGATCCGACCAGCCCGAGCGACTGCCAGCCGTACTCATTCAGTTCGTTCCAGCATGAGTAGGAACTGGTGATCTGGAAGCAATCACCCGCGCCACAATCCAAGCCGCCGAAACCCGTCGATGTAAGGTGAAAGCTCGCGTCCCCCCGGGCCCAAGCAGAGTGCGAATCCACTGCCCAGGCCGACGCCGAGCCCCCTTGCCAGTGAGGGTGCACGATACCCAGAAGCGATCCGTTAAACGAAACCACAAGTCTCACCAAGCTACCTGACGAGTCGTACTGACCTTCATAAAGGTAGCTGTTACCGTGCGTGTCGTGAAAGGTTAGGGACTGATCCGTTCCGTTCTGAGCAAAGACTATCGAGGCTTCTACCACGTCGGGCTCCGAAGAAGCTGTCTGTGAAGCACTGCTCCTGAAAGAATCCAGAAGGAGATCTGGTTCCGTCACAGTGTCACAGCCAGTCAGCATCGCCACAACCGTGAAGCACACCATCCAACATGTAGTTCTCATCTTCGATCCCGGCTCCTGACAAAAAAGTGAGAAGAGGCCCCAGGCAACGCTATCAACTATAAGATCCTACGTGTGCATGCGCACACATCTGTTTGTCGCAGACACGCTCCTTTCAGGACATGCATCCGTGCGACGATCCGATGGAGCTATGATGATCCAGGCCCCACCGCTCCGCCGCACCTGCCGTCGCGCCTAAACGCCTGCTGCACACGGCCTTCCGCCATGTGACCGAGGGGGTTACCTTGGGGGTCCGCCCTGCCTCCGATCCCCGGTTCCTGGAGTTGCCGTTGCAGATCAGCCACCTTCACGCCAGTCGCCTCGTTCCGTTGCTCGCCGTTCTGCTCGCGGCCGGCGGCCTCGCCGGCTGCGAGGCATCGGACGGTCGCGCCGGGACCGCACGCGCGGACCAGTTCCTCCCGGGCGACTCGCTCGCGGCCATCCAGGCCGCCGACCGCGCGGCCGACCGGGCGCGTGCGGACAGCATCGCCACCTGGAATGAGCGCTTCGGCAACCGGGTCGCGAAACCCGAGGCGCTGAAGGGCCTGTACGTGAACGCCTGGGCCGCCGGATCGCGCTCGCGCATGGCGCACCTGATGCGCATCGCGGAGGAGACGGAGATCAACGCCTTCGTGATCGACATCAAGGAGTCGGACACGTATCTCACCTACGGCTCCACCGAGATCCCGCTCGCCCGTGAGATCGGCGCGGATGGTCGCCCGGCATCGACCTGGCTCCCCGCGCTGGTGGACTCACTGCACGCGCGCGGCATCTTCACCATCGCGCGCATCGTGGTGTTCAAGGACCGGATGCTGGCCGAGAAGCGCCCGGACCTGGCGATCCGTCATGTGAACGGAGGAGTCTGGGGTGACCAGCACGGCCGGCCCTGGGTGGATCCGTACAACCGGCAGGTGTGGGACTTCAACATCGCCATCGCCCGCGAGGCGCTGGAGATGGGATTCGGCGAGGTGCAGTGGGATTACGTTCGCTACCCGGACGTGCGCAGCGAGCTGCAGCGCACCATGGCCTTCCCGACGGCGAATGGCGTCTCACGAGAGGACAACATCCGGGACTTCATCGTGTACTCGCGTGAACAGCTCGCGGAGTACCGGGTGCCGATCACTGCCGATGTGTTCGGGCTGGTGACCCATCTGCCCGGGGACGTGGGGATCGGGCAGCAGTGGGAGAAGCTCTCGTCGGTGACCGACGCGCTCCTCCCGATGGTGTATCCGTCGCACTATTCGGCGGGCAACTATGGCATCTCGCGGCCCAACGCGCGGCCATACGAGATCGTTCGCATCTCCATGGAGGAGGCGGTGGAGCGGAACCGTATCCTGGAGCGGGACGGACACGCGACCGCGCAGGTGATCCCCTGGCTGCAGGCGATGAGCGCCACCTGGATCGACGACATCCAGTACGGTCCGACGCATCTACGGGAGCAGATCCAGGCGACGTACGACGCGGGGCTTACCAGCTGGGTGCTCTGGAATCCGGGCTCGCGCTACGACGTCTTCCGGCCCGCCTTCCGCGGGGCGGACGGGTCGCTCTCCCCGCTGGAACGCTCGGGGTGGCGCGCGACGCGCTGGGACCCGCCGCGGCAGCGGATGAGCCGCGTGATCCTGCAGCGCGAGGCGGCGGACCGGGCGGCAGCGGAGGCGGCGGAGGCGGCGGCGGCAGCGGAAACCGCGACGGCCGGCACGGGGGAAGCTCCGTCCTGAGCCGCACCTCTCCTGTCATCCCGAGCCCGCAGCAACGTGCCGGAAGCGTGTGCCGGGGAGGCGCGGGCGTGGGGATCCGGATGCCGCGGACCGCCGCAAGCATCCGGATCCCACGCTCGCTGCGCTCGCTCGGGACGACGGACGGGAAATCGCAGCGGGCGGGTTGCCCCGTGGCTCTCAGCCGCGAGCGGCTCCTGAACCTTCCCGGTTGAACCGCCCGATCCGCCGCACCCCATCGAGCAGCCGCTCCCGCTCGGCGACCCAGGAGATCCTCAGCCAGCCCTCCCCCGGGGGCCCGAACGCCCGCCCCGGCACCGTGACCACGCGCTCGCGCTCCAGCAGCTCCAGCGCCGCGGCGAGCGAGTCGTCACGGAGGGGAGGGGCGAGCCGCACCAGCGCGTAGAACGCCCCCTCCGGCTCGATCATCTCCAGCCCGGCTGCCTCCGCCTCCGCCAGCAGCGCCGTTCGCGCATCCACGTACGCCGGGAGCGAGGCGCCGAGCGCGGTGGGATCGCGGAAGTGCTCCAGAGCGACCCGCTGTGAGAAGGTGCTCGCCGCGGTGTTCACGAACTGGTGCACCTTGGTGGCAGCCTCCATCACCGGGCGCGGTCCGGCGAGCCAGCCCAGCCGCAGCCCCGTCAGCGCGCTGCTCTTGGAGAGCGAGCCGGCGATCAGTGCATGCGGGTACAGCTCCGCGATGGAAGGCGGGCGCTCCGGCAGGTAGATCAGCTCGCGGTACACCTCGTCCGACAGCACCATGACTGGCTCCCCACCTCGCTCGGAGAGCCCGCGCGCGAGCGCCTTCAATTCCGCCCGCGGCCAGACACGCCCGGTCGGGTTGGACGGGGTGTTGATGATGAGCAGCCGCGTGCGGTCCCGCACCGCGTCGAGCACGCGCGCGGCGGAGGGGCGGAAACCATCCTCCGCGGAGAGCGCCACCATGCGGTGGCGGATCCCCTCCATCAGGCAGATCTTCGGGTAGGCCAGGTAGCACGGCTCGACGATCAGCACCTCGTCGGTGGCGGCGTTCACCGCCGCCTTGATGGCGAGGTAGATCGCCTCCTCGGATCCCACCGTGACGCAGACGCCGTCCATCGGTGAAATCCCCCCTCCGAGATAGCCGGCGATCCGCTCGCGCAGCTCCGGGAAGCCGGCGTTCGGCGTGTAGGGGCACCCGTTCTCCCGTACCCACCGCGTCGCCGCCTCGAACGGCTCCATGGCCGGCCGGAGCGTCGGCTCGCCCAGTCCGAGATCGATGTCGTCCGGCCGCTTGCGCGCGCTGATCGAGCGGATCAGCGAGGGTTCGATGGTGGCGATCACGGGATTCATCGCAGGCGGACAGGCCAACGGGCCAGCCCGAAGGGTCGGCGCCCGTGCGCGACCGCAGGAGCCCGGGTTCCCCACGCCGCCGTCACCGCCGGAGAA
Organism: uncultured Gemmatimonadales bacterium; assembly: GCA_963793235.1. Lineage (GTDB taxonomy): Bacteria > Gemmatimonadota > Gemmatimonadetes > Longimicrobiales > Longimicrobiaceae > CAWBZF01. Next base: position 1,756,754 of record CAWBZF010000002.1, read on the forward strand.
ATCGCCACAGCTTCTCGTGGGTGAACTCCAGCGACTCGATGGAGCACCACTCGCCCGCCTGGTGCGCCTGCGCCGTTTCGCCCGGCCCGAAGTTCACCGCCGCGATTCCCCGCTCCGTGAAGCGGGCCACATCCGTCCACGCCTGCTTGGTCTGCACCGGGATCCCCTCCGCGGCGCGCCAGGGCTCGATCAGGGGGTGGTCCAGGTACACCTTGCCGGCCGGCGCGCGGTCGAAGACGTTCACCGTGCCCAGATCGCCCACGAGTTCGTGCAGTTGCCGCTCTGCCTGCTCCAGTGTGTTTCCCGGCGCGAAGCGGACGTTGACGTTCACCTCCACCGCGTCCGGCACCACGTTCTTGGAGTTCACCGTCCGGACCTGCGTGGGTACGGAAACCTCGTAGTAGACCAGATTCCCGAACCGCGCCTCCTTCCGCTCCAGCCCCCGGAATCGCTCCAGCAGCGGGATCAGGTTGAAAAGCGCGTTCTCTCCCTGCCAGGGCCGCGCGCTGTGCGCCCGCCGACCGCTCACCGTCACCGTCGCGTGCATGGTCCCCATGCACCCCATCTGCAGCGACATGTCGGTGGGCTCGAGGACGATGGCGAGGTCGATGGGTGGGAGGACGCCGCTCTGCAGCACCGGCTCCAGCCCGTTCTCCTCGTGCGCCCCCTCCTCCCTGTCGTAGAAGATCCAGACGGGGCGCACCGCGTCGACTGCCGCGCGATCCTCCAGCAGCGCCAGCATGATCGCCACACCGGCCTTCATGTCGCTGGCGCCGCACCCGTACACGCGCCCGTCGCGGATCTCCGTCGGCTGGTTCTCCGCGCACCGCACCGTATCCAGGTGCCCCACCAGCGCCACCGTCGGCAGCTCCGCCACCGGCGCGCCGGGATCGCACACCACCGAGTTCCCGATCCGGTGGATCGTCTCCGCGGGCGCGGCCATCCTGCAGCGCGCCTCCACCACGTCCGCGATCCGCTCCTCCCGCCCCGTCTCGCTCGGAATCGCGCACAGTTCCCGCGTCAGTTCCGCCAGCCGCGCCCCCGCCTCTGAAATCATGATCCCCCTGTGAACGTTCGTCGTCCATAGCCAGAAATGCCTCCAGGGTTCAGAGTGCCCCCACCCCCCTGAATCCCGAATCCTGAATCCCGAATCCTCCCCTACACCTGCACGTCGAACGTCCGCAGCACGTCGTTCAGCGACGTCTTCCGATCCGTCGACTCCTTCCGCTCCCCGATGATCAGCGCGCACGGAACGTTGTACTGCCCGGCGCGGGAACTCCTTGGGCTGCGTCCCGGGGATCACCACGGAGCGTGCGGGGACGCGGCCGTGCATGGTCCGCGGGTACTCGCCGGTGACGTCGATGATGGGTGTGGACGCGGTCAGCACCACGTTGGCGCCGAGCACCGCCTCCTCCTCCACCACCACCCCCTCCACGATCACGCAGCGCGACCCGACGAAGGCGCCGTCCTCGATGATCACCGGCGTGGCGGAGGGCGGCTCCAGCACGCCGCCGATCCCCACGCCGCCCGAGAGGTGCACTCCGCGCCCCACCTGCGCGCACGAGCCGACCGTCGCCCAGGTATCCACCATCGTCCCCGCGCCCACGTACGCGCCGATGTTCACGTATCCCGGCATCAGCACGCATCCCGGCTCCAGGAACGAGCCGTAGCGCGCCACGCCCGGCGGCACCACGCGGATCCCCTGCTTCTCCAGCTCCCGCTTCACCGGGACCTTGTCGTAGAAGTGCAGCCCGCCCGCCTCCATCGGCTCCAGCGGCCGCATGGCGAAGTAGAGGAGGATCGCCTCCTTGACCCACGCGTTCACCCGCCACCCGTCGTCCCGACTTCTCCGCCACCCGCACCTCGCCCCCGTCCAGCAGCGCGATGGTCTCCTCCACCGCCTCCCGCACCTCTGCATTCCGCAGCCGCTCTCGGTCCTCGAAGGCACCGCTGATCAGCTGCTCCAACTCCGCGCGTTCCATCGACATCTGCTCTCCACGGTTCGTTCGTCCGATTTGCCGAGGCTGCGGCCGCGAACACGGTTGAACGCGGCCCCCTTCGCTGGTACCTTCCGTGCCGAGAACCCGTGATCATCCGCAACCCGGCACCGTACCGATGAACCCGCACCGCCCGTCCGGCTCGAAACCGCTCCTCCCGATGGCGTTGGCGGTGCTCCCGCTCGCCATCGCCCTGGTCGCGCTGCTGGTGGTGTTCAACCCCCTGCGCGGCGCGCCGACCTTCCACGGCACCGCCTGGGACCCGCCCCAGCTCGCCGAAGACTTCCAGCTGGTGGACCACACCGGCCGCGAGGTGCGCCTCAGCGACTTCCGCGGCAGGACGGTTCTCCTCTTCTTCGGCTTCGTCAACTGCCCGGACGTCTGCCCGCTGACGCTGAACCGCCTCAGCATCGTCCTCGACGACCTGAAGGTGGACCCGGAGCGCGTCAGCGTGCTGCTGGTCACCGTGGACCCCGAGCGAGACACCCCGGAGGCGCTCGCCAGTTACGTCGCCGGCTTCGGGCCGCACGTGATCGGGCTCACCGGCTCGGAGGAGGCGCTCGCCCGCGTCCGCGCCTCCTTCTACGCCCACGCCTCTGCGGGTCACGCGGACCATGAGGGGAACCGGATGATGACCCACACCACGCAGGTGTTCGGCATCGACCGGAGCGGCCAGATCCGGGTGCTGATCTCCCCCGAGTTCGACCTGGACGGGGTGCGTGCCGACGTCCGCACGCTGATGCGGCTCTGAGCCCGCCCGGGCCTCAGCCCGCCTCGGGCCGCTCGTCCAGCAGGTCCGGAAGGAAGCCGATGCTTTCCCGCCCCTCCAGCTGGTCCAGCATGGCGATGAAACCGGGTCGCTGCAGTGGCCAGCGCACCCGGTAGGCCCGCCGCCAGATGGCGTACAGCAGCTGCCCCACCTCCTGGCTCGGGATCTCCTCGCGCAGGTCGCCCACCGGCTGGCGGTAGAGAACCCACTCCTCGTCCGGCCCGCCGGTGTCCACCCCGGGGTGATAGTAGCGCATGTCGAAGGGGATCACCGAACGCTCCCGCACCAGCCGTACCAGCCACGGGTTGTCGCGGCGCACCTCCCCCACCACCCAGGCGAGCTCCTCCCACTCCACCTTGCCGGCATCCGCACGGAAGGCATCCACCAACCGGATGCGCATGCGCCGACCGAGCTGGTGCTCGCGCGCCGCGGGGCGCACGGCCAGGTAGGTGACGAAGCCGGCGTTGACGCCGCCCAGGTACACCCCGGCCGATACGCCGAGCACACGGTCGTCCGCGTCCACCGCGGCGAACAGGTGGAAGTCGTACGAGGTCAGCAGCCCCATGCGCCGCTCCGCGATCTCCATCGCGATCTGCTCGGTCGGCTGCCGGTCCGCCGCGGGGAAGTTTTCCGCGATCAGGTCGAGCGCCCCGCGTGCCAGCCCGGTGCGCTCGTCCTCCACCCGGATCACGCGGATCTCGTCCACGCGCTCCTCCCCGCTCACCCGGGCTGCGAGGCGTTCCGCGCGGCCTCGACGTCGATCCCGAAGATCCGGGCGCTGTTCTTCCAGAGGATCAGCTCCGTCTCCGCCTCGCTCAGGTGCAGGTTGCGCACGAAGCGGATGTAGCTCCCCATGTCGCAGATCGGCCAGTCGGTGCCGTACAGCAGGGAGGACGGGTCGCCGGCGAACGCCACCACCTCGTTGAGCTGCTGCAGCATGTACTTCTCGAAGCGCTCCTCGAACTGACCGAGCGTCAGCCCGGAGATGTCGCCCACCACGTTCTCGTTCTTGTAGATGACCTCCATCGCGTCGGTCACCCACGGGTTACCGAGGTGGCAGATCACGAAGGTGACCTCGCGGAAGTCCACCGCCACCTCGTCCACCTGCAGCGGGTGCGCGTACTTCACCTTCCCGCGCGGGTCGAAGGTGTCGCCGGTGTGGATCATCACCGGCACCCCGAACTCACCCGCCAGCTCGTACACCACCCGCATGCGCGGGTCGTGCAGGTAGAAGGCCTCGTAACCGGGGTACAGCTTCAGCCCCCTGATGCGCCCCTCGGTGAGCAGCTGCCGGAGTTCCGCGAGATCCTGGGCCCGGTAGTTGTGATAGCTCACCCCCGCCACCACCCCCATCTGCGGGTCGTCGCCGATCTCCTCCAGGATCTCCTGAGTGCTCGGCCGCTTCTCGTTCACCAGGTACGACGAGAGCACCAGCGCGTAATCGACGCCGTGGCGGGCCATCTCCGACTTCAGGGCAGCGTACCGCTCGCCCAGCGATGCCCAGTCGCCATCCTCGTAACGGTTGAGGTGGCAGTGGCAATCGATGATCAATGTTCCTCCCGGCTGCGATGGTCGTGCGCCTCGGCGGGTTCGCTGCGCAACCCTCGTACCGCCCGCCCCCCCGGCCGCCGGCCGGATCCCGGCCGCCCTCGAGACCCACCGACGGGCTCGCGCGATTCCTGCAACCTACCCCCCGCAACGACGGCGCGCGATCGCGGCGGCACGGGCGGCTGGACCTCAGGCGCTCACCGCCCCACCTTACATCTCGCGCACCCGCGCGCGCCCGCACCGCGCGCCCGGACCCTGATTGACCCGCCGATCTCCAGAGATGACGGATTCAGCCGGCCCCGGTGAGATCCCGCCGGGAATCCAGAAGATCCTGCGTCGCTTCGCGACGCTGACGCCGGACCTCACCCGCCAGGCGCTGGTGCAGTACGCCAACCGCCTGCCACCCCTCCCGGAGCGCTTCCAGGGGCTGGACCGCGAGCAGTACGCGGTGCACGAGTGCCAGACGCCGGTCGCCATCTACCCCGAAGTGGTGGACGGGCAGATGTTCTACCATGCGGACGTGCCGCAGGGCGCACCCACCATCCGGGCGCTCCTGGCGATGATCTTCGATGCGGTCAACGGCCAGCCGCCCGCCACCGTGCTGGCCATCCCCCAGGATTTCGTGCGCCAGGTGATGGACCGCATCGGCCTCGGCACGCGCGAGGTGGGGCTCAACGCGATGGTGGAGCGACTGAAGCGCGCGGCGCGCGCCGCGCAGGCGGGGGAGGGCGGCGGCACGCCCTGATCGTCGCGCCGGCACTTGCCAACCGCAACGCCGCACGTTCTTTTTTCCGCTTCCCGCCCGGTCGGCGCAACGGGTCGCGCCGCGGGCGGCAGCGGAACCACGGTTTCATCTTCGAGCCATGCGGATCAAGAACTCGCTCATCCTGGCGCTGCCCCTCGCGGCGATCCTCGGCGCCCTCGGGTGCGACACGCCCCCGCTCCACGAGGGCTACCCCAAGGTGGTGTACCGCGAGCGGGGTCCCATCGCCGCGCCCGTCGCACCGAACCCACCGCCCGTCGTGGCAGGCATCGGTGCGGCCGGCCCCGGTGCTGCGCCGGCCGCCCCCGCGGGCGCGCCGCCCCAGGTGACCACCGCCGCCATCGAGGAGGGTCAGCGCCTCTACGGCACCGTCTGCTTCGCCTGCCACGGCCAGAACGGCATCGGCACTCCCGCCGGCCCGTCGCTCAACGACACCGGCTGGATCAACATCGACGGCTCCTTCGCATCCATCGTCGCGGTGATCCAGAACGGCGTCCTGCAGCCGCAGCAGTACCCCGGCGCCATGCCCCCGGGCGGCGGCGGCGCGTTCGATGGACAGCAGCTCGAGGCCCTCGCGGCCTACGTCTTCGCACTCAGCCACCAGGGCTCATGAAGCGCGACGAGAGCACCTACGGCGGGATCTCCCGCAAGTTCGACGAGTGGCGCGAGGGCGAGAAGCACAGGCCGGAGCCCCCGCGTGTCCGCTCCGACCGACCCTACGTTCACCAACGATACGAGCCATCAGACATGGGCAAGAACGTCTTCGCGGCCATCGGCATCGGCATCGGCGTCGTCCTCCTCGTCCTCTCCCTGCTCGCCTTCCTCAACGCGAACAGCTGGAGCCAGTTCGACCGCGAGTCCGCCGTCGTCGGCTGGAGCGTGGTCGGCTTCTTCCTGCTCGTCGCCGGGCTCGGCGCCATCATCTCCACCTGGAACCACAACTTCCGCGTCCTCGCGAACCCCCCGTCGCGAGACCACTGAGGAGCCCGCACACCCCGTCCATCGTCTCGCTCCCCGCGAGATCATTGACGGGGGCTCAGTAGCGGCCTATCCTTCGAAAAGTCCCACAAACATGTTGGTTTCAGGAAGCAGGGCCGCGCCGGCCCCGCTTCCCGCCCGCTGACCCTGTCGTTTCCCGGGTGGCTTCTGTCCCCCGTCTCCACATGCTTCGGACCGCAGGCGCGCACTGTTGTGTGCCCGGATCGCCAATGCGCGCTGTTTAAGTCACGGCGCCGGGCCGCTCTCTCTTTCTCTTCTCACGTACCACGCAAGGAGCACCACCATGTCCCGTCGTCCCTTCTTCAGGGCTGCCTCCACCGTCGCCGGCATCCTCATCCTCGCCGCCGGCTGCGGAGAGATGTCACCCACTGACGTCCGGGTCGCCGAACCGTCGCTCGCCGCCAGCAGCGCCGCCAAGGGACCCCGCGCCAACGTGGTACAGACCGTGTTCGCCGCCGGCAGCCACGCCACCGTCATCGGACCCCAGGGCGGCACCATCGATTTCGGCGTCGGCAGCCTCCACTTCCCCGCCGGCGCCCTGTCCCGCACCACCCGCATCAGCGCCACCACCGACGGGCAGAACATCGGGGTCACGTTCGCACCGCACGGGCTGAAGTTCCCGGCGAATGCGCAGCCGGTACTGAAGCTTTCGTCCATGGCGCCTCCGGCCGCTCTCACCAACCTGCGGGTCGTGTACGTTGATGCAGCCGGCCGCGTCCTTGAAGAAGTTGCTACGAGCCATGATATTGAGGGCAATCACCTGACCGCTCAGCTGCGGCACTTCTCGACCTACTGGATGGCCGCACCCTGATTTTATCAGCGCATGGGAGACGGCCTGCCCGTCTCCCCAACTGCTCGAGCTAGGTTTAGCGATGATGCACCAAACGAAGGTGCTGCTCGATAGCGCCCTCTCCCAGCGAATGGCAGGGCAGTGGCAGAGCGCCATCGACCTCTACAACGAGGTTTTCGCGTCATCGGTCGCCAACCAAGACGTGCACCATCTGATTGAAGCCGTACTCGCCCTCGGGCATTCTTACCGAGAGTACGGCGACACGGAGGTAGCGCGAGAGCAGTACGAGCTAACGATCGATCTGGCGGACTTGGCTGGTGACTCTGGAAGATCGAGTCGCGCGTTGAACGGGTTGGCTATCCTCCACCAAGCATCCGGGGAAATGGAGGATGCCCTGGCAAGGTATCAGCAAGCGCGGGAGCTCGCCCTCAGAACGCGAGACGACCTGCTCATTGGCAGCGTTGATCAGAACCTCGGAACCCTTGCCAATATTCGAGGCCAGCTCGCCGAATCGACGATTCACTACGAATCCGCGATCGAGCGGTTCAGGCGAATCGAGCATCACAGGGGTATCGCAGGTGTGTTGAACAATCTTGGGATGCTGTATGTGGATCTCCGCCAGTTGGAGGACGCCGATCGATGTCTGACCGAAGCGTTGGCGATTGCACGAGAGATGAAGGATGTTGTAACGGAGAGCATCGTCCACACGAATCGCACGGAGTATTTCATGGCTCGGAGCGATCCGACCTCTGCGCGGGCGAGTTGCGATGAAGCGTTCGAGATCTCGAGCAAGCTCGGTGATCAACGGATTCGCGCCGACGCGTTGAAATTCTATGGAATGATATATCGCGAAACTGGAAAGCCCCACCTTGCAGAGATACATCTCCGTCAAGCGATCGCCGTAGCTTCAAAGTATACGAATCATCTTACGGAAGCTGAAGCGAGAAGAGAGTTGGCCCTCGTTTTGAGAGCTCAAGATCGAAACAAGGAGGCACTGCAGTCACTCAACCGAGCGCTTGAGATTTTCTCTTCTTTACAGGCCCACCAGGAGCAGGCGGACGTCAACCGGAAGGTCTCACAGCTTCAGGACGATTTCTTGTCTCTGGTGAGCTTCTGGGGAGAGTCGATCGAGGCGAAGGATCGCTACACCCGAGGGCACTGTCAGCGAGTGGCAGACTACGCCTGTCGAATTGCGGAACAGCTCGGGTTAGATGCCGCGGAACTGGTCTGGTTCAGGATGGGTGCCTTCCTGCACGACGTTGGCAAGACAGAGATCCCGGAGGAGATTCTCAACAAACCGGGTCCGCTTACCGTCGCGGAACGTCAGCTCGTTGAGAGGCATCCTGTTACCGGGGACGAAATTCTGTCCTCAATCGAGTTCCCTTGGGACATACGCCCCATGATCCGATGGCACCACGAGCGATGGGATGGTGCGGGATACCCAGATGGTCTGGCTGGCAACGAGATCCCACTTCCGGCTAGAGTATTGCGGATTGCTGATGTATTCGACGCGTTGACCACAAGTCGCAGCTATCGGCAGCCGCTCACACCTACCGAGGCCTTCCGGATGATGGCCGACGATGAAGGTTCATTTGATCCTGCCGTTTTCACAGTGTTTGAGTCGTTGCTAAGCGAATTCGCTGAGATTGTGGGCGGCTTCCAATCTGCAAATTTACTCCCGGACTTGATCGCAGACCACCAAGCCTAACTAGCGCGGGGAAGGGACTGGCCGAAGTCCTCGGGTAACCAGAGATCTGCTTTCCCACCCGGAAGGTTTAGAGCGCCGAATCTCTTTCGTGCCTCATCTGACAGTATAAGTCCGCGTCGGCCGCTGCTGATGTACTGCATGATCGCCCCCAGCAGTTCGGTAGCCTCCGCTAACAGCAGAGGATTATCCACCTCCCTGCCGATTCTGCGAGCGGTGCGAAGATCCGAGATCGCATGCTGATATTCATGTCGGTGTGCCGCGACGACACCCCGAATCCTCAAAGCTTCGCCTTCCAATCGCCTCAGCCCCGCCCATCGCGCCGTCCTCACTGCTCTGTTTACCCGCGCCATAGCTAACCCAGAATCGCCCGCCAGCACCACCATCAACGACGCTTCGCACTCCGTGGCTAAGCGCTCCGCATCCGTGCCCCATAAACGATAGAGGTCTGAAGCACTTTGGAAATGTGAGGCCGCGGACGACAATCTCCTAGTATCTCTAAAGACCATTGCCAAGTTGTGGTGACACCCAGCAACGTAATGCCTGTTTCCGATAGAAACAGCGAACGCCATCGCACGCTGCAACGACAGAATCGATCTCGACCATTCATGACGAACCGCTGCCGCAGTACCTAAGTTCAGAGACGCCGAAGCTATAAAGCGGAGATCCCGACGCTGAGAGGCAAGAGACAGAACCCGCTCAAAGCGGGCTTTTGCTGCGTCGTATTGACCCGACTCCATCAACATCACTCCTTCAAGGTTCAGCGCCCGAAGATACAGTCGATTGCTGTCATCCTTGATGTTCTCAAGCAACGAATTCAATTCTCTAAGGGCCAACTGATCTTTACCGTTGTGGCTGTGGGCGAGGGCGTTGAAAAAGCGAAGCAACGGATCCTGAAGGTGGACGTCTGATAGCAGCTCCTCGAGCATACCAAACGCTCGGTTCTCCACAAGTTCTTCAGCGCGCTGCAGCAATTCCGCACGCTCAATCGCGGTCATCAGCCTCCTCCGCCCTGCCGTTCAGCAGGGTGTAGAGTCGTTTGCGGCTGATTTCGAGGACGGCTGCCGCCTGACTCTTGTTGCCGGCACACCAGGTCACAGTGGAGGCCGCTACGGCGCGGTTGATCGCCTCCATGGGTGCGGGAAACGGGATCGGTGCAGCGGAGAGAGGAGATTCAGCGGGCTCCGGGAAGAGGTTTTCTCGGCGTATCACGCCATCGCCGAGCAGGATCGATCGTTCCATTGTGTTGCGAAGCTCCCGCACGTTGCCGGGCCAGGAGTGCATCATCAGGATCTTGGAGATGGTCGCGTTCAAGTTCACCTGCGGGAAGCAGTAGTCTCGGGCGAACTCGTCCAGGTAGTGGCGAGCGAGCACGAGAACGTCCTCGCCGCGGTCGCGGAGCGGCGGGAGGTGAATCGGGAAAACGTTGAGTCGGTAGTGGAGATCGCGGCGAAAACGTCCTTCTCGGATGGCGGCGCCGAGGTCGGCGTTGGTCGCTGCAATGATACGAACATCGATCTCATGCTTGCGCACGCTTCCGAGTCGCCGGATCCACCGGTCTTCCAGTACTCTGAGAAGCTTCCCCTGCAACGTCGGAGAGAGGTCACCGACCTCGTCGAGAAAGAGGGTCCCGCCATCCGCCGCCTCGAAGAGTCCGGGCTTGGCCACTCGGGCGTCTGTGAAAGCACCTGCTTCGTAACCGAACAGCTCCGCCTCCAGCAGGTGCTCGGGGAGTGCCGTGCAGTTGATCTCGATGAACGGCTTGGTGGCGCGGGGACCGTTGTAGTGGATCGCCTTGGCGAGCAGATCCTTTCCCGTGCCGGTCTCTCCGGTGATCAGCACGGTGGGAGTACCGCGGCGGATCACCTTGGAAGCCATTTCCAGCGCCGCAACCAGCAGCGTGCTACGGCCCACGAGGCTACCGAAATTGTAGTTCCTTCGCAGCTCGGCGGCGAAGGCCTCGGCGTTCTCCACCCGTGTGGATCGCTCCACCTGCTCCCCGATCCAGGAGCGGAGGGACCCCGTGTCGTTTGGCAGAACGAAGTAGTGGTCGGCACCCTCACGGACACAGGTCACCGCGAGGCGGTAGTCACCCTCCGTGGTCACGACGCAGAGCGGAGGGCAGCGCCCGGTGCGCAGCTCACGCAACATTTCGGGCGCCCGGTCCTCCTCACCCGCCGCCGAGACGATCCCGCAGCTCGACATGTGGATGCTCCCGAGTTCGGCCGCCGTCGACCCGAGGCGGAGCTCCACTCCGTACGATTCCGCGAACTGCTGCCAGAGGCGGAGGAAGGAGTCGTTCGAGGTGAGTACCGCGAGAGAGTGCTGCAGGGGGTCCTCCGGGGTGGCTTGGGACGCTCATCCGCGCACCGGAAAGCTACTACGCGTTGCCCCCTGCGACCATGAACTCGTGTCGGGGGGGGTCACTGCCGCGTAACGCCCGGCAAGACTGCCGCTTAGGTGATGAACGGCACCTGATCCACAGGAAGGTCCGCCGATCTGCCTACCGTGATCGCCGGTGCCGGACGGCTCTGGGTGTATCCACCGGATACAATGAGCGATGGAAAGATGCTGCGTCTCCACCGTCTGCGTGGCGTGTGCTTTTCAGGATCTCCGGGCTGAAACTTCGGCCGGCACAGGGCCGTAGACACCTTCAGGCAGCGAATCGAACATGTACAACGGGGAGCGACCATGAGCACGTATGCAAACAACGGATCACTGCTGGGCCGCCTGCTCACCTATCTGGTGGTGGCGATCGTGGCGATCGCGGTGATCAAGCTGGCCTTCTGGGTCTTCGGGGCGGCGCTGGGGCTGGGCTTCTTCCTGCTCTTCACGGTGGGACCGATCCTGCTGGTGGGGTGGATCGTGGTGAAATTGTTCGGCCTGATGACGCGCGGCAACAACGGGTACTGACCCGGCGACAGCCGGAAGCGAGGAGCCCCCGTCGGCAGTGTCGGCGGGGGCTCCGTCGCATGCGGGCCGCGGGGTTCGATCCGCGTAATCCGCCCAATCTGCGGATCATCCGTTGCCGTCCCTGCCCCCGGCATCACTGCAGCCGCAGCGAGCACTCACCCACTCTGCACAATCCAAAAAGGGGAGGCCGGGTCTGCCCCGGCCTCCCCTTCATCATCCTGAAAATCGCCCCACCTTCAGATCGGTCCGCCGTGTCCCCCCGGCCCGCCGGTCTCCCCCGACCCATCCGGCTGCCGCTCGGTAGCGGGCGGCGGGGTGGTGTCGCCCGGCGTGGTGCTGCCCGGCGCCGACGCGTCGCGGGTGTTGGCCCGCGTGGCGCGCGACTCCAGGTCCTGCCGCACCTCCTCCAGCTTGTTCTGCATCTTGCGGAGCAGCGAATCGATGCGCGGCTGCACGTCGGAAACGAAGGAGTCCACCCTGGGCTGCGCCTGTTTCATCTTCGCGTCCACCTTCGGGCGCAGGTCGGAGAGGGCGGAATCTACAGTTGAATCGAGCTCCTCCCAGGCCTTGCGGACCTTGGGTCGGAGGTCCTCGAGGGCGCGCTCGATGCGGCTCTGCAGGTCGTCCATCGGGTCCTTTTTCTGGCCCGGATCGTTCGGATTCTCCATCGGGTCCTCCGTTTGAGTTGGTCGGGCGGCGCCGGGAAGGCGCCGCTGCCATCGCACCCTACGAGAGAATGATACCGCGGGTTTCGCGCCGGGCGCGTCGCCGTCGGTTTACGGGCGTCGCCGCCCTGTGATCCGGAGGGCGAGACCGGGTGTGTGAGGGCCTCACCGGATCCGGCGCGCCCGCGGGGATCCGAATCCCTGCGCCCGCGTCCATGCCGGGGCATTCCCCGGGTTGCCCGCGGCGGCCTCTGGATGACGGGGGTGGTCGCGGCGGCGCGTGCGGATCAGTCGCGGTAGATCGCCGTCTGTACCCGTCCGTCGCCGCCCATGTAGCCGCGGTACATGCCCGCGGAGTTGAAGGACATCACCGGGTTCCCCCAGCGATCGAGGCCGACGATGCCGCCGTCGCCGCCGAACTGCACCAGCTTGTTCATGACCACGTGGTCCGCCGCGTCGCGGAGCGGGACGTTCCGGTAGAGGGCGAGGGCGCAGATGTCGTAGGCGACCACCGAGCGGATGAAGAATTCGCCGTGGCCGGTGGCGGAGATGCCGCCGCAGGCGTTGTCGGCGTAGGTGCCGGCGCCGATGATGGGCGCGTCGCCGATGCGGCCCCAGCGCTTGTTGGTCATCCCGCCGGTGGAGGTGCCGGCTGCCACGTTCCCCTGGCGGTCGAGGGCGACCGCGCCGACGGTGCCCATCTTCATCGCGGCCGGCGACCAGAGGACCTCGTCGCCGCTGGCGCCCGCGTCGCTGCGCGGCTGCTGCGTGCGCTCCATCTCCCTGGCGCGCTCCAGGGCACGCCAGCGTGCCTCCGTATGGAAGTAGTCGGGGGAGACCATCTCCACCCCGAGCCCCTCGCCAAAGGTTTCGGCGCCCGCGCCCGCCATCATCACGTGCGGGGAGCGCTCCATGACCAGGCGCGCGAGGTCGATCGGGTTCTTCACGCGGGTGACGCCCGCCACCGCTCCGGCGTCGCGCGTGGGGCCGTACATGATGGAGGCGTCCAGCTCGTTGGTGCCCTCCGCGGTGAAGACGGCGCCGCGGCCGGCGTTGAAGAGCGGAGAGTCCTCCATGACGTTGATGGCGGCGACGATGGCGTCCAGGGAGGAGCCGCCGCGGTCGAGGATCGCGTGGCCGGCGCGGAGCGCCTGCTCGAGGGCGGCGTGGTACTCGCGCTCGCGCTCCGGCGTCATGCTGCCGCGCTCGATGGTGCCGGCGCCGCCATGGATGACGATTCCCCACCCGGGCCCGGAGCCGGGGGCCGTGGTCTCCTCGCGCTCCACCCGGAGCACCGCGCCGTGGACGTCACCCGTCGCCGGCAGCCCGGTGGCGGGCGACGCCGCGGCCGGCTGGCTCGCCGGAGCAGCGGCGGGGGGAGCGGCGCACCCCGCGGCCGTGATCACCGTCACGAGCATGCCGAGCGCCAGCGAGCGCCCGTTCCTGTTCCCTGCCTGCATCGTCTTCACCTCGGAGCTGGGGTGTGGGAGGTCATCGTCTTCACAGCCGCACCTTCACCACCACCTTGCGGACCGGGTCGCGCCCGCCGGCCATGCACCCGGGCTTGTGGGCGTCAGCGGGCCAGAAGATGGCGAAATCGCCGGTCCGCAGGAGCAGCGAGCTGCTGACGCCGGGCTCGTGGTGGAAGGCGACGTCGGTGTCCACGTCGTACGGCGTGTCGATCTGGAGCGCGTCCGCGTCCGCGTGCAGGATCCGCTCCCGCCCCGCGGCGACGAACTGGATGTCGAGGTGCGCGTGGTGCGACTCGAAGCGCTTCTCCGCGCCGGGCGTGGTGTGGTAGTGCTGGATCAGCGCGAACACCGCGTCTCCCTCGATCTCCACGCGAGCATTCGGGAGAGCGGGGTCGAAGGAGCGGAGCCAGCGGAGGCCGGCGGCGATGCCCGGTCCGAGCCCCTCGTACCGGGCCGCGCGGGCGAGCGAGTCCAGGATCATCCGTTGCGTCGAGTGTGGTGGTGCAGGCGAAGGTACGGCCGCGGCGCGCCGGGTGTCAACGCGCGGCGCTCACCCGCTGGCCGGCAGGGGACGGGCGCGGCCGTACTCCCCCATCCCCGTCCCGAGCAGGAGCGTGCCGACCACCAGGCCGGCGGCGACCCAGAAGGGGATCCCCACGCCGAGATGATCGAAGGCCCACCCCGCCCCGAGCGGTCCGGCGACGCGCGCGAGCGCCGCCGAACGTCTGCTGCACCCCCATGTAGAGCCCGCGCTCGTGCGGTTCGATGACCCGCGACAGGAGCGAGGTGATGCAGGGGAAGGTGAAGGCGGTGCCGAGCGGGAGGAGCGCGACGGCGAGGGCGAGGGTGGGTAGCGAATGGGTCAGGGGGATGGAGGCGAGCCCGGCGGCGAGCAGGAGGGTACCGACGCGGGAGAGGCGCGCCTCGCCGAAGCGGTCCACCATCGGCCCGAGCACACCCGCGCGGGTGACCACGGAGATCACCCCGATGTACATGAAGAAGTAGCCGATGGTCTGCTCGTCCACCCCGAAGCGGAGGGCGAGGAAGAGGGCGAGTACCGCGGTGGTCCCCTGAAAGGCGCCCATCGCGATCGCGTAGATCCAGATCAGGCGGGAGGCGGGCTCGGCGCTGTTGCGCACCACCCCGGCGACCGCCTCGCGCGAGCGGCGCACCTTCAGCTCGGTGCTCACCCCGCGCGGGTCGTGCGACTCGCGCAGATAGCGCCAGGCGAAGACGATGTTGATCAGGCAGAGCGCGGCGGCGAAGAGCCCGGGGGCGGAGGGGCCGAGGGTGAAGGTGAGCGAGCCGATCACCGGGCCGATGGCGACGCCGACGTTGGTGGCCGCGGAGATCCAGCCGAGGGTGCGGGCGCGGTTCTCCGGCTCGGTGGAGTCCGCGACGTACGCCTGGATCACCCCCGTGGTGCCGCCGCCCGCGCCCTGCACCAGGCGGGAGAGCAGGAGCACCCAGAGGTTCCCGGCGAAGGCGAAGATGATGTAGGCGACGGCGGAGAAGAAGAGCCCGAAGAGGAGCGCCGGGCGCCGGCCGTAGCGGTCGGAGACGCGCCCCCATGCCGGCGCGCTGATCAGCTGGGCGATGGCGTAGGAGGAGATCAGCACGCCCACGATCATCCCCGTCGCCCCCATCTCCAGGGCGTAGAAGGGGAGGAGCGGCAGCACCATGAGGAGCCCCGCCATGTCCACGAAGGCGGTGACCATCAGGACGACGAGCTTACCCAGCGTACCCGCCCGGCTGGTGTGGGGAGGCGATGGCCCGCAACGCGGCGGGCGCGGGCAACGGGAGCAATGTAAGGACGCCCGGCCCGCACGGAAGACGCGCCGCCGTCACTGGGGTGGATGCTGGCGCGTTCACCGGATAGACGGTGACAGATCCGACGCCGGTTTCCTCCCCTTCCCGATCATGCCTATGAGAACCCACCTCGTGAGGCACTCCTTCGTTCTGGCGGCCGCCGCGCTGGCCGCGGGCACCGTCTCGCCGGCGGCGTCGCAGCTGGTGCAGATCCGCACCCTCCCCGTGGCCCTGGCCGATCAGCACGCGAACCAACCGACGGAGCGCGGGGGGATGGCCGGTCTCTCCATCGCCATGGAGGACCGGCTCCTGGATCCCTTCCGCAACCCGGCGCTGGGGGCGCGCCTCACCGGTTCGCGGCTCTTCGGAGCGCCCCGGTACTTCTCGGTGGAGGAGGACAACGGCAACGGGAAGACGCTCCCGCTGGGCGGGCTCTTCTCCGGTGAGCGGTGGTTCGGCAGCGCGATGCTGGCGCTGCAGGAGCTGCAGCCGGCTCCCACCTGGGGGCCGTGCTGCCTTGCGCTCGCCGACGTCACCAACTCCACGGTGATCGTCAGCCAGCCGGGTGAGGCGGACATGAACCTGTACGGCTCCGCCTCGCTCGGCCGCCGCCTCGCCGACGGGCGCACCTCCGTGGGCTTCGGTGCCGGGTACGCACGCCTGCGGGCCATGGAGGGTGTGGAGTTCCTCTACCCCGCGAGCTCCTCGGTGCGGCAGCATGGCGAGGCGCTGGATCTGAGACTCGGGATCTCGCGCGAACTGGGTGGCGATCGCCGTCTGGAGGCGTTGATCCTGCACAACCGGGCCGACCTGACGCACGAGCTCCGCTTCGTGAACGTCAGCTGGGCTCAGCCGGGTATCCCCGTGTTCGGCTGGCATGACGTGACACGCCGGGACCGTACCGACACCCGGGGCGTGCAGGCAGGCTTCACCGCGCCGCTGCCGGAGGAGGGATGGCGCGCCGGGGTTCGTGCCACGATGAACCACCTCCGGCACAGACCGATGCCAGTCCCGCTCCACGATCCGATGCTGGGAGCCACCACCTTCCCTCCGTTCGACTCCCGAAACGGGAGCGGAGAGTCGTGGGCGTACAGCTTCGGCATCGGGTCGGCACGGGAGGAAGGGCCGGTCACCTTCGGCGTGGAAGCCGCCTACGAACCGATCTGGAGCACCACGGAGGGGATCGCGCCCGCGATCTACGTGGTCGGCTTCGGCGAGACCACGTTTCTCGATCCGGCGCGGCACGTCACCAACCGCTTCCGCTTCGACAACAGCCATCTGCGGATCGGAGCCGGCTACGAGATGAACCGGCTCGGTTTCCAGCTCGGGACACATCTGCGATCCATCCGCTACCGGCTGGAGCAGGAGAACGTGGTCGGCGGAGCCGTGCGCGAGCGGAGCGAATCGTGGATGGAGTGGAAGCCGACGTGGGGCCTGAGCGCGCGCTTCCCGGAGCTCGAGGTGCGCTACGACGGCAGCTATCTCACCGGCACCCATCGGCCGCACGTGGGTTACGATCCCGGTCAGTGGGCGGGGCTCGCGTCGGTGATCCTGGTGCCGCCGGTGGAGCCGCTGCACGTGCAGGAAGCCCGGGTGCTGTCACATCGCGTTTCCGTGGCGGTGCCGATCGGGCGGGCGCGAGTCCGCTGACCCTGGCCGGCCGGTTGACCGGAAAAAGGGCTCGTCGGGAGCCAAGGGCTCGTCGGGAGCCGGGGGTATGATGCGCCGGCAGCCGGCCCGCCCCCGCCGGATGCCGGCTGAAGCGGGCGCCGCGTCGGGCGTGTTCTATCCGGGCTCCTTCCGGCCGCTGTCCGGGAGGAGCCTTCCCGGCTTCAGCGCGTCGCTGCCGAAGCGGGCGCGCAGAGCGTCGGAGGCCCGGGCGAGGGCGCGCTCGCGCTCGCTCTCGGAGGGCGGCGCCACTTCCAGCAGCGTCTGCTGCTCTCCCGAGCCGCTGTCGGAGAGCCCGGTCAGCGCCACGCCGATCAGGCGGGCGCTGATCGCGCGCCGGTCCCGCAGGTCGGCGAGCAGTTCGCGCGCGACGCGGTAGATCGCCGTTTCCGTCTGTACCGGCTCGTGCAGCGTGCGGCCGCGGGAGCGGTCGCGGAAGTCCGAATCCCGCAGCTTCACGGTGATGGTCCGCGCGAACAGTCCCTTGCGGCGCAGCGCAGCGGAGGCGTCCACCACCTGCCCGAGCAGCTTCTCCTCGAGCTGCTCGTCGCCGTTGATGTCGCGCGCGAAGGTGGTCTCACTGGAAACGCTGCGGGTTACGTCGTCCTCCTCCACCGGCGCCTCGTCGATGCCGCGGCAGCGGCGCCAGAGCCAGCGCGCCCGCTCGGAGTTCCACCAGCCGGTCAGTGTCTCCAGGTCGAGGGCCCGGAGCGCGGCCATGCTGGTCACCCCGTGCCGCCGCAGCTCCTGCTCGAGCGCCGGCCCCACGCCGATCAGGTCCCGGATCTCCAGCCGCCCGACGAAGCCCTCCTCCTCGCCGGGCGGCACCACGTACACGCCGTTGGGCTTGGCGAAGGAGGTCGCGAGCTTGGCCACCAGCCGGTTGGTGCCCCCGCCGATGGAGACTTCCAGCCCGGTCATCTCCTTCACCCGTGACTGGATCCGCCGCGCCACCTCCTCCAGCGAGGCGTGGCCGTACAGCGCTTCCGTGCCGGTCAGGTCCAGGTACCCCTCGTCCACGCTCGCCATCACCGCGACCGGCGCCCAGTCGCGGAGCACCTCTCCGAGCTCGCGGCTCTTGGTGCGGATCATTTCCCGGGGCACCCGCACCACGCGGGCCGCCGGGCAGAGGCGCAGCGCGGTGGCCGTCGGCATCGCGCTGCGGACGCCATACGCGCGACAGCCGTAGCTGGCGGAGGTGACCACCCCGCGGCCATCCGCGCTCCCGCCGACCAGGATCAGCGGCTCGTCCGCGAGGTTCTCCGGGTCGGCGAAGACGGCGCACTGCACGAACATCGCGTCCACGTCCACGTGGAGGATGCGGCGGGGTGCGGCGGGAGGAGTCGTCGGGGAACTGGATTCCACGGCTGTCTTACTCCAGCTCAGTTCCCGCGAGGTCTGCCCACACGGTTCGAGATGAACGGATCGATGTACTCCGGCAACGCATGATGAACCTGGGGAACGGCGCGGATCGTTTCGAGGGCGCTGAAAAGCGCATCGGCGGAACCTTCATTCGGGATGTTGACGACATAGAGACTTGCCCGGCTGAAAGTAACTCCTCCCATCACTTTCCCGCAGATCGCCCAGATGGCCTGCTCCATTTCCCTCAGAGATGTTCCCTCGGAGAACCAAACGAGCAGCAAGCCGCCGCGGAAGCGAGCGGGATGCCGCGGATCGGAGATGATGATCTCCCGGGCATCCATCTCGTCCTCCACCTGCGGTCGAAAATCATCGGGGATCTCGGGCACGGGATGCCGCGCGGGACAGTCGGCGGCCATCTGCGCGAGCGGGCCGGGATGCCTCGGCGCCCAGGCCACCGCGGCGAGAAGCAGGAGGACAGCGAGGGGTGAGCAGATGTTCATGGTCGGCCTCGGGAGGAGGAAACGTCTGCTGCGGATCCGGGGCAGTACCTTCGATATCGTGCACCGGGCAACGCGGCTCCTCCCCTCATCGCCCGCGCCGTGTCCAGACCAGGAGAACGCCACAGGCGGGGTTGCCGGGGCCGAACCAGGAGCACCGGAATGCCGTTGATGAAGATGGCGGAGGGACAACCGCCTCGCGACGAGACGACGATGTTCCGCCGCCGGAAGACTCTGATTGAGCGTCCGGACGCTCGATCATGACGACTTTCGTAGCACGCGGGTACAAAGGAGTACGAACTTGTGGGTTTGGGCGAACTCCTAACCGCGAGGGTGCTGGATCGTTTCTCAAACGCCTGAACTAGCCTTGCAAACCAATGATCGGCGGAGTGGCTCTGTACATAACGAATCATGCCTGCCACATCGTGATCCGCAGCGTACCCATTCATCAATATCTCGATGCCGTCCGATCCGACGTAAGTCCCGATCGGATTGCCGGGTTCGAGTCGCTCAGCGGCAGCCCACTCATCCGCGAGCTGCCGACCGAGTTCGGCAGCCTCGGTCCAGTCCAGCTTTGTCCGGTGCTCAAGGTGGAGTATAATGTCGGAGCGACACCCGCGGCAGGCTCGAAACCCCTTCACCGTCCGCAGCCATGCCAGAACACATCCCGACCCCGCCCGGCACCGGCAATGGCACGGCCGATGTCAATGGCAATGGCGAGCTGGCGCTGGTCATGTCCGGCGGTGGTGCTCGCGCCGCGTACCAGGTGGGGCTGCTCCGCTATCTCGCGAAACGCTTCCCGGAGATGAACTTCCCGATCCTGACCGGCGTCTCGGCGGGCGCGGTGAACGCGGTGCACCTGGCGCAGCACCACGGCACACTGGAGCAGGCAGTGGACGAGCTGTCTCACCTGTGGGGGAATCTGCGCACGGAGCAGGTGTTCCGGGTGGACACCGGGGCGCTCACCGGCACCGTCGCGCGGACCGGGCTGCGGCTCGCGTCCGGCGGCCTCCTCCAGCCGGGCCAGTTCCGCAGCATGGTGGAGACGGCGCCGCTGCGCTCCTTCCTGGAGGAGGCGTTCGCGGCGGTTGACGGGGCGCTCACCGGGATCGACTACAACCTGCACCGGGGCACGCTGCGGGCCATCGCCCTGAGCGCCACCAGCTACACCACCGCGCAGAGCACAGTGTGGGTGCAGGGGCGTGACATCCGCGGCTGGGAGCGGCCGCAGCGGCGAAGCGTGCATACGACGCTGACGGTGGACCACGTGATGTCGTCCACCGCGCTGCCACTCTTCTTCCCGGCTGTGCAGATCGGCAGCGAGTGGTACGGGGATGGGGGGATCCGGATGACGGCGCCGCTCTCGCCGGCACTGCACCTGGGCGCGCGGAAGGTGCTGACCATCTCCACCCGCTATGCGCGAACACCGGAGGAGGCGGGGCGCCACGAGATCGAGGGGTACCCCCCGCCCGCCCAGGTGCTGGGCGTGCTCTACAACGCCGTCTTCCTGGACCTGATCGATCAGGACGTGCTGCGCCTGGAGCGGATGAACCGGGTGCTGCGGCGGCTGCCGGAGGAGGACCGCGACGGGATGCGGATCGTGGATCTGCTGGTGATCCGCCCCTCGTGCGACCTGGCGAGCCTCGCCCGGGACTTCGAGCCCGAGCTGCCGCGCATCTTCCGCTTCCTGTCGCGCGCCTGGGGGACGCGGGAGACGACGAGCCCGGACCTGCTCAGCATGGTGCTCTTCGAGGGGGAGTACCTGCGGCGGTTGATGGAGCTCGGTGAGGCGGACGCGGAGGCGCGGGCCGAGGAGATCGAGGCGTTCCTCGCGCGCTGATCACCGGCGCACCTTTTCTGGCGCTCCGGGTGGCCGCGCCCGGGTCCCGCGGGCATGCTTCTCGCACCCCCGGGTGGGCTCGCAACGGGTTCGAGAACAGAGGAAGGAGCTTCGATGATGCGCATCAGAACCGGGGTCACGCTGGCGGCGGGGGCGCTGCTGGTAATCGGCTGCAGGGCGGATCGGGAGGTGTTCGACGAGGGCGCGACGCTGGCACCGCCGACGGAGGTGCAGGAGGCACCGGCCTGGCCGCAGGAGCCGCAGCCGATCGGACCGGCGACCACGGCGGATACCGCGCTGCTGGACACACTGGGGCAGCCGCCTGCCGCCGGACAGCCCGGCGCCGCGGGGCAGCGGGGCACGGCCGGGCAGGCGGACACGCTCGGCTCACCGCAACCGATCCTCCCCTGACCCCTCAAAGCGAGCGAGCGAGGCCATGCCACGATACGCGAGAGATTTCCAGGGGATCCCCGCCCGCATCGAGGGGGCGAGCGGGATGGACCCGAACCATCGAGACGGCTATCACGGGATGCGAATGGTGAGCGGCCGGGGGCAGGCTCCGTACGGCTGGCACCGCTACACCCATGAGGCGGACTTCGAGGGGAGTGGGGGCTTCCGCGGCCGCTATGGGGGCGGTCCGGCGGGGCGGGACGACCGGTTCAGCAACTCCCGGCCGCGCTACGACTCGGAACTTCGGGGTGGTGGCGGAGTGCACGACTGGCGCTATGACACCGAGTACCTGCGCGACTTCAACGCCAACAGCACCCGCTTCCGCGAGGGGGGCGGGTGGGGCGCGGGCGGGAGGCCGTCGGGTGGCTCCCGAGCGGGTCGGTACGATGGCGGATTCCGGTGGGGCGGGCCGCAGCGCGGCCTCAGCGAGGGCGGCTACGGCGAGCCGTGGGCCTGGGGTCCGATGCGCGGCGCGCGCTGAAGCCGCGCGGTGGAGTCAGGGGAGCCGGGACCCGCTGGGTTCCGGCTCCTTCTCGATCGGTGGGGGCGTCAGCGAGTCTCCGCTGCGCACCACCTCCACCTCCTCCTCGTTGCGGCGGGCCTGGACCAGCACGTCCAGCTCGCGCTCGCGGAGGTCGAAGGTGGAGCCGGAGCCGACGATGCCCACCCGCAGGTAGCTGAGCGTCAGGGGACGGCCGTGCATCGCCTCGTCCGCGTTGTCGAAGCGGATCCCACGGCCGTCCACGAAGGTGACCGAGCCGCGACCCACCACCTCGCCGAGGTGCCCCTGCACGATCATCGCGGTGTCCTCGTCGATCCCGAGACCCATCAGTTCCGGGTTCTGCGCCACGACCATGAAGAGGCGCTGGAGCCGGCGACGCTGTGCGAAATGGGTGTCGATCACGGCGCGGAATCCCAGCATCCCGAAGCCGGGTCCGAGGTGGAGATCGATCATCTGGCCGTACTCGTCCGGCTCGCCGCCGGCGAGGATCGTTTCCGTGAGCGCGGCGGCTCCCGCACTGGTGCCGCAGATCACGGCGCCGCGCGCGTACGCCTCGCGCATGGCCCGGTCCACACGCGAGCCGCCGATGGTGGCGACCAGCTGTACCTGATCGCCTCCGCCGAGGAAGATCCCGTCGGCCTCGAGGATCATCCTGGCGACACGCCGGTCCTGCGCGCGGTCGCGGGTCGCGACCACGGGGATCTCCACCTTGGTGGCCCCGGCTGCTTCCAGGGCGCTCATCCACTCCCGCGCCGAGCTCCCCGGATCTGCGGATGCCGTGGTGAGCGCGACGATCCTGCCGCCGCTACTCCCGTTGGAGAGCCGGATGAAGCTCTGCAACGCGTCGCCCCGCGGATCGCAGGCACCGCCGATCATCACCAGCGTGCCGGAGTGTCGGTCGGTGCGCCGTCGGTTCATGTCGGTGCCGGCCGGAGCGCCACCATTCTCGGTGTGCCGGTCGCCCTTTCCACCGGTTCGATCATCGTTACGCCGCATCTCGCTCATCGCGCGAATCTTCACCCCGTTCTGGTGAGGCTCGCCACCAGCGCGGCGGCAAGCTGGACGTCCGCCGGCGCCTCCTCGCGCACCGGCCCTGCGGCTTCCATCCCCCCGGGCAGGGTGAGCTGAATCTCCCCCGCACGGATCTTCGCCGAAGCGTCCGCAAGCGCCGCACCGTCACGCGCCGGGCCGTCGGGCGCCATCATCACCGCCACCCGGCACCCCGCCTCGCGGATCAGGCGCAGCAGCGGCTCGTCGGCAGCGGGGACCACCACCCAGCCGCCCGGATGGACGGCGTCCGCGAGCACCGAAAGCAGTCGCCGCGCCATTTCCGGCTCGCGGTAGCGCGGCGGTGCGTCCGCAACGTCCAGGTCGAGGATCACCGCGGTGGCGGAGCGGGCATACGGCAGCCCTGCCTGCAGGACGTAGCCGGGTGACACCGTCACCACGGCGCCGGCGTCCTCTCCTGCGCGGCGCAGCAGTTCCGCCCGAAGCAGAGTGCGCCGCACGCTGCCGGTGACCCCGCACAGAACCTCGCCCGCGACCGGCGCCACGTCGGGGAGGGTCGCGAGCCATCGCAGCTCTGCAAGGGCGGACTCCACGCGCGGCTGAATCCCGGAAAAGGCCTGCTGCGCCACTTCCAGCGCGTGCGCCGCCGCCCGCAGCCCCACCTCCGCGTGACGGTGCTGAAAGACCACGGTGTACTCACCCGGCCGGTCACCCCCGCGAGCCCGCCCGAAGCCCACCTCGTGACCGATCGCCGACTGCAGCTCGAGCGCCAGGTGCTCGACCACGTGCGGCACGTAGGTGCCACGCCGCAGCCGGGTGACGAAGCCGCCGCGCTCGCCGATGTTGCAGCGATGCTCCATGAGACCGGGAAGCTCGGCGAGCAGTGCCTCCGTGACCCCCGGAACTTCGGCGGACGAGATCTCGTCGAAGGCGCCGACCTCCAGGTCCAGACGGATCAGCGGGCGGGATGACCAGAAGTTGGCACCACGCAGCGTCCGCACCGCTACCATCCGTACCTCGTCCAGCGCGGACGGTCTATGCATGCGCGAATCTCGCGGCGTCGCCGCGGAACTCCTGCACCGTCCGCAGGACGAGCTGGACGTCATCGGCCAGCACCACCACGAGGTCGCCGTCGCGCATCCCGGCGAGAGTCTCGCGAACGGCTGCGGTCTCCTCGCGATGGAACCGGATCGATGACGATGCCATCCCACCGGACCGGAGCCCCTCCGCCAGCAGGCGGGCGACCTCACCCTCGGCGCGGTCGCGCAGGTCCGCGTCCTCCTTGATCGCCACGGCGTCGAGCGCGGCCGCGAGCCGACCGACCTCGCGGATGTCCGAGTCCCGGCGGTCGCCCGGTGCTCCGATGATCCCGATCCGGCGCTGTGCCGGCATGCGGGAGACCAGTTCGATCAGACCCTGCACGGCCGCGGGGTTGTGGGCATAGTCCACGAGCACCCGCGCCTCTCCCACGCGCAGCAGGTTGAGACGCCCGGGCGTCATCGCGGGCGAGGGGAAGAAGGAGAGGAGGCCGGCTCGAATGGTGTCGTAGCGCACACCGCGGACGTAGGCGGTGGCGATCGCCGCCAGGATGTTCTCGTGCTGGAAGCTGGCGGCGCCGCTGAGGGTGAGCGGCACGTCACGGATCGTCACGATCGGGATCCGCAGCCGGCCGCGGCGAATCACGTATGTCCCATCCTCGATCCGGGCCCCGATCCCCCCGCTGGCGAGATGCTCCTCCATGATCGCGTTCTCCTCCTCTCCGCGCTTCGAGAAGAGCACCAGGTCGCCGGCGGTACGCTCCCGCATGGCCACCACCAGCGGATCGTCGGCGTTGAGTACCGCGTGCCCCTCGCGCTTCACCACGGCGGGGATCACCGACTTCACCGCCGCCAGCTGCTCCAGCGTGTTGATCCCCCGCAGCCCGAGGTGGTCGGCGCTCACGTTGAGCACCACGCCCACGTCCGCTTCCTCGAAGCCCAGCCCCGCCCGCAGTACCCCGCCGCGCGCCGTCTCCAGCACGGCCACCTCCACCGTGGGGTTGGAGAGCACGATGTTGGCCGAGAAGGGGCCGGTCATGTCTCCTTCCATCACCAGCCGGTCCTGCAGGTACACGCCATCCGTGGTGGTGAAACCCACCGTCTTCCCGGTCTGCCGGAAGAGGTGCGCGATCAGGCGCACCGTGGTCGTCTTCCCGTTGGTGCCGGTGACCGCGACCACCGGAATGGTGGATTCGGTCCCGGGCGGGTAGAGCATGTCCACGATGGGGCCGCCCACGTCGCGCGCCACCCCCTCGCTCGGGTGCGTGTGCATGCGGAGCCCCGGCGCGGCGTTCACTTCGATGATCACCGCGCCGTTTTCACGGAAGGGAACGGAGATGTCCGTGGTGAGCACGTCGATCCCCGCGATATCCAGCCCGACGATTCCGGCCGCCATCTCGCACGCGGTGACGTTGTCCGGGTGGATCTCATCGGTGCGGTCGATGGCGGTGCCGCCGGTGGAGAGGTTGGCGGTGGCGCGGAGGTAGACGCGCTCCCTGGCGGCCGGCACGCTCTGCAGCGTCAGGCCGGTGGTGGCGAGGAATTCATCCGTGCGCGGGTCGAGCGGGAGATGGGTGAGCACCTTGGTGTGACCGGAGCCACGGCGCGGATCGCGGTTGGCAGTCTCGATCAGTTCACGGATGGTGGAGTGGCCGTCGCCCACCACGCTGGCGGGGATCCGCTCGGCCACTGCGACCACCCGCCCCTCCACCACCAGCACACGATGGTCGCGGCCGGGTACGAAGCGCTCGACCACCACCCGGGCTGCATGTTCCCTGGCGATCGGCCACGCGCGCGCCACGGCGGCCGCGTCGTCCAGCCGGCCGGAGATCCCCCGTCCGTGGCTCGCGTCCAGCGGCTTCAGCAGAACCGGGTAGCCGATCTCCCCGGCGATCTCCTGCGCATCCTCGAGCCGCCGGGCGCTGTCGCCCACCGGCACCGGGAGACCCACGCTCTCCAGGACGCGACGCGTGTCGTCCTTGTCCTGTGCGATCTCCACGGCGATGGCGCTGGTGAAATCCGACATGGCGGCCTGGATGCGGCGCAGGTTCCTGCCGAGCCCCAGCTGCACCAGCATCCGCGAGTTCAGGCGGCGAACGGGGATTCCCCGTCGCTGCGCCTCCTCGACGATCGCCGCCGTGGAGGGACCCGAGACGGACCTCCTCCCGGAGGTCGTGGAGGGCGGCCACGGTGCCGGTGATGTCGAACGCCTCCCCCGCGATGCAGGCACGGACCACCGCCACCGCGTCCCGCACCGCCTGCAGCCCCACGTCCTCCTCCTCATAGGCGACGATCAGCCACCACACGCCGGGATCGCCGGATTCCACCACGCGCCCGAAGCTCACATCGGAGCCGGCGAGGGTCTGCAGCTCCAGCGCGACGTGCTCCAGGATGTGGGGGAGGTGGGTACCCTCGTGCAGCCGCTCCACGAAGCCGCCGCTCTCACCCCGCGAGCAGGGGTGCTCGTGCAGCGTCGGGAGCAGGGCGAGGAGCCGGTCGTTGAAGCCCGGGATATCCACGGAAGGGACGTCCTCCAGCTGGCCGACCGACACGTCGCATGCGATCACCGGGGCGAGACGCCAGAAGTTCGGCCCGCGCACGGCCCGCAGCCGCGTCATGCGCAACTCGCCCGGCTCCACCACCGTCAGGGCGGGCGCGTTTCCTTCCTCTCGGTCTGTCATCGGGAGCGATCAGACGCGATCGTGGGTTGCGTCGAGGGTCCACTCCCGCTGCGGCGTGCCGCGCCGGGACGAGACCCGGCGAGGGCCTTCGTCCGGGCCGCGCGGCGCGCAGTCGATCTGCCGCCGCATCGCGGACCCCTCATCACTTCGGCCGCGACTCTCCTGCCTGCTCCAGTCCGGCCGTTCATCGTAGTGGTACATCGTGCTGCGGGGTCCATATTTCCTGCGGAAAGCCGTCTCCCGCAGGGTTATCCGAGGGAGCGGCCGGGGTCGCTTTAACAGGTTGCAGGAAGCATACCTAGCTCACTCCGGCCGCCGGCAGCGACGATTCCGCCCAGCGGCCGGCCCAGGGTTCGTTACGCTCCAGGCAGTCGGCCAGCTCGGAGTACATCGTGCGGGCGGCATCGGTGAGGGAGGCGGGGTCGTCCGCGAACGGGAGAAGGCGCTCCCGCATCCGCTCCGAGAGGGAGCCGGACCGGATCACCCGCTCCACCAGATCCAGGTAGTCCGCCTCGCCCTTTCGGACTGCCTTTCGCGCCATCGCCAGGAACCCGAGGAGGGCATCGGCCGCGCCGGTGAGCCCGTCCGAGTCGCGCGCGACGGTGTCGTCCAGCATGGGCGCGGCCACCCGGGCGGCGCTCCCCTCCCGCACCGTCGCCCGGAAGTCGTTCACCAGTACCTCGTGCGGCGACAGCTGCATCCGGCCGGCGCTGACGCGGCGGCTCAGGTAGCGCAGTACGGACCGGGCGAACACCGAGATCGCCACATCCATCTTCACGCACTCCTGCGTGTCGAGCACGCGGATCTCCATCGCCTTCCGGGAGAACTTGAACACCGCGCCGCGTGCATTCAGGAACTCGTGGCGCAGGACCGCGGCGTCCGGATAGGGATCCAGTGCGCGGTACATGGGCGCCAGCACGTTGCGGCGATAGTCGCTGAAGCTCTCGATGTACGTCGGTACGATGTCGCCGCACGTCTCGGGGATGATCGCCTGGTGCTGGATGATCCACTCCAGCCGGCTGTCGACGGACGGCCGGAGGCGCCCCTCGTACATCGGGGAGCTCGCGGCGAGCGCCGGCAGATAGGGGATCAGAAGCGCGGCGGCGTTGTACATCGCCACCGCCTCGCTTTCCCGGCCGAGCGGGAGGTTCAGGTGCGTGGCGTGCACGTTCATCCAGCCGTGGGTGTGGACGTCGAACACGCGCTCGTACGCCTGGTAGATGCGGGAGTTGGAGCGCGTCCACAGGCGTGCGCCCCCCGGCTCCATCCACGGGTGCATACCGGTCGGGAGGAGTCGCGCGCCGAACTCACGCCGCAGCGTGGATGAGAAGAGCCGCACCCCTTCGGCGAGCACCGTTTCGGCATCGCGCAGGGAGCGCTGCGGCTCGGCGGTTTTCAGCTCGAAAACGTGATCGGCGATCTCGTTGGAGAAGCCGACGCGGTCCAGCACCACGTCCGAGCAGGGTCGCCCGGCGATGGAGCGGAGCGCGTCCTCCACGAGGGAGGCGGGCTGCAGGTGCTCGTCCACCACGGCGTACTCCAGCTCGATGCCCGCCATCGAGAAGGGGCGGTAGTGCCGACGCGGCCGGGATTCCGGGCGCCGCGCCGGCTCGCGTCTGCCCCGCTCCGGCCGCACCTCCTCCTGCTCCCGCGGCGTTTCCTCGATCCGCCGCAGGAAGTAGCGCAGAATGTCCTCGTAGATCACCGGCCCGTCGGCGGCATCGTCGTATCCGACGTCGAGGTTCGGGTTGTCGTTGATCTCGATCACCACCGGACCTGCTGGCGTCTCCTTGAGGTCCACCCCGTACAACCCGTCTCCGATCAGGGCGGCGGCACGCAGCGCGAGCTCCACCACCTCGGGGGGCGCCGCATCCCGCTCGACGGCCTCCACCTTGCCGAACCGCTCCACCCCCTTCGCCTCCGAGCGGATCTGCCAGTGCCCACGCGCCATGTGGTAGCGCGCCGTGAAGAGCACCCGCCGGTCCAGGATCGTGACGCGCCAGTCGAACTCGGTCGGCAGGTACTCCTGGGCGATGATCAGCGGCGAGCGGCGAAACATCTCGGCGGCCACCTTCTGATACTCCTCCCGCGACTCGATCTGGTGCACGGCGGCGGAGAAGGATCCATCCGGCAGCTTCACGACCACCGGGAGGCCGAGCTCGGCGAGCTGGTCCCATCCGGTGCGGGAGGTCGCGACCAGCGTGCGCGGCGTCGGGATCCCCTCCCGCCGCAGCAGTTCCTCCAGGAACACCTTGTTGCTGCACCGGATGATGGACTGCGAGTCGTCGATCACCGGCATGTCCAGCATCTCGGCCCGCAGCGCGAACTGGAACGCGGGCTCCCGCACGCCGGTCAGGGCGCGGATGAAGAGCGCGTCGTACTCCGCCAGACGCTCGATCTCGTCCAGCGCGATGCGGTGCACGTACACGTTCATCCTCGCCGCCACCCGCTCCAGGCGGTCCAGCGTCTCGGGTGAACTGGGGGCGAAGGGGTCGCTTTCGTCGAAGAGGACGGCGATGGAGGCGCGGCGGGTGTCGCGCGGCGTCGGCGAGCCGCGGCGCACCAGCGCCTTCTCATCGGCCATGGCGGCGATCAGCGGCCCACGCTCCTCTGCGGTGAGCTGCGACAGCGGAACCGGAGACACGTGCGCCACCTTCCACTCGCCGTTTTCCAGCAGGAAGTGCAGGCGGAGCACGGGCGCCGGCCACTCACGGTAGGCGGCCTGCGCCGCGGCCCGGAAGCGCGAGTCGGTGCACTGCCCGAAGTAGGCGAGCACCTCTGCGGGCTCCACTGCCTCGCCCGGGCGATAGCTGGCGCCGTTGCCACCGGAGATCCGCAGCGGGCTGCCGGGCACCCGGCCATCCACGTCGTCCACCGGGGTGATGGTGCTCGGCAGGGAGCGCCTGCGGGCGCGAAGCTCCACGAGGTCCAGCGTCGGCACGCCGGCTTCGTGGAGGACGCGGAAGATCGCGAACGGCTCCGACAGCGCCTCCACCGCCTCCACGGTGGGGAGCGCCACGTGCCCGCGTGCATCCGCCAGCAGTGAGACGTAATAGCCCTTGGTACGGTAGCGGTACGAGCGGCAGAGATTGACGATGGTGGCGCCCTCCGCCAGCTCCTCCTCTCCACCGAGATACCGGTCGGCCGTCACCACCCGCGTGTTGGGCAACTCGGGCAGATCGCCCCGGTCCGATACGACCACCACCAGACGGCGGCTCATCCCTCCACCTCGCCGGCCGGCCAGAGCTCCAGGAGCACGGCGTCGTACGTCAGATCGCCCAGCAGAATGGCGTTGGTGAGGCGCTGCGCGTCCACCAGCACCCGACCGTCCTCCGTGGTGGGGGGGATGTGGGCGCTCGGGTCGCGCACCGAGAACTGCCGGCCCCAGTGCTGGTAGCCCGAAACGACCACGAAGTGGCCGACCGGGTCACCGGCCACGTCGTCGTCCACGAGCTGGTGCGTCTCGGGGTCGTGGCGCTCGCGCGGCATCCTGTACAGGTGCGTCGCCGAGAGGCCGGCGAGGATCGGATGGTTGCGGTTGAGGATCCCCTTCAGCAGCGCGGGGGTGAGCTCGTCGAAGGCCATCTCCCCGCCCATCTCCAGGAAACGGATGAAGGCACGCGCGCACCTGACCGTTTTCCGGCTGGTCAGGTGGGGTATCCGCTGCTCCACCCTGGCGCGCAGCTCCTCCGCCTCCAGCCCCGCCCAGACCGGGTCGAAGATGCGCAGGTCGTACGAGAAGATGCGGGCGCGGAAGCCACGCTTCAGCGCCGAGATGGCGAGGTGAACCGCCAGCGTTCCACCGTCCTCGTTCCGGTCGATCTCGCCGAGGATCTCCTCCATCGGGAGGTCGTACCCGAAGAAGTGGTAGATCTTCCTCAGGCAGGTCGGGCCGCAGGTGACGTCGTCTGGCTGATGGAAGCCGGGCACGGGCAGCTCGTAGCTGACCCGCGCCCGCGCGCGCTTCCGATCATCGGGTGGAGCTCGGAGGGGCATTCCTCAGGATCGTCGGGTGGGCGCCGGGCGCGCCTGCATTTCCAGGACGATCGGGAGAGCGCAAGCGGCATGCCCTCCCCCCGCGCCGTGACCTCAGCCGCGGATACGCAGCTGCGGAAGCACCCGCTCACGGCTGGTCCACCGCTTCCGCGGCGCCCCGGTCATCGCCCACGGCAGGGACCAGCGGGCGTCGGAGGGCGAGCCGGGCGAGGGCTCGGTGAGCGGCAGCGCCTCGGCCTCCCGCCAGACGATCCAGAGGTGGGCGAGGAAGAGCTTCTGCATCTTCCGCAGGGCGGTCATGTGCTTGCGCCCAGCCGGCCAGCCGGGGCGGGACCCGTCCAGCAGCGTCCGCTGTTCGCGGTAGTACTCGGCGTAGCCGTGCGCGGCTTCCAGGAGTCCCGTCCCGATGGAGTAGCAGGTGCGCTTCGCTTCCTCGTCGTAGCCGGGCCGCTCGCCGGCGCCGGACTTCGGCTGGGGCACACGCGCCCCATCCTTGCCCACGACGCGGAAGCGGCCCGGGCAGGCGACGCCCTGACCGGGCACGGTGTGGGTCGCCGGAGGAGGGGTGCCCTGCGCCTGCGTCCGCTGCGTTCCACATGCCTCGCAGCGGTAACGGGCTCCCGGGACGGTGGCGAGGCCGCAGTACGACCAGAAGGAGGACGGGGTCGGGGCACGGCGCACATCCAGCCGCGCGAGAAGCCGCGCGCCATCGGAGATGCGAACGCCGGGCACCTCTCTCAACCACACCCAGCCGGGATGATCGTGCAGCATCTCGGAGAGGATCCGCTCCATCTCCCACTCCTGCTCGAGGTTCCGGCGATAGACCCGGGCGAGCACCGGGCTCGGGCCGTCGTCGTCGCCGCTCCCGATCGCGCGCAGTGTACGCTCCAGCGCGGCCTCCTCGATCTCCCCGTCCTCCAGCGCCGCGATGATGCGGGCCGCCGCGCCGACGCGCAGATCCCGCGCCTGTTCGTACGCGTCCGCCGTCCACTTCAGGGCTCGAGGATCGAGCTGCTGCTCCGGGTTCGCTCTCGTCTTCGTAGGCATGCCGGTGATGGTGCAGAGGTGAGGAGCCGGATCCTTCTCCCGGTAGCTTCGCTGCGCCGGGCCGCGCCGGATACGCATCCGGGGTGAACGCCGTCCGGGTGGTACGAGTCGCGCCGGTTCGGGGGTGGTTCACCTCCCCATTCCCTACGGGCGGGGCGCCCCGGGGGTTTCATTCCATCTGGTTGGATGCGGCGGAGCACAGAAACGTTTGCTCTGTCCGCGGCCGCGATCCTCCTCGACCGCCGGCAACAGAACAGGATCCCGCCCGGCGACGTGCGCCGGGCGGGATTCGGACCCGCTGCTGACATCAGGTGACCCGGGTTAGATGATCCGCACCAGTTCCACCCGGTTGTTCCCGATCTGACGACCCTGCACCCGCACGTAGTCGCCGCGGCGAACCCTGCGGAACTCGCTCACCTGCTGGCCGGATGCCCGACCCGGAAGCGAGACGCGGACCCCCGACCCACGGCTCGGCCGAACCTCCATCCATCCGGCCCGCTGATCGATTCGGTGCACTCGACCCTCCACGTACTGCACCCGTGCGTTGCGGCGGTCGTCCGCGCGGCGATCGTCCCACCCGCCGCGCTCCACGCGGATGCGACGTGCGTACAGGTCGCCGCGGTTGTTGCGCTGAACCTCGATGGAAACGCGGTCGCCCCGGCCCAGGTTCCGGATGTTCATGGACCGGCCGTTGTTGATCACCTGCGTGCGCCCGTCGTAACGCACGTTGCTGCTCCCGTACCAGCTGCTCACCTGGATCGTGCGGCTTCGCTCATCCACCCGCCGCACCTCACCGCTGACGCTGCTGTTCCCCATCCCGCCGGCGGAGAGGACATCCGCCATCCCCACGCCGGCGCAACCCCCGAGCGCAAGTACCCCCCCGACCACCATCGATCTACGTGCAAGACGAAGCAGAGCTGACATTTGCGGGACCCTCCTGATGCTGTGCGGCGAACTGCGGGCGGCGGCCTTCACGCGCCCTCCGTGACACACCCGGGAAGGGCAACGCCGATGCCACCCCCGCAAAGTGCGCGGGTCCGCCGTCTTAATCCTTTGTTAACAATGAGATAGGGCCGTTGTCACGCGACCGTGGAACGGGCGGGAACGCGGCCGGATCGTCCACCGGTATGGAACGGTCCGTACCACGGGAGGGACAGGCGGGACGGCTACCGCGGAGGAGCAGAGACGGCTGGAGGGAAGATGACGTCAGGGCGCGGGTTGGGTCTCGTAGCTGGCGAGCACGACCAGCTCGTCGCCCGGCCGCAGCGTCCACCCGTGGCCGGCAGACGGGTTGAGGGTGACGCCCCCCGGCCGGTCCGGCCGCTGCGCCAGGCGAACGCCGAGTGCCGTTTCGCCGCGACGTGCGGCGGCGGCGCGAAGATCGCGGAAGGTCGTGACCCCGTCGCCCGCGGCGTACAGGTCGATCGGCTGAAAGAAGATCTCGGCGCCCCCGGGCCCGAAAAGCTCGTCGAATACGGACCTGAGCTCCCGCCGCAGCGCCACCTGCGCGAGGATGTGGCCGAGGATCACGGGTGTGACGAGCACCTCACCCCGTCGCCGCGGGAAGAGTGCCGCGCTCGCCGGATCCATCAGCTCCAGCAGAATCTCAGGACCGCCGGCGGCGGGGAGGATCTCGGCGAGGAGGAGGTACGACAGGATGGAGCGCGCATCGGCCTCCTCCGCTCCCTCCTGCCAGTCGCTGCCGAGCAGAACGATGTTGTCGTAGCCGGCGGGCTCCATCCGCTGGAGGTCGGGGGGCACGGTCTGATCTCCCTCCACATGCCGCACCCGCACCCGCTCCATCCGGACGTCGTGCCGCTCCAGTCGCGCCAGCCGTTCGCGGATCGGGGTCGCGGAGAGCACGTCCACCGCGAATCGCTCGTCGGTGTATCCCTCCAGCTCGCGGAAGAGCGCCGGCACCTTGTGATTCCAGCCGAGCAGCAGGATGCGCCGCTCGCCCGACATGGCGGGCGGCGCCTCCACCGGCAGGCCGCGTGGGAGCCGGCGGGGGGCCGCGGCGGGATCCGGCGAGCTGTCCTCGAAGCTGCGCGCGAGCAGCACCAGGCGATCGTCCTGCTCCACGCGAAATTCCGGGAGCGGATTCAGGATCGGTGTGTAGTCCGGACCCGATCGGCGGACCACACCGAGGAGGATGGCATCGGGGAAATGCTCGACCAGGTCCTGCAGGCGCGTTCCGGTCATGCCCGGGCATTCCCGCACGTAGATCTCGTTCTCGAAGCCGTGCGTCAGCAGCTCGGAGAAGATCCGCGATAGCCCCGCGTGGCGGATGTTCTGGGCGAGCAGGGCGGCGGCCATCGCGTCGCTGGCGAGAATCTCGAGCTTGCCCGCGTAGGCGCTGCGGGCGATGGGGATCTTCCGAGCGTCGAAGATCTCGGTGATCACCAGCGGTAGCTCGGCGCCCTCACGGCGGGCATCGGCGTGGTTCGCGATGGAGAGGAGCGTCTTGATCGCGCGGGCGTCCACGGCGCTGCTCCCGCCCACGCCGTAATCCGCGCCGGGCACCACGATGGCGGCGGCGTTCATGAAGTCCACCCGCTGCAGGTGCTCGGGGCGAAGTGGCGTCCCGGTGCGGAAGATGATGGCGTGTTCGTCCCAGAGCGGACCCAGCCGGTCGCGCATCTCCTGCACCAGCGAACTGGTCACCCGCTCGGCCAGCACCACCAGCCGCAGGCGGCGTGCGCCATGGCGACGCAGGAACCTTCGCAGGCGGCCCTGGGAAAGGAGCAGCTCGGCGGCCACCGTGGCGGTGCGGTTGGTCCATCCGAGGATCAGGATATGGTCGTTCTGCGCGATGGGGGTGACGCCGCTCTCCAGCGTTTCCAGCGTGCTGTTGAGCCACTGCGTCATGATGGCGATCAGCGCGCCCAGGAAGAGCACGTACCCCATCACGGTGAGCGCGGTGGAGACGGTGCGAAGCACCGCCCCCTCGTCGTCGCCCAGGTACCCCGGGTCGCTGAGCCGCAGGAATGCCCACCAGATCGCCTCACCCGGGCCCGCGAAGCCCCCCGTAGCCATCATCACGATCAGCCCGGCGACCAGCGAGACGAGGCCAATCACCGCCGCGATGAAGAGAAGCCGGAAGTGAGCGCCGCGCACGATGCCGCGCTCGATCCAGTACTTGAAGCGGTTCTTCAGGCGCCGTGGCATCGCTGACCGTTCAGGGGGGAGAAGATGACGGCCGCGGCTCCCTTCGAGAGGGGCCGCGGCCGTCGTTCACTGCCCGCGCCGTACCCGGACGCGCTATCGTGCTTCGGGGATCAGCAGCGTCTGACCCGCCACGATGCGTGTGGAACTGAGCGAGTTGGAGCTCTTGAGGTCGTCCACGCTCACGTTGTTGCGGCGTGCAATGCCCCACAGCGTGTCACCGCGACGCACCTGGTAGCGAGTGCCGGATCCGGCCACACTGGCAACCGTCGTCGGAGCCCGCTGCGGCGTGCGCTCGGATGCCGCCACCCGCGGTGACCCTCCCTGGCCCGCCGCATAACGCCGGTACGGCGTCGGGAACACGGCCACGTGGAAGTGCGGCGGGTTGCGCTCCTCCACCGCCTCGATCACTCCCCGCCCCTCCAGCGAAAGCAGAGTTTCCCGCAGCCAGGTGAGGCATCGGGCGTTCGCGGGGCGGCGCAGGTCCAGCGCCATCCCGGTGGGGTGCACAGATTTGTCCGAGCCGTTCGCCAGACGCTGGTTCCGCGGCCGCACCGCACTGGTCACGACCATCTTCTCTCCACACGCCGCGCGATACTGCGAAGCGAGACGAACGACGAAGGTCTCGGCCTCCGGCAGCAGGTACGGATGACTGACGTTGTGCAGCGAGTAATCCGCGTTCCCGGTGAGTCGCACGAACACGCCGCGTTGGTGGGCCCGCCGGACCCCGTCCGCCGTCTCATAGAAGTGCAGGTCGTGCGTCAGCGCCTGGCGGTGGATCCGCTCCACGCTGGCGCGCGAACCACGCAGCGTCTGCGCCTCCAGGGAAGGCGTCAGAACCGCCGCCAGTAGCAGCAGGGTCGGTATCTGGATTCTCATCGGGGTGGAAACCTGCAAGTGGTTATGGAACCACGTCCTGGACCGGAATGTGGAGCCCGTGCCGCAAAGTAAACACGGATTCCGGCGCGTGCAAGACCGGCGGAAGCTCAGGAATGCGGAAAATCAGGAGGGGGGGGCAGGATCGCCCGGCTCGCGACTTCCCGGTTCCGCGAACCCCGGTTTGTGCGCAGGTTACGCAGATTGTCGCAGATCGCCGGTGAGAGTCGCCCGCGTTTCGACAGGGAGAGGCAAGATCCAGCGGGAGGGGGATCCGCAGATTGCGCAGATTTCGCGGATCTCATCGAGCCGATCTGCGAAATCTGCGTAATCTGCGAATGGTCGTTCAACGGTGACGGCCCGGCTCCGTGATCGGCGGATGTGCGACTCGTGGGGGGCGCTTCCAGGTCGTCCCATCGCGGAAGCCGGTATCACTGGCCGTCGTGGTACCCGCTGTCATTCCGAGCTACGACGGATCGCTCAATCCCCGATTCGTACCAGTTCGCCGGGGCGCGCCGAGCCGTAGAGCCGCTCGTAGATGGCATGGTTGCGGAGCACCACGCGCACGTAGCCGCGCGTCTCGTCGAAGGGGATCGCATCGCGGAAAGCGTCCGTGTCGCGGCCGTGGTTGAGCTCTCGACGCCAGCGGTCCGCGCGGGCGGGGCCGGCGTTGTAACCGGCGAGCGCCAGGTCCTTGTGGCCGTCGTATCGGCGTAGCAGGTCCCCGAAGTACCTGGCGCCCATGCGGAGGTTCACCTCCGGCACCTCGAGCAGCTGTTCCTCATAGTTCGTGATCCCCACGCTCGGCGCGAGCCACCGGCCGGTGGCTGGCATGATCTGCCCCAGACCGGTGGCGCCCACCCAGGAGCGAACGGCCGGGCGGAAGGTCGATTCCTGGCGCACCAGCGCCGCGTACAGCAGCGGATCCACATTGGCACGCCGCGCCTCACGCTCCAGCGTTTCGCGGTAGAGATATGGGAATACGACCCGGAGGAGCCGCTCGTCCCACTCACCGCCCCGCTTCTCGAGGAGGCTGTATCCGAGGCGGATCGCCTCCACCGGGCGGCCGCGATCGCGGACGCCTTCCGCCAGCGCGAGCAGCGCGGCGGGACGGGCGTCGAAGAGGCGGACCGCCGAGGTGTACTCCGCCGTCCACTCGTCCGTCAGGCCGAGCGCGTCCAGCGCTTCCAGGCGCCGCAGCACCGCGGAGGTTTCCGCCTGGTCGGAGGCGAGACCGATCCAGGGGCGGGGCTCGGTGACGATCCGCTCGAGCGGATCCATCCCCAGCCGGTTGCCCGCGCGGATCGAGTAGTAGGAGATCGGCTCGGCCAGTGTGGCGGCGGTGTACATGGCGCGCGCGGCGGCGGTACGACCCGCACGCTCGTGCAGCTTGCCCGTCTCGTACGCGACGCGCGCCGTCTGCTCAC
The DNA here is from genome assembly GCA_963793235.1 of uncultured Gemmatimonadales bacterium. Classification (GTDB taxonomy): domain Bacteria; phylum Gemmatimonadota; class Gemmatimonadetes; order Longimicrobiales; family Longimicrobiaceae; genus CAWBZF01. Next base: position 1,793,740 of record CAWBZF010000002.1, read on the forward strand.
CGCGTGGGTAGCGCTGCACGTACTCCTCCCAGGCGCGGATCGCGCCCGGTGTGTCGTCCAGCCGCAGTGAGCGGTCGCCGACGCGGAAGAGCGCCTCGCGGGCGTCGGGCGAGTGCGTCAACGCGGCCGCTCTCCGGTAGAGGGCCAGGGCGGCACGGGTGTTGGCCGCCTCGTCGCCCATCAGGAAGAGCGCGGTCCCCGCTGCCGCGGTTCCCTGGTGCCGCTCTGCCACCTGCCGGATCTCCTCCATCGCGCGCGGGCGCTCCCGGGCCGCGCCACCGCGGAAGAGGGAGCGTGCGGCGAGAAGCTCTGCCTCGGCTCTCAGCTCGCGGTCGGTGAGCTGCTCGGCGGCACGCTGGAAGGCCGGGCGGGCGGGACCGTAGTCACGGGCATCGTAGAGGAGACGCGCGAGGTGGAGGCGCAGGCCACCGTCATCGCTGGCGCCGGCCTCGATCGCGCCGCGCAGAGCGCGCGCCGCGAGCCCCGGTCGTGCGGCGGCCTCATAGGCCGCGGCCCGAGCCAGATCGTCGGCCGCCGAGCGGGGGCTCGACTCCCCGAGCATCTGGGCGGCCCGCAACCGCAGCGCCGCCGGGACGCTGGTCTCGAACGCGGTCGCCCGGAGAAGGTCGCGCGCCTCGCCTTCGGAGCCCGCCTCATGCAGCAGCCGCGCTCGCTCCACGTGGAGCTCCGCGGCCTCGCCCCGGGCGCCCTGTGACGAGAGCACCCGCGCCTCCCACTCCAGCCGCCGGATCGCGCGGTCCCGATCACCCGCCGCGATCCACCCGGCGGCCTCCGCCTGCAGGCGTCGCATCCGGACCACGGCGCTGCCGCCGGTCGCGTTGGTCGCCAACGTCAAAGCCGATTCGGCACCGGCTGCGCCCAGCGACTCGACCTGTAGCGCCGAGAGCCACTCTTCCAGTTCCGGGACCCGCTGCGCGGCGGCGCCGAACGCCGCCGCGGCCGCTCGGTGCTCACCCAGCTCCCGGAGCAGGCGACCCGCCCGGGCGTGCGCCTCACCCGCCCGATGTGCACCACGAATGGCGGCGTAGCGCCTGAAGCGCTCCACCGCCGCCCGCTCGTTCCCGAGCTCCTCCTCCGCACGCGCGAGCAGGAAGAGACCCTCGCCGCCGTCGGCGCTCTCGAGCCACTCCCGCTCCGCGAGCAGCGAGCGCGTGTGATGCCATCCACCCCACTCTCCCGCGGCGCGCGCGGCGAGCAGAACGTGGCTCGCGGCGACCTGGTCCGGGTCGTCAAGGTGACCACGGATCACCTCCCATGCGCTCCATGGGCGGCCCGCGTCCAGGTAGATCCGCGCCTCCATGGCGATCAGCGTCATCCCCGTGCGCGGGAGCACGTGCACCGGGTCCAGACGGGTGAGCTGCTCCAGCTGCGTCAACCACGGCCCTCGCAGGCGCACGTCGTCCGCCGACCACAGAGCGGTCCCGAAGAGACCGATCATGAAGCCGGTGAAGGCGACGGTTGCTACTGCAAGACTGGGTTTCCGGAGCATCGCAGCGATCCTTCGAGGAGAGACCCGCAAGGGGAGGCAGCGTCCCTGCCCCAACCTCTACAGCAGGGTGGCAGGAAGTGTTCCACAAAGCGCACCTGCGGAATTACGCAAATATCTGCAACACATCGAGATGGGCGACTCGCGCAACATGCCGGGACCGCCGCGTTTCGCGATGCGCGCGCAGTGCCCACGAACGCTGCCTCACCGGTTGTGCGACCGGCTTGACACTCGCCCTTCCGCCCGGTTACGTTCCAACAGCTTTCCCTGGCCGTCAGCCGGCTCCGGCCAACGGTCTTCAGCCTCGTTAGCTCAGCCGGTTAGAGCACCTGACTGTTAATCAGGGGGTCCTAGGTTCGAGTCCTAGACGGGGCGCTGAATACGAGTCCTGAAGAGAGAACCTCACCCGTCCCGCGGGTGAGGTTCTCTCGCATCCCCGGGTCGCCGCTCATCCTCAGCCCTCTTCCTCGCTTGCCTGCAGTGACATCTCGATGGCCCGCGTGAAGGTGGCCCGGTCCTGGGCGCCAGACACGGCGATACGCCCGTTGAAGATGTAGAACGGCACGCCGGCGATACCGAGGCGGGCCGCGGTGCTCTGACTCTCCCGGAGCTCATCCTCGCCCGCTTCGCCCTCCAGCGAGGCGCGAACCTCCACGCCGTCCAGTCCGATCCGCTCACCCACGCCGATCAGCACCTCCCGGTCGGAGAGGTTTCCGCCGCGAGTGAAGTGTTCCTCGAAGAGGGCGCGTGCCGCCTCTCGCGCACGGCCGCTGCGGGCCGCAAGCAGGACGAGGCGGTGCGCGTCCCCCGTATTGGGAGCACGGGAGATCTGATCGAAGCGGAACTCCAGCCCGTCACCCGCTCCCACCCCCGTGACGTGCTCGAAGGCCGCGGCCGCGTCGGCGCCGAACTTCTGCGCCACGAACTCGGCCCAGGGCAGTCCCGCCGCGGGAATCCCCGACTGCAGCTGGTAGGGCCGCCAACGCCAGACCACCCTCAGATCGTTCCGCTCCGCAAGCACCTGTTCCAGCCGGCGTTCGGCGATGTAGCACCACGGGCAGGCGAGGTCCGCGAACACATCGATCTGCACCTCCCGCGCACCGCCACCGAGCAGCGCCGCATCGAGGGCTTCCTCTCCCTCCACCCCGGCGATCCTCACCATGTATCCGTCCACCGGCAGTGCGTCCGGGAGCGGCGAACCGGGCTCGCCGAGCGGTGTGATCTCCTCCACCTCCAGGCCGGCGGCGAGCAGGCGCGCCGCGATTCCATCGGGGTCCGCAGGCAGATCAGGGATCTTCCTTCCAAGCGCAACTGAGCTGATGAGCACGGCTTCCTGCGAGTTCCGGGTACGGAGTTCCCCGGCTCACCCGGGAGGACGCTGCCGGCCAAGCTATACCCCGGGCCACCGGCTCGAAAGCACCCCCGGCCTGTTCCTTGCTCGCCTCCGGCCCCACGAACCCGTGTCGGCCGATCCGCCCCACCTGCATCCTGCCCATGGCTGAAATCGACATCGAGAGAAGATCACGCCCCGTCTGGCTCTGGGCGATCGTGCTGCTGGTGGTGATCCTGCTCGTCTGGATGGCATGGAGCACGTTCGCTCGAACGCCGCGTGACGCCGAGGTGGTGATGACGCCCGTGGACGTGCGCGGTGGAGAGATGGTGATGCAGCAGACGCCCGGCGCGCCGGCGGACGAGGTGGCGGGGGCAACCGGCGGCGCGGTGGGCCGATTCGCTCGAACCTGCGGGGAAGAACCTGCGGGGGCCGCTCAGGCGGATGGTGATGTCAGCTACGGGCTCGCCTGCATGCGCGAACTGACCAACGCTCTCGCTGCGCTCGTGCTGGCGGATACCATCGGCGCTGGCCAGCTGGACGATCAACTGCGTGAGCTGCGCCGGCAGGTGCAGGCCGCGGAGCGCGACCGGCTCGACGTTCAGGCGCGGCCGGAAGCGTTCGGGGAGATGGCGCGGGGAGCGACCGGGCTGATGACCGCGCTGCAGGGAACGCGGGCTCCGGGAGCCGCGGTGCCGGACGATGAGCTCGGCCGTGCGCGAAGCGCCGCCGCCGCGGTGGACGGCGACACCCCCACGGACCGGGAGCGGCAGTTGGCCGCCTTCTTCCGTTCGTCCGCCCGGGTGCTGCACGCGCTGGAGGGGTCGAACCGCTGATCAGGCGGAAGCCCCGGTTTCCAGTCGGGCAGCCAGCGAGCTCGCCAGGGAGGCGGCTGCGCGGCGAAGGGTGACCGGAAGCTGGACCGGGGCCGGGGGGGGGCCGGCCGAAGGCACCTCCATGCCGAGCGCTTCGAGCAGCGGGGTGGCCTCCTCGACGCGCCCCTGTCGAAGCCAGGCTTCCACAACGTCCCGGGCGAGCGGCCGCAGCCGCGCATCCCGCGACCCGTAGGCCTGGAAGGCGGCCACGGCGAGGCGATCCGCCTCCTCGAAGCGTCCGACCTCCACCGCCAGTAGGAAGAGTTCGTGAAGCGCGGCGGCCTGCTCCTGCCGCATCCCTCCCCGCCTGCCGCCCCTCAGCGCGCGCACCAGGTGATAACGCGCCGCGGTGCCATCTCCCCGCTCCCTCGCCAGCATCCCCAGGCCGCGGAAGGAACGGGAGTAGAGGCGCCACTCCCGCGTGCGCCGCGCGAGCCCGACCGCGCGACGGTACCATACCTCGGCACGCGCGGCATCCCCGGTCGTGTGGGCGAGCCTCGCGATGGAATAGGCGGCGCCAACGTCGCCCGGCACCGACAGCGACGCCGCCTGTGCAAAGGCCAGAGCCGTCGCCGGTCGCCCGCCGGCTTCCGCCCACTGCGCGACCTGCCGGCACGCCAGCGACACCACGGTGGGATTCGTCCCGCCCGGATTCGCCACCAGCGCGGAGAGCTGCCGCAGCGATTCCAACACCTCCCCGGAGCCCGCTCCGTCGCCACCGCCGAGCTCGGGCTTCCGCCGCTGCGCGCCGGGTGCGAACACCGCCGCACGCTCTCCCGCAGGCGCCTGCGCCCAGAGCATCACATCGCGCATTGCCTGCCAGAGCGCCACACCGAGTTCGCCCGGCACCTCCTGCAGAACCTGCCCGCCTTCCAGCGCCTCCGGCCCGTGCAGCAGCGGGGGCGGCAGGTGCCAGCGACGCTGTGGGCGGGGACGTCGGGTGGGCCGGGTGCGCTTCATGTGGAGATTCCGAGGTGAGGAGACGGTGCACGGTCCCGCCGATTGTACCGATCCGTGGACGGGCCGCGCCAGCGCCCAAAGATCCGAGGCGTCTAAGGAGCGGCGAGGCAGAGTTCCTGCCGGACGTGCACGCCTCAGGCATGCACGATGCTACACGCTGGGGCTCGCTCGATGAGGGGCTGATCCGCGGATCCGATTCCACGCCGGGGCGCCGTTCCCGGTGCGTTGTGTCAACCAGTGAGGTGCAGATGGGGAGAATGACCGGTGCTCTGGCGGGTGTGGCGATGTCGTGGATGGTCGGCGGCTGCGCTCAGGCGACAGGTGGACCCGCGATTCCGGTGCAGCCGGCGGTGGTGAGCCCGGCGGTGGCGTCCGGGGAATCCGCCGTGATCGAGGTGGCGCGTCTGATCATGCCCACCGTGGTGGGGATCTCCACGCAGGGGGGAGCCGGCTCGGGAGTGATCATCCGTGAGGATGGGGTGATCCTGACCAACGCCCACGTCATCGGCAACGCGCAGCAGGTGCAGGTGGGGCTGGCCGACGGACGGCAGCTCACCGGCCGTGTGCTGGGGCGCGACCCCAGCATCGACATCGCGGTGGTGCAGGTTCCCGCCACACAGCTCCCGGTCGCACCGCTCGGCGATTCCGACCTGCTCGAGCCGGGGCAGGCCACCGTCGCCATCGGCAACCCGGCCGGGTTGGAGAGAACCGTCACCACCGGCGTGGTGTCGGGGATCAACCGCGTGCTGGGGGCCCAGACGGGAGCACAGCTGGAGGAGCTGATCCAGACCGATGCCGCCATCAACCCCGGCAACTCGGGCGGGCCGCTGCTCGATTCCAGCGGGAGGGTGATCGGGATCAACACGGCCGTTCTGCGTGGCGCTGGCGCCTTCGTGGGACTCGGCTTCGCGGTTCCCATCAACCTGGCGCGCAACGTGGCGGAGCAGCTGCTGACCACCGGGGTGATCCGCCGCGCCTACCTCGGCGTGAACTACCAGGAGATCACTCCCGAGATCGCCCGCAGGTTCTCGATTCCGGTGCAGCAGGGCCTGATCCTGATGACAGTGGGAGCGAACACTCCCGCGGCGCGGGCGGGGCTTCGGCAGGGCGACGTGATCACTCGCGTCGATCAGACTCCCATCGTGCGCGGCGGAGACCTGCGCCGGATCCTGCGCGAGCGTGCCGGTGGCGATGTGATCCGCATCACCGCGACACGGCCGGCCGGCACCTTCACGGTGGACGTGGAGCTTGCCGAGATCACGATCTAGGCGCGCGGGGCGTGGATGAAGGAGTGGCAGGTCCGCAGGCGGTTCGCCTCGTCCCTGCCGCTCCGGGCCATTCACCCGCTCGCCGTGCGGAGCCGCGCGCTCCGCCGGCGCGGCGCAGCTCGACCGCTGCCGTCAGCGCTCCACCGCCGCGATCGTCAACTGGATGGTGACATCGTCGCCGAGAACGAGCCCGCCGCCCTCCACCAGGTTGTTCCAGCTCACCCCGAAGTCGTGACGGTTGATGGTCGTGCTCGCATCGAAGCCGAGGCGCCGGCGCCCCTGCCCATCCGTCGTCATCCCCAGGAACTCTCCCTCCAGGATCACCGGCCGCGAGACTCCGCGCATGGTCAGAGTGCCGTGGACGCGCATCCGATCACCCGTTCGCTCCACCCGCTCGCTCGCGAAGGTCATGGTCGGGTGCGTCTCCACGTCGAAGAAGTCGGCCGACCGCAGGTGGTTGTCACGTCGCTCCTGCCGGGTATCGATGCTGGCCGTGCGGATAACCACGTTCACCGAACCCTGGTCGAGGCGCGCGGGATCCACCTGGAGCGTTCCGCTCCACTCGCCGAACGTCCCGCGCACCCGGCTGACGAGGTGGCGGACCCGGAAACCGAGTTCGCTGTGGGAGGTATCGATCACCCAGGTGGAGACGCCGGAGGGTGCAGCCTCCTGCCGGCCCTGGCCCTGGGCCGAAGCGGGGGCGGCGAGCAGCGTGATCGCGATCACCGGCAGCAGCAGCATCAAACGCAGTGACATCGGTTGCTCCTCGATACGGAATTCGGGACGTGAAGGAGATGGTTGCACCGGAACGCCGGTACGAGCCGGCCGGAGCCTGCCGGAGCCGGCGATGCTTCCGTGCAACCCGCTGCGTTGCTCCCGGAAACGGAATTCGAACCGCCGCCTCGCTGGCGGAGACAGGTAGCTGACGACGCAAAGTTCTGCACCACCGGAAGATGCGGCGGCCCCGCGCCGTCACCTCCGGTGCGGCGCGTGCCCTGCCTGTGAGCCCGGTGACGGTGTGGCGATACTTTCAACCCGCCAACCGCCTCAGAGATCCTGCTCGCGGTGTGGTGGCGTGAAGCAGCGCCGGGCGCACCGCAGTGGCGGCGCGCCCGGCAGAAGGCTCGAAGCTGCCAGGTTCAGCGGCCAGCGAGCTTGCTCACTCGATCCACGTAGGAATCGACACTGCTGATCACCCGCACGATGTCCGTACGGCTTTCCGCCGCCGCGAACTCCGTGGCGAACTCCAGGAAGAGGGTGCGCAGCTTCTCGCGGTCCGCCCCCTGCCCTTCGTCGCCACCACTCCGGCGGCGCGGCCGCGGTGTGGCCGCCGCCTCAGAACCGGCCGCTTTCCGCGATGTCCGCTTCTTCTGCGCCTGGCGCCTGGGATTTCGGCCCTCTGCCTTTGCCTTTCCGCGCTTCACCTGCAGCGGATAGCGCGCGTGGAACTGACGGAGGCTCAGCTGGCTCACCGAGGAATCGATCGCCTTTGCACGGGCGTAGAGCGACTCGAGACCCGCCTTGGGGTCTTTTTCGAGTTCGCTCCGCACCATGTTCATCACATCTTCGTTACGCTCTGCCAATGTGCCCTCGTAGAGGAAATGGTTGGCTTCAGTATGTCCGGAGGCGCTTAACTTATTATAGCGTTCAACCCTGCAGCGCAACACACCGCTACTATACGGCCCTGCCGTACCTGATGGATCATAGTCGTCAGAATCTCTCCTCCCATACTTTGCCATGACCGGTACTGCGACCGAAGGCGAAAGCGGAGCGGCAGGTCACCCCGCGTCTGAAGAGGGCAGCGTACAGTGGATTCTGGACGCAATGGTCCCGCTCGGCTGGCATCCCGTTATTCCCCCGCGCCGCATCCCCGGTCGGCGCACCTGTGGCTCGGTACCGAGGGTGGTCGCCACGGCCGAGGACCGATC
>CAWBZF010000003.1:0-432060 GCA_963793235.1 uncultured Gemmatimonadales bacterium
CAAAATTCAACATTTACAATTCACAATTGAAGATTCGGCGTCAGCCGACGCTGCCCTCCATCTCCAGCTCGATCAGCCGGTTCAGCTCCACCGCGTACTCCAGCGGGAGCTCCTTGGCGATCGGCTCGATGAAGCCGCGCACCACCATGGTGGCCGCCTCGTCCTCGGAGAGGCCGCGGCTCATCAGGTAGAAGAGCTGCTCGTCGCCGATCTTGGAGACGGTGGCCTCGTGGCCGATCTGCGCGTGGTCGTCCTCGATCTCGATGTACGGATAGGTGTCGGTGCGCGCCTGCTCGTCGAGCAGGAGCGCGTCGCACTCCACGTTGCTCCGCACGTGGTGCGCGCCCGGGTTCACCTGCAGCAGCCCGCGATACGAGCTGCGGCCGGTCCCCCTGGAGATCGACTTGGAGACGATGCGGCTGGAGGTGTGCGGCGCATGTGGATCACCTTGCCGCCCGCGTCCTGGTGCTGCCCGTTGCCGGCGTACGCGATGGAGAGGATCTCGCCGCGCGCGCCCTCGCCCATCAGGTAGCAGCGACGGGTACTTCATGGTCAGCTTGGAGCCGAGGTTGCCGTCCACCCACTCCATGGTGCCGTCGCGCCCCACCATGGCGCGCTGCGTCACCAGGTTGTAGACGTTGTGCGACCAGTTCTGGATCGTCGTGTAGCGGCAGCGCGCGCCGTCCTTGACGATGATCTCGATCACACCCGGAGTGGAACGAGTCGCTGGCGTAGGTCGGCGCGGTGCACCCCTCGATGTACTGAACCTGCGCGCCCTCCTCCACGATGATCAGCGTCCGCTCGAACTGGCCCATCGCCTCCGCGTTGATGCGGAAGTAGGCCTGCAGCGGCATGTCCAGCTTGACGTCCTTCGGGATGTAGACGAAGGAGCCGCCGGACCACACCGCAGTGTTCACCGCGGCGAAGAGGTTGTCGCGGTACGGGACCACGGTGCCGAAGTACTCGCGCACGATGTCCTCGTGCTCGCGCAGCCCGTCGTCCATCCCCTTGAAGATGACGCCCTGCTCCTCCCACTCCTTCTTCAGCGAGTGGTACACGACCTCGGACTCGTACTGGGCGCCCACGCCGGCGAGGATGCGCCGCTCCTGGTCCGGGATGCCCAGCCGCTCGAAGGTGTTCTTGATCGTCTCCGGCACCTCGTCCCACGTCCGGCCCACGCCGTCGCTCGGGGCGGATGTAGAAGTAGATGTCGTCGAAGTTCAGCCCCGACAGATCGCCGCCCCATTTGGGCCACGGCCGCGCCTGCGCGTGCTTCAGCGCCTTGAGCCGCGCCTTCAGCATCCACTCCGGCTCGTCCTTGTGCGCCGAGATCTCGCGCACGATCTCCTCGTCCAGCCCCTTGCGGGACTTGAACTTGTAGTCCTCCTCGTCCTTGAACCCGTACTTGTACTCGTCGAGGTTCGAGTGCGGCGACGCTGTCATTTACGGGCATGGTGCCTCCTCAAGATTCGCAGAATCGGTTCTTCAGTTGTTCGTTTTTCGTTATTCGCCCGACGAACAACGAATAACGAATGACGAATAACCAGTCGTCTTCAGACTCCCGCCGCCTCGGTCTTCGTGGACTCGTACCCCTGCTCCTCCAGCTCGAGCGCGAGCTCCGGGCCACCGGAGCGGACGATGCGGCCCCCGACCATCACGTGCACGAAGTCCGGCTTCACGTAGTTCAGCATCCGCTGGTAGTGCGTGATCAGCAGCACCGCCATATCGTTCACGTGCTGGCTCTTGATCTTGTTGATCCCCGCCGACACCACCTTCAGCGCGTCGATGTCGAGTCCGGAGTCGGTCTCGTCCATGATCGCCAGCGTCGGCTCCAGCATCGCCAGCTGCAGGATCTCGTTCCGCTTCTTCTCACCACCGGAGAAGCCATCGTTCACCGAGCGCTCCGCGAACGCGACGTCCATCTCCAGCAGCTCCATCTTCTCCGTCAGCAGATCCTGGAAATCGAAGATGTCGATCTCCTCGCCCCGCTTGGCGTTGATCGCGGTGCGCAGGAAGTTGGCGATGGAGACGCCCGGGATCTCCACCGGGTACTGGAAGGCCAGGAAGATCCCCGCGTTGGCACGCTCGTCCGGCTCCATGTCCAGCACGCTCTCGCCGCGGAAGAGGATCTCACCCTCCGTCACCTCGTAGGCCGGGTGGCCGGAGATCACCTTGGAGAGCGTACTCTTGCCGGAACCGTTCGGCCCCATGATCGCGTGGATCTCGCCCTCGTTAATCTCGAGGTCGACGCCCTTCAGGATCTCCGTTCCCTCTTCGGCGATCTCGGCGTGCAGGTTGGTGATCTTCAGCAGCGGTTGCGCCATCGGTGCTTCCTCCGTGTGTCGCCCTCGATCGACTCGGCGGGCGGGGTTCGGTATGGGATTCAGGTCCGGCCCGGAAGGGCGAATCGGCTACAAAGAATGATTCTCCATATCAACCCGGAAGCTAGGCCGGCGAAGGGGTGGTGTCAACCCGTGACGGGTACCCGCGCCGTGGGGTTTGTCCGCGGATTACGCAGATTTTCGCAGAAGCGACCGGGGCCGGGCCACCGAGCGGTCACGGTGACCGGACACGCCGGTCCAATCCGCGAAATCTGCGCAATCTGCGGACAGCAGTTCCGCGGGATCGGTGCCCTGCACGTCGCTGCCGGAGCGCTCCAATCCCGCCCGCCGAATCGCCGAACTGGCGTCGCCGCCCTCCCATGCCGATACTACACCCGAGGACACCGCATCGATGCCCCGAAACTTGCAATCCATCCCCCGGGAGGCGCGTGATTGCCCCGAGCGAGGGAGGAGGGGGAGATGAGCTCCGAGAACGAGGGCGTGGTACCCATCGGCGGGGGTGGCGACCAGCCGCGCACGGTGCTGGTGCTGGGCGGCGGCGGGATGAAGGGGATGGCGCACATCGGCGTCTGGAAGGCGCTGGAGGAGAGCGGTGTGCGGCCCGACGCGATCGTGGGCACGAGCATCGGCGCACTGATCGGCGCCTGCCTGGCCGGGGGGATGACGTGGCGGGACCTCGCCGAGGTCGCGCGCGCACTCAAGAAGGAGGACATCATCTCCATCAACCGTCGCGCGGTCTGGCTGGGCGGGGTGCGCGAGTCCGCGGTGTTCGAGGGAGATCACTACCTGGAGTATCTCCACCGCACCCTGCCTGTGCAGCAGTTCTCCGAACTGAGCACGCCCCTGCGCTTCAATACCGTGTCGCTGGTCACCGGAACCGAGGTCTGGTTCGGCGACGGGATGAACCAGGAACCGTCGCTGGCGGAGGCGATCTACGCATCGTGCGCACTCCCCATCTACTTCCCTCCGGGCCGGATCGGAGGCGACGTGCTGGTGGATGGCGGGGTACTGGACGTCTTCCCGATCCGCATGGCGAAGGAGTGGGGCGCGGAGCGGATCATCGGAGTGGACGTCGGTAGCGACCTGATGCCCCCGGAGGAGGGGTACTTCGATCGGGGGATGGTGGCGATCCACGACCGGGTGCTGAGCCTGAACCTGCAGAAGCAGCGGGAAAGCTGTCTCGACGGGTGGGACGGACCCGAGCTGGTCTACATCCGCCCCAAGGTCGGGCACCTGCACGCCTTCGACTTCGAGCGGACGCAGTTCTTCCTGGAGGAGGGGTACACGGCCGCGCGCCGTGCACTGAGCGAGGCCGAAGCGGCCTGATGCGTCGCGACGCGAAGGCAGGCAGCGGCGCCCTCCGCAGAGGCTGCAGGAACCGCTATCCGCCGATTCGAGGAATTACGCAGAAGAGGAGCCCCACCCCCCATCAACCTCCGGAAAGCTCCGTACGGAAACCGTCGGGCCGTTGAATCTGCGGAATCTGCGGACAGCTGTTCCCTGGTGAGCTGCTCCCCCCGCACCTTGCCCCTGCCCCCTCATCATTCCCCTCGCATCCCCTCTCCGCGCCCCCTACCTTGTCCGCTTCGCGGCCGCCCGCCCGGCGGACCGTCCCTGAATCCGAAACGGAGTGAGCGTGCCGATGGAGGGCATCTATCCGAGCGTCACCCACTGGCTCGAGATCAACCTGGCGGCCCTGGGGATGAACCTGTTGGCGGCGCTGGTGATCCTGCTGGTGGGTGTGGTGCTCTCGCAGGTCGCCGGGCGCGCCACCGCGGCCGCTGTGCTGCGGACGCCGATGCGGACGCGCAAGCTGCTGGTGAACTTTCTCGCCCGCACCACCACCACCGTGGTGCTGGTGTTCGCCGGAGTCCTGGCCCTGAGCACGGTGGGCCTCGACGTGGGTCCCCTGATCGCCGGCATCGGGATCACGGGCTTCATCATCGGCTTCGCCTTCAAGGACTCGCTCGCCAACCTCGCGGCCGGGCTCCTCCTCCTCTTCTACCAGCCGTTCGAAGTGGGTGACTTCGTGGAGATCGGGGGGATCAGCGGCGGGGTGCGCGACATGTCCATTGCCGCCACGGAATTGAAGATGCCGGATGGCCGGCTCGCCATCGTGCCCAACTCCCGTATCTGGAACGCGCCCATCATCAACTTCAACCGGCTCGGCGAGCGGCGGATCGAGTGGACCGTCCCGGTCGCCTACGGGTCGGACCTGAGCGCGGCGCTGCAGGTGCTCCGCGACGTGCTTGCGGCCGACGAGCGGATCCTCGAGACGCCCGCGCCGCACGTGGTGGTGAACGGCCTCGGCGAGTCCAGCGTGGACCTGGTCGCCCGCGCCTGGGTGAGGCCGGCCGACTTCCTGAACGTCACCAGCGACACACGCCGCCGACTGGTAGAGTCGCTCGCGGCGGCGGGGATCGGCATTCCGTTCCCGCACCGGGTGATCGTGCAGGCGCCGAACGGCAGCAGCTAGGTGTCGGTTGGATGCTGGCAAGAAGCTGAAGCTGCCAGCTGCCGTTCCCCTTGTCGGAACACCTGTCACGCAGCAACTTCATCTTCCCCTGAACCACTCTCCACGACTTCCACCGGAGCATCGCATGTCGCAAGCCGAAGAGAGAACGGTGAAGAAGGACGGTTACGAGGTGACCTTCTATCCCGCGTTCGCCAGCCGCTGCGCCATCCGCAACGGGGACGGCGAGATCGAACTGTATCGGCAGGAGGAGACGTACCGGTTGCCCGACGGCGAGAAAGAGCCGAAGAAGAACTTCCGGCTGAGTTTGAGGGGCGGAAAGCGGAAGCAGGACGTCACTCTGCGGGTGGACGACCCCGAGCGGCGGATCAAGAAGATCACCGTGGAACTCTACCCGTCGAGGCATGAAGCGGGCGCCCTGCTGGACGAGGGCGACACGGAGACGTTCGAAGTGGACAATGACGCGCGCATGTGTCCGCCCGACTGCTGAACGCAACCGACAGCCTGACCGACAGCCGCTGGCTCCGCCACCATGATCACCATGACGCTCCTCTCGATCACGGCGCTCCTGAAGGCCGTGTTCGCTGCGTTGGCGGTGGCAGTCGTGGGCCGCTGCGGGTACGCTCGCGAGGCGACGGAGATGCAGTGGGTATGGCTCTCCGCCGCATTCGCGGTGAGTGCAGCGAGCGGGCTCTTTCAGGCAGTCTGGGCGGCTTTCGCCTTCGCAGCCGGACCGGGGGGCGCAGTTTACGAGAGCTATCTGGCCTGGTTACCGGCGATGAACTACAGTCGCTATGGCGTCATGATCGCGCTCGGTGTCTGTCTTTCCGTACTTCCGTTTCTCCCCTTCCGACCTGCTTTCGCGAGCTTCTCATGGCCGATCTTCATTTCGGGGGCCATGCTCCTGCCGGGGATCGTGGCAGGATACACCGAGGGCGCGTACGCCCCCGGGCTGCACCCCTCGCGTCTGTCCGTCCTCCAGGTGGTCGAGACGTTCGCGCTGCTGAGCGCCCTGTTCGTCGCGGTGGTCCGCCGGACCATGGATACCTGGCTCTGGCTCATTCTCTTCCTCTATGCGGTTCGGCAGGCGGTGAACGCGCTCCTCTGGGCGGCATACGCATGGAGGGCTCTTCCGGATGGCTGGCAGACGCCAAACTGGCTGGACCCGGCGGTGGGTATCGTCGTCTGGTCGACCATGATCGCGCTGGCTGAACATCGCCGGAGGCTCGCGCGCCGCGGATCTTCCGCGCCGATCATCTTCGCCCTCGGCGGCGACGAGGCGAATGTGCGCGGATCCACCGGAATCGACGTCTCCTCCCGCTGAATCCGCTTCCGTCTAGCGGATGCCGGTTTCCCTGAGAGTCGCCACAGCGTGCTCACGCTGACGTTGCAGTCGGTCTCCGCCCTGCTCAAGCTCGGATTCGTGGCGGTGGCGTTCTCGCTGCGGCGGTACGTGTCAAACGATCGCGGCCTCTACGTCACTTCCTGGCGGTGGCTCACCGCGGCATTCCTCGTGAGCGGCCTGAGTGGCGGGATACAGGCCTCATGGGCGGTCGCGGCTGTGCGGGCGGGAGTGGGCTCCGCTACGTACGAGCTCTACATCGCGGCGATGCCCGGGCTGAACTACAGCCGGTTCATGGTGGCGATCTCCCTCGGCATCGCACTTTCGGTACTTCCCTTTATGCCGGAGCGCGCCTCGCGCGCACGGTTCGGCAGCCTGGTGGCCGGGGCGCTGGCCGCGGCCGCGGTCGGAGTGCTGTGCGGACAGGCGGAACGTTTCGACCCGGCGCTCCACGCCACCCGGGTGGCGGTTCTGCAGTTCTTCGAAACGGCCGTGCTGCTGACCGCCTTGCTGGTGGCGGTTCTCCGCAGCTCGATGGACACCTGGCTCTGGCTCACGCTCTTCGTTTACACATTCCGCCAGGCGCTGAACACGGTGGTCTGGGCCGCCGCCGCCCTAGGCTACGCGCCGGGTGCCTGGCACCCGCCGTTCTGGGCGGCACCGCTGCTCGGAGTGGTGATGTGGAGCCTGATGATCGCTCTGGGATGGCGTCGCCTGCTTCTCGCCAGGCGGGGCGCTGTGGTTTCCGCCATTTTCCGGCATGGCGACCCTTCTTCGGGGAACGGTATCTCATCTCTCCGGGTCTGAGAAAGCTGCCGATCCCGTCAGAACCGCGAGGCCCCCGGCCGGGTGATCAGAGGTACGGGTGCTCGGGGCACTGCCCGGCTCACGGCCACTCCCGCAGCTTCAGCAGTACGACGGCCGCCGCCATCCAGGTCCCGGCATATCCGAGCACGAAGAGGATCGGCGCCCAGGCGATCTCCCCGAGGATCAGCGACTGGAAGATCTCCTGCAGCGCCGTCTGTGGCGGGAGGACGAAGAGCAGCGTGCGGTGCACCGGACCGGTCACCGTCGCCTGCAGGAAGGAGAGCAGCTGCGGGAAGAACGTCGGGACGAAGAGGAGGAAGACGACCCAGGCGTCGCCGCGCGGGAGGGCTGCGGAGAAGAAGGCCATGAGCGAGCCGTACACCAGCGCGGCGAGCAGCGCGAGGAGGAGCCCGGAGCCGCCTCCCCGCACCGCGCCCCACGCCACCATCTGTCCGAGCAGGAGAAAGACGGTGGAGGTGCCCAGCGCGAGGGCGAGCGCGAGGAGCCAGCGCACCCCGTAAAACGCGAGCGGTGAGGTGGGCTGGGCGAAGAAGATCCTCGTGTACCCCTCGCGACGGTCCGAGCTGACGAAGCCGGAGAGCAGCACGATCATCGCCAGACCCGCCAGGTAAGCGAGGCTGGCGGAGATCCCGACCGGGCTGAGCGAGGCGGCCAGCTGCGGGTCGGTGAGCGTCCCGTGCTGGTGAAAGGCCGGCTCCAGGAAATAGAAGAGCAACCCGATCACCGCCAGGAAGACCAGGCGCCAGCGCATGTCGCGCAGGAAGACGGCGATCATGCCCGCTCCTCCCACCCGCGCGCCATCTCCAGGAAGCGCGCCTCCAGACGCCCCGCTCCGCCCTCCGGCCGCACCTCTCCCGTCACCCGTCCCGCGTGGAGCACCAGCACCCGATCGGCGATGCGCTCCACCTCCGAGAGGTTGTGTGAGGCGATCACGAGTGTGCGTCCGGCGTCCACCGCGCGCCACTCCTCGACGATGCGGCGCAGTTCGGCGATCCAGACGGGGTCCAGCCCGTCGGTGGGCTCGTCCAGCACCATCAGCTGGCGATCGCCGAGGATCGCCTGCGCGATGGCGAGCCGCTGCAGGTTCCCCTTGGAGAGGCGGCGGACGTGCCGCTCGGCGAGCGCGGTGAGCCCGAGCCGCTCCATGGCGCGGTCCACCCGCTCGTGGGCGTCCTCGCCCACTTCACCGAGCATCGCGTAGGCGGTGAGCGCGCCACGCACCGTCCATCCGCCTGGAACCCGCACGTGCTCCGGCACGTACGCGACGCCGTGTCGCTCGGCAAACTGCCGGGGTGCCAGGTCGGCCACCGTGACGGTGCCGCCGGTGGGTCGCACGTAGCCGAGGAGCAGT
The DNA here is from genome assembly GCA_963793235.1 of uncultured Gemmatimonadales bacterium. Taxonomy (GTDB): domain Bacteria; phylum Gemmatimonadota; class Gemmatimonadetes; order Longimicrobiales; family Longimicrobiaceae; genus CAWBZF01. Next base: position 8,337 of record CAWBZF010000003.1, read on the forward strand.
CGCAACAGCGTGCTCTTCCCCGCGCCGTTGAGGCCGATCAGGCCGAGCGCCTCGCCGCGCCGCGCGGAGAGCGTGACCCCATCCAGGGCGCGAACGCCCCGGCCGGCGCGCGGGATGAGCCCCCCGCGGTACTCCTTCTCCACATCGTTGAGCTGGATCATGCGCGTGAGGGTAGGAGGCGTCCGGCACGGGCGCAAGGCGGATCCCGCCGCGCCCCGTCGCCGGGAACGCATTCTGCACGCCGCCGCGGGCATGCGCCTCCATGACTCCGTGGTTCCGGAGCGGCTCCCGCCGACCACTGCCTACCTGCCGGTCCGCGTCGGGCTCGCGATCATCGCCGTCTGCGCCGCCGGCTTTCTGGCGCTGCTGGTGCTGCTGCGGGCCGGCGCGCTTTCCCGGCTGGACGCCGGCATCCTGCTCGCGATGGCGGACGCCGGCAGCCACGCCGTGGATGGGGCGGCGCTGGAGATCACCTCGCTTGGGTCCGCCTGGGTGGTCTGGCTGATCGCCCTGGTGGTCGGCGTGATGGTTCACCGGATGGGACACACCTCGTCCACGGCGCTGCTCTGGGGAACCATCGCCGGGGGAGCGCTGCTGAACTCGGGGCTCAAGGTGCTCTTCGGCCGCCAGAGGCCGGAGATCTTCGAGTGGCGCACGCCGTACGCGGGCGAGCTCGCCTTCCCGTCGGGGCACTCGATGACGGCCATGGTGGCGTACGCTTCTCTCTCCCTGGTGCTGGTGCGCGTTCTGCGCCCCGGGCCGGCGCTGGCTTTCGCCATCGGCGCCTGTGCGCTGGCGGTGCTGTTGGTGGGCGTCACCCGTGTCTACCTGGGGGTCCACTATCCCAGCGACGTGCTCGGTGGCTACCTGGCCGGTCTGGGCTGGGCGGTGGGGTGCACGCTGCTGGTACAGCGGTGGGAGGATGGGCGCCGTGGGAGGGGAGACGCGGGATAGATCAGCGTGCGAGCCCGGCCTCCACGGAATCGGTCCGCTCGAAGACGTCGCCGAGCCAGCGAAGGAGCAGGCGGAGCTCGAGCAGCAGGAGAGCGGCGGCGGCGGCGGCGGCCGGCACCAGCGCCCACGCGCCGAGCCCTCGAGCGATCAGCAGAAGCAGCGATCCCGCGGCGATCGGGACGAGCAGCAGCACCAGCGTCACGAGGATCGAGGCGCCGAACAGCAGCATCCCCTGCCCCGTCGATTCCACCCCCGCGCCGCGGTGCCGGCCGGTCGGCACCCAGTCCGGAAAGAGCAGGGCGACGGCATTCTGCACCCATACACCCGTCATGGCGATCGGCGGGAGGAGGATCGCGCCGCCGAGCGCCAACGCCACCCGCGCGCCCGGGCTCAGCGTGATCGCCCCCTCACCCATCGATGCGCCGAGCGCGACCACCAGGAAGAGCCACTGCATCAGGGTGACGGGGATCGTCACCGCCAGCACCTGCATGGTCACCATGCGTTCGCCGGTGAGGGGGTAGGTGCGCAGCAGGTCCATGCGCGGCAGGTCGGAGCGCAGGTCGTCTCGCAGGGCGAACGGCCCCAGCACCGTGGCCGCGGCGGCGCCCACCACCGCCATCAACGTCAGCACCAGCCCGGGCGTCACCGGGCCGGGGAGGCGGTCGGCCACCAGGAAGGCAGCGATCAGGAGCAGCACCCCGCCGCTCAGGACCATCACCACGTTGATGCCGTCCAGCAGCGGAACCGAGTTCTTCCAGAGGATCGCGCGTTCGGGCGGACCCGTGGGAGCCAGGGGGAGGCGGGGGATGCGCCACCCCGATCGGCGGCGCGGGACCTCGCGCGCCTGGTCCGCCGTCGCCTCCGCCTCACGCGCCGCGGCGATGGCGGCCGTTTCCTCGAAAGCCACGTCCGCGCGGATCACCCATACCAGGTGCGCGAGCAGGATCAGCAGCGCCACGCCGATGGCCGCGAGCCAGGCCATCGGTTCCGGGGTGAACGCCGGTGCCATCAGGGCGCGGAAGGGGGCGAGCACCACGCCCGCGGGCCCGGTCCGGAGTGCCTCGATCAGCACATCCACACCCCCCGCGAACCCGACCGCGGCCGCGACGGGAGCCGCGCGCTGCAGGGAGACGGCCACCGCCGTCAGCGCCGCGCCGATCACCACCGCCGGCACCACCCGGCGCACGCCGCGACCCCATCTTCCCACCCCTCCCAGCCGCGTCAGCGCCGCGCCCAGGCGGTGAAGGTACAGTGTGGAGAAGAGGATCCAGAAGCCCATGGCGCGCTGCCCCGCCTCCAGGGCCGTCCCCTCCCGCAGGAAGATGACGGTGAAGATCGCCACGTTCAGCAGCACCGCCAGTTGCCCGCGCCCGAGCTTGTAGAGGATCAGCGACCGCCGGGTGAGCGGCGCCGGGAAGAGCAGCTGCATCTCGGCCGGCGAGAAGGCCAGCGCGCGGGGATCCGCCTTCACCAGCCACCAGAAGGCGATCGGCAGCGCCACGAAGAGCGAGGCGAAGGCCACCATCTCCGGGGCTGCGGTCGCACCCTCGCCGCCACCAACGCGGGCGTGCCGCAGGAAGATGGTCCAGAAGTAGAAGGCGCCGGCGAGCACCGCCAGCAGGTAGCGGACGCGGCGAAGCCGCCCCAGCTGGAGCCGCAGCCAGTTGCGGGCGGTGCGCGCGAGCAGGTACCGGAACGCCTCCACCCGTTACTCCGCCCCGTCGTTTCCGGTGAGCGCGAGGAACACGTCCTCCAGACCACGACCGGCGAGCTCCGGCTGGTCCGCGACGATCTGCTCCGCGGTCCCGAACGCCACCCGCTGCCCACGATGCAGCACCAGCAGGTGCGTGCAGATCTCCTCCACCAGCGAGAGCAGGTGCGAGCTGAGGAGGATGGCGGCACCCGCTTCGGCCTGCGCCACGATCATCCGCTTGGTGCGCCGGATGGCTGCGGGATCCAGCCCGGTGAGCGGCTCGTCCAGCACGATCGCGCGTGGCGAGTGGATCAGGCCACAGGCGAGGGCGAGCTTCTGCTGCATCCCGCGCGAAAGCTCCCCGGGCAGCGCCGTTCGCTTGGCCGTCAGTTCCAGCTCCTCCAGGAGCAACGCCCCGCGCTCTTCCGCACCCGGGACCGCGTAGAGGCGCGCGACGAAGCGCAGGTGCTCCTCCACGTTCAGATAGGGGAAGAACTGCGGCTCGTCGGGGATGAAGGCGAGTTCCCGCTTCGCCGATACAGGATCATCGACCACGTCGTGCCCCGCAATCGAGATGCTCCCCGAGTTCGGGCGGAGGATCCCCGCCATGCATCGCAGCGTCGTCGTCTTCCCGGCGCCGTTCGGGCCGAGCAGCCCGAGGATCTCCCCCGCATGCACCTCGAAGGAGAGATCGCGCACGGCGGCATGCGCCTCGTACATCCTGGTGAGCCGGTCTACGACGATCATTTCGCAGGGGACGGGGAAACAGGGTTGCGAAGGTCCGACAATACGTCGGCGGGTGACGGAGGGGAATGGGCGGATCGATGTCGGGGGCGATCCCGGTTCCAACCGGGGCGGATCCACGGGGGCGGAACGGCGGCCGGGGCGACTTTCTTCGGTTCCTTCCGAGCGGCGATACGCGAGGAGATCAGCTCCGGATCCCCGCGCATGCCAGGCATACGGAAAGCGGGGCCGGCACCCAGGTGCCGGCCCCGCCCGGTCCTGCCCGCCTGCCGGTGCTCAGGCGTTACGGTTCATGCACATGTCGCCTTGCGGAACGTTCGGGTTGTTGCGCTCCGAGAACGGCAGTGGAATGGTGACCTCCGTGCCATACACGCCGCCCGCCTTGTGCCAGTCGCCGGTGGGCCAGACGCTGTTGGCCGGCAGGTCGTACTGCCGGACGAGGCGCCGCAGGTCACCGAACCGCTGACCCCGGCTGAAGTGCCAGAACGCGCGCTCGCGGAAGAGGAGCTGTACACGAGCGGCGTCGGTGCCCGGGTCGGTAAGAGGGGCAAGCCCGGTCACCGTGGTGCGTGCCGCGTTCAGGGTCGCGAGCATCCCCGCGGGGTTGTTGGCGCGCAGCTGCGCCTCCGCCTCGATCATCCGGGCGGCAATGCCATCGAGCAGCGTCACCGGCGCCGAACTCGTCGTCCAGAGCCGCTGGAGGTGAAGCGGCCGTGAAGCGTCTTCGCGCCCCGCCGTCACGTTGAGGCACGCGGCCGCGTTGTTCTGGACCGTCAGGCAGACCGGCACACGCGGGTCGTTCGCCGTGGCGAAGTCGAGCCCGTTCGTGCCCTCTGAAATTCGCGACGCTGTAGCGGCGCGCGCTCACGTTCCAGTTCCAGATGGTGTTGGTGAAGGTATTGGGCGAGTGTTGCGTCTCGTAGCGGAAGCCGGTGGCAACGTTCGCGACCGCCGTCGCTGCGTCTGCCGGACGGTTCAGGTTCATGAGGATTCGCCCGCGAACGACCTGTAACGCGCTTCGCACGCGCACATCGTTGGCTGTCGTGCCGCTGATGAGCGCGAGGCCGGCATTGGCGTGCGCCAGTGCGCGCTCGAACGCTGCAGCCGTGGTCATCGGATCGCCATACGTCTCGACGCCGTCGATGACGCCGCTGAAGACGAGGCCGTCGCAGTGATGCTCGGCAGCGAGGTTCACCAGATAGGCCTGCACGAAGTGCATCTCGGCCAGATGCCATCTCGGCGCGTCGGTCCGCCAGCGCTCGAGGAGCTCGATCGCCTGTTCGGCCGAGAGCCGGGCGCGGTGGAGATTGCGATTCGCGGTGACGAGGAACGCATTGTCCTCGGTGACGCTCCGCCGGTCGAACTGGTGCCGGTCGATGAAGGTATCGCCGTTGACCCACTCGTCGGCCATCAGGCCGCCGAGCAGGATATAACCCTCGGTGCCGGTCGTCGCCTGCACGAAGCGGGCAAGCGTCCCGATGCGGGCCGCCTCTGCGCCCGCGCTGGACTGCAGGTCGGCCGGCGCGATGATGTCGGGCGTCTCGACCTGCAGGATGTCACCGCCGCATGCCGTGGTTCCGACGGTGAGCGCCACTGCGATCGCCGCGGCGCGCCAGGCCGAAGGCCGGTGGGTGGCCGGGGTCCGGAATTGGGTAGTCGTTCGCATCGCCTTAGAGGCCAAGGGTGAGACGGAAGGTAAAGTACGTCGGCGGCCCGAACGCCTGGAACTCAGACGGCGCGTTGACCGTCGTGCCGAAGGCCTCCGGATCGATGCCCGTGTACTCCGTCCAGATGACACCGAGATTTCGTGCCGCGCCGGTGAGCACGATGCTCCGGCTGCCGAAAAGGCGCTGCGCCACGCGCTCGGGCACGTCGTAGCTCAACGAAAGCTCGCGCCAGCGCACGAAGTCGCCCTTCTCGAAGAAGCCGCCGAGCACCGTGGTGCCAAACTGACGAACGGCGACGGTGCGGGCCTGCTCGCCGAGCGGCGCGGTCGGGTCGATCAGACCGCGGCAGTTGTTGCGGCTCGCGCAGCGGATCCGCTCGGTGTTGTTGTACAGCATGTGACCGCCCTTGTAGTCGAGCATCGACGTCAGGCGGAGGCCGGTACGGAAGAGATCCAGTCCACCGGTCACGGCGAGCTCACGCGTCGGCAGTGATGGGCCCTGGAAGGTCGAGCTGTCGGCGACGGTGATCTCGTTCAGCGCCGGGTTGGCGCTGTAGATGATGATGCCGTCTCCATTCCTGTCTTCGTACTCGATGTTGCGCGACCACCAGCCGAAGAGCGGGTAACCCTCGATGTTTCGCTGCGTCGCGGTAACCAGCGGCGGCACGTCGCCGAGCGAGATCAGCTTGTTGTCGTTCGTCGAGCCGTTCAGTCTCAGGTCCACACCGAACGTCTGTGTGCGCACGATCTGCGTGTTGACCATCGCCTCGAAGCCGCGGTTGCGGACGTGTCCGAGGTTCTCGAAGCGGGTGGTGAGACCGGCGCCGAGCGAGGGCGGAAGCGTGCGCGCGATCAGCGCGTCGCGCGAATTCTTGTCGTAGAACGTGAGTTCCGCGTTGACTCGGTCGTTCCACAGCGTGACGTCGCCGCCGACCTCGAGCTCCGTGGAGCGCTCCGGCCTCAGCGAGCGATTGCCGAGCGCGCTGTAGATCAGACCCGACTGCTCGACGCCACCCTCACCGACGACCTGGGCCGTGGTGAAATATTCGACGGCGTCGGTGGTTCCGGGCTGCACACCCGAGGCACCGTATGCTGTGCGCAGGCGCAGCTGACTGACGGCGTTGTTGAACCCCGCCGGGAAGAACGGCTCATCGGAAACGACCCACGAAGCCGAGAACTTCGGATAGAAGACAGTCTTGAAGTCCGCGCCGAAGGCGCTGTTCCGATCCGAGCGTACGGCGCCGGTCAGGAAGAGCCGGTCGCGGATCGCCAGGTTCTGCTCGACGTAACCACCCAGAGTCCGCGTCTCGCTGTTGACTTCGCTGGCCGACAATACTGCGCCGCCGGAGACAGTGGTCGCTCCGGGTGGCAGCTCTTCGCCCCGCGCTCCATTGCGATCGAAGGTGCTGCGGTTGAACTGGACACCGGCCGTGGTCCGACCTTCGATCGAAGCGCCGAAGCTGCGGTTCGCCGAGGCGGCCGCGTCGAAGGTGTAGGAGCCGAAGTTGGAGCGGTTGTCAGCCTTCCAGCCGAGGTGGTCGCGGTTCGAGACCGGGCACTCCATGAAGCGGCAGAGCTGGGTGTCCTTGCGGCTGATGTAGTCGAGGCCGAAGAGCGCGCGTGTCGAGAACCAGTTCAGCGGCCGCCAGTTGCCGCTGACGGAACCCACCGCCCGGTTGATGCCCTGCTCGGTCACGGTGCCGTAGGTCTCTCGCGGCGTCACCGTCCGATAGCCGTGCAGCGTGTCGCCCGCCGCGTTGGTCGCGTACTTGAAGCCCGGCCCGCCGTAGGTGTTCGTCGAGAGTCCCGGCACGCCGGAGTCGTCGCTTCGCGGCAGCCGGATCATCTGATCCGTGTAGCCCGCGTTCACCGCGAGTGAGAGCGTCGGCGAGAAATCGATGTCGAGGTTGGCGCGGCCGGTGGCGCGGTTCAGCGCGTTCGGCACGCGCTGGTCGGGCCGCAGCTGCAGACCACGCGCGGCGAGCCAGCGCTGGTCGAACTCCGGGATCTTCATGCGGCCGGACTCGTCCTCCCACTCGCCGTGCACGAAGTAGCGGACCGTCTCGCTGCCGCCGCGTACCTGCAGGCCGTGGGTCTGTCGGTAGCCGGTGCCGTACGGCGTCGCCTCCGGGTCGTTGTGCAGGTTGTAGCTGGTCACACTGTCCTGCGCACAGGCGCCGGTGCCGACCTGGAAGGCGAAGCACTGCGTCGTGAGCAGATTCGCCCGCGTCGTCGTGTTGCGCCAGCCGGTGTAGGCGGTCGGATAATCGTTGCGATCCGTGATCGCCGTCTGCTCGGTCGAGTACTGCCACTGCGGGCGACCGGCCACGCCGCGCTTGGTGCGGATCACGATCACCCCGTTCGCCGCGTCGGTGCCATAAAGCGTCGACGCCGACGGGCCGCGGATGATCTCCATCGACTCGATCTCGCTCGGGTTGATGTCGTTGATGCGCGCCGGAGTCGTGCCGCCGACGCCCACCGACATCGATCCCGTCGTGCCCTCGACCCTCACACCGTCGATGATGTAGATCGGATTGTTGCTCAACGACACCGAGCTGTTGCCGCGGATGCGGATGCGCACACCGGCACCCGTCTGCGTGCCCGGGATCACGTTGACCCCCGCGGCCCGCGAGGTGAGCAGGTCCGCCATGTTGGTGACCGCGCTCGTACTGACGATCTCGGAGGCGTTGACCTGCGCGATCGCGTTGCCAACCTCGACCCGACGCTGCTCACCCGTCGCCGTCACCACGATCGGCGAAAGCGCGATGGCCGACGGCGCGAGCGAGAAGTTCAGCGCTACCGTCTCCCCCGGCGGAACCGTCGTGTTCTGCCTCACCTCGGTGTAGCCGAGGATCAGCACTCGCACCGATACCGGACCCGCCGGCACACCGCGGATCGTGTAGACCCCCTCCGCATTGGATAGCCCGCCAATGTTGGAGCCGACGACCACGACCTGCGCCGAACCGATCGGCCGTCCGGTGCTCGCGTCCGAGACGCGGCCGGTGATCGTGCCCTGCTGCGCAGCCGCGGTGCCGATGCAGAGCATCGACGTAACGGCAACGAGCACGCACGTACGCATGCGACGAACGATTCTCACGAGTACACCTCCGGGAAGGGGAAGAGACGACGAGACTGATCGGATGCCTGCTTCTGGAACCAGTCCATCGCGGAGCTCCTGCGGCGAGGAGCGGATGGGCTTCGCAGCCCCTGTGACCTGAATTGCACCTGCGCAGCTTTGTACAGGAAGATGGATATGAATACGTATCCCTGGTGGCCAAAGTCAAGGGGAAGACCACCTGCCGTGAAACGGCTGGCCGCTCAACTCCGCGGACCGCCGGGCGAGCGGGTGACACTTGCCTGTTGCCGGTCCAGGGAGGGGGTGGGTAGGATTCGGCAGGGCATGGACTCTGCCTGCATTCCGGCTGGTGACCGATCAGCCCTACCACGAACCGACTGCTGCCGATGCCTGTTCTGAACCACGTCCGCGTCACTGCGTCCGGAGCTGAGCCCGATTGCTGGCTCCTGGTTCTGCACGGTATCTATGGGAGCGGGCGGAACTGGGGGAGCATCGCGCGGCAGCTGGTGCAGGAGCGGCCCGAGTGGGGAGCGCTGCTGGTGGACCTGCGGATGCACGGCGGCTCGCAGGGGTTCCAGCCCCCGCACACCCTGGATGCCACGGCGGCGGACGTGGAGGAACTGGTGCGCGATCTGGACTTCCACGCGGCCGCGGTGCTCGGCCACTCGTTCGGCGGGAAGGTCGCACTGCTCTATGCCGCGCACCATGCGCAGGAGCTGCGACAGTGCTGGGTGGTGGACTCCACGCTCGAGGTGCGGGAGCCGTCCGGAAGCGCCTGGAAGATGATCGAGGCGGTTCGTTCGCTCCCCGAAGAGTTCGCCTCCCGCAGTGAGGCGGTCGCGGGGATCGAGGCGCAGGGCTACGCGACGGGCATCGCCCAGTGGATGGCGATGAACCTGGAGCCGGTGGACGGTGTCTACCGCTGGCGCCTGGATTTCGCTGGCGTGGAGCAGATGCTCCGGGACTACTTCCGAACGGATGTCTGGGAACTGGTGGAGTCGCCGCCGGAGGGACTGGAGGTGCACGTCGTGAAGGCCACCGAGTCGAATGCGATCGACGATGCGGCAGCCGACCGGGTCGCAGCCGCGCACGACAGCCACGGCCGCACACACCTGCACCGCCTCGAGGGCGGGCACTGGATCAACACGGATAACCCCGAGGCCGTGTTGAGATTGCTGGTGGAGCGGCTCGGTACCTGCCAGCGTCATTGAGACGGTCCGGGACCGGAGATACTGGAGTCGCCCGCGTTTCGACCGTGAGAGGAGAGATCCAGCGCGAGGGGGATCCGCAGATTACGCCGATTTCGCGGAAATGGGTGTCCACTTCTTTCCAGTTGCTTCTGCGGACAGGGGTATGCACCTGACTCAACCGATCCCGGATCCTGTGGTCGGACGACCCGGCTCAACACACACGCTCGCCACGTTCGGCCCCCTGTCATTCCGAACGTTCGGCCCCCTGTCATTCCGAGCGAAGTCGAGAGCCTGCCCTGAGCGCAGCCGAAGGGAATCCCTGTCTGCGGATGGACGTTCAATGGTGCTGGCCCAACTCCGTGGTCGACGGGGCTGCTGCTGGACGGAAGTGGATACCCACTTTCGCGGATTTCGCCGAGCCGGTCCGCGTAATCTGCGGACAGCAGTTCCGCCGGAACGGTCTCGATGTTCGGCGGCCCACCTCAATCGATCACGGCGACCACCACGTCTCCCACGTTGGTGCCGGTCGAGCCGGTCATCACCAGGTCCCCCGCGGCCCTGAGCAGCGGATGGGAATCGTTCGCCGCGAGAGCGGCATCGGGATCGAATCCTTCCCCGCGGGCGCGGGCGATGGTGCCGCCATCCACGAGAGCGCCGGCGGCGGGCGTGGGTCCGTCGATGCCATCCGTGCCGCACGCCAGCACCGTGATCCTCTCCTGATCCCCCAGGAGCCGGGCCGCTGCGATGGCGAGCTCCTGGCATCGACCGCCGCGACCGCTACCCCGCACCGTCACCGTGGTCTCCCCGCCCCAGATCAGCGCCCGCGGGCCCCCACCGGTGCGCAGTGCACGCAGGGCGATGGAAGCGATCTCGGCGCCGGCCGCACGTGCCTCCCCGGCGAGCGATCCGGAGATGATCTCCGCGCGGAGCCCGAGTCGTTCAGCCGCGGCACGTCCCGCGTGCAGCGCGTCCTGCAGGTCGGCGATGACGTGGAAGTGGTCGCCATCGGCGCCGCCGGCGAGGCGCTCGTCCGGCTGACCGGCCATCCCGCGCTGCAGGTGCCGGATCACGGCGGAGGGGAGTCGCGCGCCGCGCCTGGTGATCACCTCCAGCGCCTCCTCGTAGCCCCCGGTGCCGGCGAGCGTCGGACCCGAGCCGATCACCTCCGGGGGTGCCCCGGAAACGTCGGAGATGGCCAGCGTGACCACCCGCGCCGGACGCGCCGCCGCGGCCAGACGCCCACCGGCCAGGGTGGAGAGTTGCCGCCGCACCATGTTCAGTTCGCCGATGTCCGCACCGGCAGCCATCAGAGTCGAGCCCAACTGCCGGAGGTCATCGAGCGTCACACCGGCGGGGGGAGCGGACCAGAGGGCGGAGGCACCGCCGGAGAGCAGGCAGAGCAGCACGTCTCCCTCCCCGAGCGAGCGAGCGAGCCGCAGCGATTCCCCCGCGGCGGCGAGACTCCCCGCGTCCGGGAGCGGGTGACCGGCTCCGAACACCGTGAGCCGCCCGACCGGCTCCACCATCGCATGCGGAACCGCCACGATCCCATCGACGACCGGGTCGCCCAGGATCTCGACGGCGGATCGGGCCATTCCCACCGCTGCCTTTCCCGCCGCGAGCAACACCAGCCGCCCGTCGGGTGTGCGCCGAGCCACCTCGCGCCCATCGAAGCGGAGCACCCCTCTCTCGACGGTGAGCACCGCCGCGGTCGCCCGCCGCGGCTCCACCCCGGTGAGCGCCGCCCGGAAGATCTCGAGCGCCTGCTCGCGACCTGTCATCTCACCGCACCGGCGTGAGCGGGCCATCCCCGGTGAGCACTGCCCGCACGTTCTCCGCTGCCAGAACGGCCATCCGTTCACGCGTCTCCACCGTGGCGGAGCCGATGTGGGGGAGCAGCGTGACGTTGTCGAGTTCCAGCAGACCCGGATGCACTGTCGGCTCGCGCTCGTACACGTCGAGCCCCGCCCCGGCGAGGTGGCCGGAGCGGAGCAGATCCACCAGCGCACCCTCATCCACCAGCGGTCCCCGGCCGGTGTTGATCAGGAAGCTCCCGTGCTTCATGCGCCGGAGCATCGCCGCGTCGAAGGTGTGACGCGTCTCCGGCGTGAGCGGCGCGTGCAGGCTGAGCACATCGCTCCCCTCCACCAGCTCGTCGAGCTCCACCCGGCGTGCGTCCAGCTCCCGCTCCACCCCGGGCGCCACACGCGAGCGGTTGTTGTAGACGATGCGCATGCCGAACGCGCGGGCGCGGCGGGCCAGCGCGGTGCCGATGCGGCCCATCCCGTAGATCCCCAGCGTCGCACCCGCGATGTCACGGCCCAGGTAGCCCCAGTAGTCCCATCCCCTGAACTCGCCGGCACGTAACGACGCCTCCGCCTGTGGAAAGCGTCGCATGGCGGAGATGATGAGTCCCATGGCGATGTCGGCCGTGGCGTCGGTGAGGGCATCCGGTGTGTTGGTCACGGCGATGCCTCGCGTGCGCAGCGTGACGAGGTCCAGGTTGTCCACCCCCGCGGCGGCCTGAGAGACGACGCGGAGCGAGGGCGCCTGCTCGATGACGACCGCGTCGATGCGGGTGGTGAGGTCGGTGACCAGCGCGTCGGCCGCACCGATCTCCGCCCGCCAGCCCTCCGGTCCGATCACCCGGCCGAGATCGGCGAGCCTTGAGTGCGCCTCGTCGGGCAGTCGGAATGTGGTCGCGATCGTCTTCATCTGTCCGGCTCGGAGGTGGAGTCAAGGTCTTCGGCGGCAGCAGCCGCCGAGGCGATGGTCTTCTCGAAGAGTCCGATCATCATGCGCCCACGGTCCAGCGAGACGTGAGTGCGCTCGTCCAGCGGCAGGAAGCCGAGCGATCGGAGGAACGTCTGCCGGTCCAGGTCGTGGGCGCCGACGCCGGTGCGCAGCCGGGTGCCGCCGCGCGCGGCCAGCCACCGCTCCAGCGCCTGCACGCCTTCACGCGCCAGTCCGGCACCGCGCGAGCGGGGGACGATCAGCACCATGCCGAGCAGGGTGACGTCCGGTTCGGGGCTCCCCTCCCACCACCCCAGCGTACCCACCGCGGCGCCGGTGGCGTCGTGCAGAAGCACCGCCTGACGACCTGGCGTCTGCATGCTGGAGCGGATCTCCCGCTCCGCCGCGTCGTCGTCCGGCGCGGGTCGGCCGGTGATCGGCAGGAAGTAATCTCCGGCGGCGCGGAAGACCTCCTGCAGCACCTCCTCGTCTCCCTCCCGGAGCGGCCGCGCCTCCAGGCGCTCGCTCCGGAACAGTGTCTGATCCGTCATCTTCACCCTCTGCGTGCCGGATTCGTCATGTCCCGCGGCCCGGGGCCTCGACCGGGGTCGTCCTGCGCTGCAATGTACCGGGGAGCGGGCGGGTGAACCACTGCCTCGCGCGGGTTGCGACACGCGGGACTTCCGGTTATCAACCCCCGTCCGGAGGGACCATCGGAGGGTGCGGGGGGTATCCCGCGGTGGCCGCCAACTCTCCACAATGAGTCATTCCGGCGTCGCGGCAGCGCCTGCCGCCCGGCCTTCCGGCCGGCAGCAGCGGCTCGCGCGGGTCACACCATCGTGACGCCGTTCCGCGGTGTTCGAGCAACGGAGGTACTCGGTGAGCGGACAGCTCGAGTCTCGGCATTTCTTCAGGACAGGGGATACGGTGGAGCATCTGGACGGACGGTTCGGCAGGGTCGTGGAGGCGCAGGCACTCTACGCCACCGTCGCATGGGACGGCTCGACGCACGAAGAGATCGACCAGTTCGATCCGCGTGTGTCGGTCGTCGAGCGCGCGGGGGCCGCATGACCAGCGCCACCATGGCCCCGCTCCACGACGGTTCCGGCGCTACCCCCGTGATCGAGTTCGGGGTGGAAGGCCCACACCGCCAGGACGGGTTCCTCCTTCGCGCCCCTCGCCTGGAGACGCTGGTCTGGGATCTGGACGGCGAGATCGCCTCCACCCGCCGCCACTGGGACGAGCGGCGCTCGGCCTGGTGGATCGCGAGCAGCTACCTGGAACCGGTCATCCGGATCGTCCTGCGGTCGTTTCCCTCCGTTCTCGTGCTGAAGGGCGATGAGGATCGGCTGTACTCGCGGGACGGGCTCACGATGACGCAGCAGCGCCTGTTCTGATTCCGGAAGCGGGCGGGCATCCTTCGGGGAACGCATAAGGCACCGGAGGACAGGAGACACAAGAGGTTCGGTGAGGTTGCCGATTTCGGTGCCCGCGCACGGACACCGCACTCCCGAGCGCCTTCTGTGCTTTTGTCCGTCTGTGCCTCTTGTGTTCCGCCGTTGCCGCCCGCCAGCCACTCACCGCGGGCCCTCCTCCTTCGATCATCGCCTCCTCACCTGATCACCTGCCGGCCCCGTTCCCCCGAGACGCATTCGTGACCAAAAATCTGTCGAAAACCCCTCCAATCGTGGATAACTCACCTGTTTTTCGTGTAAAAGTCTCGATTCGTGTGGATAAGCCGCATGAAACCCGAAGCGGCGGGAGCGCTTGTCGCGTCTTGATTTCCGGCGGTCGGGCGGCCGCCGTGTTCCACGCTACGGATGTTTCGATCGGGTCGCGGCGTGTGGCGGAGGGCGGTGGGAGCGCTATCTTGAGCGCGCGATCGAAACCCTGACCCTGGCCGCGATGAACCCGCACGACCCGCGCTGGTGCGCACGTCTGAAGGCTGCACCGCTCCCGCCGCGAACGCCGGCGGAGGTGGTGCGGGTGGAGGTGGACCGCGTGGACTTCGACCCCGCGTACGACCCGTCCGCGGTGATCGAGTGTGAGATCTGCGGCGGGGAGATGCGCTACACCGCCGCGTGCAAGATCATGTGCGGCAATTGCGGATACCGGCGAGACTGCAGCGACCCTTGAGCGGAATCACACCCTGGACCGGAGCCGGGCCGGCGAGGGCACCCGGAGCGGCGCTGGCGGCCGAGGTGGCGATCCGGTGCACCCGGCTGCACAAGCGGTTCGGGAGCACCATCGCCGTGCGCGCGCTGGACCTGCTGGTTCGGCGCGGTGAGTGCTTCGGTCTGCTGGGTCCGAACGGCGCGGGGAAGACCACCACCATCGAGATCCTCGAGGGTCTGCAGCAGGCGGACGGCGGCGAGGTTGAGATCCTGGGGATGTCGTGGGCGCGCGACGCGGGGCGGCTTCGCTCGCGGCTGGGAATTCAGCTGCAGGAGACGGAGCTGCCGGAGAAGCTCACCGTGGAGGAGACAGTGCGGCTGTTCCGCGCCCTGCATCCGACCGGTCTCGAGGTGGAAACGCTGATCGGGCAGGTGGAGCTGGGGGAGAAGCGGAGCACGCAGGTGCGCAACCTCTCCGGCGGTCAGCGGCAGCGGCTCTCGCTCGCCTGCGCACTCGCGGGCGCCCCGGACGTTCTCTTCCTGGACGAGCCCACGACGGGGCTCGATCCGCAGGCGAGACGGCACATCTGGGACATCTGCTCCGCCTTCCGCGCGGGCGGGGGCACGATTCTGCTGACGACACACTTCATGGACGAGGCGCAGGCGCTCTCCGACAGGATCGCGATCATGGATCACGGCGCGATCCTGGTGGAGGGTACGCCGCGCGAACTGATCTCCTCGCTGGGCGGCGAGCACGTGGTGGAGTTCGCCTCCGACGAGCGTTTCACCACCGAGGAGCTTTCGCGGATCCCCGAGGTGAGCCGTGTCGACGCGGACGCCGACGGGTACCGGCTGACCACAGCCGAGCCCCACCGGACCATCCCCGCGCTCCTCCTCCTGCTGCAGGAACGTGGCGCGGAGATCACCGCCCTGAACACCCACCAGGCCACACTGGACGACGTGTTCCTCGCCCAGACCGGCCGGCAGCTTCGCGATGCCTGAGCAGATGGAGATCGAGCGTGCAGGTACGAGCGATCCGTCCCGCGCCCGACGTCCGGCGTCCGGCGTCGCCGAGCGCTGGATCGCGATCCGGGAGCTGGCACTGCTACGGGTCCGTACCTTTCTGCGCGAGCCGGAGGCGCTGTTCTGGACCTTCGGCTTCCCGATCCTGATGGCGATCGGGCTTGGACTGGCGTTCGGCGAGGGGCAGGAGGAGCGGAGCTGGGTGGGGGTGGTCCGCGGTTCGGCGGCCGAGCTCCAGCTGCCGGTGCTGGAGGCCACACCGGAACTGAACGTGCGCGTGCTCGACCCGGCGGAGGCAGCGGCCGTGCTGCGGCAGGGGGAGGTGGCGCTGATCCTCGAGGGGGATCGCGAGATCGTGTCGCGCTACGACCCGACGCGACCGGACAGCCGCACCGCGCGGCTCGCCGTGGACCGGGCGCTGCAGGAGGCCGGCGGCGCGACGCGGCCCGTGGCCGTGACCGAACTCCCTGAGCGCCAGCCCGGCTCCCGCTACATCGACTGGGTGATCCCGGGGTTGATCGGTCTCAACCTGATGAGCACCGGACTCTGGGGGATCGGGTTCGGGATCGTGAACATGCGGCAGAAGAAGCAGCTCAAGCGGCTGGCTGCGACGCCGATGCGACGGGCTGACTTCCTGGTCTCCCAGATCCTGGCACGGCTCGCCTTCCTGGTCCTCGAGGTGCCGCCGATCGTGATCTTCGCCTGGTTCGTGTTCGGGGTCCAGGTGACCGGCTCGCTGGTGGCACTGATCGCAGTGGTCCTGCTCGGCACCATGACGTTCGCGGCGATCGGCCTGCTCGCCTCCACGCGCGCGCGCACCGTGGAGGGAGTGAGCGGGATCATGAACGTGATCATGCTCCCGATGTTCATCCTTTCCGGCGTCTTCTTCTCCTCTCGTCGCTTTCCGGACGCCATGCAGCCCTTCATCCAGGCGCTCCCTCTCACCGCGCTGAACGATGCGCTGCGTGCCGTCTACAACGACGGGCTCGCGCTGACCGCCGTGCCGGTGCCGCTCGCGATCCTGGTTGCCTGGATGGTGGTGAGCACCTCCCTCGCCCTGCGTCTCTTCCGCTGGACCTGAGAGATCCGGTGGCCGACATCCTGCGCGGGGCGATCCGCGTCGTTACATTCGTTGATTGTTCCGGACTCCAGCAAAGTCCCTGACCGCTACCCGATCAGCGCCTGATGAGCACCCCCGTGGAGAACCAGCCCTCCTCAACGGCCGGTACCCGACCCGCCCTCGTCGACGAGCTCTGCAACCATCTGCAGGAGACCCGCGAGGACGACGTGAACCTGCTCTGCGACTTCGCGCGGGAGTTCTTCGCGAAGATCCCGCGCCAGCTGGTGCAGGAGCGGGGCGTGGAGGAGCTGGCCGCGCTGACCGTCGGCGCATACCGCTTCTTCCAGGCGAGCGACCCGGATCGCTGCGAGGTGCAGATCACCGAGCCCGAGGCGGAGGGCTGGTCCGCGCCTGTCACGGTCATCCGGGCCCACCTTCGTGATCGTCCCTTCATCGTGGACACCGTGCACGAGTACCTGCGCGGCGAGCACCTCTCCATCCACAACTACGTGCACCCGGTGCTCGGCGTCACCCGCACGGAGGGTGGCGAGCTGGTGAGCGTGGGCAGCTCGGATCGCGGGTCGGCGGAGGCGCTGATCCACTGCGAGGTTTCGCGCATCGACCGGGAGGAGCGCAGGGAGGAGATCCGCGAGGAGGTGTCGCGTCGCCTCAGCGACGTGGTGGCCGCGACCGACGACTTCCACTCCATGCTGGAGGTGGTGGAGCGCATCCGCGGCGAGGTTCTCTCCTTCGCCGAGATCTCACCCGAGCGCGCGGGCGACTTCCGCGAGATCGGGGAGTTCCTCCGCTGGCTGCGCGAGGGGAACTTCGTCTTCCTCGGCTTCCGCGGGTACGACATCGTGGAGGATGGCGGGGAGCCGATGCTGCGGGTGGAGGAGGGGAGCGGGCTGGGGATCCTGCGAAAGGAAGGGCACTCCGCATGGTCGTCGGGCGTGCCGCTGGACCAGCTCTCCGAGCAGATGCGGAAGCGCGTTCTGGGTGGGCCGCCGCTGATCATAAACAAGACCAACGCAGAGGCCACCGTCCACCGTCGCACGCGGATGGACTACGTGGGGATCAAGAAGCTGGACCGGGAAGGTCGAGTGGTGGGCGAGTGGCGCTTCCTCGGGCTCTTCACCTCCAAGGCGTACGCGGAGAGCGCCGACGCCATCCCCATCCTGCGCAACAAGCTGCAGGCGATCCTCGGTGCGTCGGGTGCCAGCCCCGGTTCGCACGATTACAAGGAGATCTACACGATCTTCAACTCGATGCCCAAGGAGGAGCTCTTCCAGGCATCGATCGCCGAGCTGGGGGAGGAGGTCCAGACGGTCCTCAGCCTCCTCTTCATCGACGAGGTGCAGGTGTCGCTGCGGCCGGATCCGCTGGGTCGCGGCGTGAGCGTGATGATCATCCTGCCGCGCGGCAAGTTCAGCGGGGAGGTGCGGCAGCGCATTCAGGACGCACTGACGCGTCGCTTCGAAGGCACCATCCTGAATTACCACCTGGCGATGAGCGCCGGGGACCAGGCCCGCCTTCACTTCTACCTCTCGGCGCCGGGCGAAACCGTGGGTGGCGTGACGGCGGAGCAGGTGGAGAGCGATATCCGGCAGATCATCCGATCGTGGGAAGACCGGCTGCTGGAGGCTCTGCGCGTGGGCTATCCGATGGTGGAGGCGCAGCGGCTACACTCCCTGTACGCCTCCGCGTTCAGCGAGGAGTACCGCGCCGCCACGCTTCCGGAGGTGGCGGTGCAGGACGTGGCTGAACTGGAAGCGATGCGGGCCGAGGGGCGGACGGTGGGGATCGCCCTTCGCGAGCCGCGTGGGCGCGGGCGGGCGCAGGCGTTCCAGGGGCTCAAGGCGCTGAAGCTGTATCTCTGCAACGAGCGGCTGGTGCTCTCCGATTTTCTGCCGATCCTCGACAATGCGGGGCTGCGGGTAATCGAGGTCACTCCGTTCGCCATCGCCGGGCCGGATCTACCGGAGCAGATGATCTACACCTTCGCGGTGCAGAACGCCGCGGGTGGCGAGATCCCGCCGGAGCGCGCAGGCATCCTCGCAGAGGCACTGCTCGCGGTGCGCGACGGTGACACCCCCAACGACGCCTTCAACGCACTGGTGCTGCGCAGCGGTCTGCGCTGGCGCGAGGTGGACGTGCTGCGGACGCTGGCGAACTACGCCTTCCAGATCGGCGCCGTCCCCACCCGGTTCTCCACCGCGCGTGCCCTGAGCAATTATGCGGACGTCGCCGAGCTCCTCGTGCGGCTCTTCCAGGCACGCTTCGACCCCGCCGTGGAGGAGGGCAAGCGCGCGGAGTGGCAGGAGCAGGTGCGTGGCGAGATCCTGACGGCGCTGGAGTCCGTCAGCACGCTGACCGACGACCGGGCACTGCGGCGCATCGCGACCCTGATCGACGCCACCACCCGCACCAACTTCTACCGGCACGGCGGTGCGGACCCCGAGTTCCGCAGCGGCGGGGTTCCCTACATCTCCATCAAGATCCGTTGCGCGGACGTGGAGGAGCTCAGGCGGAACCGGCTCCTGTTCGAGGTCTACGTCTATTCGTCGCGCATGGAGGGGATCCACCTGCGGGCGGCGCCGGTGTCGCGTGGTGGGCTGCGCTGGTCCGATCGGCCGGACGACTTCCGCACCGAGGTGATGGGGCTGGTGCAGACGCAGATCGTAAAGAACGCGGTGATCGTCCCGAGTGGGTCCAAGGGCGGTTTCATCACCAAGCGCAGCTACGCCGACCGTGACGAGATGATGGCGGAGGCGGCCGATCAGTACCGGACGCTGATCCGCGGGCTGCTGGACCTGTCGGACAACCTGGTGGAGGGGAAGGTGGTCGCGCCGCGCGGCGTGGTGCGACACGATGACGACGACCCGTACCTGGTGGTCGCCGCGGACAAGGGCACGGCTCACCTGTCGGACGTGGCCAACTCCATCGCGGAGGAGTACCGCTTCTGGCTCGGTGATGCCTTCGCCTCGGGTGGCTCATACGGGTACGACCACAAGAAGGAAGGGATCACCGCGCGCGGCGGGTGGGAGTGCGTGAAGCGGCACTTCCGGGAGATGGGCAAGGACATCCAGAGCGAGCCGTTCACCGTCGCGGGGATCGGTGACATGAGCGGCGACGTGTTCGGTAACGGGATGCTCCTGTCGGAGCAGATCCGGCTGATCGCGGCATTCGATCACCGCCACGTCTTCATCGACCCGGACCCGGACCCGGCCGTCTCCTACGCAGAGCGGAAGCGGATCTTCGAGCTTCCGCGCAGCAGCTGGGACGATTACGACCGGAGCCTTCTGTCGGCCGGAGCGATGGTGGTGCCGCGTGCCTCCAAGGAGATCACCTTGACCCCGGAAGCGCGGCGGGCGCTCGGTGTTCCGGATTCGGTCGCACGCATGGACGGCGAGGCGCTGGTGCGGGCGGTTCTCAAGGCGCCGGTCGAGCTGCTCTGGAATGGTGGCATCGGCACCTACGTGAAGGAGGCCGATGAAACCAACGCGGACGTCGGGGACACCGCCAACGACCCGGTTCGCATCGACGCCGACGAACTCCGCTGCCAGGTGATCGGCGAGGGCGGCAACCTCGGGCTCACGCAACGCGGCCGCATCGCCTTCGCGCTGCGCGGCGGACGTATCAACACGGACGCGCTGGACAATTCCGCCGGCGTGGACATGTCCGACCACGAGGTGAACCTCAAGATCCTCCTCGGCGGCCTGATCGCTTCCGGGGAGATGGACCTGGAGGCGCGAAACCACCTGCTGGTGGAGATGACGGATGAGGTCTCCGAGCTGGTGCTGCGCAACAACTTCAATCAGTCGCTGGCCGTTTCACTGGACGAGGCGCGCAGCCGGGAGGCGCTGGGGGATTTTGCCGCGCTGATCAGCTCCTTCGAGCGTGATCGGGTGCTGGAGCGCGGGGCGGAGGGGATCCCCAGCAGCGACGAGATCCAGGAGCGCGCCCGCGAAGGGCGGGGGCTCACGCGCCCGACCCTGGCGGTGCTCCTTTCCTACGCCAAGCTTCACGCCGGCAGTCTGGTACTCGCATCCGAACTCCCGGAGGACGCGGCGACGGAGGGGTACCTGGTCGGCTACTTCCCGGGTGCGGCGGTGGAGGCGAGCGGCGTGGAGCGCCTGAAGCAGCACCGGCTGCGTCGGGAGATCGTGACCACGCTGCTGATCAACGACCTGGTGGACCTGATGGGGGCGTCGTTCCTCCACCGGGTGGCTCGAGACACGGGGCGCGAGATCGACGCGGTGGTGCGGGCGTGGCACATCGCCAGCAGCATCTCGGGGGCCGCGGAGATCCGCGCGGACCTCGCGCGGATGGAGGGCCAGTACCCCTCCGCCACGGTCTACCGCTGGCTGTTCGCCCTGGCCCGCGTGCTCGAGCGCACCACCCGCTGGGTGCTCAACAACGTGGAGCGGGATGCCGCCGCCACGGCGGTGGTGGAGGAGCTCCTCTCCGGCCTCACGCGGCTCCGTGAGGGGTTCGTGCAGCTGGTGGTCGGCGAGGACCGCGACCTCTTCCTGACGCGGCTGGATGAGCTCGGCGAACTCGGCGTGTCGCGTGAACTCGCCGAGCGGCTCATCACCCTCCGCTTCCTCCCGGAGCTGCTGGACATCCTGCGCATCGCGCAGGAGTCGCAGAGCGATGTGATCCTGACCGCCCGGGCGTACTATGGGGTGGCCGAGCACCTCGGTACCTCATGGATTCAGCAGACGCTGCGCGCCGGCGGGTACGAGGAGCTCTGGGAGAAGCGGCTGGCGCAGGAGCTGGTGTCGGACGCGGCGCGCGCTCACCGTGCGATCGCGCGGGGCGTACTCGGCCTGTTCGGCGGCGACGACGTGACCGACGCACTGACGCGGCTGGAGGAGCGGCGCTCGCGCGAGTACCTGCGCTACCGTGAACTCCTGGAGGAGGTGCGCGCCAGCGACACCACCTCGCTGGCGGCATACGCGGTCACCGTCCGGGCGCTGACGGAGCTCGCGGAGGTCTGAGCGGCGGTGCGGGCACGCTACCGCGAACGGCGGCTCGGCTCAGGCGGCCGGGCCGCCGTTTCTCGCTTCCCGGGTTGCATGGACCATCTGAACGGGAGACGCCGATGATCGCATCCATCGATCCGCGTAGCGGCAGGACGGTGCGCGAATACACGCCGCTCTCCGCCGCCGAACTCGAGGAGCGGCTGGTGCGGGCGACCGCGGCGTTCGAACTCCACCGCCGGACGCCCCTGCCGGAGCGGGCCGCACGCCTGCGACGGGCCGCCGCTCTCCTGGAGGACGAGCGCGACCGGCTGGCGCGGCTGATGGCGACGGAGATGGGGTTATGGCCGCGAGTTGGGTGTATGGGGACTGCACGAATTCGTGAACGTGAAGACCGTTTCCATCGCTGCTGCAGGCGGGGGAGGCGAGCAGGGGGAGAACGGCGCACGGACAGAGTGATCCGGGCGCCGAACCGCTACCGATCCGAGCGCCATCTCAGGGAATGGCGCGCACGCCCCCCGGACGCTGACCGCCGCCCGCGAGGAGCTGGGCGCGTTCGCCTGACGCCCTCGGGGCTTCAGCTCCGCATCCCGGCGACCGGTGCCGGGGCTGCGGCGCTCGCGCCCAGGTAGCTTTCCAGCTCCTCCGCTCGCTTCGCCGCCGTGTGCTCTCGCAGCACACGGCGGCGAATCGCGTCACCGATCGCTCGCCGCTCCGACTCGCCGGTCCCGCGCAGGATTGCGACCGCCTCCTCCGTGCTTTCCGGGAGCAGGATCTCCTCACCCGGAGCGAAGAAATCCTCGATCCCGGGCCAGCGATCGGAGATGATGGCTGCGCCGCACGCCCCCGCCTCGAACAGGCGCACGGACGGAGACCATCCCGCCGCGACCATGTCGGCCCGCGTGGCGTTGAGCTGCCAGCTCGCGCTCGAATAGAAGGCCGGATGGACGGCCGGCGGAACGTGGGAGATCAGGCGAACGTTATCGGCCCAGCGGAGATCCTCCGGGTACTGCGGCCCGGCGACGAGAAACCTCCGGGCCGGAAGACGGTGCGCTGCCTCGTTCAGGAACCGTTCGACGACCGGCTGACGATCCGGTGCGAACGTCCCCATGTACGCCATCTCCACCGCCCACTCCGGATCCGCGGCGGTGGGCCGGTAGCGCTCCGGGTCCACCGAGCAGAAGAGCGGGACGGCCTCCCGCGCGCCGAGTTCCCGCTCCAGAACCTCGTGAAGAAATGGCCCCCCCGTGAAGGAGAGATAGAGTTCGAACAGCCGAACCTGGTCCGGGCGCAGGTACTCCGCGCCGCCGGCGCGGAGGGCGTTCACGGTAACCGGCGTATCGATGTCATAGAAGAAGAGAGGATCCACCCCCGCTTCGACGAGGTCATCGATCACCCGTGCCCCATCCTTCACATAAGACCCCACGATCACTGCATCCGCCGCACGTGCCGCTTCGATCGCATCGGTGGAGATCTCCTCCCAGCCGGGATACAGGTGCAGCTCGCAGAATTCGGGGTGGGGCAGGTCCCGGTTCGCCCCGCCGTACCAGGGCGCGTCCCACTCGAAGAAGGTGACCCGGTGCCCCCGCGCCGCGAACGCCCGCAGCAGGGCTCGATAGGTGGTCGCGTGCCCGTTCCCCCAGCTGGATGAGAGAGACAGCCCGAAGACGACCAGCTTCATCGTCCCACCCCCGGTTGCGGAAGCGAGGCCGAGCGCGTGCCCGTCGCACCGCCCATCAGGATCGAGTGCAGCAGCTCGGCGCGGCGAGCGTAGGAATGTGAGTTCACGGCCCGCACCCGCGCGGCTTCCCCGATCTCACGCGCACGCTCGCCGCTCACAGACGCCACGTGGGCCGCCACGTCCTCCGCGTCGTTGGCCACCAGAATCTCGCGCCCGGGTTCGAAGAAGTCCTCCAGACCGGGCATGGAATCGGTAATCTGGCAGGCAGCCGCCCCCGCCGCCTCGAACATGCGGGTGGCGGGGGACCACCCGGTGCGGGCCATGGAGTCGCGGTGGACGTTGAGCACCAGCCGCGCCGCGGCGTTCACCTCGTTATGCCGACCCGTGGGGATGTGGCCGAGATACTCCACGTTCCCGGGCAGGACGCGATCGGCCCACCCCTCTCCACCCAGCGCGAAACGCGCGACCGGCGCCAGCTCCGCCGCCCGGAAGAAGAACTCGTCCACGCGCGCCTCCCGATCCGGAAGGCGGTTGCCCATGAAGAGAAGATCCCAGCGCGGCTCCCCGCGACGTTCCAGGGAGCGATGCTCCTCAGGGTCCAGTCCGTTGTAGATCGGAGTGGTCGCACGGGCACCCCACCGTGTGTATGCCTGCACCACCGGCGGCCCACCGCCGTAGGTGAGCACATGGTCGAACCGGGCGATCTGGTCGCGGAATGGATCGGTCGAGTCCTCCTCGATCCTGGCGAGGGTGGCAGGTGCGTCCACGTCGAGAAATGCAGTCGCCGCGCGACCATCGCCGTGCGCGATCGCCTCCTCCAGCTCCGCGTCCCAGACGCCCACACCGCTGCACTTGATCACCCAGTCGCTCCCTGCGAGCGCCGCGGCAACCAGCTCTTCGCGCTCCTCGGCGGTGGAATAGACGATCACCCGCGCATAATCGGGGTCCTGCTCCAGGTCGCGATTCTGCTGCCGTCCGTACGCATCCGGCTCACAGAAAGTCACCTGATGGCCGAGGCCGTGGAGTGCGCGGATGAGCCCGCGGTAGTAGGTGGCGGCGCCATTCCAGTACGATGAAACCAGCGACGAGCCGAAGAAGGTCAGTTGCATGAGTCCGCGTTCAGGCGTGGTTCGAGGTTGTTGCCTGCTGGCGCGCCGCGCGCCGGGATCCCTGCACCGGCGGCCTGGTCGCCGGGCGAGCCGCTCCCGCGCCGCGAGTCGCCATCGCGTCCCGGTACAGCGCCAGGTAGCCCTCTGTCATGGCGTTCACTGAATAGTGTGTCCGGGCCCGCTCACGAGCGGCTTCCGCCAACGACGTCGTAAGCTCCGGGTCGGCGAGCGCGTCACGCAGCGTATCCGCCAGCGCATCGGCGGACCCGCAGCGGAAGAAGATCGCGCAGCCGTCCCACAACTCACGGAACGAGCCGATGTCGCTGAGCACCAGCGGGCAGCCGTGCAGCGCCGCTTCCAGGGGGGCGAGGCCGAACGGCTCGTACAGCGAGGCTCCCACATAGACCGCGGCCCGCTCCATCCACTCTCCGAGGCGCTCGGGGGGGACGTTCCCCTCGCACCGGAGCCTGCTGGCGTGGAAGCTTGTTCCGCCGGGCTGCGAGAGCGAACCGAACACATGCGCCGCAGGCGCATCCTCTCCGAGCAGCACCAAGGCGCGATCCAGCAGTGCCATCCCCTTGGCCTGGTCCCAGGCACGACCGGCGGAGATCACCACGCGCTCACGTGTCGGAGGCGCTGCCGGAGCCGGCACGTGGGTGCCGTTGTGGACCACACGATCGACCCGCCGCCCGAAGTGACGCTCCAGCAGTCCGGCCTGATACCGGCTCGGCGCGGCGACCACATCCGCCCCCAGGAGGCCTTCCCGCACCCGCGCCGTGTAGCCGTCCCACTCAGGGCCGGGCCGCTCTCCCCGCACCTCTGAGAACCAGGAGAGCACGTCGCTGTGCGCCACCACCACCGTGGGGATGCCCGTGTCACGGGCGGAATACGCCATCTGGTTCAGATGTGCAACGTCCGCGCGCCACTCGCGGGCGAGCTCGGCGAGCCAGCGTGCGGCGGGTTCGGTCGAACCCCCGGCACCCGGCATCCATTCAAGCGGAAAGTCACGGCAGCGGAGCTCCACGCCGGCTGGAAGGGACCGATCGCGCAGGCGATCGGCGCGGCCGATCACTGCCAGCATCACCCGATGCCCCCGCTCGATCAGAGCAGCGGCGAGGGTCAGGGAGTGGTCCCACACTCCGCCAACCGTGTCGGTCGAGAGGAGGATTCTCACGTCGCGTAGATCCGATCGAGTACCGCCGAAATCTCCTCCAGCCGTTCGGCCTGCGGGTCGAAGCGGGCGCCCGCGCCCAGCTGCCCGGCCCAGTGCACACCGGCGCGCCCCCCCCACTGATCGGGCGGTTCAACCAGCAGTGTGCGGCTGGTGCCGTCGAACCGCTCCGCCACGAAATCGTAGAAGGAGCCGCCCACGTTCCGCATCTGCACGCCGCCACCGGTCCCGTAGAAGGTGGCGGATATCACCGCATCCTGCCCGGCGGCGAGATTCCAGGAACAGGCGAGCGACACCGTCGCGCCGGTCTCCATCTCAAGAGAGGCGGTGGCGAAGTCCTCCACCGCGTCCCCGCTTCCACGCAGCGGCCGCCCGCCCGCGAAGAGCCGGCTCCGTACGTCCGTGACGCGCGGGAAGTTCAGCGTCCAGAGCGCCATGTCCACCAGGTGAATGCCCAGGTCCATCACACACCCGCCGCCCGAAAGCCGGCGGTCGTAGAACCAGCGCTTGTCCGGGCCGTAGGCGTTGTGGAAGACGAGATCCGCCGCGAACACCTCCCCGATGGCGCCGCCGGACACCACGTCCCTCACGCTGCGCATCGCGGCGGTGAATCGGTAGGAGAGATCCACGCCGAGGAGCCGGTCCGCACGTCTCGCCGCCTCAACCACGGCGCGCGCCTCCGCGGCCGAACGGCCGAGCGGCTTCTGGCAGAACACCGCCACACCGCGCTCCAGCGCGGCGATGGACTGCTCCGCGTGAAGCGCGCTCGGGGTCGCGATGACGATGCCGTCGAGCCCGCCGTCCAGCAGCGCCTCCAGCCCCTCCACGGAGACGGCTCCCGGTGCCGCCGCGATCGCCGCTTCCCGCATCTCCGACGACGGATCGGAGATGGCCACGACCCGGCCGGCGCCGGCCGCCGCGATCGCCTCCATCCGGTTGCGCCCGATCCATCCGACACCCAGAAACCCCAGCCGCGGCGCCTCCCTCTGCCTCACCCCGGTCTCCATCTCCGGCGCTGTCAGGAAGCCGCTCACGGGATCACCAGTGCCTTGAGAAAGCCGTCCGGCCGGTCGCGCGTCGCGTTCAGCGCGGCGTCCAGTTCGTGCAGCGAATAGGTGTGGGTGAAGAGCGGAAGCGGGTCCAGGGTGCCGTCGAGCACGGCGGCCACGGCATCGCGCATCCCGCGCAGGTAGACGGCCGGGTCTCGCTCGTGTGCGTTGATCACGTCCAGGCCGCGCCAGTTCCAGAGCTGCATGTCCACCTGGCGGGGGCCGTCCTGGTGATAGCCGGCGACCACCAGCGTGCCGCGCTCGCGGGTCAGCTCCGCGGCGAGGTCGAGCGGCCACTGCTGACCGACCGCCTCGATCACGGTGTCGCACATGGCGCCCCCGGTGAGCTCCGCGACCCGATCGATGATGCGCTGGTGATCGTCCATCGCGATCGTCTCCGCCGCACCCATGGAGCGCGCCACGTCCAGCGGATACGGGCGCCGGGAGATGGCGATCACCTCCGCTCCCGCGGCCGTCGCCAGCCGCGTCAGCAAGGCGCCGAGAAAGCCGATCCCCACGATGCCGACCCTGGTACCCGCCTCCACGCGGCTGCGCCGGAAGATGTTCATCGCGCAGCCGAGCGGCTCGCCCGGAAAGGGAATCCCGGCGAGCTCGCGCGGAAGCACCACCAGCCGGTCCGCCGCCACGACGTCGAATTCGGCGTACGCGTTGCCGGACAGAAATGCCACCCGATCACCCCTCTCCGCGGAGGTCACGCCCTCGCCGACCCGATCCACGACGCCCCACCCTTCGTGGCCGGGGGCGCCGGGCGCGAACGGGTACTCGAACCAGGGCTGCCCGCCCCACGGCGAGAGGTTGGAGGCGCAGACGCCGCACCCCTCCAGCCGCACCCGCACCTGCCCGGCCCCCGGCTCCGGCAGCTCCACTTCGCGTGTCTGGATCCGTCCCGGCGCTGCCAGCACTGCGCTGGTCATGGTCGCACCCGCCGGCCGACCGCTCGATCGTTCCAGCGTGCTTTCCACCGTCACAGCGCCGCTCCCACCGCGCGCCGCGCCGGCCGCAGGGGAACCACCGGGGCGCCCAGGTCGGCGCCGCGCAACCACTCCACCAGCTGCTCCAGCCCGTCCGGCCACGACGTGGTCGGGCGCCAGCCGAGCACCCGCTCGATCCTGACCGTATCGGAGACGTAGATCCGCTGGTCGCCCGGCCGCCAGTCCGCCATTCGGATCGGTACCCGGCGCCCCGTGATCTCCATCAACCGATCGATCACCTGCCTGACAGAGACCGCGTTTGCTTCCCCCCCGCCCACGTTGAACACCTCGCCCCGTGTGTCGTCGATCCGGTCCAGCGCGGCGCGCATCGCCCGCACCAGGTCGTCCACCCAGAGCAGGTCACGTACCTGGTCGCCGTCGCCGTATACGGTGATCGGCTGTCCGCAGAGCAGCGAGCGAGCAAAGTGCGCGACCCACCCCTGGTCCTCCGTTCCGAACTGTCGGGTTCCGTAGATGCAGCTCATGCGGAACACCACCGTGGAGAGCCCGTAGATGCGGGCATAGTCGCGGGTGTACTGGTCGGCCGCGCCCTTGGAGCAGCCGTAGGGCGAGTGGAAGTCCAGGGGCGCGGTCTCGGCGACACCACTGCGCCCGTCCGCGTAGCGGTACCGGTCTCCCGCATGCTCCACCGCCACGTGCTCGAGACCGCCGTACACCTTGTTGGTGGAGGTGAAGAGGATGGGCGGCGGAGCCGCCATCGCGCGTGCCGCCTCCAGCACGTTGAACGTCCCCTGAAGGTTGGTGCTCAGGTCGAGCGCCGGGTCGCTCAGCGAGGTGGTGACCGCGACCTGCGCCGCCAGGTGGTACACACGCTCGGCCCCCTGCACCAGCGGCCGCACCCGCGCCGCGTCCGCGACGCTCCCGACCTCCACCTGGAGCCTCTCACCGTGCTCGGCCACCAGCCAGTCGGCGTTCGTGCTCCACGCCGGCGCGGGAGAGGTCGTCCAGAATCACTACCCGTTCCCCATCGGCGAGCAGCGCATTTGCGAGATTGGACCCGACGAAGCCCGCGCCGCCGGTGATCAGTGTGTACTTGGCCGACCCCATCTTCGCCTCCATCACAGTGTTAGCCCCCGGGCCGCCAGCTCCTCCGCGTGCCGCCCCACCGAGTCCTCCGGCCGTTCCTGCTCCTGCAACCACTCGACCAGTTCCGCCAGTCCCTCCTCCAGCGTCACCCGCGGCTCGTAACCGAGCGTCTCCCTCGCCAGCGTGATGTCCGCGAAGCAGTGCCGGATGTCGCCCACCCGGTACCGGCCCGTGATGTCCGGCTGCACCTGCACGTTCAGGACCTTCGAAAGCGCTTCTGCCACCCCCCGCACCGTGATGGAGCGGCCCGATCCGACGTTGAGCGCGTGACCCACCGCCTCGGGTCGTTCCGCCGAAAGCAGCAGCGCCCGCACCACATCGTGGACCGAGACGAAGTCGCGGCTCTGCTCGCCGTCCTCGAAGATCAGCGGCGCATTCCCGTTGAGCAGACGCGAGCTGAAGATCGCGACCACACCCGTGTACGGATTGGAGAGCGCCTGCCGCGGGCCGAAGATGTTGAAGAAGCGCAGCGCCACGCTCGGAATCCCGTACGCGCCGCCCACCTGCAGCACCATCCGCTCCTGGTCGGCCTTGTTGAGCGCGTAGATGGAGGTGGGGTCCAGAACCTTCTCCTCGCCCGTGGGTCGGGGCGTCAGCGGGGCGCCGTCGGCGTCGCGCAGTTCCCACTCGTGCTCGTAGAGCTGCTCCACGGAGCGTCGCACCCTCTGCGGCGCGGAACCGTCAGGACGCGTGTAGAGACCCTCTCCATAGATGGACATGGAGCTCGCCACCACGAGGCGGTCGAGTTCCATCTTTTCGTCGACCAGCACCTGCAGAAGATGAGCAGTGCCAAGGGTATTCGTTGCCGTGTAATCCGCGATTTGGTACATTGATTGCCCCACGCCCACCGCGGCGGCGAGATGGAACACCACATCCATCCCACGCAGGCTCCGCGCGACCGCATCCGGGTTCCGCATGTCGCCGATCATCAGCTCGGCTTCGCCGGAGAGCCACCGTGGAGCGGTCGCGCCCGCGCCGTGCACCTGCGGGTCCAGGTTGTCGAACACTCGAACGCGATCACCGCGCGCGAGCAGCGCATCTACCAGGTGGCTTCCGACGAAGCCGGCGCCTCCTGTCACGAGAACACTCTCGTGCCGCCACTCCTCACCTCCCGAGGCAAACGTTGATCACGTCCTTCAAGCTCTGGAACGAACCGAACAACCTCTCGCACTGGGACTTCCTGATGGACCCGGGCTGGACGGTGTTCTCCGAGCTGATTCGACAGTTCGGCGAACGCCATCCGCGAGGTGCGCGACGACATCCCGATCGTGCTCGGCGGCATGTCCCCCATCGATCCGGGTTTTCTCCACCAGTTGAAGAACCATGGCGCCCTCGACGCCGTGGATGTCCTGGGCGTTCACGGCTTCCCCCTCGACTGGAACCTCTGGCCCTTCGAGGAGTGGCCCGAGCGCCTGGATCTCGCTCCGCGCCGAGTTCGGCAAACCGGTCTGGATCACCGAGACCGGCGTGTCCTCCTTCGCCAGTGAGGACGTCGCCAGCTGGGGGCTGCGCCGCTCCCGTGAGATCCTCGCCGACGAACGGGTCTACTGGTACACGCTCCTCGACCTGGATCCGGACCGCGAAGCCACGACCCGTCACAAGCAGGCCGAGGGCAGCTCCTACTTCCGCCACTTCCACTTCGGCCTGCTCACCCACGACGGGCGCCCGAAGAAGGCGCTGAACCAGTTCGACCCCGACCTTCGGGATCTGCCAGTGGTTCCAGTACGGCGACGAGCGCGGCCTCGAACTCGCC
Source organism: uncultured Gemmatimonadales bacterium (assembly GCA_963793235.1). Classification (GTDB taxonomy): domain Bacteria; phylum Gemmatimonadota; class Gemmatimonadetes; order Longimicrobiales; family Longimicrobiaceae; genus CAWBZF01. The sequence continues at coordinate 38,437 of CAWBZF010000003.1, forward strand.
GTTCGCTGGCTGGAGCGCCTCGGCGTGCGTCGCGCTCCGCACCGGCCTCAGCTGGGCCGAGAGCCACCAGCCCGGCGCGGATCGCTGGTTCGACACCATCATGTCCGCCCTCGAGCCCTTCGAACGTCTGCGCCACACTCTGCTTCACCCCGCCGAGCCGCGGCCTCCGGCCGGACCATACCAGCCCCCCCGTGGACGTCGGCGAGTTCGCCTGGTTCGCCAGCCAGACCGCCGCTCGCTACGCCGCCCCTTCAGCCCCGGGCAGGGGCGCAGAAGAAACCCTCGCTCCCGTCGTGCTTCTCGACCGTTAGGCCGGTGGACCGCAGCAGCGACTGGAAGACGACTCCGCGCCGCACCGGCCCCGCAACGCGATCCAGCAGCCCAAGGCACCCTCAGGCGACCCTGCCGAGGCGCGACCGGTACGCGGCCGCGTGCCGCTGGATGCGCAGGTCCACCTCGTCGGCCCACACGCCGGCAGCCAGGCGCTGCGCCAGACGAACGCCCAGCCGCTGATCCTGGCGCGCCCTGGCGAGCTCCTCCTTCCCCTCCTCCAGCAACTCCGCCGCCTCCATCTCCAGCGCGAAGGCGAGTCGGTCCAGATCGGTGAAGATCCTGCCGCGGAGTTCGCGGGCTTCCGGCGCCTCGTCGGGCGAGGGGTGGCTGAGCATGGACTTCCTGAATCGGTCGGGGTGGAGTTGCGCGGGAACCGCCGCTCGGGAGCGTGGGTCAGGGCGGCTCCGGAGTCGCGCTTCCCGGGCGCGGAACGGCAGGGTGGAGCGGCAATGTCCATGCCATCTTCAGCAATGCAGTTTCTGGAATCTGATGTTTACAAACGCACGCGGCAGCCCGCCCGGATCACCGCTCCGGGTGGGAAGTACCGACGAGAATCGCCCACCCTCTCAGCCGCCGAGGGCGACGGCCTTTTCGTAGATACCGTCCAGCTGCTCCGCCCGGTGGTCGCAGGTGTGCCGGGCGCGGATCGTCCGCAGCCCGCTCTCCGCCAGCCGCGCCCGGGTGTCCGGGTCGCTGGCCAGCCGCAGCATCTGCTCGCGCATCTCCGGAGGCGAGTGGACCATCAGGTAATCCTCGCCTTCGCGGAAGAGCCCCTCCACGTCCGGCCAGGGGGTGGAGATCAGGGGGATGCCGCACGCCATCGCCTCGAAGGGACGGATGGTGGGGATTCCCGGCAGCTGCTGCAGGTACGGACCGCGCGGGATGTGGAGCGTCATCTTCGCCCGGGCGAACACCTCGGGAACACGGTAGTTGGCGACCCAGCCGCGGAACTCGATTCCGGCCTCGCGGATGCTTCGCAGCCCCTGCTCCGGGTAGCGCACTCCGTGGATGGCGAAGCGCAGTTCCGGCAGCAGCCGAGCCGAGTCCACCAGGTACTCGCCGATCTCGCCGGAGCGCTCATCGTCTCCCCAGTTACCGATCCAGACGACGTCGTCGCTCTGCTCGGCGGCGCGCGGGTGGAAGACCGTGGTATCCGCTGCCTCATGGAAGGTCCACACCTGCTCCTGGCCGAACGTCTCGCGATAGACGCGCGCCAGTGAATCTCCGTAGGCGAGTATTCCGTCGTAGTGCTGAAGGTTGAAGCGCCCCGTCTGCCACGGCGCACTCACCGGACGGTGGTGCGTGTCCAGGAAGAGCAGGAGGAAGTCGTCGCGGCGATGCCGTAGCAACCCGAGGGCGCCCACCAGCTCCGGCTCGTTGAATTCGTGGACGATCACCAGGTCCGCGCCGCGCGTGAGATGATCCGCCTCGTCCATGATGCGGTCCCACGCGCCGTAGATCTGGATGTCCAGATCCGGGAAGGTGCGGGCGAATTCGAGAAAGGGGCCGTGCCCGTGATCCTCGTAGAGATTGTCGGAGGACCAGCTCCGCCACCGCTCGCACGAGGTGACGGAATGGCCCCGTTTCTGGAGCGATCGCACCAGGCCGCGCAGGAAGTGCGCGTTGCCATGACTCCAGTCGCTGGAAAGCGAGTGGGAAAAGAGAACGATCCGCATGACCAGTGGTTTCGGGTAGCGCCGAACCCCGCCATTCGGGGGGGAAACGCCCGGCGCAAAGAACATTCCAGAAGAACCAGCCGGGCCCCGCGCACCGGCCCCCGGCGAACCATTGCTGGACCCTGAGTGGTCCTGCCGTGTACCGGGGACTCTGTCGCTGGTCGCGTCGGGTGGCGGCCGCGGATACCCAGGCGCGAACAGTGCGCCCGCTCAGCGGGTGCGGGGGAAGACGACTCGAATGGAGAAGAAGGCCGTGAACGGATCGACGACCCGGCGTACTCGCGCGCGAGCGGAAACGGCGAAACCGCGCGAGGAGCCGGCGAAGGAGGGTCCTCTCGAGCTGCTCCGCTCCTTCGCCATCGCCGTCCTGCTCTTCCTGGTGGTCCGCACCTTCCTGATCCAGGCGTTCACGATCCCGTCCGGCAGCATGGAGGACACGCTCCTGGTGGGCGACTACCTGATGGCGAACAACGCCATCTACGGTGCGCACGTGCCGCTGACGAACCTGCGGGTGCCCGCGTTCCGTGAGCCGCGCAACGGGGACGTGGTGGTGTTCCGGCCCGAGTACAACCAGCCGGTGATCGATGTGGTGAAGCGTGTTGTGGGGGAACCGGGCGATACGATCCAGATGATCGAGCGGGTACTGCACCGCAACGGGCGGCGGCTGGACGAGCCGTACCTGGAGCCGAACTACCTACCGGACGAGCCGCTGCAGCGCTTCGGGATGGGGGGGTACGAGTGGCACCTCGCGGCGCTGGCGCCGGGGGCGGAACCGGCGGCGTATGCGCCGTCGCGGGACAGCTGGGGGCCGCTGGTGATCCCGGAGGGCCACTTCTTCCTTCTCGGCGACAACCGCGACCAGTCGCTCGACTCGCGCTACATGGGGTTCATCCCGCGCGACGTGATCCGGGGCAAGGCGATGTTCATCTACTTCTCGTACGACCGTTACGCCACGCGTCCCTTTCCGCGCCCCATCACCGCCGCACGCTGGAACCGGATAGGGAAGATGATCCACTGAGAGCGATCCCGCTCTCCTCGGCCCTTCCCTCGTCGGCGATCCGTACCCACTTCTCCATGACCTCGGGGCGCTCCAGCGTCTCGATCAGCGCCGGATCGAAGCGCGATCCCGCGCCGCTTCGCAGCAGTTCCATGGCGTCGTCCACGCTGGCGGCCTCCCGGTACACGCGCGGCTGAGTGAGCGCGTCGAACACATCCGCGACGCTGATCACCCGCGCCCCCAGCGGGATCTCCTCCCCGTTGAGACCCCGCGGGTAGCCGGTCCCGTTCCAGTTCTCGTGGTGCGACTCCACCAGCCGGATCAGACCGGGGTGGATCTCCTCCAGCGGCGCCAGGATGTGCGCGCTCTCCTCCGGGTGGTCCTCCATCCGCTCGCGCTCGTCCCCGGAGAGTCGTTCGGGGCTGTGTACGATGGAGAACAGGTCCTCGTCCAGCTTGCCCATGTCGTGCAGCAGCGCGCCCAGGCGGATCTCGGTGATCCCGGAGCGCTGCACACCGTGGGCGCGAGCGAGTGCCTCGGCCAGATCGGCCACCCGCCGTGAATGTCTCGCGGTGAACGGGTCGCCGGCATGAAGGGCGTTCAGAAGCGTTTCCACGGTGGCCCGGTGCAGGTGCGCCGAGTAACGGCGGGTGCGGCGGGACTGCTCGACCCACGCCGCGGCCACCATCGCGGCTCCCGCGGCGGCGGCGGCACCGATCGGCATCAGGTCTCGTGGGGTCTTCATTCCGGCATCTCGCGGTTCTGGAATGGGTTCGATGGCGGAGATCCCTTCCGCACACGGTGCGCCAACCCGGTCGGTTCGCGCGCACGGTCAGAGGACGTGTCGCACCTCCTGAAAGCTGAACGAGCCGCGCTGATAGGTGCGCTCCGCCAGATAGCCGCTCCCATCGCGGCGGATCACCAGCGCCGAGGTGGAGCGGGTGCCGTAGTCCGGCGTGACGATGAATGCGGCCGAGAAGGCTCGTTCCAGCGTTGAAAGCGGCGGCTCACCCGGCGCTGGATCCACAACCGTCCGATCGTGGAGGATGTCCAGCAGCGCCGCCGGCTCCGGTGACTCCTTCGCAAGGTGCCGGGCGAGACGGTCCCGCGCCGCCACCACCTTCGGCCAGGGGGTGTCGAGGTGGTGATTGCTGAGGCCGTAGACTCCCGGCCGCAGGTGCTGTGGCGGTACCTCGCCCCGGTTGGAGTACCAGACCACCCCCGACCCGTCGCCCACCAGTATGTTGAAGCCATTGAACCCGGCGTCGTTTGCGCGCAGTTCGGCGACGTATCCCCCCGGTGAGGCATCGCCCGAGAGGAAATCAGTCACCAGCCCGCCCCGCGAGGGGGCATCGCTCCGCGGCTCCGTGCCGTCGTAGAAGTTGGTGAGCGCCGCGAAGCGCCCCGCGCGGGTAACGCCGAGCCAGGTGCCGCCGCCGTGCAGATCGCGCCCGGCGATCAGCCCCGGGATGTCCTCCCACTCGGCAGCGGGGAGGGTGGAGCGGGCGTATCGCTCATCCCGATTGGCGACCAGTACCAGCCGGTGCTCCGCATCCGGCTCGACGGCGAAGGAGATCAGGCACATGGCATGCTATGCAGAGGTTGGCGCGACGCGAACCTTCGCACCTCTTGGTTGTAAGAAGGTCCGGCCGCATGACGCCACGATGGATTCGGTATTTTCAGGGAGTGACCACCCGCGCGATGCTTCACCACAAGAGCTACTTTCTGGGACCGGAACACGAGTGGGTGGTCTTCGTCCACGGCGCGGGCGGAAGCTCGTCCATCTGGTTCAAGCAGATCCGCGACTTCCGGCAGCACTTCAACGTGCTGCTGGTGGATCTGCGCGGGCATGGCAACTCCGCCAAGCCACTGCAGCCGGTGGAGCCCTACACCTTCGTGGACGTCAGCCGCGAAGTGATCGATGTGCTCGATCACCTGGAGATCGAGGCGGCGCACTTCATCGGCATCTCGCTCGGCACCATCATCATCCGCACGGTGGGTGAGATCGCCCCGGAGCGCGTTCGGTCGCTGATCATGGGTGGCGCCGTGACGCGGCTCAATCTCCGCTCGCGCGTCCTCGTGGGGCTCGGCAACACCTTCAAGCGCTTCCTCCCCTACATGTGGCTGTACCGCCTCTTCGCCTGGATCATCATGCCGAAGAAGCGTCACGAACAGTCGCGGCTGCTCTTCGTGAGGGAGGCCAAGAAGCTGGCGCAGAAGGAGTTCCTCCGCTGGTTCCGCCTCACCTACGAGGTGAACCCGCTGCTGCGCCTCTTCGAGGAGAAGGAGCTGGAGATCCCCACTCTCTACCTGATGGGCGAGGACGACCACATGTTCCTCCCCCCCGTACGCCACATCGTGAAGCGTCACGCCTTCAGCGTTCTACGCGTCCTGGAGGACTCCGGCCACGTTGTGAACGTGGATCGTCCCGACCTCTTCAACGGGCTCTCCATCGACTTCATCAAGAGCCAGCGACCCCTCCCCGCCGGCGCCTGAAGCCACTGTCGATTGAACCCCGCTGGGTCTCCCGCGGCCCCGCGACATCAGCACCCAGGGAACTGCTATCCGCAGATTTCACAGATTTCGCAGACTGGCTCGATGAAATCCGCGTAATCTGCGTAATCTGCGGATCCCCCGCCGCTGGCCGATGCTTCCTCGCCATCGACGAGCAAACCCTTCCTTCAATCCAGTTTCAGAGGCGGCGCAGGTAACTGCGGATCCGCCGGGCGTTGGTCCCCACGTCGCTGCCGCCCACCCGCGATTTGCTGCGCACGTCGATCACCGTGCGGTTCGGGTCGAGCTCGGTGAGCCGGATCACGACATCGTCGCGGAATCCGAACCAGAAGGTTCGATCGGTCGCCTCGATCCGCCCCTCCTCGGGAACGGCTGCCACGATCTCCCAGCCCATCTCCTCCGCCGCGCGATGCGCCCGTTGGAAGGCGGCGGCGGCATTGAGGTCCACGACCATCGGCCGGATGTCGGGGTAGGCGGCGGTCTGCTGAGCCGCGACCTGCGCACCGGGATACTCCACCGGATTGGGAGCGTCCGCGCGGAGCGGAGCGATGGCCACGAAGCGAGGCGGGTTCACCACGTCGGTGGTGATGTCGTGGATCGGCGGAACGCTGCGCGCCGTTCGCTGCCACTGCCAGGGGATCAGGACCACCAGGAGGCCCACCAGAAGCGCGCCGAGGGCGATTGGAAAGCCGCGCCGCCCGCTGCCGGGTCGGGTGAGAACGGCCGCGGCGATCGCCGCCAGCACCAGCGCGATTCCGCCGTAGACGCTCCAGCGCAGGATGGTGAAGCCGGTGCGGAAGTGCCAGATTCCCCAGCGTGCGCCCAGGCCGGACATCATCGCGGCCAGGAGCACGAGAAGGGCCAGCACTCCCACACCGAGAGCGATTCGCGAGATGCCGGCGCTCTCCCGGCGCACCGGTGCAGCCCCTGCCGCGTGCGTCTCGGCTCGGTCGCTCATCCCTGATCTCCTTTGACTGGTGGGGCGGTTTCGCACGCGGTCGCCCGACCCTGCCGGCCCGCGCCATACCCAAGATAGGCCGCCGACCAGCCGTCAACCAGCCGACGCGGATCTCATGACCCAGAGCAGCGAGCAGCACCGGCGGGCCGCCGCTGAGAGCGGACCGGTTCCCATCGCCATCGTGACCGTCAGCGATTCACGTTCGATGGAGACGGACACCAATGGGCAGTTCCTGCGGGCGGCCGTGGGTGAGCGGGGACACCGGGTGGCCGCCTACCACCTCATTCCCGACGAGGTGGAGCGGGTGAAGGCCACCATCGCCGAACTGGCGGAGGCGGGGGAGGCGCGGGTGATCCTGATCAACGGCGGCACCGGCATCTCGCGGCGCGACACCACCTTCGACGCGGTGCGGCCGCTGCTGGAGAGGGAGATCCCGGGGTTCGGCGAACTGTTCCGGATGCTGAGCTGGGAGCAGGTGGGCTCCGCCGCCATGCTGTCCCGCGCCACCGCCGGGGTGCACCGAGGGATGATCGTCTTCTCCACCCCCGGGTCTCCCGCCGCGGTGCGGCTGGCCTGGGAGCGGCTGATCGCGCCCGAGCTGGAGCACCTGCTCTGGGAGCTGGCGCGCTGAGGCAGCGGTGGGATCCGCGGGACGGCGCCTGCCAGCGGCATCGAGCCGGTGCGGGGCTCGAAGTACCGGAGTCGCCCGCGTTTCGACAGGGAGAGGAAAGATCCAGCGGGAGGGGGATCCGCAGATCACGCGGATTTCGCGGATTTCGCGGATTTCCTCGAGCCAATCTGCGAAACCTGCGTAATGTGCGCATGGTGGTTCAACGGTTACGGCGCGATGTCGTGGAACTGCAACGTCGTCTCCTTCTCCACGGCCGTCCGCAGGCTCCACTCGCTCTCGAAGAGGACCAGCGGCCGCTCCTTGGAGTCGTACACCAGCGTCCGGCCGATCCGCCGACGCCAGCCGATCGATCGCGTCCTGCGGGCCCACCACCCAGCGCGCGTGACCGGTAGTTGAGGAAATCCAGCTTCGCCGTGACGCCGTACTCGTGCTCCAGCCGGTGCAGGAGCACGTCGAACTGCAGCATGCCCACCGCGCCGACGATCGGCGACGGGCCCGGCGATCGACTCCTCGTAGAACACCTGCGCCGCGCCCTCCTCGGAGAGCTGCTGCAGCCCGGTATCCAGCTGCTTGCGGCGCAGCGGGTCGCCGATCCGGATGCGCGCGAAGTGCTCCGGGGAGAAGCGCGGGATCCCGCTGAACTCCAGCTCGCCGTTCGCTGGAGAGCGTGTCGCCGATGCGCAGGGTGCCGCGGTCGTGGATGCCGATCACGTCGCCCGGCCACGCCTCCTCGATGATGGTGCGCTCGCGGGCCAGGAACTGCGTCGGCGCGGCGAGCCGCATCTGCTTCCCGGTGCGCACGTGCTTCACCTGCATTCCCGCCTCGAAGCGCCCGGAGCAGACGCGCACGAAGGCGATCCGGTCGCGGTGCTTCGGGTCCATGTTCGCCTGGATCTTGAACACGAAGCCGGTGAAGTGCTCGTCGCTCCGGGTTCGACCGTGCCGGCGCTCGGTCTCGCGCGGCACGGGCGAGGGCGCCAGCTCCAGGAAGGACTCGAGGAACGGCTCCACCCCGAAGTTGGTGAGCGCGCTGCCGAAGTACGCGGGCGACACCTCGCCGGCGAGGAACGTCTCCGGCGTGAACTCCGTCGCCGGCCATGTCCAGCAGCTCGATGTCCTCCAGCAGCTGGTCGTGGGCGCTCTCGCCGAGCATCTCCCGGATCGACGGGTCGTCGAGCTCCGCCGACCCGAGTCGCCGGCCCGCTTCTGCCCGTGGTCCTCACCCTTCTCGAAGAGGTGGATGCGCTTCTGGACCCGGTCGTAGACCCCGAGGAAGTGGCTCCCGTCGAGTGATGGGCCAGGTGATCGGATAGCACTTCAGCCCGAGGTCCCGCTCCACGTCGTCCAGCAGCTGGAGCGGCTCCATCGCCCGCGCGGTCGCACTTGTTGACGAAGGTGAAGATCGGGGTGCGGCGCCGGTGGCAGACCTCGAAGAGCTGCCGGGTGCGCTCCTCGACGCCCTTGCGGTTGTCGAGCAGCATCACGGCGCTGTCCGCGGCCATCAGCGTGCGGTAGGTGTCTTCGGAGAAGTCGGCGTGGCCCGGGCGTGTCGAGCAGGTTGATCTGGCGGCCCGGCGTACTCGAACTGGAGCACGCTGGAGGTCACGGAGATGCCGCGCTCCTGCTCCATCTTCATCCAGTCGCTGGTGGCGTGCCGCTCCGCGCGGCGCGCCTTCACGCTCCCCGCGAGGTGGATGGCGCCGCCGTACAGGAGCAGCTTCTCCGTCAGCGTGGTCTTGCCCGCGTCGGGGTGGCTGATGATGGCAAAGGTCCGCCGGCGGCGGACCTCATCTGAAAGCTTGCTCATTCCGTCGCTCCTCGGGGCGCCCGCGCCCGGTTCATTCTCCAGACAGTGCTGGAATGTAGCGGTTTGGGCACTCTCCTTCAACGCGGCGGCTCGAGCGCGGAGGGAGGGAAGGACGGTGGCGCCTGCGCGGCGGGCAGAGCTTCAGGAAGCCTCCGGAGTCAGGACCCGGACGCGGCACCCGACCGCATCCACCTGCTCACGAGGCAGGCGGCCATGTCAGGTCGGGGTGGGGGTGCGGGGCAGAGGAGTCGGACAGGCGGCGGGCGGCGCTTGTCCGAACGGTGCGCCCGGCTCACCTTTCCGCCCGTTCCGATGTCCCGACGTCCGCTGCACAGTGCTGGAGAGAAGCGATGGTCTACCGAATCAACTTCCTGATCCTCATTTCGCTGGCACTGATCCCCGTGCGGGGCACGGGGCAGGAGCGGGTGATCCCGCTGGACACCGTCCGCGCATCGGCTACTTCGCGGGTCGCCAGCGAGCTGACCACACCCACACGAGCCGTCGAGGTGATCACCGCCGAGCAGATCCGGCGCGCGCCGGTGAGCGGCATCGCCGGTGTGCTCGAGTGGGCGATGGGCGTGGACCTGATGCCTCGATCCCCCGCGCTGGTCGATGTTTCGATCCGCGGCTCCTCGTTCGAGCAGGTGCTGGTGATGGTCGATGGCGTGCGCGTCGGCGATGCTCAGACCGGCCACTTCCACATGAACCTGGCGGTTCCACTCTCGCAGGTGGAGCGGATCGAGGTGCTCCGCGGCCCCTCCTCCGCACTGCACGGCGCGGATGCCATGGGGGGGGTGATCAACGTGGTGACGCGCCGCAGTGGCGCGGGCGTCGGCGGGCGGCTGGAGGCGGGGAGCTTCGGTTCGCGCGCGGCCGCGGTGAACGCCGCGGTGGGTGGCCCGCGGCTGCGAGCGGCCTTCGCCGGCGAGATGCACTCCAGCGACGGCCACCGGCCGGGGATCGATTCCGAGATTCGCAGCGTGCGCCTCGCTCTGCAGGCGCCGATCGCGCAGCGCCTGCTCTCACTCGACCTCGCCACCTCCGCTCGCGACTTCGGCGCGGACGGGTTCTACGGCGCCTTCCCCTCCTATGAGGAGACGCGGACGTCCACCGCGGCTCTGCGCTGGCGCGATCCCTCGCCCGCGCGGTTCGGTCTGGAGCCGATGCTCAGCATCCGCCGCAACCGGGACGATTTCATCCTGCGACGCACCGATCCGGACGGATACCGTAATCAGCATGAAACCCTGCAGTTCGGAGGGGAGCTGCTCGGGCGGGCGGAGATCCACCCGGCGCTGCGGTTGGCGGCCGGCGTGGAGGGGTACGCGGAGCGCCTGGAGAGCGCCTCCCTCGGAGACCGGGAGGAGGGGCGCGGCGCGGTACTCCTCGAGGCGGCGGCCGGCTCCATCGGCCGTGTGACAGCAAGCGCCGGGATCCGCCGGGACTGGCACGATGCACACACGGCGTACTGGTCACCATCCGCCGCGGTCGCCGTCTGGCCCGCCGCCGGGGTGCGGGTGCGCGGCTCCGCAGGTCGAGCGTTCCGCACGCCCAGCTGGACAGAGCGCTTCTATCGCGACCCGGCGAACATCGGGGACCCCGACCTGCGCCCTGAGCTCGCCACCAGCACCGAGCTGGGTGTGGCTGCCGCAGGGCGAGGCACGCAGGCTTCGGTGAACCTGTTCCGGCGGAACGCCACAGACCTGATCGACTGGGCACGACCGCTCGCCGCCGAGGATGAGCCCTGGAGGACGCGCAACGTGGAGAGCGCGCGATTCGATGGGGTGGAGGCGGAAGTGGGAGCGACGCTCATGGGCGGACGCGTCTCCCTGCGCGGCAACTGGCTCTCCGTTCGCTCCAGCGCCGAAGCCGGTTACCACTCCAAGTACGCGCTCCGGCCGCTGGCGGAGGCCTACACGCTGGCCGCGGCCCGCCCCCTGGGAGACCACATCCACCTCACAGCGCGGGCGCATCGGCTCCGCCGCGTCGGTGAGGAGTCGCATCTGCGTGTGGACGGACGCGCTGCGATTCGCCTCGCATCCGTGCAGCTGTTCGCCGATGTTCGCAACGCGGGCGATACCCCGTACCTGGACATCACGGGGAACCCCGCGCCGGGTCGCGCACTGCACGTGGGGATCGAGCGATTCTGAAGGAGTGGGTATCCACTTCCGTCCAGCAGCAGCCCCCGTCGATCACGGAGTTGGGCCAGCACCGTTGAACCATCCGCAGACAGGGGCATACACCGGACTCAACCAGGCACCGGAGGTAGTGTCAGGGGTTCTGAAGACCCGCTGATTCGCGTGTAACCTGTGCGTCTGCGAGCATGGGCGACCGGGTCATCCCGAGCGCAGTCGAGAGCGTGTGCTTTGAGCCGGGTCGGCCAACCACAAGACCTGGGGATCGGTTGAGTCAGGTGCATACCCCTGTCTGAAGATTCCATTAATCGCGGGGAGGTGGGTAAACCAATGAGCGCGATTCATCGTCCAATGGTGTGAAGGACGAAGCGAACGCGACCACGGAAGGCGAAAGCCGAAACTCGGCGAGCCGTGACGACGTAGTCCTTCATGGGCCCAGCACCACTCCCCTGATCTCACCGGTGGCTCCCGGGCCGCCGGTTGACGGATAGCCGGCCTTCAGCCACTCCGACACGGACCTACTCCCATGACGATCATGAACACCACCGCCCGCAGATACACCTCCCCGGCGACCCCGCCGCCTCTGGTGACTCGTGGACCGGTCGCGGCAGGCGCTGCTCCACTGCTCTGCCTCCGCTGTGGCTACAACAGCGGGCCCGCGGCCGCTTCGCTGGTCACCTTCGCGTGGGGCGGACTCGCCCGCTCCCGCCCGACACGATGACCCGCCAGCCGCGCGAGCGGCGACCTCGAGAACGGCCCGCCTCCTCACGACGAGAAGGCGGGCCGTCTCGCTTCTGCGCCGCGGTGCGTCCACTCGACCCGGACCACTCCACCCGCCCCCGGTGTACCGCCACGGAGCCGGGGAGACCCTCACCTCGGTCGCACGGCCCGTCATCCTTGTATGACCCGGGAGCGGAGCGACCGAATGATCCCTCCCGGGCGTTGCCGGCGCTGCGCGATCAGGGGCCCGCCCCCCAGCGGGACCCTTCGCTTCGCTCAGGGGGACGGGGGTGGGGGCGCCCCGCTGCGCGGCCAGGAGCGTTCATGTGTCCGTTCCCGTTAGCCCCCTTCTTGCTCCCGGCAGAACCGTTCCTATCTCGTGCACATTGGATCCGCCAGCGATGCCTCACATCTCCCTGATCTTCACGGTTTCCGCACTTCTGCTCGGCAACGCGTGCGCGCCGTCCGCCGGCCAGCCGGACGCGGCGCGGGAGGCGGCCGAGTCTCCGACCGCGCCGCTCGGCGCCGAGGCGGAGACCCTGCCGCCGCTCCCCGACGACGTCGCGCGCGACCAGGCGCTCGCCTACCTTCGGCAGGGGCAGGAACTCCGGCGCCGCGGCGACGTGACGGAAGCGGAGGCGAGCTTCGACCGGGCGATCGATGTGACCCCTCACTTTCGTGACTGGGTCCATGTAATCGCGGCGATGGCCGCCGCGGAAGCGCGCGATGTGGCGGGAACGCGGAGGCGAGTGGAAGCGGCTCACGGGGGCGCCGCATCCGAGTGGGCGTGGCGTGCACTGACGGGCGTTCTGCGCGATTCTGGAGACCGGGCCGGCGCGCTCCGCGTCGCCGAGCAGAATGCCGGCCGGCTGCAGAGCCCTGCCGCCCGCGCGGCGGCATGGGCGGAGGTCGGTTCGCTGCGCCGCACGCTCGGCGACACCCCCGGCGCGATGGCGTCCTTCCGCACGGCGATGGAGGCCGAGCGTTCCAGCACTGGCGCGCTGGCGGCCGCCCGCGGGGCGGTGGAGCTGGTCGGCCTCGGCCCCGATGATCATCTCCTCGTCGGACGCACCCTGCTCGCGCACGGCGGCACGCAGCGGGGGATCGCCGCCCTCGACCGCTACCTCGCCAGCGGCGCGGGTGGCGCGGAGCAACGGCGTGAGGTGCGGCTCGAAGCCGGCCGCGCGCTCTTCCGCGCCCGGGACTGGGAGGGTGCACACCGGCACTTCGGTGCCGTCGCCGCCGAGGTCCCCGAGGCCGCGCTCCTCTCGGCCCGCTCCCAGTACCGGATGGGTCGCCAGGATGTCGGACGAGCGGGCCTGCTCGCCGTGCCGCGCCGCTTTCCGGGCACCAGTGAAGCAGCGGAAGCTCTCTTCCTGGTGGCGGACCTGGACCACGACGCGGGCCGCGTGAGCAGCGCGCGCGAACTGTACAGGCAGTCGGTGGCCACCGGCGCCAACCACATATCCGCCACGGACAGCGCCATCCGGCTCGCCGGCATCGCCATTCTGGCCGGGGATGCCGCGGCCGCACGTACCGACCTGGAGCGCTTTCTGACGGACCGACCGCGCGACACGCGCGCCGCCCCGGCGCTCTACTGGATGGGGCGCGCGCACCTGCTCGCCGGCAACCGCGACGCCGCGCGCGACGCCTTCGAGGAGACGCTGCGGATCGACCCCTTCTCCTACTACGGTGGTCTCGCCGCGGAGCGCCTCGGCGGCTCGCTCGGCCAGATTCCGCTCGCTCCCGCACCACCGGTGGCGGGGGGCGCCGAGGACGACGTGGAGCTCGCGATGTTGCGGATGGACCTGCTCCGCGAGATGGAGATGAACGAGGCGGCGGCCTTCGAGATGTCGCTGCTGCGCTCGCGGGCACAGGGCTCCACCGAGGCGCTCTACCGCGTGGCCGAGGGGATGATCGAGCGGGGTCAGCCGATCGCCGGCGCACTGCTCGGGCGGGAGATCCACCGCGAACGCGGTGAGTGGGACGAACGGCTCCTGCGGATCGTCTTCCAGTACCCCTATCGCGACCTGATCGAGCGTGAGGCGCGGCGGACCGGGCTGGATCCGTTCATGATCGCGGGACTGATCCGGCAGGAGTCGCTCTTCAACCCGATCGCGGTGAGCCCCGTGGGCGCGGTGGGGTTGATGCAGGTGATGCCCGCCACCGCGCGCGGGCTCGCGCAGCGGGCGGGGATCCGTTCATTCCAGACATCCATGCTGCGCGACCCCGAAACCAACGTTCGCCTGGGGACCCTCTTTCTCGCTGACCAGATGCGGCGCTGGAGCGGGAACAGAAACGACGTCTTCGCGGCCTACAACGCCGGTCCCAACCGCGTGGTGCGGTGGCGGACCTTCGCGGAGCGGGCCGACGAGGACGTCTATGTGGAGCGGATTCCCATCGCCGAGACACGGGACTACGTGAAGAAGGTTCGCTTCCACACCCACGTGTACCGGCGCCTCTACGGCACCGAGTAAAGGATCTCCGCCCTCAGCGGCGTACCTGATCGATGCGCACGTCCAGGTTGTGGTTCACCCGGAATCCCACAAGTCCATCGGCAGGCACGGCAGTGCGCGGGTGGCTGGCCACCTCGGTGCCGTTGACCGTGAAGATCACGCGATCGCCCCGGCCCTCGACACCGAGCACGTTGCTCTGCACGCCGGAGCCGGCATCCTGCACGGCGATCGCCTCGTGGCGCGTCCACGGGGTGACCACGGCACGCTCGGTGCCGTTGCGCGTGGCGATGAAGTACTCGCCCGTCCCCCGCACCAGGAAGTAGGCGTACCTCTGATCCGGCCGGTCGAGCGCCGACCCGCCGATCACCAGGCCGTACGCCTCCGGATGCGCCGGCGCCCGGTTCTGGCGGAAGCGCGCGGAGACCGCATAGTTCCCGGTGCGGTTCCAGCCCTCGTTGTAGAACACGCCCGCGGGTCCGGTGCGCGCGTGGAAGTGATCCTCCATCGCGTGGAACATGATCTGGTCGGCCGCCTGGTCGCGGTCCACTCGCACGCTCCAGCCCTCGGGCATCTGTCCTGCCGGAAGATGCTCCGCGTGCTGCTGGTGATGCTGATGATCCTGCGCGAGCGCCGGCGCCGCGACGAGCAGCGCGGCGGTGATGGTCAGAAGGGTGCGCATCTCTGCCTCTCCATTGGATTTCGGTGGGAATCGCCAGCCGGCGACCTTCGGTGGAGTATGGCGCACACGGCACGACGCCGTCAAGATGTTATCCCTCGTGCCGCCATGAAGATGGCCCACCGCAGCTCCGCATCCGGCACGGCGTCTACACTCCGATCGCAGGAGGGACGCCCGCCATGCCGGCGGACGCCCCTCTCTTCGTGTGAAACCGGCCCCGCCCTAGTTGCCGACCGAGCGGGCGATGGCGTCCAGACCCTGCTGAAGCTCGCTCTGCGGCATCCAGCGGCCGCGAACCATGACACCGGCGATGCGGGAGACGTTTCGGATGTCCACAAGGGGGTTCCCCTCCAACATCACGATGTCGGCGGACCGCCCGGGCGCGAGCACGCCCCACTGCTCGGTTCCGGTGTACTCGGCGGCGTTGCGGGTGCCGCTCTCCAGCGCCTCGTACGGCGTCAGACCCGCATCCACCATCATCCGGAGCTCGTGGTGCGCCGAGAAGCCGGGCACGTTCCACCACTGCGGGGCGTCCGAGGCCAGGATCAACCCGGCACCCGCGCTCTGCAGTTCGCGCATCAGCCGGCGACGCACGTCGATGTAGCGGTCCGCGCGCTCGCGCGTGAAGGCCGGCTGCTGCTGAATGTTTCTCTTCTGCTGCACCCAGTTGGCCACGGTGGCGGGCGGCATGTACCGCATCTCCGGCCAGCGCGCCATCTCCTCCGGGTCCACGTCGTTGAACAGGTGCTCGATGAGCGTCTGCGTGGGGGCGTTCCAGACGCCGGCCTCGCGAGTGGCCCGCGCGAGCGCCGGGATCCGCGACTCATTCACCCGGTCGATGAAGTTGAACCCGAAGAATCCGGCCTCCTGCGGGTCGTATCCGCCGCCATATCCGGCGAGCGCTTCCACATACGCATCCAGGTGGTCGATCGAGGCCTGCCGCGCCTCCAGCGTGCGGTCCAGCCCTACGGCCCCCGAGACGTGTCCCGCGAACGGGATCCCTTCGCGGCGTGCGGCGGTGACCATGGCATCGAAGACCGGCCGCGACAGCCCCGGGTGGAGCTTGAGCAGATCGTAGCCGGCGGCCTTCTGCTCCGCCACCATCCGCGTGACCGTGGCCGGATCGGGAGCCGAGTTGCCGTTCAGCGACGGCCCGGAGGTGTAGATCCGGGGCGAGACGATCTCAGCGTTCGCCGCCCGCGACCGGAGCTCCCGGTGGCCCGGGTTCCCCAGCATCCCGCGGATCGTGGTCACGCCCCCCGCGACGTACAGGTACAGCGTGCGATCGATCACCTCGGCGCCTGCCTGCGGCGGAGGGATGTGCGCGTGCATCTCCGCCAGGCCGGGGATGAGAAACCGCCCCGTGGCATCCACCACCCGCACTCCCGCCGGCGCGGTGCCGCCGGCGGTGATGGACTCGATCAGACCGTCGCGAACCACCACCGTCTGACCGGTGAGAACCCGCTCCCGGTCCATCGGGATTACCGTCGCATTGATGAAGGCGATGGCGTCGCCGGCCGCCGCCGTCGGCGAGGGTGCGACCCCGGACTGCGTCGTCATGACCGGGGCCGGCTGCGGCAGCGGTGCCGCGCAGGCAGCAATTCCCAGCGCCAGCGTGGGAAGAAGGCGGCTGATACGATGTTTGCTTTGCATCATCCCCGGGAGCGAGAGTTGGAGTGGAGTGGACGGTCGGCCCGGCGGGTGTGCGGTCGATCACCCGGCACGGCGGGTCCGCCGCCGGAGGAAGTCACGCATGATGTACTGACCGAGCGTCATGGTGGAAGTGTAGTACGCCTTGCCGCGCGCGATGTGAGATACGCGGTCCACGAAAGCGACCAGATACGGATCGCGCGCGAGCATGAAGGTGTTGATCAGGATGCCCGCCTTGCGGCAGGCGGCCACCTCCTTGAACGTCTCTCGAAGCACGTGACGATCGAGCCCCATCGGGTTCTTGTACACGCGCCCATCGGGGAGCGTGAGCGCCGAAGGCTTCCCGTCCGTGATCATCACGATCTGGCGCATCTCCTTGTTCTGCGCGAGCAGGAGTCGACGGGCGAGCTTGAGGCCTTCCGCGGTGTTGGTGTGGAACGGTCCCACGCGGGCGTGGGCGAGATGGGAGAGCGGGATCTCCTCCGCGCGATCGCCGAACAGAACCACGCGTAGCGTATCGCCGGGGAACTGCGTGCGGATCAGGTGCGTCAGCGCGAGCGCCACGCGCTTGGCGGGTGTGAAGCGATCCTCGCCATAGAGGATCATCGAGTGGCTGGTGTCCAGCATCAGCACCGTGGCGCAGCTGGATCTGTACTCCGCCTGGTGCACGTACAGGTCCTCGTAGTCCATCGAGATGGTGCCGTCCTCGCGGAGTCCTTCACGGGCCAGCGCGCTGGACAGCGTTCTCGGGATGTCGAGGTTCAGCGTGTCACCGAAGCGGTACTGTCGGCTCGCCGCCTCCGCTTCCACCCCTGTTGCGAGGAGCGGCGTCTCGTGCGAGCCGAAGGTCGAGCGGCCCATCGCCCCCAGCAGCTGGCGAAGCGTCCGGAAGCCGAGGAAGTCCACCCCCTTCCGGGTCAGGTTGAACTCCACGTTCTGCGCAGCGGAGCGCGCCTCGTCCACCTGCCCGGCCTGCTCCGAGAGGGGGATGTTGGCGCCGGGCATCTGCGGCGCCTGGTCCACGTTCAGGTAACCCTCTGCCACGAGCCGCTCGACCAGCCGGTCCAGCAGCTCGGCGATCTCGCGCCGCACCTCCTCGTCTCCTTCCCCCTCACCGCGCAGCTCCCGGAGCATCTCCGGAGTGAGCTGGCCACTCTCGATCAGGGCGCGGAGCAGCGCCTCCCTGAGCGCGTCCAGTGACCGGTCCTCGTCGCCGAACTCGCCCCAGAGCGGGTGGTGATGCTGGCCGCCCGCGAAGCCGCTCTGCAGCAGGAAGTCCGACAGGCGCTCCAGCAGCGCCTCCAGGTTCAGCGCGTCGGCACGGCTCCCGCTGTAGCGTGTGTAGTTGGTGAATCGCATCGCGCCCCCGAGATTGAGAGGTCTCCGCGAACCGCGGTGCACAGCGCGCGCCGTGCGCCCGGGGCGGCACCATTGCAAACGTAGGGAGACGCGAACCGTTGGACCAGAGAAACGCGGATCGGGACACAGCCCCGGAGCCCGAAGGGACAGAGACCGGGCTCCCGCAGCGGGGGCCTCCGGTGCAGCTGCCGAACGCACCCTCGCGTCCCGCCGCGGTGGAAGCGATGCCGGGTGCCCTCCCGCCCGGGGGGCCGTTCGCGGCGCTCGGGCATCGCAACTTCCGGATCTTCTACTGGGGGCAGATCGTCTCGCTGATCGGCACCTGGATGCAGAGCACCGCACAGGGTTGGCTGGTGCTCGAGCTCACCGACTCGGAGCTGATGCTCGGCGTGGTCACCGCGACCGCCTCGCTCCCCGTGCTCCTCTTCACGCTGTACGCGGGCGTTCTCGCGGACCGGGTGGACAAGCGAACCATCATCCTGGTCGCGCAGTGTGCCGCGATGGTCTTCGCGTTCACGCTGGCCATCATGACGCACGCCGCGGTGATCACCATCGGCTGGCTCCTGGTGCTCGCCTTCCTGCTCGGCTCGGCCAACGCCTTCGAGATCCCCACCCGCCAGAGCTTCTTCGTGGAGCTGGTGGGGAAGCGGGACCTGACCAACGCGATCGCCCTGAACTCCTCCGCCTTCAACCTGACGCGCATCATCGGCCCGGCGATCGCCGGCGTGCTGATCGGCGCGGTGGGGATCGCGGCATCGTTCTACGTGAACGCCTTCTCCTACCTCGCGGTGATTGCCGGTCTGATGATGATCCGGACGGCGAAAGCCGCCGTACCACCCTCCCCTGCATCCACGCTGGAAAAGCTGAAGGAGGGCTTTGCCTTCATCGGTGGAGATCGACTGGCGCGCACGCTGGTGATGCTGGTGGCCGCCGCGTCCATCCTGGCGCTGCCGTATGCGATGCTCCTCCCGGTGTTCGCCCGCAACATCCTGAACGTGGGTGCCACCGGTCTCGGGCTGATGCTGTCCGCGTCGGGCGCAGGGGCTCTCGCCGGCGGGATCGCGCTGGCGGCCGGAGCGCGCCGCACGCCGCGAGGTCCGCTGCTGCTGATCTCCGCCGCGCTGTTCGCCATGCTGGTGGCGGCGTTCACCCAGTCGCGCTCGTTCCCGCTATCGCTCGCGCTCCTGGCCGGAGCCGGCTTCACGATGATCCCCTTCACCGCGTCGGCGAACGCGCTGCTGCAGACCATCGTACCGGACGAGCTCCGTGGACGAGTGATGGGTGTCTACGTCTTCATGTTCCTGGGGATGACACCGCTCGGCTCTCTGCAGGCGGGCTTCCTCGCCGCCCGCATCGGTGCCCCGCTGGCCCTTGCGCTCAGCGCGGGGGCGCTCCTGCTCACCATCGGGCTGGTCGCCTGGCGCGTGCCCGAAATTCGCGCGGCGCGCTGAACCGGCACACGCTTTCAGCCGAAGGCGGACTCTGCTGGTCGCCACTTCCCTCTGCCGGCGAAATCCCCCACCTTCAGGTGTGACCAGATCGATACCCCCCGCCGAAATCCCGCGACTGCGCGCCGCGCTGCTCCGCTGGTACGACGAACACCACCGAGACCTCCCCTGGCGCGCGCCTCCCGGTGAAGCGGCGGACCCGTACCGGGTCTGGATCTCGGAAGTGATGCTGCAGCAGACGCGTGTGGAAGCCGTTCGCCCCTACTTCCACCGCTGGGTGCAACGCTTCCCCACGCTCCGCCACCTGGCCGAAGCTCCGCACGACGAGGTGATGAAGGCGTGGGAGGGGCTCGGCTACTATTCCCGTGCCCGCAACCTCCACAGTGCGGCGCGCGAGGTGGCGGATCGATTTCGTGGCGAGGTGCCTGACGACCCGGTCGCCTTCCGGGCGCTGCCTGGCGTGGGTAGATACACCTGCGGCGCCGTCCAGTCCATCGCCTTCGGGCGGGGCGAGCCGGTGGTGGATGGCAACGTGCGTCGGGTCTTCGCGCGCTGGTGCGACGAGCCGGAACCAGCCGAGCGGGACCTCTGGGAGCTTGCCGGGGCGCTCGTGCAGGGGGATCGTCCGGGTGACCTGAACCAGGCGGTGATGGAGCTGGGTGCCACGGTCTGCACTCCGCGCTCGCCGAGCTGCCCGGAATGCCCTGTCGCGGAGGTGTGCGCGGCATGCGAGGCAGGCACTCAGCAGCTCCGTCCGCTCCCGCGGCGCGCGAAGCCCACCCCGCTGGAGGAGACCGCAACGGCGGTGGTGCTGCAGGACGGTCAGGTACTCGTCGGACGACGCCGGGCCGGCGGGCGGCTCGGGGGGCTGTGGGAGTTTCCGGGCGTCCTGAGGAGCGCTGACGAAGCGGCGTCGGCAGCCGCGGTTCGCGCCGCGCTGGAGCAGGCGGGCGTCAGGGCCGATCCGGTGAGGGATCTCTGCTCGGTGGAGCACGTCTTCACGCACGTTCGCGTGCAGTACCGGGCGGTGCTCTGCGATCATCTGGAGGGCGAGCCGACACCGCTCGGCTACGATCAGGTCCGCTGGGTGCCGGCCGCCGGGCTCGCGGATCTCGCGCTCCCGCGTGCACAGCGGAGAATCGCCGGCTACCTGGCGGAATGGATGGTCGTTCAACGGTGACGGCCCGCCCCCGCGATCAACGGGGCGGCTCCGGCGCCCCCTCCGGCCTCAGAGCGTGACCCGCAGCGCCAGCCGCTGCGCGATCAGCGCTTCGAGCCGCCCTGTGGAACCGCACGCCAACGGCGCCCCACTGGTGCCGCGGCTGGTTGCCGTGGCGGTCAGGCGCGTCTCCACCCGTGTGGTGCCATCCGTCTCCGGGTGCAGGATCGTCAGCAGCGACAGGTCCACCCGGTACTGATCGGCCAGCGGCTGGCCCGCGGGTCCGATGCCGCAGCTCAGGTACCTTGAAACGGCGGCATTGGCCATCCGGCGGCTCACCGTGAACTGGGAGTTGCCGATGGTGCGCGTGCTGGAATTCACCGTGGCGACGGGAATCTCCAGCTCCTGGTAGACCGCGGGAATCTGCCGCCAGACCTCGTCGATCAGCGCCTCCACACGATGATTCGAGCCTCGCATCTCACGATTGCTCGTGACCATGATCGTGCTGCCCGAACCCGTGCGAGCGTCGCCGCCCACGGAGATCGAGGTGGTCTGCGGGGTCGAACCCGACACCGGACCCCCGGCACCGGCGCAACCGGCGACGAGCAGTGCGCTCGTGGCGATGGCAACTGAACGAAACATCTGGACCTCCTTCGAAGGGCGCGCGGCCGCTCTGGCGGGACGCTTCGTGAGGCGGGGGGCGCGGTGACCACGGCGGGCGCCGACCGGACCACATCGGCATCCTGCAAGCTATTCCAGCCAGAAGCCTCCGGTCAAGCGAGGCCGCTGCCATCCTCGGGGTACAGGAACTCCACGTCCCGCTGGATCTCCGGGAGAAGGCTCAGGTGAACCGGACAGCCGAGCGCCGCCGCTTCCAGACGCTGGCGCTGATCGGCAGAAAGACCGCCCGGCATGCGAAGCGTAACCGGAATGCGGTCGATGCGCCGCGGGTCCGCCCGCATGTGCTTCTCGACACGGAACTCCACGCCATCGAATGGGATTCCTTCCCTGCGCGCCAGGATCCCCATCACGGTGATCATGCAGCTTCCCAGCGCGGCGGCGACCAGGTCCGTGGGTGAGAAGGAGCTGCCGTCGCCGTTGTTGTCGCGAGGTGCGGCCGTGCGGATCACCGCGCCGGAGGGGGCGTGGGTGATTTCCATCTTCAGTGGGTCCTGATACCTGCCCGTGATCTCGATCATCGATAGGGTCGTGGTGGTTGACCTGTGGACGGGCGCACGGGCGAGCTACAGCACCCGGGCGGTGAAGCACTTCAGGTAGCTGGTCTCCGGGATCGCCGGGTGGATCGGGTGATCCGGTCCCTGATGCCCCTCCTCCAGGATCTGGAGGTCCACGCCGGCCTGGCGGCTGGCGCGCAGCATGGTGCCGAGCAGCGAGTCCCGGGAAAGGTGATACGAGCACGATGCGGACACCAGGATCCCGCCCGGGCGAAGCAGCTCCAGCGCCATCTGGTTGAGCCGCTGATAGGCCCGCTCGCCTTCCTTCTGGTCCTTCTTCCGCTTGATGAACGCTGGCGGATCGAGAACGATCGCATCGAAGCGCTCGCCTCCACGGGACATCTCCTGTAGCATCTGGAAGGCGTCCCCACGGACACCGGACACCCGCTCCTCCACGCCGTTCAGCTCGGTGCTTCGCTGCATCTCCTCCAGTGCACCCGCAGAGGAGTCGACGCAGACCACCTCGGTCGCCCCCGCGACCGCCGCCTGGACTCCCCACCCGCCGATGTACGAGAACACGTCCAGCACGCGCTTCCCGACCACGTAGTCGCGCAGGCGAGCCCGATTCAGGCGATGGTCGTAGAACCACCCCGTCTTCTGCCCGCCGGCCAGCGGCACGGAGAAGCGGGCGCCGTTCTCGACGATGTGGACCCGCTCCGGAACCGTACCGTGCGCGTCGGCGATGTACGAATCGAGGCCCTCCAGCCCTCGGCTGGAGGTGTCGTTCCGCAGCTGCACGGATGTGACGCCTGGGATCTCCGCGAGCACGGCCACCACCTCGTCCCGCACTCGCTCCATTCCGGCGGTGGTGATCTGCGCCACCAGCGCCTCGCCGAACCGATCCACCACCAGGCCCGGGAGGCGGTCACCCTCCCCGAAGACCAGCCGGTAGAACGGCTCCCCATCGAACAGTCCTTCCCGGAGGTGCAACGCGCCCGCGACACGCTCCCGGATCAGGTCGGCGTCGAGCACCTGCCGCGCGTCACGAGAGATCAGGCGTGCGCAGATCAGCGAACGCGGGTTCACGTACGCCGCCCCCAGGGGAGCGCCGCGACTGTCCTCCACCCGAACCGCGTCCCCCGGCTCGAAGGCGGTGAGCGGGGTGGCGGAGACGTCCACCTCATTGCTGAAGATCCAGAGGTGGCCCGCGCGGAGCCGCCTCTCCTCGTTCCGTCGAAGGCGGAGGGGTGGGAGCATCACCGGGCCGCCGCGCTCTCCTCGGGGAGGTTCGCGCCAAGCCGGCACTGTGCCGCATACCCCGGCTCCGCCGTCGCGCACATCGCCTCACGCCGCGCGGGCTCTCCCGTCAGCATGAAGACCTGGTGACCCACGGCGCGATAACAGTGCTCCTTGGTCTCGCCCGCCGGGAGGAGCCGGCAGTAGCTCATCCCGTCCTCCGCATCTGCAGTGACGTCGATCACGTTCTTCACGTACCCCACGTGGCACCAGCTCCGCAGCTGCGGATCCCCCACCGAGCAGAGCCGAAGCCCCTCCCGGTGCACCTGCACCGCGTACGAGCTCGCGTCCCGGCCCAGGCTCTGGTAACAGGTCTGCCGATGCTCCGCGGGCGCGCCGTCGCACATCCGCGCGGCCGCCGCGAAGTCGCCCTCCGTGAAGTGCAGCACCACGGACGTCTGCATCAGGTAGCACGCCCCGGCATACCGCTCGTCGAGCGCCGAGCACGGGTAGTGGTGATCGGCCGGGTCCAGCGCGGGGAACGGCGTTCGCGATGCCCGGTCCGGCTGCCCGTGTCCATGGTGGGCGTGCTGATCCGCGGACGCGTGCGCCGCGTGTTCCTCCGCGGCGGTCGGTGCGTGAGCGCCGTGCTGGTGCCCGTGCTCCTCCTCGCCCTGCTGCGGACGGCCGGTGGTGTGGTGTGGGTTGGTCTCGTTGATGATGCTCTCCATGAACACCCCGCCGTGACACACGTCCCGCTCCCAGGGACTCGCCAACCGATCACACGCCGCCAGCGCGCCCGGCAGGTGGTACTGCTCCACCATGGTGAGCCCGTGCCCCATCCCATGAGCACACTGGAAGAGCAGCCAGAGCGAATCCTCGTCTCCCCGGTAATCCGCGCACAGAGCATTCACCTGCTCCGCGTCCACCTCCACCGCGCCACCCTGCGCCAGATCCACGAAATAGCTCTGTATCACCCCGTGGTAGCAGCCGGACTGGAAGGCCGGCGTGCACTCCGCGAAGGCGCGCCCCACCTGATCCGGCGTGGTATAGGCGGCCAGCCCGATCACGTGCGCGTACACGTGCCCGTCCCGCCGGATCTGCTCGTCCACGGCACCGATCCGCTCCAACGTCTCCATGGCGCTGGCGATTCCGGCGTGGCGGAGTGTATCCAGCAGCGCCTCCTCCAGGCAGAGCATCCGCTCGGGCGAGCCGGCGGGGCAGTGTGCCAGGAGTGGGGAGGCCGCAGCCGCGGCAGGCGAAACGGCGGGCCGCTCCGGTCCCGGGGCGCACGCCACCAGGACCGCGCAGAGCAGGAAGAGCGGTGCGAAGCGAGCGGTTCTCATCATCGTCCGTTGGTCGGGTTCCGCGGGCAGTACACGGCTCGCCCGGAAGGGAATGGCGCGCGCGGACGAATCGCCCCAGGCGGTCGCCGCGGTGGATGAAACGGGCGCTACTGCAGGAATCATCCCGCCCCTGGTGGCGAGGGGTGCACCTCCACATAGATTCCTCATCACTCCATCAGCTCGGATGAGGATTCCATCTTCACGCACGAGGTCGACGCGATGATCCAGCGCACGTGGTGGCTGCCCGCAATCCTCCTTCTCCTGCTACCGTCGGCCCTGCACGCGCAGAGCTCCATGGAGCGGCTCTTCTACTTCTACGACAACCCCGCCAGCTGGGAGAGTCTGGAGCGTAACATCGACCAGATCTCCATCGTCGCACCGGGCGGGTACTCGGTGGATGAGGACGGCATCGTCTGGGGGGAGGTCGATGCGCGGGTGATCCGGCTCGCGCGGGGGCGCAATGTACCCGTGATGCCGCTCGTGGTGAACCCCGGCTTCAACCAGGAGACGCTGCACCGCTTCCTGAACAACCCCTCGGCGCGGGCGCGGGCGATCGCCTCGCTGGTCGAGGAGAGCCGCCGGCACGGATACTGGGGGATTCAGGTGGACTTCGAGAACCTGAGCATCAACGACCGCGACGCGTTCACCACCTTCTACCGCGAACTCGCGACCGCACTGCGCGCGGGCGGCTTCCACATCAGCGCCGCCGTGGTCCACCGCCCCGATGAGCTCGCTGGCCCCACCGGCTACCACCGATGGCTCTTCCGGAACTGGCGGGCGGGCTACGATCTCCGGGCTATCGGGGAGATCGGGGACTTCGTCTCCATCATGAGCTACAACCAGCACACGCGCCGCACACCGCCAGGTCCGCAGCACGGCATGCCGTGGATGCGCGAAGTGATCGAGTATTTCCGCTCCCAGGTGCCGGCCGAGAAGCTCTCACTCGGGATCATCACCGGCGGGATGCGCTGGTACACCTCGCAGGAAGACCGCATCACGCCGGAGATGGCCCGATCCTACAGCAACACTCTCAGTTATCAGCAGGCGATGGGGATGCTGGATCGATACGGCGCCACGCTGCGATGGGACGATGAGCAGCAGGTTTCCTACACCTGGTATTCCAACGGGGGAACGTTCGAATGGCTCTTCCTGGAGGACGCGCGCAGCTTCATGGCGCGCGTCGCGCTCGTGGACCAGTACCGGCTGCGCGGGTTCTCCGTGTGGGTGCTCGGCCCGGAGGACCCGGCGATCTGGGACCGCCTTCGGGAGCAGCGCTGGAGCCGCTGACGGGGACTGATGCCTGAAACGGCGGTCGAACGCCAGCCGCCCGTCTTGCAACTCCTTGCACGGCAGCAGCTTCTAGCATCAACCTTGCATACGCGCGCGCCGGCCTGCAGACTTCGCGGGTTCAAACCGTTCACCCCGGCCGGGCAGAACAGCAGCTCCGCGGTTCAGGAGCCAGCCCGTGTGCCGGTATTCAGGTACCAGCTGAAGGAGTTGATATTGAGGTTCGTACAGGAGAGTGACGGAGCGCGCCGCGGTCTGGCCCGCGTCTCCCACTCGCTTGCACTGGCGGTGATGGGCGTCCTCGTGACGACCGCTGACGCGGAGGCCCGGATGGTCCAGGAGACCGGCACGGGGATCCACGCACCCGCCGACACCTCGCGGATCAGCAACCCGATCCACTTCCGCAAGTCGGTTCTCTTCACGCCGGATTACCTCGCCCGCGTCGCCGAGAATGCGTCGGCGCGCCGCACCGAGGAGGCCGAGGCCGAGGCCCGTGCCATGCGGGCGGCCGGCGCCGCACCATTCGCCCGCCGCTACGGCATCTCCGCCGATCTGGCTCAGAAGATCTACGACGCAGCCATCGCCGAGGGGATCGATCCGGATCTCGGCTTCCGCCTGGTGCGCGTGGAGAGCCGGTTCGATGCGCGTGCGCGAGGCCCGGGCGGCTCCCTCGGGCTGGCGCAGCTGATGCCCTCCACGGCTCGTGCGCTGGACCGCTCGCTCCGCACCGACGCGCAGATCCTGGAACCATCCACCAACCTGCGCCTCGGCTTCGGCTACCTGCGCCGCCTGATCGATCGCTACGAGGGCGACGTGCGACTCGGTCTGCTGGCGTACAACCGCGGCTCAGGCACGGTGGACCGCGTGCTCAGGACCGGGCGGGATCCGGAGAACGGCTATTCCCGCAGGGTGCTCGGCACCCGTACGGCCAACGCCTATCGCGGGCCGGGTGTGCTGGAAACCTCACGGTAGCTTCCGAACCGTCGCGGAGACGCAGAAGAGGGCCCACTCGCCGACATCGCGCGTGGGCCCTCTTCACGTTCCCGGGCAGGTGCTCCGATCGACGGGCGCTACGCGACCGCGGTGGGTCGGCTCTCCGCCCCCGCTTCGAGCATGCGGATCCGCTCACGGATCGTGTCCCGCAGACCCTCCGCCATCGAGAGCGCCTCCCCCAGCACCCTTACCTGCTCGTCCACGTCCTCGTGGCTTCCCACCCGCTTCAGCGCCCGCTGCAGATAGATCAGTTCGGGGTAGAGCTGAGCCGCCGTCTTCCGGCGCCACTCCCGTGCCGACGCGAAGTGCGACCACTCGTCCGAACCGGTCTGCACGAGAACGTCTCCGGTGCGCGTGCACTGGATGTACTCGCGTCCATCCTCGTCGAAGCCGATGCGCGTGAACTTCTCGGGTAGGCCATTGTGTCTCAAGGCGTCGCTCCTGCGGCAGGGACTGGAGAGGGTCCTACATCCGAATGTACCACCCGCGCCCCCCGAAGCAAGGCGGAAGGGCGGATGCTGAGCCAACCGATCCACACCTTCACCCGACCGGCAGAAAAAAAAGGAGCGGAGGCATCTCCGCTCCTTCTCCACCGGTGCTGCCGCCCGGAAACTCGCCGCTCTCAGACGCTGCGGCGCTCCCCATGCACGCGGAATTCCCGTTCGGCGCGCTCGATCGCCATCCACCCGCGGCGCGCGTCGGAATCGATCAGCTCACGTGGCAAGCGTCGAGTGGGCCATGGTGCGGAGTGCGAGTCGAAGTCGCCGCCGTACAGCCCCAGAGTCCCCGCGACGATCGCGTCCGCGACCTGGTTCCGCTCGCGCAGGTTCATCTCCGAGAGCACCTTCAGCGTCCGCACCGGCGTCCGCGTGTACACGTCGGCGACGAAGGTTCGATACTCACGCTCGATGCGATCGTCCGGGAGATCCCCGATCCGGAGCAGCACCCCGCGCAGGGCGACATCGTCGTCCACGAGGCCCCGGCGCACCAGGAGACCCGCGACCTCGCTCCAGCGGCTGCGGCGCGCATCTTCCCAGAGCTGATCCTCCAGCACGTCGAGGAGCGCCGGGGTGGCGAGCCGCTTCCAGCGCTCCATCACAGGGTCCGGCGGCGGCGCCCGGCGGCCCGCGCTGAAGGTGGACGGGTCGTTGCCCTGCCCGTTCGCCTCCGGCTCGGGAAGATCTTCCCCGCCGATGATCATCACTTCCGTTCCGACCTGAACGTTATGATACAGTCGTAGCGCATCCGCGTTGGAGAGCCGGATGCAGCCATGCGACACCCGCTGCCCCAGCAGCTCCGGCTTGTCGGTGCCGTGGATCGCGAGGTCCTTGCCGATGTAGACCGCTGCCGCCCCCAGACCGCCCGGGAAGAACCGGCGCCGGTCACCCTGCGGCGGAATCGGCAGGTTGTTCTCGATGAAGAACCAGTCGGGCGCGATCCAGGTCGGGTTCTCCTCCTTGTACTTCACCTGGTAGGTGCCCTGCGGCGTCGCGAAGTTCCAGCTGCGATCCGCCGTCTCCAGTCGGAGCCCGGTGCCGGTACCGACCGGCGCCGACCAGAGGGTCACATCTCCCTGCATGAAGTGCAGCTGGTTCTCGTCCAGGTCGATGACGACCGCGTAGCGCCCCCGCTCCAGGGCCGAGGACGTATTCCTCGCCTCCGCGGCTCGCACGGACGAGTTCAGGGCGAGCGAACTCGCCTGCGCCTGTGCGGCAGCGGGTGACGCCGTCATGGCCGCCGCGGCGAGCGCGACGGCGAACGAGCGGCTGAGGTGCTGGTGAAGGCGTCTCATCTTTCTATGTGGGTCACACCGGGGTGGATTCCAGAGCATCGGACGACGGGGGTGCGGAATGCAACAGGCATGCCGTGCAAGGAGTCATCCCGCAGCGTCCTGTCGAGTGGCGTCCACACCTGCGGCTCCCTCCAGCTTTTCCCGTCCGGTGCGGATTTTCGCGAGCGTGCCTCGGGCTGGCCCCCCATCCGACGGAAACGATCTGCCGCTCCCGACTCTCGCCCTCCCCGGGGGACGGAGCGACACCCCCAGTGGTCACCCGACATCCGCGCGCCGGACCGCCTCTCCGCGCGGACCCCCGGGGATGGCGAAGGGGTGGACCCGCCGGCCGGCAGGTCCACCCCTGATCACCCTCCGGATCCGACGCCTACCGGCATCGGATCAGCCCTGGATCAGTCCTTCTCCCAGGGCAGCCCGGCCTTCCCGAAGTGACCGTAGTTGGTGGTTTCCCGGTAGAAGGGGCGGAGCAGGTCGAGCCGTTCGATGATGGCACGCGGGCGGAAGTCGAAGCCGCGCACGAACTCGGCAGCGGCCGCCTCGTCACCGGTTCCGAAGGTGTCGACCTTCACGGAAACCGGCTGGGCGAGTCCGATCGCGTACGAGACCTGGATCTCCGCCTTGCGGGCGAGCCCTGCCGCGACCAGCTGGCGCGCCACGAAACGGCAGAAGTAGGCGCCGCTGCGATCCACCTTCGACGGGTCCTTGCCGCTGAACGCGCCTCCGCCGTGGCGGCCCATTCCGCCGTAGGTATCGACGATGATCTTCCGCCCGGTCACCCCGGCGTCGGCCGACGGCCCGCCCTGCACGAACGACCCTGTCGGGTTCACCATCAGGTTCAGGTCGTCGTGGTACCATCCGCCCAGCGCCTCCGGTACGATGCTGGTCGCGATGAAGTTGCGGATGGTCTCTCGCTCCACGCCCTCGCTGTGCTGCGTGGAGATCAGCACGTCGGTGACCAGAACCGGCTCGTTCCCCTCGTACACCACCGAGACCTGCGTCTTGGAATCCGGGCGCAGCCAGTCCACCGTGCGGCTCTTGCGGTGGTTGGCGAGCACCTTCGCCAGACGGTGCGAGAGCAGGATCGGGAGAGGCATCATCTCCGGCGTCTCGTCCGTGGCGTAGCCGAACATGATTCCCTGGTCGCCCGCGCCCTGATCGCCGGAGAGGCTGGTCTCCGCCGTGACGCCCTGCGAGATCTCCCGCGCCTGCGCGCTGAGGAAGGAGATGATCTTCACCGCCTCCGGCGCGGAACGGCTGGTCCGCGTCGACGTAGCCGATCTCTCGGATCGCGCCGCGCACGACCTCCTCGAAATTCACCTTCGCATCGGAGGTGATCTCACCGGCCAGCACCACGTTGTCCTCCTTGCAGAGAACCTCGCAGGCCACGCGGCTGGATGGGTCCTGCCGCAGGTGGGCGTCGAGGATGCTGTCGGCGATGAAGTCGCAGACCTTGTCCGGGTGCCCCTCGGAGACCGACTCCGAGGTGAAGGTGTAGCTCAGCGCCGCCGGCGCCTGCACTGCGGAGCTCTCGAGAGTGCTCATGGAGGTCCTTTGCTGGAGATCCTGGTCTGCGGGAGACCGATTCGGTGTAACGGCCGGAGCCGGGCAAGCGCATCGCTGAAAAGGCGAAGGGGCCCTGCGCGTACGTCATCGCGCGGGGCCCCCCGAGCGGTTTAGCACATTTGTTACGCGGAGCAAGCGCTTGCAAATCGCCGCGGCGCCCGGAAGCGCGAGCGGATTATATGCGTGGCCGCCGTGGCGGTCAAGCTCCGTCTCGCCGGGAACTTTCCTTGCATCCCGCGTGGCACGTCGCCGATCACCATAGACCCGACCGAAAACCGACTTCCCGGACCATGCCGACTCACGAGCTCGCGGGCCAACCGGCGCCGCGCCATCTACTCATCGACCCGGAGAAGCTGCTCCGCGCCTATCATGAGGATCGCCCCGACCCCGCCGCGCCGGAGCAGCGGGTGGCGTTCGGAACCTCCGGACATCGTGGCTCGTCTCTGAGCCGCTCCTTCAACGAACGGCACATCCTGGCCGTGGCGCAGGCGATCTGCGACTTCCGCATTCATGCGGGGATCGACGGGCCGCTGATGGTCGGAATGGATACGCACGCTCTCTCCGCGCCGGCCCGCGACACGGCCATCGAGGTGTTCGCGGCCAACGGCGTCGAGATCCGCCTCGACCACGAGATGGGCTTCACACCCACGCCGGTGATCTCCCACGCAATCCTCGCCTTCAACCGGGAGCGCGGTCGAACCCGCGCCGACGGGGTCGTCATCACTCCGTCGCACAATCCACCCGAGGACGGCGGGTTCAAGTACAACCCCCCATCGGGCGGACCCGCGGACGGCGCGACCACGAAGGCGATCGAGCACCGTGCAAACCAGCTCCTGGAGGACGACCTTCGCGAGGTGCGCAGGATTCCCCTCGAGCGCGCCCTCCGGCAGGAGACCACCCGCCGCCACGACTTCCGCTCCCACTACGTACGCGACCTCGGAGCGGTGCTGGAGATGGACCGCATCGCGTCGTCCGGTCTGCGCATCGGGGCCGATCCCATGGGTGGCGCCGGTATCCATTACTGGGACGCGATCGCGGAACACTACGGCTTCACCATCGATGTGGTGAACCGCGAGGTGGATGCCTCATTCGCGTTCATGCACCTGGACGGCGACGGCCGCATCCGCATGGACTGCTCCTCGCCGCACGCCATGGCCGGCCTGATCCAGCTTCGCGAGCAGTACGACATCGCGTTCGGCAACGATCCGGACTTCGATCGCCACGGCATCGTAACGCCGGCGGAGGGGCTGATGAACCCCAACCACTATCTCGCCGTGGCGGTCGATTACCTCTTCCGCCACCGCAACGGGTGGTCTCCGGACGCGGGCATCGGTAAGACCCTGGTCTCCAGCTCCATGCTGGATCGGGTCGCCGCCGATCTGGGACGACGGCTCGTGGAGGTGCCGGTCGGTTTCAAGTGGTTCGTGGACGGACTGCTCGACGGGTCGCTTGGCTTCGGGGGAGAGGAGAGCGCGGGCGCGTCATTCCTCCGGCACGACGGTACGGTATGGACCACGGATAAGGACGGGATCATCTTGGCGCTGCTCGCCGCGGAGATGACCGCCGTCACGGGTGAGGACCCGTCCGCGCTCCACCGCCGGCTGGAGGAGCGCCACGGCTCGCCCGTGTACCGGCGGATGGATGCTCCCGCCACACCGGCGGAAAAGTCGGCACTCGCCGATCTGAGCCCGGAAGCGGTCTCGGCCGATCGCCTCGGCGGCGAGCCGATCCTGGCGCGACTCACCCGGGCGCCGGGCAACGATGCGCCCATCGGGGGTCTCAAGGTGATCACCGGGAACGGCTGGTTCGCGGCACGGCCCTCCGGCACCGAGGCCGTCTACAAGATCTACGCGGAGAGCTTCCTGGGCGAGGATCACCTCCAGCGCATCCAGACCGAGGCGCGAACCATCGTGGATTCGGCGTTCAACGCCGCCGGGATCGGCAACAGAGTCTGAATACACGTGCGCACGACGAAGTGTCCAGGTAAGTACGATGCCTCTGGAGCCAAAGGTGGCTCAGCACGACGGCTTGCGTGGGACTGAGCGAACCGCGAGCACCCCTGCCGTCCGTACCCTCCCCGCGGAGAAGCGACCCGTGGCGCCTCGGTGACCGCGCCCGTCTACGGGAGGAGTTTCACCTCCGCTCCACCAAGCGTGCCGGAGAAAATTGAAGATCGCGCCGCAGGCACGTGAGCCCGCGGCGCGATCCGGTTTCCCCCCTCCCGGCGGGAGAGATCAGGCCTTGGTGACGTGCTGGTTCACCAGCTTGGTCATCTCGAACATGGAAACCTGGCTCTTGCCGCCGAAGATCGGCTTCAGCTTGGCGTCCGCGTTGATCATGCGGCGATTCGTGGAGTCCTGCAGGTCGTTCTTCTTGATGTAGTCCCACACCTTCTTCGTGAGGTCCGCACGGGTCAGGGAGTCCTTGCCCACGACAGCGGCGAGGTCGCCGCTCGGCTTGACCGGCTGCGCGATGCCGCCGCGCGCCTGCTTGGTGCCCGAGCTCTTCTTGGCGGGCGATGCCTTCTTCGCCGCCTTCTTGGTCGCGCCACTCTTCTTCGCTGTCGCCATTTTACCTGCTCCTCTGCTGGGTGGTGTGAGGGACTCCGAGGGGGGGACTGCAAGGCGTGCACCGTCTAAGAATACCGTGAACGACGCCTCGCGCCAGAGGCAAACGCTCTGCAGCCCCTTCACAGCGCGGGGCGAGGGCCCGCGGTGATGCCGCCACGAGCGATCTCCACCTCTCTCAGGCGCCCACCCAACCAGGCGTACGGCATCACCAGAAGGATCGAAATTCCGTGGAACCAGGAGGGAGCGGTATCCCACATCGCGATGGCGCCTCCGATGTTCACCAGCAGCCCCAGCACCCCCAGGATCAGCGCGTGACGCATCGGGTGCGACGGCGCCAGCCGTGCCGCCAGGTAGGAGCCGGCGACGGCGAAAGCGGCGACGTACGCCATGATCGCAACCAGAACGCCCGGAGACGTGACGGCGCCGCCGGGTCCGTAGGCACCGGGAATCAGACGCATCATCACCGCGTCCGCGCCGAGGGAGAGTGCGGCGATGAAGAAGAAGCCGACGGCAATGGCGAGCACGCTTCGGATCATGTGGGGCACTCCGGAGTGGGGCGGGCACCGTCAGACGATCCCTGCCGCGGCCAGGCGCGCGGGGTGCCCGAGGCGGAGGACCGTCGAAGCTGGATCGCGGTCAGGGCGTCCTGCCCTCGGATCTCCCGGCCGGCACCCGCCGCTGCGTTCTCTGAATGATGATCGGGGCGAGAAGCACCAGGCCCAGACCGAAGCTCCACCACCCGAATCCATCGCCACGGAACTGCTCCGCAAGGCTCAGCGCCAGCAGCGCTGCGGCGGCGATGAGCAGGAGAAGTCGGGTGCGGGCGATGCCGCGAGGGGACGTGTACACGATACCTCCGCTGCGGGAAGCATGCGAGTCTGGATGCTTCGGACCCGGGATCCGGTCGGATACTTCGTAGGCTAAGCGTCGTGTGAATCCGGATCAAGAGTCATCGGCACCGGCGCCACGAGAGCGCCGGTGCCGATGACACGCCGTGCAGATCAGAGCACCACGGCGAGGATCACGCCGGCCACGACCAGAACGGCCACGTACCACCAGAAGCTGCCGCGCCGGGTGGGGAGTGCTGCCGCGTCGGCGTCCGCATTCACCATCTCACGGGCTTCCACCGTCCTCACCTCGAGCCGCGTCTCCTGCGGGCTCTGCGTGGAGACCACGCTCGGCACCGGCGCCTCACGGTGGGTCTGGGCCGGCATCGGTACTGCGTCGAACGAAGCGTCCTGCGCCTGCGCGGCGCCGGCCACGACCAGTGTCAACGCGAGGGTGATCAGACTGCGCATGGGGCCTCTCCGGGTGGGATGTGTCATGCCTCTACTGGACCGCCGGACCGGGTGCAAGATCCGTGCGTTCCCCCCGTCCGGCGGAACGGCTCCCCACCCGGTGTCTGGAATGATGCTTGCGCCCCGCCGTCCGCGCGCCTCACGGGTTGCGGCGAGCGCCGCCACCATCTGGCGCATCGACTCCAGCATTCCGTCATTCCGATCGTGAATCGCACCATCTCGGGTTTCTTCTGGATCGGGCTGTACATCGTCATCGTGCTGACCCCGATCTTCGTGATGCTCGTGCCTCCTGTGCCCGCCGGCCGCGGGTTCTGGCTGGAACTCTCCGTCGCCCTCGGCTTCGTGGGGCTCACCCAGATTGCCGTTCAGTTCATCCTGATCGCGCGCTTCCGCCATGTCACCGCTCCGTACGGCATCGACATCATCCTCCGTTACCACAGGCAGATCGCGCTGCTCGCCGTTGGCCTGATCATCCTGCACCCGATCATCATCGTCATCGACAATCCGTCTCGCGCGGCACTTCTCAACCCGTTTGGAGGGAACCTCGCGAGCCGGATGGCCTGGGTGAGCCTATTCGCTCTCGTGGCGATCGTCGTGAGCTCTGTGTTTCGCGAGCGGTTGAAGCTGGACTACGAGCTCTGGCGGCTGGCGCATATCGGACTCGGCATCTCCGCCATCGTGTTCGCGCAGCTTCACGTCTCCATGGCGGGGCTCTACACCAACACCTTCTGGAAGCACGCGATCTGGATCGGCACGGCCGCCCTGATGGTGGGTCTGGTGATCTACCTGCGTCTGTTCCGGCCGCTCCGTCAGCGGGCGTTCACATGGAGGGTGGCCGAGGTGCGGGAGGAACGCGGCGATACCCACACGCTCGTGCTCGAGCCGGTGAACCACGATGGCATCCGCTTCGAACCGGGACAGTTCGCCTGGATCAAGCTGCATGGCTCCGCCTTCACGCTCGAGGAGCACCCCTTCAGCTTCTCCTCCAGCGCCCGCTCACGTGACCGCATCGAATTCGGCATCAAGTCGCTCGGCGACTTCACCAGCCGCATCGGCGAAACGCCGATCGGAACACGCGCCTATGTGGACGGCCCGCACGGCGCCTTCAGCATCGATCGATATCCGGCGGTCGGCTACGTGTTCATCGCCGGCGGGGTCGGGGTCACCCCCATCATGTCGTTCCTTCGTACCATGGCGGACCGGAAGGACCCGCGCCCGGTGAAGCTGATCTACGCAGACAAGGTGTGGGAGGAGGTCGCCTACCGTGAGGAGATCGAGGAGCTGCGAGGCAGGCTCGATCTCGAGGTTCTCTACGTGCTGGAGGAGGAGCCCGAGGACGACGACGGCTGGCAGGGCGAGAGCGGCTACGTCGATGCGGAGCTCCTGCAAAAGCACATGCCGAACGAGGAGTACGCGCGATTCTTCTTCATCTGCGGCCCGGAGGTGATGATGAACAGCGTGCACGAGGCGCTCCTGGAGCACGGGATCCCCGAGGCCCACATCCAGCTCGAACGCTTCGCGCTGGTCTAGGAGACGAAACGGAGATGAGACACTTTCTCGCCAATGTGGCCACCTATGCCATCGCCCTCTTCCTTCTGGCCGGTGCCGGGGTCTTCGCGTGGCTGCGATCCGAACAGGTGGTGTTCACCAGCGAAAGCGCGGTGCTCGCCCGCTACGAGCCGGAGCCGGGCGCCGAATTCCGCTGGGAGGAGCTGGGAAGCAGCTCGTACACCCGCAACTGCATGAACTGCCACGGCGCGGACGGTGAAGGGTGGGATCAGTATCCGGGGTTGGGAGGGGTACCCGCGCTGTTCAATGCTCCGGGCGGTCGGGAATACGTGATCGATCTGCACGTGTACGGCCTCGCCAGCCCGCGGTGGCGCGTTCCGATGCCGCCCATGGGCCACCTGCGCGACGTGGAGATGGCCGCGGTGATCAACCACGTGCTCACGGCGTGGGGCAACCGCGCGCGCCTCGGGGACGTCCCGCTGCTGCGTCCCGAGGATGTGGCCGCGCGGCGCGGCGCGGACCTCGCTCCCGCGGAAGTGGACCGCCACCGCCCCTGATCACTCGCTCGGCTCAGAACCCGACGCGGAAGAAGCCACCCGGTCCACCTCCGGGACCGCGACGTCCGGTGCGGTCCCCGCGGTCGTACTCCGGCTCTCGCGGCCGAACCCCGCCCCAGTCGCCGGTCATGCAACACTCGCTGGCTGCGCGCACTGCACGCGACCCTTCTACTGCTCGGCCCGCTCGCCTGTTCGGACTCTACCGATGCCGGGCCGGTGGCCGCTTCCGTTCAGCTGGACCAGTCCGCCCTCACGGTGGCGGACGGCGAGACGGCACGCCTCATCGCCAGCGTGCTGGACCGCAATGGGGTTCCGCTCACACCGCTCCCGGCGGGGACGTACACGCGAAGGCGACGGTGACCGTCACGATGGTCGCGCGCCGGCTGGAAGTCGTGGGAGGGAGCGGCCAGCAGGCGGTGGCGGGAGAACCGTGGTCGGCGAGACGGCGACGGTCCCGAGTGCGCACGGGCACCAGACACCCCGTTCGGTGGAGGAGCTCCGAGCGGCGCGGGAGCATGGAAGGATACTCGACCGCAACCTGGAGATTCTTCGGACGCTCTCCCCCGAGTTCCGGCGGCGCCGCTCGCTGGCTCGCAGCCTCGAACCGGCCTCTGCGGCGGCTCCGGCGGCGGGGGATACGCTCACCTTCCGGATCCCGAAGACGAGCGTGCCGGCCGGGCAGAGCTGCTCCAGCTTCGACGTGGTGCGCGCACGAGCGGTATACGTCGGCACGCGCGCTGTGGTGTTCGAGGATGTCGCCTCCCCGCTGGCCGGCACCATGGACGCGGCGTACGCTTCCATCGGCCAGGAGTACGACGGCACCATGCGCGACCTCCTGCGCGAGAAGCAACCGGGCGGTCAACCCGTACACAGCGAAGGCGGTCCGGGTCGGATGACGGCCGTACCGATCTCCGTATGCCCGAACCCGCCCTATCCCGTGCTCTGCATCGCCGCCGCGATCCCGTTGATGCTCAGGAACAGCGCCTGCCGGAGCGGGTCCCGTTCGGCGTCGTCGGCGCGGGCCCGGTAGCGTCGGAGCAGCTCGACCTGGAGCAGGTTGAGCACGTCAGTGTACGGGTTCCGGAGGGCGATCGACTTGCGGATCACCGGGTCGTCGTCCAGAAGTTCGCCGTTTCCCGTGAGCGTCAGAAGAGCGTCGCGCGACTGCTCGAACTCCCGCACGAGCATGTCGTGGTATCCACCCTCTCTGCCCGCGAGGAGTGCGTAGTGGCGCGCGATCGGCAGCCGGGCGCGGGCGAGCTCGCGCTGCGCGCTCTCCGTGAGCGCCGCGAAGAACGGCCACTCGGCCTGGGCCCTCCCCAACTCATCCAGCGCTCCCGGCAGATCGTCCAGCACCGTTCGCAAACCGGTTCCGACGCCGTACCATCCGGGCACGATGTAGCGCGCCTGAGTCCAGGCGAAGACCCACGGAATCGCCCGCAGGCTCTCGAAGTCCACCTCGCTCCCGGTGCCGCGGCTGACGGGCCGTGAGGCGATCGGCAACCGACTGATCTGTTCGATGGGGGTGGCGCGCGTGTACCACTCCCAGAGACCGGGATCGTCGATCAGACGCCGGTACCCCTCCATGGATGCGGCGGCGATGCGGTCCATCATTGCGATCAGCGACGGCTCCTCCCGCTCCTCCGTCGTGCGGCTTCGCACCGGCGCCACGAGCATCGCGTGGACGATCTGCTCCAGGTGCCGACGGGCGACCTCCGCAAGAGCGTAACGGAAGGAGATCACTTCGCCCTGCTCCGTGAACCGGATCCGCCCGGTGTGGACCTCCCGCGGCATGGCGAGAATCGCCTGGTTGGCGCGCCCACCCCCACGCCCGACGGTACCGCCGCGACCGTGAAAGAGGCGGAAGTCCACCGCGTGCTTCCGGCAGGTACGAGCCAGCTCGCGCTGAGCGCGATGCAGTGCCCAGTTCGCCATCCAGTAGCCGCCGTCCTTGTTGCTGTCCGAGTACCCGAGCATGATCTCCTGGAACCCATCCCGCGCGCGCAGCTGTTTTGCGTACAGTTCATCCCGGAACAGCCGGTCCATGATGGGGCTGGCACCCTCGAGGTCTTCGATGGTCTCGAACAGCGGCACCATGTCCAGCGGTATGGTTCCGTCGCCGGATCCGAGCCCGGCTTCCTTGGCCAGCAGCATCGGCTCGAGCAGATCGCTGACGCTGTGCGTCATGCTGACCACGTAGCTGCCGATGGAGCGGGGGTCCCGCTCCAGCGCCTCTCGTACCACACGGAAGGTGTCCAGCACCGCGGCGGCCTCCCTGGACAGGGAGGCGGATGGCGCGAGCAGTGGACGCGGGTTCTTCAGCTCGGCGGTCAGCACGCGAACCTTCTCGTCCTCCGAAAGAGATCCATAGCGCTCCTCCACTCCCGCGCTCTTCAGGATCTCCGTCACGGCGAGTTCGTGCAGTCGGCTGTGCTGCCGCACGTCCAGCGCGGCCAGGTGGAAGCCGAAGGTGGCGGACAACACCCGCACACGCGGCAGCCTCCCGTGCTCCGCCGCGGCCGCGACCCCGCTTTCCCGCAACGCCTCGTCAAGCAGCCGGAGGTCGGCGTCGAGCGCGGAGGCGCCGTAGCCCGCCGGCGGCTCTGCGCCCCCCGACTGCGGCTGTAGCAGCGCTCTCAGCCGGGTCTCGATCAGCCCGAT
Source organism: uncultured Gemmatimonadales bacterium (assembly GCA_963793235.1). Taxonomy (GTDB): domain Bacteria; phylum Gemmatimonadota; class Gemmatimonadetes; order Longimicrobiales; family Longimicrobiaceae; genus CAWBZF01. The sequence goes on from CAWBZF010000003.1 coordinate 76,940, forward strand.
CAACATCCTGAACGGCTCGTGCTGGAAGCGCCGTCGCTCGGTCGCCGTCAGAGGCGTCTCCTCGGTGAGCGCGTCGATCCGACGGAGCAGCCGGTCCGGAACCGCGGCGCGCCTCGTGGATACACCCAGCTCCCTTCTCAACTCCGCGAGCTCGGCAAGCTGTCGCTCGATGGCCGTCCAACGGTGCATCTCGAGGGTACGGCGCGTAACCTCGGCCGTCACCTTGGGATTGCCGTCGCGGTCGCTCCCGATCCACGAGCGATAGCGCAGCACCGCCGGAGGAACGTGCGCCGCGCCGAAGTGACGCCCAAGCGCGCGCACCAGATCGCGGTGGATCCGCGGCACGGTCTCCCAGATGGTCCCCCCGAGGAAATAGAGGCCCGACTCCACCTCGTCCTCCACCGTGGGGCTCTCAGTGCGCACCTCATCCGTCAGAAGAAGAAGCGAGATCTGCGCAAACAGCTCGTCCAGCGTCTCCTCCCGCTCCTCCTCGCCGACGTCGCCGCGCAGTCGGTTGAGGAGTGCCGCGATCTGCCGCTGCTTGCCGAGAATGGTCCTCCGCCTCGCTTCGGTCGGGTGCGCCGTCAACGTCGGCTGAATATCCAGAGACGCGAGGATCTCGATCACCTCGTCCAGCGACAGCCCCCGCTCCTTCAGCTCAGCCACCGCCCGGTCTATCGACTCGGGGCGGCCGCCAGCGCTTCGCTCCCGCTCACGGTTGATCCTCGCGATCTCCTGCCGCTCCGCCTGGTTCACCAGGTGGAAGAAGGCGGTGTAGGAGCGCAGCAGCCAGACGATCTCCTCGTGCGAAAGCCGGGAAATGATCTCCTCCGCCTCCTCACGACCGCGAGGCTCCTCGCCCGACGCCGCTGCCTTGCAGAGGAGACGCAGCCGCTCCACCAGTTCGAAGACCGTCTCGCCGGCCTCGTCGCGGATCGCCTGCCCGAGCAGCTCGCCGAGCAGGTTCACCTGCTCCGAAAGCTCTCGTGAGATCCCCGTTCCCTCCGACTCCACGTTCAATCCCTGCCAGCGACTCATCCTCGCTCCCGTTCCATGAGGGTGCTCTCCCACACCATCCGCGGCGCCCGACTGCCCCGGGCCCGGCGCCCATCCGCGGGCGCCCCGCGTCACCCCGAGCAGAAAGCAAGCCGCCACGAACCCGCGAACGCGAGCCGGCCCGCCTCGTTCGAAGGCGGGCCGGCTCGTTCTGTCTGGAGACCGCCGCTCACCGACGCATCGATGGGACCGTGGCTCCCCAGCTGAACGTCACCAGCTTCGGCTTCGAGCGCCCGCCGCTCCAGCGGCTGGTCATCGCCACCCGACGGGCGGCCGGGGGGGTCTCGTTGCGGGTGGTGGCCGTGGTCCGGGTCTCGATCTTCGCGTTGGTCATCGTCGTGTCTCCATGTATGTGATGTCAGGCGGTCTCGAACGCGCCGTCCGCCATGCTCGCGTTTCGTCCCTCTGCGCGTCCCTCGTCTCACCGTACGGGCCGGGTGTCCCGACGGTTTCAGATTCCCGCCGCGGCAGTGTGCCCCGCAGCTATGCCGATCACCCCAAACCTCGGCCAGGCCTGAGGATATGCGGGGGTAAACGCCCGTTCCTTTTCGCACGCGAGGGTGGCGCCAACGCGGTGGGGCGGCTACCTTTACCGAAGATAAACCGAAACACGCGGGAGCCCATTCCATGCAGCTGGTACCGATCAGAGGACGCGGAGCGCCGGAGAACCCGGTGAACCGGTTCGAACGCATCTCGTTCGAACCGGATCCCGAGTTGCTCGACAGCGAGCAGCCGGCGCCGCGTACGCACTTCTACCGCGACACCACGCGCCGCGTGATCGCGACCAACGAGAGCCCGGACGTGGGGTTCACGCACTCGGTCAACCCGTATCGCGGGTGCGAGCACGGGTGCATCTACTGCTTCGCCCGCCCCTTCCACGAGTACCTCGGCCTCTCCGCCGGGCTCGACTTCGAGACGCGAATCTTCGTGAAGACGGAGGCCCCGTCGCTACTGCGCAGCGAGCTTTCGGCGCGCGGGTGGAAGCCGACGTCCATCGCGATGAGTGGCGTGACCGATCCGTATCAACCGGCCGAGCGACGGCTGCGGATCACACGCGGCTGTCTGGAGGTGCTGGCGGAGTTCCGTAATCCGGTGGGGATCGTGACCAAGAATCATCTGGTCACGCGGGACTCGGATCTTCTCGGTGAGCTCGCTGGGTTTGGCGCTGCGGCGGTGCACATCTCGCTGACCACACTGGACGAGCGATTGCAGCGGGTGATGGAGCCTCGCACCTCGTCGCCGCGGCTGCGGCTGCAGGCGATCAGCAGGCTGCGAGACGCCGGCGTTCCGGTCGGAGTGCTGCTCGCCCCGATCGTTCCGGGATTGACCGATCATGAGATACCGGCGCTGCTGGAGGCCGCCGCATCGGCGGGCGCAAGTAGTGCGGGGATGATCCCGCTGCGGCTTCCGTATGCGGTGGCGGGGCTCTTCGAACGGTGGCTGGAAACCCACTTCCCGGAGCGGAAGGAGAAGGTGCTCGGACGGGTCCGGGAGATCCGCGGGGGAGAGCTGTACGACTCCCGCTACGGTGTGCGAATGAAGGGGGAGGGGGTGTATGCGGAGCACATGCACACCATGTTCGTCACCGTCCGCCGGCGACACGGACTGGATGGCGAACGCAGGCCCCTCTCGACGGCGCACTTCCGCCGCCCGCCGGCGCCCGGCAGCCAGATCGGGCTTTTCGAGCAGATGGAGTGATGCGGAGCCAGGGGCGCGAGCGGCCGCCTCACCGCCCCGGCCTCACCACTCTGCCGGCGCGCGCTCCGCTGTGCTCACCGTCCCGGATGACGAAGGTCCCGTTCACCACCACGTGGGGGATCCCGACCGGGTACTGGTGCGGCTCTTCGAAGGTGGCGCGGTCGGCCACCCGGTCCGGGTCGAAGACGACCAGGTCCGCGACAGCGCCCGGCGTCAGCTCTCCACGCCCCACCAGGTTCAGGCGGCGGGCTGGCGCCGAGGTCATCTTCCGCACGGCCTCCTGCAGCGAGAGGACGCCTCGATCGCGGGAGTAGTGCCCCAGCACGCGCGGGAAGGCGCCGTAGGTGCGCGGGTGGGGGGACCCGGAGGAGAGCGGGCCGTAGGGCGCCCACGCCCCGCCATCGGAGCAGACGATGGATAGCGGCTCCGCAAGCTTCATCTCCACGTTCTCCTCGCTCATTCCGAAGCCGACCATGCCGGCGCGGTTCCTGTCCTCGATCACGAGGTGGAGGAGGAGCGCGAACGGATCCTCCCCCCGCTCGGCGGCCAGCTCCCCCAGTCGGCGACCACGTGCCCAGGAGAGTGCATCGGACCCGGTGGAGGTCACCTGGACCGAATCCCACGAACCGAGATCCGCCACCTTCTCGCGCACCGCGCGCTCGGCCACCTGCCGCGAAGCCGGGTTCCGCAGCCGCTCCAGGAATGCGGCGTCTCCTCCGTCACGCATGGCCAGCGGAAAGAGGTTCGCCAGCCCCGTGCTGTACGCCACGTAGGGGTATACGTCGAACGCTACGTCGAGCCCCGAGGCGCGCGCTTCGAGGATGGTCCGGATCACGGGCTCGCTCTTCCACCAGTTGCGGGCGCCCTGTGCCTTGAGATGCGAGATCTGCACGGGCACGCCGGCCCGGCTGGCGATGGTGATCGCCTCCTCGACGGCCGCGAAGAGTCGTTCGTCCTCGTTGCGCATGTGGCTGGAGTACGGCAACCCGGTCCCGACCAGCGTGCTGGCGATCGCCGCAAGCTCCGCCGGGCCGGCGAAGCCGCCGGGCGTGTACTCCAGGCCCGTCGAGATCCCGCACGCGCCCGCCGCGAGCGCGGCGCGAATCACCTCCTGCATCCGGACTACCTCCGCCTCCGTGGCGGGGCGGTCGTCCTGGCCGACCACGAAGCCGCGCACCGTTCCCTGACCGACCATACTGGCCACGTTGACCGAGGGCCGCTCGCGCTCCAGGCGCGCGAAGAAGCCGGCCAGGTCGCGGAAGTCGATCTCCACCCCGTGGCGCGACCGGTAATCCTCCCGCACACGCCGAAACTGCGCCTCCGACCACGGACCGATGGACGATCCGTCCTGACCCGTCACCTCCGTCGTCACCCCCTGCCGGATCTTGCTCTCGGCATGGTGGTTGACCAACAGGGATAGATCGGTGTGCGAGTGGATGTCGATGAAGCCGGGTGCGAGCGCCAGACCGCGCAGGTCGATCACCTCGGCGCCCGCCGGAATCGCACCCACTCGACCCACCGCCGCGATCCTGTCCCCCGCGACGGCGAGATCGCCCTCCACCGGGTCGGAGCCGAGCCCGTCCAGGAGAAGCGCGTTTCGCAGCACCAGGTCGTACTGGCGGATGCCCGGGAAGCGGTGAGCGAAGGCCGGAGTGACGCCGAGGTACGCCGCGCCCGCCGCGGCGGTGCCCGAGCGCAGAAAGGTGCGTCGGTCCATGGATCGCAAATGGTGTAAGGGAGAACTCGCAGGAGCGGGCTGCCGGGGTGCACTGGCTCGCCGATTGCCCCGGATCGCGAGAGCACTCGCGGCTCGAACACACTTCCATCTAACGCGATGAGACGCTTCCGTCCAGTCGTGACGCTCTTCTGGCTGCTCGGCGTGGCGGCCGGATCCGCCGTCGCGGATGCGCAGACGTTCCCGGATGAGCCACCATACGTCGCCACGGAGATGGCGCTGGTGGACGCCATGCTCCGGCTCGGAGCCGTCGGTCCGGACGACCTGCTGTTCGATCTCGGCTCCGGCGACGGTCGCATCGTGCTGGAAGCGGCACGTCGCTTCGGAACGCGCGGCATCGGTTACGAGCACCAGGAGCCGCTGGTCCTGCTGAGCCGCGCACGCGCCGACTCCCTGGGCGTCTCGTCACGCGTCCGCTTCGTTGCCGACGATCTGTTCCGGGCGGACCTCAGCGACGCCACCGTCGTGACGCTCTACCTGGGCGCGGCGTTCAACCTGCGCCTCCGCCCCATCCTGCTCTCGACGCTTGCGCCCGGAGCGCGCGTGGTATCCAACAACTTCCACATGGGCGAGTGGCGGCCGGACTCCACCCTCGCCTTCGGGAGCGGGGCGACCCGCGCGGTTCTGCACCTCTGGCACGTCCCGGCGCGGGTGGATGGATTCTGGAGCTTCGCGGTGGAGGGGGAACCGATCGGGTACTCGCTGGAGCTGGAGCAGCGGTTCCAGGACATCCGGGGTCGTGCGCGCGGGAGTGGCCGTGCCTACCCGATTGCCGGTGGACTCCGCGGCCGCGACATCCGCTTCACGATGCGAACTCCCGACGGACCGGTTCGGCTGGAAGGAACCATCCGCGACGGTCGCATGGATGGTGTCGCGCGCCTGCCCGGTGGCGGCACTCGGCGCTGGCTCGCGCTGCGCTTCACCCACCCGGGTCTGGCCCCCACCCCTCACTGACCGCCGGCACTTGTCCGCTGAACGGTCGCGGGATAGCCTGTCGAGACTCCCCGCACCGCGGGGCGCGGCCGCGCGCGACGGCCCCCTGGATCCCCGTTTCGGAAGACGCCCCTGTGGGAGGTGACGCTTGACTCCGCGTGTGGCCAGCCGGCTGCAGCTGATTGCCGCCGCGGTGCTCTTTTCCACGGGCGGAGCGGCGATCAAGGCGACCACGCTCAGCAGCTGGCAGGTCGCGAGCTTCCGCTCCGGCGTTGCCGCACTGGTGATCCTTCTCCTGGTACCTGCGTCACGGAGAGAGTGGAACCACCGCACCGCCCTCGTCGGGATCGCCTACGCGACGACGATGGTGCTCTTCGTCCTCGCCAACAAGCTGACCACCGCCGCGAACGCCATCTTCCTGCAGAGCAGCGCTCCCGTCTACGTGCTGCTGCTCGGACCCTGGCTGCTGCGCGAGAGCATTCGGCGCTCGGACCTGGTCTTCATGGGAGTGGTGGGAAGCGGGCTCGCCCTCTTCTTCGTGGGAGCCGAGGTGCCAGCCGCTACCGCTCCCGACCCGGTGCTCGGCAACCTGCTGGGGCTGCTGAGTGGCGTCTCGTGGGCGCTCACCGTGATCGGGCTTCGCTGGCTCGGCAGCCAGAACGGCGGTGGAAGCGCTTTCGCGACCGTCGCGCTCGGCAACCTCTTCGCATTCATCGGCTGCCTCCCACTCGCCCTTCCGGTCACTGACGCCACGGGCACGGACTGGCTCACGATCGGGTACCTGGGGGTATTCCAGATCGGGCTTGCATACTTCTGCCTCACCAGTGGCATCCGGCACGTTCCGGCGCTGGAGGCATCGGTGCTCCTGCTGATCGAGCCCGCCCTGAACCCGATATGGGCGGCGATCGTTCACGGGGAGATCCCGAGCCGCTGGGCCGTCGCCGGCGGTGTGCTGATCCTCGGTGCCACCCTCGTGAAGACGTGGATGGGGGTGCGGTCGCCCCGCTATCCCACCGCCTCGCCACCCCCGACAGGAACACCCGGAGATCCTGGATGATTCACCCGACGAAGAGCTTCATCATCGCCGCCACCCTGACGCTGGCGAGCGCCGCCTGCATGCCGCCGCCCTCATCTCCCGGACCGGCCGGACCTCTCCGGGTCGCGGTGATCAGCGACCTGAACAGCGCATACGGATCCACGGAGTACGAAGCCCGGGTCCATCGCACGGTCAGCCGCATCGTGGATGAATGGCGCCCGGACCTGGTCCTCGCCGCGGGTGACCTGATCGCCGGGCAGCAGCCGTCTCTGAGCGACACGCGGGTCGCGGCGATGTGGAGCGCTTTCGACGACGCGGTGGGCCGTCCGCTACGCGAGGGAGGCATCCCGTTCGCTCCGACCATCGGCAACCACGACGGGTCACGCTACCCGGCCCATGCCCGCGATCGGCGATTCGCACTCGAGCACTGGCGAAACCCGGTGCATCTGCCGGCGCTTGCCTTCACCGATTCCGCCGACTTCCCCTTCAACTACGCCTTCACGGCCGGAGACGTCTTCGTGCTGGTATGGGATGCGTCCAACGAGGAGATCGTGCGGCTTCCGGACCAGCTGCGCTGGATCGAAGCCGCCCTGTCATCTCCGCCGGCGCGACTCGCCGGCACCCGCATCGTGCTCGGACATCTCCCACTGTACGCCGTAGCTGAGGGGCGGAACCGGCCGGGCGAGGTGCTGGCCGGCGCCGATACACTGCGGGAGATGCTCACCGCGCTCGGGGTGGACATGTACGTGAGCGGGCATCATCACGCCTACTACCCGGGGCGGCGGGGCGAGCTGGAGATGCTCCACACAGGGGCGCTCGGTCAGGGGGCACGACCGCTGATCGGCTCGCCGGCGGCGCCCTATCCCTCCGTGACGCTCCTGGAGATCGAGCAGGGCCGCGGCTTCATCACGGTGACCACCTACCGCGTCTCGGACGATGGTGAGGTGCTGCAGCAGGTGCTCCCGGGCGATCTACCCGAGCGGATCGACGGCTTCAACGGGCACGTGATCCGCCGCGATATCCGCTGATGCACACCTCCCCGGGGGGTGGCCGGGAGGATGAACCCACCTCGGCCTCGCCCTCAGGGCCGCTGCATCCCCACAGTGTCCACTCCGGTGACGGTGGCGCCCGGTGTCACGGTGTCGGAGGGCATCGCCTCGTCACCGCCCACCCCCTCACCTCCGGAGGGAGCCACACCGCCCGGCGCCGACGGAGTGCCGGGCCGTACATCCGGTGCGGCGGGAATCGCGCCGACCGGCACACCCGGTTCCGCCATCTGGTCCTGCGGCTGCCTGCAGCCGCCGAGAAGCAACGCACCCACCGCCAGCCCGGCCCCCACCATCCGAATGGTCTTCATGTTCAGCCAACCTCCGGTTGGAATCCGTCCTCCTTTGCCGGAACGCCCACCACGCAATGCTCGCACCGCTCCCGGACGGTGAACGCAACTTGCACGACCTACCCGCCGAGGACATCGGATCTCACCCGGTCTACGACCGCGCTCGTGAGATGGGGATCGAGGGGCGGAGCCGGATAAACCGGGGCGAGCTGGTGCGGGCGATCCGGGGAGAGCGTTAGTCGGAGGGCGAGAGGGACGCGGGGGATCCGAGCGCCTCGTCGAGCAGCCGGGCCCCTTCGTCCATCCCCTGGGCACCGATCAGAAGGACGAGGTCCCCCGGCTCCGCTCGATCCACCAGGTGACGCACCGCATTCTCCAGCCGCTCGTGCTGGACGAACGGGATACCGGCTCGCTCCAGCGCCCCCACGAACGCCTGTCTTTCGCGCGATGTGACGGTGTTCAGGTGGTTCACCTGATCGCTGCTGGTGGTGACCACGAGGGTGGAAAGCGGCACCTGCTCGGCCCAGATCGCCAGCGCCTCCGCAAGTCGGCGGTTGATTCGGGCCCCTCGCTTCCCCCGCACCGCCACGCAGACGTGCACCCGCTCCGGCGCGAGGCGCTTCACCGCATCGAACACCACTCCCATGCTGTCCGGGTGTCCCGCGGTGTCATCGAGCACCTGGAACGGCTCCGTGCGCAGCAGCTCCATGCGGCGCCTCGGGGCAGGGAAGTCAGCCAGGGCCGCGACGACCGCCTCGGGCCGCGCGCCGCACAGCAGTGCCCCGGTGGCCGCGAGCGCCGCGTTCCCCACCATGGAGCGCCCCAGCGTTCGAAGATCGAGTTCGATTTCGAACGGCTCCAGGTCACCGCCTCCCAGCCGCGGAAGCGCGTGCTGCGATCGCAGTGAGAAACGGCTCCCCTGCGCGTCCATTCCCTGAATGCTGATCCACACATCGGCGGCCTTCTCCTGCCCCACGCCGATCGCATGCAGATCCCGCCCGCGGACCACGCCACGCACCGCCCGGTCGTCGTGAGAGTAGATCAGCGGCACACCCGGACGCAGATGGTCGAAGTAGCGCGTCTTCGCGTTGACGTATCCGCGGAAGGAGCCGTGGTAGTCGACGTGCTCCAGGGGAACGAGGTTGGTGAAGATCCCGAGGTCGTAAAGCAGTCCGTGCACCCGCTCCTGGGTGAGCGCGTGCGTGGTCACTTCCATCGCCGCCAGCTCCGCGCCGGATCCCACGATCTCCGCCAGCGCCGCATGAAGGATCATCGGGTCGGGCGCCGTGTAGCCGGTCTGCTCCACCTCGCCACCGATCCGCACGCCCAGAGAGCCGATGGTCCCCAGCCGGCGACCCGAACGCAGCAGGATCGCCTCGAGCATCGACATCACCGTGGTTTTGCCGAGGGTGCCGGTGATCCCGACCAGTGGCAACCGCTCAGCCGGGTCGCCATACCAGCGTGCGGAGATCCTGGCGAGCTCGCGACGCGAGTTCTCCACCTGCACCACGGGATTCCCCGCGACTCCGTCCACCTCGCGCTCGACCACGAGCGCGGCGGCGCCCCGCTGGAGCGCCTCGCCGAGGTGGTCGTGTCCGTCGTCGCTGTTGCCCTCCACGGCAACGAACAGGTCGCCGCTCTCCACCGCCCGCGAATCGGTCGTGACGCGCGTCACCCTCACGTCCCTCAGATCCGGCGCGAAGTCGAGCTCCACAGAAAGGAGTTCGGAGAGCGCCCTGGTGGGCGGCAACGTGGGGATCGGGCGTGTCGATGGTGCCATCTGCGGAGCTTTACCTCGCCAGAGACAGTGCTGCTCGGTCGGCCGGCAGGGGAGCAAGAGGTATTCCACGCAGGGAGCTGGATCTCCTCTGCTCTTCGCTCTCCCGCAGCGGCGTTCCGGTGCATTCTTCCGCGCGCGGTCTGGCGGATTTCCACCGCTGCCACGATCCTTGCATCCGGTGCAGCTGTTCCACGCGCACGGCGGCGGGGATCCGGGTGACGGATCCGTTCCCTCATGGCGTACTGTTGCCGGTCCCGGTCCATCTCTGAAAGGTGTCCGCCAAACCTCATGATCCAGAGTGCCCCGTCGAGGTCCGATCAGCTCCTCCTGTTCGCGAGAAACTTCTTCAAGCACCCCAGGATGCTGGGCTCCGTGATCCCCAGCTCTCGCTTCCTGATCAACCAGGTGCTCGGGAAGATAGACTGGAAGCGCGCACGGGTCATCGTCGAGTACGGCCCCGGTGTGGGAACGATTACCTCGGAGATTCTCCGGCGCCTCGGTCCTGACGGAAAGCTCATCGTCGTGGAGACCAACGCGGAGTTCGTTCACTTCCTCCGCTCCTCCATCCGCGACCAGAGGCTCCACGTGGTGCACGGCTCTGCGGCGGAGGTGGGACGCTACCTCGCAGAGGCGGGCGTAGAGCGGGCGGATTACATCATCTCCGGAATTCCTTTCAGCACGATGCCCCAGGAGGTCCGGGAGGATATCCTCCGTTCGACCCGCGCGTCACTTCAGCCGGACGGCGCCTTCCTGGTCTATCAGTTCTCCCCCAAGGTGCAGCCGTACCTGGAGAGCGAGTTCAGCGCGGTGGAGCGCGCATTCGAGCTGCGTAACATCCTGCCCGCGCAGCTCTTCTTCTGCGCACCCTGAGCGGCCCCTGACCGGCTGACCGGCGCGACTCCGGACCGCTGAAATGCCGATCGCCGGGCACCCTCGCGAGGGTGCCCGGCGACATCATCATGTCTGCACTTCACAGAGCAGAGGGAGGAACGGTCAGCGTCACTCGGCCGGGATCACCTGGGTCCCGCGCGGGGCGACCGGGATGCGTCCAGGTGTAGGCGCAGAGCTGACAGCTCCATTCGGATGCTCCCGGTCGAACGGAGTCCATCTCCGTGCGACGGGAGAGACCGCGGCGGCTGATGCGCTCGTGTCCACAGGCCGGGCATTCGAGGGGGCGGTGGTTCGCCATCGTCACCTCCATGTCAGCAGGGTGGATGGATGAACGTACCCCGCAGCAGTTCTGCACACAAGGAAACAGCTGGCGCGCCGGCGCTGCCCCCTCCTATCCCTGCACCTCATTTCGTGCCGGTGGACGCACCGATACGTTCGCGTTCTCCCGCGCGAGCAGCTCCCGCTTCCTCCGGAGTCCCCAGCGATACCCTCGCAACGTTCCGTCGCCGCCCACGACGCGATGACAGGGCACGACCACCGCCAGCGGGTTCGCGGCACAGGCACCCGCGACCGCGCGCGAGGCGTGAGGAGCGCCGATGGCCGCTGCCACCTCGCCGTACGTCCGTGTCTCGCCCGGCGGGATCCGGCGCAGCGCTTCCCAGACGCGAAGCCGGAACTGAGTGGCGCGGAGGTCGAGCGGCAACTCCGGAGAGAGGGGGGATCCGTCGGCCACGGTGGAGGTCACCGCGAGAATCTCTGCTGCCAGCGGCTCCAGTTCGCGCCGGAAAACGGCGGCTGGCAACTGACGGCACGCCTCGTTCATGAGATCCTCGGCGGAATCTCCAAGGAGCACGAGGCAGATGCCCCTTGCGGTTCGGCCGATCAACAGGTGGCCCAGCGGGACTCGGGTCTGGATTACGCTGACGTCCACGCCGTCGCCACCCGCCGCAAAGGTGGCGGGTGTCATCCCGAGATGGGCTTCGGCGGCCGCGTAGACGCGACTCATCGACGAGAATCCGGCCCGGTACCCGGATCCCGTCACGCCGTGTCCATTCCGGAGAGACTCGCGAAGCCGCTCCGTCCGCAGCGCGTCCTGGAAGCGCCGCGGAGAGACGCCCATGGCGCGCGTGAAGACCCGCTGCAGGTGGTGCCGACTCACGTGCACCGCGGCTCCGAGCTCCCGCAACGGCACGATCCGCCCGGCGTGCTCCTCCAGATAGCGGACGGCGTCGGCCACCATCCGTGCGCCGCCGGTATCGCCGGGCGAGTCCGGCCGGCAGCGTCGACAGGGGCGGTATCCGGCGCCTTCGGCCTCGTCCGCTCCCGCGAAGAAGCTCACATTTTCCCGCAGCGGTCGGCGGGCGGAGCAAACCGGACGGCAGAAGACGCCCGTCGTTCTCACCGCATAGACGAATCGCCCGTCGTAGCGAGGGTCGCGATCCACGACCGCCGCCCATGCACGTTCGTCGGGGATGCGAGCGGTGGGTCCGGACCTCTTCGTTCCTCCCTCTGCCTCCATCGCCATCCACTCCTGCCCGGGGTGAGTCGTTCCGTTCCTTCACAGGATATGAACTGGCGCCCTTTCGTTCCACCCGGATCGTGTGATGCAACTTCCAGAGCGTCTGGCACCCCTTCTGCGCAGCCGGTGAGAGGTACCCGTGATGCGCCCCGCATCCGGCCGCGGAAGCGATGCCGCGTCGCCACTCTTCCACTCCGGGATCATCGTATGCGGATACACTGGATCGGAGGCTTCGTCCTCCTGCTCTCTGCCACCGCCTTCACCGCCTGCGCGGGGGGGCTCCCCGGCGCAGGCGCAGGCGCCGCACCCGCCCGCTGGGAGGCACTCCGCGATACCACCCTGTGCGTGGTGGACCGCACGTCCGCCACCGGACTCACCAACCTCTCTGCGAAGGTGGAGAGTGATGGCCGGGTCGTGCTGCTCGAGAATCGACGCATCGTACCGCTGGAGCAGGTTCATCCCGTCTCGCTGCTCGCCGGATACGCCGGACGGGAGCCATGGGTCATGTCCGGGACGGCCATCACCCACGGACAGCGGCGCTTCGTGCGGACGGGCGGAGAGCGGCGGGTACCGATCGGTCTTCTCCGAAGGGTGGGCGACCACCAGGGCGTGCCCCTCTTCGCGTCGCCGGAGGAGGCAGTGGCCGAGGCCGTCTACGTCCCGCTCCGGCCCGGATGCGTGTTCCAGGCCTACGTGCGGTCGGATCTTCTCTGACCGGCCGGGGCAACGCACGCGCGGCACGCGCGTTGCGGCGCTTCCGGCCTCCACCACATTCCAGGCGAACCCGGAGCCCGGTCGGGCCCGGTGAACCGTGGATCCAGCAGAGGAGGCATGGCGTGGACGAGCTTTCTTCCGTCGCCAGCCAGCCCGTCCGAGAGGAACGGGTTCGCGCGCTCGGCATCGACCCTCGCTATCTCTCCCCGGAAGAGCAGGTGGAGCTGATCGACATCCACTCCGCCTGCCCGGACGATCGGCTGGACGGTGACGCGCGGATGGAGGCGTAGAAAGGCGCTACCTCGTCCGTTCCAGAGCGGCGTGACCGGCGACGGGAGCCACCGGCAGGGGAAGTTCGCCCACCTGCTCCCGTCGTCGATGCCCGGGAGCAGGTGATCGTGGAGGTCGGCGAAGCGCATCGGGTCCGGCATGGTACCCGTCTTCAGGTGAGCTCGTCCACGCCCTGGATGATGCTTCCCACCAGCCCGTACTCGCGGGCCTCGGCTGCGGAGAGCCAGAAGTTCCGCCGGGTATCGTCCTCGATGCGCGACAGGGGCTGCCCGGTCTGCTCGGCGAACAGCCGGTTCAGGCGCTCGCGCATCTTGATGATCTCGCGCGCCTCGATGTCGATGTCCGCCGCCGTACCACCGGCGCCGCCCGCCGGCTGGTGGAGCAGGAAGCGCGTATGCGGAAGGCAGAAGCGGTCCTCGCGCGGCACCGACACGTAGATCAGCGCGCCGGCGCTGGCCACCCAGCCGGTTCCCACGATGCGCACCCGCGGCTTCACGAAGCGGATCATGTCGTGGATGGTGTCGCCCGACTCCACGTGGCCGCCCTGCGAGTTGATGAAGATGGTGATCGGCTCGCTCGACTCGGACGAGAGCGCCAGCAGCTGCGCCATCACGCTGGCCGCAAGCTTCTGGTTCACTTCTCCGCTGATGATCAGCGTGCGCGACTTGAAGAGCCGCTCACGGATCGGATCGGTCAGCGGCGTCGTCGGCATCACGTCCGGCTTCTCCTGCTCTTCCGGGATGTCCCTCTCCTCGTGCTCCATTGAACCCTCCACTCGAGTGATCCGTCTTGCGGCCCGCCGGTGCGGGCGCACACCCGCGCCGCGATGATAACGCCTGTCCCCATTCACGGGGAAGCTTCCCAATCGAAGTCGGTGGAGCCGCGAAAGGCGTGCGGGATCCATGCCGGCGGCCGCGGCGAGCATCTCCAGCGCGATTCCGTGCAGCTCCTCGTAACGCTCGCGGTCGAACGGTCCCTCGGTGTAGGGAGGCCGTTCTGGGCGATCGCCTGTAGCCGCCTCGCCCGGCGAAGCCAGTGATCCTCCTGCTTCACGCGCCGGACCGGGCCAGCTGCATGGCCTGCGTCAGATAAGCGAAGTCGATCCCCCGCTCCTCGAACTCCCGGTGGATCGCAAGGTTGATCGCCTGCTGCCGGTCCATATAGGTCTGGAAGTCGGGCTTCAGCACGTAGAAGACCGTCTCGAACCTCAGCGAAAACTCGGCGAATTCCTTGAAGTGCGAGCGGTCGAAGCGAGTGTCGGGTAGCCTCTCCACGGCGAGGCGGATGATCTCCGGTACCGCTTCGATCTTCTCCCGGGGCGTCTGGTAGGTGACGCCGACCTCGAACACCACCCGCCGCTCGTACATCCGCTTGAAGTTGCGGACGCGGCTCTGCAGGAGGTCGGAGTTCGCGAAGACGAGCTGTTCGCCGGAGAGGCTCCGCAGCCGGGTCGTCTTGATTCCGATGTGCTCCACGGTGCCCATCAGGTCGTCCACGATGATGAAGTCGCCGTAGACGAATGGCTTGTCCAGCACGATGGAGAGGGAGGCGAAGAGATCGGCAAGGATGTTCTGGACGGCGAGGGCGATCGCGATCCCGCCGATCCCCAACCCGGCCACCATCGCGGTGATGTCCACTCCGAAGTTGTCGAGTGCCATCAGGAAGAGGATGGCCCAGATCGCCACGTTGAGCAGAAAGGCGAGCGCGCGGACAGTCGTGACGCTCGCCGCATCCTCCATCAGACGCGCGTCGCTGTACTCCGCGACATAGGTCCGAATCGCCTTTCCCCCCCAGATCGCCATCTGCAGGAGGAAGCCGAGGAGAACGGCACGGTGGACCAGTGCGATCAACTCGGTGTCGAGGGTGAGGACCCCCGTGCCGATCGCCGACGCGACCAGGAGCATGAACCATCCACGCGTGGCGCGCAGCGCAGCCGCCGCCGCCGCGACCAGATGGGTCCCCGTCCGCCGCGCCAATCCGTCGAGGTGACGCATCAGCATGACGCGAAGCGCCGCCAGGATCGAGAACGCCGCTCCCGCGATCAGCGCCGCCAGAATCCAGCTGCGCATCGTGTTGCCGTAGAATATCAGATCCAGGTACTCCAATGCCCGTCTCCCATCGTCGCGTTTGGCCGATTCGACGTCCCGGTATGCCGCTGAGGCCCCGAACGTAGGAGCCGCTCCATGGGTGGGGCAAGCGGATACGGGTAGAAGGGGGCGCGCCGCTGCCGGCCCGCCCCCTCTTCAACTGTCGGTCGTCAAGCCTGGCGGTCAGAGCACGTCGACGTCGGGTACCTGCCAGAAATCGTGTCGCGATACACCCGGTTCGGCGCGGGCCGCATCGCGAAGCCCCGTCACCTCCTCCGGCGACAGCACACCCTTCTCTACCAGCCTGTCGCTGAGCCGATCGATGAAGTTGGCGTAGTAGGCCAGCGCGGCGCGGCTGTTCTCCTCCTCCACCCGGATCAGCTCCGTCGCCACAGACTCGCGCAGCCCCGCGTCGATCAGGGCGAGGCGGTACTTGATGCGATCATCGAAGTGTGACCACTCCGCCACGCCGACCCGCATCAGCCGCGGCTCGTCGCTGATGCCGCGGCGGGTCACCGGAAAGGCGGAGCGGTCCCGGACCAGGCGACGCAGACGCACCAGGTCGTCCTCGGCACCGACCAGCTTGGCCCAGATCGCCAGCCCGTCGCCGACCACCTGCTCGCGGTATTCGTACGGGTACAGCTCCATTCCATCCAGAAGTAGAACCTCCAGCGAGAGCTCTTCCGCCTCCCTGAGGATCAGCGTGTAGGTATGGGCGCTGCCATGCACCGAATACGCATTCCAGGAGATCAGCCAGTGGCCGGCGCGCTCCCCCTCCCCGTCTCTCGCCGAGATCACGCGGTCGGCGATCTCCGGAAGCGTCGCGGAGAGCCACTCGTGAGCTTCGGTCTCGGCAGTCGTCACCGTGCCGTGGAGTTCCGTCAGCTCGCGCCCCGTGTGCAGCGAACGCTCCCGCGTTTCCCGCCGGACCTGTACCGTCACGGGCCTCCCCTCGACGTCCAGACAGAGCTCGCGCGTCTGCTCCATGCTCCTCTCCGGCTTCGGATTGAACTCGCTCCCGGGGCATGATCGTTCATGGCAGCCGGCCACGCAACGTTGCAGGGGCGCGCCCGCTCGACACGCCCCTGCATTGTCGTGGTGGCCGGGTCAGGACGCGGTGCGCTCAGCGGGAAGCTCGGCGTCCAGCTCGCTGGTGAGGCCGTCCAGGTACTCGGGCGTGCAGTAGAGGCGGATCTCACCGCGCTCGCCGCCGCGCTCCCGCGACCGCTCGAAGCAGACCGCCCGCCGCGCGGCGCAGAGTCGCTCCAGCGCCCGGGCTGCACGCGGCAGATCCGGAGACGGGCTGCCGGAGCTCACCCGCCGGCTCCACCCGAGGTCGCAGGCAACCTGCGAGGCCGCGATCGCATCGTTGGGTGACGGACCGACCCCGCCGGACAGGCGCCGGATCAGCCGTTCCCTCTCGCGGAGAAAGCGATAAACGAGCTCGGCGTCCTCCTGCTCCCTTCGCAGGTCGACGCTCTCCGCAACGAAGACGCCCTCCACCTCACCCCAGTCGTAGCCGGGCACAGCGCTCTTCTCGCGCATCTGCCAGCATTCGAGTCCGGCCCTCTCCGCCGCCTCCCGATCCGCGGCTCGCACACGGTAGATGGCGCGTTGCCGGTACACCACTTCGACATCGAACTCTTTTGCTTCCATCGCATCGGTGAGTTTATGCTTCCCCGGTCGCGGCCGTAGCCGGGATCGCATGGCACAGTGCAAGCCGCGTGCTGCGAGAAATCATGTTCCCATAATCCCTTACCACATCCGGTCGAGTGCTCCACCTCCTGCTTCTGGTCGCCAACGTCGCGGTACTGCTCGCCTGGCTGCTTGGAGCGGGTGAGATGATCGTCCGCGGGCGGCATACTCGTCGCCTCCCGGATGTGCGGGACGATGATGAGGCCGCCAATCTCCCGCCGGTGTCCGTGGTGGTCGCCGCACGAAACGAGGCGGCGACCGTCGAGCAGGCGCTGCGTTCGCTGCTGGCGCTCCGCTATCCGGACCTCGAGATCATCGTCGTGGAGGACCGCTCCACCGACGCGACGGGAGCCATCCTGGAAAGAATCGCCCGGGAGAACCCCCGCATGCGGCTGGTGCGGGTGCGCGAGCTGCCGGCCGGCTGGCTGGGGAAGAATCACGCCCTGTCGCTGGGCGCCGCGGAAGCCCGCGGAGATTGGATCCTGTTCACCGATGCCGACGTCCACCTCGCGCCGGGCGCCCTCCGGCGCGGGATCCGCCTGGCGCTGGACAGCCGGCTCGACCACCTCGCCGTCGCCCCCACCCTGCTGATGCCTGGAATCCCGCTGGCTCTCTTCGCCACTGGATTCGCCCTTCTATTCGCGCAGTTCACGAGGCCGTGGCGAGCCCGGGATCCACGCTCCTCGCGCCACATCGGTATCGGCGCCTTCAACCTGGTCCGCGCCGAGGCCTATCGCGCCGTCGGTGGCCACCATCCGATCCGCATGCGCCCCGACGACGACCTGCGGCTGGGACGGATTCTGAAGGAGGCGGGCCATCGCCAGGACTTCGCCTTCGGCGGCCGGGACCTGGTGGTGGAGTGGTATACCTCGCTGGGAGAGGCGATGCGCGGACTCGAGAAGAACACCTTCGCGGGCGTGGATTACTCGCTTCCGCGAGCGCTCGTCGCGGGAAACACGCTGGGAGTCCTGGGCCTGCTCCCGGTCGTCACACTGCTGTTCGCGTCGGGCCTCAGCCAGATGGTGGCGCTGGTCACCTGCCTCTTCATCATGCTCATCTTCGCCGGGAGCATGCGTGGCTCGGGTGGGAACCCACTGCTCGCGCCCGCCTTTCCCATTGCCGTCGTGCTGATCCTCCTGATCGCGGGGCGCGCCACGGCTCTGACGCTGCTGAGGGGCGGAATCCGCTGGAGGGACACCTTCTACTCTCTGGATGAGCTCAGGGGAGGGGAGCCCGTCGCTGCCGACCCGAAACGCCCCGCCGCCTGAACCCTGCGGGTCAACCCTGAAGCGCCTCGAGGATGCGCAGGAAGAGCGGGAGCCCGATCAGAAACCCGAGGGAGCGCAGCCCGAGATTCGTGTTGGAAGCGGCGAGCGAGAAGCGGTCGGTGCGCAACGCCTGCGGCAACCGGCGCGGATCCGGGATGAGGCGGGGGAGCCGGCGCCTGGCCTCTGCCTGGTCCGGAAACTTCAGCCCGAGGTACTCCTCCTCGCCCAACATGGTGGGGTAGTAGACGAAACACACCAGTGCGACGAAGAGAGCGAGGCCGACCCGGAGATCCCCCACCGTCAGGAAGAACGCGAGAAACATCGCGAGGCTGCCGGTATAGAGCGGATGTCTCACCATGGCGTAGACGCCGGTGGAGGTGATCTCCTGGTTCTTCCGCAGGTTCCCCGACCCCCAGACGCGGATCGCGACGCCCAGCAGCATCAGGCACCACGCTGCAATCACACGCCATCCGGGCGCGGTCGTCAGCAGGTCCACCGGCCGGGCGCTGGTGAGCAGCGTGTGGGCCGGCGCCGCCAGGACGAGGACGGCGGTGAGGATCGGGCGGCGCCGGCGAACCGCCCGCAGCGCGGTCCACACCCCGCCTCGCTCCGCCCGGAGCCGCTCGACCTCCTGCTCGCTCCTCACCTCACCCGCGCCTCGATTCGCCATCCGGTCGGTCAATCGAGCAGGCGCAGCGGCATCACCAGGCAGAGCAGCTCCGGCGTGTCCTCATTCCCCACCGGCTCCATCGTCGCGGCGCGCTCGGGTGCCCTGAAAGTCATCTTCACCTCGTCGGTGGGCATGTAGCGCAGCAGCTCGAGCAGGTAGTTGGCGTTGAAGCCGATCTCCAGCGGCTCGCCCTCGAACTCCACCGGCAATTCCTCCGCCGCCTCGCCGAGGTCCGGCGTCTGGACCGAGAACTTCATCATCGGGCCACCCAGCGAGAGCCGGATCCGGTGCGTCTGGTCCGACGCCACGATCGCCATCCGCCGAATCGCCCCGGTCAGCGCCGACTTCTCCACGATCATGAACTTGTCGTTGTCCTTCGGAATCACCTGCTCGTAATTCGGGTACGGCCCCTCGATCAGCCGGGTGTAGATCTGCACTCCCGCACCCCGGAAACCGAGATGGTTCTCGGAGCGGCCGACCTCCACCGCGGCGTCGCTGGCAAACAGCTTCTGCACCTGGGAGAGCGCCCTCGGGTGCACGATCAGCTCCCCGACCGCACCCTCGCCCTGTCTCGGCAGGATCATCTTCGCCAGGCGGTGTCCATTGGTCGCCACCATCCGCATCTCGTTCTCCGCCAGCTCCCAGTACACGCCGTTGAGAATCGGCCGGGTCTCTTCGGTGGAGACGGCAAAGGCCACGTGCGAGATCAGCTGGTTCAGCTCGCGACCGCTCAACTTCCAGCTCTCATCGAATGAGACGCTCGGGAAGGCGGGGAATTCGTCCTTGGGGAGACCATTCAGACGAAAGCGCGACCGTCCGCTGGTGATCGTGATCGCGTCCCCCTGAGTTGCGATGTTCACCGGTGCGGGCGGCATCTCACGCGCGATCTCCTGCAGCTTCTTCGCCGGAGCCGTAATGGAACCGTGCTCGGTCACCTCGGCGGGGACGAGGATCGAAACGGCGGTGTCCAGATCCGTTCCGCTGAGCCGGACGCCGTCGTCCTCCGTCTCCAGAAGCAGGTTGGCGAGCACCGGGAGCGTGGTGCGTGTGGGGATGCTCCCGGCTACCGCTGCCAGCCCTTCCTGCAGCTTCTCACGCGTGATCGTGAATTTCATGGTCTGTCCGGTCCGGTGACGAGTTCTCCACGGGGAACTTCTATTCCAAACCCCAGGTTAATTCAAATAGTACTAGTAGTAGAGGGTGTGGATTCGTGGAAGAACCTCATCCACCCGGCCACAACCCGCGCCACGCATCGATAATCGCCTCTTCGAACGCTGTGGATTGAGGCGTGGGAAAGAGAAGCCGTTCTCCACCGAGGCACCGGCTTTTCCCCGCGCCAACCTTCTCCACAAGCTTCCCACACCCCTTCAACATCGCTTGTCCACACCCTTCCCGGCCTCTCCGCCAGCGCCCGACGCGTGCGGCGTCACTCGCGGGTCAGGTGTCGGATCTATCTGAACTTACCCCTCAGGCGATCGATCCTCGTGCGCAGCTCGGGGTTCTCGTTCAGCTCCTCCTCCACCTTGTCGATGGAGTGGATCACGGTGGAGTGGTCCCGGCCGCCGAACAGCCGGCCGATCTCCACCAGCGACAGGTCGAAGATCTCCTTGATCAGGTACATCGCGACCTGACGCGGGCACCGTGAGATCCTTGGTCCGCTTCTTGGACTGCAGCCCCTCCGCCGAGACGTTCCACTCCTCGGCGACCCTGCTGGCGCACGAGGTCCGGTGTGAGGGACCTTCCCTCTCCGGGCGCGTCGCGCAACACGCCGCCCAGCGCCTCGCGCGCGAGGTCGATGGTGATCTCCCGGCGCGTCAGCGAGGAGTAGGCGAGAAGCTTGATCACCGCGCCCTCGATCTCCCGCACCGACGAGGTGCAGTGCCGGGCGATGAAGTCCAGCACCTCCTCCATGCCGGAGATCTCCAGCCCGTCCTCCTCCACCTTGTTCCGGAGGATCGCGACGCGCGTCTCGAAGTCGGGTGGCTTGATGTCCGTAACCAGCCCCCACTCGAAGCGGGAGACCAGCCGATCCTCGAGCCCGATCTCCTTCGGCGGCCGGTCGGAGGTGAGCACGATCTGCCGCTGTGCGTCGTGCAGCGCGTTGAAGGTGTGGAAGAACTCCTCCTGCGTGCGCTCCTTCCCCTCCAGGAACTGGATGTCGTCCACCAGGAGCAGGTCGATCTGCCGGTACAGGCGGCGGAACTCCGCCATGGTGCCTTCCTGGATGGCGCGTCACCAGCTCGTTGGTGAAGCGCTCGGAGGAGAGGTAGAGCACGCGCTTGCCCGGGTCGCGCTGCAGCACGACGTGACCGATCGCGTGCATCAGGTGCGTCTTCCCCAGCCCCACGCCCCCGTAGATGAAGAGCGGATTGTACATCCGCGCCGGGGCCTCCGCCACGCGCGTGTGCCGCGGCCGCCGCGAGCTGGTTGTTGTTGCCCACCACGAACCGATCGAACGTGTACCGCTCGTTCAGAAGACTGGAGAGCTGCGCGACACCCGCGGCCGGCGAGGGCCGGCGCCGGCATGCTGTTGCGATGAGGTGGGGCGTTCCGGCATCGGCTGAGCGGGGACGTGCTCCGGGTCGAGCTTCACGGGGAGGGGGAGCTCGAGCGCGCCTCCACTCCCGTTCACCTGGACGGAGAGCCGGAAGTGGCGCCCGAAAAGCTTCTCGCTGATAACCGCTGAGGAGCTCCGCGTACTTGTCCTCCACCCACTCCGCCGCGAACGGATTCGGGGTGGAGATGATCAGGGTGTCCTGCGAGATGGCGACCGCCTCGGTCGGGGCGAGCCAGGTGCGGTACGCCTGCTCGGGCAGGGCGGCGCGAGCCTCGCTCAGGATCCGCGACCAGACATCGGCGGCGGTCAGCTCCATGGAATTCCTCGAAAAGAACGGCGGCTCGCAAGGACCAGCGGTGCCGCCAACGTAAGGGGCGGCGTGTGGATAAGTCAAGCTGACCGGAAGGCGCCCGGGGGGGCGCGGAAGCGCCAGGGATTGCCGGGGATTGAGGAGCGCACGCGCGACTGCGGAGGCTGCTGCTGCTCCAGGTCGGGGAGCTGCGGAGCCCCGCTTCGCCGCAGAGACGGGCCGGTTGACGGCCGTCGGCAGTTCGGGTATATTCACCGGTCTGTACCCGAATCTGGTTTTTTAGACCTAGAGCAGCTCCTGAAGGGGTTCCGATGAAGCCGACGTATCGCCCGCGCAACCGCAAGCGCATCAACAAGCATGGGTTCCGCGCCCGGATGGCCACCAAGGGTGGTCGCAAGGTCCTGAACGCTCGCCGCAAGAAGGGCCGGCATCAGCTGGTCGTGAAGATCGGCGGGAAGTAAGATCCGGCCGCGGGTCGTCCACGCGCAGTGAGCGAGGGCGAGGAGCGGGCACGTCTCCCGCGGACGTCGCGGATCACCGCGTCCGAAGAGATCCGTGCTCTGTTCAGACGGGGGAAGAGGAAGAGGACGCGTCATCTGGACGTGTTCGTCGCCTCTTCCCCCGTTGCGCATCCCCGCATCGGGCTCGTCGTGCCTCGCCACCGCCAGAAGGTGGTGCAGCGCAACCTGCTGAAGCGGCGGCTCCGGGAGATCGCGCGTTTGTTGATCCTGCCGGCGCTGAACCGCGGGGGGGTACCGGTGGATGTGATGGTGCGGGCGCGGCCGGAGGCGTACGGCGCCCGATTCGAGGAGCTGCGAGAGGAGCTCGCTCAGGTAACGGAGGAGCTGTGTTCAAGCGCCCGCTGATGGCGGCGATCCGCTTCTACCGGAAGGGGATCTCACCGCTGACGCCGCCCACCTGCCGCTTCGAGCCGACCTGTTCGGCCTACGGGCTGGAGGCGATCGAACGGTACGGGGCGGCACGGGGAAGCTGGATGACCGCAAGACGGATCCTCCGCTGCCACCCCTTCTGCAAGGGCGGATACGACCCGGTGCCGTAGCGCTTCGCAGGCTGCGTGCGCCGCCGGATGTGCTGGTCCACTGAAAGATTGCAATGGAAAAGCGCCTGATCGTCGCGGTGCTCCTGATGAGCGCCGTGATCATGCTTACGAACATACTCTTCCCGCCACCTCCCCCTGAGGAGGAGGTGACCGAGGAAGCGCCGGTCGCGCAGGAGCAGGCGGTGCCGGCGGAGGCGGTGCGCATTCCCACGCCCGTGCCCGTCGCTGCCACTGGCCCGGCGGACACCGTGCGGGTGATCGGCGACCTCTACGCTCTGGATCTCTCCACCCGCGGCGCGAGCGTGGTGGGAGCGCGGCTTCTGGACTTCGACTCCTATACCCAGCCCGGACCGGTGCAGCTGGTGCCGGACGGCCCGCGCCCCTTCCTGTCCAGCCGCCTGGTGGTAGGCACGGATACGGTGGATCTCGCGGGGCTCCCCTTCCAGCCGTCGCGCGCGCGAGGTTCGGGTCCAGGAAGAGGCCACGCAGAGCGTCACCTTCACGCACGGAGATTCCGGCGGCTTCGCCGTCGAGATCACCTACACCTTCCGCCCGGACAGCTACCTGTTCGATGTCCGGGGGCGCGTCTCCGGGCTCGGCGGTCGAGCCGCATCGCTGATCACGGAGATCGGCCCGGGGCTGGGTCTCCACGAGGCGCGCGAGCACCACAGCGAGCAGCAGCTCGCCGTGGTCACCCGCGTTCCGGGCGATGTGACCCGGCTCCGCATGAACCGGCTGCCGGCCGAGCAGGTCCTGCAGGACCCCTTCACCTGGATCGGCATCAAGGACAAGTACTTCCTCGGTGCCATCATCGCGGGTGAGCAGGCGCCGATGCAGGGAGCCGTGGTCCGGCGCCTCCAGGACGCGCAGCACGCCTACGCGGGTGAGGACCGGGCCGTCACCATCCCACAGGCGGACGTACTCGCGGTGCTCCCGGTCTCGGCCGCCGGTGAGTTCTCGTTCCAGACCTATCTCGGACCGCAGGACTTCACCCAGATGCGTGGCGGTCGGCTTCGACCTCGAGAACGTGACGCAGTACGCATATCGCTGGCTGGAGCCGGTGATCCGTCCCGTCGCGGCGCTGATCCTCTGGGTGCTCCGCTGGCTGCACAACACCTTCGGTGTCGCGTACGGCTGGGTGCTCGTGCTGTTCGGGGTGATGATGCGCATCGTGCTCTGGCCGCTGAACGCCAAGGCGATGCGTGCCCAGATGAAGAACATGGGCGTTCAGCCGCTGATGGCCGAGATCCGCGAGAAGTATGCGGACGACAAGGAGGCGCAGCAGCGGGAGATGATGAGGCTGTACAAGGAGCACGGCTTCAACCCGTTCGCGGGGTGCCTTCCGCTCCTCGTGCCGTTCCCGATCCTGATCACCCTGTTCTTCGTCTTCCAGAACACGATCGCCTTCCGTGGCGCCGAGTTCCTCTGGCTCCCGGACCTGTCGCTGCGGGATCCGCTCTTCATCCTGCCGGCCTTCCTGGTCATCTCCATGTTCGCGCTGCAGTGGATCAGCATGAAGATGAGTGGCATGGAGGACAATCCGCAGATGAAGATGATGATGTACGTCATGCCGGTGATGATGGGCGTGCTCTTCTTCAGCCTGCCTGCCGGCCTGAACCTGTACTACGCGACCACCAACATCGCGAGCATACCGCAGCAGACGCTGATCGCGCGCGAGCGGAAGCGGGCTCAGGAGGATGCCAAGCGTGAGGCGGCGGCGAAGAAGTCCACGCTCGCACCCGCCCCGGCTCCTGCCGCCCGGAGGAAGAAGCGGAAGAAGTAGCGAGTGGCCGGGGGCCTGCGCCGATCCGTGGCGCCGGCCCCGACCGCTGCAACCCGCCCCGGGGGACCATCGTGACCATCCCGCACTTCGACGACGTCATCGCCGCGCTCGCGACCGCTCCCGGTCGGGGCGCGGTCGCTCTGTTGCGCGTCAGCGGGCCGCGGGCAGCGGCGGTCCTCCGGGAGATCGCCCCCGAGCTCGGTGCCGATCTGCCGCAGCCGCGCGTCCAGCGCCTGCTCTCCGTCCGCCACCCCTCCAGCACCGAGTTGCTGGACCGGGCGCTGGTCACCTGGTTCCCGGCTCCCGGCAGCTACACCGGGGAGGATACCGTGGAGATCGCCTGTCACGGAGGGCTTCTGACGCCCCAGTTGATCCTCGACGCGGTACTGGCGGCCGGTGCTCGCCCCGCACTGGCCGGCGAGTTCACCCGGCGTGCGCTTCTCAACGGTAAGCTGGACCTCCTCCAGGCCGAAGCGATCCTCGACCTCGTCGACGGTCGCTCACGCGCGCTGCACCGCTCGGCCATCCATCAGATGGATCGGGGCCTCTCCCACAGGATCGACGCGCTGCGTTCCGCCATCCTGCAGGTCGAGGCGCTGGTCATCTACGACATCGACTTCCCCGAGGAGGATGAGCCGCCTGTCTCCCCGGGGACCGTGCACGCCGCCGCCACCTCGGCCATTCGCGGCATCGATTCGCTTCTGGCCACCGCGACACAGGGCGAGATGCTCAGGGAGGGCGCGCTGCTGGTGCTGGCCGGTGAGCCAAACTCCGGCAAGAGCTCCCTCTTCAACGCGCTGCTCGGCTCTGAAAGGGCGATCGTCACGGAGCTGCCCGGTACCACGCGGGACGCCATCGAGGCGACGGTGGAGATCTCGGGCTATCCGTTCCGCCTCGTGGACACGGCCGGGTTGCGTGCCGCCGCCGACCCGGTCGAGCAGATCGGCATCGAGGTGGCGCACCGCTACCTGGCGGCGGCGGACCTCGTCCTCTTCTGTATCCCGGCAGGGCGGCCCGTCGGTTCCGAGGAACTCGAGTTTCTGGAACGTATCGGCGACGATCGCCGGGTCCTCGTGCGAACCATGCTGGACCGAGTTCCATCGCATCTGGCCTCCGCCGCGGACGGTGAGGTGGCTGTCTCCGCGCACACCGGCACCGGTCTCGGCAACCTCGCGGACCGCCTGCTCGACAGGGCTTTCGGTAACCTCCTCGAGGAACAGGACGCCTCACCCCTCGTCACCCGCGAGCGTCACGCACGCGCCCTTCGCCTGGCACGGGAGCAGGTGGAGCAATTCCTGTCCGCCGCGGAGGATGGTGTCCCGATGGAGATCGCCTCAACGCATCTGCGCGAGGCCGCGCTCGCGCTCGAAGCGCTGGTGGGCGCGCTCACTCCGGATGATGTGCTTGGCCATCTGTTTGCCCAGTTCTGCGTCGGCAAGTGAAGGTAGCGCGGCGAATGACCCCCGCCGGAATGCGGCGCGGTAGGTTGCCCGCTCATCCGAAGCGCAGCGAGCCGGTTCCGGCCGCGTCAACGGCGGCGCGGGTAGAGGAGGAGGTTGCCGGAAAGCGAGAGTGGCAAAGGAGGCAGGACGGCGGTGTCGCAGAAGACGCACGCTGCCCTCCTGACAGCCACGAGCGGCTTGCGCCGGCGGGCCGAGCGCGACCCTCCCTCCGATCGGCGTTTACGGGCCAGTTGTGAGCCCTGTCTGTTCGGGAGGTATTCGGGTTGATCAGTGCTGGATCTCGAAGGTGCCGGACGGCACATCATCAGTGCGATGCTCCTCCAGCAGATCGACCCGGGCGCCCGGGGGTCCCTCGCGAAGCCGGGAACGCAGCTGTTCGATGGCCGGTGCCTGTCCGGCTGCGATGAGCTCCACGGAGCCGTCGCGGAGATTGCGGACGGATCCGTGGAGCTCGAGCTGCCGGGCGAGGGAGCGGGCCCACCAGCGGAACCCGACCCCCTGGACGCGCCCGCGAACGATGAAGCGGCGAGCGTCCACCTCCACTGTCAGAACGTGGAGTCGAAGCCGGACGGGCGGGCTGTCCTGGCGGACGAGGCACGCCCCTGCGGCGCATCGTCATCGCCGCCACCGAAGATCGCTGCCAGCGAACCACCCTGCTCGTTGACGATGCTGCGGAACTCCCGGGCGAGTGCCGCGCTGATCCCACCCATGACCGCACCGCGAAGCTGCCGCGTCGCCAGGTTCATCACGCGGCCCCGCTTGCGCGAGCGGCTTCCCGCGGCGAGATACCCGACCGCGACAGCGATGCCCAGGGCGGGGAGCGGGTTGTCGCGGATCATGGAAATCACGCCGGTGCGTTCCTCGAGTTCGTGCTCGGCGCGGTGGATGGCCTCACTCGCCTTGGTGCGGGCCTGGTCCACCGTCTCCTCGGCACGATGGCGGATCTCGTTCGCCTTGTGGCGTGCGGTATCCAGCGCCTCCTCGGCACTGTCCTTGGCATCGGCGACTATCGCGCTCGCCCGGTCACGTGCGTCGGAAGCGGCATCGGCAGCCCCTCCCTGCGGATCGCTTCCGCCAAAGCCCGCACCTGCGGGACGGCCGCTCATGCCTGCGCCCTTCTCGGGCTGCGACAGGTGCGAGTGCACCTCACCCATGCCGCTCCGATTCTCATCGCCTGGATTCCGCGTTTCCATTATCGCTCTCCTCGTTCGTTTCGATGTGGTCAGGATGTCAGGTCCCGCTTCACCTGCTGCGCCTCGGACTGTGCCCAGCGCTTGTCGTCCTGCAGGGAACGGATGGTCTGCTCCGGCTTCAGCTCAGCTGCCTGCAGGCGGTTCTTCCCGCTCACCACCAGCGCTCCCCCGATCGCCGCGTAGAGCACTCCGACGATCAGTGCGCCCAGCCAGTAGTTCGCCAGTGCCTGACCCAGGATGACGATCAGGAAGGCGGTGAGGGCCAGCAGGCCGATCAGGAGCAGCCCTCCCCCGATCGCGAGCATCATCGCTCCCCGGGTAATCGTGCGGATGCTCTCCTGCATCTCGGCCCGCGCGAGTGCCATCTCCTGCTTGATCAACGTCGCGCTGTCCTGGGCGAGCTGCCGGAACAGATCGCCGAGCGCCGGCTCCTCTTCCACCCGGATGCCGGGGGAGGGAGGTGGCGGCGTAAGCTCGTCGGCGCCGCTCGGCGTGATGCGACTCTCGGTTGCCATGGTTCTCTCCTAGCGAAGGATCTTGCCGACCAGCCATCCGGTGGCGACCCCTGCGAGGAGCATCTCCAGCGGCCGCTCCCGCACCCTGTTCTCCACCTGCCCCAGAAGGTCGTGCGCGTCGCTGTCGCGGAGGTACTCGGCGGTGCCTTCGATGCGGTCCGCCACCCGGTGCGCCACGTCTCCGGCGCGGCCGCGGAGCCCCTCACCGCTCATCCGCTCGTCCGCCACATCGTCCAGACGCTGCGCGATCCCCTCCATCCGGTCGGCGGCGGTCCGCATGCCCGTATCCAGCCGCTCCTCCACGCGGTTTCGCATTCCCTCCATGCGCTCCGCTACCATCTCCCGGCCCTCCTCGAGTGGCGAATCGGAGCCGCTGTCGCCGGTCCGGGGCTCTCCGCCGGTGCGGGGCGATCCCGTTCCCTGCGAGCCACTTCCCGGGCCGGATCCGCTCATACCCCGGGAGCCGCGGTCCATGCCGCTGCCGAACGAGGGCGTGTTGGCGGCGCCAGCCGAGGAGCCCGGCCCGCTGCTGTCCCGC
This sequence comes from uncultured Gemmatimonadales bacterium, assembly GCA_963793235.1. Taxonomy (GTDB): domain Bacteria; phylum Gemmatimonadota; class Gemmatimonadetes; order Longimicrobiales; family Longimicrobiaceae; genus CAWBZF01. The sequence goes on from CAWBZF010000003.1 coordinate 105,068, forward strand.
GAGGCGCTGCTCATGCTGTCCCCGATTCCGATCCGATCCCCGCCGAGTCCGAGATCCCGGTTCCGGTCGTTGTGCTCCATGGTTCCCCCTTGCGAGTTTTCCGGTTCAAATGCGAGCGCTGAGCTTTCCGGGGGGTGCAATCGTTATGCCATGCACGACCAACGTGTTACCGGCATGCCCACCCTCCATCCTGCGCGACCGGGGGCTGCTGTCGGTGATCCCGTCATTCGCTTTCCAGGTCATCGGAAACAGGTAGTTCCACGTGGAACACGGCGCGGAACCGCGTTTATTAAGCCGCTCTCCCGCACCCGCGGCGGTCGCGCGGAGCGGGCAAACACCGCCAGGGTCGTACTCATGAACTACCAGGTGATCATCGTCGGGGGCGGACATGCCGGCATCGAGGCGGCCGCGGCGGCCGCCCGGGCCGGCGCCCGTGTCCTCATGGTCACGCCGAACCTCGAGGGGATCGGCCAGATGAGCTGCAACCCCGCCATCGGCGGCGTGGCCAAGGGCACCGTGGTGCGGGAGGTGGACGCGCTCGGCGGGATCATGGGCGCTGCGACGGACCGCGCCCGGATCCAGTTCCGCATGCTCAACCGCTCCAAGGGTCCGGCCGTCTGGGCGCCGCGCGCGCAGTGCGACCGCGGACTCTATCCCAGGGCCGCGCGCGCGCTGCTGGAGGGTCACGACAGCGTGCATCTGCTCCAGGGGATGGTGGCCGCGCTCCTTTTCGAGCGAGGGCTCGCTCGCCGGGGTGCGCACCGAAGCCGGTGCCGAGATCCGTGGGCGAGGCCGTGGTGCTCACCGCCGGCACCTTCCTCCGCGGGCGGATCCACATCGGGGGCGAGGCAACCACCCCGGCCGGCCGCGCCGGCGACCCGCCGTCGGTGCGACTCGCCGAGCAGATGGAGTCGCTCGGTCTGGAGGTCGCGCGCTTCAAGACGGGTACTCCGCCGCGAGTGGATGGGCGGTCGGTGGACCTGACCCGGCTTGAGCGACAGGATGGCGAGGCGAGGGACTACCGGTTCTCCGCCTGGGCGCGTGCTCCGCTCCTGCCTCAGCTACCCTGCTGGATCGGCTGGACCGGCTCCCGCCTCAGAGAGATCGTGGAGGAGAATCTCTCGCGCTCCGCGCTCTACGGCGGCGAGATCGCCGGGCGGGGTCCGCGCTATTGCCCGTCCATCGAGGACAAGATCGTGAAGTTCCCCGGAGGCTTCCCGTCACCAGCTCTTCCTCGAGCCGGAAGGCCTGGAGACCAGTGAGATGTACGTGAACGGGCTCTCCACCAGCCTGCCGGCGGGGGTGCAGCTGGAGATGCTCCGTTCAGTGCCGGGGCTGGAGGGGGTGCGGATGACCCGTACCGGGTACGCGATCGAGTACGACTACTACCCTCCGCACCAGCTGCACCCGACGCTGGAGTGCAGGGCGCTTGCCGGGACTCTTTCTCGCGGGGCAGATCAACGGCACCACCGGGTACGAGGAGGCGGCGGGGCAGGGAGTGGTCGCTGGCGCCAACGCAGCACTCCGTGTCCTGCGGACGGGAGCCGCTGGTGCTGGAACGGGACCAGGCCTTCATCGGAGTGCTGATCGACGATCTGGTGACCAAGGGAACGGACGAGCCGTACCGGCTCTTCACCTCCCGCGCGGAGTTCCGCCTCCTCCTCCGGCAGGACAACGCGATGGCCCGGCTGGGGCCGGTGGCGCGCGCCCACGGTCTGCTCACACCGGCACAGCTGGAAGGATTGGAGCGGCGGGAAGAGCTGGCTGCCGAAGCGGGAGAGTGGATCAGGCAGACGAGCGTACGCCCCGAGCGGGTGAATCCGCTGCTGGAGCGGGTCGGATCCGCTCCGCTGCGGCAGGCGACGCCGCTCGGCACCCTGCTTCGGCGTCCGGACGTCTCGCTCGCCGTGCTGGGGGAGGGGATCGAACCGTTCCCCGGGGAGGGCGACGCTTTCGAGGTCGCGGAAGTGCTCACCGGGCTGGAGATGGAGGAGCGTTACGCCGGCTACCTGGGCCGGGAGCGCGAGCGAGCCGAAGCGATGCGCCGGCACGACACCTTCCCCCTGCCCGCGGACCTGTCGTACGCCGAACTCTCGTCGCTCTCCACCGAGGCCCGTCAGAAGCTGTCGCGCCTCCGTCCTTCCACCATCGGGCAGGCCGGCCGGATCCCGGGCATCTCGCCGAGCGATCTCCAGAACCTGGTGATGGAGGTTCGCAAACGGGCCTGAGACGTGGCGCCCGACCGCGGAAGCGCAGGGGTATGGCTGCAGCGGGATCTGTTCCACGTGGAACATCGGGGGGCGGATGCTCCGGCGCAGGGTGGCGGCTTCGTGCTCCGCAAAGTTATATTCGGGGCCCCGCACCCCCTTCACCCTGTCCGAGAGCTTCGCTTGTCGCGCATCATCGCGATCGCCAACCAGAAGGGCGGGGTCGGAAAAACGACCACCGCGATCAACCTCGGCGCTTGTCTGGCGGTCGCGGAGAAGCGAACCCTGGTCGTGGATATCGATCCGCAGGCCAACGCTACCAGCGGCCTCGGTCTCCGTAAGGACGACATCGAACGCTCCATCTACGACGTGCTGGTGGACGGGGTTGCGCTCAGCGAGGTGATCCGGCCGCGCGTGCACTTCCCCTGTCTGGATGTCGCACCCGCCACGCGGGACCTGGTCGGGGTCGAGGTGGAGCTTGTCAACCGCCCGGGCCGCGAGACGATCCTGCGCAGCGCGCTGGCGGAGGTGCGCGATCAGTACGATTACATTCTCATCGACGCCCCGCCCTCGCTCGGGATGCTCACCCTGAATACGCTGGCGGCGGCGGACGCGGTGCTGATCCCGATCCAGTGCGAGTTCTACGCGCTCGAGGGGCTCTCCCAGCTGCTCAACACCGTGCGCCTCGTGCAGAAGAATCTGAACCCGGCGCTGCAGATCGACGGCGTGCTCCTCACCATGTACGATGGCCGGCTGAACCTCTCCAAGCAGGTGGCCGCCGAGGCCAAGGAGTACTTCGGGGCGAAGGTCTATCACTCGTCGATTCCGCGAAATGTGCGGATCGCCGAGGCGCCGAGCTTCGGGGAGCCGATCGTCATGTACGACATCCTCTCGGTGGGCGCCAAGAGCTACCTGGCGCTGGCGCGAGAGGTGATCGCGCGTGACCGTACCGAGGCACGTGCAGCCGGCCGCAGTGATGCGGACGGCGCGCGCACGGTGGCCGCCGGCGGAGAGTCGTAGGCGATGGCCGAGACGCGGCGGGAAACGGAGCTGGCGGAGGGGGCGGGCAAGGCCCGCAAAACCCGGCTCGGCAAGGGCCTCAGCGCCCTGCTCGGTGAGTACCTTCCGGATGAGGCGAGTCCTGCGGACCGAGGCTACCGCTCGGTGGAGGTCTCCAGAATCGCTCCGAACCCCTTCCAGCCGAGACGGGAGTTCACGCCGGAGCAGCTATCGGAGCTGGAGAGCTCCATCCGCGAGAACGGGCTGCTGCAGCCTCTGGTCGTGCGGCCGGCGCAGCCCGCCACGCCCGCCGGGGCGGAGTGGGAACTGGTGGCGGGGGAGCGACGCTGGCGCGCGGTGCGCCGCCTGGGGTGGACGGAGGTGCCGGTGCTGGTGCGCGAGATGGACGATCGCACCATGCTGGTGCTCGCCATCGTGGAGAACGTACAGCGCGCGGAACTCTCACCGCTGGAGGAGGCCGACGGGTACCGCCGGCTGATCGACGAGTTCGGGTACACCCAGCGCGAAGTGGCGGAGAGCGTCGGACGCGAGCGCTCAACGGTGGCGAACCTGTTGCGTCTTCTGCAGTTGCCTGCCAGCGTGCAGCGACTGGTGTCGGACGGGTCTCTGTCGATGGGACACGCGCGGGCGCTCCTGGGGCTCGGGGACGAGCGACGCATCGCGGAGCTGGCGCGCCGCGCCACCTCGCAGGGGCTGTCGGTTCGCGCGATCGAGGAGCAGGTGAGGCGGGAAAAGTCCCCCGAACCACGCCGGCCGCGGACCGGTCGGCAGGCCAGCGGGCCGGCCGACGCGCACGTGAGGCGCCTGGAAGGAGAACTGCAGGGCCGGATGGGCACCGCGGTCCGCATCCGGGTGGAGAAGGGAAGCTCCGGCAGGATCGAGATTCCGTTCTATGGGGAGGACGATTTCCAGCGTGTGATCGAGCTGCTGCTGGGTGACGGGGACGCGTAGACGCAGGGGCAGGTATGTTGAAGAAGGACGAACGACGGATGACCTTCATAATCGTGCCCAACGGGGGGCGCGATCTGAGCACGCGGTCATTCGAGATCTCCTACGGGCGCCTGCGTCTCGCGGGGCTCCTCCTCCTCCTCGCCATCGTGGCCTTTCTGGCGATGGCGGTGTCGTGGGGATACATCTTCTCGCAGGCCGCGCGGGTGCCCGGGCTGCGAGCGGAAGTCGTGCGGTTGGAGGCGGAGCAGGAGAGGGTGGGTCAGCTGGCAGAGGCACTCCAGCGGCTGGAGGGGCAGTACAACCAGGTGCGAGAGATGCTCGGCGCCAGCCGCCCGCGGGACGCCGGGAGCATCTGGCTGCCACCCGCGACCAGCGGCGGCTCGACCGAGCGGATGCCTGCAGACTCGGTGCAGGCCTCCATCCCAAACGCCTGGCCGCTCACCGATCAGGCCTTCGTCACCCGCGAGCACCTCGGGCAGATCCCGGGTGAGCATCCGGGGATCGATATCGCGGTTGCGGAGGGCTCCTACATCCGTGCCGCCGGTTCCGGGGTGGTCACTCAGGCCGGCGAGGACCGGATCTACGGGCGATTCGTCCGGATCCGTCATGCGGATGGCTTCGAGAGTGTGTACGGGCATGCGTCCGAGCTCTACGTCGAGACCGATCAGCCGGTGGAGCGCCACGAGGTGATCGCGCTCAGCGGCAACACGGGGACCTCCACGGCACCCCATCTGCACTTCGAGATCTGGAAGGACGGGCGGCCCATCGACCCTCGCACCCTGGTCCAGCCGCCTCGCTGATCCACCCTTCGCGACTCGTTGCCGGGTAGAGTCGCATCACGCAGCGCGGAAAACGAAATGTTCAGGAAGAACGAACCTGTGCGGTCGGATGCACGGCCCCGCCCCCAGCCGAGCCGCGGCGCTGGCGGGGAGAGCGCCATCTCGATCATCGGGCCCGGGATGCACATCCGCGGAGATCTCAACACGGACGGCACCGTCCGGGTGGAGGGGAGCATCGAGGGAACGGTCCGGGCGGGTAAGTCGGTGATCCTCGGCAAGGAGGGTCGCATCCACGGCGACGTAGTCACGCAGGACGCGGTGATCGGCGGACACCTGAATGGCAGCATCATCGCGGAGAGCCGTCTCGAGCTTCAGGCGACCTGCATAGTGGAGGGCGAGATTCGCGCACGCGCCGAGCACCTCAAGCTCGAGGAAGGTGCCCAGTTCAACGGGGCCATCCAGATGGAGGGAGGCGCGCCGCGAACCGAGCAACAGGGGCCGCGTGGGGAAGTGCAACGCGCCCGGGAGGACACGATATCCCCAGAGTTGTCAACAGGTAGCTAAACGGATGCCCTGGAAGGCGTTGTGCGCTTTCCACACTGCTTTCCCCACCTTTTCCACGGGAGTTGTCCACAATCGTGGATGTTTCCGGAACAGACCAGGGCATACCCCTCCGGGAGCTCGTCAGCTACATCGACGAGCTCCTGCGAACCGCCGAGGTGCCCGACTATCCGGGCGCGCTGAACGGGCTGCAGGTGGAGTCGCGACGGCCCGTCCGGCGCCTGGTAGCCGCGGTGGACGCTTCGCAGGCGAGCATCGATGCCGCCGTCGCGGCCGATGCAGACCTGCTCCTCGTGCATCACGGACTCTTCTGGGACGGAAACCTCCCGCTCACCGGACGTCGGTACGCCCGGCTACGCGCCCTGATCGAGGCGGGCATGGCGGTGTACTCGTCGCACCTGCCGCTGGACGTTCACCCGGATCTCGGCAACAACGCACTGCTCGCGCGCGAGCTGGGGATCGAGGTGGAGGGCCGCTTCGGTGAGTTCAAGGGAGAGCCGCTGGGCTTCTACGGACGGCTCGAACTCCGCCGCGAGGCACTTGCAGCGCGCCTGGACGCGCTGCTCGGCGTCCGCGTCCGGCTGGTGGCGGGCGGCCCTGAACGGGTCAGTCGCGTCGGGGTGATCACGGGTGGCGCTGCCAGTATGATCGAGGCGGCGCGTTCGGCAGGCCTGGATGCCTTCGTGACGGGAGAGGGGTCGCACCAGCACTACTTCGACGCCCGCGAGGGAGGGATCAACCTCCTGCTGGGCGGCCACTACGCCACTGAAGTGTGGGGAGTACGTGCGCTCGCCCGTCACCTGGGCGAGCGTTTCGGGCTGGAGTGGGAGTTCGTGGACCAGCCTACGGGTTTCTGACCGCCTCCAGCGCTTCCGCGCGAACGGCGGGCATCACCTGGGGATGATCGTCGTACTCCGGGAGGGACCGGCGGGATTCCACGTCGTACACCTCGAGCAGGCGGCGGTACAGCGCCTCCGCCTCGGCCCGGTTCCCCATCGCCATCTCCGCCTGTGCCGCAGTCGCGAGCCCGAACAGGTGATCCGGTTCTCCGGCGAGAATCGTGTCTGCACGCGCCCGGGCGGCGGCGGGATTCTCGTTGACGAGTTCGAGAACGGCCACGTGGTAGTGCCCGTCGCGGTCGAGTTCACCGGCGCGCTCGTACGCGGCGAGGGCCATGGGTAGGAACTGCCGGGCCTGTGCCGTATCGCCATCCGATACGTTCTGCATCACACGGTTGAAGAGCCGGTCGGCCGCCTCTCGCGGGGTCATCGAGGAGAGATCCACACCAGGGGCGGCTGCCCGGGTGCCCGTGATGGGAGGACCGGCGGCGGTGGTGAGCGGATCGGCCGCACGGTCCATCCGTGGATAGAGCACCATCCCGAGAATCGCGACCAGCGCACCTCCCGCGATCGCCCACGGGACCCATGAAGCGCGAGAGGGTGCCGTTGCCGGCTGGTTGGTGGCCGAAGCCGGGGTGAGGGACCTCTCGACGGGCCGTCCACACTGGACGCAAAAGCGCCCCGACTCGGGAAGCTCGGCGTTGCAGGATGCGCAGGTCGCCGGTCCCTCGAGACCGGCCCCGCAATCGGGGCAGAAACGTCCTTCCGACTGACGCGAGCAGGAGGGGCAGGTACGCTGTGTCATCGATGCTCCGGATCGATCGTTGGCCATGTGTGTGAATCCGCGGGGCAATGTACCGGCGGAGGCAGCGCGGCTCAAGCGCGGCAGCACCGCACCGGGGCGCCGCCCGATAGGCGGCCCTCCGTTTCGTGGACCCGTGGCCTTCGGTTCGTACCGTTTTTGCATTGCGGGTCTGAGAGGTGTAGCATTGCCGGGTGGCCACCCGTGCACCCTGATGCGCCATTTCTGGCTTTAGACTCCGCCAATGCGACAGATCGTCCGAATCTTCATCGCCCTCGTCCTGCTGAGTGGCACCGCCGCCTGTGCCCGTCCGGCTCCGGAAATGATTCCCGTGGAGCTGATTTCACGGGAGCTCGTGGAAGAGCGTACCGACGAGCGACTCTACAGCCTCCTCTTCCGGGACGGCTCGGGCCGGGAACTCGACGCCTACCTGCGCGAGCCCGTGCGTGGAATCACGAAGAGCGGACCGGCCGCGGAGCCGCCGTATCCCGGCGTGGTGCTCGCCGCCGGTCGCTATGCAGGGCGCGAGGCGGCAGCGGTGATCCCGGGGCCGCTCGAGCAGATGGTTCTCGCGGTGGAATATCCGGCCGACATCCCCGAGCGTATGAGCGTGGGGGCGTGGATTCATGGCCTCCCGGCCTTCGTGCGTGCCGCGCACCGGATGCCCGGGCTGCTCCGTGGCGCCGGGCACTTCATGAGCGCCCTTCCCGAGGTGGATGCCTCCCGCCTGACGCTGGTCGGCGTCAGCTTCGGCGTCCCGTTCGCCGCAGCAGCAGGGCAGGACCGCGTCTTTACCGGTGTCGCGCTCCACTTCGGCGGAGCCGATATCGCGGGAATGCTCCGGGCCAATCTCCCGATCGACAACACGATGATTCGATCCGCCTTCGCCGAATTCGGTGCCTGGATCTTCCGCGACCTCGAGCCGGCCCGACACGTGGGCAACATCTCGCCCACCCCTCTCCTGCTGATCAACGGCTCCGCCGACGAGCAGATTCCGAGGTCCTCGGCACTGCTGCTGGCCGAGCACGCCACACCACCGGTCAGGCAGATCTGGCTGGACCGTGGGCATCTCACTTCCCGCGACCACCATCTGCTCCGCGAGCTGGCGGACAGCACCTTCCGCCACTTCGAGTTCGGAACCCGACGGGCTGTAGACGCCACGATGGAGCTGGAGCTGGAAAGCAGTTGAGTGAATGCGGCGGCCCCCCGGCACAGGAGTGGAATTGACGAACAGCGAGCGGATGCGCATTCTGTAAACAGATTGCGGGCCCGCCGGGCCGTGACCGGCTCGATCGAATCTGAGAAGAGGTCTCCGTGAGCATGTCTCCCGATCCGACATCGAACAGCGAGGTGTCGGGCAGCATCCGATCCATCCGCCTTGCCGATCGGTTCTACCTCCCGCGCCGCACCTGGAGCGGAGACGAGGTCCACGACGTGATGCCCTGGGAAGGCGCCACGGAGTACGTCACGGACGGCGCGCGCTATGGCGTCCGCTTTCCCGACCGGATCTGGTGGTTCGCCGACTGGCGGGTGGAACAGTTCGCCGAGGACTTCCAGGGCCTGGACCTCGGGATCCTGGTGGATGGGCTGCGGGCGTACACCGCCGAGCATGCGGTGCTGCAGCGCCTCTGGAGCGACGACCTGAACGCCCTGGAGGAGCTGCGAAAGAGGGAAGCCCCGGGAGATGCGGCGGAGGAGGATTGAGCAGAAGGGGGGCCCGCGGCGGGGCTCCCCTTCTTCCTTGTGGCGATACGGTCCGACAGGCCGGACTAGCGCCGGGTGTCGCCGAGTCGCGCCCGCAGCGCCACGATCTGCTCGCGAACGGCGTCGGGTGCAGTACCGCCGGTGGCGGCGCGTCCCCTGAGCGACGCCACCGGGTCGAAGAGCGCGTCCAGATCGATGCCGGCGAAGTGCTCGGAAACCGCCGGGTACGTGCCGGCCGGCAACCGGTCGAGCGCGCATCCGAGCTCCTCCGCGGTGCGCACCAGCCGACCCACCTGCTCGTGTGCCTCACGGAAGGGAGTGCCGCTCCGGACCAGGTGGTCCGCCAGATCGGTGGCGAGCATCGCCGCGTCCACCGCCGCCGCGCAGCGCCCTGAATCGATCTCCATCGACGCGATGCTCCCGACCACCGCCGGGAGGAGGGTCTCCAGCGTGTCCACGGCGTCGAAGAGCAGCTCCTTGTCCTCCTGGATGTCCTTGTTGTAGCCGCTCGGCAGACCCTTGAGCAGCGTCAGCGCGCCGCTGAGGCCACCCACCAGCCGCGCCGCCTTGCCGCGCGCGAGCTCCATCGCGTCCGGATTCCGCTTCTGCGGCATCAGCGAAGAACCGGTGGAGAAGCGGTCGCTCTGCCGGACGAAACCGAACTCGGCGGACCCGAACAGGATCAGATCCTCACCGAGCCGGGAGAGATGGATGCCGATCATGGAGGTCGCGAAAAGGATCTCCGCGATCCAGTCTCGATCCCCGACGGCATCGATGCTGTTCTGGGACAGATGGCGGAAACCGAGCTGCTCCTGGAGGAGCACGCGGTCCACGGGGAAGGGGCAACCAGCGATGGCGCCCGAGCCGAGCGGAAGAACGGAAACGCGCTCGCACGCCTCGGCCAGCCGCTCGCGGTCGCGGACGAGGGGCCATGCATGCGAGAGCAGCCAGTGCGCCGCGGAAACCGGCTGTGCACGCTGCAGATGGGTGTACGAGGGCATCACCGTCTCGAGGTGGGAGCCGGCCTGCTCGAGCAGCGCCTCCTGCAGCTGTCTTACCAGGACGTCCAGCCGCAGCAGTGCCCTGCGTGCCCACATGCGCGAATCGGTGGCCACCTGGTCGTTGCGGGAGCGGCCGGTGTGCAGCTTGCCCGCCACCGACCCGACCTCTTCACGCAGCAGACGCTCCACGAGGGAGTGGATGTCCTCGTCGTGCGCTCCGGCCCAGTCTGCGGCGCTCCAGCCCGCCAGGCGCTCGGCCACCGCGTCCAGGCCGCTCACAAGCGTCTCCGCCTCGTCCCCGGAGATCACGGACGCCGCGCCGAGCGCGGTCGCCCAGGCGCGGCTCCCCGCCACATCCTCCCGCCACATGCGACGGTCCACCGGGAGCGAGCGGTTCAGCCGGTCCATCTCGGCGGAGGGCTCGGCCGCGAATCGCCCGCCCCAGAGGCGCGGGGCGGCGGCGGACGGTGTTTCCATGATACCTCCTGAAGCGAATCGAACGGTGGTTCTCCCCCCGGCCCGGATGCCGGGGGACCAGCTCCTCGAGAGCCTGAATGCTCAGCTCAGTCCGCGGCCACGTCCACAGAGATCGGCTGCGGCGACTCCATCCGCTTCAGCGCGGCGACCCGCATCGGCAGTCCGTAGAGCCGGATGAAGCCCGCCGCATCCGCCTGGTCGTACACGTCGTCCTCGCCGAAGGTCACGAAGCGCTCGTCGTACAGCGAGTGGCGAGAGGAACGTCCGGCGACCGTGCAGGTGCCGCGGTACAGCTTCAGGCGAACGTCGCCGGTCACGTGCTCCTGGGTGCGATCCACCAGGGCGTCCATCGCCTCCCGCTCCACCGTCCACCAGCGCCCCTCGTAAACGAGGTCGGCGTAGCGCGGTGCAATGGCGTCCTTGAGCGAGAGCGTGCGGCGGTCCAGGACCAGCTGCTCCAGCTCGGAGTGCGCGGCGTAGAGCAGGGTGCCTCCCGGAGTCTCGTAGATGCCGCGCGACTTCATCCCCACCAGCCGGTCCTCCACCAGGTCGATCCGCCCGACGCCGTGCAGCCCCGCGATCTCGTTAAGACGCTCGAGCAGTGCGACCGGCGCAAGGATCTCGCCGTCCACCGCGACCGGGTAGCCGCGATCGAAGGAGATGGTCACGTACTCGGCGCGGCCCGGCGCATCCTCCGGGGAGCGGGTCATCAGGAAGATGTCCTCCGTCGGCTCCCAGTTCGGATCCTCCAGCGGGCCACCCTCGTGCGACACGTGCCAGATGTTGCGGTCACGCGAGTAGATCTTCTCTCTGGTCGCGGCGACGGGGATGCCGTAGCGGGCCGCGTACTCGAGCGCGTCCTCACGCGAACGAATGTCCCACTCGCGCCATGGCGCGATCACCGTCAGATCGGGCGCGAGGGCCGCGAAGGTCAGCTCGAAGCGGACCTGGTCGTTTCCCTTGCCCGTGCAGCCGTGCGCCAGCGCCTGCGCGCCGACCTTCCGCGCCACCTCCACCTGGCGGCGGGCGATGATCGGGCGGGCCATCGACGTGCCCAGCAGGTACTTCCGGTTGTAGATGGCCCCGGCACGTAGCGTCGGCCACACGAACTCGGTGAGGAACTGCTCGCGGAGATCTTCCACGTGGCAGCTCTCGGCACCCGAAGCGAGCGCCTTCTGCACCAGGCCATCCAGTTCGTCGCCCTGGCCCACGTCCGCCGCCACGCACACCACCTTCAAACCATAGTTCTCCTGGAGCCAGGGCACGATCACCGAGGTGTCGAGGCCGCCGGAGTATGCAAGTACAACGGTATCGTCAGTCATCGAAGCCTCTCCAGAGTTGATTGATCCCCGGCCGTTCACTCGTACCTGCCCCTGCTCTCGCGTCGTCAGCGGATGCCATCCGCCACCCCGCGGTTCATCACCCGACCTCCCGGGCCACCGCGATCTCGTCGCAGGCGTGCAGCTTCGGGCAGGTGCGGCAGTCCGCCCAGACCTTGAGCGGGAACATCTCCCTTGGCACGGTCGCGAACCCGCTCCGGTGAAAGAACTCCTCCTGGAGGGTGAGCGCGAACACCGTCCCGATCCCCAGGGTGCGCGCATCGTCCACGAGGTGCTCCACCACCTGGCGACCGATTCCCCGCCCGTGCGCGTGCTCGGCGACGGCAAGTGAGGCGATCTCGGCGAGCGATTCCGTGTAGACGCGGAGCGCTCCGCAGCCGAGAAGCTCGCCGCTCTCGTCCACTGCCACCACGAACTCGCGGAAGAGCCGCGCGAGCTGGTCGTGTGTCTTCGGGAGCATCAGGCTGCGCTGCGCGAAGCGGTTGATCAGCGGCTCCACCTGCCCCATGTCCGCGATGGTCGCCGGGCGCACGGAGGCAGCGAGAGCAGGCGCGCCGGCCGGTCGCACCGCCCGCGGAGGCGCCCGGACCGGCACGGGGGCCGGGTTGGTTCCGGAGATCTGCACGAGCATCAGATCGCCTCCTCGAGGATGCAGAGCCCGGCCTCCAGCTCGTCCAGACCGATGGTCAGCGGCGGGACGATGCGTACCACGTGCGGGCCCGCGGTGCAGAGGAGGAGACCGGCATCCATCGCGCGGGCGACCACCTCCGAGGCGCTCCCCCGCGTCTCGATCCCCCAGATCATTCCCGCACCGCGCACCGCGGTTACCCCGCTGCTGCGGTGGGCCAGCGCGCCGAGACGCTCCTCCAGCCACTCCCCCTTTCGCGAGACGGCATCCAGAAATTCAGGCGTTCCGATCTTACGGCACACCGCCAGCGCCGCGGACGCCACCAGGGGGCCGCCGCCAAAGGTGGTGGCGTGGTCGCCCGGGAGCACCGCGACCGCGACGCGCTCGCGAAGGAGCACGGCCCCCATCGGGAGCCCGCCGGCGAGCGGCTTGGCCAGGGTGAGCAGGTCCGGCTCGACCCCCGAAGCCTCGTAGGCCCAGAGCGTCCCGGTCCGTCCGAGGCCCACCTGCACCTCGTCGAAGATCAGCAGCGCGTCCGCGGCGTCGCAGGCAGCGCGGAGCGCAGCGAGAAAGGGCCCGGGGATCGGGAGCACGCCGCCCTCACCCTGAATCGGCTCGATGATCACCGCGGCCGTGCGATCGCGGCGGATCAAGCGGGAAAGCGCCTCCATGTCGCCCACGTCGGCGAAGCGCACGCCCGGCATCAGCGGCCGGAACGGCTCCTGGTACGCGGGCCGGTCGGTGGCGGCGAGCGCTCCGATGGTGCGCCCGTGGAAGCCGCCGCGGAAGGCGACGATCTCCGACTTCTCCTCGCCGCCCACCGACCGGGCGTAGCGACGGGCGAACTTGAAGGCGCCCTCGTTCGCTTCCGCGCCCGAGTTGCAGAAGAAGACGCGATCCGCGAAGGAGCGCTCCACCAGCCAGCCCGCCAGCTCGGTGGCCGGGCGGGTGCGGAAGAGGTTCGAGGTGTGGGTGAGGCCGCTGGCGAGTGCCTCCCGGATGGCGGCGGCCACGTCGGCGTCACCATGGCCGAGCGCGTTCACCGCGATACCGCTCGTGAAATCCAGAAAGCTCCGCCCATCCTCATCGAACAGGCGGCTCCCGCGCCCGCCGGTGAAGACCGGGCCCGCCGGACGGTACACGCCCAGAAGCGGGTTCTCGATGGGCGCGGAGGCAGCCGCTTCGGTGAGGATCTCGTTCATCGTTCCAGTATCGTTCAGGCCGTGGCTGCGAGACGCTCCGGCAGGTATACGCGCGTTCCGGCTTCCACGTCGGTCAGCAGCCGCAGGTCACCCAGTCTCACCTCCGGCACACCCGCTTCCGCCGCACGGGCCGCGGCACGCAGCTTGGGGCCCATCCCGCCGCTCGCCACACCGCTCCCGATCAGCGTCTCCACCTCGGAGGTGGCGAGTTCACCGATCACGGCTCCATCGTGGAGACAGCCGGGAACGTTGGAGATCATCAGCAGGCGCTCGGCGCCGATGCCCACGGCGACCGCGGCCGCCGCGTCGTCTGCGTTCACGTTCAGCGCGCCACCGTCCGGACCACGGGATACCGGTGAGACCACTGGCAGGAAACCCGCGCCGAGGAGCGCCTCCAGAACGCCACCCTCCACCCGCACGATCGAGCCCGTGCGGCCGAGCGCTCCACCACGGGCCGGAATGGCCCGAAGCAGCCCGCCATCCTCACCCGAAATCCCGACGGCACGTCGCCCGGCGCCCACCAGGGCGCTGACCAGCCGCTTGTTCACCACACCGGAAAGAACCATTGAAACCGCCCGGAGCGCGTCCGGCGTCGTAACCCTCAGCCCATCGTTCCACTCCGGCTCCGCTCCGAGGGTGCGCTGAAGCTCCGAGATCTCCTTGCCGCCCCCATGCACCAGGACGAGCGGTGATCGGAAGTCCGACAGTGCGCCGGCAAGCGCGTCGATCCAGGCGGGATCGTCCACCTCGTTGCCGCCGATCTTGATCACCGTGACGCCGCTCAGCACGGCAGCCCCTCCCGCTCGCAGATTCCGAGCATCAGGTTCATGTTCTGGACGGCCTGTCCCGCCGCACCCTTGATCAGGTTGTCGATGGCGGCCGTCACGATCAGCATGGGCGTACTCACCCCCTGCACCACCGTTGCGCCGATCGCCACCTGGTTGGTTCCCACCACGTCGGCCAGGGACGCCGTGCCACCCGGCACGAGTGTGACGAACGGTTCCTCTCCGAAATCCTCCATCCACGGCGTCAGAACGTCGCCGGACGGTGGCTCCCGCAGCGGAACGTAGATGGTTTCCAGGATCCCCTGGCGTACGGGGAGCAGGTGCGGGGTGAAGATCAGCTCCGGAGCGCAACCCCGTGCCTGCCGGGCACTCTGGTCGCGCAGTTCCGCCAGATGACGGTGAACGTTGCCAACCGCGTACGCGCGAAAATCCTCGGCGACCTCTGCAAACAGCAGCTCCCGCCTGGCCGTCCGCCCCGCCCCGCTCACCCCCGAAGCGGCATTGATGATCACCGGACCCACCATCATTTCCCGGCGGAGAAGCGGCGTGAGGGCGAGTAGCGCGGCGGTCGGGTAGCAGCCGGGATTCGCGACCAGCTCGGCGCCGCGGATCGCGGCACGGTGGAGCTCCGGAAGGCCGTAGACCGCCCGCTCACCGTCCACCGGCTGCACCCGCAGGTCGGCTGAGAGGTCGATCACGCGTGCGCCGCCCGCCCGCCCCTCGCGCACCCAGCGGAGCGACTCCCCGTGCGGAAGGCAGGAGAAGACGACATCGCAGGCGCTGAGATCCGCCTTCTCCACCCTCACCATGCTCAGCTCCGGAGCTCGCCGCACGACGCTCCGCAGCGACGTCCCCGCCTCGCTCTGCGAGGTGGCGACCACCACCGACGCGGACCGGTGGACCGCGAGCAGCTTCAGCAGCTCACGTCCCGTGTAGCCCGTGGCTCCGAGCACGCCGACCCGCGCAGTTGATTCATTCATGGGCCGTGAAATATATTCATCCATGATGGATGGTCAACCCCTTGAATGAATAGTCATTCGTGCTCGCCCGGGGATGCGCCGGTTCACGCATCGCTTGACACCGCCGCCTGGCACGCTCCTTCAACCCGGCCCTTTAGTCATCCCGAGCGAAGTCGAGGGATCCCGGGCAGGGGAGGCCCACGCGTCGCCGCCGGGGCACCGCGCAGGGGGATGCGAATGGCTGTGGGATGGTCGCAGGCCGGGGCAGGGCGGACGGCGCAGCGGGATCGCGAGGGGGGCCGGGATGGCGGAGGGGCCGGGATGGCATCGGGGACCGGGATGGCATCGGGGACCGGGATGGCATCGGGGACCGGGATGACCGGATGGGATCCTGATCAGCCCGGGCCGAACCCCGAACGACGGGGAACCGCGGCGGAGGAGCGGTTCGCGCCCGGGCCCCTCAGATCCCGGCGAGCTGCTCCAGCCGTGCGGTGATGGCCGGTAGCTGAGATTTCTTGCGGAGGATGAGGAGGATGGTGTCGTCGCCGGCGATGGTGCCCACCACTTCGGGCCACTCCTCCCAATCGATCGCGACGGCTACCGGTTGTGCGCCGCCGGTGAGCGTCTTGATGACGAGGAGGTTGTCCACACCGTCCGCGCCGATGTAGAGGGTGGGGAGGAGGCGCGAAAGTGTGGGCGTGGGATCCGTGACGTGTGCCGGGACGGTGTAGACGGAGCCGCCCTCCTCGTCCGGCACCTTGATGAGGCCGAGCTCGCGGATGTCGCGGGAGAGGGTCGCCTGTGCCACCTCGATGCCGCGCTCGCCGAGAAGCTCCCGGAGCACCTCCTGGGAGTGGACCCGGTTGCCGCGTACGAGGTCCAGAATGGCGGAGTGGCGCTGTGGTCTCACGATCGGGATGAGCAGCGGGGGGAGGGAGATGCGACCAGCTGCGAAGCTAGACGGCCGCCGCCCCCCCGGCAAGCCGGATCAGTGGCGGGGTGGGTCGGTGTCGCTGCCCTGCGGCTGGTCGAAGTCGTCGCCGATGGCGGAGATGGTGATCAGCAGCGCCGTCTCCCCGGTCGCCGTGATGTCGTGGGCGTCGCCGGGGCCGAAGAAGAGTACCTGCCCCTGGTGAAGCTCGTGGTCCTCGCCGGCTGCGCGGTAACCGATCCCGCCAGCGATCACGTGCAGCGTCATCGGGCTCTCCGCCTGATGGGTTCCGATCTGGTTGCCGTCGCGCATGGCCACCAGGAGCAGGCGAAAGCGGCCCGCCTTGGCGAGGGTGCGGCCGGCCCGGCCGGTGCGCGTGTACGACTCCTCTCCGCGCAGCTCGCTCAGCCGCTCTTCCAGGTCGTGCACGAGGATCGGTCCCGCGAGCGGGCGGTTGATCGAGGACATTTCGCTTCTCCGCGTCGTGTGTTTTGGGTCTTCCTGGCGACCGATGACGGATGCAAGGAAGGGACCCCTCTCAGTACCAGTAGGTGAGTCCCACGTACCAGCGGGGGCGGCGCTGCTCTTCATCGTCTCCCACGGGGTGCAGCCGTTCGATGGTGATGGCATCGTCCAGAAAGCTCATGCCATAGCCCAGCGAGGTCCGCGCGCCCTCGGTCGGCCGCGCGCGCAGCCGGGTCAGCTCATCCTCCAGCTCCTCCGCGATCCAGGTCCATCCACTCTCCCCGAGAAGTACCAGGGAGGGACGGAGCGGGGGCACCAGGAACATGCCGACGCGGGCGATCGGCTGGGTCGTGCGCGGCGGCAACCCGACGAGGAACCGCCCCCGGGTGAGCACCGCCGTGGACCCACCAAACTCGTTCGGCTCGTACCCGCGAAGACCCTCGAGCGAGCCGAAGCGGAAGAGCTTCTGGGGTGGTACCCCGCCCATCGCATGTCCGGCATCCGTGCGGGTTGCCAGGGTGACGGGACCCAGGTTGAAGCGGGCGCTGAGAAGGCCGGTCAACCGGGTGAAGCCGAAGTCCGCGAACCCCAGCTCGGCGTCGCCCCGCAGGATGGTGCTGTTGCCCATCCCGAAGGCGCCGGGGCCGAAGGAGTAGCCGACCCCGGCCTCCACCGCGGCATGAGTGCCCGGTTCGATGCTGGCGAGCGGACCGAAATCTCCCGCCGTTCCGAAGAGGAAGCGAGTGGTGTTCACCTGCACTGAATCGTGCCGCTCCGCACGAATCCCCACCCGTCCGTTCCATCTCCCGTGCCGGCCGCTCAGTGACCCCTCGGCGCCCATGACATCGTAGTAATCCCGCACATCGGAGCCCCAGAGCACCGCGGGCAGGGTGTAGATCCAGTCCCAGCCGTAGGTGGGGCGGAACGGCTGGATGTCCATCAGGCGACGGAAGGCGGTGATCTCGGCGCCCCGGTCGCTCAGCCTCCCCGGATTGGGGGCCGCCGCCGCACCGAAGCGCGCGCTCACCTCGCCGCGGGGCGTACCCTCCGCAAAGGCCCACCCGAGCGTCGCATAGAGCTCACGCCGATTGCGCAGCGGGTCCGGTGGCACGATGCGTCCGCCGATCCCGAGATACGGCCCCTCCACCCGGTTGAAGCGGAAGAGGTGATTGCCGCGGTCGTAGTGGATCTGAGCGCGCGTCCGCGGCGGTCCGCCCGCTTCGGTCGCGATCGCCAGCCGCAGATCGGCGAAGTCACGCGTGGAGTAGAGCCCCGCGTCGTCGCCCACCGACTGCTCCCAGCCGGCGAATACCTCGCGCGCCGGCTCTGTCTGCCAGATCAGCTGCACGCGCTCGCCCCCGGTGGCGAACCACCCGGTGTTGAGGTCGAAGTCGGTGAAGTTGTTCACCACGCGCGCGGCCACGCCGCCACCCAGAAGCGGCGAGTTGAAGAAGATCTCCCGACGCTGCCGGAACGGGAGCCAGAATCGCCCCTCCCACAGGCCGTTCTCCAGCTCCAGATAGGTCTCGAGGCTGCCGAGCGTGCGAGGCAGGTCACCGCGCCCGCCCGCGAAGCCGTAACGCGCCTGCGCCACCGCCGCCCGGTCCTGATCGATGTAGAAGGTGCCGAGCACCACCACCGTCTGGGGATCCTGCGGGATGAACTGCGGCCGTACCGAGATGGGGACCAGCGTCACCAGCTGGTTCTGCACCCGCAGCCGGATCGGATCGTCCGCCTCGTACGTGTAGAACTCCGGCCCCCGCGCACCGAACGGGTTCACGGCCTGCGGCCCGGCGAAGGGAGTGAAGATCGCGCTGCCGTACAGGTGTGGCACCACCCACGGCTGCTGCATGATGGTGGCGAGCGTGTACGGGATCGGCACCAGCACCCGCGTGCGGTGCCCGCGCACCGTCTGGTGCAGCGTGCCCTGCCGGTTCCAGCGGACGTCGGAGACCAGCTCATCCACCGTGGCGGGAAGATCGCCCCCTGCCGCGGTGTCCGGAGCCAGCGTGAGATAGAGCGAGGAGCGCACCGTCGCCCGGTAGTCGAGCAGCTCGGCGGGTACCGCGGCGGAGTTGGTCACCGCCCGGCGCACCAGCTCCTGGGTCGCCCGAGAGTCGAAAATCGGTGCCGGTGCCGGGAGAGTATCCACTGTCACGGGTATGGTGTCCGCCTGCTGGGCGGCGACGGGGACCTGAGCCAGCAGAGCGGCCAGTGCGAAGCTGATCATCATTCTGAGACCGGTTGGATCGGAGGCCGCCCACCGGCGGCAGAAACGCACCCGCGGTGGCAAGGCGCGCGCCACGAGCGGGTCAGGCGTTGCGACGCCACCAGGGATCGCCGCGGAGCAGCCCGAGCTCGTCCGCCACCCGGACGGCCACGCCGGGGGTGTTGGTGATGATGCCGCGTACGCCGGTGCGGAGCAACTCGGCGATGCGGGGCGGGTCATCCACAGTCCAGACGATCACCGGGACCGCGCTGGCGGCGAGCACCTCGAGGGCGAGCGGGGAGGCGGCATCCACCCGCAGGCAGAGCCCCTCCGCATCCGCGTCGCGCACCTCCTCGAGGGTACGTTCCCCCCACCGCTCCGACAGCAGGTAACGGCAGGAGTGCGGGGAGAGCCGCCCCACCCGGGCCACGATCTCCGGGTGGAATGAGGAGAGGATGGTGCGTTGCAGCATCCCGCCGGCCGACAGCGCCTCCAGCGTCCGCTCCTCCACGTCGCGGGCCTTGATCTCCACGTTGAGCACGGCGCCCGCCGAGCGCGCCCACTCCACCGCCTGCTCCAGCGACGGAATCGGCTCACCGCCCGACCTGACTGCCCCCAGTTCGCTCCACGGCAGGAGCCCGATCTCCCCGCGTCCGTCCGTGGTGCGCTCCAGCGTCGGGTCATGGATCACCACCGGTACGCCGTCGCGGGTCCGCTGCACGTCGAGCTCCACCCCGTGCGCACCCTGCTGCACCGCCGCCTCGAAGGAGGCGATGGTGTTCTCCGGAAGTTCGCGCGGAGCGCCGCGGTGCCCGAGGATCAGGGGTGGCTGCATCGATGAAACTCCGGAGTGTCCTCGCATATCGAACCTCGAACCTCGCATATCGCACATCGAACATCGAACATCGAACATCGAACATCGCACATCGAACATCGCACATCGAACCTACATCAGCACGGTCCACGCAATGAACGCGACGTAGATGGCCAGCAGCGCTGCTCCCTCGCCGCTGTGAATCGTGCGGCTTGTGTAGACGAAGGGGAGCAGCAGGAGGCTGAGCACGATCATCAACGGGGTGTCGAACGCCAGCACTGCACGATCGACCGGGAGGGGTCGGATCAGCCCCGCGACGCCCAGGATGAGGGTGATGTTGAAGATGTTGGATCCCACGATGTTTCCGATCACCAGCTGCCCCTCGCCACGGCGGGCGGCAGTCACGGACGCGGCGAGCTCCGGCACGGACGTGCCGAACGCCACCAGCGTCAGCCCGATGATCACCTCCGAAACGCCGAAGACGCGGGCGATGGAGATGGCGGAGCCCACCAGCAGCTGCGCGCCGCCGGCCAGGATGACGATGCCGCCGATGGTGAGGAGCAGGTCACGCCTGCGGTTGGAGCGGCCGACCTCGAGATCGTCCAGAGACCGGATGGCGCTCGGGTTCTTCCGCGCATCCACAACCACGTGTCCCATGTAAGCGGCGAAGAGCACGAGCAGGAATCCGGCTTCCCACCGCCCCAGCAGCCCATTGCGGGCGAGGACGGCGAAGAGCAGGGTGAAGCCGATCATGATCGGCACGTCCCGGACGATCAGCGTGCGCTCCACCCGGATCGGGCGCACCAGAGCCGCGATGCCGAGGATCAGAGCGATGTTCGCGATGTTGGAGCCCACCACGTTGCCGATCGCCAGCGCGCCGTTACCCCGAAAGGCGGCCAGTCCGCTCACCACCAGCTCGGGTGCCGAGGTGCCGAACGCCACCACGGTGAGCCCCACGACGAAGGAGCTGATCCCGAAGGAGACGGCGAGCCTGCCGGCCCCCTCCACCAGCCACTCTGAGCCGAAGTAGAGCCCGACGAGACCCACCAGGAACAACACGAGATCGAGCGTCAACGCTGGCTCCGGATGCGGTTCATCAGGCGCGGCTCGGGCGTGGGAGCCGCAGCGCTTCTGCACGCAATCCACCGCATGGGGCGGGACCTGCTCACTGCACCGCCTGCCGGATCACGTCCGTCAGGATCGGACGACTCCCGTCCACGATGAACTGCACCGCGATCACGGTGACCAGAAGACCCATGATGCGCGTCATCACGTTGAGCCCCGTCTGCCCGAAGAAGCCGACCACGCGGGGTGCGGCGGACAGGACGATGAAGGTGAGCGCGAGAACGATCAGCACCGCCGAAAAGAGGATCCCCACGAAAACCGCGTCACGCGCCTGTGTCATCAGCACCATGACGGTGGTGATCGCCCCCGGGCCGGTGATCATGGGGATACCGAGCGGGGTGACGCCCACCTCCTCCTTGGTCATCCCCTCGCGCTCCTCTTCCTCGGTCGTCTTCACTCGGGATCGCTTGGCCTGGAGCATGTCCATCCCGATGCCGAAGAAGATCACCCCGCCGGCGATGCGGAAGGCGTGAATGGTGATCCCGAATAGCTGGAAGATGGTGCCGCCGAGCAGCGCGAATACGAGCAGGACTGCGAAGGCGGTGAGCACCGCGCTGCGTACGGTGCGGCGCCGGTGCTCGGCGGTGTACCCGTCGGTGAGCGCGAGGTACATCGGCGTCGCGCTGAGCGGGTTGATGATCGCCAGCAGCGAGGTAAGGCAGAGCAGCGCGAAGGCGCCGTATTCCGGAGTCATGACTTCGATGGAAGTTGTGGTCCCCGACCGCCCCCCGGCGGCCGGCGCGTCAGGTGCCCACAAGGCTACCGCTGCCCGGGGCGGCCGTCAAACG
Organism: uncultured Gemmatimonadales bacterium; assembly: GCA_963793235.1. Lineage (GTDB taxonomy): Bacteria > Gemmatimonadota > Gemmatimonadetes > Longimicrobiales > Longimicrobiaceae > CAWBZF01. Next base: position 126,655 of record CAWBZF010000003.1, read on the forward strand.
AAGCTGTGTCGGAGTCGGCGCGCCGCGGGAGCGTGGCGCGGCACCGGTGAGATGGAACACGGAAGGCACTGGGTCATGGAATGCGCGAGAACGCCGCCCTGGCAGGTCGCGGCACCCGTCTCATCCACGTACAATACAGGGACAAGTACCGGCGTCTCCGCCCGACTCGCACAGACGTCCTGACCTGAAGGAGCCCTCGTTGAGATCGCCCATCGCCAGACGTCTCCGCGCCGAGTTCGAGCGTGAACTGCTGCGCGTGCTGCCCGATTTCGAGCCGGACACCGAATCCGTCATCCCTCCCGGGTGGCGCTGCTTCCGCTGGCGACGCGGACCGGATCGCTGCTTCTTCGTGCTGCTGAACGTCAGTCGCCACTTCGACGACTTCCAGATCGACTGCGTCTGGGCCACGCGCGACCTGCTTCCGGACACCTCCCGCCCCATCGAGGAACCGTACGGAGATTTCCAGCTGCACACGCTCTGGGCGCCCCGGAGGGGGCACGGGTGGACGCTGACGCCCGGGCGCGCACTGGGCGATCCGTTCGATGCCGTCGCACTGCTCGACCAGGACCCGGAAGTGCGCTTTCCCGTGGCCGAAGCAATCGATCGGGTTCCGGCGGAGGTGGAAGATGCCGTCCGCTCCCTCGCGTCCGTGGGGATCCCCAGGCTGGAGCGCATGGCGGACGCGGGCGCCCGTTACCCGGAGGATGTGGGCTGATACCCAGCGCCGGTACCACCGCAAATCAGAGAGGGAGCGCACTGCCGGTGCGCTCCCTCTCTGATTCAACATCTGCCGATCAACCCGCGATCAGCACCCGGCGTTCGGGTTGGTCCGGCACTCCGAATCCGGGAAGGGCAGGAACTGGTTCTTCGGCTGGATGCCGAGGATCGTGCCCAGGCGCCGCAGGTCCTCCCAGCGCAGGCCCTGGGAGAAGAGCTCGTACCGCCGCTCGTAGCCGATCTGCCGCAGGATGGAGGTCTGGTCCGGAAGCTGCTCGGCGGTGAGCGCCGGCAGGTTCGCACCCGGGAGACCCGCCGAAGCCGTCTTGGTGCGGACCATGTTGATCTGCGCACGCGCGGCTGGAAGGTTGTTCAGCCGGGCGAGCGCTTCCGCCCTGATCAGCATGATCTCGCCCGGAAGGTACACGTAGAACGGGTCAGACGGCAGGCCGAACATGCGGAACGGCAGCATCACAGCCGTTGGTGGGTCACCCACCACCTGTGCCGTGTCGGGATTCACCCAGTACCGGACGCGTCCATCGCCTGCTTCGGCCGAATCGGCGAAGGTGCGAAGGGGCATGACGTAGTTCAGCCCGGTGGAGTAGTTGTTGATCGGGTTGCGCGTCGGCGACGGATAGTCGAAACGCGAAATGGACGCCAGGTTCACCCGGTTCGCCGCATCCAGCGCCTGCTGATTCTGCCCCACGATCAGATTGTAGCGCGCCAGCATCGCCTCGATGCTGTTGCGGAGATCGAAGTTGGGTGTGGTCGCACGCGCGCGGAAGGTTACCATCCCAGGGTCGTTATCCGGGACGTTCAGGATGTCCCCGCGCGCCGACTCCAGCAGTCGGATGACCTCAGTGAACACCTGCGCCCGGGGAACGGGCACCGCGCCGTTGATATCCGCATCGAGCGGGAGCCGCTCGTACTGCTGCGCCGCCATGCCCAGGGCCATCGCCTTGAACAGCTTGGCGTTGGCGGTTAGGGCGGACTGCAGCGACGGCGCGAGCGGAAGGTTGCCGACGCTGGACATGATCAGGTTGGCCGAACGAGCGACCCTGTATGTCACATAGTACGGGTCGGAGACCACGCCGTACGCCGGATCGATCGCGAACGTCGGGACGTACAGGGAGCGATCGGCCAGCAGAGCCTGCGTCCGCACACCCCACTCATCCGTCACCAGCGCCGGAGCGCGGCTGTAGATGAGGACCGAGGTGGCGAACTGGTCCTGCATGCCGATGGAAAATGCGAGCATCGCGTCGACGCTCGAGAGCACCTCGGTCTCGACCGGGGCATTGGGGTTGACGACGTCCAGGCTCGTATCGCACCCGGCGGCCGTCACCGAGAGCGCGAGCAGGGCGAGGCCGGCACGGATTCGCATGGAGCGGGCTCCGGTTCGCGTGGGGTTGTTGTCGCTGAATCGCATGTCTCCTCAGAAGTTGGCGGTGATGCCGACGGAGAACACGCGCGGGATCGGTGAGGTGCCGAACTCCGTGCCACGGGCGACCGTGTTCGCGGAGAACAGGTTCACCTCGGGATCGATTCCCGAGTAGTTGGTCCAGGTGTGCAGGTTCCGCCCGGTCAGGTTCACCGAGAGACCCCCCGCTCCGAAGCGACGCGCCATGTTGGTCGGGAGCTGGTAGCGGATCGCCGCCTCGCGGAGCTTCACGAAGCTACCATCCTCCACGAACTCCTCGAAGAGGTTGTGTCGCTCCGGGTTGAGTGTCATTGGACACATCGTCGCCGTCACGCACTGCTCCGTCTCGTTGGCGCGACCGGCGCCGAAGTACTCGGAGATGCGCCGTGAGAAGTTGGCGATCTCGTTGCCGAACCGGCCGTCCAGCAGGAAGCTGAGCGTCAGGTTGTCGGCCACCGTGACATCGTTGCTGAACGCCAGCGTGAAGTCCGGAATCGGGCTGCCGAGAATCTGCCGCAGGAAGACCGTGGAATCACCCGTGAGCGGATTGATGCCGCGCGCCCGGCTCGGGATCAGTCCCTCAGTGCCGGGTACGATGGCGCTGCCGGAGCGGGCTCCGGCGATGATCCGGTTGCCCTGCGCGTCGCGCGGGTAGTAGGTGCCGTAGAAGACGCCGACAGGCTGGCCGACCATCACCGCGTTGAAGTAGCCGAAGATGAGCGTGTCCGACTGGGCGGCGAGGCGCTCGACGCGCTCCCGGTTGCGGCCGTAGGAGAGACGGCTGGTCCAGTTCAGTCCCGGGCGATCGATGTTGATGGTGTTGACCGCCAGCTCGATTCCCTTGTTGGAGAGCTCGCCCACATTGCGAAACTGCGAGTTGTACCCGGAGCTGCGCGGCATCTGCACCGCGAGAACCAGGTCGCTGGTCAGCTGGTCGTAGTAGGTGAAGTCGATGGAGGCGCGATCGCGGAAGAGTCCGAGCTCGAAGCCGCCTTCGTACTCACGCTGGCGCTCCGGCCGCAGCCCGGGGTTCCCGGCGATGGCGCTCGGCACCAGGCCGGCCCGGCCGCCGCGCGCCACGTTCACGTAGTTGTCGAATCGGTCCCACACCGTCGGCGGCTGACCGCCGGTCTGCCCGTAGGAACCACGCAGGCGAAGCGAGCTCACCGCGCCGGCGGCCGGGAACCGGTCCCAGAACGGCTCCTCGTGCACGACCCACGACGCGCCCAGGCGCGGGAAGAACTGCCAGCGCTCGTCCTCACCGAAGGCGGACGACGCCTCCAGGTTCATCGCGCCGGTGATGAAGATCCGGTTGTTGAGTCCAATCCGCTCCTGGACGAAGCCGCCGAGCGTCCGCAGCTCGGTGATCCCCTGCGAAGCCGACTGCGTGGCGCCACCGACCGTGCTCTGCCCCGGCGGAAGATCGCTCGCCGCTGCACGCACGATGTTGGTCCAGTCGCGGGTCTGCCGGAATCCGATCGTCGTGGTCGCACGGATCATCGGGTTGACCTCGATGTCGTGCGTCGCCGTCAGGTCGTTGTTGTAGCGCTGGATGTCCCGCACCGGGTTCTGCACCGAGCCGCCGAAACCGGCCCCCGTCGCGCGGATCGGGATGTAGTAGTTGAAGTGCTCGGAACCGCGATCGAACCCGAACAGGTAGTTGACAGTAACGTTCGGAAGCGGTGTCAGACTCGCCGTGAAGCTCCCGACGAAGCGGTTCACGTCCTGTTCCGCGCGCCAGTTCTCCATCACGTCGAACGGGTTGGTCCCGATCAGCGGATTGTAGCGGTAGCGGCCGATGGTCTCGTCGAACCCGGGGTTCCAGGTGGTCGGCGTGAAGATCAGGGCGGTGATCACACCCTGCGTCTGCTCGCCCTCCGGCATGTAGTTGCCGTTGCGCTGGATGTAGTTGCCGCTCAGCGTGACGTCCAGCCAGTCGTTGAGGCGCTGCCCCACGCTGCCGCGAACGTTCACGTTGGAAAGACCGGTCCCGCGCACGATCCCGCTCTCGTTGCGCCAGTTGGCCGAGGCGTGGTACGTGGTCCCCTCGGTGCCGCCGGAAACGGCCAGGTTATTGGTGACCGCGTTGCCGCGCTGGAAAATCTGGTCCTGGTACAGGTAGCGCGTCACCGGCACGCCGATCGCGGACGCCCCGCCGTACGCCACGTCGCCACGACCGGCAACCGGCGACTCGTTGAGCTGGAAGCGGTTCGGTGCCTCGCTCGTCGAAAGCTCGGAGCGGAAGGTCACCTGCGGGCGACCCTGCTGCCCACGACGCGTGAAGATCTGGATCACACCGTTGTTGGCGCGAGAGCCGTACAGCGCCGCTGCGGCCGCGCCCTTGATCACCTCTACGCGCTCGATGTCGCTCGGCGCGATGTCGGTGAGCGCGTTGGTCAGGGCGGCGCCGCTGTAGGTCGCGTTCGCGCCGAGGCCCACAAGTGCCGACGAGTTGTTGTCGATGATCACGCCGTCGATCACGATCAGCGGCTCGGCGCCGCCCAGGATCGAGCTGGTGCCGCGCAGACGGATGCTCACGCCGCCGCCGGGCTGACCGTTGTTCTGGCTGATGACGGCCCCTGCGATACGGCCCTGCAGCGCCTTGTCGACGGACTGCGCGCCGGGCGCCTGGTTCACCTCGTCGCCAGACACGGTGGCGACCGTGTTGCCGAGCGCGCGGCGCTCGGTCGGTGCGCCGGTACCGGTGACGATGATCTCGTCGAGCTGCACGGCACTCGGCTGCAGCTGCACCTCACCGACCTGCACGGTGCGCTCCGCCCCGAGGGTCAGCGGGCGTGTGGCCTCGCCGCGGCCGATCAGAGAGAAGCGCACGGTGTGCGCACCCGGCAACAGGCGAGCGATCAGGTTGAAGCGACCTTCATTGTTGGTCAGCGTGCCGATCTGCGTGCCACGCAGCGTCACCGACACGTTGGACAGCGGTTGCTGGGTCATGGCGTCCACGACCCTGCCCTGGATCGTATACGACTCCTGGGCCACCGCGGGAACGGCGAGCGCCGCCACCGCGAGACACAGGAGAGCTACGACCCCGAGGGACCGGCACAAACTGGACAGGTACATCTGGGGATCTCCAGTACGGGAGGAATTCAGCCCCTCGAGATGCTCTCTTCGACCACCCGAGGAGCGTGGAACACAGCGTGGGCGCGGCAGATGCGCCGATTGCTGCATTTGAGAACAATACGGTCTCGCCGCCTGCCCGCAAGAGCATCTCAAACGAAACGGCGGCCTCCGATTACGGGGGCCGCCGTGATTCGCGGGCAAACGTGAAAGAGAGTGACTAACCGATCGGACGCGAGACCAGGATCCCCGTGGATCTACGGATCGCGGCAACGTACTGGGCGAGGGTGCTCCGGGTAATCTCCACCACGCCGCCGGAGAGCGGTGCATGGAGAACGCGCAGCACCCCGCCCTCGTCTCGGTAGGCGAAGGCGGAGTGCGTTACGTCCAGCCCCTCGATGCTGGTGGCGAAGGCAAGCACGTCGCCGGTCTGGATTCCCCGGTCGGCCTGCGGGATCCGGTCACGCGGTACCACCAGGCGCGGCGATCGATCCAGACCGCGCTCGATCTCCGCGATCTCCTCCAGCACACTGCGCTCGGCGAGAGCGGGGTAGCTGTCCGGGTTGCTGGACATGAAACGGAGCGGCCGATCGTCCGGCTGGCCTCCGAGCTCGGCGCCGAGGTCCTGCTGCAGTCCGCGCCGCTCACCATCGCTGAGCCATTCGCTGAAGTAGTGGAGACGGCTGACGTAGCCGGCGCGGACACCCCCGCGATAACGCATCCGCTCCATCTCCCGCGCGTACGCCGCCCAGGTGGCGTCGCCGTCCGCACGCGCGACGCGCGCCACGGCAAGACAGCTCTCGACCAGGCTCACGCAGTCGAACCGGGTGAGGGAGAGGGTCAGCGGCTCCGTGCGCATCGGGCTCTCGCCCGCGCGCAGGTACGCTTCCAGTGTGAACGCCTCGTACGGCGTGCCGATGGCGAGCTCCCCGACCCGCGCGGCCGCGAGCCCGAGCGGCACCGACCTGTCCGCCATCCCCTCGTCGCGCAGGGTGGAGACCCAGGAGCGAAAGCGCTCCGCATCCTCGGCAGCGGGTGGGTCGTACGCGGCAGCGTCCACCGGCCCGGTTCCGGGGAGCGCATCGGGATCCGCCTCGGGCGGCGCTCCGCGGCATGCGGCGAGCGGGATCGGGACGAGCATGGCGGCCACCGCGGCCACCGAGTCGCGGAGCATGTCGCGTCGTGTCAGGGACATTTCGATTGCCATCCGTAACGTTGATGATTCCATTGGCCCGCCGGCGTTGGCGGCCATGCTCACACTTCCGATTCAAGCGTCTGGTGGAGCAGGTCGTCGATCAGGTCCAGCCGCTCGCGCTCGGACCGTGTCTCCAGGAGCCGCTGCTGCCAGCTGGGATCGATGCGGATCCACTGCGCCAGCTGGAAGGAGAGTGGCTCCTCCCGGTCCAGCGGGGGCGGCGGCTGCGGCTGCCGGGAGATGTGCTCCAGCACGCGGTGGAACAGCTCGGCCGATGCCCGACACCGTTCGGCGAGCGAGCCGTTCTCCGCATCGATGTCCGGCACCGTCTCCACCAGCCCCTCGTGGTAGAGGGTGCCGGACTCGATTCCGTCCAGGAGCCGGAAGCGCTCGATGCCGCGAAGCAGCACCGTCGAGCGGCCGTCCGGCAGCGGGTCGAACTGTACGATCTCCGCGATGCACCCGACCCGCGCTTCATCCACGTCGAACGGCCCTTCCCGATCCGGGTCGTGGTACACCAGCCCGAACCTCCCATCGCCCTCCACGCAGTGCGCCACCATCTGTCGGTACCGCGACTCGAAGATGTGCAACGGCATCGGCGCCCCCGGAAAGAGCACCACCGGGAGCGGGAAGATGGGCAGGCGGAAGGGGGTGGACGAATTTTGAATTTTGAATTGTGAAGGTTGAATTGTGGGCCTCCTGCCTGCTTCTTCCGCAAGATTCAGCCCCCCTCGGCCGCCGCTGGCGCGATCCCTCCGCTGCGCTGCGGCATCGGCCCACTGATGCCGAGCCGGAACCCCCACGCGCAATTCACAGTTCAACACAGTTCAACATTCACAATTCAAAATTGCCCCTTCTCAGTCCGCGGCCTCCCGCTGTTGCGCTCTCGCTTCCGCTTCGCGCAGGGCACGCCAGACGCGGGGCGGCGAGAAGGGGAGCGAATCCATGCGGATCCCGACCGCGTCGTAGATGGCGTTGGCGATCGCGGGGATGGACGGGTGCAGCGGCCCCTCGCCGGCCTCCTTGGCGCCGTACGGGCCTTCCGGATCGATGGACTCGACGATCAGGGAGTGCAGCTCCGGCGTGTCCAGCGAAGTGGGGATCCGGTAGTCGAGCAGCGACGGCGCGTTGTGCAGCCCGGCGCGCCCGTGGTCGGCGTCCTTGAAGACGTGCTCCTCCATCAGCGCCTCGGCGAAGCCCATGTAGGCGGAGCCCTCCATCTGCCCCTCGACGATGGCGGGGTTCAGCGCGCGCCCGCAGTCGTGCGCGACCCAGATGCTCTGCACCTCGACGAAGCCGGTCTCCGGATCCACCTCGACCTCCGCCACGTGCGCGGTGAAGGAGTAGGCGGGCGAGGCGCCGATGGTGCCGCCGCGGTACTCGCCGTGCACGTCGGTGGGGGTGTGGTACCAGCCCACCGAGCCGAGCGTGCCGTGACTTCGCCTCGGCCAGGTTGAAGGCTTCACGGATCGGGATGTTGCGGCCGGTATCCGTGCGCGTCCATCGCGCGGCCGCCCGCCAGCAGCACCCGGCCGGCGGAGACCCCCCACTCCTCGGCGACCGCCTCCTGCACCAGCCGCTTCAGCTTCCGCGCGGCGTCCAGGCAGGCGTTGCCGACCATGAAGGTGACGCGCGAGGAGTACGCGCCGAGGTCCACCGGCGTGAGGTCGGTGTCCGATGCGAGCACGCGCACGTAGTCCAGCGGCACGCCGAGCTCCTCGCAGACGACGTACGCGACCATCGAGTCGGAGCCCTGGCCGATGTCCGAGGCGCCGGAGAAGACGGTGACGCGGCCCGAGCGGTCGACCTGCAGCTGCACCGCGCTCTGCGGCATCTGGTTCGGGTAGATCGGGTAGTTGGTGCCGGAGATGTAGCAGCTCCCGGCGACGCCCGAGCCCGCGGCCGTAGGGCAGCTGGCGGCGCTTGCGCTTCCAGTCGCTGGCGCGCTCCACCGCGTCGAGGCACTCCAGGAAGCCGTTGGAGGTGACGCGCAGCTCGTTCACCGTGCGGGTCATCTCGCCCATGAAGTTGCGGCGCCGCAGCTCGATGGGGTCGATGCCGAGCCGCTCCGCCAGCTTGTCGAGCGTGACCTCGAAGGCGAAGCGCGGCTGCACGCTGCCGTGCCCGCGCTTGGGCCCGCACGCCGGCTTGTTGGTGAAGACGCGGGTGGAGTCGAAGCGGTACGCCGGGATCCGGTACGGCGCGGTGAGCAGCTGGCCCGAGTAGTAGGTGGTGACCAGCCCGAACGACGAGTAGGCGCCGCCGTCGAGCAGCGTCTTGCGCGTCCACCGCGCGCAGCTCGCCCTGCGCCGTGGCGCCGACGCGGTAGTGCATGTGCATCGGGTGCCGGCCGCGGTGGGCGTAGAAGACCTCCTCGCGGGTGTACAGGATCTTCACCGGGCGGCCCGTCTTCATCGCCAGGCTGCGCGACGCAGAACTCGAGGTCGAACGGCTCGCTCTTGCCGCCGAACCCGCCGCCGACCGGCGGCTGGATCACGCGGACCTTGGCGGGATCCAGCTCCAGCACGCGGGCCAGCTCGCGGTGCAGGTAGTGCGGCACCTGCGTGGACGACCAGACGGTGAGTCGCCCGGCGGGCGCGCCTCCCTCCTCCCACTGGCCGATGGCGCAGTGCGGCTCGATGGGCGCGTGCGTGGTGCCCTCGAAGAAGTAATCGCCCTCGACCACCACGTCCGAGCCTGCGCAGCCCGCTCTCCACGTCGCCGAACTCCAGCTCCACCATCTTGCTGATGTTGCCGTTGTGCCCGGCCTTCTTCGCCTCGTGGATCTGCACGTCGGTGCGGCGCACGGCCTCGTGCGGGTCCAGGATCGGCTCCAGCACCTCGTACTCGACGTGGATCAGCTCCAGCGGCCCGGTTCGCCGTCTCCTCGTCCACCGCGGCGACGGCGGCGACCGCGTCGCCGATGTAGCGGACGCGGTCCAGAGCCAGCGCGTGCTCGTCCGGCGTCCAGACGATGATGCCGAAGGGCGTGGGCATCTCCGCGCCCGTCACGACGGCGTGCACGCCGGGGAGCGCCTGCGCTGCGGAGGTGTCGATGGAGAGGATGCGGGCGTGCGGGTGCGGTGAGCGGAGGATCTTGCCGTGCAGCATTCCCGGCAGGGTGATGTCGTCGGTGTAGCGGGCGCGGCCGGTGCTCTTGGCGAGGCCGTCGGTCTTGCGCTGCCGCGTACCGATCACCTTCAGGTCCCGCGGCTGGTCTTCCCGCCTGCCGTGGAGGGGGATCGGCTCGTCGAGGTGGGAGCGATCGTGGTCCTCCACGGGTACGCCGGAAGCGGCGACTTCCGGCTGGTCCAGCGGAACGCCGCCTCGCGCGGAGGTGTGGTCCACCGGAACCTGCGGGTCCACCGGGCCGCCCGCGCAGGTCTCTCCGGCGCCGTCCCGATCAGCTGTCATCGGTTCCTCGCTGTCCGGGGTGAGCCGCGGATGCGGTAGATCCGGTGCCCTGCACGCGCAGTCGCTCCGCCGCCATCTCCACCGCGTCGAGGATCTTGGTGTAGCCGGTGCAGCGGCAGAGGTTGCCGGCCAGCGCCTCGCGGATCTCGTCCCGGGTGGGGCCGGTGTTCTCCTCGAGCAGCGCAGCGGCGCTCATCAGGATACCCGGAGTGCAGAACCCGCACTGTGCCGCGCCGCAGAGGTCGAACGCGTCCTGCAGCGGGTGTGGAACGCCGGGCGGCGTGCGGAAGCCCGCGAGCCCCTCCACGGTGCGCACCTCGTGGCCGATCGCCTCGAAGACCGGGGTGATGCAGGAGAGGGTGGGGCGGCCGTCCAGCCAGACGGTGCAGGCGCCGCAGTCGCCCTTGTCGCACCCCTGCTTCGAGCCGGTGAGCCCCAGCACGTAGCGCAGGCTCTCCAGCAGCGTGAAGTGTGTGGGTACGGCGGCCTCGCAGCGCTCGCCGTTCACCTGCAGCGTGACCAGCTCTTTCATCGGCACCTCGGCCGGGTACGGGACGGAAGCAGGGCCCGGTACACCCATGCTAGGCGTGAAATCTATGGGAGTCAACGGTTTGGGCCTACCGGGCGCGTGCCGGCTCGATGGGCGGGCCATCGTGCCGGACGCGCAGGAGACACGCCGCCGCATCGTCCGGCCGGGTCGGAAGCCTGCAAGCGGCTCCGCGCGAGCGCTCCCGCACTACCGGCCCGGGAGGTCCAGCCTCGGGATGGACGGCAGCCCCGAGGCCTCGGTGGTGATGCCGAGCAGCAGGAAGCGGATGCGCCGCACCTCGGTAGGGGCGCCGGGCTCCTCCACCCACTCCCGGCCGATCACCGCCTGCACGAAGTAGTGGGTGGCGCTGCGCCGGCGGTGCAGCGCCGTCTGCTCAAGCCGTGATTTGCGCCAGGTGAGGGCCGGCGTCCACAGCAGCGCGCGCGGACCGTTGCCGGCCCAGCCGTGCACCGCCACCCCCTGCGTCGTGTACCAGCTGGTCCGCTCGCTGAAGGAGCTTCCCGCCTGCACGTACGGCATCAGGTGAGCGGGGGAGGCGAGCATGCCGCCGCCGGCCGCGTAACGCAGCTCCTCGCCCGGGGTGAGCTGGACGTATGCATCCAGCTCCGGCTGAACCACCGAGAGCGGTATGGCGAACGGGAGGTGGAGCCCCACGAGCATGCCCGGTGCGCCGTCCGCACCGGGCCACCCGTAGCGGGCGAAGAAGCCGTTGGGCGGCCGGACGGCGAAGGAGGTGCCGAGCGCCTCCACCTCTTCCTGGAGCATGGAGCCGAGGCGCAGGCTCCCGGTGGAGCCGGTCCAGAGCCCCTGCTCCACGCGCGGCCCGTGGGTCACCACCGGCATGCACCCGGCCACGAGGAGTAGGGTCGCGAGCAACGTTGCGCGCCGCATCGCCGTGACGGCGCCGGTGGAGCGTGTCGGGGTACTCAGACGTAGCGCTCCCCTCGCACCACCGCCACGTCCACCACGTAGGCGACCACCGCGTAGTGCTCGAAGTAGTGAGTGGCGAGGTGCTCGAGCAGGCGGTCCGCGACATCCGGCCCGACCAGCAGCTCCAGCTGCACGTTCTTCCCTCCCAACTCGCTCGCTCGAACGCCGCGTGAGCCCTCCCCGCGCACCTCCGTGAGGGTGTACCCGCGCGAGCCCAGCTCCCGTACCTCGCGGATCAGCCGGTCCTCGAGGACCGCCTCCGCGATGATCGTCACCTTTTTCAGATGCGTCGTGTTCATCTCGGCTCGTCCCTCAGGTGTACGCCCACTGCGCCATCGCGTAGTAGAGCGGGATCCCGACGGTCAGGTTGAAGGGGAAGGTGATCGCCAGAGCGCCTGTCAGATAGTAGCCCGGGTTCGCCTCGGGCAGCGCGATTCGAACGGCGGCCGGGGCTGCGATGTAGCTCGCGCTCGCTGCGAGCACCGCCAGCACCGTCGCACCGCCCACAGAGAGCCCCGTCACCAGCCCGAGCCAGACTCCCACCGCACCGTGCACCACCGGCATCAGCACCCCGAAGGCGATCAGAAAGATCCCCACCTTCCGCAGGTCGCGGAACCGGCGCGCGGCCACCATCCCCATCTCCAGCAGAAAAAGAGTCAGCGCTCCATGGAAGAGATCCACGAAGAAGGGACGTACCGGCTGCAGGCCGGGCCAGCCGGCGAGATACCCGATCGTCAGACCTCCCAGCAGGAGAACGATGGACTTGCCCGAGAGAACCTCGTGCAGCACCTCGCCGAAGGTGCCGCGCCCGCCGATCTGGAAACGCGCGATCAGCAGCGCCACCACGATCGCCGGTACCTCCAGGATCGCCACCAGCGTGGGCATGAACCCCTCGTACGGGATCCGTGCCGTATCCAGGAAGGTGATGCAGGCGATGAAGGTCACCGCGGACACGGAGCCGTAGTGCGCCGCCATCGCCGCTGCATCCGCGATGGAGAACCGCCCCAGCTTCCGCACGATGAAGTAGGTGACCACCGGCACCACGATGCCGAGCCCGAGCGTCGCCAGCGCCGGACGCCAGAAGGCCTCCAGCGGCGTCTCCGAGAGAGCCGCGCCACCCTTGAGACCGATCGCCAGCAGCAGGAAGATGGAGAGCGCCGTGTACAGCTCGTCCGGGAACTTCAGGTCGCTCCGGATCAGCGTCGCCACGATACCGAGCACGAAGGCCAGGACGATCGGGGAGAGCAGGTTGAAGCGTACCAGCTCCAGAGCTTCCATCGCGCCTCGGTCGTGGGTCGGGAGATCGGCGGTGCCCGCGTCGTCGGAGAAGCTACCGCCCGCCGGAGACTCGCTCAAGAGCGCTCTGCCAAAGCTCGGATGGCGGACGGCGGCGGCGAGCGGCGACCTGAGCGGCGCGCCGGGGGGCGGTCCGGCCGGAAACGTCTGTAGCCGTTGACGCGCGCCGCAAGCGGTGCGATAATCCAGTCCAGGTGCCGTTCGAACGATCGTACCGCACACTCTCTCTCGCTGTTTCTCCGGGCCCGGCGCCCGCTCCGGCCCGTTCCCGACCACCTGCAAGACCCCACTGTGTCGATCGCCGGTGTCGTCCTCGCCGCGGGACGTTCGCGGCGGATGGGGGCGCCCAAGGCGCTCCTCCAGCTGGCAGGCGCGAGCTTCCTCGAGCGGCTGGTGGTGGCGATGCTGGAGGGTGGATGCGGCAATGTGCTGGTGGTGGTGGGCGCCGGCGACGAGCACGAGGAGGCGGCGAGGGCGGCGCGCGCGCTGGGTGCGGCGGTGGCGGTGAACCCGGATCCGGCATCGGAGCAGATCCACTCTCTGCGGGTTGCACTCCGAGTCCTCTCCTCCACGGTGGAGGGGGCGATGGTCAGCCCGGTCGACGTTCCCCTGGTGAGCGCGTCTCTCGTGGATGCGCTCATCACGGGCTTCCGGGGTTCGGGCGGTGTCCTCGCGCTGCCGTTTTCCGGCGATCGACACGGTCACCCGGTGCTGTTCGGGCGGGCACTCTTTCGCGACCTGCTGGAGCACGACCTCCCGGATGGCGCACGTTCGGTGGTGCACCAGAACCTCGCACGGGCCGCACGGGTGGAGGTGGAGCCGCGGGTGCTGAACGACGTGGACACGCCGGAAGCATTGAGGCGGATGCGGGAGGGCTCATGAACGCGGCAGACGCGATGGAGTTTCTCGACCGGGCGGCGCGCGAGGGAGAGGAGGTGGTCGAGGTACTGGTCGTGGAATCGGAGCACCCGGACGTCAGCCCGGGATGCCGACTGCTGGTCTGGGAAGAGCGGATCGCCGGGGGCACGGGCGTGGCAGATGTGGATCGACGGGCGCGTGAGGTGGCCCGCGGGTACCTCGCGGCGGCAGGCAGCGGCCGCGAACGGATCGATCTTCCGGACGGGACGCTGCACCTCCATCTCACGGTCCACCGCCCTCCCGACGACCTGGTGATCCTCGGGGCGGGGCACATCGCGCGGCCACTCTGCGTCTTCGCCGCGCTGCTCGGCTACCGCGTGACGGTTCTGGACGATCGCCCGGAGTTCGCGACCACCGAGCGCTTCCCGGAGGCGGAGCGGGTGCTGCGGGTGGCGGACGACGACCCGTTCGCGGAGGTCGCGGTCGGGCCGCGCAGCGCGGTGCTGCTGGCGACGCGAGGGCATCGGCTGGACTTCGAGGCGCTGCGGAAACTGCTGGCGCGCGACGTTCCGCCGGCGTACATCGGGATGGTGGGGAGCCGGAGACGGGTTCGCGCGACGCTGGAGCAGCTGGTGCGGGAGGGTTTTGCCGCCGGGCTGCTCGAGCGGATCCACGCGCCGGTGGGGCTCGACATCGGCGCCGAGACTCCGGAGGAGATCGCCGTAGCCATCGTTGCGGAGCTGGTCTGTCTGCGACGCGGTGGTGGTGGTGGTGGTCACCTGAGCGAGAGGGAAGCGGTGGCAAAGCGACTGCTGAGGCGAGAGGGCTGAACCCGCAGTGTACCGCAGCTGCATCTTCTGCTCGGCGCCTCAGGGGGGCCGGGATGATCTCTTCCGCAGCGTCGCGGCCGGCACTGGAGGGAGAGTTCGCAGAGCTGGATCTGGCGTGGAAGGAGACGGAGGAGATCGCGATGATCGACGACGCGTTGCCGGACGAACCACCCGGAGGAAGCTGATCGCATGACGGAGATGCAGGCGGTCGTGAGGGCGGCAGTGGAAGCCGCGCGGAGTGGGCACGAGGCGGCGCTCGCCACCATCGTCCACGCGCGGGGCTCCGTACCGCGTGGAGTGGGCAGCCGCATGCTCATCGAGCCCGGGCGGCGCATCGTCGGAACCATCGGTGGCGGGTGCGGAGAGGCCAGCGTGATCGAGCAGGCCGTGGAGGTCCTCGCCACCGGCGAACCCCGCATCGTGCACATCGATCTCACGGAGGACCTTCTCTCGTGGAGCCCCGCCGTTTGCGGTGGAGTGCTCGAAGTGTTCGTGGAGCCCCTGAAGACAGCGCAGCCGCGGAAGCGGTCCACCGGCGCCGCCGCTTGAGGGACGCGCCCCCCCGGATCACGCCGGCGCCCGGGCGCTCGGCGCACGACGCGGTCTGGCGCCGCTACGGCGATTATCTGCGCCGCGCGCCGCTTCTCACCCTGGAGTGGGCCGATCGCGAGACCGCCGCGCGGGGCTGGCTGGTGATCAACAGCCTGCGCGGCGGGGCGGCGGGAGGTGGCACCCGGATGCGCCCCGGCCTCGGCCGCCGCGAGGTGGTGTACCTGGCGAAGACGATGGAACTGAAGTTCCTCTTCTCCGGTCCGCCGATCGGAGGCGCCAAGTCCGGCATCGACTTCGATCCCGCGGATCGCCGCCGGGCGCAGGTGCTCAAACGCTGGTTCAGCGCCATCTCGCCCCAGCTGCACGCCTACTACGGCACCGGTGGCGACCTGAACGTCGATGAAATCCTGGACGTGATCCCCTGCTGTTCGGAGATCGGTCTCTCCCACCCCCAGGAAGGGGTGGTGCGTGGGCACCTCCGGCCGGGAGAAGCGGAGCTCCAGAGCGTGTTCCGCGCGCTGGACCGGGGCATCAAAGCGCCGGTGAACGGGGGGCTGGGGCTCGCCGGCGACGACGTGCCGGTGGCGGATCTGATCACGGGGTACGGGCTGGCACGCGCGATCCTGCGGTTTTACGAGGTACAGGGACGTTCGCCGGATGGAGCGCGGGTGCTTCTCGAGGGGTTCGGAGCGGTGGGCGGACCCTGTGGCCTCTACCTGGCTCGTGCGGGGATGCGGATCGTGGGCATCGCCGACCGCGAGAAGTGCCTGGTTTCGCAGACCGGGCTGGACGCGGGCGAGATGGCGGCGCTGCTACGGGCCAGGGAGGACAAGTGCCTGCCCGCCGCCGACCCCCGCTGCCTGCGCGGCGCCGACGCGGCCCGGTTCGAGCAGGTTCCCGCCGACGTCTTCGTGTCGGCGGCCTCGTCCGGAACGCTGGACCAGCGGCGGCTGGAGCTGCTCGCCGCGCAGGGCGTGACCACCATCGGATGTGGCGCCAACCAGCCGTTCGCCGAAGCGAAGCTCGGTGCGACGCGAGTGCAGCGGGCGGCGGATCTGCGGTTCAGCATCGTTCCGGACGTGGTGGCGAACTGCGGCATGGCCCGCGCTTTCAGCTACCTGATGCAGCCGGACGCGGGTCCCGGCCCGGAAGATCTCTTTCAGGCAGTGGACGGCACCATATCGTCCGCGGTTCGCGAGATCGTCGAGCGAAATCGCGGTCGCCCCACCGGCCTTCTGGCCGCAACCCTCGGCTACGCCCTCGACAGGATCGAGGCGGAGTAGCCCGTTTCACCCCTCTGGATCACGTATGACCTCGATGCAGAACGCCCTCACGCCCGAGCAGCTCGGGCAGATCCGTTGCGAGCTCCAGCGCACGCTCAGCCGGCTGGAGCGGAACATGAAGCTCAACGGCAACGGTCGCCCGCCCGAGATCGACCAGTCCGCCGTCGGGCGACTGTCGCGCATCGAAGCGCTGCAGAACCAGGGCTTCACCCAGAACCTGCAGGAGCGCGAGCGGGTGCAGCTCGCCCAGGTGATGGATGCGCTGAAGCGCCTGGAGGACGGATGCTACGGTGTCTGCACCGCCTGCCGCGGCCCCGTCGGCTTCGAGCGCCTGATGGTCTTCCCGGAGGCCAGGCACTGTACTCGCTGCAGCAACTCCAACTGAGCTGCCGGCCCGGGACGCACCGCGCCCGGCGACCCATGACAGAGCGCGCGTCGTGGACTACCTTCAGGGATGCTTCAACGACTCGTTTCCGGCTGGATCTGGTTCTCGACCGCGATCGTCGCGCTGCTCTGGCTCCCCTGGCTGGCGCTGGTCTTCCTCGTGACGGCGCCCTTCGACCCGGGGCGCTACGTGGTGGGCCGCTGGTTCCGCCGCGCCGCCGTGGCAGCCGTCGCGCTTAATCCGCTCTGGCGCTTCCGCACCTCGGGCGTGCGCATCAGTGACCCGCGGCGTCCGTACGTGGCCGTTTCCAACCACGAATCGATCGCCGACATCTTCCTGATCTCCCACCTCCCGTGGGAGATGAAGTGGCTCTCCAAGGACGCCAACTTCCGCATCCCCGTGATGGGGTGGATGATGCAGATGGCCGGCGACATCCGGCTGGTGCGGTCCGACCGCTCCAGCCGGCGTGAGGCGCTGGACCGGTGCCGGGAACGCCTGGAGCGGAAGGTTTCCGTGATGATCTTTCCCGAGGGTACCCGCTCGCCGACCGGGGAGTTGCTCCCGTTCAAGGACGGCGCGTTCCGGCTCGCCATCGAAACGGGAACGCCGATCCTCCCGCTGGTGGTGGCGGGAACCCGGCACTGCATGCGGAAGGGCTCCGGGGTGTTCAACCGGGCCAACGCGGAAGTGCGTGCGCTGGAGCCGATCCCGACCACCGGGCTGGGGATCGACGACGTGCCGCTCCTCCGCGACCGCGTGCGCGACCTGATCGCTCGCGAGCGCGACCGCCTCTTCGCGGAGCTCGGCACCGGTCCGGAATCGCTCGATTCTCCTCACACCTGAACATCTGCCCACCGATGCCCCAGCCAATCGTTCAGGTGGACGCCTTCACCGAGCGCGCATTCTGCGGAAATCCCGCCGCCGTCTGTATCCTGGAGGAGCCCCCCGCGGAGTGGTGGATGCAGGAGGTCGCGCGGGAGATGAACCTCTCCGAAACCGCATTCCTGATGGCGCACGAGGAGGGATTCGATCTGCGCTGGTTCACCCCGACGACGGAGGTGGACCTCTGCGGCCACGCGACCCTCGCCAGCGCCCACGTGCTCTGGCAGGACGGCCACCTCGGTCCGGAGGAGACCGCGCGCTTCCACACCCGCAGCGGCCTCCTCCAGGCGCGGCGTCGGGGTGACTGGATCGAGATGGACTTCCCCGCGGGTCGCGTATCTCCCATCGATGCACCCGCGGGGCTCGCCGAGGCGCTCGGCGTCGAACCGGTCTCGGCGCACTCCAACGGCACCGACCTCCTCGTGGAGATCGCGGGCGAGAAGCAGCTCCGCACACTCCGGCCGGACATCGGCCTGCTGCGCACCGTCGAGACACGGGGTGTGATCGTCACCGCTGCCGCGCTGTCCGAGCGCTTCGATTTCGTTTCGCGCTTCTTCGCTCCGCGCGTCGGGGTGGACGAGGATCCGGTCACCGGGTCGGCTCACTGCGCCCTCGCCCCCTTCTGGAGCGAGCGGCTCGGTCGTGATTCGCTGACCGGGTATCAGGTATCGTCTCGTGGAGGAGTGGTGCGTACCCGTGTGAACGGTGACCGCGTCTTCCTCTCCGGGCAGGCCGTCACGGTGCTTCGCGGCGAGCTGCTCTGACGCCGCTTCCCCACCGGCGGAGACGAACGAAGGGCCCTCCTCCCGCAGCGGAGGGGGGCCCTTCTCTCTTCGTCGCGACTCCGATCAGGCGGTCGGAAGCGGCTCGGACCGCACCCGTACCGACCAGCGCTCCACCTCACGCAGCAGCCGGCTCGGCGAGCAGGGCTTCGCCAGGCGTGCGTCACAGGCCGCAAGCCCCGACGTGTGCCCCCCGGACTTCACCGGAAACGAGGTCACCGCCACCAGCGGCAACGCCGCCGTTCGCGCGTCGATCTTCAACTGCTCCGCCAGCGATCGCCCTTCCACTCCGGAGAGGTGGAGCTCCGTCACCACCACGTCCGGCAGCTCGCTCGCCGCCAGTTGGAATCCTTCGTCACCGCCCCGGGCGCGCAGCACCCGGTAGCCGTTATGCTCCAGGATCATCGAGTAGATGTTCAGCGAGTCCTGGTCCTCGTCGACGAGAAGAACGGTTCGCGGAGACATGGGCAGGCGGGGTTGGTAGCGGATCGCAGCGGTCACCGGCCGGAAACGTCTGGTGTGGGGCGGGGCCAGCAAATTAGTGCGTGAGCGAGGCCGGCGCAACATCCTTGTGAGGGTGGCACGGTGAGTTTCTCACGTTGATGGCCGATGTCGAACCGGCCGCAGCGAAGTGTCGCAGGTGCCGACACGAGAGCCGCCACGGCGGCAGTCGCCGCCGCCTGCAGCGAAATCCTTCGAACGCACTTGATCGCCAGCCCCTATCGTCGTAGAATCCGGCGCCTGCGCAATCAATTTTCGGTGAGTCGAGGGAGCTGACCGGACGTGGTGCACGTCCGTGTCGACGCCCATGCCGCGGGTCGTTCCTTCGGCAGGAGAGCCGGCGGCATCTCGATGCCGGTCCGGTCCGTTTTTCACCTGAATGCCGATGATGGAAAAACTGCGTCTGCCCGGGATCCTCTGGCTCGCCGCGTTGCTCAGCGGGATCTGGTATCTGCTCTCGGGAATGATGGACCTGCTGCACTTCGGCACCGGTGTCGTGGTGGCACTCCTGATCGCGGCGAACTTCGAGCCGATCGCGGACGTGACGAAGTTCCGTCCGCTGCGTTTCCTTTTCTACGTTCCCTGGCTCATCGGCCAGATCGTGATCTCGAACCTGCGGGTGGCCCGGGCGGTGCTCAGTCCCAGGCTGGCGATCTCCCCGGTCTTTGTAAGCGCGAAGCCAGGGGTGGACGGCCCGCGTGCGCTCACCCTCCTCGGCTGCAGCGTGACGCTCACACCGGGCACCGTGACGGTCGACATCGGGGAGGACGAGATCTTCGTCCATGCCCTGGAAAGCGCGTCGGCGCAGGACATCCGGGACCAGGTGATGTCGCGCCACGTGAATGCCGTATTCGTGCCTGGGGGGGAAGGATGACGACGGTCTTCGTGATCGCGATCGTACTCACCCTGGTTATCGCGGGGGTCTTCCTGGCGCGCGTCGTCATCGGACCCACCATCTACGACCGGGTGATCGCGGTGAACGGGGTCGGTACGCTGGTACCGGTGAACCTGGTCATTGCCGGGCTCATCTACGACCGCGCGGACATGTTCGTGGATCTGGCACTCGCGCTCTTCCTCCTGAACCTCTTCACCACGCTCCTGATCGCGCGCTACGCGCGCCTCAGATCGGAGGACCGATGACCATCCACCACATGGTCGTGACCGTGCTGCTCGGCACCGGTGTCTTCTTCCTCGTGGTCGCGACGATCGGGTTCGCGAGGCTACCGGACGTCTTCTGCCGTCTGCACGTGATGGGGATCGTGGACACGTTGGGAGTGCCGCTGATCCTTCTGGCCGGCGCGGTTTATCTGGGCCCTCAGCTCGCCGCCGGCAAGCTGATTCTCGGGTTGCTCTTCATCGCCATTTCGAGCCCGCTGGTGGGCCACCTTCTCGCCCGGGGCGCGCTGGAGGCGGGTCTGCAGCCGGGGATGATCGAGGACTCGGCCGAGATCGAGTCCCGCTACGGGAGCCGCTGGGAAGCGGTACGGGCGAAGAAGGGGGAGCGATGATCGTTTACGTGGCGGAGATCCTCTCGGTTCTCATGGTGGCCGCGGCGATTGCGGTGATCCGTGTCCGCGATCTCTTTGCGCTCGTGATGCTCCTCTCCGTGTACAGCGCGCTGCTGGCGATGCTGATGGCGGTGATGGGTGCGCCCGACGTGGCGTTCACCGAGGGGGTGATCGGACCGAGCGTCTCGATCGTCTTCTTCATGGCTCTCCTCTGGTGGGTGGACCCGCGGGAGCTGACACGTCACCGGCCCTCACGCCGCGTCCTGGCGTGGATCCCGGCACTCGGCGTCGGAGCGCTCCTCCTCTACGGGGTGAACGCGCTTCCCGCATTCGGCGATCCCGCGGCCCCGGCGACCCGTCACGTATCGCCGGAATACATCGCGGGGAGCATTCCTGAAATGGCGACTCCGAACGTGGTCACCGCGATCCTCGCGGACTACCGGGGCTTCGACACTCTCATCGAGGCGGCGGTGGTGCTGACCGCGGCGCTCGGCTGCCTTCTCGTGCTGCGCATCAAAGATGATC
This sequence comes from uncultured Gemmatimonadales bacterium, assembly GCA_963793235.1. Lineage (GTDB taxonomy): Bacteria > Gemmatimonadota > Gemmatimonadetes > Longimicrobiales > Longimicrobiaceae > CAWBZF01. The sequence continues at coordinate 147,355 of CAWBZF010000003.1, forward strand.
CAACCGTTTGACAGCCTGATGCTACGGGTCCTCCTGGGCCCGCTCGTCGCGCTGATGCAGCTCTTCGGCGTGTACGTATTCCTGCACGGTCACTACGGACCGGGTGGCGGATTCCAGGCAGGTATCCTGCTCGCCGCGTCCATGATCCTCCCCCTGCTGACGGTCGGGAAGGTCCCGGGCCGGCTGTCATTCTCGCTGCGAGGAGCCGTGAGCATGACGGCGGTGGGAGTGATGATCTTCGCGCTCATCGGGGTCTGGTCGCTCCTGCTCGGTGCTCCGATGCTCGATTACTCGGTGCTCCCGGTGGCGGAGACGGTGCCGTACCGACGCTCGATGGGGATCCTGCTCATCGAGATCGGGGTCACGCTCGGAGTGGCGGGAGCGATGCTCTCCATCTTCTTCGCGCTCACCGGACCGATCGGCGGGGAGGCCCACCGATGATCGACGGGCTGGGGAGTTACATCATCGACAGGGGCCCGTTCCTCCTCTTCGTGGTTCTGGCGGTCATCGGCGTCTACCTGATGGCATCGCACAGGAACTTCCTGAAGGGGATGATCGGGCTGTACTTCTTCCAGACGTCCGCCATCGTGTTCTTCGTGGCGATCGGGTTCCGGGTGGACGGTACGGTGCCGATCGCGGTGCCGGACGGCTCCCTCACCCTCCACAACCCGTTGCCACACGCCATGATGCTCACGGCGATCGTGGTGGGTGTGGCGACGCTCGGAATGGCGATCGCGATTCTCCGCCGGATCCAGGACGCGACCGGCTCCATAGAAGACCATCCAGAGCCGGTTCAGGCCAGCTGATGTCGAATCTTCCCATCATCCTCTATCTCACGCCGTTTCTCGCGGCGCTCCTGATAGCGGCGGCCGGTTGGTACGTGCGGGGGCTCGCACGATGGGTGGCGGTGGGTGCCTTCGGGGCGACCACGATCGTCGCACTGCTGACGCTCGTCCGCGTTCTCTCGGAAGGGCCGCAGCACAGCTATCTCTCGGGCTGGGCGCCGCCGCTCGGCATCGAACTGGTCGTGGATCTGCTGAGCGCCATCATGGCGGTGGTCATCGGGGTGGTGGGTCTCATCACCGTGGCGGGTGCGACCGGTCAGGTGACCCGCGAGATGCCGGCTCGAGAGACGCTCTACTACTCCTGCGTCCTGCTCGTGACCGCGGGCCTGATGGGGATCGTGGTGACCGGCGACCTCTTCAACGTCTTCGTGCACGTGGAGGTCGCGAGTCTCGCTGCGTACGCGCTGGTTGCGGCGGGCGGCAAGGGCGCGCCGCGGGCGGCCATGGCGTACCTCGTCATCGGCACGGTGGGCGCGTCGCTGTATCTGCTCGGCGTCGGCTTCCTGTATGGAGCCACCGGCACGCTGAACATGGGCGATGCAGCCCGCCTGATCCCGATGGCCGAGCCCCGGCTGGTCCTGGTCGCTTCGGTGCTGGTCGTCACCGGGCTGGCGATCAAGATGGCGCTCTTCCCCTTCCATACCTGGATGCCCGCCGCCTATCAGCGGGCACCGGTGGCTGCCGCGGCATTCCTGGCGCCACTCTTCACGAAGATCTGCGCCTATGCGCTGCTTCGGCTGATGTTCTGGGTTTTCGGCGTCGACCTCACCGGGATCCGGGCTCCCCTCGAACTGCTGACCTGGGCCGGTGCCGTGGCTTTCGTGGCCGGCGGCATCCTCGCCTTCACCCAGACCGACCTGCGCCGGCTCCTCGTCTACTCGAGCGTCGCACAGGTCGGAATCGTCGTCCTGGGTGTCGGGCTCGCGAACAGCGCCGGGTTCACCGGTGCCGTGCTGCACATCGCCGCCGACGCACTGATGAAGGGCGCCCTCTTTCTGGCCGCGGGCATCGCACTCCTGCAGTTCGGAGTTTCCCGGGTGGACGATCTCGACCGTCTGCGGGGCCGCGCTCCCTGGACCTCGGCCGCCATCGCCATCTCCGGACTCTCGCTCATCGGGATTCCTCCGCTGAGCGGGTTCTTCGGGAAGTGGTACGTGCTGTCCGGGTCGCTGCAACAGGGGCGCTGGGTGATGGTGGCGGCGATCGTGATCGGGAGCCTGGCCACGATCGGCTACGTGTTCCGGATCCTGGAACGTCTCTACTTTGCTCCGCCTGTGGAAGGGGTGGAGGCGCGGGAGGGTTCCGGCCTCGCGGTGGGCGCCTGCGTCGTACTTGCCGCGGCCGTCATCCTCCTCGGGCTCGGCAACCAGGCGGTGGTGGAGGCTCTGGTGGCACCTTCGCTTCCAGAGTCACTCCGATGAACATACGAAATCGCAGGCGCTCTCTCTGCAGGCGGGCGCCGACTCCGGTAACGGACCCACGTTCGAGACAGCCGAGCCGAATCCGTTGAACAGTTTACTGATCGTCGGGGCAGCCGCGACGCCCTTCATCGCGGCGCTGCTCATACTCGTCACGCCGGTGCGGCTCAGCGGTCTGTGGAGCTATGCGGCGGCCATCGTCACGGCGGTGTGCACGGTGCTCCTCCTCGCGCCGTTGCGCGCCGGTGAGGTGCTGGAGCTGGAGATCCTCGGGCTGGTGCCCGGGCTTCCCCTGAGCTTCCGTCTGGACTCGCTGGGGATCACCTTTGCGCTGCTCGCGTCCGGCCTCTGGCTGGTCACGACGCTCTACGCGAACGGGTATGCACGCGCCGACGACCTGCGGAACCGGAAGAGGTTCTTCGCGGCTTTCGCCGCGTCCATCGGAGCCGCGATGGGGATCGCGTTCGCCGGTAACCTGCTGACCTTCTTCCTGTTCTACGAGGCGCTGACGCTCGCGACGTATCCTCTCGTCGTGCACAAGGAAACGGCTCGTGCCTTCGCGGCCGGTCGACGCTATCTCCTTTTCGCGCTCGGCAGCGGCCTGGCCCTGCTCACCGCCGTCGCGTGGACCTGGGCGATCACCGGAACGCTGGAGTTTACGGCGGGCGGTTTCCTGCAGGGCGCGGCATCGCCGGGTGCGCTCACCACGCTCTTCGTTCTGTTCGTGGTAGGCGTGAGCGTGAAATCGGCGGTGATGCCGATGCACTCGTGGCTGCCAGCGGCTATGGTGGCGCCCACCCCGGTGAGCGCACTGCTTCACGCGGTGGCGGTGGTGAAGGCGGGTGTATTCGGGATGATGCGGGTCTTCGGCTTCGTCTTCGGGCCGGAGAGCCTCGCGGGGATTACCGGCCCGCAGGTGGTTGCAGGGCTCGCAGCGGCCACCATCCTCTTCGGGTCTCTGCTCGCCCTCCGGCAGACGAACCTGAAGCGGCGACTCGCTTACTCTACGATCGTGCATCTTTCGTACATCGTGCTGGGAACGGCTCTTCTGGCGCCGTTCGCCTTCACCGGTGCAGTGATGCACATGGTGAACCACGGGCTCGCCAAGATCACGCTCTTCTTCTGTGCGGGGGCCATTTACGCCACCACGCACATCGAGGAGATAGATGACCTTCGCGGGCTCGGTCATCGGATGCCCTGGACCTTCGCAGCCTTCACGGTCGGATCCCTCGGTCTGATCGGGATCCCGGGGCTGAGTGGCTTCGTGGGCAAGTACTTCCTGGCACGCGGGGCGATCGAGGCAGACCAGATGATGGCGCTCGCGATCACGGTCGGTGCATCGCTCTTCACTGCCGCGTATCTGTTGCCGATCGTGCGGATCGCCTACTTCCCCGGGCCGGTAGCGGAGGAGGCATCGGAGTGGCACGCCAACACGAACGAGGCGCCGGCTGCGCTTGTGGCCCCGCCCCTCGTAACGGCGCTTCTCGTGGTCGTCTTCGGACTCGTACCTGCCGTCATCGGGTTGCAGTACGAGCTCGCATATGGCATTGCTGAATCGATATTCGGAGGTGCGCCCTGATGAGAGAGCTAATTCGAGATCGGGTGTTCCTGGGGCTGGTTGCGGTGCTCCTGATGCTGATCCTGCTTGAAGCGGTATGGGCGCCCCATTACAACCCGGTCTTCCCGTGGCACTTCGTTCCGGGGTACGCCGCTGCAATCGGGGTGGCCGGCTGTCTCTTCGTGGTGCGACTCAGCAAATGGCTCGGAAGCAACCTTCTGCAGCGGACGGTCGACGATGACTAGTCTTCTGATGTACCCTGTATTCCCCTTCGCGGTGGCGGCCGTTCTGATGCCGTTCGTGGGGATCACGGGTCGCCGGCTTCTCTCCATCGCGGCGCCGCTTGTGGCGATGGGTCTGCTCGCGATGTTGCCGCCGGGCGTTGAGACGGTTGTGCACTCTGCCGGGCACGACTGGATCTATCTGCGGCTCGATGGTCTCTCACGGATCTTCGCTCTGGCTTTCATCCTCTATGCCGTCATCGCAGGGATCTTCGCCTGGACGGACGACGACCGCGGACCGAAGACCGCCTCCGTTATGCTGGCGGGCGGTGGGGTGGGCGTTGTGCTCGCAGGGGACCTGCTCTCGCTCTTCTTGTTCTGGGAGTGGCTTACCGTAACATCGCTCTTCCTGATCTGGTACGGTCGGTCGGCCGGCGCCTGGGCGGCGGGGTTCCGCTACCTGCTCTTTCACCTGGCCGGTGCGGTCCTCATGCTTACCGGCATCCTTCTGCATCTCGCGGAGGGACACGACGGGCGTTTCGAGACGCTCCCGGTGGGCGGTGCGTCATGGCTGATCCTTGCGGGGATGCTCACCAATGCCGCGGTTCCCCCGTTGCACGCATGGCTCTCGGACGCCTATCCACGTGCCAGCATCTACGGTACCGTCTTCCTCGCGGCATTCACCACGAAGGCGGCCGTGTATGCGCTGATACGCGGCTTCCCAGGCCTGGACGTGCTGGTCTGGCTCGGGGTGATCATGGCGCTCTTCGGCGTGGTTTACGCAGTGCTCGAGAACGACATCCGGCGCCTCCTCGCCTACCACATCATCAGCCAGGTGGGCTACATGGTGACGGCTGTGGGGCTGGGAACCGATCTCGCACTGAACGGATCCTCGGCTCATGCCTTCGCCCATATCTTCTACAAGGGGCTCCTGATGATGTCGGCGGGCGCGGTGATCTACGCAACCGGACGTGGTAAGCTCACGGAACTTGGTCAGCTCGCCGGGCCACTGAAGTGGACGCTCGTGCTGATGATGATCGGCGCCTTCTCCATTTCCGGGGCGCCGCTCTTCAATGGGTTCGTGAGCAAGTCGATCATCGTTTCCGCCGCCGCGGACGCGGGTCGCGCACCCATCGAGCTGCTCCTCCTGCTCGCCTCGATGGGTACCTTCCTGTCCACGGGCCTCAAGCTGCCCTGGTTCACCTTCTTCGCCAGGGATCACGGGGCCCGGGTGATCAGGCCTGTGCCCGTGTCGATGTACGTTGCGATGGGGTTGGCTGCCGCGCTGTGCATCGTTACCGGCCTGGTGCCGGGGATCACTCTTTATGCGCTGCTCCCGTTCGCGCCGGTGTACAACCCCTTCACGGTCCACCACGCGATCGAGTCACTCCAGATCCTTACGGGCACGGCCCTCGGGTTCTGGATCCTGCATGTGAAGCTCTACAGCGAGCCCACGGTTACTTTGGATGTCGACTGGTTCTATCGGCAGCCCGTGCTCCAGGCGGTCTCACTCTCGGGATTGATCCTCGAGCGAATCGGTGAGGCGACCAACCGGGTGATCGCGCAGGGGATCGAGCATGCATCGCGCCACCTCGAGCGCGTTCACGACCGAAGCGTGAGTGCTCCGGTGGCTCTCCAGAGCGCGGTGGTCCTCGGAGCGGTGGCAGTCGCCGGATTGTTCGTGTTCACGCTGTTGAATTAGGGAGCCCGGGACCCACGAGCCATCGCGCCGTCGCGACTGCCACTACCTCTCCGGTGGCGTCGCGGACGGTGCTCCTGAATTCGTACTCGTGCCGCTCCAGCGTGGCGGGTGGGTCGAGCGACGCCTCGGCCGTGAGGGTGCCGCGCGCCTTCTTGGTGTACTCGATCGACAGCCCGGTGAGGATCGCGCGACCCTCGGGCGGCAGGCTGTACAACAGTGCGAGTCCGCTGCTGACCTCCGCCAGGTTCATCATCGCGATCGCGTGCACGGACCGGAGGTGGTTCCGCACCTGCCGCCGATCCCGCATGGACACGCGTGCATACCCCACCCGCAGCTCCTCGACTCGGGGTGAGATGCTCCCCGTGTACGGCGCCATCCGGCCGAGCATGGCGCTGAAGACCCTGCGCCCGCCGGGGAGGCGGGAAAGGCGATTCCAGAGTGGCGCGATGTTCATCGGAGGCGGGGCTGACGGAGACAGGGATCCGCTGGATCGGGAGGCACCGGCGCGGTGCCGACAAGCAAGATACGGCTCGGCGCAAGCCAAACTCCACCTCAAGGGGAAGCTCGGGTGACGACGACGGTGTTCCGCGGTTTCCGAAGCCGGGGTCCGGCACCTGGTTGGAGGACGTTCGCGCCATCCGACGCTCCAGATCCGGCAACCTTCGTGGAACACCGGTGTAGGAGTCTGCGGCGACGTGAAGAGAACAGAGAAAACGCGACGCGATTCCGCGGGGATCGCCGGCACCAGACGGGTGCCGCGTGCAGCCCGCAACCAACGCTGCGGACCCGGAAGAAGAGAGCCCGGGCCACTCACAAAGAACAGGAAGAGAATGCATTTCGACGAGCTGCAGCTCGCGCCGGAACTGGTGCGGGCGGTGAAGGAGCTGGGCTACACCGAGGCCACGCCGATCCAGCAGATGGCGATTCCGGAGGCGCTGGCAGGGAGGGACGTACTTGGACGGGCACAGACGGGAACGGGGAAGACGGCGGCGTTCATGCTGCCTACGCTGCATCGGCTCAAGGAGGGTGATGGGCTGCGGGCGCTGGTACTCTGCCCCACACGTGAGCTGGCGATTCAGGTCGCCGAATCCGCACAGGAGTACGCGAAGCACCTCCATCTCTGGGTGGGAGTGATCTATGGCGGGACCTCCGTGCAGAAGGATATCCGCGATCTGCGGGCCGGCTTCGACGTGCTGGTCGCCACCCCGGGCCGCCTGATCGACCACCTGGAGCGCAAGAACGTGGACCTCTCCGAGGTGGAGGTGCTGGTGCTGGATGAGGCCGATCGCATGCTCGACATGGGGTTCCGGCCGCAGATCAACCAGATCCTGCGCCACGTGCCGAAGGCGCGGCAGACGCTCTTCTTCTCGGCGACGCTCCCCAACGAGGTGAGGTCGCTGGCGTACGATTCGCTCCGCGACCCGGTGACGGTCGAGGCGGCTCCGCAGAAGACCACTGCCGAGGGGGTGGAGCAGTTCGTCTATCCGGTGGAGGGGCGCCGCAAGACGGAGCTCCTGCTGAAGGTGCTGGAGCGCCCCGGGATGGACTCGGTGATCGTCTTCACCCGCACCAAGATAGGCGCCGACCGGGTGATCTCCCAGCTGGAGCGCGCCAACGTCTCGGCGGCCGTGATGCACGGTGACCGTGCGATGAAGGAGCGGGTTCGCGCGCTCGACGCGTTCCGGGACCGCGAGGTGCGCGTGTTGGTGGCCACCGACGTGGCGCAGCGCGGGCTCGACGTCGAGGGGATCTCGCACGTGATCAACTACGACGTGCCGCAGGATCCGGACAGCTATGTGCACCGGGTGGGCCGCACCGCGCGAGCCGGGCAGAAGGGTGAAGCGATCACCTTCATGTCGCCGGCCGAGATCGGCGAGGTTCGGGCCATCGAGCACCACATCGGTCGTGACCTGCCGCGGGTGGAGCTGGAAGGCTTCGGGTTCGGGCTGGCGACGGTGGAAGGCGCAGCCCCGCGGCCCGGATCGGCGGTGGAGAAGAAGGCCACCCGTGCGACCCGGGGCCACCGTATGGGCTCCCGTGCCCGCGGTGAGCTCACGCCGGAGCAGCTGCAGGAACTGCTGCGCGTCGGCTGAGCCGTCATCGACCCCCCTCACTCGTGCGCCCCAGGGCCGCATGGGTGAGGGCAGCCGGCCGGGCCCCATCGGGATGTCACATCATCCGTCGACAAGTCGGAGGTACCATGCTCGCCTCGTTCAGATCGGCCGCCCGTCTGCTTCGCTCCCGCCCCTGGGGGGCGGCCGGGGCGGCCGTTTTTCTTCTCGGCGGGCTGCTTTCCGCACAGGCGGTGGAGACGGCTCCACCGGCTTCGGCGCCCACAGCCGGCCAGCCCGCCTCCGTGACCAGCGGCGCGGTCGTGTATCGTGTACCGGTCACCGGCACGGTGGAGATGGGGCTGGCGCCCTTCATCGCCCGCTCCATCCGTGAAGCCGAGGCGGCCGGCGCCGCGGCAGTGATCCTGGACATCGACACCCCCGGCGGACGGGTGGACGCGGCGCAGCAGATCACGGACGCCATCTCGGATGCGAGCGTTCCGGTATACGCCTACGTGAACCGTCGGGCACTCTCGGCGGGCGCCATGATCGCACTCTCCACCACCGGCATCTACATGCGCCCCGGGGCGACCATGGGCGCGGCCACGCCGGTATCCGGTGAGGGCGAGACGGCGAGTGAGAAGATCGTCAGCGTGATGCGCGCGGAGTTCCGGGCGCTGGCGCAGGCGCGTGGGCTGGACCCCGCCGTGGCCGCCTCGATGGTGGACCCGGACATCGAGATTCCCGGCGTGGTGGAGCGCGGCAAGCTGCTCACTCTCAGCACCGATGAGGCGGAGGCCATCGGGTTCGCCACCGGAGTGGAGGACTGGGACGGTCTGATGTCGGAGCTCGGCCTCAGCGAGCCGTCCGTGGTTCAGACATCCGTGAACTGGGCCGAGCGAGTGGTGCGCTTCTTCACCAATCCACTGGTGGCTCCATTCCTCCTCTCGATCGGCTTCCTCGGCCTGATCATCGAGGTCAAGACACCGTCGTTCGGACTGGCCGGGTTGACGGGGATCGGCGCGCTCGGGCTCTTCTTCGGGAGCCATCTCATCATCGGTCTCGCGGGATGGGAGGTGGTGATCCTGCTCGCCGTGGGCGTCCTCCTCCTGCTCGTGGAGGCCTTCGTCCTCCCCGGATTCGGGGTGGCGGGGATCCTGGGGGCGGCTGCCGTCGCGGCGAGCATCGTCATGAGCATGCTCGGGAGCCTGCCCACGACCGGTGACATACTTCTCGCCCTGCATGTGCTGGGTGCGGCGGTGCTGATCGTCTTCCTGGTCATGTGGCAGCTTCTGCGTCACCTGCCGCAGGACCGGCGGGCGCAGAATCTCTGGCACCGTACCGCCATGACGCGCGATGAAGGGTACGTCTCGAGCCACAGTCGTGTGGATCTGGTCGGAACGGAGGGCACCGCGGTAACGGACCTGCGGCCCTCCGGTACCGCCCGCTTCGGTGACGAGCATGTCGACGTGGTCTCGAGCGGCCCCTGGGTGTCGGCGGGAACACCGATCCGGATTGTCCATGCGGAGGGTTATCGTCACGTTGTGGAGCCGATCGGCGAGATCGCCAGGGGTGCGTCCGGGCAGGTGGGATCGGCGGCTCCGGATTCCTGATCCGTGGACGCGGGATCTACTCACCGCCACACCTGGCGCCCTCCGGCGTAGCAGCAGATGCTGAGCAGGTGGTTCAAGCTCCGTCCGTCCGCCGACGGGCGGCGGAGTCCTTTCCTTTCCTTCAGATTCTGACATGGACGACATCGTTCTCGGCACCACCCTGGTAGTTCTCGCACTGGCCGTAATGGTGATCGTGGTCTTCGTGCGCTTCGTGCCCATCGGCCTCTGGATCACGGCGTACGCCTCCGGCGTGCGGCTCTCCTTCCTGAACCTGTTCGGGATGCGCTTCCGCCGCGTGGATCCACGGCACATCGTGCTTCCGTTGATCACCGCGACCAAGGCGGGTCTGCCGCTGAACGTGAACGCGCTGGAAGGACACTATCTCGCGGGCGGCAACGTGCATCGGGTGGTCGCGGCGTTGATCTCTGCGGACAAGGCGAATATCGCGCTGAGCTTCCAGCAGGCCGCCGCGATCGACCTCGCCGGTCGTGATGTGAAGGAGGCGGTGGAGACCTCGGTGAACCCGAAGGTGATCAACACGCCCCGGGTGGCGGCAATGGCCAAGGACGGCATCCAGCTGATCGCACTGGCGCGAGTCACCGTGCGCGCGAACATCAACCGGCTGGTGGGCGGCGCGGGCGAGGAAACGATCCTGGCGCGCGTGGGTGAGGGGATCGTCTCCACCATCGGCTCGAGCGCGGGTCACAAGGCGGTGCTCGAGAATCCGGACAGCATCTCGAAGGCGGTGCTGAGTCGAGGGCTGGACGCGGGGACCGCATTCGAGATCCTCTCCATCGACATCGCGGACGTGGACGTCGGAAAGAACATCGGCGCCGAGCTGCAGACCGATCAGGCGGAGGCCGACAAGCGGATCGCGCAGGCCAAGGCCGAGGAGCGGCGCGCGATGGCCGTGGCCGTGGAGCAGGAGAACCGGGCGCGGGTGGTGGAGATGCGCGCGCGGGTCGTGGAGGCCGAGGCCGAGGTCCCTCTCGCCATGGCGGAGGCGTTCCGCTCCGGCAACCTCGGGATCATGGATTACGCCCGGTATCGCAACATGCAGAGCGACACCCAGATGCGGGAGTCGATCGCCAAGCCGAACGGCGCGCAGAAGAACAACGAGGAGTGACGGATGGATTGGTTCACGCTCGTAATGATCGTCATCTTCTTCGTTCTACCGCTCATCCAGCAGATCGCGGAGGCACGGAAGCGCGGGAGTGAGCCACCGGTCGAGCTTCCCGAGGAGGAGTGGGAGTACGAGGAGGAGCATCTCTCGACGATGGACTCTGGCAGCGCCGGGACCGAGGCCCGTCGATCGCGCGGTGCGGAGACGGACGGGGAATGGTCGGAGGGCTGGGGAAGCTGGCCGGGCGAGATCCCCGTTCCGATCCCCGTTCCGGAGACGCCACCGGCGCGTAGCCCGGATACGGAGGTGAGGCAGGCGCAGCTTCCGGAGCAGGAGAAGAGCAGATGGGAGCGCGGCCGAAACCGCGTACCGGTGGAGAGAGAGGCGCCGGTCCGCCTGGAGCGCCCGGTGCCGACGCCGCGGCCGGAGCGGGTTCTGATAGATCGAACGATTCCGGCTGAGCCGGCGTCGATCGACCGGCCTGAGGAGAGCCGTCGGCCACGGCAGCGGGTGCTCTCCCGGCCGGCGGTGGGCGAGGTGCGCGCGGTATCCCCGATGTCGGCCGTGCTTCATGACGGCAGCCAGTTGCGGCAGGCGCTGGTGCTCTCGGAGATCTTAGGGCGCCCGCGTGCACTCCGCCCGCTGGAGGATGATCGGGAATAGCTGAGCTGTCTCGATTTCGTGTGCGGTGACAAAGGGGCGGCTCCGGCCGCCCCTTTCTTGCATATGGCACCCCCGGCCCCGCGCCCGCGGGAGTCCGGCACGAGTCGTGAATGCGCGCAGCGGAGATATGTCCAGCAGACCCGACCACGAGTTGTTCCCGGTTCGGCGCGAGCCGAAGAACATCTGGGAGCGGACCGGCCTCACCCCCGGACAGGAACGGGGATTGAACTCGGTGCTGCTCGCGCTGCTCTTCATCATCACCGGCGGCTGGATCTTCTCCGCGGCGCACGCGATCAGGTATGGCGAGGCACCCGACGTCGCGAGGCGGATCGCCGCGGGTGGTAACCCGCTCTCCGCCCGCTCCGCGCCCGACATGACCTTCCTGATGGACGCGGCACTCCGTCGCTTCGTGGATTACACCGACTGGCGCGGCGAGAGCGGTGAGGTGCGTGTGGTATTGCAGTATCCCGGGGATGAGGTGCCGCTGCCGGCCGATGTTCCCGAGGAGATGGAGATCGTCTATCAGCGCATCGAGGGGGGGGTGGACACCGTGGCCGTGCCGGGCGCGGGTGGTCAGCCGCCGCCCGAGCCGGGCATCTGGAACATGGTGCTACGTGCACGCGGCGCCATCCGGGGAGCAACGGCGCAGATCCCCAACCTGAACGTGATCACCACCGTGCCAGCGGGTGAGCTGCGGGACGGAAGGATCGGACAGTATCGAATCGGGACATGGCCGACGGGCCAGACGGGTGCATACGCGGCACCGGCCGGCTTCGTTCAGGTCACACCGGAGAACATGAACACGTACGTGTCCCGGCACTTCCAGCTGAAGGACTTCCTGACCAAGGGGCAGGAGGGAGTCTGGCCGAAGTACGTGGTGATTTCACCGCGCCTGCTGGACAAGCTGGAGCTGACCATCCAGGAGCTGGAGCGGATGGGGCACCCGGTGGAAAATGTGTTCGTGATCAGCGGCTTCCGCACTCCCTGGTACAACGTCGCCGGTGGGGATCCGCGCGGGCGGGGGGCGCTGTCCCGGCACATGTACGGTGATGCCGCCGACATCGCCATCGACAACGATCGTACCGGGTGCATGGACGATCTGAACGGAGACGGCCGCGTGGACGTCCGGGACGCCCGCATCGTCGTGGAGGCGGCGGAGCGGGTGGAACGGCGCTTTCCGCACCTGATCGGGGGCATCGGGATCTACCCGCCCGTTCGCGGCTCGCACTGCGGAATGGTACACATCGACACCCGAGGCCACCGCGCACGCTGGTGACCGCTGCGGCGGGAGACGAGGCCGCGCTCCCGCTTCCCCCAACACCCGGATCTCGCAATGACCGATAATGCCGAAATCGCCGTCGAACCCGCAGGCCGTGAGGGTCCGGAACGACGTGAGCGACAGGCCGACCGCGCGCCGGCTCCGCTGACCGACGTCCGCGATCAGGACCTCGAGCCGCACGAGGGCCTCCGCTACATCGCCCGGCTATTCAAGATCCTGGCGGTGCTCCTGATCGTGATGCTGCTGTTCGAGATCTTCATCGGTCTTGCACAGCAGGGGGTGGAGGCGATCCCGACGCTGATCGTGGAGATCACCAGACTCATCGTATTCGCGGGCTTCCTGTGGGGAGCGGGCGACCTGGCGCTGATGCTGATCGAATCCAACCACGACCTCCGCGCCACCCGTATCCTGATGGGGCGGCTCAACGGCAAGGTGCAGCGGATGGTGGATCTGGAAGCCGACGAGTTGGAGCTGCTCGCCGCGAATCCCGGGATGCTCCGCCGGCAGCGCGCCCAGAACCGGCTGGAGGGTGACGCGACGGGTGCCACTGCCGCGGGCTCGGAATGACAGGCTGTCGCCGTTTCCCGGATGCCGCGGCAGTGACCGGCATCCGGATCCCCAAGCCCGCGTACGATTCGGTGCCCGGGCCGGGCGCGTCAGCCGCGGGCTCGGGATGACAGGCGGTCGCCGTTTCCCCGCCGCCCTACCTCATCTCCCACACCCGAAGCAGCGCCGCATCCACGATCCGGTCGGCGGCCGCTGCCGAGCGCACGTGGTTGTTCACCAGTGCCGAGAACACCACCCGCTCTCCCGAACGCGTGGTCATGTAACCGGAGAGAGCGCGCACGCCGGAGAGGGTCCCGGTCTTCGCCCGCAGGTTGTTCTGCAGCGGGGTTCCGGTCATGCGACCGGCGAGGGTGCCGTCCACACCGGCGATCGGGAGAGATTCCATCCACGCCTCGGCGTTCGGCCGCCGCGCCATCTCCGTGAGCAGGCCGGTATAGAACTCGGGCGATACCAGATTGTATCGCGACATTCCGGAACCGTCGGCGATCCGTCGGTTGCCGGGCAGGTTCCAGCTGGCGAAGATGCTGTCGGCCACCGCGGCGCCCGCCCTCGCACTCCCCTCGCCGCGCAGTTCCAGCCCGGCCGAGCGAAGCATCATCTCGGCGATCTGGTTCTGACTGGGCTTCATCATCGCAGGGAGCACCTCGGAGAGGGGCGCCGAGCGATAGGTGAAGAGCGACGTCGCCCGGCGCACCGAGAGGTCGTCCGTCTCCAGGTCGTCCGCGTCCATCACCGGCCCTTCCACCATGATGCCCGCCTCTCGCAGCGCTTCCCGCATGGTGCCGAGGAAGAAGAGAGTCGGGTTGCGCACCGCCACCGCCCGCCGGAAGAAGTCGCTCCCCGCGCCGATCTCGCCCGTCACGATCAGCCCCGCCCCCGCCGCATCCCGTGCGACGCCGATCCTGGTCGGACTGCCCGGCGAGGTGGTGACCGTGCGGTTCACCACGGACACGTACTGGCTGGCCGGCTCCACGATAGCCACCGCCGGCTCGCCGATCCTCTGGCTGGGGACGACGGTAAGGCTCACCGCGCCGTCGTTGAACTGCAGCGCTCCGAACTCGGCGGCGTAAGAAGAAATGACATCGTCCCAGGCCCAGCCGGAGCCCAGCGGCCCGTCCACGAAGGCGCTGTCCACGCCGATGATGCCGCCGGCGACGCGACTGATGCCGCGGGCGCGCAGCGAGTCCGCGAACATGCGGAAGCGCTGCCTCGGGTCCCCGTCGAACCTGCCGGAGATGGTGGGATCCCCGAACCCGCGCACCACCAGGGCACCGTGCAGCACACCGCCCTGGATCGGGCCAGCCGCCGACATCTCCGTACGGTAGCGGTAGTCCGGTCCGAGCGCCTCCAGCACCGTGGCTCCGGTGATCAGCTTCATGTTCGAGGCTGGCACGAACAGCCGCCCGGGATTGTGGGAAAACAGCGTCTCGCCGGTGTCCAGAGAACGGACCAGCAGCCCCCAGTGAGCGTGGTCCATGGAGGTGTCCGCGAGCAGCGGAGCGATGGCCGCCGCGATCCCCGTGGGGGTGGGACTCGTCGGCGCACCCACGCCGGGGGTGCAGCCCGCACCCGCGGTGAGCAGTGCGGCGAAAATCGTGATGGTCCGCAGCGTTGAGCGGCTGAGCAGCATGGAGTCCGGTTCCCGGTTCGTCGTGGATGCCACCGTCAGGCGCGCGGGTCGTCGAGGCAGTCGCTGCCCCCGCGACCCCGCTCCCACAGCTTGGCGTAGGTCAGAAAGGTGTAGTACCCGGCCAGTGCGGAGCGGGTGAGGCCCGCGCCGCCGTACAGGAAATCGCCGCCGAACAGCCAGTCCCGCCAGAAGCGGGCGACCCCTCGGAGGACGGCACCGAACGCGCCGGTGCCGCCTCGCGCCTCAAGCTTCCGCGTCGCCATCGAGGATGAATAATGGTTCATCTTCGCGACGTAGTGCTCGATGTCCCGGTACGAGAAGTGGAGAAGGAGTCCATCGACCCAGCCGACCGGCCCGTCGATCTCCACTCCCTCGTGGACGATGTGATCCGAGAAGCGGCCGAGGTCTCGGCGGAAGAGGCGAAGCTTCCGGTCCGCACGCCACCCCTTCGCCCCGAACCAGGTGCCGGCGAAGCAGGTGGCGAGCTTCATCCGGAAGGCGACCTTCCCCGCCGGCGCGCGGATCGCCTGCTCGATCGAAGCCCGCAGCTCCGGGCTCACCACCTCGTCGGAATCGATGTTGAGCACCCACTCACCCGTGCAGAGCTCGAGTGCCCGCTGTTTCTGCACGCCGAACCCACGCCAGTCCCGCACCTGGAAGTGAGGGGTGAAGCTGCGCACGATCTCCTCCGTGCGATCGCTGCTCCCGCTGTCCACCACCACGATCTCGTCCGCCCAGCGCACGCTTTCCAGCACCCGTTCCAGGAGGCGCTGGCTGTCCAGAGTGATCAGCATCACGCTGAGCCGCGGTCGCGCCGGCTCCGGTGCGGCCGCTCCGGTGCCGGCGCCCGTCATTCGGCCATGGCGAGAAGCTCCGCCGTGTGCAGCGCCTGCCGGCCGTCGCAGAAGTCCTTGATCTGCGAGCGGCACGAGAAGCCGGGCGCGACGATCAGATGGTCCGGCGCTTCGCGGACCGCCGGGAAGAGAACCCGCTCGCCCGCCGCCTGCGACACCTCGTAGTGGCTCTCCTCATATCCGAAGGACCCCGCCATCCCGCAGCAGCCGGAGTCGAGGATGCGGAACCTCGAGCCCCTCCACCCGGCTCAGCACCTGCTCGGTTGGCTCCATCCCCACCAGCGCCTTCTGGTGGCAGTGGCCGTGCACGGTCGCCTCCCGATCCAGACGCCCGCGGCTTCCAGTCGGGGAGATCGGCGAGGAACTCCTCCAGGGTGAAGCTGCGCTCCGCCAGCGTGCGGGCGCGCGGGTCGCGAGTGAGGTCCGGGAGCTCGTCACGGAGGGTGAGGATGCAGCTCGGCTCCAACCCCACGATCGCGGCACCCTCCTCCACCTGCGGCAGCAGGGTGTCGATCAGAGTGCTGTGGTACGGCTTCACCTCCTCGAGCAGCCCCTTGGAGATCATCGGGCGGCCACAGCAAACCTGCTTTCGCGGCAGCTCCACCTGGAAGCCGGCCCGCTCCAGCACCGTCGCCGCCGCCTGCAGGGGCCCGGGCTGGAAGAAGTTGTGGAAGGTGTCGTCGAAGAGGATCACCTTCGGCCGGCCGCATCCCCCCGCGCCAGCCGGACGCCAGCCCGAGCGGAACGGCCGCTTCGCCAGCTCCGGGAGCGAGCGCCGCGGCATCAACGTGGGCCAGCTTCTTCAACACCGGTCCGAAGAGCCGGTTGCCGAAGTTGGCGAACCTGGGTGCCACGCTCCCGGCGCGCGCGAAGCTGTGGATCCGCCCGAAGAAGGTAGCGGAAAGCGGCGTTCGACCCGTCGCGCGGTAGTGCTGCGCGAGGAACTCCGATTTGTAGCGCGCCATGTCCACACCCACCGGGCACTCCGTCTTGCACGCCTTGCACTCGAGGCAGAGGTCGAGTGCCTCCAGCACCTCGTCGCTCTTCATACCCGGCAGGTTTCCGCGCATCGCCTCTCGCAGCGAGTTGGCCCGCCCGCGCGTGGCGTGCTCCTCCTCCAGCGTCACCTGGAAGGAGGGGCACATCGTCCCCGCATCCAGCTTCCGGCAGACCGCCATGCCGTTGCACTTCTCCACCGCCACGTCCCACCCGCCATCTTCCGAGTAGTCGTAGAAGGTGTCCGGCACGCTGCTGGTGTACCCCTCTCCGAAGCGCAGGTTGTCCGACATCCGCTGGTAGGGCGGGATGATCTTCCCGCCGGGGTTCATGAGACCGTCCGGGTCGAACGCCTTCTTCACCTCGCGGTGCAGCTCCAGGATCTCGGGGCCGAACATCAGGGGGAGGAACTCGGAGCGCGCGAGGCCATCGCCATGCTCCCCGGAGAGCGAGCCGCCGAACTCCACCACCAGCTCCGCGATCTCGCCCGCGATGGTCTGCATCCGCTGGACGTCGTCGCCCACCTTCAGGTTCAGATCCACCCGGATGTGCAGACACCCCTGCCCCGCATGACCAAAGAAGCCCAGAGTGGTCCCGTTGCGGTGGACGATCTCCTCGAAGCGGCGCGTGTAGGCGCCCAGCTTCTCGGGCGGGATCCCCGTGTCCTCCACGAACTCCTGCGGCCTCACGTCGCGGGTGCGTGTGGTGCGATAGAGCAGGCCGGTGGCCGCCTGTCGCAGAGACCACGCGGCATTCTGCTCGGCGGCGGACAGGAAGACGGCCGGCGCCGGACTTCCCGGCAGGCGCCGGGCGCGGGCGGAGAAATCGTTCGCGAGGCCCGCCACCTCTTCGGCGTTGTCACCGGAGAACTCCACGAAGAGCACGCCGAGTGCGTCCGGTTCGACGAGCGCGGCGGTCGGGCGGTACTCGAACAGCTGTCTCGCGCCGGCGAGCACCCGGGAGTCCACGATCTCCAGCGCCGAGAGCCCCCGCTCCGGGAGGATCTCCGGCACGGCGTCCATCGAGGTGAAGCGCTCGGCGAAGGAGAGTAGAACGAGTGCGCGGGCACCGGGCACCGGCACCAGTCCCAGCTCGGCCTCGACGACGGTGGCGAGTGTTCCCTCGGACCCCACGATCAGCTGCGCGAGGTTCAGCTCCTCGTCCTCCAGCATCGCGTCGAAGTTGTAGCCCGAGACGCGGCGGGGGATCTTCGGATAACGCGAAAGGATCCGCTCCCGCTCCGGCTCGAGGATCGCCAGAACTCGCCGCGCCAGCTCACCCTCGCGGCCGGGCATTCCCGCCAGCGAAGCGCGCGATGCCGGCCCGAAGCTGGCGCAGGTGGAGTCCGGGAGAACGCAGCGCAGCGAGTGCACGTGGTCGCCGGTCTTTCCGTACACCAGCGAGCGCGCACCGCACGAGTTGTTGCCGATCATCCCGCCCAGCGCGCACTGCCGGATGGTGGCAGGGTCAGGACCGAACTGGAGCCCGTGCGCCGCCGCCGCCCGGTTCAGGCGGTCCAGCCGGAGGCCGGGTTGCACCACGGCGCGCCGGCGGTCCGGATCCAGCTCGAGGACCCGGTTCATGTACTTGGTGAAGTCCAGGACGACGGCCGGACCCACGGTCTGTCCCGCCAGGGCGGTTCCGCCACCGCGCGGGAGCACGGGAACTCGCGCTTCTGCGGCGAGCCGAACCACCTGCTCCACGTCCTCTGCGTCGCGCGGGAGCACCACACCGACGGGGATGATCTGGTAGAGCGAGGCATCGGTGCTGTAGAGCAGGCGCGAGTGCGCATCGAAGCGGACCTCGCCGTGCACGCGCTCCCGCAGCGCCCGCTCGAGACGCTCTGCGCGTGCGTCAGGTTGTACCACGTTCAGCATCGACTCTCCGGGTCAGCGGGTGCCGGCTTCGGCCGGAACCCGGTCAGGTACGGATGGCGGGAGATGGAGACGAAAGGTGCTGCCCTCGCCGACGGCGGAATCGACCTCGAGGCGGCCGCCGAGAAGCTCCGCGAGACGCCGCGAGATCGGGAGGCCCAGCCCGGTGCCCAGCCGGTCGGTACCGGAGAGCTGAACGAACTCCTCGAAGATGCGGGGGATATCCGACTCCTGGATCCCGGGCCCCTCATCGCGAACCTGTACCTGGATCCCGCCGTCCTCCGCCCGACGGCAGCTCACCCAGACCGGGCGTGCACCGCCGAACTTGATCGCGTTGGAGAGCAGGTTCAGCAGGATCTGCCGGACCCGCCGCGGATCGATCTCGATGGTATCCGTACAGCCGTCGTGCTCCAGCCGCAGCTCGGCGCCGCTCTCGGTGGCCAGCGGCCGCACCGTATCGAACAGGTCGCTGATCAGCTCTGGCACCGAGGTGGGCTCCACCTCGATCTCCAGCTTGCCCGCTTCCAGCTTGGAAAGGTCCAGGACGTCGTTGACCAGCTCGAGAAGGTGCTGCCCGGCGCGGTGCGTCCGTTCGATCCCCTCGACCTGTGCGGGTGTCATCCCCCCGTACGCGCCCGCGAGAAGCAGATCTGTATACCCGAGGATCGCATTCATCGGGGTGCGGATCTCATGGCTCATGGCTGCGTAGAACCGGTTGCGTGAGGCCATCGCCGCCTCCCGCTCCATCTCGGCGCGCTTGCGGCGGGAGATGTCGGCGTGGGCGCCGACCCACTCCACGATCCGCCCTTCGGAGTCGCTCACCGGCACCCCGCGCCCGATCATGAACTGGTACTCGCCGTCCGCGCGACGCACCCGGTGCTCGATCTCGTAGTTGGCGCCGGTCCGCACCGAATCTCTCCAGGCTGCCTCCGTCGCCGCTCGATCCTCCGGATGAATCGCATCGAGCCACCCGGACCCCTCCATCTCGCTGCGACTCTGGCCGGTAAGTGCCGACCACGTCGGTGAATCCGGCTTCATGCCGCCTTCCGATGTTGCGGTCCAGACCGCCTCGGAGGTGGCGACCACCAGGGAGCGGAACCGCTGCTCGCTGGCGCGCAGGCGATCCTCCGCCTCGCGCGCGGTGAGTTCCGCACGGTGCACCCGGATCACGTGCCGGAGCGTCTGCTCCAGTCGCTCCGCGGTGAGGCCGTCCTTGGTGAGATAGTCGCTGGCGCCCGCCTTCATCAGGCTCACGGCCACCCTGTCGTCCGACTGACCGGTGAGCATCACCACCGGCGTGGTGATCCCACGCTCCCGCGCCTCGCGGAGCACTCGCAGGCCGTCGCCTCCGGGGAGCTGATAGTCGAGGAAGACGCAGTCGAAATCGCTGTCGGCCAGCGCCTCGCGCGCCGCTTCCACGCTCGGTGCCTCCGTAGCCTCCAGCGCAACCCCCGCGCTGCGCAGGGCGCGCAGAACAGCCATCCGGTCCACCCGGTCGTCGTCCACGACCAGGACGCGCAGGAGCTCGCTCATCCGGCTTGAGAGTACGGAGAAAGGATCTGCGGGGCCGGCGTCACGGCATCTCGACCAGGGTCCAGTACTTGTTCAGGGTCGCCATGGCTTCCACGAAGTTCATCAACGTGACGGGCTTCAGGATGTAGCCGGCGACGTTCAGATTGTAGGCGTCCACCCGGTCCCGCTCATCGTCCGAAGTGGTGAGCACGACCACCGGCGTGAGCCGCAGCTCCGGGTCGCCCCTGAGCTCTCGCAGGAACTCGATGCCGTTCATCTTCGGCATGTTGAGGTCGAGCAGGATCAGCCGCCGATCGCGCGGGATCTCCGGCCCTCGCAGCATCGCGAGACCGTCGAGACCGTTGCCCGCCACCCAGAGCGGGTTGCAGATGTTGTTCTTCTTGAAGGCCCGGCGGACGTTCATCACGTCCACTTCGTCGTCCTCCACCAGGAGGATGTTCAGCATCTTCTCGGACACGCTCAGTTCTCCGCTTGCTGGTGCTTCGGCCAGAGGAAGTGGAACGCCGCGCCGGCGCCCTCTCCGGATTCGACCCATACCCGACCCCTGCGACTGTCGACGATCTTCCGCACGAGCGACAGGCCGATCCCCGTGCCCTCAACCTTGTCGCGCGCCTCCAGCGTCTGGAAGATCCCAAAGATACGGTCGTGGAACTCAGGAGCAATTCCCGGCCCGTTATCCGCGACGACGAACTCGTGAAAATCGCCTGCATCGCTCACCGAAATCGTCACCTCCGGCGCGGCGCCGGCATACTTCAGCGCGTTGCCGATCAGGTTCATGAACACCTGCTGCAGAGGGAGCCGCTCGGCGTGAAGGACCGGTAGATCGCCCACCCGGATGACCGCATCCTCGGGCGGAGCGAGCAGGTCGATGACATCGGAAACGAGGTCGCCGACCACCACCTGCTCCGGCGGTTCCCGCAAGCGGCCGGCGCGCGAGTACTGCAGGATGCCGTCGATCAGCCCCTCCATCCGGTGCACGCGGCCGCGCAGCAACTCCAGGTGCTCGCTGGCTTCCTCGGAGATCTGGCCGCCGAAGTCCTCCTCCAGCCACTGTGACAGGTTCGCGATCCCCCGCAGGGGTGCCTTGAGGTCGTGCGACGCGACGTATGCGAACTGATCCAGCTCGCGGTTGGAGGTCTCCAGCGCACGGGTGATCCGCAGGAGCTCGGCGGCCTTCTCCTCCACCTGCTCACGCGCCCGCACCTGATCCGTCACGTCCACCCCGTGCACGAAGATTCCCGTGGACCGGCCGTCCACCTCGATCATCGGCTGGTAGACGAAGTTGAGAACCCGTTCCTCGCCGGGGGCGCCGGGCTCCGGCTGGAGAACGATCCGCATCTCACGGCCCAGGAACGGCTCGCCCGTTTGCAGCACGCGATCCAGCAGCTCCACGAATCCCTGGTCCACCACCTCCGGGAGCGCTTCCGCGACCGGTTTGCCAAGCACGTCCCGGTGACCGATCAGCTGCAGATAGGAAGGATTGGTGGACTCGAACACGTGCTCCGTCCCCCGTAGCGTGGCGATGAAGGCCGGCGCTTCCCGGAAGATGTGCTGCAGGCGAGAGCGCTCGAGCTCCAGCGCCGCGATCAGCCTGTCGCGCTCCGCCTCCTGTTCCTTGCGATCCTGGATGTCCGTCAGGGTTCCGAACCAGCGCACGATCCGGTCGTCCGGGCCTCGCTGCGGCAGTGCCTGTCCCAGGAACCAGCGAAACTCTCCGTCCGAGGCGCGGCGAAAGCGATACTCGATGGAGTATGGCTCCCCGGTGCGCAGGGAGTGCTGCCAACGCTCCTGTGCGCGCTGAAGATCGTCCGGGTGCAGGAGGTTGGCCCAGCCCGATCCCTTTGCCTCATCCTCGGTGGTGCCGGTGTAGTCGTACCAGCGCTGGTTGTAGTACTCGTGGTATCCGTCGGGCCGAGTGATCCAGATCTGCTGCGGGATGGTGTCCGCCAGGAAACGGAACTGCGCCTCCCGCTCGCGAACCAGCTCCTGGGCCTCCCGCTTCTGCGTGATGTCATGGAAGTAGACGGAGAGACCGTCCGGAGACGGGTAGGCGCGTACCTCGTACCAGGCGCCGAGAGGAGGGTAGAACTCCTCGAACTGCGTGGTGCGACCCTCGTCGGCCGCGCGGCGGTACATGGTTTCGAACTGAGTTCCCACCGCCGCGGGGAACTCGTCCCAGATCTCCCGGCCGAGCAGCTCCTCGCGGCTCCGCGCGAGAACGTGCTGCGCCTGGTCGTTCACATAGGTGAAGCGCCACTCCCGGTCCAGCGAGAAGAAGGCGTCGGTGATGCTCGACAGGATGCGGCTGGTCTGCGCGCGTGCGCGCTCCGCGTCACGGTACAGCCGGGCGTTATCGAGGGCGGTGGCGGCGCGCTGCGCGAGCTCACCCGCGAATTCCAGGTCGGTTTCGTCGTACTGCCCGCCGGATTCCGCACAGATCAGGGAGATCGCACCCAGCGTTCTCCCCCGGGTCACCAGCGGCACGATCATGTATGAACGCAGGTCGAGCTCCCGCAAAATGCGGAGATGTTCGTCGTCGACCGCCACTCCCTCGAGCAGATTCAGGGAGATGGTCGAGACGAGCTCGGGCTCGCCGGTCCGGAGAACGTTGGGGAGACCGAACGGCGCCTCGTCATCGGGCGGATACCGCCGGGACAGTTCTTCCGCCATCCGCTGCTTGGCGGGATCCGGGTGCGCCGTCACCACTCTGTGGGCACGACCATCCTCCCCGATCACATCGATCGCGCACCAGTCAGCCACCTCCGGCACCACGGCGAAGGCGAGGCTCCGCAGGGTAGACTCGAAGTCGAGGGAGTCGGACAGCTCGCGAGTGATCCGGGCGAGCAGCCTGGATCTGTGCTCCTCCTCCTCCGCGATCAGGCGCAGCGACTGCTCGCGGGCGAGCTCCGCATCGCGCTGGAACCCGTCCTGCAGGTGTGAGCGGAGGCGCTCGGCGGACTGATGCTCCGTTGTGACGTCCACCATGGAGCCGAGAACCAGAGGCGATCCATCCGTAGCGCCTGTGGTCAGACGCACCCGCATCCACACGTCCTGCCCATCCGCCGGGCGCAGCCGCCAGGTGCTGGAAAGGGAGCCGCCCGCGGAACGGAGCCGCTGCAGTTCGGCGCGGTCCTCATCCCGGACGAGGATGCCGGTCAGGAAGCCGGCTTCGCCGAGCCACCGCTCGCGTGGGTAACCGAGCACTTCGTGTGCGTCGGCGAGAAGGCGGGTGATCCGTTCGTCATCGGGAGCCATCTCCCAGGCGATGACGCCGAGCTGTGCCGTCAGCTGTTCCAGGGCGCCGGCGAAATGGCCGGGTTCCGCACGATGTGAGTAAAGATCGGACGGGGAAGGTCGGGTGTTGCCGCTCATTTCAGGGATTCCAGGGTCGTTCCCGCGGCGCTCCGGAGGCCGGCGCGGGTCGGGTGCTGCGATGCCTCGGTCCCGGTGGGGTTCTGGGGCTCACGCGATGTGCGCGGCAGCGCAAGTAGCGTGCGCGGCTGCGGCGGCTTTCGCGCTCCCCCGCCGCGGATCCCGCGGCACACTTCGGCGTAGAACAGGGAGACCCTCACGGTATCAGGAGCTGGAATGCACGTTTATCTCAGAGAAGAGCCGATCGAGCTGCGGATGCGGGAGGTGGACTCCGAAGGGCTCGTCCCCGAGGATTCGGACCTCACCGCCATCGCCTTCTACGTTCTCGGCAACGAGGCCCCGAGCTTCCGCGCCCTCCTCCCCGGCGACACGGTGGAGGTTCTCCGTGAAGCGCTGCTCGGTCCGGTCACGCTCGGCGTGCTCGCCGAGGAACCGGAGTCTCCGGATACGGAGATCCAGGCGATGGTGGGGCTCGCCGTTCCGGTGAGCGACCTCGAACCCGGTGAGTCCGAAACGGAAGAGGAGCCGGAGGAGCCCTGGAAGGCGAGCGCCGGGAACCCCGAGGGGTGGCGTGGTGAGGAGGCGGAGGAGGACGGCGAGATCCCGCGCACCGCCCTGCTCGCCTTTGCGCCCCTCGTCCGGCTGCGTCGCAAGTTTCCTCTGGACTTCGGGGATGAGCTGGCCGATCTCCTGGAGACCGCGCTGGCCGGCGTCACCCGCCCCGCCCTCGAGGCGCGGGTGGACCGGATGCTCGGCGACCTGTAACCCCGGTATGTCCGCCGTGCGGGGCCGTTTCGCGCCCAGCCCCAGCGGAGAGCTCCACCTCGGAAACGCCCGCACCGCGCTCGTCGCCTGGCTCCAGGCGCGTGCCGCCGGCGGACGTTTCGTCCTGCGGGTGGAGGATCTGGATCCGGGCCGCTCGCGCATCGAGCATCGCGACGCACAGCTTGCCGATCTTCGCTGGCTCGGGCTCGACTGGGACGAGGGCCCCGATGTGGGAGGGCAGCACGCGCCTTACCTGCAATCCGAACGGCACCAACTGTACGATGCGGCCCTGGAATCGCTCCGGCGGCGCGGTCTCGTGTACGCGTGCCACTGCACACGGCGAGAGATCGCCGCGGCGAGCAGCGCTCCACACGCGGCGGACGAAGAGGGCCCTCCGTACCCCGGCTTCTGTGCCGGCGTGGATCGTCCCGACGGGGGTTCAGCCGCGCTCCGGCTGCGGGTACCCGGGCGGGCCATCTCCTTCCGGGACGGGCTCGCCGGCGAGAGCACCTTCGCGCCGTTCCGCGAGACCGGCGACTTCGTCGTCCGCCGCAAGGACGGGGTCGCCTCGTACCAGCTCGCCGTGGTCGTGGACGACGCGGCGATGCGGATCACCCACGTGGTCCGCGGCGCCGACCTGCTTCCGTCCACGGCGCGCCAGCTGATCCTCTACGATCTGCTCGGGCTCCCCGTTCCCGAGTGGGTGCACGTCCCTCTCCTCCTCGGTCCGGATGGTGAGCGGCTGAGCAAGCGGCACGGCGCGGTTTCGCTCCGCGAACAGAGGGAGGCCGGCGTGCCGCCCGAGCGACTCGTCGGCCTCCTCGCGGCCACCTGCGGGCTTGCCTCGCCGGGAGATGAGATCACTCCCGCCGACCTGCTCCCGCGCTTCTCCCCGGAGCGACTCCGCTTTGCCGCCATCCTGCCGCCGGCCTGAAGCCCGGCTCCGTTTCAGGATGCTGACCGGTTCGCACTCGCAGCCTCCGCGACCTACCCCTGCCACAAGGCCGCCCCGTGAACTCCGCCGGCGAACTCCCTCAGCTCACCGCCCGCACCAGCCCGCCGAACCTGCGCTCGCGCCTCGAGAACTCCTGTACGCAGGCACGCAGCCGATCCGGACTGAACTCCGGCCACATGCACGATTCGAAGAGCAGCTCCGCGTACGCACACTCCCAGAGCAGGAAGTCGCTGAGCCGGTGCTCACCACCGGTCCGGATCAGCAGGTCGACGTCCGGGACCACGGGTGAGCACATCGCTTCGGCCATCGCCTCGGCGAACTGCTCCCGCGAGGGTGCCTCGCCCCCCGGAGTCCGCGCCGCGGCCTCCATGATCGCGCCACGGGCGGAATAGTCGATGGCGATGCGGAGGAGCAGCCGGGTTCCGTCGCGGGTTTCCTCCTCCGCGGCCTGGATCGCCCGGAGCAGCACCGGGGCCAGCCGGTCGCGCCGGCCGATCACCTTCAGGCGCACCCCGTTCTGCACGCAGCGCGCGGTTTCCGAGGCGAGGTACGAGCGGAACAGTCGCATCAGCGCCGTCACCTCCCGCGGTGGGCGCTTCCAGTTGTCGGAGGAGAAGGCGTACAGCGTCAGATAGCCGATGCCGGCTTCCGCCGCCTCCTCCACGATGTCGCGGACCACGCGCGCGCCGGCGCGGTGGCCCAGCAATCGTGACTGGCCCCGCGCGTTCGCCCACCGGCCGTTGCCGTCCATGATGACGCCGACGTGGATGCCGGAAAAACGAGTCAAAGCACTTTGCGACATGAAGTTTAGACGGGTGTTCACGGGCTACTGATCACGCACTGCGCGGATCAGCGCTTCCATGTGGTCCAGGTAACGGGCCAGCGCCCTGCGGCCGACCCGCGTCAGGCGGTAATCCGTTCGGGGTATGCGACCGGCGAACGACTTCACGCACTCCACGTATCCCGCCTCCTCGAGTCGCCTCGCGTGCACGCTCAGGTTGCCGTCCGTGGCGCCGAGCATCTCCTTCAGATCGTTGAAGGAGAGCGTCTCGTTGACCGCCAGCGCACTCACGATGCCGAGGCGCATCCTCTCGTGGATCAGACGGTCCAGGTCCGAGGGATCCAGGTCGCGTGACCCGCCGGGCTCACTCCGGAGCCCGGGCGGCGGGCCGCCCGATTCCTCGGACCGCGGCTGCCGCTTCTGGTTAGCCACCATGCCTCCATGCGATACGGATGCCAAAGAAGATGTGCACTCCTCCGAAGCCGAGCGCCATCAACACGTTCCCCCACTCCGCGGGAGAGAAGAGGGCCACTCCCCCGAGCAGCATGAAACAGAGCCCCATCGCCGGCACGATCCTCACCGAGTAGGTGCCCACCGCCGCGATGCCGACGCCGAAGAGGAGGAGCCAGAGACCGGGTATGGGCGCGTAGAGCCCGGTGCGAAAGAGGAAGGCCGTGAGCAGAGCGCCGGCGACCAGCGGCGGTGCGAGCCCGAGCGCCACCTTCCGGCCGGTGGCCAGCATCGGCATCCCCGACGCACTCGCCTTCCGTGCCACCGCCCACCCGCCGATGCCCAGCGCGATCAGCGCTTCCAGGCACCACACGCCCAGCCAGGCGGCCGGATCCGTCTGCGCGGCCGCGATGGCCGCCGCCACCAGCGCCGTACTGCCGATGGCTACCTGCCCCCAGCCGGAGAGAGCGGTGAAACCACCCGCCCGCTCCATGGTCTCGCGGATGAATCGCAGATCCTCCATCGCGCGGTCGTGCAGCGCGTGAGATCCTCCGGGTCTCTCCGGCAGCGGTCGGGTACGGGCCATGGGGAAAAGATGATGAGGGTGACGATTTCCGTCAAGCACTTTGCGTGACAAAGTCGGGCCGCGGCTACCGCTGCGTACCCACGCTCAACAGCCATCCGGATGCGGGGCTGTAGGTGGCGAGGCCGTGCACGTACTGCACCCTCAGCCGGTGCCGCGCCCCGACGCCGCCGCCGAGGCGCAGCTCGGAGCGGCTTTCGTTGCCACGCTGCACCCACCCCGCGAACCCTGCGCGGTGACCGAGGTAGGCGGCGTCCACGAAAACAGGCCCGAGCCGCTGCTCGGCAGAGATCGCGTACAGGAGGGGGTCGGACTGCTCGAAATCCAGGTCGTGCGATCCGAAGATGCCGAGCCCGGCCTCTCCACCGACACGCGTTCCGCCACGGCGCACCTGCGCACCGATCGTGGCGTAGAAGTCCATCCGGTCGCGGTCCAGCCCCTCATGATCGTCGCTGTTCGGAAGCCGGGTCCCGAACCGGAGTACACCGAGGGCGGGGAAGTCCACGGGGGTGAGTCGCACGACGGTGCCGATGGAGAAGTCTCCGGAGTCTGCCCGGCGGGGTCCCTGCCGGGTGACCGTTGCGTGCGGCTCGGCGAACCGGCTGCGGTCCTCGAATGTGCGGCGGACGGTGGCGGCGGCTTCCAGCGCGACCCGCCCGCTGCGCCAGGCGCCGGACAGGTTGCCGAGCTCCCGCAGAGTGCCCTCGGTGCCCGCGAGCGACGCGCGCTGCCCGATGAGCACGCCGACTCCGGATGCGACGACGATGCGGGTGCCCGGATCGAAGGCGTGCCAGGGGAGCGGCTCGAGCGGCCGGAGCTGCGCCTGAAGCGGTCCCGGTCCGGTGCCAGTCAGTGCGAGCACGGCGAGACCCGCGCCGGCGGTACGCGCCAGTCTGGACCCTCGTGAACGCGTCACGAGCGGCACCTCACCTCGGGGCAAGCGCCCGCCAGCGCTCGAGGCCGGGGAGCACGGATGCGGCGCGGGTCAGCGTCTCCTCCGGGTAGCCGAGTTCTCGCTTGATCGCCACGTCGCGCTGAAGCGGATTGTCCATCGTCTGCAGCCGGAGGGTGGTGGCGGCTCCGAAGGTGGAGAGGAAGAGAAGTGGTGAGCTGGGCACGGGAAAGTCACTTCCGAACAGGGTGCGGGACTGGATGTCCGGGTCTCGTGCGAAGTGCGCGAGGTGCGTGAAGCGGCTGGGGTTCGCCATCCCGGAGTTGTCTACCCACAGGTCGGGATGGCGGTCCAGAAGGCGGCGGAGAAGCGGAATCTGGTTCCGATCGCGAGAGTAGATGATGGGTGCCGCGGAATGTGCGACGATCACCTTCACCCCCTCTTCCAGCGGGCGCTCCAGACGCTGCAGATCCTGCAACTCGGGAGCGTGCACCCGGAATGTGGCTTCCCCGCCGCCGGAATGCACCAGAAGTGGAAGCCCCGCCTCCCGCATGCGGCTGTAGAAGCGGCCGTGTCTCGACAGCGCGGGGTCGATCACCTGCACCGCCGGCAGCCACTTCAGCAGCACCGCGCCACCCTCGATGCACTCCTCCAGCCGCTCCAGCGCGTCTCCGCGGGAAGGGTTGACGGACGGGGCGGGGAGCAGCGTGCCGCCACTTCTGCGGGCCACCTCGAAGCACCACGAGGGCGGCACCACCAGCTGGGAGCGCCCCTCGTCGAAGGAGCCGTCGCCACGGTAGACGCCGTCGAAGCCCAGAGCGGCCGCCGCGTCCAGCTCGCTCCTCCGGACCAGGTCGGCCAGGAGATCCGCCCAGCGCTGATCGATGGAGCTGCGCATCTGTTCGTCCGTCACCCCGTACCACAGGCGCAGGAGCCTGAAGGTCGGTCGACGCCGGAAGGAGGGAGCGAGCCAGCAGCCCGAATCCCCGGTGCCGACCCCCGCCAGGTGCATGTGTATGTCGATCTTCATCTCTGCCCTGTGCCGGGGCTGGCGGAGCGGGTCCCCCGGAACGCGGCGTGAGCGTCCATCCAGAGCACCACGGCGTCCAGCGCCGCAGGTGCCAGGGGGGTGGAAAGATGAGTCTCACCCGGCAGGATCTGCACCCGGACCTCACCCGGGAGGGCGAGAGCGAGGCGCTCGCCGTCCGCCGGGGGAGCCGTGAGGTCGCGCTCCCCGTAGATCAGCAGGGTGGGAGCGCTCACCTTCGCCGCGGTCTCCTCCAGCCCCAGGCCGGTGAGCGCCTCGTCGAGCCGGCGCAGGTATCCGGCGTGCCGCCCGTGGGGAGCGAGCCGAACCGGGTACAGTGAGCGGCGAAAGGAACCGAACGCCGGCACCAGCCCGGTCAGCCCGTGATCCGCCCGCTCGCGCCAGAGCGTGCGGAGCGAAGCGGGGCCGACCTCCCGGAGCACCGCCCGGAGCCCCGGCCGCACGCGCAGCGGCGTGGCCATCACCGTGATGCTGTGGGGATCCGTCTCCGCGGCTGCGTGCAGCGCCAGCGCGCCTCCGAAGCTCACGCCGAGCAGGTGGAGCGGAAGCCCTCTCCCGCGCGCGCCACTCCACCGCACCGCCTCGGGGAGGCAGCCGCCGATTCTCTCCGGCGAGAACAGAGTGGTGGTGTCACGCCCGTGACCGTCGATGTCGAACGTGAAGATCTCCAGCCGCCTGGCGAGAAGACGGCGGAAGAGCGAGGGGAAGGAGAACAGCGCGTCGTTGCCGGCGCCATGGGCGACGACCACGACTCCCAGCGGTTCCCCCGCGGGCGAGATGCGCAGCGTCCGGGTGACGCCGCCGCCGCGCTGGCGCAGCGAGCTTTCCCATTCGCCACCGGCACGCTCCACGCTCTCGCGAAGGCGGCGCTCGTAGCGGAAATCGCTCATGCCCCGGCGCCGCGGGCAGGAGTCCCGGCGCCCTGCCGCGCGTCTCCTTCCAGCCACCCGCTCCCGCCGGCGGGTTCCGGCAGATCCGTGGCGGCTTCCCGTTCGTCCAGCTCGCTTCCCGGGGGGTCGGCGGTGCCGAGCACGCGTCCGGGCTGAGCGATCTTCGACCCCACCTCTCCGGTGATCAGACGTGCGCCCCTCTGCCAGGTCAGATACGACCACGCCCACTCCATCATCACCGCCAGACGGTTGCGGAAGCCGATCAGGGCGATGATGTGGATGAAGAGCCAGACCGCCCAGGCTGCCAGCCCGTGCAGCTTCAGCCGGCCGATCTGCGCGACGGCTGCCGCACGCCCAATGGTGGCCATGCTGCCGCGATCGCGGTAGCGGAAGGGCCGCCGCGCTTCGCCCTTCATGGAGCGCCGGATGTTCGCCGCGGCCACACTGGCCGCCTGCATCGCCACCGGCGCCGTGCCCGGCAGTGCGCCATCACCCTGGTGTGTGAAGCCGGCCATGTCGCCGATGACGAAGACCTCCGGATGATCCGGGACGCTCAGATCCGGCTCCACGAGCACGCGTCCCATCCGGTCGAGCGGCGCCCCGAGGGTGGCGCCGAGAGGGGAGGCGGCCACGCCCGCGGCCCACACGACGTTTCGTGTCGGAATCCGTTCGTCGCCGATGTGTACCGCGTCCGGCTCGATCGCCGTGACGATGGAGCGGAGACGAACCTCCACACCGAGCCTCTCCAGGTGCCGCCGGGCCCGCTCGGAGAGGTCGGGAGCGTAGGTTGCCAGCACCCGCTCGCCGCCCTCGACCAGCACCACGCGCGCCGCGCGGGGGTCCACGTTCCGAAACTCGCGGCCGAGCGTGTGTCGCGCGATCTCCGCGAAGGCACCGGCCATCTCCACGCCGGTGGGTCCGGCACCCACCACCACGAAGGTGAGAAGCGCCGCGCCGATCTCCGGGTCACTCTCCTGCTCCGCCGCCTCGAAGGCGAGAAGGAAGCGCCGCCGGATCGTGGTGGCGTCATCGATCGTCTTCAGGCCGGGGGCGCTGTTCGCCCATTCGTCGTGGCCGAAGTACTGGTCCACCGCGCCGGCCGCGACGATCAGGTAGTCGTACCCGATCCGCCGCCCGTCCCGAAGCACCACCTGTCGATCATCCGCGACGATCGCCGACACCTCGGCCAGCAGCACCTCCGTGTTGCGCTGCTTCCGCAGGATGTGCCGGATGGGTGCGGCGATGTCGGCGGGCGAGAGCGCCGCGCTCGCTACCTGGTAGAGGAGCGGCTGGAAGAGGTGATGATTGCGGCGGTCGATCAGCGTCACCCGCACGTCGGCGGACCGCAGCGCCCGCGCGGCGTACAGCCCCCCGAACCCCCCACCCACGATCACCACGTGCGGATTCACCACCGGCATCTCTCAACCCTCGTTCCCTGGTTCCCCGACGGGCCGCCGCCCCGCCGCGCGCGCCCGGCCACGAATCTGAAACGCTCTGCGGCCGCAATGCAAACGACCCGCTCCCCTTCAGCAGGGAGCGGGCCGATGTTCTTCCCGGGGCGCACGGCGCCGCCGGATCAGACGGGAACCGGGAGGAGCGTGCGGAACGAGTTGCGTGCCCGGTTCAGCCGGCTCTTCACTGTGCCGACCGGGATCCCGATGGCTTCCGCGATCTCCTCGTACGACAGATCCTCCACCTCGCGCATCACGAACGGAACGCGGTGGTGCTCGTCCATCCGCTCGATCGCGGTGTCGATCGCCTCCCGCAGCTCGCTGCGATACGTCTCCTGCTCCGGGTCCGCACCGCCCGACTCGAACTCCACCGGCCGCCCCGGTGAGCCACTCGCGGTGGTCTCCGGCCGCAGCTCGGAGAACACCGTCTCACGCCGGCGCGAACGATTGCGGAACTCGTTCTTCAGCAGGTTGTTCGCGATGGTGTGGATCCAGGTCGAGAACTTCCGGCTGGGATCGTAGCTGCCGCGCGCGCGGTGGATCCGCAGGAAGGTGTCCTGCGTCAGGTCCTCCACCCGCTCCTCGTCATTGAGACGCTTGCGCAGGAAGCCCTGGATCCGCGGCTCGTACCGCTCCATCAGCACACGAAACCCCGCTTCGTTGCCGTCGGTGTAGCACTGGAAGAGCTGCTCGTCGCTGAGCTCGGTCAAGGGCAGTTCCCGGGCAGGGGCTACCGCTCCGATCGCACAGACGCCGAGGATCGGACGTGTGTGGAGCGGTTCCATCCTCTTCCGCCCACTGCGCAGGGCGGCGGGATCACGACGATGGGAGGCGGTAGTCATGAACTGAAATATAATGCGTCGGACGCCGGATGTCGAGAGTGTGGGCCGGGGTACAGCGTGCGTAAACCCATGCGTTTCGGCGGTTTTCACCACCGGATCCGGCCCGGGTGACGGTAGCTCCAGGCCGGACAGGCGCCGCGACCCGGGAGAGGCGGGGTGCGACGATATTGCAGCGGTGATCCGGGTGCCGGCGCGGGCGCGCGGCGTCGGGGGGCTCTGTATGACCGGAAGTTACGCGGAACGCTCGTCGTTCACAAGCGAGGCGTGCGGGGGCGTCAGCGCCGTTCGCGAAGCCGCAGCAGGAAGAAGATGATGGCGGCGAGGCCGAGCTGGAGATAGAAGGTCAGGAAGCGCCAGCCGGCGGTGGCCAGGCCGATCACCCGCTCCGGGAGGAAGGCGCTGTAGATGAAGAAGAAAGCAGCCTCCGCGCCGCCCGCGGCACCGGGTGTGGGGATCATCGCCATCAGGCTGAACACAACCCACTGAAGCACCCAGAAGAGCACCGGCTGTACCGGCGCGCCGAGAAAAGCGATCAGCGCGGAGACCACCGAATACCGCGCGATCCACTGGATGGCGGTGAGCAGGAAGCTGAGGGCGAAGCGCCACTTGCCACCGCGCAGGATGAGGCGGAACACCTCACGCGCGTCGGTCCAGGTGGAGCGGAGCTTCCGCCGGATGCGCGCGACCAGGCGCAGCGAGCGTCTCTGTGAGCGTCGCCCGAAGCCGCCTCCGAGAAGGAGCCGCACGGCGACCCAGCTGACCAGCGCGATCGCGGCGGCGATCAGCAGCACGGCGAGTACGTTCTGCTCGAAGCGATCGGCCGCGTCGCGGAACACGGGGAGGTCCCACGAAGCTGTATAGTAGATCGCCAGCGGCAGCGCGATGGCGAAGAAGACACCGTCCTCGATGGTGGGGAGCGTCGTGATCGACGCCGCGGCGCCGGGCCGGATCCCGCGCTGCACCAGCATCCCCCACTTGAACAGGCTCCCCCCCACGGCCGTGGGGCTCACCGCCGCGCCGAGATCCATCGCCAGGGTGATCTGGAATGCGTCGCGAAAGCGGATCCTGTGGTCCAGGAAGTCCGTCCAGATCATCAGACGGAGGGCGTTGGTGAACCAGGGCACCAGCGCCAGTCCGACGGCGAGCAGCAGGTAGTGTCGCGGGAACTCGCCCAGCGACGCGAGCAGGGAGCGGTCGGTGATCGCGAGGGAGAAGGCGATGTTGCCGAGCACTCCGAGCGGGACGATGAAGAGCATCGCCCGGAACACACGGTCGAGCCCCGACATCGGGGAGGGGGCGTCCGGCAGCTCGTCGGGGAACGGGCGGGGGGCTGCCACGCGCCTAACCTCTCCCCTTCGCGCCGGATCGTTCGCCGATCAGCGCCGAATAGCTGTCGATCAGCGCGCCGTTGATCTGATCCCACCGGCGGGAGCTCGCGGAGGCGCGGGCCGCATCCGAGATGCGTGAGCGCAGTGCCCCGTCGTGCAGCAGCGCCTCCACGCGGTCCGCCAGAAGATCCGGTCGGTTGGCCGGGAGCACGTACCCGTTCTCACCATCGCGGATCAGGTCCTGCGGCCCGCCACGGTCCGAGACGATGCTCGGAAGCCCGGAGGCGAGCGCCTCCAGAACCACGTTGCCCAGCGTCTCGGTGGTCGAGGGGAAGACGAAGATATCGGCAGAGGCGTACCATCTCGCCAGCTCCGCCCCGGCGCTGTGCCCCGCGAAAACCGCCCGTGAAAGTCCCCGTACCAGCTCCCGTCGCATCGGTCCGTCGCCCACCAGCACCAGCCGGTACCGAACACCGCGGGAGGCGAGGATCCGGTCCATGCTCACCAGATCAGCCAGGTCCTTCTCCTTCACGAGGCGGCTGACGAGGAGCACGACGGGGCACTCCGGCCCGGCACCCAGCCGGCGCCGCAGCTCTTCATCCCGGTGGTCGGGTGAGAAGCCGGACACGTCGATGCCGCGCGACCAGAGTTCGGTTCGCCCGATCCCCTGCTCCTCGAGTTCGCGGATGATGCTCCAAGAAGGCACGTACACCCGGTCGCAGCGCGAGTAGAAGCGGCGCAACGCGCTCCACCCCGGGCCCTCCAGCCAGGGGACGCCGTAGTACCGGAAGTAGGAAACGAAGTGCGTGTGGAAGCTCGCCACGACCGGTAGCCCGCGGCGTCTCGCCCATCGCTGCGCCCACACCGCCATGGGTGTGGGGCTGACCACGTGGACCAGTTGAGGCTCGAAACGCGCCAGCTCCTCCCGCACGGCGCGGGACGGAGGCGGTACGCTGATGCGGTAGGCGCGGTACAGCGGAAAACGGAAGAACCGGGCGGGCCGCACCCGCGCGCTCCAGGAGACGTTCTCGCCCGGAACGAAGGGCGAGACGACGCGGAAATCGACGCCCCGCTCCTCGAGGGTGTCGAAAAGGCGCCCCAGCGTCCGCGAGACCCCGTCCACGTGAGGGTAGAGGCTCTCGGTGAAGTAGGCGATCCTCACCGTGATTCGGGCGGGCGCGGCGGACCGGCGCGATGCATCGCTGTCACGGGCCGCGAGGGGTCAGAGGGGACGCTCGAAGATGCGGTACCGGCGGCTCACGCGGGCGCCCAGTCGCTCCATCGGCTTCGCCATCTCGGCGTTTTCGTCGAGGATCCAGGAACCCTCACCTCGCACGTACCCCTTTGCGACTCCCGTCTGCCAGGTACGCGCATAGAAGGCGGCGCCGAGGCCCAGGTGCCGGTACTCCGGGCGGATCCCGAGGGTCAGCACCCGCATCTGACGGATGCGGCGGCGGTGCCAGAAAAAGCGGAAGATCCCCAGCGGCAGGAGCTTCCCGTCGGGGATGTGCACCAGCGCCTCGTTGAGATCCGGGAGGGCGAGCGAGAATCCGATGGGCTCGCCGCCGATCTCCGCGATCAGGCAGAGGTCCGGGTCCACGATCGGACGAAACTCGCTGGCGAGGTGCTCGAACTCCTCGTCGGTCATCGGTACGAACCCCCAGTTGCGCGACCAGGCGGCATTGTAGATCCGCTTGATGGCATCCAGGTCTTCGCGGAAGTGCTTGATCCGCAGCGGGCGGAGCGTGGCACCGGCGCGCTCCAGCAGCCGATCGAAGCCGCGCGTCAGCCGCTCGGGGAGCTCCGGGGAGTCGAAGTGGTAGGCGAACAGGTCGCGCGCCTTCTGGAGTCCCGCCCCCTCCATCAGCGCGGCGTAGTACGCGGGGTTGTGGCTCATCATCACGTACGGCCGCGACTGGAAGCCCTCCACCAGAATCCCCGGTGAGGCGATCTCGTCGTTGGTGGACAGGTTCACCGGCCCTCGCATGCAGGTCATCCCCCGCTCGCGCAGCCAGGTGGCGGCGGCTTCCAGCAGCGCGCCGGCAGTGGCGGGATCCTCCTCACACTCGAACAGGCCGAAGAATCCGACCCTGTCCTCGTGCACCCGATTGTGGCTGTGGTTCACGATCGCCGCAATGCGACCCACGTCGCGGCCGTCGCGTTCGGCGAGGAAGAGTGCGACCACGGCGTGCCGGTGGAAGGGGTGCTTCCGCCGGTCCAGCGCCGATTTCACGGTCATGCGAAGCGGCGGCACCCAGTTCGGGTCGCCGCCGTTGATCTGCCAGGCGAGGTCGATGAAGCGGTCGAGGCGCTCTGCGGCGGGAACTTCACGCACCGCCGCGACCGGCCGGGTGCCGGTCCCGGGGAGAGTCGCCACTCAGGGGGCGCCCAGTTCGGCCCGGACGCGGGTGAACGCGTCGAGCACCTGGTCGAGCTGCTCGCGCGTGTGGGTGGCCATCACCGAGGTACGCAGCCGGCACGAGCTCTCCGGCACAGCCGGCGGTAGCACCGGGTTGGTGAATACCCCCGCGTCGAACAGCGCGCGCCAGAAGGTGAAGGTGCGCTCCATGTTGCCGGTCACCACGGGGATGATCGGAGTCTCGGAAGTGACGGTGTCGAAGCCGAGCGAGCGCAGCCCCTCACGCAGGTAGGTGGCGTTCTGCCAGAGGCGCAGCCGCCGCTCCGGCTCCTGCTCCATCACGTCCAGGCAGGCGAGCACCGTGGCCACCGCGGAGGGCGGCATGCTCGCGCTGAAGATCAGCGAGCGGGCGTGGTGCTTCAGGTAGTGGATCACCGACTCCGGCGCGGCCGCCGCCCCGCCGATGGAGGCGAAGCACTTGGAGAAGGTCGCCATGACGAGGTCCACCTCGCCCTCCACCCCGAAGTGCTGCGAGGTGCCGCCGCCCTGCTCGCCGAGCACGCCGATCGCGTGCGCGTCGTCCACCATCACCCGCGCGCCGTACTCCCGCGCCAGCGCCATGATGCCCGGCAGATCGACGATGTTCCCCTCCATCGAGAAGACGCCGTCGGTGACGATCAGCACGCCACCGGCGGCGTCCCAGCAGCGCTCCAGCTGCCGGCGCAGGGCGGGCAGGTCGCCGTGCGGGTAACGGATCATCTCACCGCCCGAGAGCAGCGCCGCGTCCACCAGCGATGCATGGTTCAGGCGGTCCTGCAGCACCACGCTGCCGCGGCCGGCCAGCGTCGCGATCATCCCGAGGTTGGTCTGGTAGCCGGTGCTGAAGACCAGCGCGCCTCCTGGCCCATCAGGGTGGCGAGGCGGGTCTCCAGCTCCTCGTGCATGTCGAGGGTGCCGTTCAGAAAGCGGCTCCCCGTGCAGCCGGTGCCGTACCGGTGCAGCGCCTCCTGCGCCCGCTCCAGCACGTACGGGTGGTGCGTCAGACCCAGGTAGTTGTTCGACCCGACCATGATCTTCCGCTCACCGCGGATGATCACCTCGGTGTCGAAGCTCTGCTCGATCGGCTGGAAGTACGGATAGACGCCCCGTTCGATCGCGTCGCGCGCCGCCGTGAAGCGGTTGCACTTGTCGAACAGGTCCGTCTGCCGCTGTAGCTGCGCCTGCGCCTTCGCGTGCGCTGTTCCCATCAAAGCCATCCTTGGCGTGTATACCAGCGGACTGTTTCGGCGATTCCCACAGGCAGCGGTGTCACCTCGTCCTGCGGCAGCAGCGCTTCCGGGCCGTCCAGCTCGCAGACCCATCCAGCCGCCAGCATCTCCTCGGCCTTCTCGCGATTGAATGTCACAGTCCGCCCGGCCAGGTGCCCGGCGCCCTCGGTGACCCGCGCCGCCAGGCGCACGAGACTCACGGGAAGCCGGGGCCGCAACGGGCGCCGCCCCATGGCGGCGGAGATCTCCGCCACCAGCTCGGACCAGGTGTGCACCTCCGGGTCCGCCACCGCGTACGTCCCGCCCGGCACGTCGGCCGCCCGTACGAGGGCGGCCGCCAGGTCCGGCGCGTAGATCAGGTGCAGCTCTCGATCTCCCCCGCCGGGACCCGGTGCAAGCCACCAGCGTACCAGCCGGAAGTAGGAGAGAAGCGCGCGATCACGCGGCCCATACACCGCCGGGGAGCGAAGGATCACCGGCTCCAGCGCTTCCGCCGCCTCCAGCGCCCGCTCGCCCGCCAGCTTGCTGCGACCGTACGCGGTGAGCGGTGCGGGAGTTTCGCCGGTGCGACGGGGAGAGCCGGCGCGGGAAGGGCCGCAGGCGGCGTACGAACTCAGGTACACGATCCGGCTGGCGCCGCCCAGCAAAGCTCCGCGCGCCACCGCACGGGTCCCCTCCACGTTCGCGCGCACGAAGCTCGCTTCGTCTCTCTCGAACGTGGCCGCCGCGAGGTGGAATACCACCTCGTACCCGGCCGCGGCTCCCGCGACGCTCCGCTCGTCCGTAAGGTCACCGACGACGCACTCGACGCCGAGCTCGTTCAGATGTCGGGTGTCGCTCGATCCACGCACCAGCGCACGGACTCGCCACCCCTCACCCCGCAGGCGTTCGGAAAGATGGCTGCCGACGAATCCCGTCGCTCCGGTAACAAGCGCACTCCGGTCCATGGATGGCTCTGAAGATGGGGCAAGGGCGTCAGAAACGCAACGGCGTTGCGGAGATAGGAAAGCCGGTGGCGCGGCCGGGGGAGCCGCCGCGTCGGCGGCGCCGGATACGTGTGCGGGAAGCTGTAAACTCCTGTAGTGCGACTCGCTCGGCTCGACCTTCTCCGGCTCATGCCGCGTGGATGCGCAGCAGGAAGCGCGGGATGGCGGCGCGGAAGCTGGTGCCGTCCGGGCGCACGAACTCGAAGTGCCCCTGCATGTGGCCCTCCGGACCGTTCAGGATGCAGAAGCTCTCGTACTCGTACACGCCTCCCGGCTGCAGGACCGGCTGTTCGCCCACCACGCCCTCGCCCTCCACCTCCTGGTCTCCCGCGACCGGATCGTGGATGTGCCAGTGGCGCCAGCGCAGTCGCGCGGCGGCCTCTCCCTGGTTCTCGATGCGGATGTGGTAGATGAAGACGAAATGCTGCTCCTGTGGCTGCGACTGCTCCGCAAGGAAGAACGGCTGCGCGCTGATCCGGATTCCTTCGGTGACCTGGTAGGGGAGATTCATCACGGCGGCTGGCGGGACTCGGGGAACCGGAGTTGTGGGGCCGGTCACCAAGCTAACCTGCGGCGCGCACGACACTCAAGAGCCGCCGCGCGCCGCGCGCCGATCACCGCGTCTTTCCTTCCTCCTCCGGAGTGGGCATCGGTCCGAAGAAGGGAACCGCGGCCAGCATGGCGAGGCCGGGCAGGAGGAGGAAGACGATGGCGTGCCAGCGGAAGGTCTCGAAGGCGGTGAGCCCGAAGAGGAGCGCGATCCCGCCCGCGGCCAGGACGACACGGCCGATCATCAGCGAGCGCATGACCACCACGAGGGAGACGAGTCCGAGCGCGCCGCCCACTCCGTGAGCGGTCCACCAGGTGGCGTGGGCGGCACCCTCGATCTGCGGTGGCATCCAGATGGCCCAGCCGATGGCGAAACAGGAGGCAGCGATCACCACCACGTCTGCCCAGCGGCGACGACGCGCCCGCTCGATCCTCGAAGCTCCGTCTGACTTCATGGTGCCCTCACGGCGAAAAAATGTACCCGGTCCTAAGAAGCGCGCGGCAGAAAGCGCAACCCCCGCGCCACCGTGCCCGCGCGACTTCTGCAGCGGGGTCGCGCCTGCCAGACGGGTTCCGTACCTTGAACGAGCCATCCGGGATTCCCCGATCTCGCCGCGGGGGCGTGCTCCGCGCAGGGTTTAGCCGCGGCGGCCACCGAACCCGGACCGCGCTCCATTTCACCGGAGACGTGTTCCCGCCGAAGGGGCCGAAAACGTGCATTGCCGGTGCGTCCAGGCAACACCCACCACCTCGGAAATCGGGCCCAGCGAACCGAACGTGACGAGCACACTCTGGCGGGAGTACCGCGCGGAGCGGGGCGAGGGAGAGCACACCGCCGTCGGCAACATGTGGGTCCTCCCCGGGATGCACAGCCCGGAGCTGGGCAACTCACGGGACATCCTGGTCTACCTGCCTCCCTCGTACGAGGGGACGCCGGAGCGCCGCTACCCGGTGCTGTACATGCACGACGGGCAGAACCTGTTCGATGCCTCCACCAGCTTTTCGGGTGAGTGGGGCGTGGACGAGACCATGCAGGAGGCCAGTGGGGCCGGGATCGAGGCCATCGTTGTCGGCATCCCCAACCTGGGCGAGCAGCGCGTGGCGGAGTACTCTCCGTTCGTGGATCCGGAATACGGCGGCGGCGACGGCGACGCCTACCTGGCCTTCATCGTCGGCACCCTGAAACAGCGTGTGGACGCCGATTTCCGCACGCTGCCCGGGCGCGAGCACACCGGCATCTTCGGCTCGTCCATGGGTGGGTTGATCAGCCTGTACGGCTTCTTCCGCCACCCCGAGGTGTTCTCCTTCGTGGGTGCCATGAGCCCCGCCTTCTGGTTCGCCGATCGCGCCATCTTCGATTTCGTTCGCAGGGCTCCGTTCAACCTCGGGCGCATCTACCTGGACGTGGGGACGGACGAGGGAATGCATACCGTGCGCAACACGCGTCGCATGCGCACGCTGCTGCACTCCCGGGGCTACGACGCCGGCCACCAGCTCCTCTACGTGGAGGATCGTGGCGCCGACCACAGTGAGCGTGCGTGGCGCCGGAGACTGGGTCGCTCACTCCACTTCCTGCTCCGGCCGCTCACCGCGGGCGGGGCGCGCGGTCGGCGACGTTGATGCGGAACCCGCTCCACACGCTTGGCCGCGGGGCGCCGCAGAGGGCTCGCTCCTTGCATCCGCGCCACCTCCACGCGCTTCCTCCATTCTTCGAGAGACTCCTTGGCCCACCGCGAACACCACCGCTGGTACAGCCCGAGCCTGGAACGGGAGATGGAGCTGCTCACCTTCGGCCACGCCGGGGCACGCATGTTCGTCTTCCCCACCTCGATGGGGCGCTTCTACGAGTGGGAAGACCAGGGGATGATGGACGCGCTCGGCGAGCACCTGGAGCGAGGCTGGCTCCAGATCCTGTGCGTGGACAGCGTGGACGCGGACAGCTGGTACGCCAAGTGGCGACACCCCGCCGAGCGAGCACTCTGGCATGAACGCTACGAGCGCTACATCCTCTCCGAGGTGCTCCCGTTTTCCCGGCACCGCAACGGCAACCCGTTCCTGATCGCCGCGGGGGCCAGCTTCGGCGCCTATCACGCCCTCAACTTCGGCCTCCGGTTCCCGCACGTGTTCGACCGGGTGATCGGCCTCAGTGGACTGTACGACGTCAAGGAGATGACGGGCGGGTACTCCGACGAGCACGTCTACCGCCACGACCCTTCTCATTACCTGATCCACGAGCAGGATCCGGAACGGCTCCGGATGCTGAGGCGTCTGGAGATCGTCCTCGCCATCGGCCGTGATGACCCGTCGCGTGAGAACAACGAGCACATCTCCCGCACGCTCTGGAGCAAGGATATCTGGCACGCTCTGAGGGTCTGGGACGGCTGGGCACACGACTGGCCCTGGTGGCGGGAGATGATCCGCCACTACGTGAGCGGGGCCTGAGCCGGCACCGTCCGAAGGCTGAACGGCGGCCGTCCCCGGTGCCGCCCGCTCGGCCGCGAACCTCCACCCCTTTCAGCCGCGGACATCCATGGCCAAAGAACTCAGGGTCGGTCTCATCGTGGGGCGCGAGTGGTCCTTTCCCCCGGCCTTCATCGAGGAGGTGAACGGCCGTGACGAGGGGGTGGTGGCGGAGCTGGTGAAGATCGGCGCCCCACGCATGGACGACATGGTCGACTACTCGGTATTGATCGACCGGATCTCGCACGAGGTCCCATTCTACCGGAGCTACCTGAAGCACGCCGTGCTGCAGGGGGTGACGGTGGTGAACAACCCGTTCATGTGGTCGGCGGACGACAAGTTCTTCGGCGCCGCGCTCGCCACCCGGCTGGGGATCGCGCACCCGAAGACGGTGATGCTTCCGCACCGGGAGTACGTCCCGGGCATCGTCCACGACGAGTCGCTCCGCAACCTGGAGTACCCGCTGGACTGGGATGCCATCATCGACCACGTGGGGATGCCGTGCATCCTCAAGGACGCGTACGGCGGCGGCTGGCGCGACGTGTACGTCTGCCGGTCGCGCGAGGAGCTCCTGGAGAACTACAACGAGTCCGGCCTGCTCCTGATGATCGTGCAGGAGTTCATCCACTGGGATCAGTTCGTCCGCTGCATCTGTCTGGGGCAGGAGAACATCCTCCCGATCCGGTACGACCCGGGCGAGCGTCGGTACCACGTGGAGCACGACCACCTGAGCCCGGAGCTGGGAGCACGCATCGTGGAGGATTCGCTGCGGCTGGTCCGGGCGCTCGGCTACGACATGAACTCGATGGAGTTCGCCGTGCGGGACGGGATCCCGTACGCGATCGACTTCATGAATCCCGCCCCCGACATGGACATTAACTCACTCACTCCGCACTACTTCGAGTGGGTGGTGAAGAACATGGCGGACATGGCGATCGACCTGGCGAAGAACCCGCGACCGCAGCGTAAGGAGCTGCGGTGGGACGGTTCTTCACCGGAAGCCGCCCGGAGGGTGGGCGACTTACCGGGAAGTCGGACCTGGACGGTGCCGGCGACCTGGCGGAGGAGCTGCCGAGCCTCGCGCGCGGCCTCCCCCGCAGCGAGCTCTGAGCCGATGTCCCTCCACGCCGCCATCGGGCATTACCACGAGCTGCTGGCCGCCGGTCTCGCCGCCGATTCGCAGGCGCAGATGGATCGGCAGCTGCGCCAGCGCGGTCTCTTCTTCGGCGAGCGCCCGCTCTGCAGCGTGCTTCGTCCGCGGTTCCTCACTCCGGCGCAGTACCGTTTTCTGCAGGGGCGGGTGAGCCTTCTGCTCACCGCCTTCGACAGGAGCTACCGCCGTGCGATGGAGGACGAGCGCTTCCGCTCCAGCTTCGGTCTGCTGGACTGGGAGGAGGAGCTGATCCGCGACGACCCGGGCTTTCGGGACGCGAGTCCGGTGTCGCGACTCGACGCCTTCTTCGTGGACGAGCGGGGCGGGCTGCGATTCACCGAATACAACGCCGAGACCCCGGCGGGCGCCGCCTACGGCGACCTCCTCAGCGAGGTGTTCCTCGGGCTGCCGGTCATGCGCGAGTTCCTGAAGTCGTACGCGCTCCGACCGCTGCCGGCCCGGCACAGCGTGATGCATGCGCTGCTCTCGGCCTGGTTCCAGTTCTCCGGGCGCAGCGAGCTGCCGCGTATCGCCATCCTCGACTGGCGCGAGGTGCCCACCTTCAGCGAGTTCCTGGTCACGGTGGATTACCTCCGCTCGCAGGGGCTCGAGTGCGTCATCGCCGACCCGCGCGAGGTGGAGTACACGGGGGGTCGCCTGATCGCGGAAGGCGTCGAGGTGGATCTGATCTACAAGCGCGTGCTGATCAACGAGCTGATCGAGCGTGGCGGGATGGACCATCCGGTGGTCCGGGCGGTGCGCGACCGCGCGGTGTGCATGGTGAACCCGTTCCGCTGCAAGATCCTGCACAAGAAGGCGAGCCTGGCGGTGCTGAGCGACGAGCGGAACGCCGCTCTGTTCAGCACGGCGGAGCGGGAGGCGATCGATCTGCACATCCCGTGGACGCGGGTGGTCGAGGAGCGGCGCACCCAGCTGCACGGGCGGGAGGTGGACCTGATGGAGCACGCCGGCAGCAATCGCGAGTCGCTGGTGCTGAAGCCGAACGACGACTACGGGGGCGCAGGGATCCTGCTCGGCTGGGAGGTCTCGGACGATGAGTGGCAGGAGGGGCTGAGCAGGGCGCTGGAGGAGCCGTACATCGTGCAGGAGCGGATCTCGATCCCGAGCGAGCCGTACCCGAGCTTCGTCGATGGAACGCTGGAGATCGCTGACCGCATCCTCGATACCGCGCCCTTCATCTTCAACGGGTCGTACATGGACGGGTGCATGACCCGCCTCTCCACTGCCTCGCTGGTGAACGTCACCGCCGGCGGCGGCTCCAGCCTGGCAACGTTCCTGGTGGAGGAACGCTGAGGGACGGAAACCGGTGCTCCGCCGCCCCGGAACGGGCGCGGGTCCCGGGAGTGGTCCGGTCGGTCGCGGACGCGAAGGTGGGCGCCGGAGTCGCCGGCGCACCCGAACTTCGCGGATTCTGAACACTCCACCAGCTCTTTCTCATGCGCCCGCCCTCACTGACCATCGGGATCGAGGAGGAGTACCAGATCATCGATCCGGAATCCCGCGAACTCCGCTCCTACATCACCGAGATCCTCGGCGACGAGGTGCTGGTGATGGGCGAGGTGAAGCCGGAGCTGCACCAGTCGATCGTGGAGATCGGGACGCGCGTCTGCTCCACGCCTGCAGAGGCGGCGGCCGAGCTGAAGCGGCTGCGCGGCATGGTGATGGGCCTGGCCTCGCGCCGAAACCTGAAGGTCATGGCGGCGGGTACGCACCCGTTCTCCTCCTGGCTCACGCAGGAGATCACCCCGCTGGAGCGATACCTCGGGGTCAAGCAGGACATGCAGGACCTCGCGCAGCAGCTCCTGATCTTCGGCACTCACGTGCACATCGGCATCGAGGACCGCGAGTTCCTGATCGATGCGATGAACGTGTCCCGCTACTTCATGCCCCACATCCTCTGCCTGGTTTCCAGCTCACCGTTCTGGATGGGGCGAAATACGGGGTTGAAGAGCTACCGCAGCGTCATCTTCCGGAACTTCCCACGCACGGGGGTTCCCCGCATCATGCGCTCGTGGGGTGATTACCAGTACCTGCACGACAAGCTGGTGCGGACCCAGTGCATCCCGGACGGCTCCAAGATCTACTGGGACGTTCGCCCGCATCACACCTTCCCCACGCTGGAGTTCAGGTTCCTGGATGTCTGTACCCGGGTGGAGGAGGCGGTGTGCGTGGCCGCGCTGCTGCAGGCGATCATCGCCAAGCTCTACAAGATGCGGCGGGACAACACCACCTTCCGCGTCTACCCCGCGGATCTGATCGAGGAGAACAAGTGGCGGGCCGTACGCTACGGTCTGGACGGGAACCTGATCGATTTCGGGAAGGAGACGGAGCGGCCGGCGCGCGAGCTGATCACCGAGCTGGTGGAGTGGTTCATCGGCGACATCGTGGACGAGCTGGGAAGCCGGGCGCAGATCGAATACGTCTTCGAGATCATGAAGCAGGGATCGAGCGCCGACCGGCAGCTGGCCACCTTCGCAGAAACCGGTCAGTTGAACACGGTGGTGGACCGGCTGATCGTGGAAACCGAAGCGGGCGTGCGGGAGCGGGCGATCTCCTGAAGGCGCGGTTTCCCCCCACTTCCCCGGGGCTGGTCAGGTGCAGGTAACCGCGATTATCTTCCGGCCT
This sequence comes from uncultured Gemmatimonadales bacterium, assembly GCA_963793235.1. Taxonomy (GTDB): domain Bacteria; phylum Gemmatimonadota; class Gemmatimonadetes; order Longimicrobiales; family Longimicrobiaceae; genus CAWBZF01. The sequence goes on from CAWBZF010000003.1 coordinate 192,060, forward strand.
GCTCCTGCCACCAATGCTGCCACTGTTCCCGCTCGCTCCGCGGAAGGCGCTGGCCGAAGAGCCCGAGCTGCTCCGCGACCGTGGCGGAGTCGTAATAGATGCGAGCGTGGGTGAACCGGCCGCGGTCGATCCGGTAGACGCTGACTCCGCTGAACTCCACCGCTCTCAGCGACGCCGGAACCCCCATCAGCGGCCCGGTGTTAGACCCCCGGAAGGTCCACTCCACGGCGGCGCCCTGTTCATCGGCGAACACGTGGTTCACCTCGTATGCGCCTTCCGGAAACGCCTCGCCCAGGTACATCGCGAGGAAGGCGCGGATCGCCTGGCGGCCGCGAAGTGGCCGGGGCTGAGAGATGTCGTGCAGTTCCGCGTCCTCGGAGTAGAAGTCGGCGTCCAGGTCGTCGAAGTAGCGCCGCACCAGCTGCTCGTTTTCGGCTGCGGACATCGGGGGCTCCGTGGAGAGGGGGGCGGGTGGGTGTCGCCGGGCGGGGCTGCAGCTTCCAGACCACCGGCGGCAACGTGGCCGGATGCTTGCACACGGGTGAGCGCCCGAAGTCGGCTGAGATGCGCCGCGTGGGTGGGGTAAACTAATTGATGATAAAGACATGCATGTGAGACCGGTGGTCGGGGTTCCAACCCAGACACTGCAGGCGATCGACGGAATTCCGGAGGGGCTGCCACACTCGTGGGTCATGAACCACCGCTACTTCCTGGCGCTCACGAGCGTTGGCGCGCTCCCCTGGATGGTGCCCCTGCTCGATCGCGATCCAGATACGCTGCGCGGCATCTACGAGCGGCTGGACGGAGTGTTCATCGCCGGCGGCGTGGACATGCACCCGGAGAGCTACGGCGAGGAGCTGCACGAGCTGTGCGGCCGCACCGACCGCTCCCGCGACATGGTGGAGCTGCTGTTCGCCCGCTGGGCGCTGGAGGACGGCAAGCCGCTGCTCGGCGTCTGTCGCGGGATGCAGGTGATGAACGTGGCGGCGGGAGGAACGCTGTATCAGGACTGCGGGGAGCAGTTCCCGGGCGCGATCAAGCACGACTATTTCCCGACCGCCGGCTACGAGCGGGACCATCTGGCGCACCGCGTCCAGCTGGTGGAGGGAACCCGGCTGCACGGCATCTACGGCGATGCCAGCGCAATGGTGAACAGCATGCACCATCAGGGCGTGAAGACGCTGGGGGAGGGGCTGCGTGCCTCGGCGCATGCGCCTGACGGTCTGCTGGAGGCGCTGGAAGACACCGGGACGCACCGATTCGCCGTCGGCGTACAGTGGCACCCGGAGATGCTCATCGAGAAGGACGAGCCGACCCACCGGCTGTTCCATCACTTCGTTCAGTCGGCCGTGGAGTTCCGCGCCAGCCTGGAGCTGGCCGGGAGCACTGGCTGAACCGCGCGCGGCGCCACGGCGCGCTTCTCGCTGCGACGAAACGCATGCTGGCAGGATCACCCGAACCGAATCCGGAATGAACGAGAAGAGTCAGGGAGAGAACGAGGTCGTCATCACGGTGCGGAAGAATGGCTCCTACCTGGTGGATGGACCGGTTCGCCTGGTGGATGCAGACGGGAACCAGTACGACCTGGGTGAGAAGAAGCGCTTCTCGCTGTGCCGCTGTGGAGCTTCCGTCAACAAGCCGTTCTGCGACGGAACCCACTCGAAGATCGGCTTCGAGGCCGCGGAGCGTGCGGTGCGCGAGCAGGAGGAGAAGCGGGAGGTGTGACCGCGGCCGTCGGGCCGCGCTACGGTGATCGTGGGGAAACCTCGGGAGGTCCTCATGTACCGATGCATTCTGGTCCCGGTGGATGGAACGGAAGTCGGTGAGCACGCACTCGGGCTCGCTGCAGGGGTGGCGGGTCGCGCGGGAGCGACCCTCCACCTCGTTCACGTTCAGGTGCCGATGATCGTGCCGGCTGGCGTGGATGCCGCTTCCCTGAGTGGCGTCTGGGGACAGGATCACGCACGGCCGGATCGGCGCTACCTGGAGGCGACGGCTGCCCGCCTCCGAGCCGGGTACGGCATCGAGGTGGAGGAGGTGATCCTCCACGGTCCGGTCGCGCCCGCGCTGGAGCAGTACGCCGGGCGCTGCGTGGCCGGGCTCGTGGTGATGAGCACGCACGCTCATTCGCGGTTCAGCCGGCTGTGGCGTCATGGGGTGGTGGAGCACGTGTCTCGGCACCTGGAGGTGCCGCTGCTCCTTTCCCGCTACGACCCCCACGACTCTGCAGCGAGGCCGGTAGGACGTCGCGCCGACCTCGACCACATCCTCGTGGCGCTGGACGGGGAGAGCGATCCGACCCGTCTCCTGCGCCATGTGCAGGAGCTCGGAAGTGTCTTCCGTTCGCGGTTCACGCTGCTGCGGGTCGTCGGGCCGGTTCAGGCCCGGCGCGGGGTCGGGTCGGGGGGGCGGGCATCCTCGCTGCAGTTCCTGAACGCGCTCGCGGAGCGGCTGCGCGCCCGGGGTTTCGACGTTCGCACCCGCGTGATCGTGTCCGACACTCCGGCCGAGGTGATCCTCGGCTTCGCCTTCGCACGCAACACCCCTGGCGGGAGGATCCACTGCATCGCCATGGAGGCCCACCCGCACGGGGTGCTCGGCAGGATCATCGGGAGCCACACGGTGGATGCGGTGCTGCGCGACACGCCCGTACCGGTGCTCCTGTTCGAGCCGGTCTCGCGTGACGATCCGCGGGAGGTCACCGGCCCGCGGCTCGCATCGGGGCCGGGTTGACATCGCGATCCACCGGCCCGTAAGCTGCAAAAGGGGTTCATTCGACGCCCCGGCGCCACCGGCCGAGCCGGGTGGCGCCCTCGGCCGTTCCGCCATTCACATGCCGATCCGGGAGCCTGCTCGCATGTCAGACCAGAACGCCACGCCCCCCGCCGACGATCAGGGTTACGCCCGTCCGGACGCGATCGTCTCCACCGACTGGGTGGCCGCTCGCCTGGACGACCCGGGCGTGCGGATCGTCGAGTCCGACGAGGACGTGCTCCTCTACGACACCGGGCACATTCCGGGCGCCGTGAAGATCGACTGGCATGCGGATCTGAACGACCCGCTGCAGCGCGATTATCTCGACGCGGAGCAGTTCGCCGAACTCATGGGGCGAAAGGGGATCACACCCGACACCACAGTGGTCTTCTACGGGGACAGGAACAACTGGTGGGCAACTTACGCACTCTGGGTTTTCCGTCTCTTCGGCCACGAGCGGGTGCGAATCATGAATGGCGGCCGGAAGAAGTGGGAAGACGAGGGGCGCGAGATGACCACCGAGGAGCCGTCCATCGGGCCGGCGGAATACCCCGTGCCGAAACGCGACGACAGCGCCATCCGTGCCTTTCGTGAGGAGGTGGTGGAGCACATGCAGGCGGGGCGGCCCATGGTGGACGTACGCTCGCCGGAAGAGTTCCGGGGTGAGCGGCTGCACATGCCGGACTATCCTCAGGAGGGCGCGATGCGCGGGGGGCACATCCCCGGAGCGCAGAACGTGCCATGGGCTCGCGCGGTCAATCCGGACACGGGCGAGTTCCGCACGGTGGAGGAGCTACGCGCGATCTATGAAGGGGAGCTGGGCCTGAAGCCCGGGGACGACGTGGTGGCGTACTGCCGGATCGGGGAGCGGAGCAGCCATACCTGGTTCGTGCTCTCCTACCTGCTCGGCTTCCCTCGCGTGAGGAACTACGATGGTTCATGGACCGAGTGGGGGAACACCGTTCGGGCCCCGATCGAGCGGTAGCACCGCCAGCGGAAAGAAAGGTCGGGGCGGCCCGCGCTGACGAGGGGCCTCCCCCCTCGTCAGCGCTCTTCTGCCGCGGCCGGTTCGACAAGGTCGTACGCGTCAGCCGGCACCATCACGCGGAGCGCGTGATCCACGACCCCGATGTAGACGGGTCCATTCATGCGCAGCACCTCGCCGTCGAGCGTGACCCCGACCTGCTCGCCCGAGTGGATGATCAGGCTCCGGGCATGGATCACTTCCAGTGCGGGGTCGCTGACGGGGCGGTCGCTGCGCCCGAGATGGCGCAGAAATCGGAAGCCGAGGCCGACGACGCCGAACCGCCCCCGGGGCCTCAAAACGACGATCTCCAGGTCGGGCCTGCCGCGCCGCTCGGGCGCCTGATGTACCCTCGGAAAGCTCCCCCACCCTACGCCCACCCAGACGAGCGGGGTGAACCGCTCCAGCCGTTCTCCCTCCACCTGAAGGGTCACGCGCATGCGCCGCATGGTGAGCAGCATCAGGAGGATGGCGATGGACGCCGCGGGCCACTTGGTGAGCCACCGCCGCATGCTTTCCCGCTTCCTCACCACGTCCGCGTAAAGCCCGAAAGTGGCGGTGTTCAGGAAGAGGCGGTCGTCCACGACACCGACGGGAACCCGGCTCGACCTGCCGCCGCGAATGGCGGCCGCGGCGTCCTCGACGCCCGTCACTCCCAGCCGTCGGGCGAAGTGGTTGAACGTGCCCGTGGGGATCGGGGCGAGGGCCGCGCTGCCCCCGGCGAGCTCCTCTGCCGCCGCCATCAGCGTTCCGTCGCCGCCGCAGACGCCCACCGTGTCGCCACGGGTGGTCGCCTCGCGAAGAGCCGAGCCGAACGCGTGCGGTAGCACCGCGCTGACGTCGGCGGTTACGCCGCCCTGCTCCAGCTGGCGGCGGATCTCCTCGGCTGCACCACCGCCCAGACCGGCCCTCTCGTTGACGAACGCTTCGAGTACGGGGCCGTTCGGGCGGGGTGGATGCATGGAGTCTCTGTCTGGGTCCGTTGTGTCTGGCGTTTCACCTTCGGGATTTCAGAGGCGCAGCCGGGCGCCCACGTACGCGCTGCGGCCCGGGCCCGGCTCGTAGAACCGGCCGCCGAAGGCGTTCACCGCGACCGCGGCATTGTAGCCGGTGTTCAGCAGGTTCGTGACGCCCACGAAGGGGGACACACCGGCCGGTCCAAGGGTGATCCCGGCGTGGCCGGCTCGTGCATCGAGGAGAGAATGGGCGGGCGACCGCGCCGAATTCGCATCGTTGACGGGGATGCTCGATAGATGGCGGCCCTCCACCGTCGCGAACCAGCCATCCCGCCGTTCCAGTGTGGCGCCGAGATCCCACCGATGAGGCGCGATCCCCGGAACCCGGTTCCCGGCGAAATCTCCGCTGCCGGTGGTGTAGTCACGGAAGCGGGCATCCGTGTGCGTGTACGCGCCGTCGAGCCGCAGGCCCGGGACGAGCCCCACGGTGAGCCCCGCCTCCACCCCGCGATGCACCGCCGAGCCCGCGTTGCGGAAGAACTGCCGTCCGGCGGCCTCCGGCACCTCGAACGGGATCAGAGAGTTGCTGATCCCTGCCCGATACACCGCGAGCTGGAAGGCGACGACCCCGCCGATCTGGCCCTGCGTGCCGACCTCCACGGAAAGCGCGCGCTGGGGCTCGAGGTCCGGGTTGAAGCCCCCCGCCCCCTGAGGCCGATTGGCCAGCTCCGTGGTCGTCGGCGTTTCGAACGAGGTGCCCACGTTGCCGAACAGGTGGACCCGGTCCACCACTCGCACGCTGATCCCGGCCGAGGGGCTCATCGCATCCATGAGGCGTGAACCCGAGTCGTCCGGGTTGCTGGAGGTGATGAAGAAGTCCTCCACCTGGAAGTGGAACCGGTCGTAGCGCAGCCCGGCGAGCAGGGTGACCCGTTCGACCGGGACGGCTGCCACCTGCGCAAACCCGGCCAGGTTGGTCACGTTCTCGAGCTGGTTCAGCGTGAGATCACCGCGTTCGCCCTGCAGGTTGGCGAAGTTGCGGCGGTCGTCGCGCTGGCGATCCGCCTCCACCCCGCCGGCCCAGCGAAGCCGCTCTCCGGCGCCCAGAGCCCCCCGCAGCAGGGTGCGGGCGCCGAGGGCCGCGCGATCGATCGCGATGATGCTGGTCGGGATCGGATTCACCACGTCACGCCGGATCAGGTAGGCGGCGCTCTCCAGGCCCCCCCGGGAAAGCGTTCGATTCCAGCTCGCACCCACCTGGCCCTCCCGCGCCTGCTTCCCCGTCTGCTGCAGCCGGTTGCCGGCGAACGCCTGGAAGCGATCCTCCTCGAGTAGCGGGAGCGAGAGCGAGCCGGGGTTCTCCGAATCCGAGTCCACACCGCTGAACACCAGCCTGACCTCGTCGCGTTCCCACTGGTGGCCGATGCGGCCTCCGACGTACGTGTTGCGGGCCGAGCTGAAATCACGAAACCCGCCGTAATCGAGACGGGAAACGTTGAGCAGGTAGCTCGCACCGCCCGTTTGCCCACCGGTGGAGCTCTGGAGCCGGAGGAGCCCGTTGGAGCCGCTCAACACGCGCAACTCCTGCCCGAGCGCCGCCGCGGGTGGCGCGGCGGTTTCCAGCTGAATTACTCCCCCTGCAGTGTTCCCGTACAGGGAAGCGACCGGCCCCCGGACCACGATCGCGCGGGTGACGGTGCCGAGGTCCACGTGGCTCAGCGCCGTCTGCCCGTCCGGCAGGGTGGCGGGGATGCCATCCACCAGCACCCGCACACCGCGCACGCCGAACTGCGTGCGCGCCCCGAAGCCGCGTACGGAGATCCTCTCCCCGACGGCGAAGTTGAACCGGTTGTCCACCTGAACGCCGGGAATACCCCGCAGCGCCTCGTCGATGCCGAGCCCCGGCTGCCCGCGCTGGATGCGAACCTCGTCGTTGGTCGCGATCGCGTACGGCGCGCGCCCCACCTCCAGCGGCGTTCGCAGCACCGTCACCGTCACCGGCGCGATGGGGATTGCCACGGTGTCCGGCCGCTCCTCCTGGGCACGTACCGGAGTGGCGAGGCTGGCGAGCAGCAGAATCGCCAGCGACGAGGGGGCGCTGCGCATGGAAAAGGTGTGCGGGTAGAAGGTTTGCCCGGTGCACGGGCGGCGCCCACCGGGCTGCAAGTCATGTTCCGCGCCCCGGCCTCCCGATGGAGCGGCGCGGACGACTGAAAGTGCGGGGATGCCGGCGCGGGCATTGACGCGGGCATTGACGCGGGCATTGACGCGGGTTCCGCGGGTTCGGCGTCCGGGCCGGACTGCGGAGCGGGACCCTTCGACTTCGCTCAGGGTGACAGCGGGGGCGGAGGGTCGGGCGGAGGCGGCACCATGTGGTCCGGGTCGCCACCCTGTCATCCTGAAGAAGCGGCGCGGATGGGGGGAAGTGCGGGTATGCCGGCGGGGGCATTGACGCGGGTTCGGCGGGTTCGGCGTCCGGGCCGGACCGCGGAGCGGGTCCCTTCGACTTCGCTCAGGGTGACAGCGCGGGCGGAGGGTCGGGCAAAGACGGGGGCGGTCGCGGGCGGGGGTGTGATCCCGGCGAAACGCCTCCGTCCAGTGCAGCGACGGAGGCGTCCGGTACCACGAACGAGGAGCGGATCATCCGCTCATGCCGGGCCGCTCACGGGCGTCAGTGGCCGTGCGTCTCGGTCTCCGCCTCCGCCGTGCCCGCCTCGAGCCAGAACGGGTTCGGAGCCGCGGCGGGGTGGTTGCCGAGCTGCGCCAGCGAATGCGCATCGAACAGCCGCCCGTTGATCATCGTATACCGCACCGACTCGCTGTTGCGGATGTTCTCGAGCGGGTTTCGATCCAGCACCACCAGGTCGGCCAGCTTGCCCGGCTGAATGGAGCCGATGTCCCCGTCCAGACCCAGGTACTCCGCACCGTGAAGCGTGGCAGCCCGGAGCGCCTGCATCGGAGTCATCCCGCCCTGAGCGAGACTCCACAGCTCCCAGTGCGCGCCGAGGCCCTGCATCTGCCCGTGGGCTCCCAGCTGCACCTTTCCGCCGGCCTCTAGGATGTCGCGCGCCGCGCGTGACACCTCCACGTAGAAGTAATCGTCCTCGGCCGCCATCTGCCGGCGGCGCGAGCGTGAGTCCAGCAGCGCTGCCGGGGTGAACCGCGCCAGTCGCTCGTTCTCCCAGATACTGGATTCCTGGTACCAGAAGTACTCCGCGCTCATTCCTCCGTAGTTCACCACCAGCGTCGGCGTGTACCCGCTGCGGGAGGATCCGATCAGCGTGAGCGCGTCGCGGTAGAGCGGTGCCACCGGAATGTTGTGCTCCATGCCGGTGTGGCCGTCGAGCACGTGCGTAATGTTCCAGTGGTACGTGGAGCCACCCTCGGGCACCACCATCATCCCCAGCTGACGTGCCGCTTCCACGATCTGCTGTCGCTGGTCACGACGCGGCTGGTTGTAGCTCTTTACCGTGAACGCACCCATCGCCTGCATCCGCCGCAGGTGCGAGAGCGCTTCCTCGTAGCCGGTCACGATCGCCCTGAAGTTCCCCTCGGCTCCGTACAGGATGGTGCCGGTGGAGAACAGGCGCGGCGCCGTCATCAACCCGGCCCGGATCATCTCGGAACTCGAGAACACCATCTCCGAGTTGCTGGACGGGTCGTGCATGGTGGTGACGCCGAACGCGAGGTTCGCCAGGTAGCCCCAGTTGGTCTGCGGATAGATCCCGTTGCCCCCGTTCCCCACGTGGGCGTGCACGTCGATCAGCCCGGGGATGAGGTAGCGCCCCGAGACGTCCACGCGCTGTGCACCGGCCGGCACGTTCACGCTCTCCGCCGGCCCGACCGTGGTGATGCGGTTCCGCTCCACCAGCACGATGGCGTTCTCGATCACCTCGTCGCCGTTCATGCTGATGACGGTACCGCCCACCAGCGCGACCGAACCGCTCGGGCGATCGCTCTCGGCCGTGAAGCCGATGTGCACGCCCAGGCTGTCGGGCCGCTCGCGGATCACCGCCTCGCCCACACCCTCCGCGGCGAAAGCGAATGTCTCGCTCACGTCACGCCGGAAGAGCTCCGGTCCGTGCGACCAGTAGACGCGTCCTGAATCGGGGGTCCAGTGCAGGTACATCCCGGCGTCGCGGGAGATCTGCCGGATCGGGTAGTCGCGGGTGTTCGGCCCGATCTGCACCGCCTGACCCGTCCGTGGGAGCGGCGCGAGGTAGGCGTTGAAGCGCTCCACCAGTGCGACGAAGCGCTCGTCCGGCGAGGGCACGATCTGCGTGCCGGCCTCGGAGGTGAGGTGAACCGTCCGCGATCCGCCGTTCAAATCCACGCTCACCAATGCGGTGCGGCCCTGCTCCGGGGCGGTGAAGAAGAGACGGTCGCCGTTGCGGTTGAAGCTCGGTCGGTTCCCCTCGGCAACGACCAGTCGGGGAGTTCCGCCGCCGGCCGGCACCAGGTAGATGCCGCGATCACGGCCGTGGAGGTTCCCGCGCAGCGCGTCACCACCCACCCGCCGGAAGACGATCTGCCGACCGTCACGCGAGAAGGACGGCTCCACATAGTGGCCCGGGGTCCCGGTGATCCTGCGCCCGCCGCGGCCGTCCACCCGCACGGTGCGGATCGCGCCCTGATCGACGTCGGACCAGGTCGCGTACACAATGCTGCCCCCGTCCGGCGACCAGGAGGGGAAGAGCTCCCAGCCCTGCTCCTCACGCGTCAACCGCCGCGGGGTTCCGTCCGGCAGCGACCGCACCCACAGCTTCCCGAGGGCGGTGTAGACCACCTTCCGCTGATCCGGTGAGACGCTCACGTCGCGCAGCATCCGCACGTCGAAGCGGTCCGGCGCCACATCCTGCCGGAAGCGGACGGCCTCCGCGACGGTCTGGTTCACCTGTGCCCGGAACGGGATGTTCACGGCCTCGCCGGACGCCACATTCACCCGCCACAGCTTTCCCTCCGCCCAGATCACGATCTCGCGGCCGTCCGGCATCCAGGCGAAGTGCGGGTAGGTGCCGAAGATCGCCCACGCCTCCTGCTGGTCATGATCCAGCCGGTCGAACAGCTGCCGATCGCGCCCCGTGCGCATGTCGTGCACGAAGAGCACGGACTTCAGGCCGACGCGCCGGATGAAGGCGAGCGTGTTTCCGTCGGGTGACATCTGCGGTCGGACCGCGCCACCCGCGCCGCGCAGAAAGGTCTCGCGCTCCCCGGTCTCCCGATCCAGCCGCTGGATCGCATAGATCCCGCCGTACGGATCCCGGTTGTACTGGAACCCGCCTCCCGGGCTCACGTCCTCGCTGAAGTAGAGGTAGCGGCCGTCGGGGGACAGGCTCGGCTCGCCGGCGTTCTGCTCCCAGTTGCGGCGCGCGGTCAGTTGCAGGCCGTTGCCGCCGTCCAGGTGGTACATCCACATCTCGCCCGCGCCCAGCGACCGCGTGTTCCGGAAGTGCTTGCGGCCGATCAGGTAGTGGCCGTCGGGCGTCCAGACCGGGCTGTTCACCTGTCGCTCGCGCTCACGGGTCACCTGCCGCGGGTTGTTCCCGTCGGCGTCCATGATCCAGAGGTTGTCCATCCCGTCACGGTCGCTCGTGAATGCGATCCGGCGTCCGTCCGGGCTGAACCGCGGCTGCGCATCATAGGCGTTGCCACCGGCCAGCAGCCGGGCATCGCCACCACCGACCGGGAGCGAGTAGATGTCGCCCAGCATGTCGAAGACGAGAGTCCGCCCGTCGGGGCTTACGTCGACGGACATCCAGGTCCCCTCGTCGGTCTCGAACTGGACCGTCGTGGTCGGGCCGCGCGGGGCGCTCACATCCCAGGCCCCGCTGCGGGAGCCCCCGGCCGGCGCGGGCGTCTCCTGCGTCGCCGCCTCCATCGGCAGCAGGGTGGCGAGCAGCAGCGCCGGAACGCCGCTCAACAGCTTGCGGTACATGTTGGTCGTCTGTGCATCGGGTAAGAAACGCGTGGTGGCCCGCAGGCCCCGCGGAACGTATTCCCGGCGCACCCCGGCGGGCAAGCGCGGGCAAGCGCGGGCAAGCGCGGGCATCGCCCGACGGCCGCGTCCCAGAAAACCGCCCACGGGTCGAGGTCTTGACACTCGGAACCGGCGCGGCCACATTGTCATAATGAGAATCCGTTCGCATCTATGCAACTCGCGTCCGTAGGCGGTATGCTGCGGCGCTCGCGCAGGGCATCGGCCGTTCTCGCCGCGATTCTGCACCTCACCCTCGTGGTGGCGGTTCCGCTCCTGCACGCCGACGAGGCTGATCACGGCGTCGGCGCGGTGCATCTCCACGCACCCGGCGATCGCGATCCGGCGTGCGCTCCTGTGCACGACGAACTCTTCTGTCACACCTGTCGGGCGCTGGATTCGCGAACCCGTGCCGTGTCGGCCGCGCTTTCGATCGAGGGAGCTTTCGCCGTTCGGGGCCCGCACGCATCATCCTCCGAAGAAGCCCTGCCGGGCCGCTCTGTTTCCCGTGCGCTCCGCGCGCGCGCGCCGCCCCTGTCGTAGGCACATTCACACGCTTTTCGAAAACTACCTCCTCGAGCCCGCATGGGCTGAGGGAGGAGGGAATGTGACTACATCACGCAGGGAACAGAGGAAGAAATCATGAAGACCATCACCATCGGACGCCGATTCGCGGGCGTCGCCGCCGCGGCCGTCCTGCTGCTCACCGCAGCGTGTGACAACCCCGTGGGCAACGACCATGAGCACCTGGAGGCGCGCGGCGTGGTGATCACCGACATGGCCGGAGCGGTGATCGCTGAAACCCACGGCGATCACTGGGACTATGCATCAGGAAACGACGTCCATCTCCACGAGGGCGAGGATCTGGACATTCGGATCTGGTTCGTGAATCCGGCCGGAGAGCGCTTCCAGGTCACGGATCACGACTATGAACTGGTGGTCCAGATCGCGAACCCCTCGATCGCCACCTATGGCGGCCACGGTGATCACGGGCACTTCGAGGGTGAGTCCGTGGGCACCACCACCGCGGTGATCCACCTGTGGCATGGGAATCACCCTGCGGGACACGCGGACTACAGCTCGCCCGCGTTGACCCTCAACGTGGTCTCGCACGGGCACCACGACCACTGAGTCAATCCCGACAGGGGAGACGGTCTCCCCGGTCTGCAGCCGGAGGAGCGCCTGACACCACTTGGTGTTGAGCGCTCCTCCGACTATTTTTCCGGTATGACGAAATCCGCGACCTCCTCACCCAGGCAGGGTGCCTCTCCGCTCGGACAGCGGCGTACCCGGCAGCGGGAGGTCATCGAACAGGTGATCCACGCCGCCGCCGGTCCCCTCACGGTAAACGAGATCCACGAGCGGTCCTCGGCCGACCTCGATGGCCTCGGCATCGCCACGGTGTATCGGACGCTCAAGCTGCTTCTCGAAGGCGAGCGGATCCAGACGGTGATTCTGCCGTCCGGCGAAACCCGCTACGAATCCACCGGTCTCGGCCATCATCACCACTTCCACTGCCGCTCGTGCGACCTGGTCTTCGACCTGGAGACCTGCCCGGTCAGCGTGCCACGGGGCCGCTACGAGGCGGGCTTCGTCGTGGACGACCACGAACTCACACTGTACGGTACCTGCCCTTCCTGCAGCTGATACTCCCCGGCGGAACCCGTCCAGGGTCGGGTGGGGCGCCTGCAACTCGCTGTCTTCATTGAAGATCCACGCCCGTCCCTCCCGAGTTTCCCCTGCCGCCCTGCCACATCGTCGGAATGCTTGACTGATAAGTCGTTATCAACTATCTTCGGTTTCGTACCGGTGCCATGAGCCGGTGGTTGATGAACCGCGGAGGGGGTGATGGCGAGGATCGGTTCGGAGCGGGTGGGGACGGTTTCGTGGGCTGCGGCGGCGCCGATGCTGTGCGTGGCGCACTGTCTCGCTGCGCCGGTTCTGCTGGTGGTCGCGCCGGCGCTGGCGGAGAACCACACGCTCGAGGCGGCGTTGATGGGGATCTCGGCGGCGATCGCGCTGCTGGTCGTCTGGACGGGCAGCCGGCGGCACGGCGAGTCGCAGGTCTGGCTTCCTGTGGTTGGCGGGCTGGTGTTCTGGATCTGTGCGCTGGCGGTTTCGGGCGCGGTTGGCGAGCGGGTGCTGACGGTGATCGGCGGGGCCCTGCTGGCTGGCGGTCTCTTCTGGAACGCGCGACTCAGACACCGTACCACCTGCGACGCATGCCGTTCTTACCGCTGACACCGCGGGGTCGGAACAGATGGTGACTGGAAAAAAAGAGGGGGTCGCCGCATCGAGCGGCGACCCCTCTTTTTCGTGGATCCTGCCGTCAGCCCGGGAGATCGATCCGGTCGCCGACGCCCACGCCGTGTCGCTGGAACCATCCCAGGTTCACTTCGAGGGCGAACCGGAACGGAGCGCCGGCCTCGTAGCTGGGACACCACTGCGGGTAGGGGCTCGCGCACGGCTCCATCTGCCGGATGCTGACGATGGTGCCCTGCTCGTCCAGGAAGGCGATGTCCAGAGGGATTCGCGTGTTGAACATCCAGAAGCTCCCCTCCGCCGGCTGGGGAGTGTCGTAGACGAAGAGCATCCCCGCGGTCTCCGGCAGTGAGGTGCGGTTCATCAGGCCGTAGGCCCGCTGCTCATCCGTCTGCGCGATCTCCACCTCGATGGCTACCGTGTCGCTGGCCGTCCGTATCGTGATCGTGTCCCGCTCCCAGGTCACGGCCGGCGGAGCGGCATCGGCGGCCGGATCAGGCGACCGATCGCCGCATGCGGAAATCAGGAACGTCGCGACAAGGAGCGCGACCGCTCCGCGGATGGGTGACATGGTCATCGGTCTGTTTCTCTGCTCGTCGAGTCCGTACGGAAGATCACGCCTGAACATACGGCGAACGGCCGCGGGGTAGAAACCCCGCGGCCCTTCTTGCATCCCGAGTACCGGTATTAGAAGCGGATACCGATGGTCACGGGGATCGAGCGAGCCGCCGAGTTCCCGCCGACGATGTTCAGGTAGCGACCCTCGAGAAAGGCCGACATCCCCACGAACGGGAACTCCACACCTGCACCGGCGTTGAAGCCGACGTCCGTGCTCGAGGAACCGGTGTGAATATGGCCATCGTGCGTGGTCTCCGGCTCCGTGTGGTTGATCACACCCGCACCCGCGAGGACGTACGGACGGATGATCGGCGCCGGCAGCGAAAAGGTTCCGTTGAGCAGACCACCGATCTGGCGGAAATGCCCGTCTGCACCGCTCACCGGGAACTCCTGCCAGAGCAGGTCCGCGCGCACCCCGAACGGGAGGAGCGGAACGTTGAAGCCCACCGAACCCTGCACGTGGTAGCCGGTCCCCGCCTCGTTGCTCAGGTCGCCCGTGGTGAAGCTCGGACCACCGGCGATGCTGATCTGGAAGGGACGGATCTGCGCGTCGGCCGGCGCGGCAAAGGCAGCGGCAGCGGCAACGATCGTGGCGAACGCAAGTCTCTTCATAACCTATCTTCCTTGTTTGCTGTTGTTTACGGCCCGTGTGGCCGCCGCCGCGGGGTGTGCACGTTCCGGGCCACCCGGCCCCATGCGCCCCCCGTAACACGGCATCTGCGGCCGGGGTAAAGATGATAATCATTTATCAGTTCGTCGGGGGCCGCGCAAGAGGAGGGCCGCGGGTGGGGAACAGATGGAGGGCCCGCAGCCCGGCCGGAGAGGGTCCGCTCCGCCGCGGTGCTTGAAAGTGGCCCCTACGTGCCGTAAGATGGGGAGATCTCCCACCACGGGCCCGCTCCGGGACCCGCGGCCGAATGGTCGATCGATCGCACCGGTGGTGCGCGGTCGGACCCGCCGTGCCGATGCGCTCCAGTCCGAGTACAGGATCGAACTTGCAGCATACGGAAAGCAGTCGAGCGCTGCTGCGCATGACGACGCTGGCGGCCGAGTTGCTGGGCGCGAGCTTCGCGTGTCTTGCACGTCCGGAGGGCGCCGGCTGGCGCGCGGAAACCGTTGCCGGCGAGGCCGAGTGGACGGGTGAGGTGATCGCGGCAGCGTTGAAGGAGATTACCACCGATCCGGCGGAAAACGGTGCGTGTGTGGGGGAGATTTCGTACGCCGGTGGGATGGTGGGTGTGCTCGGTGTGCGGGTCACGCGTCGCATGCGGGTGCACGGATTTCTGCTGGTGGGTCAGCCGGAGCGCCGAAGCTGGTCACCTCGGGAGGTGCAGTGGCTGCGGCTGATGGCCGAGGCGGCGGGTGCGGAGCTGGCACTGAGCGAGGAGCGGAATGAGCGAGCCCGGCTGGAGGACGCGCTTTCGCAGAGTGTGGCGTTGTACCGTGAGCTGGTGGAAACGGCGACCGACCTGATCTACAGGGCGGATCGGGAAGGTCGTTTCACCTATGTGAACCCGGCAGCGGTGCGGGTCACGGGATACGGCGAGTCGGATCTGGTGGGGATGCACTTCACGAACCTCGTGCGCAGTGACTACAGGGAGCGTCTTTCGCAGCTCTACGCACGTCAGGTGGAGGAGGGGACGCCGATCACGTACACTGAGTTCCCGATCCAGCACTGGAACGGGTCGGAGGTGTGGATCGGGCAGAACGTGCAGCCGCTGCGCGAGCGTGGGGAGATCGTGGGGATGCAGGGCGTAGCGCGGGACATCACGCACCAGCGGGCGGTGGAGCGGGCGCTGAGGGAAAGCGAGGAGCGCTTCCGGAACGTGGTGGAGAACCTGGGTGAGGGCCTCGTTATCACGGACCTGGACGACTCGATCCTCTACACCAATACTCGGCTGACGGAGCTCACCGGGTATGCGCCACAGGAGCTGATCGGCCGGGTTGCGCACCAGGTCATGTTTCCGCCGGAGAACTGGGATCGTGGCCGGGAGGAGCTGCGGCGGCGCCTGAGGGGGAGTGCAGGCAACTACGAGATCCGCCACCTCCGGCGCGATGGTGAGGAGAGGTGGTTCGAGATCAACGCGGTGCCACACCGGGGTCCGGACGGGGAGATCATCGGGACGCTGGCGCTGGTGCAGGACGTGGGCGAGCGTCGTCAGGCGGAGGAGGCGCTGCACGCGAGCGAAGCTCGCTTCCGCGCGATGTTCGACGGCGCCGCATACGGCATCGCGATGATGACCCCGGACGGCACGCTGGTGGAGGTGAACCACTCCATCGAGCGGAAGTTCGGGAGGTCGGCCGCGGAGCTCAGGGGCCGATCGTACATCGAACTGGTGCATCCGGCAGATCGGGAGGCGCACGAGCGGATATGGGGGGAGCTGCTCAGCGGCGCGCGAAGCCATGCAGTGGTGGAGCAGCGTCTCGTGGCGCCCGAAGGCCCCATCTGGATCCGGGTCGGCTACTCGCTGGTGGCGGGGCCCACGGGGATCGCGGACCATGTGGTCGCCGTCGGTTCCGACATCAGCGCGCAGAAGAGCCGTGACCAGGAGCTTCGCGAGAGCGAGGAGCGGTATCGCCTGATGGTGGAGGGAAGTGAGCAGGTCTTCTTCTACATCCACGATCACGAGCACCGGTTCGAGTACCTCTCCCCCTCGGTGGAGGAGGTGCTCGGTTACCGGCCGGAGGAGCTGGTGGGCCAGCCGTACGACGTGCTGATGACCGGCGATCCCTCCGACGCCGCGGTCCACGAGCAGACCGGTGCGGGGCTGCGGGAGGGTGAGGGATTCCGGTCGTACACCGTGATGACGCGACATCGAGACGGTCGGCTGGTCCCGATCGAGGTCGCGGAGAGCGCGATCCGGCGGGATGGTGAGATCGTCTCGATCCAGGGCTTCGCGCGCGACATCACCGAGCGGCACCGGGCGCGGGAGGCGCTGGAGAGGCGTGAGGAGTACTTCCGTTCGCTGACGGAGAACACGCTGGATGTGATCCACGTGATCAACGCCGATCGCACCACCCGGTACGTAAGCCCTTCGGTGGAGCGGCTTCTCGGCTACCGGCCGGAGGAGCTGGTCGGGGTGGAGGCAGAGGGGCTGGTTCACCCGGACGATCTCGCGGCGCTGGTGGCCATCGCCCGCGAGAGCCGCGGCGCCGGCGGCGCGCGTTCGCTCGACTTCCGGGCCCGCCACAAGGATGGAAGCTACCGTCGATTCGAGGGAGTGATCCGGAACCTGCTGGACGATCCTGTGGTCGCGGGTGTGGTGATCAACTCGCGCGACATGAGCGAGCGGCAGCGAGTGCAGGAGGAGAGCACGAGGCTGGCGGCGCTGTCACGCGAGAACCCCAATCCGGTGCTGCAGTGCGACGCCACGGGCGCGCCGGTGCACGTCAACCCGGCCGCGGAGCGTGTGACGCAGGAACTCGGGCTGGAACACGTGCGCGACCTGCTGCCGGCGAACCACGAGCAGCTGGTCGAGTCGATCCTGCAGGATGGACACGAGTTCCAGAGCGTCGAGGTGACGGTCGGGGACCGCATCTTCGCCTGGTCGTACCGGCCGCAGCGGGAGTCCGGTGCGATCTTCCTCTTCGCCATCGACATCACCAGCCGCCGGCTGATGGAGGAGCAGCTCCGACACGATGCCCTCCACGACGCGCTGACCGGGCTCCCGAACCGGCTCCTCTTCCTGGAGCGACTGGCGCACGCGATCCTGCGCGCGCGCCGCCGCGATCGCTACCTGTTCGCCGTCCTCTTCCTGGACCTCGACCGCTTCAAGGTGGTGAACGACAGCCTGGGCCACCACGTCGGCGACGAGCTGCTGGTGGTGGTCGCCAAGCGGCTGCAGGCCTGCCTGCGGCCGGAAGACAGCGTGGCGCGACTCGGAGGCGACGAGTTCGCGATCCTTCTGGAGGATGTGAGCGACGTCAGCGATGCGACACGGGTGGCGGAGCGGATCCACAGCGAACTCGGCTGGCCGGTGAACCTGAGCGGGTTCGATGTGTTCACCTCCGCCAGCATCGGGATCGCCCTGAGCTCGACCACCTACGATCGGCCCGGAGTTCCTGCTGCGCAACGCCGACATGGCCATGTACCGGGCGAAGGCGAGCGGTCAGGCCCGGTACGAGGTGTTCGACCGGGCCATGCACGCCCAGGCGCTGACCCGGCTCCAGCTGGAGACGGATCTGCGCCGCGCGGTGGAGCGAGAGGAGATGGAGCTCTACTACCAGCCCATCATCGATCTGAACTCCGGGCGTCTGGCGAGCCTCGAGGCGCTGATCCGCTGGAAGCACCCGGAGCGCGGCAGGATGGCGCCGGACGACTTCATCCCGGTGGCGGAGGAGACCGGGGCTGATCCTGCAGATCGGCGCCTGGGTGGTGAGGAGCGCGTGCGGAGCAGCTCGAACGCAGTGGCGGCGGCGCTTCCCCGAGCACGGCGCCCTCAGCGTCTGCGTGAACCTCTCGGCAAGGCAGCTCTCGCAGCCCGACCTGGTGGAGCAGATCGAGAGGGTGGTGATCGGCACCGGGCTGGCGCCCGGCGCGCTGCACCTGGAGATCACGGAGAGCGCGGTCATGGAGAATGCCGAAACGGCCAGCGTGGTGCTCGGGCGGCTGAAGGCGATCGGCGTCCACCTGTCGCTGGACGACTTCGGCACCGGATATTCGTAGTCTCAGCTACCTGCACCGCTTTCCGCTGCGACGCACTCAAGATCGACCGCTCGTTCGTGGGGCGGATGCAGGAGGACGAGCGCAGCCGCGCAGCTGGTGCATACCATCCTGACCCTCTCGCGCAGCCTGGGGGTCGCCGCCGTGGCCGAGGGAATCGAAACGACCGAGCAACGCGACCTGCTCCGCAGCATGCAGTGTGGATACGCCCAGGGGTTTCTCTTCTCGGAGCCGATCACCGCCGCTCACATGGAGCGGCTGCTGGCGGCGGACGAGCCGTGGTGAGGCCGGACCAGGCCCGCAGCGCGGGACCGTCACCGGAGGCGCAGCGGCCTGCAACGCAGCGGGATTCCTCGACGGCGTTCCGAATGACAGCGGGTCGCGCCTGTGCCCGGAACAGCGTGGGCCGACCACAACTGGGGTGCGATTGAGTCAGGTGCATACCCCTGCCAGGTGACATCCGTGATGAAGAGGGGCCCGCGCAGGTGGCGGGCCCCTCTCCATGTGTGTCCCGGAGTATCGCGGCTTCCTCAGCGGGCGTTCAGCCGTGGCGCGCGTGCCAGGCGCGAAGTACCTCGGCCTCTCGCTCCGCCGAGAGGCCGGCGCGGAGCTGCGCCTGCTGTTCGGGCGGCCGGGTACGATGCCATTCCAGCGTAGCCCACGCCGTCTCCACCGACGGCCGGAAGGTGAGCCCCTCTCGCAGCGCGCGCTGGATGCTCACCCGCGCGAACCCGGCCGATGGACCCACCGGCGGCACCCACGTCGGCATGTCCGCCCAGGGCCGAACGTTCTGCTCGGCCAGAAAGTCGGCCGGTACGAAGGTCGGAGAAACCGGGCGGTCGGCGAGTGGGCGCATCCCCTCGAGCATGGTTCCGATCGTGATCGCGGGCTCCGGACCGGTGGCGTTGAACGTACCGGTCACATTCCGCTCCGCCATCCGGATGGTCCACTCCGAGAGATCGCGGGCGTCGATGATCTGCACCGGGTCGGCGGGCGTTCCCGGCGCCAGCACCTCCCCCCCGCGTGACATCCGCACCGGCCAGTAGGTGTAGCGATCGGTGGGATCGCCGGGGCCGACGATCAGCCCCGGGCGGATCACCGTGGTGCGGCCGGGGAACCATCTCTCCGCCTCCTGCTCGGACAGCGCCTTCAGCGGCCCGTAGAGCCCGCCCACGTTCTGCTGCAGCGACTGCAGCGTCTCCGCCATCGGATCGCTCCCCTCGTAGCGGGCGAGCGGCGTCTCCTCGTCCATACCGGGCCGGCTCGTATCCGAGTAGACCGAGATGGTGGAGATGAAGATGTACTGCCTCGCATGGTCGCGAAGCAGGGAGGCGGCGTCGCGCACCCAGAACGGGAGCGTCGTGGGGTTGTCGATCACCACGTCCCAGTCGCGCCCGCGGAGCGCCGAGAGATCGTCGTTGCGATCGCCCTGCAGCTGCTCCACGGAGTCGGGGAGTCCCGACTGCCGCCGGCCGCGATTGAAGACCGTGACGGCGTGCCCCCTCTCCACCGCGTACCGAACCTGATACGGCCCGATGAAGCCGGTGCCCCCGAGGATCAGGATGCGGAGTGGATCGCGCGCCTCAACGCCGCGTGCATGGAGGTGGTCGGGTGCGGCGAGGGCGGAGATCCCGTAGAGGCCGAAAGCGCTTCCGGCGGCGGTGCGAAGAAAGTCTCGTCGGCTCGGTGACATGAGAGATGTCCGGAGATGGAGGGTGGAGAGCGGGCGCTGCCCGGTAGGTCTGCAGGTGCGCACCGGGGATCGGGCGGAGCGGCGGTGACTGCCACCTCCGCCCGACCCCTGATGGGATGCAGGGAGCCGCCCGGTCAGTTGCCCCGGATCCCCGCGACGGTGTTGGGCTCCTGATCACGGTGCCAGTGGAACGGCCCCGCGGAGCGACGCTGCGGGTAGACCTCGTCCAGCGAGTTGCCGTCGTACATCCGCCCGTTCTTCATCACGAAGCGCACGGTGTTGGTGTTGCGGATGTTCTCCAGCGGGTTGGCGTTCAGAATCACCAGGTCGGCCAGCTTGCCGGCTTCGATGCTGCCGAGGTCGCCCGCGAGCCCGAGCGCCTCGGCGCCCGAGATGGTGGCGAGCCGCAGCGCGTCGTGCTCGGTGAGCCCGCCCGATGTGCATGGCCCAGAGCTCCCAGTGCCAGCCGAGCCCCTGGAGCTGCCCGTGGCTCCCGACCCCGGCCCGGCCGCCGGCGTCCACCAGATCCTTCACGAAGCGGCCGATCGGCTCGAAGACGTGCACCGACGGGTGGAACCAGCCGGATGCTCCCGGCCCCGGCCCCGGTCTGCGGAGCGCCTTCTGCTGCAGCTCCTCGAAGGGCGTGAAGTGCCGCAGCTTGCGATCGCCGAACACGTCCTCGGTCGCGTAGAAGTAGTTCTCCGCCCAGGGCCCGCCGTACGCCACCAGCACGGTGGGAGTGTAGGTGATCCGGCTCTCCGCGAAGAGACGCACCACGTCGCCGTACAGCGGGAAACCGGGGGTGTTGTGCTCCTGACCGGAGTAGCCGTCGATCGCCATGGTCAGATCCAGCTTGGCGTCCAGCGACCCTTCCGTGGTCGGCATCAGCCCCAGCTCGCGCGCCGCCTGGATGATCCACTGCCGCTGCTCGCGGTTCCCCGCGACGTACATCTTGATCGTGTTGGTGTCGTAGTAGTCGCTGTAGCGGCGCAGCACATTGCGTGCGTGCTCCAGGCTGCGAACCTGCTCCGAGTCGAAGACTCCCGGTCCGGTGGAATAGATGCGGGGCCCGAGAACTCGACCGGTGGTGACCAGATCGCCGTAGGTGAGGACGTCGGTGCTGCCGGTCTGCGGATCGCGCGTGGTGGTCACGCCGTAGGCGAGGTTCGCGGCGTACGCCCAGACCTCGTCGCGGTGGATGTTGAACGAGGGCCGCAGGTGCGCGTGCGTGTCCACGTAGCCGGGCACGATGGTGGCCCCGGCGACATCGATCACCTGCGCCCCCTGCGGCAGCTCCACCGTGCCGCTGGCGCCCACGGCGGCGATACGGTTGCCCCGCACGACGATGTCGGCGTTCTCGATCACCTCCTCGCCCCGCATCGTGATCACGCGGGCACCGCGCAGAACCGCCGTGCCCTGCGGGATGTCGCGCGGTGCGCGGATCGCCACCCGCATCTCACGCGGACGGTACGCCGGCTCGGCCCCGTCGCGGCCCGTCGCGGGCGCCGCGCTGGTGGTGTCGGCGCCGGTGGTGTCCGGGGCCGCCGGCGGCACCGGCGCCGGTTGACCGGCGAGGCGGCGGGCGACCCGCACGCTGTCTTCGGCGACGCGCGCCAGCTCCAGGTCGTAGACAAAGTGCGCGTTGCCGATGGCCCAGTGGACCGCCCGGCCATCCGACGACCACGAGGGGAACTGGCCGCCCACCTCGGTGAGCTTGCGGGCCGGGAACGCGGCAGTGGCCGGGTCGCCGACCGAGATCGTCGGTGCGTCTCCGCCGACCACCGGCACCGTGACCACGTAGAGATCGTTCACCACCTGCGCAATCGCCTGCGTACCGTCCGGCGACATCAGGAGCAGCGAGGCCTGGATCGGCTGGGACGCCCCGGGCAGTCGTGCTCCCGTCACCCTGACGTGGGAGCGCCGGTCGGTACCGTCCCAGCGCATGGAGACGAGCCCGTCTGAGCCGGAGTACGCGAAGATGCGGTCGGTGTCGCGGGTGAAGTGCGGGGCGGTGAGCCCCTGTACGGGCGCGATCCGTTCTGCCGCCCCGCCTCCGGCCGGGATCCAGACCAGGTCCGCGGCGCCACCCGGGATGCCCTGTGCGATCGCATCGGTGAACGCCTGCGCGGGACCGCGGATCGCCACGATCCGGTCGCCCCGAGGAGAGTAGACCGGCTGCTGATACAGCGCCGGCTCGCGCGTGAGCCGCTGCGGCTGTCCGCGGCCGTCCGACCGGGTGCGGTACAGGTGGCCCGCCTCGCCGAACGACCACGTCCCGAAGGCGATCCACTGCCCGTCCGGCGACCATGCCGGCTGGTGCTGCCCCACCTCCAGGTTGCCGAGGCGGCGTGGTGTGCCGTTCGGGTAGTCCATCACGTACAGCCGGTTGAGCGCCGTGAAGGCGAGCCGGCGCCCGTCGGGCGAGGGCACCACGTCCCGGATCTGACGGATCACGAACTCCGACGAGTCGGGGATCGGATAGCTGAACTCCACGAGCGGCCCGATGGGGAGGTCCACCTCCGCCTCGAAGGCGATCTCGTGCGGGGCACTGCCGTCCACGGGCACGCGCCAGATGCGTCCGCCGTAGGAGGTGACCAGCTCGCGGGAGTCCGGGGTGAAGGCCATCCCCGGAAGCACGTCCCGGGTGGCACGCGACTCCTGCTCGTCTCGCTGGACAGGGTGGGCGAGCCACCGCTCCTCGCCGCTGTTCAGGTCACGGATCCGCAGTGCGGTTTCCGCCACGTGACGGGTGCCGTACACCAGCCAGCGACCGTCCGGCGAGATGGTGGGCCGGAAGCCACCGCCGTAGCGGGAGCTCTGTACGGTGCGGTCACCGCTCTGCCGGTCGTAGACGGCGAGCTGGTAATCGCGCATGGCCGAGTTGTACTGCCACCCGCCGGTGCGCTGGGCGAACCAGAGGTAGCGGCCGTCGGGCGTGGAGGCCGCTCCGAGCGTACGCAGGTTGGCCGGCTCGCTGATCAGCGCCTGACCCGTCCCGCCGCGGGTGTGGTACATCCAGAGCTTCCCCTGCTGTCCCCCGCGGCCGCCGACCTCTCGGGTCACCACCACATATTCGCCGTCCGGCATCCAGGCCGGCGACTGATAGCGGTCCTGCTTGCCGCGCGTGAGCTGGATGGTATCGCTGCGATCCAGCGACATGATCCAGACGTTCTCGCCACCGTCACGGTCGGATACGAACACGATCCGCCGACCATCCGGGCTGAAGCGCGGCTGTGAGTCGAAGCCCATCCCGCCGGTGAGGCGGGTGGCGCGACCACCGGTGATCGGAAGGGTGTAGAGGTCACCGAGGAGGTCGAAGACCAGCGTCCGCCCGTCCGGGCTGACGTCGATGGACATCCACGAGCCTTCGCTGGCGGTGAAGCTGAGGGTACGCCCCGCCTGGAGCGGGAGCGACGCCGCGCCGGCGGAGGCGGCGGAGCTCGCGCGCGCTGTGGGCTGCGCGCCGACCCCGGTCGCGGAAAACGCGCCGACGGTGAGCATGCACAGCAGGGCGCGCAGGGCACGTGGGAACGGGCCTGATGCGGTCATGGTGTGGAGCAGTTGTGTGGGTTGAGTCTGACGTTCGTTCGAGAAGATAGGAAACGGCAGCGGTCGGCGACACCCCTCGCGGTCAGAGCGGATAGTGCCGTTCCAGCACGCGGACGTCCGGCTCCTCCACCGCGAGCATGGCGATGGAGCCGGGGGGCGCGACCAGGCGGTGGAAACTCACGCCCGGTGCGCTGCCGCCCTCCGCAAGAAGGCGCCAGACACCGTGCCCGAGCAGCTTCGCGAGCGCCTCCATGCGGGTCCAGCGCTCGAAGAAGCCGGCCAGCCGCTCGTGCTCAGCGAGGGCCAGCCAGCTGCGCAGTTCATCGGGGGCGAAGGCGCGGCGCGCGATCCGCTCCGTGTGCGCCAGCGGGCGCACCCGCTCCAGGTCCACTCCCAGCCGTGCGGTGGGCGAGAAGGCGAGGAGCAGGTGGTCCCCGGCGTGCGAAAGGTTGAAGTGCAGCGGCTGCGGGGCTTCCAGACAGGGCTTTCCGTGCCGCTCACGCCTCAACACCACTTCGCGCGGGGCGATCCCCAGGTATGCGCCGAGCATCTCCCGCAGCAGCCCGCGGGCAGCCGAGAACCGCGCGGCGGCAACCGGATCCGCGAGCCGTCCGGCCCGCTCCCGCTCCGCCTCGTCCAGGGCCGCCGTGAGCCGCCGCAGGGTGTCGGCGCCGGGCTTCAGCTCCGCTCGCCAGACGTGCAGATCCGAGCCCGAGTGGAAGGAGAGGAGCGGCTTCATCTTCCCTCTTCCCCCGGAGCGGGCAGCCGTTCGGCGCCCCGGCGGGTCACCACTGCCTCGCCCGCAGCACCGGGTAGTACGCGGCTCCCTCCAGGTACGGGTCGACCACGTTCCAGTTGACGAGTCCGTCGTCGGCCCGCGGTTCGAGCAGGTGGAACGCGAGACGCGCGAGCGGCTGGTTCATCGGCACCACCAGCGTGCCGGCGGGGAGCGTCAGGGTCGCCGCTTCGTACCGGCCGGTGAGGGTCCGCTCCCGGTGCTGCTGGAATGATGTCTCCGGCTGCGTGGACGTCTGGATGCGGAACCGCTCCACGCTTGCCTCCCGGGGCGTGGAAAGCGACTCCAGGCGCACCCCGTGCGCCCTCAGGCGCGCGATCACCTCCCCCAGCTCCGCGGGGACCAGATAGGCCGCCGGTACGGTCTCGGTCTCCACCGGTTCGAAGGAGGTGAACTCCGGCATCATCTCCGTGCGCACCTCCTCCGCTCTTCGCAGGATCAGCTCACCATTGTACGGGTTCCGCTCCTCGATCACCGCTCCCATCAGGATCGGAACGGGCTCGGCGGAGCGCCGGAAGCGCGCGCGCACCGCCATCTCCCGTCCCACCAGCGGCTCCCGGTCCGCCGCACCGGTCATTGCCCGTACCCGCCCGGCGCTGGCGGCGGCCTGATCCAGGATCGCCCGGACGAAGTCGCCCGTCACACGGATGCGATCCTCGAAGGGCAGGTACGCATACGCCTCGCTCAGAATGGCGAAGCGGTTGCGCAGACCCACATAGTTGTTGTTGAAACGGGGGCGGTGATCGAACGTGTACCACCCGCGCTCGGATCCCGCCGGCGCGGCCCAGGGCGACTCGGTGCGCGGTACGTTGCCGTAGTGGTACATCTCCCAGCCGTGCCTCGCCCGCACCCGCTCGGTAATGGCGGGTAGCCAGCGTTCGCGCAGTTCGTTCACGATGCCGGCGTCGGTGCTCGGGTGGAGTGGCGGCGAGTAGGTGAGATGGTATCCGTGGTACGTGCCGTTGGTCGCGTGCAGGTCCACCCCGATGTGAGGGTCGTACCGCGTGAGCAGCGAGGCGAGCGCGTGGGCCTCGGGCGTGTCCAGCTTCATGTGGTCGCGGTTCAGGTCGAAACCCTGCGCGTTCGGCCGCTGCCCCAGCCCGCCCAGCGGCCCGTGCTGCCGCGGCCGGTTGGAGAGGTTCACCCGCTCGTTGCCGTCTGCATTGTAGATGGGGGCGACCAGAAGCACGAGGGAGTCTCCCCAGGCGGAGTGCCTCCCCTCCGCCAGTTCGCGCAGCAGGATCAGCATCGCCTCCTTCCCCTCGACCTCGCCAGCGTGAATGTTCGCCTGGATGAACACCCGCGTTCGACCGGCCGCGAGTACCTCCTCCGGGCTCGCGCCTGCCGCTCCCCACACCATCAGCGGCAGCGCGCGCCCCTCGTGCGAATAGCCGAAGGTGGTCAGGTGCAGCGCGGGTGAGACGGCGGCGAGCGTTTCGAGGATCTCCATCACCTCAGCGTACCGTGTGGTTTCCCGGTACCCCGTGCGTTCGGCGCGGGTGAGCGGGAGCCGGTCGCCCCGGGCGAGCTCCGGTGCGGCCGGAACGGTCGCCGGGCGCGGCGCGGCACAGGCGGGGAGCAGGATCAGGAGAACGAGGGCCGGCACGCGTGCTACGTTCATCTTTTTCGCTGGATTCCGGTGCGGTCGGTGTGAGGCGCTCACTGCGGCAAGCTCCACCGGGGCGGGCGGCGCTGTCAAGCGCCGAACTGGCGGGATCGGCGACGAAGTCCGTGCGGCGCTGAGGGTTGTGTTTTCTGCGCGGCCCGTTATCTTTCTCTCGCAGCGTCGGCCATGGGCCGGCGCAAGGGCCGCGGCAGAGGGTGCTGCCCCGCGCCGCGGATCCGTCGGGGGAGGCCCCGCGAATCGTGCCCTGTGTTCCACTTCAACGAAGGAGGTGATCCCTTGTCCAATGGCTTTTCTGTCCGCAACCTGACACGGGCAAGCGATCGCCGTCTCGGCGCCTAGCCGATAGAGGCGAAGTCCGCGTCGATGGGATGTCGTGACGGCATCGCGTCGGGTTTGCGGCAGATGTAGTGGGAACGCCGTCGGAGCAGTCGCTCCGGCGGCGTTTCTGCGTCCCGGATCACGGCACACCTGCCGACTCCCCGCGCCCGGTGACACCAATCGTCGACATCGTGGTACAACCAGATGCAGGCTCGCGCGGCGAGCCGGTCGCGACCCTCCCCGAAGTCCCGGAACCGATGAATCGCAACCTCAAAGAACTGCTCCGGTTCACCCTCGTGTCCGCGCTGATCGTACCGCTGCTGGCGCCCGGCGCGCAGGCGCAGGCGCGTGGTGGCGGCGAGCCGCTCCCGGTGGACACCGGGGTGGTCGCCGGGCGGCTGGACAACGGGTTGCGTTACTTCATCCGCCGCAACGTGGAGCCCGCCGCGCGCGCGGAACTGCGGCTGGTGGTGAACGTCGGGAGCGTGCTGGAAGACCGTGACCAGCTCGGGCTGGCTCACTTCCTCGAGCACATGGCCTTCAACGGCACCCGCAACTTCGAGCGTCAGGAGCTGGTCGACTACCTGGAACGGGTCGGCATGCGCTTCGGTCCGGATATCAATGCGTACACGAGCTTCGATGAGACCGTGTACATGCTCACCCTCCCCACCGACATGCCGGGTGTGCTGGAGACAGGGGTGCAGATCCTGGAGGACTGGGCGTCGGGCATCACCCTGGACTCGCTGGAGATCGAGAAGGAGCGTGGTGTGGTGATCGAGGAGTGGCGCCTGGGACGGGGGGCGGGAGCGCGGATGCAGAACCGGCAGTTCCCCGTTCTGACCCGGCGCAGCCGCTACGCCCAGCGCCTGCCGATCGGCACCCGTGAGTCGCTCGAGAGCTTCCGGCACTCCGCGCTGGAGCGCTTCTACCGAGACTGGTACCGACCTGATCTGATGGCCGTGGTGGCGGTGGGCGACTTCGACATCGCCGAGGTGGAGGCGTTGATCCGCAGGCACTTCGAGCCACTGAGTTCCCCCCGCCGCCCCCGCACCCGCCAGGAGTACTCCGTGCCCGGCCACCGCGAAACGCTCGTCTCGGTGGCGACGGATCCCGAGGCGCAGGGCTCCACGGTGAGCGTGTACATGAAGCGTACGCCGATCCAGTGGCAGACGGTGGAGGCATACCGCTCGTGGATCGTGGAGTCGCTGGCGAGCAGCATGCTCACCAACCGGCTGAGCGAGGCCACGCAGCGCCCGGACGCGCCGTTCCTCGATGTGTCCTCCTTCCAGGGCCGCTTCATTCGGCCGCTCACCGCCTACGTGCTCACAATCAGGGTGCCCGACGAGCGGATCGAGCCGGGGCTGGAGGCGCTGCTGATCGAGACCGACCGCGCCGCCCAGCACGGCTTCAAGGCTTCGGAGCTGGAGCGGGAGAAGCTGGAGATCCTGCGCGTGATGGAGCAGCGGGCGGCCGAGCGGGAGCGGACCACCTCCGCCTCGTTCGCCGCCGACTACGTCTCGCACTACCTGTACGGTGGCGCGATCCTGGACGTTGCGGCCGAGTACGAGCTGTACCGACGCCTGCTCCCGGAGATCACGGTCGCGGAGGTGAACCAGCGAGCGAGGCGATGGATGGCGGATCGGGATCGCGTGGTGCTGGTGCGTGCCCCCGAACGGCCGGGTCTCGCGGTACCCGACGAGCGACGGCTGCGGCGCGTCGTGGCGGCGACGCGGAACCGGGAGCTGGAGCCGTATGACGACACCGTGTCGGATGCGCCGCTGGAGGCCGCGCCTCCGACGGAGGGGAGCATCGTGACGGAGCGGGAGTTCGAGGAGGTGGGCGTGCGGGAGTGGGTTCTCTCCAATGGAGTGCGGGTGATGCTGAAGCGCACCGACTTCCGCGAGGACGAGGTGCTGATGGTGGCGCGGAGTCCGGGCGGCACGTCGCTGTTCAACGATGAGGATCACGTGGCGGCGCTCACCGCCTCCGCCGTGGTACAGGTGGGTGGCGTCGGGGAACTCAGCGCCACCGAGCTGCGCAAGCGACTCGCGGGGACCATGGCCGGCGTCGGAGCCGAGATCGCAGAGCAGCACGAGGGGCTTTCTGGCGCGGCATCGGCGCGCGACCTCGAGACGCTCCTGCAGCTGATCCACCTGAAGTTCACGGCTCCACGTGTGGACTCGGCGGCCTTCCTCACCTACCGTACTCAGGCCCGTGCGGCGGTGGAAAGTCGCGCCTCCACTCCGGAAAGCGTGTTCCAGGACACGTTGCGCGCCGTCCTGACGCAGTACCACCCGCGCGCACGCCCACCCAGCATCGAGATGTTCGACGCGCTGGACCTGCACCGGTCCTTCGAGATCTACCGTGATCGCTTCAGCGACGCGAGCGACTTCACCTTCTACTTCGTCGGCAGCTTCGACGAGGCGGAGCTGCGGAGGCTGACGGAGCGCTACCTCGCCAGCCTGCCGGGTGCCGGGCGCGTGGAGCGGGGGCGCGATCTCGGCGTTCGCCCGCCGCGCGGTGTCGTGCGCCGCACCGTTCGCAGAGGGCTGGAGCCGAAGGCCACGACACAGATCGTATTCACGGGGGAATTCGACTTCGGGCAGGAGAACGTGTACACTCTGAGTGCGCTTGGAGAGGTGCTGCAGCTGCGGCTTCGCGAGGTGCTCCGCGAGGAGCTGAGCGGCACGTATGGAACCGGGGTGAGGGCCTCGGGTGCGGCGGGGCCCTGGCCCCAGTATCAGCTCTCCATCGGCTTCGGCACCTCGCCCGACCGGCTCGGAGAACTCACCGGCGCCCTGCTCCAGGAAATCGAGACGCTGCGCACACGCGGCCCCACTGAGGTGGACCTGCAGAAGGTTCGCGAGATGATGCTGCGCAGCCGCGAAAACGATCTGCGGCAGAACCACTTCTGGCTTCAGCAGCTGCTGGTCTACGATCGGCACGGCTGGGAACTGCGCGACATCTTCGCGCACCCCGATCGCGTCGCGGCCATCGACGCCGGGAGCATCAGGGACGCGGCACGGCGGTACCTGGACCTGCAGAACTACATCCAGGTGTCGCTGGTGCCGGAGCGGGGGGTGCCGGGGCGATAGGGCGCCGGCACCGTCGGTTCATCCCGCGGGAGCGAGGTGAGCGCTTCCCCACGGGAGCGGCGAGCGCATCGCCATGCGGCTTCAACGCCGCATGCCCACCACCGAGGGGCCGCGCGCCCGATCCTGAGACGATCAGTCGCGCCGCGCGATACGTGATTCTACAGAGACGATCGACCAGAGATGAAGCCAACCAACACCATCTGCACGTCCCCCGTACTCGGCGCCCTGGTCCTGCTGCTCGTGGCGTGCGGCGTCGAGGGAGCGGGGCCGATCACGCCTGGCAGTATCGTTGTGCTGGAGATGCCGGCCGGGCCCGGCAGCTCCGAGCCGAACCTCACCGTGGGGCCGGACGGACGCGTGTATCTCACCTGGCAGGAGCCGGTGGGTGCCGGACACGAGCTGCGCTTCGCGGTTCTCGAGGGAGACGGGTGGGTGGAGGCGCGTACCATCGCGGCGGGAGACGACTGGTTCGTGAACTGGGCCGACTTCCCGACCCTGGTCGTGCTCCCTGACGGCCGCCTGGCCGCGCATTATCTGCAGCGCCACGAATCGGGAGAGCGCTACCACTACGACGTCGAGGTGGTGCAGTCCGCCGACGGTGGCGCCAGCTGGAGCGCACCGGTCCGGCCCCACCGTGACGGCGTTCCGGCGGAACACGGCTTCGTCTCCCTCTTCCCGGACGGAGGCGATCGCATCGGAATCGTCTGGCTGGACGGCCGGCAGTACGACCCGCGGTTCGGAGGTTCGGAGGAGATGATGCTGAAGTATACGACGCTCGATGCGCAGGGTGCTCTGGGTGACGAGCAGTCGATCGACGACCGCGTCTGCGACTGCTGCCAGACGGCGTGGGCGCGGACCTCGGCGGGCCCGGTGGTCGCCTACCGCGGTCGCTCGGCGGAGGAGATCCGGGACATCCATCTCGCCCGCCATACGCCAAACGGCTGGGTGAACGCCACCGTGCACGATGACGGCTGGCAGATC
Organism: uncultured Gemmatimonadales bacterium; assembly: GCA_963793235.1. Lineage (GTDB taxonomy): Bacteria > Gemmatimonadota > Gemmatimonadetes > Longimicrobiales > Longimicrobiaceae > CAWBZF01. The sequence continues at coordinate 222,370 of CAWBZF010000003.1, forward strand.
GCCGCTTGCCCGGTGAACGGGCCGGCGGTGGTGGCGGAGGGCGATCGGGTGGCGGTGGCGTGGTTCACCGCGGCGGCGGACACCCCGCGGGTGCTGGTCGCCTTCTCCTCCGATGGTGGCTCCTCCTTCGCGGCTCCGGTCCGGGTGGATGGCGGCGACCCCGCGGGGCGCGTGGACCTGGTGATGCTCGAGGATGGCGGAGTCCTGGTGAGCTGGCTGGAGCGCGGGGACGATGAAGTGGCGGAGATCCGGGCCCGTGGCGTGAACAGGTCGGGCGCGGGAGGGAGCGTGACGATCGCTCGGTCGACGCAGGCCCGCGCAAGCGGTTTCCCTCGCATGGCGCGGAGCGGCGAAGGAGTGGTCTTCGCCTGGACCGACGCTGGCGAAGGCGGCGGAGTACGGGTTGCCCGGGCACGGCTGGAGGCGGGGAGATGATGCGGAGATGGTTCGGCGTGCTGGCGTGCGGAGCGCTGCTGCTGTCAGCGGGGTGTGACGAGGAGACGATCCCTCGTGGAGCGGTGGTGGGGAATCCGGCGCCGGCGTTCGAGGCCAGCGACCTCCAGAACCGACCGGTCGCGCTCACCGACCACGAAGGCCGGCTGGTCCTGCTGAACGTCTGGGCGACCTGGTGCCCGCCCTGCCGTGACGAGATCCCGGCCCTCCAGGAACTGCACGAGACGCACGTCGCGGCCGGTCTCGACGTGGTGGGGGTGAGCATCGATTCCCGCGGAGAGAGGGACAACGTGGGAATCTTCGCGGCGCGCTACGGCGTCACCTACCCGATCTGGCTCGATCCGGCGGAGCGGGTCACCTCCGTCTTCCGCACACAGGGGGTGCCGACCACCTTCCTGATCGGGCGCGACGGTACGGTGCTCTGGCGGCATGTGGGACCGGTCACCGCGGATCACCCTGAGCTGAACCGGCTCATTACCGAAAACCTGTAGAACGGGCTCCATGCCCGGATGCGACCGAGGGGATGAAAACAGCCACGGCCCGCTCCGCGTTGTCCGGGAGCGGGTCGTGGCTTTACCGGTTCGGTGCGGCTCCGCGACCTCAGCCCGCCGGGAGCCGGTGGCGGATCTGGCGACGCCCGGCCGCCACGCCGGCGCCGATCCCCGCGCCGAACAGGAGCGCCGTCCCGGATCCGATCAGCGGCACGATCCAGGTGACGGGTGTGGCGACGATCGCGGCTCCGATGCCGATGAGGATCGGGGCGCCGGCGGTCTGGATCGAGTCCACGTAGGTGAGCCGGCGCTGGACGAAGTCACGCGAGCGGAGATATCCGAAGATGGTCACGCCCACGGTGGCCATCAGTGCGATGAGTTCGAGCACGGGAAACTCCTTGGTTACCAGTTCAGAGTGCGTCTTTCTACTCACCCTACGGAGAACGGCCCGCGAGAGTTTCGGAGTCAGCGCACGGTTCTGGTCGCACGCCACACTTTCGCGCCGGCATCGAGCTCGTCACGTCGTTCCACCATGCCATCGATCGTATCGCCGTTCACCGTGCCGGTGTAACGCCGGCTTACCTCGCGGCCGGCCTCGTGGGCACTGGTGAGGATCGTGATGTAGTGCCCGTCCAGCCGGGCCTCGATGATCCGCTCCTCCGCGCTGCCTCCACCGGTGATATTCCCGCGCACCCACTGGAACCGCTGCTCCAGCACCGCCGTGCGATTGACCGCTCCCTCCGTGGAGAACACCCAGTCTCCCGCCACGGGCGCCGGCACCACCCAGAAGAAGACCCAGCGACCATCCACCTGGAACTCGCGGTCGGGCATCCATTCCGACATGTCGTAGGCATGCGCCACGATGCGCGATCCGGGGCGCAGCTCCGCCATCAGCTTCGGCTGCAGACGGTACGTCATGATGGGGAGGAGATACATGGTCACGACCGTGGCCTCCCGCAGATCGGTCAGGAAGAGGTCGTTCTCGAGGAACCGGACCCGATCGCCAACACCGGCGCTCCGCGCACTTTCCCGGGACAGGCGAACCAGCTCGCCATCGATCTCCACTCCGACTCCCCGGGCCCCGAACTCGGCGGCGGCGGCGATCACGATCCTTCCGTCACCGGAGCCCAGGTCGTAGACCACGTCGTCCGGCCCGACCCCTGCGGTCTCGAGCATGGCGGTGACCACCTGTGGCGGGGTGGGAACGTACGGCGCTTCGGCGGCCGTCCGCTGAGCCGCCGCGGCTGCCGGGAAGAGTAGCAGGGCGATGAGACCCGGGGAGAGCGACAGATGCCTTCTCATGAGCGTTTGCGTCCGTGGTTTGCGGCCGGGATCCCGGCACGCGTCCTTCGGGTAGGATGAATTCCGGCGTGACGCCGCGCCGGCCCTGCCAGATTCAGCGCGGTGGGCCGAGGCCGAACCGCTTCACACAGCGTGCCGGTGCCATCGTGTACCGGCCGCGACTCTGCATGGAGGTCTCCAATGACTCGAACCCTGTTCCGGAGCGCGCTACTTCTCATGCTGCTGGTGGCAACGGCCGCCTGTGGCACCCTGATGCAGCGCGGTCCGGTGGTGGAGGGCGAGCGCACGACGGTGGAGGTGCGCAACCAGAACTTCCTCGACATGAACGTCTACGTGCTGCGGGGCCAGCAGCGGGTCCGGCTCGGTACGGTGACGGGGCTCAGCACCCGCACGCTCGCGCTGCCGCGCGACATGGTGTTCGGCACCGCCACCGTTCGCTTCGAGATGAACCCGATCGGCTCGCGCGAGCGGCCGACGTCCCATGAGATCACCGTCCGCGAGGGCGACCAGATCATCCTCACCATCCCCTATCGCTAAGCTCGTCAGTCGTCTCCGGCCCCGGCCCGTCCTCCGGGAAGGATCGGGCGTCTCCGGTGAAAGCCGGTCGCCTGCTGGTACTGGTGCATCAGCGCCAGCGCGGCCGAATCGTCGTACAGCCCGCCGAGGAAGGTGATGGACACCGGGGTGCCATCCTCCCTGAACCCGTTCGGCGCGATCACCGCCGGATGGCCGGTCAGGTTGGTGGCGAGCAGCTGCCCCGGGGCGAAGGTCGGCGTCACGATAACGTCGAAATCCCGGAACATCGCCGTCCATGCATGCATCACCAGGGTACGGATGCGGTTGGCGTTGATGTACTCCACGGCGGGGATGAAGCGGGCCGCGCGGAAGGCATTGGGCCAGGCCTGCCTCTCCTGCCGGACCATCTCCGCGTCACGCCCGCTGCGCGTCAGTTCGTCGAACGCAGCTCCCGCTTCCGCGCTCAGGATCAGGCTGAGCGCTCCGTAATCGAACGCCGGAATCTCCACGGGAACCGGCCGGGCGCCCAGTGAGCGGAGCACATCGAGGGTCGCCTCGTCGTAGGCACGACCCGCGTACTCCGTTTGCGGCCGCTCGAACGCCGTCCTGAAGTAAGCGATCCGCATGTCGCGCGGAGAGCGCCGGTGGCTCCACGAGAAGGGCACGGAGCGCGCCGTGAGGTCTGTCCCGTCCTCGCCGTGGATCGCATCCAGAACGATCGCGCAGTCCTCTGCGGTGCGGCACATCGGACCGAGCTTGTCCATCGACCAGGAGAGCGCCATCGCTCCCGTCTTCGGCACCCTGCCGAAGGTCGGACGCAGCCCGGTGACGCCGGTGCGGGTGGAGGGTGAGGAGATGGAGCCGAGCGTCTCGCTCCCGATGGAGAAGGCCACCAGCCCCGCGGCCGTCGCCGCGCCCGGGCCGGCCGACGAGCCGCTCGCACCCTGGTCCAGCCGCCACGGGTTGCGCGTCATCCCTCCGAACCAGACGTCGCCCCAGGCGAGTTCCCCCAGAGTGAGCTTCGCGATCAGAACGGCGCCTGCGGCATCCAGCCGCTGCACCACGGTCGCGTCCTCATCGATCACCTGGTCACGGAAGGGCGGTGTGCCCCACGTGGTCGGGTACCCGCGCACGGCGAGCAGGTCCTTGGCACCCCAGGGGATCCCGTGCAGCGGGCCGCGATAGTGACCGTTTGAGATCTCCTCGTCGGCCGCGCGCGCCTGCCGCATCGCCCGCTCCTCCGTGACCGTGACCACCGAGAGAAGGTGCGGATCGAGACGGGCGATCCGGTCCAGGTAGAGGCGGGTCAGCTCGACGGACGAGATCTGCCGGGTGCGGATCAGCCGTGCCAGGTCGGTCACCGGGAGAAAGGCGAGCTCATCATCCGCGGCCGGGCGCGTGACTGCCCCGTCGCTGATCTCGACTGCCCCCCGCATGGGGCCCTCCGGGAGGCGAAATCCCGGAACCATCGGGTCGAAGGAGAGCGCCGGCGAAACGGAGTTCGCCAGCCGCACCGCCCGAATCCCCTCCGCCTGACGTCGCTGGTCCCGGAGGTCGGCAAGCATCATCTCACGCTGCTCGTCGCTGAACTGCAGCCCGGCGATCTCTTCCGCGCAGACGATGGTCTCGCGCGTGATCTCGGCTCCGCCGGCCACCCGGGCCCAGAGGACGCCGGGGAGGAGCGTCCCGCCGAGGCCGATCCCCCCGAAGTACGCCATGAAGCGGCGCCGGTCGAGGCCGGCTCGGTTGTCGAGTTCACGCATGGTGCGGGTCCCCTGCGGGTGTGTGGTGTGAGGGAGCAGCGCTGAAAGTGGGGCGCTGCTCCGCCACGCGGCAAGGGAGTCGGCGGCGGATCAGCGCCCGGGGATCACCAGCTCCTGGCCGGGGCGGATGGTGGAACCGGAGAGGCGATTGGCGCTTCGGATGCGGTCCACGGTCGTGTTGTGCCGCCGGGCGATGGACCAGAGCGAATCTCCGCTGCGAACGCGGTAACTCCCCGAACCGCCTCCTGCCGGAGCGGCAGCGGGCGCCGCGGCGACGTGCACGGTGCCGCCACGCCGCTGCACGTATCGCGTGTACGGTGCCGGGAATACGGCCACGTGGAAGTGGGGCGGACGGAACTCCTCGATCGCCTCCACGACACCGGCGCGGTCCAGTTGCAGAAGTGTCTGCTGCAGCCAGCTGCGGCAGCGGGGGTTCTGCGGCCTGCGCAGGTCCACGGCCATCCCGGTGGGGTGCACCGAGCGAGCGACGCTGTTGGAGAGTCGCATCGAACGCGGTCGTGTCGCGCTCGTCACCACCATGCGCTCGCCGCACGCGGCCCGGTACTGGCTCGCCAGCCGCTCCACGAAGGTGAGCGTCGCCGGGAGCAGATACGGATAGCTGACCGCGTGGATCGTGTAGTCGCTGTTCGGGCGCAGTGGGAGGAGAGCGCCACGATCGACCGCTCTCCGGATACCTTCGCCGGTCAGGTAGAAGTAGATGCCGTTGTCGACCGCGTGGCTGTGCATCCTGTCCACGGCCGCGCGCGAGCCGCGCAGCGTCTGGGCGGCGGCCCTGCGAGGGTGGAGATCCGCGATCAGGGTGAACAGCAGTGAGGCCAGGACGGCGAAGCTCAGACGCGGCATCGGAGTACGGGCAATGGGTCGCGGGTGCTAAACCACTGCTGCTACAGCGGGTCAGTGCTCCCTCGGTACTTACGTTCCCACTCCGGCTCGCGCAAGACCGGGCGCCGCCGACCGCCCCCTCTGGCAGAACGCAGCGCCCACGCCCTCCCCCGCTCCACGGCTCAGCTCCGCCGGATCCTGATGCCTCCGTTGGTGGTGCGCAGTCGCACCGTCGGTCCACCGCCATTGATCTCGGCGTTGACACTGCGGCCGATCCGGCCCTGGACGCTGAGCGGAATCTCGGAGTTGATCCCGCCGTTCACCGTGCTCGCCTGGAGGTTGGCTCCGTAGCTGGCCGGAAGCGTCACCTGCACGCCGCCATTGGTGGTGCGGAGGTCCACGCCGGCGCCGTCCCGGATACGCCCGGTGAGGTGCACATTGATCCCCCCGTTGGTGCTGCTCCCGCGCACGTCGCCGGACAGCTCGCGCATCGTGATCCCGCCGTTGGTGGTGGTCGCCTGCACGTCTCCATCCACGTTGCGCGCGGAGATCCCGCCGTTGACCGACGTCAGCGACAGGTTGGTGGTGCGCGGAACGAAGACCTCGAAGCTGACGGACCACCCCTCGTCCCGGCCCGTCCGCGGGCCGCTGACTGCTCGCCCCCCCCGCACGCGTCTGAACCTCGATCTCCGAAGCGATCGCCCGCGCGCGAGCGGCGTCGCCGGCACTGGCCTGCACGCGCGCCCGCACCAGCACGTCCGGACGGTCCCATGACTGCACGTTGATTCCGCCGTTGGGTCGCGCATCCACCGAGAAGGAGCCGGTCGCGGCGACGCTGCTCTCACGGACCTCGCAGTGGTTCACCCGGTTCCCGCGGTTCCGCTGACACTGCTCCAGCCACTCCTGGCTGCTCTGCTGAGCCCCCACCGTGCCCGCCGCAGCCATCACCAGGACGACGGATCCAACCATCCACTTCGTTTCTCGTACGACCGATGACGTCAACCGCATGGTGTCTCCTTGTACCGGAAAAGAAAAATCGTGAACCATCTGCGCCCCGGCGGCCAGAGCGAGCCGTGGCGGACCGTCACCTGCACACCCGGAACTTTACCGTGATCAGGAAGATGTCGTCGGGCCCCCCGACGCGGCGGTTCAACTGGAGCCGCCAGGAATGCTCCGCCTTCTCCGGAGGCGAAGCCGGTCGGGGGAGCGCTGCAGGGATGCCGCTTCTCTGCGTTGGACGGCAGCCGCGCCTCGATCGTTTACCCGGGTGCCGGAATTCCGCCGAGCCGGACCCACTACGGAACGAAAGGCGCGGCGGTTTCAGCGCGCCCACCCCGATGCGACTTCGCGCGCTGCCAACGATCTGCGTCGAATCTGCGTAATCCGCAGACAGGGGTATACACCTGACTCAACCAGGCACCGGATGTAGTGTCTGGGGTTCTGAAGACCCGCTGATTCGCGTGTACCCTGTGCGTCTCTGGGCAGGCTCTCGACTTCGCTCGGAATGACAGGGGGCCGAACGTTCGGAATGACAGGGGGACGAACGTGGCGAGCGTGTGCGTTGAGCCGGGTCGGCCGACCACAGGATCGGGGGATCGGTCGAGTCAGGTGCATACCCCTGTCCGCCGATGAGGCAGTCGCGATGCCCGCTCCCCCGGAATCGCGAGCGGACGGCTTCTGGCGGGACACCGGCCTCACCTCCCTTGACACCGGTCGGTCGGCGGGTCACCTTTCATCCGGCAATCCGGATGAAAGGATAATCTCTGCCGACACCGATCTTCGACAGGATGGCGGCGCTCGCCGAGCCACTGCGTGGGCGGATCCTGCTGGCGCTGGAGCGGACCGAGCTCACGGTGGGCGAGTTGTGCGCGGTGTTCCAGCTTCCGCAGAGCAGCATGAGCCGGCATCTGAAGGTGCTGGTGGACGACGAGTGGTTGGTGGCGCGGTCGGAGGGCACCAGCCGTCGCTACCGGATGCTGGAGGAGCGACTGGACGAGGAGTCGCTGGCGCTCTGGCGGGTGGTGCGTGCGGCTGTGGAGGGAATGCCCTCCACCGGGCAGGACGTGGAGCGGGTCCGGAGCGTGCTGGTGGAGCGGCGGAAGAAGAGCCGGGATTTCTTCTCTACGGCCGCGGGGGAGTGGGACCGTGTGCGGGCGGAGCTGTATGGCCGCCGACTGGAACTGCATGCGATGCTGGGTCTGCTCGATGACCGATGGGTGGTCGGCGACCTCGGCTGCGGGACGGGTCAGGTGAGCGGGACGCTCGCACCGTTCGTGCGGCGGGTGATCGCCGTGGACGAGTCGCTGGAGATGCTGCGCAGCGCGGGTGAGCGGCTCGGGAACGTGCGCGGGGCCGAGGTTCGGCCCGGGGCGCTGGAGGCGCTCCCGATCCGCACTGGTGAACTCGACGCCGCCGTGATCTTCCTGGTGCTGCACTACGTGGCCGAGCCCGCGGAAGCGCTCCGGGAAGCGGCGCGGGTGCTGCGTCCCGGCGGTCGGTTGCTGATCGTGGACATGCTACCACACGACCGTGCGGAGTACCGGCAGGCGATGGGTCACCTGTGGCAGGGGTTTGGAAGGCGGGAGCTGGAGGAGTGGCTGTCGGGTGCGGGATTCGAGCACCCGTGCTGGGTGCCGCTCCCGGCGGATCCGGAGGCGCGCGGGCCGGGGCTGTTCTCGGCCAGCGCGCGACGGGCCGGGTGAAAACAGAGTGGGGATCGATTGCGGCCGGAGCACCCGGCGGGGCGATTTCGACGGCGGCGGAAAGCTACCCTATCAACGAGGAGGTACAGTGAGCAGCGTAATGGAACGAGTGGAGAGCGGCTTCGCGGCCGCGCGTGAAGCGGGACGCGAGCCGTTCAAGGTGGCGGACCTCTCGTTGGCGGAGTTCGGACGCAAGGAGATCCGGCTGGCCGAGCACGAGATGCCCGGGTTGATGGCGCTGCGCGAGGAGTATCGCGGGCAGTTCCCGCTGGCCGGCGCGAAGATCATGGGCTCTCTGCACATGACGGTGCAGACGGCGGTGCTGATCGAGACGCTGGCGGAGCTCGGCGCCGACGTGCGCTGGGTCTCGTGCAACATCTTCTCGACGCAGGACCATGCGGCGGCTGCGGTGGTGGTGGGGAAGAACGGCACGGTGGAAGACCCGCAGGGGATCCCGGTGTTCGCCTGGAAAGGCGAGACGCTGGAGGAGTACTGGTGGTGCACCGAGCAGGCGATCTTCTGGACGGACGGAAGCGGCCCGAACCTGCTGCTCGACGATGGCGGCGACGCCACGCTCCTGATCCATCGCGGGGTGGAGTTCGAGAAGAGCGGCGTGGTGCCGGAGTTCGATGAGGAGAACGAGCCGGAGGAATGGGGTGTGATCCTGGACACGCTGCGCCGCACCATCGCGCAGGAGCCGGGTCGCTGGACCCGCATCGCCGCCGAGATCCGCGGCGTGTCCGAGGAGACCACCACCGGTGTGCACCGGCTGTACGAGATGATGAAGGCCGGAACGCTCCTCTTCCCGGCGATCAACGTCAACGACTCGGTCACCAAGAGCAAGTTCGACAACCTGTACGGTTGCCGGCACTCACTGACGGACGGCATCCTCCGCGCGAGCGACGTGATGCTCGCCGGCAAGGTGGCGGTGATTTGCGGCTACGGCGACGTGGGCAAGGGGTGCGCCCAGGCGCTGAAGGGACAGGGCGCCCGCGTGGTGATCACCGAGATCGACCCGATCAACGCCCTGCAGGCGGCGATGGAGGGGTACCAGGTCACCACCCTCGAGGACGTGGTCGAGACGGCCGACATCTTCATCACCGCCACCGGCAACTTCGACATCATCACCGCCGACCACATGGCGCGGATGAAGGACAAGGCGATCGTCGGCAACATCGGCCACTTCGACAACGAGATCGACATGGCCGGACTGAAGCGCCGCAGCGGCGTGGAGCGGATCAACATCAAGCCGCAGTATGACGAGTACGTCTTCCCGGATGGGCACAGCGTGATGATCCTCGCGGAGGGTCGCCTGCTCAACCTCGGCTGCGCGACGGGTCACCCGAGCTTCGTGATGTCCGCATCCTTCACCAACCAGGTGATGGCGCAGATCGAGCTGCACCAGAAGGCCGACGAGTACGAGAAGAAGGTCTACGTGCTCCCCAAGGTGCTCGACGAAAAGGTGGCGCGCCTCCACCTCGGCAAGCTCGGCGTCAGGCTCACCGAGCTGACGCCGAAGCAGGCGGACTACATCGGCGTGCCGCTCGAGGGGCCGTACAAGCCGGATCACTACCGCTACTGAGGGGAAAACGTGGCCATTCTGGCCGCGGGCGACTTTCTGGGAACCCGCAGGATTGCTGGAGAATGGCCCCGTGCGGAGACGATGTCCGCACGGGGCCACTCACAGCGAATTCACAGACAGGTGCATACCCCTGTTCACAGATCGCCAAACCCATGGCATCGGCCCTGTTCCGCCGTTTCCGCACAGGGCTCAGTACGCTGCCCTGTGAACCCCCCGCACCGCGCGGCCGCTCGGATCGGTAACGGCCGCCAGCGAGGCATCCCAGGCGAGCGCCTCGGGCGTGCTGCACGCCACCGACGGCCCCCCGGGCACACACTCCGCGCACGACGCCAGCGGGAAGTGTTCCTCGAAGATCGAGCGATAGAGATACGCCTCCCGGGTGGTGGGCGTCCCGTACGGGAAGCGGAAACGCGCGTTCTCGAGATCGCTCTCGCTCACCACCCGTGCGGCATGATCCCGCAGCGAATCGATCCAGCCGTATCCCACGCCATCCGAGAACTGCTCCTTCTGACGCCACGCCACCGATGCCGGGAGAACATCCTCGAACGCTTCCCGCAGGATCTGCTTCTCCATGCGGCCCTCACCGGCCATCTTCACCTGCGGGTCCAGCGTCATGGCCACGTCCATGAACTCCTTGTCCAGGAAGGGGACACGCGCCTCGATCCCCCACGCGGCCATCGACTTGTTCGCACGGAGACAGTCGTATGAGTGCAGCCGAGACAGCTTACGCACCGTCTCCTCGTGGAACGAGCGGGCGTCGGGCGCCCGGTGGAAGTACAGGTATCCACCGAAGATCTCGTCCGCACCCTCGCCCGAAAGCACCATCTTGATCCCCATCGCCCGGATGCGCCGTGCCATCAGATACATCGGCGTGGACGCGCGCACCGTCGTCACGTCGTACGTCTCCAGATGATAGATCACGTCCGAAAGCGCATCCAGACCCTCCTGGACGGTGAACTCGAAGCCGTGGTGCACCGTTCCGATGTGCTCCGCGACCTCGCGCGCCGCGGCGAGGTCCGGTGAGCCGGTGAGGCCGATGGCGAAGGAATGGAGCTGCGGCCACCACGCCTCGCTCCGCCCTTCGTCCTCGATGCGACGCGCCGCGAAACGCTTGGCGGTGGCGGCGATGATCGACGAATCCAGACCGCCGGAAAGCAGCACGCCGTACGGAACGTCCGACATCAACTGCCGGCGCACCGCGTCCTCGAGCGCGACTCGCACCCGACCGGCATCCGTCGGACCGCCACGAACCGCGTCGTAGCGGGTCCAGGCCCGCTGGTAGTAGGGCCGGATCTGCCCTTCCTCGCTGTCCAGCAGGTGCCCCGGGGGGAACTCCTCCACCGTCCGGCAGACCGGCACCAGCGCCTTCATCTCGGAGGCGACGTACAGATTCCCCCTCGCGTCGCGACCCGTGTAGAGCGGGATGATTCCCATGTGGTCCCGTGCGATCAGAAAGCGATCCCGTTCCGCGTCGTACAGCACGAAGGCGAAGATCCCGTTGAGGTCGTCCAGGAAATCGGCTCCCCGCTCCCGGTACAACGGGAGGATTACTTCGCAGTCGCTTTCCGTGGCGAACGGGTACTCGCCGACGAGTCCCGCTCGCAGCTCCCTGTGATTGTAGATCTCACCATTCACGGCGAGCGCCTGCGTCGAATCGGGGCTCAGCAGCGGCTGCGCGCCGTGCGTCACGTCCACGATGGAGAGCCGCTCGTGGGCCAGGATCGCGCGCTCGCATTGGTAGATCCCGGACCAGTCGGGCCCACGATGCCGCTGCAGGCGAGACAGGCGCAGCGCGCTCGATCGCAGCTCCGATACTTCCCCCTTCACCTCCAGCACCGCCAGAATCGAACACATGGTCACCCGTCGGGTTGATGGCGGAGCCGCTCGACTGGGCAGCCCCGGAAACGAAGAGCCCCCGACCTGCGGCGCAGGTCGGGGGCTCGAAAGATCCTCGCGGAGGATGCTTACACGAAGGCCCTCACCCACACCCGCAAGCAGGAGCGGTTCCGATTCGCATTGTTCGGATTGAGGGCGATGCCGCGCATGGGTGCAACCTTCGAAGTGCGAAAAATGTCTGAACTCTGAAGGAACAGTAGCAAGCATTCCATGCAGGACGCAAGGGCAAGCCCGGCCGGAGCGCACCGTCACGCGCGGATCGTCTCACACGTTGGTTCAGAGAGGGGAGCCGTTCCGCTCGTCGTAGAGCGGCGTCATTCGCCACACCAACGCTCGCACCATGCTGGCTGTACCCCTGTTCATGCAGCGCCGGCTCCATCCGGGCGGCAGGGATCGGCGATACGCGGGAACCTTCGCGGATCGCCGGAGGGCGCGTGTAAACGCTTGTCGCTCGATCAGTTAAGAGTTGGTTAAAAGGACGTCTCTTCGGTGGTTTTACGGGATGGCAGCCCTTACATTGGAGCCATGAAAAACGCAACCGCACGGCGCTACTCGACCCCTGTTCCGGGGACCCCCGAAGGTTCGGGCGGCAGGCCCCGTCTCTCCGTGATCCCGCGCGAGAAGCCGTCCCGGCTCTCGATGCTGGACATGCCGGATGAGGAGCTCTTCGAGCTATATCAGGAGGGCGACGAAGGCGCCTTCAGCCTGATCGTCGAGCGGTACGAGCCGCTCATCAAGGGGTTCCTCTACAAGCGCCTCAAGGATGAGGAGCGGGTGCAGGACCTGACCCAGGACACCTTTCTCCGCGTTCACCGTGCGCGGGACCGGTACGACAGCGCGAGGAAGTTCTCGACGTGGATCTACACGATCGCGAGCAACCTGCTGAAGAACGAGTACCGCAACCGTTCGCGTCGGCGGGAGACCGCCTTCTCGGAGCTGCGCAAGGATTCGCAGCAACAGGTGAATTCGCGGCCGATCGAGTTCGAGAGTGAGGGGCCGAATCCGGAGCAGAACGCCTATCGGGGGGAGCTGCGTGCCGCGATCAGCGAGACCATCGAACAGATGGACGAGCACCATCGCGTTCCCTTCGTGATGAGGGAGGTGGAGGATCGCACGTACGAGGAGATCGCCGAGGCGATCGGAGTGCCGGTCGGTACTGTGAAGAGCCGGCTCTTCAGGGCTCGCACGGCCTTCCAGACGCTGTTCCCGGTGCCGGTGTGAAGCGGGGCGTGGCGATCGTGGCGCGAGGCCACGGTGATCGCGCCGCCCGCAGATGAAGTGATGAACACGAGGGGGAGCGGCGACGCCGCTCCCCCTCGTTTCGCAGCTTCCTCCAGAGCCCGATATCCGCGGGGCTGCACTACCGCCCGTCCTGACTGGCTGACTCCACTTCACGGTTACCCGCCTCCACCCGCTGAGACCCGTCGCTGCCGCGGATCTCGATGCGGCGGCGCCGTGCCCGCTCGCTCTTGGGAATGCGGACGGTGAGCACCCCGTTTCCGAAGTCCGCCTGGATGCGGTCGTGCTCCACGTCACGGGGGAGCAGGAAGGAGCGGGAGAACTGTCCGTAACGCCGCTCGCTCACATGCCACGTCGACCGGTCGCCTTCGCGGCTGCTCTCCTCACGCTTCTCGCCGCTGATCGTGAGCACGTTGTTCTCCAGCCCGATCTCGATGTCGTCCGCGTGCATGCCCGGCATCTCGATCATCACCCGGATCTCGTTCTCGGTCTCCACCACGTCGGCCTCCGGCGCTCGCAGCAGCGAGCCGAGGTTGCGGCCACCCTGCCCGGCTCCGAAGAAGTTCTCGAAGAGCGGGTGGAAGAGCTCACCGGTTCCTCGATGGGTGATGTTCGCCATGGTCTCCTCCTCTCGAAGATGGATCTGGTGGTTAGTTGAACCCGGCGGCCGTGCGCCGCCGCCTCTCCGCGTGCCCGGATGAGCAACCGTCATACCCGTTCCGGAGGCCCGGCACATGCCAATTGGACTGACTCCATCTGCCGGGTTTGCAGTGTGTTGCACGTCTGGCAGACTCGCTCGCCGAGAGCGCGCCGGGGCAGGCGGCACCCCGGTAGACCGAGAGCATGTCATGAAACAGTTGACCGCAGACGAGCCCGCATATAGCGTGGCTTCTACGGCCCGCGCCCGCGCGCTCGGCCGCCCTCCGGAGCCCGACCCGCTCCAACGATCTCCCGGAAACCTCCCGCCTCCCGCCCCATGAAACCGAGAACACCCCCCAGTGGCGACCTGTGGAAGTTGATGCGCGCGGAGCTCGGCGAGGAACGTCTCGGACCGTCGGACGCGAGTCCGGGACAGCGACGGCCGCTGATGGGCATCGCCCTCTCCGGCGGCGGAATCCGCAGCGCGACCTTCAACCTCGGACTGCTGCAGGGGCTCAACGGACTCGGCATCCTGAAGCGGTTCGATTACCTCTCCACCGTATCCGGCGGCGGCTACCTCGGAGGGTTCTGGACGCGATGGCTCACGCGGCAGGCGAGTGCGAACGAATCGCCGTCGTTCCCCAGCCGGGGATCCGCGGCGGGCGAGCGGGGTGAGCCGCGGGAGGTGCAGCACCTGAGGGAGTTCGGCAACTTCCTGGCGCCCCGCCTGGGCCTCTTCAGCAACGACACCGGGCGGATGGTCTCAGCGGCGATCAACGCCATGCTCCCTGCCATCCTCGCCTCCTTCTCGCTGCTCCTGCTGATCGGATTCGGCTGGGCGGTACTGGCCAGGTCGATGTTCGCAGGCGGCATCGGCACCCTCCCCCCGCTGGGTGCGCTCACGCTCGGTGCCGTGACGCTGGCCGTCTTCACCGTCTTCGAATGGCGGTTTCGCAGAAGTGGTGAGCCGCTGCACGAGGGGGGGACTCTGGTCGCCTGGCTCATATCCCTGATCGTGCCCGTGGCGCTCTGGGGGGTGCTGCTCGCGACCGTGTCACCGGCGAGCTTCGTCTATCCCACCGGAGGGCTCCTTCCCGAAGTGGCCGACGGTGCCGTGGGCCTCGACCCGACCGGAGCGGCCGCGGCGTCGGGCTCGATCGTGAACCTTCTCTGGCTGCTCGCCCCGGTGGTTGCCTGGGGAGCGGCCATCGCACTGATCGCGGCCGGGCGAACCCTGGCCTCGCGGCATACCCGCACTCTGAACCGCCGGTATCACCGGGCGGCATACGAGCGGGCGCAGGGGCGGCTGGCCTTTCTGATCGCCGCCTGGACCGTGCTGTCGATCCTCTGGATCTGCGGCATGGCGGTGGCCGCGCTGGTGACGGGAGAGAACCGCGAGCTGTGGATCGGGGGGTTGGGCACCTTCGTGGTCGCGCTCGGTTGGATCTTCGCGAAGGTGCAGCAGCTGGTCGGCCGGAAGCCGAACGCGTCACCGGAGGCCGGTCCTGGAGCCCGCCTGGGGCCGCTGCTGCCGCGCGTGCTCGCCTATCTCACCGTCGGTCTCCTGCTGGTGTCGATGATGGCACTCCTGCAGGTCTCCGCGAGCATGGCGGGATTTCGCGCTCTGCCGGGGCTGCCGCTGATTTCTCCGCTGGTCGCCGTTGTCGGGCTCGCCGCTCTGATCTCCCTGCTGACCCTGCTCTTCTTCGATCCCAACGAGATCGGGATCCACTCCTTTTATCGCGGGCGGCTGGTTCGCGCCTATCTGGGCGCCTCCAACACGGCCGCGGGCGACACGCGCCTGGTCGAGGAGCTGGAGGACGACGACATCCGTCTGGACCGCATCCGTACCGGGCCCGAAGCGCCCTTCCACCTGATCTGCTGCGCCGTCAACGATCTCGCGGGTGATTCGCTGGAGAACCTGAACCGGGGGGCGCGAAGCGGTGTGCTGTCGAAGGTGGGCTTCTCGGTGGATGGGCACTGGGCCCGTTGGCCGGTGTTCCGCGACGAGGTGCCGACGCTGGGTGGCGCCATGACCGCCTCGGGAGCCGCGTTCAATTCGCTGATGGGGTCACACAGTGTGGCCTTCGGCCCCGCGGTCACCTACCTGATGGCCACGCTGAACCTCCGGCTCGGCCTCTGGCTCCCCCATCCCGCCTGGCTGCGCCACTCGCGTGGCCGGAGAAACCTGCTCCCGGGCAGGCCCTTCTACAGGGAGATGTTCGGAATGGCGACGGCCATGGGGCGGGAGGTGCACATCTCCGATGGCGGCCACTTCGAGAACACCGCGGCTTACGAACTGGTACGGCGCGGCTGCCGAGTGATCGTCGCCTCGGACTGCGGCGCCGATCCGGATGTGGCGTTCGACGATGTGGCGAATCTGATCCGCCGCGTGCGGAAGGATTTCGGCGCCGACATCCGCATCGACCTCTCGCCGCTGCGGCCGGACCCCACCACCGGCCTCGCGCGGCAGCCGATGGTCGCCGGGGACATCCACTACAGCGACGGCAGCACGGGCGTGCTCCTCCTCTTCAAGCCGACCATGGTGGGCAGCGAGCCCGCGGAGGTCACGCAGTACGAACGCAGGAACCCGGTCTTCCCGCACGAGTCCACGGGCGACCAGTTCTACGGTGAGGCGCAGTGGGAGGCGTACCGCCGGCTCGGCGAGCACGCCGCCCGCTCCGCATTCCAGCAGCTCTCCGAGGGTGTGGATCTCGATGCGGAGGAGCTGTTCGCCCGTGCCCGGCGAGAGTGGCAGCCGACCCCCGCGGGATTCGGCGACTCGCTGACCCGCTTCTCCACCCAGATCGCCGAACTCGACTCCCTGCTGCACCAGAAGGGGTGCGAGACTCTCCTTCGCGAGGTCTACAAGGAGATTCCGGAGCTGGATCGCCAGGTCGTGCAGATCCCCGGTATCGTCGTGAGGGACGGCGATTCCGTGCGCGCCATCGACCCCGCGCGCGACCCGGCCACGCCCCGGGCCGACGATCTGGCGCCGTCTCTCCACCTGATCCGGCGCATGCTGCTCCTGATGTACGAGGTGTACGAAAGGGACGAGCTGGAGCGAAACAGCTCCCACCCGGCGTATCTCGGGCTGATGAACTACTTCGCCCGCTGGGCATACGCCCCGCTCTTCCGCATGTGGTGGCCGCTGCTGCGCGCGCTCTACCCGCAGCCCTTCGTGCGCTTCGTCGAGCGCACGTACGGGCTTCGCATCAGCGCGGACTCCACCCGCGGCGACGTGCGCATGACCGCCTGGGTGGATGGTGCGGAGCACGGGTTCGCCACCAACTGCTGGGTGCGCCAGCGGGGCGGGCGCGGCCCCGACAGCGGGCGCAAGCTGATCTCCTACCATCTCGCGATGCGCTACCGCGAGACGCACGGCTACTCCCTCCAGGCGGCGCTCCTCCACGCCGCCCGCCGCGGGCCGGTGCTCCTCTGGGACGCACCGGACTTCTACGTCCCGCCCGGGCTGTGGGGAATCGGCATCGGTACCGACTTCCTCCGACTTCTCGGGCATGGTTTCGGGCGAGCGCTCGTCTCGGAGCTGGTCGTGCGTCTACCAGCGCCCGAGGCCTCTCCCGAGGCACTGAAGCGCGCCGCCGACGAGGTGCAGCTCTACCGCGGCGCCGGCTTCGAACCGGCCATCTACCACGAGGGCGTGCTCCGCGTCTCGCACGGGCAATCGATCGAGCTTCCCCCGGAATGGCGCGGCGATTCTCCCGAGTCCATCACCTGGTTCGTCAGGCAGGTGGGGGAGACGGTGGAGGTGGAGCCGCCCGGCAGCAGGAGCGCCACTGCCCGCAACGGCTGAGAATCCTTTCAGGACGTAATTCGCCAACCAGCCCCGATCGGCTGATCGCAGGCCGCGCGACGGCGCTTAGGGAGCGGCGCGGGGCTTGCTTCTTTTCCGGAAACAGACGACCATCACGGGAGCCGCGAGAGCCCTGCTCGACCGGTGCCCGGCACGGTGCCGGGGCAGAACCCGCTCCCAGCACGATGTCCGTCACACTCTCCACTGCAGACCTCAACGCGCTGGCGCGCACCATCCGACTGCTCGTCTCCCCTCTGGAGCACGAGAGCGCGGACGCATGGCGCGCCGCCGTAACGGCGGACGTGAAGCGGCTCCTCGACGCCGACACCGGCGGATTCCTGCTGCCGGTGGGCGAGGGGCCGCTCTTCTATACGGACGACTTCCCGCAGGATGAGATCGAGGGCTCGGATCTACAGCCGCCGCCGCTTTCCGATGGAACGGACATGGTGGAGCGTGGGCTTGAGCTCGGGGTATCCAAGCTCGAGCTCGCATACGGAGATGAGGTAGATCGCTACTTCCGCAGCGCCTACTACAACGACTACGCGGACGCCCTGGGCAAGCACGACACCATCTTCACGATGGCGGCGATCGACGGGATCCCGGCGCCCGGGATCGCCAGCCTGCAGCTCTTCCACGAGAAGCGCTCCGGCCGCGCCTTCGGTCCTCTTGAGCTCGCGCTGCTCCGGCTGATCTTCCCCGCGTTTCGCGCGGGTGCGGAGATGTGCGCGCGATGGGAGCGGCACCGCAGCGACCTGGTGCGGGTGGTGGACACACTGGGTGAGGCGGCGATGCTCTGCGATCTGACCGGACGGGTGATTCACCAGACGCCGGCGCTGCAGGAGGCGCTGGACGCGGATCCGGAGCAGGAGCGGATCGTGGAGGAGCTGCACGGCGCCGCCACGGCGCTCCGCCGCACGGTTCTGGCGCGCGGTGGGGCGATCGAGATCCCCGAAGCGGAGCCGGTGGCGCTGCGCACGCGGACCTCCCGCTACTCCATTCGGGGCTGCGTATACGCCGGGATCGGTGGCGCGCCCGTACTGCTGCTGACGCTGCGGCGGCGGACACCGCTGGCGCGCAGCAGCCAGGAGCTGCGGGCGGAGTTCGGGCTCACTCCCGCTGAGGTCCGGGTGGCCTTCCTGCTCTCGCGCGGTTGGTCCAACGCGCAGATCGCCGACGATCTCGCGATCTCCCCCCACACCGCACGACGCCACACGGAGCGCGTGCTCAACAAGCTCCACGTCCGCTCGCGCGCGGAGGTGGCTGCGAAGCTCTTCGAGTAGGCATTACCCCCCTCAGCCGGCTTCGTCGGCGGCGCGGCGGGAGGTCTGCCTGCGCTCACCCGGCCGCGGCCGGCTGCTTCGCGGCGCGTTGCTGGCGAGCCAGTGCCGGGTGCCGGCCACCGCGTCGAGGTGCGCGATCTCGTTGAGACGCCGCCGCATCTCGTCGTGCGTCAGCGTGGGAGCGTCGGCGTACCCGGGGTGCTCGTGCGCGATCAGCCGCGCGGCCGCCTCCTCGTTCCCCTCCTCCATCGCCTCCAGCCACTCGTTCAGAAAGATCGAGATCCGACACTCCTCCAGGGAGCGGAAGATCAACTCGCGCGGCGGCAGACCCGAGGAGGCCGAGGTGAAGGAGAAATCGTATCGACTCCCGAGCATCTTCCGGAACACCCACGCGGCACGGGACAGGTGGAAGTCCGAAGTCACCACCCGGATCGATCGCCAAGCCTTGGGTACCAGGAACCGCTCGCGTACGAAGAAGGCGTTGCCCAACGTGTCGCGGGACTCCTCCTCCAGGTGGAGCGCCTCCGCCGGGATCCCGAGTTCCTCGGCCGCGGCGGCCATCGCCGCGGCTTCGGTGACCGCCGGCTCATCCGCCAGCAGGCCGCATCGTCCGGAGAGGATCATCCGTGGCGCGATCCCCTCCCGGAGCAGTTCCACGGCACGCTCCACGCGGGTCCGCGCCACCGTGGGCAGAGAACCATCCGACTCCACGCCTCCCCCGAGTACCACGATCGCATCGGTTCGCTGCCGACCGGTCACCTCATCCAGGCTCACATCTCCTCCAGCTCCGCCAGCATCTGCATCGCCACGCTACGCCAGTCATAACGTTCGCGAGCGATGCGGTTCAATCGTTCGCTCAGCTCGCTCGAGTATCGCATGGCCTTAGGCGTGTTCCTGACGAGGTCGGGCACCGTGCGGGCGGGGTCGGCGTCCAGCTTCATCGTTTCGATCGCTTCTGCCGGGAGCGCGTCGGCGATGGAGTCGATGCTCGCGCGCATTCCCCCGAAGTAGGTACCCAGCGGGAAGATCCCCGACGCCAGCGCCTCAAGGAACACCAGGGGGCCCGCCTCCTTGATCACGGAGGGGAAGACCGCGGCGTCGAAGCAGGGGAAGAGAAAGTGCAGCTCGCGGTGTGTCAGGTAGCCGGTGAAGATCACCCGATCCGGGGTGAGGTGGTCGCGTGCGGCCTGGAAGTAGTCGTCGAGCTTCCCCTGATCGCGGAGCTGGTCCAGGAAGAGGCCGGCCTGCGTGAGCCGTGTCCCCTCACCCTCCCCCTCGGGAGAGCCTTCCAGTGCACGGCCCCGCTCCACGATGCGGTGCACCATCTCACGGTCGCCCCTCTGCATCGCCTGAATCAGCGCCTCCAGCGGTTCGCGCAGCGGGCCGTGTCCGACGATCACCAGCCGCAGGTCCGGCAGCTCGCGCAGCAGCAGGGGCAGAGCGGCGATCACACCGTGGATCCCCTTGGTGGAGATGATCCGCCCCACGAACAACAGCGTGCGTTGGGCCTCCCACCGGATGCCGCCGAGCTTCTCCTCGAGGTCGGCATCCGGCCGCTTGCCGTCGAAGTCGCGGGCGGCTTCGAAGGCCGCGTGCAGATCGTCCTCGCCCTCCGCTCCCGCCACCGCGCGCATCAGCCCGTCGGTCTGGGCACGGGTGCGTCCTCGTGGCGTGTCAAGAAGCGAGGCGAACATCCGCTCCACGCTGGCGGCGCGATGATCGCGAGGCAGCGGCTCGAACTGATCCGTATCCACCCCCAGGTGGAGCTCCGAGAAGCGATCCGTGATGGCGTGCAGCGCCGGCAGCGCATCCAGCACGCGGTCCCGCATCTCGTCGCCATGGACGAAGATCCTGCCCGCGACGCTCATCGCTTCCTCCGCGAGGCGCCGGAACCGCTCGTCGCGCTTCACGGCGAACTCCAGGGCGCTGCCGTGCGGCATCACGGCGTACGGAACCCCTGTGAGCCGCTGCACGCGGTACGCGACCGTGGACATCAGCACCGAGTGGTTCGCGTGGATGGCGGTGATCCCTTCGCTCTCCACGATCCTCAGCAGGGCCCGGGTGTTCCGCTCCAGGTAGTCCTCGATCTCCGCGTCGCCGAGCTCCACCATGGGGATCGCGCGGGGGAACTCCTCGTACCGGTCGCGCACGTACACCGGAAGCAGGTCTCCCAGCAGCGGCCTGTGCAGCGTGCAGCACCCGGCGTAGGCGCTGTCCCCCCGGTGGATCTCCCGCCGCGTCCCGTCCGGGGCATACGTGTACGCCGCCTCGATGAACGGGTAGCGGTCCGGGTGGTTCTCCTGCGCCATCAGGTGCACGCGCCGGCCCTCGCGGCAGAGCGATTCGATGATGGCACGCGTCCAGAGATTGCTTCCGGATCCTTCCAGAAGGTACCCGTGCAGAATGCAGATCATGCTCGCTCCTCGTGGCCTGGTTGCTCGCCGCGGGTCGCAAGGTTGCGGCCACCTGTGGGGAGTCGAGGACCCAGCGAAACGGTGCTGCCCCCGCGACCGGGGGTCGCGGGGGCAGCAGGCGGGGCGCAGGCATCGGGTACGGCGGCGCGGCTACGGGCGAGCTGCGGACGTGGAGTTCATGACGTGTCGGGGCCCTGTCGAGGGGTGGCGGGGTGCCGGGGTGCGCTCCGTGACGTGCCCCATACAGTAAACATTATGCGGACCCCGCGCATGGGTAGAATGGCCTACAGGAGCGGTGCCTATGCCTGCGGCTCCAGGACCTCCCGCCGCAGCCGGCTCAACTCGGCGTTCAGCACCCCTCCCGTGAGCACCGCGATGGCGCTGAGCCAGAGCCAGAGCAGGGCTGCCAGCAGCACTCCGAAGCCCTGCGCGGCGATGTTCACCGCCTCCTCGGCATCGGCGATCCCGGGTGAGGCGGTGCCGACGACCTCGAGGTAGAGCCGGAACCCGATGGCGATCAGGATCAGCGCGACGAAGCCGAAGACGGCGCCGGGGTAGCTCTGACGCCAGCTGTTGCGGACGTTGGGTCCAACGCGGTACAGCAGGGAGAGGAAGGCGATGGCGATGGCCGCGACGGCCGGCCAGCGCGCGAACGTCCACACGGCCTCGAACGCGGTGCCCAGTCCGAGGGCACTCGCGAGCGCACGGCCTCCGCCCAGCAGCGGTCCCACCACCACCATCGTCAGCATGGAGACCGCCGTCAGGATGGCGAGCAGGGCGAAAACGAATCCGAGCGACCAGAGCGCGATGGCACCGCGCCGCTCATCCACCTGGTACGCCGCATCCAGGGTGTCGATGGCGGAGCGGAAGACCCGGCTGGCGAGGAAGAGGGAGATCAAGAACCCACCCAGGGCGAAGCCGGCTCGCTCCTGCGCGAGCAGCCCCTGAACCATTGGCGTGACCAACTCGTCCGTAACCTCGGTGCTGAACACCGTGGCGAGCCCGGAGATCAGCGTTGCCTCCACGTTCTCCACCTGCGCGCGGCCGATGAACCGCTCCAGGAAGCCCAGGCTCGCACCGAGGGCGGCGGTCAGCGGGAAGATGGAGAGCAGCGCGTAGTACGTCATCTCCGCCGCGAGGCCAGTCACGCGGACGGAGAGGAACCGCTCCACCAGCCGGACGAGAAGCAGCGTGAGAGACACACCGCCGAATCGCACCGGGTGCCGCCGCGCGAAGGCGATCGCACGCTCCGAACGCTTCATGGCTCCGGCTCCGGCTCCGGCGCTGGCTCCGGCGCCCTCTGCCAGCGCTTCAGCGACTCCGCGACCGCCGTGCCCGGGTCCGCGACCGCGCCCCCTCCCGCGGCGGCGGAGCGATACAGAACATCCGCGATACCGGCGAGATGGTCGTGCCAGGTGAGAACGCCATCGACGGTGGGCAGATCTGGTGTGTGACCGGTCGAAATCTCACGCCACTCACCACCATCGTGATGATGAACGCTGATGGATGCGCGGGTCCACATCGTTCCACCCACCTCCCAGGAGATCGGAGCGATGAGGATCCAGGTCGAACCGAGGATCGAGTTCAGCTGCTGCGACCGGTCGCGCACGGGGAGATCCGTCCAGAAGCACGGGGTCTGCCCCAGGATGCCGTCCGGATCACCCGGCTCCGCCTGCATTCTCGGCCAGGCGAGTCGCGGCAGGTTCGGTGGCGGGATGAACGCGGCGGCGTGATGATCCCAGCGGAGCCGCTGGGGAAAGTGCTGCGGTGGCGGCGACTCCGTGGTGTTCGACGTCGTGATCCATCGCATCGGAGAATCCACCACGGCCTGCTGCTCCCGCATCCAGCGCACCCATCGGGTGAATTCCTGATGAAGCGCGGCGCGGAGCTGATCCCTCTCGTTGCCGCGTGTGCGGCCGATCTCCACGCCCGTGTCGTCGCGCACCAGGCGGGCGGCAATCGGGAGCCCATCCCTTCGCTGCTCCACCATGGTACAGACCACCGGGCGAACCTTCCGCTCCGAGGCACGAAGACCTGAATCCGCCCGATAGATGTGAACGAGACGCCACGCGATCGGGTGCTCTCCGTTGCGCTGCTCGTGAAGCCATGCCGCGTGCAGCCGTTCGTGTCGTGCACATCGCCAGCGCACCACCTCACGGCTGCTGTCTCCGATCACGGGGAGCGGGTCGGTTGGCTTCCAGGCCCGGCCGGGGCCGACGACCTCCGCCGCGGGCACCTCGATCCACGGCACGCCAAGCCCCTCGTATCTCCGCGCGCGCTCCGGGTGCACCGCGCTGGTCGAGAAGACTTCGACCGCCGCCACCGGCCGGCCACCCTCCACCAACAGAACGTCGGACCGGACGCCCGCAAGCGAGACCTCCACCCGGACCTCGTCCCAGCGCCAGGGTAGATCCGTACGGAAGCGCCTCCGGCACGGCTCCCGGCTACGATCCGTCCTGGCTCCGTGGCACAGGTGCTCCAGCGTCAGTGCGGGTGCCTGCGCCAGAACGGCGGCCAGGTGCAGCTTGGCGGCGAGGTGGAGTGCGCCCTCACCCCGCGCGAGCGAGCACACGCTCCCGGTGCGGTGCGCGAAGTGGTGCCGCATGCGGGTGCCGAGCTTCATCCAGACCCGCTGCAGGCAGACGGGGCAGTGCGCCGCCGGCCTCTGGCGGGGCGGAAGATGCGCGTAGCTGGTCACCGGAACCAGAAGATGCGGTTCTCCCGAAGGCGCTCTCTCACCCCCCTGCGACCCGGCCGGATCAGCTTCCAGACCTTCCTCGCCTGCGATGAAGTGCCTCCTGAACCCGGTCGGCAGCACCGGGTTGCCTCCCTCCGGGGCTGCCGCATCTCGCGCGACGATCCACGCCCATCCGAGCCGAAGGGCGGATGCGCTTCCCTGATCAGGATCCCCGGGTGCGTGTATCGACATGGTGATCGCGATTGCTGGCCTGCGTCATCGGGGCGAACCGTCTGGAGCGCATCGCCCGCAGGGGATAGGTTGAGCCACTGAGTGTGGGGCTCCCGAGATGGAGAGTAACCCCGCGACCTCCATTCGAGCCAACCCTGGAGAGCCGACGAATGCGACCGCTCATCCTGATCTTCGTGGTCCTGTCCACTTCATGTGCCTCCCTCCCCGCAGCCATGCCGGTTGTCGCCGGCGCGGGAAGCCCGGAGCAGACCTCCTTCTGGAACGGCCTGCGCGCGCTCTGCGGCAGCGCCTTCGAGGGGGAGGTCATCCACGTGCCCGCGACCGACTCGGCCTTCGTGGACCGGCGGCTGGTGATGCATGTGAGCGAGTGCTCGGACGCGGAGATCCGCATCCCCTTCCACGTGGGTGAGGACCGTTCTCGCACCTGGGTGCTCCGCCGCACCCCTGCCGCGCTCGAGCTCAAGCACATCCATCGCTATGAGGACGGCCGGGAATCCACCAACACCAATTACGGCGGGACCGCCGCACAGGCGGGCACCACGCATCGGCAGGAGTTCCCCGCCGACACCGTGAGCGTGGGGGCGGTGGCCGGACGCGCATCGCAATGGTGGTTCCTCGAGCACAACCCGGGCGCCATCTTCGCCTACGGGCTCTTCCGTGGGGAGACGGGGATGCACTACCGCATCGAATTCGACCTGACCCGCCGCGTGCCTGCACCACCTCCGCCCTGGTGAAGCCGTCCCGCACGGCAGTCGCCCTCCCGGGTGAGGGAGATCAGCGGAGGGCGGACCCGGCGGTGGGGGAGGGCAGCTGCGGGCGCGGGTCCGGGCGAGCGGTGCGTCGCCCGGGCGGGCTGCGCGTCGGCTTCGAAGTGCAACCGCGCCGACCCGGTCCCGGATGCGGTGGTTGCGGGCGGCCACGCAGCAGTCGCAACCCGTTCAGCGCAACCAGAAGCGTGCTCCCCTCGTGTGCGATGACCGCGAGGGTGAGCGGCATCGGGATGGTCAGCGCGGTAACCACGAGCAGCAGCATCCACACCACGCTGAAGACGACGTTCTGCCTCACCACCCTCCGCGTGCGGCGTCCGAGGTGCACCACGTAGTCCACTTTGTGCACCTCATCGCTCATCAGGACAACATCGGCAGTCTCGATGGCGACGTCCGTTCCGGCGGCACCCATCGCGATTCCCAGTGTCGAGGCCGCCATCGCCGGGGCGTCGTTCACCCCGTCTCCCACCATCGCCACCCCGCGCGAGCGGCCTGTCAACTCCCTGACCACCTCTGCCTTCTCGTGCGGAAGCAGTCCGGCACGAACCTCGTCGGCTCCCAGCTCAGCGGCGATCGCGGCCACCGCGCGCGGGTGATCTCCCGATAGCACAGCCACCCAGCGGATCCCCTCCTGCTTCAGGTGCCGAACGGTGGACGCAGCGTCCGGCTTCAGCGTGTCGCCGAAGGAGAGCGCGCCCCGCACCTCCTCGCCGGCGCCGACGTACACCACCGAGCGGCCGAGTGAGGCCTGCTCCTCCACCCAGCTCCCCGCCACCTCGCCGACGACCGCCCCCATCCGCCCCGCCATGGCAGAGTTCCCCACCCACGCCACCGACCCCTCGAAGCTGCCGTGCACTCCTTCGCCCGGAATGGCGGCGAAATCGCCCACCTCGCCCGCCGTGATCCCCCTGCGCTCCGCCTCGGCAAGCACGGCGCGGGCGAGGTGATGCTCCGACGATCTCTCCAGCGCGGTGGCCATCCCGAGCAACCGGTCCTCCGCCGCGCCGATCCCTTCTCCCGCGACGCCCCGGTCCGCCATGTCCACCGCCAGCACCCCGGTCAGCCGCGGGCGACCTTCGGTGAGGGTGCCCGTCTTGTCGAACACCACCGTGTCGATGGCGCCAGCCAGGTCCAGGTAGGCTCCCCCCTTGAACAGGATCCCGTTGCGGGCGCCGTTGGCGATTCCCGAAAGGACCGCCGCGGGTGTCGAGATCACCAGCGCGCAGGGACTCGCCACCACCAGGAGCGTCATCGCCCGATAGAACCATTCACCCCATTCGCGCCCCAGAAGCAGCGGCGGCAGGGTGGCCACCACCACGGTCGCCAGCACCACCGCGAGGGTGTAGGGGTGCGCGAATCGATCGATGAAGTGCTGTGCCGGCGCCCGCTGCTCCCGCGCCTCCTCCACCAGCCGGATGATGCGCGCCAGCATCGTCTCGCCCGCCTCGCGCGTCACCCGCACCACCAGCGCCCCGCCCAGGTTGATGGTCCCGGCGAATACCTCGTCCCCCACCGTTCTCGATACCGCGAGCGATTCCCCGGTGATGGCCGCCTGGTCGATCTCGCTGCGCCCCGACTCCACGCGACCATCGGCGGCGACCCGCTCCCCCGGTCGCACCAGGATGCGCGCTCCCGGGCGCAACTGCTCCACCGGGACCCGTGCGCTCTCTCGCCCCGCCTCGTCCACCAGCGACGCCTCCGCAACCTTCAGCTCGGTGAGGCGGCCGATCGCCCGCCGGGTTCGCCCCATGGCATACCCCTCGAGCGTGTTGGAGAGACTGAACAGAAAGATCAGCATCACTCCCTCCATCGGGCTCCCCGCCACCGCGGCACCCACCGCGGCTGCTCCCATCAGGAAGTCGATCGAAAGCTTCCGCTGGTCGCGCAGGGTGCGCCAGCTGTCACGCGCGATCGGGATCCCACCCACCACGTACGCGACCAGCAGCGGCAGCCAGCGCCAGCTGGACATCGCGCCCCCGGTCCACCCGGCCACCAGCGCAGCGAGGAGCGCGAGCGCTACGATGACCGTGACCGGCAGGTGCCGGTCGCGGTCCACCTCGGCCCGGCTCGCCACCGCGGCATCTCCTCCGGATCTCCCGCTCCCGTTCGACATCGAACTCTCTCCTGGTCTGTGCCGGCGTGCCGTGCGCCCCCTCCCTCTCCAGTGGTACACCGCCCGACCGCCCGGTGTCGTCAGGAAGCCGGCTCGTCGCCTGTGGGGGTCCTTCCTCATCGATGAAGCGGAATGTTGACCGGGACGCTCAACTATACTACTATTCAGTGGAATAAAGGCGCCGCAGGCGCATGTACTGACATCCGCTGACGGGGAGACTGCACAGATGCAAGAGAGAGAGACGTATGCGGAGGTCCTGAGCCCCGCGGATCTGTCGGCCCTGGTACAGACGCGCGGCGACACGCGGCTGCTGGACGTGCGTACGCCCGGCGAGTACGAGAGTGCGCACATTGCCGGCGCGTACAACGTGCCGCTGGATACGCTGGGGGAGCACGCGGAGGAGATCCGGGCGGCGGCTGGCGCTGCCGTGGTGCTGGTCTGTCAGTCCGGGGCGCGGGCACGGCGTGCGGAGGAGGTGCTGAAGGGGTCCGGCATGCCGAACCTCCACGTTCTGGAGGGCGGGATGAGTGGATGGGTGGCGGCGGGGCACCCGGTGAACCGGGGGCGGGAACGGCTCTCGCTCGAGCGGCAGGTGCGGATCGTCGCGGGTGGGCTGGCGGCATCGGGAGCGGCGCTGGCGCTGCTGGTGAATCCGATGTGGGCGCTGGTGCCCGCTTTCGTGGGGAGCGGGCTGGTGTTCGCGGGTGTGACGGACACCTGCGGGATGGCGATGGTGCTGGCGCGTCTGCCGTACAACCGGCCGGCGAGCTGCGATGTGGAGGCGATGGTCGCGGCGCTGCGTTCCGGCGCGCCCCCACAGGGGGGCGGTCGCGCAGACGGCGGCGGGGCGGCGTCGGTCTGAGCTGCTCCACCTGACCCGTGCTCGTTCTCGGGCTCTTCCTGGCGGTTCTGATCGGGCTCTCCCTGGGAGTGCTGGGTGGGGGCGGTTCGATCCTGACGGTTCCGATCTTCGTGTACGTGCTGGGCTTCGGCGCGAAGGAGTCGATCGCGATGAGCCTGGCGGTGGTGGGCGCGGTGAGCCTGTTCGGCGCGGCCCGGCACTGGCGGGCCGGGAACGCTGGTGCTTCTGGCACGGCTGCCGATGAAGGAGGCCGTGGGCACGAGTCTGCTGGTCATCGCACTGAAGAGCGCCACCGGCTTCCTGGGCTACCTCGGCCAGGTGGAGGTGCCGTGGGCCTTCATGACCCTCTTCACCTCCGTCGCCGTCGTGGGCATCCTGGCCGGAACGCACCTGGTGCGCTACGTGTCGCAGGGTGCGTTGAAACGGGCTTTCGCGATGTTCCTGCTCGTGATGGGCGGGTTCATCCTCTTCCAGAACCGGATGGTCCTTCAGCCGGGGCGCGTGGATGCCGCCGTCACCGCGACGCCTGAAGCCGAGCTCGATGCTCCGGCGGATGGAGCGGAGCCCGGAACCGATCCCCAGATCACCAGGAGAGTCGAATGATCCTGAAGCGCTTCTACGACGACAAGCTGGCCCAGGCGAGCTATCTGCTGGGGTGCGGAGCCACGGGGGAGGCCCTGATCGTGGATCCCAACCGCGACGCCGAGCAGTACATCGCCGCCGCCGCGGAGGAGAAGCTGCGCATCACACACGTCACCGAGACACACGTCCACGCGGATTACGTCTCGGGCGCACGTGAGCTGGCCAGTCGCACCGGCGCGCGGCTCCTCCTCTCGGACGAGGGAGACGAGAGCTGGAAGTACGCCTTCGCCGCGGAGTCGGGCGCCGAGCTCCTCAGGGATGGCGACTCGTTCAGCGTGGGGAACGTGCGGATCGACGTGATCCACACGCCGGGTCATACGCCGGAGCATCTCAGCTTCGTGGTGACCGATCGGGCCGGCGCGGACGAGCCGATGGGTGTCTTCACCGGCGACTTCGTCTTCGTGGGCGATGTCGGCCGACCGGACCTCCTGGAGCGGGCGGCCAGCTACCAGGGGACGATGGAGCAGGGCGCCAGGGTGCTCTTCTCCACCATCTCCCGCTTCCGGACGTCACTCCCGGAGTACGTACAGATCTGGCCCGGGCACGGCGCGGGGAGCGCCTGTGGCAAGTCGCTGGGTGCGGTGCCACAGACGACGCTCGGGTACGAGAAGCGCTTCAACTGGGCGATGGCCTCGACCTCGGCGGAGGAGTTCGTGCAGGCGGTGCTCGCCGGCCAGCCGGAGCCGCCGATGTACTTCGGGGAGATGAAGCGGATCAACCGCGACGGGCCGCGGCTGCTCGGTGGCTTCCACCGGCCGCCGCTGCTCCCGGAGGCGCGTGTGGAGGAGCTTCTCGCCAGTGGCGCGGTGATCGTGGACACGCGCTCCGCCGACCGCTTCGCGGCGGGCCATCTGCCCGGAACGCTGAACGTCCCGCTCGGCCGGAGCTTCACCACCTGGGCAGGTTCGGTGATCCCCTACGACTCGGACTTCTACCTCGTCGTCGAGGAGGAGGGACACGACGCCCTGGACGAGATCGTCCGCGATCTGGCGATGATCGGTCTCGACCGCGTGGCCGGCTGGTTCGGCGCCGGCGTGATCCGGACGTGGGCGGATGGTCATGGCAGTCCGGGCACGGTGGCGGAGATCGAACCGGAGCGCGTGGAGGCGGCGCTGGGCGATGGCGATCTGGCGGTGATCGACGTGCGCAACGGGTCGGAGTGGGAGGCGGGCCACATCCCGGGGAGCATCAACCTCCCGCTCGGGCGCCTGGCCGAGTCGCTGGACCGCATCCCCCACACCGGTCGCTGGCGGTGCACTGCCAGTCGGGCGCGCGCGCGGCGGTGGCTCTCAGCGTGATCCGGAGGGCGGGCTTCGATGGGGCGCAGCACCTCGCCGGCGATTTCGCTCGCTGGAGCGACGAGGAGCGGCCGATCCGCACTGCGAGAGCCGCGACGACCGCCGCGTAGGCCGGAGCAACGCAATGGCGACTGCCGACCTGTCCCCGGAGATGATCATGCTGATCGCCGAACGCTTCAAGGCGCTCGGCGAGCCGGCGCGCCTGCGGATCCTCGATGCCCTGCGCCGTGGCGAGCGCACCGTCGGCGAATTGATGAGCGACACGGGCCTCGGCCAGGCCAACCTCTCCAAGCATCTGCAGATGCTTCACACCCTCGGTTTCGTGGACCGCCGCAAGGAGGGGCTTTTCGTCCATTACCGCCTGGCCGATGAGAGCGTCTTCCAGCTGTGCGACATCATGTGCGGCCGCGTGGCCGACGAGGCGCGCTGGATGCGGAAACTGGTGGAAGGCGAGAAGTAGGCCCGGAAGCGGTGCCGCGGACCACATCGGGCACCTGAACCCGACCACTGCTTCAGCAGCTTCCTGGCCGGGGCACTCAGGTTTCAACGTTTTTCCATTTTTCCTCTGGACGTCGCTCTCCTGCCGAGTTACAATTCCGGGTCATTCCCACTCCGGGGTGGGTCCGCGGTCTGCTCTCAGTTCGCGAGATGAAAGTGCCGCCGGTGGCAGAATGATTCTGGTCCGGATCGACAGATCGCCTGTCGCGCATAGCGAGCCCTACTCCGGTCCTTTACTCTCCCGACGCCTCGCGGACGATTCCCCATGTCGAGCCATCTCGCGCAGCCCGTGCCTCCGCCGTCAGTCCCGGTCGCACGTCTTCCGTACACCGCCCCCAAACTCGAGCATCTCGGCCGATGGAGTGCCCTGACGCTCCAGCAGTCCATACCGATCGGTCCGGGTAGCTTGCTGCTCGATCTCAAGCAGCACACCCCATGGGTGTGAGTCGGCCATCGCTTCGAACCTCCGAAGCTCGGCGGGATACGGCCGGGAAGCCGCATCGGTCCCCTCGGGGTACCTCCCTGATGTGTCTGCGCAGACTTCGCCGGAGCTTGTTCTGGCTCACGATCGTTGTCGTGCTCTCCGGATGCCGGGATGGGATCACCGGCCCGCCGGGGCTCCCGGGTCCCGGTGGTCCGTCGTCGCTGATGGAGATCGAGATCAGCGGAATCGGCACGGGTCAGATGAACGCATCGGCCAACCCGCTGCCCCCCGCCGGCGGGGTCGGTTTTTCGCTCAGCGCTCCTGGAGGCAGCGGGGGAGAAGGCAACGGAACCATTGAACTGGCTCCGCTCTCGACCGGTAGTTTCACCGTCGGCGAGCGGGGGGACGGCGGAGTGCGGTACATCTACGCCACCTTTCGCGTCCGAAACGCGCAGAGCAACGGTACTCCGTACGACACGCCGCGGAACAACCTCACCTTCCTTGCAGTGAGTACGGGCAGCACACTGAGCGGAACGGCAGTGTCGCGGTTGCGGCGGTTCGATGGGTCGGCCGCCGACGATGCCATTGCGCCCTCGGTGCTCCCCACGGGCGCGGTCGTGCAGGATCGGGATGGCCACGTTGCTCCGCGATTTGCCGACGTCCTGCAGGCGTTTACCGAGGCGGAAGCCGCCGGGTTCGCTACTCCGGCCGGGGTGGACGTCCTGCCGTACGGCTTTGTCGTCAGCAATCCGAACTCCTCGACCAGCCGCACTCTTCCCGCGTCTCCAGCGCCGGGGCAGTACGATGGGGTAGTCACGTTCGCCTTCAGGATCCCGCTACAGGCGAGCCCGGCCGCAGACCCGTTCACCATCAGCGTGATGATGCAGGCGGTCGACGACAACGTGACCCGCCTGACGCAGTCGATCGAGGAGCAGGGGGAGGGGCAGGCGGCATTCGAGCAGCGAGCCGCGTCCCTGGGTGCCGCATCGGTGACCCTGCTCGCGGGCGGCAGCTACAGCGGCGGTCTGCCGACGCGCACGCTGTGCCTGGTGCGCACTGCGGGGCCCGCGGGTGCGCCGACGGCGACGATCGGATCGGGCCCGCCGTGTGTCCCCTCGGGGATGATGGTGGCCTGGACGGGTGCGGCGTCCAGCGACTGGTCCGACCGCGCCAACTGGAGTCCGGAGGTGGTGCCCGGCGTCAACGACACCGTGAGTATCCAGTCCGCCGCCCTGCAGCCGGTGATCTCGGATGGGGACCGGGTGATCCGGAGCCTTGTGATGGCCGATACACTGGGATCCACTCTGGACCTGGGTGGCTACACACTTACCATCGGCGGCGACTTCACCGCGCCGTCCGGCGCGGTGATCAACGGCACGGTGACGATGAGCGGCAACGACGCACGGCTATCGGGCACGGTCCCGATGCTGAAGATCGAGGGTGACGTCCGGCTACAGGGGAGTACCACTGGCGCGGGCCCCGTTACCGTCAGCGGCACTCTGAGCACCCACGGGCAACCGCTCACGCTTTCCCTTCCCTGAGAGACATGATCGCAACGATGAGAACCGTTTTCGCCGGCGTACTCCTGCTCGGCGGCCATGCCCTTCTGGCCACGCCGACTGCGGCGCAGAGCGCCGTGGGCGACAGCGCGCTGGCCATATCCAGGGCGGGTGCCCCGTTGCTCCGGGTCAACACCGATGCAAGTCTGGCGGCGTTCGGTGTTCAGGACAGTGGCACGTTGCCCGTTACCGGAGCGGGTGTGCGCATGATGTGGTTCCCCGCGAGGTTCGCCTTCCGCGCAGGGAAGGTGCACAGCTTTGGCGAGACATACTGGGATCTGAGCAACATCGGTTACGGCTCGGCGGCCTTCGGGGAGAACACTCGCGCCCGCGGCAACAATTCCTTTGCCGCGGGGCTCGCGACCACCGCCACCGGCCACGAGTCGGTGGCGCTGGGCAACAGCGGCAACGCCAGCGCCGATCGGGCCTTCGCCTTCAATGGCACGGCCAGCAGGGTGGGCGCCGTCGCCATCGGGAGCGGCGCGCAGGCCACGAACGACGACGCGCTGGCGATGGGCCCCAGTCCATCGCCGGGGGGTTGGCTTCGATCACCCTCGGCCCCAGCATCGCCAACGGCAACTTCGGAGTGGCGATCGGCCTCCAGAACAGCGCCAGCGGGCAGTTCTCCGTGGCGATCGGCAAGAACGCCCGCACGGCGAACCGCCAGGGATCGATCGTGCTCGGCGATGGCTGCGCCGGCTTCTCGTCGGACTCGGTTTACGCCACGGCCAATAACCAGTTCGTGGCGCGCGGCTGCGGTGGAATCCGGTTCTTCACCTCGCAGAACCTCTCCTCGGGGGTGGAGGTGGCGCCGGGCGGCGGCTCCTGGAGCAGCGTGTCGGACCGTAACCGCAAGCAGAACTTCCAGCGAGATCGACGGGCGAGGACGTGCTGCAGCGCCTGCGCTCCGTCCCGGTGACCACCTGGAACTACATTACGCAGGATGCTTCCATCCGCCACATGGGCCCCACCGCGCAGGACTTCCACGCGGCCTTCGGCCTGGGCGAGAGCCAGCTGCTGATCAACACGATCGACATCGACGGCGTGAACATGGCGGCGATCAAGGCTCTGGAAGCGCGCAGCACGACGCAACAGGAGCGAATCGTCGCGCAGCAGCGCGAGATCGACGACCTTCGCATGCGCCTGGAGCGCATCGAAGCTCTGCTCGTCGACTCCCTCACGGCTCAGGACAGGTAGCCGCATATGCTCCGCTCTCCACGGAAATCGCTGCTGGCTCTGGTGCTCCTCGCTGCCTGTCCACTCGTTGGCGCGGCGCAGGTGCCCGACTCCGCCTTCGCGGTCAACCGGGCGGGACAGGGGTTGCTGCGCGTCAACATCGACGGCGGCGCTCTGTTCGGCGGCCAGTGGAACGGAGGCGTGGGGAGCGGCGGGATTCCCCGGGAGGGGCCGGGGACGCGGATGATGTGGTACCCCGACAGGGCGGCGTTCCGCGCAGGCTACGTCAAGGAACGCAGTGGGATGACGCGAACATCGGAGAGTTTTCCGTGGCCATCGGCGACAACGTGCGCGCGAGCGGCAACCACGGAGTGGCTTTCGGATTGCGCAGCGCGGCGGCGGGAGCTTCCACCTTCGCGGTCGGCGAGGACAACACCGCCTCGGGCGCCGCTTCGGTGGCGATGGGATATCATGCCCACACCAACGCCCGCCAGGGCTCGTTCGTCTTCGCCGACCGCTCGACGGTGGATACACTTCGGGCCGGGGTGAACCACTCGGCGAACTGGCGCGTGAGCGGCGGGTTCCGGGTCTTCACTACGTCCAACCTCAGTACGGGCGTGTACGATCCAGTCGGGATCCTCGGTCAGCAACTGGGGACAGGCCAACGCGGTGATCTCCACCAGCACCGGAGCTCTGCTCACGAGCGTCCGGCGTGTGGCAGAACGCCTCCGATGTGAATCGGAAGCACCTTTTCGACGATGTCCCGGGTGAGCACATTCTGGAGCGCCTGCGCGACCTGCCGATCCGTAGCTGGAGCTACCGGGTGGATGGCGACCGGGTGCGGCACCTCGGCCCCACCGCCCAGGACTTCCGGGCGGCGTTCGGCCTCGGCAGCGATGATGCATCCATCGGAACGGTGGACGCCGACGGGGTGGCACTGCTCGGGACGCAGGCGCTCGAGGTCCGCACCCGAAAGCTTCGCGACGAGAATGAACATCTACGGAGCGAGCTGGCCGCGCTGAGGAACAAGCTCGAGTCGCTCCTGCAGAAGCAGGGCGAGCAGGATGCCAGACTCGAGCGGTTGGAAGCAGCGTCCCGACGATAGTCGGCCCGGCGGGGTTGATGAAACGACTCGACGACGGGAATCGTGGCGCGGTGGAACAGGAACGCCTCACGGCGTTTCTGCTCAGCCGAGGGGAACCGCCCTCACCCGCTGCGCTGCGGGCGGCGAACCTCGGCCCCTACGCATACGCGGCACTCGGTGGCGATCATCCGGACCGCCCCTTCTACGGGAGTGAATTCCTGGCCAGCCTCGGGCGGCACGAGGAGATCAAGCGCGAAGTCGGTCCACTCTTCGCCGCCTGGAACGAGGCCGGCATCGAGGTGCTGCTCTTCAAAGGCTTTCCCCTGGCCGAATACGTATACCCTGTTCCGGGCGCGCGCTTCCACGGTGACGTCGACGTGGTGCTTCGACCCCGCGACCTCATCCACGCCGGAAGGGTTGCGGCCCGGCTGGGATGGTCGGGTCGACCCTCGCCCATGGAGGCGCCACTTCCCCACAGCCACCTGGCATACAACCTCTACCGACCCGGCGGCAACGCATGGCTCGACGTGCAGCGCTACGTCGTCCACTGCGCGGGGCTGCGGAGCGTACGTCAGCGGCGGCTCACCGAAGCGGTCTGGGAGCGGGCGATCGAGTGCGAATTCGAGGACACACGGGTGCGGCAGCCGCACCCGGTGGACGCGGCGCTGGTCTGTCTCCTCGTTCACCGTGCATGGGGCAGCGAAGGGTGGGGGCTGAAACCACACGACCTGCTCGATCTCCGCTTCCTCAGCGAGCGCGCCGGGGTGACGCGTGCCGCACTCGAAGCCCGCGCGGCGAGTTGGGATGCAGCCGCACGCTCGCAGCGATGCTGGAACGGTGTGATCCGTGGATGGGACGGTTCAGCGATGGGGAGGCCGCGGGCTCTGCAGGCGTGGGCACTGGACCTCCGCACCGCCTCGGAGCATGCGCCGTTACGAGCGGAGCGTGCGCTCGTGCGGGCGGCGCGCACACCCGGCCTCATCACGGGACGTGCTGCGGGCGCTGCCCGGTCTGCTCGGCGCCCGCCGGGCCCTTCGCCGCGAGCCGGACCTGCACCGGCTGCTCGCCTCGGTAACGCCGACGGTGACCGGCCGGCACCCCGCTGCCTCACGACACGGGAGTCGATGGGACTGGTGCGGGGGATCCGGTGGGGGGAACGGCTGCTGCCGCGCGGGGACCCTGGAGGGTGCGTGGTGCGTTCGCTCGCCCTCTATCGGGCTCTGCGACTGCGAGGACTTCCGGTGACCTTCGTGAGTGGGGTGCGGCGCGAGGCGGGAACGCGGTCGTCGGTCACGCGTGGGTCGAACTGGATGGCCAGGTGCTGCCCGAACTCGCCGAAGCCAGCAATCAGCAGCGATACCGCGTCAACTTTCGCTACCCGTCTCCCAGTGGCCGAAGCCCGAGGGCGTCCAGGTCCGGCAGCGGTGAGGAGCCCATCCGTATCCGGGCGATATCGAGGTCGCGAATCAGGCCCTCGACCGCGGCCGCCGCGATGCCGCGTCCCGCCGGGGTGAACGGCACTCCGGTCGACTCCCAGAGCGCGCGTACGGCATCCCGGCGTGAAACCGGCTCCATACGCCACTCGGACTCTCCACTGCGCTCGAGCAGAACGAGATCGGTGAAAATGGCGGCGGGTATACGCCCGGGATCGACCGCAGACCACGGGAGGAACCGCTTGCCGTCCACATCCGTGCCCCACCCTGCCGCTCGCCACGATTCCGACAACCGACGGACCCCATCGTCCCAGAGCCGGACACCGCGGTCCCAGCCGTGGAGCGTCCTGGTCGCCGGGTCCAGCCACGCGAGGTCCTCGCTGAGTGGATGCCACCCCCGGGCGAGGAGGTGCAGCAGCGTCGTCGTCTTGCCGGTGCCACTCGGCGCACAGAGCGCGGTTGCCTCGCCACCGCGTACCACCACCGCGACGTGCAGTGGGAGGAGTCCGCTCACCCTCAGAGCCTCGCTGATACAGAGGTAGAGCGTTCTGTGCAGTGCGGGAGAGGGATTCCGCGCCGACCTTCCGTCGATCTCTATGTACGCGCCATTCTCCCGGATCTGTGCCGTGATGCCGTCGCCGATCTCACCAGGGAAGCGCCACTCGTTCGCCCTGTTCCATCCCTGCAGCGTCGTTCCGTCCGGCAACTGCACCGCGACCGGGCTCCAGCCTGGCTCGGCCGCCATGCGGGACTCGGTAGTATCAACCTGGACGATATCGATGCGGTATGGATGTTGGGTGGATGTCTGCTCGTCGTAGCGCCAGCAGAGCGAAAGGCTGGAGACGAGCGCCGGAGCCGTCACGCTCGCGGACAGAGAGCGACCGAGCACCTCGAAGCGCACCGGCTGCGCGGCGATGCTATCCGCCCCTTCCATCGACCACTCCGATCGGCAGGAGCAGCCCCGCCGCCACGAGGGCGAGGATCAGCGCGTTGGCTTCCGCACGGGCTACTTCCTCCTCCACCTCGAAGGTCCCGGTCAGCGCCTCCACGGGATCTGCGCCGCACTTGAGGGCCTGCCAGACGGAGCGGCCGGAACCGTTCAGCGAGAACATCTCACCGCGGTCCGGGTCGAGAAGAATCAGCTCGTCGCCGAGATCGGTGGCGATGACACCGGGCGCAGGGGTGAAGCCGCCAGAGTCCTGGGAAGGCGTTGTGTGCATGCCCTGATGCTAGCCCCGCCCCCGCCCCCGCACCAGGGCCTTCGGACTGGCCGCGACCCCGAGGCGGATCCACTGCTCCGCGACGAACACAGGGCGGACGTCCCGATTCGACGGCGTCGGCTCCGCTCGCGTGATCATCCCGAACAACCTACTTCAGCAGGTTCTTCGCGATCGTCTGCAAATCCAGACTGCT
The DNA here is from genome assembly GCA_963793235.1 of uncultured Gemmatimonadales bacterium. Classification (GTDB taxonomy): domain Bacteria; phylum Gemmatimonadota; class Gemmatimonadetes; order Longimicrobiales; family Longimicrobiaceae; genus CAWBZF01. The sequence goes on from CAWBZF010000003.1 coordinate 259,502, forward strand.
CTAACGGCTCGACGAAGCTGTGAGTCAATGGTGAGTGATCGCCATACCCAAAGCGCACCCACTCCCCTTCCAGACTCCACTTGGTCTAATCCGTGACGCACGGCCTGTGAGTTCCCCAAATTCTGTCCGCATTTCTCTCTAAAAGATGGCCGGTCGAGGGGCATCCGAAACATCCTTCCGTCCGATCTCGCCCTCGGGATACATTCATTCCTACATGATAACCGTCTCACTCAATCTTGGCAGAGAGGGGATTGCTACCGTATTTCACCAGGTCAGGTCAAGCTTGGTACCCAATGGCTCACCTAAGTAGGTTCTTCGCGATGGTCTGGAGCTGCATGTTGCTCGTCCCCTCGTAGATCTGCCGATCTTGGAGTCGCGGTAGAACTTCTCGACCGGGTACTCGCGGGTGAAGCCGTAGCCGCCGAACAGGTCGATGCACTCGCAGGCGATGCGCTGCGCGACCTGCGGAGCTGAACAGCTTCGCCATCGCCGCCTCCTGCAGGAAGGGCCGGCCGGCGTCCTTGAGTCGCGCCGCGTTGTAGACCATCAGCCGCGCGGCCTCCAGCTCGGTGGCCATCTGCGCGATCTGGAACTGCACGCCCTGGAACTCGCCGATGGTGCGGCCGAACTGCTCGCGCTCCTGCACGTACTTCACGGTCGCGTCCAGCGCGCCCTGCGCCGATGCCGATCATCTGCGCGCCGATCCCGATCCGCCCCTCGTTGAGCGTCTCGATCGCCGTCCTGTACCCCTGCCCGACCTCGCCGAGCACGTTCTCCGCCGGGACGAACACATCCTCCAGCACCAGCTCGGTGGTGGACGAGGCGCGGATCCCCAGCTTGTCCTCCTTCTTCCCGACCGAGAAGCCGTCGAACTCCTTCTCGACGATGAAGGCGGTGATCCCCTTGTAGCCGGCGTCCGGGTTCGACGTTGGCGAAGACGATGAAGATCTCCGCCTCGGCGCCGTTGGTGATCCAGAGCTTCGGCCGGTCAGGCGGAAGCCGCCGTCCGCCTGCACCGCGCGGGTGGCGAGCGCGAAGGCGTCGGAGCCGGAGCCGGCCTCGGAGAGCGCGTAGGCGCCGACCTTCTCGCTGGCGAGCGGCGGCAGGTACTTCTGCCTGAGCTCCTCCGAGCCCCAGCGGAGGAAGGCGTTGTTGACCAGCGTGTTCTGCACGTCCACCAGCACGCCCACGCTGGGGTCGACGCGCGGAAAGCTCCTCCACGACGAGCGCGGCGGTGAAGAAGGAGCTGCCGGTGCCGCCGAGCTCCTCGGGCACCTCGATCGCCCATGAGCCCCAGCTCGAAGAAGCTGCGGGATCAGATCCGGGTCCATCTGCTGCGCCTCGTCCATCGGGTGCACGCGCGGCGCGGACCTCTGTCTCCGCGAACTCGCGCACGGCGTCGCGGAACATCGTCTCGTCCTCGCTGAGCACGGTGAGCGGTGCGCTTCCGCTCTCCAGATCCACAGTAGCCATCAGGGTCCTCCAGGGGACGGGGTTTGTTGTCCGAACGGTGCAATATGGCCAGGTACGGTGTGTCCGGCCAGTTCGAGCGACCGCCGGGAATGCGCGCTCGGGTGAGAGCACAGACTCGCGCAGCGGTGTCGATCGGGGCTACCTTCCGGCCCCAGACCCTCACCCGAATCCCGAGATGGGAGGCACCGCTGAAGCAATCTGAGGCAGAATCGCAGAGTCCTGGAACGGCCGGTGCGTTGGCGGCTCTCGTGATCGGAATCACGATCAACACCCTCGGCGTGGTGTTCGTTGCCCTCCGCGGAGTGGGATGGGTCGGCTTCGCACTGATGTTGCTGGGGATCGCGCTGCTGCTCTTCGCGGTGGTGCGACTGACAGCCGACGCCAGGCGCCGCGAATCGGCGAATGGCCGGCCGGCGAATGGCGACCCGGTGAAGCGGGACCATCACTGACCGATGGACAACCTCTGTCATACGCTGGCCGGCGCCGCGCTCGGGCAGGCGGGCCTCAGGCGGCGCTCCGGCCTGGCGATGGCCACCCTGATGATCGGCGCGAACCTGCCGGACATCGACGCGGTCACCATCTTCACCGGCGGCTCACTCGCACTACGACGTGGCTGGACGCACGGCGTGCTCGCACTGGCCATCCTCCCGCTCCTTCTCGTCGCGGTGATCATGGTGTGGGATCGATGGGTCCGGCACCGGGGCGGTCGGGTTCCGGAGCAGGCGGTCCGCCCGGGGCAGCTGGTACTCCTCTCCTACATCGCCGTCCTCTCCCACCCCTTTCTGGACTGGCTGAACACCTATGGCATTCGCCTGCTGATGCCCTTCGACGACCGCTGGTTCTACGGGGACGCGCTGTTCATCATCGATCCGTGGATGTGGTTGACGCTGGGCCTCGGGGTCTACCTGGCACGCCGCCTCTCGGGGCGTCACCCCGCCCGCATCGCGCTCTGGCTCTCCGCCTTCTATCTGATCGGGATGATCGGGAGCTCCGCGGGAGGGCGCGCGATCGTGCAGCGGGGGCTCGCCGCTCAGGGGGTGGCAGGCCAGGCGTCGGTGATGGTGGGTCCGGTGCCACTGAACCCCTTCCGCCGCGACGTGGTGGTGTGGGACGGTGAGGTGTACCGGTTCGGCACTCTGCGATGGGAGCCTCTCCCGGCGCTTACCATGCAGGCGCACACCATCCCTCGAAATGCGGAGCACCCGCTCGCGGTGAGTGCGGCCGAGCACCCGTCGGCGCGCGAGTTTCTGGTCTGGTCGCGGTACCCCTTCTTCGTGGTCGAGGAGGAGGAGGATCGCCTGGTGGTGCGGGTGGACGATGCCCGCTACACCACGGGTCCGGCAAGCCACTTCGCGCGTAGGATCCCTGTTTCCGGGCGCCACGACGCGCCGTAACCGTCCAGCGGCGCAGTTGCTGCACCCGGACCCGCGGCCCGGCCCGGCACGGTCCGGCCTCCGGCCGGTAGACTCATCGAGGAGGTTCGTTGCACCCGCTTTCCCGTCTGATCCGGTATGCCGCCAGTTACAGAGCCCGCGTCTGGCTTGCGGGGCTCTGCTCGGTTCTGAACAAGATCTTCGATCTCGCGCCTCCCGCGCTGATCGGCGCGGCGGTGGACGTGGTGGTGGCGCAGGAGAACTCCTTCCTGGCCCGATGGGGGGTGGTGGACGTCTGGCACCAGCTCCTCCTCCTCTCGGCGATCACCTTCGCCATCTGGATTCTGGAGTCGCTGTTCGAGTACGCCTACGCCCTTCTCTGGCGGAACCTCGCACAGGACGTCCAGCACGACCTCCGCCTCGACGCCTACGCGCATCTGCAGGGGCTGGAGCTGGCGTACTTCGAAGAGCGGAGCACCGGGGGGCTGATGTCGATCCTCAGCGACGACATCAACCAGCTCGAGAGGTTCCTGGACAAGGGCGCGAACGACCTGCTGCAGGTGGTCACCACGGTGCTGGTGATCGGTGGCGCCTTCTTCATCCTGGCGCCTTCGGTGGCGTGGATGGCGGTGCTCCCGATGCCGATCGTGGTCTGGGGGTCGGTCTGGTACCAGCGACGGCTCGCGCCCTTCTACGCCGACGTCCGCTCCCGGGTGGGGCTGCTCAACGGGCGCCTGGTGAACAACCTGGGCGGTATCACCACCATCAAGAGCTTCACCGCCGAACGCTTCGAGGTCGGGCAGGTGCGGGAGGAGAGCGAGGCGTACCGTGAAGCGAACCGGAGCGCGATCCGCTGGAGCTCCGCATTCGTGCCGCTGATCCGGATGGTGATCCTGGTCGGATTTACCGCGACGCTGCTGTTCGGGGGAGTGGAGGCGGTAAACGGCAATATGTCCGTGGGAACGTACAGCGTGCTGGTCTTCCTGACGCAGCGGCTGCTCTGGCCGCTGACGCGACTGGGCGAGACGCTGGACCAGTACCAGCGGGCGATGGCCTCCACCAACCGGGTCATGGGGCTGCTGGATACGCCCTTCGAAATCCACCCGGGTGAGCGCGCGCTGGGAGCGGGCGCGGTCCGGGGTGAGGTGGAGCTGCGCAATGTGACCTTCGCCTATGCCGGCCGGGAGCCGGCGCTACGCGACGTATCGTTGCGGGTGCCGGCCGGGGCGACGGTGGGGATCGTCGGCGCCACCGGCTCCGGCAAGAGCACCCTGGTCAAGCTGCTCCTCCGCCTGTACGAGGTAGAGCAGGGAGAGATTCTGCTCGATGGAATCCCGCTGCGGGAGCTGCGGTTGGACGATCTCCGTCGCGCCGTCGGGCTCGTCAGCCAGGACACCTTCCTGTTTCACGGCACGGTGCGCGAGAACATCGCCTACGGCTCGTGGGATGCGGAGACTTCGGCGGTGGAGCGCGCGGCGCGCCTGGCCGAGGCGCACGAGTTCATCGCCGCGCCTGCCCCAGGGCTACGACACCGTGGTGGGTGAACGGGGACAGAGGCTCTCCGGCGGGCAGCGCCAGAGGATCGCGCTCGCGCGGGCCATCCTGAAGAATCCGCCCATCCTGGTGCTCGACGAGGCGACTTCGGCTGTGGACAATGAGACGGAGGCGGCGATCCAGCGCTCCATCGAGCACCTGGCCCACGAGAGGACCACCATCGCCATCGCCCACCGGCTCTCCACCGTGCGCACCGCCGACCTGATCTATGTGCTCTCCGACGGACGCGTCGTGGAACGGGGGAACCACGACGATCTGGTCGCTGCCGGCGGCGTTTACGCGGGACTCTGGCAGGTGCAGACGGGGGCCGGTGCCTGGTCCGGGTCGGGTGCGGGCACCGCGGTGGAGGATGTCGCCGATTGACCCCGCGCCTCCCGCTGGCGGTCATCCTTTCGCCGGTGCATCCTCCACACGAGATTCACGGGGCGCACCGGACCCGCCCACCCGTTCTACCTACGTCGTGAACCCAGATCTTGAAGCGGCAGGCAAGGTGGCGACGGATCTCGGGATCCCCGCCCTGCGGAGGCACATCTTCCTCTGCGCCGACCAGTCGGAGCCGAAGTGCTGCGACCACGCGCGCGGGATGGCGGCGTGGGCATTCCTGAAGTCGCGGCTGCGGGCGCTCGGCCTCTCCGAACAGGGCGGCGTGTACCGCACCAAGGCGAACTGTCTGCGCATCTGTGAGGAAGGTCCGGTCGCCGTGGTGTACCCGGAGGGCGCCTGGTACGTGCGGTGCGACCCGCCGGTGCTGGAGCGGATCATCCAGGAGCACCTGATCGGTGGAGTGCCGGTCGAGGAGTACCTGATCGTGCGGAGTCCGCTGGCGAGTGGCGAGCCGGGGAGAGAGACGTGAATTCCCCTGCCCGGCTGTTCGTCACCTTCCTGACGGGAATGGCGCTTGGCGCAGGTGTTCTGCTGCTACCGGGCGGCGAGCGCCGCGGGGGCACTCCACGGGGCGAGGCGACGGAAATGAACCACCGGGGCGATGTCGCTCCGGGCAACGGCCACGGAGCCACGATCATTCGACCGGCACCCGAACCGGATCTTCCCCGTACGCTGGTAGCCGACGAGACCTATGATGTGACCGGGGACGGCGCGCCCGAGCGTGTGCTCCTCTACGTCGACGCGGACCGCGGGCCGGACGACCGCATCCTGTGGGACGATGGGCAGAGATGGGCGCTCGTCGTGCGCGCCGGTGGCGCTGTTTACCCGCTCTTCGACGAGTACGTGCAGATCGGAAGCGTCCGCTTCTGGATCGTCGGACCGCACGATCCGGCGAGCGGCGGTCCGGTGCGAATCGTCCTGTTGCGGGAGACGGGTGCGGGCGTGGAGCTCCGTACGTACCGCTTCCAGGAGGGGATCGGCTTCCTCGCCGCGATGGAGCACTCCACCAGCGGGAACGTGGTGTTCACGTCACCCGAGGTACGATGAAGCTGCCGACGGAGCTGAACGCACCGGGTGCCCGGGCACTGGTCCTTGCGGCCAGCCTGGTGATCGTCGTCGCCGGGCTCCGCGCCGGCGCGCCGATCCTGCTCCCGTGCGCGCTGGCGCTCTTCCTGGCGGTGCTCAACCTACCATTCCTCTTCTGGCTGCATGCCCGCCGGGTGCCCCGGCTGGTGGCCATCCTGATCGCCCTGTTGATCAACCTCGCGGTGCTGGCGGTGCTGGCGATGGTGATCAGCCAGGCGATCATCGAGATGCGCGGCGCCCTCCCCCACTACGTGGATCGTTTCCGCGCCCTGACGGTCACCACCGTCGACTGGATGCAGGCTCGACGCATACCCGTGTCGGACTGGACCTCCTTCGAGCTCTTCTCACCGGAGAACATCGTAAACCTGGTGAGCGGAACGTTGCGCGGGATCGCTTCGCTGCTCTCCAACGCCTTCCTGGTGCTCCTCATCATGATCTTCATGCTGCTGGAGGCGACCATCTTCCCCGCGAAGCTGCGTGCCGCCATCGGCGGGCAGGAGGCGGATCTGAGCCGGTATCAGAGCATGATCCGCGACGTGCAGCAGTACCTCGGCATCAAGACGCTGGTGAGCCTTCTCACCGGGCTGCTGGTGGGATTCTGGACCTGGGCGATGGGACTGGACTTCCCGCTCTTCTGGGGGCTGATCGCCTTTCTGTTCAACTACGTCCCCAACATCGGCTCGCTGCTCGCCGCCATCCCCGCCGTGATGCTGGCGGCGCTGGAGCTCGGGCCCGGGCGCGGGGTGGCGGTGGCGGCGGGGTACATGGTCGTGAACCTGGTGCTCGGCAACTTTCTGGAGCCGAACCTCCACGGGCGGCGCTTCGGGATCTCCACCCTGGTGGTGATCCTTTCGCTCGTCTTCTGGGGGTGGGTCTGGGGACCGGTGGGGATGATCCTCTCGCTCCCGCTTACGATGATCCTGAAGATCGCACTGGAGAACACCGAGGATTTCCGCTGGATCGCGGTGCTCCTGGGAGGAGCGCCGCCGCAACCCGCGGTCTCGGCGGTGGAGCGGGATCCCGGACGGCCTACTGCGTCGTAGCCACCACCGGCTCGGTGCGGTCCAGCTGCCAGGTAGTGCCGATGCGCTGGAACGTGAGCCGTGCGCGACGGTGGGAGACCGGGCGGGTTCTATCGTCGGACTGCCACCAGACGTCCAGCATCATGGTTGCAGTGGCGCCCCGGATCGCCGGCTCGGAAAAGAGCACCAGTGAACGTGCCGACACCAGACGACAGCTCCGGCGATCACCCGGGCATACGTGCACGAAGTTGCGGCTGTGCAGCATCAGCCCGAGACCGCCCGCTGCGGTGTCGACGTCCTTCGGACAGGTCCAGCCGGCCAGACGAGGAGTGCAGAGCAATTGAGGGTCGAGCGCGGCCGGACCGGGCGGGAGGGCTTCCCGTACCGACGGCAGCGCCGCCAGCACCAGCTGCACTTCGGGGCGCAACTGCGCCTGAAGCGCGGGCACCCCCAACCAGCCAGCCGCCGCGACGGTGAGGACGCCGGCTCTCAGCCAGACCGGAATGCGATAGTGAGGCATCTGAGTTGTCCTGGTTAAGAATGCCGATCTACCGGCCCGGGATCCATCACGACATCACCCGCCGCGAATCTGGCCGACCGGAGCCCGACAGCTCGCTCAGCGGTGGTCGCGCGTGGCTCCGGTGCGCCTTGCGGAGGCGAGCCGCGAGAGCACGTCCACGTGCATCTCCGCCACCGCGTCCCACCCGAACCGCTCCACCGTGTGCGTCACGGCACGACCGGAGAGCGCGGCCAGTCCGTCACGGTCGGCGTGCAGCCGAAGGATCGTATCGGCGAACACGGGAGCATTCTCGCTCTCCACCAGAAATCCATTCTCGCCCGGCGTGATCACGTCGCGGATCCCCTCCAGCTCCGCCGCCACCACCGGCAACCCGCTCGCGCCCGCTTCCAGCATCACCACGCCGAACCCTTCGATGTCGCCGGGTACCGGGACGTTGGGCATCACGAACAGGTCGGTCGCGCGGTACAGATCTACCAGTTCCTCCTCCGAGACGCGCCCGAGCAGCCGCACCCGGTGGGCGAGATCCTCCTCCTCGATCGCATTCCGGATCCGCTCCGTGGTCGGACCCTCCCCACCCAGCACGAATACGATTTCCTCCGGCAGCAGCGGCATCACCCGCTCCACGAACCAGTGGAACCCCTTCCGCTCCTGGTGCCGACCGACGCTTAAGAGAATCAGCGGATCCGACCCTCGAGCGGAAAGGTTGAGCCGGCGGATCAGCAGATCACGCGAAACGCCGCGGGGCTCGGCCGACCCGAAACGAGCGGCATCGACGCCGCACGGGACCACGTACATGTTCGCTTCCGGGAGCCGGCGCGCAAGGCATTCGCTCGCCGTGGCACGGCTAATGGGAAGGACGGCGTCTAAGGAGCGGAGGAGGCGCGGCACCAGCCGCTGGTACAGCGGGTTCGGCAGCGTGACGTCACGACCGACCGGGATCGCCGCCGTGATTGCGCCGGCAGCCCGGATGCGGCGGCGGAGCAGCAGGGTCGCCGCGGCGGTGACCATCGAGGAGAAGAGCACCACGTCCACTCGTTCCCTGCGGACCTGCGCGGGGAGATCGCGCAGCAGTCCCGCCATGAACGGCACCATGCGTCGCCCCGTATCCTCCCATGCTGTTTCCAGGACACGGGTCGAGAGACGGACGTGCGGGTTGCGCGCGAGAGCCGCATGAAGCTCCACGGCCACCCGCTGCATCCCTCCGACGTTGGAGAGCGGCCGGTCGCGCAGCGGAAAGGAGTGGGAGACGTAGAGGATGTGGAGCGGTCTCTCGCCGGTCATGCGGGGGGTGGCCGGGATCGATCGAGGGGTGGGGCGAGCTCGACCTCCACCGCGTTGTCGTAGAATACGGCGCCGCCGCCGAGGTCGGTGGTGCGCTGGGAGGTGGTGTCGTTGACGGTGAAGCCCTGTTCGGAGTAGCGCCCCCAGCGCACTCCGTACGATGCGACGACGCCGGGCCGTACGTCGTCGGTGACGATCGCCGCGGCGAAGAAGTGTCCGCGGGCGTTGCCGATCCGCACGCGTGCACCCGGCTCCACACCTCGCGGTGCCGCGTCGTCCGGGTGGATCAGCAGGGTCGGCTCGCCGGTGGCTCCGCGGATGGAGGGCACGTTCGCGAAGGTGGAGTTCATCAGCCGGTGCTCGGGCGGTGAGAGCAGCATCAGCGACCGCCCACGTCCCACCGTGTCGGCAAGCTCCACCGGAGGGATGTAGCACGGCAGCGGATCGAGACCGAGCCGCTCCAGCTCCGGGGCCACGATCTGGATCCGACCGGAGGGCGTGGCGAGACGCCCCGGTTCCGCCAGGGGAGCGTATGGCTCGGGCACCGGGAGGCGCGCCCAGCCGCGCTCCAGGAGAACGTCCAGCGTGATCCCCTCCATCTCCGGACGCCCGGCACCGATGGCCTGTTCGATCAGCTCCAGGTCGCTGTCGGAGAAGTCGGGGTCGTCGAATCCCATCCGCGCCGCGAGCCGCCGGAAGATCTCCGAGTTGGGGAGCGCGTTGCCCACCGGCTCGATGGAGGGGCGGTTCAGCGTCAGGTAGAGGTGTCCGTATGCGGTATGGATGTCCCAGTGCTCCAGCTGGGTGGTGGCCGGAAGGATCCAGTCGGCCATCTCCGCCGTGTCGGTCCGGAAGTGCTCGAGCACCACGGTGAAGAGATCATCGCGGGCGAGCCCTGCACGAACACGCCCCAGCTCCGGCGCCACGGCGGCCGGATTGGAGTTGTAGACGACCAGCGCCTTCACCGGCGGGCCACCCACCCCGGCGTCGGGCAGGGTGAGCGCGTCGCCGAGCCGGATCATGTTGATGGTGCGCGTACCGGCGGGGATCCAGTCGGGGCGCTGCAGCCGCTCGCGGCACATGCGGAACGCCCCCGAGGTGGATAGCGTCGCACCTCCGCCCACGTGCCGCCACGCACCGGTGAGCGCGGGGAGAAGCGACACGGCTCGCACGGCCATCCCGCCGCCGGCGTGGCGCTGCATCCCGTAGTTCAGCCGGATGAACGAGGGGTGGGTGGTCGCGTAGCTCCGGGCGAGCCACTCGATGTCCTCCACCGGCAGACCGGTCACCTCGGAGGTCCGGCCGGGTACCCACTCCGCCACGCGCCCGGCCAGCAGCTCCCATCCGGCCGTATGGCGTTCCAGGTAGTCGCGGTCCTCCAGGCCGTCGCGCAGGATCACGTGCATGATCCCGAGCGCCAGCGCCGCGTCCGTACCGGGCCGCAGCGCGAGGTGCCGGTCGCAGCGTGCCGCCGTGCGCGTCCGGATGGGGTCGATGGCAACCACCCGCGCCCCGGCCTCCCGCGCAAGTGAAATGGCCGGCCAGAGATGGGGGTTGGAGGTCAGCGTATTGGTTCCCCAGAGGAGGACCAGGCGAGCCCGGTGCACCTCCTCCGGGGTCGGGCCCACGCGGTCGCCGTAGGTGTGGCGCCACCCCTCGCTGCCGGCCACGGCGCAGATGGTGCGTCCGAGCAGCGAGGCGCCGAGCCGGTGAAAGAAGCGACGGTCCATGGACTCGTTCTGGACGAGCCCGAGCGTTCCCGAGTAGGAGTAGGGGAGGATGGCCTGCGGCCCGTGCTCGCGGGCGATGGAGCCCAGTCGGGCGGCGATGTCGTCCAGCGCCTCGTCCCAGCCGGCCGGCTCGAATCGGCCGTCGCCGCGGGTGCCCACCCGCCGCAGCGGAGTGGTGAGGCGGTCCGGCTGGTAGGTGCGTTCCACGTACCGGTTCACCTTGGCGCACAGGAAGCCCTGTGTGACCGGGTGCGCGGGGTCGCCCTGTACACGCACGGCACGGCCGTCCCGCACGTGCACCAGCATGGCGCAGGTATCGGGACAGTCGTGCGGACAGGCGCCGCGAACGACGCCATCGCGCACCAGCGGCAGGGTCACTTGCATGTTCGGTCTGACTCCTCCGGTGCGACGGTGCTGGGGCGGGAAATATAACCGACGGCGGCGGGGCGGGGAACCGGCGCGCGAGGGGTTTTCCCGCGGGCTCCGGGGCGCTACCCTACAGGCGGCTCGAAAACAGAAGGAATCATGAACCGATGCCCGGCCCGATAGATAACGCGCGGTCCCAACACGAACCCGAGGTTACGAGATGCCCGACACGCTGACGATCACCGACAACCGCACCGGAAAGTCCTTCGAGGTGCCCATCGGCTACGCGACCTACCCGGAATACGGTGCCTTCGTCCCGGGTACGGCCCTGCGGCAGATCAAGGCGTCGGACGAGGATTTCGGGCTTCTCAGCTACGATCCCGCGTTCATGAACACCGCCTCGTGCAAGAGTGCGGTGACCTTCATCGATGGCGACCGGGGCATCCTCCGCTATCGCGGCTACGGAATCGAGGATCTGGCCGAGAAGAGCGACTATCTGGAGAGCGCGTACCTGACGCTCTACGGCGAGCTGCCGAAGGGGGAGGAGCTGGAGAACTGGGTGCACGAGGTCACGCATCACACCATCGTGCACGAGAGCATCAAGAAGCTGATGGATGCCTTCCACTACGATGCGCATCCCATGGGGATGCTGGTCAGCACCGTGGCGGCGCTCTCCACCTTCTATCCGGAGGCTCGCGAGATCCAGGATCCGGACGTCCGCAATCGTCAGATCGTGCGGCTGATCGCGAAGCTCCCGACCATCGCGGCCTTCGCCTACCGCCACAGCCGCGGGCTCCCGTACGTCTACCCGGACAACGATCTCAGCTTCACCGGCAACTTCCTGAACATGATGTTCAAGATGACCGAGGTGAAGTACCAGCCGAATCCGGTGCTGGAGCGTGCGCTGGACGTGCTCTTCATCCTCCACCTGGATCACGAGCAGAACTGCAGCGCCAACGCCATGCGCAACGTCGGCAGCTCCCACGCCGACCCGTACGTGTCCGTGGCCGCGGCGGCGGCGGCGCTGTACGGACCGCTGCACGGCGGCGCCAACGAGCAGGTGCTGCGCATGCTCAAGGAGATCGGCAGCAAGGACCGTGTGCCCGAGTACGTGCAGCGCGCCAAGAAGGGCGAGTTCCGCCTGATGGGCTTCGGCCACCGGGTGTACAAGAACTACGATCCGCGCGCGATCATCCTCAAGAAGATGGCGGGCGAGGTGCTCGAGGTCACCGGCACGAGTCCGCTGCTCGACCTGGCGATGGAGCTGGAGCGTATCGCGCTCGAAGACGATTACTTCGTGTCGCGAAAGCTCTACCCCAACGTCGACTTCTATTCGGGGATCATCTACCAGGCGATGGGGTTCCCGGTGGACATGTTCCCGGTGCTCTTCGCGATCCCACGCGTGGCCGGGTGGCTCGCGCAGTGGCAGGAAATGCTGGAGGACAGCGACCAGAAGATCGCCCGTCCGCGTCAGGTCTACACCGGGTATGACGAGCGGCCCTACGTGGAGATCGGCGGCCGGTGAGCCGACCGAGCGGTTGATGTGACAGGATGAGTGAGCCCCCTATCTGGGCCCCCTCGTTCCCGTCCCCCGCTGCCCTCCGCGCATCTGCGGCTGCCGCACCGTGCGGAGCTGCTCCGGCACCCTCGCCCACTGCTCCGGTGTGAGGATCTCCTCGGCCTGGTCGAGCGCCGCCTGCGTCCGCTCACGCGCCTCCTCCAGCCGCGGGGCGAGCGACTGGAGCATCCCCATCGGGTTGCCGCCCCCGGTGTTTGCCGTCTGCATCCGTGCGCGCAGGGTATCGCCCAGCTCGCTCTGGAAGACGCCGAGCGAATCGCTGACCACACGGAGCTGCGCCGTTCTGCTCGGGGGTGAGCGCGAGCGAGTCGCGCATCGAGAGGATCCCCTCGATCGGGTTCAGGAGGAGTCGATCGATCATGGCACTCGCGCCACCGGCGCCGCCAGCCCCGCCCCCGCCGCCCCCCCCGCCCCGCATGCCGCCGCCCATCATCCCGCCGCCCCCCATACCGCGTCCGCCCTGCGGCTGTCGGCCCACCGCCATGCGGGCCTGAACCTGCAGCTGGAATGGGTTCCGGAACGCTGCCGCTCCCTGCCGGGAGACGCCGAACCGCTCGTTCACTTCATACTGGAAGCTCTGCGATGCCGGGTCGAAACCGCGTGGGTAGAGCAGGACGTTGTCCGGCCGGACCGACTGGCCCCAACCACGCAGTCCGTCCATTCCATGGATCAGCCGGTCCACCCCGCTGAGGGTGTTCACCGCGTCGACCGAGATGGTGAGGCGGCGGCCGATTCCCGGCAGCTCGGGACGGACGTTGGCCCGCACATCCAGCGAGTAGGACCAGGGAGCGAGGCACGAGTTGCGTGCTGCGAGCTCTCCCATCTGCGAGATCAGGCACTCGCGCACCCGTCCCGGCACGTTCTCCAGCACACGAGCCATCCCGTTCGCCACCACAGGGTCGGTTGCGGTCGCCGGGTCGAACACGAACGCGCGGTCGTTGCGCGCGCCGTCTCCGTTGATGTCTCCTCCGACCAGCGGCGAGAACGGGGTGCCGGAGCTGGCCCGTCCGATCAGCGTCATGTCGAGCCAGGGGCGCATCTGCCGCATCACCATCCCGCTGAGTGCGTGCCGGCGCTGGAAGTCGCTGGTCGCCCACTCCGGCTCGTTGGGGTTGGCGACGGTGCTCGGCAGCGAGCCCAGTCCACCGAAACCCCCGCCCCACCGACCGCCCCACCCGCCTGAGGAGGACCCCTGGTCACGCGAGCGCGTGAATGTGTAGGTGGCCTGCATCATCATCCGGAGCGGCGGGAGAAACCCGTTGGCGCTCATGGAGAGCTGCGCCGTCCGCGACTGCAGGCCGGAGTGCATCTCGTACACCTGCCCGAACTCCGGATGGAGTCGGGAAGCGAGGAAGCCCACCTCACCGCTCCCCGGAACGATTGCCTCTGGTGCCACGAACACGGGACGGTTCCCCTCGCCGGCGAGGGTGAAAGCAGGGGTGGTGTTGAGGTTCAGGTCGCGCGTGCCCTGCTGCCCCAGGCCCAGGGCATAGTTCGCATCCACCGAGAGGGAGATGAAGCGCTGCACGCGCCGCTGCATCCCCAGCGAGGCCCGCCACGAGCGCGCGGCGGCGAAGTCGGGGTCGAACACGGTCACACTCGTGCCCCGGCCCGACACCGGGAGCTGGGATGCCTCGCCCACGCATGCTGTCGGAATGGCGCCCGGCGTCTGACGGAACGCGTCCCAGTCCGGGTAGGGAACCGCGTCGCCGACGCAGAAGAGCTGCGCCTGCGCGTCCGGCAGACCCGTTGCATCCTGCGCCGCGCCGAAGAGCGAGAAGGCGGGTTTGCTGCGGAACTCTCCGAAGCCGCCGCGGATCACACCACGCGGACCGCCATCCTCCGCCGGCCGAAGGTTGTACGAGAACCCCACCCGCGGCGAAACCCGCATCTCCGAAGGGATCGCGTCGGTGCGATATCCGAAGACCTCCTCGACCCTCGGGTTGTAGGCCGGCTGGTTGGCCACGGAGGATCCCTCCAGGCGGGCGCCGTAGGTGATCTGCAGACGCTCCGCAGGGCGCCAGGTGTCACCCGCATAGAGCGCCGCGTTGATTCCGCCGCTCTCCCGCTCGCGCGTCGCGAGCGCCCGGGTGAAGGAGGCGGCGCGCCCCGCGTCGAAATCTTCCAGCGAGTTGAACGTGTAGGTCCCGAAGCGGTTGCTCACCGCCTCCTGCACCGTCGAGGTGTGGTTGAACATGCCACCCACGCGGACGCGGTGGGCCGTGCCGATCAGCAGCGACAGCTCGTTGCTCACCTCCAGCGAGCGGCTGTCCGAGCTGCCGGCTGAGGTGCCACTCCCGAACACCAGGGTGGAAACGCCGCGGGTGCCGTCCTCCAGCTCCGAGCTGACGCGGACCCGACCCTCCGGCAGATCCACGTAGGGGAGCGTCTCCCGCTGGCTCGTCGAGCCGTAGGCACGCAGCTCGTTGATCCAGCCGTTGCCGAAGCGAGAGGTCAGCGAAAGCATGGCTCCGCCGCCGCTCGACTCCACGATCCCGCCAGTCTGCGGGAGCCCGAGTGCGCCCACGCGGAAGGGGTCCTGCTGCGACAGCCGCCCGTCGCCGCGAAGCGTGAGCGTGTGCCGTTCGCTGACGTTGAAGTCCAGCCGGCCGAGCAGGTTCACCCCGTCACCGATCCGCTCGGTGGGCGATGGGATCCCCGGGGAGTAGATGCCGCGCTGGCCGAGCAGCGAGAGAAAGCGCGCGACGGTGTCGGGGCTGGCACCCAGCCGCTGCAGCGCCGCCGGCTCGGCGGAGGTGAGCGACTGCAGACCCTCCGACCTCCGCTGCACGCTCACCGACCCGAAATAGAACAGGCGGTCCCGGATGATCGGTCCACCGAATCCGCCACTCAGCCGGTTCTGCCTGAACTCACCGCCGAACGGCCCCTCCTCCTGCGTCCACTGCAGGGCGGGGTCGCGGAGCAGCCAGCTGAAGCTGCCCTGAGCGTTGTTGGTGCCGCTGCGCGTGGTGGTGGAGATCTGGCCGCCGGAGAACTGCCCGCGGGAGACGTCGTAGGTGTTGGTGATCACCCGCGTCATTCGCACCGCTTCCTGAGGCACGCCCAGCCCGCCATCGAACTCCCCGCCACCGAAGGAGCTTCCGTCCAGCGTGACCTGGTTCGCCATCGGACCCTGCCCCATGATCGAGAGGGCGAGACCCAGCGAGTCACCGCCATCCAGCCCGACGACCCCGGGCACCAGGCTCGCCAGCGCGTTCAGGTCGGTGGCGTCCACCGGTAGCCGGTTCAGCGCTTCGCCCGAGAGTGCCCGCTCCTGGTTGCCGGGCTCACGCTGCTCCCCCTGGGGGGTCCGCCGGGCGGTGACCTGGATGCCCTCCAGCGCGATCGGCGCCACGTCCATCTGGAGGTTCACGATCAGGACTTCTTCGTCGCCGAGCCGGGTCACCGTCTGCTGCAGTGGCGCCATCCCCAGGTACATGGCCTCCACCACGTAGCGGCCACCGCCGCCCGGGAACACCATCGTGAAGCGGCCCTGCGCGTTGCTGAGTGTGGCGCGCCGCACCCCCGTTTCCACCGAGATGAAGCTGATGGAGACCCCGCCGAGCGGCTCGTTGAGCGGCCCGGTGACGGCGCCCCGGAGGATGTCGGTGCCGGCGCCGGCCTGGGCCGCCAGTCCCGACGCACTCACGCCCGCCAGGAGGAGAATCAGGGTGCCGATGAGAATCGATCGAGTGCGCATCTTCTGCTCTGGATCTGTCGAGGTTGATGGCGCCCGGAGGCGCGAGGCCTGCTGAACTGTACAGCGCGCTTGCCACATAAGTTGGGGTGCCCCCCCTCGGTCGCGTAATCCTGCCCCGGCGTCATCCTGAGCGAGGCGAAGCGCCTGTCCCCGTTCGCTTCGCTCAGGATGACGCCGGGGGCAGGGCGACGGGATTGGACGATCCCCAAGTCTCTGCCCCAACGAAAGATCCGGGCCGTCCATGGACGCCCCGGATTCCCCAGCTACCCGGCCCACCCTGTGCTCAGGAGCTTCGCTCGCCCGCACCACCGGGCTCGGATGAACAACGAATCACGAACAACGAAAAACCAGTCCTCCTCCGCGCATCCTCCCTACATCCGCACCGTGTTGTTGCTCCGGTCCACCTCGATCAGCACCTCGCCGGGATCGATCACCACTTCGTCAGGGCGGGAGTTGGTGACTACTTCCAGCACCTGCCGGCGATCGCGCGAGGTGAGGGTCCGCTCGACATCGCCGACCCGCACACGCACCGGCATCCAGGCCGGCCCCAGGCGCAGCACCTCCGCTCGCGTGCGCCACCGTCCGTCCGTGAGGCGCTCCACCTGCACCTGGCCGACGGAGAAGTCCAGGGTATCCGTGGTATGGAACCACTGGTCGAAGAACCAGTCGTAGTTCTCGCCCGTGGCCCGATTCACGGCCTGCCGCAGGTCGGCTTCGCGCACGTGCTGCAGCCGGTTCTCCCGGTAATACGTTCGCATGACCTCCCGCATCGATTCGCCGCCCACCATCTCGCGGAGCATCCGGAAGATCAGACCGGTCTTGCGATATGTCATCGCGGTGTAGATCGGCGGATCCGGGAACTCGGCGCCCGGCCGCGCGATCGGGTAGGTCTGCCCGAGCCGCTCGCGCTCTCTGATGGCGCGCATTCCTGCCGCCCACACCTCCGCATTCCCCTGATCCTCCAGGTACCAGTTGGTCACGAAATCGGTGAAGCCTTCGTCCAGCCACCCGTCGCGCCACTCGTTGTTGGCGAGGATGCCGTGCAGATACTGGTGAACGGTCTCGTGTACGATCAGCCCCTCGCTGGGCGAGCCGTTCATCATCATCATCGGGAACTCGGTGCCCCCGCTCTCGATGCGCCGCAGGTTCGTGAGCTGCGGCCAGGGATAGGGCCCGAACAGATCCTGATTGTAGCGGAGGGCGGCGATGGTGCGTCCGAGGGCGACGCCGTTCCCCCACCCATCGTCAATCGGGCGGTAGAGCACGTGGATCGCGATATCGCCGCCGGCGTCACCGGTGCGCGGCAGCGTGGCGCTTTCCACCACGTAGTCGGGGTCCACGCTCCAGGCGAAGTGATGCACCTCCTCGGCGCGCCAGCGAACCTGCCGCTGCCCTGCGGGCGCCGCGGCGGAGAGGAGCCCCAGCGGCTGCCGTTCCCGTGCGGGATAGAAGTCACGCTGCAGCAGAGGCTGCGCCGATCCCGGCACCGGGCGCCATCCCGGATCGCCGCTCACCGGCACACCCACCGAACCGATCACCTGGTCAGCCGCGATCTCCAGCACCACGTCGTACGAGCCGAACTCGCCGTAGAACTCGCCCTGCGGCAGCAGCGGCTGCGTCTGCCAGCTGCCGTGCTCGAACACCGCGATCCGCGGGTACCACTGCGCGAAGTCGAAGTGTCGGCCGGCACGCCCCTGCCGTCGCGGCGTGGTGGATGGGCGGGCGGTCCAGTCCAGCATGACCTCCACCGACGAGCCCGTGCGAAGCGACGTCGGGAGCGGGATCCCGACCACGGTGGAATCCGGTGCGCCGGGATACACCGCGCGCACGGCGGTGCCGTTCACGGTAACCGAGGACAGCCGCTCGAAGGCATGTTCGCGGGGGCCGAGATCCTGGAACCGCCGCTGATCGTACTCGAGTTCACGACGCGCCCACGCGCTGTTGGGGCGGAAGGCGTTCAGATGCTGGTGGAACCAGAGCGTGTCGAGCGCCTGCGGGGCGTTGTTGGTGTAGCGCAGACGAGCGCGACCGTGAAGCGTCGCTGCCGCCTCGTCCAGGCGGGCCTCGATGGTGTACTCCACGCCCTGCTGCGAGCGGAGCGTGTCCTGACCTGCGGCCGCCAGCGTGAGCGCCGAGAGCGCGGCGATTGCCGTTGAAATCATGGTCCGTTCTGTTGGGGTCGTCCCACCAAGATGAGGCGGGTGGCGTGGGGAAGCAATCCGCGGGGTCTTGCTGGCGGTCCGCCCCCGGCCGAGCTTGGCTCTTCGCCTAAAGCCGCACCCCGGGATTCCCCCACCACACATCGACCGACGCCCGTGCTCCTCCGAACCTCCCCTTTCCTGCTCGTCCTTCTCCTCCCGGCCTGCCGCGGCGAGGAGCCGGCGGCCCTCGAGGTGGGGGAGGTGAGCGGGGTGGTGGAGAGCGAGTACGGCTATCATGTGCTCCGTCTCGAGAACCGGCAGCCGGTGCCGTTCGAGGAGGCGTCCAGGCCGGCTCTTCTCACGCGCGTTGTTCCGCCGCCTGTCGCCGCCGCCGCAATGGAGGTTTGGGCGGCCACGCGCGCGCGCGTCGCGCTGGATCCGGAGCGGGTCGGCTTCACCCTGGAGGCGCTGCGACGCGGCTGCATGCCTCTGGAAGTCGATCTGCTGCGGAGCGGCGGGGTGGAGCCATTCACCTCGCTTGCGCTCTCACACTCGCTGCTGACCCTCCCGCAGGAGCGGCGCGTCGGACTGCTGACGTCACCCGACGCATTCCTCGCCTGGGCTGAGGACGACGCGCGGGAGGCGTCGTGGGCGGCGCAGGCACGGCGCGAGGGAGCGGAGCCGCTCCCGCCGCCACCGGCCTTCGAGGAGATGACCGCACGCCTCCTCAGGGCGGGCGCGGCAATCGGCTTCGTGACGGGTGCTGGCCCCGCTACGATCCGCGCACGATCGCTCGCCGCCCTCCGCGCCAGGGGTCAGGAGGAGCGGATTGCACGGGCGGAGATCTCCTCCATCGGACCGGTCCTGCGGGAGCGCTACCCCGCGGCCGGCCCGGCCGGGTCCTGCTCCTCCGGCGGTTCCAGCAACTCAGAGATCCGGAACAGCGAGAACACTCTGTAGCCGGCCTCCTCGATCAGCGCGCGCCCGCCACCCTCGCGGTCGAGAAGCGCCATCACACCCATCACCTCCCCGCCCTCCGCCCGCACCGCGGCGCACGCCTCCAGCGCGCTGGCGCCGCTGGTGATCACGTCCTCGACGACGACCACGCGCGTCCCTTCGGCGAAGGCACCCTCGATCCGCCTTCCCGTTCCGTGCTGCTTGGGCTGCTTGCGCACTGAGAAGGCGTCGATGGGTTCACCGGCCAGCCAGCTGGTGTAGGCGATGGCGTAGGCGAACGGGTCGGCACCCATGGTCAGCCCACCCACCGCCTCCGGATGCAGTCCGGACGACTTGAGGAGCTCCCACCCCAGCTGTCCGATCAGGAACTGGCCCTCGGCGAGGTTGGTCGTTGAGCGGCAGTCCACGTAGAAGGAGCTCCGCGCACCCGACGCGAGCACGAAGTCGCCGCGTCGTACGGAGCGCTCGCGGAGCAGGTCGATCAGTCTCTCTCGCTGCATCGGCTATGTTCGAGGGTATGATGAGTGTTGCGATCGTCGTGGGCGCGAGGAAGTGGATGCCCACGCCGCTCCGGGCGGGCGCTGCGCGGGATCAGACCTGCGCTTCGTCCCACTCCTCCGCGACCGCCGGGGCGATCATCTCCAGCGCGGCCAGCGCGCGCGCGATCCCGGGCTGCTGGCGCGGGTCTGCCCCGGCCGCGAATTCCAGGAACTCCAGGTAGCGCGACGGGTACGCCGCCGAGACGAATCGCCAGGCGTGTGCGCCGCTCGCTTCAACGCCGCGCTGCAGGGTCCGCCAGTCTCTCGCGTACTGCCGCAGCTGCTCGGCAGAGACGTCGCGGCGAATGCTGACCAGCCTGCGACGCTTCACGAACCCTTCGCGGGCTGCGGCTCGCCGCCACCCGAAGCCCGACGCCTGCCACCGTCCTTGCGCCGGCCCTCTCGGCGGAGCACCTGTCCGAGCACGAACGCGCCGATGCGCGTCAGCGTGGAGGGACGGTAGCGGGCGGTGCTCCGCTGCAGCGTGCGGATCTGCAGGTCCACCTGCGTCGGTTTCAGGCGCTGGTGCCGTACCGCGAAGGTCAGGCGATCCATCTCATTGCGCAGTTCCGCGTCGTCGCCGGTTTCCCAGAGCACCCGGTCGGCGGCCTCCCGGGCGCGTGAGAGCACCGTCTGCGCACGCAGGTACGCACGCTCCCAGATCTCGCCGTCCGCCCTGATGGCGTCGTGGTAGTCGTCGGCCAGCGCATCGAGCAGTTCATCCAGCACGATGGCCCACGTGGAGGGCTGCCGGAGCTCCCGCGAATCCATTCCGCGCTCGACGATCCGGTCCATGGCGCGACGGAACTTCAGCGTGGTCTCCACCACGCCCGAATCGGTGTCGGGGAGTTCCGCCAGAAAGTCGACAATGGCATCGTAGATGCGCGCCGCGGCCACCGCGTCCAGCGCATCGATCTGATCCACCAGGTCGCTGACGCGCGTAACCATCCCCTCGCGGAACAGCTCCATCGAGGGAGGATGCTCTTCGAGGAAGTGGCCGATCTCGGCATCGATCAGCGTCTCGAGAACGACCAGCTTAGCGAAAGTATCGGCCTTCATGGTTGCAGACGGCGGCGGGAAGAATCTGGATAAAGCTCTCCGGGCACGGCGCCGGAGTCAAGTACGCATGGTGGTGGCGTGCGGCTCCCGGGCCGGGCTGCGTCACACCTTCGCACGGATGTTCCTCGCGGCCCAACCCGCTGCACCGGTCGCCTCTTGATCCCTTCCATGCACATCCGTTGCCGCGCGGGCGAGGTGATGCCGCCGCGCGTGTCAGGACGCGCGGGCCGGGCGGTGGCGATACTCCTGCTTCTCCTGCTTCTCCCGCTTCTCCCGCTTCTCCCGCTTCTCCTGCTTCTCCTGCTCGCCGCGCCCCTGCCGGCCGCGGCACAGTCACCGGCCACCCTCCTCGGGCGCGCGCAGGACGCCGGCGGCACTCCGGTGCAGAACGTCGCCGTTACCCTGCTGGGCGCCAGCGATCCCTCGTTCCGCAGGACGGTGCTCACCGACGCGGCCGGCGTATACCGCATGGTCGGGCTCCCCGCTGGCCGCTACCGGCTGCGTGCGGACCGCCTCGGCTTCCGGGGCGGCGACGAGCGCGACCTGGTCCTCGCGGCGGGGGAGAGCCGTCGCCTGGATCTGGTGCTCGCCGTCGACACCGTGGCGATCGAGGGGATTCTCGTGGAGGGACGCCGCGACCGTGACCGCGAACGCGCACGCTTCGACAGTGAGCCGGGGGTGACCGCCCGAGTCGTGGAAGGCGCCGCCCTGAAGGTGCTCCCCGGACTCGCCGAGGCGGACGTGCTCCGTGCCATCGAGCTGCTCCCCGGCGTGGTTTCCACCTCCGACTTCTCCAGCGCCTTCCACGTACGCGGTGGTTCAGCGGATCAGAACCTCTTTCTGCTGGACGGCTTCCCCATCTTCAACCCGTTCCACCTGGGGGGTCTCTTCGGAGTGTTCAACTCGGACGCCATCGCGCGCGCCGAGCTGCTCGCCGGAGGATTCGGTGCGGAGTACGGCGGTCGTGTGTCCAGTGTGCTCAACGTGGAGAGCCGCACCGCGGAGGAGCCCGGCCTGGAGATCACCGGCGGCGTCTCGCTGCTGGCGACTCGCCTGCTCCTTCGCTCACAGCTCCCGAACGCGGTCGGGAGCGCGCTCGGCGGCGAGGGCGGGAACTGGTTCGTTTCGGCGCGGCGCTCCTACTTCGATCAGCTCCTTCGCCCTGTGGTGGACTTTCCGTACCACCTCACGGATCTGCAGGGCCACCTCTCGCTGGACACCCGCGGCGGCGGTCGCGTGAGCGTCACCGCGTACGCCGGCCGGGACGTGCTCGACCTCTCTGATTTCCAGCCGCCGGGTGGGGAGGACGAGGGCAGCATTCTGCGCCTTCGCTGGGGGTGGGGAAACCGGGTCACGGGACTCCGCTGGGAGCAGCCGATCGGGCAGGGGTGGATTTCCGATTCGCGGATCGGCTACACCGCGTTCGACGAGGCCCTCGGCTTTCTGGACTTCGACGACGTTCGCTTCTCGAGCGAGGTGGGGCAGCTGATGGCGCGCACCGAACTCTCGCGCGACCTCTCCCGCGTGCTCTCGCTCCGGACGGGCCTCGCGGCCGACCGGATCCGCTACGCGAACCGCGGAGAGGCGGGCGGCACGGTGTTCTTCGATTCTCGCGACGGCGGCGTACTGCTCGGCGGATACGGGAGCGTTCGCTGGCTTCCCGGCGAATGGATCGTGGAGCCCGGACTGCGGCTGGACTCGTGGTCCGCCGGTACCGCTACCCATACGCTGCTCTCCCCCCGCTTTGCGGCCAAGCGATTCCTGGACCGGGAACGGGAGTCGGCCGTCAAGTTCGCCGTGGGCCGCTACACGCAGTTCCTGCACTCGCTCCGGAACGAGGAGTTCCCGGTTTCCAACGACACCTGGATCGCAGCCGACGAGTTCGTACCGGCCGTCGTCTCCGACCAGGTGCAGCTCGGGGTGGAGCGCATCTGGGGGGATCGCTGGTCGCTCTCTCTCGAGGGCTATCTTCGCGGGTTCCGGGGCGTCACCGAGTTCAACATCGCGGACGATCCCAACGATCCGTCCGATGACCTGCTCTCGGGGACGGGCCGCTCCCACGGGGTGGACCTTCTCGCCCGCCGGACGGCGGGTCCGCTCCAGGGCTGGGTCGCGCTCTCGTACCTTCGCGCCACCCGAACCCTTCCGGATCCGCTCGCCGCGGGCTGGGAAGATCTGCCTCCCGAGATCACCTTCGCGCCGATCTTCGATCGACGCATCGATCTGGATCTGGTGGTGCAGTACGACGCACCGCGCGGAATCGAACTGGGCGCCCGCTGGAACTTCGGCTCCCCGCTCCCCTACACCCGCCCGGTCGGGCAGTACGTCGCCTGGCGCTACAACCCGCTGCGCGGGCGGTACGAGCCGACCGCCTCCGGTGGAGATGGCCCGCCGCTGTACGTGGTGCTGGGTGAGAGGAATGCCGAGCGGTATCCCCCGTACCACCGGCTGGACGTGACTGTGAGACGCACCTTCGAGCGACCCTGGGGGAGCTGGACTCCCTACCTCCAGGTGCTGAACGTCTACAACCGCCGGAATGTGCTCTTCCACTTCTACAACTATGATCGCGTGCCGCCGACCCGCTCAGGGCTCAGCATGTTCCCGCTTCTTCCCGCCGTGGGAGTGGAGATGAGCTTCTGATGGCGCGATTCGCGTGGGTCCGCCCGATCCTCCTTCTCCTGCCGCTGCTCGCCGGCTGCGAGCTGGCGGAGGTCACCACCCCGGAAGGTCGCGATCTGCTGGTGGTGGAGGGCGCGATTCGGGCGGGAAACCACCGGCAGAGCATCCTCCTGCACCGGACCCTGATGGGGAACGTGGTCCGTGGTGAGCCCGGGGCCCGCGTCGCGATCGTTCGGCCGGACGGCACGGCGGTCGTGCTGCAGGAGGAGCCCGTCACAGCCTGCACCGACAACCTCGCCTCTCTCGCGGCCGATTCAACGGAGGTTCGGGCGAGCTGCTACTCGGCGCGCTTCACGGTGCAACCCGGTGCCACGTACGAGCTCAACATCACCACCGCGGACGACCTCGCGCTCCGGGCACGAACCACGGTGCCGGGCGACTTCGACCTGCGCGTTCCCGCGCTCCCGCGCAACTCGCTCTGCCGCCTGCAGCCGTTCACCAACATCCCCCTCGTCTGGTCTCAGAGCCAGGGGGCGTGGGCGTACTTCGGCCGCATCGGCGTGAGCGGACTGCGCGAAGCGTTCGCGGGCACCGGGATCGCAGCGCCGGAGTACCTGCAGCTCACCGGTCTGGCGATCTCCCAGAGCGATACCACCATGCTTCTGCCGCGCGACTTCGGAGTGTTCGATCGGTTCGACGGCGATCTCGATCTCCTGCTCGCACTGCAGGCCGGCTTTCCCGCCGGGTCGCGCGTGGAGATGTCAATGACGGCGGCGGACCGCAACTATGTCAACGGTGTGCGTGGCGGGGCATTCAACCCCTCGGGCAACGTTCGCATTTCCAGTGTGGTGGGGGATGGCGTCGGGATGTTCGGATCGGTGGTGATCCGGCGGCTGATGGTGGACGTCTCCACCGGCGGAACGCTGCAGCCCTGCCTGCCCGGGGGGTGAGCAGAAGCGAACACAGCGGGATCGGTGGACGACTGCGCGGCAAGGAGTGAAACGGAGGCGGGTCGGCTCGCAGGTCGGAAAAGGGGAGTGGCGGCGGGCGCGTGCCCGCCGCCACCGGTCGCTACCGGATCGAGAAGACCAGCATCACCTGGGCTCGCACCGTCTGCTCGCCCGGCTGGATGGGCGTCGGCGGCGCGGCCGCTGCCTGCATGCGCATCATCTGGTCGCCCATCACCGGGTACGGGCGGACCGGTTCGGTGGTGGTGCTGGCGTCGAGCACCGGCCCGAGCTGCACACCGAGCGCAGCCGCGATCGTCTCTGCCGATGCCCGCGCCGCCTCCACCGCGGAACGGAGCGCGACGGCCTGCGCCGGCGCGCTGTCGCGCAGCTGGAAGGCGATTCCGTCCATCCGGTTCGCACCCGCGCCCAGCGCGGTGTCGATGAAGGAACCGACCCGGTCCAGACTGGTCGTGCGGAGCACCACCTGGTTGGATGCGCGATACCCACGGATGCGCGGCTCCCTGCGCCCTTCCTCGTGCGCGTACTCCGGGTGCAGCGAATACCCGCGCGTTTCGAGGTCCGCCCGGGGCACACCCGCCGCCACCAGCGCGGCGATCACGCGATCCATCAACTGCGCGTTGTCGCGGCCCGCGATCTGCGCGGTGTTCCCCACCGTCTCCACCGCGAACATGATCAGCGCCTGGTCGGGCTGCGCCCGCGACTCCCCCATCCCGCTCACGCGGATCGTGCGCTCCTGCGTCATCACCGCCGGCTGCTGCGCGGTGGCCGGTGCAGTCGCACAGGCGAGCGCCATCAGCGCCATCGGCCATCCCCTCCGGATCAGGTATCGCATCGTTTCGGCTTCCTCTCTTCTCGTGGGTCGGGTATGCTTCTGCAGCTATCTACCCGTCCGCGGCTTCAGGGTTGCACGAAACAGCGCCGCCCCGGCCATCGTGGCTCGGGGCGGCGCGGCGGCCGGGGGTGGGCAGCGCCGCCTGCTCTTGGCGAGAGGTGTTCGCAGATTTGTGGTGCGGCGGGAACTTCCGGCGGGTTCTCGGGGATGTAGAAGAGCGGTGCTGACCCCCCTTCGGCCTCTTCGGCGGCGGGAACGTTCCACGATCTCCCTTGCCGCGCCGCTCCAGGGGGTGCAACAAGGAGGCCACCCATGGCCATTCTGTTCAAGCTCAGGTTCGACATGGGTTTACACAATTTCTCGCCCCCCGGAACGACCCCTGCGCCTGGGGCATCCGTGGGGCGGGTGGGACATCTACGCCACAGGTGGGTGGGGCACGCCGCACTCCCCACCCCGAACCGGGGACGGGTCTGGTGAAGAAGTACGCGATCAAGGAGGTGTTCGGCACACTCCAGGGGGAGGGCGCTCAGGCCGGGACACCGGCCGTCTTCCTGCGCTTCGCGGGGTGCAACCTCGGTTACGAGGTGTGCCCGTGGTGCGATACGGACTGGGTGAAGGCGGAGTGGGTGCTGCCTCTGGAAGGGACGATCGAGCTGGTGCGTGCGCGGGCGGAGGAGGCCTTCGGTGGGGAGCGGGAGGGCCTGCTCCTGGTCGCGACCGGAGGCGAACCGAGCCTCCAGCTGGACCGACCGCTCGCCGATGCGCTACGCGCGAGCGGCTACCGCATCGCGATGGAGTCCAACGGTTCGCGCGCCGTGGATCGCACGCTGGTGGACTGGCTGACGATCTCGCCCAAGCAATCGGAGTTCGTCCAGAAGGAAGGTGACGAGCTTAAGATCCTCTTTACCGGGGGCCTGGCGCCGGGACCGGGTGCCAGCGTGGCGGCGGTGCGGGAGCTGGCGAGCGGCACTCGCTTCGCCAACCACTTTCTGCAGCCGATCGATCTGCCGGAGTTGGGGGGGCCCAACTTCGAGCAGACGGTGGCGGCGGTGATGGAGCTTGGCCCGCCCTGGCGGCTCTCCGTGCAGACGCACAAGGTGCTCGCGATCCCCTGATGACCATCTCCTGCAGCGGTTCCACCCGGAGCTGGTGATCTACCTGGCCGGCGCCGATCCGTGCAGGGACGACCGGTCCGGGCGACTCTCACTGAGCTAGGAGGGTCTCGCGGCGCGTGACCGGTACGTGCTCGAGCGCTGCCGCGAGCGACGGGTGCCGGTGGTGATCACGATGGCGGGCGGGTACGGGCGGGATACGAAGGACGCCGTGGATGTACACGTACATACGCTGCGCATCGCGGCCGAGCGGGTGGCGGAGCAGCCGCTCACCGCCGACATGGCGGCGGGCGCGCTTCAGCCGCCGCCGGCCGACGGGAAGGGGAGATCCACGACCCGGGCCTCGTCACCCTCCGAGGAGGCGATCCGAACCATTCCGCCGGGTTCGATTTCACGACGCACGTAGGCCAGCGCGATCGGCGCGCCCACACGCGGCGACATCACCGCTGTGGTGATCCAGCCGCACTCCCTGCCGGTGGCGGGATTGAAGATCGGGGTCCGGCGCGCGGGAGTCGGGCCCTCCGGGAGCACCAGGCCGCGCAGGTGCCGGTTCACGTGCCCCCGGTGCGCGATCCGAACGATCACCTCCTGGCCGGTATAGCACCCCTTGGTGAAGGAGATGGCACGGGGCATCCAACCGATCGCCTCGAAGGCCTCGGTCGGAATGGTCTCCTCGGTCAGTTCCGCGCCGTAGCGGGGCCGCCCCGCCTCCACCCGGAGCGTCTCCAGAGCCCCGAATCCGACCGGCCCTCCCCCCAGCCGTTCCGCCACGGCGAGGAGCCGCACCCGCACGTCGCCCGCGATCGCCGCCGGCAGCACCAGGTCGAAGCCGGACTCGTGCGCGTCGCCGGTGGCGGCGATCAGCACCCGTACGCCGGTAACCTCCACCTCCACGGCTGCGTCCTCGCTCCCGGGCAGCCCCTCATCCTTGATCACCTCGCGCAGCACTTCGGTGGACCGGGGGCCGTAGACACCGAGAATCTCCGTGTCGGCGCTCGCATCCTCCCAGCGCGCGAACATCGGAGGCACGAACTTCTTCAGATGAGCGGTCGTACCTTCCAGGGCCTCGCGTGGTACGAGGAGGAGCAGACCCTCCTCCGCCTCGGCCCACCGGAATACGCGCATCTCCGCGATGGTCCGTCCCTTCGGCGTCAGCATCACGGCGTAGGCACCCTGAGCAGGCGTCACCGCAGTGATGTCGTTCGTGACCAGCCCATGCATCATGCGCACGGGGTCGCGGCCCCGGACGCGCAGCGGCGCCAGGTCAGATCGTCGAGCCACCCCGGCCGCTGCGCGCACCGCAGCGTACTCGGCGGCAGGGTCGCCGAAGTGCCGCACGACCGGTGTGCCGCAGATCTCGTGCGTGTGCGCCGCCGCTGTCTGCGGCCGAACGTGCGGATCGCCGTTCACTGCTCGGCAGAGCGGGAGAGCTCCCGAAGGCGATCATCCGCGCCTTCCAGCTCGCGGACGGTGCGCCTGACGTCGGCGGTGGAGGCGGCGTTCGGCAGCTCCACTTTCAGTTCGCTGCCGCTCTCGCGCGGCAGGTACACCAGCGTCATCTTCCACCCCTCCACGCCGGTCGCCTTCCTGGCGACCAGGTCCACGCTGTACTCCACGCCGTCGCACTCCAGCCGGTTGGCCAGCCGATGCTCCTTCCACGACGAGCTGCGTGACATAGCCATCTTCCGTACGTCCTTTCCTCACATCGTTTAGCGTTACCGTGCCGGGGCCCATCGGAGTTGCCGGTGACCCGCGCGGCCCACATCTTTCAGGCGGAGTCCGCGCGAGGATCGGCGGCGGTCTCGCGGGAAGTTAGCAGCCGGTCAGTGATCCTCCAACCGGACCAGCCATGCAGGCCCATCTTCCGCTCTGGTTCCAGCGGCTGCCCAGCGACGTGCGGCGCAAGCTGGAGCTCGCCCAGGCCGCCGCCGTCGAGGCGCGCCGGGATACCCACGCCAGCCAGGCGCTGAACCTGGTGGCGGTGCTCTCCTCGCGCATGCCCTTCGACGAGGCGGTGGACCGCTACGTGGAGATCATGGGTTTCGGCGGTGACGAGGGCGAGATCGTGCACAACCGGGCGCTGGTGGCGCTCGGAGACAGCGAGCTCGGTTCCGCGCTGGCACGGGAGCGCCACCGCACGGGGTGGGGCCTCAACTGGCGTTACGCGACGCCACTCGGCGCGGTCCGCTTCGTGCGCCGGCGCCTGAAGCGCAACGCGGAGGAGGACCTCTGGCTCGAACTCTCCGCCGCACGATCCGAGGAGGCGCTGGTGCGGACACACATCCGCTTCGCGCTGAACTTCATCGAGATCATGGGTGATCACGCACCGCCTCCTCGCAGCGTGGCGCTCTACCTCGATCAGCTGGAGGTGCCGGCTGCCCGCGCACGCGCCGTCTATCAGCGTACCCTCGCACGCGTCGCCGATGCGGAGCTCCCGCGCCTTCGCTTTCAGAAGGATGGCGAGATCGTGGAGCACCCTCAACGCTTCCGCTTCCATGGAGCCGAGGACGGCGCCGAGAGCCAATCGGACTCGAACTGAACTCGCCCCCCGGTGCCGCCGGAGGGCCGACCTTTCCGTAACAATCGAACCATCGGGTCCCGACGCATGCGCTCTTCCCGCTCGCGCACCACGCGCCGCCTTTCGCGCGCCATCACCCCGGCCGCCGCCGCCCTCCTGATCGCCGCCTGCGGTGCGGATAGCTCGCCCCGGACGGGCGACGCGGCCCTGGCGATCGAGGACACGACCGTCACCGCGACACCTGATACACCCGAAGCACCTTCGGTACCCACCGGTCCCACCTCCGGCCTCCCCCCCAACGAGCTCGGGGAGATCATGGTGCTCGAGTACCACCGACTGGGTGAGCCGGAGGGCGAGTGGTACCGCTCCGTGGAGAACTTCCGCAACGATCTGCGCATGCTCTACGAGCGCGGCTACCGCCCGGTGACCATGCGCCAGGTGGTGGAGGGGAACATCGATATCCCCGCCGGGACCACCCCGGTCGTTTTTACCATCGACGACTCCTCGCTGCGGCAGTTCTACTATCTCGAGGGCGGTGAGATCGACCCGAACACGATGGCCGGGATCTGGGATTCCTTTCAGCGGGAGAACCCGGCGTGGCATCATGGAGCCGTCTGGTGCGTGCTGCCGGCGGCGGATCACCCGTCCAACTTCTTCGGGGAGCGGCCGAGCCGCGAGGTGCCGCGGGCGGAGCGGGAGGAGACGATCCGCCGGAAGGTGACGCACCTGGTCGAGAACCGACACGAGATCTGCAACCACACGCTCTATCACGCCCGGCTGGATCGCGGGACCGATGCGCAGGTTCAGGAGTGGCTGGGGCGCGGGGAAGATTCCATCCAGGTCTATCTCCCGGACGGGTACGAGATCGTCACTCACGCGCTCCCGCTGGGGATGTGGCCCCGCAACCGGGAACTCGCCTGGCGCGGGACCTGGCCGGGCAGACCGGGTGAGAACCGGCCGGTGAACTATGAGTACAGGGTGGTGCTCGAGGTATCCGGCGGACCCAATGTGTCCCCGTTCGACACCCGCTTCAACGGGCATTCGGTGAACCGGCTGATCGTGGCGCCGGGCGCACTGGAGCGCCAGCTGCGCACCTACGAGGCGAACCCCTCGCAGCGGTACGTCTCCGATGGCAACCCCCGCACCATCGCAGTACCTGGCGCCATGGCCGAGCGTGTGGACCGTCGCCGCTGGCCGAACCACGAGGTGCGCGTCGTGGAGGACGCGGGAGCCGCGCCCGCACCCGGGAGCTAGTCGGCTCCCCCGCGTGACCAGGCCGGCAGCGCAGAACGAAGAGGCCCCGCGCGATCCATGCGCGCGGGGCCTCTTCGTTCGCCCTGACCTCGCCGGGGCTCCGTCAGACCTCGTTCTTCCGCTCTGCCTCGACCGGCTGCTGCGGCGTCTGCTGCTGGCCCTGAGAGAGCGACTGCGGGTTCTGCTGCGACTGGATGGAATCGTCATCCAGACCGTTCAGCGACCGCTTGAAGTCGCGGATCCCCCGACCCATTCCGGACGCCAGCTCGGGGAGCCGTTTGGAGCCGAACAGAAGCAGGAGAACGGCGAAGATCAGTACCAGTTCCCCGAATCCAATTCCTCCGAAACCCATGGCTCCTCCTTGGCGCGGTATTGAACGGTTGGGCGCGTGCCGACCGGCACACAACGCTCAACTCCGTGACTCGAAACGAGTCCTGCATCTGCAGAGGGCACGCGAAACAGCGCACTCCCGCCTGCTAAATATGGCCCTGAACGAAGGATAAGGCAACCGCTTCACACCAGGGGCCGGCTCCGGGAACCGCCCTCCATCGCCTCCGACCGGTGCTCTCCCGGATGCTCAAACGCCGCCGGCCGATGCTTTCCCGGATTCTCAGTCGGGATCGATCCCGTCCAGCGCCACGATGGCGGCGCGCACCCCCGGAGGTAGGTCGGTCTTGTGACCGGAACGGTAATCGTAGGAAACGACCACCCCGCCCCCGTCTGCCGCCACTCCGCCCTGAGCGTGGCTCACCAGGCGGTACTCCATGGTGAACCGGTCGTTCCCCAGCCCCGCGGTGCGGGCGCCGACGCTCACCCGGTCCGGATAGCTGAGAGGAAGGCGGAAGCGGCAGTGCGTGGAGTGCAGGATGGGCCCGACACCGGCGACTTCCTGCTCCTCGGCGAATCCGATTCGCTCGAGGTAGGCGATCCGCGCGGTCTCGAAGTAGCGGAAGTAGACCGTGTTGTTGACGTGTCGAAAGTAGTCCATGTCGGCCCAGGCGACGTCCACCTCCACCACGATCGGGAACTCCTCCACCAGCCGGTTCAGCTCCTGTCCGGGGTTCATGATCCTCGCTGCAGTTCGGGGAAATCGATCTTCCGGGCCGCGGCGAGGCCGGCGGCTCGTCCGGTCGCCCACGCCCAGGCGAAGTTGTAGCCGCCGATGGGGCCGAAGGCGTCCAGGATCTCACCGCAGAGGAAGAGGCCGGGGAGGAGGCGGCTCTCCAGCGTGCGGGGGTCCACCTCTCCCAGCGCCACGCCGCCACCGGTCACCTCGGCCTTTCTGTACCCCTCGTCGCCGGTCCAGGGAAGATCGTACGCGGTGATCGCATCCAGGAGCCGCAGGCGCTCGTCTCGCCGCAGCTGAGAGAGGGGGCGCGCAGCGTCCACTCCGGCCTCCGCGAGCAGTGCGGCCGCCAGGCGGTCGGGAAGCTGCCGGCGCAGAACCGAACCAGCCGTTGCGCCGGGCGAATCCCGCAGCAGCGCCTCCCATGCAGTCCGGTCCAGCGGCGTCCACCCCACCTCGATGCGCTGCCGCTCACCACCACGCATGCGGGAGAGCACCGCCAGGTGCGACACGTTCAGCACGGACGGGCCGCTGTAGCCGCGATGCGTGAAGAGAAAGCCACCGCGGGTTGCGAACCGCCCCCTCTCCAGAGGCGCACCGACCTCCACATCCAGCGAGACACCCGCCAGCTCCGCGTGGCGCGGTGGCTCACAGGTAAGTGGCGTCAGCGCCGGATACGTGGCGTTCACCGTGTGCCCCATCCGCTCTACCGTCCGGAGCCCCCACCCGTCGCTCCCGGTCTGCGGCACCGACAGACCACCGGACGCGAGGATCACCGCCGCCGCTTCGACCGTCCTGCCATCCGCGAGCACCACTTCCCACCCTCCCGGCGCGGCCGGCGTCAGATCCGACACCCGTGCATCGAACCAGATGCGACCGCCCATCTCGCGCACACGCGACACGAGCGCATCGCGCACGTCGCGCGCGCGATTGCTTACGGGGAACAGCTTACCGCTCTCCTCCTCGAGCGCGAGCGGCACGCCGAGATCATCCTCAAACCAGCGCCGCTGGTGCTCCAGCGGCCAGGAGAGAAGGATCTTCTTCAGAGTGTTCGCGGACGACGAGGTGAAATACTGCTCCGGCCGCAACGCGGACGGCAACACGTTGCAGCGCCCACCCCCGCTGATCAGGATCTTCCGGCCGCCGTCCCGGCTGCCTTCCAGCAGCAGCACCGGGGCACCGGCTACCAGTGCGAAGATCGCCGCCATGCTCCCCGCGGCACCGCCGCCGACGACCACAACCGGCCGCTCATCCAACTCTGTTGCCACAGACATGTCCCGTTCTGGTCCCTTGGCGGCTCCCGGGTTGCCAGCCGAGCTCCAAGTGTACGGCGCGCACCCGCGCGCCGC
Organism: uncultured Gemmatimonadales bacterium; assembly: GCA_963793235.1. Classification (GTDB taxonomy): domain Bacteria; phylum Gemmatimonadota; class Gemmatimonadetes; order Longimicrobiales; family Longimicrobiaceae; genus CAWBZF01. Next base: position 291,987 of record CAWBZF010000003.1, read on the forward strand.
CAACTCACGACCACGAGCAGGGGACATTTCAATCCGTGTAAACCAGGGGACACTTCTATCCGCGTTTGACACAGGGTTCAGCGAAGGGGTTGACGGACCGGAACGAACCGAGTATCATTTGCGGCTCCCTTCGAACACGGGCAGGCAACGCCGGTTGGGTTTCGGCCGACCCCTTGACCCCTCGGATCGAGGGGGTTAGTTTGTAGGGCTGTCACGGACGGGCGGTTAGCTTGAGGGGTGTTCACGAGTCGCCGGGTCGCACTGGCGGGGCGTAATTGGGGAAGGGCGGGGCAGGGTCCCCGCGACATGCTGATTTGACAACTCGGGTTCTTGGGAAACACAAGAGAGACGATCGTAGAGCGATCTGCGTCGGGGTGGTCTTCCTCTGGAGGGCTGTCCGGCGTGTCCCCGGAAGAAGCGGTCGAGGCGACACTTCCTCGAGGCCGCGGGTGGGGATAAACAAAGTGAGAACGCCGGGTCGGCGCCCTTTGGGGCGTTGCGGATCCGGTTCTTTTCAGGAGCTGTTCAAAGCTACTTCGATTATGGAGAGTTTGATCCTGGCTCAGGACGAACGCTGGCGGCGCGCTTAACACATGCAAGTCGTACGGGGTCACTCCTTCGGGGGTGGCTCAGTGGCGAACGGGTGCGTAACACGTGAGCAACCTGCCCCTGTGTGGGGGATAACCCGGGGAAACCCGGGCTAATACCGCATGAGCTCTGTCGGGCTCGCATGGCTGGGCGAGGAAAGGTGCTTCAAGGCACTGCGCAGGGAGGGGCTCGCGGCGTATCAGCTAGTTGGTGAGGTAACGGCTCACCAAGGCGACGACGCGTAGGGGGTCTGAGAGGATGGCCCCCCACATTGGGACTGAGATACGGCCCAGACTCCTACGGGAGGCAGCAGTGGGGAATCTTGCGCAATGGCCGAAAGGCTGACGCAGCGACGCCGCGTGCGGGAGGAAGCTCTTCGGAGTGTAAACCGCTGTCAGGAGGGACGAAGGTCCCGGGGAGGAAATGCCTTCGGGTTGACGGTACCTCCAGAGGAAGCACCGGCTAACTCCGTGCCAGCAGCCGCGGTAATACGGAGGGTGCGAGCGTTGTTCGGAATTATTGGGCGTAAAGCGCGCGTAGGCGGTCTGTTAAGTCTACCTGTGAAATGCCGGGGCTCAACCCCGTGCATGCCAGGGGATACTGGGTCGGCTGGAGACAGGTAGAGGCAGGCGGAATTCCGGGTGTAGCGGTGGAATGCGTAGAGATCCGGAAGAACACCAGAGGCGAAGGCGGCCTGCTGGGCCTGATCTGACGCTGAGGTGCGAAAGCGTGGGGAGCGAACAGGATTAGATACCCTGGTAGTCCACGCCGTAAACGATGGGCACTAGATGCCGGGTGGGATCGACCCCTTCGGTGTCGCAGCTAACGCGTTAAGTGCCCCGCCTGGGGAGTACGGCCGCAAGGCTGAAACTCAAAGGAATTGACGGGGGCCCGCACAAGCGGTGGAGCATGTGGTTTAATTCGAAGCAACGCGAAGAACCTTACCTGGGCTTGACATGCTAGAGAAAGCCCTGGTGAAAGCCGGGGCCTCCTTCGGGACTCTAGCACAGGTGCTGCATGGCTGTCGTCAGCTCGTGTCGTGAGATGTTGGGTTAAGTCCCGCAACGAGCGCAACCCTTATCTGCTGTTGCTAACGGGTCATGCCGAGGACTCTGCAGGGACTGCCGGTGATAAACCGGAGGAAGGTGGGGACGACGTCAAGTCATCATGGTCCTTACGCCCAGGGCTACACACGTGCTACAATGGCCGGGACAAACCGTTGCAATGCCGCGAGGTGGAGCGAATCGGAAAAACCCGGTCTAAGTTCGGATTGCAGTCTGTAACTCGACTGCATGAAGCTGGAATCGCTAGTAATCGTGGATCAGCTACGCCACGGTGAATCCGTTCCCGGGCCTTGTACACACCGCCCGTCACGCCATGGAAGTCGGGAGCGCCCGAAGTCCGTGACCCAACCCGCAAGGAGGGAGCGGCCGAAGGCGAGCTCGATGACTGGGGCGAAGTCGTAACAAGGTAGCCGTAGGGGAACCTGCGGCTGGATCACCTCCTTTCTGGAGCGACGAGTAAGGGCGATCCGGCTTGTCCGGGGAGTTCTCGGAGAAAGTGCTCACAGGTCGAACGCGTCGGACCGGCGCGGGTCGGATCGTTCTCAGTTGTGGATCTCGAGGGCTGAGTTGTCATGGTTGACAAATCGGGTTCGAGGGTAGGAAATGGGTTGTTTAGGTCCAGAAGAGCACCTGGACGCGTGTGTCGTACCCGTCAGTGATGGCGGGTGTCGGGTGCGGGGTCGTGAGAATTGGACGATTCCGGTCAAGCGTACAAGGGCGCACGGGGGATGCCTAGGCACGGACAGGCGATGAAGGGCGTGGTAAGCTGCGAAAAGCATCGGGGAGCCGCACGCAGGCTTTGATCCGGTGATGCCCGAATGGGGAAACCCGGCGAGGGTCATGCCTCGTCATCCGCTCCTGAATACATAGGGAGACGGAGGCCAACGGAGCGAACTGAAACATCTAAGTAGCTCCAGGAAAAGAAATCAAACGAGATTCCCTGAGTAGCGGCGAGCGAAAGGGGAGGAGCCCAAACCGGGGCGCATGCGTTCCGGGGTTGTAGGGCCGAAGCGGGGCATTGTCCCGCGCGAGCACGGGCGTGTAGCCGAAGTGGGCTGGAACGCTCCACGAGACGGGTGAGAGTCCCGTAGGCGAAACATGACATCGGCCGTGTGGCTTCGGTACCTGAGTACGGCGGGGCACGAGAAATCCTGTCGGAATCTGGGGGGACCACCCTCCAAGGCTACATACTCGTCCGTGACCGATAGTGAACCAGTACCGTGAGGGAAAGGTGAAAAGCACGCCTGGCGGCGAGTGAAATAGATCCTGAAACCGTGTGCCTACAAGCGGTAGGAGGGAGGGCTTCTTTCGAGGGGTCGCTCCTGACTGCGTGCCTTTTGCATTATGATCCGGCGAGTTACTCGTCACGTGCGAGGTTAAGCGCTTCAGGCGCGGAGCCGAAGCGAAAGCGAGTCTACAAGGGCGTAGTAAGTACGTGGCGGTAGACCCGAAACCGAAGCGATCTACCCATGGCCAGGATGAAGCTCGGGTAACACCGAGTGGAGGTCCGAACCCGTTAACTGTTGAAAAAGTGTTGGGATGAGCTGTGGGTAGGGGTGAAAGGCCAATCAAGCTCGGAGATAGCTGGTTCTCCCCGAAAACTATAGAGGTAGTGCCTGGGAGGCATGTCTGGCGGAGGTAGAGCACTGAAAGGACGCGGGGGCTTCACCGCTTACCAACTCCTATCAAACTCCGAATGCCGTATGAGATGGACTCCGGGAGACAGTGGGACGCGCGATAATGTGCGTCTCGCGAGAGGGAAAGAACCCAGACCGTCGGCTAAGGCCCCAAAGTGCGGGCTCAGTGAGAAACGATGTGGATGTGCACAGACAACTGGGAGGTTGGCTTAGAAGCAGCCATTCCTTGAAAGAGTGCGTAATAGCTCACCAGTCAAGTGCGTCTGCGCGGATAATGGTCGGGACTCAAGCTCGACGCCGAAGCCACGGATTCGATTCTCCTTCGGGATAGAATCGGATGGTAGGGGAGCGTTCTGGTAGCGAAGAAGCGGGCCTGGGAACGGTTCCCGTGGAGCGGCCAGAAGTGAGGATGCCGGAATGAGTACGCGAGAACGAGGGTGAGAATCCCTCGCACCGAAAGCCTAAGGGTTCCGGGGCCAGGCTCATCCGCCCCGGGTTAGTCGGTCCCTAAGTCGAGGCCGAAGGGCGTAGACGATGGGAATCAGGTGAACATTCCTGAACCACAGGGTATGCGTTATCACCCGCAGGGGGGACGCAGGAGCGAAGGCGGAGCCGGGCGACGGTTGTCCCGGTCTAAGGGGGTAGGCGTTCCCGGGAGAGAAAAGGCCCTGGGTAGCCGAGACCCGAGTGCGAAGGATCTCTTCGGAGGTCCTGAGTCTGTTGGAGCCGGCTGCCGAGAAAAGCCTCGGTGGGGAGTATATCTTGTGACCGTACCGTAAACGGACACACGTAGGCGAGGCGAGAAGCCTCAGGTGCTCGAGTGACTTGTGGAGAAGGAACTCGGCAAAATGTCCCCGTAACTTCGGGAGAAGGGGAGCCTGGGATTAGGTGAACTCCCTTGCGGAGGGAGCCGAAAGGAGGCCGCAGAGAATCGGCCCAAGCGACTGTTTAGCAAAAACACAGGTGTCTGCAAAGTCGAGCAAGACGACGTATAGGCACTGACGCCTGCCCGGTGCCGGAAGGTTAAGAGGAGGGGTTAGCGGCGCAAGCGCGAAGCTCTGAATCGAAGCCCCGGTAAACGGCGGCCGTAACTATAACGGTCCTAAGGTAGCGAAATTCCTTGTCGGGTAAGTTCCGACCTGCACGAATGGCGTAACGACTTGGGCGCTGTCTCCTCCACAAGCTCGGCGAAATTGGAGTCTCGGTGAGGATACCGAGTACCCGCGACAGGACAAAAAGACCCCGTGCACCTTTACTGCATCCTGACATTGGTCTTCGGCACCATCTGTGTAGCATAGGTGGGAGGCTATGAAGCGGGGGCGCCAGCCTCGTGGAGCCACCGGTGAAATACCACCCTGGTGATGTTGGAGATCTAACCTGGCGCCCCTGAAGCGGGGCGAAGGACCGTGTCAGGCGGGCAGTTTGACTGGGGCGGTCGCCTCCTAAAAGGTAGCGGAGGCGCGCAAAGGTTCCCTCAGCGCGGTCGGCAATCGCGCTTACAGAGCGTAAAGGCAGAAGGGAGCTTGACTGCGAGACCTACAAGTCGAGCAGGTGCGAAAGCAGGCCTTAGTGATCCGGCGGTTCTGTGTGGAAGGGCCGTCGCTCAACGGATAAAAGGTACGCCGGGGATAACAGGCTTATCGCCCCCGAGAGTTCACATCGACGGGGCGGTTTGGCACCTCGATGTCGGCTCATCGCATCCTGGGGCTGGAGAAGGTCCCAAGGGTCCGGCTGTTCGCCGGTTAAAGCGGTACGCGAGCTGGGTTCAGAACGTCGTGAGACAGTTCGGTCTGTATCCGTCGTGGGCGTTGGAGGATTGAGGGAAGCCGTCCCTAGTACGAGAGGACCGGGACGGACCGACCTCTGGTGTACCGGTTGTCGTGCCAACGGCAGTGCCGGGTAGCTATGTCGGGACGGGAGAACCGCTGAAAGCATCTAAGTGGGAAGCCCCGCCCAAGATGAGTCCTCCCGGGTCGTAAGACCCCTGAAGGGCCGTGGGAGACCACCACGTTGATAGGCGGCAGGTGGAAGCGTGGCGACACGTGCAGCCGAGCCGTACTAAGGGCCCGTGTGGCTTGACCGGTCCGTAGTTTATCAAAACACGAACCGCATCCAGGACACGCAAATCCAGGTGTGAAGTGCTGGACCCAGACAACCCATGGAAGTACCCTCGAACTCCGATTGCTTTTTCTCGTGATCGGTGGCTATGGCGCGGGGGATCACCCGATCCCATTCCGAACTCGGAAGTTAAGCCCCGCAGCGCGGATGGTACTGCCGGGTTACCCCGGTGGGAGAGTACGTCGCCGCCGATCCACGTATAGCAGACTGCCCCCTTCGCCTTCTCTGGCGGAGGGGGCAGTCTGCGTTCCCCCAACGAATTCCGCGAGCTGCCCGCCACCGGCAGATGAGGGGGATCCGCCGGGGCGCTGGCCAGGTCAAAGCGATCTGCGGGCAGCGCGAGGTCTTCACCGGCGGCGCGTGGGCGGGGAACGGAGAGGGATTCCCTTCGGCTGCGCTCAGGGCAGGCTCTCGACTTCGCTCGGACTGACTGGGGGCCGAACGCCCGGAATGACAGGGGGCCGAACGTGGCGAGCGTGTGCTATGAGCCGGGTCGGCCGACCACAGGATCGGGGGACCGGTTGAGTCAGGTGCCTACCCCTGTCCGCGGATTTCGCGGATTTCGCGGATTTCATCCGAGCCGATCTGCGAAATCCGCGTAATCTGCGGGCAGAGAGGGTATCCCTATCGTCCCGCCGCCGGATCCAGCGAGTACACGTAGGCGGTGATGGAGCGAACCTGTTCGTCGCTGAGGCTCACACCTCCCATCGGCGGCATCGGCGCAGGGTATTCGCGCGGTTGCTGTACGCCGGTGCGGATCACCGTCTCCATCTGCGTGAAGCGGTCACCATCCGACGTGACCCAGAGCCACTGACCGTCCACCAGGCTGGGCCCGAGTTGGGTGCCAACGCCGTTCTGACCATGACAGGTGAAGCAGATTCCCTGACCATGGAATACCTGCCGTCCCTGCTCCACCATCTCCTGGGTAACGCCGGCGGGAAGCGGTCCGGCGGTCACCTGCGGCGCCTGCTGCGGCGCTCCCGCGGCAGGCTGCGTGGCGGGTGGCTGAACTCCCGGCTGCGTGGCCGGATCCGGATCGGGTCTGTCGCCGGGGCAGGCGGTGAGGAAAACGGGGAGGAGCAGGGCTCCCAGGCCCGTCATGCCTCTGCGAATCAGCATGGTTGATCGTCTCGCTGAGGAGGTTGGAGGGGACGCGGAAACCCGCGCGCGTCACGGTCGCGGTAGAGGGCGGCAATCCGCATGCCGCGGACAGCGGCCGGGGGATGCAGGGTGACCGGGTGCGAGCTCGGCAGCGGTCCCTGACAAACGAAAGCCGGGCCGCGGATGATCTCCGCGGCCCGGCGATACCGACAACCTTCCGTGACCGTGCTACTGCACCGTGAGCGTGCCGAACATCCCCATCGGGACGTGCGGGTCGCACTGGAAGGTGTAGGTCCCCGGCGCGAGGTCCACCACGAGATCCCAGGTCTGTCCGGGAGCCGTGAGGTACGGGCTCGCCGCCGGAAGGTCAGCGAAGCCGGCGTTCTTGTCGGCCGGGAAGCTGATGTTGTGTACGTTGTCCACGTTGATGAATCGCACCACGTCGCCCGGGCGCACCGTCACCGCTTCCGGCTCGAAGCGACCGCCGTTGGCCATCGTCATCCGCACCTCGATCACCTGACCGGTGGTGGCGGCACCGGGGGCCTCAGCCGCCGCGGGAGCAGCGGCCGCAGGCTCCGCCGTCGCCGTCTGCTCGCTGCCACCGCACGCCGCCACCGTCATCGCCAGCACCAGCGCCGCCACACCTCTGCTCCAGACCTTCATATCCGCAGCTCCCGGGATCTCGTTTGAAATGATACAGGATACGCCGCCGAAGATAGGATTCCTCGGCGGCGCAGTCTGTAAGGGGAACGCGGAACTGGCGGTAGGGGAATCCCCTACATTTCAGAATTCAGAATTTCAGAATTCAGAGCTCAGAGCTCAGAGATCAGAGATCAGAGCTCAAAGCCCGAGGGCGGAGCGGATGATCGGCGGGATGCGGTCCGCGGTCCAGGGCGGCGAGAAGGTCAGTTCGACCTCTGCGCTCTCCACGCCATCCACCGCCTCCACCGCCTGCTGCGCCTGGTGCACGATTTCGCCTGCGACCGGGCATGCGGGTGATGTGAGCGACATGCTCACGTCCACATGGGTTCCGTTGACCCTGATATCGTAGATGAGCCCGAGAACCACCAGGTCCAGGTTGAGCTCGGGATCCTTGACGCCACGCAGTGCCTTTCTGACCTGATCTTCAGTAACCATCTCAAGTTCTCCGGGTTCGAATCGGCGGGATCGGTCGCCCAGAGCATACCCGTAGCGCCGATCGCTTGTCAAGCGGCCTCCGCCGCCCTACAGTCCTACCCCCGCGAGGCCGGTCTGTGCGTTGCATGCGGGTGCAGAGCGGAGGCGGAGCACCGAGGAACGACCGGTAGAAACGAACCTTTCAGAAGACGGCTCATGACTACGAACGGCTCGACGGGACATATACGACGGATCGCGATCAACACCGGCGGAGGCGACGCCCCGGGGCTGAACGCGGTGATTCGCGCGGCGACCCTGGCGGCGCTGCAGAACGGGTGGGAGGTGCTCGGCATTCGCCGTGGATACACGGGACTGCTGGAGGGGGAGGTGGACGGGGAGCCCGGGCTGGTGCAGCTGACCGCTCAGGCGGTTCGGGGCATCACCCATCTGGGAGGCACGATCCTCGGTACCACCACGCGGGGCAACCCTTTCGGGCTCGAGGTGCGGAAGCCGGACGGCACCTGGGGCACCAGTGACCGGTCCGACGAGATCGTCTCCCGTTTCCGTGAGATGGAGATCGACGCGCTGATCGCCATCGGCGGCGACGGATCGCTGGCCATCGCGCACGCGCTGTACGAGAAGGGGCTGCCGGTGATCGGCGTGCCGAAGACGATCGACAACGATCTCAAGGCCACGGACATGACCTTCGGGTTCCAGACGGCGGTGGAAGTGGCGACCGACGCGATCGGCCGCCTGCACTCCACGGCCGAGTCGCACCAGCGCGCCATGGTGGTGCAGGTGATGGGGCGGCACACCGGATGGATCGCGCTGGAGTCGGGGCTTGCAGGAGGCGCGGACGTGATCCTGATCCCGGAGATCCCGTACAGCATCGAGCGGATCGTGGAGAAGATCCGGGAGCGGGATGAGCATGGTCGGCGCTTCAGCATCATCGTGGTCGCAGAGGGCGCTCACCCGCAGGGCGGCGAGCCGAGCTATGTGGGGGGGAGCGGCCGGTACGGCGGCATCGCGGACCGGATCGCCGCGGACATCGAGGCGGCGAGCGGCAAGGAGACCCGCTCGATGGTGCTCGGGCATATCCAGCGGGGCGGATCGCCCATTGCCTACGATCGCAACATCGCGCTTCGATTCGGAGCGGCGGCGGTTCGCTGCATCCGGGAGGAGCAGCTGGGTACGATGGTTGCCCTGCAGGGTCAGCACATCGGCCCCGTTCCTCTCAGCGAGGCGGTGAGCGGACTGAAGACGGTCGGTCGCGAAAGCGACGCCGTCACCACCGCACGCCAGCTGGGAATTTCGTTCGGGGATTGAATCATGCTCCCACCGGATCGCACGCCGCAGCGGCGGCGGTCGGGAAGGGGAGCCGACCCCCGGGAGCGACATGGGAATTCTATCGGGCAGGCGCCGGCTGGTGTGGGCGGGTGCGATCCTGCTGATGCTCGGGGTCACCCTGCTGGTCAGCCGGTCGAGACCCGCACGCGGAACCACTGCGGAACTACCGGAGATGATCCTTTCGGACTCGGTTCCCGATCCGCGGGCGGTCGGGATGTGCGCCCGGAGCCGCAAGACGGGTCAGGTGGAGGGTGAGATCGTCGGCCTCGTCCAGCGGGAGGTCGCCGAGCAGCCGCAGTACCGGGTGCGGAGCCGGGAGCATCCGGGCGCCGAGTACGTCATGGCGGGCGGCATGGTACAGGTGGTGAACTGCGACGACACGGCCACGGTCGCGCTTCCCGGACCCGGTGGAGCGCGGCGCGGCCGCTGAGACATCAACGAGGGAGCAGCGAGTGACACTGACAGCCAAGCAGCGGGCGCACCTCCGGTCGGCGGCGCATCACCTGAAGCCGATCTTCCAGGTCGGGAAGGAGGGGGTGACCGACTCGGCAATCCGTGCAGTGGAGGACGCGTTCAACACGCGCGAGCTCCTGAAGGTCAAGGTCCAGGAGGCTTCGCCGGTTCCGGCGCGCGAGGCCGGGACGATCATCGCCGGGCGGATGGAGGGCGTGGAGCACGTGCAGACCATCGGGCGCACCATCGTGCTCTACCGCGAACATCCGCAGAAGCCGGAGATCCGTCTGCCGAAGGGCTAGAACGCGCCGTCCGCCCGCTCCAGGTGGATCGCGCGGAAGTGAGCACAACGTGATGAGCCGCCCGCCCCGGGAGGGGGCGAGTGGCTCGCTTTCGTTCACCGGAAGGCTTCAGTAGATGTAGACCGCCGTACCCACCGGAACGTTCTCGTACATCCAGAGGATGTCATCGCGGCGCATGCGGATGCAGCCGGCCGAGGCGGCGGAGCCGATGGACGCCTCGTTGTTGGTCCCGTGGAAGTAGTACCCGTCCCGCATCTCCAGCTTCGCGGCGCCGAGCACGCCCGTGTGCCTGCGCTGCGCGCTCCCCCACGGCGGGATGTAGATCTTTCCGTCCGCGATGGGCTCCCGCCCGGCCGGGAAGCGGGCGAGCGCGTCGCGCGGAGCGTTGCTCATGTTGACCACCTGCAGCCCCCGCTCGCGAGCGATCCGATGGTAGTGCCAGTCCGGCGGAACCCAGATCGGATCACGTTCCTTGTGCGTGATCGTCATCTGCCCCCGAGGAGTCTGGAAGCGCTGGGTACGGCCGTTGATCACCATCGTCTGACCGGAGCCCACGGCGACCGGCGCGGTGAAGAGGGTATCACTACCCTGCAGGTACCACATGCGCCGCTCGGCGATGGATACCACGAGGTAGGCGCGGTTGGCCGGCACCTCGGCACGGCTCCGCTCCTCGAGGCGCGCCATGGTATCGCTGAGCTGCTCCAGCTGCCGCGACTCCTGCTGCGCGAGGAACTGCAGCGATCGCGCGTCACGTGTATACGCGATCTCCGCCACGTCGCGCTTGAAGCGCTCGTTGACCGCCCAGGCGGCAGTCGCCGCGAAGAGTACCGCACCGACCACGAGCACGCCGATCAACAGCAGCACGGCCGCGCGGTAGTCGTGCGTGATCCGTCTCAGCCGTCCCGGCGGCGCCTGGTTGCGGCGCTCGGGCGTACCCGACCTGGTTCTGCGTTCGTCCATCGCGAGCCGCTCCTCAGTAGATGTAGACGGGGATGTCCACCCGTATGGCGTCGAAGATCGCGCGCAGGTCCGATTCGGAGGCCGCGTAGGAGGCCGGCTTCACCTGATCCACGTAGGGACCGCGCTCCGGCTGGCTGTAGATCTCCGTGCCATCGTCCAACCTGAGCACATACCGGCCGAGTGCGCCCTGCACCCGCCGGTCCTCCTCCGCAGGTACCGCGGTCCCCTGCCCGACGAATACCCACTCGGGAATCGTGTACGTCTGGTTCTGTGACTTCTCCGCCAGGTGCCGCTCGCCGAGGGCCCGGATGAACCGCCACTCACGTCCGTCAGGAGCCCGAACCACCGAATCCGGGCCGATCGTGATCCGCGCCTGCCGCAGCGTCGCCGGTCCGTGGCGCAGATACAGAGTGGAGTCGTCGGTACTGATCGCGAGATGGATCCCCTGCTCCTGCATCGACTTGATCCGCAACTCGCGCTGCATCAGCGCCACCGCCATCTGGGTCCGGCGCGCGCGTGACTCGAGCACCCGGTCCCGTACCTCCCGCTCCGTCTCCGTCATCATCTCGTCCAGCATCGCCGCGTCCGACCGGTACTGAGGCACACGGGTACCGACCACGGTCGTGGCGGTCAGTAGCAGGAGGAGAAGTGCGACCGTCCCCCAGAAGAAGACGGGGTGTTCCCGGCGCAGGCCGGAGATTCCTCGCTGGTGCTCGGACATGTACGTTCCGCTCGCGGTTGAAAGGGATTGCTACGGAGCAGCATCTGCAAATCGCATTCCCGGACCCGGCGATACCATAACACCCGTGCTGACAACAACTTGTGAACAAGCATCCGCGTTGGCAGGGCGGTCGGCCGGGAGGCCCGGCCACCTCTGTCCGTGCGTCGGTGGCCGATGCATCCTACATTGCACCGCTCCACCGAGTCCCCAAAACCAGGAGACGGTTCCGGGTCATGAGAACATTCTGGATCCTCGGCTGCACCTTCGGACTGCTCGCGGTGGCGGCGGGGGCATTCGGAGCCCATGCGCTCCGCGACCGCCTGACGCCCGAATACCTCGCCGTGTTCGAGACCGGGGTGAGATACCAGATGTACCATGCCTTCGCCCTGCTCGCGGCCGCCTGGGCAGCCGGCCAGTGGCCGGGTGGCAGCGCGACGTGGGCCGGGTGGCTCTTCACCGCCGGGATCGTGATCTTCTCCGGCAGCCTGTACATCCTGACGCTGAGCGGCGTACGCTGGCTGGGCGCGATCACGCCAATCGGCGGCGTGGCGCTTCTCGCCGGGTGGGTGGCGCTGGCGCTCTCGTCACGGGGCTGATTGTCCTCGTGTGGAGACAGCGTTCGTCCGTTGCATGGGACGTCGAAGAATCCATACATGTCCCCCGGAACAGCGTCAACTGGTTTGGTTGCATCGATCAACGATGTTCCGCCGCCGATGGACCTGTAATTGCTGCATTAGGCACCCCGCGCAGTGACGAAATTCGATCGCTCCACAGGAGGTCGGAATGAGAGCACCGTTCGTAGTGGCAGCCCTGCTGACCACCCTTGCCGCGTGCGCGCTTCCGGCAGGGAGTGGAACCCATGGTGGTGGGTATGAGCCGCTTCGTGCCTTCGTCTCCGGCCCGGAGCTCGGCGGCGGGCTCGGGTTCCAGTTGAACCGCCCCGCCTACGTGGCGATCTTCGAGGTGATGCCAGGCCGCGGCACGTCGCTGGTGTATCCTTACCCGGGTAGCGGGAGGAGCAGCGGGTACGCCTTCTCCGGCCGGGCGCATCTGGGAAGCCAGCGGTTTGCCGGCCGGGATATCTACCTTCCGACGTACGGTCACGGCGTGCTGCAGGGACCTACCTTCTACCTGCTGATCGCGTCGGAGCAGCCGATGAACCTGGACCGGCTCGGCGCGTACGGGATGGGCCTGCGGAGTGCGCTGGGGAATCACTGGGCCGCCTACAGCCCGTATCAGACGATGGAGCGGTTGGCGGAGACGGTGCTGCCGAGCATGGCCGACGATGGCAGTTGGACGAGTGATCTGTACGTGCACTGGCCGCAGGCGCTTGCGCGTGACCCGGACGGCCGCTCCGTGCTGCTGAACTGCAACGGGTACCAGACATACGTGCGGCTCGAGTACGTGGCGCTTGCATACCGCACCTTCTGCATGCAGCAGAACGAGGTCCCGACGGAGCGCACCGACAGCGCGCAGACGCCCGCCCCGGGTGTGGAGATCGTGCCACGGCGGCGGCCGGCGCCGGAGGGGAGGAGCGGGCTGCAGGAACGGGTGCGCACGAGTTCCCAGATGGAGGAGCGACAGGAAGCACGGGAACGGCGCACTCCGGGTGGCCGGATGGGCGACGGAGGGGAGATGCGACGCGCCGGTGCCGGTGTGGAGCGGAGTGGAACCGCGCGCCGCGCCGGCACGACGCCAGGCAGCGGGGAAGCGGGACCGGTGCGGGGACCGCGCGGTCAGCCGCAGGAGCGTGGCATCCCGGGTGGGGATGGGGCATCGACGTCGGTTCGGACGGCGTCGCCATCGGGCGAGGCCGCGACACGGGCGGCGCCCGATCGGTCGAGCGCACCCGCGACTCCGGCGCCCGCTCCCACGTCGGAGCGCTGCGCGGACTGCTGACCCGCCGCCACGTCGCCCTTCCGATCCATGGCATGCGGCTCGCCTCCCCCGCTCGGGGGGAGGCGAGCTTCCATTTCTGACACCTTCGCCGATGAGTCTCGACATCCTCCGCCGGGACGTGGAGAGCTGCCGCGCGTGTCCTCGACTGGTGGAGTGGCGCGAACGAGTTGGACTCGAGAAACGGCGCGCCTTCTCCGAGTGGCAGTACTGGGCGCGCCCCGTCCCGGGCTTCGGCGATCCGCTGGCGCGCCTCCTGGTCCTCGGACTGGCGCCCGCGGCTCACGGCGCCAACCGCACCGGCAGGGTCTTCACCGGCGATCGCTCCGGAGACTGGCTGTTCGCCGCGCTCCACAGGGCAGGATTTGCGAACCAGCCGACATCGGTGAGCGCGGATGACGGGCTCGCCCTCCGGGACGCCTGGGTGACCGCCGCGGTGAAGTGCGCTCCCCCGGACAACAGGCCGTCTCCCGGCGAGCGGGACTGCTGCCAGCCCTTCCTGCTCCGGGAACTCGCCGCGCTCCCTCGCCTGCGCGCGATCCTCTGCCTCGGTGGGTTCGGGTGGGACCAGGCAATACGGGTGCTGCGCGCATCCGGCCGGGAGATCCCGCGCCCGCTGCCTCGCTTCGGGCACGGCGCGCTCGCTCGAGTGGCCGATCTGGTCCTGATCGGTTCCTACCATCCCAGCCAGCAGAACACCTTCACCGGGCGCCTCACCGAGCCGATGCTGGACGATGTGATGCGGCTCTCCCGGGCCGCCATCGAGGAGCGGGCGTAGACGTCAACCCGCTCGCCATGAGGGTGGCGATTGGCGGGTGGTCGAGACTATATTGCGGGTCGGAGAACGGGTGTTTCCCCGCTCGACGGCCCGCCACCTCTGCAGAGGTACACCGGATGCTCCCGTTCTATCTCTTCTGCCTCATCGTTGGCGGCGGCCTCCTCCTCTTCTCGCTCGCAGGTTCGGACGGCGAGGGGGTGGAGGGCCCGGATGGCGGCACGATGGCGCACGAGTTCTTCTCCGTGCGCGCCCTCTCCTATTTCATGGCCGGCTTCGGTGCCACCGGGTTCCTGGTGGGGTTGATCACTGAGACCGGAACGATGGCGACCCTGGTCTGGGCGGTGGCCACGGGCGTGATCGCCTCCGGATCCGCGGCGATGCTTTACGGGTGGTTGCGGGAAACGGAGAGTGGGGTCGTGGCGACCAGTTCAGACCACCTCTCGGGTCTTCCGGCGCGCGTGGTCGTGCCGGTGACCGGCGGGCAGCGGGGCAAGGTGCTGGTGGTGAGCGAGGGGCGCGAGCTGGAATTGCTGGCGCGCCTCTACGGTTCGGCGGACCCGGAGTGCCCGCGCGGAAGCACCGTGGTAATCGTCGAGATGGAGGGGGATACGGCTCTGGTCACCCCCGCGGCATTTCTTCCTTCCTGAAGTGGAGGTGTTGTAGCCATGGAGACAGCCCTGATCGCAGGTCTCGTAGTTCTGGGACTGATCGTCGTGATGCTGCTGACGGTGAGTCAGCTGATCGTGATCGCCGAGCCGAACGAGGCAGTGGTGCTCACCGGGCGCAAGTCCGGGTACCGGATCGTGCGAGGCGGCAGGACGTTCCGGGTGCCGCTGATCGAGCGGGTGAGCCGGATGCCGCTGCGCACCATCCCGATCGAGGTGAAGGTGGAGAACGCCTTCTCGAAGGGCGGGATCCCGCTGGAGGTGCAGGGGATCGCGAACGTGAAGATCGCATCGGATCCGCCGGAGGTGTTCAACAATGCGGTCGAGCGGCTGCTGGACCTGGAGCTCTCCGAGATCTATCGGATCGCGAAGGACACACTCGAGGGCAACCTCCGCGGCGTGCTGGCCACCCTCTCTCCGGAGGAGGTGAACGAGGATCGGCTGAAGTTCGCCAACGAGCTGATCGAGGAGGCCGACTCGGATCTGCAGCGGCTGGGTCTGCAGCTTGACATGCTGAAGATTCAGAACGTGACGGATCGGGTAAGCTATCTGGACTCGATCGGTCGGGCGAAGAACGCGGAGATCCTGCGAATCGCAGCCGTTGCCGAGGCGGAGCGTCACGCGGAGCGACTGGAGAGCGAGGCGGAGGCGCGGCGGCGAAGCGAGGTGGCGAACGCGCAGGCATCCATCGCGATCAGCGAAGCGGAGAACGATCTGAAGATCCGGCAGATCGGACTGGCGCAGGAAGCGATCGCCGCGGAGGCGCAGCGGCAGGCGGAGACCCGCGCCAAGGAAGCACAGGCGCGGCGTGAGGCCGAGATCGCGGAGGCGGAGGCTTCCGTTGCGATTGCGGAGGCCCAGGCCGAGGCGAACCGTCGTTCCGAGGTGGCACGGGCCGAAGCGGCGCTCAAGGTGGCGGAGGCGCAGAACGCGCTGCGTGTACGGCAGGCCGAGCTTCAGCAGGAGGCATCGTCCAAGGAGAAGGTCGCCGTCGCGGAAGCGGAGCGCGCCGAGGTCGTCGCGCAGCAGCGACTGGAGATCGCTCGCGTGGACATGCAGCAACAGCGCCTTCGTGCCGACGTGATCGAGCCGGCCGAGGCGGACCGGCGCGCCGCCGAGCTGAAGGCCGAGGGAGAGGCCGCGCTGATCCGCGAGCGCGGAATGGCGCAGGTCATGGTGTTCGAGGCGCTGATGCAGCGGATGGTGGAGGGCGGTGACCATGCGCTCCGCGTCTACCTCGCCGAGAAGCTGCCGGAGATGTTCCAGCGTGCCGCCGAGTCGATGGACGAGATCACGATCGACAAGCTGGTGGTGCTGGACCGCGATGGCGAGGGAGTGGCACGTGTCGCCAACCAGAAGCCGGCGGCGATTCTCTCCATGATCGAGCAGCTTTCCAGCGGCCTGGGAGTGGACATGCAGGACGTGCTGCGCGGAGCGATGCAGGGCCGGCGTGCCGTGGACCACGAGGTGCTCGCCGCTTCGCCCGTACCGGGGACTCCCGCGCCGCCACCGGCTGGCTGAGCTCCGGAAGCCGGCAAGGTCCTACGCTTCGCGTGCCTTGCGACCGGAGAGCGAACTCGACCGGGGCCCTACGCTGGCCCTTCGCTCGCCAAGGACGACGGGTGAACCCGCCCCCCCGGAGCGGGTTCACTTTTTTCTGCGGGAGGCGCTCCGCCCACGGTGTGCGGAGTTCGAGATCCCTTCCGCGGCGACCGTCGGAAGGGCAGTGTGGGGGATCTCCCCACGTCGCGTCCGGCAGATCGCTACGTGACTGGAAAGCAGGCCGCACCTAGATTGGGGACCCTCCGGTAAGCCCCATAAGGTCTGGCGCCGTACGACGGGCCGGGGTATAATGCGCCTCGCCTGCCCCGGATGGGCAGCGTTGTCGCGCGCGGAAAAACTTACACCTTATACGGACACCGAGCCCTCACCGTCATGATGTCACGTGCGGAACCCACCCGGCGGGGAGCCGAGAAGCCAGGCTCCACAGCGGCACCGTTCCGGGTCCCTCCGGTCCTGAGGCGGATGCGCGCGAGGTTCACGCGGATCCTTCCCCTCGCGGCGGTGGCGCTGCTGGGCGCCTGCGGCGGTACCGAGCGGTTCCCGCAGACGTCGCTGGTGCCGCAGTCGGACTACGCAGAGGCGATCGATCGGCTGCAGTGGCTCACGATCTACCTCGGTGTGGGCGTTGCGATCATCGTGTTCGCGATTCTCGCGTACATCCTGGTTCGTTTCCGCCATCAGCCGGGCGCGCCGCCGCCGAAGCCGGTGCACGGCAACACGCAGCTGGAGCTCGCCTGGACGCTGATCCCGGCGATCCTGATCGCGATCATCGCCGTACCCACCGTCCGCACCATCTTCGTCACCCAGGCGGAGGCGCCTCCCGGATCGCTCCCCATCGATGTGATCGGCTACCAGTGGTGGTGGGAGTTCCGCTACCCGCTGGAGAACGGTGACACGGTGGTAACGGCCAATGAGGTGCACGTGCCCGTTGGCCGCACCGTCGAACTGCGCATCACCGCCGCCGACGTGCTGCACTCCTTCTGGATTCCGCAGATGGGCGGCAAGCGGGACATGATCCCGAACCGGGTCAACCGCATCGTCTTCACGCCCAACGAGCCGGGCGTCTATCTGGGCCAGTGCGCGGAGTTCTGCGGAGAGAGCCACGCGCTCATGAAGATGCGCCTGATCGCCCACGAGCCCGCAGAGTTCGAGCGCTGGCTCGCCAACGAGGCGCGTCCCGCGGTGGAGCCGACCGACTCCGCGGTGATCATCGGGCGCCAGCTCACCACGCAGGGTGCCTGTGCGGGCTGTCACATCATCGACGGAACGCCGGCGCAGTTCGGACGCGCCGGGCCGAACCTGACGCACATGGCGCGGCGCAGCACCATCGCGGCGGGGATCATGGACAACAACGCCGAGAACATGTTCCACTGGATCGATCGGCCGCAGGACATCAAGCCGGGATCGCTGATGCCGTCACTCGGCCTCAGCGAGCAGGAGATCCGGTACATCGTCGCCTACCTGCAGACGCTTTACTAGGGAGTCGGAATGGCAGCGACAGCTACTGCGGCGGCACCCGCCCACGCCGATCACAAGCACGCGACCGGCATCTGGTCGTGGATCACGACGGTGGACCACAAGAGGATCGGGATCCTCTACTTCTGGAGCGCGTTCTTCTTCTTCCTGGTCGGGGGAGTGGAAGCGCTTCTCGTGCGGACACAGCTGATTGCGCCGAACCTGCGGCTCCTGTCCGCGGACTTCTACAATCAGATGTTCACGATGCACGCGGTGACCATGGTCTTCCTGGCGCTGATGCCACTGACCGCCGCGTTCTTCAACTACATGATCCCGCTCCAGATCGGAGCGCGTGACGTCGCCTTCCCGCGACTCAACGCGCTCTCGTACTGGATCTACTTCTTCGGCGGGATCCTGATCAACCTCGGCTGGCTGAATGCGACGCTGCCGAATGCCGGGTGGTTCGCCTACGCGAACCTGACGAGTCCGGCGTACTCGCCCGGGCCGAACATGGACTTCTACGTCCTGGGTCTGCAGGTTCTCGGCATCTCGTCGATCATCTCGGCGGTGAACTTCATCGTGACGATCCTCAACTTCCGGGCGCCGGGGATGCGCCTGATGAGGATGCCGATCTTCACCTGGATGACGCTGATCACCGCGGTGCTGCTTCTGACTGCGATGGCGATCATCACGATGGCGTTCACCCAGCTGATGTTCGACCGCTTCTTCGGGACGACGTTCTACGACGTGACCAAGGGTGGCGACCCGGTGCTCTGGCAGCACCTGTTCTGGATGTTCGGTCACCCGGAGGTGTACATCCTGATCCTGCCGATCTTCGGCATGGTATCGGAGGTGCTGCCGACCTTCTCGCGGAAGCCGCTGTTCGGCTACAACGTGATGGTGTTCTCGGCCATCCTGATCGGGTGGCTGGGCTGGGGCGTGTGGAGCCACCACATGTTCGCGGTGGGTCTCGGTCCGATCGCCGACTCCTTCTTTGCGGTGAGCACGATGCTGATCGCGATCCCGACCGGGATCAAGATCTTCAACTGGCTGGCGACGCTCTGGGGTGGATCGATCCGCTTCTCGAGCGCGATGATGTTCGCCACGGCGTTCATCGTGACGTTCACGATCGGCGGGATCTCGGGGGTGATGCACTCGGCCGCGCCTGCGGATCTGCAGCAGACCGACACGTACTTCGTGGTGGCGCACCTGCACTACGTGTTCTTCGGCGGCACGGTGATGGGGCTGTGGGCGGGTATCTACTACTGGTATCCGAAGATGTTCGGTCGCCTGCTGAACGAGAAGCTGGGCCACGTCCACTTCTGGCTCACCTTCGTGGGAATGAACCTGACCTTCTTCCCGATGCACTTCCTCGGGCTGCATGGTATGCCGCGCCGCATCTTCACCTACGCGGACGGCCTCGGGTTCAACGAGATGAACCTGATCGCAACGATCGGTTCGTACATCCTCGCGATCGGCACGCTGATCTTCACGTACAACCTGGTGACCGCATGGAAGAAGGGGCGGCTCGCCGGCCCGAACCCGTGGGGCGCAGCGACGCTGGAGTGGTCGATCCCGTCGCCCCCGGAGGAGCACAACTTCCGGGAGATCCCGGTGGTGCACAGCCGCATGCCGCTGTGGGAGGGTGACCCGAACCTGGACGCCGGCATCCCGCACGGGCGCCGCGAAGAGGACACTGATCACGTGACGATCGGTGGAGTGGAGGTCGCCTCGTTCGAGGTTGCGGAGGAGGAGAGCAAGATGTCGGCGCACGACCTGGGCATCCATCTGCCGCCACCGTCGCTCTGGCCGATCATCCTGGCCTTCGCGATCACGCTGTTCTTCGGCGGGTGGCTGGTGCACTGGGGCGTGGCCGTCGTGGGCGGTCTGATGATCCTGGGCGCGGCCTTCGCGTTCGCATTCGAGCCCGGCCACTCGGGGCACTGAGGAGACACCCGGCCGGATTTCGATCCGGCCGGCTCCTGCGCACCTGTTCAACCGTTACCCGTTCCGTTGCCAATGGATCACGCTGCCGCGGCCCACGCTGCCGACCCGGCTCATCTCGACACCTCGACCGGGCTGGACAGCCGGAAGATGGCGTTCTGGACCTTCATCGGGTCCGAGTGCGTCCTGTTCGGAGGCCTCATCGCCACCTACATGGCGTACAAGGGGAACAGCCTCACGGGGCCGTACCCGCACGACACGGTGCTGCCGGACGGCACGGTGTCACCCGGCATCCTGGACATCCCGCTGACCTCGCTCAGCACCTTCATCCTGCTGATGAGCTCGCTGGCAATGGTGCTGGCGCTTGCGGCGGTGCAGCGCAACAACCGGAAGGGCGCGATTCTCTGGCTGGGGATGACGGCGTTCCTGGGGAGCATCTTCCTGGGCTTCCAGATCTACGAGTTCACGCACTTCTGGGGGATGGGGCTGACGCTCAGCACCAACCTGTTCGGATCCACCTTCTACACGCTGACGGGTTTCCACGGAGCGCACGTGCTGGTGGGGGTGATCTACCTGCTGACGCTGATGGTGCTCGCGATCAAGGGGCGGCTCGGGCCCGAGAAGTCGCTGAACGTGGAGCTTGCAGGCCTGTACTGGCACTTCGTGGACGTTGTCTGGATCGTGATCTTCCCCCTCGTGTACCTGATCCCGTAGAGGTATGATGAGCAGTGAGACCCGCGAAATCATGCATGATCAGCATACGCACCCGGGAAACCGCACCTACATCTACATCGGTGTGGTGCTCACGATCCTCACGGCGATCGAAATCGCCGCCTACTACGTGGAGGACCAGCTCGGTGGCATCGCGGCGCCGTTGATCCTGGTGCTCTCCGCGGCCAAGTTCATCCTGGTCGTGATGTTCTACATGCACCTGAAGTACGACAGCCGCGCCTTCACCGGGATCTTTCTCTTCCCCTTCACGCTGGGCGTGCTGGTGATCGTGTCGCTGATCCTGCTGTACCACGTGCTGCACCCGCTGCGCTGACGCGAATGCTCGATGGTGAATGTTGAATGTTGAGTGTTGAAATACTGGAGTCGCCCGCGTTTCGACCGTGAGAGGAAAGATCCAGCGGGAGGGGGATCCGCAGATTTCGCGGATTTCGCGGATTGGCACGTTGAAATCCGCGGAATCTGCGTAATCTGCGGATAGTCGTTCAAGGGTGACGGCCCGGCTCCATGATCGGCGCTGAGACAGTGTTTCCATCATGATGACCGTCTCGGGGGATCGGCAGAGAGGGCGTGGCAACTGCGCGGATCCCCTGTGATTCAACATTGAACATTTGAACTTCAACATTTCCGTTCCCCAGGTGTTGTGATGATGTTCCCCGCGCTCGCCCTGCTGCTCCACCCCGTCGAGAATTTCTCCTGGACGGAGTGGAGGCTGTACCCCGACTTCCTGATCGGGTGGCTGCTGATGTTCGGCGCGTACCTGCTGTTCATCGGCCCGCTCCGCCGCTACTTCCCCGGCTCCGAACGAGTGGGGGGATGGCGGGTGGCGAGCTTCGTGTTCGGGATGATGATCATGCTGGTGGGGCTGCAGGGGCCGCTGCACGAACTGAGCGACTATTTCCTGTTCAGCGCACACATGGTGCAGCATCTCCTGGTGATGGTGGTGATGCCGCCCTTCCTGCTGGCGGGGACGCCGGGATGGATGCTTCGACCGGTGATCCGCATCCGGCCGATCGGCACGCTCGCGCGATGGCTGACGCTCCCGCTGGTGGCGTTCCTGCTCAACAACGCCGTCTTCGGGGCGTGGCACTTCCCGGGTCCGTACGACCTGATGATGCGGAATCACGACGTGCACATCCTGATGCACCTGATGATCATGGCTACCGGTGTCGCCATGTGGTGGCCGGTGATGAGTCCGCTGCCCGAGCTCCCGCGACTCGCGCCGCCACTCCAGATGCTCTACCTGTTCATCCTGGGTGTGCCGATGATGGTGGTCGCGGCGCTGATCACCTTCTCGGGCGAGCCGCTATACCAGTGGTACGTGGAGGCGCCCAGGATCTTCCCGCTGTCGCCGCACGAGGACCAGCGGCTCGGGGGAGTGATCATGTGGGTGCCGGGCGCCCTCGCAATCTGGGTGGGGATCACCCTGGTGTACTTCCGGTGGACGCACAGGCAGGTCCGCGATGAGGAGCAGCGGCTGGAGGTGGGGCGCAGTGGGCTGGTGATTTCACCGCCGCCGTTCCCCGAGCACACGCTGAAGTAGCGGTACGGCGCCCGGATTGCGGCGACGAACGCGGGGCGCTCCGGAAGGGGCGCCCCGCTTTTCGTCCGTTCCAGATCTGCCAGAGGCTACTGGACCGGAGCCGCAACGGTGTGGGGCAGATCGGCGCAGGCGAGGACGACGTCTGCCGTACCCTCACCGGCCGGTGTGGTCAGCCGCACGGAGTGGCGCCCATCGAGCAGCCGCTCGGTGGGAACATCGATGCGGGTATCCAGGGAGCCGATCCCCTCGTTGCCCACGCGGAGGATCTGCGGGACGATGAGAACGGCCGCGCCATCCACCCCGCACCGTGCGGCCACGATCCGCGGCTGCATCTCCGCGCCCGCGGTTTGCCCCTGGACGCTCAGGATGATCCGTGACCGAGCCCCTTCCTGCGTCACCGTGACGTTCCCGGGAGGCGCATCCGGCGTGGCTCCCTGCAGGTTGCCGGTCGCCGTGAGCGCCCCCGCCCGCGTCGCGCCGCCCTGCACCGGCGTCACGCCCGCCGGCTGGTCCACTCCGAAGCCTTCGGCCGTATCGGCTGCGACATAGAGTTCCTCGTAGGGCGTCCGTCCACCGGGCGCCTCCTCCTGCTCGCGTCCGCAACCGGCGGTAACGGCCAGGGCGGTCACGGCGAACACCGCGCGTAGTACGCTCATCCGATCTCCTCTTTTCCGCAGTTCTTCCCCTCATCCGAGGAGGAAGCTCAGGGCAAGGAGTGTTCCATGCGGGCGTCCGCCGCGGCGAGCTGATCCGGCTTTCCGATGTCGATCCAGAGTGCCGAATCGATGCGGAACGGGGCGATCGTTTCCCCCTCACGAACCAGCCGCAGGTAGGTATCGAGGATGGAGAAGGCTCCACGTTCCGCGATCCGGTCCACCAGTGACGGTGAGATGACGTGCACGCCTCCGAACCCCAGCGGGTGCACAGGACCAAGGGCGGTTCTGCACTCCAGTCGCAGATCCCGGCTCGAGTCCGAGCGGCCGAGCAGCCCCGCATCGTCGAAAAGAAGCTGGCGGGTGCTCTCGCGCTCCATCACGGCGAGCGTCGCAAGCGAATCCGAAAGGACGTGGGCCCGGTACATGTCCGCCAGCGGGAGGTCGGAGAGGATGTCGCCGTTATGCAGGAAGAAAGGCTCGTCCCGGCGAAACAGGTGGGCGGCCCGGAGCAGGCCGCCTCCCGTTTCCAGCGCGCCGTCCAGCTCCTCTGAGAAGAGTACCTCCACTCCGAACCCATCACGCCGCTCCACGAAGTCGCGGATGGCGTCGCCCAGGTGATGGAGGTTGATGATCAGGCGGTCGGCGCCCGCGCCGATCAGCCGGGTAGCGATACGCTCCAGGATCGGAACTCCGGCGACCGGGACCAGCGCCTTGGGGATGTGATCGGTGAGCGGGCGGAGCCGGGTACCCAGCCCCGCCGCGAGGATCATCGCATCCATTCAGACCGACTCCGCGAGCACCCGCGGTTGGGGCCAGCGGTGCTCCTCACGGTGCACCAGGTTGATGTGGACCTCGGGAAACAGCTGCTTCAGGTGCCGCGTCAGCCGCTCGGCGAAGTAGACCGAGCGATGCTGCCCGCCCGTGCATCCGAAGTAGACGCTGAGGCTGGTGAACCCCCGGGTGAGGTAGGTCTCCACCTGCCCATCGATGAGCCCCGTCACGTGCTGCCAGAAATCCTCCACCTCGGGAACCGCCTCCAGAAAGCGGATCACCGGGTCATGGCACCCGCACAGCTCCACGTACTCCGAATACCGGCCCGGGTTGTGTAGCGCGCGCAGATCGAAGACGAACCCGCCACCGTGCCCGCCGGTGTCCTCCGGGTACCCGTGCTTGTAGCTGAAGCTCCCGATGTTGACGGTGAGGCCCGGTTGCGGTCGCCCCGGCCGCTGCCGAAGCGCCTGCGAGCCGCAGATGTGCGAGAAGACCGCTTCCAGCTCGGGCAGCTCCACCGGCATCCCGTCCTGGCCCAGCAGTCGCTCGATGTTGTCGATCGCGGGCGGAACGCTCTGGAGGAACCGGATCTTCCGCTCGAAGAAGCCGCGGTACCCGTAGGCGCCCATCGCCTGCATGATGCGCACGAGCACGTAGCCGCGGTAATGCTGCCGGAACTTCTCCCGGTCGACGGGGAAGTAGCGCTCCAGGGCGTCCAGGTAATGGTTCAGCAGAAGCTCGCGCTCCGCGTTGGGCAGCGCGGCCTTGGCGTCGTAGAGGAGCGAAGCGATGTCGTACTGGAGCGCGCCACGGCGTCCGCCCTGGTAGTCGATGAACCAGGGCTCTCCGTCGCGCAGCATCACGTTCCGCGACTGGAAGTCGCGGTAGAGGAAGTGGCGGCGATCCGCCGCGAGCAGGAAGCTGGTGAAGCGCTTGAAGTCCTTCTCGAGGCGGGCCTCGTTGAAGGGGATGTGCGCCAGCTTCAGGAAGTGGTACTTGAAGTAGTTGAGATCCCAGAGCATCGACTGGCGGTCGAACTCCGCGCGCGGATATGCCACGGAGTAGTCGATCACGCGCCCGCCCTCCACCTGGAAGCGCGGAAGCTCCTCCACGACACGGCGGTAGACCGGGAGCATACCCGGAGGAAACTCCCCCCCGTCGCGCTTGCGGGCCGCCGCGAGTGCATCGAAGAGAGTCGTGTCGCCGAGGTCCTCCTCGATGTACATCCCCGCCTTCTCGTCCGCCGCGTAGATCTCGGGAACCGGCAGGTTCACGGATCGGAGGGCCCGGGAGTAGGAGAGGAAGGCGCGGTTCTCCTCCGCGTCGGGGCCGATTACCCCGATGGCCGTCTCGTAATCGTCGCCGATCAGGCGGAACATCTTCCGACTCGAGCCGTCACCCTCCAGCGGAAGGACGGTGGCCGGTGCCTTTCCGAAGTGTTCAGCGAACAGACGAGCAAGGATTTTCTGCACTCGCGCTCCTGGGTTCTACTCTGCGATGCGCGGCTGCGCGCGGGGTGGGAAGGTAAACGTGGAGAGGGGGCAAATCCAGTGCCGGGCGAGAGTTCGCGGATCGGCACAGTGGGGGCTCCGGGGAAGTCGTCCACCCCCTGCAGGAGAAGGGAGGGGCCGCGGCAGGGCGGGCGGGGCCGGTCGGGCGCGAGGTCGCCTTGCGCGCCCCCTCCGCCGGGGCGAAACTGTGGCAGCGGCTCGATTCCCATCTCCCCAGGAGTGACCGATGCAGATGAGACGCCTGTGCACCCTGCTCCTGCTGGTGCTCGCCGGCGGTGCATGCGCGCCCGCGACCGCGCCGCCGGAGTCGCCGGGAGCTGCCGGAGCGGCGGGCTGGACCCTTCCGCAGCTGCCGCCGGCGGCGCCGATCGGCGCGCAGGAGTACGCAACGCGTCGGGCTGCGCTCGCCGCCCAGATGCAGGACGGTGTGCTCCTGGTGGTGGGCGCACCCGAGGGTGAGCACGATTATCTGCCTTTCGCGCAGTGGCCGAACTTCCGTTACCTGACGGGGGTGGTGGAGCCAGGGGCCGCGCTGGTGGTGGCAAAGCGTGGCGGGTCTGTTCGTGAGCACCTCTTCGTGCTGCCGCGGAGCCCCGAGCGCGAGGTCTGGGAAGGCGCACGGCTGGGACCGGAGGGCGCGCGGGCGCTTACAGGGATCGAGGCGCGCGAGATCGGCACCATGCCAGCCATGCTGGACTCGCTGCTCCGCGTCACACCCAGACTCTACACCATGGCGGAGCCCGCCGGATCGCCCGCGCTCCTCTCCGAGCTCGCCCTGGAACAGCAGGTCGTGGAACGTCTGGACACGCGGCACGCCGGACTGACGGTGGTGCCCTTCGCGGCACAGGTCGCGGCGCTCCGGGCGGTGAAGAGCGGGACCGAGCTGGACCTGATCCGCCGCGCCATCCACATCTCCGTACTCGCACACCGGGCGGCCATGCGCTCGGTAGAGCCGGGGATGAACGAATTCGAGATCCAGGCGCTGGTGGAGTATTACTTCCGCCGCCACGGCGCGGAACGCGCGGCGTATTCCAGCATCGTCGGCTCAGGGCCCAACTCCACCACGCTCCACTACCGCGCGGCAGATCGCTTCATGCAGGACAACGAGGTGCTGCTGATCGACGTGGGAGCGTCGTACCGGGGGTACGCGGCGGACATCACGCGAACCATGCCGGTGAACGGCCGCTTCAGCACGGAGCAGCGGGCGATCTACGAGATCGTGCTCCGCGCGCAGAAGGCCGCGGAGTCGCTGGTTCACCCGGGCGCCACCTGGGAGCAGCTGAACCGCGCCGCGGATACGGAGATCGCGACGGGGCTGGCCGCGCTGGG
Source organism: uncultured Gemmatimonadales bacterium (assembly GCA_963793235.1). GTDB lineage: Bacteria > Gemmatimonadota > Gemmatimonadetes > Longimicrobiales > Longimicrobiaceae > CAWBZF01. The sequence goes on from CAWBZF010000003.1 coordinate 318,234, forward strand.
CCTGATCGACTCGCCGACTGCGACCTACCGCTGCGACAGCCAGCGATTCGGCAACGTCTGCCCGCAGTTCCGGCTGTTCTACATGCACGGCCTCGGGCACGGCATCGGTCTGGACGTTCACGATCCGGAGATCTCGTACACCGCGGGATTCCAGGCGGGGAGTGCGTTCACGATCGAGCCGGGGGTGTACATCCGCGCGGACGCTCTCGATTTCCTGCCGGACACCCCGGAGAACCGGCAGATGGCCGATCGGCTCCGGCCGGCAGTGCAGAGATACCGGAACATCGGGGTGCGCATCGAGGACGACTACATCGTCACGACGTCGGGAGTGGAGCGAGTGTCGGCAGGCGTGCCGCGCGAGATCGCCGAGGTGGAGGCGCTGATGACACGGCCGCGGCTGGACGTCGAGCGCCGCCCGGAGATCGTGGAGTGGTACCGCGCCACCACCCCTCGTTGACATGAGCACACCGGCTACGAGAGGACCGGAGCAGGCGGGGAGCAGCTGCGGAGTGAATGGCTGCCTGTACGGCGCCGTCGGACTGTTCGCGCTCCTGCTGATCGGGATGCTGGTGCTGGCGGTGGTCCGCTTCAGCAACCCGCCGGAGCCGCGGCTCGGCCCGCAGTCACCGGCGCCGGTGGGGATCTTCGCGCCGGAAGGCGCACCGAGCGACGTGCCCGGGAACGTCGGCTGATGGAGCGTCCCACCTGGTACGGAGGGATCGACTTCTCGGGTGCGCGTGAGCCGCTGTCCAACCTGTGGTCGGCGGTCGGCCGGGAGGTGGATGGCAAGCTCGAAATTCGGGCGCTACGCCCCCATGCCTTCCGCATGGACCTCTGCTCGCACGTGGCCGAGGGGTGGCGTGAGGCGGTGCAGGCAGAGGAAGATGACAGCGTCCTCTGGGGAGTGGACTTCCCCTTCGGGCTCCCCGCGGCGGCTGCGGCACACGTGTGTGGCAGTGTCGATGCGGCCTGGGACGACCTGCTGGCCTGGGTGGCCGACCGCCCTGCCGACGAGGTGCGAGACTCCGTTCCGGAGGCCGCCCGCACACCACGCCTGACCGACACCGGCGGCGCACTCGCGCCGTTCGATCTCCGCCTGTACAAACAGACCGTGGAGGGGCTGCGGTGGCTCCATGAACTGCGGGAGCGGGCGGAGATCGCGGTTCACCCGCAGGACCCCCGCGACGATACAACGACCTCGCTGATCGAGGTGTATCCAGGCGGCGCGGCCCAGGAGCTCGGGCTCCCCCGTCGAAGGGCTCCCGGGCGACCGGGTGAGACGCGGGCGCGTGCGGCGGCGCTCCGCACCTTCGTGCGCTTTGCTGATCCCGGTCTGGAGGCGGTGGCGGTCACTCTGGAAGATGCCTGGGATGCCACGATCGCCTGCGTCTCAGCGTTCCTTGCACGGGACGACCTCCGCCAGCCGTTCCGCACCACCGGTCACCCCGAGCGAACCTTGCGGCTCGAGGGGTGGATCTACCGACCACCCGCCTCGCTTCCGTAGCCCGTTCAACGACCGCCGATGGCACAACCGCCCTTCGGACAGCAGCTCCCCGCCATCACCGCACCGCCCCCCGGGCCGCGCTCTGCCGCGCTGGCCGGGGAGCTCTCCCAGGTGGAGAGCCCCAACGTCACCTACCTGGCGCCGGACTTTCCCGTGTTCTGGGAGGCGGCGACCGGCTCCAACGTCCGTGATGTGGATGGAAACGTGTACGTGGACCTCACCGCGGCCTTCGCCGTGGCCGGCGCGGGCCACGCGCACCCGGCCATCGTCGCTGCGATCCGGGAGCAGGCGGGGCGGCTGATCCACGGAATGGGCGACGTGCATCCGCCGGCGGTGAAGGTCGAGCTGCTCCGTGCCCTGGCCGGGGTGGCGCCGGGCGGACTTCGACGCTCGATCCTCGCGAATTCCGGCGCGGAGGCCGTCGAAGCGGCGCTGAAGACGGTGGCGCTGGCGACGGGACGGCCGCGGGTGCTCGCCTTCCACGGCGGTTACCACGGGCTCACGCTCGGAGCACTCTCCGTCTCCTCCCGGGAGGACTTTCGCTCCCCCTTCCGTGCGCAGCTGGCGGAGAACGCCGTCTTTGCCCCCTACCCGTACGCCTATCGGTCGCCCCACGGCGAGGACCCTGAGGGAGAACGTGCGCTGGCCTACGTGGAGCACCTGCTGGACACTCCCGGGACGGGCAGCGACGGAATCGGGGCGATCCTGGTGGAGCCGGTCCAGGGGCGGGGCGGAGACGTGGTGCCGCCGCCCGGATTCCTGCCGGGGCTGCGTCGCGTCTGCACCGAGCGAAAGCTGCTCCTGGTGCTGGACGAGATCTACACCGGCTTCGGCCGCACCGGCCGGTGGTTCGCATGCCAGCACTGGGACGTGGAGCCGGACCTGATGATCGTGGGGAAGGCGCTCACCGGCGGGCTACCGTTCGCCGCCTGCATCGGAACCGACGAGGTCATGGCGGCGTGGCCGCGCTCGAGTGGCGAGGCGATCCATACCTCCACCTTTCTGGGGAACCCGCTGGGGTGTGCCGCCGCCCTCGCGTCCATCCGGGTGCTGCGGGATGGGCGCCTGGTGGAGCGCTCCGCAGAGCTGGGTGCCAGGATCCTCGAGCGGCTGCGGGCGTCGCTCGGTGAGGTGCCATGCGTCGGCGAGGTGCGCGGCCTGGGGATGATGATCGGAGTGGAACTGGTGCGGGACCGGCAGAGCCGGGAGCCGGCGCCGGAGCTGGTCGGGCGGGTGGTGGTGGAGGCGTTGCGGAGAGGCGTCCTGGTGCTCGGCGGTGGGATTCACGGCAACGTGCTGTCGCTCTCGCCGCCGTTCACCATCACGGAGGAGCAGTGCTGGGCGGCGATCGGCATGCTCGAGGAGATCATCAGGGAGGTGTGAGGAGCGAGCCGGAGGGGTGGTGCTCCGTCATCGCGTGTGCAGTCGAGGGATCCGCCTGGCTACCGGTCGCATGCGCCCGGGCCTGCGTCGCGACTGGCTCCGGACGGCGCCCACGCGATTTCGGCGGCGGAGAGGTGGCGGGCTCCGGGGTGGCGCCCACGGCGATTTCGGCGGCGGAGAGGTGGCGGGCTCCGGGGTGGCGCCCACGGCGATGTCGGCGGCGGAGAGGTGGCGGGCTCCGGGGAGGCGCCCACGGCGATTTCGGCGGCGGAGAGGTGGCGGGCTCCGGGGAGGGATCCTTCGACTTCGCTCAGGATGACCGGGAGCTGGCTCGGGATAACGGGGAGCTGGCTCGGGATGACGGGGAGCTGGCTCGGGATGACGGGGAGCTGGCTCGGGATGATGGGGAGCTGGCTCGGGATGATGGGGACGCCTGCGGGAAGGGGCGCGGAACCACCGGTTCCGCGCCCCTTCGATGCATCATCTGCCGTGGCGTTCAGGGCCGCGGCTGGGCTGCCCGCTGCTGCGACTGGATCGCGCCGGCCAGCTGCGTCTGAAGCTGGTTCATCCGCTGGATGAGACGTGCTGACTGCGGGTCGAGCTGCACCATCCTGGCCTCGACCTGCGTCTGGAACGCCTCCATCTGGCCGACCAGCTCCGGCTGACGCTGCACCGCCTGCTGCTGCGCCGCGGCGAAGCGCTGCTGGATCGCCATGGCCTCCTGCTCCAGCTCACGGAAGCGGGCCTCGTTGTTGGCCTGGCGTGCCGCGGTCGCCTGCGCGTCGAGCTGCTGCAGGCGGGTCATTGCCTGCTCCAGCGTCGGGTCGGCGCGCAGCATTGCGGCCCGAACCACCTCGCCCAGCGAGTTGTGAGCGGCGGCAAGACCCGGATCCTGCATGGCGCGGGCGTGAATCTGCTGCAGCTGCCCGCTGATCTGCTGCATCTCCTGGAGCCATCCTTCCACCTGCTGCTGCGACGCCGCCGGTGCAGCAGCAGGCTGCTGCTGCTGTGCAGCGCCGGCAACGGGCGCCGCCGTGAGTGCGAACGCTGCCAGTGCTATGGTCCTGATACGACGGATCGACACGTTGCTCCTTCCATGGTGATGAGCGGGGCGGCTGCTCCGGTGCGGCACTCCGGCGGCCCCCGGTTCTTAGGTGTACAGAGCGGAGCGCACGAGGTTCCGCGCGCTCCGCCCGATCATTTGTGGCCGCAGGATTCTTCGAGCTATTCTCCAGGTTCGCTGGTGCCGGTTCGGCTGGTATCCCGCTGTACCGGAGTCCCCAGGAGGCGCGGCTCCGGCTCTGAGGGGGGCTCTGCAGGCTCGGCCCGGAGGGGCGGAGGCGCCGTGGGAGCCCTGTCGCTCCCTCCCGGAGGTCTGGCCGGCTGCCCGGCGAGCGGCGGCTGCGTCGCTCCGACGGGCTGCGTGCGCCCCTCCATCGGAGAGCGCATGCCGGCCGTATCGATCCCCGCCCGCATCCGGCGCCGCAGCTCTTCGAGTTCCGGCCAGTCCACTCCGGGCGCCGTATCGGAACTCGCCTCGATGCCAGACAAGTCGCCCCACTCCTCGTCACCCCAGAGCGTGTCTCCGTACATTCCCGCATAGGAGGGCAGTGGCTGGCACATCTGACGCGGCGGCGCACTGCGGACGAAGTACTCCGTATAGGTCGGCCCACGGGCCGGGCAGCTGGCGTCCACCACCGCGCCGGTCTCCCGCTCCACCTCGGCCGTGCTCACCCCGGGCGGCGGGCTCCAGGCGGAGGGCACTTCGCGCCCCTGATAGATGCGGTTCATCAGCCGGCCCCACACGGGTGCCGCGAGCGTACCGCCGGAGGCACCGGAAACGATGGTCGCCGGTCGGTCCATCCCGATCCAGACGCCGGCCACCAGGTCCGGCGTGTAGCCGACGAACCAGACGTCCGTGTTGCCGTTGGTGGTGCCCGTCTTGCCCGCGGCCGGGCCGCGGAAGCCGGCGGCGCGTACGGCCGTTCCGGTCCCACGGTCCACCACGTCGCGGAGCATGCTGGTGAGCACGAATGCAGCAGCCGGGTCGATGCCCTGTGACGTGCGTCGAGGCGCTTCCCAGACGGTCCGGCCGTGGCGATCCTCCACCCGCTGGATGAAGCGGGGCTCCACCGTCTGGCCGCCGTTGGCGAACGCGGCGTACGCCGTCACCAGCTCGATGGGCCGCACCGCGGCGGAGCCCAGCGACGTGGAGGGTACGTCCGGGATCTCGGTGGTGATGCCGAGATTCCGCGCGAGCTCGATAGCGGAGCGGAGCCCCACCTCCTGTGCGAGCCGCACCGTCGCCGTGTTCTTGGAGCGGGCCAGCGCGTCACGCATGGTCATCGGGCCATCGTAGGTGCCGCCATAGTTGCGCGGCTCCCAGACCTGATTGCCGGAAAGCGTCAGCCGCAGCGGGGAATCCTCCACCACGTGCACCGGACTGCCGTACCGCTGCAGCGCCGCGAGGTAGACGAACGGCTTGAACGCGGAGCCCGGCTGGCGCAGCGCCTGAGTGGCGCGATCGAACTTGGAGTGATTGAAGTCACGCCCTCCGACCAGCGCGCGGATCTCACCGGTCTGCGCCTCCATCACGACGATCACACCCTGGAGGTACGGCGTCTCGCCGCTCTCCGCGGGCATCTCACGCGACGCGGAGTAGGTCGCGTGCCGGTACGCGCCGAAGCGGCCCGACTCGATGCCGTTCAGCTGGCGCTCCATCTCTTCCTCGGCGGCGATCTGCGCGTTCCGATCCAGTGTGGTGTGGATCCGGAGGCCCGCCGTGTAGAAGCGGCTTCCGACCGCCTCGTCCATCTCACGTCGGACCCGCTCGATGAAGTAGGAACCGGCCAGCTCGTCATCCGACGGGAGACCGCGTGTGAGGGTGATCGGCTGGTCGCGCGCCTCGGCCGCCTCCGCCGCGGAGACCACACCGGTTTCAGCCATCTCGCGCAGCACGAGGTTACGCCGCTCCAGTGCGCGCTCCTCGCTGGCCACCGGGTTGATCTGCGAGGGTGCCTTCGGGAGCCCGCCGAGCAGCGCCGCTTCCGGTACCGTCATTTCGGCCGCGGACTTGCCGAAGTAGGTGCGTGCCGCCGCCTCCACCCCGTATGCGCCCTCACCGAGGTAGATGTGGTTGAGGTACAGCTCGAGGATCTTCTCCTTGGAGAAGGTCCGCTCGATCTGGCGGGCGACCCGCGCCTCCATGATCTTGCGGCGCATGGTGCGGTCCTGGTACGGGAGCCACTCGGGGAAGAGGTTCCGCGCCAGCTGCATGCTGATGGTGCTGCCACCCTCGGACACACCACCCGCCTGGATGTTGCTGAGCATGGCCCCGAAAAGACGGCGGATGTCCAGCCCGCCATGCTGATAGAACCGCCGGTCCTCCACGGCCACGAAGGCACCGGTGACGTGCGGCGGGAGAGAATCCACGGAGATCAGCCGGCGGTTCACAGTGGCCAGCGTTCCGAATGCCTCTCCATCGATGTCGAGAAGCTCCGAGCCTTCCGCCTGGTACTCGGCCAGGTCGGCGATCGGCGCGCACCCTCCGAGCTGGCAGGGGGCGAACCAGATCCATCCGAAGAGGAGCAGACCCAGGAGGAGAACAGTGCCCCCCGCGATCACGAGTGCCCGGAGGATCCTCGCGCCGCGTCCGGCGCTGGGATCCCTGGGGTACGGCTGATTTGCGGAGTGGCGCTGCGTCATCGTGCTCTCTTGTTCGTCAGCCGGCGGGTTGTCCCGGTCGCGGCTGCGTGTCTATGAAATCCTCGGGCCTGGGGATCCGCGGCTGGCCCGGAAATGCCGGGCGGCCGGGGAGCTGCGGCTGAGGGTCGTTCCAGATGTCCGGCGGATCGCATCCGGGCTCGGGAGCCGCGGATCGGACGAAGAAGTCCGAGTACGATCGGGCGATGTAGGGACAGTCCTCCGCGACGACCTTTCCGGTCCAGCTGCTGATGTGCCGCGTGACGACGTTATCCGGTCTCTCCCAAGGGGTTGGGGGCTCACGATCTTCATAGTACTTGCGCACAACGCGTGCCCATACCGGAACCGCGAATCCACCACCCGTCGCACCGGAGGTGATCGTCCTCGGCTGATCGAGACCGAGCCAGACGCCGGCGACCAGGTCCGGCGTGTACCCGACGAACCAGACGTCGGTGTTGCCATTGGTGGTGCCGGTCTTTCCTGCCGCCGGGATGGTGTAGGGGACGTTGCCCACCGCCGGGTTGCGCACGTTGTACGCGGTGCCGCGATCCACCACTTCCCGCATCATGTCGGTGATGATCCAGCTCACGGCGGGGTCGAAGGTGGGGAGGGGAGGCTCGCCCGGCTCCCAGAGCAGGCGACCCTCGCGGTCCTCGATGCGGGTGATGTAGCGCGGCTCCACACGCATGCCCCCGTTGGCGAACGCCGCGTAGCTGGCGATCATGTCCACCGGGTACACGCCGGCCGCGCCGATGAAGACGGAGGGGTAGCCGGGAATCTCGGTTTCCAGACCGGCGCGACGCGCCACGTCCCGCACGGATTCGATCCCCACCTCCTGGCCCAGCCGGATCGCCACCATGTTCCGGGACTGCCGGAGCGCCTCGCGCAGCGACATGTCACCGCCGTACTCGTTCGAATAGTTGCGGGGTGCCCAGGTGCTCCCGTCCGGCTGCTGGATGAAGATCGGAGCGTCGGACACGTGGTAAAGCGGTGAGCGCCCCTTCTCCAGCGCAGCGGCGAACACGTAGGGCTTGAAGGCGGAGCCCGGCTGCCGGAGCGCCTGGGTGGCGCGGTTGAACTGGGAGTGCCGGAAGTTGCGCCCCCCCACCATGGCGAGCACGTTGCCGGTGTGTGGCTCCATCACCACCACCGCTCCCTGCAGGTAGGGTGTTCCCGAGAAGGCGGTGGGGTCCTCCTCGTGCTGCTCGCTGAATCGCTCGTAGGTCACATGGCGGAAGCTTCCGTAGTTGCCGCTCTCCACCTGCCGGAGATGCTCCTCCAGCGCGCGCTCCGCCTCTTCCTGCAGCTCCACGTCGATGGTCGTGTAGATGCGCAGCCCCCCCGTGTAGAGCAGCTCGCCGAGCTGATCTTCGAGCTCGCGACGGATGTGCTCCACGAAGTACGGTGCGCGCATCACCCCGCTGGGCGGCGCGAGGCCGAGCGGCGACTCCTTCGCCTCGGCGCCCTCCGCCCGCGAGATGGTCCCCGTCTGCACCATCCAGTCGAGCACGATGTTGCGCCTGCCCTCCGCCGCTCGCGGGTTGCGGCGCGGATTGTACGCGGAGGGGGCCTGCGGGAGCCCCGCCAGGGTAGCGGCCTCCGGTACGGTGAGCTCCGCGGCCGGCTTGTCGAAGTAGGTGCGCGCCGCCGCCTCCAGACCGTATGCCCCCGCACCCAGGTAGATGTGGTTCAGGTACAGCTCCAGGATCTCGTCCTTCGTGAAGCGCCGCTCCATCACCAGGGCGAGCCGCGCCTCGGCGATCTTGCGTCGGAACGTCTTCTCACCGGGAGGGAGCTGCTCCGGAAAGAGGTTCCGCGCCAGCTGCATCGGGATGGTGCTCGCGCCGGAGGCTCCGAAACCGGAGAAGATGTTGTCCCGGATGGCGCCCAGGAGCCGCCAGTAGTCCACGCCCTCGTGGTCGTAGAAGCGGCGGTCCTCGATGGAGACGAACGCCATCGGGACGTGGCGCGGGAGATCCGTCACGGAGATCAACTGGCGACGCTCGCGGTAGAACATCCCGAGCACCTCGCCCTCGCCGTCGTAGAGGATGGTGGCCTGCTGTGGGGCGAAGTCGGCGATCTGGTCCGCGGTGGGACAACCACCGGCACAGGCGCGGTTCCAGGCAGCCAGGACGCTGCCGACGCCGAACGCGCCGATCCCGAACGCCACGAGCGCGAGCAGCAGCAGGAGCCGCCGGCGGTCGCGCGTCAGCGCCCGCAGCGAGGCCTTCCAGCCGCCCGCTCCGTCCAGCGGCGCCTCCCTCTCTCGGTTCATCTTGGATATCCGAACGGTTCCGGTTGATCACGCAACAGACTGCGACGGGGAAAGATACACGTCGCTTACGGGTGACACGAGTGGTAAACGACGGCTCCGGTGAGGTTCCGGCCGTGTGCGGGTCTCCGGTCGCGGTGGGAACCGGCTCAGCCCGCCGAGTCTTCCGGTGAGGTGGGAAGGAAGAGCGTGAAGCAGGAACCCTCTCCCGGCTCGCTCTGCGCCTGCAGCGTGCCACCCAGGAGCCGCGCGAGGCGAGCGGCGACGCTGAGGCCGAGACCCGTGCCCCCGATGCTCCGGCTGGTACCCTGCTCAACCTGCCAGAACGGCTCGAAGATCTGCGTCAGTGAGTCCGGGGGAATTCCGGCACCGGTGTCCCGGACGTAGATCTGGTGCGCCGGTCCGTCCGTCAGCGCGCCGATGTGGATCTCCCCCTCGTCCGTGAATTTCACTGCGTTGGAGAGCAGGTTCAGGAGGATCTGCCGCAGCTTGCCGGGATCCGTGCTGAGGACCGGGATCTCGTCACGATCGTCCACCTCCAGATGCAGACCCCTCGCGGCGGCCTGCGGTTCGACCATGGCACTCACCTCATGGAAGAGGGTGCGCAGGTCCACCGTCTCCACCTGCAGTTCGGCCCGACCGGCTTCCAGCCGCGCGTAGGAAAGGATCTCGTCCACGATACGCAGCAGGTGCTGCGAGCTGCTCCCGATGCGTTCGAGCTGCTCGACCTGCTTCTCGGTGAGCGGTCCGGAGATCTCCGCCTTGAGGAGATCGGTATACCCCATCACCGCGTTCAGCGGGGTGCGCAGCTCGTGCGACATCACTGCCAGGAAGTCGGACTTGGCGCGGTTGGCGTCGTTGGCTTCCCGGTAGAGCCGGGCGTTGGCGAGCGACAGTGCGGCCCGCTGCTCCCGCATCTCCGGCCACTTCACGCTGCGAGCGAACCATCAGTCGTGCCAGATGGTTCAGCACTTCGCGGTAGTCGAGCGAGGAATCCAGGAGCGCGCTGGCGCGGGCGAGGAGCCGGAAACGGCGCTTCTCCTCCTCCGCTCGGCTGCGCGCCGCTTCGAGCCGGACCATCTCCCGGCCACGCTCCTCCGCTTCCCGCCGATCCGTGATATCGCGCAGAGAGATCAGGATGGCCGGCTCGCCCTCCCACTCCATCCCGGTCATCCGGAGCTCCGCCAGCACGCTCTCCCCGCCCGGTCGCAGAACGTCGATCTCGGCACTCTCCTCACCCACCACCGGAAAGCCGAAGTCCTCGCCGATCAGAGCGTCTGCCGGCCGCCCGAACAGCGCCTCGGTCGCCCGATTGGCGAAGCGAACCAGACCGCCGCGCGACACGATCACGATGCCGTCGGCCACGTGGTCCACGATGGCCTGGAGCGCGCTGTGTTCGTTTACCGGGTTCGCCCGGAACGGGGTGGAGGTGTCAGGATCGCCTGCCATGATGGGAGCTACTGCTCGACCTCCTCCCCGCTGCCCGGGCGGGCCAGCGCGTCGTCCCACCGTGAATGGGAGATCACGTGACCGGTGAGCACACCGGTGATGTCCTTGAAGGGCTCACCGATGTGCATGCCGTCGCCGTCGATGGAGTACTCGCGGAAGCCGCGCAGCGTGGAGATCCGCTCCAGCGCCGAGAGGCTGTCCACCGCCAGCCGGTTCGGCCTGAACTCGGAGATCACCGCCTTCATCTGGACCAGATGGTCCTCCATCGCCTGCGAATGCGGGTACTGATTGACGATCCGGAGCCGCCCTTCCTGCTCGAGCTTCTCGAAGTCCATCCCCCAGGCAGCGGCGTTCCTGAACAGCTGATCGCGGCTCTCCTCGAAGAGCAGGGCCCGCTCCCCCTCGCGGGCCGCGCCGGCCATGAACTGGGTCACCAGCAGCGTCTTCCCCGTCCCGGTGGCGCCGGAGGCCAGGATCACGGAGTCCCGGAAGAACCCGCCATCGCACATCCGGTCCAGCTCGTCGATGCCGGAGGTGATGCGGATGCTGGCGGAACAGTTCGGAGCGGAGCACGATCTCGTCGGGGAAGCGCACGAAAAGCGCGTTCAGCGAGTCCAGGGAGATGCGCCGTGCGCCCGATCGGGTCACGGCGTGCTCCACGCGAGCCATCAACCCGCCGAGATCGTACGCTCCCACCACCTCCAGCGCGTCGTCCGGGCTCACCGACGAGTCCACGAATACCCACTTCCCCTGCCGCTCCAGCTCCTCGATGTCCCAGCCGAAGCTGAGCATGTTGAGGCGGATGTCCTCCGGCGAATCCTCGAAGGTGACGAACACACCGGGCTCGTCGGCCTCCTGGATGCCGCGCATGAGGAACTGGGTCGCGAATACCGTCTTGGCGCTCCCCGCCGTGCCGGCGATCAGGGTGGATCGGTTCTTCGGGATCCCCCCCTCGGCGATGGTGTCGAACCCGGGAATGCCCGTTTTCAGCTTCTCCACCCCGGCTGCGCGTATCTGCGTCATTTCGGGCTCTCCGGTTCATCTTCCATTCGACCGATCGCTTCCAGCGACAGCCCGTAAAGCACCCGGCCGCCGTCGGACAGGTCACCCGTCACGCGGCGGACAGGCCCGGGCTCCAGCTTCACCAGCGTCGGAGTGGTCAGGATCCTGTTCTCCTCTGCTTCCCCGGGCTTCTGCACGACGTCCACGATCTCGAGGCTGTACCGGCCATCGAGATGCTCATGCGCGATTCGCTTCAGGTTTGCGATCGCCCGCTGTGAACGCGGGGTTTCACCCGCGATGTAGAGTCTGAATCGGACGTCGCTCATCACCGTCTCGCTCGATGATCGGTTGCGCACGGCCCCGCGCGTCAAAGCACGCGCGTTCCCGGCTCCACTTCCCGCTCCGGCGCCAGAAGCACCACCTCACCCGCCCGATCCACACCGAGCACCAGTACCTCGGATACGAAGGGGCCGATCTGCCTGGGACCCAGGTTGGTCACCGCGATCACCTGTCTGCCCACCAGCTCCTCAGGCGCGTACAGGCCCGTGATCTGCGCGCTGGATCGCTTCTCACCCAGCTCTCCGAAGTCGATCCAGAGACGGTACGCAGGCCGCCGTGCCTCCGGGAACGGTTCCACACGGCGAACGGTACCCACCCGCATCTCGACCTTCTGAAACTCGTCGAACCCGATCATCCGATCCCCTCTCTCTCCACCCTACCCGCGCCCGCGGCGCCCATCGCGCGCCCGCGCTCCTGCAGAACCCGATCCACAATCGAGATCGCCCGCTCGAGCACCTCCGACTCGGTGCCGTCGAGGTGCCGCAGCAGCCCCAACAGGGGCGGCCAGCGACGTCGTCATTGTGATTTCGTCAGCAGTGCCAAATATTCGGATCGGACGGCTTGTCGGGGCTTCCGTTCAATGTGCGGGAATGCCCCGGACGGTACAACCGATGAAGAAGCCGAGGGCTCACACCAGCGGTGGGAAGGGCGGATAAACAGCCATGGGCGGCATCGGAATCCAGGGAGTGGCGCAGGTCGCCATCACGGCAAGGGAGATGGAGCGGGCGGTCGCGTTTTACCGGGACCTTATGGGACTTCCGCTGCTCTTCCAGGTGCCCGGCGCGGCGTTCTTCGACTGCGGCGGCGTGCGGCTGATGCTCGCCGTGCCGGAGGGCGCGGACCACGATCACCCGGCCTCCATCGTCTACTACCGGGTTGCCGACCTGGATGCGGGGTTCACTGCGCTGCGAGAAGGCGGTGCGACGGTGGAGAAAGTGCCGCACCTGATCGGAAGGATGGGCGACCGGGAGATCTGGATGGCCTTTCTGCGGGACAGCGAGGACAACGTTCTGGCTCTGACCAGCGAACGGATGGGGGCGGCATAGCTCCGTGCCAGCGAGGACCAGCTCGACGTGAGAAGAAGGGCGGCATCCGGTGTGGATGCCGCCCTTCTCCGTGGTGCATGGAAGCGCTCCGATCTGCCCGAGGTCTCACTGCTCCGAGTACATCTCCTCGATCACCCCGCTGTAGCGGTTCTCCACCACGCGCCGCTTGACCTTCAGCGTGGGGGTGAGCTCACCCGTTTCGATGGAAAACTCGCTGGGGATCACGGCGATCTTCTTCGGGACCTCGTAGCGCGCGAAGCTCTCCAGGCGATCGAAGGCCTCCTTCTCCAGGAGCTCCCGGACGCGCGGATCCTGGGAGAGTCGCTCGTGGTCGCCCACGTCGATCCCGCGGTCACGCGCCCACGGCACCAGGTTTTCGAAGTCGGGGACGATGAGCAGGGTGGGGAAGGCGCGCTTGTCACCGAGCATCACCACCTGTGCTATGTAGGGCGAGGTGGCCACCTCGTTTTCGATCGGCTGCGGCGCGATGTTCTTACCGCCGGCGGTCACCAGGATGTTCTTGATGCGGTCGGTGATGCGGAGGAAGCCGCGCTCATCGAGCTCACCCACGTCCCCGGTATGGAACCAGCCGTCGTCGTCGATCACCTCGCGGGTGGCGGACTCCTGGTTCCAGTAGCCCTTCATGATCTGCGGTCCGCGTGCGAGGATCTCTCCGTTGGCGTCGATGCGCAGCTCCGTGCCGGGAACCGCCTGCCCGACGGTTCCGAGCTTCACGAAGCCCGGCCGGTTGGCGCAGAGCACTGGCGACGTCTCGGTGAGGCCATATCCCTCGTAAACCGGAAGCCCCGCGGCGAAGAAGAATTTCGCCACGTCGAAGGAGAGCGGAGCGCCCCCGGAGATGGCCGCCCGGAGCCGACCACCGGTGCGATCGCGGAGCTTGGAGAAGACGAGCCGATCCGCGATGCGACGCTGCATGGCGAGACCCCCGGCGACCGGCTTGCCGGCGAGCTCCAGCTCCGCGGCCTCCTCGCCTACCTTCTTGGCCCACATCACCAGCTTCCGCTTCACGCCCGTCGCGCCCATCACCCTGGCGTAGATCTTCTCGAACAGGCGCGGAACGGAGACCATGTAGTGCGGCTGCACCTCCATCAGGTTCTCCGCCACCTTCTCGATGGACTCGGCGTAGGCGATGGAGACGCCGAACAGCCAGTAGTAGTAATCCACCAGCCGCTCGAAGACGTGCGAGAGCGGGAGGAAGGAGAGGGCCACGTCGCCCGGCTGAAAGGTGATGACTCCGTGCTGCCGGACCGCCGCCAGGTTGGACGCCAGGTTCATGTGCGTCAGCATCACCCCCTTGGGATTGCCGGTGGTGCCCGACGTGTAGATCAGCGTGGCGACATCGTCCGGCTCCACCTGCAGGGCGCGCTCGCGGAAATTCTCGGCGGAGCCGCCCTCGATCAGCCCGCGCCCCTCTTCGAGTGCCTCGTCGAAGGGGGTGACCCCGTCCGCGGAGCCCCCGCCCTCGTAGATCACGATCCGCTGCAGCGATGGCACCTCGGTCCGGATCTCCTGGATCTTCGCGAGCTGCTCCGCCGTGGAGACGAAGATCACCTTCGCCTCGCAGTCGTTGAGGATGAAGGCGATCTGGTTGGCGGGAAGGGTGGGGTACACCGCGACGTCCACGCAGCCGAGACCGAGCGCCGCGAAGTCGGTGATCGCCCACTCGGGACGATTCTCGGAGAGCATCGCCACCCGGTCGCCGCGCTCCACTCCCCACGCGGTCAGCGCCGCCGCCAGCCTTGCCACACGTTTCTCGATCTCGGCGTGCGAAAGCGTTCGCCAGGTGCCCCCCTGCTTGTACTGCAGCGCGTCCCCACGAGCACGATGGTCGATCGCGTGGAAAAACACCTTCGTCAGGGTGTTTTCCGCGAAATCTTCGAGGGGCCGAACGGAGGTGCGGGAGCCGGACGCGGACTGGGTGGCCATTCTCATCTCCGGGTCAGAGAGGTGCTATGGTCCTGTGTCGACGGGGTCCGACCCCTGCCACGCGGGCGGGGGACGGCATCGGCGGGAATATAGTGCCGACGAGGGGGGAAACAAGCGAAAAGCGCGCCGCTTCCCCCGTCGTTCCGTGCGGAGATTCAGCCGCAGAAGCGGTCGAAGGCGTCGGTGAGGTCCGCCGCGATCTGATCGGCGTCGCGTCCCTCGATGCGGTGCCGCTCCATCATGTACACGACCTCGCCGTCCTTCACCAGCGCGAAAGACGGGGATGAGGGCGGATAACCATAGAAGAACTCGCGCGCACGCGCGGTCGCTTCCACGTCCTGGCCGGCAAAAACGGTCGCGGTACGGGCCGGGAGCCGCTCGTGCTGGAGCGCCATCGCCACGGCGGGCCGCGCATTGCGGGCCGCACAGCCGCACACCGAGTTCACCACCACCAGCGTCGTTCCCTCACCGGCGAGCGCCGCCTCCACCTCACCGGCCTCACGCAGCTCCTCCACACCCAGCCGCGTGAGCTCTTCACGCATCGGCCGGACCAGCATCTCAGGATATGGCATGTTCGGGCAGTCTGGATTCAGGGACAGTATCGATCAGCGGGACCGGTGGTGCGCCCCGACATCTCACTTCTCAGATATCACCGCTGTCCGCCGACGGTTCCGCCGGAGGGGTGGGCTGGCGCGCCGGAAGCCAGGGGATGTCGCCGGAGCCCGCGCGGTGGTTGGCGAGCCGTGCCCAGGTGAAGAGCAGGTCCGACAACCGGTTCAGGTAGATCACGGCCTCGCCGGGGATGTGAGCCACGGCGGTGAGGGTGGTCACACGACGCTCCGCACGGCGGCAGACGGTCCGCGCGAGGTGGAGGCGCGAGGCAGCCTCGGTGCCCCCGGGCAGGATGAAGTTGCCAAGCGGCTCGAGCTCCTTCTCGGCGTCGTCGATCCAGTGCTCCATTTCCGAGATGCGCTCGGTGGGAAGAGGAGGGATGTGGTCGTTGCGCCGTCCGCCGTCCTCCGGAGCGGGGGTGGCGAGGTTGGCGCCGAGCGTGAACAGGTCGGCCTGGAGCACGCGAATGCGCTCCGTGAGTTCCGCATCGCCGACCTGTTCGAGCGCTGTGGCGACACCGCCGAGCACTGCGTTCAGCTCGTCCACGTCTCCGTACGCCTCCACACGCGTGTGGTCCTTGCGCACTCTCTGGCCGCCGAACAGCCCGGTCTCTCCGCTGTCGCCGGTGCGGGTATAGATCTTCATGATCGCTGGTTGGCGGCGAGGGCCGCGAGAGCGAGGCGCCCGAACGTCCATTCGAGCCAGAGGAGGCGGCGGAGGACGCGGCGCGGCGTCCACAGCTCGCCTTCGATGTCCACGAGGACGCTGCGAGCGTCGGGTGCGAGGTCGGTGAATCGCTGCACGACGAGAGCCATGGCGGTGTCGAGCCGCGCGAGGGTCCTCGCGGGGACCTCCGCCATGGATGAGGATCCGAGGCGGCTCAGCGTGAACCAGTGGGAGCGAGCGAGCTCTTCCAGCGCGAGCCGAGCGGTCCAGTCGCCTCGCCAGACGGCATCGAGCGCCTCGTCCGGAAGGCGACGCACGCGGGCGAGCAGGTGCCCACGCAGGTCGCCCAGCCGGTGGAGGAGCGCGATCATCTCCGTTTCGGAGAGGGGTTCCCGGTCGGCGTCGAGGAGAACTTCGCTCTCACCGTCGGCGACGTTTGCGGCGCTCAGGTGCCACTCGTCCACCGTGATCTGGAGCTCGGCGTCACGCGGTGGGAGCCGCTCACCGATGGTGCCGAGTGTGGTCAGCCACTGCGACAGCACCGCCTGGAAATTGGCGAGCGCCTCTTCCTGCGAGGCACCGCCGGCCACGCAGCCGGGAAGGTTGATGGAGTGTACGAGGGTGGAGCCGTCCGCGCCCTCCTCGAGAGCCACCGGAAAGTTCGTCACCGTCGGTACGCCGCCGACACCGGCCTGACGCCCCTCCTGATTCGGCTCGTTCATCGCTGCACCGCCGCTTCGAGAAGAGTGAGAGAGCCGGCGTCCGCATCCAGCCGTGCGCGCACCCCAAGCGGGAGCGTCCAGTTCTCGGCGATGTGGCCGAAAGGGAAGCCCGTGGCGACCGGTACGCCGAGATAGCCCAGGCGGTCCGCGATCACGCCGGCCGGTCCGGGAGTGAAGTCGTCGAACTCATCGGGACATTCGCTGAACGCGCCGATCACCACGCCGGCCACCGCGTCCAGCACACCCGCCAGAAGCAGCTGCGAGAGCAGGCGGTCGATGCGGTACACCGGCTCTCCCACCTCCTCCAGGAAGAGGATCGCGCCCTCGGCGCGGATGGCGTATGGCGTGCCGAGCGTCGCGGCGATCAGCGAGAGATTGCCCCCCACGAGCGGACCCTCCGCGCGGCCGCTGACGAGCGCGACGGGCTGCCTCGCCGCGCCGTCGCCCGACAGCGGGAGCGGAAGCGGACCCTCCGGGGCGGTGCCCGTGAGGGTGCCCATAAGGCCGTCGATGGCAAAGCGCGGCAGATCCTCCGCCGCCGGGTGCGGGCCGTGAAAGGAGATCACGCCCGCCCGCTGCGCAGCGAGGTGCAGCGCGGTGTTGTCGCTGAAGCCGATAAGCGGCCGCGGCCTCTCACGGAGCGCCTCCCAGGGGAGACGATCCAGGATCCGCATGGTGCCGTAACCGCCACGGAGGCACCAGATCGCGTCGTTGTCCTCCGACAGCAGAGCGCGGCTGAAATCGGCGGCACGCTGTTCGTCGGTGCCGGAGAGGTAGCCGTGCCGCCCGCGAACGTGATCTCCGGCGAGCGGCACCCAGCCCCACTGTTCCACTCGCACGAGCGCACGATCCACGGCGCCGGGCGCCAGGGGGCCCGCCGGAGCGACCAGCGACACTCGGGCTCCCGGTCGGAGCGCGCGCGGCCTGATCATCGGGCGGGCTCCGGAGCGGGGGCCGATGCAGGAGCCGGCGCGGTGCGCGCGATCACCAGCAGCGCCAGCGCCACCACCAGCGCTCCACCCACGTAGGGTGCACCGATGCTCACCCGCGCGAAGGCCAGCCCGCCCCAGAGGGGTCCGAGTACCCGCCCGAGCGCCGAGAGCGACTGAGAGACGCCGAGCAGCCGCCCCTGCTCGCCCGACGGCGCCGAGCGGGAGATCAGTGAGGAGATCGCCGGGATGGTGGTTCCCTGGCCGAAGGCGAGCAGCGCCAGCGCCGCTGCCAGCCAGGCGATGCTCGGAGCGGCGGGGATGGCGAACAGCCCCGCCGCCAGAGCCGCGGAACCCCACACCGCGAGGCGCCGCTCGCCCAGCCGGCGCACCAGAGGTCCCACCAGGACCCCCTGCACCACGGTGATCAGAACGCCGATGTAGGCGAACAGGTATGCCACCCCGCTGGGTGAGAACTCCCAGCGGCGGTCTGCCCAGAGCGAGAAGGTCGCTTCCAGCGCCGCGAAGGCGAACGTCAGCAGGAAGAAGACGCCGAACAGCGCCCCCACCCGCTCCCGAGCCGAAAAGTGCCGAAGCGCGCGGAAGCGGGCGCCCAGCCCGGGCTGGGCGACGGACGGTCGAGCCGCCACCGGGCGCGACTCGGGCAGCCAGCGCAGCGCCAGCAGGCCGTTGACCAGTGCCAGCGCACCGGCGGCAAGGAAGGGAACCGAGGGGCCGAAGTGCGCGAGCCCGCCACCGATGGCCGGGCCGAAGATGAAGCCGAGGCCGAACGCGGCACCGATCATCCCCATCCCCCGGGCACGATCCTCCGGAGCCGTTACGTCCGCGACGTAAGCCTGCGCGACTCCGATGTTCGCGCCCATGAAGCCGGCGAGCGCACGCGCCAGGAAGAGCACCGCGAGAGAACCGGCAAGGCCGAACGCCAGGTAGGAGAGCGCCGATCCGAACAGTCCCACCAGCAGAACCGGCCGCCGCCCCACCCGGTCCGAGAGCTGCCCCCACCATGGGGCGAAGACGAACTGCATCAGCGAGTAGATCGCGACCAGCCAGACCACCGCCATGGCCGACGCACCGAACCGCTCCGCATACAGCGGGAGCAGCGGGATCACGATCCCGAAGCCGACCAGGTCCAGAAAGACGGTCAGGAAGAGGATGGTGAGAGGCGCGCGCGAGCCACCGCTCCCGCGAAGTCCTCCGGACCTCGGCATGCGCGAACCCGGTCCTCCCGTTCGTTCCGTTCTCTGTGCGATGGTAGCTGGCAACTTCTGGCGACGTATCGTGCGGCGTGCGGGACCGCTATTCCGGTAGACGATGCGAGCCAAGAAGATAACACCCGTCCGCCGCACTCGACAGCGGGGCCGGGGTCGCAAGCAAGCCATTCGTGTGCCTCACCCGTGAACACCCGCAACGCTGCTGCTCGGCGTGCGCCAACCCGGGACGGCAAGCCGATTCCTCGCGGCGAACGCAGTGAGGGCATATGATGTGCGACGAGGATCTGTCAGGCGCCGGCTGGCCAGCGATTCATCCACGCACAGGAGGACCGATGCCGCACAACGGCACCAACGGCGAGCTCACCCAGCGCATCAACGAGCTGTACTGGGACAGCGACAGCACCGTGGGGGCGATCAGCAGGGACCTGGAGATCGGCCGAAACGCGCTCTACGCGGCCGTCGTTCCCATTCCCTCCGGCGCCATCTGCCTGGAGTGCGGCGAGGAAACCGTATACACCAATCGGACGAACCGCGCCGCCGGGAGCGCGGTATGTCGCGGGTGCGAGGATTCGGCGCTGGCGGACCGTACGGGTGCGGGCGCTGGAGCTACAGGACGGTCCGGCTCGGGAGCCTTCGACGAGGATTCCGAGCTGCAGCGCTGGGACCGCTGGCGAGAGGATCTCCGGTCCGTTCCTCCGCAGCGAGCGGCGATGATCGGTGGCGCGGCGGCGCTCGGGCTGGTGGTCGGCGCGGCGGCGGCTCGCGCGATCCGCAACGGGTAGCGACCGCTCGGCGGAGGAGGCACCGGTGGAGAACAGGATGGACGCGCTCAGGAAGATGGTGGAAACGCGCCCGCGCGATGCGAGGGCGCGCTTCGGTCTTGCCCTGGAGCTGGAGCGGCTCGGCCGGTGGGAGGAGGTGGTCCAGGCGTTGACCGCCTACCTCGAGGTGGCGGACGACGAAGGCAACGCGTTCGGTCGCCTCGCCCGCGCTCTCCGTCGGCTGGGCCGTGACGAGGAAGCGCGCACAGCGTACCGGAGTGGCATCGCCGCCGCCGAGCGGCACGGTCACCCCACCATGGCGATGGAGTTCGAGGAGGAGCTGGAAGCGATCGATTGATGTTCCGGCCGCACCCCGCAGCCCGGCGTCACCTCCGCGTGCGGCGTCGCAGGCGCACGAGGGTCTCCAGCTCGAATGCGATCTCCTCCACGCCCCGGTCCCCCGCCGGAATCATCGCGTCGGCGCGCCGGTACAGCGGCTCGCGGTCCTCCAGCATGCGCGCGATCTTCTCCCGGGGATCGTCCATCTCCCTGAATGGCCGATCGATGGTGTCCTCGTGCAGACGTCGCACCGTTTCCTCGACGGTTACGCGGAGCCAGACCGAGAGCGTGTGGGTGCGGATCGACTCCAGCAGCTCCGGCTGCGTGATCCACCCGCCTCCGGGTGATATCACCAGCTCCGTCTCCCCCGCGATCTCCTCCGTGAGCGCCGCCTCCATGGCGCGCAGCGTCTCCTCTCCACGCTCCTCCACGATCCGGGCGATGGATACATCCTCGCGCCGCTCGATCTCGACGTCGAAATCCAGAAAGCGCCACTCCAGCCGACGCGCAAGCGATTCACCCACCGTGCTCTTCCCTGAGCACATGTAGCCGAGCAGGACCACCCGATCGATCCCACTCCCGTTTCGCCTGTCTTTGCCGGCTTGCCCCAAGGTGCGTCTCCGGTGGAAGTTGTCGCGATGCGTGCCTTGCGGCGACGCGTGGCGGAGTGCATGATGCGGGCCCGGGAGCGCCGCCGAAGATTTCCCGAAATCGGCGCCCGCGCCCGCGCGCCCCCTCCCCTTCCTCCCATCGCTAGGAGCGCAGTGGCAACGCAGAGAGATCGTGTGGTGATGCGGCACATCGAGGACGAGATGAAGCAGTCGTTCCTCGACTACTCGATGAGCGTGATCGTGCAGCGCGCACTCCCCGATGTGCGCGACGGCCTGAAGCCGGTGCACCGTCGCATCCTGTACAGCATGCACGAGAGCGGTCTCTCTCCGACCCGGCCGTTCAAGAAGAGCGCGACCGTCGTGGGCGACGTGCTGGGCAAGTACCACCCGCACGGCGACACGGCGGTCTACGACGCGATGGTCCGCATGGTCCAGGATTTCTCGCTGCGCTACCCGCTCGTGGACGGGCAGGGGAACTTCGGCTCGATCGATGGCGACAGCGCGGCGGCGTACCGCTACACCGAGTCTCGCCTCTCCAGCGTGGCGACGCTGATGCTGGCCGACATCGACCGCGACACGGTGGACTTCTCGCCGAACTTCGACGACCGGCTGATGGAGCCGCGGGTTCTGCCCTCCAGGCTCCCGAACCTGCTGGTCAACGGGAGCAGCGGCATCGCCGTGGGGATGAGCACCAACATCCCGCCCCACAACCTGCGAGAGATCGCGCGCGCCACCATCCATCTGCTGGACAATCCCGACTGCACCATCGCGGATCTGATGCGGCTTCGTCCCCGGGCCCGACTTCCCGACGGGCGGGCTGATCGTGGGTACGGACGGGATCCGCAAGGCATACGAGACCGGTCGCGGACGGGTGATCATGCGTGCCCGGATCGGCAAGGAGACGCGGCGCGGCGGGCGTGAGCAGCTGGTGGTCACGGAGATCCCCTACGCCACCAACAAGACGCGGATCATCGAGCAGGTGGTCGAGCTGGCGAAGCGCGGCAAGGTCGCCGACATCGCGGATCTGCGCGACGAGTCGGACCGCGACGGGATCCGCGTGGTGATCGAGCTGAAGCGCGGCGCCGACTCGGACCGGGTGGTCCGAGCGCTGTTGAAGTGGACGGCGCTTCAGTCCACCTTCGGGGTGATCAGTCTGGCGCTGGACAACGGGGTGCCGCGCGAGTTCACGCTCAAGGAGATGCTGGAGCGCTTCCGGGACCACCGGGTGGAGGTGGTGGTCCGGCGGTCACGGTGGGAGCTGGCCAAGGCGCAGGATGAGGCGCACGTCCTGCAGGGGCTGCTGATCGCGCTGAAGAACATCGACGAGGTCGTGCGCATCATCCGCGGCGTCGCGCACGCGGGAGGCGGCGGGGGAGAAGCTGCGCGCCGAGTTCCACCTCAGCGAGCGCCAGGCAGAGGCGATCCTGCTGATGCGGCTGTACCGGCTCACGCAGCTGGAGGGGAAGGAGCTCCGCGACCGGCTGGCCGAGCTGGAGCGCCGCATCGCGGAGCTCGAGGCGGTGCTTGCGAGCCCGGAGCGGCAACTGGCGGAGATCCGTGCCGAGCTGGACGAGATTCGCGAAACGTACGGCGACCGGCGGCGCACCCAGATCCTCGAGGAGGAGGCGGGCTCGGTCGTGGAGCAGCTGGTGGCGCAGGAGGACGTGGTGGTCACGCTGAGCCACGAAGGCTTCATCCAGCAGATCCCGATGTACCTCTACCGGCGCCGGCTCAGCGCCGGCCGGGCGCTGGCGGCGATGGAGCGCTACGAGACGGACTTCCTGGAGCACGTCTTCGTGGCGAGCACGGCGGACACCCTGATGTTCATCTCCGCGGATGGCCAGGCGTACTGGCTGCCGGTGGCGGAGATCCCGGAAGCGAGCCGCTCGTCCCGCGGCAAGGCGCTGCACCAGCTGCTGGAGCTCCCGAAGCCGAAGCCGATCGCCGCAATGCTCCCGCTGGCGCGGCAGCCGGAGGGGGCGATGCTCGTCTTCATGACCGAGCAGGGGGTGGTGAAGCGCACCGCACTGAGCCAGTTCGCGAGCCAGCGTGGCGGCGGTGTGAACGCCATCGCCCTGCGCGAGGGCGACCGGCTCCTGGACGTGCAGGTGTCCGACGGCAACGCGGACATCGTTCTGGTAAGCCGCAACGGGCGGGTGATCCGCTTCCCGGAGTCGCAGGTGAGTGAGATGGGGCGGGTGGCGCAGGGGGTGCGGGGGGTCAAGCTGGGCGGCGGCGGGGACCGGGTGGTGGGTGCCATCGTCGTGCGGCGTGAGGGTGCCCTGGGCACGGTGACGGAGAGAGGGTTGGTGCACCGGATGCCGATCGCCGATCTCCCGGTCCAGCGGCGTGACGGGCAGGGCGGCGCCGTGTACGCGCTGGGCGCGAAGACGGGGAAGATCGTGGCGGCCAAGGAGCTGCTTCCGGGCGACGACCTGATCGCGGTGCTCAGTGATGGGGAGCGGATCCGGCTGACGGGCGACGCCATTCCGTTGCGCGGGCGCGGCGACCCGGGTGAGCCGATGATCCGGGTGAAGCGCGGGCTCACTGTGGTCGAGGTCGCACGGGTCGCGCGCCAGGATGCGGCAAAGCGCGCCGGAAAGCCGGTGGCCGGGACGGGCGGGGAGGGCGGGGAGGGCGGGGAGGGCGGGGAGGATCCGGGTGTCGATGGGGACGGTACGCAGCTGGAGGAAGCGGAGATCGATGGTCCCGATTTCGAGCCCGGTGAAGGTGTGGTGGAGGACGAGAACGAGGGGGAGGACGACTTCGACGAGGAGGGGGCCGGCAACGGTGCAGCGGACGGAGGGCGGGACGTCGATGATTCCACGCAGTTCGACCTTCTCGGTTGAGGGCGACCGTGCACGACGCTGAGAGTCGATCCGAGAGCGCCACCACGGCTGCGTCGGGGGCGGCTGCGGCCGCCGTGGCGCTGCGGGAGCACGGCCACGCCCTGGTCGAGCGGATGGCCGAGTACCTCGAAGGCGTGGAGTCGCGGGGGGTCTCCACGCCGCTCGAACACCGGGAGATCGCCGCGCGCTTCGCGGAGCCGCTCCCCCGTGGGGGTAAGGAAGCGCGCGACGTCTGGTCGCGTGTCTGGGACGAGGTGGTGGGGCATTCCATCCATCTCGCCCATCCCATGTACATGGGGCACCAGGTGGCGCCGCCGCTCGCGCATGCGGTGCTCGCCGATGCCCTCACCTCTCTGCTGAACAACTCCGTCGCCGTCCGGGAGATGTCGCCGGCGGGCACGCCGGTGGAGGCGCAGGTGGTCCGCTGGATGGTGGAGCTGATCGGCTTCCCGGCGGGAGGGGACGGCACTCTGGTCTCGGGCGGGAGCGCCGCGAACCTGACCGGGCTGCTCGCCGCCCGCGAGGCGGCGTTCCCCGGGAGCTGGGCTGGTGGCTCGCCCGCCGCGGGAGATCTGCGGCCGGTGGTACTCGTCTCACCGCACGCACACTACTCCATCGAGCGGGCGCTGGGGGTCATGGGGCTGCCCGCGTCGGCGGCGATGGTCGCCCCGGCGCTCGGCGGGAAGCTTGATGCCGCGGCGCTGCCGGCGGCGATCAGGGAGGCGCGGGCCGGCGGTGCACACCCGTTCGCGCTGGTGGCCACCGCGGGCTCCACCGCTACTGGTCAGTTCGACGACCTGACCGCCATTGCGGACGTCGCGGCCGTCGAGCGGATCTGGCTGCACGTGGATGGAGCGCACGGCGCATCGCTGCTCGCCTCCTCCACCCTGCGGAATCGGCTCGCGGGCATCGAGCGCGCGGACTCGGTGGCCTGGGACCCGCACAAGATGATGTTCATCCCCATCTCCGCCGGGGCGATCCTCTTCCGCGACCACAGGCACCTGGATGCGGCGTTCCAGCAGAGCGCACCCTACCTCTTCCATCTCCGACCCGGCGAGAGCCGCTCACACGACATCGGCAGGCGCACGCTCCAGTGCAGCAAGCGCTTCGACGCGCTGAAGATCTGGGTCTGCCTCCAGCATCACGGCCTCGATCACTTCGCCGCTCTCCAGGAGCGCACCGTCGACAACACGCTGCACCTGCATCGCCTGCTGTCGGATGCCGGGGACTTCGAGCCGATGCACGAGCCGGAATGCAACATCCTCTGCTTCCGTCACCTGCCGGAGTGGCTGGACGGTCAGGGCGAGGCGGCTGCGGATGATCTCCAGGCGCGGCTCCGGGAGCGGTACAACGCCAGCGGCCGGGGGTGGATCACCGCCACTTCGCTCGACGAGCGGCGCGTCCTGCGCGTGACCATGATGAACCCGAACACCGAGTCGCGGCACGTTGAGGCGCTGCTCACGGGACTGCGCGAGGAGGCGAAGGCGATGCGGGAGGAGGTCGGGTCCAGCGGGCGGCGCAGCTGAGGATCGATACCGGATGCGGGATGGGAGCGGGCGTGGTGAGGATCCCGCCGGTTCGCACATCCACTACCGGTCGGGGGGGAGTGGTTCACCGGCGCCCGACAGGGCTGCTCGACGACGGGTGAGGCGGCTTCAGTGCTGGCGGTTGCCCAGCAGGGCGAGATCCACGGAACGCACCGGTCGCCCGGCGCCAAGCAGCTGGATGATCCGCTCCGCGGCCGGCTGATATCGGAGTGCAGTGGCACGGAGGCCGAGCAGCAGGTTCAGCGTCATCAGCGTTCCCGGCACCTCGGTCCGCGACAGCAGCGAGGAGAGCTGGGCGGCGGTGGCCCGGTCGAAGTTGCGGGCGACCACCACGATTGCATCCGGCATCTCCTCGACCGCGGCGAGAACCGCATCGCGCGTCCTGCCCGCCACGGTGAAGTGAACCTCCGGATGGGCGAGCACGACGCCCTCACGGTCCCCCCGGCGAAAGCGGATCCCTCGCTCGGGACCGATCTCTCCCTCGTCGGCGGAACCAAGCAGTTCGGAAAACACGAAGCCCACTCCCTGCCGGAACTCGTCGGCCGCGCCCGCTCCACGGAAGGAGAGCCTCCGCAGATTGTCGGCGAAGTGGCGGTCGGCATCGAAGTGGGTGAACTCGCAGATCAGCCGGGCGGCGGTGGGACGATCGACCCACCCCGACGCCGCCAGCGCATCCAGTCGCTCGGCACCCTCGAGGTTCGGTGCGCGTTCGGCGACCCACCGCAGGGCACGCAGCATGCGCTCGCGCTCCGGCAGCGGCCCGAAGGCGTCCGGGTCGTCACCCGGCAGGATACGATTGAGATTGCCGAACCAGATCATGCGATCGTTCTCTGGAGGTGTGTAGCGAGTCCGCTGGAGAATGTACCAAACCCGTTGCGGCGTCAAGTGAAAGCCGACGGTGTGGCAGTGCCGCCTTGACACGGCGACCGGGTCTTTCATCTTGGTAGCTCCATCCACGTCCCATCACAGAGGAGCCCGATTGAGACGTCTCTGGTGCGCTGCGCTCGGCGCGAGCCTGACGGTCTCCGCCTGCAAGATCCAGCGGACGCCGCAGGAGTACATCGACCACCGGAGCCCGGTTCAGCAGGTTCGCGAGTCTGCGAGGGAGGAACTCACCTCGGTACTGGCAGCGGTGGACCTGGCCCTGGAACGCGGCGATCTGGACGCGGCGATCGACGCGCTCACGTTCGCGGACGACGCCTACCTGGTGCGGGATGATGGCTCATCTCCCCTGGAAGGGGGCGGTGCGGTGCGCTCGGCGCTCCGCGAGTGGACGGAGGGGGGCGGAGAGGTGCGTGCGGCCGACTCGCGGGTCACGGTTGGACCTCGCGGCTCATCCGCCTGGTTCCTGCTGCGGCTGGAGCGCGGCGACTCGCGGACGCCTGCGCAGCTGAGCGGTGTGGTTGTGCGCGGGGATGAGTCACGCTGGGAGCTGGTACAGGCCCACCTGTCCGAAACGCTCGACGCAGCACCTGAGCCTGCAGATACAGCGGCCGCTGCTACTCCGTGATCGTGGTATCCGGTCGCGGCCGGTAGGCCTCGGGAAGCCGGAGCACCTGCTCCTCGCCCTCGATCCAGTCCAGTGGTCGGCTCATCGGCTGACGGGACAGGCCGGGCTGGAAGCCGAGCGGCTCCTGCACCGCGCGGGTGTACTGTTCCGGCGTGAGGTGCCCCTTCTGCAGCATTACCCGCAGCACCTCGTTGCGGCGTACACCGACGGCGCCCGGCCGCGAGGAAGGATCATCGATCCGCGGCTGGAGAAGGAGACCCGCGAGGGTGGCCGCCTCGCTCACCGTCAGCTCCGTCGGCGCGCGATCCAGGAACTCACGCGCGGCGTGGTAGACACCGAATACCGGCTCTCCCTGTTCGCGACCGAGATACACACGATTGATGTAGAGCTCGAGCAGTGACTCCTTGCTGGTCCGGTTCTCCAGCACCGGCGCCATCACCAGTTCGCGCGCCTCGCCGGTGAGGCTGGCCGGAAGAAGATGGACCTGCCTTACCAGCTCACGCGACAGAGTGGTTCCGCCCTCCCCGGTGCGAAGCGCCCCTTCCCTCATGAAGTCCGGGTCCACCACGGCCAGGAAGGCGCTGGGCACATGTGGCGGAAGCTGATCCAGGCGCACCCAGTCCGGTCGGGTGATCGCTTCCGCGCGCTGCTGGAGAATGCCGCCGCGTACCTGGCGATCGAGGGCCCAGCCGAACCCGGCCACGCCCGCCACGATGAAGAGGGCCACCGCCATGATGGGCACCATCGACGAGATGGGGCGCCGCTCGGTTCGCCGCTCGTGCGGGCGCGAAAGCCGGCCGCCGCGACGCGGCGGCTTCCCCCCAGATGCTTTCCTGGCTTGTTCCTCACGCGACGGGCTCCATTCGGGTTGCGACTGCGAAACGGGTGGGCGCTGAACGGCCGACGGCGGGGCAAATATCATTCCCTGCAGCGCGCTTACGCCATCCCCCCAGCCGCCGATGGCTAACGGCTGACGCACACCGGTTGCTCCTGCCGTGCCCGGAATACACACGCCTTCCCGCGGCTCGTGCGGTTGCCCGCGGCGGCGGTCAGGGTTACCGTTCAGGGCTGCCGGAATGCGGCAACTCAACTTCAACGCTGCCAACGCTATTCGGATGGAGACCACCTATTTCCGGCGCGGATTCGGCCTCAGCAAGCAGGTGGAGCCGCTGGTCCAGGCGGAGTATCACAGCGCGCTCGTCACGCGCCTGCGCGACGCGGGAAACGTGGAGACGTTCGGTGAGGGCGAAAACCGGGTCCACGTGCGGCTCGCTGATTCCTTCGGCTTCTGCTACGGTGTGGACCGTGCCGTGGACTACGCCTACCAGACCCGCACGCACTTTCCGGATCGGCGGATCTTCCTGGTCGGAGAGATCATCCACAATCCACACGTGAACACCCGGCTGCAGGAGATGGGGATCACCTTCCTCTACCCTGCAACGGAGGGCGTGGATGCCGGCCGCTTCGACTTCAGCGGGCTGACCTCGGAAGACGTGGTGATCCTCCCCGCGTTCGGCGTCACGTTGGAGGACTTCGACCGCCTGCGCAAGATCGGATGCTCGGTGGTGGACACCACCTGCGGCAGCGTTCTCAACGTCTGGAAGCGTGTGGATCAGTACGCACGCGACGGCTTCACGGCGCTGATCCACGGCAAGTTCTACCACGAGGAGACCAAGGCCACCGCGAGCCAGGTGTTCAAGCACGACGGCGGCTCGTACATCATCGTGTTCGACATGGCCGAAGCGCGGCTCGCCATGGACTACCTGGAAGGTGCGCCGGGCGCGCTGGACCGGGACGCCTTTCTGCACCACTTCGCTCTGAAGACCTCTCCGGGGTTCGATCCGGACGCACACCTGCGGCGGATCGGGTGTGCCAACCAGACGACGATGCTCGCGGGCGAGTCCCTCGCCATCGCCGCCGAGGTGGGCCGCTCACTGGAACGGCGGTTCGGAGGCGAGCCCGGCTTCCGCATCGAGGACCACTTCCGCTCCTTCGACACCATCTGCTCCGCGACCCAGGAGCGACAGGACGCAGTGATGGAAATGGTGGAGGACCCCGCCGGCCCGCCCGATGTGATGGTGGTGATCGGCGGCTACAACTCCTCCAACACCAATCACCTCGCGGTGATCTGCGCTCGGTACACGACCACGTACCACATCGCGGACGCAAGCTGCATCGATCCCGAGCGTGGGACGATCCGCTTCAAGCCCAACGGCACTCCGCTGGACACTCCGGAGGTGGAGGCGGAGGACTGGCTTCCGGCCGAAGCCCTCTCCGTGGGGCTCACCGCGGGTGCGTCCACTCCGAACAACAAGATCGGTGAGGCGCTGGAACTCCTGCTCCGTACCCGGGGCATCACCATCGATCCACACGTCGCCGTCGAAAGCTGAACGGAAGCGCAGCATCGGCCGGTTCGCGCCCCCGTCCGCCTCTCAGCGGCCGGGGGCGCGGCCGTTCGGAACCTGAAAGGGGCGAGAAACCTCAGGAAGCTTCGCGGAAGTGCCGTACGCTGGAGCGGAGCCAGCGGTCGAGCAGCCACTCCCAACCGAGGCAATCCCGGATCTCGGCCGGGCGGCAGCGGAAGGCGCGGCCGAGCAGGTGACTCAGCGCGGAATGGTCGGCGTAGCCGAGCGAGAGCGCGAGCGGAAGGAGAGGGCGATCCGGTCGGGCCTGCAGGTGCAGTGCCGCGTTGAGAGCGCGAGCCA
Organism: uncultured Gemmatimonadales bacterium; assembly: GCA_963793235.1. Classification (GTDB taxonomy): domain Bacteria; phylum Gemmatimonadota; class Gemmatimonadetes; order Longimicrobiales; family Longimicrobiaceae; genus CAWBZF01. The sequence goes on from CAWBZF010000003.1 coordinate 347,361, forward strand.
CCTGCAGCCAGCGGCCGGGAGCGGGGAGCCCCTTCTTCTGCAGACGGAAGCGAGCGCTCGACTCGCTGGTGCCGATGCGGGTGAGCAGCGGCGCGACGGTGGGCGAGTGAGGAGCGAGGGCGAAGATCCCGTGCAGAAGATGACGAACGGAGGGACTGAGACGGACTCCGCGCCGTGACAACCAGTCGACGACGTCACCTGGCAGGTCCGCCGGTCGCGTCAGCTGGCGCCGGAGCGCCAGGGCGAACTGCTCGTCTCCGATCACCGCGCGCACCGGCATCTGGGCGATCCGGATCGCCGCATGCAGCACGTTCACCCTCACCGGGTCGATGCGCATGGCGATCGGACAGAGCGGTGCCTCGCTCCGGATTCGCTGCAGCGTGACGTGCAGGGAAGTCCAGTCGCCGGGTTCGGAGGTGATCTCCAGCATCAGCACCGACCCTGCGGGCAGGTCGCCGAGCTCTCCGCTCACCTGCCTGCAGCGGACCGCCCGCTCGTACGGCGGAGCGAGGTGGTAAAGGATCGTTCCCTGTCCGGGTGCGGGTCGCCCGCCATCCGGCCTCGGAAGCGGTGCGAGAAGCATGGGTAGGGGCGAGAATCCGCCGGTGAGCGGGTCCAGCAGGGGGCGGCGGGAGCCGGCGAGTGGGGTGGTTTCGGTGTGCATGGCAGGCCTCGTGGTGAGAGTGTTGCCACGCAGGAGGGCAACCCGTGTACCCCTCGTGAACGCACGTCCAGACGAGCCATAAGCCCATGCCACCGTTCTGGTTGATGGGAGTCGAACCGGCCTGTGACTGATCTCCTCCTGTGCCATCGGGCCGCACCCTGACACGCGCGGCTACACGGGGTGGCCCCCCCCGCCGGGCCGCTATACATTGGGTCCAACCTTCACCACCCTCTATGGGGCACTCACATGGCTCAGCTTTTCCTCTATATCGGCGTTTTCGCGCTGATCACCGCAGCGGTCGCAGCCGTCTGCTTCTGGTTCGTGCGCGAGGAAGAGAAGAAAAAGGCGCAGACGCCGCCGCGGCGCTGATCCGTCGAGGCCGTTCCATGCCTGCATCTCCGCTGTTCCGCATCACGATCGCCGCCGCGGCACTGATTCTGACGACGCTCGCCGGTGCCGGGCCCGTCGGCGCACAGCGCCCGCCGGTCGTCCCGATGGACCCGCAACGCGCGGCCGAGCTGTACGTCAGCAACCGGCCCGAGGATCACGACCCGGGTCGTGACTACGCCCGCGACGTCCGGCAGAAGGCGGAGATGGACAGCCTCTACCGTCTGGCGAGCCGCGGCTCCTTCCAGTACCGGAAGATCACGTATCGCAGCTCGGCGGACGGCATGGAAATCCCGGCCTATCTGTTCCAGCCGCTCCAGCTGCGTGGCGACCGCGGCCACGCCATGCTGATCTGGGTCCATGGGGGCGTGCACGGCAACTGGGGTGTCGGGATGCTCCCCTTCGTGCGCGACGCGATCGAGCGAGGCTACGTGGTGATCGCGCCCGAGTATCGCGGTAGCACCGGCTACGGAGAGGCACACCACAACGCGATCGATTACGGCGGTTTCGAGATCGACGACGTGGTCACCGCCTTCGATTACGCGCGCCAGACCCTGCCTCACGTGGACCCCGAACGGGTCGCCATCATGGGGTGGAGTCATGGCGGATTCATCGCCGCACACGCGGTGTTTCGCGACCAGCACCCGTTTCGCGCCGCCGCGGCCATGGTGCCCGTGACGAACCTGATCTTCCGCCTCTCGTACAAGGGCCCCCGCTACCAGCGGCTTTTCGCCACCCAGGCACGGATCGGTGGCCTCCCCTTCGAGCGGCGTGAGATCTACGTGGAGAGGTCGCCGGTCTACCACGTGGACCGCCTGCAGGTGCCCATGCTGGTGCATCTGGCCACCAACGACGACGACGTCGACTTCGTGGAGGCCGAGATGCTCGTCCACGCGCTGCAGGTGAAGAAGCCGCAACTCGCCGAGACACGGATCTACGTGGACCCGCCGGGCGGCCACGGCTTCAACCGCCGGGTGGATCCGCGCACCCTGGAGCGGATGGACTCCCCGGAGCAGCGCGACTCCTGGAACCGAACGTGGACCTTCCTCGAGTGGAATTTGCGCCCCTACGAAGACCGCTCACGCTGAGGTAGGATCGGGCGCTCAGCGGCCCGCTCCTGGTCCCTCCCCTTCAACGAAAGCGCACCGGCACGGTCGTGGTGCGGGTTCCCGTCCAGCGTGGCGGGGTCGAAGACCAGCGAGCGCACGAAGTTCATCAACGGCACCTCGTTGCGGATGGTGATCGGGGCCCGCTGCACGCGCGCCGCCGAGATCCCACCGTTGGTGTCCACCTCCACCAGCATCCAGACGGTATTCATCGGCGTGGACATCGCCCCTCCGGTCGCGGAACGGACGTCGAAGAGTCCCCGCGTTCCCACCATCTCGCTGGTGGTGCGTAACCGCGGCGCTACGGAATCGACGACCAGGTCGACGCGCAGATCCTCGTGCTGGGGGGGAAGGATCCGGCAGTCGCGGCCAGCCGTCGCCGGTGCATCGGAGAGGAGTGCCGCGCTGCGCAGCGCCGGCGAAGTGGAGCCGGCTGCACATCCGGCAACGGCGACCATCACGGTGAGCATGAGGAGGCGGGTTGCACGAGACTTCATGTCACCATCCGCTACGTCGAGGTGAAAGCGGGTAGCGGACCACCGCTCCGACTGCAGAAACCGACAGGGCTTGGCGAGGCGAGTGGATTAGGGATGAGGCGTGATGTTCAGAATCCTGGTCATCCCTGGATTCGGACCATAGTACCAGAAAACCCGCCAGGCACCAGGAGTTCGATTCTCAACATACGCCTCGAACACTTTCTCTCCCTCGGGACCCGAGAGCGAGGAGAACTCGTGCGTCTCCAGCCCCGGATGGCGAGGATTAGTCTCCAGGTAACCGAGTGTCTTCTGAACTTTCTTCAGCTTGGGGTTCTTCTCGGCCTCGAGCTTCTTCAGTACGGCCTTTGCTTCGGGCGTGAACGATAGCTTGAAAGCCATCGCTCAGTCGTCCTCGTCCACGAACTGCGCAAACGAACCGAGATCCTCAAACTCGCCCGCGGCCGCCTGGTTCAGTGCGCGCTCCATGGACGCACGAAGTGCCGAGTTTTCCCATAGCCACGCCTCGCTCGCCGGGATGGCGACGACGGGGTCGAGGAGGATCTGCCCCCTCTCGTTGACCAGCACACGATAGTCGGCGTCCTGCGCGACGGAGCCGAGCGCAAGGCGACCGCGCGAATCGGGGTGAACGTACCCTTTGCGAGGCTGAAAGCCTCGCTCGATGGATTTACCAGGTTGACCGGCCATGCTACCCTCGGGGTTGGATTCACCGGGATGACAGCTACCCTCAGTATACATACGTGCCCATCCGTGGGCAATGCCCACATATGGGCTATCCCGCCCCCGGGCTTCCCCCTCCGTCTTAACCCTCGTGCTTTCCGTTCCCTCTCACGCAGACCAATCGCGTTACCCAGACGGACATCGGGTGAAATGCGGTCACCACCACAACATGGAGTAGGCGGTGGCGCGAAGGGAATATCCCGTCAGCAGAAACCCAACAGCTATGATCCAACAGCTAAGCGGTTTATCGCGCCCGCTCCGCGGCCGAACGCCGCCCGCTACACCGCACCTCCCACCAGAACCCCGCTGCAAATGAAACTCCACCGGGTCCGGGTGCGTAGAATCCGGTGCGTCTCCTCCGTCTCCCATCGCACGCGTCTCGATGATCCTGCTCCTGTTCGCGCTTCTGGCACCCGTTCCGGAAGTGCATGCCGACACCGTTCCCGCGGCGGCGCCGCCCACGGCGGCGATGCTGGCCGACGCATATCTCGATGCGGGAGCGCGCTCCATGGTTACCGCGGCCCGGACACGTCGGGCGACCGCTGAGTCGGCGATCACCCGCTACCGCAATCTCTCCACGAGCCGCGTCTCGGTGGGGGTCAGCACGCTTCGCCGAGAGCGCCTGGTGTACCGCTGCGAATCGGCGGTGCGGGTGGACTGGAACCGCGACGGGATCGTGCGGCAGGAGGTGCTTGGTGCACGTGAGGTGATTCCGATCGTCAGCGCGCGAGTCACTCCGGAGGACAGCGACTGTTCCGGCGCCCTGTTCGATCCTTCGGCTGATCGGCTGACCCTCGGAACCGGCGGTCTGCTGCGCGGTGACACCGGCTTCGTCCGGCACCCGCTGGCCGAAGGAAGTGAGCGGGACTACCGCTTCCGGACCGGCGACGTGACCACGCTGCGGCTGGCGGACGGCCGGGTGATCCGGCTGCGGGAGGTGCAGGTGATCCCCCGGCGGAGCGACTCGCGGCTGGTGAGCGGCTCCCTCTGGCTGGAGGAGGAATCCATGGCGGTGGTGCGGGGCGTGCTTCGGCTCGCCCGCCCGTTCGAACTCGGCCGGGACGGTGTGGACGACGATTCGGACGTTCCGGCCCTGTTGCGCCCGGTGCGGGGCGATCTGCGCTACATAACGATGGAGTACGGCCTCTGGGAGGGCCGCTGGTGGCTGCCGCGGCTGATCGCCGTGGAGGGGGAGGTACAGATGGGTTCCCTGATGAAGCTCCCCCTGCGGGTGGAGCAGGGGTACGCTGAGTACGAAGTATGGGGGGAGACGCCGGAGGAAGTGCTTGCCTCGGCGGCGGAGCAACCGGTGGAGCAGTGCCAGCCGCGCGGGCGGCGGAGCAGCGAGAGCGACACGACTGGCGCCAGGGAGACAACCTCCTCGGTGACCATCGGGAGCGGCGGCGCCAGCGTACGCGTGAGGCGGCCCACCTGCATCTGTCGCGAGGACCGCTGCTGGCAGGTGGAGCGGGTGCTCCCGGCCGATACTGCATCGCTGGTTCACAGCGAGCACCTGCCGCCGTCCATCTTCCAGGAAGGCGACATCATCTTCACGGAACGGGAGCGCGAGGAGCTGCGAGAGCAGCTTCGCGGGATCGCGCCGCCGCCCTGGCAGATCCCGCGGCCGGAGCTCCGGTGGGGGTTGCAGGGTCTGGATCTGGTGCGCTTCAACCGGGTGGAGGGACTCTCGGTGGGGGTGCGCGGTGAGCTGGACCTCGGCCGCGCGCGGGTCGACGGCACCGCGCGGCTCGGGTTCGCTGACCTGGTCCCGGGCGTCGAAGTGGGGATCGAATCCCGCACGGCCACGCTCGACCGTCGTCTGGCGGGATATCAGCGTCTGAGCGGCGTGCGCTTCGGGGAGCGGGCGCTGGGGCCGGGGAACTCGCTGGGTGCCCTGCTGTTCGGCAGGGACGACGGGCTGTACTTCCGCTCCGCGGGCGCCGAGCTGTTGCTCTCTCCGGCGGTCGGTCCCGTGGGTTTCTCCGCCCGCCTCTTCGCCGAGCACCAGCGGGGCGCGGAGAAGAACACGGAGATCTCACTGCCGCGGCTGTGGCGCGACACCGTCTTCGGTGGGAACATCGAGGCGGACGAGGGCATGCTCGCCGGCGGGTGGCTCGGGTGGAGCTTCCGGCGGGGGCTGGACCCGACCGGCACGCGCACGGCGCTGACCGTCGCAACCGAAGCGGCCGGCGGTGACTTCAGCTACGCACAGCCCTACGCCGTCGCGAGCATTTCCTTCCCCACGTTCGGCGGGCTGCTGGCGGGGCTGGAGCTGAGTGGTGGCACCACCTTCGGCGAGGTGCCGGTACAGCGGCTCTGGTATCTCGGCGGGCCGGGCACGGTGCGTGGCTACGCCCCGGGGGCGGATTCCGGCGAGTCGTTCTGGCGTGCGCGTGCCGAGATCGCCCGGGCCGCGCCCGGCGCCCGGCTGATCCTCTTCGGGGACGCCGGGCGTGCCGACCCGCGGGGGAGAATCGGGATCGACCCCTCGCTGATCTCCGCCGGCGTCGGCGCGAGCGCCTTCGACGGGCTGCTCCGGCTGGACCTGGCGCGGGGGCTCCGCGGCGGCGGCTGGCGTCTCGACCTCCACCTGGACGCGCCGCTGTAACACCGCGGGGGCATCGGCTTTGCGCGAGCCCTGCGTTTCTGCTACCATCATGCGGAAACGCCGGCTCCGCGCCGGCGAACAGCCTGCGAGAGCCGATGCCCAACGAAGTATTCACCGATCAGTGGAGTGCCGCGTGCCGGGAGCGGCTCAATTCGCGCGGCCGCTTCGCCGCGGTCGCGGCGAAATGGACGAGCCCGGTCGCGTTGCGGATGCGGGCCGACCCACGCCTCGGCGTGGAGCGGGACCGCCTGGTCTACCTGGAGCTGAGCGACGGCGTCTGCCAGCTGGCACGCGTCGCTCAGGAAGGCGATCGGGAGCGGGCGGAGTTCATTCTGGCGGCCGAAGCGGCGCAGTGGAAGCGACTGCTCGAGGGCGATCTGGACCCGATCCCGGCCGTGATGACCGGCAAGCTCAAGCTCGAGCGGGGCACTCTCGCCCGGCTCCTGCCACACGCCCCCGCCGCCCGCGAGCTGATCGCGGCGGCACGGGATGCGGGTGGACATTTTCCCGCTCCGGCCCCTTAGCCGGGGCGGGATCGATTCGTTTCCGGGTGAGCCGCCAGCCGGCAGCCCGCTGAGTGTCAAACCAGAGGAGGGTCCGATGATCCGATACGGCATCACGCTGGCTGCCGGTGTATGTCTCCTGGTGGCATGCGGGCCCACGCCCGCGCCGGGGCCCGAGGCGGGTCGGCCGGGGAACGACGTCGGCGCGATGGCAGCCTGCGAGCCCTCTCCGCAGATGGCGGTGGAGGGCCGCGCCAGCCCGTACGACTCCACCATCGTGGACCTGGGCGGTGCGCACGCGAAGATCTGCTATGGCCGCCCGTCGGCGCGCGATCGCATCGTCTTCGGTCAGCTGGTGCCGTTCGACCGGCTGTGGCGCACGGGAGCCAATGAGCCCACCATCATCCACCTCCCGGTCGCGGCGCGGATCGGCACGCTCGACGCCGGCCCCGGCTCCTACTCCATCTACACCCTCCCGGGCCGGCAGGAGTGGACTGTGGTCCTGAACCGCTCCACCGAGCAGTGGGGTCACGAGAGCCAGTACACGTCACAGGTTCAGGCGCAGGAGGTCGGCCGGTTCCGGGTGCCGGCAGAGGCGACCGAGCAGCACGTGGAGACGTTCACCATCCGGGCCGAGCCGCTGCAGAACACGCGCAACCTGGTGCTGGAGTGGGAAAGCACGCGGGTGCACATCCCGATCGCCCGGCGCTAGCCGGGCAGATCCCGTGTGAAGTCCAGCGAACCCACTCAGTGGAAGAGATACCCGGCGCAGGTGCTCGGGGGCCGCGGCTCCGTGAACTTCCTCCCCAACGATCGCGGCAGCGACGGGCGCGGCCATCAACCAGCGGTTCGATCGCTACCTGATGCAGGTACGCATCGATCCGGTTCGCCATGAATGCCGCCGCCACCCGGGTGCCCGGGCGGCGGCGGTGTTGCATGGAGATGGATCGGCAGTGTGCCGGCCCTGCGAACGCATTCCCGATTCGCTGCCGGACCGCCCATCTCCCTTCCACCACTGAAACCTGCGGCGAAATCGCTCCGTAAGGCATTCTGTGGGTACATCCGCGTTTCTCGCGGTCCCATCCGACTTCCTTTCTCGTCAGCAACTCCCGGAGCAGTGAGATGAAGCGACGCACCCGGATCATCGTCGGAAGCATCACCGTCCTCGGCATCGGCGCTGCCGGCTTCGCCGTTTCGAGCGCCCGCGGGGCGAGCGAATCGGACGGGCCGGCCAGCGTCGCGGTGGAGCGTGGCGACCTCGTCGCGAAGGCGCTTGCCGTCGGCACCATCGTGCCTGACGTACAGGTGAGCGTGAAGGCGAAGATCTCCGGCGTCGCGGGGCGAGCCTACGCGGAAGCGGGCGACTACGTGCGCGAGGGTGCGCCGCTGCTCGAGATCCGCCCCGACCCGACTCCCCTGGAGCTGGTGGAGTCGCGCCGGCAACTGGAGTTGCGTCAGATCGAGCTTGCCAACCATACCCGCGGTGGTGCTGATGCTCTCGTTCGGGGAGGGACTCAAGCGCGCGGTGGTCGGCGGGCTGCTGGGCGCGGATGAGCGGATGTTCATGGTGTACGGCGGCGAGACCTCCAGAGCGGTGGACGGCCTGCCGATGGGTCGACGCATCCGGCTGCAGGAGGACGCCTCGCCTTCGCCGCAGCGGTGGTGATCGGGGTGGACAGCATGCCCGCGACCAACGAGGCGATGCAGTTCCTCGCGAACCCCAAGCTCCCCTGGCCGATCGCGCTGGGCACCGTGGCGACGCTGACACTGACCGGGCTTTTCGCCGGCTTCTTCCCGGCGCGCCGGACCGCGGCGCTCGATCCCGTGGAGGAGCTGCGCCACGAATAGGGATTCAGCGGGAAGGGCGATCCGCAGATCTGCGTGCTCGGCCCGGAACCGCTTCCGCGGATTTCGCGGATTTCATCGATCCAGTCTGCGAATCCGCGTAATCTGTGGATGGTCGTTCAACGGTGACGGCCCCTCGCATCGAGAAAGAACCGCCGCTCTCCAGCTCGGAGAGCGGCGGTTCCCATTCATCATCCCCGCGACCGCTTCAGTTGCCGATGGTGACGGCTCCGAATGGTTCGATCTGCGGAAGCACCGCCTCGCGGTCACCGACGATCACGATGGCCATCCGCGCGGGATCCAGGTAGGTGCGGGTGATTCGCTGGACCTCTGCCGGGGTGACCGCGTAGACGCGGCGCACGTAGCCGTCCAGGTACCCCGTGCCGAGGCCGTGCAGCTGCACGTTGGCGAGCTGCCCGATGATGCCGCTGCGCGAGGAGTTCTGGAGCACGAAGGTGCCCGCGAGATAGTTCTGGATCCCTCGCAGCTCTTCGGCCGACGGCGGCTCCGCGGCGAGTCGATCGATCTCTCCGAAGATCTCTGTGAGCGCCGCTCCCGTCACGTTGGTGGTCACGTCGGCGATCTCCGCCCAGAATGCGTCGCGGTAGCGGGCCGAGAGGGTGCTGAAGGGCGAGTACGTATAGCCCTTTTCCTCGCGGATGTTGCTGGTGATGCGGGAGGCGAAGGAACCGCCGAGGAGTGCGTTGGTGACCTGAAGCGCCACGTAATCCGGGTGTGACGGGTCGATCACCGGCAGCCCCATGTAGATGGTGGACTGAACCGCGCCCGGCCGCTCCACCAGGTGCACCACCCGGCCGCTGCGCGCCGAAGGCGTGGACGGAGCCGCCGCCGTCCCGGCCGCCCACCCCGAGAACGCACGCCGGATCGCCGTCTCGGCCGCCGCGTCGTCGAAGCGTCCGACGATGTACAGGTGCGATCGAGTCGCGCCGAAGTTGCGCGAGTGGAAGGACCTCACGTCGTCCACCGAATACCCCTGAAGCATCTCCTGAGTGGGGTAGAGGCGGCCGTACGGGTGGTCCGGATAGAGGACGGCGCGGAACCGCTCCTGCGCCAGCGCCTGCGGCTGGCTACGGGCGATCGACAGGTTCCGGATCCGGTCCGTCCTGCGGCGCTCCAGCGACGCCGCCGGGAAGACGGGGTTCGCCGCGATGTCCGCGATCAGCGTCACGATGTCGCCGGCGAACTCCGAGAGCACCTCGCCGCCGATGGTCGTCTGATTGGCGCCGGCGGAGACGTACACGCTGCCGCCCATCGCTGCCGCCTCACGAGCGATCTGCTCGGCGGTGCGGGTGGCGGTGCCCTCGGTGAGGAGGTCGCCGGTGAGCGCGGAGAGCCAGACCTGGCCCGGCGCCTCATCCACGCTGCCGGTCTGGACGACCAGCGCCACTGTGGCCTTGGGCACGCTGCCGTACTGCACGAAGCTCACTCCCAGTCCGTTGGGGAGTGTGATCACGCGGGCCGGTGGCACGCTGAAGTCACGAGGCGTACCGGGCTCCGGCGGGGCCTGCCTCTGCGCCGGCGCCGGGGTTCCGGCGGCGAGCAGAGTGGCGGTGAGAATACCGATTGCGATGCGCATGGTTCAGTTCTCCTCCGAGGCCGCGGCCTGCGGCACGATTGTGAGGACCGTCCGGTTGGTGGGCCGCAGGTACTCCTGCGCGGTACGGAGCAGGAGCTCTGGAGTGACGCGCTGGAACTCGGCCTCGAGGCGATCGACCGCGTGCGGGTCGTCTTCGAAGAGGGCGTAGGAGGCGAGCAGGTCCGCGCGGCCGAAGCCGAAGAAGCTCTCCAGCTCGCCGTACAGGCGCGAGCGCATCTTCACGAGAGCGAGATCGAGAGTGGCGCGATCCACCGGCGTGGTGCGGATCCGCTCGATCTCCTCGTCGATCACCGCGATGATCGACTCCGGGGAAACGTTGGCGTCGTGGTACAGGTAAGCAGTCCAGAGCGTGGGGCCGTTGATGTTGAACTGGTTACCCAGCAGGTTGGTGCCGCCCATCACCCCACCGGTGAGCCCCCGCTGCTGCACGAGCGCCTGGTAGAGCCGCGAGTCGCGGCCCTGCAGCAGGATCTGGTCGAGCAGCCCCATCGCGTACCACTCCGGCGTGCCTCGGGTCGGGTGATGGTAGCCGACGGCGAGGGCGGGGCGGGTCGCCCGCGGATCCGGTCGGCTGGCCCGCCGCTCCTCCGTCTGCCGCGGCTCGCTGATGTCCGGCTGCTCCGGCAGCGGCGACGACGGAATGGAGCCGAAGTATCGCGTCACCCAGGCGAGCGTCTGCGTCGGCTCGATGTCGCCGAGTACCACCACGACCGCATTGTTCGGCGAGTAGAAGGTCTCGAAGAAGGAACGGACGTCCTCGAGCGTGGCCGCGTCCAGATCCTCCAGGTCGCCGTAGAAGTTGTGTGCGTTGTACCAGTTCGTGTTGGCGTACTGCGGCAGGTCCAGCCAGGGGAAACCGCCGTACGGCTGGTTCAGCACGTTCACCCGCACCTCGTTCTTCACCACTTCCTGCTGGTTGGTCAGGTTCTCCTGGCTGATGTCGAGGCCGCGCATGCGGTCGGCCTCCGCCCAGAGCACCGTCTCCAGCGTGTGCGATGGGACCACCTGGAAGTAGTTGGTGAAGTCGAAGCGGGTGGAGCCGTTGAGCACGCCGCCATTCGCCTGCACCAGCCGGATGAACTCCATCTTCCCGAGGTTCTCCGAGCCCTGGAACATCATGTGCTCGAAGAGGTGGGCGAAGCCGGTGCGGTCGCGCGGCTCGTTGCGGAACCCGATGTTGTAGTACACCGCGACTACCGCGGTGGGAGCGGTCGCATCACGCGAGAGCACCACCTTGAGGCCGTTGTCGAGGGTGTGGTACTCGATCGGTGGGGCGGCGGCCGCCGCGGCACCCGCCTGTGGCGGCGCGGGCATGGAGATGGGCGGCGGCGCGGGCGCACAGGCGGCCGCGAAGCCACCGGCGAGGAGCGCCAGCGCTGGGAGCGTGCGTTTCTGCATGCGGATCCTGCTGAGTGGGGGTGATCGGCCGCGGGATGCGGCGCGGGATTGCTGCGCGTGGGCAGCAGGTGAATCTGTAGCGAGGAACGGAAAAGCTCCAGATAATGGGGACGAACCGCATGCTGGCCGGTACGAACACATCCTCCTGGTTATGATGCCTCCCGAATCGGAAGGGTTGCAGCCACGATCGCCGCCGCCCGAGCGGATCAGCACGGCGGACGCGCGAGCGCTGCAGCTCCGGCTCCGCGAGCGGCTCGTGCTGCGTGCACCCGCGGAGCTGCGCGCGAGGTTCGTGGCGGGGGCGGACATCTCCATGCGCAGGTTCGGGAAGATCGGGTACGGGGGCATCGTTGTGCTTGAACTTCCGCGACTGGAGCCGGTGGCAGAGGCGAGTGCCGCCGTTCCGCTCTCCTTTCCCTACGTACCGGGGCTGCTTTCGTTTCGTGAGCTGCCGGTGCTGGAGCCGGTTTGGTCCGCGCTGGAGGTGAGACCGGATGTGGTCATCTTCGACGGACATGGCACGGCGCACCCGCGCCGCTTCGGCCTGGCCTGTCACGGCGGACTGATCTTCGACACCTCCTCCATCGGCTGCGCGAAGTCGCTTCTGGTGGGTGAGCACGGAGCGCTCGGGCCCGAACGGGGCTCCGCCAGCGACATCGTGCTCGATGGCGAGGTGGTCGGGCGCGCGGTGCGTACGAGAGAGGGAGTGAGCCCGGTGTACGTTTCGCCCGGTCACCGGATGGACCTGGATACGGCGGTGGATCTCGTGCTGCGGGTGGCCCCGCGATTTCGTGAGCCGGAGACCACGCGTGCGGCGCATCGGCTGGTGAACCGGGCACGGCGGGCGGCCGGGGAGTAGGCGCGGACCCTGGGGATCCGGATATCCGGTGGAGCGACCGGGGGGCAGCCGCTCCGGCCCCGCTTCAGCCGGCGCCAGCAGTCGCGTGCGGGGCGGCGGAATCGGCGGAGACGTCGCGGAAGGAGCCGAGCACCTGATTCAGACGCTCCAGGTCACCGTCGGTGCTCGCCACGCCGAACGACACCCGCACGCCGCCGACCGGGCGCCGGTTGAGACAGACGGAGAACTGCTGGATCGTGAAGTTCTCGGGGGTGAACGTCGCGGCGCAGCGGCGGATCTCGTCGTCCGGGTGCTCGAAGGCGAACTCGGCAGCGCCCGGGTTGCAGAAGTAGCCGGTGCGCAGAGAAAGATTCGCCCGGTTGGCGCGCTCCTCCACCGTGCGGAAGTCGATCAGCGCGCCGTCCGGATCGAGCACGTTGAAGGCGATGGTGGCTCCCCGCTGTCTGCACCCGGAGGGCCCGTATACGCAGATCATCGGCGTCCCGTTGGAGTGGCGCATCTCCTCGAACGTTTCCAGCAGCTTCGCGGTGAGGCTCATCACGTGCCGGTTCACACCCTCCATCCCGATCTCTTCCAGGAAGTCGAGGCCGAGGGGGATCGCCGCGATGTCCAGGAAGTTGAGGGTCCCATCCTCGAATGCGCGGCCGGTCACGTGGGAGAGCTGCACGCCCGGCTGTGCGGAAACGAAACGGACCGTGCCGCCGCAGAACCAGGGGCGATGCAGCTTCCGCAGCGCCTCGTGCCTCGCGAGCAGCGCGCCGACGCCGGTGGGGAAGCCGAACATCTTGTAGAAGGAGAAGGCGATGTAATCGGGTCGGCAGGACCGCAGGTCCACCGCGGAGGTCGGTGCGAAGGCGGCCGCATCGAGAAAGACGTCGTAGCCGAGCTGTTGTGCCTCCTCGACCCACGACGTCGGGTGCTTCACCCCCGAGAAGTTGCTCTGCGCCGGGTAGACGAAGAGGTTCGCCCGCTCCGGATCGCTCCCGGCGAGCGCACCGGCCACGGAGGAGATGGTCAGGCCGCTCTCCAGCGGAACGTAGCGGACCTCCGCATCGTGCGCGGCGGCGAACTCGCGAATCCCGTTGACCGAGTTGTGGTTGTCCGCGGTGAGCACGAAGCGGGAGCCGCGCTCGAACGGGTACGCCTCGCCCACGAGCTTCAGCGCGCCGGTCGCATTGGGCGTGAAGACCACCTCGTACTCGTCCGGATCCGCATTGAAGAAGCGGAGGAGCCGCTGCCGGACCTCGTCCACCATCCGCGTGGCGGCCAGCGAGGTCGGATTCCGCGAGTGCGGGTTCCCGAATACCCGGTGCGTCAGCAGATCCGCGTGTCGACGGATCTGGGATTCCGCGTACAGGCCGCTCCCCGTATAGTCGAGGTAGACGTGGCCCTCGGCGTCCAGCCGGGAGAACTCCCGTTCGCGAAGCTCGGCGAAATCGATCCTCATCACCCGCTCTCCTGTTGCTGACCACCGACGCTCCGATGCCCATGCTCCGGAGCGCTCCGCCGCATGGGCAATGTACTCCGGCGATGCATCGAGGTCGAGGCCGCCGGCACCGCAGGGGAACACAAGAGGCACAGAAGCACAGGGAGATACGGGAGGCGCCCGCGGTTCGGCAGCGAGAGGAGAGATCCAGCGGGAGGGGGATCCGCGGATTTCGCGGATTTCGCGGATTCCATCGAGCCGATCTGCGAAATCTGGTGCGCCAGGCCAAGCCTGGTCTTTCTTGTGGGCTGAGAGGAGCTCACCATGTGAAATGCCTGTGAGACATGTAGCTGACCGAGCGGCGGATGCGAGCAATCGGTTCGTCGAAGCCTCGGGAGGCGGACGACGCGAGCCGTAGCGATAAGCGAACCTGAAGACGGCCTCGAAACGCAAAGATGAGAGTGGCCAACCTTCCAGATTGGGTGAAGCCAGCACGGGTGACGAAGACACAGGCAAGTGCAGTCATTCGGCTCTCCGGGGTAGGTGAGGACGGCGCGTGGCGAGAGAAAGACCGAGGAACCTGGGAGGCCCGGTGTGCGGGGGTCGTGCCCCGAGGCAGGGTTGGGAATCCATAACCAGCCTGTGCTGCACAGCCGGGAATCGGAGGGGGTCATAGTAGCGGGGAAGCGGAGTAATGCCCGTGGAGCGAAGGGCCCCCGCCGGCGGAATGCAGAGTCAGAAACGAGGAGAGCCGCTTGCAGAAGAAAGACGACACTACGGAAGAAGGGGAGGAGCTACCGAAGGCCTTTGCGGTCAACGGGAAGCGACTGCCCCCGAAACTCTTCGCGCTGAGACAGAAGCTTTACCTGAAGGCGAAGCGGGAGCCGAAGTTCCGGTTTTATGCACTGTATGACCGGATCTACCGGCGAGACGTGCTTGAGGCAGCCTGGGGTCTGGTCGCCCGAAACGGGGGCGCGCCAGGGGTGGATGGGGTGACGATCAAACAGATCCGAACCTGCCCGGGAGGGCCGGAGGCGCTGGTGGAGGAGTTGCACCAGGAGCTGAAGGAGAAGCGGTACACGCCTCAGGCGGTGCAGCGGGTGTACATCCCGAAAGCAGACGGTAGGCAGAGGCCACTGGGGATCCCCACGGTGAGAGACCGTGTGGTGCAGACGGCGGCGCTGCTGATCCTGGAGCCGATTTTCGAAGCGGATTTCCTGGATTGCTCACACGGCTACCGACCGGCGCGCAGTGCGCATGGGGCGCTCAGCGAGATCGAGCGGAATCTGAAGGCGGGGTACACGGCGGTCTACGACGCGGATCTGCAAGCCTACTTCGACACGATCCCGCACGAGAAGTTGATGAAGTGCGTGGAGCAGCGGGTGGTGGACCGTTCGGTCCTGCACCTGATTCGGCTGTGGCTCAGCGCCGTGGTCGAGGAGCGTGGCGAGGACGGTCGGACGACGGTGAGCCGGCCGAAGCAGGGGACGCCGCAGGGCGGGGTGATCTCGCCTCTGCTGGCCAACCTGTACCTCCACTGGTTCGATGTACTGTTTCACCGAAAGGGGCCAGGCAGGTGGGCGAACGCCCGGCTGGTCCGTTACGCCGACGACTTCGTGATCATGGCGAGGTACGTGGGTGAGCGCATTACGGGCTGGGTGGAAGAGGAACTGGAGGGGAGGTTTGCACTGACGATCAATCGGAAGAAGACGCGAGTGATCGTGCTCAGGCCGGAGACGGGGGCCGAGCTGGACTTCGTCGGCTATACCTTCCGGTATGAGTGGGACCGCTTTGGCCGGGGGTGGCGCTATCTGACGGCCGTTCCTTCGGAGAAGGCGCTGGTCCACCGCAAGGAAGAATTGCGGAAGCTCCTGGACAGGAAGAAGGCGTTCGTACCTGTCCAGGACCTGGTAGGTCAGGTGAACCGGCAGCAGCGTGGCTGGAAGCAGTACTTCAGCTATGGCCGGCCTCGCGGGGCCTACCGGACCATCAACGCGTTCGTAGTCGCACGCATGACCAGGCACCTGAAACGTCGGAGCCAGCGCCCCTGCCGACCACCGGCCGGGATGACGTATTACGGGTTCATCACCCAACGACTCGGTCTACGATTGCTATAGACCGGCGCGCAACTCCCCGATAACTGCAAGGTGAATCTGCCGGGAAAGCCGGATGCGGGAAATCCGCACGTCCGGTTTGAAGAGGGGGGTCCAGGCACCACTGCCTGGCCCCTACTCTACCGTAATCTGCGGATGGTCGTTCAACGGTGTCGGCCCAATTCCGTGATCGACGGGGGGCTGCTGCTGGACGGAAGTGGCCGGCGCGATTCCGTGCCCCTGGTCCACCTGTGCTGGTTGCTTCCGCTGGCCGTTTCGGCGCCCCGCTTGCCTCAACCGGATGTCATCAGGCATCTTACCCGTGTGCGGCGCGACGGGCGTCGCCCTCCCGAATCGATACTCCCGAAAGGCAGAGATATGGCTGGTCCCGAGTTTATCTATCATATGAAGGATCTCACGAAGGTCGTCCCACCCAACCGGGTGATCCTGAAGGGGATCTGGCTCTCGTTCTACCCGGGGGCGAAGATCGGCGTGGTGGGTCCGAACGGGTCCGGGAAGAGTTCGCTGCTGCGGATCATGGCCGGGCTCGACAAGGACTTCAACGGCGAGGCCTGGGCGGCGCAGGGAACGCGCATCGGCTACCTGTCGCAGGAGCCACAACTGGACCCGGCGCTGGACGTCCGTGGCAACGTGGAGGAGGCGGTGAAACACCAGCGCGACCTGCTGCGCCGCTTCGAGGAGGTGAGCATGAAGTTCGCCGAGATCACCTCCGACGAGGAGATGAACGCGCTGATCGACGAGCAGGCGAAGATCCAGGACGCCATCGACGCCGGCAACCTGTGGGACCTCGACCGCAAGATCGAGATCGCCATGGACGCCCTCCGACTCCCGCCGGGCGACGCTCGCGTGGAGCACCTCTCCGGAGGTGAGAAGCGACGGGTGGCGCTGTGCCGCGTGCTCCTCGAGGAGCCGGACATGCTGCTGCTCGACGAGCCGACCAACCACCTCGACGCCGAGAGCGTCGCCTGGCTGGAGCAGCACCTGGCGCGAGTTCGCCGGGACCATCGTCGCCATCACCCACGACCGCTACTTCCTGGACAACGTGGCCCAGTGGATCCTGGAGCTGGACCGTGGCGAGGGACACCCTTACAAGGGGAACTACACCGCCTGGCTGGAGCAGAAGCAGGAGCGGCTCCGTCGCGAGGAGAAGCAGGCCTCCGCACGGCAGCGCACGCTCGACCGTGAGCTGGAGTGGGTGCGCATGGCGCCCCGGGCCGGACAGGCGAAGAGCAAGGCGCGTCTCGGAGCGTACGAGCAGATGCTGGCCGAGGACCCGCGCGAGAAGCTGAACCGTACGGAGATCGTGATCCCCAACGGCCCGCGGCTCGGCGACGACGTGGTGGTGGCGGAGGGGGTGAGCAAGGGATTCGGAGAGAATCTGCTGATCGATGGTCTCTCCTTCCGCCTGCCACGCGGCGGGATCGTCGGAATCATCGGGCCGAACGGAGCGGGGAAGACCACCCTGTTCCGGATGATCACGGGCGCCGAAGCACCTGACGCCGGCGCGCTGAAGGTGGGCGAGCACGGTGGAGCTCGCATACGTGGACCAGAGCCGCGATACGCTGGACGGCGAGAAGACGGTGTACCAGGAGATCTCTGGCGGGCAGGAGACCATCCGGCTCGGTCGTGGCAGAGGTGAACGCACGCGCCTACTGCTCCTGGTTCGGCTTCAAGGGGAGCGACCAGCAGAAGACGGTGAAGGTGCTGTCCGGCGGCGAGCGGAACCGGGTGCACATGGCGAAGACTCTGCAGAAGGGCGGCAACCTGATCCTGCTCGACGAGCCGAGCAACGACCTGGACGTGGACACCCTGCGAGCGCTCGAGGATGCGCTCCTCGAGTTCGCCGGCTGCGCGGTGGTGATCTCGCACGACCGCTGGTTCCTGGACCGGATCGCGACCCACATCCTCGCCTTCGAGGGGGACAGCCGGGTCGTCTGGTTCGAGGGGAATTACCAGGAGTACGAGGCGGATCGCCGGCGCCGGCTGGGTGCCGAGGCGGACCAGCCGCACCGCATCCGTTACCGGCCGCTCGTTCGGGCCTGAACGGGCGATCCCCCGCCGGGTGCGAGGCTCGGTGGCACGGTGCTGGAGGAGACCCACGCACGCGCGTGGACCGGGAAAGGGGAACGAACGTGATGCACGCCGGCATGACGACCGCACGCGCGCGTGGAACGGGACCGTGAAGAGGTGATCCGTCGAATTCAGGCGAGGCTGGATTCGACGGGCACCCGTACGGAGCTGGGGGTGCGGCGGGAGGATGAGCCCCGCAGCGCGGTGATGTCGCCCGGCGAACGCGGTCCCGGGGGAGGGGGCGCCCCGGCAGGGCGCTGATCACCCGGTTCGAATCTGCTTGACCGCGTGGTACGACAATGGCATACTCGAAAGGAGGTCCCCCCTCGTTTCTCTCTCCGCAGGTGGAGTATGAGTCACCCGGTCGCCCGACCAGTGCGGTTCCTTCCCCTTCTCGCCCTCGGCTTCTTCTACTCGCCACCGCTCGCACAGGCACAGGACGAGGTGAGCGCCCTCACGGTGCGGGTTCGCGCTGCACACGATCTCAAACCCCTGTCCGGTGCGCAGGTGGTGGTTCAGGGGATCGGCATCGGCGGCGCGACGCGGCCGGACGGCAGCATCACCCTCTTCGGGCTGAGGCCGGGCACCCGCACCATCGAGGTCCGCTACCTCGGATACGAGACGCAGCGGGCGCAGGTCACCCTGGAGGCGCATCGCGTGTCGGAGACCCGGTTCGACCTCGCCATGCAGCCGATCCAGCTGGCGGAGGTGCGGGTCCGCGCGCGCGCCTCCCGGCTGCTCCGGACGGGTTTCTACAGTCGCAGAAGCGCGGGCTTCGGCACCTTCTTCACGCGCGAGCAGATCCAGCAGATGCAGCCGCGGCAGCTCAGCGATTTGATGCGCAGGGTTGCAGGCGCCAACGTCACCACCGGTCGCGCGGGTCTGGGAACCGCCGGCTTCCGTGGCGCGAGGGGGAGTTGTCCCGTTCAGTTCTACATCGATGGGACCATGGCCTCGCAGTACCTGATCGACGAGATGCGCCCCCAGGACGTGGAAGGGCTGGAGATCTACCGCGGCGCGGCGACGCTGCCACCGGAGTACAACAAGGGTACGGCCATGTGCGGGGTGATCGTGATCTGGACGCGGGACAGATAGGGGGTCGGCATTCGTGGGTCGGCGTTAGGTGGCCTAAGCTCCCCCCCGCGGTGTTGACCGCGACGACAGAAAGGCCCCCGCCGCGTCAGCGGCGGGGGCCTTTCCCGGATGGTCGGATGCCGATGCGAGACCGCCTACGCGATCATCATCATCGGCTCTTCCAGATACGCCTTCAGCGTCTGAAGGAACTGCGCGCCGGTGGCACCGTCGATCACGCGGTGGTCGCAGGAGAGGGTGAGGCGCATCCGCGGGCGAACCACCATCTCACCCTTCTCCACCACCACCTTCTCCTCGATGTTGCCGACGGCGAGGATCGCCGCCTCGGGCGGGTTGATGACGGCCGTGAACTCGGTGATCCCGAACATCCCGAGGTTGCTGATGGAGAAGGTGGAGCCCGTGTACTCGTCCGGCTTCAGCTTCTTCTCGCGAGCGCGGCCGGCGAGCTCGCGGACCTCCTGCGCGATCTCTCCGATCCCCTTCGCGTGCGCGTTCCGCACCACGGGGGTGATGAGCCCCTCATCCACCGCGACCGCCACTGCCGATGTGGACGGGCTCGTAGAGGCGGATCGCATCACCCGTCCAGGCGGCGTTGACCCAAGGATGCCTGCGCAGCGCCATCGCCACCGACTTGATGATCAGGTCGTTGGGCGAGACCTTGATGCCCTCGTCCGAAAGCCGCTCATTGAGCTTCTTCCGCAGCGAAACGGCCTCGGTCATGTCCACTTCGACCGTAAGGAAGAAGTGCGGCACCGGACCGATGGACTGCGTGAGGCGCTTGGCGATGGTCTTCCGCATCTGCGAGAGCGGGACCTCGCGGAACTCCGCGCCCCCCGCAGCGGCAGCCGTCGGCGCCGGCGCTGCAGCCTGCGCTTCGGCCTGTGCAGGGCCGGATCGCGCCGCGGCCTCGATGTCGCGCCTGACGATCCTGCCGCCCGGCCCGCTCCCCTGCACGCTCCCGAGCGAGACCCCCGCCTCGTCGGCGAGCCGCCGCGCGAGAGGTGAGGCCTTCACCCGTCCGCCGCGCTCATCGCCGTTGCCGGAGGAGGCGGATGGCGGCTGCGACGCGCCGGTTGCGGCGGCCGCCGCACTGGGTGCCGGGGTGCCGCGCTCCACGTCGTGCTCCTCGGTGTGCTCCGAACCCGCCAGCGCAGCGGCCGCCTCGGCGACATCGCGTTCCGCCGCGTCACCCGCCTTCTCCGGGTCCGGCGCGGAGGCCGGGTCGGCTCCGCTGCTCGGACCCTGCGCCTGCGCCGCATCCCCGACCAGCGAGGAGATGTCCTCGTCCGCCCTTGCGATTACGCCGATCAGCGTCCCCACGTTGGCGGTCTCGCCCTCTTCGATGATCCGCTTGCGGAGCACACCGGAGCCGCGTGCGACCAGCTCCATGGTCGCCTTGTCGGTCTCCACCTCGGCGAGGACGTCGCCCTCCTTGATCTCGTCTCCCTCGCCCTTCATCCAGGTGAGCAGACGTCCCTCCTCCATGGTGGGGGAGAGCGCCTCCATGTAGACCTTTGTAGCCATTTCAGCTCCGGCGGTGGTAGTGAATCTTGAATGTCAAATGTCAAATGTTAAATGTTGAATCGGACCGTGCCGGTACTCAACATCGAAGATTCAACACTCAAAATTCCGCTTCAGCGGTACAGAACCTGATTTACCTTCTCGATGACCCGCTCGGCGCTCGGCTTGGCAGACTTCTCGAGTGCCTTGGCGTAGGGCATCGGCACGTCGGCCTGCGTGACGCGGAGGATCGGGCGCGTCCAGGTGGTCGAACGCCTCCTCCTGGATCAGCGCGGCCACGGTGGCGGTGATCCCGCCGAAGGCCCACCCCTCCTCGAGCAGCACCACGCGGTTCGTCTTCGCGACGGTGGCGAGGATGGCGTCCGTGTCGAGCGGGCGGAGCGAGCGCAGGTCGAGCACCTCGGCGTTGATGCCGTCCTTCTCCAGCTGGGCGGCGGCCTGCAGCGCGACGTGGATCATCTTCCCGTGGGTGATGATCGAGACGTCGGAGCCCTCGCGCTTCACTTCCGCGACGCCCAGCGGGATGACGAAGTCGTCGTCGTCCGGCACCTCGCCCTTGAGGTTGTAGAGCATCTCGCCCTCGAAGACGCAGACCGGGTCGTCGTCGCGGATGGCGGCCTTGAGCAGCCCCTTGGCGTCCGCCGGCGTGCCCGGGACGACCACCTTCACGCCCGGGTAGTGCGCCACCTGCGACTCCAGCGCCTGCGAGTGCTGCGCCGCGAGCTGGAGCGCGGCGCCGGTCGGGCCCGCGGAAGGTGACCGGGATCTTGAACTGGCCGCCGCTCATGGAGCGCAACTTGGCGGCCGAGTTGAAGATCTGGTCGAAGGCGAGGATGGCGAAGTTCCAGGTCATGAACTCGATGACCGGGCGGATCCCGGTCATCGCGGCTCCCACGCCGAGGCCGGCGAAACCGAGCTCGGTGATCGGGGTGTCCACCACCCGCATCTCGCCGAAGCGGTCGAGCAGCCCCTTGGATACCTTGTACGCCCCGTTGTAGACGCCGACCTCCTCGCCCATCAGGAAGACGTCCGGGTCCCGCTCCATCTCCTCGGCGAGCGCCTGGTTCAGCGCCTCGCGATACGTGATAACGGCCATGTTCTTTCAGAAATGTTGAATGTTGAATGGTAAACGTTAAATGTCGGCCAGGGACTTCATTCAACATTTAACATTGAACATTCAAGATAATGATCAGCGTCGGCCATCGAAGTAGAGCCGCCCGGCCACGTCTTCGCTCGGCGTAGATGTCGGTGTACAGCTCCTCGAGCTCCGGCTCCGGCGAGGCGTCGGCGAACTCGGCGGCCTTCTCCGAGAGCTGCTTGACCTCGTCGTCCATCGCCTCCAGCTCCTCCTGCGAGAGGATGTCCATGTCCGCCAGGAGGTTCGCGTAGATGCGGATCGGGTCGTTCAGCTTCGCCTCCTCCACGTCCTCCTTGGTGCGGTAGACGCCGTGCACCGGGTCCGACATGGAGTGGCCGACGAAGCGGTAGGTGCGCGCCTCGATCAGCGTGGGCCCCTCGCCGGCGCGTGCGCGCTCGACGGCTTCCTTGCTCACGCGGTACATGTCCAGCACGTCCATGCCGTCGCCGATCGGCGGCGGGCATGGCGTAGGCGCTGGCCTTCTGGGAGATGTCGTACAGCGAAGAGGCGCGCTCCCAGGCGGTGCCCATGCCGAAGCGGTTGTTCTCCACGATGATCACCAGCGGGAGCTTCCAGAGCGCCGCCATGTTGAGCGACTCGTGGAAGGCGCCCTGGTTCACCGCCGCCTCGCCGAGGTACACCTGCATCACCCGCGGTCTTCCTTGCGGTACTTGATCTTCCAGGCCACGCCGAGCGCGAGCGGGATCTGACCGCCGACGATGCCGTGCCCGCCCAGGTAGTTGTGCTCGGCGGAGAACATGTGCATGGAGCCGCCCTTGCCGCCTGGAGCAGCCGTCGGCCCGGCCGTACAGCTCGGCCATCGACGGCGTCGGGCGACATGCCGCATCTCGCATGCGCGTGCACGTGCTCGCGGTACGCCGTCATCACGTAGTCGTCCTTCTCGCAGCGCGCCGATGGCGCCGACTGGCCACGGCTTCCTGCCCGATGTACAGGTGGCAGAAGCCGCCGATCTTGCCGAGCGCGTATGCTTCCGCCGCCTTCTCCTCGAAGCGGCGGCCGAGCAGCATGTCGTGCATCATCCGGCGCAGCTTCTCATGCGAGAGCCCCTGCAGCCGCTCCTCCTTGCTGAGATCGGGCTTGCCGGCCCGCTCCCAGTCGGGATCCTGGTGGGGACCCTCGGGAGAGGAGGGATAGTCGAGGGGCTCGGGCCCCTCCGGGTCGTTTTTCTTCTTCTTCGTATCCGTGTCGGACATCAGTGTATTCCGGTTCGGTTGTACGCGGCGGCCTCAGAGCCCGCCGAGCTGCACCAGCTGGGTCGGCTGGGGCGCGTACATGCTGCGCGCCGCGGCCTCCGCCTCGTCGATCTCCACCGCGCGATTCTTCGTCCGCCTCCAGGATCTGCGTCAGGGCGCCCGGTCCGCCCGCTTCAATCTCGCGCGCCTGCTCCTTCGCATGGTACGACGAGCGCACCAGCGGCCCGGACTCCACGTGCCGGAAGCCGAGTTCGCTCTCGCCGATCTCCTTCCAGCGCCGGAACTCGTCGGGCGTGACCCAGCGATCCAGCGGGATGTGGTGCTCGGACGGCCGCAGATACTGCCCCAGCGTGAGGATGTCCACTGCCGCCTCACGCATGTCCTTCATCGACTGGTAGATCTCCTCCTCCGTCTCGCCCATCCCGAGGATGATCGCGCTCTTGGTGAGCATGGACGGGTCCATCCGCTTGATGGCGCCGAGCACGGAGATGGAGCGCCAGTAGCGTGCACCGGGCCGCACCGCGCGCACCAGCCGCTCCACCGTGTCCACGTTGTGTGCGAAGATCTCCGGCTTCGCCTCCACCACCTGGCGAACCGCATCCTCGTTGCCGCGGAAGTCCGGCGATCAGCACCTCCACCGAGCAGCCGGGGACGCGCGCGTGGATCTGGCGGATGGTCTCCGCGAAGATCGAGGCGCCGCCATCCTTCAACTCGTCGCGGTTCACCGAGGTGATCACCGCGTGCTCCAGCCCCATCACCTCGACGCTGTCCGCCACCCGGCGCGGCTCGTCCAGATCCAGCTCGGTCGGGAGGCCGTGCGCCACCGCGCAGTACTTGCACGCCCGCGTGCACACGTCGCCCAGGATGATGAAGGTGGCGGTGCCGGACTCCCAGCACTCACCGATGTTCGGACAGTGCGCCTCCTCACAGACCGTGTGGAGGCGCTGCTCGCGCATCATCTTCTGCAGACGGAGGTAGTTCGGCCCGCCCGGAGCCCTCACCTTGAGCCACTCCGGCTTCCGGGCACGCAGCGGGACGCCCGCCGATCCGTCCGCCAGGTGCAGCGTGGGCTTTCCCTTGCTCTTCACCACCCCCGTGTTCTTCCCCTCGGGCGTGTAGCCGTACGGGGTATCCGGCTGCGCGGTGTTCGCGCTCATGGTCACTCCTGTGCCTGTCGCGCCCGCTGTACCTCCGGGCGTGGACGCTCCCGCTCCGGCCGGTGAACGGCTTCGCCCGCGCCGCAACATCGAGGCCGATCGGGATGAAACGATGAACCCACCAAGATACCCCCGCCCGCTGCGGGTGGCAACGAGCGGGGGCCGGGGTGTCGGGTGCGCGATCGCTGCCCCGGAACGCTCCACACTGCACTCGCACATGAACGCGCCCTGCTCCATTCCGGTGCAGGGCGCGCGAAGTTGGCGCTTTCGGAGTGGCCAAAGTTCCGCCGATCTCCTTATAATGATGTCAGAGGCGCCGCCCGCTGATGGGGGACGTCTCCGCAACTCTCACCCGAGGTCCGCACCGATGAAGCTCACGCGCCTGATTCCACTGTTCGCCGTCCTCGCCGTCGTCCCCGCCTGTGGCAACTCGCCGACGGCGCCCCTCGCGGAGCCGGGTGCCCTCCTGCAGAGCACCGGTGAGACAGGCACCCCGCGGACGATCACGACGACCACGACCACCACCACGGCGACCTCCACCTCGGGTGGAGATACCGAGGCGGGCGAACCGAAGGAAGGACGCGGCGGGGGCTATGTCGGCTCGGGTAGCTAGCTAGCGAGCGGTTGCTCCTGCGGGGGGCGACGTCCCAGCGACGTGGCTACCTCGCTGGAGAAATGTTCGGCCTGGGGCGTCGAAGTCAGATGCCGCTCGGTAGCGATCGTCCGATCGTTGCCGAGCGCTTGCATAAAGGATTCGGCTTCGAAGCGGATCTTGTTCTGCTGCTGAACATCGGCTGCGATCAGAGTCTCTTGCCCCAGCCGTTCGGCCGCGTCCCACCGGCCCAGACTCGCCGCACCCCTGGCGAGGTTGAGTAGCGATCCGGGGTGCGGAGCCCCAGCACCCGATCTGCTCATTTCTTCATGCGCCAAAACGCTGAACTCATCAAAGCACTCGGCATCTCCGACGGCTCCGCAGGCACGCGCGGCATTCGCCAGCCCGATGACGCGCTGATCGGGCGCGAGTTGATCCCATGCGGCGGTGAGCACCGGCAGGGCGCACTGGAAGTTGCCGAGCTCCATCCAGAGAAGCGCCACGTCGTGGGCGAGTGCCGCGCGCCGGGGGTCTCCATCGGAATACGCCCGAAAGGCCGCCTCCGCGAACGCGACGGCGCGATCCGGTTGCTCAGCCTCTGCGGTGATGACAAAAAGGTCGTGTAGCGCGGCGCCGGCGCGCGCGGTCAGCTCGTGCTGCGTGGCGATCCGCAGCGCCTTCATCTGGCAGCGTTCGGCGGCCGGCAGGTTGCCGCGAGAGAGGTTGACGTTGCCGAGGCCGGAGTAGGCGGCCGCGTACGTTCCCCAGTCGCGGGCCTGTCGCGCGAGGACGATGGCGCGGTTCAGCCAGCCCTCGGCGCGGGCGGCCTGGCCGGCGCGTCGTGCGAGCCGCCCTACCTGGTAGGCGCTCGGGGCGGAGCCGGGCTGCGCCAGCGCCGAGGCCTGCGCGAACGTCAGCGCCGTGGCCATGGCACCCCGGGCTTCGGCCCACTGCGACACACGGCGGCAGGCGAGCATCACCGCCTCCGGCGACACGTCCATCGGGTGCTCCAGCATCCCCATCAGCACGCCCATGGGTGCCTCGAGCGGCCGGGCCACCGCACCCATGCTGCGCATCGCCATCCGGCACCGCGCTCCGGCACCCGAGACGAAGATCCCCTCGCGCTGTGACATGGAGGTGGTCGCCCACAGACGTACGTCCCGCTCGCACTGCCAGAGCAGGAGGCCAAGCGGGCCGGGACATTCCTCCAGCACACTCCCGCCTTCGAAGCGTTCGGCGCTGTGCAGATAATGCGCGGGAACTCTCCAGCGGCGCGAAAGGCTGCGGGTTCGCGATGGTGTCGGTCGGTCGAGCATCGGGGCTCCAGGAAGGGTTGCTGGCGGGAGGCTGGCGTGGGTCCAGGCCACGAAGATAGGGTGGAATGCGCCAACAAGCGAGAGTCAAGGAATACATCGGCGTCAGGTTGGCCCGAAAGGAGCGGGATGGCGTCGCGGGGCTGTCTCTGGGAATCACACATGGCCCCCCTCCCACCCGGGTCGGAGGACGCCCACGCGATTCCGGAGCGGAGCGGACACCGCAAAACTGCCTGATTGCGGACAGGGGTATACACCTGACTCAACCAGGCACCGGATGGAGTGTCAGGGGTTCTGAAGACCCGCTGATTCGCGTGTACCCTGTGCGTCTGCGAGCATGGGCGACTGGGTCATCCCGGGCGCAGTCGAGGGATCCCTCTGGGGCGCCGGCCAGGTCAAAGCGATCTGCGGGCAGCGCGAGGTCTTCACCGGCGGCGCGTGGGCGGGGAACGGAGAGGGATTCCCTTCGGCTGCGCTCAGGGCAGGCTCTCGACTTCGCTCGGAATGACAGGGGGCCGAACGTGGCGAGCGTGTGCTTTGAGCCGGGTCGGCCGACCACAAGATCTGGGGATCGGTTGAGTCAGGTGCATACCCCTGTCCGCAGATTCCGCGAATCGGCTCGATGAAATCCGCGGAATCTGCGGAATCTGCGGATCCCCCTCCCGCCGGATCTTTCCTCTCACTGTCGAAACGCGGGCGACTCCAGCATTTCCAGCCCCACACCGTCTCAATGACGCTGGCAGATATCGTGGATCCTGATCCGCGGTCCTTCCCTGCCGGCTCCACGTCGACCCCGGAACTTCACGCTGTGGATGGCTGATCTCCCCGGATCCCGAATCCCGAATCCGGAATCCCGAATCCCCTACCGGCCGGCCCTCCGCCGCACCATCCCCTTCAGCGCGCGCACCAGCAGCGAGCGGGGCGCCACCCGCACCAGCCAGGTGGCGAGGTGGTTCTCGAGCCCCGGCACCTCGGAGCTGCGGCCCTTCTCGAGCGCGCGGAGGCCCGCGTGAACGACCTGTTCGGGGGTGCGGAGCCCGAAGGCGCCATCGGTGCTGCCGGTGCCGGCCACCTCCTGGAACTCGGTGGGGGTGCGGCCGGGAGAGAGCGCCAGCACGCGAACTCCGGCGTCGCGATTCTCGCTCCAGAGTGCTTCGCTGAGGGAGAGGACGAAGGCCTTGGAGGCAGCGTAGACCGCCAGCGTGGGTACCGGCTGGAAGGCGGCGATGGAGGCAACGTTGATGATCCCGCCCTCTCCGCGATCGCGCATCGCCGGCAGCGCCATGTGGGCGAGCTCGAGAGGCGCCACGCAGTTGAGGTTCACCATCGCCGTCTGCCGCTCGAGCGGGAGGTCATGGAAATCGCCCTGAGCTCCGAACCCCGCGTTGTTGACCAGGAGGTGAATCGGGCGATCGTCGGCCGCGCGACCCCACAGGTCGGCGGCGGCGCCGGGTTCGGCCAGATCCGTCTCGATCACGACCACCTCCGTGCCGTGCCGCTGCCGCAGCTCGTCGCCGAGTTTTCGCAGTCGGTCGCCGCGGCGCGCGGTGAGGACGAGCTTCATGCCGCGCTCGGCCAGGCGGCGAGCGAACACCTCGCCGAGCCCGGCGGATGCACCGGTGACCAGCGCCCACTCTCTCCGGTACCGCCAGCCCCCGGAGCCCGTCTCCCGCCTCTCCGTCACCTCTCCGTACCCGCGTTGAGGTAGCCGAGCGCCGCCCGCTCGAGCACGTCCACCGCGACGGGGAGTGCCTGTTCGCACAGATCGAAGCGCGGGGAGTGGTGTGGGTGCACCGCGCCCGTCGCCTCGTTGCGTGCACCCACGAAGAAGTAGCAGCCGGGCACGCGGGCGATGAACTCCGAGAAGTCCTCCGCCGCCATGGTGCGCACCGCTTTGCCCGAGTGGACCCTCTCCTCGCCGACGATGTCGATGGCAGCCGCCCGAACCCTGCGCGCCATCTCCACGTCGTTCACGGTCGCCGGGTAGGCCCGCTCCCCGAAGCGAACGGTCGCGGATGCACCGAAGGCGCCGGCGATCCCCTCCGCGAGTGCCTCCACCCTGCCGCGCACCTCGCTGGCCACCGCCTCCGAGAAGGCGCGCATGGTGCCATGCAGCTCCGCCGAATCGGCGATCACGTTGGGCGCGAGCCCCGCGCGCAGCGAACCCACGGAGAGCACCGCGGTTTCGAGTGGCGACAGGTTGCGGGCGACGACGCTCTGGAGCGCGACCACCAGGTGCGCGGCGATCAGCGTCGCGTCGATGGTTTCGTGCGGCATGGCGCCATGCCCGCCCCGACCCTGGATGGAGACCTGGAAGTCGCGGGAGCTCGCCATCATCGGACCCTCCACCACACCGACTTCACCGCTGGGCAGGCCGAGCCAGAGGTGGAGGCCGAGCGCCGCATCCACTCCCTCGAGAACTCCCTCCTCCACCATCCGCAGCGCACCGCCGCCGCCCTCCTCGCCGGGCTGGAAGACGTAGCGCACGCTGCCCCGCCACCGCTCCCACGAGCGCGCCAGCCGCTCCGCCACCGCGAGGCCGACGGCCACGTGCCCATCGTGCCCGCAGGCGTGCATCGCACCAGCGGTGGTGGAGACGAACTCGTGCGTGCACTCCTCCTGGATCGGGAGAGCGTCCATGTCGGCGCGCAGGAGCAGGGTCGGCCCGCTGCCGGCACCCCCGTGAAGCGTCCCGACCACTCCCGTCTCCGCCACGCCGGTGCGCACCTCGTAGCCGGCCGCGGCGAGGCGGTCGGCCACGATGCCGGCGGTGCGTACCTCCCGGAACGCCAGCTCGGGGTGGCGATGCAGGTCGCGGCGCGTGGCGATCAGCAGATCGCGCTCCGGGGTAGTGGCGGCCATGGGGGTGGCGCTCACGGGCTCGCTACCAGCCCAGCACGTACGCGAAGATCAGCGGCGCCACGATGGAGGCATCCGATTCGATCATGTACTTCGGCGTGTCCACCCCCAGCTTGCCCCAGGTGATCTTCTCGTTGGGCACCGCGCCGGAGTAGGAGCCGTAGCTGGTGGTGGAGTCCGAGATCTGGCAGAAGTAGCCCCAGAGCGGCACGTCCTCGCGCTGCAGGTCCTGGTGGAGCATGGGGACCACGCAGATGGGGAAGTCGCCGGCGATGCCGCCGCCGATCTGGAAGAAGCCGATCGGGGCCTCCGCGCCGGTCTCGATGTACCAGGTCAGCGAGCTTCATCATGTACTCGATGCCGGTACGAACGGTATGGACGTTCAGAACGTCCTCCGTCATCACGTGCCCCGTGTACATGTTGCCGAGCGTGGAATCCTCCCAGCCCGGCACGAAGATCGGAAGGTTCTTCTCGGCCGCCGCGAGCACCCACGAGTTCTTCGGGTCGATCTGGTACGAGCCCTCCAGCTTGCCGCCGCGGAGGATCTTGTACATGAACTCGTGGGGGAAGAAGCGCTCCCCCGCGCGGTCCGCCGCCATCCATTCCTCGAGCACCACCTTCTCGATGCGGCGCATCGCCTCGTGCTCGGGGATGCAGGTGTCGGTGACCCGGTTCATGTGGCGCGCGAGGAGGTCGCCCTCGTCCTCCGCGGTGAGCGCCCGCCAGTCGGGGATCCGCTCGTAGCTCTCGTGCGCCACCAGGTTGAAGATGTCCTCCTCCAGATTCGCGCCGGTGCATGAGATGGCGTGCACCTTCTCCTGGCGGATCATCTCCGCCAGCGAGATCCCCAGCTCGGCGGTGCTCATGGCGCCGGCCAGAGTGACGAGCATCTTGCCACCCTCGTCCAGGTGGCGGTTCCAGCCCTCCGCAGCGTCCACGACGGTGGCGGCGTTGAAGTGCCGATAGTGGTGCCTGAGGAAATCTCTTACTGGAGAAGACATGATGTGAAAAATTATGAATTGTGAATTGTGAACCCGGATCCTGCACGGGTGAGTATGCGGCGTTCTTAAAGGTGCGATTTGCTGCGTGGTCGGCCTCGCCGAGCCCCGCTCCGTGCGCCCGGGGGCTTGCCCGCTCCCCGTTGAAGGCCGCTTCGGTGTCGTTTTTCAACGCCGGTCTACGGCTCCGCTACCGCCGCCCCGGTTTCCGGTTCGGCACTTCCATCCTCCGAAGCCCCGCGGTGCGTCAGGCGGGGAGCGGCGGTCCGGTGTCGATTCGCCGGAGCGCAGTCAGCAGCGTCTTCCGCAGCGGTTCGCTCCGCTGGAGCTGCACGTAGCGCTTCCGGGCATGCGTCGTCTGCTTCGCCGGAAGTCGGAAGAGCCAGTTCCTGAGCCGCTTCGGCTGCGCGACGCGCCAGCGGCCCGAGAGCGCGGTGGTGCGGATCGTGTGCAGCACCTGGTACGCCAGCGCGCCCATCGCCCAGAGCAGATGATTCCCGCCCAGATCGTCCACCGCTGTCTCGCCGACGGAAAGCTGGTTCAGCTCCTCGATGCGCTGCTCCACGAGCGCGCCCCGGTTGTACAGGCGCCAGGCGGTTACGGCGTGGATCCCCTCCAGGTTGGTCAGCACGTGGGCCGTGGTGCGCACCCGCTCGCTCTCCAGCGCCAGCTCCTCGCCACGGGCATCCACCGCCTCGCGCTGCTGGATGCTGAGCAGACGCGCCCCATACATCGTGCCCGAAGCGCTCCAGATCCCCTCGTCCTTCGCCGAGTTCCGGTAGCTCGAGAGCCGGCTCCGCACCCAGCCGTGATCCGGCACCTTCAGCACGTAGCCGACGCCGAGGGCCTCCAGGGCCTCCACCATCTCCCGGGAGAAGAACCCCTTGTCCAGTCGCAGCGTGATCTCCCGCACCCCGGCCGAGCGGAGCCGCTCCACCAGGAGCTGAATCCAGGCAATGGCACCGGCCGCCGTGTGGGCGCTCCCCGGCCGCCAGATGACACCCATGCAGTCGCCCGTCTCGGCGAGAAAGGCGACCAGCGGATGATGGCTGGGGCGACCCTTCTTCGTCGGGTTGTACCCCTTCTCCGCGCCTGCCTGCTTCAGCCCGTACCGCTGCACCACGGTGCTGTCCAGCACCAGCATCACCGAGCCGGGGATGCCCACCTGCGCCCACCGCGCCTGCACGGCGTTCCAGAGCGCCGCGTCGATCTGCCGCGCCAGGCGCTCCCCACCCCGGCGCAGGAAGCGGCCGAAGGTGCTTGGGTCCGGAACCGCCCACCAGCCGAAGAGCCGGCGAATCCCTCGCCCCGACAGCAGGCGCAGGTCGTCCATGCGCCCGCCGCCATAGAGAAGCAGGACGACCCAAGTCTCCACCAGCAGGCTCGGCCGGAAGAGGCCCGGCAGCCACTTGCCCCCCTCGTCGAGCCAGGCGCCGAGCCCCAGCCGGTCCCAGAGACGCCGGACCAGGAGAAGCCCTGCGCCGTCGGTCAACTCCCCGGCCGAATGACGCAGCCGGAGCGGGGCAGAGGTGCCTTGCACATGAGGCCGGGAATCGATAGTGTGGACTCGCACCGTCTGGGTGACCCTGCGTTGGGGGGATCTTCTGCCAGGAAGTCCCGAAAACGTAAGGCCTCAGGCGGTGTTTTGCATTACCCCCTCCATCATCTTCCAATCACCCGTGCAGGATCCGGGGTGAATGTTGAATGGATCATTCCGCGTCGTGCTTGCGGGGGCTTGCGGGCGAAGTGGCTCCGGCGCGTCCCGGGCGGTCCCGGCGGGCGTCGGTCTGCCTCTGCTCGGCCGCCAGGATCACCCGGACCGCCTCCGCGGGCGAGTCGGTGACCACCAGGAGTTCCAGGTCGTCAGCGGACACCTTGCCCTCGGTGAGCATCGTCTCGCGGATCCAGGTGATCATCCCGCTCCAGTACGCGCTGCCGAACAGAACCACGGGGAAGTTGCGGATCTTCCCGGTCTGGATGAGGGTGAGCGCCTCGAAGAGTTCGTCCATCGTCCCGAAACCGCCGGGGAAGATGATGAATGCCTCCGAGTACTTCACGAACATCGTCTTCCGCACGAAGAAATAGCGGAAGTTGATGGAGACCTCCACGAACTGGTTGGTCCCCTGTTCGAAGGGGAGCTCGATGTTGCAGCCGATGGAGAGGCCGCCCGCGTCGCGAGCTCCCTTGTTGGCCGCCTCCATGATGCCCGGTCCGCCGCCGGTGATCACCGCGAAGCCGGCGTCCACGAGGAGCCGAGCCGTTTCCTCGGCCTGCAGGTACTGCTCGTGGCCGGGCGGAACGCGTGCGGAGCCGAAAACGGAGACGGCGCGACCTGTCTTCGCGAGGGTGTCGAAGCCCTCCACGAATTCGCCCATGATGCGGAAGACGCGCCACGGGTCGGAGTGTGTGAAGTCGACGGGCGAGGGGCGCGAGTCGAGCAGGCGCTCGTCCTCCGTGGGTTCGCCCATGCGGGAGGCGGTATTCAGCTCGCGGTTGTCGCGGTTGGGGGCCATGGTCCGTGGTTCGCTCATTGAAGCCGGCGGTTCGCCTGCGAGGCGGCCGCCCCGCCGCCGCCGGCCCGCGGAAGATACGGAGGCGGATGCGCTCCCGACAGTCGCCACCGGCTTGCGCGCGTGGGCCCACAGCCGCCACCGTATCGGGGAGCGGACGTGCTGCAAGAGCCGTCCCGCGGCGCAACGATCCGCCGCTACCCGACCCGATGGAGAGACCTTGAAGATACCGATGGCTCTGCTCGCCGATGAGGCGAACGTATCGCAGGAGGGAAAGCTGAACGTGATGGGAGTGTTCGACCGGATCGCCTCCAACGCCTTCCCCACCGTGCACCCGAAGATGGTGTTCGTCTTTCGGGTGCAGGCGGAGTACGGCGACGCCGGGCGGCAGTTCGCGGTGCGGGTGCGGCTGATGGACGAGGACGGCGCCGCAATCTTCGAGGCGAGCGGCGAGATCACCGCACCCCCGGTCGCGCCGGGCGAGTTCCTGACGGCCAATCAGGTGTTCACCCTGGTGGGAACGCAGTTTCCTCGACCGGGCAGCTACAAGTTCGTGGTGAACCTCGGCGAGTTATCCCCGCACGAGACTCCGCTCACGCTGGTGCAGAACAACTGGTCACCCGAGGCGGGGCAGCGGCCGAACTGAGGGCGGTGAGGCGAAGTAGCCGTCCGGTCCGGTGCGCACGGAAGCTCCGTTCGTGATTCCACCTCCCCGGGAATCCACACCGGCCGGGTCGAACAGGGCGACAGGGGGGAGGCATTCGATGACGGCGGCCACCCCACCCCACGTCACCCGCCCGCCCGCCATACCCCGCCCGCCTCCCACCAGACCATCTCCCGGCCGCGGGCGTGCCCGGCCAGCGACGGCAACTTGCCGGGGAACACGATCCCGGTGTCGCGCATCAGTCCTGCATGCAGCTCCGATAGCCGCACCAGGTGGCCCCGGTCGTCCGACCTCGTATACCAGAGCCCCTGCCGCCCCTCGACTCCGGTGTACCAGGCGGCGTGCACGGTGCCGTCGGCGTCGATTGCGAGGCTGGGGCCGGCGTGCGGGCAGGCGGGGAAGACCCACCCGTCCGCGCGCAGCGGGACGGCGGCTCCGAAGCGGAGAGTGCCCGGGTCCGCCCGCGCCATCACCACGTCGCGCACGTCGCCGTACTCTCGCGGGCGCACCCGCTGGCGGCGACCAGCGCCGCCAGCAGGAGCAGCGGGATCCCTCGCCCGGTG
Source organism: uncultured Gemmatimonadales bacterium (assembly GCA_963793235.1). Taxonomy (GTDB): domain Bacteria; phylum Gemmatimonadota; class Gemmatimonadetes; order Longimicrobiales; family Longimicrobiaceae; genus CAWBZF01. The sequence goes on from CAWBZF010000003.1 coordinate 380,794, forward strand.
CGGCTCGGAAGGGTGTTCAGGCTCATCGCTCCCACCGGTACTGGAGGGCCGCCGAAAAGGTGCGAGGCATCCCCGGCGCGAACTCCTCACCGCGCGCCACCGTGTACGACGCGTTCTCCGCGTAGCGGCGATCGGTGATGTTGTTCAGACGCAGCAGTGCCTGCAGGCGGCGCGAGACGGGCACCGTCGCCCGGGCGTTCCAGAGCTCGTGGCCCGGATAGCGGTGCGAGTTATCCGCATCCATCCAGTATGCGCCGATGCGGTTCCACTCCAGCGCCAGCGATCCGTCCCGAAGCAGCGACGGCGTCCAGTTCGCGCGCACGTTCCACATCTCCCGAGGCGCGGACTCCATCTCGTTGCCACCGAAGTCCACAGCGGCGTTCGGCCGCCACTCCTCGTAGCGGTGACGCGCGAGCGTGTAGCTGAGATCACCGCGAAACGAGCGGGTGAACGCCGCGCCCAGCCCCACCTCCAGGCCGCGGTGGCTCGTCTCGCCGGCGTTCTGCGACTCGCGCGTGCCGTCCGGAAGGATGAAAGTGAGCACGTCGTCGTGAACCACCATGGAGTACAGCGACGCCGTGTAGCCCAGGCGTCCGAGGAGCTCACCGCGCGCGCCGATCTCGCGGCTGTCGGCGACCACCGGTCGCAGGTCCACCGAGCTGGCGGCCTGCCCCTGCCGAAAGAGCTGCCCTTCCGACGGCGCACGGAAACCTCGCGCGTAGTTGGCGTACAGGTTGGCCGCGCGATCGATCTCCCAGGTGACGCCGAGCTTCGGGCTCAGGTGAGAGAAGCTGACGTCCGTATCCGTCGGGCGGCGGTGCCGGCCGGTCTGCAGCTCGTCCAGTGCGCTGCGGTAGCTGTAGCGGAGCAGGTCGTAGCGAAGCCCCGCGGTCAGCCGCACCCGGTCCAGCGGCGCGCTTTCCAGCTGCACGTACGGCGAGATGCCGCGGAAGGTGACGTCGTACTCGTAGAGCCGATCCGCCATCTGATAGCTGGTGAAGACCTCCCCCTGTCGGGTGGCGACTACCCGATCCTCCTGCCGGTACCCCGGGCTGAAGTCCGCATCGAAGCCGGCGATCACCCGCGAGCGGAGGGGAGCCACGTCGTGCCGTGTGCGCACCAGCAATCCTGCCGAGCGGTGCCCGGACTCCGTGACCGCCGGGTCGAAGGTGAGGGACCAGTTCGGGAGCGTCCGCATCTCGTTCCAGCGCAGGTACGGCGTCACGCTGACCAGCGACCGCTCACCGGCGCGCTCGTAGGCGCTGGAGAGGCGGAGCGTGCGGACTTCGCGGAAAGAGATCGGCGTGTAGTTGTCGGTGGGCCGGTGCAGGTAATCGTCGGCAAGCAGCGAGGAGGATCCAGCCGTCTCCTGATCGATGCGCGACCCCGAGAGCACCGTCTTCAGCGAGCCGCCGGCGAGCTGCCGGTCCCAGCGCAGCGCAGCGTCGCGCTCCGCCGGTGGTAGCCGGTCGCCTCGCGCCAGCCGGAGGTGCGGGTGAGGTTGACGTCCGCGCGGAGGCCGTCATCGCCGCGGGTGCCGCTGGCAGAGGCGAGCAGCCGGTTCCAACCGAAGGCACCGCTCTCCACGAATGCTTCGGCGCGGCGGCCGGGTGAGGGGCGGCCGGTCTCCACGTTGATCACGCCGCCGATCGCATCGCTCCCGTACAGCGCGGTGGCGGGGCCCTTCAACACCTCGATGCGCTCCGCCTGCGGTACGTTCACCTCGTACAGCGCGTTGTGATTGAAGAAGCCGGTAGAGCGCGTGGGGACGCCATCCTCCAGAAAGAGGTAGACCGGATTGGTGGTCTTCGGCTGTCGGATCGCGGTCGTGTGACCTTCACCTCCGGTGGGGCTCACCCAGACGCCGGGGATCCGCGACATCACCGTCGCCGGGTGCGTCGGCCGGGCGCTCTCCAGCTCGGCCCGGGAAACGATCCCCACCGCCATGGACGTCCGCGAGAGGCGCTGCGCCTCCCGGCTGGCGCTCACCACCACGCTGGACAGGAGGATCGCCTCCTCGCCCAGCTGGAAATCGATCGCCCGAACGCTGCCCGGCTCCACCAGTGCGGAGCGGCGGGCGGTCTCGTGGCCCAGACGCTGGGCCGTCACCTGATAGGTACCGGCCGGGAGCGCCGCCACCGTGTAGCGGCCGGCGGCGTCCGTCAGCGCGCCCCCGTCGCCCGGGCTCACCTGGATCAGAACGCCGGCAATGGGCTGCCCGCTCTCACTCGCGGTGACCCGGCCCTGGATGCTGCCGCCGGACTGCGCGGCGGTCTGCGGGGCGAGCACCGTCAGCAGCAGCGCCGCGCAGACTGCGACCCGGGTACGTGCGGACGCAGTGCGCCCGTGCGGAATGTCTTCGCTGTACATCGTCTCTCCAGCTCGTGGGATGGCTGCTCGATCATGCGGCGGCCGCCACCGGCCACGATGGGTCGGTGGGAGATCGCTCGCGCATGCATGAACCGGGGTTCAGCAGCCTGCTGGAGGTGCCTGTGCGTACGGAAGTACGAAGGGGAGGAGCCGAGGCGTATGTGACTGAGATGAGGAGATCGACGCCGTCGCGGCACGCGTGAAGCCGAGACGGAGTGCGGTTGCGGGCGCGCCGGGTGCGGCCGAACCGCTCCCCATCGCGCAGGTGCCCGGGCAGGTGCAGCGATCGTGCGAATGCTCGTCGCCCCGTTCCTGCTGCTGCGCCTCCGCGTGATGAGCGGTGTGATCCGCCTCGTGGTGCGTCGCGTGGTGGTGAGCGGCTCCTGTCTTCTCCTCGCTCGCGACCCGCGGAGCAGCGCCGTCATGGTGCTCACAGACACGGCCCATCGCCGCTCCCACTCCCGGAAGGAGGAGGAGAAGGATCGCCAGAATGGCTGTGATGCGACGGCCGGCTGCGTGGGTCATGCAGAGATCAGGAGTGATCGGGATACCGCTCGGGATCAGCATACATCGTTTGGGCGGCCGGTTCAATGCGGATGTCCCTTACGGTGTGTGGGGAGATGCCGGAAGGGAGCGGCAGAGATCGAGCCCCGTCGCGCGCGCGGGTGCTGCTGCGCTGCCACGTCCCGGAACGGACCAGGACGCCGGAGATCGTACGCGAGCACACGAGGTCGGCGGCAGACCGCCGTTGCCGTGGCAGCTTCCGCTCTCGATATTGCCGCGACGCCCTCGACCAGGATCCTCCGCTCACCCGTACGGATCGGCAGAGATGACGCTACGAATCGCCACCTGCGCCGCCGTGGCGCTTTTCGCCGCCGGCTGCGGCTCGGACCCGGCCTCCGAGGCCCAGCTCCCGGCCGGCGGGATGGAGGCCGTCGTGAACCTCCCGGCGTGCGCACCCGACAACGGTGGTCTGACCCTTCCGGACGACCTCTGCGCGCTGGTGGTGCACGAAGGCGTGGGTCCCGCGCGGCACATCACGGTCGCGCCCGACGGTCGCGTGTACGTTTCGCTGCGCGATCAGCGTGGCACCCCCGGTGGGATCGTCGGGCTGCGGGATACCGACGGCGACGGCTCGCTGGACGAGACGGTGCGCTTCGGCGACAGGGGCGGCACCGGGATCGCGGTTCGTGACGGCTTCCTCTACTTCGCGCCCAACGACGCGGTGCTCCGCTACCGGTTACCCGCCGATGGCGGACTGGAGCCGAGCGACGCACCGGAGACGATCGTGGCGGGCTTCCCGGAGCAGCGGAGCCACGCCGCCAAGACGCTTGCCTTCGGGCCGGACGGGGCAATGTGGGTGAACGTCGGCGCGCCATCGAACAACTGCCAGAACCCGGACCGTCAGCCCAACGTTCGCGGCCAGGATCCGTGTCCGGAGCTGGAACTCCAGGCGGGCGTCTGGCGCTACGACGCCAACGAGACGGGTCAGCAGCACAACGTCGGATCGCGCTGGGCCACCGGGATCCGCAACGCGGTGGCGCTCGCGTTCCACCCGTCGGACGGTACCGTTTACGCCGTGCAGCACGGTCGCGACCAGCTCGACATGTGGTCCGGCTTCGAGCCGGCGGACAACACCGAGCTCCCGTCCGAGGAGTTTCTACGCCTGGAGCGCGGGGCCGACTTCGGCTGGCCCTTCTGCTACCACGATCCCCAACGTGGCCGGCGCGTGCTCGCGCCCGAATACGGAGGCGACGGCGAGCGCGAGGACCGCTGCGCCGGATTTGCCGGGCCCCTCACCGCGTACCCGGCGCACTGGGCGCCCAACGATCTGCTCTTCTACACCGGCGAGCACCTCCCGGCGCGCTACCGTGGCGGCGCCTTCATCGCCTGGCACGGTTCGTGGAATCGCACACCTCCACAGCGCGGCTACAAGGTCACCTTCCAGCCGATGGCCGATGGCCGGCCTTCCGGTGAGTGGGAGGTGTTCGCCGACGGCTTCGCGGGCGACGAGGTGCTGCAGAGCGCGGGTGATGCACGGCACCGCCCGATGGGCCTCGCGGAGGGTCCGGACGGGACGCTGTACATCGTCGATTCGCAGCAGGGCACCATCTGGCGGATCATGCAGCGGCGCTGAGCACGCTCTTCCAGCGAGAGGGGGTCTGATGGAGACGATCGAGGTGCGAACGGGTGCGCGCTCGGAGCTGGTGGAGATCACCGGGCGGCTCCGCGACATCGTCCGCCGCTCGGGGGTGCGGGAGGGGATCCTGTTCGCGCAGAGCCTGCACACCACCGGTGCGCTGACCATCAACGAGAACGCAGATCCGGACGTGGAGACCGATGTGGCACGGAAGATGGACCTGCTTGCACCGCGCGACGAGTCCTTCTATCGACATGCGGAGGGGAACAGCGACAGCCACGTGAAGACGAGCCTGTTCGGACCCACCCTCGGGATCCTGGTCAGCCAGGGCGACCTGGTGCTCGGGCGGTGGCAGGGGGTCTTCTTCTGCGAGTGGGACGGCCCGCGCACGCGGACCGTGGCGGTCCAGTTGGTGGGCGCCTGATGGGGCGCTCGTGAGTCGCCAGCCGTCGCACCTGACAGGGCTGGTCCGCATGGCGCGGCGTTCGCTCGGGCGTGGAGGTGACGAGCCGGGCCGTGACGTGCGCACGCCTGCACGTCGGTTGGCGGCGGAGCGCCGGGAGATGCGGCTGGATGATCGCCGCGTGGCGAGGTTCGTCCGGGCCACGCACGCCGGCGGAATCCCCTCGCTCGCGGAGGGCCCACTCCTTCCCCCGACGTACGGCGCAACCTGGGAGACGGCACTGGCGCTGGAAGTACTGGCCGCCGCGGGGTACGGCCTGCCCACTTCGGGGCTGATCCATCTGCAGAGCGAGCTGGTTCAGGTCCGATCGGTTCAGCGCGACGACCTGATCGGCTGTCGACTCGAACTGGAGGGGGCGGAGGAGAATTCACGCGGCACGCTTCTGACGCTGCGCGGGCGGTGCTGGAGCGGGGCGGGGCAGCTCTGCTCGGAAAGCACCACCTCGCTGCTGCTGCGGTCGAGCGGATCGGGTCGCCGCGGCGGCGAGAAGCGGGCGAATGCCCGCGCGCGTCGGGCGGGGGCGCGGAACGGAGAGGATGACGGCCTCTGGACCGAGCTGCTGCGGTGGAAGCTCGGCGGCGGTGCAGGCCGCCGTTACGCCCGCGCCTCCGGCGACTTCAACCCGATCCACCTCTCCGCCCTCACCGCGCGGCCTCTCGGCTTTCGCCGCCCGATCCTGCACGGCTTCTGCCTGGAGGCGATGGTCGCGCACGCCCTGATCGAGCGCCTGCTGGGCGGATCTCCCGGGGCGCTGCGCCGCCTGCGGATCTCCTTCCGCGCCCCGTTGCCACTCCCTTCGTCGCCACGGCTGATGATCGACGAGCCGCAGTCGGAGGCGCCGGGAAGGTTTCGGGTGATCGATGACGCGGAGGGAGCGACCCTGTACGCGGAAGGCGAGTGGGTCGGGCGGCGGGAGGGTCCAACGCGGGTGGGTTGAGCGGCTGCCGTGACACGTTGCCGCTCGTCGATGTTACGGGTACAGGCGCGCCAGTTCCCACCCATCGCCGACCCTGGCGTACAGCTCCCGGTCGTGAAGCCGGCTGGGCCTGCCGTACCAGATCTCGATCCGATCCGGCACCACGCGGTACCCGGACCAGAACGGCGGCCGTGGGATCGGGGTGTCCACGTAGCGCTCCTCGGTTTCGCGGATGCGGGCCTCCAGCTCCGCCCGGTCCGGCAGTGGCTGGCTCTGCATCGACGACCAGGCCCCCACCTGGCTGCCGCGGGGCCGACTGGCGAAGTACTCGTCCGCCTCGGCCGCGCTGACCGGCTCCACGGACCCCTCGATTCGCACCTGCACCTCCAGCGGCTGCCAGTGGAAGCAGAGCGCGGCGAACGGCCGCACCGCGAGCTCCCGCGCCTTGCGGCTCTCCAGGTTGGTGAAGAAGGTGAACCCCCGCTCGTCGAACCCCTTCAGCAGGACCATCCGCACCGAGGGCCGTCCCTCGCCGTCGACGGTGGCCAGCGCCATGGCGGTGGGTTCGAGGATGTCGCTCTGCATCGCACGCTCGAGCAGCTCGGCGAAGATGGCGATGGGAGAGTTCATGTCGGGGCCCGGTTCATGTTGGTGGATCAGGGATGGAGCGATCGGGGCGCGCTGGCGGCAGTCAACCTACCTTCTGTCACCCTGAGCGAAGTCGAAGGGTCCCGCTCCGCTGCGGGTGTCCCACGCCGAGGCGGCGGTCGAGCGCCCGCGCCGGGGCCGAGGGCCGAGAGGGACCCTTCGACTTCGCTCAGGGTGACAGGGGTCGTCCTCAGGGTGACAGGGGTCGTCCTCAGGGTGACAGGGGTCGTCCTCAGGGTGACAGGGGTCGTCCTCAGGGTGACAGGGGTCGTCCTCAGGGTGACAGCCCGCCGATCCGCCGCACGCCTTCCTGGAGATCCACGTTGCCGCCGCTTAGGATGACCCCCACCCGGCCGAATCCACGGAGCTCGTCCCGGTTCAGCAGAGCGGCGAGCGCGACGGCGCCGGAGGGCTCGACCACCAGCTTCATCCGCTCCCAGAGGAAGCCCATCGTGGCGACGATCTCGTCCTCGGTGACGGTGAGCATCTCAGAGACGTGCTCGCGGATCACCGGCCAGGTGACGGCGCCCAGCGACGGGGTGCGCAGACCATCGGCGATGGTCTGCGGGTTGTCCGCGCGCTGGATGACGCCCGTTCGGAAGGTACGGGTGGCGTCGTCGGCGAGCTCGGGCTCCACCCCGATCACCCTGCAGCGAGGGCTGGACCGTGCCGCCAGCGCGGTGCCGGAAAGCAGCCCGCCGCCGCCGCACGGGGCGATGATCGCGTCCAGCCCCTCCACCTCCTCCAGCAGCTCCAGCGCCGCCGTCCCCTGACCCGCGACGACGTGCGGATGATCGTACGGCGGAATGACGGGAAGGCCCCGCTGGCCGGCGATAAGGGCCGCGAGATCCTCGCGCGACTCGGTCGCCGGATCGTACGGGATCACCTCGGCGCCGTACTCCTCGGTGGCCGCACGTTTGGCCGCCGGCGCGCTGGTCGGCATGATCACCGTGGCCGGGATGCCGAGGATCCGTGCCACCAGCGCCACCGCCTGCGCGTGGTTCCCGGACGAGAACGCGAGCACCCCTCGCGAGCGCGCCTCCGGGTCCAACCGGGAGATGGCGTTGTACGCGCCGCGGAACTTGAACGCGCCGCCGCGCTGGAGGTTCTCGGCCTTCAGGAAGACCCGCATGCCGAGCCGTTCGTCCAGTGTGCGCGAGGTGTGCACGGGCGTCCGGTTCGCCACGCCGGCCAGCCGCAGGGCAGCGTCACGGACGCTGTCCAGCGTCGGGAGCGCGGGGGAGGGGGCGGACGATGTCATGATTGGAACGCTCAACGGCTGGTCGCGGGATGACTGAGCCGGCAAAGGTAGTGCACACCGGTACCAGCGGCCACCGGAAACGCAGACGAGCGGTCGAGCACCACTCCGCGCCCGACCGCTCGACGTCCCCGTTCGTGCCGCTCTACAGGATCCGCCGCACCAGCCAGACCACCACCAGGATGATCGCGATGACCCAGAGCAGGTTCAGCAGGGCGCCCGCCACGAAGCCGACCACGCGCGCGATCACCCAGATCACGACCAGCAGAATGGCTATGTAGATGAGAGTGTTCATCCGGAATCTCCTTGCAATGTGATGAGTTCGGAGGGGCGCGGTGTCAGGAATCGTGCCGGCGGCGGTTCGCGGCCGTCGGTCAGTACTTCGGAATGGATGGATCGACCTCGTCCGACCAGGCGAGGATGCCGCCCTTCAGGTTCAGGAGGTTTCCGTATCCGCGATCGCGCAGGAAGTGGAGCGCGCGCTCGCTGCGGGCGCCCGAGCGGCACTGCAGCACGATGGTCTCCCGCGGGTCGATCTCGTCCACTCGCTCGGGGAGGTCGCCCAGCGGGATCAGCCGCGCGCCCTGTGGCTCCAGGTTCCCGATGTCCCACTCGTGCGGCTCACGCACGTCGATGATGGTCAGGGCCTCACCGCTGTCCAGCCGTGTTTTCAGCTCCGACGCGGTGATCTCCGGGGTCGTCTGCTCGTCCATCGTCCCTCCCTCGGTGGCTTCGGGTTCGTACCCGCAGAATCGTTCGTAGTCGATCAGTCCATGGATGCGAGGATTCTCCCCGCACATCGGGCACTCGGGATCCTTTTTCAGCCGCAGCTCGCGGAAGCGCATCCGCAGCGCGTCCAGGATCAGGAGGCGGCCGAGCAGCGTGTCACCGAGCCCGAGGAGCAGCTTGATGGTCTCCATCGCCTGGATGGTGCCGACGATCCCCGGCACCACGCCCAGCACTCCTCCCTCCGCGCAGCTGGGGACGAGCCCCGGAGGAGGCGGCTCGGCGAAAAGGCAGCGGTAGCACGGGCCACGCGCACCCCAGAACACCGAGTTCTGCCCCTCGAACCGGAAGATCGAGCCGTACACGTTGGGCTTCCCGAGCAGCACGCAGGCGTCGTTCACCAGGTACCGCGTGGGGAAGTTGTCGGTGCCGTCCACAACCACGTCGTAGCCGTCCAGGATCCCGAGGGCGTTGTCCGAGGTGAGCCGCTCGGGATAGCCCTCCACCACCACGTGCGGGTTGATCTCGCGCAGCCGGTCGCGGGCGGAATCCAGCTTCGCGCGGCCCACGTCGGAGGTGCCGTGCAGAACCTGCCGCTGCAGGTTGGTCGTGTCCACCACGTCGAACTCCACCAGCCCCAGCGTGCCGACGCCCGCCGCCGCCAGGTACAGCGAGATCGGCGACCCCAGCCCGCCCGCGCCCACCAGGAGCACGCGCGAGCCGCGCAGCTTCATCTGCCCCGCCGGTCCCACCTCGGGGAGTACGAGGTGGCGGGCGTAGCGGAGGGTTTCGGACGGGGAGAGGGCGGACGGCATCGGGCCTGGTTCTCGTTGTTCGTTGTTCGTCAGCCGCGGGTACGGGAGAGCGGAGCGAGAGAGGGTGCCTCCTTCGCTCCGGGCACCGGGCTGTGGGCCCGGTGGCTCACGCCTCGTCGACGACGGGTGCGGTGGTGGCGGATGAGAAGCGGCCCGCGATGGAGCGCTCCAGCCAGCCGTCCACGGCGCCACCGGGGTAGGCGGGCAGCTGTGCGATCACACGCGAGGTGAGCCCGCGCACCCAGACGTCATTGCCGCGCTCCTTGAGGTCCACATGCTCGAGGGGGATCAGCACGTGGCGATCGTCCCTGAGCATGAAGAGGTCGTCGAGCAGGTCCACGTCCAGATAGCGCACCTTCATGGCGGCGGGGTCCACCAGCAGCTGGTGTACGGTGCCGATCCGCTCCCCGTCGGAGCCGAAGACGTTCCAGCCGCGCGGGTTCGGCGCACCGGAACCGAGCTTGAAGCTCTTCGCGTCCGAGAGCGGGACGATCCGCTCTTCGCCGGTGGAGACCACCTCGTCGCGCACCAGTTCCCGGTCGTAGAACCAGGGGAAGGCCCGGTCCATCTCCGCGAGGACGTCGCGCGAAAGCGAAGTGTCGGAGTCATAGGGCGGAAGGGATCGAATCTGATCGCGTGTCCAGCGTGCGATGACGAAGTTCTTCTCACCCCACTCCAGCTGGTGCTCCGGGAGGAGGAAACTCTTCCGGGGCAGGCCGTGGTCCACCTGCAGGTAGCGGATGGTGCCGGTGCGGTCGATGAGGAAGTCCCCGACGGAGCCGACCTTGTCGCCCCCCCTGTCCACGACGTCCCAGCCCACGAAGTCGCGGGTGCGGAGGATCTCGGCGCGGGGGGTGGGCTGATCGGTCATCTGGTGGTCTCGGCCGGGGGATGGTGAGCGTCTGGCCGAGCCGCACCTGGTCGTCGGTGAGGCGGTTGGCCGCGCGGATCCGCTCCATGGTGACACCGTAGCGGCGCGCGATCCCCCAGAGGGAGTCGCCGGGCCCGACCGTGTGGGAGCGCTGCCCCTGCCGCAGTGCAGGATCCGCGCCCGGTATGCGCAGCACCTGACCGGTACGGATCCGCTCCGGATCGATGCCCGGATTGGCGGCCGCGAGCGCCGCGGACGGAATGCCGTAGCGCCGCGCGATCCCGAACCACGTCTCCCCCCACTCCACCCTGTGGGTGCGGGTGCCTGCGGTGGTGCCGGGCGCGGTGGACGTTGCCGCGGCGGGCTGCGAAGCGGGCGCAGTGGTAGCGGCAGCCGGCCGGGCGGGTGCGGGCGCGGCGGCCTGCGCGGGCGTCTGCTGCGGTGTGGCGGTGGCAGCACCGCCCGTGGCCGGCGGGGCCACCGCCTCCGCGGCCGCGGCCTCCGGCGCCACCGGCTCGCGGCCGTCCACCGCAACCGATGCGATCGCCGGTCGCGCGGCGAGCCGGCCGCTGCTCGTCACGCCGAAGGGCGCGGCCCAGCGCTCCTGCAGCGTCGGCTCGGGCGGCGTATCCGGCTCGGTTCGATAGATCGGCTCGCCGAGTACGCGCGGCTCCGAGCTCGCGGGCTCCGCCACCGGGGGCGGATTGCCCGCGCAGGCGGAGGCCAGGAGGAGCAGGGCTGCGAACGGTGCGCGCATGTTGTGCATCGGCGATTCGGAAGTGCTCTGGGACGGCGGTGACGTGAACCGCAAATATGGGCGTGCGGAGAGGATGGGTCCAGTCCGCGGCCTCTCGACGGACGGCCTCTGCCCCGACACCACGGCTCCGACCAGCCGCGTCCGCAACGCAGCCGGCGGACTCGCCGGACGAGCTTCTACCCGCTCCCGCTCGTCGCCGCCCGCGGCAGCGCCGTGCGCGCCTGCCCGCTCCGGATCTGCCGCTCGCGCATCTCCCCGAGTGCCGCCTGCATGCGCGCGTGAACCGTATCGATCAGGGCACGCACCCCGCCCTCACCGTCCGCGCCGGGCTCCACCGGCTCGAGCACCCGCACTTCCAACTCACCCGCTCGGATGTGGCGACGCTTCGGGTCGAACCAGGGCTCCAGCGGCTCCACCACCACCGGCACCACCGGAACGCCGGCCGTTGCCGCCATGTAGAACGCACCCTTCTTGAACGGGAGCAGCTCGCCCGGGACCTTCCCCCTCGTCCCCTCCGGGAAGATCCACACCGAGACTCCGCGCTCGCGGATCGCCTCCTCCGCCTCCCGCATCCGGCCCACCGCGCTGGGATTGTGCTTCCGGTCGATCAGGATGTTCCCGGTCGCACGGAATACCCAGCCGAAGAAGGGGATCCGGCTGAGTTCCTTCTTCCCGATCACCACTGTGTCCGGTGGATACAGCTCGGCCAGAACAGGCACGTCGTAGGCGCTCTGGTGATTCGCCAGGTAGATACACGGACGGCGCAACTCGAGGTTCTCCCGTCCGACCACGCGCGTGCGGATCCCGAGCGAAGGGCGCATCAGTCGCATCAGCATGCGCGCGGTATCGTGCGCCACACGGGAACGGTCGCGCCGCACCAGAGCCAGCCCCACTCCGTAGGCAGAGGCGGCGAAGAAGCCGAGGATGGCGAGCGCGAGCCGCGGGTAGAACATGGGGAAGGATTCGGGATTCGGGATTCAGGATTCAGGGAAGCGGCTCCCGTCACCGCTCGGTGGAGCGAACGATACGCCCGCGGGGCGGTGGATGCGAGGGCGCGAACATCCGAACGGTTCTGGATGCCACGGTGCTCAGCAAACGAGGCACGCCACCCGCCGGTGAGCCCGCATACGCCCGCTTCGCCCATGGCGGCTGTCCGGTTCCGGGACGATGAATCCCCGGACCGGACGGTGCGGCAGTCCAGACGGTGACTTCCGGATGTACCTATCCGCAAATGTTGCAATCGCTTGAGCGTTGTACACCGGGTAGGCCCGGGAGATGCCGTTGCGGGAGGGTGAGCCTCTGCCGATGCACCCGCTCCGGAAGCGGGATCGGCAGCGACGCAATGGAGCGAACCCCTACCTGGAACGATGAAGAACCCGATCTCCGGACTCGATCTGCGCCTCGGCCTCAGGATGCTTTTCAAGCACCCGGGGATCACCGCGGTCGGGGTGCTGGCGCTCACCGTCGCCCTGGCGCTGGGAGCGGCCTGGTTCGAATTCACCCGCGAACTGATCGAGCCGCGCATCCCGCTTGCCGACGGTGACCGGATCGTCACCCTCCGCAACTGGGACGCGGCGCGGGGCGGTCCGGAGCCGCGGTCGCTGCACGACTTCGAGCAGTGGCGCGCGGAGCTGCGGACGGTGGAGGAGATCGGCGTGGCGACGCTCTCGAGACGTGCGCTGGCCACCGACGACGGTCGCTCCGCCTCCGCGAGTGCGGCGGAAGTCACCGCCGCGGGGCTTCGTCTCACGCGTGTGCAGCCGGTGCTCGGCCGACCGCTGCTGGAGGATGACGAGCGCCCCGATGCCCCACCGGTGGTGGTGCTCGGCCACGAGATCTGGCAGCGTCTGTTCGATGGCGATCGCGCAGTGCTCGGCCGCACCCTTCGCGTCGGGGCCACCATCAGCACCGTGGTGGGGGTGATGCCGGAGGGGTTCGGGTTTCCGATCAACCAGGAGATCTGGCTTCCCTTCCGCGCCCGTGCCCTGGACCACGCCCCGCTGGAGGGGCCGGCGATCATCGCGTTCGGGCGGCTCGCCGGGGGTGTGACGCTGGATGATGCGCAGGCGGAGATCACCGCGATCGGCCGCCGCACCGCCGCAGCGTCTCCGGAGACCCACTCGGAGCTGCGGCCCCGCGTGGAGCCGTTCTCGCGCTCGTTCATCGGCGGCGGCCCGCTGGTGCGCACGGCCATGAACCTGCCGTTCCTCCTGCTGCTGATCGTGATCTGCGCCAACGTCGCGACGCTGATCTTCTCGCGTACCGCGAGCCGCTCGGGGGAGCTGGCGTTGCGCAGCGCCCTCGGTGCGAGCCGTGGTCGGCTGCTGCTGCAGCTGATCCTGGAGGCGCTGGTGCTCACCTCGCTCGCCGCGCTGCTCGCCACGACCCTCGCCGGGTGGGGGATCGCCTGGGGGATGACGCTCTTCTGGGAGATCCAGGAGTCGCGGCCCCCCTTCTGGTTCGACCCCGGCCTTTCCGCCTCCACCGTGCTCTACACTGCCGCGCTCGCTCTCCTGGCGGCGATTCTGATCGGGGGCGTCCCCGCGCTGAAGGCGACACGCGGCGAACTCCGGGCGGGTCTCGCGCAGGGCGCAGTGGCGGGTCGGCGCCTTCGCTTCGGCGGCTTCTCCACCGTCGCCATCGTGATTCAGGTTGCGCTCTGCGTGATCTTCCTCCCGATCTCCATGGCCCGCGCGTACGACGCGCTGGGCGGCAGGGCGGAGCGGGTGGCCTTCCCGGCCGACCGCTACCTCACGGGCCGACTCGCATTGCAATCGGCGGATCCAGGAAGCGTTGCCGATGTCGCGGGCGGTCCCGCGCCGGCTCTCCGCGCCGCGGAGCTGCGGGAGCAAATCAGCCGCCGCATCGCGGCCGTGCCCGGCGTGGCGGCGGTCACCTTCGCTTCCCGCATTCCCGGGATGAACCACCCCTACGAGCTGGTGGGGATCGGCGACGCGCTCACCGGCTCCGGTCCGCTGCTCGACACCGCCGCCCGCGCGCTGGAGGTGGACCTCTCGTTCTTCGAGGCGATGGAGGCGCCGATCCTCGCCGGACGCGGATTCATCCCGTCCGACCTCGATTCTCCCGTCGGTTCCGCCGTGGTGGACCGCACCTTCGTGCGGGAGTACATGCGCGGTCGCGACCCGGTGGGAGAGGTGCTCACCTATCCGAACCGCCCCGGCGGCGAGGAGCGGAACCGCTATCAGATCGTCGGCGTGGTGGAGGACCTCCCGATGAACTCCTTCGGACCCGGTGGCTACCAGGACCTGATTCAGATGCAGCCGGCAGGATACGTGGGCGTCTACCACCCGTTGCGGCCGGGCGATCACATCGCCGCGCAGCTCTTCCTCCGATTCCGCACCCACGATCCCGCCGCTCTGGTCGCCACGGTCCAGAACACCGTCACCGCGCTCGATCCCGCCCTCTCGCTGGAGGGGCTCGCCACAGTGGCCGAGACGTGGCGGCCCGCCCACCGCGGGGAGCGGTTCCTCACCTGGATGATCGCGCTGATCGCCGCGGTGGTCGTCGGCCTCTCCGCCGCCGGCATCTACGCCCTGATGTCGTTCGCCGTCTCCCAGCGAACCCGGGAGATCGGGATCCGCACCGCTCTGGGAGCGGACCGTACCCGCATCGTGCTCGCCATCTTCTCGCGAGCCTTCGCGCAGGTGGGCGCCGGGGTGCTGCTGGGGGCCATCGTCATCGGCATCGCGGCCGCCGGCACCGGCCAGGGCCTCGGGCTCGTCGCGGCCATGGCGGTTCTGATGATCGGGGTGGGGATGCTGGCGTGCGTGGCGCCCGCTTCCCGCGCGCTCTCCATCGAACCCATCGAGGCGCTGCGCGGCGACGGCTGAAACCGCTCCCGCTCCTCTGCCGTCGGCTTCCCGCGCCCGCGCACCCTCCGGTGCGCGGGCGATCGGCACGCCACCTCGCCTGGACCTTGCATGCGGTCCCGTCCCCGGCGACCGCATCCGCGGCGCTGCATCGACGTGACAACCGAACTTCGCAACAGAACTTCGAGGCGCATGAGATCGGCAGAACCAGAAGAGGAGGTCAGCCGGGCCGCCCGGACCATCTTCCCCGAGACCTCGGAGATGGGCCGCCTCTGCCGTCAGCGGGAGTGGGAGGAGACGGCGCTCGGCCCGCTCGCCGAGTGGCCGCAGAGCCTCCGCACCACCGCCGGCATGGTGATCCGACAGGGGATCGCGATGAACCTCTGCTGGGGTCCCGAGCTGCTCCAGATCTACAACGACGCCTATCGTGTGATCATGGGCGAGAAGCACCCGGAAGGGCTCGGGCGCTCGGTGCTCTGGAGCTGGTCGGAGATCCGCGACGAGATCGAGCCGCTCCTCCGGCGCGTCCGGGAGGGGGAGACGGTCTTCTTCGAGGACCTCCTCCTGCGCGTCCGCCGCAGCGCCACGGCGGACATCGAGAACGCCTACTTCACCTTCTCCTACAGCCCGGTGCTCGCCGAAACGGGTGAGGTGGGCGGCGTCCTGATCAACTGCTTCGAGACCACCCGCCAGGTGCTCGCGCGCGCGGTGCAGCGGGAGCGGGACCGGCTGCTGGAAGAGCTGGATGTGGAGCGCACCCGGTTGGAGTACGTCTTCAAGCAGGCGCCCGCCTTCCTGGCGGTGCTGCGCGGCGAGGAGCACCGCTTCGAGCTCGCCAACGACGCCTATTTCCAGCTGGTCGGTCACCGCGAGCTGGTGGGGAGACCGGTCAGGGAGGCACTTCCCGAGGTGGTCGGCCAGGGGTTCGTGGAGCTGCTGGACGGGGTGCTCCAGACCGGCGAGACGTACATCGGGCGCTCGGTGGCCGTGCAGCTGCAGCGCAGCGCCGGTGCACGCCCCGAGGAGCGCTTCGTCGACTTCGTCTACCTGCCGTTCCGGGAGCCGGACGGTACCCGCTCGGGGATCATCGCCCACGGCACCGACGTCACCGAGCAGGTGGTCTCACGGCGTGAGGCCGAGCGGCTCCTGGGTGAGAGCGAGCTGGCGCGTGCCGCCGCCGAGACCGCCCGTCGCGACGCGGAGGAGGCCCGCGCCGACGCCGAGTTCGCCAACCGGGCCAAGGCCGACTTCCTCGCCTCCATGAGCCACGAGCTGCGCACCCCGCTCAATGCCATCGGGGGGTACGTGGAGCTGGTGGAGCTCGGGGTTCACGGAACGGTCACAGAGGAGCAGGCAGTCGCGCTGGGGCGTGTCCGCGCAAACCAGGAGCACCTCCTCTCCCTGATCAACGATGTGCTCGCCTTCGCCCGCGTGGAGGCGGGTCAGATCGAACTGGATCTCGCGGATCTCGTCGCCTGCGACCTGCTCACCGGCGTGGAGCCGCTGGTCGCACCGCTGGCGCAGGCACGCGGCGTGGAACTCGTGCTGCAGGAATGCAACCCCGCCCTCCGCCTGCGAGGCGACGAGGAACGGGTGCGCCAGATCCTCCTCAACCTGGTCGGCAACGCCATCAAGTTCGTGGGCCGCGGCGGACGGGTGGTGATGACCGCCGATGCGGCCGGCGACCACGTCCATCTCTGTATCCAGGACAACGGTCCGGGAATTCCCCCCGAAAAGCAGCAGGCGATCTTCGACCCGTTCATCCAGGTGGATCGTCGCCTCAGCAACCCGGGGGAAGGTGTGGGCCTCGGACTCACCATCAGCCGCGACCTGGCGCGCGCCATGGGAGGCGACCTGATCGTCCGGAGCGCCCCCGGGGAGGGAAGCACCTTCACCCTGCGCCTGCCGTCCGGCGAATAAGGGACGTGAGGGAGGGTGGCCTGGTGGATCGCGAACCGCCGCTGCGGCGTGCGGAGCAGGCGGAGCGGGAGATGGAGGAGGAGCTCCGGCTGCACCTGGAGATGCGCGCCGCGGAGATGGAGCGGCGCGGGATGTCGCCGGAGGCGGCGCGGGCGGAGGCGCTGCGCCGCATGGGGGGGCGGCCGGAGGTTCACAGGGCGCTGGGAGGCGCGGCGCGGCGGCGGGAACGGCGCCTCGGGGTGCGCGAGTGGATCGACGGTGCGAGGCAGGACGTGCGGGTCTCGCTGCGCTCGCTGGCGCGGACGCCGGGGGTGACGGCTGTGACGGTGCTGACGCTCGGACTGGGGATCGGGCTCTGCACCTCGATCCATGCGGTGGTGAGGGGGGTGATCGTACACGCGGCGCCCTTCCCGGAAGCGCGCTCTCTCTTCTCGGTGGAACTCGCCACCCGGGACGGGGCGGGGCTCCCGCCGCTGACGGATTTCCGGCTGTGGCGCGAGCACTCCTCCACAGTCGCGGATCTCGCACCGGCTCTGGCGCGACCTGCTCGGCGGTGATCCGTCTGCCGTCGGGCGACCGCTCCGGGTGGGCGGGCGCACGCAAGTGCTGGTGGGGGTGCTCGAGCCGGGCCAGGAGTTCCCCGCCGCGGTGGACGTCTGGACTCCGCTCTCCGCGGACACTCGCGATCCCGCGGCGCTCCAGGTCACCGTCATCGGACGGTTGCGCCAGGGCGGGACCGTGGAGGGCGCGCGCGCCGCGGTGGAGTCGGCGCAGCGCGCGCTGGCGCTGGAGCGGGGCGGGGAGGAGCCGGCCGCGCGCGCCGAGATCCTCCCCCTCACCGGCCGGCAGAACGAGGCCACCGGGATCGCCGTCTTCCTTCTCGCCCTCTCCGTGGGATCGATCCTCCTGATCGGGGTCGTCAACGCGGGTGGGCTGATCCTGACGCGCGCGGTCGCGCGCTCGCGGGAGATTGCGATCCGCGCGGCGCTGGGGGCGAGTCGGCTCCGCATCTCCACCCTCCTCCTGATGGAGGCGCTCCTGGTCTCACTGGCCGCAGCCGTCGCGGGGATCCTGGTCGGGCGGATGGCGCTGGAGGGCTTCGCCGCCGTGGTGCCCGAGTCGGTGACGCGGCAGATGCTCGGGTGGGAGCAGCTCGGGCTCGACAGCCATGCGGTCGCCTTTGCGGTCGCTCTGGCGCTGATCGCGGGGGTGGGATGTACCCTGATCCCCGCGCTCGGCGCGGGACGTCCGGACCTGACCGCCGCGCTCCAGCAGGGGACCGGAACCGCCACCCCGGCCCCCCGCCGGCGCCTGGCGGTGGTGCCCGGGGTCGGCTCCGTGGCGCTCGCCTCCGATCTTCCCGCCGCCCGTGCGGGCTTCGGGGCCACCCGCGCCTTCCAGCTGGAGCGCCCCGGTCGCACCCCTGCCGCGGGGCGTGCGGGGTGGCGTTCGGTCTCCCCCGGCTACCTGGAGACGGTGCGCATCCCCCTCCTCCGGGGTCGAACCCTCGCCGACACCGACGGGGCGGACGCGCCGCGCGTGGCGGTGGTCAGCGCCGTCCTCGCCGCCGCGCGCGGCCGACGGGTGGAGGAGCTGCTCGGGAGCCGCATCACGGTGGGCGAGCAGGAATGGACGGTGGTGGGGGTGGTGGGCGACGTGCGCGGGTTCGGGCAGGGTGGATCCCCCGAGCCGATCATCTACGTCCCGCATGCGCAGGCGCCCGCGCCAGGCGGTTACCTGCTCGCGCGTCTCGCCGGCCCCTCCGCCCCGATGGAGGGCGCGCTGCGCGGCGCAGTCTGGAGCGTGGACCCGGAGATCGCGCTCGGCCGCGTCCGCCCGCTCCGCGCGGTGGTGGACGATCTGACCGCCGAGGGGCGCATCGTCGCCAGCCTCGTCGGTGCCTACGCGCTCACTGCTCTGATCATCACCCTGATCAGCCTGTACGCCATCGTCACTCACCTGGTGGTGCGGCACCGCCGCGAGTGGGGGATCCGCGCGGCCATGGGCGCCTCCCCCCGGCAGGTCATCCACCGCGCCATGCGCCACGCACTGGTGGCTGCCGCCACCGGCACCCTGCTCGGCACCGTCATGGCCGTGGTCCTGACGCGCCTGATTGCCGGACTCCTCCACGGAGTCACCCCGCTGGAACCCTCGGTCTTCGGCGTGATCCCCCCGATTCTGGTCACCCTCTTCGCCGTCGCCGTCTGGCTCCCCGCGCGGGCGGCCGCTGGGGTGCCGCCGGCGACGGCGCTGCGGGGGTAGCGGGGATGGACGTGAATCAGGGTGGATCGGTGGCGGACAGCTGCGGAGAGTTCGTTTGCCCCCGATTCGTTCCGCGGGAGTTGGCCGGTTCGAGAATCATTCCGATGGGCTGCAGCTACGCGGACCAGTCCATGGCGGGTGCGCCCTCACGGTTCGCGATCCGTAATCCGTAAACCCCGACGCCTCCCATCTTCCTCCCCACCCGTGCCCCCCCTCCTTCTCTCCCTCCCCCTCCTTCTCTCCCTCCCCCTCCTTCTCTCCCTCCTCCTCCTTCTCTCCCTCCTCCTCCTCGCTCTCGCCGCCTGCGGCTCCCCAGAGACCGCGCGCTCTGGCCCCACGCTCCCCTGCGACCCGGTCGGGAGCGTCGATCCGCACTCCGATCTGCGCGAGTTCCGCGACTGCCCGCAGGGCCCGCTGATGGTGGAGATCCCGCCGGGCCGCTTTCTGATGGGGAGCCCCGAGGGCGAGGAGCCCGCCTCCCGTCATCCCACCCGCCCGGCCTCACCGGCGAGCGCTACCGCCTCCCTACCGAGGCGGAGTGGGAGTACGCCACCCGCGCCGGGACCACCACCGCCCGCCCCTGGGGCGATGAGATCGGAGTCGGGATGGCCGTATGCGATGGGTGCGGGAGCCGCTGGGATCGCCGCACCCTCGTCCCTGTCGGCACCTTCCCGCCCAATCGCTTCGGCCTCCATGAGGTGCTCGGCAACGCCCAGGAGTGGACCGCCGACTGCTGGTCCCCCGACAACACCGACGCCCCCCGCGACGGCTCCGCGCGCCGCGGCGCTCCCTCCTCGTGGACGGACGGCGAGTGCGTCAAGCCCACCCGGCGGGGCGGGAGCTACGCCACCTACACCTGGGCCATCCGCTCCACCCAGCGCTCCCACTGGCGCCCCGGCCCGTGGAGCGATCGCGAACGGGGGTATGGGTTTCGGGCGGTGCGGGACGTGGGGGGGTGTTCGATTGGTGAATGTTGAATTGTGACTCTTAAGTCTGTCTATTCATCGTGGGTGCTGTGCCCGCAGTGTCCCGAACAGGTGATTCCATCACCCCGTATTCGTAATCCCTAATCCGTAATGGGTACCCCCGATCCGAGATCCGAGATACCCGGACGCTCTGCCGCACCGGCGGAACACAGGAAGCGCAGGGCCTTCGGTCACAGGAAGCACAGGGTGCTCCGAGCGTGTGCCTCCTGTGTTTTGTGCCCCGGCTGGATCCGAGATCGGCGACGCTATCGT
Organism: uncultured Gemmatimonadales bacterium; assembly: GCA_963793235.1. Classification (GTDB taxonomy): domain Bacteria; phylum Gemmatimonadota; class Gemmatimonadetes; order Longimicrobiales; family Longimicrobiaceae; genus CAWBZF01. Next base: position 401,008 of record CAWBZF010000003.1, read on the forward strand.
CCCGCCCCCTTCCGGCCGATCGGTATACTTGTGTTTCCCCCTCCCGCACGCTATCGTCCGGTCGCCCCGAGAATCCGCGCGACTTCCCCATCCCCCTCTCTCCCGCGGTCCCGCCGCATGCCCGCTCCAGCGGAAACGCCGATGAACGATTCCCTTCAGCTCTTCGGCCATGCGGCGGATGCGCTCGCGCGCGGCGACTGGGACGCGCTCGCCCGCAGCTGCGACCCGGCGAGCCTCACGCTTTTCCAGCGCCAGGAGCTGGAGAACCTGGAGCGGCGGCGGCTGGAGCCAGACTGGACCGTCGAGGACATCCTCCGAAACAACCCGGAGATGCCGCGCGAAGTCGCCGAGTACCAGTTTCGGCAGTCGCTGCGGCAAAGGGAGATGGACAGGGATCTGGGGTCTTCCTTCCCCGGCGTATCGACGCTGGAGGAACTGCGTGCCATGGAGCCCACGGCATTTTTCGCGACCTGGCTGCGGGGGCGATCGCCTGAGCACCAGGCACGGCTCGCGGTAGCCGATGCGTCGATCCCGGAGGAGATGCGGCAGTCGGTGCTCGCCTCCGCCGGCTTCCGGCACCGCCTGGTGCCTCTCGGTGTCGTGTACGACGGCGAGCGGCTGGCGCACGTGGTGTACCTCCGGGAGTACCCGCCGCCGCCGGGGAGCGAGGAGGTCGGAGACAAGGAGCACGAGAGCTACACCGCCTGGCGCGAAGAACTCTCGGCCAAGGAGCGGGCGCTGAGGGACGACCTCGCCGGACGAGAGTGGATGCTGGTGGTGAGCTGCCGTAAGCAGCCGGACGGAAGTTGGCGATTCCTCGCGGGTTACGACTTCCTGCACATGGGTCACTACATGGTGGGACTCTCTGTCTAGCCACCTCTCGAGGACGAATCAGGCAGCGGCTGAGCCGCACCGCTGACCAGAGAGCGGTGCGAGAACCCGGTGTGCTTGACCCGCATTCCCGATCCACCTTCATGACGAAGCCCCCATGCTGTCTCTGACATCGCTCCCCCTCGTCGCCGCGGCGCTCACGCTCGGGATCTCCTCACCCACGCCGCTGCCCGAGAGCGCCCGCTGCAGCCCCGTTCCCTTCCCGTGGGTGCGTGATGCAACCGTCACCTACCTGCTCGGCACCGCCACGGCGGACACGGTCCGCGCCGGCCCCGGCGCCGTCGATCCGGGTGACGACCACGGTCACCGGGGGCGCGGGGATGCGCGGGAGATCCACGGCCAACGTGTCCGCGTGGAGCGCTTTGGTGGCGCCGACAGCACCACACTCGCCGCCGCCTTCCCGGACGCCGCGAACCGCGAGGTCGTGATCGTCCCCTGGAACTACGATCCCGCGTGCCGCGCCACCCACTGGAGCCGGAGCGCACGGTGGATCCCGCTCGAGCAGCCGGGGATGTTCATCGTGCGCCTCCGCCCGCCGGGTCATTGGGCCGACGGGATCCCCACCTTCGACGCCTTCATGGCCGACCTCAAGCCATACCCCCACGGAGTCTTCTTCGACCGCGGACATCGCGGGACCGGCCGGCTGCGGACGGAGCCATCGCTGACTGCGGCGGAGTACTTCGAGCTCTACCGGGCGCTCCCGGATCACGCCCTGATCCGCAGCGATCCCGCCGCCGCTGCTGCCCGCCTGGATGCATGGGTGCGCGCCCACCCCGACGCAGCCACACGGTACCCCGCCCCCGAGATCCTTGGCGGGGTGCGCAGGGAGACGGGAAGATCGTGATCGCCGAATCGCCGCGACGCGGAGGAGGCCCGCGCCGACGCCGAGTTCGCCAACCGGGCCAAGGCCGACTTCCTCGCCTTCGCCCGCCCTGGGGCCGGTCAGCTCGAGCTCGAGCTCACCTCGCTTCTCGCCTGTGACCTGCTCGCCACCGTGGAGACGCTGGTCGCCCCGCTCGCCGCCGGCCGCAGTGTCGACCTGGCCGTCCGGGGATGCGATCCCGCCCGCTGCCGGCTCGGCGACGTGGAGCCTCGTCCGCCGCGCGCCGGGCGAGGGGAGTACCTTCACGCTGCGCCTGCCGGCCTGCGAGGATGCCGGCCTGCGAGATGCCGGCTGAGAGGGGGGCTCCGGGTCCGGGAACCCGAACCACCCTTCAATCCCCCCGGAACCGGCGCAGCAGCGGCGAGTGGCTCACGATCTTCCGCATCCCCTCATCCCACCTGCCCAGCCCCTCGATCTCCTCCCGGTGGTAGCCCCACATGGAAGCGTTGCTCGCTACGGAGATCGCCGTATCGATCCGCATGATCGCATCCACGATCGCCTGACCGCTCCCGTGCTTCCGCACCAGGTAGTACCAGATCGCCCGGCGGAGAAGCTGGTACTCGATCAGCATGGCGTGCTCCGGGATCCCCTGCCGCCGACGGTGCTCCCCGTGCTCCGCCGCCGCCATCACCTTGCCCCGATGGCTCTCCTCGTCCTGCGGCTCGCACAGCGATGCCTGCACCAGACCGATGATCACGTCCGGCAGGCTGTCGATCCGGTGGTCCGCCGGCAGTGAGTACCACGGCTCCTCGCGAACCAGCTGCTCCCACTCCACCAGCACGTCCGAGACGTGGCTCTTGAGGTCCTGACAGATCTCGTTCATATCGCAGAAGCCTTGCAGGGAAGATGCCGCCGCGCTGCGGACGGGCCGGGGAGAAAGCAGTGTTACGCAGATACTTACAGCCAAGGCGGGCACCGCGCGTTGGCACCGGCGATCTCCCGGCCACGGGTACACGTCGTACCCGGAGATGTCGCAATTCCGGCAGGTGATTCGTTTGACGAGAGGTGTGCGGCGCGGAACGGCACCCGGTGTCCGGGCCGCCGTGGCCGTCACATGCGATTTCGTGCCCGGTTTCGGGCGAACCAGTTATTTCAGCGGGAGGATGCAGATGTACGCAGGGATGAACACACGGCGGTGGATCGGACCGAGTGGGGCGCTCGCATTGCTGATCGCCCTCGGCGGGTGCGACTCGACGACCGAGCCCAATCCCCAGTGGAGCTGGGAGATCACACTCGAGGCGGCCGACGGCGGCGAACTGACCGGCAGTGCGGGGGTGATCTCGAACCCGAGCAATCTCGCCGCGGCCGTCGTGATCGAAGGCGCGGAGCCCGAAGAGTCGTACGCCTGGTGGATCGCCGAAGGCAGCTGCGACGAGCCCGGCGACGCCGTGGGCGAGCTCTCGGCGTACCCGGCTCTCGATACCGACGGGGATGGCGAAGCCGGAGCGGAGGTCACCCTCGCCCGCGGCCTGAATCCCGACCACGACTTCCACGTGGCCGTCGGCCAGGACGTGGATGGTGAGGTGGAGATCCGTGCGTGCGGTGATCTGATCTAGGAGGAGGTGGGGTTCGGCCCGGTCGCCCACCCGGCGGCCGGGCTCCTCCCCGCGCCGTGGGATCGCAGGTGCTCCGGCGCCCGTCGGCGGCTCCGCGGTACCTCCCGGCTTCATGGAGACGGTCCGGGGCGGGAAATACTGGAGGCGCCCGCAGTTCGACCGTGAGAGGAGAGGTCCAGCGGGAGGGGGTCCGCAGATTTCGCGGATTTCGCGGATCGGCGGTACCTGCCAGCGTCAGTGAGACGGTGTGGGGGAACTAGTACTGCGCGCCTTCCCCAGGCGGGCGGTCGATACGGGCGCCCCCGGGCAGTTCAGATGGAGTTGGGGCCCCTCGGACGAACCGGCCCGCTTCCCGATCTGCTCAGGGACGACTTCCTTTACGGACGAGTCTCGGTGCGATACCTTCCGGTCATTCAATAACACATCCGGTCCTTCGGCCAGGGGTCAGAGCCTTGCAGCCGGCCGCAGGTCCATTGCACCACCTCACGCATCCAATCTATGCAATCCGATCGAGGCGCATGGTCGCCGGGAATGCGCACACGGAAGAACCGGAAGGCCGCCGCGTGACGGACAGTGATTCTCTCGGCGCGGGGCGCGGACGCAGAGGTGCTCGGACAGGTACTGAAGAACGTCAGCCCGCACCGATGGGCGCCGTTCCTCCTCCCAGGGGAAGGAGAGATGGGCGGGTGGCGAACGGGACGCCGGAGGTGATGAGCCCGAGCATGGAAGACCCGTGTCTGGGGCTCGACGCGGGTGGGGAGCTGACCCACATCAATCCGGCCGCCGTCCGCTTCGTACAGGAGAGCCTGGGAATGGCGCCGCGGGAGCTCGAGGGGTGCGGTGCCGGTAATCGGGTGCTCGCACGGTTCGGTCCATCGTTCGAATCGGCCTGCCGGGAGGCGGTGACGGCCGGGGTGCCCACGCAGGTGGAGGAGCACGTGGATGCTGCCGCGCGGAGCTGAGGAGAGATGGATCGGGCGGTTCTGCTGATCGACGACGACACCGCGCTCCTCGGAGTGCTGGAGCGTGCCTTCCGCCGCGCTGGCTACACCGTCATGGTCGCGACCTCCGCGTCGGAAGGGATCGAGAGATACGCTCGTGACGCGAGCGAGCTGGTTCTCCTCGACCTGAACCTGCCGGACCTTTCGGGGCTGGAGGTGCTGGAGCGCCTCCGTGCGGTGAATCCCGACGTGATCGCCATCATGCTGACCGGACAGGCCGATGTGCCCACCGCGGTTGCGGCGATGCGGGCGGGCGCCGAGAACTTCCTGGCAAAGCCGGTCGACATCCCGCACCTCTACGCCGCTGCCGACCGGGCCTACGAGAAGATCGAGCTGCAGCGTCGGACCGGCTACCTGGAGTCGCGCCTGCGGGTCGACGAGCCCCCACAGCATCCAGGGCACGGCGGCGCGATGGGCGAACTCGACGCCCAGCTCGCGCTCATCGCGCCTACCGGCAGCAGCGTCCTTCTCCTCGGCGAAACCGGTACGGGGAAGAGCTGGACTGCCAGAACGGATCCACTCTCTCTCACGCCGCGCGCGCGGTCCGTTGGTGGAGCTCAACGCCGCCACCCTGAGCCCCACCTTCCTCGATTCCGAGCTCTTCGGCCATGAGAAGGGCGCCTTTACCGACGCCCGCACCATGAAGCGCGGCCTCTTCGAGGTCGCCGACGGCGGCACTCTCTTCCTCGACGAAATCGGCGATCTGTCGCCGCAGCTGCAGCCGAAGCTCCTGCATGTCATCGAAACCGGACGCTTTCGACGCCTCGGCGGCACCCGCGAGATGCGCAGTGACACGCGCCTGATCGCCGCCACCAATCTGGACCTCGCGAAGGCGGTCGAGAGCGGGGATTTCCGCGAGGACCTCTACTACAGGCTCGCCGTGATGCCGATGCGGCTTCCCCCGCTGCGGGACCGCGACCCCGCAGACATCATCCACCTCGCCGGTGATCTGCTGGCTCAACTTCAGCAGCGCGCGGGCGGCCGCAGGGCCTCCCTCTCCGCCGCCGCAGCCCGCCACCTGATCGGCTACCGCTGGCCCGGCAACATCCGCGAGCTTCGCAACGTGCTCGAGCGGGCGCTGATCCTCGCCGCGGGAGCGCCCACGATCCTCCCGGCTCACCTTCCCGCAGAGGTGGCCATGATGAACGCCGGGATCCTTCCCTCCGACGACGCCGCCGAGCTGACCCTCGAGGAAGTGGAGCGCCGGCACGTCGGCCGTGTCCTCGAACGTTGCGGCGGGAATCGCTCCCACGCCGCCCGCATCCTCGGAATTTCACGCGCCGGCCTCTACAAGAAGTTGCACAGACTCCGCATCGAGGGCTGACGCCGGACGTCCACGGACCCGTCAGAAAGCCATCCCGCGGACCGAGTGTGTACATCGGTTACACTGCCTCCATCGTCGACATCCGAATCGGATCGCACCGGCACCGGGCTTCTCCGGCGGTGCGGGGCGCGAGGTGTCGATAAAGTCGACGGTCGCCGGGCGGCGCAGTCGGGGGGCCGCATGGTGCAAACGTCATCGCAGCAACGGCTTACAGAGTTTCATACGGGGTGGCATCGGGCTCGCCAGTACAGGACGCGTTGGTGATGATGCCGGAAACTTTTCAACGGAGTCGGAGCAATGCAGAAGTTCATTTTTGGAGTGGCTGTACTCGGTGTATCGCTGGTTGCGGGTGACGTGGCCGCGCAGGACCCGACGGCGACCGGAGTGGTGAACTATGAGGTGGAAGCGATCAGGGAGATCCGGTTCACGGGTCTCGTGGAAGCGCTTGTGATCGCTGGTTCGGGCGATCTCGCCGGTGTGACCGGAATCACCACGTGGGGCCTGACGACCAATGTCGGGAGCCAGAAGGTCACGGGTCAGGTGGACCAGGAGCTCGAGACCGGCCTGACTCTCTCACTCGAGCTCGAGGCGCCCGGAACCGCGACCGCCAGCGAGGCGGATCTCGGAGTGGCCGCCACGGATCTCGTGACCGGGATCGGCCAGGTCGATGCCGCCGGGCTCACGGCCACCTTCCGGCTCCGGGCCGACCCGACCGCCGGTGCCGTCGCGGCGACCAGCCGCACGGTGACCCTGACACTGACCGACGACGTGTAACCGCCGGGTCGTGGATGGGGGAGACGCAGCGCGGTCTCCCGGGGGCCCCGCCGGAGTACCCGGCGGGGCACTCGTTGTTGGGACGGAAGTGATCGGCATGGAGTCCTCTCCTGCCGTTGCGCAGGACAGTCGAGCGGTGGCGCGGGCCGGCACCGCCCAAACCCGTGAACCCGCGGTACGAGGCAGAGACGATGAAATTCTTCGGAGCGGGTCTGGCGGTGGTCCTGGTCTCTCTCGCGCAGACGCCGTTGGGGGAGGCGCAGGTGACGGTGGTCGGGAGCAGCGTGCGGGAGCACTCGGTGCGGGAGGGTGGCACCGCCGCAGGGGCGATCCGGCTGCGCAACGTGGGGAGTGCCCCGGCCTCGGTGAGGGTGCAGCAGCGGGACTACCTGTTCTACGCGGACGGCACCAGCCTGTACCCGGAGCCGGGAAGCCATGAACGGTCGAACGGGCGATGGATCGCGCTCGCGACCACGGACGTGGAGGTGGGCCCGGGCGAGGAAGTGGAGGTCGGCTATCGGATCGCCGTGCCACGCGACGAGGGCCTCGAAGGGACGTACTGGAGCATGATCATGGTGGAGCCCACCGATCCCCTGCCCCCGGTGGGCGGAGCGGGAGAGGAGGCCAGGCTGGGCGTGCGGACGGTGCTCCGCTTCGGGATCCAGGTGGCCACTCACGTAGGAGACGCGAGGCACCGTCTCCGGCTGGGGAGTCCACGGCTGACCCGGGGGCCGGGGAACCGGCAGATCCTCTCGTTCGAGCTCGAAAACGCCGGTGCGGCCGCCTATCGCCCGAAGGTTTCCCTGGAGCTGTATGACGGCGGCGGCGCCCTGCTGGAGACGCTCGAGGTTCAGCGCGGTCTTCTCTACCCCGGTACCTCCGCGCTCCAGCGGTTCGAGTTGCCCGCCCACTCGGGGACGGTGGAGGCGCTGGTGGTCGTGGATACGGGCGCTCCCGAGGTGTTCGGTGGTCAGTTCACGCTGAGTCTCGGCGCCACACGGTGATTCGGCGCCTCCCGCCGCTGCAGGTCGCGGTGGTGGTCTCCCTCCTCGCCTCCGCCTGGCCGCCGAGCCGCGCGGAGGCCGTTGCGCAGGGGCCGGATCTGCGGGTGCAGCGTGCGGGACCGGACACGCTCATCGTGCCGGCCGGGGAGCGGGCGAGCGTGGCCTTTCGCTTCACGAACACGGGGCCGGGTACCCTGGATCTGCGGCCCCGTGCAGCCCTCCCGGACGGGTGGCGAATGGCCGTGGAGCCGCCGCCGTTCGTGCTCGGGGCCGGAGAGGGCGTTCTCCGGGTACTCAGCTTCGTCGTTCCGGCGGGAGCGGATCCGGGCTCGTACACGGTTTCACTCCACGCCGGAACGACGGGCGGCGGCAGCATGCATGGTTCGGTGACGGTACGAGTCCCCGAGACGCACCGGTTGAGCCTCGAGATCGTGGATGAGCCGGCCTCGGCCACGCCCGGCGAGAGCTACCGTGTGCGTCTGCTCGCCAGCAACCGGGGAAACGTGGTGACGACGGTGCGACTGGAGGCACCGGGAAACGCCGCTCGCCGCGTCCGGATCCTCCCCGGGCTTTTGCGTCTCGCCCCGGATGCCGCCGCGGACGTAGAGGTCGAGATCACGCCGGCGTCGGGCGATCGCTCCGCCTCACTGGCCTCCCTTCGCATCCTTGCCATCACGAACCACGATACCGTGACCGTGATCTCCCGCGTGCGGCAGGTGCCGACAGGGCGGAGCGATGGTGGCCGGGTAGGGATCCCCGGAGAGCTGCGGCTGCGGGCGAGTCCGGATGGGCGCTCGGGGTCGCCGGTCCGGTTCCGGGCCGCTGGTCCCGTTCGCCCGGGGAGCCGGACACGTGCGGACCTCCTCCTGGAGGGGCCCTCCCGCGGTCTCTCCGTCTTCGGCGCTCAGGACGTCTACCGCCTCCGCCTGAGCGACCCCCGCTTCTCCCTCGTGCTCGGCGATGACGTCTATCGCCTCTCCCGGCTCACCGAACCGGGAAGAGAGGGACTCGGTGCCGGGTTCTCAGCGCGAGCAGGTGCATTCGAGAGTGGTGCCTTCGCACAGAGAAATCGCAGGTCCTCGTACCGGGACGAACGCGCCGGTGCCTTCCTGGCAGTCCGGCCGCTCCCACGACTCGGTTTCCGCGGTAACTGGTTCCGTGCCGACTCCGACCTGGAGCGGCGCGAGGTGATGAGCGCGGAGGCCGACCTCCGGCTGCCCGGTGCGACCACAGCCCATGCAGAGGTCGGTCTGCGCCCGGAACGGGGCGCGGCGGCCCGATCTGTCGAGATGAGCGCGGGGTACGGTCCCGTTCGCCTCAGGCTCTCGGGCGCTCAGATCGACAGCAGCTATGGCGGCCCGCAGGCGGGAATGCGGCGCGAGGCGGTGCACCTCACCTTCCGACCCCTGCGCTCCCTCGGCTTCGACGGCTCCATGGACGCACAGCGGGTGGAGCGGACGGTCGCCGGCCTCCCCCGGGTCATCCATCGCAGATCCATCCTGCTGGCGGCACGATGGGGATCGTGGATGGTCCTGGAAACCCGCCGTCTGGAGCAGGAGTCCGCCGGTACCGACCGGAGCCACGCGCGAGACTCGGAGTCCGTGGCGCTGGGCGTCCGACTCCCGGTCGGCCTGCTGCACCTCCATTCGCGCGTCGAAGCCGGTGAGGGGGTGGAACGCACGAGTGACGGCGAGCCCGGCAGCCACGCGTCGGGCTTCCGACGGGTCAGCGCGGGAGCTGATCTCCGCACCGGGATCGCCACCCTCACCTCACGGGTGGAGCGGTTCTCGGGGGGATCTTTGCACCGCCTCGAACCGGGTGCCGGAACGTCGGTGGCGGTTTCGGCGGCCCTCCGCCTCGCGGCGGCGACGCAGCTGAGTGTCTCGGCACGCGAAACCCGTTACGGACCGCCCCTGGAGCGGGGCACCCGCACGCTGCTCGCGGCGGCGGAGCACCGTTTTCGGAACGGTCACGGGCTGGCTGCTCGACTCGATGCCCGCTCACACTCGGGTACCCCGGGGTTCCGGCGGAATACCCTCGCGCTGGATTACACGCTGCCGATGCGACTGCCGCTTCCCGGTTCGGGCGGCGGCGCCACGATGTCCGGACGCCTCTACGACGAGGTGAGCGGCGACCCGCTGAAAGGGGCGATCATCCGCGTCGGGTCGCGATCCGTCCTCACCGATGCGCGCGGCCACTTCCAGGTGCGAGGGCTCGACCCCGGCGCGCACCGGCTGGACGTGGAGTCCGCATCCATCCCTGCCGGCACGGTGGCCGGCGTCCGGCTCCCCCTGACGGTGGAGGTCCTCCGCGGAACCGGCGCCCTGGTGGAGGTTCCTTTCGTTCGACCCGGCGCACTGACGGTGGCGACCCGGCTGGCTCATTCCACCGCACGCGGCGGAGCCATCGATGAGGAACCACTCGCGGGTGCGGTCCTGGAGTTTCGGCGGGGAGAGGAGCGGTTCCTGCGCACCACGGGTGCCGCGGGCCGGGTGGAGCTGCGGGACCTCCGTCCCGGTCGGTGGCTCATCGGCGTCGTTTCCGCCACGGTGCCGGCGTTCCACCGCTTCCGTGAAACGGAGGTCGAGATCGAGGTCGGCCCCGGTGACTCGGCGACCGTCGAACTCGTCGCAACCGCCATCGAGCGGCGGATCGAGATGGTCGCTTCCGCGGAGCTCGCCGTCAGCGACGGGGAGCCGCCCGCGGGCTGGACGCGACTGCGGATCTCCAGCCGCACCACCCTCCGGGAGGTCGCGACACGGGTTTACGGCGACCCTGATCTCTGGCCGAGGATCCGGGACGCCAATGCTGCCCTCGCGCACGACCCCGACGCGATACCGGTGGGAACCCTCCTCCTGATCCCGCCCCGCGACGGACCCCTGGCGGCGGCGACCCCGGGCTTCGAGCGGAAATCTCCCCCGCGGCCCCCGGTCCTGCCGCCGGAGCACCGGGCAGTCTCCGCCGACGCCCCATTCCCCGGGAGCGACGTCGCCCGCCCACCCGCGCCCGCCCCTCCGCGCATCGCGGTGGACGCACCGCCCACGACCATTCGCCAGCCGTACCCATCCATCAGCACCACGGCGCAGGATCGAACCCTGCAGGACCTCGCCCGGGTCCTCTACGGCGACGAGCGCCTCTGGGTCAGGATCTGGCTCGCGAACCGCGAGATGCTCCCCGGGACCGGCGAACTCTACGCAGGGATGGTACTGCGGATCCCGCCGGGCGGGCCGCCCACCCCGGAGGAGCTGCGCATCCACGAGGAGCACCCACGACGCTGAGCAATCCTCGAGCGGCCGAGCGGCGCATCGCCCCACCCCTGCCGGTGCGCCATCTGCATCGGAGCGACCCGGCCTGAGCTGCGCATCTCAGGGGTCCTCTTCGGCGCGCTCGCCTTCGCTGGCTCCTCGTCGGGCAGGAGCGTCCCGGGCCAGCACTCCATCGGCCAGTGCTGGCCGAGGCGCGGGGACAGTTCATGGTGCCGGCGGAAGCCCGGCCCCGGAGCCCCCGGCACTTCATGGGGCCACGACCATCCGCAGATTACGCAGATTTCGCAGATTGGCTCGATGAAATCCGCGAAATCGCGAAATCCGCGAAATCCGCGGATCCCCCTCCCGCTGGATCTTTCCTCTCACTGTCGAACCGCGGGCGACACCAGTATTTCCAGCCCCACACCGCCCCAATGATGCTGGCAGGTACCGCGAACGCAGAGGACGCGGAGGAACGCAGAGGAAGCGAAAGGCGTGTAAGAGTGAGACGAGCAGGCGCCGGGGATCGAGCGGCCGTGGAAGGTGGTTGTCTACGACTTCTCGGCGACGGAGAGGCGGCCTGGCCATGAAGAAGCGAGGAGCCGTCTCTCCGATCTTCGGACCGCCGTTCCCGGCTCTGGTGCATCGATGCCGTCAGGCCTTCTTCTTCCTCTTCTTCTTCATTTCCGGCGCACTGGCCTTCGCGGGCTCGTCTTCGGAAAGGGCGGTACCGTGCCAGCCCGGTGGCGCGATCCCGGCCGCCGTGGTCACCTCCTCGAGGGTGGAGAGGAGGCGGCGCGCGGCCTCTACCTGGCTTCCCACCGGGAGGTGATGGATGAGGGTGGCGAGCGCCGCTCTCACCGTCTCGGGCGAAGGTTCCTCGTCCACCGCGGCACTCCTGCGGATGTACCAGTCGCTGATCTTCCGGAGCGAAGCGGGTTGAGGATCGGTGCCCGGCTTCGCGATGATCTTCTCGATCCCCTTGTAGGACATCCCCACCTCGCGGGCGACCCCGCGCAGGGAGACCTCCTCCGCACGCTGACGCAGCGCCGACCGGAGCTCCTCGACGGGCACGGCACGGCTACGCGAGAGCATCGTCTCCCGCGCGCCACGCGGTTACCGTGGTCGTGTACGTTTGTGCACTTTCTGTTTGATTACACTCGCCAGTGTACTTCGCACCCCAGCTTGGTGCAAGGACGGCGTGTATTCCGTGTCAGGCGCGGATGGAAGTGTCGCCTGACCTGACGCGAGTGCTTTCGGGGCGGATCACCTGGAGGGAGGGGCGAGGGGTACGCGTCCAAACGGCCGTCAGTCGTTCTTCTCCTTCTTCTTCTTCTCCTTCTCCTTCTCCTTCTTCTTCGGTGGACTGGCCTTCGGGCTCTCGTCATCCCCGAGGGCCGTGCCGCGCCAGCCCGGCGGGGCGACTCCGGCGACCGAGTTCACCTCGTCGAGGGTGGAAAGGAGTCGGCGCGCGGCTTCGGCCTGGCTGCCCAGCGGGAGGTGATGTACCAGGGTGGCGAGCGCCGCTCTGACCGTCTCGGGCGAAGGTTCCTCGTCCACCGCGGCACTCCTGCGGATGTACCAGTCGCTGATCTTCCGGAGTGAAGCGGGTTGAGGATCGGTGCCCGGCTTCGCGATGATCTTCTCGATCCCCTTGTAGGACATCCCCACCTCCCGTGCGACGCCTCGCAGAGACACCTCCCCGGCACGCTGACGCAGCGCCGACCGGAGCTCCTCGACGGGCACGGCGCGGCTACGCGAGAGCATTGACTCGCGCCGGCCACACGGGTACCTTGCCCGTGTACTCTTGTGCACTTATGGTCGGATTACACTCGCAATTCTACACGTCGCCCGGGGCCGGAGCAAGGATGTCGGGCGCATCGCCGCCGGGTGGATGCAGGAGGAGGGTTCGGCATTCCTTCCCGTGCTTCTGCCCGCTACCGGCAACGGCACGCTCCACGCGCGAGGGAGAACCACCGGAGATGAGCTACAGACCGCTTCAGGCGTCTTCCGGTACCCGCTCGGTGGCCGAGCCTGCGGGCGGCTGGCGTGAATCCGACAGTGGCTCGGTGGTCGGTCGAATCCTCGCGGGTGATGCCCTCGCCTTCCAGGAACTCTTCCACGAACACTTCGGACGCCTCTGCTCCTACGCCCGCGGCATCCTCCGCGACGGAGACGCCGCAGAGGAGGTGGTCGAGGACCTCTTCGTCTGGATCTGGGAGAACCGGGAGCAGTGGGAGGTGTCGTCGAGCGTGCGGGCCTACCTCTACACCGCCGTGCGCAATCGCGCGCTCGCCCAGCTGCGGCGGGAGCGGATGCGGCGCAGGGCGCACGACGAGGTCGCCGCGGCACCGGTTCCGCCGGGGATGGCCGGCCCGCGCGCGGCCGCGGACGCGGAGCTGGAGGCCGACGAGCTCGCGGCCCTGGTGGAGCGGGTGATCGCCGCGCTCCCGGAGCGCCCGCGGGAGGCATTCCTCCTCTCCCGCCGCCACGGGCTCTCGCACGCCGAGGTGGCCGGGGTGATGGAGATCTCCGTCTCCACGGTGGAGAAGCACATCGTGCGCGCGGTGGCGGAACTGCGCCGGGCGCTGGCGGAGCGCGGCTGACGGTCGGGGGATCGGGCCACAGCCGGCAGGGCGGCAGTGGTTGCTCTGGGATGTCCCGCGCAGTCGTGGCTGAGCCGAGCGCCCGAACTCGAACTGGTCGGAAGGCGCGTGGGGGCGGTCGAAAAGCCTCTCGAGTACCCGGTGCCCAGTTCCCTCGGCCCGGCCGACCAGATCCATGATCGAAGACCGCTGCTGCTCCCGCGGTAGCGGCACGCGGCGCGCGGTTGCTGTCCGCTCCGGCTCCAGGCCGTCGCGAACCCACATGGCGGTCCGGCCCCGCTGAAGCATCATGTACGATGAGAGCCGTACCGAGCCGCTCCTGAACCCGTACGAAGCCAGGCCTTCTCCCATGGATCCCCACACCACCGAGCTCCTCGCCCGCTACCTGGATGGCGTCGCCACCTCCCCGGAGGAGGCGGAGCTCCGGCGCTGGATCGACGCCGACCCCCGCCACCGCGCGGCGCTCGAGGAGCTGATGCACGCGTGGGAGATCGCCGGGCGCCTGCTGGAGGCGCATGATACGGCCGCCGGTTGGGGTCGGGTGAGGGAGCGGATCCGCGAGCGGCCGGCGGCGGCGAGCACGCCGCGGGCGATCCCGTTTCCCCGGGTGGCTCCCATCCTGGCCGCGGATCCGCCACCGGCGGCGGAGCGGCCGGCCGCGGCGGGCCGGACCGCGGTACCCGTGCGCCGCCGCAGGGTACCCGCACTCCTCCAGGTAGCGGCGGCGGTGCTGCTCGTCGCGGGCGGCGCTGCGCTCCTTCCGACCCTCCATGATGCAGTCGCACCGCCCCCGGACCGGACCGTCACCACCGGCGCGGGCGAGCACACGACGCTGCACCTGGCAGACGGCTCGACGGTGGAGCTCGGGCCGGCGAGCGAGATCACCGTCGCCGGCAGTCGCCGCGGCGACCGGGTGGTCCGGCTGACCGGGTCGGCGCAGTTCCGGGTGCAGCGTGATCCACGCCGCCCCTTCGTGGTCCAGGCCGGGGATGCGGTCACCACGGTGCTGGGCACCCGCTTCCTGGTGCGCGCCCTGTCCGACGAGGCGCGGGTGGAGGTGGCCGTGGCGGAGGGGCGGGTTTCGCTCCGCGGCGGCGACGAACCCGCTGCCGCGGCGCTCCTCCTGGACGCGGGACAGGCCGCCCGCGTGGAGGAGGGGGGCGCCGCCACCCGCCTCGAGGGGAGCCGGACCTCCGTCCTCCTCGCCGCCGGCGAGGGCCGGCTGGTCTTCGACGCCGCGCCGGTCCCCGAGGTGCTCCGTGAGATCTCGCGGTGGTACGGAGTCGAGATCGGCACCGCCGATCCCATGCTCTCGGCACGACACCTGACCGCCACCTTCGAAGGCGACCCGCTCCACGACGTGATCGCCCTCCTCGAGACCGCGCTCGGCGCGCGCGCGGAGCGGGAGGCGAACGGCTACCGCCTGACGAGGGCACCACCCGGCGGCTGACCCACCCGCCGGACCGAACCGACTTCACACTTCCCGATCTACCTTCCACACACAGGAGAGCGTATGCGTCTTCCGCTACCCGCGGTATGCACCGCCATGTTGCTCGTGCTCGTGAGCGGCATCCCGGCCTTCTCGCAGAGCCCGACGGGTGTCCGCTCCACGCCGAAAATCGGCGGATCCGGCGGGCTGGCCCGGCTCCAGGAGCAGCAGCCCCCGCGACCCGCCGGGGAGCTCCTGCACACGATAGTCAGGCAGCTGGAGCTGCAGGACGTGCCGCTCGACGCGGCGCTCACGGTGATCGCCGGGAAGGCCGGCGTGCGGCTCGGTTATACCCGCGAGATCCTCCCGGAGGGTCGCCGGGTGACGCTCCGCGCCGCCGAGACGACGCTGGAGGAGGCGTTCACGCGGGTGCTGGACGGCACCGGGCTGGTGGTGGTGCCGGTGGGGTCCCGTCAGCTGGCGCTGGTTCGGCGACCGGGTGGGGAGCCGGTGGGCCGGGGGGAGGAGAGCCTGGTCCAGCTGGGCGTGGTGACCGGCCGGGTCACCGATGCGGGGACAGGGGCACCGCTGTCGGGGGCGACGGTCCGGCTCGCTGCCGGTCGCCCCGGAACGCTGACCCGGTCGGACGGACGCTTCCGCCTCGAGGGCGTCCCGGCGGGGACCCACGCCCTCGTGGCCTCCATGATCGGTTACTCCCCGGCGCGTCGGGAGGTGGCGGTGCAGACGGGTGAGGCGGTGGAGTCGGACTTCGCTCTCGCGGTCTCCGCGGTCCCGCTCGACCAGGTGATCGTGACGGGCACGGTGACCCCGACGGAGGTGCGGGCGATTCCGACGCCGATCACGATCATTACGGCGGACGAGATTCGGGAGAGGAACGTACAGCGAGTTGACGAGCTGTTCCGCGGGCTGGTGCCGGGAATGATTTCGCCCGGAGTCGGGACGAGCCCGCAGAGCGAGATTCGGATTCGTGGTTCCACAACGTTGACCGGAACGGTAGGCGTTAAGACGTACATCGATGGATTCGAAGTGTCGAGTCCAACTCACATCGTGCACCTCGATCCCACCACCATCGAACGAATCGAGATCATCCGCGGACCACAGGCCTCGACAATTTATGGAGCCGGTGCAATCGACGGCGTGATCCAGATCTTCACGCGACGCGGCCGCATCGGCGGAGGAGGACCACACCTGAGCGGCCAGGCGGCAGTTGGCCTCATGGAAAGACCGTATGCGACAGGGATAGCATCACGACAGAACTACTCCATCCAGGCAGAAGGCGGGACCGAATGGTTGACCTACTCCGTGGGCTCGTCGCTGAGGTCTACCGGTGACTGGCAGGAGGACTACGGTCATCGGAACCTGAATCTGAACGGAGGGGCACGGGTGACTCAGGGCCGTTTGACCTTGGAACTCACCGCACGGCAGGGCAACTCGGAAATCAATTCCGAGTGGAACCCCATCCTGAAGGAGACGGGCTACACTGTTTTCAGTCGATCGCCGAACGAAACCAATTATCTCGACCAGGAAACCTTCGGGGGGACAGTCGGCTATCGTCTGACGCCAGGGTGGAGTCATACACTGACGCTCGGGCATGATGGAACGAGACTCCGCCGTTTCGGAAATGCGCCGCGTCGAACGACGCCGGCCGATACCATGATCAGAATCTACGCATTCACCTCCGCTACACGGAGCTTCAGCTACTCGACGTCCCTCGAGCTCCCCACATTCGGCTGGATTGCCGCTGCAGTCACGGGAGGAGCGGATCACAACTCGACGGACAGCTGGGTAACGACGGTCACCGCCACCAGCCGAACGGCGGGAACGATCGACGGGCCTCATTCCCTGCTCCGTCTCCCGAACGAGAACAGCGGCCTGTTCGCACAGGCACGCGTATCCGCCGGCGATGACCTTCATCTTACTGCAGGAGTTCGTGCTGACCGGAATTCCAATGTTGGCCGTGACTTCGGAACAGCAATCACCCCCCGCATCGGAATGTCATACGCGAGGCAGGAGGGGGCAGTTGGCGCCAAGCTGCGGCTGTCGTACGGTGAAGCCATCCGGCCGCCGAGTGCGCTTCATCAACAGGAAATGCGAGCCGCGGGGTTTCACCTCCTCCCGAATCCTGAACTCGCCCCGGAGCGACAGAAGGGCTGGGACAGCGGTGTCGATCTATATGCGGGCAATTGGCTCACTTTCGGAGCAACGTACTACGATCAGACCGCTCGAGACCTGATCCAGTCGGTGGTGGTTCAGGCAACTACTCCCCCTGTCCAGAGTCAGAACCAGAACGTCGGGAGTGTCCGCAACTCGGGATGGGAACTCGAGGGACGGTTGAGGCCGTTGCCAGGTGCAGTCGTCGCCGGAACCTACTCGCTGCTGCGCAGCAGAGTGGAGCAACTCTCACCTACCTACTCCGGCGAACTTCGTGTCCATGATCAACTCTGGGCGGTGCCGGATCACACGGCGACGCTCTCGGTGTCATTCGCTCTACCAATCGGCACACCCTTGATCGAAGTAACGCGTTTCGGGCCTTGGAGGGCGCTGGATTATGTGAGCTTTTATGGATTCCTTTACGGCGGCCACCCCTACAGGGGTTCGACCCGCGCCTACTACGTCGAGTATCCCGCCTTCACAAAGGTGAATGCGATGATCTCACGCTCATTTACTCCGCACCTCGGCGGATTCCTGCGGATCGACAACGTGACTGCCGATCGGTCATTCGAGTGGATCAATGTTGTTCCCGCCGAGGGAAGAACCGTGACCCTTGGACTTCGATTTGCGCCATGAGGGTAAGGAGGCTCCACTCTTCGCGCTATGCCACGGGAGCTTACGCTGTTGCTGTAGCTCTTCTCATGGCTTCAGTGCAGGGCCTCCGCCCGGCGGCGGCGCTCGCACAGGGTCAGTCTACCTACGAACCAGAGCCCCGAGCAGAGCACCTTCGCCTGTTTCGGGATTCGCGAGCCCAGCTGGCTTGGGATCTTGCGCGAGGACATACCGATTCACGGCTTATAGTAGCTGCACGGGCAGGCAGGAGCAGAGCGCTGGCCGAACGGGTTGAAGCACTGGGTGGGAGCGTTCAACGCATCAGTGAGGCAGTCGGCTACCTGAGGTTGATTGTGCCCATATCCCAGGTTAGTCACGTGGCCGCACTTCCTGAGGTCGCCGCTGTCGCCCTCTCGCCACACGGTTCCGACGAACGAGTAATGCTGAGGGACGTCGCTAGCTCGCCCGTGCCGGGACACATTTCGCCGGCTTCGGGGGATACTTCGCGAGGCGAGTGGCCGCCGCGGCTCTCGGATCGGCCCCTGACTCGTCCGTACTCGCCTGCTGCCGACATGGTGTCCGACGTATTCAGGGCCCGCGATCACCGTTTCGACGGCCGCGGCGTCACCGTAGCTATCGTAGATGGTCACCCCGATTTCCTGCTACCCGAGCTACGTTGCGCGACAGACGCGGCGGGAAATCCAACTCCGAAGTTTGTCGATGTCCTGAATGCATCCGACCCTCTTGACGAGCTTTCTGACCGTGAGACGCCCCAATGGGTTCGAATGTCTTCCGAAATCGCAACCGACGGAGGGCGCTTCACCCATGGAGAAGAGTCTTTTCTAGCCCCGCGCGCAGGCGTCTTCCGGATCGGCTACCTGAACGAAAGGTTGTTTGCACCGCCCCTACTTCTGCCGGGGCATCTGCGAGGCGATCTGAATCGTGACGGGAATCCCGTCGGATCGGACTCCCTCTTCGCTGTCCTCTGGGATCGGATCTCGGGTGAAGTCTGGGTAGATGCCGAGCAGACTCGAGACTTTTCGAGCGTCCGTCCAATGCTGGATTACCGCTTCGGCAATGAAATTGGAACGATCGGGACGGACAATCCGGCAACCGAAGTACGGGAGTCGATCGGATTCACCGTTCAGACCGATTCCACCCGAGGCTATGTGAGCATCAATTTGGGAATCAGCAGCCACAGCTCGATGGCAGCCGGAGCACTCGCGGGAAACGCTTCCTGCGGTGGGCGCTATGAGGGAGTCGCACCCGGTGTTCGACTGGTGGCAATTGATCAGGGTCGCACCGCGCACGGTGAAATCGAAGCCGTGATCACCGCTTTCGAACATCCCGACGTCAACGTAATTGTTCTTGAGCAGAACCACCATCCTTCCTATGTACTGCGAGATGGCAGTTCGGTAGCGAGCATCGTGTATGACCGCTTGGTAGATTTATACGAGAAGCCACTGCTGGTGCCTGCCGGAAACCAGCCGGGTCTTGGTGTTCTCGAGCAGCAATCGACGGGTCGAAACGTCCTGGCAGTGAACGCCTATCAGAGTGCGGAAAGCTTCCTGGTCAACAACGGCGTCACCGCCGATAGACTCGAACTGCTTCACTGGGCCCACGCTTACGGGCCCGGGGGGGACGGAGGGTTGAAGCCGGACATCCTGGCGCCTTCCAACGTGATCAGCAGTTCTGTCGGGTTCCGCCCGGGCGAGATGAGAGCTGGATTGTATCAGTTACCTCCCGGTTACCGGGTGGGAGCGGGAACCTCGACTGCCGCTCCTGTTGCCGGAGGAGCGGTCGCCCTCCTTGTCGGTGCAGCACGTCAGACAGGAATAAGCTTCGACGCGCAGAGCATCTATCGAAGCGTGCGATACTCAGCCCGGCAAGTTCCCGGCGTCCCGTCCCACCACCAGGGCAATGGTCTCGTACAGGTGGATTCCGCTTGGAGATTCCTCCTCGAGATGAACGCGACCGCGCACGAGCTGCCAATCATCCTTAGCCAAGGGCCTATTAGAAGCGCGCTGGGCCCTTGGATGGCCGTGGCCGGATCTGGATCGGGTCTCTTCGAGCGGGAGGGATGGACCGCCGGTCAGGTTGATACACGTAGCGTCCGAATCACTCGTGTAACGGGACAGTCTGGTGCTGCGGAGTACCGGGTCCGATGGCTTGGAAACGAGCAGAATACGTTCCAGAGCGCGAAGCAGGTCATCCTGCCCAAAGGCGTGCCAGTTGACCTCCCTCTGCTGATTGCACCCACCTCGTACGGTGTGCATAGCGCTGTACTGAGCATCGAGGATGAATCGGGCAGATCCGTTCATCGCATCATGACGGCCGTCGTCGCAGCACATTCATTTCGGCCGGAGGACGGATACAGCCTCAGGCAAACGATTGTGGTTCCGCGACCCGGAGCAGCAAGCAGGTTCGTTCTCGTGCAGCCGGACGCAGCCGCCCTCTCAATCCGCCTATCGGCCGGACGCGGTGGTTGGACTATCTGGCTCTATCCGCCGGACGCTCGTGAAAACACCCTTTTTTTCCCTCTCGATCAGCTGACCAAGGAACGCCATATCGGGCGACCCGTGCCTGGTGTTTGGGAAATCACTGTACATGATGCGGGCGACATGTGGAGTTTCGATGAATCTCGCCCTGATACCCTCCGGCCGACAGGGATGGACCTCGACGTCAGGCTCGTCGGCGTCAGCGTTGGTGATTCATCCACAGCGATGCCGGAATACGGCGAATGCCCAAATAGTTCCGAGTGCTTGGTTGTTCGAAACCATTTCGCGGAGTTCGCCGGCGCAGTCGTTTCATCTCCGCTGGCAGGTGCTCGAGAGGTGTCCGGCACCATTCACCCAGGAGAGATGCAGGTCATCGATATTGAAGTGCCACCAGGATCTACGTCGGTCAGGGCAGAGCTGCTTGAGGCGGCCACCCTCGGAGCGGATCTTGATCTCTATCTTTTCGACTGCACTGGAAAGCGCTGCGAACCGCGACGCAGTTCAAATCACGCTGGCGTTTCTGGGCCAGTTTCGTTCTCTGATCCGCCGGCCGGCCGCTGGAAGGTGGTGGTGGACGCGATTGCCGCCTCGTCCGACGCTATCGCCTTCCGATATCGTGACCTGATCACGAACCCGATGTTCGGTGCGGTTGCGACTTCTGATTTCCGAGCGGTTCGCGACGTTGCCAGCGAGTGGAGAACGGCCGTCAGTGCGTGGCTCCCATGCGGACGGTGGGCCGAGAGACTTCCACTCGCGCGCTTCGTCGTGGAGGGTGGGCTCGTCGCGCTCAGTCGTGCAGAACCGTACAACTCGTTCAGGCATTTCTCAGAGCCGATCGAGCTCGGGGCTGCCGAAACGCAACTGGCCGCCCCGTCTCAGACAGGACGACCATGTGGTGCAGTGAGGTCTGACCGAGGCGTTCTGCCGTAGAACCTAGATGTCTTCTGCCAGTTCCTTCATGTCCGTCGGCTCAGGTCCAACGCTGATGTGGCCGAGCGTGTCGTCGGTCAACTCGCCGATCTCGACGAGCTCTGGCGTGGTATAATCAGGCTGCTGAGTCATGATTCGCCTCCGTGCGAATGTGCTTTGTGCAGTGAGCCGAAGTGCTCACGGCGTCTCCTCCTGTCTCCTCATCAGATCGCCAGCGGCCAGACCTCACTTGGAGCCAGGTCTCGAGTGAGAGTGGAAGGAGTATCGTAGGGGATGCGTTCGCCCGCGCATGCCGGTAGTGGGTAACCGCGGAACGAAGCCGATCCACATCTATGTAGCCGAGCTGCCCGAGGATCGGGTCACGAAGCAGGTCAGCGAGAAGCTTCGACTCCTTAACGAATGACCACTGCAGCCGTGAACTGAGTCCGCCTTTGCCGGGTCTGTTCCGTATCAGATCGGGCAACATCGAACCCATGGCATCTCGCAGCACCTGCTTTCTCGCACCCGGTCGCGACCGTAAGCGTATCGGGAGGCGGAGGGAGAACTCGACGAGGCGCCGGTCCAGGAATGGGTAACGAATTTCGAAGGGCGTACTTGTTCCGGCATACGGAAGAACGTGACTGACGTTGGAGATCCCATAGCAGATCTGCTGCTCGTACTTGGAGATCGGCATCTTGTCGTACTCTGCTTCCCTGGTCCGCTGGTCCTTTTTGAGCAACCAGTCTGCGGCTTCCCTCGATTGGCGCAACCGCAGGCCCTCTGGAATGAGCGGGAGAACACCATACGTCCAGCCAAGCCGCCAGAGCGACTGTCGCAACGTGGAAGACCAGTGTGCCAACGCGCGCACGGCTGTGCTGATTTTTCCAGCAGCGAGCAGATCAGCGAGAAAATGCAAACTGCCAGTGAGATAGTGATCGGGTCCTTGACCCCCCAAGACCACGCGTGCGTTGTGCTCGCTAAGGAGGCTGGCGGCTCGCCGCTCCCGCGCGTAGAACGGATAGACAGGGACGGGAGCATCGGTGAACGGGGGCGGAAAACCGTCATCTCGCCACATCCACTCATCAACGATTTCGAAGTTCGTGTGGGGGTACTGCGCCAACAGGGAGCTGGTATATTCGCGTTCATCACCGTTTCCGAGAGTGTCTACCAGGGTGATGGACCCGGCCATGCCACGTTGCCTGCAACCAAGTTCGCAAAGCTGATCTGCAGCTGCGATAATCGAACTCGAATCCAGACCTCCGGAGAGCAACATCCAGACATCCAATTTTTCAGGCATGCGGATTTGCACCGCGCGGAGAAAAAGTCGGCGGAATTCCTCAATCAGTTCAGCATCGCCGCCATCTGACTGTATGCGGAAGCACTCCGGGGTCCAGAACTGGGTGACTCCGCGCCCGCCTCGTGTGAACTGGAGGTTGGATCCCGGCGGTATCGCTCTCACAAACTGAAAGATCGAGTGATCGGCGGCGGGTATCCCGTCATTCAAGAATTGCGTGATGTATGCATCGTCATAGCTTTCCCCCTCGGCCAGCAGCGCCGCATTGGAGGAGAGCGCGAAGAGGTCCTTCCGCTCCGTGTAGTACAGCGTCCTGACCCCGAATGCGTCCCGGGCCGCGTGGAGCTCGCGGGTGGCGGGGAACCAGGCGACGACGGCGAAGTCGCCGAGGATCCGTGGAATGCACCGGGCGCCGCAGACATCGATCGCGCCGGCGAGGCGTTCCGGGTCGGTGGCGAGGGAGCCGCGGAGAGCGGGGAGTGCGAGCTCCTCGACCTCTCGGGGGTTGTCGAGGCGGGCGTTGGAGACCACGTGCGCCCAGCGTCCGCGGGAGAGGGAGGGTCCCGTACCGAGCCCCGCCGCGTCCGGCCCGAGTGCGACCGCGTAGTCCGTCTCGAGCACCCAGGTGAGCGGGGGGAGCTGGTTGCGGGCCGCCGCGGCGTCGAAGGCGCGGCAGGTGTCCTCGTCGATGGGGCCGCCGCCCGGGCGGGTGAGGAAGAGGAAGGGCCCGCTCACGGGAGTCGCTCCGGGATGGCGGGGAAGGGGACGATCCCCTTCATCCCGTCGCGAGTCTCGTTGACCGGCGCCCCCTCGTGCTCCACCCAGGCGTGCGCGGTGAAGGGGAAGGGCTGGACGCCGAGGCGTAGCGTCGAGGGGATGCCGCGGCCGCCGAGGAGCCAGTGGAGCGCGAGCGACTGCTCCAGGCAGAGCGCGCGTGCGGGGAAGAAGGCCGCGACGGCGGCGACGCGGGAGGCGATCGCCTCCACCGTCTCCGTCTGCCGGGGGCGGGGTGGGGCGGGGCGGCGACGGCGGGCGATGGCGGCGCCGATCCAGTCGTGGGTGCGGGCGAAGCCGAGGATGAGTAGCGAGACCTTCACCAGGGTCAGCGCCAGCGCGGTGTGTAGGATCGAGGGGACGCCGGTTGAGCGGTAGCCGTCCGTGGCCTGCTCCGGTGCGGCACGGCCCGGGTGTGCGGAGCTCATCGGATCAGCCCCTGCTGCCGGAGGCGCACGAGGAGCGCTGTCAGATCCGCTGCGAGCACCGGACGGGGCGCGTCGAACTCGTCGGCGAGCCGCTCCTCGATCTCGGCGGCGCCGCACCCCTCCTCCAGGTGTGCCCAGATGCGGGCGCCGGCGCCATCGAGCGCGAAGTACCTGCCGGCTCGGACGTCCAAGAGGACGGTGCGGCCGTCCACCGCCGCGCTGAGCACGTGGGGCTCCGGGCGGGGCGGTGCCTCCGCGGGCGGGTCGGCGGAGTGGGAGGAGGTGAGAGCGAGCAGTGATCTGATCATCCAGTGCCCGGGGTGCGACGGTTCGGACGGGCGGCGCCGGCCCGGGGCGCACGCGTGTCGTTACCTGCATGGTACCGGGTTGGGCGGTTGCCCGGTGATGGGGAGAATGGCGGAAATCTGGCGTCAGCGGCGGGGTGAGCTGCTTTGGCTCGCGGGGCGGCGGCGCTCCAGCTCCTCGCCGAAGCGGGCCAGGAGGAAGTCGAAGGCGGCGTGGCGGGGGACCTGCGAGATCCGCAGACCGGTGTGGCGCTTGAGGTGACCCCGCAGCGACATGCCGTCCGGATAGCCGAGCTCGGAAGCGACCGCCTTGACGGGTCTCCCTGAATGCTCCAGACGCCACATCGCGTGCAGCAGCCGGCACCAGCCCTGGATGCGGGCGGGGGGCGGGAGGCCGGCGCGCTGCAGCCGGTCGCGGAGCGTGCGGGGTGCGATCCGCGCGTCACGGAGGAGCTCGGCGACGGGGCGGGGCGAGGTGGCGGCGGCGGCGAGCCGCTCGAAGCAGGGGAGGAGAGCAGCCGGCACGCGTTCGGCGGCAGTGCGGACGATGGCGGACACCGGGGTCCTCTCCTCGCGGCTGCGGATCGCCTCGCCGAGCCGCTCGCCGAGGTCGGGATCGGCGGGGGAGAGGAAGGAACTCACCCCCAGGCGGCCGAGGTTCAGGAGTTCGCCGGGATCGAGCGGGGGGCGGACGGCGGCGACGAGCACCGGGAGGTCGGGAAAGTGTTCATGCAGCATCTCGAGCACCGGCTCCACCGGGTCGCCGGCGACGTCGGCGAGCTGGGTGACGATGACGCCCGCGCCGCTGCTGGTGACCTCCCGCTGCAGCTCGGCGCACCGTTCACAGAAGCGCAGCGTCGCGCCGTGCGGAATCGCTCGTCGGAGCCGCGATCTGAAATCCTCGTCCGTGACGAGGGCGACGATCTCTGCCATGGCGGTTGCACCGAAGGGTGTGTTCCATACATTCCGTTAGGGACAATTGCTGGCCGACCGTGTCCGCACCAGACGCACGGCCGGCAGAAAGGACGCGCGAATGGCATCGGAGAACGGTGATCCGTGAGGGGGCGCGGGCCGGGCCGGGGGCGGCGTTCCCGGCGAGCGCGACGAGCGCAGGGGAGGGGGAGAGCGAATGACGATGCAGGCGATGGGTGACCTGGCGAGGGAGATCGGCGCGACCGTGATGGAGATTCGCGCGGTCGGGCCGCCGCGGCGCAGGCTGCTGATCCAGCTCGAGGTCCGGCGGGCGTGTACGGAGCCGCTGGTCCTCCTCCGGTCGGACATCCGGGTCTCCCTGCAGGACCTGGGGGTGGCGAGCGGCGACCTGCTGACGGTGCGGCTCCCGCTGATCGGACCGGCCGTGTTGCCCGGCGGCGGCGCTCCGATGATCGCGGTGGTGGAGGTGCCGCTCGGACACGACGCGCTGGCGATGGTGGAGGCCCGTCGCACGGGTGATCTGGAGTTCGCCGTTTCGGGCGAGCTTCTCGTCGCGCCCGTGGTGGAGAGCGGAGAAGGGAGACTCGGGGTCCCGGAGCAGGCGCGGCTGGAGGTCCGGTGCGGTGGGTGGAGCCGCGAAGGGCGTCTGCCGCGGTCCCGCTGGCTCGAGCTGCTGGGTGCGCTCGGCTGGGACGAGACGCTGCTGATCGAGCTGCCGTTCAGCGAGCGGCCGCAGCTGCACCCGATGGCGCTGCGGCGCTGGCAGGAAGGTGTGGAGCACTTCCGCGCCGGCGACTGGGACGCCACGCTGGCGGCGTGCCGGCGCGCCCTGGAGATGCTGGCGCTGGAGCACACGCCGGAGGGCGAACGGGTGCGCATGACGCGCATCCGGCACCACTTCGACGAATCCGCCAGGGGGGAGATCCTCGATCGGCTCGTGATGCAGCTCTCCGCCTTCTGTCACCTGGGGCGTCACGAACGGCCGGCCGCGTCCGGCGTGCGGGTCACCCGCGCCGACGCGCTGCTCGCGCTGACCACCGCCGGCTCGATCCTGCGCTACCTGAACGGGTGAGGCGAGACGGGGAAGCTCGTCCACCGCAACGACCAGCACTGTGGCTGACCGCTCACCGCGAAAAACGGGATGGTCCGTGCTCCTGTTCCGATGTATGGGGCGTTGTCGCGACCTCGGAAACCGTCCCGGGTTTCACCACTGGCCGCTGTCGTACTCCACCGCTAGGATGCAGAATCGGGAGGACGAATCGCAGAGCCAGCCATCACGCGACCGGCGCTCCTCTGCAGGAGAACAGACACATCTCCAGCCTTCCACGACAAGACCTCTCCTCGCAGCACCGCGATAGCATGCGACAGAGCACCTCGATCGAGTGGACGGACTCCACGTGGAATCCCATTACGGGCTGCACGAAGGTTAGTTCAGGCTGTGACAACTGCTACGCTCACGCGCTCGCAAACGTCCGTCTCAGAGACATCTATCTACGCCGCCTCCCGGTTCTGCGGTCGCCCGCGAGCGAGGCTGATCCGTTCTCCGTTCGTCTCTGGCCGGAGCGTCTCCGTCAGCCGGGACAGTGGCGAGACCCGCGGCTCATCTTCGTCAACTCCATGTCGGACCTCTTTCACGCCGAGGTGCCGGAGGACTTCGTCCGGGAGATCTTCACGGTAATGCTGAACGTGAGCCGCCATACCTACCAGGTCCTCACCAAGAGACCCGCGCGCGCCGCGCGATTCTGGAAGCGTAACCGGGACCTTTTTTCAGGAGGTGAGATTCCGGAGCACATCTGGATCGGTACCTCGGTTGAGAACCAGGAGGTGGAGTTCCGCGTCCGACAGCTCGTGGACGTTCCGGCCGCCGTCCGCTTCCTTTCCTGTGAGCCGCTGCTCGGTCCTCTCCAGATCGACCTGTCGGGAATCCACTGGGTGATCGTGGGAGGCGAGAGCGGTCCGACTCATCGGCCGCTCGATCTCGACTGGGCCCGGGCAATCCGCGACCAGTGCCGTACGCGCGAGGTACCATTCTTCTTCAAGCAGGTCGGGGGAAGAACGCCGAAGGCCGGCGGACGCGTCCTGGACGAGGAGACCTGGGATCAGTATCCATCGCCTGCTGCCTCAGCGATCTGACGGCGGTGGCAGTTGAAACCGCATCGACCCTCCGCCCCTGACCTTCCATCCCTCGTCGCTAAGGAGCTTCCTCAGCGCGAGGATCTGCGAAGGGAGGAGGGGCGTATCGTCCAGCAGGTGGGAGCGTATCTCACTCCACGGCACGAGAGAACCGCCGAACAGCCGACGTAGATCCCGCAACACCTGCGGCGGGTCGATCGCGAACGCAGAGCGGATCTCGTCGACCACTGCTTGTGTGGACCGGCCAATTCGTACGGTTTGAGAGCGGCAAGTATTCTCAGGGAATTCGGGCGCTCCATAGCGTGAACAGATTAACGTCCAGCCCGGCGCTGATCGAAAACCGCGTCACGCTTCGGGGATCCGGTCCGCTCGGCAGCTCAACCTCCCGCATACCGGGGACCCACTGAATCCCTCCCAGGAGAGAAAGGGGAAATGTGTCCGTGAGCGAAAAAGTTAAGAAAACCCCTGGTGCGAAGATCTGGCGAAGCGATGGATTTGGCTCGCTATTCACCTCGTCCGCCCCGCCCAATCGGTAGCTGAGAGCGGTGCCTAGATCTAGAAATGGAACGAATAGGCCGAAGCCGCATGCGATCCAGCACTGACGCGGCCATCCAGTCTGCAATTCCACTCCAACCGGCAGTGCGAGGCCAAGGGCGCGGGTCCGGCTGCCGATGTTCATGGGGTCGCCCGAGTGAGTTTCGAGCCACTCCCAGCTTCCTCCAATCCCGGGGTAGGCGGCGATACCGAGCCCAGCGATTCCTTGCCGCTTTGCCTGCCATCCGCCGACCGGTGATGCCGCAGCCTCGAAAGCCCGCCGCATCTGGTCTGTGTCCTGGGCTTCCGAGAGCGAGGAAGCGAGCGCAACAAACGTTGTCACGGGAGCTGAAAGCTGGCCTCCTCGCACCTCCTCGACGAGTGGAAGTGACCGGGCGAAAGCTAGCCCGTAGTTCCCCGCGATCAGCGATTGAACGACTTGGCCATAGTTTCTCCAGCCGTCTAGAATCGAGTCCGTCCGCTCAACATGCCCTGACCCTAAGGCGCGTGCGAGGCTGCCAGCCTCATGAAGGGCATCGAATGCATTTTGAACCGCGTGGGCCGCCTCCGCACGGGTCAATTCAGGCCGCTCGGCACGCGAGGCGATCCGCTCAAGCAACCGGGCCACCGACTCCGTGCTCCGCCCGAGTGCCGTCAAGTCTGCCGCCGTGTCAATCGGGCCCTCCCCGGCAGCCCGTACAAGGAGAAGCCGGGGGAAGAGAATTCGTTGACTTCGCGAGGTCTGGGACAGGGACCGCGCGGTGAGCACATACGGGTGCCGATGTGGATCTACACCCAGCACCGAGCCCTGAACTGCGTACGCCTCAGCCAACCCCGCGACGATGGCCACCGCCTGCGACAGCCGCCGCCAATCGGCCGGCGTGCCCGTCGAGGCGGCACGAACGCTGTCTGGAAGGTCGGCCACCACTTGGAGAATTGGATCACCTTGGAGAAGTCGCGAAGCGGCACTAGCGAGCGGTCGCAATGTCAGCAAACGCTCCTTGCACATCCGCAACCGTTCATCCCGGGCTGTCCGGAACGTTATGTCAGTTGTCGCCTTAGCGACTTCTGAAGTCGTGTTCTCACCACAAACGTAACGCGGATTTGTGGACAGAAGCCGCACCGGGAGACCGGTGTAATCATTCGTCAGTGTGGCGCGCCAGGATGTGAGTGGCACCCGTCCTACTTCGATCGCGGACAGAGACCTTGGGGTTTGCGAACCGGACGCGGTACCGGAAAGACTCCGCATCAGACGCCACGTATCAGGGAAGAGTTCAATGAGCAGGCTGTCGGATCTCGCCCGGCTGTAAAGGCTAACGACTAACCCGGTCACAATCTCTCGTTTCGCCCGATCGATCACGAAGTCAGTCGCCGCGATCGCAAGGCTTGGAGAGGCCGCTGGCGCCGGTCCGGATGTGGCGATTGGTGGGACGGTAACCGGCGAGCCCGTGGGCAGGATTGCGGTGATTGGAGGATTGAGCGGGGTACGCACCAGCGGACTTACACGTAAAAGGCCGCTAAGCTCGAGGGCGGTCGTCTGTAACTGGTTACCAAGCAGGCCGACCTTGGTCTCAAGTTCTGTTCGAATCCGGCGAAATCCGTTCAACTCTGAACGCCAAGCAATCGTGTCAGGTTCCGCCCGTTGCTCTGTCTCCGACACCGCCTCGGCTGCAGCCGCCAGCGCGGCGTCTAGCCTATCGATCTCGCGGTCCATGGAATTGATTGAATCGTGCACCGCCCGTAACCGTCCGGTTTCGTCCCTTGCCTTCTCGAGCCTCGAACAGACGGGTAGATTCCAGACGCATTTTCGCACGGCCTCCCGGAGTCGGTCCGCCGCGATGTCCAGGGTTGGAACGGAGAGGTCGCGGACCAATCGGTCTACAGTCCAGTGTACGAAGCGAACGGAATCTGCGTGGCGAGCAGCGTCCGCACGAGCGATCTCGGCTCGCCGCAACTCATCCAGGACCTGGCGGGCTTCAGGGATGCGTCCACGCAGCGAATCGATATCCTCGATCTTCACGTCGCGTAGCCTCTGGGCGTCGAACACAAGCGGGTTGGTACTGCACGGGTCGTCAGCTAGGAAGCCGAGGAGGAACGCTTGGACGAAGATACTACGCGAAACCCCTTCCAAGTGATCGAGGAGCTC
Organism: uncultured Gemmatimonadales bacterium; assembly: GCA_963793235.1. Classification (GTDB taxonomy): domain Bacteria; phylum Gemmatimonadota; class Gemmatimonadetes; order Longimicrobiales; family Longimicrobiaceae; genus CAWBZF01. The sequence continues at coordinate 430,459 of CAWBZF010000003.1, forward strand.
CAGCGGGAGCGTTCTGCTAAGCAGATTCGAGTCTGCGTGGGTTTCGCACGCGCCCGTCCTAGGTTGGGAATCCGCCCTGCCCTGGCCAGCCGCTTCTGAGGCCACCCCGAGGGAGCATGAGATTCCGACGGCAGCTATCAGGGAAAGATGCGGGTGGACGCCAACAACGGTGTGGGAGCGTCGGAAGATCGGAAGCATGTGGACCTACCCAGGCCGGAGGAGTGAAAGGGCGGAAAGGGCAGAGAAGCCCCAGGAGGACGAGCGTCGACCGCTTCCTGGACATATTGCGTCTCAATCTATTTCGCACAAGCTTGACGTGTGAGCAGAGGAGGTATCTGCCGGGATGGCCCAGGCCGCGCTGCTTCAAATCCGCCGCCAGGACAGCGCCCCTCGTTCCCCGTTGCTCCTTGGAGAGGCGCGAGACGCTTTTTTGGTCTACTTACGAGTGCTCTTCAGGAATTTCGATCGGACCTGCATCAGGGCAGAGGCGCGCGCATATCTTGCCCCTGGAGCGGTGGTGGGCGTCGATTTCGGGGGCGGCGGTGTTTGGTACGAGTGGCGGGGGGCTCTTCGAGGCGCGCTCAGTGGGGAAGATCCGGGGAACCGGGCCCACTTCCATCGCACTGTGCCGCTCACTGCTCTCGAAAGGCAGTCTTGACCGGGCACCGGAACGGGACGGCTGATCTTCCGGCGGCAGGATCTCACGGTAACGGGGCCCGACATGGAAATTCGATCGATGGCCGAGTTCCTCCGCTATTACGAGGGGATCCGGGATCGCACCCGACGGGTGGTGGAGAGGATTCCGGATGACCGGTTCGAGTGGCGGTACGCGGATGGGCGTTTCAGCTTCGGGGATGTGGTCCGGCACCTCGCGGCGCTGGAGCGCTACATGTTCGCCGAGAACGTGGCCGGCCGCCGCTCGTCGTATCCGGGTCACGGCCGTGAGCTGGCCGATGGCCCCGAAGCCATCCGGAAGTTCTTCGAGGACATGCACGTGGAATCCGTGGAGATCTTTGCCGGCCTGCCCGACGAGAGGCTCACGGACCGGTGTACCACTCCGGCCGGCGCCACGATGCCCATCTGGAAGTGGCTGCGGGCCATGGTGGAGCACGAGGTGCATCACCGGGGGCAGCTCTACCTGATGCTGGGGATGATCGGTGTCGCGACTCCGCCGATCTTCGGCCTCACGGCTGAGGAGGTCGCGCGTCGCTCGGAGCCTCGGCGATGAGGCGTTCGGCTGGGCAGGGGCTGCTCGAAGCGCTCGGGGTCGAGCACCCGATCATCCAGGCGCCGATGGGTGGCGGGCCGGGGACGCCGATGCTGGTGAGCGCCGTTTCCGGAGCCGGAGCACTCGGCTCTCTCGCAGGCGGATATCTGCGTCCCGCGCAGCTTCGTGAGGAGATCGCCGCCGTGCGTCGAGCGACCGGCGCACCCTTCGCCGTGAACCTCTTCGCGGGTGGGGAGACGGAAGGAGCCGCCGATCCGAAGCCGATGCTCGACCACCTGGCCTCGTGGCATCGCGAGATGCAGCTCCCGCCGCCGCAGCTTCCCGATCCCGTCCCCGATTACCTGCCGGAGCTCATCTCGGTGGTGCTCGAAGAG
>CAWBZF010000004.1:0-75869 GCA_963793235.1 uncultured Gemmatimonadales bacterium
GAAGCCGAAGCCGTCGGAGAGGACCTCGACGACGCCTTCGCCGATAATGTCGATTTCCTTTGCCGCGAGCTGTTTCAGGATCGCGAACATCTGCTCCTGCTTGCGCATGGTCGAGGCGTTCTCGACCGCGTGCTTGTCCGCAAAGGCAAGCAGCTCGGTGGGGGATTTGGACTTGAGGTCCTGGAGTTTCATTTCCCGCATGCGGGGGTAATCCTAAAGTCATCCGGCGGCTGAAAAAGAAAGCGCAACGCCGGGAAGGGGGAGGGAGGGAGCCGCAGGTCTCGGCGAGGATGGTTCCTCGGCCTGATGCCATGTCCGGTTGTTGGAACCGGAAACGGGATTGCATCTGCCTGCGTTCAGGAGAGTGCTGGGAGATCTGAAAAGAGTGCGACTAGCGCAAGGGGGATGCGATTTTTCCCTCGAGACCGCGTCGCGTGGCCCTCGCAAGTAAGCAGCTGAATTTCAAGCAATCAGAACGGCTTGACGATCACCAAAATCACAATTCCGATCATCAGCACGGCCGGCGTCTCGTTGATCACGCGGTAAAATTTCTGCGAGCGGACGTTCCGATCCTCGGCGAACTCGCGCACGCAGCGGGTCAACAACCCGTGCAGCGCGGCGAGAATCAGCACCAGGACCAGCTTGCCGTGCAACCAGCCGGCCTTCAGGAAACCACGTCGAAGGCCAGCCAAAGTCCGAATACCCAGGTCGCGATCATCGCCGGATTGATGATCGCCCGCAGCAGGCGCCGCTCCATCACCTTGAAGGTCTCGGACTGCTTCGATCCGGCCTCCGCCTCGCAGTGATAGACGAACAGCCGCGGCAAATAGAGCATCCCGGCCATCCAGGCGATCACCGCGATCACGTGGAAAGCCTTGAGCCAGAGGTACATCCCGGACGGACTGCAGAGCCACAAGACGCCGAACAGGGCGATCGTCGCGGCGATCGCGATTCGGCGCGCAGCCAGCGGCGAATGAACCCCTGCATGGCGACTGTGTTGTTCCTCGTCAATGCAGAAGCATACACGCCGAACCCGCGTCTTGCACACCGCCGCTTCCACACCAACTCTTCAAAATAAGATTAGAGAAAATTCTTAGTTTGAGACTCTGTGACCGTTGATTTAACTCATCAATCGCCCACGACTCGAAATCCGCATGAAACTTCCGGCCGGTTTGGCTTTTGCCCGCTCTGCACATTAACCCTTCGGTAACCACTCAACCTATTGAACCGACACGTATTTCATGGAGCCGGCCTTCGGGCTCTCCCGGCATTATCCACTTGTTAACCATGTCCAAGGGCACACCGCCCGGCGTGGCCACACGATGAGCAATGTGGAAGGCGGAGGGCGCTGTCCCGCCCCCGCGGGCCCCGGCGCTTGCGCTTGTGGGAAACCCATGGCCTTCTCCCCAGCTGACACACGATTTTGCACATGCCTCATCGCGGCAATTTTTTTCACCTGCACCTTGTCTCGGACGCGACCGGCGAGACCTTGATCACGGTCGCGCGCGCGGCTGCGGCGCAATACACCTCGGTGGCGGCGATCGAGCACATCTATCCGCTGGTGCGCACCGACAAGCAGCTCGAGCGCGTCATCACCGAGATCGAGACCGCGCCCGGCATCGTGCTCTACACCATGCTCGACACGTCGCTCGCCGAGCGGCTGCAGAACAAGTGCCGCGAATTCACGCCCGGCGACGGCTACTGACCGCCGCCCTGCCCACCGCCACCACCGGCACCACCGCCTGCCGGTGCGGCCGGCACGTTCACATCGATGTTCACACCGCCGTCCGCCGGCGTGTTGGTGTTCATCCCACCGATCACGAACCAGGCGATCACCCCTACCAGGATCAGGGCGATGATCGCCCATATCCAGGCGGCGCTTCCGCCGGGATCCTGCTGCACGTGTACGTCGGCCATTGTGGTTGATCCTCTATCTGCGCACCGGGGTGGTGCGATGTGGACTGCGACGATCGCAAGCCGGTCGACCGACCGGCACTCGATCTCATTTGCTTAAAGCGTGCCGCTGGTTCGCACGGGTGAGCCGCGGAGTGGCTGCCTGAGCGGGAGGGGCGCGCCGGCGGCCGAAACCACCTGCGCCATACCGGGGTATCGCTACCTTCAGCGGGACGTCAACCGGTACCGGAAGCAGGATGATCAGACGTGAAGATCCGGAGTACGAGATCCCCATCGACGGGGTCGCGTGGACGAGGGGTTCGGGACATCCCGCGGGGATGTTCCTCCTCGAGGGGCGCTGCCACCTGGTGGCGCTCGGCAGCCCCGCGGAGGAGCTGCTCGTCGAACGCGGCGCCATCCACTTCGCGAGCGTCACCTTCGGCCCTCCCGCTGCCACACCCCTGCGGGCAGTTCGACTGGTTCGTGCGTCCGAGGCGGCCCGCTGGGGTCAGATGACGGGCGGGAGCAACGGAGAGTAAAGACGTAAGGGGTCCCGGTCGCGCTGACCGCGACCCCTTCGTATGCGCCCTGTCGTTCGCCACGCCGTTCTAGCGCCGCGTACGGGAGAAGAGGAACCCGATCAGGGCCAGCACCGCCACCACGGCGATCACCCCGACCCATACCCCCGCCCGGAAGATGTCGCCGATCAGCTCACACCCGGTGAGCGTCGTCGTCAGAAAGAGCAACAGCAGAATCGTGAGTGCGCGCATGAATTCCTCCGTGGATCGGCTCGTGTGAGCCTCGTCGATTGTCGGTGGAGGCGCGAGATCGCCGTCCGACCTCCGGAGCGTACCACCTTCGTCGCGCCCCGACCGCCACGGGAGGGGCAACATGTGTACCGGGCCGGTCGCAGCGGTACCACGGCGGACGCGGAACTCGGCATCGACCCGAGTACAGGCACTGAGCCGGGGACCAGCCAGCGCCGGAGCGAAGTGAAAGGCCTCCCCCTCATTCGCGAGGGGGAGGCCTTCTTGGCTTCGGGAGGCCGGTCGGCTCAGATGCCGTCGTCGATCGGCTCCGCCGGCTGCTCCACCGGAAGCGTGTCCACCGGGAGGGTATCCGTCACCTCCCCGGCCGCCCAGGGATCGTCCTGGGCGGGGGCCGGCTCGTAACTCTCCACCGGTGTCACCGTCGCCGGCTCCTCGTAGGTGGCGTCGTAAAGGTCGACGCTGTCATCGCGCCCGCACGCAGCCACGAGGCCGATCATCGCCATCACCGTCAGAGTGCTCGTCGTCTTTCGCATCATCGGTCGTCTCCTTCAGAGATGGTTCAGAGGTCCTCGGGCGCGCCGTTCAGCGCACCGCAGAACAGCGCCTGCGTCGGCTCGTCACCCGCCGCATGAAACTGAACCACGGCCGGTCCGGCGGTCAGCTCCGTGAAATCGACATCGGCCAGGGAAGCGGCGCTCCCCATCCCGTCGGTGATCTCCACCGAACCGAGCTGCGCCCGGAGCTCGCCCGGCGCCTCACAGGTGCCGGTGAAGACGTAGGCGCTGAGCGACTCCGTCGCACCCCCGTGCACCTCGATGGCGATTCCCGTCACGCCCTCCTCCACAGCCTCGAATCGCACCACCGCGTGACCCTCGGAGCCGTCCACCGGCGTCGCGGACACGGTGATCTCCGGAACCTCCGGCGCCTCCTGTGCGGCTGTCTGCATGGGCACCGCCAGGGCGAGCGCCATGATCGCGGTGGTCCCGAGGGTGAAGTCGATCAGCTTTCTCATTTCGTTCCTCTCCTCACTGGTTGATCCCGGAGCCCGGGTGGCCCCGGTCAGCGTTCCGGACGGTTCGGTCCGGTGATCCGACGGATCCGGTTCTCGCCGTTGGACAGTGGCAACGCCGGTGCCGTCGGGTGCCATTCATCCGTAACCTCGTACATGAGCGGCGTTTACGTGATTCCATGGCGAACTCGGAACGCCATCACCGGGACTGCGGATCGGGGACTTTTTCCCGGGTCGTCCATGGCGCCGGGAATTTTTCCCGTTGCACTCGCCGGGCGGGAGCATGGGGGCTATCGTGGGTACGGGGGAGCGGCCGCCGCGGCCGCTGGAGCTCGGGGGAACGGATGGGAGAGGGTTGAATGAGAGATGCGGACCTGGACGTTCTGATCGTCGACGACGAGCCGACACTTCGCACCGTGCTGTCGATGCGACTGCAGCGGTGGGGTTACGAGGTGCGGGTGGCGAGCGACGTACTGGAGGCGGAGCGGCGGGTGGCCGAGCGGCTGCCCGACGTGGTGCTCACGGACGTGGTACTCCCCGGCGCGTCGGGAATCGACCTGCTGCGACGCCTGCGGAGCGAGGGCCGCCATGTGCCCGTGCTGCTGATGACCGCGCACGGGAGCATCGATGCGGCGGTGGAAGCCATGAAGGTGGGTGCACGGGATTTCCTGACCAAGCCGCTGGATTACACCAAGCTGCACGTGCTGCTGGAGAGCTGCGCATCCGAGGTCGCGGAGCGGCGGGCGGCCCGGGCGCTGGAGGCGAAGCTGGATGGAGGTGGAGGGCTGGGTCGGCTGGTGGGAGAGAGTGAGCCGATCCGGGAACTGTACCGGATGGTGGAGCTCGTGGCGGCCAGCGATGCGTCGGCGATCATCACCGGTGAAAGCGGAACGGGCAAGGAGGTGATTGCCCGGACGATTCACGACCTGAGCGAGCGGCGGGATCGCCCGTTCGTCGCCGTCAATGCGGCCGCCATACCGGAGGGGCTGATCGAGAGTGAGCTGTTCGGGCACGAACGGGGGGCGTTCACGGGTGCGGTTCGGGCACATGCGGGATGCTTCGAGCAGGCCCATGGTGGCACGCTCTTCCTGGACGAGATCGGCGAGATGCCGGCGGCACTGCAGCCCAGGCTCCTGCGGATTCTGGAGGAGGGGCGGGTACGGCGGTTGGGGGGGAGCAGCGAGGTGGTGTTCGACGTCCGGATCCTCGCGGCGACCAACCGCAGTCCGTCGGAGGCGGTGGAGAAGGGCATTCTGCGGGAGGACCTCTTCTACCGGTTGAACGTGTTCGAACTCCGGAGCCCCGCCCTCCGGGAGCGGCTGGACGACCTCTCGCTGCTGACCCAGCACTTCGTGCGCGAGTTCAACGTCAAGCACGGGACCCGGGTGGCGGGCGTGCGCGACACCACGCGGGCGTTGCTCTCCGGCTACCCGTGGCCGGGTAACGTGCGCGAACTGCGCAACGTGGTGGAGCGCGCGGTGATCCTCGCCGGTGACGAATGGATCGAGCCCGACCACCTGCCGCCCTACGTACGTGGCGGCGAGCCGGGCGCGGAGGCGGTGATCGTGATGCCGGTGGGTGCCACCGCAGCGGAGGTGGAGAAGCGACTGATCCTCAAGACGCTGGAGTTCGTGGGCAACAACAAGGCGGAAGCCGCCCGACGTCTGGGGCTGGATGTGAAGACGATCCGGAACAAGTTGAAATCGTACGAGGAGATGTCGGAGTGAAGGTCGCAACCCGCCTGTCGGGCGCGCTCGCGATGCTGGTCGCGCTGCTCCTGATCGTGCTCACCTACCACGTGCGTACGCTCCGTGACGCGGTGGCCACGAGCTTCGACCTGTCGGAGCTTTCGGGGCGCATCTTCCTGGCCGCCACCGAGCAGGTGACCCGGCTCACGGAGATGGAGGAGAACGCCGGCAAGTTCTGGGTGACGGGTGATCCGGGGTATCGCACTCTGTACGAGGAAGCCGTGGCCGGCTTCGATCGGGGGCTGGTGGAGCTGGGTGATCAGCCGCTCGAGCCTGCGGAACGTCGAGCCTGGGAAGCTCTGCGGTCCGACTGGGCTGCTTTCCACCCTGTACGCTCGGAGCTGGAGGATCAACCGGCCGGCGGTCTCATGGTCGCCATCGATCGGCTGGATTCGCTGCGTGTGGAGCTCGACCGCCTCACCGCATCCGCGCGGCGTCTTGGCGATGCCGCACACGAGAGCATGGAGGCGCGCCTCGACCGCTCCGCAGTGGCGGCAGGGCGGGCGGAGCGGATCTCATGGATCGCCGCCTCCGTCGCTCTCTCGCTCGCGCTGCTGGTCGCGGTCCTGACGGTTCGCTCCATCACCCGCGCGCTGCGCCGCCTCCGGCACGGCACCCGAGCGGTCGCGGAGGGCGACTTCGAGCATCAACTGGACACCACCGGCAGCGACGAATTCGCCGATCTGGCGCGCGACTTCAATGTGATGACCCGCCGCCTCGGCGAGCTGGACCGAATGAAGCGCGAATTCCTCTCCAAGGTCTCACACGACCTGAAGACGCCACTCGCATCCATCCAGGAAACGCAACGTGTTCTGCTGGACGAGGTTCCGGGCCCGCTGACGCCGGACCAGCACCGCCTGCTTCAACTCGGGCTGGCGAGCGGAGAGAGGTTGGCGTCGATGATCGCGGACATCCTCGACCTCTCGGCGATGGAGGCCGGCGCCGTGCAGCTGGACCTGCAGGCGCTGTCGCTCCCCGATGCGGTGGAGCGGGCCGTGCGCGAGGTGGAGCCGATTGCGGCGGAGAAGGAAATCTGCATCGATCTGGAGGACGCGAGTGGGGGGGCGCGGGTTCACGCCGATGGGGCGCGCATTATCCAGCTGGTGGTGAATCTGCTCGAGAACGCCGTGAAGTTCTCCCCGCCGGGTTCGCGGGTGGCCGTACGGGTCGTTACCGAGTCCGGCGCTCCCGGAGGTGAGAACGAGGTCGCCGTGGAGGTGATCGATCGGGGCCCCGGGGTTTCGTCGGCCGAACAGGAGCGTATCTTCGAACGGTTCTACCAGACCGAGGAGGGTCGGAGCGTCCGCGGCCGTGGAGTGGGCCTGGGCCTGGCGATCTGCCGGGAGATCGCCGTCGCGCACGGCGGCAGCATCCGCGTGAAGAACGGCCCGGCCGGCGGGAGCATCTTCCACTTCTCACTTCCAGTACTGGGCGCGACGGCCGCGGCCGACCCGCGTACCATTCACGCGGGAGCGCGATGAATCCGGAGCATCGGAGGCCGCAGAGCATCCTGATCCTCGTCCTGCTGCTGGGCGGGTGTGCCACCAGGGCCGAGCCGGAACCGTTCGACTTTGCTCGGCTCACCGAGGTCGCCCGCAGGGTTGAAGCCGACTCCGCAGCGGCTCACCGGGAGGACGCCCTCTTCCAGGCGGGGCTCGCACATGCCCTCCCGCACTCCCCCGTGTTCGACCCCGATCGCGCCAGAGAGCGTTTCGACCGGCTGCTCGGCGAGCACCCGCGCACTCGTCATCGTGCGACCGTAACCTACATCGTTCCTCTTCTGGACGCCGCCGACCTGCTGCGGCGCGATCTCTCCAACCGACAAACGGAGATGGAGCGAATGCGCGCCGACGCCGAAGAGCTCCGGGAGCGGATCCAGGTGCTGGAAGCCGCGAACGCCGAGGAAGCAACGTCGAACACCTTCCTGCGTGTAGAGCTGGAGCGACTGCAATCCACCATCCGCACGCGTGACGCGGTGATCCGGGGGCTCGAGGAGAAGCTGCAGGGGCTGGTCCGCATCGACCTTCGCCCGCCCGGCTGACCAGTGGATCCGCCGGGACTGGGAAAGGATCCGGCCCGGTGAATGTCGTTCGCGGGGGATGTCAGCGGGGGATTGACAGCGACCTGCATGCTCATTACCATCCATTCGTGCTTCACGGCACCGCGGCGAGTTGTTGCGATTGCTCCGCGTTACAAATGTGCTAAACCGCTCGGGGGGGTCCCGCGCGGTCTGCGTGGGACCCCTTTTTCGTTGCGCCGAATCAGCGACTGATGTCCAACACCACCTTTACCATGTGCTGCATGTGCATGTGCGCCTCTCCACCCGGAGAGTCGGACGGCATCCGCACGCGCAGGTGAACGTGTGAGATGAACTGAACGGGCAGCGACCCGTTCCTCCGCCCGGCCCTCTCCGACGAGAGGGCCGGGCTTTTTTCGTATCATGACCCGGGGAAGACGATCATGAGCATCACAGTGGAAGCCGAGCGGAAGAATGGTCTGGGCACGCGAGCCGTGCACGCCGCGCAGGAGACGGCCGACCCGGCGACAGGTGCGCGGGCGGTCCCGATCTATGCCACCACTTCGTACGTGTTCGACGGACCGGATCACGCGGCGGCGTTGTTCGGCCTGCGGGAATTCGGGAACATCTACACGCGCATCATGAACCCCACCAGCGACGCCTTCGAGCGGCGGATCGCGGATCTGGAGGGCGGCGTGGCGGCGGTGGCGACGGCGAGCGGGCAGGCGGCGCAGACGCTGGCGCTGCTGAACCTGGCGCAGGCGGGCGACAGCATCGTGGCGAGCTCGTCGCTGTACGGCGGCACCTATGCGCTGCTTCGGCACACCCTGCCGCGCCTGGGGATCCGCACAACGCTTCGTGGCGAACGACCCGGAAGCGATCGCAGCGGCGATCGACGAGACCACCCGCGCCGTCTACCTGGAGACGATCGGCAATCCGCGATTGGACGTGCCGGACCTGCGCGCCATCGCGGACGTCGCCCACGCCGCAGGGGTGCCGCTGGTGGTGGACAACACCTTCGCCACCCCGCTGCTCGCCCGCCCCATCGAGCACGGCGCCGACATCGTGGTCCACTCCGCCACCAAGTGGATCGGCGGCCACGGCACCGCGATCGGTGGCGTGGTCGTGGACGGCGGAACCTTCCCGTGGGGGGAGTCCGAGCGGTTCCGTTCCTTCTTCCTGGATCCGGAGCCGGCCTACCACGGACTGCGCTTCGCCGAAGCGTTCGGCAAATCGCCTATGCGATCCGGCTGCGTGTGCTGCTCCTGCGCGACGTGGGCGCGGCGCTCTCTCCGTTCAACAGCTTCCTCTTCCTGCAGGGGCTGGAGACGCTGCATCTGCGGATCGAGCGGCACAGCGAGAACGCGCTGCGGGTCGCGCGCTTCCTGGAGGCGCATCCCGCGGTGACGCTGGGTGAGCTACCCGGGCCTGGAGTCGCACCCGACCCATGAGCAGGCGAAGCGGTACCTGGGCGGCGGATTCGGCGGAGTTCTGACCTTCGGCGTCCTGGGTGGCGAGGCCGCCGCCCGCCGGGTGATCGAGGAGTCGAAGCTGTTCTCTCTCGTGGCCAACGTGGGTGACGCCAAGAGCCTGATCATCCACCCGTGGAGCACCACGCACGAGCAGCTCTCCGAGGCGGAGCGCGAGGCGGCGGGGGTGACGGACGACCTGATCCGCCTCTCCATCGGGATCGAGGATGCAGACGACCTGATCCACGACCTGGAGGTCGCACTTCGCGCGGCGGTGGGGCTGTGAGCCGCCCGCACGTGGTGCTGAAGTTCGGTGGCACCTCTCTGGGCAACCGGGCGCGGCTGCGGCGGGCCGCACTGCGGGTGCGCGCGCACCTCGAACGCGGGCGCGCGCCGGTGGTGGTGGTCAGCGCCTGCGGAGGGACCACCGACCGGATCCTGCGGCGGCTGGCCCGCCTCAGCTCCGGACCCGCCACGCTCTCTCCGCGCGAAGTGGACCGGGCGCTCGCGACCGGTGAGGACTTTGCCGCCGCGACGCTGGCCGCCGCTCTGGGCGCAATTGGAGTACCCGCGCGGAGCCTCCGCGGGGGTGAGGCAGGCGTGCGGGTGCGGGGCCTCTTCGGTCACACGGAGATCGAGCAGGTGGAGGTCGCCGCCATCACCTCACTTACACACGCGGGTGTGGTGCCGGTGATCAGCGGCTTTCAGGGGGTGGACCGCGCCGGCGAAACGATGACGCTGGGCCGCGGCGGCTCCGACACCAGTGCGATCGCGATCGCGGCGGCGCTGGGGAGCGTTCCCTGCCACATCGTCACCGACGTGACGGCGGTTCACGAGGCCGACCCGCATCGGATCCCCGGTGCGCGTCCGCTGCCGTCACTGACCCACGACCAGCTGTTGCGGCTCACCGCCGGTGGCGCGCGAGTGGTTCACCCGCGTGCCGCGGAGATCGCGGCGGAGCGTGGTGTTCCACTCCGCATCTACCATCACGCGGCGCGGCCGGGGCAGGAGGGTGGAACCACGGTCGATCCGCCGCCTGTTCCGCTGGGGGTCGCGATATGAGCGTTCGCGATCCGCGAGAGCTGCACACCCGCACCTTCACTCTGGAGTCGGGAGAGCGCCTGACCGATCTGGTCCAGCACTTTCACGTGGACGGTGAGCTGAACGCCCGGCGGGACAACCTGATCCTGGTGTTCCACGCGCTCACCGGCTCGGCGGACGCGGTCGGGGATTGGTGGGCGCCCGTGGCGGGGCCGGCGGGTGCGCTCGGAGGCGCAGACCACGCCGTTCTGTCCGTGAACCTGCTGGGCTCGTGCTACGGCACACGCTGGAAGGGAGCAGGGTCACGGCGCCCGCACATCACCACGCGGGACATGGCGGCGGCGGTCCGGCTGGTGGTGGAGGAACTCGGCGTCTCCTCGGTGGCGCTCGCGGTCGGTGGGTCGCTGGGTGGGATGGTGGCGCTCGAGTGGGCGCTCTGCTTCCCCGCGCTCACCCGCCGCTCCGTGGTGATCGCGGCGCCGGCAGCACACACCGCCGCCGCGATCGGGTGGAACTCGATCCAGCGGGCGGTGATCGGGATCGGCGGAGCCGAGCGGGGTCTCGCGCTGGCACGACAGATCGGGATGATGACGTACCGCACCGGAGGCGAGCTGGACACGCGCTTCGGGAGGAGCCGCGCCGCGGGAGCGTTCCAGGTGGAGCGCTATCTCCGCCACCACGGGCAGAAGCTGGTGAGCCGTTTCGACGCCGGTAGTTACCTGACCCTTCTGGACGCGATGGACTCGCACGACGTGGGACGGGGCCGGGGCGGTGTGGAGGCGGCGCTTCGGGGCACCGGCGAGAAGCTGGCCGGCATCGCCATACCGGGGGATCTGCTGTACCCGGCCGAGGAGATCCGTCGATGGACAGACATCGCTGGCGCGGCTCGCCACGAGATCCACTCCATCCATGGACATGACGCCTTTCTGATCGAGGCGGAGCAGGTGAATTCGATCCTTGCCGGTGAGCTCGCGAGGGTGACCGAACCGGTGGAAGCCACATACCGAGGATGAGATGAGTCAGACGACGAGCGTTCTGGAGCCGGGCGGCGGCGAGCGGACGGCCGGGCAGTCAGCAGTGGCGGCGACGCGGCCGCGGGTGGTCAGGGTGGCGATCGCCGGCTGTGGCGTGGTGGGGAGCGAGCTCGTCCGGCTGATGCGGGCGCGGGCGCGGCAACATGCGGGGCGCGATGCCCTCCGCCTGGAGATCGTGAGCGTTCTGGTGCGGCGGCCGGAGCTGGACCGCGGTGTACCGATCGCGCCAGAACTGCTGACCACGGACGCCGCGGCACTGCTCGGGGCGGACGCCGACGTTGTGGTGGAGGCGATCGGTGGGATCGAGCTTCCGCTCGAGATCGCGCGGCGGGCGCTCGGCGCCGGACGCCGCCTGGTGACGGCCAACAAGGCGCTGATCGCGAGGCACGGCCCCGAGCTGGCCGAGCTGGCGCGGCGCAACCGGACGCGGGTGGACTTCGAGGCGGCGGTGGGCGGCGGAGTGCCGGTCGTTCGGGCGCTCCGCGACAGCCTGGCCGCCGGCGATCCACGCGCCATCCGGGGGATCCTGAACGGCACCACCAACTTCATCCTTTCGCGGCTCGCGGATGGCGAAGGGTACGACGAGGCGCTCGCCACCGCAAAGCGGCTGGGCTTCGCCGAGGCGGATCCGACGCTGGATCTGAGTGGCGCGGACGCTGCCGACAAGATCGCGATCCTGAGCTGGCTCGCCTTCGGCGTGGACCCCGCTCAGCTGGCCGTGCGAACGCGCGGAATCGCCTCGCACGCCGATCGCATCGCAGCCGACGCCCGCGCACTCGGCGGGGTGGCCCGCCTGGTCGCCGAGACCCGACTGACCGGCGAGCAGGTCACGGCATCGGTGGAGCCGACCATCGTATCTCCCCGGTCGGAGCTGGGCCGCACGGGAAACGAGCGCAACGTGGTTCAGATCGAGACCGTCGAGATGGGATCCGTCTCGCTCGCCGGTCCGGGCGCCGGCGGCTCGCCGACCGCCGCCGTCCTGCTCTCCGATCTGCTGCGCGGTGCCCGGAGTATCGCCCGGCAGGGGCCGAACCCCACGGTCAGGGTCGGCACCGGCGACGACCAGGTGGCTGGTTGGGCGCTCAGCGTGATTCATCGGGAAGGGGTGCGGGTCGATCTCCACCAGGAGCTTACGACCGCCGGAATCCGTGCGGTACGCATGCAGGTGGACTCCGGCGCCGACGTGGTCCGGGCGATCCTGGAGCCGGCACGGTGGAGCCGGGTGGCCCGGTTGGAGGATCGCCTCGTGGCCGCCGCGCTGGAGCCGGTGATCACGCGCTATGCAGTGGGAATCGGTGAATCCCCCTCCGAGGGGTAGACCACGACCCCTCGCGGATCCAGGCGGAGCCGCACCTCGTCCCCGACCGCGGGCATTGCGTAGGGGTCCGGCGACCACTCGAGCACTCGTCCCGCGACACGCACCTGCGAGGAGTGGCCGTAGCTGCGGTGCAGATGGCCGACCACCGTGCCGGCGATCTCCCCCTCCGGGTGCGCACGCAGCGCCCCGGGACGGAAGGTGGCCACCGCGGCACCGGGAGGAACGCCGGCATCGACCAGAACGAGATCGCCCTCTCCCCGGAAGATCCCATTCTCGGTGACGCGGCCCGGGACGAGGTTCGGGACACCCAGAAACCTCGCCACGGCCGGCGTCGCGGGGCGGCGGAAGAGCTCAGCCGGCGGGGCGACCTGCTCCAGCCGACGGTGCACCAGGACCCCGATGCGGTGGGCGAGCACCCCCGCCTCGTCCAGGTCGTGCGTGACCATGACCAGGCCGGGGCGGTACGCTTCGGCGAGCCGGATGATGGATGTGCGCACCTCGTGGCGCAGCGACGGATCCAGAGCCGAGAGTGGCTCATCCAGGAGGAGAAGCGCGGGTCGCGCCACGGTGGCCCGGGCGAGTGCGACCCGCTGCGCCTCACCGCCGCTGAGCGTTTCGGGACGGCGATCGGCCCGGTCGGCGAGCCGCACTTCGTTCAGCGCCGCCGCGACTCTGGTGCGCACCTCCGCCGCCGGCACACCGCGCACCCGCAGCGGAAATGCGACGTTCTCACCCACCGTGAGGTGCGGAAAGAGAAGCGGCGTCTGACGCAGGTAGACGGCGCCCCGCCGTTCGGCGGGAGCAAGGGTCCGATCCGTCCCATCGATCCAGACGCTGCCGCCGGAAATGGGCGCGAGTCCGGCCACTGCGCGCAGCAGCGACGTCTTCCCCTCGCCGGAAGCGCCCACCAGCACGAGCCGCTCACCCCTCGCGACGCTGAGGTCGATCGGCTGCAGCCCGGGCGAGGCTCCAAATGGGACCCGCAGCGCTCCCAGCCGCAGGGCCGGCGGCTCAGCGGGGCCCGGTCTGATATCGCCGTCCTCCATCAACCCACTCCCGTGCGCCGGATCGCCACACCCACGACGCCCAGCATGGCGGTGGCAGGTACGATCAGGAGGAGCGCGCCGGCAGCAGCGTACCGGTCCTGACCCGCATGAACGAAGGTGAGGACCTCCACGGACAGGGTGGTGACGATCCCCTGCCCGATCAGGAGCGTGAGCGGGACCTGCGCCCAGGATACCAGGAACCCGAGGGCGAAGGCCTCCAGCAGGGGTCGCCGCATCAGCGGCAGCATCACCTGCACCACCCGCTGGGTCGCGGTCGCGCCGAGTACGCGGGCGTCCTCCTCCTGCCGGCGGTCGTAGGTGGAGTGGATGCCGAGGAAGAAGAGAGAGGTGTAGCCGACGGCCGGGACCAGATGGGCGAGGAGCACCCCGGCATGGGAGCCGCCGAGCCCCATCCGCAGCAGCGTGAACTGGAGACCCACGCCGAGCGCGATGGGCGGGGCGGCCACGGGGAGAAAGGCAGCCGCGGCGCCGAACGCGCGCCATGGTCCGCGCAGCGCGTCCAGTGCCCGTCCGACCGGCAGAGCGATGATCGCGGCGAGGGCGCCCGTTGCGACCGCGAGGCCCACGCTGCTGCCGGCCGCCCGCGCGAGGCGTGCCCCCCGCCGGTGGCATCGACTCCGATCAACTCGCGCCACGGCCCGGCATCCAGGCGCGGGGGGACGAGCGCGGGAAAGAACCAGTCGCGGCCCAGCGACACCAGGAGCAGCAGGAGCAGCGGCGCGATCGCGGAGATCGCCAGCAGGCCGATCATCAGCCGGCGCCCCACCGTGCTCGTCATCTCACCGGCTCCTGCCGATGACGGATCAACTCGTGGGCCGCCACGGCCGCGGCCGCGATGGCCAGGGCGATGAGCGCGAGCACGAAGGCGTCCGCTCGACGGCCGAGCGAGGCGTGCGTGTATCGCTCCATGGTCTGTAGGGGCAGCGCGAGCGGATCGCTGGGGGCGAGCAGATACGCCAGCTCGTAGCTGCCGGCGACGAAGGTGAACACCGCCACCACTGCCGGCAGCATCCCTCTCCAGAGCGCGGGTAGCGTAACCCGACGCAGCGTCTGGAGCCGGTCTGCCCCGAGGGTCCGCGCCGTGTCCTCCATCTCCGCGCCACGGGCCGCCAGAACCGAGAAGGCGATCAGCGCGAGAAAGGGCACCTCCTTCCAGACCAGCGCCAGGATCAGTCCCACACCGGCCGGGTCCTGCACCAGCGCGGGCATTTCGGCGGGGGTGCCGATCGCTCCGGCCGCGTACGCCACCCGCGCGAGCACACCGCTCTGCCCGAGGATCAGCACCCCCATCACGCCGGCGACCAGGTGCGGAACCGGGAGTGGGAGGATGGCGAGCGAGCGGGCCAGGCGATCTCCGCGAGTCTCCCCGCGGAAGGTCACCGCGAGCAGCATGGCGATGCCGGCGGAGATGAGCGTCGCCGCCACCGCGATCCACAGGCTCCAGGCGGTGCCTCGCCAGACGGCCGGGTCTCCGAGCACGCGCGCGAAGCGCCGGGTGCTCACCATGCCGGCCGCTCCCGGCCCGTTCAGATCCAGGGCACCGAATCCGGAATAGGCGATCCCCACCAGCACCGGCGAGGCCACCAGGAGTGCCGCGAGCAGACCCCAGCGGCGGGATCCCTTCATCTCCCGGCGCCTCGGACTCGTGCCCGCCACTCCTCCGCCAGTCGCTCGTGGTACTCCGGCGCGACCTCCGGTACCGCGTAGAGGCGGAGCGTGTCCGGCGGAATGGAGAGCGGATCGCGTGCGAGCGACTCAAAACGGGTGCGCCACTCAGCGGGAAGCCGGGCGACGTTCAGCACGGTGCCGTCCGCCCACACCTCCGGCCGCAGCTTCTCCAGCTGGGCCTCCGGCGAGAGCAGGAAGTTCGCGACCACCATCGCGCCGGCCGGATTGGGCGCGTTGAAGGGGATCCCCAGATAGTGCGAGTTGGCGATGGTTCCGTCTCGAAGCACCAGTGCCCTCGAGCTAACGGGGAGGATCCCCTGGCGAACCTTGGTGATCACCTCGTTCTCGTTGTTGGACATGCTGAAGTCCACCTCGCGGTTCGCGAAGAGCCGGTGCAGCTCAGCGACGCCCGCGGGGAAGACGGTGCCACCCCTCCAGAAGGCGGGGCGGTGCCTGTCGAGCCAGATCCAGACCGCCTCGGAGCCATCGCGGTAGTTCGCCTCGTCGAAGCCGCCCTGGAAGCGCTCCACCCCGCCGCCCAGCGCGTACATCAGCACCTTGTGAAAGGTGGTGCCGGTGAAGCCCTGGTCGTGCGTGAATCGTCCCGGGTTGGCGAGGATCCAGGCTCCCAGCTCAGCGACCGATCGTGGAGGATCCGGAGTTCTCGCCGAGTCGTAGATCAGCGCGAACTGGACTCGCCCCCACGGCGACTCGTAGCCGTCGAGCGGCTGCTCGAAGTCACGCATCACGATCGTGGAGGCGCTGTCTACGAAGACCGCGGACGGAAGGCGATGCGCCCAGGGGCCCAGCAGGAGATCCTCGCGCCGAAGATTGTGGAAGGTCTCGCCGTTGATCCAGGCGAGGTCCGCGCTACCGGCGGCGCGGGCATCCCGCTCCAGCACCAGCTGATTGACGAGCTCCGGACCCTGGCCCTCGACGGCGCGCAGCTCGATTCCGAAGAGCTCGCGCAGGCGGGGAGCGACCCAGCCGTCCACGTAGGCGTTGATCGATGGGTCGCCGCGCCACATGCGCCACACCACCCGCGACCCGCGCGCGGCCTCCACGATCTCCTCCCATTCAGCTCCGGACAGGTCGGGGCTCTCGGCTGGCTGCCGATCGCCGCATGCGGAGAGGGCGATCAGTGCAGACAGCAGCATCGCCCCACGCCACGCGGGGTGGCGGACAGGCAGGTGGTGCGTCATCCTACAGGTTCCTCGCTGCCCAGGTCATCCGCTGTGCCGCCGTCACGAGCACCAGCGCCGAAGTGATCCAGAAGAGCATCGCGAGCCGTCCGGGAAAGAGGAGGAAGAGGGTGAAGAGGATCATCGTCTCGGCCCCCTCCACGAGTCCGGGCGGAAAGGCGACGCTGGTCCTCCGGGCGCCATCCGCGGGGACGGCGCGCTTTTCCAGGATCGCCGAGAGATACATCCACGAGCCGGCGTTCAGGTAGAAGGTGCCGAGCATGGTGGCGAGCGCGAGCCAGAGCGTCGGCTGCTCCGGCGGCGCCGTCAGCGCCGCCGCGATCGGGAGCAGCGCGTACACGAACATGTCGAGGAGGATGTCCACGTACCCGCCGAGATCGGAAGCGCTGCCCTGGAGGCGCGCGACGGCTCCGTCGATCCCGTCCAGCAGACGGTTCGCGGCCCAGAGCGCGAGAGCGAGCAGTGGGGAGCCGGCGAGCAGCGCGCCCGCGGCGCCGGCGCCGGCCGCGAAGCCGATGAGCGTCAACGCCAACGCGGGTATCCCGGCGGCGAGCCGTACCAGCGGATCGAGCAGCCGGTCCTTGGGACCGCGCAGGGCACTGTCGAGCATCACCTGGACGGGAGAGCGTGAATCGGTGAGTGGCGGCTGCCGCGCCGGCACACCCGCCGCACAATCGCCGTGCCCGGTTGCGCACGCAAGCCGGGGCAGCCGGAGGCGGCTCGTGACGCGGCCGGAGACCCTCGCTTGAGGGGGGCACTGCGGTTCCTCGCCTTCGGCCTGGTGGCACTCGGGATGGCCTGGCTGATCGGTCGGATCGGGGGTGGGGCGATCCTCGACATCGGCCGGCGGGTGGACGCACTCGGGCCCGCCGCTCCGCTGATCTACGTCGGCGTCTATGCGATCGCGGTGGTCGCAATGGCGCCTGGCTCCGTCCTGACGCTCGCGGCGGGGGCCATGTTCGGGCTCTGGCCGGGGCTGCTCGTCGCCGTCGTCGGAGCCACCGCGGGGGCGACCGCCGCGTTCCTGGTCTCCCGGTACATCGCACGCCCGCTCGTGCAGCGACGCATCGCACGCGACCCCCGCTTCGCCCGACTGGACCGGATGATCGAACAGAACGGCTTTCGCGTGGTCTTCCTGCTGCGTCTCTCCCCCGTTCTCCCGTTCAACCTGCTCAACTACGCGCTCGGAGCCACTCGCGTGCGGACGGGGCAGTTCGTGCTCGGCACCGTCGGGATGCTGCCCGGCACCTTTCTGTACGTCTACTACGGCAGGCTCGCCGGGGACCTCGCCGCACTCGCCGCGGGTGAGGCCGCGCCGCGCGGATCCGCTCACTACGCGCTACTCGCCCTCGGGCTCGCCGCCACCCTGGCACTCACCATCCTCGCGACCCGCCTCGCCCGCCGTGCGCTGCGGGAGGAGACCGCCGATGAAGACGACCCCGCCCCGAGCTGAGACTCCCTTTCCGGCCGACGAGCACGACCGGCTCCTGCTGGAGCGGGTCCGCCCGGAGCACTGGGAGAACCCGCGGCCCGCCGACCGCTACGACCTCATGGTGGTGGGCGCCGGCACCGGCGGGCTGGTGACCGCCGCGATCGCCACCGCGCTGGGCGCCCGCGTCGCCCTGGTGGAGCGCGGCATGATGGGCGGCGACTGCCTGAACGTGGGGTGCGTTCCTTCCAAGGCGCTGATCCGCGCCGCGTCGGGGTGGAAGGAGGGGCGGCGCGCGAACCGCGAGATGGGCGGGCCGGCGCTGTCGGGTGAGGGGGATTTCCCCGCCGCGATGCGGCGCCTGCGCGAGATCCGCGCGTCCATCGCAGCACACGACAGTGCCGCTCGCTTCCGTGATCTCGGGGTGGACGTATTCCTGGGTGAAGGGCGATTCACCGCCGGGGATCGCCTGGAGGTGGACGGCCGCGCGCTCCGCTTCCGCAGCGCCGTGGTCGCCACCGGCGGGCGACCCGCGATACCCGATGTCCCGGGTCTCGGGGAGGCGGGGTATCTCACCAACGAGACCATTTTCTCCCTCGCCTCGCTTCCGCACTCGCTGGTGGTGATCGGCGGGGGGCCGATCGGTTGCGAACTGGCCCAGAGCTTCGCCCGCTTCGGAAGCCGCGTCACCATCCTCGAAGCCGGAACTTCCATTCTGGGACAAGATGATTCGGATGCCGCCCGCGTGGTGCGCGACGCGCTCACCGCCGACGGCGTGCGGGTCGTGACCGACGCACGAATCGAGAGGGTGGAGGCGGGTGACGGATCGCGTGTACGGCTGCGCTTCCGGCGCGACGGGCGCGATGAGACGGCGGAGGGAGACGAGATCCTCGTCGCGGCGGGGAGGGAGCCGAACCTGGAGTCGCTGCGCCTCGATGCGGCAGGCGTCGAAACGAACCGGGAAGGGATCCGGGTGGACGACCGCCTGAGAACGACCAACAGGCGGGTCCACGCCATCGGCGACGTGGCTTCTCCTCTGCACTTCACCCACCTGGCCGACGCACATGCGCGTCTGGTGGTGCGGAACGCCCTCTTTCCCGGCCGCGGTGGCCGGGTATCCGGGCTGGTGGTGCCCCGCGTCACCTTCACCGATCCGACTCTCGCGCACGTTCAGGCAGGCCACGCTCCCATCGCCGGGAGGGGGCTCCGCACGCTGACCACACCGTTCGCCGAACTCGACCGCGCACGGATCGACGGTTTCACCGAGGGATTCCTCCGCCTCCACCTTCGCGGGCGCTCCAGCACCATCGTCGCAGCCACCGTCGTCGGACCCGGCGCCGCTGAGATCGCCTCGCATCTCACCACGGCGATCCGCATGCAGATCGGTCTCTCCTCCCTCGGGGAAACCATCTTCCCCTATCCCACCTTCTCCGAGATCATCCGGCGAGCCGCCGACCAGGATCGCCGCGGCAACCTCACGCCGGCCGTAAAGAAGGCGTTCCGCGCATTCTTCGATGTCGGGAGAGCGCTGCGACCGTAGCAGGGGTCCGGGACCGCGTCGAAGGGCAGGCCGACGACCGGGAGGTGGGGCACAACCCGACCCCCTCACCGGCGTCAGGTGCGTCGAGCAGCCGCAAGCCGGTTACTCACCGGTGTGGGACGAGCCCACGCCTCCCGGCCCGAGAGAGCCGCGAGCCGAAGGTGCGTCCGGAGACGGATATGCTGCATATCGGCGGCAAAAGAGCGGATTTGCGTCTCCCGCGCGTGGCCAGTCGGCCGGGCTGTCCGGGTAACTTCACACCGTCACCCCGACACATACCCCAAGCCCGGACGGGACCCCATGAAGGCAACGCGCACGTTCGTCCTGATGCTCCTCACCGCGCTCGTCGCGGCTGCCTGCAACCCCTCCTCGATCACCGCACCACAGAATGATGCGGATGGCCGTAATCCGGTGATCGGCGGCTCGGGCGGCTGATCCGGAACGGATCCGCCGCGCAGAGCGCGCCCCGACGGCCGCAGCCCTCAGGCTGCGGCCGTCGCCGTTTCCAGCGAGGTGGCGATGTCGTTGGCGAGCAGATCCGAGCTCGCGGCTGCCTCCACGGACTGCTGCTGCACGGCCGGTGCGGCCCTGCGGCGGGTGACCGAGTCGAGCAGGGCGTCGGCGAGGAACTCCACCTTGGATTCGCGCCGGGCGGCCGCCGCAGACCACGCAGCGGTGGCGATCTCCTGCGCCTCTTCCCATCGTTGCAGCGAGGCGGAGCCGAAGGCCACGTCGAGCAGTGCACGGGCTTCCCGGTCGGCGAAGAGGCCGCTGGCGAGAAGGCTCTGTACCGCGGCACGCGCTTCGTCGAAGCGGTCCACGTCACCCACTCCGCCAGCGGCGCGGGCGAGGCTGGCGAGGACGAACAGACGATCGTCGTCCGGGAGCTTCGTGGCCGCCAGTGGAACCAGGACCCGGTGGGCTCGCGCGAAGTTGCCCGTCGTGAGCCAGAGGTTCGCGACGTCGTTCGCAAGGGCCGGAAGGCGATCTCCACGTCCGCGATAATGCTGAAATGCCCGCCGCGCGAAGGCCTCGGCGGCGGCGGTGTTGCCCGTCTCCACCTCCAGCGCGAACAGATCGTGTAGCACCACCGCCTGCAGGCGGCGTAGCCCGCCGCGCCGCGCGGAGCGGTAGGCGCGAACCCGGAAACGACGTCCCGCCGGGTAGTTTCCGCGCCGCACGGCCATGTTGCCCAGGCCGATGAAGGCGAGGGTGTAGCTGCGCCAGTCGCGCGCCTGTCGGGCCAGGCCGATCGCCCTCCTGTACCAGATCTCCGCGCGGGCGTAGTCCACCGCCTCGCGGGCCAGGCGGCCGACGTTGAGCGCCGCGACCGCGTCGCGCGGCGATGCCAGCGCGGCGTTCTGCGCGAAGGAGAGGGCGGTCTCCAGCTTCCCGGCCGCCTCCGCCCACTGCCCGATCGCACGGCAGGTGACCGTCACCAGCTCGGCCTTGATCGTGGACGGCGAGGCAGTCAGATCCGTCAGCACGCGCAACTGTGCCTCCAGCGCCGGCTCCGGCGCCGCTGCGATCACCGCCGCCAGCCGCCGCTCGCGCGCCGTCTCGGCAAAAAGCTCCCCGCGACTCACCGGCGGCGTCTGCGCCCAGAGCAGCACGTCGCGAAGCGCCTGCCAGAGCACCACGCCCAGCTCGCCCGGGCACTCCTGCAGTACCATCCCTCCCTCGAGCGGCTCCGAACCGTGGATCAGGGGTGGTGGAATGTGCCAGTGCCGCTTCGGCGGCCGAACCCGCTTCTGCCGTGATGCCTCTCGCTTCATCGATCCCTCCTCCGAGTCACTTTCCGGGACACCGGCACCTTCGAACGGGCCCACAGTACCCGTGCGCACTCTACTGTACACCCGACCAGGGGGAAATGTCCACCGCTTTGCGGCAACTCTGGCGCGTAAGGGGCGCTCCCGGCCTCGGCACCCGTGTCAACACGGCCCGGCCGGTGGGGGCGATGGAGGCGCATGTCGTCTGCATGCAGTGGTTTACGAGACAACGAAACCGCCCCGCGCCGGGCGTATCGCGGAGGATCTGGCGGCGCGCGAAAGGGTGATCGACCTGTCGCGCGAGGAGACCGATCGCTCGGCCCGTTTCTGGCGCACCACGGATACCTGAGGGATCCGGGCGCCCGCCCGAGGGTGAGCACGACCTCGGTCGGGATCCGGTGCCTGCGAACCGGTGTGGGGCGCCGCAGCAGCGTGGGGAGCCCCCGGTCATGATGGCCTAGGCGGCCATCGAGCCGGCCGGGGCTTCGGCCGGCACCTCGTCGGTGGGCAGGATGAAGGGGAGCCCCTCGGCGCGGGTGATCACCAGCGACGCGAGCAGATCGCCCGTGACGTTGGGAACGGTGCGAGCCATGTCGAGCAGGCGATCGACGCCCAGCACGAGCGCGATCGCCTCTCCCGGCACTCCCACCATCCCGAGCACCATCACGAGCAGGGGGATCGAGCCACCCGGCACACCGGCCGCTCCGACTGCGGTGATCACCGCCATCGCCACCACGACGAGCTGCATCTGCAGCGACAGAGCGATTCCGAACACCTGCGCGAGGAAGAGCACCGTGATGCCTTCGAACAGGGCGGTTCCGTTCATGTTCATGGTGGCGCCGAGCGGAAGCACGAAGCCGGCGATCTGTGGTGGAACGCCGAACTCCCGCTCTGCGGTTCGGATGGTGGTCGGGAGGGTGGCGTTGGAGCTGGAGGTGGAGAAGGCGGTGATGATCAGCGCCCGGCAGCGGCGGAAGAAGGTTGCGGGCCCCACCCCCGCAAGCACCTTCGCGAGCGTTCCGATCACCGCCACCTGGTGGATCAGCAGACCCGCAAGCACCACGAGCACGTATACGCCGAGCGAGCGCAGCACGTCGAACCCGAACCGGGCCGTGACGGAGAAGATGAGACCCGCCACCCCGAGAGGCGCGAGCTTCATCGCGAAACCGATGATCACCATCACCGCTTCGCTGAGCCCCTCCAGAACCCGCAGCAGCGGCGCGGCCTTCTCCGTCGGTATCCGGGTGAGTGCCACACCGAAGAGCAGCGTGAAGAAGATCAGGCCCAGCATGTCACCGCGGGCGGCGGCGTCCAGCGGGTTCCGCGGCACGATGTTGACCAGCGTCTGGATGCCGAAGCCGTTGTTCGCCGCCGTCTCCACGCGCGCGGCTGCGTCCGTGGAGTAGGTGGCCATCAGGGAGGTGCGGACCAGCGGATCCAGAGTGTCTCCCGGCCTGATCACGTTCACCAGCACCAGCCCCAACGTCGCCGCCAGCGCCGTGGTGCACAGGAAGAAGAGCAGCGTCCTGCCGCCGATTCGCCCCACCCGCGAGAGGTCGCCGAGCTGCGCCACCCCCAGCGCGAGGGAGGCGAAGACCAGCGGCACCACCACCATGAACAGCATGCGCAGGAAGACCTGTCCGATCGGCTGCGCCACGTTGTCCACGGTCCAGAGCAGTGCCGGAGCATCCTTCCAGAGGAGATTGCCCGTGACCCCCGCCACCGCACCGACGAGGAGGCCGAGAAGGATCCGCGTGTGGAGCGGAATCCCGAGCTTTGGAACTGTCATGGGGGCGGCGGCGAGTGGTGAGAACTCAGCTCTCGATGGAGGGCGAATCACCACCCGATGAGCGGCGGCGGCTGCCTGCCACGGTGAAGCCCACGAAGAGAGCGATCATGATGTACGCGACCACCGCCCCTGCATCGTGGGGGATGTCCGTGATCACTTCGCGCAGTGTGAGGTCGAGAAGAATGAGTGCCAGCATAGGAGTGTCTCCGGTCCGATGTGTAGGAGCTGGAGACGCGTCCCCGGACGGGGAATCGCGCCTGAGAATGCTGCTGAACGCCCGTGGCGGGCGGCTCTCAGGCGCGAGCTGGTGGAGCTGTGGCGTGGTAGGGGAGACGCTCCGCGAAGGGCCGGACCGCTAACGGTGTGGCCAGCGCGAGGCGCGCACCGGCCGCACGGACACTGCCCGCAACGGCAGCCTGCTGGCTCTTCCCGGGCAGGCCCGAATCACCCGGCGCCGATCCATCGCCGCTGTGGACCAGGCGGAGTGATTGCTCGCCACCCGTCGCGGGAGCGAGTTTTCCATCACCCCGGTCCGCCTGCGCGGCGATCGCTTCCCACCACCGGATGCCGGTGGTCGGCGCCAGGTCGCTGCCCGCCGGAAGGGCGAGAAGGACGAGGAGAAGGATCGGAAGCAGCCGGTTCGGCGACATCGCTCACGGGCTAGAGGTGCAGCATCTATTCTGCTGCACCTCGTTTACCGTGTCAACCCGTGCGGTGTTCCGCAGATGCAACGGTCGACCCGCAGAGGAGGTGGTGCGGAGATCGGACTGGACCGACCGGGCCGGACCCGCCGCGGGAGGCGGGGCCGACGCCGGGGCCGAAGCTCAGGCGCTCCGGCTCTGCTCGCGGTGCACCCCTTCGGCGAACTCCTCCACCATCTTCCGGTTGAAGGCCGGGATGTCGTCCGGATCGCGGCTGGTTACCAGCCCCGCGTCCACCACCACTTCCCGGTCCACCCACTCGGCCCCGGCGTTCCGGAGGTCGGTGCGGATGGATTCGTAGGAGGTCAGCGTGCGACCGCGGACCACGTCCGCCTCCACGAGCATCCAGGGCGCGTGACAGATGGCCGCGACCGGCTTGCCGTCTTCGAAGAAGCGTCTGACGAAGGCGACCGCCTCACGGTTCTTTCGCAAGTGGTCGGGGTTCATCACACCGCCGGGCAGGAGCAGTGCGTCGTAGCTACCCGCATCGGCGCCCGAAACCTGGACGTCCACCTCGACCTCGTCACCCCAGTCCGTCCTCTCCCACCCCTTCACCTTTGCGTCCTGCGGGGAAACGATGTATGTGGTTGCGCCGGCGTCCTCCAGCGCCCGCCGGGGCTCGGTGAGCTCCACCTGCTCGAACCCGTTGTCCACCAGGATCGCCACCTTCTTTCCCTTCAGTTCATCAGCCATCGATTCGTCCTTCCGTTGTCGCGGGTGCACGGCAGACCGCTGGCGAGAGTGAGAAGCACTCATCAACACCACCCTGATGGGTGCGGTAAACAGCTGTGTAGCAACACGTTCGAGGTGCGGTTCAGGTGCATGCGGCGTGCCTGCGGACAGTCGGTCGCCTGAGTTGGTGCGGAACTGGCTTCACCACGCTTCACCGCTCCGGGGCGGCCCACTGCCGGGCACCGCTCCGCGCTCGACGCAGGTCACACTTAGAGGACGCGAAACGATGAGTCAGGGAGAGCCCTCGTTCATCCGCCAGCTCTTCGGCGGGAGCATCGACGACACACAGTTGTTCCCCTACCCGGCGCTGGAGCAGTCGGAGCACGAGCGCGTGGAGGTGCTGCTGGCGCGGGTGGGCGCCTACCTGGATGCTCACCACGACGCGGCGCAGGTGGACGAGGAGGAGCGGATCTCGGACCAGCTTCTCGAGGGCCTGGCCGAGCTGGGTCTGTTCGGCGTTGGCATCCCCGCGGAATTCGGCGGGCTCGGGTTCTCGCCGGCGGCGTACACACGCGTGTTCGAATTCGTCACCGGGCGCGACGTGGGGCTCGGGATCGTGTTCGGGGTGCACCAGTCGATCGGGGTGAAAGGAATTCAGATCGCCGGGTCGGAGGAGCAGAAGCGCACCTATCTGCCGCGTGCCGCCACGGGCGAGTGGATGGCGTCGTTCGCACTCACGGAGCCGCTCGCGGGCAGTGACGTGGCGGGGATCCGCAGCCGGGCGGTGCTCCAGCCCGACGGGAGCTACGTGCTGAACGGGACCAAGATCTGGATCGGGAACGGTTCGTTCTCGGAGATCGTGGTCACCTTCGCGCAGGTGGAGATGGAGGTGAAGGGGGAGAAGCGGGATCGGGTGACCGCATTCGTGCTGCGGCCGGAGATGGAGGGGTACCGCCGCGGTGAACCGCTGCGGAAGATGGGGGCGCGCGGCTCCAATCAGTGTGAACTGTACTTCGAGAACGTACGGGTACCCGCCGAGAACATGATCGGCGGGCCGGGTGACGGCTTCCGGCTGGCGATGCAGGTGCTGAACTCCGGCCGCACGGGACTGGCCGGCGGCGCGGCGGGTGGGATCCGGCAGTGCCTGGAGCAGTCGGCGGCGTTCTCGGTGGAGCGTGAGCAGTTCGGCAGCCCGATCGGCGACTTCGAGCTGATCCGCGAGAAGCTGGCG
Organism: uncultured Gemmatimonadales bacterium; assembly: GCA_963793235.1. Taxonomy (GTDB): domain Bacteria; phylum Gemmatimonadota; class Gemmatimonadetes; order Longimicrobiales; family Longimicrobiaceae; genus CAWBZF01. The sequence goes on from CAWBZF010000004.1 coordinate 25,368, forward strand.
CGCATGGCGGCCGATGCCTTCGCCGCCGAGAGCGTGGCGTACCTCACCGCAGGGCTCACGCACCGTGGCGACGTGGACTACGCGCTGGAGGCGGCGGCCGCCAAGGTCTGGTGCTCCGATGCGCTGGACCGCGCGGTGGACGAAACGGTGCAGATCGCGGGTGGCCGCGGGTACGTGAAGGGCTACCCCTACGAGCGGGCGTACCGCGACTCCCGCATCACCCGCATCTTCGAGGGCACCAACGAGATCCTCCGGCTCTTCATCGGCCTGTCGGGGATCGAGGGGCCGGGCGAGCAGCTGCAGGAGATCGGCGCGGCCTTGCGTGAGCCGATCCGGCAGCTGGGGACGCTGGCGGAATTCGCGGGTGAGCGGGTGCGGCTGGCGCTGCGCCGCGGCGAACCGGTGATCGAGACGGAGGTGCACCCACGGCTGGCCCGTCACTTCGAGTACCTGCAGGACCACACCCGCGACCTGCGCGCCTCCGCCGAGCGCGCGATCCGGCGCTACGGCCGCCGCATCATCGACCGGCAGCTCGTGGTGGCGCGACTCGCGGACATGGCGATCGAGCTGTACGTGCGTGCCGCGTTCCTCGCCCGCGCGCAGGCCGTGCTGGAGGCCAGCGAACGCGGTGAGCCCTTCACCGCCGCGATTCCCCGACCGCTCCCGGCGGACAGCGCCTCGGTGGAGCAGATGCTTCGCACCTGCGACCTCGCGGCCCAGCTTTCCGGGCTCCGCTTCCGCGCGGCACGCGAGGCGCTGCACGATGCGCGTGACGACCTGATGGTGGAGGTCGCGGGTGACGTGCTGGCGAGCGTCGGGTCCGCGAAGGCGCCGACCTGAAGCGGCGGCAGCTTCGCGAGCCGTTCGGAGGCCGGGCCGGCCATGACAGGCTGCGGTGCGCGGAACAAATGGGGCGGCAGCAAGGTCTGATCGGGAGGGAGGATGGCATGGCTGCTGCAAAACCGCATGGGTACCTGGCGCCCACGATCACCGAAAGCGCCCGGACGGTTGATGAACACCAGTGAACGGAGGGTCTGTGATCCGACCGAATGTGAGAGTCTCGTTCGGCAGGCGTGAGGCGGAGCTCCTTCTCGCCCTGGCCGGACCCGGCGGCGAGGAGCGGTTGCGGGAGCGGGGGATCGACGCGCTGCTGGACGACGCCGGACTGGTTCGCGCTCTGCTGCAGCGGCAGGGGATCGACGCGGCTCCTGCGCCGCTCGTCTTCTACCTGCTCGTGCGGCATGCGCTGATGGAGCGCGAGGTACTGGATCGTCAGATCGCGGACTACACCGCGGCCGTGCTCCTGGAGTTCGGGCGCATCTCCCGTTCTCTGCCCGATTCGGTGATCGCGGTGGGATCCGCGAACAACACCTTCTATCTCGCGGACGTGCTGGCCGAGCTGGAGCGGTCGCGCGGCGAACAGGAGTTCGAGCTGCGCGCCCACCTCGGCAACCTCGCGCTCTGGCTGGCCGGGATCTTCCCCGACCACGTGACTCACCGCGTGCAGCGCCGCGGCGCGCCGCCGCTCTCCTACTACGACGAGCTGGGCGCGTCCGGTTTCCGGAGCGCGGCGCGCATGCAGTTGGCGCTGGAGCACGGCCTGGGCGATCTCTTCCTGCAGATTTCGGATCGTTTCGCCGACGTGCGCTCGGCGCTCAACGGTCTCTCCGACGCTCTCTTCTTCCCCGCCCCTCAGAGCCCGGTGGAGCGGGTGCTCCGGGAGGTCGGAGACGGCTTCGCACGGGAGATGCGACGCTCCGGCTGAGCGTCTCGCCCGCTCCCCCGTTGCCGGCGCGCGCGGCGGCGGCTCGCCGTGTATATTCCGCGCCCCGCTCTTCCGGAGTCCCTGCAGCCGAAGCCATGACCGAAGAAACGAGAACGAGGAGCCTGGATCCCGGGGCCGCGCGCGAGCTTCTGCGCCGGGCGCGGGAGGCGCGCGCCAACGCCTATGCTCCCTACAGTGAGTTCCCCGTCGGCGCGGCCCTCCTGGACGAGGACGGGCGGGTGTTCACGGGGGTCAACGTGGAGAATGCCTCCTACGGCCTCACCACCTGCGCGGAACGTTCCGCCGTGGTGAGGGCGATGACGGAGGGTGCGCGGCGGTTCCGCGCCATCGCGGTGGTCGGGCCGAACGACCGGGTGGGAACGCCCCCGTGCGGGAGCTGCCGGCAGATCCTGCACGAAGCGGCCCCCGACCTGTTGGTGGTCACGCCTGACAGTGAGGGCGAGCCGCGCCTCACGCCGCTGCCGCAGCTGCTCCCCGGCGCCTTCGGTGGAGAGCAGCTCCCCAGGCGCGAGCCGCGCGGATGAGCGCCGATCCCCTCAACGTGGTCGCCCTGATCGAGCGCAAAAAACGGGGTGAGCCGCACCCCTACGACGAACTCGTGCAGCTCACGGGAGGGTACCACCGCGGTGAGGTCCCGGACTACCAGATGGCAGCCTGGCTGATGGCGGTCTGCTGGCGAGGGATGACCGATGCGGAGACACTGGATTATACCCGGGCTCTCGTGGCCAGCGGCTCCGAGCTGGACTGGGCACACCTCGGCCGCACCGCCATCGACAAGCACAGCACCGGCGGCGTCGGTGACAAGACCTCCCTGGTGCTGGTGCCGCTGATGGCGGCGGCGGGGCTCCCCTTCGTGAAGATGTCCGGCCGCGGTCTCGGCCACACCGGTGGAACGCTGGACAAGCTGGAGTCGATCGCCGGCTTCGACGTCGGCCTCTCGCTGAATCGGCTGCGCGAACAGGTGGAGCGGATCGGGTGCGCGCTGGTCGGGCAGAGCCCGGCTCTGGTGCCCGCCGACGGAGCGATCTACGCGCTGCGAGACGTCACCGGCACCGTCAACGCGCTTCCGCTGATCGCCGCCAGCATCATGTCCAAGAAGCTGGCCGGCGGGGCCGGCGTGATCGTGCTGGACGTGAAATACGGCTCCGGCGCGTTTCTGCCGGCGCTGGAGGATGCGCGCCGACTGGCCTCAGCGATGGTCTCGATCGGCACCGGTGCGGGCCGGCGCGTGCGGGCGGTGCTGAGCTCGATGGAGCAGCCGCTCGGGCGTGCGGTGGGGAATGGGCTCGAGGTTCGGGAGGTGCTTGAAACGCTTCGCGGCGGCGGGCCCGAGGACCTCTGGGACCTGACGCTGGAGCTCGGCTGCCAGCTGATGACGCTGAGTGGGACCGTGGACACGCGAGAGGATGCCCGCAGGCGGCTGGTGGAACTGCGCGACTCGGGCGCCGCCGCCGAGCGCTTTCGCGAGCTGATCGCCGCGCAGGGAGGTGACGCACGCGTCGTGGACGAGCCGGATCGCCTGTCCGCAGCGCCCCTGGTCGTGCCCGTGCACGCAACCGAGGGCGGTTGGATCGAGCGGCTCGACGCGCGCACCGTGGGGGAGGCGGCACTCGACCTGGGCGCGGGTCGCCGCCGCAAGGCGGACGTGCTGGATCTCTCCGTGGGCATCCGGCTGCTCGCCCGCACCGGCGACCGTGTGGAACGGGGGGATATTCTGGCGGAACTGCACGCCGCGACGGCGGCGGCGGCGGAGCGCGCACGGGCGACCCTGCTGTCCGGGATCGGGATTTCGAGGAATCTGGTGGAGCCGCCGGCGGCCGGATACGAGATCGTGGGATGATCCGCGGCGCGTCGAGGAGAGAGGCGCGGCGGCATGCGGGGAGGGGGATCCGCAGACAGGGGTATGCACCTGTCTGCGGACAACTCGACGCGCCGGACGCCTGCGGCGGGCCGGGGGTTCACATCGGGATCAGGGCGTGTAATACGTCGGCGCCGCCGGACCCACCGGCATCCCCAGGGCGAACACCCACACGTAGAAGAGGATCACCCACCCGATCAGGAAGGCGATCGTGTACGGCAGCATCGTGGCGATGATGGTTCCGATGCCGAGCTTCCGGTCGAAGCGCGCCGCGAAGGCGAGGATGAGCCCGAAGTAGCTCATCATCGGAGTGATGATGTTGGTGGTGGAATCGCCGATCCGGTACGCCGCCTGGATCACCTCGGGGCTGTAGCCGATGAGCATCAGCATCGGCACGAAGATGGGAGCGGTCACCGCCCACTGCGCAGATGCGCTCCCGAGCATCAGGTTGACGAAGCTACACATGAGGATGAAGGGGACGAACACCAGCGGCCCGGTGAGCCCCATCGCCGTAAGCAGGTCCGCACCCCGCACGGCGACGATCCCTCCCAGATTCGTCCAGTTGAAGAACGCCACGAACTGCGCCGCGAAGAAGACCAGCACGATGTAGAGCCCCAGCGCCCCCATCGCACGGCTCATCCCCTCGATCACGTCTCGATCGTTCTTCATGGAGCCGGTAATGCGCCCGTAGACGACGCCCGGCACCAGGAAGAAGACGAAGATCAGCGCCACCATCCCTCGCAGAAAGGGTGAGTTCAGCACGTCACCGGTGGCCGGGTCGCGCAGCACTCCACCTTCCGGCACCACCGCCAGCGCGATCAGCAGAGACACCCCCAGCACTGCCATCCCCGCCCAGAACAGACCCCGTCGCTCCGCGTCCGTGAGCGGCTCCATGGTACGGTTGTCCAGAACGCCTTCCTCGGCGCGCGAGGAATCGTACTCGCCGAGCTTCGGCTCCACGATCTTCACCGTCACCCAGGTGCCGAGACCGGTGATCAGAAAGGTGCTGACGAACATGAAGTACCAGTTCACGGCGGGGTGAACCAGGTACCCCGGGTCGATCAGCTGAGCGGCCTCCTGGGTGATGCCGGCGAGCAGCGGGTCCACCGTGCCGATCAGCAGGTTGGCGCTGTAGCCGCCGGACACACCCGCGAAGGCGGCCGCCATCCCCGCGATCGGGTGCCGGCCGACCGCCAGGAAGATCACGCCCGCGAGCGGCACCAGGATCACGTACCCGGCCTCAGACGCGGTGTTGGACATCACACCGGTGAATACGATAGCGATCGTCAGGAGGTAGTGCGGCGCCCTCAGCACCATCGCGCGAATGGCCGCGCTGAGCAGGCCCGAAGCTTCCGCCACGCCGACGCCGAGCATCGCCACGAGCACGGTTCCCAGCGGCACGAAGCTGACGAAGTTGGAAACCAGGTTCTCCACGATGCGCCTGAGCCCATCCGCGTTCATCAGGCTCACGGCGTCGATGGTCCCGGTGGGGCTGCGCCCGCGAGCGCCTTCCGGGCGCGGGTCGATCACGCTCCACTCCATCAGCCCGGCCAGTCCGCTCAGCAGGATGACGCCGAGTGCGAAGAGCGCGAACAGCGTCACCGGGTGGGGGAGGAGGTTCCCCAGCCACTCCACCGTATCGAGGAAGCGGCTGAAGGCGCTGCGCGGCTGCTGATCTGGCTGGCGCGCTCCGCGCTCGCCCTCCGGCGGTGAGATCTGGCTCATGCGGCGGGTGCTCGTTGGGGTTGCTGCGACTCTCGGAAGCGAGGATCCTACAGCCCGCGACCCGGAGCGGCAACCGCGCGGACCGCGGGCGAATCGGCGCGCGGATGCCCCGCTCGGGCTGAAACGCGGCGCGGCCGAGCGGTCCGTCCTATCGCCCGGTCCGCCGCAGTCCGGAATCCGTTCCGGGATCCAAACCTTGCCCGCTCGTGACGCGGAACCTACGTTCCGAATGCGGCCGGCCGGCCGTTGCACGCCCTTCCGTCGACGTCCCGCCGCTATCCTCATGCCCGGAGAGACTCGCGCCCCCCGCGCGCTTCTGCTCACCTGTACCGAATCGACCGCCGACCCCGTTCGCGCGGTGCTCGCCTCCCGCGGCTGGGAGGTGCAGTCCGTTGCCCAGGCAGAGGCCGGCCCACTGGTGGAGCGTGACCACTTCGCGCTCACGGTGATCGAGCTTCGCGAAGAGGTCGGATGCCAGACCGTGCCGGAGCTGTGCCGCGCCGCGAGCCGCGGAAGCGGGCACCTGCTGGTGATCACCTCCACAACCCGGCTCGACGAGGCCGCCGCGCTGGTAGCGGAAGGAACCGGCGACCTGCTGGTGATTCCCTTCGACAGGGCGCAGCTGCAGTCACGCATCGCGCTGGCGGAAGCCCGTCTCCGGCTGGGGAGTGCCCGCCCCCTGAGCGGGGACGTGTCCGAACGAGTCCAGGCACTGGAACGCTCACTCCGCTATCATCGCGCCTCGCTGGAAGAGCTCTTCCAGCATGCGCCGGAGGGAATGGTGATCGTGGACGCGGAGGACCGGGTGATCCGGATCAACGACGAGTTCACCCGGATGTTCGGTTATTCCGCCGAGGATGCCATCGGTCGGCCGGTGAACGGCCTGATCGCACCCGAGCACCTGATGGCGGAAGCGATGCAGATCACGGAAGCGGTGCGCACACACAGGCAGGAGGTGCATGAAACGCTGAGGCGGCGGCAGGATGGAACGCTGCTCGACGTCTCGGTACTCGCCGCGCCGCTGGCGGTGGGGGACGGTCTGGATGGTGCCTTCGCCATCTATCGCGACATCTCTGCGAGCAAGTCGCAGGAGCGCGCGCTGCAGGCGAGTGAGGCGCGATACCGGGCACTGCTCGAGCAGGCTGAGCGGGTCAACGCGGAGCTGCGCGAGCGAACCCTTGAGATCGAGACCTCGATGGCCGCGAAGAACCGGCTCTATTCTGCCCTGAACCACGAGCTACGAACTCCGATCAGCGCGGTGATGCTCTACCAGGAGCTGCTCCTCGCCGGCTCCATGGGGGAGCTGAAGCCCGATCAGCGGGACGCGCTGGAGCGTTCGCACGCCGCCGCACGGCACCTGCTGGACGTGGTGCGGGACGTGCTCGACCTCTCCAAGATCGAGGCGGGCGGGCTGGGCGCGCGGGAGGTGGAGGTCGAGCCGGGTGCGCTGCTGCAGGAGGTGGTGCTCACCGCCCGCCCGGTCGCCGAGATGCACGGTTCGGCCATCCGCCTGAACGTGCAGGACGCCCTGCCCTCCCTCAGCACCGACCCGCAGAAGCTTCGCCAGATCCTGCTGAACCTGCTCTCCAACGCCGCCAAGTTCGGGCGCTCCGAGCCGATCCACATGTACTGCATGCTGAACGGCAACGAGCGCATCGTGATCGAGGTGCGCGACAACGGGATCGGCATCGACCCGGTGAACCACTCGCTGATCTTCGAGGATTTCGTTCAGGTGGAGGAGGGTCGGGGCGGCGGCACCGGTCTGGGCCTGGCGATCTCGCGGCGCCTCGCGGGGCTGCTGGGCGGCCGGCTGGAGGTGGATTCGGAGCTCGGCAGGGGAAGCATCTTCCGGCTCACCCTACCCCTGAGGGTCCCGCTGGCGTCCGCGCTGGACGGGGCCATACCACGCGCAACCAGCCCGGGGGAGACGCCATGGTGAGGATCGCGGTTCCGAGGGAGCAGGAGGCAGACGAACGACGGGTCGCGCTGGTGCCGGAAGGCGTGGCACGGCTGGTACGGGCGGGGGTGGAGGTGGCGGTGGAACACGGGGCCGGAGAGGCCGCCCGCCTGGATGACCAGTCCTTTCGCGAGGCCGGTGCCGAGATCGTCTCCGCGCAGGAGCTGTACCGGGGAGCCGACGTGGTCGCGCGGGTCCGGCGGCCGACTGACGTCGAGGCAGCCGCGATCCCTCCGGGAGCGCTGCTGGTCGCGCTGCTGCAGCCGGCACCCGACGATCTCCTGATGAGCGATCTGGCGAAGCGGGGGATCACCGCGCTCGCGCTGGAACGCGTGCCTCGCATCACCCGGGCGCAGGCGATGGACGTGCTCTCCTCGCAGGCGACGGTCGCCGGCTACAAGGCGGTGCTGCTCGGCGCCGCCGAGCTCGACAAGTTCCTCCCGATGCTGACCACCGCGGCCGGTGCCATCGCACCGGCGCGCGTGTTCGTGATCGGCGCGGGTGTCGCCGGCCTGCAGGCGATCGCCACGGCGCGCCGGCTCGGCGCGGTGGTCTCCGGCTTCGACATCCGCGCTGCGGCGGCCGAGCAGGTGCAGAGTCTCGGCGCCACCTTCGTGGCCACGGAGCTGGCATCCGGCGACGCGGAAACGGCCGGCGGCTACGCCCGGCAGCAGAGCGAGGACGACCAGGAGCGCACCCTTCGCGCGATCGCCAACCACATCAGTGACATGGACCTGGTGATCACCACCGCGCAGATCCCGGGTCGCCCCGCCCCGCTCCTGATCACCTCCGCGATGGTCGCCAGCATGCGCCCCGGATCGGTGATCGTGGACCTCGCCGCGGACGCCGGCGGCAACTGCGAGGCCACGCGGCCGGGAGAGACCGTCGAGCTCGAAGGCGTCCGCGTCCTGGCGCCCCGGAACCTTGCCGCCACACTCCCGCTGCACGCGAGCCAGATGTTCAGCCGCAACATGCTCACGCTGCTCACCCACCTGATCCGCGAGGGCGAGCTGCGGCTGGACCTGGACGACGAGATCGCCGGCCCCATGTGCGTCGCACGGCCCGAAACCGCGGCGTCGCTCATGCCGGAGGGTGAGGCGGAGCGCGCGCAGGCACCGGCTCCCCCCGCGGAGCGTGGCGCGGGCAGCTGATCGTCCTGCGTCTCTGTCGGAGCTCCGGCATCGCGGCACCCGCCGCTTCAACCTCGACACACCCGCGAGAGGCAGCGTTCCATGACTGAGGGCCTGATCGTCGGAATCGTCGTCTTCACACTGGCCACCTTCCTCGGCTACGAGCTGATCCATCGGGTGCCGCCCGCGCTGCACACGCCGCTGATGTCGGGCGCGAACGCGATCAGCGGGATCACCATCGTGGGGGCACTGGTGGTCGCCGGCGGCGGCTTCGGGTGGATCTCCACCGTGCTCGGATTCCTGGCCATCGTCTTCGCAATGATCAACGTCACGGGCGGCTACGTGGTGACCGACCGCATGCTCCAGATGTTCAGAAAGGATCGGGCACGCCCATGATCCCTCCCTTTCTGGTCAGCCTGACCTACCTGGTTGCCGCGGTCTGCTTCATCCTCGGGATCAAGCGCCTTTCGAGCCCGGCCACCGCACGGCAGGGGAACGCCCTTTCGGGGCTCGGGATGCTCCTTGCCATCGGCGTGACGCTGCTCGACCGCGCAGTCGTCTCCTACTCAGTGATCATTGCGGGTGTGGTGGTGGGGAGCGCCATCGGGATCTTCATGGCGCGATCGGTCCGCATGACGGCGATGCCGCAGATGGTGGCGCTTCTGAACGGCTTCGGCGGCGGTGCCTCGCTCACGGTGGGCGGCGCGGAATTCCTGCGGGCGGAACTCGGCGCTCAGGTGCTCCCGCTGGACACCTCCATCAGTATTCATCTCGCCATGCTGATCGGTGCAGTGACGCTGTCCGGCTCCATCGTCGCATTCGCGAAGCTGCAGGAGCTGATGACCGGCAGGCCGATCGTTTACGCCGGGCAGAAACTGGTGAACTCCGCCACCTTCCTGGCCATCGTCGTTCTCAGCATCTACCAGGTCGCGACGCCGGAGCCGCATCTCTGGCCATTCTACACGATCACCGCGCTGGCGCTCCTGCTCGGCGTGATGCTGGTGATCCCGATCGGCGGCGCGGACATGCCGGTGGTGATCTCGCTGCTGAACTCCTATTCGGGAATCGCGGCCGCGATGACCGGTTTCGTGATCGGCAACCACGTGCTGATCATCGCCGGCGCTCTGGTCGGCTCGTCGGGTATCATCCTGAGCCAGATCATGTGCCGGGCCATGAACCGGTCGCTGGTGAACGTGCTGTTCGGCGCCTTCGGCACCGCGACGGCCGGCAGCAGCCGGACCTCCGAAGGGCTGGTCGCGAACCAGGTCAGTGGGGAAGATGCGGCGATTCAGCTGGCGTACGCGCGCCTCGTGATCGTGGTGCCGGGGTACGGGCTGGCGGTCGCGCAGGCCCAGCACCAGGTGCGTGAACTCGCCGAACTGATCGAGAAGCAGGGTGGCGAGGTGCGGTACGCGATTCACCCCGTCGCCGGCCGCATGCCGGGGCACATGAACGTTCTCCTTTCCGAAGCGAACGTCAGCTATGACCGCCTGATCACCGACGTCGACGAGGCCAACGCGCTGCTCCCCCGCGCCGACCTGGCCATCGTGATCGGCGCCAACGACATCGTGAACCCCGCGGCGCTCGAGGATCCCGGATCCCCGATCTTCGGCATGCCCATCATCCGCGCCGATACGGCGCAGCGGACCATCATCCTGAAGCGAAGCATGGCGAGCGGGTTCGCCGGGATCGAGAACGATCTCTTCTTCCGCGACAACAGCTACATGCTGTTCGGGGACGCGAAGAAGACGCTGGAGGGGCTGATCACCGAGATCAAGCAGGAGATGGCGGCGGCCTGAGGCGGCTCAGCCCTGCACCAGCGACTCATACGAGGACCAGCGACTCGATCTGTCGCGCGCTGAGGTGGTTGCGCAGGTTCTCGAAGTCCGAGCGGGCGAGACGGGCGCCGGCGGTATCCGCCTTCCAGAGATCGATGCCGTCCAGTCGCGCGCCGACCAGGTCGGTATCGGAGAGATCGCACTCGCGCAGCCGGCACCACCGCAGGTCGGCTCGTCCCAGAGAGGCGTGGGAGAGCCGGGCGCGGGCGAGCGAACCGTGCGTCAGACGGGCGCCGATCAGGCAGGCGCCGCTGAGATCCGCATCTTCCAGGTTCGCCCACATCAGGTTGGCGTCTTCCAGGCTGGCGCGTCGCAGCCGCGCCCCGCGCAGGCTGGCACCCTCGAGATCAGCGGATCGCAGGGACGCCTGCTCCAGGTTCGCTCCATCCAGATTCTGGCCGGCCAGCACGAGTGGCCGGCCGCTCTCCGCCAGTTCCCGCAGTCGGGCATCGCTCAGCGTACGCGGCTTCATCGTCACCTCCGGTGAAAGTCCCGCCATCCGCCGTTCTCACGGACTACACCCTCAGTTATGCCGACCCTGCAGCGCCCGGTCAAGCATGCTCGGGGTGCACCGGTTTACCACCTGCTGGGCGGGGCTATATTGATCCGGGACACGGGGTGGGCGATCCACCGCCCTCCGACCGACGGGTAAACTCGCGAGAGCCACGTGCAGATGCGTCGACTGGTGCTGTTCGACATCGATGGAACCATTCTCGACTCGGGTGGCACCGCCGCCAGGGCCTTCCTGGACGCGCTCACGGAGGTGTTCGGCACCCGACTCGAGCGTAACGGCTACTCGTTCGCCGGAAAGACGGATCCGCAGATCGCCCGTGACCTGCTCACCCGGGCCGGGGTACCGCCGGAGCGCGTCGAGGAGGGCCTTCCGTTCGTCTGGGAATCGTATCTGACACGCTTTCGTGAAAGCTGCCATCGGGACCGCACCACCGTCTTCCCGGGCGTGCAGGCACTGATCGATCGGCTGGACGAGCACCCGGACGTCGTGCTGGGGCTGCTGACCGGCAATCTGGAGGAAGGTGCCCGGCTGAAGCTCGCGGCCGCGGGGATTCACTTCGATCGCTTCGTGGCCGGTGCGTTCGGATCCGATCATGCCGATCGGCGCGCCCTACCGGCGGTGGCGGTGGAGCGCGCGGAGCGCCTGTCGAGTCGGCGTTTTCAGGGTCGTGAGATCGTGATCATCGGCGACACACCGCACGACATCGCCTGCGGCGAGCACCTCGGGGTTCTGACCATCGCGGTCGCGACCGGGAGTTACGGAGTGGAGGACCTCGCCGCGTGCGGACCCGACCATCTCTTCGCATCTCTGGAGGATACCGCGGCCGTGCTCGAGGCGATCTTCGGGGAGTGACTGCGGGCAGAACGGGAGACGCGGACTGGCCGCGTCTCCCGGATATGGTACGGCTTTACGGACGGCGAACGGTATCGCGCGTGACGCCGCCATCGACACGCGTGGTGTCCACGGTGACATCGGTCTCGACCCGACGCTCGATCATCATGGTGTCCTCCGCCGGAACCTGCATCTCGACGGTCTCCGTGGTCGGCTGCGTTATCAGCGTGGTGTCCGCATCCACGGTGGTCTGGCGGTCGTCGCCATTGCAGGCCACCAGCCCGACGAGGGCGAAAGCGGCGACGAAGTGTGCCAGTCGGTTCTTCAGCATCTGTCTTGCTCCTGTTGGAATCCGCAGTTGACTGCGCTGGGATCGGGGCGAAACGCTCCGACCGCTGCGCCTCTCCTGTGCACATGGTGTGCCACTCGAATTCCCTGCAATTCCCTGATCATATGGCGAGCCGGCACGAAGATCGGGAGGAGGCGGACCCCGCTGCGGTGCAGAAGCAGTATTCGCGTGAGGTCGTCGGATATGAGGACCGGTGGAGCAGATACCTTCGAGATTCGCTGGAGCGGTCGCTGCGGGCACTCCGCCCAAGGGACGGCGAGCGCGATCCTTGGCGATGCCCGACATCTTCCCTTCCCCGACTGCTCGTTCGACGCCGCGGTCTCCACCAGCTCGCTGCATCACTGGGGTGACCCACGCGCCACACTCGCCGAGATCCTGCGGGTGCTGCGCCCGGGCGGCCGTCTGATTCTCACCGATTGGGCCGATGATCACCTGCCGACCCGGCTGCTCAGCCGCGCTCTGCGGTTGGTGGACCGCTCCCACCGTCGTAGCTACAGCGTTGCACAGGCGGCCCGGCTTCTGACGGACGCCGGCTTCCGCGTCGTTGAGCGGGAGCGCTATCGCAGCGGCTGGAAGTGGGGGCTGATGACCCTCTCAGCGGAGCGCCCGCCCCCCCGGTGACCCGGGCAGAGACGTTTCCGGTACGAAGCCGATCACCCGCGCACTCTCACCCGTCTCGAACACCGCGAGGCGCCCATCGCCCATGGGGCGGACCCATAGATCCCGTCCCGGCGGCACCCGCCGCGTGACCAGGGCGCCGTATCGCACCTCCACCGCCTCATCGGTCCGGCGGAGTTCCCGCTCGCCCAGGGGAACCTCGTACGGGTAGCGCGAGGCGTGCACCACCTTCCCCAGCAGGACTCCTGTCACCACCATCCCGACGATCACGATCAGCATGGCGAGGACGATGAATCCGTCGCTGGACGAACGAACGCGCGCCAGGTTGCGGCGCGCGAGCGATTGAGACCGGCACGACATCGAGGTCCGGAAGATGAAAGGTGTTGTGCCGACGGGAGCGCGATCGGTCCCACGGCCGATGTGTGTACACCCGCGCTCCCTGGTGGATCCTTCCCCGAAGTGGAGAGGGCGGGCCGGCACTCCCGTGCGGCCGTCCCGCGCAGGCGCCGATCAGAAGATCGTGACGCCGAGCACCACCTGTCGCTGATCGAACGAGGCATCCTGCTCGCCCGCGAGCGATCCGCTCACTCGCCTCAGCTGCGCATCCAGCCCCAGAATCGCCGTGGGCTGGAAGCGCACGCCGACCTGCCATCCACGATCGCCGAAATCCACCTGCGGCCGCACGCGATCCTGCACGTCACGCAGGGTGTAGGTGCCGAGCCCCACGTGCAGCCCCGCGTAGGGCGAGATCGGCAGCAGTGGCAGGCGGAAGAAGTAGTTCAGGTCCGCGAGCACGACGAGGCTCCCCTGTGACGTATCGAATGCATCCGGGCTCCCCGTCGTGTAGCCGGAGAGGCCGATCCCCCATCCACCGGGCAGAACGTACTCGGCCCCCACGCTCCAGCCGGCTGCATCGGAGAGGCGCAGATCGCTCTCGCGGTCCTCCACCGTGGAGGAGTTGAACACGCCCCCCACTTTCAGCGCGAAGCCGTCCTGAGCGTGTGCGCCGGCGGGGGTGGCGATCAGGGCCAGTACCGCCAGGCCCGACAGGATGTGCTTCTTCATGGATGAGGATCCGCGATCGGGTCGATTTCCGGAGCCACCCGGCGGCGGCTCGCCACCCGGTCGAGTGGCGGTGCTTCCGACACCCCGCACGACTGCTTTGTTCCGGCGTCCCTGCGACCTCCGGGTGCCGGAGGCCTCCGGGCGGCGGGCCGGGGGCTGCCGCACGGCAGGCGGTTTCGCCGCTACGGACGGAGCAGTTCTGAACCCTGCGTCCGCATTTGCCCGGGCCGGACGTTGTCATTGCAGGAGGGGTGATTCGCCTGTCCTGCCTGAAGATGGGTGAGCGTCGCTCAGTGCCGGATGCCTCTTGACAGCGACTCCCGAGGGTTCGAAGATGCCCCTTGGGAAGTTTTTCGCTGCTCCCGTTCATGGCGCCTCCGGGTACCCTGTCAGGGCCGCGTACCCTTCTCCCATATCCGCGGTTCGAAAAGTCGGAAGAAATCGGAGCAACCGCTGCCGTCGGGGGGAATCACGATCCCTGGCGGGCCGGTGGATCCGGCGATTTCGCGTCGGGTCCGGCGGACGAGCTCCACCACTGTGAGGGGAGTGTTTCTCTTCTCGCAGGCAGTCACCCATTCCCGGGAGGAATCCACACATGAGGAAACTGCGTTTGCTATGTGCCGCGATGGTCGCGGCCGCATTGCTCCCATCGGGGGCGATGGCGCAGGGCGTAGGAACCCTGAGCGGCCAGGTGGTCGATCAGGCGACACAGCAGCCGATCCCCGGCGTCCAGATCTTTCTTCCGGGCACGTCCCGCGGGAGTCTGACGAACCAGCAGGGGCGGTACCTGATCCCCAACGTACCGGCGGGGACCATCGACGTACGTGCGACCATCATCGGCTACTCCGCCTCCACGCAGCGCGTGACGGTGCAGGCCGGTGAGACCGCCACGGCGAACTTCTCGCTGGCGACCTCCGCGGTGGCCATCGAGGGCATCGTGGTGAGCGCCGCCGGCCGCGAGGAGCGCCGTCGTGAGCTCGGCAACGCCGTGAGCAACATCAACGTGGCCGAGGTCGAGCTGGCCGCGGTGCCGAACATGGCCTCGCTTCTCCAGGGCCGTTCGGCGGGCGTGACGGTGATGCAGAGCGGCGGCACGGCGGGCACCGGTGCGCGTATCCGGATCCGCGGCAGCAACTCGGTATCGCTTTCCAACGAGCCGCTGCTGGTGGTGGACGGCGTCCGCGTGAACAACACGGCGGAGTCGTTCACGGTCGCCACCGGTGGTCAGTCGCCGTCGCGGCTGAACGACCTGAACCCCGAGGACATCGAGTCGATCGAGATCCTGAAGGGGCCGGCCGCCGCGGCGCTGTACGGCACGGCCGCCGCCAACGGCGTGATCCAGGTGACGACCCGTCGTGGACGCGCCGGCGCGACGCGCTGGGCGGCGTACTCCGAGATCGGCACGATCCAGGAGTACACCAACTACGAGGACAACGTCATGGAGGAGGACTTCTGCACCGTCCTCGAACAGGCGGAGGGCGACTGCACCATGGGCGTGCTTCACCGCTTCAACCCGCTGATGAACCCGGAGACCCGGCCGTTCGTCGACGGCAATCGCCGCAAGTTCGGCATGAACGTGTCCGGCGGCAACGACCAGACCACGTTCTACCTCTCGGGCGAGACGGATCGTGAGCAGGGCATCTTCGAGGTGAACCGGTTCGACCGGATCAACCTGCGCGCGAACCTGAACAGCCGGTTGACGGACCAGCTCAACGTGTCGCTCCGCACCGGCTACGTGCGGAACAACATCGAAATGCCGCAGAACGACAACAACGTCTCCGGCATCCATCTGAACGGAAACCTCGGTACGCCACCTTCGCACTGGTGGGCGGGTGATGCCGGAACCGGGTGGTGGGCGCTGACGCCGGAGCAGATTTTTGCCATCGAGGCGGAGCAGGCGGTGAACCGGTTCACGAGCGGGATCAACGTGAACTATGCTCCCCTCACCTGGCTGAGCGTGGTGGGAACGGCCGGGCTCGATCGGGTGGACCGGCATGACATGGAGTTCACTCGGCCGGGCGTCAACCCGCTCAATCAGAACACCTGGGCGGGTACCCGCAGATCGAACAAGATCGAGATCCTCAACGTCACGACGACTCTCGACGGTACGGCGCGTTTCAACCTGCGTGAGGGGCTCGCGTCGTCGACTTCTCTCGGCACGCAGCTTCACGTGGACAACTATCACGACACCCGCGGATTCGGCGTGGGTGTGGTGCCGGGCACACGCTCGCTGGGCGGTACCTCGCGTCTCTTTGCTGTGGGTGAGAACACGAGCCAGAACCGTACCTTCGGCGCATACATCTCGCAGCAGCTCGCCTTCAACGACCGGCTCTTCGTGACCGGCTCCGTGCGAGGCGACCAGAACAGCGCGTTCGGTACCGACATCGGCTTCGTGACGTACCCGTCGGCCTCCGTGTCGTGGGTTGTTTCGGAGGAGCCGTTCTTCCCGGCCACGGACGCCCTCAGCTCACTGCGCCTGCGCAGCTCGCTCGGCCGTTCGGGTCTCCGCCCGTCCTTCCGTGACGCGGCGGTTTACTACCAGCCGGCACCGGCACGTGCCGCGGGTGCCGAGCTTCCGGGTGTCACCCTCGGCGGCGCGGGCAACCCCGAGCTGCGTCCGGAGATCTCCACCGAGTTCGAGGTCGGCTTCGATGCGGGCTTCTTCCGCGATCGCTTCGCGCTCGACCTGACGTACTTCAACAAGCAGTCGCAGGACGCGCTGATCAGCCGCCGTCTGGCCCCGTCTCTGGGCGCCACCACCACGCGCTTCGAGAACATCGGCGAGGTGAGCAACGTCGGTGTGGAGGCGATGCTGAACGCACGTCTCGTCGAGACGCGCAACTTCCAGTGGGACGCGACGGTCACCGGGACGCGCGTGCGCAACCGCCTGGAGCAGCTCGGTGAGGGCATCGAGCCGATCATCTTCGGACTCGGCTCCGCACAGCGCCACGTGCAGGGCTACCCGCTGGGCGGATACTGGGGCGTTCCGCTCAGCTGGAACGACGGCAACAACGATGGTATGGTGCAGTTCGACGAGGTGATCCAGGGCGACTCGGCCGAGTATCTCGGCACGCCGTTCCCGACGCGGGAGGCTTCCTTCACCACCGGCCTCACGCTTTACAATCTCGTCCGTGTCTCGGGTCTGGCGGACTACAAGGGCGGCCACAAGCTGTTCAACTTCACGCGCGGTGACCGCTGCGCCTGGGAGTGGGTCTGCGAGAGCACCTTCAACCCGGACGTCGCGACCATCAGCGACCAGTTGGGCTTCATCGGCTGGAACTACCTCGGCCAGAACCGCTCCGAGTTCATCGAGGATGCGGACTTCGTGAAGCTTCGCGAGCTCTCCGTCAGCCTGCTGGTGCCGGATCGCTACACCAGCCGATTGGGCGTGGCCGGGACGCGGCTTACCTTCTCCGGCCGGAATCTGGGCACCTGGACCCGGTACAGCGGCTACGACCCGGAGGTCAATTCGCACGGCCAGGCCAATTTCACGACGTCCGACTACCACAACCAGCCGCCGGTGCGTTTCTATACGCTCCGTCTCGACCTGAACTTCTAAAGGTACGGACTGAATATGAATATTTCGGAACTCACGGGGCGCAGACGGAGGGGCCGCAAGGTCGCCTCCGTACCCCTCGCGATGGTCGCGGCGCTCGCGCTGCCGCTGGCCGGGTGCTCGCTGGATAGCATCCTCGAGGTTTCGGATCCGGATGTCGTAACGCAGGACCGAATCCGTGACCCCGCCAACGTCGGGGCGCTGCGAGCCGGCGCACTCGCCGATTTCATGGTCGCTTATGGGGGCAACACCCTCGGTGGCGGCAGCACGGAAGGAATCGTACTCGCCTCCGGTCTTCTTGGGGATGAGTTTTACCTCTCCGATTCGTTCGGAACACGCCGTGAAGTGGACATGCGGAACATCAGCGTCGACAACGCGACGATGACTGACGTCTTCCGTAATCTTCACCGGGCGAGGCGTGCCGCCGAGGTGGCGAGCGAGATGTATGCGCAGAACGCTCCGAACACGGCTGCGCATGCCGAAGTGACGAGCCTCAGTGGCTATCTGTACGCGATCTTCTCGGAGAACTACTGTTCGGGCGTTCCGTTCAGCCGACTGGACGAGCAGAACCAGCTCCAGCACGGAGATTCGTGGACGACGCAGCAGATGAACGATCACGCCCTGGCGCGCTTCACGGAGGCGCTCGCCATCGCGGACGCGGCGAACAACGCCGCCCAGCGGAATCTGGCGCGTGTCGGTCGTGGGCGAGTCCTTCTACTGATGGGTCGGTTCGACGAGGCTGCGGCCGCCGTATCTGCGGTGCCTACGGCATTCTCCTATCAGGTCGAGTTCTCGGAGAATACCTCGAGGCAGAACAATGGGATCTGGGGCCTCACCCACAATCGCCGTGGCTACGGCGTAGCCCACATGGAGGGCGGTAACGGGCTCCCGTACCGCCAGGGCAACTCGTTGGATCCAGCGTCTCAGGATCCCCGGGTTCCGTACCGCCGAACCAACGATCGGGCATTCGAGAACCCCTTCACGCACTTCTGGCAGATGAAGTACACGCTGCGTGATTCTCCGGTGCCTCTCGCGACCGGTCTGGAAGCCCGGCTGATCGAGGCTGAGGCGGCGCTGCGTGCAAACGACCTCGTCACCTTCCTGGCCAAGCACAACGAGCTGCGGGCAACCCGACCGGGACTTGCCCCGTTGACACTGGCTGCGGCTACCGCACTGAGCAGTTCACAGCGTGTAGACCTGCACTTCCGCGAGCGCGCATTCTGGCTCTGGATCACCGGTCAGCGGCTCAGCGACATGCGCCGACTCGTCCGCCAGTACGATCGTCCTCAGGACTCGGTTTTCCCGGTGGGGCCGTATGCACGCCCGCTGTACGAGACCGTTTCGGTACCCGACAACCAGATCTCCAACCGAGTTCTCGGGGCCTACGGATCCGACGTCAACTTCCCGGTTCCGTTCGACGAGCAGAACAACCCGAACTTCTCGGGATGCATCAACCGGGACGCTTAGGCGATCCGGAATTCAGGTCTGGCAGGACCGAGGGGGGAGCCGCCTGGCTCCCCCCTTTTTCTGTGGTACAGTGGAAAACAGGGTCGCGCCGGGAGCCATCCACCGCTACCCGGATGGGGCGCGGCCGCTAGTGGCGGTGCCGTGCGATCCTGACACTCAGCACCACCGCCGCGAGTCGTGCCCGGTGATCTCCCGCCACGAGCGGTCTCATCCCCCGCCTCGGAGCGTTCGGGACCGGTCAGCGGAGGAGCGTGAATGTGCTACGGCTACACCGGCGTGCTACCGCGCGCGAAATCGGTAGCCGAAGCCGCGCACCGTCTCGAGCCAGGCGGCGCTGTCGCCGAGTTTGGAGCGGAGACGCTGCACGTGCATGTCCACGGTGCGGGTCGTGATCCGCGCCGTCACCTCCCAGACCGACTCGAGGAGCTGACGGCGGCTCTGCACCCGGCCGCGCCTCTCCATCAGCACATGAAGCAGCCTGAACTCCGTGGGGGTGAGGTCGAGCGGCTGGCCGTCCAGCTCGGCAACTGCGGCGCCGGCGTCGAGCACGAACGGACCGACCCGGGTGACCCTTCTGCCCAGGTCCCGTGGCGGCGGCTGATGAACCCGCCGTAGCACCGCCCCGACCCGCAGGACGAGTTCCTGGGGTGAGAAGGGCTTGGCCATGTAATCGTCGGCGCCCAGGCGGAGCCCTTCCACCCGATCGCTCTCCTCGCGACGCGCGGTCAGGAGGATGACGGGGATCGCGGCCGTCTCCGCCCGGCGCCGGATCTCCCGCAGGACCTCCAGTCCCGACGTGCCGGGGAGCATCAGATCGAGTACGATCAGCTCGGGGTGTTCCGATTCGATGGCGCGGAGGGCCTCTCCTCCGCTGCCGGCGGTGCGAACCCGGTATGACTCACGGGCGAGGTGGTAGGCGACCAGAGCCGAGATATCCGGCTCGTCCTCTACGACGAGAATATGCGCGCTCATCCGGTGCGTGACGCTGTTCGGAGAAGAAACCCGACGCAGCATAACCGGCGGATGCGGTCATGGTGTATCGCCCGTGTAACGAGACGGCGAGCATCCGGAGCGGGACGGCGAAGAGGCGCGTGCGATGGCCTCGCGATCGCCATCCCCCATCTGTCGCCGGGTGGTTGAACATCGATAGCTTTCCAGGTCGCTCCGGATACCCGTCGCTCCCATACCGTGCATCACCTGATCGTCATCCTCTGGCTCGCTCTGGCCGCCGCCCCGCTCGCCGGGCAGGCGGAGCCCCCGGGGCTGCTCATCGAGCGGCGTGTCGCCGAGCAGCTCGGGATCGGCGTCGGCGACCGCGTGGAGGCGAGCGCGCTGTCGGGCGACGGTGCGCGACACGCCTTCCGCGTGGAAGGCATCTTCGAGCGGGCGGCGGACCCGAACCGGATCTCCCGAAACGAGCTGGAGGTCCGCTTCCATCTACCCGACCTGGAGGCGATGCTCCCGACTCCCGACCGGGTGGACCGCTTCGCGCTGACGCTCACGCCGGGGACCGACGGCACCGCGACGGCGCGCTGGGTGGAGGGGCTGGCGTTCGGGACGAGTGTTTACGGCGCGGACGCTCTGGCCGAAGAAGTGAGCACCACCTTCGCGGTGGTTTCTCGCTTCCACCGCGCCATCGGCATCGTCACGGTGCTCGCAAGCGGGATCTTCCTCCTGTGCGTGATGGTGATCCGTGTGGACGAGCGCCGCAGGGACATCGCCACCCTGCGCCTGGTGGGAATCTCGCGCCGCACCATCTTCGGGACGGTGGTGGGAGAGGCGGTGATGATCGCGCTGATCGGCAGCGCCGTGGGAATCGGCCTCGGAGTCGTGATCACGGCGATGGTCAACCTGCACTATGCCGGCGTCTACGACACGCAGCTGCTTTTCGCGCTGGTGACCCCCCGCACGCTGCTGCTGGCGGGAGCGCTCGGCGTCGCACTGGGCACTGCGGCGGGGGCGCTGGCCGCGCTGCGGGTCGTGCGGATCCCGCCCGAGCGGCTCGGCGAGCGATGATCGCGACGCTCTCGCTCCGCACCCTGCTGAGGCGACGCTCCCGCAGCGCACTGGCGCTGGCGGGGATCGCCGTTTCCGCCGCGCTCCTCCTGGACATGACCATGCTGGCCTCGGGGCTCACCCACTCGTTCGGTGAGCTGACCCGCTCGCAGGGGTACGCGCTGAGGGTGACTCCGGCTGGAACGCTCCCGTTCGACAGCGAGGCGGGGATCCGGGAAGCGGAACGGGTGCAGCGGATCATGGAGGGCGTGCCCGGTGTGACGTCGGTGGCTCCGGTGCTCGGCGCACAGCTGTACCTGGGCGACGACGAGGCACTCGACCCGCTGTTCACGGTCGGCATCGACCCGGCGGCGCAGATGCTCTATCTCCTCACCGGGGGCGCGGAGCCGGAGGCCGGTGAGGTGGTCGTCAGCGAGCCGCTCGCGCGGGAGCTGGGGATCGGCACCGGCGACCGCATTTCGATCGCCGCGGAGCTCGACATCTCGCTGGCGGCCCCGCGCGACGTGCGCGAGTTCCGCGTAAGCGGGGTGGGCGACTTCCTCTACGACTACGCGGGGCAGCGCTCGCTCGCGGTGCCGCTGGCGGAGCTGCAGCGACTCACCGGCCGGATGGACGAGGTGTCGCTTTTCGCGATCGCCGCCGATCCGGGCACGGACGAGGACGAACTCTCCCGACGGCTGGAGGGGGCGGTGGAGGGGGTGTCGGTATACTCCACGGCCGGGCTGATGGCCGCGATGGACGAGCGCCTGCTCTACTTCCGGCAGCTCGCCACGATCCTGGGCGGGGTCGCTCTGGTGGTGTGCGCGCTGCTGGTGGGTACCATCGTGACCATCGGGGTGCGCGAGCGGTTCGGCGAGATCGCGACGCTGCGCGCGATCGGGGTGCGGCGCAGCCGTCTGCTCGCCGGCATCGTCACGGAGGGCCTCGTTCTCGCCGCGCTCGGCTCCATGATCGGGCTTCCCCTGGGCCTCTGGATGGCCACGCGGCTCGACCGCATCCTCCTCGGCTTCCCGGGGATTCCCGCGAAGCTCTCCTTCTTCGTGTTCGATCCGCCCCGCGTTGTCCTGGCCTTCGGAGTGATTCTGGCGACGGGTGCGCTGGCCGGGCTCCTGCCGGGGAGCGGTGCGCTGCGGACACCCCTGTCGCGCGCGCTGCGCGAGGAGGCGGAATGACGACACCGCACGTGCTCCCCGTGAACGCGGTGGGGATCACCCGCGAGTATCCGTACGGCGGGAGTGCGGTTCACGCGCTGCGCGGTGTCGATCTACAGGTCGGGCCGGGGGAGTGGGTGGCGATCATGGGACCGTCCGGGTGCGGCAAGAGCACGCTGCTGAACGTGATCGCGGGCATCGACCGGCCGAGCAGCGGCACCGTGCAACTGCTCGGCCGCGACCTGGACGCGCTGCAGGAGAGCGCGCGGTCGCGCCTGCGACTGCACCACGTGGGCTTCGTCTTCCAGCGCTTCCACCTCCTGGCGGTGCTGACCGCAACGGAGAACGTGGAGTTGCCGATGGCCGAAGCGGGAATGGGGCGCCGCGAGCGGCGGAATCGCGCGCGGGAGCTGCTCACCTACGTGGGGCTCGATCACCGCCTCGGCCACCGGCCGCCACAGCTCTCCGGCGGCGAGCAGCAGCGCGTGGCGATCGCCCGCGCACTCGCGAACCGCCCGGAGCTGTTGCTGGCCGATGAGCCGACGGGAGAGCTCGACCAGAGCACCGGCGCCGAGATCCTGGACCTCCTCCAGCGCCTCAACGACGACGGCACCGCGCTGATCACCGTTACCCACGACACCGCGGTGGCGCAGAGAGCGCGGCGCACGGTCCGGCTCAGCGACGGGCTGGTCGTTCCCGAATGAGACTTCGCCTGATCACCGCCGAGATCCAGCACCGCCCCGGCAGGTCTGCCTTCCTGCTCTGCGGCTACTCTCTGGGTGTGGCGGTGATGGTGGTCCTGCTGGCGGTGGGCGAGGCGATGCTGGAGCAGGCGCGGGACAGCGCACTCATCGGGGGCGGTGATCTGATCGTGGTGCCGGCGGGGATCAGCCCGGAGATGCTCCGTGCGGGCGGCGCCACCTCACTCTTCCTGGGGCTGGACCAGGCACGCTTCATCCACGGTTCCGTGCTGGAGTCGCCCCGCGGCCGCGAGCGGTACGGGATCACGTCCGCCAGCCCGATCCTGGACTCCCGACTGGTGCGGATTCATGCGGGTGGACGCTCCGTTCAGGCGCTGGCGACGGGGGAGATCCCGAGCCGTTCAGCCGCCGCGGGCGCCGCTCCCACCCTCCTCGCCGGCCGCTGGGGGGACAGCGATGCCGACCGCCGCTGGGTCTCTCCGACCGGGCAGGAGTTCCTCACCCGGATCGACCGACTGCACCTCCCGCCGCCCGCGGCACAGGGAGACTCCACCTGGGCGGAGTGGCACTACTTCAACGTGGTGCTGGACGAGGAGCGCTGGCTCTACGTGACGTTGATGTTGGGCGGGCGGGTCGGCATCCCCGGGGAGTGGGGCGGTCGGGTTCTCATGACCCTGCGCGACGGCCCGGCCGGTCACAGGTCCGCGACCGCCGATTTCCCGGACGGGGTGATCCGATTCGACACCCTCTCACCCGACCTTCGGTTCGGCGACCGGGCGAGCGTCCTGCTGCGCGACGGCCGCTACCACGTCCGGGCCGCCGCGGGGGAGCTGCGGGTGGAGCTGGAGATCGAACCCACGCCCGGTCGCTACTTCCCCCCCGCGCAGCTGGGCGGCGCCGACCTGGTCTCGGGGTACGTGGTGCCTGCCCTTCACGCCCGTGCTTCCGGTACGGTCTGCCTGCCGCGCTGCTCGCGCATCGATGGCCTGCGGGCATACCACGATCACAACTGGGGAGTCTGGCGGGACGTGTCGTGGGAATGGGGGGCGGCGTCCAGCGACCGACTGAGCCTGCTCTATGGCGTCGTGCGGGCGGGGGGCGCGACGGATGAATCCCTGTTCGCCTACCTGGTGGACGACCGCGGCGCGCGGGGTCTGTACCGCCCCGGACCCGTAGAGATCCTGGAGACGGAGCGCCGGGTCATGGAGGGGGAGGCGGTGGACGTGCCCCGCCGGCTCCGCTTCATCGACACCCGGCGCGGGCTGTCCGTGGAGATCGATGTGGGGGCGGTGAACCTCACCCGGCTGGAGCGGGAATCACTCCCCTGGTTCGTGCAGATGCGCGGGCGCGCGGAGATCCGGGAGCGCGGCCGCGAGCCGGAGGTGCTGGATGGTTTCTTCGAGACCTACCTGGATCCCGCAATCCGGTGAATGCCCTCCCCGGTCCACCGGCGTTCTCCTGATCCTGCTGCGGGAGATCAGGGATCGAGCGGCACCCGCACGGTGAAGGTACTTCCCACGCCCGCCTCGCTCGCCAGATCGATGGTGCCGCCGAGCAGTGAGATCAGCCGCTGGCTGATCGCGAGACCGAGTCCGGTGCCGCCCACCCGCCGGGTGACCGGCTGCTCCACCTGCCAGAAGGGCTGGAACACCTTCGCCCAGTGCTCGCGATCGAGGCCCACGCCGGTGTCGGCGATCTCCACCAGGAGGTGGTCGGCCTCCTCCCGGGCACTCACCCTCACACCGCCCGACTCGGTGAACTTCACGGCGTTGGAGAGCAGGTTCAGGAGAATCTGCAGGAGCTTCTCGCCATCGGAGCGGAGCACCAGCGTGTCCGCGACGGGCGCGAAATCCAGCGCCAGCCCTCTGGCATCGGCGAGCGGCCGCGCGATCGCCTCCGCACGGCGGAGCAGATCGGCCACGTCCACCGCCGCGGTGCGAATCTGCGTCTGCCCCGTCTCGAGATTCGCCATGGTGAGGATCTCCTCGATCAACTGCAGGAGGTGCCGCGCGGAAAGCTCGATCCGCTCCACCTGCTCCCGCTGACGATCGGTGATCGGCTCCGGCACGTCCAGACCCATCAGTTCGGAGTACCCGATGATGGCGGTGAGCGGCGTGCGCAGTTCGTGGGAGATCACGGCGAGGAAGTCGGCCTTGGCTCGGTTGGCGGCCTGCGACTCCTGGTAGAGGCGGGCGTTGTCGATCGCCATCGCCGCGGCGAGCGCCAGCTCCTCCGCGAGGGCCAGCTGCCGCTCGCCATAGGAGCGCTCCGGGTCACCGACGGCGAACACCAGCGCGCCCAGCGTCCTCTCGCGCGCCCGCAGCGGCACCACCATCACCGACGCGATCCCCATCTCCTTCATCAGCTGCAGATGGCGATCGTCGCGCGCCACCTCGCCCACGACGGAGGCATCCACGGTGGGGTACAGCTCCGCCACACCGGTGCGGAGCACATTCCCGACGCCGAGCCGATTGGTGAGCAGCGGCGGATAC
The DNA here is from genome assembly GCA_963793235.1 of uncultured Gemmatimonadales bacterium. Taxonomy (GTDB): domain Bacteria; phylum Gemmatimonadota; class Gemmatimonadetes; order Longimicrobiales; family Longimicrobiaceae; genus CAWBZF01. The sequence continues at coordinate 50,422 of CAWBZF010000004.1, forward strand.
TTCCGCTCGAGCTCCTCCGCGGCGGCCGCGTGCAGCGGATCGTGATGCTCCACCACGAGTCGCTTGATCTGCCCGGAGTCGTCCAGCAGATCCACGGCGCACCAGTCCGCGAGGGAGGGGAGCGCGAGGCGGGCCACGCTGCGGAGGGTGGTGCCGAGCTCCAGCGACGTGGAGAGCTGGGCGGCGGCGCGGTTCAGGAAGCGACGCTCCCAGGCGAGGCGGCGCTCCTCGGTCACGTCCACCAGGGTGGCCGCGGCGCCGATCCGGCATCCGTCCGGCCCGACCAGCGGGGAAGAGCTCATCAGCACCACGCCGCGCGTCCCGTCGCCGCGCGCGATCTCGATCTCCTCCTGCTCCACCACCTCGCCCTCCTCGAGCGACCGGGTGAGCGGCCACTCCGTCGGCTGATAGCGTCGGCCGTCGGGATGGAACCCTTCCCATCGCTCGTACTCACGCGGATCGCCCTCCGTGAGCACGGGACGCCGCCAGATCGTGGCGAGCCGGTCGCTCCCCTGCACCACCCGGCCGCCGGGGTACTCCGCGACCACCACCCCGATCGGCAGCTGCCGGAGCACCCCCGCCAGTGTGAAGCTCTCGGGTGCACGCCCGCCCGCCCGTCCCGTTGAACTCCCGGACCGTTCAGCCGACATGCTCTCTCACCCCCCTCTCTGCCCTGTGCCCAGACGCGATGCACCGCCTGGAGCTGTCCGACAGCGGGGCGAGGCACACCGCCGGCGCGCCGGGCACCAGATCATCCCTGACGAGGTGTACCACCACCGGTGCCCCGCCCGCGCCCACCCCGACGGCGCCCGCCGGCCGGTCCGCCACCGGACGCTCCGCCACCACCTCTGGAAGCCCCCCCGGTACTCCCGCCCGGGCCCCGACCCTCACCACCCCGCGAAGCCCCCCCGCCCGAGGTGCGGCCGCCGCCCCCGCCACCGGACCGCGTGCGCCCCGCCGGCTCTTCCTGCCGCTGCCCGGAACGCTCCGCCTTCGCGCGGGCGCGAGCCCGCTCGTCCGCCTTGCGCGCACGGATCGCCGCGATCCGCTCGGCCAGTGGCACCTCGAAGCGCTCCTCCGACCGCTGCCGGTAATCGAAGTCCGGCACCGTCACCCGCGGCAGCGTGCGGCCGATCGCCTTCTCGATGGCGCGCAGGTCCGCTTCCTCGTCCGGCGCCACGAAGGTGATCGCATCGCCGATCGCCTCGGCCCTCGCCGTCCGCCCCACGCGATGGATGTAATCCTCCGGCGCGGCCGGCACGTCGAAGTTCACCACGTGCTCCAGCGCCTCCACGTCGATTCCGCGTGCCACGATATCTGTGGCGACCAGAATCCGATACCGCCCGGACTTGAAGCCGGCCAGCGCCTCGGTGCGCTGGGCCTGGCTCCGGTTCCCATGGATCCGCGCGACGGGCACTCCAGCCCGCTCCAGCTGGTCGAACAGACGGTTGGTCCGGTGCTTGGTGCGGAGGAATACGATGGCGTTGCGGATCTCGTCCCGGCTCAGCAGCTCCAGGAAGAGCGCGCTCTTCAGCTCACCCGCTACCGGGTAGATGGCCTGCGTGATCCCCGTCGCCGGCGCGGCCTTGCGCTCCAGGTTGATGGTCGCCGGGTCGCGGAGCATCTCCTGCGAGAGCTTCACGATCGGCTGCGGCATGGTGGCGGAGAAGAAGAACGTCTGCCGCTTGGAGGGGATCTGCTGGAGCACCCTGCGGATGTCCGGCAGGAAGCCCATGTCCAGCATCCGGTCCGCCTCGTCGAGGACGAGAATCTCCAGAGAATCCAGGCGCGCATACGGCTGGCGCATGTGATCGAGGAGCCGGCCGGGCGTGGCGATCAGGATATCCACACCCCTGCGGAACGCCTGTTCCTGCGGACCCATCCCGACACCGCCGTAGATGGCCGCGCCGGTTACACGGGTGTGCACCGCCAGCTCCTCGAGGTGCTGGTGGATCTGCGCCGCCAGTTCCCGGGTCGGGGTGAGGATCAGCGCGCCGGTCTTCCCGCGCGGCTTCTCCATCAACTGCCGGATGATCGGGAGCAGGAAAGCCGCCGTCTTGCCGCTTCCGGTGGCGGCGCAGGCGAGAAGATCCCGGCCCTGCATGGCGGGTGGAATCGCCTGCTCCTGGATGACGGTCGGTTTCGCGAAGCCGAGCTCCGTGACCCCTCGCATCAGCTCTGCCGGCAGATCGAACGAAGTGAAACCCATCAAACCGCTTTCGTAAGGTGGGCCGCCTCATGGTGCGGCCCACGTGTATGATTCGTGTGTGTTCGGAACCTTGAAAGGTAAACCCACTCCGCCGGTTACGACAGCGCCGGTGCTCCGTCGGGGGTGCGCTCAGCTCCCCAGACGGCTCCCATCGGCCCACCGCCACTCGCCGAGGATCCGCGCCACCCGCGGGCCGAATCCATCCCCCATCTCCGGCGGGTAGGCGGTGATCACGTAAAAGTACGAGCCGTCGTGACGGCCGAGAGCGACGCTTCCCAACACCTCAGTCGAGCGGAATCGGTACTCCTCCAGTGACCAGGTGTAACCGCCCTTCTCGACCCGCTCGGCCTCCCCCATGGTGCCGGCGATCTGCCGTACCAGCGTAAGCGCCTCCGCCGCACCCGGCGACGCGGCCGGTACGGTGATCGAGAGTACGGCACGCTCCCCCTGCTCACCACGGTGAGCGGGCCGGAACACGATCGCGTCGCCCTCGCCCGAGGAGACGGGATCCGCTTCCACGTCCTCCGGGAGATAGGTCTCGAACTCGAACGGAAAACCCTCCGGCGCCTGGTAGAGCCGGAAGGTCATCGGCTGCCGCATCCCCTCGATGGTGATGAAGCCCTCCACCTCCGGGGCCCGTGCGGCGGCGGCGGGACGCGCCCGCTGCACCGTGGTGTCCACCGGCAGCTCCAGCTCCTCCACCACGTACGGCTCCTCCACCGCCCCGGAGCACCCGATCACGAGCGCCGCGCTGACCCCCGCCAGCAGGCCGCGCAGCTCGCGCACCTCCACACCCGTCCCTCTGCTCATGCGGTCGTGAAAGATCCTGGTGGTTCGCCGAAACGGCGGCGGCCGTTGCGAAAACGGTGCCGCGGATCACACCCTCCAGCCGCTCTGCCTTTGCGGCGGGGCTCCTGCTCTTCTACCTTGGACCGTACCCGAAGTTACATTCTCAGGAGCGATCGTTGGCCACACCCCGGTTCTTCGTGCTCACGCACCGTGGCGACGCGGTGGACTCAGTGGATACCGCTCTGGCCGAGCAGCGACTCTCTCGCGAGGCCGCCGGCGTGCACCGTCTTCTGTACGTCACGCGCGCCGACCAGACGGTGCTGATGGCGCATGACGAGCACGCGCCCGTGGTGCCCCTCCTGCTCGCGCGCGGATGGGATGCGCCCGGACGCAGCCAGTGACACCCCATCACCGATGATCTCCCCGTGGCAGCCAGACATCTTCAGATCCTGCTGGTGACCGGTGCGGCGCTTTCCGCCTGCTCGCTCCCGCCGGCGGTGCCCGATCGCCCCACCACGGGCGGCATGGTGAGCGGCGGAGCGCCCGGCGCACCAGCCGCAGTGATCAGCCCGGCGCTGCGTGGAATGGATCCGGCACTCACCGAGCGGCTGAATGCGCTGGTGACGGATGCCATTGCCGCGGGGGTCACCCCCGGCGCGGTGCTCGCGGTTGGGCGCCACGACGCCCTGGTGCATCTCCGCGGCTACGGCCGACTGGACCGCGACCCGGCCTCGCCCGCGGCCACGGCCGGTAGCATCTACGACCTCGCCTCCCTCACCAAGGTGGTGGCGACGACGACCGCGGCGATGATCCTGGAGGAGGAGGGACGGCTGGACATGGAGCTTCCCGTCGCGCACTACCTGCCGGAACTGAATGCGCCGGACAGGGCGGGGATCACCTCGCGGATGCTGATGATCCATCGCGCGGGCTTCGAGGCCTTCGCGCCGCTCTTCCAGACGTTCCGGGGACGCGAGCAGTACCTGGAGCAGATCAATGCGCGGCCGCTCCGCTGGGAGCCCGGCACGCGCACCGAGTACAGCGACTGGGACCTGATCCTGATGCAGCTGGTGATCGAGCGGATCACCGGCACCTCGCTCGACCTCTTCCTCGAGGATCGGGTGTTCGGCCCGCTCGGCATGCACGACACCGGCTTCAACCCGCCAGCGGAGAACCGGGACCGGATCGCCCCCACGGAGATCCAGGAGTTCCGAGGCGGGAAGGTACATGGTGAGGTACACGACGAGAACGCCTGGGCGATGGGCGGTGTGGCCGGCCACGCGGGCCTCTTCTCCACCGCGCTCGACCTCTCCACCTTCGCGCGGATGATGCTCGGTGGCGGCGAGGTGGACGGGGTCCGCGTCCTTCGCCCCGAGACCGTGGCGCGCTGGACGGCACGGCAGGGGCCGGAGTCCACGCGGGCGCTCGGGTGGGACACGGCATCGCCGCGCGGCAGTGCGGGTCGCTTCTTTTCCGCACGCTCCTTCGGCCACACCGGCTTCACCGGCACCTCCATCTGGCTGGACCCGGAGCGGGGCGTTTACGTGATCCTGCTAACGAACCGTGTGAACCCCACAAGAGAGACCACGGGGATCGCCCCGCTGCGGTCCGCGGTGGCCGACGCGGTTCAGCAGTCGATCACCGATGCGCCCCTGCGGGAGCGCGTGCCGGTCCAGGACCGCTCCTGATCCTTCCGCGCCGCGCCGGTAGGCGGAAGTGCCGGGTACGTCGCCGGTTAGTTCGCCGGGCTCCCGATCCACTCGCGCACCTCGTCCAGCACGCGGCGAGGGTCGCACGGCTTGGCCAGGAATCCCGCACAACCCACCTCGCGAGCGCGTCGGCCCACCGAACCGTAGGCGTGAGCGGTGAGCAGAACCACCGGGATGTCGCGCGTCTCGGGGTCCTGCTTCAGCTGTCGCGTCGCGCTGACGCCGTCCAGCACCGGCATGGAGAAGTCCATCAGGATCAGGTGCGGGTGGTGTTCCCGCGCGCAGCGGACCCCCTCGACGCCATTCTCCGCGGAGAGCACCCGGTATCCGTTGCGTTCCAGGTACACCTTGTGGATGGCGAGGAAGTCGAACTGATCCTCCACGATGAGAACGGTCTTCTGCTCCATGTTCGGCACCTGCGTGTAAATAGGAGTTCCGGACCCGCAGATCCACCCCCGGACCGCTGGCTCGCGGAGCCCGATGGGAGAAACCTATAACTCATTCGGACGCTTCCGTCTACCCGCTCAGGTGCCGGGCCGCGTCAGATCCGAGCCAGGTCCGGTCCGGCTCGGGTTCGGCAGCTTCTACACGACGGGAACGGCAGGAGGTCCATCCCTCCCCCCGAAAGGAGACGATGGACCTCCGGATTCGTCACCGCCGGAGCGATGAGTTCAGGCGGTACGACGCGCCGGCACCGGTTCCGCCCTGCCCGCGCCGGCCGCAGGAACGGCTGCCTCGCTCCCGCGCGGCTCCACCCCGATCAGAGCATCCAGCGCGAAGCGCCCCGGACCGTTGAATACGAAGAAGAGGAAGACGAAGGAAAAGAGCGCTGCCAGCTCACCGCCGTTCAGGATGGGCCACGGGCTCTGAGGCGCGTGCGCCATGAAGTAGGCGACCGCCATCTGTCCGGAAAGCAGGAATGCGATCGGCCGCGTCAGCAGCCCCAGCGCCAGCAGCAGGCCGCCGAACGTCTCCAGCACCCCCGCCAGCCCCATCATCGAGAACAGGTCGGCCGTGGCACCCGAGCCACCCATCCCGCCCAGCCAGCCGAACAGCTTCTGCACGCCGTGCTGCATGAAGAACAGCCCCGCCACGATGCGGAGCACGCCCGCCATGTGCGGCTGATACCGGTTCAGCGTGTCGAATCTCATGTCGTTACCACCCGTTGCATGTTCACTCATCGCGTGCACCCTCGTGCCACACGGCCAGCACCTGCTCCGCCCATCGGCCCGCGTCCTCCACCTCCTCCGGAGCGATCCAGTGGCCGATCTCATAGTCCCGCGCCTCCACCTTCGCTCCCGCATCCTGCAGACGCTCCCGCCCCTCGATCGCGAGAAAGAACGGGATGTTCGGATCGCCCGTCCCGTGGCCCCAGAACACCCGCGCTTCCGCTCCAGCAGCCAACGCCCCCTCGACCGACGGATGATCCGCCAGGAAGCCGCTGAAGTTGATCGCGCCCGCGACCCGCCCCGCGTGCTGAAGCGCGTAAGCCACGCTCACCGTGCCGCCCTGCGAAAAGCCGCCCACCAGAACGGGACCGGGTCGGACAGACAGCAGCGACGGAAGCGCCCCGATCAGCTCGTCCAGCGATGCGATCGACCGCTCGAAGCTCTCCGGCTCCGGCCGGTTCCGGCCCAGATACCGGTACCATGCCCAGCCCGGACCGTATCCCCAGGGCGCGCCCGGAAAGGGAGCCCGCGGGGAAACCACGACCGCGCCGGGTAACAGCTCGGCACCCAGCCCCGGCAGGTCGCCCTCGTCCGCGCCGCGTCCGTGCAGCAGCACCAGCACCGGTGCCCCGTCGGCGGCACCCTGTGGAACGCGCATCTCGTAATGCAGCATAGTTGCCTCTGTGTTGGCCTACTCAGTAGTGAGATACCAGCAGGCGAGAAGGCCGCGCCGTGCGCATCTCAGGAGCCGCGGCCCGCCTCGACGGCGGCGAGGCCCACGCGACGCAGGAGCGCCACGGCGGCGCGCTGCTCGTCCTCGCTCAGTGAGCCCATCAGCGACTCGATGCACGACGCGTGCGCGGGGAAGATCCGGCTGATGATCTCCTCCCCTGCCTCGGTCAGCGCGGCGTAGCGTGCGCGGCGGTCGCCGGTGCACTCGCGCCGCTCCACCAGCCCCTTCTTTTCCAGACGGTCCACCAGGTATGTGACTCCGCCGCTGGAGACGAGGATGCGGCGCTGCACCTCGCCCAGCAGCAGCGGACCCTTGTGGTACAGCACCTCCAGGATCCCGAACTCGGTCAGCGTCAGGTCGTGTGCCGCCACACTCGCCTGCAGGCGCTCGCCCAGCGCGTTGTGCGCGCGGGACAGCACCACCCAGAGCTTCAGCGCCAGCGGCTGTCCCTCGAGCGGCGCGGCCTCGGGGGCCGATGCAGGGGAGTGGGTGTCGTGAATCATCTTAGAAGTAAGGTAATGAGTCCACCCGAGGGTTGTCAAGCAGTTTCAGGCGGTGCTCTCCACGCGCCGTGGGCTCCCGGGCGACCCCCGGCTCCCACGCTCCGCCGCCGGCACCGCGAGCGCGCTGGCGGCGAGGAGCACGTAGGCGATCCAGAGAATGTCTGCCAGGAGGAGGTGGACCAGCTGCATCCAGACGGGTGCGAGCAGGATCACGTTGACCACGCCGGCGAAGATCTGGAAGAGGTAGAGGCCGATGAGGGTTGCGGCGAGTCGCTGATGGAGGGGCGATGGCCGGAGCGCCGCGACGGTGCGCGCACCCCAGATCACCAGAAATCCGACGCCGATGGCGAGAAACGGGTGCAGCTTCCGGAGCCGGACGAAGATGTGCGATTCGCGGTCGAAGCTGTCGCGCAGCCCCTCGCCGAGAGTCGCGGCGGGGAAGAGAGTGTCGCCGAGCGCCGCGATGGCGCCGGTGGCGCCCACCAGGAGGATTCCCACGGCGCCCGCGGTCAGGATGGTTCCCACGCGTCCCGCCTCGCGGAGCCGGATCGGGGGTCCGCCCGAGGCGAACCAGGCGGTGATGGTGAGCGCCGCGACCAGCAGAAAGGTGTTCACCAGGTGTGCCACCATCGAGAAGGCGCGGACGTTCGACTCGTTCTCGGCCACCAGCTGGAAGAGGACGAGCCCGGCTCCGAGGAGCGCCTCGACGATCATCAGGATCAGCGAGACGCGGGCGGCGGAGCGAATGCGGTGCCCTTCGGGGAAGATGCGGCGTGCCCAGACCATCATCACCACCACCCCGATCAGCGCAAGTCCGCTGGTGATCCGGTGGGTGAACTCGATGATGGTCTCGACCTCGGGAGCCCGCGGGACCACCACGCCGTTGCAGAGGGGCCAGTGATCTCCGCACCCGGCGCCGGAGCCGGTGGCGCGTACGAACGCGCCCCAGATGACCACGAGCAGCGTGTAGGCGAGTACGCCCCAGGCAAAGGTGGCGAACCGGTCCAGCTTCATCGTTCTCTCCGCGGGTTTTCTCAGCGGCACGCGTCACGCGCGCACGAGGGGTGAAGATAAGGCGGTTAGGCGTTCCCGTACAGACGCTGCGCGCGCTCCCTCCCTGGTATGGCGCATGCAACGAAAGCCTGCTCCGCCGCGCGGCTTGCGCGGTCCGGTCACACACTCAACCCGGGAGCCGGAACCATGAGCCTGGACACGCTGAAGGACCTGTACGTGGAGCAGCTGCGCGACCTCTACAGCGCGGAGACCCAGATCCTCAAGGCGCTGCCGAAGATGGAGAAGGCCGCCAACCATGAGGAGCTGCGCACGGCCTTCGAGCAGCATCGCACCGTCACCGAGCGGCAGGTGGAGCGCCTCGATCGCATCTTCGAGATGCTCGGAGAAAAATCGTCCGGCCACCACTGCAAGGGAATGGAGGGGCTGCTCAAGGAGGGCGACGAGATGATCCGGGAGAAGGGTGACGACAACACCCGGGACGCCGGCCTGATCGCTGCCGCGCAGCGCGTGGAGCATTACGAGATCGCCGGCTACGGCACGGTGCGCACCTACGCGGAGCGCCTCGGGCTCCAGGACCAGGCGCAGCTCCTTCAGCAGACGCTCAAGGAAGAGGGAGATACGGATCACCGGCTGACGGATCTGGCGGAGAGGGTGATCAATCCGGATGCGCAGAGGTAAGGGGGTCGGGGGTCGGGGGTCGGGGGTCGGGGGTCGGGGGTCGGGGGTCGGGGGTCGGGGGTCGGGGGTCGGGGGTCGGGGGTCGGGCTTAAGGTAGCGGGAGGCGCATTCCCGCCCCATCCCCTACGCCCGTCATCCCGAGGGAGCGATTCGACGGCTGAGCATGCCATTCCCCCCGGCTCCCCCCCTCCCCGTCGTCCCGAGGGAGCCGCGCGGCGGCGGGGCATCCCACCTCCCGCCCCCCACTCCCCGTCGTCCCGAGGGAGCCGCTCGGCGGCGGGGCGTTCGCAGGTCCCGGCGCGACCGAAGGATTCGGATGCCCGCCGAGCCGCACCCACCCGGCTCCCCTCCCCCATCGCAATCGCCCCGAGCATCGGACCCCTCCTCCTTGCTGCCCCGCACCGATCCACTAGCTTGCAGGCCGTGCTCCTTCTCCGCCGCCCCCAGGTTTACCGGATGATCCGTCATATCCACCGCGCCGGAATCGCGCTCGCGGCTCTGCTGCTCCCGCTCGCCCTCGGGTGCGCCCCGGCGCCCGCGACCGTCGCCACACCCGCGCCACAGGCGACAGCGGCCGCAGCCCCGACCACCATTTACGTCTTCCGCCACGCGGAGCGCGCGTCCGAGGAGGACCGGGACTCGCCGCTGAGCGAGTCCGGCTGGACCCGGGCGGAGGCGCTCGCCGACGCCCTCGCAGGTGCGGGCATCGAGGCCATCTACACCACGCAGTACCGCCGTACCCGGGAGACGGCACGACCACTCGCGGAGCGGGTCGGGTTGCAGGTACGCCCGGATACCACGCGCGGTGGTGTCGATCCGGCACGGGATCTCGCTCGCCGCGTGCTCGCGGCGCACGCGGGCGGTACGGTGCTGATCGTGGGTCACAGTAACACGGTTCCTGCGATCGTCCACGCCCTCGGCGGGCCGGAACTGCATGAGCTGGACGCCACACGCTACGGCGACCTGTTCATCGTTACCATCGCCCCGGGCGGGCAGGTGCGGACGGTGCGCGCGCAGGTCGGCGGCGCCGGCGACCCACGCCTCCCCTCCGCGGCGACGCACCACTGAAGCGCCTCCGACCTCAGCCCTCGGGATCCAGCCGGCGCAGCATGTCGAACGGATAGATCCCCGTGCCGTGCCCGTCGCTCCAGTGGAAGGTGAGTGCGTAGCGGCCCATGTAGCGGATCTCCAGCGGGTATACGTCCTCAGGCACCGAGGCGGGGTCGAGAAGCGGGCGCCCCGTCATCTCCTCCACGCACCCGGCGCACGGGCAGCGCAGCCGCAGCATTCGCGGTTCGAGTTCGGTGGTGTGGCCGTCCGCCCAGCGGATCCGCAGCCGGGCGCCGTCCTCCGTGGGGCCGACATCCAGCGGCCGGAAGCGACGCACGCTCACCGCCGCCCCGCCGGGAGCGGCCCGGTCACCGAGCCGAGGACCCGCTGCACCAGCCCGTCGAGTGCCCCGCGGTCGATCCAGCGGGCGACGATCACCAGGTCGTTCTCCGCGTCCACGTAGACCATGTTGGTCCCCGCGCCCATGTGCGCCACGGCGCTCGCCGGGGCACTCGGCAAAAACTCGCGCCCGGTGTTCAGGAAGAAGTTCATGAAGCCGTAGCCGGGCTCCACCGTCGTGGGCGTGGTCGCCTGGCGGAGGAACTCGGGGGAGATGAGCTGCCGGTCGCCCCATCGCCCCCCTCGCTGCATCAGGTAGCCGAAGCGGGCGAGATCCCGCGCGCTGATGAACATCCCCCCACCCCAGTGACCGCCGCCGCTGACGGACTCGACGGCGCTCCCGTCCAGCACCACCCACGAGTTCTCGTATCCCACCCAGCGCCAGCTGCGCGAGGCGCCGATCGGGTCCATCACCCGCTCGCGAAGTACCTCCGGCAGCGGTCTCCTCCAGACGTTGAGCGCCGCCAGTGCGAGCACGTTCACCCGAACGTCGTTGTACTCGTATCGCGTCCCCGGCGCGAAGCGCTCCGCCCGTAGCCATTCCGAGGTTTCCCGCGCCGGCCGATCCGACCACTCCGGCTTGCCCCAGAGCGTACCCTCCCAGTCGCTCGTCTGCCGGAGCAGATGGTCCCAGGTGATGGTCTGGTTGTGCGGCGTCGCGAACGGTGTGAGGAGATCCGGCTGGCCGAACCGCTCGGCCCGGTAACGGGTGGCGCCCTGCCACTCCAGCGGGAGCACCGGCGCCATCGCCCGGTGGACGGGCGCGCTCAGATCCGGGATCAGGCCGTCGCCGAACGCCAGTCCCACGGTGGTGGCGAGAAAGCTCTTGGTCACGCTGAACGTCATGTCCACCCGGTGGGGATCGCCCCACTCGGCAACGATGTACCCGCCGCGCAGCACGATCCCAGCGGGGTCGCCGCGCGGGGAGAAGGGGCCGATCGCCTCACCGAACGGTTCGCGGCCGAAGGTCTGGTAGTGTGCGAGCTGAAGGTCCCGCGGGGCCGCGGCCTCGCTGGCGATGGCGAAGCGGACCGCCTCCCCGAGCCGCCCCGCATCCATCCCCGCGTCCGCCGGCTCGCGTCGCTCCCACGCCTCGCCCGGGCCGGGGAAGTACTGGAGTGCCGCCAGCGGGGCCGGTGCCAGGACGGTGACGAGAGCGAGCGCGGCGAACGCGCGTTCCATCGAGAGCGGCATTGCAGGTGCTCCGCTGAGGTGGTCGGGGGCGAGCGGTGAAGATAAGCGCCCGGGAGCACCGGCTGCAAAGCCGCATGGCGACCACCCGTGGACACCGCTATTCTGTCGTGCCGGTCCGACTCACCCTCAGCGGGAGATCGATCAGATGAGACACTGCTTCTGCGGCGCGGCCGCAACGCTCCTCCTGGCGGGGTGCGCCGCCGCTCCTCCCGCGATGGACGCGGGCAGCCACGACCACGCTGCCCCTGCCGCGTCGGCTGGCGAGCGGGCCAGCTCGCCGGCCGACGCCACCCTCCCGGCGGGCGCGGCGGAGGCCACCGCCCGGATCGCGGCCTCTCCCCGACACGCGGAGTGGGCCATGATCGATGCCGGCGGTGGCGACAGCGTACGGGTCTGGCTCGTCTACCCGGAGCGTCCCGACCCCGCGCCGGTGGTGCTCGTGGTCCACGAGATCTTCGGGCTCACGCACTGGATCCGGGCGGTGGCGGACCAGCTCGCCGCCGACGGCTTCGTCGCCGTGGCCCCCGACCTGCTCACCGGCGCCGACGTTCCCGAGGACGCGAGCGGGCCCGACCCGGAGGCGGCCCGCGCTGCCATCCGCACCCTCGCCCCCGCGGACGTCCAGCGCCGCCTGGCCGCCGCCGCACGCTGGGCCAGGGCGCTCCCGGCCGCCGCGCCGAGCCACGGGATCATCGGCTTCTGCTGGGGTGGCACGGTGGCGTTCGAGCACGCGGCGAGCGGCGCCGGGGCCGGTGCCTCGGTGGTGTTCTACGGTACCTCCCCCGCCGATTCGCTGCTGCTCCGGATCGGCCCGCCCGTCCTGGGGCTGTACGGTGAGAACGACGCCCGGGTGAACGCCACCATCGCACCGGCCGCGGCCACCCTGGCGGGGATCGGTCGCACCTTCGAGCACGAGATCTACCCCGGCGCCGGCCACGGCTTCCTCCGCGCGCAGGATGGGCAGGATGGCGCCAACCTTCAGGCCACACGGGGCGCGTGGCCGCGCACCCTGCAGTGGCTTCGAACGAATCTCTCACCCACGCCATGATCTTTCACGACCGCCCGCGCTTTCCCCGCGGGTTCCAGTGCGCCAGCAGGAACGTGGGACTCAAGCCCCACGGTGCCGACCTGTCGATCTTCCGCTCCGAGGTTCCCGCGGCGGCCGCCGCGCTGTTCACCCGCAACCGCTTCCCCGGCGCGCCGGTCATCGTGGGGCGGGAGATCATCCGCGGCGGCCTGCTCTCGGGTGTGGTCGTGAACAGCCGTGTGAGCAACGTGGGAACCGGCGGGCAGGGGATCGCCAGCGCGCGCAGGATGGGGCAGGCCGCGGCCGCGGAGATGGGAGTGCCGGCGGAACAGGTGTTGATGAGCTCGACGGGAGTGATCGGGATCCCTCTGCCGATCGAGAAGATCGAGACGGGGATTCGCGGGATGGCGGGAGAGTTGACGGATGACCCGCTCGTCGGTGCGGAGGGGATCATGACCACCGATACCTACCCCAAGGCGCTCTCCCTGGATGTGGGCGATGCAGTGCTGACCATCGTGGCCAAGGGCTCGGGGATGATCGAACCCAACCTCGCCACCATGCTGGTCTACATCTTCACCGATGCCGAGCTGGAGAGCGCCACCCTCGATGCGATGCTCCGGAGGGTCGCCGCGGATTCATTCAACATGCTCTCCGTGGACTCCGATACCAGCACATCCGACAGCTGTGTGATGCTGGCCAACGGTCTCGCCGGGAAGGTGGCCGGGGACGGCTTCGAAGAGGCTCTCCGCGGCGCCTGCATCCGCATGACGGAGCTGCTGGCCCGTGACGGAGAGGGCGCCACCAAGCTGCTGCGGGCGCGGGTCACCGGCGCCGCTTCTGATGTGGACGCGCGCACCGTCGCCAAGACCATCATCAACTCGCCACTGATCAAGACGATGGCCTTCGGCGCGGATCCCAACGTCGGGCGCGTGCTCATGGCGGTGGGGAAGTGCTTCGACGTGCGCCAGGATCCGGCCCTGATCTCCATCTGGATCAACGACACCCCGGTGTTCACCACCGGCACGCGCGTCTCGTTCGACGATCCCGTACTCCGCGACCTGCTCGCCGGCGACCCGGTGGAAATCCGCGTGGATCTCGCCGTCGGCCCCCACTCCGCCACCGCCTACGGCTGCGATCTCACGCAGGGGTATGTGGAGGAGAATGCGGCGTATTATTCGAGTTGAACGAAAGGATTCAGGATTCGGGATTCAGGATTCAGGGAAGGGCCCGGCGGACACTTCCATGACCCCCCCTGAATCCTGAATCCCGAATCCTAGTAATATGGATTCGCCCCCGCATTATGATCCGTCACATCCACGATGTTCTCGATCTCGGGGACTTCCTGGCGGACCATGCGCTCGATGCCCTGGCGGAGAGTCGCGGCAGAGGCGGCGCAGCCCTGACAGCCGCCGCCCATGCGCAGGTAGAGCGTCTCTTCACTGACGTCCACGAGCTCCACGAAGCCGCCGTGCGAGGCGATGCCCGGGTTGATCACATCATCGATCACCCGCTGCACGCGGTCGGCGAGCGGGCCCGAGATCGTGAGCTCGGAGCGCGGGCGCTCGGCTGCTTCTCGCGCTGCCTTTGCCCTGGGATCCGAGACACGGAAGCCGCCGGACTCCTCCACCCACTCCACCGTGGCGCCGCTCAGAAGATTGCTGGTGTCCAGGTTCAGGAAAACCCGGATCCCGTCCACATTGATCGCGATTTCCGTCTTGTGCCGATCTTCCCGCTCCACCAGCGAGATGTCGTATTCCCGGCTCAGCGGACTCTTCGATGCCGCGTCCAGCGTTATGCGGAGTGCCGGATCCTGCACGACGCCGCCGTCCACCAGTGCCTGGATCCGCTCGCGGGCGGCAGGCGTGATATCGATCATGATCTCCCCCGTCCTTGGCTGGATGGTACCTGCCGTGAGTACACCGGGGGCGGGGATGGGTTCGGTGGGCGGATACGGGGCGGCGACCGAACGGTCACCCCCCGCCCCGACACTCACCCGCGAGATGGGATCCGCAGCGTGCTCCCGGCAACGATCCGGTCGTTACGCAGCTGGTTCTCCTGCCGCAGTTCGTTTACGCTGACGCCGTGGCGCCGCGCGATCGCCAGCAGTGAATCGCCCTGCCGGATCCGGTACTCGGTGAAGGCGAGGGTGTTCTCCTTCCGCACCTCCGGCCAGTTCACCAGGAAGGCAGTGCGCGCGCCCTCCGGCACTCGCACCACGCTGCGCCGGTCGTTGCGCGTGCGCTCCAGGCGGAAGTGCGGGTTCAGATCGCGAATCGCGTCCAGCGTGATCCCCGCCGCGGAAGCGACGGCGGTCAGCGGGGTGGCCGGGTCCACCACGATCTCCTCATAGGTGAGCGGCGCCTGCATCTCGACGTTCTCGAACCCGTAGCGAGCCGGGTCCTTGGAGATCCGCGCCGCCGCCACCATGAGCGGCACGTAATCGCGCGTTTCCCTCGGAAGCCGGTGCCAGATGTCGTAATACGACTCCTCACTCCCTTTCTCGCTTCCGGTCTCTTCGCGCATGATGCGGCCGACCCTGTTCTCGCCCGTGTTGTAGGCAGCCGCGGCCAGGTACCAGGAGTCGAAGCGGTTGTGCAGGTAGGTCAGGTAGTCGAGCGCGGAAACGGTGGCCTTCACCGGATCGTAGCGCTCGTCCACGGCCGCGTTCACGTCCAGCCCGTAACGCTGACCGGTCTCGGAAATGAACTGCCAGATCCCGGCGGCGGCCGCATGCGAGTATGCGGTCGCGTTGAAGCCGGACTCGATCATCGCCAGGTAGATCAGGTCCTGCGGCATGTCGCGCTCTTCCAGTTTGGCGGAGATCATCGGCACGTAGCGCCCGCTCCGCTCCAGGAATCGCGTGAAATCGTCACGCTTGTCCGTGGTGAAGCGCTCCACCCAGTAATCCACCCGCTCGTGGTCCAGGTTGGGGAGGTCCCACTCGGCCCCGGCGAGCGGCGCCGCCTCCGCCGTGGTCGCGACCAGCGGCGACACGCCGGTGACCGGGTCGTACTTCTTGTGACCGGCCATGGTGCCCGCGACCCAGGCCGCCCCGAGGACCCCGGCAACCGCGAGCGAACCCGCCTGCGTGCGCCCGAACCCCATCGATTTGCGATCGTGCTGGATCTCCACCATGTCTGTGCCTCCGGTCTGCTGTTGATCAGGTAACTCCATTCGAAGCAATCTTTTAGCGTAGCTTCGCGGGCTCCCCGAACCGTTCAAGGTTCGTGCCGGTCGGGCGCTGCCGGGCACCTGCCTTGCACAGCGATCCGGCCACTCGGCCACGGCTCGTGGTCGGGCGCATTCTGCCGCTCAAAGCCGTGTTGTGGAGAACACACCCGAACCCACGCCCATGCCAGTGCTCGAACGCTCAACGATCGCGGCGATGTCCAACCGCTTCGGCGCCCACCGCCTGGAGCGGGACGTCCCGCTCGCACCCTACACCACCTTCCGCATCGGCGGCCCGGCGGACTTCCTCTACCACGCTCGCACACCGGATGAGCTGGCGGCGGCGATCCTGACCGCGCGCGAGATGGAGCTCCCCTTCTTCCTGCTCGGCATGGGAGCCAACATCCTGATCGGCGACGGCGGCTTTCGCGGCCTGGTGATCCGCAACGAGGTGCAGGGAATCGAGTTCCTCGACGAGGACCGGGTGCGTGCGGGGAGCGGCGTACTGGTGTACCACGACCTGATCCAGGCGACCGTGTCGCGCGGCCTCGGCGGGCTTCACCACTTCGTGGGGATCCCGAGCACGGTGGGAGGCGCGATCTGGCAGAACCTCCACTTCCTCTCCCCGCCGCCGGAGCGCGAGCGGACGGTGTTCATCGAGGAAGTGGTGGAGAGTGCCCGGATCCTCACGGAGGAGGGTGAGGTGCGTACGGTGGACTGCGACTACTTCGAGTTCGGCTACGATTACAGCATCCTGCACCGACGCAACGACGTGGTGCTGGACGTCACCTTCCGGCTCGACCCCATGCCGGAGGAGGAGCTGCGCGATACGATCCGCGAGAACCTGCAGTGGCGCGACGATCGGCACCCCGACCTGTGGCTGTATCCCAGCGCCGGCTCAATCTTCCAGAAGCTGGAGGGGATCGGGGCGGGTCGACTGATCGACCAGTGCGGACTCAAGGGGCACGTGCTCGGCAGCGCGCAGATCTTCCACAAGCACGCCAACATCATCGTGAACCTCGGCGGGGCGACCGCGGCCAACGTGCGTGACCTGATCGAGCTCGCGCAGATGACGGTGGAGCGGGAGCTCGGGCACCGGCTGAAGACCGAGATTGGATTTATCGGGGAGTTCTGAGAGCGCCGGCGCCCGACTTCAGGTTCTGCAGGAACTGCTATCCGCAGATGGAACGGATTACGGCCAGGCGCCCGCACCTGGAGCCGTTCCATCCGCGTAATCTGCGTAATCTGCGGATGGAAGTGTCTCGCTGGCCACCAGACCGGGGCCGTCGACACGAGAAAAGCCGCTCCGAATCCGGGGCGGCTTCTCTCGTCGCGGCGGCACCACCGGTGCCATCCTCCCGACCGGGCTCAGCTCACGCGCTCGACGTTCTCGGCCGCGGGGCCCTTGGCGCCCTCGACCATGTCGAACTGCACCGCGTCACCCTCGGCGAGCGACTTGAAGCCGTTCCCCTGGATGGCGGAGTAGTGGACGAAGCAGTCCCGCTCGCCGTTGGAAGGGGTGATGAAGCCGAATCCCTTGGCGTCATTAAACCACTTCACAGTTCCGGTGGTCCGCATGAGGTACTCCTGTGTGGTGATTGAGCCGCGGCCCGGAACGGGGGCGGCGCGGCGGAATGCTCGTGGGCTTCGAATGCCCCCCACGTTGGGCAGATCGTTTTCTGATTCAGGAAGCCGACTGTCGTAGCAGGAGACTTTCGGGGATTGCTTCGTGGGTTCCGTCGCCTCAGCCGTGCACCTGCGCCGACCGCGGACTGCCGCGGGTCTTTCAGCGATCACGCAAGATTTTTCCGCAACGTAAAGAGCGCCCGGGGGAGTGTCAAGATAATTCAGCGGCGGTGTGGCTCCGGGAGAGCTCGGCACTTCGTGGTTCCATGGAGCGCGCTCTGAACCGGGCTGCCGCGCACGACGCGCCCACCCTCAGGCGCGCTCCACCACCATCGCGAAGCCCAGCGCCCCTGCCGCGCAGACGGTGATCAAGCCGAACTGCTGGTCGCGGCGCCGCAGCTCGTTGAGCAGGGTGACGGTGATGCGTCCGCCGGTGGCGCCGAAGGGGTGACCGATGGCGAGGGAGCCACCCATCACGTTGATGCGGTCCTCGTCCGGCAGACCCACCGGCTCCGCCAGGCCGAGCCGGTCCCGGGCGATCTCCGGGGACTGCAGCCACTGCATGTTGGAGAGCACCTGGGCGGCGAACGCCTCGTGCATCTCCATCAGGTCGATGTCCTTCATGGAGAGCCCCGCGCGTTCCAGCGCGACCGGGGTGGCGAAGACCGGCCCCTGCAGCAGCTGGTCCGACGGGGCGAGCGCGGCGTAGTGGTAGGAGCGGATGTAGCCGAGCGGCTCGTAGCCCAGCGCCCGCGCCTTCTCCTCGCTCATGAGCAGCACCGCCGACGCGCCATCGGTGAGCGGCGACGCGTTGCCGGCGGTCACCGTGCCGTATCGCCGGTCGAAGGCGGGCTTCAGTTTGGCGAGCTTCTCCAGCGAGGTATCGGCGCGGATCCCGTTGTCGGTGGTGATCGCCACCCCGTCCACGTAAACCGGGGCGATCTCGCGGGTGAGGCGCCCGTCCGCGGTGGCCGCGGCGGCCAGCTGGTGGGAGCGGAGCGCCCAGCGGTCCTGCTCCTCGCGGGAGATCCCGTTCTCCTGCGCCATTCGCTCGGCGGACTCGCCCATGGTGAGTCCCGGTGGTCGGCTCGGCGATCGCCGGCGCCACCGGGGCCAGGTGCCGCGGCCGGATCCCCGCGAAGGCCTTCACGCGCTCGCCCACTGAACGGGCTCTGGACGCCTTCACCAGCGCGTCGCGCATGGTGTCGGAGAAGAGGATCGGCACATCCGTCAGCGACTCGGCGCCACCCGCGATGACGACATCGGCGAGCCCGAGCGCGATGTGCTCCGCGGCCGAGGTGATCGCCTGGTTCGCCGAGGCGCACGCCCGCCCCACCGTGAAGGCCGGCACGGAGGCCGGGATCCCCGAGCCGAGCTGCACCTCGCGCGCGATGTTGGGCTCCTGAACGGACTGTACCACCGTCCCGTAGATCATGTGGTCGATCTCGTTCACGTCCAGCTCGGCGCGGCTGATCAACTCTCGCACCGCCACTTTCCCGAGCTCCACCGCCGACAGCTTCTGGAACACGGTGTTGGAGCGGGCGAAGGGAGTCCGGCACCCGTCCACGATCGCGACCCTGCGGCCCATTCCCTTCATCGCCCCTCCTCCGTGATGATGACGTGCGTGCCACCGGCGGGATCCGGCGCCGATCCGGCGCGTTGAGCCCCGTGACGGGGCAAGAAGCATACGAGTCGCGCCCGTGCCGAAACCAACATCGTCCCCTCCCGGCGCCCGGCGTCAGATCCGGCACGCCTCGCGCGTCCTGTTCTCGACAGAGGTCGCGCACACGCCGACCCCGATCGACAAGGTGATTGTGACCGGGACACCGCGCAACGGCGTTCACCGCCTCCTCCGACAGCCCGAAACTTGCGCCACCGTTCCACGGTGGTGACATTCGCTGTTGTCGTTCTTTCCGCTTCTGCGTTCCACGAGGTATGTCATGCTCAAACGAGCCCTTGGAGTCGTGCTCCTCCCGATCCTGCTGGCCGGGTGCGACCTGACGACGAACCCATTCCAGATCCAGCTCCAGTTCTTCGACGATTACACGGCGATCGAGAACGGCTGCGCCGTCACCTTCCACGCCGCCGCGTTCGGAAACGGTCACGCGGAGTGGGAGCGCTTCACGCACCTGATCGACAGCCAGGTAGTGCAGACGTACACAGCCACCGAGTTCTGGGGTGCCACACGCATCAATGCCGGTGAGGAGCAGAGCTCCATCACACTGGAGCAGCCGGATACCGATGGCGACTACTTCGTACTGATGGAGTTCCGCACCGGCAACAACCAGCGGGAGCTCCTCTTCTCCGCCAACTGCCCCGACAGCGAGGCGTGAGGGGCGGACAGAACGAGATCACGGTGACGGGCCGGGGCGCGCGACACCGCGCCCTGGCCCGCCTGCTTCCGGTGCTTCTGATCTCCCTCGGCACTGCCATCGTCCCGCCGGCCTCGTCCCAGCCGGCGCCGCTCGCGGGCCTCGACGAGTGGGTGGAACGGGAGATGGCCCGCTGGGGGATCCCCGGGCTCTCCATCGCCGTGGTCCACCAGGACTCGGTGGTCTTCGCCCGCGGCTACGGAGTTCGGCGCCTGGGAGAGACGGCTCCGGTGGACGAGCACACGCTGTTCGGTGTGGCATCCACGACGAAGGCGATGACCGCCGCGACTCTCGCCCTCCTGGTCGATGAGGGGCGTATCGGCTGGGACGATCCGGTGGTGCGGCACCTCCCGAACTTCGCCCTGTCCGATCCCTGGGTCACGGCGAACGTCACCGTGCGCGATCTGCTCACCCACCGGGTCGGCGTCGGCCGCATCACGGGCAACCGGCTGCGCTACCTGCCGAACCGTACCCGGTCGGACGTGATCCACCAGATGCGCCATCATGATTTCGAGCGGCCATTCCGCTCGGGCTACGTGTACAGCAACGCGATGTACAGCGTCGCCGGCGAGATCGTGCCTGCTGTCACCGGGCAGAGCTGGGACGATTTTCTGCGAGACCGCATCTTCCTGCCGCTTGGCATGAACCGCAGCGGGACGCGGGTGAGCGAGATCGGTCCCGGCGAGAACGCCGCCTGGCCGCATCAGGAGATCGATGGCAGGGTGGAGCCGATCGAGCGCCGCAGCTGGGAGGTGGTGGCTGCGTCCGCGGCGGTGAACACCAGCGCGGTGGAGATGGCGCAGTGGATGCGCCTCCACCTGGGCGAGCCGGGGGTGTACCGCGGCACGCGTATCCTCTCGGAGGGTGCGATGATGGAGATGCACCGGCCGCAGGTGGCGCTCGGCGGAAGCTCGCTCACCGCCGCGCCCTTCTCGGCATACGGCCTCGGCTGGTCGCTGACGCATTATCGCGGGCGTGACGTCGCGCAACACAGCGGCGCCACGGACGGGATGAACACCAACCTGGTCCTCGTCCCTTCCGAGAACCTCGGGGTGGTGGTGATGACCAACACCTTCAACAACCTGATGAGCGCGATCGCCAACCGGGTGATCGACGCCTATCTGGGCGTGGAGGATCGCGACTGGGGCGAGGTGTATCGGGTCGCCTACCTGCGGCAGTTCCAGGCGGCAACAGCCCGTCGCGATTCGATCCACGCGGCCCGGATCCCGGGCACCCGCACCTCCCTGCCGCTCACCGGCTTCGCGGGCGCGTACCACGATGACCTCTACCTGGACGCCACCGTGCGCCAGGAGGGGCAGCGGCTGGTGCTGCAGCTCTGGGACGATCCCGAGATGATCGCCGACCTGGAGCACTGGCACCACGACACCTTCCGCGCCGTCTGGCGGAACCGCGCCATGCGCGAGGAGTTCGTCTGGTTCGATCTGGGGCGGGACGGCCGTGTTGCCGCGATGAGCATCCAGTGGTCGCTGCGGCCGCAGCTGCTGCAGGTGGGGGCGTATCCCACCGATTACTACCGGGTGACAAGGTTCGAGCGACGGGACTGAGCGGTTCCGGCGTGTGCCCGCGGCCGGCGCAGGGGCGGCCACGCTCGATTCTCTCGTGCCTTCTGTCCCTCTGTGCTTCCTGTGTTCCCCGCTCAACGCGGGGTCCTCATCAGGTGTGACTCATTTCCCGCGTGTAGCCTCCTGCATCGCATTCCAGGCGAGCAGCGCGCACTTCACGCGCACGGGGAACTTCGCCACTCCGGCAAGAGCGCGCAGGTCGCCGAGAGAGCGGTCCTTCGCCGCCTCCTCGTCGCCGTGCATCATCCGGGTGAAGCGCGCCTGTAGCTCGGCGGCTTCGGCCACCGTCTTCCCCTCCAGCAGGTGCGCCATCATCGAGGCCGACGCCTGCGAGATTGCGCACCCCTGCCCGCTGAAGCGCGCCGCCTCGATGGTATCGCCGGCGATCCCCAGCTGCAGCGTGATCTCATCTCCACATACAGGGTTGTTCATCGAGATCTCCGCATCCGGCGCCTCCAGCGCCCCGCGGTTCCTGGGCTTGCGGTAGTGCTGGAGGATCAGCTCCTGGTAGAGCGACTTGAGCGGGAGGTCGGCGGACATGATGAACGTTGTGCGGGTGGTGTGGTCTTGCGTGAGTGCCGTGCGAATCAGCGGGCGATCCCGCTCCTGTCATCCTGAGCAACGCGAAGGATCCGGATTCGAAGGTGGCCCGCTCTGCCGGAGCATTCCGCTGGCGCTCCGCTGGGGTCCGTCGCTGCGCTCAGGATGACAGGAGAAGGCTCGGGAGGACGGGGGTGTGAGTCCGCGCTGTCCATACCGACCCCCGGAATCCCGCCCCCCCCCCCCCCGAATCCCGACCCCCTAATCCAAATCCCGACCCCCGAGTCCCTACAGCCTCCACAGATTATCCAGCCGCCGGCGAACCTTCAGCCACCGCCGCCCCAGCGGGCCGCTTTCCCAGAGCCGCTGCTCGGTCTCGATCTTTTCCCAGTCGACCTTGCGACGCGGGAGCCAGATCGAGAGCACGAAGGCGGCGGCGGACAGAAGCATCCCCACCGCGGCGGCAACGGCGAGCCAGCGGGAGCCGATCTCCAGCGCCCGCACCGTGCCGACGGTGGCGAGGAGGAAGAGTGTGATCGCCGTGTAGAGCAGCGCCAGATTCCAGCGCACGTCAGTACCCGAAGATGGTGCGGGCGTGCTGCAGCCCCTCCACCAGACGGTCGACGTCTGCGGTGGTGTTGTAAAGGTAGAAGGAGGCGCGCGCGGTGGCGCCGACGCCCAGATGCCGCATCAGCGGCTGCGTGCAGTGGTGCCCCGCGCGGATCGCGATCCCCTCGGTATCGAGGATGGTTGCCAGGTCGTGCGGGTGCACGTCGGCGAGGGTGAAGGAGATTACCCCCGAGCGCTCCTCCAGCGACCGAGGCCCGAAGATGGTCAGCTCCGGGATCTCGCGGCAGCTGCTCCACCGCGTATGCCAGCAGCGCCCGCTCGTGCGCCAGGATCGCGTCGCGGCCGATGGCGCTCAGGTAATCCACGGCCGCGCCGAGCCCCACAGCCCCGGCGATGTGCGGCGTCCCGGCCTCGAAGCGGTTGGGAAGCGGGGCGTAGGTGGAGCGCTCGAGCTCCACCAGGTCGATCATGTCGCCGCCACCGTGGAAGGGGGGCATCGCCTCGAGCAGCTCGCGCCGGCCCCACAGCCCGCCGATCCCCGTCGGGCCGCACATCTTGTGGCCCGAGAAGGCGAAGAAGTCGCAGCCGAGCTCGTGCACGTCCACCTGCAGGTGCGGCGCCGACTGGGCGCCGTCCACGAAGATGACCGCCCCGACAGCGCGCGCACGCTCGGCGATCTGCCGCACCGGGTTGATGGTCCCCAGCGCGTTGGAAACATGCGCCACGGAGACGATCCGCGTCCGCTCCGTCAGCAGCTCATCGAGGTCGGCAGAGGTCGAGCCGCTGCTCGTCGTCCAGATCGATGAAGCGCAGCTTCGCGCCGGTGCGGCCGGCGAGGATCTGCCATGGCACCAGGTTGGAGTGGTGCTCCATCAGGGTGAGCAGGATCTCGTCGCCCGCCCGCAGGTTTGCGGAGCCCCAGCTCCAGGCGACCAGGTTGATCGCCTCGGTGGTGCCGCGCGTCCAGATCAGCTCCGCGGTGTCCCCGATTCCCAGGAAGGCGGCGACCTTCGCCCGCGCCCCGTCGTACGCGTCGGTGGCCCGGTTGGAGAGCTCGTGGATCCCGCGGTGGACGTTGGCGTTTTGCGTACGGTGGAAGCGATCCATCGCCTCCAGCACCGCCAGCGGCTTCTGCGTGGATGCCGCGTTGTCCAGGTAGATCAGGTCACGCCCGTTGACCCGCTCCCCGAGAATCGGAAAGTCGGCGCGGATGCGCTCGGCCGCGAGTGGGGCAGGGGGCGGTGCAGTGGTCATGAAGATATGAGAACGGGTAATCGATGTTCGTTTTTCGTGCCTCGTCAGCGGTCTGCATCCGGAGGGTCGGTGCCGACCCAGAACGAACAACGAACAACGAAAAGCCAGTTCGCCGTCACCCGACGTCCACGAGAATTTCCCCGCTTTCCACTCGTACCTGATACACCGCGATCGGCTTCGTGGCAGGGAGGCAGCGGGCGGCGCCGGTGCGAACGTCGAACTCGGCGCCGTGCCACTCGCAGGTGATCGAGCACTCGTCCACGTCGAGCTCTCCGTGCGAGAGCGGGAAGTCGCGGTGGGAGCAGTTGTCCTGGAAGGCGTAGATCTCCCCCTCGCAGTTGGCGAGGCAGACCGCCTTCCCCTCCACCTCCACTCCCAGTACCTCGCCCTCGGGGAGTTCCCCGAGGGTGGCCGCCTTCACGAACGCCATCTCCCGCTCAGCGCTGGGTGGCGTAGAGCTTCCGCTCCACCGCGCGGACCAGCTCCCTGCGGACCTCGTCCAGCTCCAGCTGGTCAAGCACCTCGCCGAAGAAGCCGAAGATCACCAGACGCATCGCTTCCATGCGCGGCAGCCCGCGGCTCTGCAGGTAGAAGATCTCCTCCACGTCCAGCTGCCCGATGGTGGCGGCGTGCGAGCAGCGCACGTCGTCCGCGCCGATCTCCAGGTTCGGGAGCGAGTCGGCCCGCGCCTCGTTGGAGAGGATCAGGTTGCGGTTGGTCTGATACGCGTCGGTGCGCTGTGCCTTCGGGTGCACCCGGATCAGGCCGCGGAACACCGAGCGGCTGCGATCCGTGATCGCACCCTTGAAGAGCAGGTTGCTCGACGCATGCGGTGCCACGTGGTCCTGCAGCGTCTCGTGATCGAAGTGCTGCTCTCCCTCGGCGATGTAGAGCCCGAGCATGTCGACGTGCGCACCCGGTGCACGCAGGCGGCAGCGGATATCGGCACGCGTCACGTCGGAGCCGAGAGTGGTGTAGAGCGTGGTGATCTTCGCGTCGCGCCCGGCCACCAGACGATCGGTGGTCAGGTGCACCGTTCCCTTTCCGAAGCGCTGCAGCGTCACGTAGGTGACCTTCGCGCCCTCACCGGCGAAGATCTCGGTGGCGCCATTGCTCAGTGCCTGGCCGTCCGCGTCGTCCGAGCCCAACTCCTCCACCAGCGCGATCTCGGAGAACTCCTCCGCGACGATCAGTGTGCGCCCGAACACCGCCGACCCCTGCGCCGCCAGCCAGCGAAAGGAGCGCAGCGGGATCTCCACCCGCACGTTCTTCGGGACGTAGAGGAAGGTGCCGCCGGTCCAGAGCGCCGCGTTGAGCGCCGCGAACTTCCCGTCCTCCTCCGTGATCGCAGTGCCGAGATGCTCGCGCACCTTCTCACCGTGCTCACGAACGGCCACATCCATGGAGGTGAAGATCACCCCCTGCCGCTCCAGGTCGGCCGGCAGGTCGCGGTGCACGACCGATGCGTCCACCTGCACCATCTGCGCGGACGAGGAGCCTGCGTCGTCGATCAGCCGCCGCAGCCCCGCCGGGAGCGTCGATACGTCCGCGACCGCCGGCGCGTCCTCCGCGATGCCGATCTTCTCCAGGCGCAGCATGGAGCCGATGTCGGTGTAGCGCCACTCCTCACCACGCGTGTCCGGCGTCGGGAGCGAGGCGAAGAGCTCGTGCGCCTTCAGCCGCTGCTCACGCAGCCACTCCGGCTCCACCTTCCGCGTCGAGAGGATCTCCACCTGGTCCCGCGTGAACGCACCGACGGATTCTGCCACTGTGGTATTTGCCACTGACACCCCTCTGGAATGTTGAATTTTGAATTTTGAATGTTGAATGAACCGCCCCGGCTGGAGCGGACCCAATCAACATC
>CAWBZF010000005.1:0-138538 GCA_963793235.1 uncultured Gemmatimonadales bacterium
CGGGGGACCGGCGACGGTCTCCGCCGATCGAGGTTCAGACCACGCCGCGCGCGAGGAGCACGGCGAATAGGATCAGGAGCAGGCCCGCCGCGAACGTTGCACGAGTCCCCCACTGTCGTCGTCCCGCAACGCCCGTCCTGAATCCGGAGAGGACCTCGGCTCAGGTGGGGTGCCGGCGCGGTCGAGGCGGGAAAACCATCCACACATGACAAGGCCGCGGGCGAGTGCCTCCAGGAGGTGACCAGTATCGAACGAGCGGCGTCGGAGCAGGGAAGTGAGGTCATGGCGCCGGTAGACGTGTCACGGTGGAAGGAGGCGAGGCGTTACCTGGGTGAGCGGGTCAGCCGTCCCGTCCCAGGGTCCTGAGTGCGGCGCGGCGGCGCTCTTCGAGACCGGCCGCCTGGATGGCATCGAACAGCTCCTCGGTCCAGCCCTCCTCGTCGGAGAAGCCAAGAGCGGCGGCGAGCTCCTGGAGGTAGAGCACCTCGAGCCCCGGCGGGCGAGCTCCCCGGCGATCTGAGCATCGGTGAGAGGATCCGGTAGCATCTCGGCTTCAGTTGCGGGAAACAGGGCTCCGCGATGAAGGGAGCCAGCGGGGCAGGAACCGCGCCCGCACTGGGTTGCGGTCGGGCGGCGAGCGCCTGAAACAGTGAGTGGCGATCACACGTAGTGAAGAAGACCGGGTGAATCCCGGACGTCCGTGTCCACCAACCGTGAGGAGATCATGAACAGTTCGCTTCTCGCGGCCTACACGGTCATCGCATTGCTGGTAGCGCTGTACACCATCATCCGCATGGCCATCGCAGGGCCGCAATTCCGCATCGACCACGATCCTCTCGACCGGGGGATCCTTCTCCTGACCGCCCTGGTGGCGAGTGCAGCCTGGGGAATCCTCCTCCCGCTGTACGCCTCGGGCTGGCTGAGCTCCCGTACGGGACGCGGAACGCTGGCGCGGCTGCGCACGCTGCCGCGGCTCCGGCCGGAGCCCCTCTTCCGCGACCGGCTTCACCGGGCGAGCCGGTAGCGACCGGAGCGGGTGTCAGACGCTGAGAGGCGGCCGGGACAGAGCGTCCCGGCCGCCTCTCTCGTCATCACCGGAACTGGCGAACTCAGCGGAGGAACCTCCGCACCCCTGTACTCAGCATCGCGGAAGCGGATGGTGACGGTGGATGCGAAGGGTTCACCGCTCATCACGTCGAAGCAGGGTTCGTCCGTGACACGGGCGACCAGTGTGTCGCCGCGCTCTTCCGCAGTCCAGGTGATCGAGGAGAGTCCCACGTCCACCAACGGTCGGGGCGTCCTTGCTGCCCAGATCGTCTCGCCGTAATCGCCAACGAACTGCAGCGTCGCACCCTCGGTCACCTCCAGGTGCCAGCCGGGCTCCTGCCCGATGGCGCGGAAATGCACGCCCCGTTCACGGGCCGCCGTCCATGGAGCGCGCTCGACATCGGCACGGCAGCCGGAAAGGGTGCTTCCGTCGAGCTCCAGCAATGCTTCACCGTCCCGTTCCCAGAAACTCGCCGCGCCCGAAGCGAACCGGGTTCCAGAAGAGGTCTCCGCCCTCGGAAGGACCAGGGAACGATCGGCCAGGCTGATGCGAACGGAGTCGCCGAGCGATCGCGCCACGAAGCCTGCGTCGGAACCGCAGTGGAAGGCGACACCCGCGTGAGGCAGGTGCAGCCGGCGAGGCAGGTCCGCGTCGGTCACCGTCACCGTGGCGCCCGCGTCGACAGGTACCGCGGGCGGTGCCGGCGGCTCGGGCGGCCCGCCACAGGCGGCGGCTCCGAGAAGCAGCATGGCTGCGGCGCTGCACCTGAATGCTATCAAACGACCTCCATGCAGCGTGTGGGGGCGGCTCAGATGAGCCGGTGGCGAACCGCGAGCTCGCGCTCGATCGGGATGCGGATCAGCGTCGGCGCCGCGTTGCGCACCGCGTCGGCGCGGGTGGAGATCACACAGTTGCCATCGGTGTCGAACACCTTCACATAGAGTTCCGGCAGCGAACCGCCCGCGCGGTCGTCGATGTCCAGATAGTCGTCTGCGGTGAACCGGAAGACGGCCTCACCATACGGATTGGTGATGTTCATCCCGAGATGATCGTCGCGGGTGAACCGGTCACGGTCGTACAGGCACACGATCACCGACGAGATCCACTCCGTGGGCGAGTCGGCGACGAAAAGCTTGACGGTGGTCTCGAATTCCATCGCGGTACCCGGCTCACCGGGTGTCGAGGCCGAAGATCGCGTTCAGCGAGCAGGTCCGCGTGATCGCACTCTCCAGGATCAGGACGCCGCCCACGAGCGCGACCAGACCCAGGGTACGGCCGCGGGACGCCCCGAAGCGGGTGAGACCGGCGGTGATCATGGCCGGCCCGACGATGGTGCGCAGGAGCTGGTCCGCGCCGCCGACGTTCTCCTTCATCACTCCTCCTTCGTTTCAGCGGATGGTATCGGGCTGCTGCTGTGCTCCGGCCGGAGAATATACGGTGTCCGGCCCTTCACGCCCATCACCCGTCACCACCGTGGGGGAGGCGTCGGTGCCGACGGTGCCGGTTGCGGCATCCCGGTAGGCGGCGTCGGTGGGGCCGCGCGCGGTGCCGGCCGGGCCGCCCGGAACGCCGCCCTCGTCCATGTCCACCGCCTGGAAGCCATCGTCACAGCCGCTCAACGTGGCCGCGGGAAGGGTTGCCGCGAGCAGCGTGGTGAGATAAATCGTGCTGCGCTTCATCTTGCTTCTCCTGGTTCGTGCGGTCGATTGCGCGATCGTCCTGACCGGCCGGCGTGAGGGGCAATTCGCAGACCAGTGTCCGGGACGCCGCCCCGGTGGATGACCGCCGACACGAACCTTGCCCCGGCTGCGGAGTATCTGGCAACTCCGCTCTCACGCATGCGAGGACCGCACCGGCACCGGGTGAAATCACGATGTTCCTGAACGCACTGCTGTCCTCCCTGTTCCTTGCTCCCGTACCCGCACCCGGGACCGGGGACGACGACGCACTCCGCCGCTGGGGCAACGAGGGACACCGCATGGTGGGCCTCGCGGCGGCACACGCGCTACCCTCGGAGATGCCCGCCTTCTTCCGGGACGCCGCGGACCAGCTGTCGTACCTGAACCCGGAGCCGGATCGGTGGAAGGCACGGGAGGAGCGCGACCTCGACCCGGCGATGAACGCCGCCCACTCCTCCGAGCACTACATCAACTTCGAAGGGCTGCCGGAGTCGGTCTTCAGGGCCCGGGACCGTTTCGCCTACCTCGACTCGCTGAACACGCACGGCTTCGAGATCCCGGGCCCGGGGCTTCTGCCCTACCGGATCCTCGAATTGACGCAGCGGTTGCGTGTCGGTTTCCGCGAGTGGCGCGGGAGCACGGACCCTCGCGAGCGTGCCTGGATCGAGCAGCGGATCATCAACGACGCGGGCGTCCTCGGGCACTACGTCGCCGACGGCTCGAATCCCGCGCACACCACCATCCACCACAACGGCTGGGTGGGTGACAACCCGCGCGGCTTCGCCACCGACGATCGGTTCCACTCCCGGTTCGAGTCCGGCTTCGTGCGCGCGCAGGTGAGACAGGAGCACGTGGAGGCGGCGATGGGGGCGCCGGCGCAGGTGTTCCCGGAGGTACGCCCGGCCGTTCTCCACTTCCTCCGTGAATCCAACGCGCGGGTGGAGGAGCTTTACGAGATCGATCGCGTCAGCCCCTTCGGCGAGGAGAACACGCGACCGGAGAACCGCGCCTTCGCGGCCCGGCGCCTGGCAGCCGGCGCGGAGATGCTGCGCGACCTCTGGTGGACTGCATGGGTCACCAGCGACGGTGCCCCACCCCGCGAACTGAAGCCCTGAAGCGCCCACCCCCCTCACGTCCAGAGACCGAGAGCAGAGGAAGAACCATGCTGGTGATCATCAAGGACGATTTCGAGACGGCGAGCCGCGAGGCGGCCAAACTGATCGCCGACCGGCTGCTGCGGAAGCCCAACATGGTGCTGGGGCTCGCCACCGGCTCCACTCCGCTCCCCCTCTATCGCGAGCTGATCAGGATGCACCGGGACGAAGGGCTCGACTTCTCCAAGATCACCACCTTCAACCTGGACGAGTACGTGGGGGTGTCGCACGACCACGAGCAGAGCTACTACCGCTTCATGTGCGACAACCTGTTCGATCACATCAACGTGGACCGGCGCTTCGTCAACGTGCCCAACGGGATGGTAATGGACATCGAGGCGCACTGTGAGTGGTACGAGCGGGAGATCGAGCGAGTGGGCGGTATGGACCTGCAGGTGCTCGGGATCGGGAGCAACGGTCACATCGCCTTCAACGAGCCGGGCTCTTCGCTGGGATCACGTACGCGTGTGAAGACGCTGAGCCAGGCGACGCGGGAGGACAACGCCCGGTTCTTCCAGTCCATGGATGAAGTGCCCCGGCACGCGATCACCATGGGGATCGGCACCATCATGGAGGCGCGGGAACTGGTGCTGCTCGCGAGCGGCGCGGGGAAGGCCGACGCCATCCGTGCCTCCGCCGAGGGGCCGCTCACCGCGATGGTGCCGGGATCGATGGTGCAGATGCACCGGCGCGCCTACCTGTTCGTGGACCAGGAGGCGGGGGCCCGGCTGGAGGGGGACCACAGCAATTCCCTGCAGGAAGCGACCATGGTGAGGCGGCCGCTGGGCGGAGGTACGGCGGCGAGGTAGGGGGCGAGGCGGCGGGAGAGGGAGAGGGGTTCGTGCCGCGGGAGGGGAGTCGGAGAGGGTGCCACGGCGGTGTCACCCCGAGGGCGGGCAGGCAGAGTGTCGTCACCCCGAGGGCTGTCGAAGGGTCCGTCTCCGGGTCCGTGGGATTCCGGGGACGTGGTCACCCCGCGATTGCCGCTCCGGTGAGGGCGGCGGAGGGGGACCCTTCGACTTCGCTCAGGGTGACAGGGGGGGGGGCGCCCGGGGGTGACAGGGGGCGCCCGGGGGTGACAGGAGGGCGCCCGGGGGTGACAGGAGGGCGCCCGGGGGTGACAGGAGGGCGCCCGGGGGTGACGGGGACCGGGGGTGACAGGGGGGCGCCCGGGGGTGACAGGGGGGGCACCCGGGGGTGACGGGGACCGGGGGTGACCGGCGGGCGCCAGGGAGGCGCCTGGCGTCCTGGGGTGACAGGGGGGCGGCGAGGGTGACAGCGGGTCCGCGGCGGCTATCGGCGGGGATGCGAGGAGTCCGGCGAGTGATCGCCGGACTCCTCGTTTCAGCTCAGTCGCCGCCGCGACGGAGCGACTGCTCCCGGACGCCGCGGAACTCGGTGCCCGGATACCACTCCGGCCACACATCCCCCTGCGCCACCCGGTACCCCACGTCGAAGAGCAGCTGGAGGTCCTCAACCAGCCCGCTGAGTTCCCAGCCGGGCTTCACCTCGTCTGACGGGGCGTGGTAGTCGTTCTCCGTATACTCGCGCCGCCGCTCCTCGCCCCAGCCGGCCGGGCGCCCGATGTAATCGATCCCCGAGTCGATGTACAGCGCCGGAACGCCCATCTTCGCGAACTCGAAGTGATCGGAGCGGTAGAAGAAGCCCTTCTCAGGTTCCGGATCGCCGACAGTCACGCGGCCCTGCCGCCCGGCCGCCTCCGCGAGGATCTCTTCCAGCGTGCTGTTCCCGGAGCCGACCACCACGATGTCGCGCGTGCGCCCCCACTGATTCATCGCGTCCATGTTGATGTTGGCCAGCGTGCGCTCCAGCGGGTAGAGCGGGTTCTGCGCGTAATGCTTGGCGCCGAGCAGGCCGCGCTCCTCCGCCGTGACCGCCAGGAAGACGATGGAGCGGCGGGGTGCCTGCGGCAGCGCGGTGAATGCCCGGGCAACCTCGAGAGCCCGGCCGTGCCCGTGGCGTTGTCCACCGCGCCGTTGAAGATCTGGTCACCTTCGAGGTTCGGGTCCACGCCCAGGTGATCCCAGTGCGCGGTGTAGATGACGTACTCGTTGCGAAGCTCCGGATCGGCGCCGGGGAGCAGCGCGATCACATTGCGCGAGGGGTAATCCGGGTCTGCGCCTGCACGTGGAAGCTGGCGGTCCCGTCCAGCGGCACCGGCCGGAACGCCCGGGTGCGCGCGGCACTGCTTGAGCGCCTCGAAGTCCTGCCCGCCGGCGCGGAAGAGCTCCACGGCGTGGTCGCGCGTGATCCACCCCTCCACCGCCACACGCCCCTCGTTGCCGTCCCTCCGGCCGGATGTCGAAGTTCTCGCGCCCCCAGCTCCCGGTCACCACCGAGAACGGATAACCCGCCGGCTCCGTCTCGTGGACGATGAGCACGGCCGCCGCGCCGCGCTCCGAGGCGATCTC
Organism: uncultured Gemmatimonadales bacterium; assembly: GCA_963793235.1. Classification (GTDB taxonomy): domain Bacteria; phylum Gemmatimonadota; class Gemmatimonadetes; order Longimicrobiales; family Longimicrobiaceae; genus CAWBZF01. Next base: position 6,314 of record CAWBZF010000005.1, read on the forward strand.
GTACTTGTAGGTCCAGCGACCGTAGTAGGTCATCGCCTGCCCCGGAAGATATCGCGGGTCCAGCCGGGTCGGGTCCGAAGCGAGAGGAACGGGCGGGTCGTTGATCAGCATGACGACCGTCTTGCCGCGCACGTCCACGTCCTTGAAGTCGTCCCACCCGAACTCGGGCGCGACCACGCCGTAGCCGACGAAGACCAGCTCGGAATCGTCCACGCGCAGCTCGGGGACGAAGCGGCGCGAGACCGCGACGATGTCCTCGAGGGGGCGCGGCTCCAGGGTACGGTCGCCGAGCCGGAAGGTGGTCTGCGTCTGGTTGGTGTACCCGATCAGCGGCACGTTCTGGACGAAGGTGCCGTCCGGGTTTCCGGGCTGCAGCCCCAGCCGGCGGAACTCGTCGGTCAGGAAGCCGACGGTGAGCTCCTCCCCGCGCCCGCCGGGCGCACGACCCTCGAACTCATCGGAGGCAAGGGTGGAGATGTTGCGGAGCAGGGCGTCTGTGGTGATGGCGGCCGCCGCTTGAGAGAGGTCCGCGCCGCCCGGGGTGGGGATGGCGCCAGTGGAAGCGCATGCGGAGATCGCCACGCCCAGGGTCAGGCAGAAACCGGCACGTGCGGTCTGTCTCACGAGTGCCTGTCGGTTGAGGTTTCCGGATTGGTGCGAAACCGCGATCGCGGCTCCGGGAAGATACAACGGGAGGTCGCGGGCGGTAAACATCCCCATCGCCGCGAGGTTGCGCGAGCGGATCGACGGGAGTACCCTCCGATGGTGAGAGAGAGCCGATCCCCTGAAGGAGGCGAAGTGATGATGATGCTTGCTCTTCTGGCGTTCGCGCCGGCCGTTCAGACCCCCGGGATCGCGAGCGACACCGCCGTGGCCGCCGGCACGGTGGAGATCCGCGAGTGGACGGTGCCCTACGCGGAGTCCCGCCCGCGTGACCCGTACGTGGATGGGCAGGGTCGCACATGGTTCGTGGGCCAGCGCTCCGACTACGTCGCCTACCTGGACCCGGCCACCGACGAGTTCCGCCGCTTCGAGCTGAGCGAAGGCTCCGGGCCGCACAACGTGATCGTCGCACCCGACGGCCACGTCTGGGTGGCGGGGAACCGGGACGCGTACATCGGGAGGATGGATCCCTCGACGGGGGAGATCACGCGCTTCGAGATGCCGGATCCCGCGGCGCGCGACCCTCATACGCTAACGTTCGCACCCGACGGCAATATCTGGTTCACAGTGCAGGGCGGCAACTTCGTGGGCCGGCTCACCACCGCCACGGGAGACGTGGAGCTGATCCCGGTGCCGACCGAGCGCTCCCGCCCCTACGGGATCGTGGTCTCGCCGGACGGGCGGCCCTGGTTCAACGAGTTCGGCTCCAACAGGATCGGCACGGTGGATCCCGCCACCATGCAGCTTCGCGAGTTCGAGCTGCCGGCGGCCGATGCGCGTGGACGCCGGATCGGCCTCACCAGCGACGGCGGTGTCTGGTACGTGGATTACGCCCGGGGCTACCTCGGCCGCCTGGACCCGTCGAACGGGCAGGTGCGGGAGTGGGCGACGCCGGGCGGTGGCTCCTCGCAGCCGTACGCCATGGCCATCGACGACCGGGACCGGGTCTGGTTCGTGGAATCCGGAGTGAATCCGAACCGGATGATCGGCTTCGATCCGGCCATGGAGCGGTTCTTCAGCTCCACGCCGATCGAGAGCGGCGGCGGCACGGTGCGTCACATGGTCTTCCATCAACCGACGGGGGAGATCTGGTTCGGCACGGACACCAACACCATCGGCAGAGCACGCGTGCGATGAGAGCCGGGGTGGCAGCGGCGCTGCTTCCGGTGCTCACACTGCTGGCGGTGCCGGCTGTCGCCCTGTACGAGCATCGGCCGCCGCCCGGTCACACCGGCGGCTTCTCGGAACCTTCGTGCGCCAGCTGCCATTTCGATCATGATTTGAACGAGCCCGGTGGCTCACTGGAGATCCGGGGGCTTCCGGAGGCGTACACACCCGGCGAGCGTTACCTGCTCTCCATCGTTCTGCGGAACCCGGAGCTGCGTCGGGGCGGCTTTCAGCTCGCCATCCGCGACGCCGGTGGCGCTCAGGCGGGGGAGCTTGGTGTCCGGGACGCCGGGGTGGAGGTGGTGGAGGCCGGGGGTGTGCGTTACGCGCAGCACACGCGCACCGGCAGCCGCCCGGTGGATGCCGGCGTGGCGAGATGGACGGTGGTGTGGCTGGCACCCGACCGCATCGGTGAGGTCACGCTGAACGTGGCGGCCAACGCGGCCAACGGCGACGCTTCGGAGTTCGGGGACAGGGTCTATCTCCGGGAACTCCGCGTGGGGGAGGTGGCGCGGTCCGGAGCGAGCGGGTTTTCGCTCAGGTGATCGGGGTCGCGGACGAAGAGGTGTGGTGCGTTTCCGGCGGGTCGGTCATGGAGAGGGGATCGGCGGCAGCCAGGGCGCGGCGCGCGTGGGGGAGAGCGAGCCGCGCCCATTCTGCGTACATGCTCCCGGCCGGGTGCAGCCCGTCCTCCACCAGCTGACCGGCTCCGGCCAGCCGGGTCATCGGAGTGATGTCCACGTAATGGGTGCCCGCGGTTCGTGCCGCTTCGGAGTTTACCTGGTTGAACGCATCGATTCTCCGCGCGATCTCCTCCGCGTCACGGTCCGCGGCGAAGGGGGTGACGCTCCAGTCCGGGATGGAGAGGACGAGCACCCGCCGGGGCTCATCACTCGCGCGCCCGACGGCGTAGCGGAGGAGTTCGAGGAATGCGGGGCGGTACGCCTCCACCGGCCGCTCCCGGTACTGGTCGTTGACCCCGATCAGTAGCGACACCAGCGCAAAGGAACCGATTGGCGACGCCGCCCGGAGACCGGCGGCGAGCTCGTCCGCGGTCCAGCCGGTGCGGGCGATCACCTCGGGGGGAGCCAGGGCGATGCCCTCCCCCCTGAGGAGCGCCACAAGATGGTCCGGCCAGCGCTCCCCCTCACCCACACCCTCGCCGCAGGTGTAGGAATCGCCGAGCGCGAGAAAGCGCAGCGGGTCCTCCATCCCGGCCGCCGAGATCAGCGGTTGACCGCCGGGGTGTCCGGAGCCAGCGTGGTATCCACAGGCACGGTACCCGGTGCCGGGGTGGCACCGACGCCCGCACCCTCCATGACGCGCGGCGCGGGGGTCTCCGCGGCGGTTCCGGTCGCGGTCGTGTCCGGCCGCCCCGCTCCCATGTCCGCGGGACGCCCGCCGGAGTGATCCTCACATCCCCATCCCACCAGAGCCAGCGACATCACAGTCACCGGCAGACCCTTTCTGAACATCTCTTCGCTCCCCGTTCTGGTTGCACGGATGCTTCTCTCCGAGAGAGCTCCGCGGGGTGCAAGAGGCAGACCGATCCACTTCCCGGGGCGCCAGGGATCCCGCCCTCCGCACGCCGTTCTGCGCGCCCCAGGGCGATGAGTACCATCGCCAGCCAGGCACCGCCGATCAGCGCGGCCGCGGCCATGTCGCTGGGTCAGTGGGCACCGAGGCGCAGCCGCGCCAACGTGGCGACGCCGATCACCGGCAGGAACAGCGCGCCGGCGGATAACCGTTCACCCGTCGCGCGCGTGGCCCGCATCCAGAGAAAGCACAGCATGCCGAAAGCCACGATGGTCTGCACCAGGTGGCCGGAAGGGAAGCTGCTGATGCTGGCGCCCGGCGAGCCGATGCCGTTGGCGATCAGGTCTGGAGCTGCGGGGCGAGGAGTCGGTCGAAGGCGGGTCCGAACCAGGCAGTGAACGCCTCCGGTTCCCGTTGCAGCCACTCCCTGGCCCGATCGAGGCCGATCCACTGCCAGTCACCCACCTCCTCCGGGTCGGAGACCGGATCCTCGCTGCACCGACCGACGAAGACGTGATCCAGCTCGTGCTCGGCGAGCCCCGCTTCCAGGTGAGCCGAGTAGGTGAAGTGGAAGAGGTGGGTCAGCTCGCACTGGATCCCCAGCTCCTCGCCCAGACGGCGGCGTGCGGCGTTGATGGTGGTCTCTCCCGGCCGCGGGTGGCCACAACACGCGTTGGACCAGAGGCCGCCACTGTGATACTTGCCGTCCGCCCGCTGCTGGAGGAGCATCTCTCCGGCGGCGTTGATCAGGAAGATCGAGAAGGCGCGATGCAGCAGCCCGGCACGGTGCGCCGCCAGCTTCTCGATTATCCCGAGTTCCTCGTCGGCGGGGCCGACCAGGATCACCATCTCCTCCGTCTCCGTCATCCATCCTCCGTTTCGATCGAGAGTGGCTCAGTGGCCGCCGGTACGAGAACGACGGATCGCCCCGTCCAGACCGCGTCGCCGCGTCGTGTGGCGATCGCCGAATCCAGGCCGAGCGCTGCCGCGGCGAGCGCTCCGAGCGGATGCAGCAGCACACTGGCCGCCGGGTGGCGGGTCGCAACGACGCCGAGGACACGCACGCCGATCAGCATTCCCGTCGCGACCCATCCGGCACGCCCTGCCAGCAGCGGTGCAGGGCTCGCGCCGCCAGCAGCAGCTTCCGCCCGGCGGACGTGTGCGCACGCTGTCCGAGGTTGTCGTATCCGAGCCGTCGCACCTCAGCGAGAATCCCCCGGTACACGTGAGCCGCGACACCCACCGGGAGCCGGAGTGAGCGCGGCAGGCGCGGGATGCCGGCGAAGCCCACGCGATAGGCGGCGTCGGCGGCGGCGATCAGCTCCTCCATCAGCGCCGCGCAGCCGGCGGGCGGCACGGTGGCCGCCGCGAGCGACTCCGCCGAGACGCCATGCCGCCGCATCAGGTCGGCCGGGAGATAACGGCGCCCGGCCCGCAGGTCCTCACCCACGTCACGGATGATGTTGGTCAGCTGCATGGCGTGACCCATCGCCTCCGCCCGGCGCAGGGTGTCCGGATCTCGGACGTCGAACAGCTCAGAGATCCAGAGGCCCACCACGGACGCAACCCGGTACGTGTAGCGGCGCAGATCGGCGAGTGACGCGTACCGATCTCCAAGCAGGTCCATCCGCATCCCTTCCACCAGTTCCTCCACGTAGACGAAGGGCACCCCCGCCGCCGCCATCTCGCTCATCACGCGGTCCAGGAAGCCGATCCCGGTGGTGTGGCCGGCGTAGGCGCGGCGGGACAGGGTGAGCCACTCGTTGAGCAGCGCCGAGCTGTGGGCGGCGTCCAGCTCCGGCGCGTCCGCCAGGTCGTCCGTGCAGCGGCAGAATGCGTAGACCCGGGCCACCCCGGCGGAGTCCGCCGAGGAGAAGAAGAGGGTGGCGAAGGAGAAGGAGCGGCTGTGACGCGCGAAGAATGCACGGAGCTCTCCATCCCGCGGGACGCGATCGAGGAGCGCTCCGCTGGGAGTCTGCCCGCTGTCGCTGCTTTCCCCGATCGACGCGGCTTCGCGCTCCACAGCGCCGACCGCTCGCGGCCAGGTCCAGTGGCGCTGGGCGAAGTCGGAAAGCGCCGGCTTGCCCGTGTCGGTGGACGGGCAGAGGTCCAGCAGGTCGTCCAGCATCTGGTACACCACGCCGAAGCCGGCACCCAGCTCGTGGAACTCCGTGGTGCGCGCCGGTGCCAGGATCGTCGGCGCCACGGAGAGAGCGCAGCCGAGCAGCTCCCCCGCCTTGCCCCGGGCGATGGCGTGGTACTCCGCCAGATCCAGGAAGCGCCCGGCGGCCCGGCCGTGCGCGATCTCACCCGCCACGGTGCGCTCCACGGCCATGGCGAACCGCTCCACGAAGTGGGGGCTGCCCGTGCGGGTGGCGCAGCGGTAGGCGGTGGTGAGCAGGTGATCGCCCCGCACCAGCGCCATACCCACACCGCTCCCGGCGACCACGCCCCACCCAGGGCCACCAGCGCCGCGAGCCGGCGGCCGATCCGCCCATCGTGGCGATGAGCTTCAGCGCCGTGGATCCCACCCTCGCTCCACCCGGTGGGGAGGTCCTCTGGCTCTGGGCGCAGTACTTCCCCTACGAGCTGGCGAACGGGAACTGGGACGAGATCGCGCCGCGGGTGGAGGAGAGCATCCTCACCGCTTTCGAGCGCTACGCCCCCGGGACGCGCGAAAAGATCGTGGGTTCGCTGTTCCAGCATCCGCTCTGGCTGGAGCGTGAGCTCGGGCTCTACCGCGGCAACGTGATGCACCTGGAGATGAGCGTGAGCCAGATGTTCGCGCTGCGCCCGTTCGCGGGTGCGGCGGGGTACCGTACGCACCTGAAGGGGCTTTACCTGACGGGGGCGAGCACACACCCCGGCGGCGGCATCATGGGCGCGTCGGGGCGCAATGCGGCGCGGGTGTTGTTGCGCGACCTGGAGCGGCGCTTCGGCGGACTGCCGCGCTGAAGGGGTGGATTATCGGTCCTGGTGATCCCCGGTCCGGGTGATTGCGGTCAGGGTGCTTTCCAGCCATCGCGCTTTCCCGTCATCCTGAGCGAAGCGAAGGATCCCGCACGGAAGTGGCAGCGGTTACCGGATGCTGGCGGTCACGAAGGTGTGGCGTTGAACATGTGTCGGCGCATCGTGCCGATGACGCGGCGGGATCCTTCGCTTCGCTCAGGATGACAGAATGGGCGGAGTGGGCGGAGTGGGCGGAGTGGGCGGAGGAGGCAGAGGAGGCAGAGGAGGCAGAGGAGGCAGAGGAGGCAGAGGAGGCAGAGGAGGCAGAGGAGGCAGAGGAGGCAGAGGAGGCAGAGGAGGCAGAGGAGGCAGAGGAGGCAGAGGAGGCAGAGGAGGCAGAGGAGGCAGAGGAGGCAGAGGAGGCAGAGGAGGCAGAGGAGGCAGAGGAGGCAGAGGAGGCAGAGGAGGCGGAGGAGGCAGAGGAGGCAGAGGAGGAGAGGAGGCAGAGGAGGCAGAGGAGGCAGAGGAGGCAGAGGGCGGAGAGGGCGGAGAGGGCGGAGAGGGCGGAGAGGGCCGGGTCTCGGGTGCGTTTCCCGGAGCCGAGGCGGAACGCATCCCGGGGCTGGCGGTCTGAATCCGCGGGAGTATCATTTCCGTAGAGAGATGCGGGAGCGATCTCCTGCGCGACGTGCGCGCCGCCTCAGCTCCAGCACCCCGACACGAGTCACCGTGCCCACGATCTCCGGAATTGAAGGTCTGCTCGCCGGGCGAACCCTGATGGGTCGATACCTCGTGGAAGAGGTGATCGGCCGCGGTGGGATGGGCGCGGTGTACCGGGCGCGCGACGGGCAGCTCGGTCGGGAGGTCGCGGTGAAGGTGATCACTGTGGCCGCGCCCGACCGGCTGGCGCACGAGCGCCTGCGCGCCCGCTTTCACCGGGAGGCGAGGGCCGCCGCGGCGCTCCACCACCCGTGCGTGGTATCCGGTCTACGACTTCGGCACCGACCCGCAGCTCGCGCTCGACTTCATCGTCATGGAGCTGCTGCGCGGGGAGGACCTCGCCTCGCGGCTGGAGCGGAAGGGCCCGCCCGCTGTACCGACCGCGCTCTCCATCCTGGAACAGGCGGCGCGCGGGCTGGCCGCGGGCCACCGGGCCGGGCTGATCCACCGCGACGTGAAGCCGGGCAACATCTTCCAGGAAAGCGGCGACCGGGTGGGAGAGGTGCGCGTGAAGGTGCTCGACTTCGGAATCGCCGAGCTCACCAGCGCCGATGGCGACACGGTCACCCATCTGACGATCGCGGGGCGATCGCCGTTTTCCCCTGCGTTCGCCTCGCCCGAACAGCTTCGAGGGGAGGGGCGGCTCACCCCCGCCACGGACGTCTTCAGCCTCGGGGCGGTCGGCTTCCAGATCCTTACCGGGCAGCGGCCGTTCGTCACACCCGAACCCCGCCAGCTGCGGATGGAACTGTCCCGCTCCCTCTCCGTGGCGCGACGTCGGCTGGAATCCATCGACCCGGCGCTCCCCGTGCTGCTGCAGCGGGCGCTCGCCGAGTCGCCGCTGGAGCGCTTTCCGCACGCCGCCGCATTCGCCGACGAGCTGGCGCCGGTGCTGGCGAGGGTCGCCGCCGGCGGCGCGCGCTCCGCGCCCGGAGCCGGGGCACCGGAGCGGCGGGTGGACGCACGGGAGCTCGTCCTCCATGATTCCCACGCCGACGCCACCCAGCTTCTGGACGAGACCCTGTACGCCGGTGAGGAGGCGTCGGGGTCCTCCCGCCTGGCGCGCGACACGAGGTGGGCCGAATCGTTCCGCCTGCATGCGGAGCCGACCTCGATGATGCCGGCGGCGCAGCCACCTGCATCGCCTGAGCCGCTCCGGACGCCGGGGCGACTGGAGCGGTGCGGGCGCTGGATACGCCGGGCCGGCGCGGCCACCCTCAGCTTCCTCTTCACCGTCGCTGCGACCGGGGCGTTCGCCGCCAGCTGGTTTGCGGCGTTCGTCGGGCTCGACACCGGTGACCTGGAGATGGTGTACCTGGGCGCGGCGGGTGCCATCGTGGCCACACCCGTCGCGCTCCACCGGCTGATGGGGCGCCGCGGCATGCTGGGATTGACGGTGTTCGCATCGCTGGTCGTCACCCTCGCCTGCGTCTACTGGCTCAACGATCAGCCGATGGAGATCGTGCTCGGCACGGTATTCGCCATGCAGCTGATCGTCTGCGTGCTCACCGAGCGGGTCACATCGAGTCGCGGCACCCACCTCTCCGGAGCCGAAGCGGACGATTCCTGACGGCCGCAGCCCTCCCCGCGTCCCTGCCCGTTGCCGACACGGCATAACGTGGTATGAGCCATGCAGTTATTGGTTCGCCAACACGCCGCCGCCGCCTCGACCGGGAGCCGCAAATGCCGAATCGAACCTGCCCGAGCTGCCTGAAACGCCTCCCCTACGCGGGGCGCCGCTGTCTGCACTGCGGCTGGACCCACCGGGAGGGGATGGACCTGGCGAGCGTCCGCCGTTCCTGGCGGCGTCGGCAGTTGCTCTGGGGGTTCGTGATCCTCCTCTTCCTGGCCGGCGGCGGCAGTATGCTGGTACGCAACGCGCCCACGCTGGCCGACTGGTACGCGGGCTTCGCGGCTGAGCGACTCGCCCAGCCCTTCTCCTCCTTCGCACCCGTGGCCACCGAAGCCAGCGCGTTCTTCTACTGCGCGCGACAGGTCGCCCGGCAGATGGACGGCGACTTCTCGGTGGAGACGTTCCCTGCACCGGACCAGAGCACCACGCAGACGCTCGGGGAGCGGCGCTTCCGCATCGTCTCCTACGTGGAACAGGCGCGGGAGACAGGCGAGCGGGTACGGCACGACTTCTCGTGTACCGTCCGCCACGACCGGGGGCGGTGGGTGCTGGAGGAGCTGGAGATGGAGCGCTATGCGGGGAGGACGGTCACGGCGAGCGGCCGGATCTTCTGAGGGGGTCGATGATCCTGGCCGGCGCGGAGTGAAAGGGCGGGCCGGCCGGCAGCGATGATGGCTCGCGGCAACAGAGAAGAGGCCCCTCGATCCTGGATGGATCGAGGGGCCTCGCCCATCGGTGCCGATCGGGAGTCGCTACAGCGCCGTTGCCCGCGTGCTTGGGATCCTGGGGACCTCCACCTCCGGCTCGTCGGTGAAATCTTCACCCGGGTTGATGAACCGGTCCGATTCCCAGGCATACTGACGATCGTGCAGCTCGCGGTACCTTCCTCCCAGCCGCATCAGTTCCGCGTGAGTCCCGCGCTCCACTACATTGCCGTCCTCCAGAACGAGGATCTGGTCCGCGCTGCGAATGGTGGAGAGACGGTGCGCGATCACGAAGCTGGTACGTCCCTGCCTCAGGCGGCGGAGCCCGTCCTGGATCAACGCCTCACTCTCGCTGTCCAGACTGGAAGTCGCCTCGTCGAGGATCAGGATGCGAGGATCGGCGAGGATCGCGCGGGCGATGGCGATCCGCTGCCGCTGGCCGCCCGAGAGCCTGATCCCCCGCTCGCCGACCACGGTGTCGTAACCGTCGGGGAAGGAGCGGACGAACTCGTCACAGTGCGCCACGCGGGCCGCGGAGCGGACCTCCTCCTCGGACGCGTCAGGACGGGCGAAACGGATGTTCTCGGTGACGGTGCCGTCGAAGAGGAAGTTGTCCTGGAGCACCACCCCGAGCTGCGTCCGGTAGTCGCGCAGGCGCATGCCGGCGAGGTCGCGGCCATCCACCAGCACACGACCGCGCGTGGGATTGTGGAAGGCCATGGCGAGTGACAGGAGGGTGCTCTTTCCCGATCCGCTGGAGCCGACCAGCGCGGTGGTGGTGCCGGCCGGGGCGTGGAAGCTGACTCCGTTGAGGACCGGAACGCCTTCGGCATACTCGAAGTGAACGTCCTGGAACTCCATTTCCCCTCGCAGTTCCTTGACAGGCGCGCGATCGCGGTCCTCCTCCATCTCGGTGGTCTGTGCGTTCAGTTCACGGATCCGGTCGAGCCCGGCGAAGGCCTCGCTGATCTGTGTGCTGATGGAGGCGATCTGGATGACGGGAGCCGCCATCATGCCGGTGAAGACGATGAACATCAGGAGGTCGCCGAGCGTCATGGTGCCGGCGATGATGGCTCCGCCGCCCACCAGGATGATCAGCACGCCGACCGCGCCGACCACGACGCTGGCGAAGGCGTTCACGGCGGAGATCCCGGTGATGGTGCTCGCCACATTGCGGAAGAGGCGATGCGCGCCTCGGGTGAACACGCGGTCCTCACGCTTCTCCGTGCCGTACGCCTTCACCACCCGGATGCCGCCAAGCGTTTCCGCCAGTCGGCCGGTGACGCGGGCGTTGATCTCGCCCCGCTCCCGGAAGATCGGCCGCAGTCGCGTGAACGCCAGCGCCATCACCCCACCGAAGACTGCCAGAAGGAGGAGGATGGCGAGAGTCAGCTGCCAGTTGAGCCAGAAGAGGATGGCGAGCGCGAAGGCCGCCGTGATGGTGCCACCGACCAGCTGCACGATCCCGGTGCCCACGAGGTTCCGGATCCCCTCCGCGTCGGTCATGATGCGGGAGATCAGGACGCCGCTCTGCGTGGAATCGAAGAAGCCGACGGGGAGCCGCACCACCTGCGCCTGCACCCGGCGGCGCATCTCCGTGATCGCCCGCTGTGCGGTGACGCTGATCACCTGGGAGAGGGAGAAGGATGTGACCGCCTGCACGAGCGTGGCAGCCCCGACGGCGACGGCGATCGGCACGAGCAGCTCCGTCCGGCCGCCGGAGAGCACGTCGTCCACGACGAACTTGGTGCTCGCGGGGAGCACCAGCCCCGCAAGTCGGCTGACGATCATCAGCGCGAAGCCGATCGCGAGGTGCCTGCGGTGCGCCCACACCAGCGCCCTGGCTTCAAGCCACACTTCCGCGCTGAGCGGCTTCTTCTCCTTCTTGCTTCGGTCGGCCATCTCGCCCACTTCCCGGGGTATCGTCGGCGCGGTGCGCCGCTTCAGCGGGATCATACACCACTTCTGCGGGTAGGTGTCCAGTGCTGGCCGGCACGAACATCGCGCGCGCCCCCGGGGCCGCAGTGGCGCCGCCCGCATGGCGCACGACAAAGTCAAAGGGAGATATCGAGGATGAGGAGAGCCACACTTGCCGTACTGCTCGTGCTCACGGGTTGTTATGCCGCGCCGGATCCCGCGAACGCTCCGCGCGCCCTGCCGCCGACCGCGGTGGAGCCGCCGCCGGTGTATGCGCTGCTCGGCTATCGCCAGGAGATCGGTCTGACCTCCGAGCAGGTGACCGCGCTGGACTCCATCGCCGAAGCGGTGCGGCGGGAGAATGCCCCGCTCGTGCAGCAGTTGAGGCAGCAGAACCCGGCGCGGGCGCAGCAGCGCGGTTTCATCCTGGTGGATTCCGCGGCACAGCCCGCGCTGAACCAGCTTCGTGAGAACAACCGCCGCGCCTCGGCGGCGGTGGGTGAGGTGCTCAGCCCCGAACAGCGGACCACCGCTTGCAGAGTTCTCACACAGTCGCAGCGTGACCGCATGGCCCGCCGGGGCGCTCAGCAGCAACAGCAGACCCGGCAGCGGGTGGGTGGCAACGTGGTACAGGCGGATACCGCCTGGACGCGCGGCGGGGCCGGGTGGGCCTGGTGCGCGCCCGCATCGCCCGCGGTACCCCCGCAGGTCACGCCTCACGCCGAAGTGCCGATGGACACCCTCACCGGCGGCTGACCGCCCGGCTCCTCCCCGCCGGCGGTGCCGCGATACCCCGGCAGGAGCGGAGCCATGAAGATGCTCAGTGAGAGCAGGATTCAGCAGGTGGTGCAGCAGGCACAGCTCTCCCTCTACGTGCACGAGCGCGATGGCTCCTACCCGGAGATACTGGAGCTCGTGGACGAAATGGTGGACCTGCTGATGGAGGTGCGACGCGACCGCGCGGCGCTGGGGGAAATCGCCGCGCGGTTCCCGGAGGTGCGTGCCTCGATGCTGCGCAAGGAGCCCGGCGCGGAGCTGGCCCTCCGCATGTGCGCCACCGCCCGCCACGCCCTCGGTCTGCGCGCGGATTCGGCGGACGCTCCACAGCAGGCGCTGCCAGCCCCCGAACCTCTGACGCTTTCGCTGCCGAACTGAACGAACCCGCCATCTTGAAGGATGGCGGGTTCGTGGCAAAGAAAGCATTCTCGAAGCAGCCGTTCCTCAGCGCGCTGCGACGAAGATCTGCGTCACCGCCGCCGCGCTCGCCCTGACGCGCTGCACGTCAGATGCCGTGCCCGCGCCGCGCCGCATCGAACCACTCCTTCAGGTTCGAGTCGGAGAGATCCTCCAGCGGGGTCAGCGCCGTGTACTCCTCGCTGAAGCTCTCCTCGCCGGACGTGAACACGATCTGGATCTGGTGTTCGGGGAGGTTGGCGCCGCTCCGCTCCAGCGACGGCTCCACCGCGAGCAGCCTTCCCGGCGCATCCAGCGTGACCACCCACTCTCGCCCGTCCTCCGCCCTGTACGTGCGATCCTTCATGCTTTCCCGGTCGTTGAGGTGTGTCGTGCGCGGGGGCGGAGCGGTGTGACATCGGTCGTCGCGCCCCCGGGTCGGGAGAGGTGCGCTGGCCGCTCTCCCGCGAGTGGCGGCTACCATGCACGCCGGGTGCCGTGCCGCCGGGCAGGAGGTGCCGGAGTCCGGGTCACGCGGGAGCCGGCCCCTCCGTCAGGGGGAGATGTACGGGAGGAAGAGTGATGCGGTGGTGCCGTGTCCCGCGCTGCTCTCGATGGTGATGTCGCCGCGCAGCGATCGGGCGAGCTGCCGCGCCAGCGGAAGTCCAAGCCCCACACCGCGGCGTCCGGTGTCGCCGCGCGCTCCCTCCTCCACCTGCGCGAAGGGCTCGAACACGCGCTCGATCTCCTCGGGCGGGATTCCGCGACCCGTGTCCGAGACGCGCACGATCAGCACCGGTTCCTGTCGGTGCGGGCCCACCTGTCGACGGCCCCGCTCGATGCGCACGTCGATTCCGCCGGCCGAGGTGTACTTCACCGCGTTGGAGACGAGCTGGATCACGATCCGCTCGAACCGGTCGGGGTCCGTCTGGAGCGGCGCGAGGTTGCGGGGAACGTACAGCGAGAGCGCCAGGTTCTTTCGCTTGGCGGCCGGCTCCATCCGGCGCAGGAGCCCGGCGATGGCCTCGCGCGGGTGGAGCACCTCGGAGCGCTCCGGAGCGGCCTGGTCCCCCAGCTGCCCGAGGTCGAGCACCCGGCGGAGCACGGCGATCATCAGCCGCACGTTGGACTCCGCCTCGTGCAGCGCCTGCGCCATTCGGGGCGGGAGCTCACCAAAGGTGCCGGAGCTGAGCAGGTCCGCGTTCAGCAGCAGCACGTTCGCCGGGGTGCGCAGCTCGTGGTTCAGCGCGGTGAGAAAGTGCTCCCGGCTCTGCAGTGCGTGCCGCGACTCCTCCTGCAGCCGTGAGTTCTCCAGCAGCAGGGCGATGAAGCTGGCGAATGCCGCCGCGGCTTCCCGGGACGCCGCCGGCGGTGTCGGCCCGCCCGAAAAGGTGAGAAGCAGCGCCCCCGTGCACAGTTCGCGCACCCTCAGAGGCACCATCATCAGGTGGAGGTTCTCGGCCTCCTCGTCGGCCTCGTTTCTTTCCACTTCCAGCAGCTCCACCGAGTCGAGCCAGCCAGAAATCTCCAGCAGACGCGATCGAGCCGCCGTTTCGGGACCCAGCAGTGTTTCCAGCTCGCCTTCGGACACACCGAAGCGCCAGGTCGGCTCGAAGTCGGGACCCTCCAGAAGTGCGCCGGCTCCCGCACCGGCGACCGCGACCGCCTCGCGCAGCAATTCGCTCACGGCTTCACGCGCTTCCGGCGCTCCCGCGGCTTCCCGGATCGCCCGCGCCCAGCGGCGCGTCGGCGACTGCTGTTTCTCCATCTCCACGTTCCTCGCTGCTGATCGCGCACCGTTCCAGAGCACCCGCCCGCCCTCCTGCACGAGCCCCGCCAATGTAACCGCCTCGGGCTCGGGGACCAGCCGTGCCACCCAACCTCCTCCGGAAGGCGAAAACATTGCTTCCACCGGAACCGATTTCCTCACCCTTTCCACCCTGCACCCGGGGCTCCGCCGCTGATCCGGTGGGAACATCGGGCGCGGCTTAACCGCTGCGGTCAACCGGTCTACGAACGATGGTGGTCGCGGGCAGGGGCAGCGCCCCCGCCGCGTGGCACGAATGTTGGTCCTTTCCGGCTCTGCGGCACGGGCCCACAACCGGAGATTCCGATCTGATGAACACGCTTCTGCGCCGGATCGTGGAGTGGAAGGCGAGGCGGAAGGCGGCTCAGATCATCGTCTTCGACGGCGGCGCGGAGGTCGAGCGCACCCGCTCGTTCTTCCGGGGTGCAACCTGTGGCGCCGTGCTCACGCTGGGGCTCTTTCTGCTCAGCGCACCGAACTCATCCGACGAGCACCTGCTGGAAGAAATGAATCGGCGGGACGAACGGCTGCGCGACGCCAACGATCGGCTGATGCAGGCGATCGCCGTCGCCGACATGTGCCTGAGCACCGCGGAAAGCCTGGAGCGGACCTTCTCCACCTATCAGGGTTTCCTGAGCGCCCGCACGTCGCCGAACGGCGAGACTCCGCGCCGCTGAGGACCGCGACCCACCGCTTCACAGCCGTTACAGGCCGGACAGAACCTCCCCCGCATGACCCTCCGCTTTGACCTTTCGGAACACCTTCTCAACGCGCCCGTCGGCGTCGATCAGGAAGGTGGTGCGATCCACTCCCATGTGCTTCTTGCCGAACATCTGCTTGCGGGACCAGACGCCGTAGGCCGCGGCGACGGAGTGGTCCTCGTCGGCCAGCAGCGTGAACGGGAGATCGAACTTCTCGCGAAACTTCCGCACCGCCTCCACGCCGTCCGGGCTGATGCCGAGGATGATGGCTCCCTGCTCCTGGATCTGCGGCGTCATGTCCCTGAACTCGCACGCCTCCACCGTGCACCCCGGGGTGTCGGCGCGCGGGTAGAAGAAGAGGATCACCCGCCTGCCGCGGAGCTCCGACAGCCGCACGGGCGAACCGTCGTGCGCCGGCACCTCGAAGTCGGGTGCCATCTGGTTCTCGCTGACCATCTCCTCACCTCACTGCGTTCGGTGGTACCACCCGCCTCCCGGGTGGCGTCGGGTCCAATATAGACCCGTCCCGGGTGGCGGTCCAAGCCACGGTGGCTGCAGCGGGCGGGGATCCACTCCTGGCGTACAGGGTACCGGATGATCGCTCCCGGGCCCGACACGGAGGTCGGAGGAACCGAGCACGGCAATGGAACTGAGGGGGATGGAGACGGTGCGCATGAAGGTGCAACTTCGGACGGCAGTGCTGACGGGTCTCCTGACGATGGTCGGTTGCTCCACCCCGGAGCGCGACTGGGTGATGCCCGACCCGAGCGAGGCGGCGGCGTGGTTCGGACCGGACGCAGAGGCCTCGGTCAGTGGCAACGTGCTCGAGATTCGCGGTGTCATGGCAGACGACCTGCTGCGCCGCGGCGGGCGGATCTGGGAACGGAGCGGGCCGTTCTTCTACCTGTTCAACGTGCACGTGCAGCAGCTGCTCCGCGACTATCCGGACATCGCCGCCGTTCGGGCGATCACCTACTCGCAGGACGGGGAGGAGCTCGCGCGCGCCACGCTGCATCGTTCTGAGCTCTCGGAGGTCCAGTGGCGGGAGGCGCTCGGTCGCGCCTCGCTGGCGCAGTCGCAGGGCACCGAGAGCCCCCGCAGGATCGAGGAGCTGATCCGCTACGGCGAGGATCGGACGGATCACCGGTACGCGCGCTGACCTCAGCTCCGGCGGCGCAACGAAGAGCGGCTCCCACCATTCCGGCGGGAGCCGCTCTTCCGTTACCCGTCGTCCCGATTCCCTTCGGTTCAGCGTGC
Organism: uncultured Gemmatimonadales bacterium; assembly: GCA_963793235.1. Taxonomy (GTDB): domain Bacteria; phylum Gemmatimonadota; class Gemmatimonadetes; order Longimicrobiales; family Longimicrobiaceae; genus CAWBZF01. The sequence goes on from CAWBZF010000005.1 coordinate 22,541, forward strand.
CGGCCGAACCGGCACCCATACGTGCACATCGTCCCAGGTGAGGGTCAGGCGACCACCGTCTCCGTCCGGCCGGACAGCGATGGTGAACTGCTCGGGTCGGTCGGCGGGCGGCTCGCTGCGCATCGGAACCCGCACAAGGTCCCGGGCGGTGTCGTGATCCGTGCCCCACTGACCCGTCTGGCTGTTGACGATCAGCGTCCATCCCTCGGGCGTCGGCAGCGTCCAGAGCGAGTAGCTGCCTGCGGGAACGCGCGCATCGCCGAGGAGCACGTCACGATCGAAGGAAATCAGCGTGGCCGCATTGGCACCCGTGCGCCAGACGGAGCCCCACGGCACCACGCCGCCCGCGATCGTGCGACCTCGCCGCCCGGGCCGACTGTAATCGACCCTGACGGCGGTGCCGGCGACCGACGCGACCACCGAGTCGCGCGGTGAGAGGCTCCCGAGAGCCTGGCCGTTGCGTTCACGCGTGAGGAAGCCCTCCACCATGCCGTCGAAGTCGAGCTGCGTGAGCCGCTCACCTTCGAGCTTCAGCGTGGACCCGGTTCCATCCCAGCGAAGGATGCGTCCCTGCTGGTCCACCTGCACCCTGCTCTCACCGGCGATGTTGGTGACCGCGAGCCAGTCGCCATCGGCACCGCCGATGGTCAGCTGGTACGGCGTGGTGGAGCCGAGGGGTAGGAGCGTGGACGTCGCGCTCGCGCTGGCTCCGCGGCGAAAGCTGGCCAGTGGAATCTCGTAGAGACCCACCGAGTAGCCGAGGAAGGGGATGGCGCCGCGCGTGGCGGGGAGTGTCATCACGCGGGTGCTGTCACCCTGGTGCAGCGTGACCCGTGCAGAATCCGCCATCATGCGCACCTCGGCGCGGGTCATCGGCGTCGTCTCACCGGGACGGTAGATGCGGATCTCGATGGCGGTGGGGTGCCCCGCGCCGTCCAGCCGCGCGGAGTACTCGCGGATGGTGGCACGCGGAGTACGGAGCAGCTGGCGACCGTTGACCTCGGTGGCGGAGCGGGTGTAGCGCTCGACGGCGACCGTGTCGTTGCCGATGCGGAGGACGAAATTGGCGGCTTCCTGAGCGTCCGCCGGCGTGCCGGTCAGCAGGAAGAGGCAGAGTGCGGCCAGCATCGTCGCGCGAATTTGTGCTTCGGGGGAGATCATCTGAACCTCCGGTGAGAGACGGGCGGATCCGGGGACCTTCACGATGCGCGGCACCTGCCGCGGGGACAAGGTTCTTCAGCCCCGTACGATCCCGGATCCGCTCCCCGCAGTCTCACCTCTCTGTACGGGCAGGCGCCTCGTAGACTGCGCGACCCCCCAGGTAGGTGGCCAGCACCCGGGTACCGAGGATCTCCTCGGGTGCGACGCGCATGATGTCGCGGTCGAGTACCACGAAGTCGGCATATTTCCCCGGCGTCAGCGAGCCCATCACCTCCTCCTGGAAGGCGGCGTACGCGGGCCAGATGGTCATGGAGCGGAGCGCCTCTTCCCGCGTCATGCGCTGCGCGGGGTACCAACCGCCCGCCGGATAGCCGTCCGCATCCTGGCGTGTGATGGAGCTGTGGAAGGAGATCAGTGGGTTCACCGCCTCCACCGGGAAGTCGCTCCCGTTGGGGATCGGAACGCCCAGGTCGAGCAGCGATCGCCAGGCGTAGGAGCCGAGCAGCCGCGTGGAGCCGACCCGCCGTTCCGCCCAGTACATGTCGCTGGTCTGGTGGCTCGCCTGCATGGACGGGATCACGTCCAGCGCGGCGAAGCGCGGGATGTCCTGCGGATGGAGGATCTGTGCGTGCTCCACGCGGAAGCGGTGATCGGCGCGCGGAGTCTCCGCCAGCGCCGCCTCGTAGGCGTCGAGGACGAAGCGATTCGCCCGGTCGCCGATGGCGTGGGTGTTCAACTGGAAGCCGGCACGGAGTGCCCGGCCGGCCACCTCCCGAACCCGCTCCGGTGAGGTGAGCACGAGCCCGCTGTGGTTCGCCTCGTCGCTGTACGGCTCCAGCAGCGCCGCGCCCCGCGAGCCCAGCGCCCCGTCAGAGCTGATCTTGATGGACCGGATCCAGATCCTGCCATCGTGGAGCCCACTCTGCGGACCGCGGCGGAAGTAGCGCTCCAGCGTGGCATCGTCGCTCCGGATCATCACGTAGTTCCGGAGGTTGAAGTCACCCGCCCGCGCAAGCTCCTCGTAGTGGTCTATGGTGCCCGCGCCCACACCCGCGTCGTGGATCCCGGTGAGCCCCCACCGGTTCGCCTCCGCGATCGCCGCCCGGATCGCCGTCACCTGCTCGGATCGAGGGGCATCCGGGATGCGGGACGAGACGAGACCCATGGCCGCGTCCACCAGCACGCCCGCGGGTGAGCCGTCGGAGGCGCGCTCGATCCGCCCGCCGTCCGGGTCCGTGGTTGCCGCAACCACTCCGGCCGATCGCAGAGCGGCGGCGTTGACGAGCGCGGCATGCCCATCCACCCGGGTCAGGTAGACCGGGTGATCGGGGACCGCGCGGGAAAGCGCCTCGTGCGTGGGGAAACGGGTGTCGCTCCACTGGTTCTGATCCCACCCGCGGCCCAGCACCCAGGTGCCGGCCGGCAGCTCGCGTGCACGCGCCGCCACCCGCTGTACCACCTCGTCATAGGAGCGGGTGCCCACGAGGTCCACCGTGCGAAGGGCGCTGCCGAGACCCGCGAGGTGAGCGTGCGCATCCACCATACCCGGGATCACGGTACGGCCATCCAGCTCCAGGACCCGCGTTGCGGACCCGCGGTGCGTCAGCGCTCCCTGCCGGGAGCCGATGAAGACCACCCGCCCGCCGCGAACGGCCATCGCCTCGGCGACGGGGCGGTTCACGTCCACCGTGTAGATGCGGGCGCCGGTAACCACGAGGTCGGCCGGCTGCCGGTTCGCCTGCTGCTGCGCGGATACGGACGTGCCGCAGAGGAGCAGCAACGCGGTGAGCGCGGCACGGAGTGCGGACGGGCGGATGATCATCTGGGTCCTCGCTGGTGGTGCGATGAGCCTCTCCCGGAGGGCCGGGCATGGAAAAGCGCCCGGCGATGATACCGCCGAGCGCTCGGGCCGCGAAAGGGGGAGCCGGGGTGGGACACCCGCCCACGCCGCGATACTACAGCGCCGAGCACGCTCCCGCGAGACGCCGTGCGTCACGCCGTGCCGCGGTGGTCGGCGGACTCTGTTCGTACGTGTCGTCGGCGATGGTCAACAGCCCCGCCGTCACGTCGATCGCGTTGCCGTCGGGAAACGGACGGTTGTAGACCAGCACGGTCAGTTGATCGAACCGGGTGCGCTTCCCGCCGGCGAGACCGATGGTGATCACCTCGGTGGCTGCTGCGGCGCCGCGGCGCGCGGCCTCGGTGAGACCGGTGATCTCCCGTCGCGCCTGGACCACGCCGCCCACCGAATCCCGCAGCTCCACCGCGTACCCCATCTCCTCCAGCTGCGCGGACGCGCAGGCGAAGGCGTCTCCCAGCGGCGCCAGGGTGGCTCGAGTGTACGTGCGGAACCCGCCGCAACCAGTCAGAAAGAAAAGCAGAAGGAGCGAAAGCAGACTTCGCATGAGGCCCCCGGGTTGATGAAGCACTACCCGCGCGGGGTGAGTACCGGATGGATGAAATGAACTGAACCTGCGCGCACTCCGCTGGTTCGCTGCGCCGGTCCCTCAGGCTTCCAGATCCGCGCGGAGCGCCCGCTCCAGCGTCGGGTGCCGGAAGACATACCCCGCCTGCTGCAGGCGCTCCGAGCTGGCGCGCTGGCTCACCAGCAGCGTCCCGTCGGCCATCTCGCCGAAGGCGAGCCGAAGCGCGGTTGCCGGCACGGGGAAGAGGGTCGGCCGGTGAAGCACGCGGCCGAGCGTTCGCGTGAAGTCGGCACTGGTGATCATCTCCGGCGCCACGCTGTTGTAGACCCCACGGAGCTGCGGGCGATCCATCGCGAAGCGGATCACTCCCACCGCATCCGCCAGCGAGATCCAGCTCATCCACTGCCGCCCGTCTCCGATGCGGCCGCCGACTCCGAGCTGAAACGGGAGGAGGAGGCGCTGCAGCGCGCCCCCCCTGCTCGATAGCACCACACCCATCCTCAGGCGCACCACGCGGATCCCCGCCGCTTCAGCCGGTTCGGCGGCCGCCTCCCACTCGCGCACCACCCGCGCGAGGAAATCGCTGCCGGTGGACGCCTCCTCCGTCAGGATCTCGCCGCCGCGGTCACCATAGTAGCCGACACCCGATGAACTGACCAGAACCGCCGGAGGGGTCTCCATGGAGGCGATGGCGGTGGCGATCGCTCGCGTGCCGCTCCGGCGGCTCTCCAGGATCCGCTCCTTCTTTGCCCGATTCCAGCGTTCGCCGATCGGCTCGCCCGCCAGGTGGACCACCGCCTGCACCCCCCGCATGGCGGTGACGTCCACGGTTCCGGTTTCCGGGTCCCACGCGATCTCGCCGGTCCTGGCGCTGCCGCGCACCAGGGGGCGCACCTCCCGGCCGTCGGTGCGTAGCGAATCGAGCAGCGCGGAACCGATCATCCCGCTGGCCCCACTGACCGCCACCACGCGAGGGCTCCCGGCTTCAAAAATGTCGATCACGTCGCATTCGCCGGTCGTGGAGGAATATGTCGACGACGAGCCAGAGCCCGCCGAGCACGGCGCCGGCGAAGCAGAGCATCGCCAGACCGGGGTAGCCGAGGATACGGAAGGCCGTCTCCACCTGCATCAGCATCGCCGCTCCGACGATCAGGGCGGCGAGCACGAGCCCCATGGCGATGCGGTTGGCGACCTTCTGAAGTCCGACCAGGAGGTCGGATCCGTCGCGGAGATGGACCCCGACCTCCACTTCGTTGTCCGCCACCGAGTCGAGCACCCGGTTCAGCCGGCCGGGGAGCCGCTGAACGAACTCGTTCATCTCCATCAGGTTGGCGAATACGTTGGCGGGCGACGCGTTCTTTCGCATGCGCCGCTGCATCAGTTCCGCCGTGTGTCGCCGGATCGCCTCGTTGGGCTCGAAGTCGGGGTCCAGAGTGCGCCCCACCTGGTCCAGGTTCATCAGCGTCTTCCCCAGCGTGGTGAGCTGGGGAGGAAGCTTGAGGCCGCTTTCCGCCGAGGCGCGGGTGACCTCGATCATCACGCGACCGATCTGCAGCTGACGCGCGGAGGCGCCGTGGAACTTCACCACCAGATCCACGATGCGGGTACGCAGCTCGTGCTCGGAGAAGCCTTCGGTGCGGTGACCGACCTGCGAGAGCAGCTCCGCCGCCTCCTCGCCCCGGCCATCGCTGATGGAGAGCAGCAGCCGCAGGAGCTCGTCCTGGAGATCCGGCGTCAGCCGCCCCACCATTCCCACGTCGATCAGAGCGAGCCGCCCATCGTCCGTCAGGAAGACGTTGCCCGGGTGCGGGTCGGCGTGGAAGAAACCGTCGACGAGGATCTGCTTCAGGTAGGCCTGGAAGAGCTCCTCGGCGAGGGCGACGCCATCCATCTCCAGGCGCGCCAGCGGCCCGACGGCAGTGACCTTCCGCCCGCGCATGTACTCCATCGTGAGAACGCGCGAGGTCGTGAAATCCTCGACGGGCACCGGCACGACCAGCCGCTGGAACTCTGCCAGGTTCTCCCCGAGCGTGCGAAGGTTGTTCGCCTCGCGTCGGTAGTCGAGCTCCTGCATCAGGGTGGCGCGCATCTCGCCGAGAATCCCCGAGAAATCGTACATCCGTCCGGCATCGGTGTGCGAATCGAGGAACTCCGCGAGCTCCCCCAGCGCCTCCATGTCCTCGGCGATACGGGCGCGGATCCCCGGGCGTTGCACCTTGATTGCGACCGCTCGGCCGTCCCGCAGCCGGGCGCGGTGCACCTGCCCGAGCGAGGCGGCCGCCAGCGGCACGGGATCGAGTTCCGCGAAGGCCCTGGACGGGCGAACCCCGATCTCCTCCGCGATGATCCGCTCGGCCTCCGCCGGGTCGAACGGCGCCACGTCGTCCTGCAGGCGGGAGAGCGCCTCGGTGTATGCGATCGGGAGAAGGTCGGCGCGGGTGGAGAGCAGCTGACCGAGCTTGATGAAGGTGGGGCCGAGCCGTTCCAGGTCCGCCGCGAACTCTTCCGCGGTCGCGCTGGAACCCCCCGCGAGGTCATCGTCCCCATCCAGCGTGGCCTCCAGCTCCGAGCCGCGTACCAGGTCGGAGCGACCGTACTTGACCAGCATGCGCGTGAGCTGCGCGTATCGCTTCAGGTGGTCCGGCTTCAGCGAGATCCCCATCGCATGGCTTTCCGCGGTTGGTACGTGTGCGGCAGCCGCCGCACCGGAGAACCCCAGCGGAACGCAGAAAACATGCTCGATACCGGGGAAATGCGGATCGCGTAACGAGTGTCGAGGCGCCGGCACGCTGACGAGGTCTGGAGACGGCGCCCCCCCGGGGCGTCATCCAGAGGGCGCGGCGGGGTATCGGAGGGACTCACCGAATCCGGCGCGCCCGCAGGGATCCGGATCCTCACGCCCGTGTGGATGCGGGAGCATTCCTCGGGATGCCCGCGGCGGGCTCTGGATGACGGAAGCGGGCGGGCTCCGGACTGCGGAAGCGCCTCCCCGGGGCCACGCCCCCACCCTCACGAGGGGAGAAGATCGCAGAACTGGAAGCGCTCGTCCCGGAGGACACGCTCCCCGGCGATCACCGGTACCGGTCCGGCGAAGATCGGACCATCTGCCACGAAGGTGTGGAACTCCCCGTTCTCTCCGCAGGGATCCGCGTCGTCAGGAAGGTCCTCGATGAAGTGGTGATCGAACCAGCGGCCGGCGAAGCCGCCATCGATCTGAGTGGTATCCACACAGGTGACGATTGCGCGGAAGCCGCGATCGATGAAGTCGCGTGCGAGCGCCGCGGTGTCGCTGCCCCAGAGTGGAAAGATCGCGCTCATGCCGACCTGCGCCATCATCCGCTCGCGATACTCACGAACGTCCGCCAGGTAGAGATCACCGAAGGCGACCGTGTGGATCCCCGCCTCGCGAAAGGCGGCCAGCCGCGCCGACATGCGGCGTTCGTAGCTGTCGTTGCCGGCACGCTGCTCGATCGCCACGACGTGGAGGGGAAGGTCCAGCACGCGTGCCTGCTGCTCGAGCAGGGTGCGTCGCACGCCGTGCATGCTGATCCGGTCGAAGTCGGAAGTCACGGTGGTGAGGAGCCCCTCCACCTGGACGCCGGGGTCGGCAAGCAGGCTCTGCAGCGCCAGCGAGCTGTCCTTGCCGCCGCTCCAGGAGAGGATCACCCGGCGGAGTGGGGTTCTGGATGGAGAGGGATTCATGGTGCAGGAAAGTATGGCCCGGTGCCGGCGCGCGCATGAACGACACGCACGCCGGTTCCGGACGCGATCAGAAGGCGACGCCCGCCTGCAGCCGAAGCGACCGGCCGGGGAGCGGGTAGCCGCGCACTTCGTAGTAGTTCTCGTCGGTCAGGTTCTCCACGCGCGCGCCGATCGTGTAGCGGTTCCCGAGCCGGACGTCCGCGGAGAGGTCCATCACCAGGAAGGATGGGAACGCCACGGTACCGGGGTTCATCCAGTCCGAGAAGTCGGTGTCCTGCCGCTCGCCGACGTAGCGCGCGTTGAGGCGGCTCGCGAAGCGGCGCAGGTCGTCGAACTCGATGCCGGCGTTGAGGTTCAGGGCCGCCACGTTGAGGATCGGAGTGCGCAACGGGCCGCTGACCTGCTCGGCGCGAAGGATCCGGCTCGCGTTGGTGAAGAGTCGGAGCGAGTGGCTCCAGCCGCTGAGAGCGCCCAGATCGTAGCCGATCGCCGCCTCGATGCCGCGGATCTCCGCCTCGTCCACGTTTACATAGGTCGAGCGTGTGTGGATCGAGTCACCAGCCGGCGTTCGGGCGCCGCCGCCCGGCTGGGAGACGATGGTGATCCGGTCGCGCACGTCGGTGCGGAAGTAGGTGACCTCCGCGTCGAGACCGCGGTCGCGACGGAGGAGGCCGACACCGACGTCCCAGGAGACGCTGCTCTCCGGGCGCAGCTCGGGGTTACCGCGTGTGACGTTCACCGCGCCGGCGCCGGCGGAGAGCTCGGAGTAGCCGGCAACGTTGAAGGCGTCCGGGGTCACGAAGGCGCGGCCGGCGCTGGTGCGCACGCTGATCCCCGAGTCGGCCGTGTAGCGGAGGCCTGCGCTGGGATTGAACACCGTGTGGGTCTCCCGGTTCGGCGAGTATCCGGCGAGCAGCTCCGTCTCCTGCACATCGAATGCGACCCGGTCCAGACGGCCGCCGAGGGTGGCGGTCAGGCGCTCCCGGAGCAGGGCCAGCCGCGCCTCGCCGAACACGGCGGTGGAGCCGATGGAGGAGTGGGGCGACCAGGGGGCCGCCGGGGCGATGGTGCCGCTCGCTGCATCGGGCGTGCGGACGAAGCGCTCGGAGCGCGCCTCCGCCACGTTGTGGTCAACCCCGGCGACGAGGGTGTGCGCCCCCAGGGAAATCGCGTCCTGGAACTGCATTCCGCGCCAGCGCGTCGGGGTGCGGAAGCTCACGAAGTTCGCGCCATCCGGCTGGTTGAAGTAGTCCACCTCTTCACCGGTGCCGTAGATGCGTGCGAGCACCGCATGACGCCCGGGGTTCCCGGAGATCGAGAATTCACCGGTGACACGCTCCACGTCCTTCAGCGAACGGGAGTCGTACCCGGCGTGCACGTCACCCGGGTTCTGCACGCCGTCGGCGCGGAAGCGGCTCCCGCGCGCGTCCACCCGCCAGGTGGGGGTGAATGCATAGCCCAGACGCAGGCTTCCGCTGCGGTGGCTGTGCTCCGAGAAGGCGAGCAGCGAGTCGGAAACGAACTCCGGGATCCGCTGCTCCTCACCGCTCCCCAGGCGCTTGACCACCTCGTCTCCGCCAAGGATCCGGTTGGCGCCGGTGCGGTACCCCGCGTTCTGGCCGAAGCTGGTCAGAGACAGGTCGAAGTCCAGCGCCCGGAACAGCGAGCCACCCGCAACGAGGTCGGCGCGCCGAGTGTCGAAGCTTCCGTACCCGACCGACGCGCTCCCAGCCAGGGGGCCGGCGGAGCGTCGCGTGATGACGTTCACGACGCCACCCATCGCGCTGCTGCCGTAGAGCGCGGAGGCCGGGCCACGCAGCACCTCGATGCGCTCCACCGAAGCCATGTCCAGCGTCGCAAGGTTGTTGGCGCCGGCCGGCCGGCCATCCACCAGGATCAGCGTGCGGGGATTGATCCCGGAATACTGCGGACGGAACCCGCGGATGGAGACGCCGGAAAGGAGTCCCGGAAACTGGATCACATCCACGGCGGCGTTCTTCTTGAGCAGGTCGGTGAGCTCATTGGCCGGCGTGCGGTCCAGGTCGGACGAGGTGACCACGTCCACGCGCTGCGTCACCTGGCGCCGGTCGGCGGGGGAGCGGGTGGCGGTGACCGTCACCTCGTCGAGGAGGTATCGTGGCAGGGAATCCGCCGCCGGGCGCTGCTGGGCCGAAACGTCGGCCGATGCGACGCCGATCAGCGCGGCCACGGCCAGTACGAAGGGAGTTCTCATGATGTGCTGGTTCTCGGTTGATGGTGTGTGTCGTGGGGTGCGCCCGGCCGGGTGTCGCGCTCACGGGGCCCCGCGAGCGGTGTGACCTGGGGAGCGCCCTCGTCGGGGCCGGGGCCGGGGTGCAGCGTGGTGCGCAGCGGCCAGCCGTAGACCCGCTCGAGCAGCGGCTGCTCGAGCACGGTGGCCGGAGCACCGTCGGCGGCCACATGGCCGCGGTCCATCAGGATCAGCCGCCCCGCGTAGCGGGCGGCGAGGTTCAGGTTGTGGGTGATCAGCAGCACCGTCACGCCGTCGCGGCAGAGCGATCGAAGGAGCTCGAAGATCACCATCTCATGCGCCACGTCGAGCGCCACCGTCGGCTCGTCCAGCGCGAGAACGCGGGGCTCCTGCGCGAGTGCCCGGGCGATGCGGGCGCGCTGCCGCTCCCCGCCGGAAAGGGTGGAGATCACCCGGTGCTTCATCTCGTGCACATCGCACAGCCGCATGGCGCGGTCGATCGCCTCCCGGTCGGCCGGGCCCTCACGGCGCCAGTGACCCAGGTGCGGGTAGCGCCCCATCGCCACCAGCTCGCGTACCGTGAGGGGAAAGGCGATCTCCTCGCCCTGCGGTACCACGCCGATCTCCCGCGCCAGATCGGCGCGCGACCAGTGCGCGAGGTCCCGATCGCCGAAGTGGACCCCGCCCCGGAACGGTGGCAGCGTCCCCAGGAGCAGACGGAGCAGGGTGGACTTGCCGGACCCGTTCGGCCCCAGCACCGCGGTGAACGAGCCCTCCGCGAGCTCCAGTGAGACCCGGGCGACCGCGTCGACGGCGGCGCCCGGATAGCGGAAGGTGAGGCCGTCGGCCCGCCAGATCACGGCCTACCTCCTGCGAGCCTGGCGCCCGCTGGCCGCAGCGTGGCGATGTGCATCAGGCCCCCCTCCGCCGCAGCAGCCAGAGGAAGAAGGGCACGCCGACGAAGGCCGTCACCACCCCGATCGGGATCTCGTTGGGCGCGGCCGCGGTGCGGGCGATGGCATCCGTCGTCACGAGAAAGGCTGCGCCGAGCAGTGCGGAGGCGGGGATCAGGAACCGGTAGTCACTCCCCCACCCGATGCGGATCACGTGCGGTACGATGAGCCCCACGAAGCCGATCACCCCGCTCACCGCCACCGCCGAGGCGGCCAGCAGCGAGGCGGTTCCGAAGGCGAGCAGCTTGGTCCGTTCCAGCGAGATGCCGAGGTAGGCCGCGGTTTCCTCCCCGATGGAGAGGAGGTTCAGCGGGCGCGCCAGCGCGAGCAGCAGTGCCAGCGCGGGCACCAGGTACAGCGCGAGGATGCCGGAGCCCCGCCAGGTGGCACCCGAGAAGCTCCCCATCATCCAGAAGATCGCCGACCGGAAGCTCTCCGTGTCGGAGAAGGTGAGTGCGAGCAGGATGCAGGCGTTGAAGAAGGCGCCGACCACCACGCCGCTGAGCAGGAGCACGCGGGTGTCCATGGCGCCCCCCACGCTCACCGCGATGCGAAGCACCAGCACGATGGCGATCAGCGCGCCGACGAATGCGGCCAGCGGCACGGCCCAGGGGATCACGGCCAGCCCGAGCAGGATCGCCCCCACCGCCCCCACCGCCGCCCCTCCAGACACACCCAGGATGTAGGGCTCGGCGAGGGGGTTCCGCAGCAGAGCCTGAAAGGTGGCGCCGCTCGCCGCCAGCGCGGCGCCGACAAGAGCCGCCAGCACCGCGCGGGGGAGCCGGAGGCTCTGCACGATGGTCACTGTGCTCGGGTCGCCCACGCCGCGCGTGGCGTTCAGCACCTCGAGCGGACCGAGCGGAACCGCGCCCACCGCGACTCCAAGGATCAGCGCACCCGCCAGCAGCAGCGCGAGGAGGAGCAGTCGGAGCGGTGCGCTCACCGCGGCCCCAGGTGCGGGCGAAGCGCCTCCACCATACGCTCCGCGGATTCGCCGATCGCGGGACCGGGCCGGTTGGTGAGATCCGCCTGGACGGTCACCACTCGACCGGCGCGCACCGCCGACAGTTCCCGCCACCCGGGAGCCGCACGCAGACGCGACAGCGAGCGCTCCGCATCCGCACCTACGGGGAGCATCACCACGTCCGGGTCCTGCCGCACCAGCTCCTCGAAGGAGAGCTGCGGCCAGACGCCGGCCGCCCGCTCCAGCGCTCCGATCGGCTCGCCCCCCGCGACGCCGACCAGCTCCATGACGAAGGTGCGGGGCCCCGCGACGATCGGCGGGTCCAGCCCCGCCACGTAGAGCACCCGCGGCCGGTCACCGGCAGGTACGGAGCGGCGCACGGCATCCAGGCGGCCGCGGATCTCGCGCGCCAGAGAGTCCGCGGCCCCGTCGCGTCCGATCAGCTGGCCCAGCTTCGCGATGTTGCGGAATACGTCGGCGGTGTCCTGCGTCTGAATCCCGAAGACGGCGATACCCATCTGCTCGAGCCGGGCGCGCACGGGGGAGCCACCGGCGGTCTCGAAGGCGATCACCAGGTCGGGCGAGAGCGCGGTGAGCGCCTCCATGCTGGGATCGAGACCGCCGCCCACGGAGGGGAGGTGAGCGAGGGTGGGATCTGTATCGTAGCGGGTGCGGCCCACCAGCAGGTCGATTCCGCCGAGGGCCACCACCGTCTCCGACCCCGCCGGGAGCAGGGAAACCACGCGGCGAGCGGGCGCGGGCAGCCGAACCTCGCGCCCGGCGTCGTCGGTGACCACCACCGGGGAGGCGGCGGTCTCCGGGTTTCGGTCCATTTCAGGGGCGCTGTCACAGCCGGCCACCGCGAGCAGCGCGGTGAGCGCCGCGAGCGCCGCGAGCCGGGCGACCGCGCGAGCACCTTCCGCCGCACCTCGCGACGGCGGGGCCTCACCCCCGGCACCGGGTCGGGACTTCACTCCGAGCCATCTCAACAAAAAACCCGTCCTTCCCATGGCCATCGGGAGAACGGGGAGCGGTGCCGACGCTGCCCGGGTGGGGCGACGGAGCGCACCGGTCCAGGAGGACGTCGGAACCCCGCTCCCCTCCCTCGAGGGGCGTTGCTTGCGGGCGCGAACGGAGTCGGTCTCCTGGCTCGAGGCAGCTTCGCTCGCCTTCCCGGTTCACCCCGGCAATTTCGCCTGAGCTCTCCAGTGGCTTGATGCGAAGGCAGGTTGTGCCTTCGCCCGAGCGGGCCGGACCGGTCGTGTGGACCGGGCCTCTTACAGTGGCGGGGCCGCGCCGGACTTACACCGGCTTCCAGAGACCCCGTTCGCGGTATGTCATCTGAAGCTAGCCGGGAGCGGAGCGCGCGGCAAGGCGGATCGAGCCGGGCGCGAGGAGAACGGGCGAGCGGCGCCGAACTCTCACCCCGGCCGTTCTGAATCTCCATCGTCGCGCTGACACGCGCCTCGCCTTGGTTCGGGTCCCACCGGCCCACCACCGTCGGTGTGGGGCTCGGCGAGTTCAGCCCGTGCGTGCACATCTACTTCATCCGCTACGTATCCATCGCCCACGGGGCACCCCACGTGGTGACGGCCGTGCTGGAGAGCTGCGCCGGGTGGAACAGGCACCGGCCCGCGCACGGCCCGCCTCCGCGGCGGCCCCCGCTCCGTAGCGCCCTTGCGGGGCGATCCCCTCCTGCCGACCTTGGGCGAGCGGCGGCTGCGCGAGCGTCCGGGGTGGACCGGACCGGCGCAGACAATATCCGTCTTCTCCCGGCAGCACCCATGACAAAGCTCACCTCGTTCGGTCTGCCGGTCCCGGAGTCGGGGCCGCGGCTCACCTACGGCGGGTACCTGAAGGTGCGCGAGCTGCTGGAGCTTCAGCAGCTCCGCTCGGATCCGGCGCAACACGACGAGACGCTGTTCATCATCATCCACCAGAACGTACGAGCTCTGGTTCAAGCAGATGCTCCATGAGCTGGACGTGGTGATCGCGCGAATGGACCGCGACCAGCCTCTCAGCGCCCAGCGGCTGCTGCAGCGCTGCATCGAGATCCAGCGCGTGCTCGTCTCGCAGGTGGGCGTGCTGGAAACGATGACGCCGATCGACTTCCTGGCCTTCCGCGATCACCTTACGCCGGCGAGCGGCTTCCAGTCGTCACAGTTCCGGGAGATGGAGTTCGTGGCGGGTCTCAAGGAGCCACGCTTCCTGGAGTACTACGAGGAGGGGTCGCCGGACCGTGCCGCGCTGGAGCGCCGGCTGCAGCAGCCATCCCTCCAGGACGCCTTCTATGCGCTGCTCGAGCGCCGCGGGTTCGATCTGCCGGCGGACCCGCCGGGCGCCGGGGACCCGCTGGAAACGCCAGAGCACCGCCGGCGCATCGCGGAGCTGGTGCGGCTGTACCGCGACGCGGACGATCACTACGACCTGTTCATGCTGGCGGAGGGGTTGATCGAGTTCGACGAGTCGTTCCGGCTCTGGCGCCTGCGGCACGTCGCGATGGTGGAGCGAATGATCGGGGACAGGCCGGGGACCGGCGGGAGCACTGGGGCGCAGTACCTCCGCCGCAGCGCAGAGCGAAAGTTCTTTCCCGACCTGTGGGAGCTGCGGAGCGATCTGGGAAGCTGAGGTTCCAGGAGGGTGAGTCGGGGGCGCGAAATCACACGACGACAGGAGAGCGGATGCTGGCACGGGTGAGCGGTTTGATGCTGGTGGGTGGTGCGATGCTCTTCGGCGCACCGCAGGCACAGGCACAGGTACAGGCACAGGTACAGGCGGGGGCGATACCGACCCCGGAATCGGTGCTCGGTCACCGGGTGGGCGCCGATGGGCGCCTCGCCGACTGGGCGGGTGTCGTCGGCTACATGGAGCGGCTCGCCGCCGCATCGCCGCGGGTTCGGCTGGAGCGGATCGGCACCTCGGTGCTCGGACGCCCGATGGTGATGGCGGTGATCACCTCACCCGAGAACCAGGCGCGGCTCGACGCGATCCGCGCCGGGCAGCGGCGGCTGGCGGACCCGCGCGGCGCCACCGAGGGGGAGCTGGAGCGACTCTTCCGTGAGCAGCCCGCGGTGGCCTTCGTCGGCGCCTCGCTGCACGGCAACGAGATCATGGCGACGCAGATGGCGATGGAGCTCGCCCACGACCTCGCGACCGACCCCGCTCTGCAGCGCTCGCTCGAAAACGTGGTCGTGCTGCTTGTCCCCGGGATGAACCCGGACGGTCTCGACATCACCCGCGACTGGTGGCTGCGCACCCGGCAGACGGAGCACGAGGGCACCAGCATGCCGTGGCTGTATCACCACTACGTGGGTCACGACAACAATCGTGACTTCTTCATGGTCACGCAGCCCGAGACGCAGGCGGCCACACGCGTTCTGTACGAGGAGTGGTTCCCGCAGGTGGTGTTCGACGTTCACCAGATGGGGAACCGGGGTGCACGTTTCTTCATCCCCCCGTTCGCCGATCCGCTGAACCCGAACATCGACCCGCTGATCGTGCGGATGACCAACCTGGTCGGCGTGCAGATGGCGCTGGACCTGACCGCCGCGGGGAAGACGGGGGTGTCTCACCAGGAGCGCTTCGACCTGTGGTGGCACGGGGGCGGGCGCACGGTGCCGGCGCGGCACAACATGGTGGGGATCCTCTCGGAGGCGGCCAGTGCGAATTACGGCGACCCCATCGAGCAGACACGTGAAGAGCTGAGCGAGCCGGACGCGGGATCGATGTTCCCGGAGCCGTGGGAAGGCGGTCGCTGGACGCCGCGCGACATCGTGGAGTACGAGTTGATCGCGGCGAAGTCGCTGGTACGTCTGATGGACCGGCAGCGGGAGGATTTCGCCCGCAACCTGGTGTCGCTGGCGCGGCGGCAGATCGCGGCGGGTGAAGCGGGCGGTCCATTCGCGTACCTGATCCCGGCAGGGCAGCGCGATCCTGGCTCGGCGGCGGAGATGCTGCGGGTGCTGCGGCGTGGCGGGGTGGAAGTGCACGAGATGAACGCGCCCGCGACCATCGACGGGCGGAGCTACCCGGCAGGCTCTCGGGTGGTGCGGATGGCGCAGCCGTTCCGCGCCCATGCCAAGGATCTGCTGGAGCGCCAGCGCTATCCGGAGCGTCGCCTCTACCCGGGCGGGCCCCCCTCGCCACCGTACGACCTCGCCGGTTGGACGCTGCCGCTGCAGATGGGTGTCGAGGTGGTGGAGGTGGAGCAGCCGTTCGCCACGGCCGGGCTGGTGCCGCTGGATTCCATCGCCGTGCACCCCGGCTCCATCATTCGGGCGCAGACGGGCGCCGCGCTGGCCTTCGCGCTGGATCCAGGGATGAACGCGGCGCATCGGGCAGTGTTCGAGATCCAGCAGGCGGGCGGGCGGTTCAACTTCTCGAGCGCCCCGGTGTCGGCTGGCGGAGTGACGCTGCCGGCCGGCGCTCCCATCGTGTGGGGAACGCGTGACCTGGAGCAGCGGGCCACGCGCTGGGCCGAGCAGTGGGGGCTCACCGCCGTGGCGACGGCGCCACCGGCCGAGGCGCGCCCGCGCCTTCGGGTGGCGCTGTACAAGCCGTGGACCGCATCCATGGACGAGGGGTGGACTCGCTGGGTCTTCGAGCAGTGGGGGGTGCCGTTCGATACCATCCACGACGCGCGCATGCAGGCGGGGCGGCTCGCGCGCGACTTCGATGTGATCGTGATCCCGGACATGAGCCACCGCGAGATCGTGCAGGGCGCGATGCGGGCGCACCCCGAGTTCGCCGGGGGCATCGGCGAGCGAGGCGTACGCGCGCTGCGGCAGTTCGTGGAGGGCGGCGGCACGCTGCTCCTGCTCGATTCTTCGAGCGATTTTGCGATCCGTGAGTTCGAAGTGCAGGTGCGCGACGTGGAGGCGGCGCAGCAGCAGAGCGATGCCGACCGCTGGTACGCCCCCGGCTCCCTGCTGCGGGTGCAGTGGGACCGCTCTCACCCGCTCGCCGCGGGGATGCCTGAGGAGAGCGCCGTGTTCTACGCGCGCAGCCCGGTATTCGAGGTGCTGCCGGGCGCCACCAACGTTTCGGTGATCGCCCGCTACCCGAGCAGCGACATCCTCCTCAGCGGGTACTCGCAGGGTGAGGAGCGGATCGCCGGGCACGCGGCGATGCTGGAGGCGCGGGTCGGGCGGGGGCGGGTGGTGATGTTCGGGTTTCGCCCGCAGCACCGCGCGCAGCCCCACGACACTTTCCGAGTGCTGTTCAACGCGCTGCACGCGCGCTGAGGGGGGCGCTGGCCTCGGCGGACCGGTTCGCGGCGGGACAGGTGATCGCCGCGACGGGGGGATGATCGGTGCCCGGATCTCCATGTCGCGTGCGGAGGTCACTCTACTTCGACGGGAGAGGTGTCTAGCCATGCCTGACGAGTGGTACGGCTGCGCTGCGTGAGGCTTTCGGTTGCGACAACCGAGGTGAGCTCGCGCTAGTGGTGCGTCCCGGAAGTCGCTTTGACTTTGGCTAAAGTGGCTTGGGCTCGCCGGACTTTGCGCAGGATTTTGTCTGCGGAAGCAGTCCAGACAAACGGCTTGGGATCTTCGTTTCTGTGCTCCAGATACGTGGTAATCGCGGTGATCAACTCATCGACACCGGTGACGGCCAATCGCTTGAGCTGACGCCGAGTGATCTCGTTGAAGAGCAGCTCGACCAGGTTCAGCCAGGAAGCGGAGGTCGGCACGAAGTGAAAGTGGACCCGCGGGTGCTTCTCCAGCCAAGCCTTCACCTTCGGATGCTTGTGCGTTGCGTAGTTGTCGAGGATGAAATGAAGATCGAGCGTCCGGTCCGTCTCCTTTTCCACCTTCTTCACGAAGCGCAGGAACTCCTGATGCCGATGCCGGGGCATGCACTCGTGGATCACCTCCCCGCTCGGCACGTTCAGAGCGGCAAAGAGCGTCGTGGTACCATGCCGCTTTGCGTCCTCCTGCACCCGGCACACGATCTCGGCATCCACGTCCGCCCCGGTGCGCTTCGGCCGCCCGGCACGGGGGCGATCGGCGCTGATCGCCTCCAGGCCGCCCGCTTCGTAGCGGTCAAGCCAGAGCTTAACGGTGGGTCGAGACACGCCGATCTCCTCACACAGCGCGTTACCCGAGCTTCCCGCGGCCGAGCCGAGCATGATGCGCGCCCGCTCGACCACTCGCTGCGGAGCCGTCCGAGAGCGCACCAGGCTCTCGAGCTTCGGACGATCTCCCCGGCGCAATTGGACCTGACGAATATCTGAGAAGCTCCGGGAAACCTTAAGGGACGCTGTTGAAGCGGCAAGGATCAGCTCTCATACAGGTCCTCCAGACCCGTACCGGCAAGCTCCACCAGGAAGCCCCCCAGCCGCTCCGTCACCGCCTCGAGAAAGGCCGCGCCCCGTTCGGCTGTGGCGGCACGAGGATCTCCGACGCCGGTGTCGTCGGAGATCCTCGTCCACTGACGGGGGGCCCATGCCCAGCCCTCTCTGAGCCCGCTCAGCCGGAACCGACGCTCCGCCCCGTCCCCCGCCTGCTCCAGCGACCGCACCAGCCCGGGCTCGAGGTGCATCACGCAACTGGTCTCCAGCTCACCCGCATGATCGCCGGGTGAGTCGAAGTAGTGGGAGCCATCGGCGACCTTCCACCAGTCCACCGTGCACAGGAAGACGGAGGTGCGCGGCTGCAATTCGCGCACGATCCCCCGGAAGTCGTTCCCCCCGTGACCGTTGAGGATCACCAGCCGGCTCACGTCCGCATGCTCGAGGGACTCCACGAGGTCGGCGAGAATCGCGGCCTGGGTGCTGGGGTTCAGGTTGATGCAGAGAGGGATGTCCAGCTGCCCCGTCTGGACGCCGAACGGAACGGGAGGAAGTACGACCACGCGCGCGCCCGACTGCCACGCGCGCCCGGCGGCGGCCGCCGCAACAGCGATCGCCTGGATCGTATCCGTGCCGTAAGGGAGGTGGAAGTTGTGCGCCTCCGTGGCCCCCCACGGCAGGATCGCCAGGTCGAACCCGGAGCCCTGCACTTCACTCCAGGTGGTCTCGCTCAGAAGGTAGGGCCTGCCGCTCATCGCATCTCCCCGCGCCGGTGTGGGTGGTTGCGGGGAAGATGAGCGCCGCCGCGAGCGGCTACAAGAGCGCTATCCGGAAGGAGAGCTCCGCCGGGACCGGGATGATGCCGCCGCGGCGGCCCTCTCTCGCCTGATGTTGCCCTGACCGGTTGACCTCGCTATCGCTCGACGTCGTTCGGGATGACGGTGGCGCGGGGGCCACCCGGCCCCCGCTCGATCCGTGCTTCCGGGACATCCGAATCAGGTGCGGTTCACTCCCAGGACATCCGCACCGTGCGGGTGCCGCCACGGCGCACCACTTCCAGCTCGGCGGAGCGGTTGCCGGCCCGCGCCATGGCGGTGCGAAGGGCGCGCACGCTCTCGACGTTCTGACCGTTCAGCCTGCGTACCACGTCGCCCGGCTGCAGCCCGGCCCGGGCGGCCGGCGTGTCCGGCGCCACGCGAAGGACGAGCACGCCGCGCTCCGCCCCGAAGTAGCTGGCGAGTTCCGGATTCAGGTCGGCGAACTCGGCGCCGGCCACACCTCGTGCACCGGCGGCCAGGTCGAAGATCATCGGTCCGCGGCCGAAGACGGAGTCGTGGTGCACCTCGAAGCGCATCCCGGGCAGGCGCTCCAGCTCGCGCAGGCGCGGCCCGAGCGAATCAGCCAGCATCACTCGCAGGCGGCGGTGCAGACTGTCCGCGTGGATGCCGAGGCTGTCCAGCCGAGGGAAGATGCTGTCCGCGAACATGCGCACCTGCCGCTCGATGCCGGACGGATCGATGAATATCATCCGGTCGCCGTCGCGACGGACCACCGCGGTCGGTCGGGTGCCGGCCACCAGGGTCAGATTCCGCTCACGCCCACTGCGACGAGCCCGCACGTTAACCGATTCGTCGGGCGCGGCCCGGGTCTCCTGCAGCGCGGTCAGGACATCAGCGCGGTTCCTCCAGCGGACGATGGTATCGCCCGCCTGAAGGCCGCCTCGTGCGGCGCCGCTTCCGGGTTCCACCTGCAGCACCGCCACGCGCTGCCCGTGGGCGCCGTTCTCCGAAACGGGGGAGAAGGAGAACCCGAACCACCCCCGGGGCTGGACGTTCACCTGCGCACGGCCGCCGCGCACCGTCTCCTGGGCGATGGCGCCCGTTGGAGCGGCGAGAACGGCGGCCAGCAACGCGACCGGAAGACCTCTGCTGATGCTTCTCATGTTGATATCACTTCAGTTGGAGCTGGTGGCCCGCCGCGGATCAGAACCAGTCCTGATCCGGAGTGCGGGAGATCTGCCGGAGCATCGCTTCGCGCTGCCCCATGGCGGTCAGAAGGTACCCGTTGATGACCGGGTCCGTGGGTGCCTCGCGCAGTGCCGCCTGCGCGGTGAGTACGATCCCTTCCAGGGCGGCGAGCCGCGTGAGCGGATCCACCGGCTCGTCGGAGTTGGTGAGCTCGGAGTAGCGGGTGAGGGCCGCGAGGTACAGTTGCTCCGCCTCCCGCAGCTGCACTCCCACCTCGACCGGATCGGCCGTGGACGCGAGGGTGGCGCCGGAAACGGCCACGGAGCCCGGCCCACCGGCCATACCGCTCGCCGTGTCCCCGCGGAGCACCGCACCGCTGAGGCCGCCCGCCGCGAACAGTGCCAGGGCGGCCGCGATGCGCAGCAGCGAGCGCTGCCGTTGACCCTGACCACTGCGTGGCAGGACGATCATCCCCTCGGCGGCGAGCCGGGACCGGAGGATCGGCCAGTGCACGGTGGGCGGCTCACGGTCCGGGAGATCGGCAAGCCCCCGGGTCTGCAGGCGCATCTCCTCGAGTTCCTCGGCACAGGCGTGGCAGACGGCCAGGTGCGCCGCCTCATCCGGCGCCGGCTCCTCCTCCACCAGCCGCGCGATATCTTCCAGATTCAGGTGCTGCATAGTTCTCCTCCTTCTTTGGTCTCGCGTAACATCTCCCTCATCTTGGCTCTGGCCTTGAACAGCTGACTCTTGCAGGTGCCCGAGGCCACGCCCAGCATCTCCCCGATCTCCTCATGCGTGTAGCCCTCGACGTCGTGAAGCACCAGAACTCTGCGCATCCCGTCGGGTAGTCTCTGCATCGCCTCTTCGAGGCGCATGCGGAGCAGCGGTTTCTCCTCGCGGCAGGCCTCGTCGCCCGCCGTTTCGGATTCCACCTCCCGGCTGCCGAGGCGTTCGCGACGACGGCGGCCGTACAGCGCGCAGTTCACCGCGATCCGGTGAAGCCAGGTGGAGAAGAGCGATTGACCGCGAAAGGTGGGAAGCGCCCGGATGGCGCGCATCCACGCCTCCTGCGCCCAGTCGTCGGCCTGCGAGTCGTCGCCGGCCAGCCGCCGCACGACGCTGTACACTCTCGCGGAGTGTCGGCGGTACAGGGCCTCGATGGCGTCACCATCGCCCTGCTGCGCCCGGAGTATGAGGTCGTCGTCGATCATGGGTGGTTGCGGGTCCGCCTATTATGATTGCCGCTCTCGCGTCAGGGTTGCCTCAACGTTTTCGACGGGTCGCGTGTCTGTATTCATGAGAGATGGCTGAAAGCGACGCGCGGCTCGTGGAACGGGCCCGGGACGGGGATGCCGGCGCCTTCGCGGAACTGGTACGGCGGCACCTGCGCTCCGCCTATCTCACCGCGCTGGCCGTGCTGGTGAATCCGCACGACGCTGAGGATGTCGCGCAGGACGCCCTGGTCACCGCGCTGGATCGCCTGGAGCAGTGCCGCGAGCCGGAGCGCTTCGCCGCATGGCTCCGGCAGATCGCCCGCAACCGGGCGCTGAACGTCCGGCGCTCACGTGCGTTGCGGCGCGTTCTCTCGCTGGGCGCCGCCGTTCAGGTCGCGGCGCCGGAGAGCCCCGAGAAGGACCTGCGCCTTACCGGGCTTCGGGACGCTCTGCTCGGTGGGCTGGCACGGCTCAGTGAGGTGCAGCGGGAGGTGGTGCTCCTGCACGATCTGGAAGGGTGGCGGCACCAGGAGATCGCGGAGGCGATGGCGCTTCCCGAGGGCACGGTGCGCTCACATCTGTTCCACGCGCGCAAAGCGCTACGCAGGCTCCTGGGTGAGGAGTCCATTCTGGAGGAGTGACATGGATCGAGACCCCATCGACATGCGGTCGATCGACCCGCGCGCCGACGCCGAAAGGTGGGATGCGCTGGTCAGCCGCGTCAACAGCGCCGCTGCCCCCGAGCTGCGGCGTCGGGCGGCGGGCGCCGGCGAGATGCTCTACCTCACCGCCTGGACGCGGCCGATCCTCACCATGGCCGCCGTGGTCGCGGTCGTCTCGGTGGCCGTGTTCCGCACCGCAGGTTCAGCGGTGGAGGTGGCGAGTGTGACCAGCGTGGCAGACGCGCTCGGTTTCCCGATGCCTGTGGCCGACTGGCTCGCCGACGATCGCGCTCCGGCGGAGGCCGACCTCCTTCTCGCGCTGGAACGGAGGGTCGGCCGATGAGTGGTCCACTTCGCGGCAGGTCCGTGGGTCTGATCCTGTTGATGGTGACCTTCGTGGCCGGCGGCCTGGTGGGCGCCGCTGCGAATCGGGTGCTGGAGGCACGGCCGGTCACCTCGTCCACGTCCGCGCCGAACACCGCGTGCGAGCGGGAGCAGGACGTCTTCGAGCGTCTGGACCTGACGCCGCAGCAGCAGGAGCGGGTGGACGAGATCCTCGCCCGGCGGCGCGAGCAGGCCGACATCTTCTGGCAGGAAGCGGGTCCGCGGCTGCACGAGTTGATGGATTCGACGCGGACGGAGATCCGCAACGTGCTCACCCCGGAGCAGCGGGCGGAGTACGACAGGCATCGCGCCGAGCGGCGCGAGCGAAGGGAGCGCGAGGAGCAGGCGCGGCGCGCCAGGTGAAGCATCCACACCCCACACGGAACGGAGTATGGCAGTGACTTCTGGACACGGGCTTCTGCGCCTGGGCTGCATGGTGTTGCTCACCCTGACGGGGGCGGGCGGGATCGCCGCCCAGCAGGATCTTCGCGTGGTGACTCTGGATCAGGCGGTGCGGCTGGCGCTGCAGAACGACCCCTCGGCGGTCGCCGCCGAGGCGGCCGTGGAGGGAGCCCGCGCGGGCAACCGGCTCGCCTCCGCGGCCTGGCTGCCGTCTCTGACGACCACCTCCTACTACACCAATTCGAGCAACGAGCGCTTCGACGCGACGTCGGGTCGCCTCGTCTCCCAGAGCTACAACACGGGGCTCGCGGCGGGATACGACGTATTCACCGGCGGCCGACGCGTGGCGCAGCAGCGCGCGGCCCGCGCGGAGTTCAGCGCTGCTGCGGCGCTGGAGCGGGCGCAGGTGTTTCAGACCACGCTGGCCGCCAAGCAGATCTATTACGAGGCACAGGCGGGGAGTGAACTCGTGCGTACCGCTCAGCAGCGAATGCAGCGGGCGGAGCAGCAGCTTCAGTTCGCGCGCACCCGGCTCGAGGTCGGCAGCGCCACCCGTTCGGACGTGCTCCGTGCCGAGCTCGAGCTCGGTAACGCGGAGCTCAGCGTGGTGGACGCCGAGTCCGCTCTGCGCTCCGCGCGTCTCCGACTCGGTCGCCTGCTCGGCTTCGACGAGCAGGTACAGCCGGCCTCCACCGAGTTGCCTGCGCGGGCGCCGGCCGTCCCCTCGGTGGAGGAGCTCGCGCGGCGGGCCGAACTCGCCTCGCCCGCCGCCGTCGCGGCCCGGGCGACCTTTCAGGCCCGCCGCGCGGACGTCCGGGCCGCGTACACCGGTTATCTCCCCACTCTCCGGCTCACCGGCGGCTACGACTTCGTCGGCATCGACTTCCCGCCGAGCCAGGAGAGCTGGAGCTACCGGTTGACGATGAGCTTTCCCCTGTTCAACAACATGCAGCGGGAGGTGAACGTGATGCGCGCGCGAGCCGGCGAACGCCTGGCCGACGCGCGGGCACGGGACGCGGTGATCGGTGCCCGCATCGCCGCCGAGGATGCCGCCCGCGAGGTGACCGCCGCCGAGCGGCGGGTGGAGATCGCCGACCGCGCCGTGGAACTCGCCCGGGAGGACCTGCGCGTTCAGGAGGAGCGGTACCAGATCGGCAACGCGATCATCCTCGACCTGCAGACCTCGCAGGTGGCACTCGCGGAAGCCGAAGTCGCCTCCGTCCGCGCCAGGCAGGCGCTGGGGACGGCGGTCGCACAGCTGGAGGCAGTGCTCGGCGAGTCGCTGGATGCGTTTCAGAGCTAACCTAACCCCTGGTTCGGAATAGAGGCGTCGTGAAGATCAAGAGAGAATTCAACATCCGCCGGACCGTCATCCTGGCCGTCGCGCTGGGCGCCGCGCCCGTGCTCGTTGCCTGCGGAGGGGATGGAGAGGCGGCCCAGGGGGCGCAGGCGGGTGGTGGTCCCGGCGGCGGCGGGCGCGGCGGTGCCGGCGCGCGCACGGCGGTGGTGGAGACCGCTGCGGTGGAGGTCGGGTCGGTCGCGCGGGATGTCAACGTCTCCGGCGTGGTGGAGCCGATCCGAACGGTCGGGGTGAACAGCCAGGTGGCGGGCGCGCTGGTGGCGGTGCTCGCCGAGGAGGGGATGCGGGTGCAGGCGGGTCAGGTGCTGGCCCGGCTGGACGACCGCGAGGTCGCGGCGCAGGAGCGGAGCGCGCAGGCGGAGTACGTGGTGCGTTCCGCGGCCTACGAGCGCGCCCGCACGCTGCGGGAGAGCCAGGTGATCACTCAGGCAGAGTACGAGCGCGATCGGGCCGCGTACGAGGCCGGGCGCTCACAGCTCGAGCAGCTCCGCACGCGCCGCGGGTATGCCGTGATCCGGTCCCCGCTCACCGGCGTGGTGACGGAAAAGATGGTGGAGGCAGGCGACGTCGTGGGTGCGCAGACGCGCCTCTTCGCGGTGGGTGACCTCAGCACCATGGTGGTGCGCGTCGCCGTTTCCGAGCTCGACGTGGTGAACCTCTCGCCCGGCGACAACGTCCGGGTCGCGCTCGACGCGCACCCGGGCCGGGAGCTGGCCGGCACCATCCGCCGCATCTTCCCCTCGGCCGACCCGGGCACGCGGCTGGTCCCGGTCGAGGTGGCGCTGCGCGCGGGTGATGCTTCCATCGCCCGCCCCGGCTTCCTCGCCCGGGTCACCATGGCGCTGGGTGCCAAGGAGAACGTCATGCTGGTGCCCGCATCCGCCATCGTCGGCGGGAGCGGCTCTCAGAACGTGTATGTGGTGGAGGATGGGAAGGCGCTTCGCCGCTCCGTGGGCACCGGGCTCACCTCGCGCGGCCAGGTGGAGATCGTCAGCGGGCTGACGCCGGGTGAGGCGGTCGTGGTCACCGGCAACAACTCACTGCGTGACGGAGCCGACGTGCGCGTCGTGGCGGGCCCGGGTGCACCGACCGGGAACCGCGCGGCCAGCGCCACCGAGAATCAGGGGAGAGGCCAATGACCCGGAAGAAGGAGCCGCGGAGTCACCGCGGACTGCCCAGCTTTTCGATCCGCAGGCCGATCGGCACGGTGATGCTCACCTCGGTGGTCATCGTGCTCGGCTTCTTCTTCCTCTCGGGTCTGCCGCTGGACCTGCTCCCGAACATCGTCTACCCGCAGGTGCGAGCGGGGGTGAACAACCCGGGCGTCGAGCCGGAGGTGCTGGAGGAAACGGTCGCCAAGCGGCTGGAGGCGGCACTCTCCACCACCGAGAATCTGGTCCGCATCGAGACGGAGATCCAGGAGGGGCGCGTCGGCGTCAACCTGCACTTCCGTTACGGAACGGACATCGACTTTGCACTCCAGGACGCTTCCAAGAACCTGGACCGCGCGCGCTCCTCGCTCCCGGTGGAGGCGGACCCGCCGACCATCTTCAAGTTCGATCCCTCGCAGATGCCGATCTACGAGGCGGCCTTCTCCTCGCCGACGCGTGACCTGATCGCGCTGCGAGAATGGGTGGAGTACCGGCTGCGGCCGCAGTTGCTCACCATCGAGGGTGTCGCGTCGGTGGACGTGGCGGGCGGGCTGCAGCGGGAGATCCAGGTGGTGCTCGACCAGGAGCGACTCCGCTCCTACGGGCTCACCGTGTCGCAGGTGATCGAGGGGCTCCGGGCCGCCAACCAGGACGTGGCGGCCGGGCGCGTCGCCTCCTCGACCCGTGAGGTGGTTGGCGTCACCTCCGGCAAGTTCCGGAGTGTGGACGAGATCCGCGGGATGCTCCTCCCGGTGGCCGGTGGCGGGCGCGTGCCGCTCGTCGAAGTCGCCGAGGTGCACGACCGCAACCGTGAGCAGCGCCTCTGGGCCCGTCTGGACGGCGTGCCGGCGGTGAAGCTCACCATCCGCAAGCAACCGGACGCGAACACCGTCGCCGTCGCAGACGAGGTGGACGCCCGCCTCCGCGCGCTCGACCGCGACGGCTTCATGCCTGCGGACATTCACTTCCAGATGATTCAGAACCAGGCGGGGTTCATCCGCAACTCGGTGAACTCGGTGACGAGTGCCGCGATTCTCGGGGCCTTCCTGGCCATGCTGGTGGTTCTGATCTTCCTCGGCTCGCTGCGAAAGACGTTCGTCATCGGCCTGGCGATCCCGATCGCCGTGCTCGCCACCTTCGTGATGATGGGATCGGGAAACCTGACCCTGAACATCATCTCGCTCGGTGGTCTGGCGCTCGGGGTGGGCCTCCTGATCGACAGCTCCATTGTGATGCTGGAAAACATCTTCCGGCACAGCGAGGAGAAGCACGAGGACCCGCTGCAGGCGGCCCACGAGGGGGCGGCGGAGGTGCAGGGGGCCCTGGTCGCCTCCACCGCGACGAACCTGGCCGCCGTGGTGCCGTTCCTCCTGATCAGCGGGCTTGCGGCGCTGATCTTCCGGGAGCTGATCCTCACCATTTCGTTCGCGATCCTCGGGTCGCTGATCGTAGCGCTCACCGTAGTACCGATGGCGTCCTCTCAGCTGGTGAAGCTTCGCTTCAGCAGCGGGATCCATCGCTGGCGCCCGTTCATTCTCTTCAACCGGGGAATGGAGGGGATGCGGCGTGGCTATCGCCGCGTGGGGCCGGGGGTGATCCGCTACCGTTTTGCGGTGCTCGGGCTTGCGGCGCTGTCCCTCGGCGGCGCGTACCTGCTCACGCGTGATCTTGGCAACGAGTTCCTCCCCCAGGTGGACGACGGCAACGTCGGCGTCTTCATCGGGCTGCCGCCCGGGGCGTCCGCGGCGGAGACCAACCGCATCGCCGGGGAAGTGGAGGCGATGATCGAGGAGATGCCCTACGTGCAGAGCGTGTTCACGACCGCCGGTGGGTTCCTCTTCGGCGCGTCGACCAGCGAGCGGGCGGGGCGCGGGTCCATCGACATCCAGCTGGTGCCGGTGTCGCAGCGGTCGATCGGCGCCGACGTGTGGGTGCAGCAGCTGCAGCAGAAGATCAACGAGCGCGGCTTCGCAGGCGCCCGGATCTTCGTGCGTCCGCCCCGGATCCGCGGTCTCCGCACCTCCACCTCGGGCTCGCCTGTGGAGCTGAAAATCACCGGGGATGACCTCTCGGAATTGCAGAGGCTCGGCGAAGAGGTCCTCGCGCTGACCCGCGGCACGCCCGGGCTCGAGAACCTGCAGGGCTCCACCGAGGAGGCCAGCCCGCAGATCGCCATTGAACTCGACCGCGAGCGCGCGTCGTACCTCGGGCTCAACGTCGCCAGCGTGGGGCAGACGGTCCGCACCGCGCTGGACGGCACCATCGCCACCCGCTACACGGAGGCGAACCGCGAGTTCGACGTCCGCGTGATGCTGCCGCGTGAGAGCTTCACCAGCCCGGAAGACCTCGGCGCGGTGGCTCTCTTCCCCGGCGCGGCCGGTGGTGCGCCCATCTCGCTGAGCGACGTCGCCAGCGTCTACTCCACCACCGGACCCACTTCCATCCTCCGGGAGAACCAGAACCGCGTGCTCCGGCTCACCGGCGACATCATCTCCGAGGTGGCGCCGATCGGAACGGTCAACGACTCCATTCGCGGCCGCCTCGCCGCGCTGGACCTCCCCGATGGCTACGGGATCATCTTCGCCGGAGAGGAAGAGGCCATCCGGGAGAACAATCGGCAGCTTCGGATCGTGGTGGGGCTCGCCATCTTCCTTGTCTTCGTCGTCCTCGCAGTGCAGTACGAGAGTCTGGTGAACCCGTTCGTGATCCTTTTCACCATCCCGCTTGCACTCGCCGGCGTCGGGCTGGCCCTCTGGGGCACGGGTTCCACCTTCAGCGCACCGGTGCTGCTCGGGGTGATCCTGCTGGCGGGAATCGTGGTGAACAACGCCATTCTCCTGGTCGAATACATCGAGCAGTTCCGAAAGGAGGGCGGGAGTACCATGCAGCATGCGGCGGTCGAGGCGGGCGCGGTGCGTCTGCGCCCGATCATCATGACCACCCTCACCACCTGCATCGGCATGCTCCCACTGGCGATGGGATGGGGTGAGGGATCGGAGATGATGCAGCCGCTCGCCATCGCGGTGGTCGGCGGCCTGGCGTTCTCCACGCTGCTGACCCTCTTCGTGGTCCCGAGCGCCTACGTGATCCTGAACCAGGGCGGCGACGCACTGAAGGGGTGGCTCACCGGCAGCGCGGCCCGAGATGCGCTCGACGAGGAGCCGGACGAGGGGGAGAGCGGGGTTGAGGCCGAGGAGGAATCCGAGCGGGAACTGGTTACGACCGGCGACTGACAGGCCGGTAGCGGGAAGCACTCAGGAAGAGGCGAGTAGGAGAGGCGGTGCCGCTACGGCGACACCGCCTCTTCCTTCCTATCGGTTCGCCGGCAGGCATCGCTGGCGAACACCAATGGCTCGAAACGAAAGCAGCCACAGGACGAGTTCGGCGAGGGCTGTGTCGGTGTGCTCCCCGCGCACCGCACCTGCCCCGACCCCGTCCTTTTCGTGTCTTGGACGGTCTGTTCTTCCTGTGTTTCCCCCACCGTACCCCGCCATCCACTCCTTCGAAGAAGAAGCTTGACCGGTTGCTGAACGGCGTTTAGTGTTTGGTCGACGTTTACCTGAGAGGGAGGATGAATGGGGATCAGTGAGCGACGGGAGCGGGAGCGGGAAGCGCTGCGAACGCGGATCGTGGAGGCCGCGCGCGACATCGTCTCCGACGAGGGGGTGGACGCCCTCTCCATGCGGGCGATCGCGGAGCGAATCGAGTATTCGCCGGGGACCATCTACCTGTACTTCCGCGACAAGGACGAGCTGGTGCGGGAGGTGGTGCGAGAGGGGTTCCGGCGCATGGCGCTCTGGGTACAGCGGGAGATCGAGGAGGCGGCGCCCGGCCCGAACCCGGCGCAGCAGCACCGATGCATCGGGCGGGCGTACGCGAAGTTCGCGATTGAGAACACGGCCTATTTCCGGGTCATGTTCGAGCTGCCCGGCGTTCCGCAGATGGATTGCCCGTCGGATGGCGAAGCGCAGGTGCACGAGTTTGCGGACGAGGGGGCCTGGGAGGCGACGGTGGCGACGGTGCAGGGAGCGATTGACGCGGGGATGATCGCGATCGACGACGCGCAGGATGGAGCGATGATCTCGTGGGGGCTGGTACACGGTCTCACCTCGCTCTACCTGAGCGGCCACCTGGGGATGGGCGTGGCCACTCACGAGGAGTTCCTCTCGCTGGTGGAGCGTGCCATGGAGTCGCTGGGCACGGGCTGGGGAGTGACTGAAACCCTGCCGGAGCCGACTCCGTAGCAGGTGCCGGGGCAGAGTGGCCGGGGCGTGACCCAACGAGCGAAGACCCAACGAGGATCTATGAGGATCGTGACCAGCGGGATGGCGGGGCTGCTGTGGATGGCGATGTCGGTCACTCCCGGGATGGCGCAGGAACCGGTGCGGACGATCACGCTGGACGAGGCCGTCCGCACCTCCATGGCGCAGAACCGGGAGCTTGCGGGTGCCCGGCTGGAGTTGGCCGGAGCGGACGCGCGGGTGCGGGAAGCGTGGAGCGCCGTCTACCCGACGGTGAACGCATCGGGAAGCTACACCCGGAACCTGGACGTACCGGGCCAGTTCATGCCCGCGCGCTTCTTCGATCCCAACGCCGGGGAGAACGAGCAGGTGCTGGTGCGCTTCGGCGCGGACAACAGCTGGGGCGGTTCGCTCCGGCTGGAGCAGCCGCTCTTCCAGGCGACGGCGTTCATCGGGGTCGGGGCGGCATCGCGCTACAACGCGCTGCAGCGGGAGATGGTGCGGGGGCGTGAGCAGCAGATCGTGACGCAGACACGGCGCTCCTACCTGGACGTGCTGCTGGCGCGCGAGGCGGTGCGGCTGAGCGCCGAGAGCGTGCGACGGGTGCGGCAGACGCTGGAGGAGACCCGCGCGATGAACCGCGCGGGTCTGATGGGCGACTACGACGTGCTGCGGCTGGAGGTGGAGCTGGCGAACCTGGAGCCGGCGCTGCGCCGCGGCGAGAACGCCCTGAACGCCTCGCGCCGCGCCCTGGCAGTGAGCCTTGCACTGGACGAGCCCGGCACCGTGGACGTGGTGGGCTCACTCGCCACCCTCCGGCTGGAGGGCGAGGATGACCCCGCCAACCTCTCACTGCTCGCGAGCTTCGGGATGGATCGGCCGGAAGATCGCTCCGAGCAGGAGCTGGTAACGCTGGCGATGACCCACCGTTCCGAGATCCGGCAGCAGCGGCTGATGGAGTCGCTGCGCACCGCGGAACTGCGTGCGGAGCAGTCGGAGTATCTGCCGAGGGTCTCTCTGTTCGCCACCTACGCCTACAATGCACAGAGCGATGGCGGATTGAACCCCTTCGGTTTCATCGACGCCCGCAGCACCTCCACCCCGCAGGTGGGGCTGCAGGTGACCGTGCCGATCTTCAGTGGGTTCGCGCGGCCGGCGAGGGTGCAGCAGAGGCGCTCCACCGTGCTGCAGGCCGGCACCCTGACGCTCCACACCGAGGCGCAGGTGGAGAATCAGGTGCGGACACTGCTCAGTCAGCTGCGTGAGGCGAAGGACCGCGCGGCGGCGCAGGATCATGCCAGGCGCCAGGCGCAGCGTGGCTATCAGATCGCCAGCGCCCAGTTCCGTGAGGGGATGGGGAGCCGGCTGGAGCTCACCGACGCCGAGGTGGCCCTCCGCCAGAGCGAGTTCAACTATGCGCAGGCCGTCTTCGACTACCTCGCTGCCCGTGCCCAGCTGGACGAGGCCGTGGGAGCCGTGAATGTCGAACGCTGATCGCACCTTGCGACCATACATGAGGCGTGGAACCGCGCCCCCGCCACCGACCATCCAGATCCGGAGAGCAGGATGACACAGAGCAACCGGTGGGGCGCCGCAGGCGCTCTGGCCCTTTCGCTGATGCTGATTGCAGGCTGCTCCGGCGGGGAGGCGGCGACCGCCGAGGCCGCGGTAGCGGAGCGGGCGGGACGTGTGGTGAGCGTCCAGGTTACGATCGTGGAGCCGCGTGGCTTCACCGACTATGTGCAGGTGGTGGGTCAGGTGCGCGCCAACCAGGACGTGACCGTGGCTGCCGAGGAGACCGGCCCGATCCGCGAGCTGCTGGTCGCCAGGGGAAGCGTGGTACGGGCGGGGCAGCCGATCGCCCGCATCGACGACCGGCTCCTCCGCGCACACGTGGATCAGGCGACCTCCGAAGCGACGCTCGCGGCGGTGACGTACGAGCGCCAGCGACGTCTCTGGGAGGAGGACCGCGTGGGTACCGAGATGGCGTACCTGCGCGCCCGCTACGGCGCCCAGACCGCGCAGGCCGGCGCGCGAGCGCTCCGTGAAAGGCTGGAGCGCACGGTGGTTCGCGCCCCCATCTCCGGTGTGCTCGATGACCGCATGGTCGAGGTCGGCTCCATGGTGATGCCGGGGACCCCGGTCGCGCGGATCGTGGATGTCAGCAGCGTCAGGATCACCGGCGGCGTGCCCGAGCGTTTTTCGGGCGAGATCTCGCGTGGAGCCATGGCGCGCATCTCCGTGGACGGTGGCGGCGTGGGCGAGTTCGAGGGACGAATCGACTTCGTGGGCGCGTCCGTGGAGGAGCAGAGCCGCACCTTCCCCGTGGAGATCGTGGTCGCACTCCCGGGCACCGCGCTGAAGCCGGGGATGATCGCCAGCGTACGGCTGACCCGCTCCGACGTGGAGGCGGCGCTGCTGATCCCGCAGGAGGCGGTGCTGCGCACGGAGGACGGCTACATCGTCTACCTCGCGACGGGTGCCGGAGCCGAAGCTCGGGCGGAGGCCCGGCCCGTTACCCTCGGGCCGTCTCAGGCGAACCAGGTGGTGGTCACCTCCGGCATCGCGGCCGGTGACCGCCTGGTCGTCGTCGGGCAGAACAAGATCGCCAGCGGGGACCGCCTCCAGATCGTGGAGAGGGGGACGCCCTGATGAAGCCCTCCCCGCAGGGCGACGGGACTCACCACTTCCACGACCGGGAGTTCCGCCCCACCAGCATGTCGCTGCGGAACGTCACGAGCGTGCTCGTGATGCTCTTCATCATCGCCATCCTGGGGATCATCTCCTATCGCTCGGTGCCCAAGGAGGCGCAGCCGGAGATCACGATCCCGATCATCCAGATTTCCACCATCTACCCGGGCGTGGCGCCGGGCGACATGGAAACGCTGGTGAGCCGGGTGATCGAGGAGGAGCTGAACAACATCGCCGACCTGAAGACGCTCAGCTCCACCTCCGTGGAGGGGTACTCGAGCGTGGTCGCCGAGTTCGGTACCGGGATGGATATGAACGAGGCGCTGCAGAAGGTGCGGGAGAAGCTGGATCTCGCCCGCCCCCGCCTGCCGCGCGACGCGGAGGACCCGGTGCTGCGAGAGTTCGTGCTCTCCGAGTTCCCGATCATGCAGGTGAACATCTCCGGCGAGTACTCGCTGGTGCAGCTGAAGGACGTGGCGGAGGAGATGAAGGACCGGCTGGAGACGATCCCGTCGATCCTGGAGGTGCGGCTCTCGGGCGGCCTCGAGCGCGAGGTGAAAGTCGAGGTCGACCTCCCCCGCCTGAAGTTCTACGGGCTCGGCTTTACGGACGTGGTGAGCGCCATCTCCAACGAGAACGTCACCATTCCCGGTGGCGCCATCGACGTGGGGAACCAGAAGTACCTGGTGCGCGTGGACGGCGAGTTCCGCGACACGAGGCTGCTGGAGGACGTGGTGGTCACCGCCACCAACGGGCGCCCCGTGTACATCCGTGACGTTGCCAGCGTGGACTTCGGCTTCCGGGACAGGGAGAGCTACGCGCGGCTGGACGGCAACCCGGTGGTGACGCTGGACATCGTGAAGCGATCCGGTGAGAACATCATCGGCACGGCCGAGGCGGTGAAACAGACCATCGCGAGCATGGAAGCGGGCTTCCCGCCTTCCACGGTGGTGAAAATCACTTCCGACCAGTCGGAGGACATCCGTGCCATGGTGCTGAGCCTGGAGAACAACATCATCTCCGGTCTGATCCTGGTGCTGGCGGTGCTGCTCTTCTTCCTCGGGGTGCGCAACGCCTCGCTGGTAGCCGTCTCCATCCCCCTCTCCATGCTGCTCTCCTTCATCGTGATGAAGGGGCTGGGGATGACGATGAACATGGTCGTGCTCTTCTCCCTCATCCTCGCGCTGGGGATGCTGGTGGACAACGCCATCGTGGTGGTGGAGAACATCTACCGGTACAAGGAGAACGGGGCGGACAACTTCAGCGCCGCGCGGTATGCCACCGGAGAGGTAGCGATGCCGATCATCGCCTCGACCCTCACCACGCTCGCCGCCTTCGCGCCGATGATGTTCTGGCCGGGCATCGTCGGCGAGTTCATGAAGTTCCTCCCGCTCACCCTGATCATCACCCTTTCCAGTTCGCTGTTCGTGGCGCTGGTGATCATCCCGGCGCTGGCGGCGCTCTTCATCCGGGTGGATGGCGCCCCGCCGGTGCCACTGACGCGAGCGGCCCGCTGGACGCTGGTGGGTGCAGCGGCACTCGCCTTCGCGGTGATGCTCGCCTCGAGCCCGCTGGCGGCGCTCACGCTGACCGTCACCCTGGTGGGGATCGTGGTGCTCCACCGGCTCGTGCTTTCGCGCGTTTCGCGCTGGGTGCAGGACGCGGCGCTGCCGAACATGCTCGGCCGCTACGAGCGCCGGCTGCGCTGGGCGCTGGACCATCGCGCCTTCGTAATGGGCGCGACGGCCGCCGTGTTCGTGGGGACCATCGTCCTCTTCGCGCGGTTCAACCACGGGGTGGAGTTCTTCCCCGAGAGCATCCCGCCGGCCACCGTTTACCTCCAGGTGGACGTGCCGAGCGGTACCAACGCGGCGTTCACCGACGGCATCGTCCGCGAGCTGGAGCGCCGGCTTCCCGCGATTCCCGGGCATGGGCGACGCCGAGTCGGTGGTGGCCACCGTCGCGGCCTCCTCGGGAGGAGATGGCTTCTTCGGGGGCGGCGGCGCCGGCACCGTGGCCATCAACTTCCACGACTACCAGGACCGGGAGCACGACGTCTTCGAAACGCTGAAGACGCTTCAGCAGGAGATCGGCATCGGCATCGCCGGCGCGGACGTCACCGTCATCAGGCCGCAGAACGGGCCGCCCGGTGGCAAGCCGATCAACATCGAAATCTCCGGTGACGATTCCGGTGTGCTGCGCGGACTCGGTGGCCAGGTGCTCGCGGTGCTCCGCGCCGCGCCCGTGGGCGCCCGCCTGGAGGGCCTCGACAGCGACATGTCGCAGGGGCGCCCGGAGCTGGTGGTGGACGTGGACCGCGAGCGAGCGGCGCTTTATGGCCTCTCCACCGCTCAGGTCGGCTCCACGGTACGCAGCGCCATCCAGGGTACGGAGGCCGCCAAGTTCCGCGCCGGGCAGGACGAGTACGACATCGTGGTGCGTCTCGCGGCGCCGTACCGGCAGGATCTCAACGCGCTCCAGGATCTCACCATCCTCAAGGATGGCCGGCAGGTCCCGCTCCCGTCCGTCGCCTCGTGGCGCACGGACGAAGGAGCCGCGAGCGTGATCCGTAAGGATCTGAAGCGCGTGGTCACGGTCAGCTCCGAGGTGCGCTCCGGTGAGAACGCCAACGCGGTGCTGGCCGACGTGCAGCTCGCGCTCGCCGACTTCGCCCGGCAGTTGCCTCCGGGCTACGCGCTCTCCTACACCGGGCAGCAGGAGGACCAGCAGGAGTCGCAGAACTTCCTGTTCGGCGCCTTCCTGATCGCGCTCCTGCTGATCGGCTTCATCCTGATCACCCAGTTCAACTCCGTTGTGAAGCCTCTGATCATCCTCACCTGCGTGATCATGTCCACGGTGGGCGTGCTCCTGGGGCTGATCATCTTTCAGATGCCGTTCGGCATCATCATGACCGGCGTCGGTGTGATCTCCCTCGCGGGCGTGGTGGTCAACAACGCAATCGTACTGATCGATTTCGTGGACATCCTCCGCGAGCGGGACGGGCTCTCCCGGCGCGAGGCGCTGGTGGAGGCCGGGCGCACCCGCTTCCGGCCCGTGGTGCTCACCGCGATGACCACGGTGCTCGGTCTGACGCCGCTCGCCATCGGCTTCAACTTCGACTTCCTCGGGCTCTTCACTGCACTCGAACCGGATCTGTACTGGGGAGGGGAGCAGGCGGCGTGGTGGGGCGGAATGGCGATCGCCGTGATTGCCGGGCTCACCTTCGCGACCGTCCTCACGCTGGTGATGGTGCCCGTGATGTACTCCATCGTGGACGACCTCGGAGACTTCTTCCACCGCCTCTACGTGCCGCGGGACGTTGCGGGCGGCCCGGTGGCCATGGAGCTGCCCGTGAAGATCAGAAGGCGGCGGCTGCGCGTGCCGACGCTCAGCGGGTTCCGAACCCTCTTCTCGGGCACTTCCAGCGAGTAGAGGGGTGGCCGTCGGGTGCGGGGTGGGCCTCCCCGCCCGGCGCGGTGGCTGGGACTCATGATCAAAAACGTTCAGTATTGACTGAACGAACTGCCGCGGTTAGCTTCTTCGCTCCACTGGTGATGGACTTCGTGCGGAGGGGGTATGGACAAGGCGGTCGAGCAGTTCGTCGAACGGATGGGGCTGATGATGGAGGCCGACGGGCTGCCACGCATTGCGGGGCGGATCTTCGGCTTCCTGCTCGTGCATGCCGGAGCGTTCTCACTGGACGATCTCGCGGAGCGGCTGCGGGTCAGCAAGGCATCGGTGAGCACCAACGCGCGGCTCCTGGAGCAGGTGGGGATCGTGGAGCGGACCGCCGCTCCGGGCGATCGGCGCGACTATTACCAGGTGGGCGACGATGCATGGGAACGGATGCTCCACGTGGCGCAGCGGAAGTGGGAATCCATGCGGCGGGTGCTTCGCGACGCCGAGCGCTCGGTCCCCGCGGAGATGAAGGTGGGCCGGGCGCGACTGCTGGAGGCTGAGCGTTTCCACTGTCTGCTGCACGAGGAGTCGGAGCGTCTGCTCGTGAGATGGCGGGAGGGCGAGCAGCGCCGAGACGCGAACCCGGTGGTCCGGCAGCCGGCGGCGTGAACCTGCGAGGCGGCAGGAACTTAACCCTCTCAGAGGGTTCCTACGACGACACTCCGGTCGGGTCCGGAAGGTCACCTATGGGAGATCGATGCAGGTAGAACTGGAAGCGGCACTGGATCGGGGAGCCGGGCGGCAGCGCGAGCGTGCCGGCCGGGGTAATTTCGTGGAGCGGTGGCTCGGCCGTCTCGGCCGGAGCAGCCGCTCACTGGTACAGCAGGCGGGGGAGATCTCGCTGATCCTGTGGGGATCGGCGGTGGCACTGTTCACCGGCCACATCGGTGTGCGGCAGGTGCTCCGCGAGATCCACTGGATGGGGGTGCAGAGCGTACCGATCATCCTGCTGACCGGCGTGCTCGCCGGAGTGGTGACCTCGCAGCAGGGCGGGTACCAGTTCACCGGGTCGGTGCCGCTGTACGTGGTGGGGAGCGTGGTGGTGTCGAGCATCATCCTCGAGCTGGGGCCGGTGTTGACGGCGATCGTCTTCATCGGGCGGGTGGGCGCGCGCCTGACCGCGGAGGTCGGGACGATGAAGGTCTCCGAGCAGATCGACGCGCTGCACTCGCTGGGGCGCCAGCCGGTCCGCACGCTGGCCGCGCCGCGACTGATCGCCGGGACGCTCGCGCTCCCTGTGCTGGTGGCGATCGCGAACACGGTGGGGATCTTCGCCGGGATGCTCACGGCGCAGGCGACGCTCGGACTGGGAGCGGAGACGTTCTGGTACGGTGCGCGGATGTTCTTCCACACCTTCGACATCTACTACTCCATCGGCAAGGGAGCGGTATTCGGGTTCATCATCCCGCTGATCGCGGTGCACATGGGGCTGCGCACGCACGGGGGCGCGGAGGGCGTGGGGCGCGCGACCACCACCTCCGTGGTCTACATGATCATGGCCGTGCTGATCCTGGATGCGACCTTCCCGATGATCTTCCTCCGCTGATGGGAAGCGCCATGGTGGAGTATCGCGGAGTGTACAAGTCGTTCGACGAGCCGGTACTGTCGGGCGTGGACCTGCGTGTGGAGCGCGGGGAGAGCATGTCGGTGGTGGGGCACTCGGGAACGGGGAAGAGCGTTCTGCTGAAGACAACCATCGGGCTGATCACGCCGGAGTATGGCGACGTCTACGTTGAGGGAGACAGCGTTTTCCACTCGGACCGACGCACGCTGGAGCGGGTGCGGCGCAAGGTGGGGTACGTGTTCCAGAACGCGGCGCTGTTCGACTCGATGACCGTCTTCGAGAACGTCTCGCAGGGGCTTCCCGAGGAGGAGCTGAAGCCGATGCGCTTTCGCCAGGTTCTGAAGCGTGTGGCAGAGGCGCTGGAGCTGGTGAACCTGGATGCGCGCACCGTGCTGTCGAAGCTGCCGGCCGAGCTGTCGTGGCGGGATGCGCAAGAGGGTGGGGCTCGCGAGGGCGATCGTCGGCAAGCCCGAGATCCTGCTCTACGACGAGCCGGTGACCGGGCTGGACCCGGTAAACGCCGCGGTGGTGCACCGCCTGATTCAGCAGCTGGCGGACGAACTCGGGGTGACGTCGATCATCGTCACGCACGACATCGAGGGAGCGCTCCCGATCTCCGACCGGGTGGCGATGCTGGACCGCGGCACCATCCGCTTCGTGGGTACGCCGCTGGAGTTCCGGGAAAGTGACGACGCGCTGGTCCGCGCCTTCATGGAGAGGGATGCGATGGCCGGCCTGAACAGGGATCTGGAGGCGGTATGACGAGATCGGGAACGGTGGCGGAGCCGCCGCGCACCGAGCAGCCATCGAGGCTGACCGAGGACGAGCTGATCACCGCCATCCCGGCGCGCTCCGCGAACCGAGAGGTGCGGGTGGGTGCCTTCGTGCTGGTGGGAATCGCAATGTTCCTGACGGCGCTCTTCACCCTCACCGACGTGGGGATGTTCCGGGGCCGCTACTACGCGACCACCGTGATCGAGAACGCCGGCGGAATGCGCAGGGGTGATCCGGTACAGATGCGCGGTGTGAACATCGGGCGCGTCACCGGCTTCAACATGGTGCCGGATGGGGTGTCCGTGCGGATGGAGCTGTACAACGACTACACGGTGCCGGAGGACTCGCGGGTTCTGGTTCGCTCCAGCGGGCTGCTGGGCGGGATGGTGGTGGAGGTGATCCCCGGAGTCTCGCCCGACCGGGCCGGGGAAGGGATCGCGCTGCCGGGTTCCGTGGAGGCCGGTCTGATGGAATCCGCGGCGGGCACCGGCTCGCGTGCCGACGTAGTGCTTGACCGGATGGCGCTGCTGCTCTCCCAGGCGAACATCGGATCGGTGGGTCAGAGCACCGCCGAGCTGCAGGCGCTGCTGGTGGAGTTGAACGCGCTGGCCGCGCAGCAGCGGCAGGAGCTGGCCACGCTCACCAGCAGCCTGGGCCGCACGGCCGCGGGGTTGGAGCGGGTGGCGGCCGGGCCTGAACTGCAGCGCTCGGTGGTACAGCTGGACTCCCTCACCGCCCGGCTGGACCGCGCCGCGCTCACGCTCACCAGCGCGAGCGGCTCGCTGGACACCGTGCTCGGTCGCATGGAGCGGGGCGAGGGGACGCTCGGCCAGCTGAGCGCCAGCGACACGCTCTATGCGAACATGAACAGCACCGTCGCTGCGCTCAACGAGCTGATCACCGATATCCGCGAGGATCCGCGCCGGTACTTCTCGGTGCGGGTGTTCTGACGGCGTTCAGGCGGATCGACCGGGGTCGGTTCGCCGAAGTCCGTCTTCCCAGGACTCTGCGTCCTCCGCGTACCGAACGAATGAACGTGGACGGCGCATTGTCATGGGGAGCAGCTGTGCAGCGGGTGCGGACACCCACGGGCTTCAGCGTGCCCAGCGCACCGAGGGCGCCGCCTGCAACTCCCCGACCTCGGTGGCCAGTTCGTAGAAGGCGCCGAGTCCCTGCAGCATCTCCGCATCCAGTTCGTAGGCGAGCGCACCCCAGTAGCCTGCCAGCATCTCCGCGGGTAAGCCGAAGCGGGCGTGGTGGCGCCCGGCAAGTTCGGGGAGGTGCTCGAGGCCGAACGCTCGCGATTCGAGAAGCGTGCGGTGGAGGGTGCGGACCCCCTCCTCGTCGCTGCTCCCCGACTGCCAGACCGCGAAGGCGAACGGCAGCCCTGTATGAGCCATCCACTCCGCACCGAGATCCAGGCGCACGGGCAGCTCCGGGTGGAGTGCCGGTCGCAGCGCCACGTCGCCGATGAAGAGCGCCGCGGCGGCTCCAGCCGCGAACGGGTCCTCGGTTGCCTGGTCGAACCAGGTGAAGCGCGCGTGAACCTTCCATCGCAGGCGAAGGAGGATCCTGAGCAGCACCACCGAGGTCGCCGAAGCGCTGGGGATCGCCACCGTGGCCCCGTCGAGCGAACCGGGATCCTGCGCGGACAGGAAGAGGATGCTGCGAACGGGTCCGCGTGACCCGATCACCAGATCCGGCATCACCCGGTACCGATCCGCGTGGCGGGCAAATTCGATGCTGGACGAGGGGGAGACGTCGATCTCACCGACCTCCAGGAGGTGGTTCAGGCGCGACGGGATCCCCTCCACCAGGTGCGGGTCATCCGCCGCCGGCCGGTCGATCAGGCGGGCATGGACCGGGAAGCAGTTGCTGTACGTGATATGTCCGAGGCGCACGAAGCGTCGCTGTTCGTTCTGGGTGCCTGATCAGGCAGGCGAAGAGCGTCACGACCCGTCGCCGGCGAAACATTGGAGCGCGGCCTCGCGGATGAGCGAGGCCGCGCCACCCGTGCCGAGCCGCCCGACGTCCACGCATAGATGGTACAGCGTGGGGTCCAGCCACTCGCGGTCGAAGTGCTCGCGGATGTAGCGCTGCCGATTGGCGTCGGACTGGCGGATGCGCTCCTGTGCCTCCTCCAGGGTAACGCCGTATCGCTCCCGGGCCCGCGCCACCCGGATGGGCAAGGGCGAGTGGACCAGCGCATGGAATGCCCGCCGCTCCTCGCGAAGCACGCACTGCGCGCCGTGCCCGACGATCACGCACGGCCCTTCATCCACCACGCCCGCCACGAGCCGGCGCGAGACGCGTGCGGCGAGCTCCGGCGAGACCCTCGGGAGCACCGGCGTGGGGTGGAGGTCCGGGTATCCCTCGGAGAGATAGGTCCCCAGTCGCTCCACGAAGCTCTCCACCCGTTCGTCCGCGGCCTCCACCTGATCGGGATCGACCTGCAGCTCGGCGGCGATCCGCTCCACGAGCGCGCGGTCCAGCAGGCGCCAGCCGAGAGAACCCGCCAGTTCGCGGGCCACGGCGGCGCCTCCCGCGCCGAGCTGCCGGGCGATGGTGATCACGCTCATCTGCAGGGCCTCCCATCGCACCAGCGGGCGGCGCGAGCCGGATCGGCGCTCTCGCCGACGGCGTCGCGCCCGCCGCCCGCGGCGCAGAGCCACTCCGTGCACGTCATGATCAGCGACATTCGCTCGTCCATGGGATGGGGCGAGGGCGAGCGGTCGAAGGGTTGAAACCCGAGACACTCCACCCCCGTACGGAGTCACAGAGCAACCGCACCCTTCGAGCACCGACGCAACGATGAATCCGCCCATCACACCACGCCGCTGGAGCCGATCGCCTTCCGCACCAGCGGAAGCGACCGGGATCGGCCGGGACCAGGCGAAGGATACCGCCGCCACCGATCGCCAGCCGTACGCCGAGCTCGCGCCGCTGCTCGGGTGGGACCGGATTCCCGAACTGATGCGCGTGCTCGACGAGTGAGGCCGGGCCCGGAGGAACCCGGCCCGCGCGGTCCCGACGGGCGTTCAGCCCTCCCGTCCCTCGTACTCGCTCTTCAGCATCTGCACCACGTTCGGGTCGGCGAGCGTGGTGGTGTCACCGAGCGTCCGGCCCTCCGCGATGTCCTTGAGCAGGCGCCGCATGATCTTGCCGGAGCGGGTCTTCGGGAGGTCGGCTGAAAAGAGAATCGCATCCGGCCGTGCGATGGCGCCGATCTTCTGCACCACGTGCTGCATCAACTCCCGCTTCAACTCCTCCGTCGGCTCGTTCCCCTCCTTGAGTGTGACGAAGGCGGCCACCGCCTGACCCTTCAGTTCGTGCGCCTTGCCCACAACCGCGGCCTCGGCCACCGCCTGGTGATCCACCAGCGCGCTCTCCACCTCCATGGTGCCGATCCGGTGACCCGCCACGTTGAGCACGTCATCGATGCGGCCGATCACCCAGAAGTAGCCGTTCTCGTCGCGTTTCGCGCCATCACCGGGGAAGTACACACTCTCGCCGGGCTGCTGGTTCCCCGGCTGCCCGACCACCTGGCCGCTCCACTTCGTCCAGTAGGTCTCGACGAACCGCTGTTCGTCGCCCCAGATCCCCCGCAGCATCGCCGGCCAGGGCGCCCGGATCGCGAGGAAGCCCCCCCCGACCTCCACCCGTTCACCGTGCAGCGTGAGGATGTCGGCCTGGATCCCCGGGAATGCCCGCGTCGCGGAGCCCGGAACGGTGGCCACGACGCCGGGCAGCGGGGTGATCATCATCGCGCCCGTCTCCGTCTGCCACCAGGTATCGACGATGGGGCAGCGCTCGCCGCCGATGTGCCTGTGATACCAGATCCACGCCTCGGGATTGATCGGCTCACCCACCGTCCCGAGGAGGCGCAGGGAGGAGAGATCGTGCTGCGCAGGGAAGTCCGTCCCCCACTTCATGAAGGCGCGGATCGCGGTGGGCGCGGTGTAGAAGATGGTGACCCGGTGCTTCTCGATCAGCTCCCAGAAGCGGCCGCGGTCCGGATGATCCGGTGCGCCCTCGTACATCACCACCGTCGCGCCGGCGGCGAGCGGTCCGTACACGATATACGAGTGGCCGGTGACCCACCCCACGTCCGCCGTGCACCAGTAGACGTCGTCGTCCTTCAGATCGAAGACCCAGCGGGTGGTGGCGTACACCTGGGTGAGATAGCCGCCGGTGGTGTGCAT
This sequence comes from uncultured Gemmatimonadales bacterium, assembly GCA_963793235.1. Classification (GTDB taxonomy): domain Bacteria; phylum Gemmatimonadota; class Gemmatimonadetes; order Longimicrobiales; family Longimicrobiaceae; genus CAWBZF01. Next base: position 64,340 of record CAWBZF010000005.1, read on the forward strand.
GATCCCCTTGGGCTTCCCGGTGGTGCCGGAAGTATAGAGGATGTACAGCAGATCTTCGGACTCCATTTCCTCCGCCGGGCACTCCGGGTCGGCCGAGTCCACCACGTCGTGCCACCAGTGGTCCCTGCCATCCGTCATCTTCGTGCTGCCCAGCGTTTCGCCGCCGGACCCGTGACGCCGCACCACCAGCACGTTCTCGATGGTGGGGCAGCCCCCCTCGCGGTCCAGCGCCTCGTCGGCACTGCGCTTCAGCGGCACCACTCCGCCGCGGCGGTAGCCGCCGTCCGCCGTGATCAGCAGCTTCGCTTCCGCGTCGTTGATCCGGTCACGCAGCGACTCCGCCGAGAACCCGCCGAAGACCACCGAGTGCGCCGCGCCGATCCGGGCGCACGCGAGCATCGCGATTGCCGCTTCCGGGATCATCGGCAGGTAGATGGCGACCCGGTCGCCCCGCTTCACCCCGAGCTTCTTCAACGCGCTCGCCGCCCGCCCGACCTCGCGGTGCAACTCCTCGTACGTGAACACTCGCTCGTCGCCGGGCTCCCCCTCCCATACGAGGGCGCGCTTCGTTCGGGTGGGACCTTCGAGATGGCGGTCCAGACAGTTGTACGCGGCGTTCAGCGTCCCACCCTGGAACCAGCGGGAATGCGGCGGCTCCCACTCCAGAACCCGATCCCACTTTCGGAACCAGTGGAGCTCGGACGCCCAGCCCGCCCAGAAACCCTCAGGGTCCGCCTCCGCCTCGGTGTAGACGCGCTCATCCGCCACCAGTGCCGACCGGGCGAACTCCGGTGGCGGCGGGAAGCGGCGGTCCTCCGTCAGGAGCGTGTCGAGCGTCTGCTGCGATTCCTTCATCTCGTCTCTCCTCCACGAATGGACGGTCGATCCCCGACGACCGGCCGTTCGACGGGTGCGCCCGCTTCGAGGAGCATCTCCCGATCCTCGAGCAAGCTCTGGTTGATGGGGCCCACCACCTGGCATGGCTCCCCGGCCGAACCCCAGTTGAACTCGTAGTAGAACCCGTTGGGGGCACGACCATACAGCCAGATCTCGCTGCGCAGCCCCCGAGCCTGCTGGTCCGGTGCGCCGTGACGGCGCCGCACCTCCTGCATCTCCGATTCGCAGGCACCGCCGATCCCCAGCCCGTCCAGGCAGCCGGGCAGCACCATCAGGAGGAGCAGCGGAAAGAGACGCCTGTTCATGTCACGACCTGGCGAAGACGTTGGATCGTGAAGCTACCCGGCCGGTCGATCATGACGCAAGCGGCTCGCCCGCCCCGCCGCCCAGAGCCGCCGCCCCGTCCAGATGCCCAGCGCGCAGCTGGCGAGCAGCAGCGCCACCGCCACGCCGAGGTCCGGATCGGGACCGATCTCCCACACCGTCCGCACCACCGGCATCTCTCCCCGTTCCAGCCCGTGACCCACCAGCGCGACCGCGTTGTTCGCCGCGTGCAGGATCACGCCCGACCAGATGGAGCGCGTCGCCACCACCACGAACCCGAAGATCGCACCGAGCACCAGGTGGAGCGGAAAGATCCACGGCATGAAGTGGACGACCGCGAAGAGAAACGAGGAGCCCGCCACGCCCGCCACAACGCCCCACTGGCGTTCCAGCGGCCGCTGGATCACCCCCCGGAAGAAGAACTCCTCCAGGACCGGAGCGATTCCGATGGCCAGCACCGCCAGCATCAACCGACCGCGAGGGTTGACGAAGATGGCACTGAACGGGTCGAGCGCCTCGGGCGGCACCGGCACCACCCGTACGTACACCTCGCCGAGCGACCAGGAGAAGAGGAGCAACACGGGTGCCGCGAGCAGCACCCAGTGCAGCGCGTCGCCGCGCAGCGGGCGGAGCCGGAGCTCCTCCGCGCGGGCCGCTTCGTCCGAGAACCCGGTGCGGAGCAGGTGGATATGGATGACGCCGAGCGCGACGGCGAGCATCATGGCCAGCCCGGTGATCCACCCGACTGCGCTCACTTGGGGACGCATGGACATCAGGAGGATCGCTGAGATCCCGATGTTCCAGGCGAGAAAAACGAGGAAATGCTTGAGACTCTGCTTCACTGCGCGATGTGTGGACGGGCGGTTGCGGGCATAAATCGCTCCCTCGGGGACAGCGGGCCATAGCGTGCAGCGACTATCCTGTTTACTATGGAGATGCAGCTTTCCAACGAAACTCTTCTCCCGCCGCTCTGTGACCGTTCGATGAAACGAGTCTACCGACCGCTGCTCGTGATGCACCCCGACTCCTCGTTCCGGGAACGGGTTCGCCAGGCGTGCGGCAGTGATTACCAGTTCCAGGCCGTCGCGGGGTGGGACGAGCTTCTCGATGCGGTGCGCGACTCGCCGCCCGCGGCGCTTCTGGTGGTGGATCCGTACGAGACGCCGGTGGGCGGCTACCGGTACGGTTCCAACGGATTGAAGCGGCCGCCGCTGACACCGGCGCTGCGCGGGTTGCTGGGGGAGTACCCGTCCACTGCCGTGCTGGCGGCGATGGAGGTGACTCCGGACCGTTTCGACGACCTGCGCACACTGGGCAGGTGGGGCGTGGTACAGGTGATCTCGCTGGATCACGACGACACCCCGTACGCCATCGCGCAGCGGCTGCGGGCCGCGCGTGGCCGGCCGCTGCGGGCGCTGCTGGAGCAGGTGCTGCCGCCGGAGACGCCGGGACGCGCGCGGGCGATCATGGAGGCGGCGACGGACGTGGTCACGGTCGGTCAGCACGGCAGCGATCTCGCGCGTTCGCTCCACCTCTCCCGGCGGACGCTGCTCCGCTGGTGCCAGCGGGCGGGTCTTCCGGCGCCGCGGCGGCTGCTCGCATGGATGCGTGTTCTGCTCGCGTGCGAGCTGCTCGACGATCCGGGCCGGACGGTGCTCAGCGTGGCGCACACCTGCGGCTACTCGTCGGACAGCGGCCTGCGGCGAATCACTCAGAAGTTCCTCGATTCGAGCCCCACCGACCTGCGCGAGCAGGGAGCGTTCGCGCGGGCGTCCGAAGCGTTCGTCGAGGTGCTCACTGAGAGCCGCAAGGCGAAGTGGAGTTCGCGGGAGGGGTAGTGCAGCCACCGATCGACCCGACCCATCGGTTCCATATCGCCCGGGCCGCACCGGAGCAACCGGTGCGGCCCGGGTGCTTCAGTCCGGTTCCGCGGCATCCGCACCGCCGGCAGGTGGAGCGTCCCAGACGGTGCGAACGTAGCGCGAGCCGGCCAGTGAGGCACGGGCTGAGCGGAACGCCAGCTTCCGCGCCTCCGCAGCGTCGGCGGCAGCCACCTCCAGCTCGACGCGGACCTGGTAGTGGACCTCGAATTCCTCCACGATCCTCGGATCGTCACGCGGTCGCTCCACGGCCAGGATCGAGACATCCGCCCCCGGGAGTCGCTTTGCGATCTCCTTCTCGACCCGGTGCTCCGCATCCGCGAGGCCGTAGGCGGGGACCGTGACCCGTCCATCGCCCGCGATGGCCAGACGGTGCATCGCCATCCGTCAGCGTCCCGGCGGCGGCAGCGTGTCGCGGGGCGGACCGGCGATGGTGTCCACGCGCCCGGGTGGGGGGCGAACCGGTCCGAGGGTGTCCACGATGGCGGGGGGAGGGGCGGCCTGTGCGGCGTCCAGTGCCTGCAGCGCGCGCATGGCCGCGGCCCGCTCGGCCGCATCGGTGCTCAGCTCCACCGCCCGCAGCAGTGACACCCGGGCAGCGGTGCTGTCGCCGAGCTCCAGGCGGGCGAGGCCGAGATGGTAGTGCGCGCCGGCACGACGGGGTGAGAGCTGGACCACCCGCTCCAGCTCCCGCGCCGCGTCCTCGGGGGCTCGCGAACGGCGGAGCGTCACGGCGAAGTTGTATCTGTACTCCGCGTTCTCCGGATCCAGCTCGACCGCCGTCTGGAACTGCCGGAGCGCTCCGAGCATGTCTCCCATCTGGAAGAGCCGCAGCCCCTCCTGGTTGTGCACCAGGGCGTCGAGCCCCGGCTGGGTGCCGATCTCCTCCTGCACCGTTTCCTCGGCGGTGATGTCGGGGAACGGCTCCGGCGCCTCGGGCACGGTCTGCGTGAGCGGGGGCGGCGGCCGGTTGATCTCCGTCCACGCCCAGAAGCCGGCGCCGGCGAGGAGCACGAGCACCAGCGTCCAGACGATGATCCCGCCGATGCCACGCTCCGGCGGCGGCGGCGGGCGCCGGCGCGGCGGCACCACGGCTCGCTGCCCGGGTGCGCTCGACCCCGGGGCCGGGGCGAGAAGCGTCCGGTCGTCCTCCTCGTCGCCCATGATGCGGGTGCGATCGTCGTCCTCCAGCGGCGGCCGGGGTGCCGCGGCGGAGGTCGCCGGCCGGCTCTCGAAGGCTGCCGCCCCCGCCGCCGGGTAGGGAGCCAGCGGGAGATCCGGCAGCGAGCGGAGCGCCGTCTCGAGGGCGGCCGACATCTCCACCGCGTCCGGGAACCGGTCCACCGGCTCGAACGCGAGCGCGCGGCGAACAATCTGCTCCGTCTGCTCCGGGATCGCGGGGTTCAGCGCGCGCAGCGACGGCGGCTCCACCGGCATCCCCAACGACATGCGGTTGCGGTCGCTCTCCGAGAATGGACGCTGCCCGGTGAGCAGCTGGAAGCCGACCGCGCCCATGCTGAACACATCCGACGCGGGCGTCAGTTTGCTGAGACCGCGCAGCTGCTCCGGTGAGGCGAAGGCGGGAGAGTGCGGGACGCGCCCATCCTGCGTGAGCTGCGAGGCGGTATCGTCGTCGTCCACGAGCTTCGCGATGCCGAAGTCCACCATGCGCACCTGCAGCTCACCGTGGCCGACCTCCGCCAGGAAGATGTTCCCCGGCTTCACGTCCCGGTGGATCAGCCCCGCGCGATGCCCCACGGCGAGGCCTCTCCCCGCCTCGTACAGGATGCGCAGCCCGGTTGCCAGGGGAGGGGGCCCGGATCTCGACAGGTAGCTCGAGAGGTCGCTCCCCCGCAGGAGTTCCATGACGAGGTAGTCCAGCCCGACATCGGGATCGGATCCGTAGTCGTAGACGGGTACCACGTTGGGGTGGTGGGGAAGCGCCGCCGCGGCTCGCGCCTCACGCTGGAACCGGGCCCGCAGTCGCTCGCGTGCCTCGGAATCCGAGCCGCCGGAGACGGTGATCACCTTCACGGCGACCTGCCGCCCGAGTCTCTCGTCCACCGCCCGGTAGACGGCACCCATGCCGCCGCGCCCGATCACCTCCTCGATGCGGTAACGACCACCGAGTACGCGGCCGAGTAGCAGCCCCTCTATCCCTGACATCGCCTCGCGCTGTTGGAGTTCTGCCGGAAGGCGGATTGCCCGCCGCTGCGGCACCGCACCTCGACTCGACGCCCCTGCCGCGGAGCCATTGTCGCGGAAACGCGGTCACCCATGTCGCGTCGCGTCGGGATCGTCGGGTACGTCCGCATCTTCCTCCACCTCGTCGGGCACCTCCTCGACGCGGAGCATCGGCCCGTGCTCACCGATGCGGAGCGGCACGCCGGGCGGGAGCCAGCCGGTGTGCCGCGGGTCGATCTCCCCCAGGTCGAGCGTTTCACGACCGGCGTGGGCTCCGGTGATCTCCTGCCCCGGCAGGTGCACGGGGTTGAGCCCGAGGTTGTACACCCGGAAGCCGGGTGCGCCGTCCCGCTCCTCCCAGAGCAGTGCGAGCTGCCGTCGGCTCACGTGGGGCACGTCACTGAGCGCCACGGTGGTGCGGAGCTTCGGATCGTCGGTGCGGCGCCCCACCGTCGTGAAGGGATCGGTGAGGCGGAACGCCTCGCGCTGCTCGCCCTCCTCGTCCTCCACCAGGAGGAGCCACCGGCCGGGGGCCCAGTTGCCGGCTCCGGCCGGCTGATCGATGCGGGTGGCGTCGGGATCGTACAGCGGGAGCGGTGCGGCGCTTCCCGCGATGGCCGCGGTCGCCGCCCCGGCCGGGTGTCGCTCCGCCCGGACGGCCGGGAGATCCGCATGCGGCGCCGGTACCCGGGGCTCATCGTGCGGGGCCTCCTCACCTGCGGACCCCGCATGGCCGGCGTGTGCCGCCACGGCGTACAGGGGCGCGTCGGGGTCGGATGAGCGGCGAAGCTGCACCCGGTACCCGCGATCGTACAGCGAACCGTGCCGGGTGCAGGAGTCGGTGAGCTCACGCTCCAGAGGTACGGCGACGGGAGCCAGCGCTTCCGCTGCGTCCTCCCGCAGGGTGACCACCAGCAGGGACTCCGGGAGAAGGCGCGCGTATCTCCCCGGTAACGAGCGGGCGTTCTCCCGGTCGATCAGTTCGCCCAGGGCGAGCCGGATCTCCGGAATCGCGTCCCTGAGCAGTGTGTCCAGTGCGGAACCCGGGTCGGCCGTCGACCGGTCCGCCGGCGTGTAGTCGTTCATGGTGGAGTCACGGTTCCGGTTGGCGGTGGCTCCGTCTCCTCCGGGGCGACGGGTCCGAAGGGCTCGTTGATCTGCAGCATCTCCAGGCGCAACGAGTCCACGGTGGCGCGAAGGCGCTCGACCTCGGCGCGTTCGGCCGCTCCGTCCTGGCCGGAGCTCCACGCTGCGTAGCCGGCGAGTGCGAGTGCGAGCACCGCCAGCAGCAGAGCAATGGGTGCGAGCGCGCCGGCACCACCGGGCCGCGGCCGCCCCGCCTCGACATGCATCATCGGTTCCGTCCTGTCGTCGTGTGGCACCTTCTGCGTCGCGTCGCCCGGACCACCGAGCGCCCGCACCAGCACGGCCGTGTAGTTGTCGTCGGGCCCGCGCTCCTCCACCTTTCGACGCAGCGCGTCGCAGGCGCTGGCAGCCGACTGCATCGCCATCAGTTCCGCGAGCTCGTCCAGCCGGACCGCCTTGTAGATCCCGTCCGAGACGATCATCCAGGACCATCCGGGCCGGGCCGGCATCCAGATGACATCGGCCTCACCCCCGCGCCCGACCGCCCGCTGCAGGCGGTTCGCGCCCGCGGTGTCGGCGATCTCGTCCAGGGAGATCTCCCCCGCCTCCCAGCGGGCGAAAGCGGGGGTATGGTCGCGGGTTTCCAGTCGGACCGCGCCGTCGGGCGAGCGGGAGATGATGCGCACGTCCCCGACGTGGGCTCCCACCCAGGTGAGGCCGTCGCCGCGCCTGTGGGTCAGCGCCATCAGCCCGAGCGCGCACCCCATTCCCTGATGCGCCGCCGGGTCGCTCTCGGCCGCTCGCGCCACCTCGGCATCCGCATTGCGCACGGCGCGGCGCGCATCATCCAGGCTGAGGATGGGGTCGAGACCGTTGAGCGCGGCGAGAGCGGTGTCCGCGGCGACTCGGCCGCTCCGCTCCCCACCCATGCCGTCCGCGACCGCCACCAGCGCGTTGCTGCCGAAGCGGTCGACGGAGAAGGCGTCCTGATTCTCCGGCCGCGGGCCCTGCTCGCTGACCGCTGCCACGTCGAAGCGAAGCCCGTGCACCTCGGCGGCGCCACCTTCGGTGAAGAGGCTCATCTGATGCGGATTCCCCGGTCCTGTAGTGTCTCGGCGGGCGCATCCGCGGCCGCCAGTCGGTCGATTTCAGCACGGCGATGGCTGATCGCCGCCACCAGTCCCACGGCCAAAGCGGAGGCGAGCAGCTTGGCGCCGCCGTGCGCGGCGAATGCGGCCGCCACTCCGGTGAGCGGGATCACGCGGATCCCGCCGAGCGTCGCCAGCCAGAAGGGGATCGCGATCAGCATGGCGAGCCCCGTGACCAGCGAGCGTTCGAAGGCACTCCGCTCCCGCACCGCCACCGCCAGCATCTGGATCAGGAAGGCGGTGTACAGCATCGCCAGCCCGATGGCCCCGGCCAGACCCCACTGCGCCGCGATCGTGGTGATGTAGCCGTCGTCCGCCGCGTTGGGCGCGGTTTCCGCATGACCCTGACCGGCGCCCTCGCCGAAGATCCCACCGGCGAGAACGTTGGCGTCGAACAGCTTGATCTGGTGCATGCGCGCGGCCCAGCTCTCGGCCTCCGGCTCCGTCATCGTGGCGAGATCCCGATACGGCTCGATCGCCAGCGCCAGCCGTGTGGCGGAGCGGTCGTCCAGAGAGAAGGCCGCGAATACGAGCACGGCCCAGACCACCATCATCAGGCCTGCCCACCACCCGCGCCGCGTGCCGACCAGCAGCATGGTGGCGAGGCTGCCGGCCAGAACCACGGAGAGCCCGAGTTCCCGGATGACCAGGAACGGTACCACCGGCATCGCTCCGTAGAGCACCAGCCAGAAGACACGCCGCGGTGCCACGACCTGGTCGGGCCGCGCCAGGTTGTACGCGTCGTCGGCCAGCGTCGCCGCCCAGGCGAAGACGAACACCGGGAGGAAGAGCTCCCACGGCGTGGTGCCCGCCACCTTCCCCAGTTCCGTGAAGAAGAGGGTGAGGATGAAGAAGATGGTCAGGGTGATCGCGAACGGCCAGACACGTTGCTCCCGCCACCATCGCAATCGGGTGCCGCTGCGCGCCAGCAGGAAGCCGATCAGCAGGGCGAGCGGTGCCACCACCACGGACAGTGCGGAGCCGAGGCGCGCCAGGTTGGTGCGCTCGCGCTGCGTGGCGTCCGCAACGATCTGCATCGGGTCCGGCAGGGCGGGGGGCTCTCCGGCGAAAACCAGCTCCTGCCGTTCCTCGTCGTACGCGCGGATCACGGTGGTGAGCCGCGAGCGCTCCGCTTTCGCCAGGTTGGCTTCCGCCCGCGCCCCGGGCCCGGCCTGGTACGCGGGATCCGTGAACAGCTGGAAGAGCGCCGGCCGGGTGAGCAGGAAGATCATCACCGGGAGGGCGACCACCGCCCAGTTGCCGCGGTATCCGAGCAGTCGCAGAACCGGGAAGAGGAGGAGCCAGGCGACCAGCGAAACCCCGTCGCGCACCAGCACCGCGCCGGCACCCGGCGAGGTCCCGTGTACCGGCCAGATGGTCTGCACGATCACCAGGTGGGCGATCAGGTAGAACGCGGCCGCCAGCATCACTCCGATGGCGAGCCGGCGGGGCATGGAGCGGCCGTCCGCGGTTCGCTCGGGGCGCGGCACGTTGGCGGGCCTCACCCGGATCGCGACGCCCTCCGGCCCCGCGGGTTCCGGTCGTTTCCGGAAGATCACCGGACCTCCCGGTTCGCAGCCGCCATGCGGCGGGTGAGTTCCGCTGCGATCGCCGCCGGCTGCCCGCCGCCGGGTCCGCCGCCCTGCAGGTACACCACCACGCTCGTGCGCGGCCGTCCCTCACCGTCGTGCATCAGCCCGGCGAACCAGCCGTCATCGCGCGTGCCGGGCACCTGCGCGGTGCCCGTCTTTCCACCCAGCGCCCAGCCAGTGTTCGCCACCCGCGGCGCCACGCTCCGCGCGGTACCCGAACGAACCACCTCCAGCATGGCGCCCTGCAGGCGACGTGCGGTCGCGGGGCTCATCACCCGCCGCCCGCCAGAAGGGCTCTCCGCGATTCCCCACTCGATGGTCGGTGGAAGCATCTCCCCGTCGTTGCCGATCGCCTGGAGAAAACGCGACACGCCGATCAGAGTTACGTCCACCGGACCCTGACCGATGGCGAGCTGTGCCCACTCCGCCGGGCCGGTGTCCGGCCCCATCCGGATCCGCGACGGGGAGGGCGACATGCGGCGCGCCCAGGCGCGGGAGTCGGTGGCCCAGAAGGCGCCCGTGGTGTCGCGCGGCGCCGAATCGGTGTATGGCTCGAACCCGTACGAGCGGTAGGCGTCGGCGAACGCCTGCTCGCCGAGCTGCTCGCGCATGCGCAGCGCCATCCACACCGCCGCGGTGTTGCAGGACGGGACGAGCATGCCCGCCGGGCCGTTCACCGTCCCGAGGCTGAAGCCGCCCGCATTGGAGATGGTGGCCCGTGGAGTCACCTGGATGCTGGCCGGGCAGGGGATGGGCGTGGCGTCGGGCAGCCCGTTTTCCCACCAGACCGCGGCGAGAGCCAGCTTGAAGACCGAGCCCGGCGGTGCATACCGGCGGATCCCGAGGGGCGGGTCCTGCGATGTGCCCGTGGCCGCGTAGGCGAGCACGGCGCCGGTCGTCACGTCCTGTACCATGACGCCGCCCGGGCGTCCGGTGGCGCGCAGCAGGCGCCACGCCTCGGCCGTCAGGTCCGAGCAGAGGGTGAAGCGAACGTCGGTGCCGGCGGGGTGGAGCTGCCCGGCTTCCGAGAGGTCGCGCGGCTCCCTCAGAGCGGGAGCGAAGAGTCGCTCCACCGTGTAGTCGCGATCGTCCGCTCCGGCACCGCCGCCGATGAAGTTGGCCCCCGCTTCTCCCAGCGGATAGGCCCGCTGGACGATTCCGTTCTGGCGGGAGTAGAGCGCCAGGGCGCTGGAGGGATCGCCGGTGCAGTCGAGCATCCAGCCGCGGACCTCGGCACGGCGTTCCTCGGTTCGACGGGGGTCGCCATAGCGCGCGTACGCCTGCCGGCCCTCCTCGATGGTCTCGCGCTGGGCCAGCAGCCGAACGTGGCCGGCCGTGTACAGCAGCGCCAGCACCAGCATCCCCACGGCGACTCGGACCGGCCAGCGCTCCTCCTCGCCTCGCCAGGAATCGCGCAGCCAGCGGAAGACCCACAGCCCCGCGCCTGCGCCGAGGAGCACGAAGATCCCGCGCAGCAACCAGTTCAGGATGGCTTCCATCGGGCGATCCTACGCCTCCACCCGCGCGACCCGCAGGGAGGTGGTCCCCATCCGGATGGTGTCGCCGACGCCTGCGGGCCGCGCCTCGTGAGGTGGGAGCGGCTCCTCGTTGAGATAGGTCCGGTTCTTGGAGTCCAGGTCGGTGACCCAGAGACGCCCACCCTCGACCCGGAGCCGGGCGTGACGGGAGGACATGTAGCGATCACCGATCCCCGTGACGGCGCCATCGCTCCGGCGGCCCACGGTGATCTCGCCGCGCACCCGTAGCGGCTGGTCCAGCACTGCCGAGGAGACCACCTCCAGCACCGCCTCGCCACTCCCTCCGCCCGGGGCACCGGCCATCGCAGCGGGCGCACCGCCCGGCGCCCGCGGCTGCGCGGGTGCGGCCGTCATCGGCGCACTCCCGCTGCTCGCTTCCCGCTGCTCCAGCCCCATCGGCTTGACGAAGGCAAACTCACGTCTGGTGTCCAGCAGGATCACCTCCAGACGAAGCCCCGTCCGGAGGATGTTGTTGTCCTCTGCCCACTGCAGAGCGAAGCGGCGAAGGTGCTCCGCCTCGTCCCGCGACCAGAGGCCCGGGTCCATCCCGCCCGGGATCAGGTCGGTGGAAACGAAGACGCGCAGGTTGGGAGCGGTGCGACGATCCGCGTACCGGCGGAGCGCCTCGCGGACCCCGGCCTCCAGCTGCTCGCGAAGGGTGGGGCGCAGAAACTTCCTCAGCAGGTTCAGCATCGGCGAGCGGAATGGGAATGCTTCGGTGCGAACGTCGGAAACCGAGAAGATACCGGACGTGCAGAGGGTATGCCATCTCCTCGGCCCGATGACCCTCGGGCGAGTGCGCCGGCGAGGCACCGGCACCCCCTGAGGGTTCCGTGGGAACTGGGGTGCGCAGTGTCAGCCCGCCCTCACGTTCAGAAACCGGCTGAGGCGCCGGGTGAGCGCGCGGGGGAAAAGCGCAGAGCAATCGTGACGGACTTCGTGGCGATCCCCGGGAGGGAGAGCGCACGACCCGCTCGGAAATCTCGATAGCCGATCCGCGCCACGTCCGGAGCGCGCCTGGCGCCGAACCGGAAGAAGCGGATGCCCTGCATTCCGGCGGTCTCCACGAAATCGGTGTGGGTGGGCCCGGGAGCGATGCAGCAGACGGTCACGCCGGTGCCGCGGACCTCTTCCTGCAGCGCTTCGCTGAAGGCGAGCACGTACGCCTTGCTGGCGAAATAGGTCGCCATGTGGGGGCCGGGAAGGAAGCCCGCCAGCGAGCCCAGGTTCACGATTCCGCCGCGCCCGCGCTCGACCATGCCGGGCAGGAAGCAGCGGGTCAGATGGGTGAGCGCGGTCACGTTCAGCTCCACCATGCCGATCACCCGTTCCACGGCGAGGCGAGTGAACTCACCGTGTGCGCCGAAGCCGGCGCTGTTCACCAGCACGTCCACCTCGATCCCCATCTCCTCCACGGCCTCCACGAGCCGCCGGACCCCGTCCGGCGCGGTGAGGTCAGCCGGAATCACTACGCTCCGAACCCCGAAGCGGGTGGTGAGCCGCTCCGCCAGCTCTTCCAGCAGCCCGGTGCGCCGGGCGACCAGGACGAGGTCCGAACCGTCGGCGGCGAACAGCTCCGCCAGCTCCCTGCCCAGCCCCGATGAGGCGCCTGTGACGAGGACCGTCTCCCTGCGTGTGCTCACGTGCCGCTCCGGTTTGGGGTGCCGACGACGCCGGCCAGGTAGCGCCGGAAGCTGCGAGGAAGTCCGCTCGCATCCGGCAGAGGACCGCCGAGGTCCGGCGCGGCGGCGCTCAGCGTGTGCCAGAACAGGTGGATGCGCTCCGGTTCCGCCGCCAGTCTGGCCAGCGTCGCCCCGGCTGCCTTGGCGGTGTACGTTGGGTCGAGCGCCAGGGCGGGCGAGAGGGTCACGCTCGCCTCATCCCCTGCAGGGGTGGGCACGCCGTACCCCGCGCCGATCCAGTCGTGCGTGAGCTCCACCCGCCCCACGATCCGCGACGTGTCACCGACCGGCACGCCCGCGGAGGACAGGATCCCCGCGGCCCCGGTGACCAGCCGTCGCAGCGCGCGCTCGCTGGTCACCAGCGGGCTCGCGATGCGCACGGCGTGAATCCGCGCACCCAGACCCGCCAGTTCCAGGCCGATCGCCAGACCGGCAACCGTTCCCAGCGTTCCGGCCGCGAGGTGGATCAGATCCGGGGCGGGGAGCAGCCCCTCACGTACCTGCTCGGCGAGTTCGAGGGCGGCGTTCACATATCCGAGCGCCCCCGCGGGGCTCGAACCGCCGGCCGGGATCATGAACGGCCCCTCCGCCCGGTGCGCGAGCCGCGCCAGCAGCGCGACCGCCGGAATCGCCTCCATCCGTGGTGCCCAGCGCAGATCCGCACCCAGTGCCGAGTCCGCCAACAGCACCTCCCGCACATGTTCGGTGAACGGCTGCGGGAAGAGCACAAGCGTCACGGCGAAATCGTGGCGACGGCCGTACAGCGCGGTTGCAAGCGCGTGGTGCGATCCGGCGGCGCCGACGGTGATCAGCCGTCGCGCCCCGCGAGCTCGTGCCTCCCCCAGCAGAAATTCCAGCTTACGAACCTTGTTGCCGCCGTATTGCGGCGCCGACAGGTCGTCGCGCTTCACCCAGAGGGTGGAGCCGTCCGGGCGGCGGACCCGCTCCACCGGAGTGGGCGCCGTGCCCAGGGAGATCCACGGGACGGTCTGTCGCACGCGCGGAAAGTGCCGGAAGAGAAGGGGCTCGTCGGGGTTCCCGCGGGATCCGGGAGAGGCGGTCACCCGCGCCACTCCGCCGCCGCGTCTGCGATCAGGCTGGCCAGCGCCATGATGGTCACCTGCGGCGGCACTCCGATGGAAGTGGGGAAGATGGAGGCGTCGGCGACGAACACCCCCGGTGATCCATGCACCGCCCCGTGAGCATCCACCACCCCGTGCAGCGGGTCACTGCCGATGGCGAGGGAGCCCTGCGGGTGCACCGAGTTGAGGGTGAGTCGGTGGCGCCGCGAGCGGGCGCGCCCCATCACCCGCCGCAGCTCCGGCTCGCTGTGTACGGAAGGGGCTCCCGAGTAGGGGAGATGGACCTGCAGCGCGCCGGCCGCCAGATAGAGGCGGGCGAGTGAGAAGATCCCGCGCTCCAGCTCGCGGCGATCGACGGCCCGGGGCCAGTAGCTGGCCACCGGCCGTCCGCCCGCACCGGCCCGAACGCGCCCCTGCGTCTCGTCGTGCAGCAGCACGGACGCGGAGGCGGTGTGCGGCAGGGCGTGCATGCGCTCGCGGTGGACGGAGCCGAGGCCGGGCATGACGATGGCGGCCAGCCCCGGCTGATTGGCCGCGCTCGGGAGGAAGAGCCATCCGCCGTGCCCGTCCCGCTGGAAAGAGGCGAACTCGTCCACGATGACGGACTGGGGGAGTCCCCGCCACGCGAAGACCGGCTCGGCGAAGGTGGCGCTCACCGCGGCGGCGGGGTGCAGGTGCAGGCCGTGACCCACTCGCGGGCCTCCGAGGCGGCTGCGGAGGAGCAGGGCCGGCGAATCCAGAGCGCCCGCCGCGAGGATCACCACCGGTGCCTCGATGGTGGCGAGCCGTCCGGTCGGTCGCCCGGCGTGGTCGCGCATCTCGCAGATCACGCGCCGGGCGCCGGGTGCACCGTCGATGCGCAGCACCGCGGCGTCGGCGAGGATGCTCGCTCCCGCCGCCACGGCGCGCGGAAGGAAGCTGATGGCGGCGTTGTACTTTCGATTGTAGGCGCACCCCAGCATGCAGTAACCGCAAGCGGAGCAGGCGGCGCGATTGTGCAGCGCAAGCACATGGCTCCAGCCGAGCACCTCCGCACCCCTGCGCAGGGCGTCGTTGTTGGCGTTCACCTGCGCCACGGGGATCTGCGTCGCGTGCAGCGCGCTGATCACCTGCGCCACTCGCGCCGCCACCTCAGGCGCCGAGTGCGTGAAGCCGTGCTCCTCACGCCAGCGGCGCAGGATCGCTTCCGGCGGAGGAAAGACCAGCCCGGTGTTGTGAAGAGTGGAGCCGCCCACACCGGTCCCCTGCATGATCCCGACGGCCTGGTCGCGGGTGGCGCGAAGCCCGGCGTCCTGGTAGAGGTGCGGGAGCATGTCGTGCTCTCGCTGCGTGAAATCCGCCGCCTGCGAGTACCCCCCCGCCTCGACGGCCACCGCGGTGACGCCGAGCTCCGCCAGACGAGCTAATGCCGCGGCGCCCCCCGCACCCGTACCGATCACGCAGACCTCCGCTCGCACGCGCAGGTCGGCTCGGACCCCTCGCCCGCTGGTCACACCCGGCTCCAGGCCCACGGACGGGCGGGGACGCGTGCGGCGCGGCTGCGGCACGGCGTCCGGCGCGGCACGCAGATCCGCCGCGGGGAGCACCGCCACCTCCTTCCTCCCCAGCCACGGCCCGCCGTACCCGACCTCCGGCCACGCCTCGGGCCGGCCGTAGTGCGCCAGCAGCGCCAGCGCGCGCAGCGCCGCGATACCCTGCCGCTGCGGCAGCAGCGGGCTCTCCGACCACCCCTTCAGGAACTCCTCGGCCCGGCTCCGTGGCAGGCTGCTGAAGCGGCCGCGGTGCCGCGAAACCAGCGGTGCGATCTCCAATGCGTGGAGCAACGCTCCGATCGCACGCCGGTCACCCGCGCTCAACGCGAGGACGAACGGCGCCACCGCCTCCACCACCCCGTCATCCACCTCGCTCCCGGCCACCGCCGCCGCCACCGCGCGAAAGACGCGGCGCTGCACCCGCCCCAGCGGGTGGCTGGCCGCTGGCGCCGGGCGGGTCGGAAGGGTCGGCAGATCGGTCATCGAGCCGTCGTGGGAGTTCCGGGAACGAGCCCGATCATCGGGGATGGAGGATGTGCCGTCTCCAGGGAGGCCGCGGTCGTGGTGCCGCGGCGGATCGGTAGCAAGAGGGGCGCCTTCCCGGATTCGGAAGGCGCCCCTCGCGCTGCCCCGGGTCGGAAACCGGCGTTCAGATGTGGATCGGGTGGCCCAGCGCCGCCAGCGCCGCTTCGGCGACCGCTTCGGAGAGCGTCGGGTGCGGGTGCATGGCCCGGTCGATCTCCTCCACCGTGGACTCCAGGTGACGCCCGATGACGAACTCGGCGATCAGCTCGGTGGCGTGCGGCCCGACGATGTGGGCTCCCACGATCTCCGAGTACTTCCGGTCGCGGATGACCTTCACGAAACCCTCGGTGTCGCCGGCGGTCAGCGCGCGTCCGTTGGCGCTCCACGGGAAGGTCCCCACCTCGATGTCCAGCCCCTGCTCACGCGCCGCTTCCTCAGTGAGGCCCACGGATGCGACCTCGGGGTGGCAGTACGTGCAGTTGGGGATGTTGCCGTAGTCGATCCCCGCGTGCGGGTCGCCGTGGATCGCCTCCACGCACGCGATCCCCTCGTGCGAGCCCTTGTGAGCCAGCAGCGGTGGACCGGCCACGTCGCCGATCGCGTACACCCCCTCCGCCGAGGTCCGCATCTGCCGATCCACCTGGATGAAGCCGCGATCGGTGAGCTTCACACCCGCCTTCTCCAGCCCCAGATCCTCCACGTTGGGCGCGCGGCCGATCGCGGAAAGCACACGCTCCGCCTCCACCGTCTTCGTCTCGCCCTTGGCCGTCCGGATGGTCAGCGTCACGCCCCCCTGGCCGATCTCCGCCTTCTCCAGCCGTGCGCCGGTGAACACCTCCATCCCGCGCTTGCGGTAGCTCTTCTCCACCACGGTGGAACAGTCGCGGTCCTCCAGCGGGAGGATCCGGTCCAGCGCCTCCACGATGGTGACACTGGTGCCAAACGCCGCGTAGACGTCGGCGAACTCGCATCCGATCGCACCCGCACCCACCACCGCGAGCGTCTTCGGCGCCTCCTTCGACATCATCGCGTCCGTCGAATCCCAGACCCGTTCGTGGTCGATCTTCAGGAAGGGGAGATCGCGCGGGCGGGAACCGGTCGCCAGGATGATGTGCTTCGCGCTGACGGTGTGCTTCTTCCCGTCCCTGCCCGTGACCTCCACCTTCCCCTTGCCGGCGAGCTTTCCGCGCCCCTCGATGTGCCTGACCTTGTTCTTCTTGAAGAGGAACCCGATCCCCTTGGTGAGCCGCTCGGACACCTGGCGGGAACGCTTCACCGCCTGTGCCATGTCGGTGCGGATCTCGCCCACCTCCACGCCGAACTCCTTGGCGTGACCGAGGTGCGTGATCATGGCCGCGCTCTCCAGCAGCGCCTTGGTCGGGATGCACCCGATGTTGAGGCAGACGCCTCCCAGGAACTGGTCCTCCACGCAGGCGACGCTGTAGCCGAGCTGGGCCGCCTTGATGGCCGCCACGTACCCGCCGGGCCCGGCGCCGACCACCACGATATCGAAGCTGTTATCCGCCAATCGTCCACCTCAGGTTCGGGTTGATCGAGTTCAGGCGGATCAAGGTATCGGCTGCCCCCGCGGGGCGGAAGGTCGTCGTGCCGGATTTCGTACCGGGGTGGGCCCGGCGCTGCAGCACCGGTTCAGCGCCCGATCTCGTCGCCCACCAGGCCGGTTGGAAGCTGGAACTCGAACCCGTCCGCACCGTCGGGAATCACGCGGCGGGCCGCCACCATGTGCCTGAGGAACCAGGCGCCGCGCTGGCTGGTCAGGTCGTCATAGCGGACGCCGCCGCCGCTGGAGCTGGAGTGAATGATACGGCCGTTGCCGGCGTAGATCGCCACGTGATCCACCGTGCCGCGGGAGGCGAAGGCGATCAGGTCGCCGGGCTGGAAGGCGGCCAGTTCGAGCGGAATGGCGACGCCCGCGCGCGCCTGCTCCTGCGAGACGCGCGGAAGATCGATCCCCTGCAGCCGGTAGACGTAGCTGATGAAGCCGGAGCAGTCGAAGCCGCTCTGCGGAGAGTTCCCGCCCCAGCGGTAGGTGACGCCGAGATGGCGCTCGGCCTCCGAAAGCGCGTTCAGCGCGACCATCGTGGCGGAGCGG
The DNA here is from genome assembly GCA_963793235.1 of uncultured Gemmatimonadales bacterium. Classification (GTDB taxonomy): domain Bacteria; phylum Gemmatimonadota; class Gemmatimonadetes; order Longimicrobiales; family Longimicrobiaceae; genus CAWBZF01. The sequence goes on from CAWBZF010000005.1 coordinate 81,923, forward strand.
CTGCCGGTCTCCACGCGTACCGGCGACGGGAGGGGGCGAGGCGTCAGGATCGCCGGCGGCGTCACCACGCTCATCGGCGCACGTCCGCCCAGGCGGAGGCTGACACCTGCGCGAAGCTCCATCCCCGCGTCGGGGCGCGGAGCGAACTCGTCGGTCGTGCCCGTCAGCTGGGTCACGTGCCGGGCCTCGCCTTCCAGCGCCAGCCGCCCGACGATCGGTACGCGAACGCCGCCGCCGGCGGCCCAGGTAGCGGAGATCTGCTGCGATCCGCCGACCTCCACCGCGCGCGCGCCCACACCGCCCGTGATGTACGGGATCGCCGCCGCCGCTCCCATCGGGTGACGAAAGAAGAGGAGCGCGTCCACGTCCGATGCGACGCGGCGATCGGCCCGCGTCCCGAGGTCTCCGGGTACAGCGCCCGGCTCTGTGGCCACCGCGACACCCCAGCGCGCGCCGACGTACCCCAGCTCCCAGCCGACGGTGGCGCCCACCAGCACCGCGTTGCCGGGCGCCATCCGGTCCGCCGCCATGTACGGCGTCACCACCGTCCGCGCCTGCGCAACGAGCGCGGACGGGATGAGCAACAGAGCTGCGGTGAGGATCGTCTTCTTCATGAGGATCGGCTTCGGGTGATTCGGATTGGCCCGCGTCCACTCTGCGGGCGTGAATTCCGGTCGATTCTCGGATGGGTGAGGGCGGTACTATACAGGACGGATCCGGCCGATGCGAGGGTCATTGCCAATGGAAATCGTATTCCCGTACCCTACGGATGCCGGTAAAAAATTGGGATACAACGAGTTGGGTGATCAGGGTGGAATTCGGGAAAAGGTGTCCGCGCTCCGGTGTTCTGCCCGGTCTCGTGCAACTTTCCACGAGAGCGGGATGGTGAATGGAGGGATCGGGGGGTCGGCATTCGGGGATCGAGGAGTCACAGCGCGCGACTCGGTACCTGAGCCGTTCGGATCGCGGCGAAGTGTCCGGCTCTGGAGCCCGGCGGCACCCCGATCTCCGACCGCCGAATGCCGACCCCCGACCCCCGCCCCACGAGCATCGCTCACCTTGCCGCACCCCGGACGGCGTGATAGATATGAAACCCCGAATCCGCCGGCCTGGCCGGCCGATTGGTCGCCAACAACGAAAGATGGATTCATGGCAACGACGTTGACGCACGGCACGCCCGAGGCGGGGACTTCGCGGCGCAGCCGGAACGGTCTCGAGCGCCACGGCCTGAGCACGAGCGGAGCGGAACACTGGAATCTTCCGCCGGCCGAGCTGGTGGAGCACGCGGTCCGGCGGGGTGAGGGTCAGCTGGTGCACGGTGGGCCGTTCAATGCGGTCACTGCTCCGCACACCGGCCGTTCGCCCAACGACCGTTTCGTGGTGAAGGAGCCGGGCTCGGAGGATAAGGTGTGGTGGGGGAACGTGAACGTGCCGTTCGAGTCCGAGCGTTACGAGGCACTGCGGGCGGAGGTTCTGGAGTACCTCGGCGAGCGCGACCTCTTCGTGCGTGACATGTGGGCGGGTGCGGACCCGGAGTACCGACTCGCGGTGCGTGTGATCACCCCGAGTGCGTGGCACAACCTTTTTGCGTACAACATGTTCCGCCGCCCCGAGGCCGATGAGCTGGAGGGAATGGACCCCGGCTTCACGGTGCTGCACGCGCCGGAGTTCGAGGCGGATCCCGCACGGCACGGCACGCGCACCGGCACCTTCATCATCCTCAACTTCGGGCGCCGCGAGGTGCTGATCGGCGGCACGCGGTACGCCGGTGAGATCAAGAAGTCCATCTTCGGCGTCCTGAACTACTTTCTCCCGCAGCAGGGCGTGCTCTCCATGCACTGCTCGGCGAACGTGGGCGAGGGGGGCGATTCCGCGCTCTTCTTCGGCCTTTCCGGGACCGGCAAGACGACGCTCTCGGCGGACCCGAAGCGTGGCCTCATCGGCGACGACGAGCACGGCTGGTCGGATGATGGGATCTTCAACTTCGAGGGTGGCTGCTACGCCAAGGTGATCCGCCTCTCGGCGAAGGGCGAGCCCGAGATCTACGCCACCACGCGGATGTTCGGGACGGTGCTGGAGAACGTGGTGGTGGGCGACGATCGCAACATCGACCTGGATTCGCAGGAGATCACCGAGAACACCCGGGCCTCCTACCCGCTGGAGTCGATCCCCAACTTCGTGCCCGAGGCGCGCGCCGGGCACCCGAAGAACATCGTCTTCCTCACCGCGGACGCGTACGGGGTGCTCCCGCCGATCTCGCGCCTGACGCCGGAGCAGGCGATGTTCCACTTCCTCTCCGGCTACACCGCGAAGCTGGCGGGCACGGAGCGCGGTGTCACCGAGCCGAAGGCCACCTTCTCCGCCTGCTTCGGCGCGCCCTTCCTCGCGCTGCACCCGTCCGTATACGCGGACATGCTCGGCGAGAAGATCGAGCGGCACGACGCGAAGGTCTGGCTGGTGAACACCGGGTGGACCGGCGGCGCCTACGGTGAGGGCGAGCGCATGAACCTCGCGCACACCCGCGCCATGGTTACAGCGGCGCTCGCCGGGGAGCTCGACTCGGTGGAGACGGAGCCGGACCCGATCTTCGGACTCCACATCCCGCAGGAGGTGCCGGGTGTACCCGCCGGGGTGCTCCGCCCGCGCGATACCTGGGCCGATGCCTCCGCGTACGACGTGCAGGCGAAGCGGCTCGCAGGCATGTTCCGTGAGAACTTCGAGAAGTTCGCGGAGCAGGTCTCCGAAGGCGTCCGCAACGCCGGTCCGCTGCAGAGCTGAGGTCTCGGGACGTCGGGGAAGTAGGGACGCCTCCGCAGCCGCGGGGGCGTTCTCGTTTTCACAGGGTATACGCTCAGGGCGAGCGACGTGCCGGATCCCGCGCCGCCGACGCCGCAGGGGCCATTCCCGCGGAGACCCGCCCCTCGTCCGACCTACGGAGAACGGAAAGCACCCCCATGATGAACCCGACCCGCGCCCTCTCGATGCACACGCCGCTTCCGGTGGACGAGTTCGAGGTGATCCGCGACCCGCTGTGGAACACGATCCGCCTGGATCGAGACGCGGTACGCATCATCGATACGCCGGCGTTCCAGCGTTTGCGGCACGTTCGCCAGCTCGGGCTGGCTTACCTGGTGTACCCGGGTGCCAGCCACTCCCGGTTCGACCACGCACTCGGTGTGTTCCATCTGACCCGCCGGGCACTGGCACTGCTGCAGGAGCGTGGCGAGCTGTCGCGGATCGATCCCGTGGAGTGCACCATGGTTCCCTACGCCGCGCTGCTCCACGACATCGGGCACTACCCCTTCTCGCACGCCCTCGAGGAGCTGGACGCCGAGCGGGTGCCCGAGCACCACGAGGCGCTCACGTCGCGCTTTCTCCGATCGGGTGAGCTCCACGCGGTCCTTGAATCCATCGCCCCCGGCGGCTCCGAACTGGTGGAGCGGCTGATCCGCGGCGCATCGGATTCTCCGCTGCAGGGGCTGGTCGCCGGCAGCCTGGACCTCGACAAGATCGAGTACCTGAACCGTGACGCCACCTTCTGCGGTGTACCGTACGGTACGGTGGACGTGGACCGACTGCTGCACGCCATCACCCTGGTCGCCGATCCGCGGACGGGACGCCGGGAGATCGGAATTCACGAGAAGGGTCTGTCAGCGCTCGAGTCGCTGCTCTTCGCGAAGTACCAGATGTTCCGCAACGTCTACTGGCACCATGGCGTGAGGTCGGCGACGGCGCTGTACAAGCGGCTCGTACAGGAGGCGGTCGATGCCGGCGTGATCCAGCCGGGTGAACTCGTGGGACGGTCGGATGAGGGGTTGCTCTCGCTGATCGAGGTCCGCGCGCAGGCCCTGCAGAGCGAGGGCGCCAAGCGCGTCGTGGAGCGCTGGCTCCCCGCGTTGCGGGAGCGGCGGCTCCCCAAACGCGCGCTTGAGATTCCGGGGGAGGAACTGCGCGGATCGGTCCTGGAGGAGTGGTTCTACACCGATGAGAGACTGCTTTCACGCCTGGAGAACGCGCTCGCGGCCGAGCTCTATCTCCCCCACGGCAGCGTCTTCATCGATTACCCGATGAAGCCGCAGATGATGGGGCTGGACCTTCTGGTGCTGTACCGGGAGGGGGAAACGCAGCGCCTGACCCAGAGCGGGCGTGCCGGTTTCATCGATCTGCCGCGGGTGTCCGACGAGCTGTACCATACCGCGCGGGTGCTGCGCGTCTTCACCACCGAAAGGCGGCAGCTGGAGGAGCGACCGATCCTGGAGCTGCTCGGGCAGTCGTCCACGGAGATCCGCGCCCGGCTGGATGCGGGAGCACCGCTGCTCTGAGATCCCGCGGGGGGAGCGGAGTGGCAGCCAGGGGCTACCCTTCGAGCACGCGGACGATCACGACGGTGATGTTGTCCGATCCCCCGGCGTCGTTGGCCTCGTCGATCAGGGTGCCCACCTGGTCGGCGAGATCCATCGGGTCGCGGAGAATCGACTCGATCTCCACGTCGGGAAGCATGTTGTAGAGCCCGTCGGAGCAGAGGAGGAGCCGGTCGCCCGGGAAGAGGTCGAAGCGGTGGATGTCGACCGAGGGCGTGACGTCGTCGCTGAGGACGCGGGTGAGGATGTGCGAGAGCGGGTGGTTGCGGGTGGCCGCAGGTGAGAGCCGCCCGGCATCGATTTCCTGCTGCACCCAGGTGTGATCGCGGGTAAGTTGCTCGAAGGCGTCGTCCCGCGCGCGGTACAGGCGGCTGTCGCCGATGTGTACCACATGACACCGGCCGTCCAGCGTGAGCACACAGCAGGTGAGTGTGGTTCCCATGCCGCGCGTGCGCGGGTCGCCCTCGCAGCAGCTGCGGATGCGGTCGTGCGCCACCAGCAGCGCCTGCCGCAGGGCGTTCTCGACGGCCGCGGGCTCACTGCTCTCCTCGAGTGCGGTCGCGAGCGTCTCTGCCACCGCCGCCGTGGCCAGCGCACTCGCCACCTCACCGGCTGCGTGACCACCCATCCCATCGGCCACCAGGAAGATCCCGGCGGCCGCATCCAGGTGAAAGCTGTCCTCGTTGCCGCGGCGAAGGCGGCCGACGTCGGTCGCGCCGGCGGCCTCCCAGGCGACGGTCACGGAGTGACGTCCGCGGGCTGACCGGGGACGGTATCTCCCGGCGGGGGCGGGAGCGTGTCTGCGAGCAGGGTGTCCGTCGCCACGGGTGCCCCCGGGGGCGCCACCTGGGCGGGCTGCTGCGGCGCGGGGGCAGGCTGCTCCACCTGCGGCTGCACGCCCGGCTGAGTTGCCGGCGACACCTCGGTGCCCGGGTGCATCCACGAATACACACCCACCGCGATCGCCAGCACCAGAAGCACCAGCGCCACGACGAGCCAGAGCGGCATGCGGAAGCCCGCTCTCCGCTCGGCCAGCGTCGGCTCCTTCGCGGGCGGTACGTACTCGGCGCGCGCCGTCTCGGGATCCGCGTCCGCCACCGCGCGGAACTGCAGGCGAAGCCCCCCGAACCGGACGGAGGAGGCGTACGGGAGCGGCGTCGGCACCTGGGGAGCCAGCCGGATCCCTTCCACGAAGCTACCGTTGGTGGAGTCGAGGTCCGTCAGTCGCCAGCCGCCATGATCGAACTCCAGCAGCGCGTGGTTGGTGGAGATGGAGTCGTCGGCGATCACCACGTCGTTCTGACTCCCGCTCCCGATCTGGATGCGGGGGGAGCCGACGGGGAACTCCTCGCCGATCCGCGGTCCGGCCTGGACCGCGAGCACGGCGAGACGACGGGCGGGGGTACCTTCAGGTGTGGTGGCCATCGGAACGCTAGCTCTCCAGTGGAAGACGGGGCGCGGAAAGCTACCCGCAACGCGACCGGGCGGCAACCGGAGCCGCCGCCGCGCTGGATGTTGCGGGGCAAGGAGCGTTCCGGTGGTCCGCAGGCGAGCGGGAAGGGCCTCGACCGCCGCGGGTTCAGCGGCCGGCCGCGCCGCGGTAGCGGTTCACGATGGTGGGCGTCCGTGAAAGCAGGGCCGTCAGGCTCCCCTGCTCCCGCGGCCAGCCGGCGAGCCCGCCCACCTCGTCCGCGCTTCCCGGCCCGCTGGCGCCACGGAGCGGATCCAGGGGAAGCCCCTGCCGGCGCAGCTCGTAGTGGAGGTGGGGACCCGTTGCCAGGCCCGTCATCCCCACGTACCCGAGGATCTCCCCCTGGCGCACCGCCCGCCCCTCGGTGATCCCGCTGGCGAGCCGCGACAGGTGCGCATAGCGCGTGGTGTAGCCGCTCGGATGCTGTACCTCGACCATGATGCCGTACCCGCCCCGGCGACCCGCGGAGATCAACGCGCCGTCGCCAGTCACCCGCACCGGCGTGCCGGACGGGGCAGCGAAATCGACCCCCGTGTGCGGGAGCACGCGGTTCAGGATCGGGTGCATGCGCTGCAGCCCGAAGGGGGAGCTGACGCGGGCTCCCGTCAGCGGACTCGTCCACCCGACCACGTGCAGCGGGCGGCCGAACTGATCGTAGTAGCCGGGCTCCCCGTCCTTCTCGAAGTAGAAGGCGGTATGGAGACGGCCGGCGACCGCCGCCTCGGCCGCGAGCACTCTCACCGATCGGGTGCTCCCGTCAGGGCGGAGTGAGCGCTCGTAGGCGACCCGGAGGCGTCCGGAGCTCCCGAGTCCCCCATCCTCCACCCGCCCGCCGAACACCTTCTCCAGGTGCTGGCCAACCATGGCACGCTCGGCGGCGGAGAGCTCGCGCGCGAGAGTGTGGATGGCCTGGTCGAAGCTGCCGGCGGCGTACCCTCCGAGCATCAGCGTGTCCATCCTCTCGCTCACCGCCTGCACGGCGGGAAGGGCGATCGGGCGCGCGGGGAGATCCGCTGGACGCCAGCCGCCGACCACCACCCCCACGCACAGGGCGAGAAGCAGGGCCAGCTTCGGGAGCGGCCGGTTCCGGAAGAGGTGTGACACCGGTCTGGTACGGGGGGTTGGATCGGGTGTGGTTCGGCGAACAAGATAAGCCGCGGCTTCCCCTGGCGGTAGCGCCGGTTCCGCTCTCTTTTCAGAGCCGGGGCACAGCTGCTCCCGGCGGCTTCGAGCCGCACAACCTTTGCTCATTCCGTTCCAGATGATCAACCCCGTCGAGATATATCGGAACGCGGCGGCGCACGATGCCGCCGTCCCCCGACCGTGCAGCGCCTCCCAGGTCACCTTTTCGGACCTCGCGGAGCCCCAGAGTCAGAACGTCGCCGGTACCTTCTTCGGGGGTGCGCTGCTCTCGTTTATTGACCGAGCTGCCGCATTCTGCGCGATGAAGCACGCGGGCCGTCCGGTAGTCACCAAGAGCATCGACAGTGTGGAGTTCAACGAGCCGATCTACATCGGTGAACTGGTGATCGTCCACGCCTCGGTGAACTTCACCGGCACCTCCAGCATGGAAATCGGGGTGCGGGTGCTGGCCCAGAATCCGGTAACCGGGCAGGAGCGTCACACCAACAGCTGTTACTGCACCTTCGTTGCGCTGGGGCCAGACGGCCGGCCGACCGCGGTTCCGCCGGTGCTCGCCGAAACGCCGGAGCAGGAGCGGCGCCTGGAGGCTGGACGCAGGCGTCGCGAACAGCGTCTCGCAGCCCGCTCCCGGTAGCTTTCAACGCCCTCGCCCGGGAGGGAACACCGGCCCGGTGGAACGGTACACAGCGCTACACCGCCCCGCCGCCGAACCCACCCATTGGGGACCCGCGGACAGCCTTGCCGCTCCGCGGGACGGGTGCTATACTGTGCGCCCTTTTCCAACCGGACGGGCAGAGGTCTTGCAGAACGGTGGTGGACCGCGGGGTCGGGCGGTTTCCGCAGGTTTTCGAGTGATCCTTCAGTGGTAGTGGACGATATATGGCTCAGGTAGCGCGAAAGACGAGAAAACGGAAGCGGGCGGCGCCGGTGCTCCGCGAGGGCTTCGGCGGCGCGTCCGCCGAGGACCAGTCGAGTCTCGACCAGTACCTCAAGGAGGTCAGCACCCATCGGCTGCTCACCGCACCGGAGGAGGTCGAGCTCGGCCGCCGTGCGCAGTCGGGCGACGAGGAGGCGGTTCAGGAGATGGTCCGCGCCAACCTCCGCTTCGTGATCTCGGTTGCCAAGAAGTACCAGAACCGCGGCGTCTCCCTCTCGGACCTGATCCAGGAGGGGAACGTCGGGCTGGTGACGGCTGCCCGGAAGTTCGATCCGGAGCAGGGGGTGAAGTTCATCTCCTACGCGGTGTGGTGGATCCGCCAGGCGATCCTGTCGTCGCTCGCGAACCAGGGGCGCGCGGTTCGCGTGCCGCTGAACCGTGCATCCGATCTCGCGAAGATCTTTCGCGAGCGTGAGCGGCTCAAGCAGGAGACCGGTCGCGATCCGTCCCCGCAGGAGCTCTCGGTGGCCACGGGACTCTCCCCGGAAATCGTGGAGAGCCTGCAGACGCTGAACGCCGCCGAGATCCGGCTGGACGCGCCGATCGGCGATACCGACGACTCCCAGCTGATGGACCGCTTCATCACCGACGAGGCGATCCTCACGGAGGAGGAGGTGGAGGAGCGCCTTCTCACCGAGCGGATCGGCCGCGCGCTGGAGACGCTGCAGCCGCGCGACGCCAAGGTTCTCCGTCTCTACTTCGGGCTCGAGGGCGGCCGGGAGCACACGCTCGAGGAGATCGGCGACATCCTCGGCGTGACCCGCGAGCGGATCCGCCAGCTGCGCGACCGGGCGTTGAAGCGTCTGCGGGAGGGCGACGAAGGCACCGCGCTCGCCTCCTTCGCCGCGTGATGCTCCGGGGTCCCGATCCCCTGCCGGCTCTGAATAGCACCTCCCTTCCCGGGGGGTGCTATTTTGCTGTCGGTAGGTGCGCGCGTGCCGGCATGCGTCCCGGGTTCCGGCGTACGCCGCGATGTCGGAGCCGGAACGTCCCGTCACGCTTCGGCACGACCCGCCCGCCGGTGACCGGATGAACGCGGGGGCGACGGGGGTGGTGCTGCGGGCACACGGCGGCGTCTACGAGGTGGAGACGGCGGACGGTGTGGTGGAGGCGGTGCTGCGCGGAAGGCTCAAGCGCGAGGAGCGTCTGGGAGACAGGGTGGTCGTCGGTGATCGCGTGCGCGTGGAGCGCAGCGAGTTGAGCGGCCGGGATGCCTGGACCGTGGAGGAGGTGGAGGAGCGGAGCAGTGAACTCGTGCGAAAGGCACCCGGCCGCGCCCCGCGCGCCAAGGTGATCGTCGCCAACCTGGACCGCGTGGTGATCGTCTTTTCCGTCACCCGACCGGATCCCCACCTCCGCATGCTGGACCGCTTCCTCGTCCTCTGCGAGAGCAGCGACCTGGATGCCGTCATCGTCGCCAACAAGGTGGACCTGCTCGCCGAGGAGGAGGCGCGACGAATCTTCGGTGTCTACGAGTCCATCGGCTACCCCGTTCTCTACACCTCCATCAGGCGAGACCACGGCGTGGCCGAACTCAGAGGGTTGCTGCGCGATCGCATCTCCGCTCTCACCGGGCCTTCCGGTGTGGGCAAATCATCGCTGCTCAACGCGATCCAGCCAGGGCTCGCGCTGCGGGTCGCTTCCATCAGCGATGCCGTACAGAAGGGCCGCCACACCACCGTGACGGCGCAACTGATCCCGCTGGACGACGGCGGCTACGTGGCGGACACCCCCGGGCTCCGCGAACTCGGTCTCTGGGGTCTCGATCGCGACCAGTTGCACTTCTACTTCCGCGAGTTCGAGCCGTATCTCGGGTCCTGCCGCTACGGCTCTTCGTGCACGCACACCCACGAGCCCGGCTGCGCCATCCAGGCGGCGGTGGAGGCCGGCAACATCAGCGGCCACCGGTTCGACAGCTACCGACGCATCCTCGAAGGCGACGACGAGGACCTCGACAGCTGGTGATCTCCCTGGTCAGGCCCCACCCGCAGCAACCCAAACACCAGTAGTACGACCCCTTCAGGAATTCTGTTTTTCCCGCTGCACGAAAGACTGGCGTGCGGGACGGAACCGCCACATATATGGTAATCCGGTCGCGACCTCCGCCGCAGCGACCGGTGCCGTGATCGCCCACGGGGTCTGCTTCCTCTTCCCCTTCCGGTCGTGATCGAACAGTCAGCCATCCTGCAGATCTACCGGAGTCACGAGCCGGCGGCCGCCTTCAGGGGGCTCGTGGACGCCGTGTCGTCCGCCGTGCCGCTCCACTGCGCTCTCTTCCTGGACAGCAGCGAAGGTACGGTGCGCAATGCGTGGCCAGCGGGGTCGGAGATCACGCCGGACCTGCTGGATACGGTTCTCCACGTGATCCGCCCGGAGGTGTTCCCGCTCGGCTCGGAGTTCCCGTGCGATGCGTCGCGTTTTCCCGACTCGCACATGCTCCTCCTCCCGGTGCACGTGGAGGAGGAGAAGGTGGGGCTCTGCGTGATGATCGCGGCGTCGGGTTCGTTCGGGGAGGATCTGCAGCCGTGGCTGCCGCTCGCCACCGCGGTGGCGGAGGCGGAGCAGCGCTGGCGACGGATCGCGGCGATGGAAACCACCTGCGACGAGCTGCGTCGGCGTGTGGAGGAGAGCGAGGCGCTGCACTCGCTCGGGCTCGCGGTGAACCGGACGCTGAACAAGGACGAGGTGCTGAACCTGGTCGCACGCTTCACGCGCAACCTGCTCGGCGCGCACTACGTTACGGTGAACACCGGGGTGAACGGTCGGATCTACATGGTTTCCTCCGTCGGGCTTCGGCATGCCGCCGGAGCGGCGGAAGACTACCACCTGGCGCGCAGCATCGTGGAGGCGGAGCGGCCGGTGGTGGTGGGGGGGCCGGATGGCGCCCTGGAGGTGGAGAGCTTCCCCTTCCATGCCGAGGAGGGGATGAAGGTGGGCCTCGGCATCCCCCTGACCCTGTTCGGCGACACCTTCGGCTCGCTGATCGTCGGATACCGGAACGATTACCGGATCACCCCGCACGACATCCGTCTCGCGATCACGCTGGCCGGCCACGCCGCGGTGGCGATCAGCAACGCCCGGCTGCACGAGAGCGTGGAGCAGCGGTCGCACGACCTCGAGGTCGCGTACGGAGAGTTGAACCGGGCCACACAGGCGAAGGAGCGCTTCTTCGCCTCCATCAACCACGAGCTTCGCAATCCGCTCAGCGCGGTGATCGGCTACCAGACGCTGGTGCTCGACCAGCCGGACGGGGATCTCCCGGAGATCGCGATCCGCTACCTGCGCAAGGCCCATCTCGCCGCCAATACGCTGCGTGTGCTCGTCGATGACCTGCTCGACCTCTCGAAGATCGCGGCTGGGAAGATGGAGTTGAACCTGCGCGAGTGCTCGCTTCAGGAGATCATCGACGGGGCGCTGAACACCATCGCGCCGGCGGCGGAGGCGAAGCGGATACCGCTGATCGTTGCGGGGGTGGACCAGGTGGGGCCGATCCTCACGGACCCCGACCGCGTGCAGCAGATCCTGGTGAACCTGCTGAGCAACGCGGTGAAGTTCACCAACGAGGGGGAGGTGCGGGTGGAGATCGTGGTGCTGGAAGATCGAGCGTCCGGCCCGGTCGAAGGCGATCGGGTCGCCTCACCCGCGGAGGAAGCCGGTGCACCGGCGGCCTTTCTCGAGATCCGCGTGTGCGACTCTGGGCCCGGGATCACCACCGAGGATCTCGCCACCATCTTCGAAGAGTTTCGGCAGGTCACGGGCACCCGGGGCGGGACCGGCCTCGGTCTGCCGATCTCACGGCGGCTGGCGCGGCTGCTCGGTGGCGAGGTGTCCGCCAGCAGCGAGCCCGGCGTGGGTAGTACCTTCACGGTGCGGCTCGCTAAGCAGCCGACCATTCTACTGCCCGCGGAAGCCCCTTCGCGCTGATTCTCCCCTTCAGGAAAGGTGCACCATGAAGCGCGGCCTCGCTGTGGTTCTGTTCTGTGCCGTTGGACTGATCGGCTGTCGCTCTCCCGGATATGGACCGGGGGTGGATTCCCGCGCCTGGAGTGCGCCCCCGATGCCGGATCCCGCCACGTTCCGCGTCTACGAGTGCCCGCGGGCTCAGAATCGCGATGATGCGAGGAACATCAGCGAGGCGGAAGGTGGATTTCTCTTCGCCGGGCGGCACCTGTTGAGCGTTCCACCAGGTGCGGTGCGGGGCAACCCTCGCCTCCAGATGAGGGAGCACGCCGGCCAGTACCTGGTGGTGAGCTTCCGACCGCTCGGTGAGCGATTCGAGCGGACCGCGCTTCTGACTCTGAGCACGGCACGCTGCGCGGGAACGGTTCCGGCGCCGACGCGTGTGATCCGATATCGGCCTGGAACGGGATGGCAAGAGGTGCAGTCGCGGATGGTTGAGGCAGCCGGACAGGAGGGACGAATGGTGCGGGAGCATACGGTGCAGGTGGAGCTGGACGGCTTCAGCAGCTACGCTCTGGTAGCTCCCTGAACACTCGCGTGACGCGCCGGGGTCCCCCGGGGCGTGGGGAGGGACGACTTCATGAGGGTTCCGAGGTTCGCTGTGGTCGCTCTGCTGCTTGCTCCGCTCGTAGCGTGGGCCGGGCAGGAGCCGGTAATCACGGACGATGGGAAGGACGGCGCACTGCAGTCTTACCCCTGCGCTCCTCCGATCGACGTAGTCGATTCCCGCGTGGTCGGCAGAGCTGGTGGTTCGCTTCGCGCAGCGAGACACCGATTGGTGGTGCCGCGCGACGCGATCCGCGGCTCCGCCCGGCTGACGCTGCGGGAGCACGCGGGAAGCTTTCTCGTGGTGTCCCTGCACCCGCCCGGTCTGGCGATGCAGCGTGAGGTTGAGATCATCCTCAGCACGCATCGCTGCGGCCCGCAGACGGAGCCGCCCGCGGGTGCAATGCGGTTCACTCCGGCTACCGGGTGGCGCGAAGTGCCGCGGGAACATCTCACGGTTCGGCCAGGAGCCGATAGCGGCGAGTTCGAGGTGGTGATCCTTTCGGCGGGTTTCAGCAGCTACGCCCTGATCGCTCCGTAGCGTTGCCCTCCGTGCACGTATGTGAACCGAGCGATTCACCGCCCGTGGACTCAGGCACTCGAACGCGGCTTCGGCGTGGACCGCACATGAAGTCACTGGCGCCGGTTCGGTACACCATCTCACTTCCGCAAGAGGGGATATCCATGACGGCTTCTCGCGCCTCGATTGTGTTCGGGATTCTTGTACTCTGGGCTGTTTCCGGCTGCAGCTCCGACCGACAGACCGACGATGCCGCTCTGGCAGCAGGCGATGAAGTGCCGATCGTGGAGGATGGCGACATGGACCCCCGGCCTCCCCGGCCGGAGAAGGCATTCCCGTGTGCCGTACAGGCGTACGACAGCGGCATCGTGCAGGTGCCTCCGACGGGTGGCACAGTGTCAGCGGGAGATCATTTCGTGGTGGTTCCGCCTCGATCGCAGCAGGGAATGAGGCCGTTCGGTCTGCGCGTCCACGAGGGGGACTACATTCGGGTGGAGGTTCTCCCGCCGTCGCAGGGCACATCCCGCGGGCCGTTCGAACTCACGCTCGGCACGTCGGGGTGCGAGAACGCCCCCGCCGATCTCGTGATCGCGCGTTGGAGCGGAAGTCACTGGGCTCGCCTTCCGACCCGGCCGGGAAGACCGCCGCACGCGGCACCCGGGCGCCGGTTCAGCGTCGACAGAGACAGCGCCAGCAGCTATGCACTCGTCGCACCCTAGCGGCTCGATCCCGGCCGCGGCAGCGGATCGCGAGGCGCTGGAGGACGCCGAAGAACGGGAGCGGGCCGGCGATTGGATCGGCGCTGCACGCATCTACTCGGCGCTCTTCGCGGAAGCTCGTACTTCCGGTGACCCGGCCGCCATGGCGGAGTGCCTGCGCAAGGGCGCGCGCGCCACCCACCGCGCCGGCAACGAGGACGAGGCGGCGGAACTCGCGCAGCTGAGCCTGGAGATCGCGGATCGGAACGGGCTGCAGGCGCTGGCGGCGCGCGCGGAGAACCTGCTGGCGCTGTTCGCCCATTCGGCGGGGCGTCTCCAGGAGGCCGAGGCGCTGTATTCCACCGCTCTCGACCGCGCCCGTGAGGCCGACGACGGTGAACTGATCGGCGCCGTCTGCCAGAACCTCGGTGTGCTCGCGAACATTCGCGGCGATCTCCGCGAGGCGCGCGCGCTCTACTTCGAGTGCGTCGGGAGTGTGGTTCGCTCCGGCGACCGCGCGGCGGCGATGGCCGCCTACAACAACCTCGGCATGGTCTGCGGCGATCTGCGCGAGTGGCTGGAGGCGGAGATCTATTTCGGGCGGGGCATCGAGATCGCCCGCCAGTCAGGGGACACGCCGATGCTCGCGAAGTTGCTGGTGAACCGCGCCGAGCCGCTGATCGAATTCGGTGAGCTGGACCAGGCGTGCACGGCGCTACGGGACGCGGAGGAGCTCGCGGAGAACCTCGAGGACGACTGTCTGCGCGTGGACATCCTCCGCTTCCGCGCACGGATCAACCGGATCCGCGAGGACTACGCGGAGGCCGAGCACCAGATCGATCACGCTCTGCGCACCGCACGCGAGGCCGAACTCCGCCTGGAAGAGGCGGAGGTGCAGGAGGAGGCCGCCTATCTCAGGTGGGCGGAGGGCCGCCCCGGACCCGCGCGGATGCTGCTTCGTGAGGCAGCCCATCTGTTCGATTCCATCGGGGCGCGCGAGGATTGTGAGCGACTGCAGCGCGTCGCCCGCGACTGGGCGCCCGAGGACGCGTCCGAGGGCGCCCCCGCGCTGGCCTCGCGGCCCGCGACCGGTTAGCTTCGCACCACAGAGATGCCGCCAGGGGTATCTCCGCCGCACGCGGAGATTGAGAAAGTCCCTTGGAACCTGATCCGGATGAGACCGGCGTAGGGAGCGCGGCGTGACACGAAGATTCGCCCGGCCATTCCATGGCGGGCGTTCCGGTCGCGCCACCCTCCTCCGGGGTGGCGCTTCGTCGTTCAGCCATCCCCTCACGCCACTCATCCTTCCCCGCAGTGCGAGGAGTGGTTCGATGATCAAGAGCGCAGAGCAGCAGACGACTTCCAGCGGCGATTACGGCGCTGCTTTCCCCGCGTCCCGCAAGGTGTACGCGGAGGGGCCGCACGGCATCCGGGTGCCGATGCGCGAGATCTCCCTCTCCGGCGGTGAGACGCCGCTCCGCGTCTACGACACCAGCGGCCCGCGGGGCGTGGACGTGCGGGAGGGGCTTCCGTCGCTGCGTCGTGACTGGATCGCCGCGCGCGGCCAGGTGGAGGACGTGCGGCGGAGCTACCGCCCCATCGATGCGCGTACGACGGTCGAGATGCCGGAGTCGCTGCACCGCCCCACCCTGCGCGGTACCGGACGGGTCACGCAGATGCACTACGCCCGCCGCGGCGAGATCACCCCGGAGATGGAGTTCGCCGCCCTCCGCGAGGGGATGGACCCGGAGTTCGTGCGCAGCGAGATCGCGCGAGGGCGGGCCATCCTCCCGGCGAACATCAACCACCCGGAGCTGGAGCCGATGCTGATCGGTCGCGGCTTCAAGGTGAAAATCAACGCCAACATCGGGAACTCGGCGGTCACCTCATCCATCGAGGAGGAGGTGGAAAAGCTGCGCTGGGCGACACTCTGGGGCGCCGACACGGTGATGGATCTCTCCACCGGGAAGAACATCCACGAGACGCGCGAGTGGATCCTCCGCAACGCGCCCGTGCCGATCGGCACCGTTCCCATCTACCAGGCGCTGGAGAAGGTGGGCGGGGTGCCCGAGGAGCTCACATGGGAGCTCTACCGCGACACTCTCATCGAGCAGGCGGAGCAGGGGGTGGACTACTTCACCGTGCACGCCGGCGTGCTCCTGCGCTACATCCCCATGACCGCCAACCGGATGACCGGAATCGTGTCGCGCGGCGGGAGCATCATCGCCAAGTGGTGCCTGGCTCACCACCAGGAGTCGTTCCTGTACACCCGTTTCCGCGAGATCTGCGAGATCATGGCGGCGTACGACGTATCCTTCTCACTCGGCGACGGGCTGCGTCCCGGGAGCATCTATGACGCCAACGATGAGGCGCAGTTCGCGGAACTGAAGACGCAGGGCGAACTGAACCGGATCGCCTGGGAATTCGACGTCCAGACCATGAACGAGGGGCCGGGTCACGTGCCGATGCACCTGATCCGGGAGAACATGGAGAAGCAGCTGGAGTGGTGCGAGGAGGCGCCCTTCTACACCCTGGGACCGCTCACGACCGACATCGCGCCGGGCTACGATCACATCACCAGCGCGATCGGCGCCGCGCAGATCGGGTGGTACGGTACGGCGATGCTCTGCTACGTCACACCCAAGGAGCACCTGGGGCTCCCCAACCGCGACGACGTCAAGCAGGGGGTGATCACCTACAAGATCGCGGCGCACGCGGCCGATCTGGCCAAGGGCCACCCGCGTGCGCAGGAGTGGGACGATGCGGTCAGCAAGGCGCGCTTCGAGTTCCGCTGGCGCGACCAGTTCAACCTGGCGCTCGATCCGGAGACGGCGCTGGCATACCACGACGAGACGCTGCCGGCGGAGGGGGCCAAGATCGCGCACTTCTGCTCCATGTGTGGGCCGAAGTTCTGCAGCATGAAGATCACGCAGGAGATCCGCGACTTCGCGGCGCAGGGCATGGCGGACAAGTCCAAGGAGTTCAAGGATCTGGGCGGGGAGATCTACCTGAAGGAGGAGCAGGTGCCGGCAGACGCCGGCGATTGATTTTTTGACACGGGTTGTGCCACTTGTCTGACAGCGCTGCGAACACCACGGGAACCAACCGGAACCTGGGTGTGGACGTCGCCTTCCGGAACCTGAACGATCCGCGCGTGCGTCATTCGGCCACCGCGGGTACCGGGCACAACCAGAAAACGCAACTCTGGACGCCGTTCCAGTCGCCGTCGTTCTCCGGTTGGACCGGCACGACGAACGCGACGTTCAGCCAGAGCACCCACATGCGGCTGGCATCGGGCCTCGAGGCACGCTACATCGTCGCGGAGGCCGAGGGGCTGAATGCGGCGAACGTCCAGTTCGTGAACACGCGTCGTGCCGTGGGTGGGCAGGCGGCGCTCGTCAGCCCGTCGGAAGACGAATACATGGCCGCGCTGAGGGATCAGCGTCGCCGGGACTTCTTCATGGACGGTCACCGACTGGGCGATCTGCGGCGCTACAAGCGGTTCCACGGCATCGATCAGTTCCCCAGCGGTGCGCATCCGAACAATGCCGCCTGGGGCTGGGGCAACTATTCGGACGGGGAGTGCTTCATTCCGCACCGGAACGAGCGCGTGGGTAACCCGGCCTACACCGGTCCCCCCGCCTGAGCCGGCAGTTTGACAGGAGCCGGGCCCGTTGCCCGGCTCCTGTCGCCGGACCGGTGCGTTCTACCGCAGATCCGTGCGGTGAGACGCTGGCCTTCCCGCGAATTTCACGATCTTCTAACAGATCGGTTGGCAGCCATTCCCGCTCGTTCCGGCGAATGGCCGCTGGGGCCGGTCGAGCGGCAGGCGCGCCCCTCGCGCTGATCGGCTCGACCGGTCTATCATCATTCACCGCGGGCGTTCATCCAGCCCTGTCCTCCAAACCACGGGTACGCAGGACCGGAGCTGCTGGCTTTGTACACCCCTTGTGCGCTCGCCCTCCTCCAGATGGTTGACCAGCCACTCAGCGCGGCCGAGTTGGGCGCGCTGGTGGCACGTATTCTCTTCGCTCTGGCGCTTGCCTTTTTCGCATACCGGTTCATCCGGCGCGTGCCCTGGCCGCGGCCGTTCCGGCTCCGCTTCCTGCTCATCCACCTCGCCGCGGGTCCGACGAGCGGTCTGGCCTGGCTGCTCCTCTCCAGTGCAGCCGTGGTCCTGTTCACGGGTCGCCCATTCGTTCCGACCGCACGCGACGTTCCGTTCGATTTCCTCCTGATCGGCAGTACGGGCTACTTCCTCATCGCCTCGGTCACGTACCTGGACGATGCGACGGCTCGAGCGGCCCGCGCGGAGGCGGCGGCGGCACGGACTCAGCTCGCCGCGCTGCGTGCCCAGCTCCAGCCGCACTTCCTCTTCAATGCCCTTCACACCGTGGTTCAACTGATCCAGGTGGACCCGGGACGGGCGGTGGAGGCGGCGGAATGCGTGGGGGACCTGCTGCGGACGGCACTGGACGAGGAGCGTGACGTGGTCTCCCTTGCAGACGAGTGGGCGTTCGTATCCCGCTACCTCGAGCTGGAGAGTATCCGGTTCGGTGACCGACTGCGCGTCTCCGCGAACCTCGATCCCCGGTTTTTGGATGAGAGGGTGCCCCCGTTCGCGCTGCAGACGCTGGTGGAGAACGCGGTTCGACACGGCGCGGCGCCGCGCATCGCCACAACCGAGATCGTGATCAGAGCCACCGGCACCCGGGCGAAGCTCACGCTGTCGGTCCGCAATACGGGAGATGTCATGCCCGTGGATCACGCAGAAAGCGGAACCGGCACGGGGCTGCGGCGGCTGCGGGAGCGGCTGGAGGTGCTCCACGGTGGTGCGGCGCGCCTTACCCACGGTCCGCTTCCGGATGGCGGCTTCGAGGCCGTCCTGACCCTCCCCCTGGAGCGCGCGGACGGATGAAGGTCAGGACCATGATCGTGGACGACGAGCCGGTCGCGCGTGCGGGCCTGCGCATGATGCTGGCGACCTTCAACTGGGTGGAGGTGGTCGGCGAGGCGGCCGACGGGGTTTCGGCGGTGGAGGCCATCGACCGGTTGCAGCCCGAGCTCGTATTCATGGACGTGCAGCTGCCCGGGCTGCTCGGGACGGACGCCGTACGCCGCATCCAGCATCGCCCCTTCATCATCTTCACCACCGCGTACAGCCAGCACGCGGTGACGGCCTTCGAACTGTCCGCCGTGGATTACCTGCTGAAACCGTTCGGTGCGGTGCGTCTGGCCTCCGCAATGGAGCGGGTGCGTTCGGCCGTCGGAGAGCCGGCCTCCGCCGGCGTGCTCGAACGGGTGAGCGGCACGCTCGCCGCCGGCCCCATCACGCGCCTCTTCGTGCGAACGGGAGGTGCGCTCGTCCCGCTGGCCGTGGCGAGCGTATCGCGGTTCGATGCCGAAGGGGATTACCTGATCGCACACATCGCGGGGATGCGCCACGTACTGAGCCTGCCGTTGAGCCGCCTGGAGGAGCGCCTGGACCCCACCCGCTTCGTCCGGGTTCACCGCGCTCACATCGTGAACCTCGAGCATGTCCGCGCCTTCCGGCCGGATGCACGCGGCAATCTGCGAGCGGAGCTGACCGATGGGGCAATGGTCCCGGTGAGCCGCAGCCGGGCCCGGGCGCTCCGCAGGCTCGGTCTGTAGGCAGTCGAGATCGTACTTCCCCCGGCGGCGGTTGGGGCGAAGTCGTGTCGCGTCCGAAGCTCGGCTGCCGTTGGTCGGTTCCAGCCTGCCATCGGGCGGTATGTCGCTACCTGGCACCCCGACCGGGGCCTACTGTGCATGCGAACAGGCTCCTCCGCCGTCCGGGGGGCAGTCTCTGAGCCTTCGCAAACGGAGAATCCGCCGATGCAGGAACGCACCGCACGGGATGCCGGAAAACCTGCCGGGGGGTTGGGCCGCCTCGGCGGGCTGACGCTCGACCTGAAGCTCGGTGCCCGGATGCTGCTCAAGTACCCCGGCCTGACGGTCGTGGGCGGGCTCGCGATGGCGTTCGCGATCTGGGTCGGGGTGGTTGTCTTCGAGATGGTGATGTTGTTCGTGAGCCCCACGCTACCTCTCCCGGACGGTGGCCGCATCGTCCACGTCCGGAACTGGGATGTGGAGACGAACGAGGTCGAGCCCCGTGCGCTCCACGATTTCATCGTCTGGCGCGAGGCGATGCGCACCGTGACGGCCTTCGGCGCCTGGCAGGACATCACGCGGAACCTCACGGGGCGGGACGGCGAGGCCCGCGCGGTGCAGGTCGCCGCGATCACTTCGACGGGCTTCAGGGTGGCCGCGACGCCGCCGCTGCTCGGCCGGCCGCTCGTTGAGGAGGACGAGCGGCCAGGCGCCCCACCGGTGGTGGTGCTCGGCCACGACGTATGGCGCGCGCGGTTCGCGGGCGATTCAGCCATCGTCGGCCAGACCGTCCAGCTGGGGGACGCGTACGCCACCGTGGTCGGCGTAATGCCGGACGGCTTCACCTTTCCGATCGCCCACGATGCCTGGACGCCCTTCCGCGCGAACGCTCTCGACGAGGCGCCACGGCTTGGACCCGGTATCACGATCTTCGGGCGGCTCGCCCCCGGCGCGTCGCTGAAGGACGCGCAGGCCGAGCTGACGGCGCTCGGCCTCCGCGCGGCGCGGGAGCTCCCGGACACGCACGAGCACCTTCAGCCGCAGGTGATGCCATTCGCCCAGATGTTCGGCGGGCCGTCCACGGACGCTGAAGTTCTCGCGGTGTTCGGGATGATCCAGCTGTTCGCGCTGATGCTCCTCGTACTCGTCTGCGGGAACGTGGCGCTGCTGCTGTTCGCGCGAGCGGCGACGCGTGAGAGCGAGATCACCGTGCGGAGCGCCCTCGGCGCGAGCCGTCGGCGGATCGTCGTGCAGCTCTTCGCCGAGGCGCTCGTGCTCGGAGGCGTGGCAGCCGCGGTCGGCCTCGCGGGCGCGTATGCCGCACTGCGCCAGTGGGGCCTGCCGTTCCTGGAAGCGAACCTCGGGCAGGTCCCGTTCTGGTACGATCCGCGACTGTCACCCGCCACGGTGCTCTACGCCTGCGCGCTCACGGTGCTGGCCGCGGCGATCGCCGGCATCGTGCCGGGGCTCAAGGTGACGCGCGGGCTCGGGTCGCGGCTGCGGGAGCGCACGGCCGGTGGCGGTGGCCTGAAGTTCGGTGGCGTCTGGACGGCCGTGATCGTCGCGCAGGTGGCCGTCACCGTAGCATTCCCCGCGGTGGCGCTGGTCGAGCTGAGGGAGCTGAACCGGATCCGCTCGCACGACATTGGCTTCGCGGCCGAGGCGTTCCTCGCGGCGAACCTGGGAATGGAGATGCAGTCCGGGGCGGGCCCACACCCGGACAGTGCGACCATCGCCGCCCATCTCGCGCGGTTCGGAACCGTGGTCGAGAGGCTCCGACTGCAGATTGTGGCCGAGCCGGAGGTCGCGGGGGTCACATTCGTGGACCATCTTCCGCTCACGAACTACTTCGACCACCGGATCGCCCTCGACGATCCGCCGTCCGTCGGGACACCGCCCGGCGCGGCTGAAACCGTGGGGCAGAAGCCGCTGCGCTCCACCACGATCGCGCACGTCGATCCGTCGTATTTCGAGGTGCTGGGAGCGCCGATTCTCGCCGGCCGGGGCTTCCAGCCGGCCGACCTCGCCCCCGGCGTGAGGGTGGCCATCGTGGATCAGGGCTTCGTTGACCAGGTGTTACTCGGGCGGAACCCGATCGCACGACGTGTGCGGATCGCCGACGGCGGCATCCGGCCCGATGGCCCGGGTGCCGACTCGCTCCCCTGGTACGAGATCGTGGGGGTCGTCAGAGAACTGGGAATGATCGGCGCGGCGGAGTCCGGCCGCGGGAGCGGACTCTATCTTCCAGCGACGCCGGGGAGCGGATTCCCACCCCACATGATGATCCACTCGCGGGGCGATCCGATGGCGCTCGTGCCGCGCCTTCGTGCGATCGCCGGCACGGTCGATCCCACGCTTCGGCTCACCGACTTTCAGCGCATGGACCAGGTCACCAGCTCGATGCTCTGGGTGCTCGGCGTGTTCTTCCGGGCAACGCTCGTGATGACCGGCGTGGCCCTGCTGCTCTCGCTTGCCGGCATCTACGCCGTCCTCTCGTTCACCGTCGCCCGACGCACACGGGAGATCGGCGTACGCGTGGCTCTCGGCGCCGACCGGCGCCGCGTCCTCCTCGCGATCTTCCGCCGGCCGCTGACGCAGGTCGGCCTCGGCGTCGTCGCGGGTGCCACGCTGATCGCCTTCGGCGCGGCGGCCCTGTCTCGCACGGAGCAGTTCGCGGGTGCGTCCGGCGGACTCTCTGCCGGTCAGCTTGCGCTGCTCGTTGCCTACGCGGCGTTCATGCTGGGAGTGTGCCTGCTCGCGTGCGTGGTCCCCACGCGCCGAGCGCTCCGCGTGGAGCCGATGGTGGCAATGCGGGTGGAGTAGGTCGTCAGCGGGACTGTCCAGCGCGAATCCTTCGCCCCGGCGTTCCGCGGCCCAAATCGCCGACGTCGTCCTCAAATGCGTTTCTGACAGATGGTTGAGGTGGCATCTCCTCCTGCGGTCGACGTCCGATGCTTGACGCAACCGCAGCGGTACTCTAATCTACCTGCGAGTTTTGAGAATGAATCTCAATCGCTGACGCTGGCACCGCGCGGCCGGTTCGTGGCTGGCAGTGGGAAGCGCATGCAGGTGCCTGCCGCTGGTGCCCCTGCGCGAGGACGGATCCACACGATCGACCGATACGTGTGGTGGCGGGTTCGTAGAGGAAGCAGCGCGGCGCGTGGTGCGTATACACATCATTCAACCGACAGAATCGGGATGATGTCCTTGAAGTACCGAATCGGTTATCCTCGGGATTCCGGCATGCCGGGCAGCGGCCGCGCCGGCGGGGTGATGTTCCGCCTGCTCTTCACTCCTCTGCTGGCGCTCCTCGTGGCGTGCGGCGTCGGGAGCGACGGTGATGCGGCGAACGCGGGTAGCGCCGCGGGTTCCGGCGTCGTGAACGTCTACTCGCACCGCCACTACGACACGGACCGCGAGCTGTTCCGCCGCTTCACGGAGACCACGGGGATCGAGGTGAACGTGGTCACCGCCTCGGCGGACGAGTTGATCACGCGGCTGGAGAACGAGGGCGCCTCGTCGCCGGCCGACGTGCTGATCACCGTGGATGCCGGGCGGCTCCACCGCGCCAAGGAGCGCGGGCTGCTGCAGCCGGTGCGCTCCGAGGAGCTGGATGCGAACATCCCGCAGCAGCTTCGTGACCCGGACGGTCAGTGGTTCGGGCTGACGACGCGCGCGCGGATCATCGCCTACCACAGGGGACGCGTGCAGCCGGAGCAGCTCTCGACGTACGAGGCGCTGGCCGGGCCGCAGTGGCGGGGCCGGATCCTGACGCGTTCCTCGTCGAACGTGTACAACCAGTCGCTGCTGGCATCCATCATCGCGCACGAGGGCGAGGCGGCGGCGGAGCAGTGGGCGACGGCGGTGGGGGCGAACCTTTCGCGCGCGCCGAGCGGCGGCGACACGGACCAGATCAAGGCGCTGGCGACCGGTGCCGGCGACGTGGCCATCGTGAACACCTACTATCTCGCGCGGCTCGCCTCATCCAGCAATGCGGAGGAGCGGCGGATCGCGGAGCAGGTGGGCGCCTTCTTCCCGAACCAGAACGGGCGCGGCACCCACGTGAACGTCAGCGGAGCGGGAGTCACGCGGCACGCGCCGAACGTCGACAATGCGGTGCGGCTGATCGAGTTCCTGGCGGGCGAGGAGGCACAGCGACTGTTTGCCGAGGGGAATCAGGAGTATCCTGCCCGGCCGGGTGTGGCGTGGTCCGAGGAGCTGCTCGCATGGGGTGAGTTCCGCGCCGACTCGCTGAACCTCGCGCGGCTCGGCGAACTGAACGACCCGGCGGTGCGGATCTTCGACAGAACGGGATGGCGATAGGGTACAGATCGTTGCGGTTGCCGGCCGTCCGGTCCCTGAGCTGGGGCTGGACGGCTGCGGCGCTTCTGCTGGTCGCGCTGCTCTCGATCCCGCTGATGGTGGTGGGCGTGGGCTCGCTGCGGCCGGCGGGAGACGCCTGGGAGCACATCGTCAGCACGCTGCTGGCGGAGTACGTGGCGAACACTGCGATTCTGGCGCTGGCGGCGGGTTCGCTCGCGCTGGTGCTCGGAGCCGGCACCGCGTGGCTGGTGGCGATGTGCGACTTCCCGCTGCGCCGGCACCTGCGCTGGGCACTGGTGCTCCCGCTGGCCGTACCGCCGTACATGGCGGCGTACGTGTACGCGGGGATCGTGGATGTGGCGGGTCCCGTGCAGCGGGCGATCCGCGCGTGGGTGCCCGGAGCGGAGAGCGCCTACTTCGACTGGCACGTGATGCGCATCGAGATGGTCGCGCTGATCTTCGGCTTCGTGCTCTACCCGTACGTGTATCTGCTCGCGCGAGCGCTGTTCGAGCAGCGGTCGGGGCGGATGCTGGAAGCGGCGCGGATGCTGGGTCGGGGGCCCTGGTCGGTTTTCCTGCGGGTGGGGGTCCCCCTCGCGCGTCCGGCCATCGCCGCCGGGCTCGCGCTGGTCCTGATGGAGATCCTGAACGATTACGGTGCGGTCACCTATTACGGCGTGACCACCTTCACCACGGGGATCTTCCGCGCCTGGTTCTCGCTGGGCGATCTGGACACGGCGATCCGGCTGTCGGCGATCCTGATGGTGATCGTGCTCCTGGTGCTGATGCTGGAGCGGTGGCAGCGTGGGGCGGCGCGGTATGCCGAAGGGGGTGCGGGGCGGCCGGTCTCCCGCTATCGGCTGCGCGGACCCTCCGCCGCGGCGGCGGTCGGGTTCTGCACCGTTCCGCTCCTGTTCGGCTTTCTGCTGCCGGTCGCGCAGCTCGGCGCCTGGACGGTGCAGGTCGCGCCGGAGATCGCGGGCACGGGCTTCCTGACGCTGGCACGGAACAGCTTCCTGCTGGCGGCGGGCGCGGCGATTCTCTGCGTGACCGCAGCAGTGGTGATCGCCTATGCCGCGCGGCTGGACCGCAGCGCGCTGACGCGCTCCGCCAGCAAGCTGGCGCTGCTCGGCTACTCCATTCCCGGTGCGGTGATCGCGGTGGGGGTGCTGGTGGCCGTGCTCGCGGTGGGTCGGCTGGTGGAGGGGGGTGGGGTGATGCTGGTGACCGGCAGCGTGGCAGCGCTGATGTTCGGTTACGTCGTGCGCTTCATGGCGGTGGGCTTCCTGTCGGTGGAGTCGGGGCTTGCCCGCGTGGGGGAGAACCTGACCGCCGCGTCCAGGGTACTGGGGGCGGCCCCGATGAGGACGCTGTTCCGCATCGAGCTTCCGCTGCTGAGGCGTGCGCTGGTTGCGGCGGGCACGCTCGTCTTCATCGACGTGCTCAAGGAGCTGCCGCTCACGCTGATCCTGAGGCCGTTCAACTTCGATACGCTGGCGACCCGCGCCTTCCAGCTCGCCTCGGATGAGCAGGTGGCGAACTCCGCTCCGGCCGCGCTCCTGGTGATCGCGACGGCGGCGGTGGTGGTGGGCATTCTGAACCGTACCTTCGAGGGGGAGAAACAGGCGTGATTCAGCCGTCCCGGGGTGGCCTGGCGGAGCCGGTGGCGCGGATCCGTTCGCTGACCAAGCGCTACACGCGCGGCGCGGCGCCGGCCGTGTCGGCCGTCGACCTCGACGTGGCCGCGGGCGAGCTCGTGGCGGTGGTCGGCGAGAGCGGCTGCGGCAAGAGCACCCTGCTGCGGCTGATCGCCGGGCTCGAGGTGCCCGAGGGCGGGGAGATCCACCTCGGGGGCGTCACGGTCAGCGGCCATCGCACCTGGGTGAGCCCGGAGCGCCGCGGGGTCGGGATGGTCTTCCAGGACTTCGCCCTATTTCCGCACATGACGGTGCTGGACAACGTCGTATACGGGCTCGCTTCCCGGTCGCGCCGGGAGCGGGGCTCCCGGGCGGAAGCCATGCTGGAGCTGGTGGGACTCGCCGGTTACGGCGGGCGGTATCCACATCAGCTCTCCGGTGGGCAGCAACAGCGTGTCGCACTGGCGCGCGCGCTCGCGCCCGAGCCGAAGCTCCTCCTCCTCGACGAGCCGTTCAGCAACCTCGATACTGCGCTGAAGCGCACGCTTCGAGAGGAAGTCGGGGAGATCCTGCGGCACAGCGGCATCACCACGCTGCTGGTGGTGCACGACGCCGAGGACGTGATGGTGCTCGCCGACCGCGCCGTGGTCATGCGCGCGGGCGAGGTGCTGCAGGAGGGCGATCCGCACCGGCTCTATCGGCAGCCGCGGGACGAGTACGTCGCCCACTTCTTCGGGGAGACCAACGTGCTGGCGGGGATGCCCGCGGGCGACGGTTTCCAGACGGAGCTGGGGCACCTTCCGTGCGCCGCCGCCGCCACCTGCCGCGGAGCGGTGCGCCTCTGCCTGCGCCCCGAGGACCTCAGCCTGGTGCCGAACGAGACCAACGGGAGCCCTGCCATCGTACAGCGGGTGCGTGCGGCCGGCACACGGCGGCGGGTGATCGTCAACCTCGAGACCGGCGACGGCTTCGGTCCCACCCTCCTCGTGGAAGCCGGCCTCGAACCGCCGCTCCAGCCGGGCGATCGGGTATACCTTCAGCCCAAGCCCGGCTGTGTGCACGTGCTGAGCTGCCCGCTCGATCCCGCCCTCACCGCAGTACCTGTCGCTACCTGAGGACCGTGGGGTGCCGGTGCACCCGCGCGTGCGTCGCTGCCCGCAGTCTGCCTGACATCCCCGGACCGCACGATGATCGATCTGATCGGACCGCGCATGTCCGACTCGCCGGGTGGGACCGGGGTCGCCGGTCTCGCCGTGCGGCGGATCATGAAGCGTGAGGGAGGGGCTGAGATCCCTGCGGTCAGCTGCCTCCCCGGTCCGGAATGCCAGCCCGCACCGCCCTGATCACGGCTGCGTCCGAACGGGCGGACCGCTTCCGGCGCGGTGATCCGGGTGAGACGGTGACCGGAAGCCGACCGACCGCCCCGGCCTCCCCGAGCAGCACACGGGCCACCGCCCGCTGACTGGCCGCCGTGGAGCTCCACCCGAGCAGGAATGCGGGAACGGAGGGAAAGGAGTCGAGGAGGTAGGGTGTTCCGAAGGAGACGGCGATCACCGGCACGCCGGCCGCCGAAACCGTCTCCACGAAGTTGGGGAAACCGCCCTGCAGCTCGATTCCGACGTACTCCCGCGGAAAGACGCTCGCGGATACCACCACCAGGTCCGCGGAGCGTGCGCGCTCGATCAGTGAGGAGAAAGTCGTTGCCGGAGTACGCTCGTCCACCTGAACGGTCTGAACCGTTCGCCCGCCCGCCTGCAGGGCGGAGGTGAGCGTCGGCGCCGTGAAACGGCTCCCTGACCGTCCGTAGGCGACGTGGAGCACGCGCCGCGCTTCACCCGGGAGGGGGACCAGTGAGGCGCGGTCCCGCACCAGGGTGATCGACCGCTCCGCCACCTGCCGCGCCGTCCCGGCGTGATCCGGCGAGCCCACGAGACGTGACGCCTCACCCGCCTGAACTCTCGATTCCCGGTGCAGGCCCGCCGCCGCCTTGGCGGAGAGCACGCGCCGCGCCGACTGCTCGATTCGCGCGACCGGAATGCGGCCCGACTCCACCGCCGCCACCACCGCGTCGATCACCGCCCGCTCGCCGGGCGGCTGCAACAGCACGTCCGCACCGGCGAGGATGGCGCGGATGGATGCCTCCGGTACCGGGTGCCGGCGGGTGATCGCGCCCATGTTCAGCGCATCCGTGATCACCAGCCCGTCGAAGCCGAGCTCCTCCCGGAGGAGACCGGTGACCACGGCGGGGGAGAGCGACGCCGGGGGCGCGTTGGGGCCATCCAGTGCCGCGACCGCGAGGTGCCCCACCAACACGCCCTCCATCCCGCTGCGGATGGCCGCACGAAACGGGACCAGGTCCGCAGCCGTCAGCTCGGCCACGCTCGCCGGGATCACCGGAAGGCCGATGTGCGAATCGAGGCCGGTGGCGCCGTGCCCGGGGAAGTGCTTTCCGGCCGTGAGCAGCCCCTGCTCCCGGGCCCCCTCGATCCAGGCTGCGCCCAGGCGGGCCACCAGTGTCGGATCCTCGCCGAACGAGCGGGTGTTGATGATGGGGTTGCGCGGGTTGTGGTTGACGTCGAGCACCGGCCCCAGCGTCATGTGGATCCCCACGGCTCGCGCTTCACGCGCCGTGATGCGCCCCGCCTCCCGGGCCAGCTCCTCGTCGTCGGCCGCGCCGAACGCCATGGCCGGCGGAAAGTTGGTGCCGCCGGTGAGCCGCATCCCCGGACCCGTCTCGAGGTCCGAGACGACCAGCAGCGGCACTCCGGCCATCGCCTGTGCCGCGTTCATCGCCGGCCCGAACTCCGCCGCGGGGCCGCGCGATACGATCAATCCCCCCACCTGATCCTCCTGAATCCAGCGGCGCAGCCGCTGGTGCTCCACAGAGCCAGGCGCGATCCGTCCGCCGGGCACCCAGGGCATCACCATCTGAGCGACCCGCTGCCGGAGGGACATCCCGGCCAGCGTGCGCTCAACCCACTCGACCGCCTCAGGAGACAGCTCCGAGAAGGGATCGGTCACCGCCACCGGAGATGCGGCCTCCGGTTCGAGAGGCAGCAACGGCGCGGGCCTCTCCGGCGAGGCGGCCAGGGCCGCGTGAAGCACCGTGGCAATCAGAGCCACCACCATCCCGACGAGACCCGCCGGCACCCACCGCCCGCGGCCGCCGTTCAAACGTGTCTCACCCATGCGCCCGCCCGCGGCACAGGCAGCGAGCCGTATGGGTGGGATCCACGACCCGCTGCTGTGTACTGGCGTCGCCGAACACCCCCGGCAGGAGCAGGGCGGTGGCGAGAGAGATCAGGGTGGTTCTGGGCATGGAGCTGGATGAAAATGCCGTGGAGGTGCGGGGCCGCGAAGTGGTGGTGTGCCGATCGCACACCTTCTGCTTGCCGCAGCACGATCCTGAGAAGATTCCGGGTACCGCGCCCGCGCCCGCGGGGCGAACCGCGTCGCTCTACAGTCCGGCGCGGCTGCTCGCCCGACCAGTCCGGTACCCTCCGCCGTACGGGTGAGGTCCCGGCGGACCCGCCCTGGCCTTCCGATTCAGCCCTGCACCTCCGGCTGCTGTGCGCCGCGACAATACCGGCGGGGGGGAGCTTGTTCCCGTTCGTGGACACTCGTTCCCGCGAGGGAACGACGAGGCCCTGAGAACGTCTCGTCAGAATCAACGAAATCCGTTGATGGACCTGGTGATTCGAGAAAGTATTTACGGACGTTCCCGTTGGGGTACATTGTTGGGGTGACGATGCCGTCACATCCGCGGTGCCGGAACCGGACGGTCCCGGGGCGGAGACCAACGCTTCAGCAGTGATTCCGATGTACCTTCCGAACGATCTCCCCAGAGACGAGTTCCTGGACCAGCTGGCAATCTGGGCCGACCTGCACCGCAGCTCCGACACTCCGCTGGCCCTGGTCGTGATTCGCTATCCGGCGACGGGTGATCCGGGCGCCACGTTGGCCGGCGCCGCGGCGCTGCGGCGCGGGTTGGCGCGAGACTTCGGTGCCCGTGCGGTCAGCTGTCGCCTGACGGGGCGGGCGCTCGCCCTGCTCGTGTCCGACGCCACCGCGCGGGAAGTCGTTCTCGCGACCCGGACGATCATCACGGAGGCGCCGGAGCTCTCCGAGCAGCCGGCGGGGCTGGGGGTGGTGGAGCTCGGGCCGGGCGCTCCGGGTGCGGCTCTGCTGCGTGCACTCCGCCTCGCGCGCCTGCGGCCGCCGCGCGTGGCCCGTCCGCCGGCCCTCGGCGCGCGGGCGACCACATGGTCTCTCGCGGGCGCCGAGCGCCCAGTGCCGGAGGCATCGCCGGAGGCGATGGAAGCGGTGCCCGATGCGACCGGCGACCCGCGGGCGTCCGTGCAGATGCCCCGGCATGCGCAGCTCCCCACCATGCTGCGGCCCCCTGTCCGCATCCGCTGAGCGGCGGTCGCCGCGGCCGTAACTGCGGGAATCTTCGTGATCTGCGCATGGACTCCCCGCCCGCCGCCGGGCCCGGAGTACTGCCGAGGTCCGCGACCGGGCGAACGATTACGGTGCGGTGAGGGCAACGAAACCGCTGTGAGGGGAGAGAGAAGATGATGGAGAAGGGGAGCGACTCGGGTGCGGAATCGGGCGCTGCGGCGAACGCCGCTCCGGCTCCGGAGCCGGGCGGGGCGGCGGGTGAGAAGTCCGAGCGACCGGGCGGGAGCCAGCCGGCCTCGGGTGGCCGACGCGGTCGCGGCCGCGCGCGCGGCGGTGTGCGGGGACGTGCCACTCGCCTCCGAGATCCCGCCAGCGCCTGTCTGAACTGCGCCGATCCCACACCCGGGAACTTCTGCCCCAACTGCGGGCAGCGGAAGACGGAGGTGCTGGTCTCCGTACGCGCGATGGTGATGGACGTGCTGGAGGACGAGTTCGTGCTGAACCGCAGGCTCCCGCGGACCCTCGTCAACCTCTTCTTCCGGCCCGGCTTCCTGACGGTGGAGCACGTGCACGGGCGAATCGCCAGGTACGTCCGCCCGTTCAAGCTGTACATCGTCAGCAGCGTGATCTTCTTCCTGCTGCTCTCCTTCTTCAGTCTGAGGATGCTCTCCCGGGCCGAACTGGGTGGGGTGGACCTCCGTGCGGCCGGGC
Source organism: uncultured Gemmatimonadales bacterium (assembly GCA_963793235.1). Classification (GTDB taxonomy): domain Bacteria; phylum Gemmatimonadota; class Gemmatimonadetes; order Longimicrobiales; family Longimicrobiaceae; genus CAWBZF01. Next base: position 112,262 of record CAWBZF010000005.1, read on the forward strand.
AGGACACGGCGTCGGTCGCGTCGCTGGACTCCGCGCTGATCAGGATCGACCAGACGCTCGCCGACACGGCTCTCCCGGGCCCCGCAAGGGCCGCACTGGAGCGGTCGCGTCAGCAGCTGCGAACGCAGCGGGAGCAGACGCTCGCCGCGCGCGACGCGGGTGTTGCCGATGCCGGGCCGTTATCCGGCGTCGAACCGTCTCCTCCACCGGCCGCGCCCTCCGCCGTGGCGCGGGACACCACCGGGGACACAGCCCAACCCGTCGGAGTGTCGGGAGAGCAGCGACGCACACTGCGCGAGATGCTCGGCGGCTCCGACGGGCAGATCGAGATGTCGGTGAACACCGGCTCGACCTCCGTGGACGCGGCGGTGCGGCGACGGGTGGACGAGTTGATGGAACTCACGCCCCGGCAGGCGATCGAGCGTATGGTGGGTGATTTCCTGAACTACATCCCCACCATGATGTTCCTGCTGCTCCCGCTCTTCGCGCTCGTGCTCAAGCTGCTGTACGTGCGGCGGCGGCGGTTCTACGCGGAGCACTTCGTCTTCCTGCTGCACTGGCACACATTCGTTTACCTGATCTTCTCGCTGATGCTGGTGTTGCGTGCAGTGGTGGGGCTCCCGACCTGGCTGATCCTCACCTTCATCACCTGGACGCTGCTGTACATCTTCATCGCGATGAAGCGGGTGTACGGGCAGGGTCTGTTGATGACGGTGATCAAGGGGTCGATCCTGGGCTGGTTCTACGTGATCATCCTGTCTCTCACCATCCCGATGGCCGTTGTCGTGTCGCTGCTCTTTCTCTGAGCCGCGGTCGGCGGTATCGTGCGGCGCGGTCGCAGGGTTCATGGTGTGGGGATGGACAGGTAGGGGATGGCTCCGGGAGAGGGAACGATGCGAAAGATCAACACACGTCAGTTTCGTAGGGCCACGCGTGGCACGCCGCGGGAGATCAACCGGAAGATCGTGCTGAACCTGGTGCGTGAGCACCAGCCGATCTCCCGTGCCGAACTGGCGCGGCGCATGGAGGTGAACCGCGGGACGATCACCACGCTGGTGAACCAGCTGCTCGGCGAGGGTGCCGTGGTGGAAGGTGCGGTAGGTCTGGCGCGGCGCGGCCGGCGGCCGCGGCTTCTGCATGTGCCGTCGGGGGGCCGCCTTGCCATCGCGGTGGACATCCGCCTGCGGCGCACGCACGTTGTCCTCAGCGACTTCGAGAGCCGCGAGCTCGCGCGCGAGACCATCCACACGCCGCTGGAACCCGAGGCGCTGGTGGAGTCGCTCGCGGCGGTGGTCGCGCGGCTGCGGCGGCTGGTCGGCGAGGCCACCTGCGAGGGGATCGGTGTGATCGTGCCGGGGATGGTGGACCGGCGGAGCGGAACGGTGCTCCGGTCGCCGCAGCTGGGATGGCGGGACGTGCCGATCCGCGAAGCGCTCTCGGAGGCCACCGGGATGCGAGTATTCATCGAGAACGCCCCAATCGCGGGAGCTCTCGCGCACATGTGGCTCACCCCCACCCCGATCGACGGCAACGAGAGCTTCGCCTTCGTCGCCGTGTCGGACGGTGTGGGCGTGGGGCTGGTGGTGAACGGCGAGGTGGTGCGCGGGCATACCGATACGGCGGGTGAGTTCGGCCACCTGCCGATCGCGCTCGAGGGGCCGCAGTGTCTGTGCGGGCTGCGCGGGTGCTGGGAGGCGTACACCTCCAACGTGGCGACCCTCGCGCGCTACTTCGGACTGGACGTATCCGACCCGGCGGTGCGGGAACGGATCCGCGCCAACGGCGTCGGCGTGCTGGATCTGATCGCCCGCGCCGACGACGGGGACGAGCGGGCGCTCCGGGCGCTGCGGGAGTCCGCCACCTATCTCGGGATCGGGATCGCGGGGATCATCGGGGCGCTCAACCCGGCTCGCATCATCGTCGGAGGCGAACTCACCGCGGGGTGGCACCTCGTGGGCGAGACGGTGGAGCGGACGGCGCGCTCGCGGGCGCTCACGCCGGGTACCGCCGCCACCGAGATCACCATCGCGCCCGACGCTCGGAACACGCGGCTCCGGGGGGCCACCGCGTTGCTGGTCGCGCGCTCGTACGCGGCTCCACGCGTGGCCTGAACGTCCGGGTTCGGCAACGGTAAGGGGGCGGCGACCGTGCGGTCGTCGCCCCCTTCGGCGCTGTAGGCGCTCCTTCGGACGATGGTGTTCGGGCGTGAGGGTACCGCTCAGCGTGCCCGGGAGCGGAGGAAGCTCTCGATCCCGACCATGTGCGCGGCCGCCAGGCGCTCCACGAAGCCTGCATTCCGCAGCGCCGCCTCCTGCTCGGGGATCGGCATGAACACCGATTCCGTCAGCGCGGAGGGGAACCAGGTCGGCCGCACCACCGCCAGGTTGCCGCTCCGGTGCCCGAGGTCACGGATCTGCGTGGTGGCGACGAGCTCATCGTTGAGCACCCGCGCGAACTGGGCGGCGAAGGAATGGAAGTAGTAGGTGCTGGTACCATGGCTGCGCCACGGATTCGCCCCTTCGGGGAAGGCGTTGTTGTGCACCGAAACGAAGAGGTGCACGTCCGAATCCACCGCCAGCTGGGTACGGGCCCGCAGTTCGGCCGTCTGGTCCGTGGCGCTCACCAGCGGTGCCGCGGTCGTGCGGGTCATGACCACCTCCGCCCCGCGGGCCCGAAGCATCTCGGACAGGCGGAGGGAGATGCTCAGGTTCGCCTCCGCCTCGGTCAACCCGGTCGGGCCGGTCGCACCTGCCGGCGGGTGGCCGGGATCCACCAGGACCCGGATCCCGTTCAGCGGCCGCGCCGCGTCGATGTTCGGCGGGCGCCTCACGCGCACCACCAGGTCGCCCTCCGCCGTGTAGAACGCCTTGTACCCCCAGAGCGGCCGGTTCAGGCGGATCTCAGCCTGTGCGGCACCCGTGTCGCGCCAGGTGATCGGCGCCATGAGCGGGTCGTTGCTCGGCTGCTCCCCCTCCGGCGGCGTGCGCCCGTACACGGTGAGGACTATGCGCTCCGCCTCCGGCTGCAGCAGGAAGGGCGCACCGCCGGCGGGGATGCGCACATCGATCCACTCGCCGGCGGGAACCACCCGCGGCGCGGCGAGGGCCGTGCGGGTCACCGGCGTGGCGTCCGCCAGTGTCACGTCCGCTGCCGGGAACCAGGCGGTCTCCTGGCCGAGCGCCACGCGAACCATCTGCCCCTGCTGCCCGGTTGCGACCACTCGCGCGCCGCGCGGAAGGAACCACCGGAAGTTGCCCGTGGGAGTGGTGCGTCCGATCGCCACGTCGGAACCGGTGCGGAGCGTGTCTCCGCCACCGGAGATCGTCCCTGCGCGTGGCTGGGTGAACTCCACCAGCGCCGCGGGCGTGGCCGGCGCGATCGCCGCCGCTGCCGGGGCGCGGTACGATGCGGTCGCCGTCACAGTGCCCTCGCCCGCCTCGGCCGAGAGGTTGTACGTGCCGTCGGCCGGCGTCGGCAGGAATCCGAGGAATGCGCCGTTCGGCTCCACCGTCACCGGGTGTCCGTTGATGGTGAGCCGGGCGTTGCCGGTTCCCACGGAACCGTAGATCAGGGTCGAATCGACGTTGGGCCGCGTCATGTTCGGCGTGGGGTGAACCACGCGGATCTGGAGCGGTCCATCCATGCGTGGGATCGGCGGGATCCCCACCGTGGTCTCCGGCGTCGGGCCTGGGACCGGAGCGGTCACTGGCGCACAGGCTGCAGCGGCCGCGAGCGCCAGCACCACGGGCAGGCAGCGGCCGATCGGACTTGGATATGACAAATGGCACTCTCCGTTGGGGTTCGTCGGGAGAGTGCCATTTGCAATGCTCAGGCCTGACGGTGATCAGGCCGGTCCGTGGAGCCTCGCCTCGTCGCCACCGCCACCCCGGGAGGCCGGCGTCAGGGTGGCCGGATTGAAGCGGAGGTTGCCGTCGCTGAACGAGGCACCCTCCAGCGCGATGGCGAGCGCATCATCGATCCGTCTCCACCGCGCGCACGTCCAGCTTGCGGAGCACCTCGCCCGGCAGGTCCTCCAGATCCGCCTCGTTGGCCTTCGGCAGAATCACCGTCTTGATCCCCGCGCGGTAGGCGCCGAGCAGCTTCTCCTTGACCCCGCCGATCGGAAGCACCCGTCCGGTGAGCGTCATCTCTCCCGTCATGGCCACGTCGGAGCGAAGCGGCCTGTCGCTCAGGGCGGAGACCAGCGCGCTGGTCATCGCCACACCCGCCGACGGGCCGTCCTTCGGGATCGCGCCGGCCGGCACGTGGATGTGGATCTCGCTCCCCCACGCCTTGCGCGGGTCGATGCCGTAGCGGGCCGCGTTGGCGCGGGCGTAGGTCAGCGCGGCGCGCGCGGACTCCTTCATCACGTCGCCCAGCTGCCCGGTGAGCACCAGGTTGCCCATCCCGCTCGGAGCCGCCTCGGCTTCCGCCGCCGTGGCCGCCGCGGCTTCCGCGTTGCCGAGGCGCTCACCTCGATGAACATGATGTCGCCGCCCATCGGTGTGTAGTACATCCCCGTCGCGACGCCCACCGCGTTCTCGCCGCCCGCCTTCTCCGGGTGCACCCGGGTGCGGCCGAGGAACTCGCGCACGGTCTTCTCCGCCACGCGTACCCGCCTCGACGCGGCCCGCCGCGATCCGCCGCGCGCGCCTTACGCGCCAGCTTGCCGATCTCCCGCTCCAGCTGGCGGACCCCCGCCTCGCGGGTGTACTCGGAGATCACCTGCCGCAGCGCGGCGTCGGTGATCACGAACTCGTCCTCCTCGCAGCCCCGCCTCCTCCCGCTGCCGCGGGATCAGGTACCGCTGCGCGATCGCCTTCTTCTCCTGCTCCGTGTACCCGCGGAACTCCACCGACTCCATCCGGTCGAACAGCGGAGCCGGGATGTTCTGCGTGTAGTTCGCCGTGGCGATGAACAGCACCTCGGAGAGGTCGAACGGCACGCCGAGGTAGTGGTCGGTGAACTCGTGGTTCTGCGCCGGGTCCAGCACCTCCAGCAGCGCGCTCGACGGATCGCCCTGCATGGAGATCCCGAGCTTGTCCACCTCGTCCAGCAGGATGACCGGGTTGCGCGACTTGGCCTGCTTCAGCGCCTGCACGATGCGGCCGGGCATCGCGCCCACGTACGTGCGCCGGTGGCCGCGGATGTCCGCCTCGTCGCGCACGCCGCCCAGCGCGATGCGCACGTACTTCCGACCGAGCGCCCGCGCGATGCTCTTGGCGATGGAGGTCTTCCCGACGCCCGGAGGGCCGGCGAAGAGAAGGATCGGACCCTTCGCCGTGGCGCGTGCCTTCGCCTCGAGTGCCTGGTTCTCCAGATCCGAGGTGGCATCGCTCCTCCCCGGAGTCGCTCGCCTCCGGCGCTTCCGCGGCCTCCGGCGGCGCATCGGCGACGGCGACCTCCTCCACCGCCCGCCGCGCCGCGAGCTGCCGAACGGCCAGGAACTCGAGCACGCGGTCCTTCACGTCCTGCAGCCCGTAGTGGTCCTCGTCCAGGATCTCCTCGGCCTGCTTCAGCTCCAGGCGGTCCTCGGTGCGCGTGCTCCACGGGAGATCGGCCACCGTCTCCAGGTAGGTGCGGATCACCTGGTACTCGGCGCTCTGCGGGTTCGTCCGCTCCAGTCGGTTCGAGCTCCCGCTCCACCTCCTCGCGTGCACGATCCTGCAGCTCCAGCGCCGGCGATGCGGCTCGCGCAGCTCCTCGCACCTCCTGCCCGTCGCCATCCTCGCCCAGCTCGCGCTGGATCGCCTTCAGCTGCTCACGCAGGAGCATCTCGCGCTGCCGCTCGCCCAGCTCCTCCTGCACCTGCTGCTGGATGTCCTCCTGCGCCTCCATCAGCGCCAGCTGCCGCTCCACCAGCACCAGCAGCGCCCGGAGCCGCTCCTCCACAGGCAGCGTTTCCAGTAGCTTCTGCTTGGTGCTCGGTCTCCATCTCGATGTAGAAGGAGACCAGGTCCGCGAACGGCCCCGGCTCCGTCACGCCATCGAGGAACTGCTGCAGCATCTCCGCCGGGATCCCGCGGCGCTTCCCCAGCTCCGTGGAGCGCTCGCGCACCTCCCGGTACAGCGCCTGGTACGCCGGGTCGTCCTCCGTCGGCGGACCGATCTCCACCATCGGGCGAACCGCCGGCGGTCAGCGCTCCGCCCTCACCCTCCAGGTAGTTCAGCGCCAGACCGCGACCCTCGCCGTGGATCAGCAGCTGCATCCCACCCGGGCCGCGCTGCACCTGCGCGATGCGGACGATGGTCCCCACCGTGTGGAGGTTATCGATCTCCACCTCGTCGCGGTTCTCCCGCTGCGCCACCGCGAACACCCGGCGGTCCGCACCCAGCGCTGCCTCGATCGCCAGCAGCGTTCCCGGCCGCCCCGCCGAGATCGGCACCGCGACACCGGGGAATACGACGGTCTCCCGCAACGGGAGCACCGGCAACATAAGTCGATCGCTCATTTCGTCTCGTCCTTCCTGGTTCGGCCGTCGGGCCGGTCCGGCGCCACAGGTGTTGCGGACGCCCGCTCCTGCCTGCGCACATCGCTTGCCAGGGGTCGAATACCCGGTTCAGCGGTGGCCGTGCCGCCCGCAAGTACCTGCAGAACAGCCATTTAACCGAAACTTAACTTCTGAGATTCCTGCCTGCCGGAATGGCGGAGGGATCACGCCCCACTCCTGTCCCGCAGGCATGATAGCTGCCCGGGAGGCACAGGCAAGGACGCGCGGCGCCCGCACTCAGGGCGAGTTTGCCGGGGCTGCACGGGCCGAGTATCCTGCTGCGTGCTGCTGAAGGAGCGCCCGGGACGGGTGTTGCTGTCACATCGCAGCCGCAGCTCGTCCCGTCACCATCAGCTTTCAGTGACCTCAGCATGACCGAGCCAGCGTCGCGCGCGCCGCGTCGGCCCACGGCGGACCCGCACCGATTCCTGATCCCGGCGGATCAGCTCCCACCCGGTTTCGCCGAGCGGGTGGACGACCCCGGCTTCGAGCCGGTAGCGACGCGGCCCGCCTCGACAGTGGTCCTCGCCCGCGACGGTGCGTGCGGGATGGAGACCCTCCTCCTCCTGCGGCCGCAGCGCTCCGGTTTCGCGGGTGGCGCCTGGGTGTTTCCGGGGGGCCGGGTGGATGCGTCGGACGGCGACGCGTCGTTGTTGCCCGAGGATGCGCAGTCGAGTGGCGTCCGCTGGGCGGAGCGGCTGGGGGTGGAGGATCCGGAGATCGCCCGCGGGTACGTGATCGCCGCGCTCCGCGAGGCGTGGGAGGAGACGGGGATCCTGATTGGTCGTGCGGCGGCCGCGAGCGCGGACCGGCTGGCGGGGTTGCGGCGCGAGGTGCTCGCCGGTGAATGCAGCTTCGCCGATGCCGTGCGTAACGGCGGGATCCAGCTGCATCTGCACCGGATGGTCTATCTGGCGCACTGGGTGACGCCGGAGCCGGAGCCGCGGCGGTACGACACCCGCTTCTTCCTGGCGCGTGCAGAGCCCGGCGCCGAGTGTGTGCTCGAGGGAGATGAGCTGAGCGAGGCGCGGTGGGTGAGCCCGGTCGAGGCCGTCGAATCCTATTCGGGCGGGAAGATGATGCTTCTCCCGCCAACGGTGGACACACTGCGGCGGCTCGCCGCGTACGACGACCTGCGGACGGCGCTGGCGGAGCTGGGCGCGCTCCCGGTTCCGCGCGTGTTGCCCACGATGAGGCGCGACCCCGACGGAGTGGTGATCGAATACTGAGAGGCGGCCACACGCGGCCTCTCGCAACCTCTGCAACCATCCGGAGCCGATGTCAAAGCCCGCCACGCTCGGAGATCTGCGCCGGTCGGGGTACCGTTCCCTCCCGGTGAAGCAGGAGCTTCGCCGAAACCTGATCGAGCGGATCCGCGGCGGAGGGCCCCTGCTGCCCGGCATCGTCGGGTATCAGGACTCGGTGGTGCCCGCACTGGTGAACGCGGTGCTGGGGAGGCACAACTTCATCCTCCTCGGGCTCCGGGGGCAGGCGAAATCCCGCATCCTTCGCCAGCTGGTGGAGTTGCTCGACCCGGAGATACCGGTGCTGGCCGGCTCCGAGGTGAACGACGACCCTTTCCGCCCCATCTCGCGCTACGGGCGGCTGCTGGTGGAGGAGGAGGGGGATGCGGCGCCGATCGCGTGGGTGGACCGGGAGGCGCGCTACGTGGAGAAGCTCGCCACGCCGGATGTGACCGTCGCGGACCTGATCGGCGACATGGATCCGATCCGGGCAGCCCGTGGGGGACACCTCCTTTCCGACGAGCTCACCATCCATTTCGGGTTGCTCCCGCGGGCGAATCGCGGCATCTTCGCGGTGAACGAGCTGCCGGATCTCGCCGGCCGCGTGCAGGTGGCGCTGTTCAACGTGATGCAGGAGGGGGACGTACAGATCAAGGGATACCCGGTCCGGCTCCCGCTGGACGTGATGCTGGTGTTCAGCGCCAACCCGGAGGACTACACCGCGCGCGGCAAGATCATCACCCCTCTGAAGGACCGCATCGGAGCCGAGGTGCTCACGCACTACCCGAGGACCACCGCGGAGGGGATGGAGATCACGCGTCAGGAGGCGTGGCTCGAACGGGACGGGGTGGAGGTCGAGATTCCGGAGTTCGTGGCGGAGCTGGTGGAGCGAACCGCCTTTCTGGCGCGCGCCGACAAGAGGATCGATGCCGGCAGCGGTGTGTCCCAGCGGATGCCGATCACCGTGCTGGAGACGGTGGTCTCCAACGCGGAGCGGCGAGGGCTGATGGCGGGCGACACCAGTGCGACCGCCCGCATCGTGGACGTGTACGCCGCTCTCCCGGCGATGACGGGGAAGATGGAGCTGGAGTACGAGGGGGAGCTGCAGGGCGCGGAGGCAATCGCGCGCGACCTGCTGGCCGCCGCCGCCCGCGACATCTTCGACGAGCACTGGGATCCGGAGGATCTGTCCGACGTGGTGGATCACTTCGACCGGGGTGGCGTGCTGCAGATCTCCGAGACCGCTTCTCCGGAGGCGTGCTGGCAGGCGCTCTCCGACGTGTCCGGGCTGGAGGAGGCGCTGCGAGGATCGGAGCTGCACCGGGACGGCGACCTCGCCCGCAATCTGGCCGCCGCCGAGCTGATTCTGGAGGGGCTGGCCGGCCACCGGCTGATCTCGCGGGCGGAGACCGGCGCCTTCGCGCGTGCACGGCCCGAGCGGTCGCGTGGCAAGGGCGGCGCGAACCCGTTTGGCCTCGACATGGGGAGCTGACCAGTCGCACTGCCCGGAGAATTCCAGATTACCGAACCCGCTTCCCACCAACCCACCCGATCATGCTGAACGGCATCGACGTCGCGCGGACCCTGCAGGCCGTCCGTGAGCAGGCACCTCTGGTCCACAGCATCACCAACTACGTGTCGATGGATGTCACCGCCAATGCGCTGCTCGCGGCCGGAGCGGCGCCGGCCATGGTGCACGCGGAGGAGGAGGTGGAGCACTTCGTCGGGATCGCGAGCGCGCTGGTGATCAACATCGGCACGCTGTCACCACCATGGGTTCGCGCGATGGAGAGGGCGGCACGGCGGGCGGTGGAACTGGGCACTCCCTGGGTGCTCGACCCGGTGGGCGCCGGCGCGACCCCGTACCGCACCCGCACCGCCGGTGATCTCGCCGGGCTCGCGCCCACGGTGATCCGCGGGAATGCGTCCGAGATCCTCGCGCTGGCGGGAACCGGCGCCGGAGCGCGAGGCGTGGACAGTGTCCACGCCTCCGGAGACGCCGCGGGGGTCGCGGCTTCCTTGGCGCAGCGAATCGGCTGCGTGGTCGTGGTCACCGGCGCCATCGATTACGTGACGGATGGCTACCGAATGGTCGCGGTGGCCAACGGGCACCCCCTGATGACGCGGGTCACGGCCCTCGGGTGCACGGCAAGCGCACTTGTGGGCGCTTTTCTCGCAGTGCAGTCCGATGCGGTGGTCGCCTCGGCGCACGCGCTCGCGGTCCTCGCCGTCGCCGGCGAAGTGGCCGCAGATGGTGCCGAAGGCCCGGGATCCCTACGTGTTCGGCTGCTCGACGCCCTTCACACCCTGGGGCCGGAGAAGCTCGCCAGCGCCCGGATCACGGAGGAAAAGGTTTCCGGTTCCTGAATCTTTTTCCGCTGCTTCTCGCCGCCACCCCGCCACCGTATACTGTTGTCGCCGTCCGTTGCGGCACCTGCTGCGCAGACCAACCCTACACAGCCGAGTACCTCATGAGATCACGCCTGGTCCTGCTGCTGATCCTTCTCCTCCCCGCGTCGCTTCCGGCGCAGACGGAGATGATCCCGATCCCCAATGCCGCGCTCACCCTGTTCACCGGGGTGCGGGCGCCGTTCTCTTCGGGTTACATCGTCGCCTTCACGGCGGACGGCCAGCAGGTGATGCAGGCCTACGAGGAACGCCAGGGCGGTGCGCTTCTCGGCGGTGATCTGGAACTCGGCGTCGGCGGACCCCTGCGCCTGATCATCGGCGGCAGCTACAGTCAGACAGGGCGCGGCGACTTCTTCACCGCCCGCGATCCGGAATCCGGTGGGATCGAAACCTTCGCCGTCATCTACGGCGGGTCGAGCATCTTCGCCAAGGCGGGCCTCTCCTATCGATTCCAGTCGCAGCCGTCGGTGACCGACTTCAGGCGGCGCGCTGCGACCGACTTCTTTCTCGCCCCGGCGATCGTTCGCGAACTCGGTTCCACGCATCCGGCCGCCAACTTCGGGGTGAAGGGCGCCTTCCCGGTCGGCACCAGCAACGTGGAAGTGATGGTCGGTGCCGAGAACTACCTCGTGTTCTGGCGTCACGAGGAGCTGCGCAGCTCCATGGGCGACGTGTTCGGCGGAGCCACCGGCGCCAGCTCGGTGGATTTCCTTTACGACACCTCCAACCGCATCCTGCTGCGTCTGGGGGCCACGCTCCGGCTGTGATCTGAAGGATCGACCGGGGTGGACGAGGGCGGCGGGTCCCGGACACGGGCCCGCCGCCCTCGTCATCAACCAGGCGTCGGACGGGCCTACTGGAGGATCAGCACGTTGCGAACGAAGTCCAGGGTGACGCGAAACTCCCGCAGGAAGTTCAGCCCGATCAGCCCCTCGAACTCGATGCCGAGCGCCTGTGTGTGTGCGAGGTCCAGGACGCAGGCGCTGAGCTCCTCCGCGTGTGCCGCTCCGACGCGGACGGAATCGAGCCCGACGAGCTGGATCCGCCCCGCGCCCTCGATCCCCGCTCCCACGCCCCGGCGCGCTGCATCCACCGGAACGCCGAGCCGGTCGATCAGTCCCTGATCCAGGCAGATGAGGGTCGCGCCCGTGTCCAGCACGAAGTCGAACGGCCCCTGGCCATTCACATGGACGGGGACGAGCAGCGCCGCACCACCCGGGCCGGCGAGCTCGAACGCGACCTCCCCCGCGGCGCTGTCTGCCGGCACCACAACGGCGGACGGACCGCTCTCCGGGGCGCACGCGGCGACAACCAGCGCGAAGAGTACCGCCGTGGTTCCAGACGTTGTGCTGCCGATGATCTGCATCCATCCTCCAGTGTCGGGTAGCTCCCGAGGCGGGGCAAGGAGTGCGCCGGGGTGCGGTTGCGGGTGCGGCAACCCGGGGGTATGCTTGCTCACCCGACCCGCGGGGACGGGTCGCCGCGTCCCCTGAGTTTCACGCTGCACCGAGATCGATGAAGCACGCAAAGTGGGTGATCGTCGTGGGGATGCTGCTCTTCATGGGCTACGTCGTGTGGGGCACACTGAACCGGGCACGGTATCAGTGCGAGGTATGCCTGGAGTTCGGCAACGACCTGGTCTGTCGGCGGGGGGCCGGCCCCTCTCTGGAGGAGGCCCAGCAGGCGGCGCAGGAGAGCGCGTGCGGCGGCAACGCACCGGGAATGACGGAACTGATCCGGTGCCGGAATCAGACGCCGGCGAGCGTTCAGTGCACGGCTCCTTAGAATCGGTTCAGATAAAGCTTGACGATATCGGGAGCGCCGATTAGTTTCCCGCCTGGCGAGCAATCCGTCTCAGAGGGGCCTGGACCACTCGTTCAGGCCTCTTTCAGTTGGAGACACCCGCTACGCCCGCCGCGGGGGGCGACAAGGCCCGCGATACAGAGTCGGAAGGTACGGAACTGCCGCACCCCGACATCATCAACACACAGGGAGTACGGCATGCGTACCACCGGGATCGTCAAGTGGTTCAACGACAGCAAGGGCTTTGGCTTCATCACCCCCGACGGCGGCGCCAAGGACTGCTTCGTTCACCACACCGCCATCCAGATGCAGGGCTTCAAGACCCTTGCCGAGGGTGAGCGGGTTGAGTTCGACATCGTCGACGGCCAGAAGGGCCCGGCCGCGGAGAACGTCGTCCGCGCCGGCTGAGCTGGACGTCGTCGGCCCCGGCCGATGATGAAGAGGCCGCTCCGAGCAATCGGGGCGGCCTTTTTCGTATCCAGTTCCCGCAGGGGTCGGGTGAGTCTGCCCGACACTCGCCACCTAAGCGTGCGGCTTCAGAGCGGGTGCATCGCGATCTGGTGCTCCTCTTCCAGTCTGCGGGCGACCCCCTCCAGAAGATCGAGCGGCCAGACGCCGAGGACCCCCTGCAGCACGCGCTCCATCTCGTCCACCGTTCCGCCGGCCCGGTTGGCCGCGGCGGTCACCGACAGCTGCAACTCCTGCACCGCCACCCGGATCCGCCGCAGGTAATCCCGCTCCACCGACTGCGAGACGGGGATCACCGGCGTCTCCTCCCCCAGGGCGCTCTCCAGGTAACGGCGCGCGCTCGCTGCGCGACCCAGAATGGCCAGCGTGGATGCGCCTCGCACACCCTCCACCAGGCGCGCGGCCTCCTCCTCGATCTCCCGCAGCAGCGAAGCCACGCGCTTCAACTCCGCGGCGTCCACGTACCTCGAGTCGCCGCTGGCGGCGGGTCTGGCGATCATACCGGTGCGCATGAAATGGTTGGGCGTGGTCTCCAATCCCCGTGCAACCCGCTGCGGGGGGAGGCGACGGGCGCGGGGGCAGAAAAGCCCACCGCGCCCGCGTTTCACCGAATATAATCCGAAATGAACGGGGCGCAACGGCCCCGCCGTAACCATTAGGTAACCTAACACGCCGTCTTGCGCGCGTGCGTGGGGAGGGAGATTATCCCTGTACGCTCCATTTCCCCGTGCAGTCGAGAGACCATCTCACCCGCCGAGGTTCCGTGGCTCGAAAGATCGCGATCACGCTTCAGAAGGGTGGCGTCGGGAAGACGTCCGTCACGGTGAACCTCGCGGGTGCGTTTGCCGGCGACCGCGGGCTCCGGACCGTCGTGGTGGACATGGATGCGCAGTGCAACGCGACCACTCACCTGATCGGCGACGATCACCCCGGCCCCACCATCACCGGTGTTCTGCGGGGTGAGGTGTCGCTGGCGGATGCGCTGATTTCCTGCGACGATCCGCTCCTTCGAGTGCTTCCAGGAGCGGCCGACCTGGTGGCATTCGAGCGGGGGAGCGACGATCCGCGGCGTGCGCGCACCATCCTCGGGGTGCGGGAGCTGCTGGCCACCGGGCTCCCCGACGACGTGGACCTGGTCCTCATCGATACCCCGCCGGGAGGCGGTCTCTGGCTGCAGGCAGCACTCGCCGCCGCGGACGGCTTCGTGATCGTCGCCTGGCCGGACGGATTTTCCGCCAACGGCATCCTCGCGCTGCTGGACACGGTGGAGCAGGTGCGTGGCGCATACAATCCCGAACTGAGCCTGGACGGTCTGGCGATCAACCACGTCCGCAACACCAACGGTCACCGTGGTTACACGGACGTGCTGCAGGACATCTACGGAGACGTGCTGCTGGAGCCGGCGATCCCGGTGCGCAGTGTGATCTCGGATGCCCGGGACGCATGCCTCCCGGTTGAGTACTACGAGCGGATGTACCGCTCGCACAGTCCGACGGCTCCCATCTTCCGTTCCATCGCCGCCCAGCTCTCCGAGCGTACGGGTCTGCGGACGGCTCCTCTCGCACTCGCCAGCTGAAGACGATGGCAAGACCTCCCCGATTCGATCCGGCGCTGGCCAAGCAGCGACTGCTGCAGCAGCGCGAGTCCCACGCGCCGCGCGTTTCCCATCCCGCCCAGTCGCAGGAAGGCCCGCGGACCGCCACGGACCATCTCCTTCTCGACCCCGACGACATCGTACTCGAGGGTCCCTATGTGCGGCGGCACGTGGACCAGGCAGAGCTGGTGTCGCTGCGTCAGGCGATCGTGGCGGGTGGCGAAGTCAAACAGGCGATCGGGGTGCGGCTGGAGGGAACGCCGCTGGAGCCCCGCTATGTGCTGGTCTATGGGATGCGGCGCTGGCTCGCCTCCCGGGCGGCCGGGCTGGCGAGGATCCCGGTGCGCAACCACGGCCGGATGAGCGTGGCCGATTCGCTGGCGCTGCAGGTCACGGAGAACGAGGCGCGCGTCGATCCGCATCCGGTGGACACGGCGGTCAGCTACCAGCTGCTCGTCACGGAGGGCGGACTTTCGCAGGCGGAGATCGCGCGGGTGGCGGGACGTTCGCCGGCGCACGTCTCGTACATGCGCGCGGTGGGTGAGGCGATCCTGCGGCTGGACGATGAGGAACGGGAGGCGCTGTGCGAGGTGCCGGAGGCGACGGTCCCGCGCTTCCAGAGGATCGCCCCCCTGGGCACGGTGGAGGAGCGGGTGGAGGCGCTGCGTGCGCTGCTGCGCCCGTCGGCGGAAGCGGAGCCGGCTCGGCTGCCCGCGAGCGCTCCGTCCACCTTCCAGGCAGGGGTGGACCGGCGGAGTGGAACCTGGCAGGTCAGGCTGAGTTACCATGATCGGGAGCTGGAGCGCGATCCCTCCCTGGGGCCGCGGCTGGAGCGGTTTCTGGAGGAGCAGCTGGAGCGACTGCGCGAGCGTCTTCAGCGCGGCAACGGACCATCGGACGAGGCCCCGCGGCGCCCGGTAGTGTGGGAGATCGAGTCACCCTAGGAAGAGCGGCGTGAACACGGAACTGAACGTCAGACCCTCGGCGGAACCGAGCCCTTTCGAGGGCGGCAGCTGCACGCTCGCCGTCACCGACATGGACTGCAGCAGCTGCGCGGAGAGCGTGAGCCGCGCGTTGCATGCGGTGGAAGGAGTTCAGGAGGTGGAGGCCGACGTCGTGGGTGGGAAGGTGACGGTGCTCTTCGACCGGGCCCGGGTGGTTCACGACGACCTGGCCGTGGCGGTGCGTCGCGCCGGGTATGCGGTCATCGACGAGCGGCCGACGGAGGCCGGTGCGCCGTCGGCGGTCCCGGTGTGGCGCCGGCAGGAGCGGCTGATCTACGTGAGCGTCGCCGGCGTGTTCTGGGCGGCTTCGCTGCTCGCGCAGCACGCGTACGATCTCTCCGCGGTGGCGGCGGTGATGGCGATCGGCGCCATCGTGGCCGGCGGGCGCTACATCGTGCCGCGCGGCATGCTCGCGGCGCGCAACCGCGCCCTGGACATGAACTTCCTGATGACCATCGCCGCCGTGGGCGCCCTGATCATCGGGGAGTACGGCGAGGCCGCGTCGGCGATGTTCCTCTTCGCGGTCGCGCAGCTGCTCGAGTCGCGCTCGATGGACCGGGCCCGCAATGCGATCCGCGGCCTGATGGACCTGACCCCGGCGAGCGCCTCGGTTCTGGTGGATGGGCGCGAGCAGCGGGTGCCGGCCGCCACGGTGCGCGTGGGGCAGACGGTGGTGGTGCGACCCGGCGAGAAGATCCCGGTGGACGGACAGATCTCGGCCGGCAGCTCCTTCGTGAACCAGGCGCCGATCACCGGTGAGTCGGTCCCGGTCGGCAAGGAGGCCGGCGACGAGGTGTTCGCCGGCACGCTCAATGGCGATGGCGTGCTGGAAGTGCGGTCGTCACGCCCGGCTGAGGACACGACGCTTTCGAGGATCATCCACGCGGTGGAGGAGGCGCAGGCGCACCGTGCCCCCAGCCAGACCTTCGTGGATCGCTTCGCCCGCATCTACACGCCGGCAGTGGTGGTCGCTGCCGCCGCGCTCGCGATCGCTCCGCCGCTGGTCGGGCTCGGTACCTTCGGTGAGTGGTTCTACCGCGCCCTGGTGCTGCTGGTGGTCGCCTGCCCGTGCGCCCTCGTCATCTCGACGCCGGTCACCATCGTCTCGGCGCTCGCCGGCGCGGCCCGACGCGGCATCCTGATCAAGGGCGGACTCCACCTGGAGAACGCCGGACGCGCGCGCGCGGTGGTGCTGGACAAGACGGGAACGCTCACGCGTGGGGAGCCCGCCGTCGTGGCTGTGACCCCGCTGGGCGGGTGGGACCGCGAGAGGGTGCTGCAGCTGGCGGCGGCGGTGGAAACGCGCAGCGAGCACCCGCTGGCCCGCGCCATCGCCGCGTACGCCGCGGAAAGCGGCATCGTGGCGCCCCCGGCTTCTGCCGTGGTCGCGCTCCCGGGACGCGGAATTCGTGGGCGGGTGGAAGACCGGCAGGTGATTGTCGGGACGGAGCGGTTGTTCCGGGAACTGGGCGGGATCACCGAGCCGGTGCAGGCCCTTCTCGCGGACTGGGAGTCACGCGGCAGCACCGCCGTTCTCGTGGGTCTCGGCGATGCGGGGAGCGCCGGGGCAGTGGAGATCCTGGGCGTCATCTCGCTCTCCGATGCGCTTCGCGACGGTGCGGCCGATTCGCTGCGTGAACTGCACCGCGCCGGGATCTCGCGCGTGGTGATGCTCACCGGCGACAACGCGGGCACCGCCCGGGCGGTGGCCGACGCGCTGGCAGTGGGCGGCCGGGGGCTGGACGAGTTCGTTGCCGAGCTCCTGCCGGAGGACAAGGTGACCGAGCTGCGGCGCCTGCGTGAGGAGCACGGGAGCGTCGTCTTCGTTGGCGACGGGATCAACGACGCGCCGGCTCTCGCGCTCGCCGACGTCGGCGTGGCGATGGGCTCCGGTGGTACCGACGTCGCACTGGAAACGGCCGATATCGCCCTGATGGGCGACGATCTCTCCCAGCTCCCGGTAACCATCCGGCTCGCTCGCAAGGCAGAGGGGATCATCCGCTTCAACATCGCGCTCTCCCTGCTGACCAAGGCCGTGTTCGTCGCCCTGGCAGTGTCGGGGCACGCCACCCTCTGGATGGCGGTGGCCGCGGACATGGGCACCAGCCTGCTGGTCACCTTCAACGGGATGCGGTCTCTCAGGCCCTAAGTCGCGGGAGCGCGGCACGGGACTGCACCGCGAAGGATCAGGTCCTCGTTCGCGGCGTGCTCCAGGCACCTCACCGGTATCCCCCAGCCGAGCACCTCCTCCACCAACCAGCTGAGCCGCCCTCCGGGGGTGGCATGAACCACCGCAACCCGGGGCGCCAGCGCCGCCGCCATTCGGTTCCGTGCCGCCGCCAGCGTGGCGTCCATCCTCCGCGGGCGCTCCACCCCCGAAAGCACGAGCAGGCGCCCCTGTCGCTCCGCTCGTGCGATCTCCCCACGAGGCTTCCATGCCCCGATCGCGCGGGCTACGCACCAGACCACCGGGCAGTCGCCGCGGAGCAGCGCTTCCAGGATCAGCCGTTCCGTGGGCGACTGGTACCCGCCCACGCACGGGCGGCCGAGGCCGGCGATCTCCTCCGCCAGGTCGATCGCCTGCAGCACCAGTGCGGGTGGAGGCGATACGGAGCAGAACACCGCATCGCTGGCGGCTTCCAGTAGCGCCGGATCACCCCGCATCACGAGGGTTGCCGGAGCAGCGGACCCGAGCCGTTCGATCAGCCTCCGGGGATAGACGCCCTGCGTGCGGGTGACCACGCGCACCGGCGGCACCGACTCAGCGGGCGTCATGCGCCCTCCGGAGTCACCAGGTGACCACGGTGTCCGGGAAGACGGAGCCGAAGCACGGCCCCACCGCTCCGCCCCACTGAACCGGACGCCCCGGCCGCCAGCGCCTCGATTCGCTGTTGCAGGGCGCGGTAGCCGGAGCCAAGCTCGGACGGCGCGGCCCTGCGCGTGAGGTGAAGGTCCCGTATCACCTGAAACGCACGATCGAGCGCCGCCGCCTCACCGGCCTGAGCCCGGGTGAGCGAGAGTCGGCCCGTTCGCCCCGTCTCACCGCCGGGCCGCATCTCGATCAGCCGCTGACGGAGTATGATTGAGATCACCCGGTCTTCTTCCGCACTGTCACTCGCCAGAGCGCGCGCGAGCCGCAGCCGGGCAATGCGCAGCGCGGCTCGGTCTGACGACGCACCCGCCACATTGTACAGCAGCGTGGTGAGGTGGATGTAGGCGCGGAAGCGAGGAAGCCCGGCACCCCCCGCGCCGCTCAGCACCGTTCGCAAGCCCCGCGGCAGCGCAGGGCGGGCGCGGGAGGTTTCGCCATCCAGCTGGAAGCCGGCCATCCGCTGCAGCGCCGCGGCATAGAGCGGCTCCAGCGCCCGCACCGCTTCCAGCAGCCAGTCGCCCTCTCCACATGCGCCGTCCATGAGCTTCATCGCCCGCAGGGTGTTCCACGTCTCCAGAGCGGCCCGTGGGGTTTCCACGCCGTGTGCGGTCCGCGGCATGCTCGCGCGATCTGCGGCGACCGGCCCCGGGGACCTCCGCTCTGGATTCCGCTTCCCCAGTTCCGCCGCGAGACGAGAGTGGATCAGGACACCAGCTCGACGCGCCCGGCGATGCGGCGCCATTGCACGCGACTCCGGAAACGTCGCTCTGATCATCTCCTCGACGGCACCGGGCCCGGCCGCCTCACGCGCCTCTCGATAGATCCGTCCGTGAACTGCCGATTCCCACATCCATATCCGGTGGATCCACGCGGAGTCCGTGAGCAGAACCGTTGCGCCTGCCAGGGCACTCCTGCATCGGAGGAAGAGGGTTCGTCGCTCGGGAAACCGCGGAAATGCCCTGCCCGGCTCCAGTTCGACGAGCTGCATTCGTGCACGGTGTGGCCGACAACCCCAATGATCGTTCGCTCGTGCGAACGATCGTGGCGATGGGTCGCTCGCTCGGACTCGACATGGTCGCAGAGGGAGTCGAGAGTGTCCACCAGCTGCAGGTACTCAGCGATCTCGGCTGCACCAAGGCGCAGGGCTACCTCATCAGCCATCCCGTCCCCGCCGACGCGATGCGCACACCGTGGCCGCGCTCGAACGCCTCGGTCAGTTCCCTGGCCTGCGTCCGGCGCCGACGAGTTACTCCACGCGTCAGCCGTAGCAAACCCCTGTTCGTTCGCCCGTGCACAAGGCGTAACGCGGCCGTCCCGACGATGGATAAAGTCCGTGCACGGATAGGAAATCGAAGCCCTGGGGGGTCAAGCCGGTGGACGTCATTCCAACACAGCGCATCCGCAACGTGGTGCTTGTCGGTCACAGTGGATGCGGCAAGACCACGTTGGTCGAAGCACTGTTGCATCGAGCAGGCGTCACGACCCGGGTTGGACGGGTCGAAGACGGCACCACGGTGACCGGTACAGATCCCGAAGAAGTCAAACGTGGCATGTCGTTGTCGCTCGGCATCGCGCCCTTCGAATGGAAGGCCAGCGACGGGGAGACCTACAAGATCAACCTGCTCGACGCACCCGGGTACCCGGATTTCGTCGGCGAAGAACTGGCGGCGCTCAGCGTTGCCGACCTTGCCATCGTCGTGGTGAGTGCCGTCGATGGCATCGAGGTCGGCACCGAACTGTCGTGGGAGCGTTGCGTCAACAGCAACATCCCGCGACTGTCTTCGTCAACAAGGACGACAAGCCACGCGCCAACTTCCACAACGTGCTCGGTTCGCTGCAGGCCAAGTGGGGCCACGGATTCGTCGCGCTCGAACTGCCGCTCGGCGAGGAGGAGTCGTTGCACGGAGTCGCCGACATCTGTCGGATCAGGCGTTCGAGTACGACCGCGAGGGGCGCCATCACATCGCTCCCCTGCCTTCCGACATCGTCGACGAAGAGCACCGGATACACGACGAATTGATCGAGGAGATCGTCTCGGGTGACGACGAACAACTCGAGCGCTACCTGTCGGGCGACGTGCCCACGACGGCCGAGTTGGAGCGCACCCTGGCGCACGAGGTGCTCGACCGCCTCGAGTTCCCGGTGCTGGTCGGATCCGCGCTCACGGGTGTCGGCATCGATCGGCTGGCCGACTTCATCTGCGAGATCGGTCCGTCCCCGGCGGATCGGCCAATGGCGGTCATGGCCGGCACCGAGCAGATCGAGGTGCCCGCTGACGCCACCGCTCAACCGCTCGGCATACGTGTTCAAGACCTTGGCCGACCAGTTCGTCGGCCAGGTGTCGCTGTGCAAGGTCGTGTCCGGCACCATTTCGACCGACGACCGTCTGATCGCCAGCGCGACATCTTCGGAGGAGCGGCTGCACGGACTGTTCCACATCCGCGGCAAAGAGCAGTTTCCGTGCCGCGCGTGCAGTCGCGGGCGACATCGTGGCCGTCGCCAAGCTCACCAACACGACGACCGGCACGACGCTGGCACCGCGCAACATGCCGGTGCGGGTGGTAGCCCAGAGCACGCGCGCCCGTGTTCGGGCTCGCGCTGAAGCCGCTGACGCAGACCGACGACGACAAGCTGTCGGGCGCGCTGCACCGCCTGCTCGCCGAGGACCCATGCCTCAGCGTCGACCGCAATCACGCCCACCAGACCGTCCTCAGCGGTGCCGGCGACACGCACCTTGCCGTCGCGCTCGAGCGATTGGCACGCAAGTTCGGCGTGCATGTGGAAACAGAGGATGTTCGTGTGCCGTATCGAGAGACGGTGGTCGGCGTCGGCGACGCCGAAGGCAAGGTCAAGAAGCAGTCCGGCGGCCACGGGCAGTACGCGGTCGCCAATCTGCGGGTCAGCCCACTGGAGCGCGGCGCCGGATTCGAGTTCGTCGATTCGATCGTCGGCGGCGCCATCCCCCGCAACTACATCCCAGCGGTGCAGAAGGGCGTCGAGGAAGCGATGCACACCGGCGGCGCGCACGGCTTTCCCGTCGTCGACGTGCGCGTCGAGTGCTACGACGGCAAATATCACAGCGTCGACTCATCCGACATGGCGTTCAAGAACGCCGCGGCCAGCGGCTTCAAAGAGGCGCTCGGCCGTGCCGGCGCCGTCGTGCTCGAACCAATCTCCTTGCTCAAGGTGACGATCCCCTCCAGCTACCAGGGCGATGTGTTGGCCGATCTCACAACGCGGCGCGGGCGCGTGGTCGGCACCTCGGCAGGCGAGCACGGCGAGCAGGAAGTGTCGGCACTGGTGCCCACCGCGGAGATCATTCGCTATGCGCTCGACCTGCGTTCGCTCACGGCCGGCCGCGGCCGTTTCGTCGCGCAGCACGACCACGACGAGATCCTGCCCAACAACCTCGTCAGCAAGGTGAAGGCGGCAACCGCGGCGAACCACAACAGAGGCGCGAGCCGCGCTGGCGCGCTCGTTCGAGACCGTTCGAGAACGAAGGGAGTCTTCATGTCTGATCGCCTTCGCTTCGGAATCTTCATGGCGCCATTCCACCCGGCAGGTCAGAACCCGACGCTGGCGTTGGAGCGCGACCTCGACCTGATCGTGCACCTCGACAAACTCGGTTACGACGAGGCGTGGATCGGCGAGCACCACTCTGCCGGCAGCGAGATCATCGCCTGCCCGGAGATCTTCATCGCGACCGCCGCGGAGCGAACACGCTCGATCAAGCTCGGCACCGGCGTCACCAGCGTGGCGTATCACAACCCCTACATGGTGGCCGAGCGTGCCGTCTTGCTGGATCACCTCACTCGTGGCCGTTTCATGCTAGGTCTCGGGCCAGGCTCGTTGCCCACCGACGCCATCATGCTGGGGCTCGATCCAACCGAGACCCGTCCGCTGCTCGAGGAGGGAATCGACGTGATCATGAAGTTGCTGCGCAGCGACGACCCGTCAGCAGCCAGACCAAGGCGTGGAACCTCGTCGATGCCCGCCTTCATCTGCGCCCGTACAGCAGTCCGCTCTTCGACGTGGGCGTACCCGCGGTGGCCTCTCCGTCGGGCCCGCGCCTCGCGGGTCGCTACGGCATCGGCCTGTTGTCGATCGGGGCGACGCAGTCGGAAGGCTTCGATCTGCTCGGCCTGCACTGGGGCGTCATGGAAGAGCGCGCCGCGAAGTTCGGCACCGTGGCCGACCGCGACCAGTGGCGACTGGTCGGCCTGATGCACATCGCCGAGACCAAGGAACAGGCCTACAAGAACGTCGAGTTCGGTATCGAGCACTGGTTCAACTACTTCCAGAAGGTCGCCGCGTTCCCGCAGATGGCCGTCGGAGGCGACAACGTTCGGGAGATGATCGACTTCGTCAACGAGAGCGGTCTGGGATCCATCGGCACCGCCGACATGGCCGGCGAGCAGATCGAACGGCTCACCAAGCAGTCGGGCGGCTTCGGTTGCTACATGCAGTTGGCGCACGAGTGGGCCAACCCGGTCGCGACGCATCGCAGCTACGAACTGATCGCCCAGCGCGTGATGCCCGAGTTCCAAGGTCAGGCATACAGCACGTTGAACGCCAAGGCGCGGGCCGTCGAGACCCGACCCGAACTCGCCGATCGCAACATGAAGGCCGTCGAGGAGATGGTCGCGAAGCACCAAGCCGAACTTGCCACCAACTGACGCAAGAAGGTCACGTTTGACGCTTTCAGCCCCGTATAGGTGCCACGAACGTCAAACGTTGCGCGATGAGCACCCTTGCCTACCCCGAGGTCAACGACGGGCTCGTGCTGCATTCGGCGCGGGGCGGATGGCACTGGTGGCGACGGTCGCGGCAGCGCCATGGCGAGCCTCGACGCAACCGTCGTGAATGTCGCGCTTGCCGCACATCGGCGAAGAGTTCGACGCGTCGATCAGCGCGTTGCAGTGGGTGCTGACCGGCTACCTGGTTGCGCTGGCGTCGTTGATCCTGCTCGGCGGCGCGCTGGGTGACCGCTTCGGGCGACGCAAGGTGTTCGTGATCGGCACCATGTGGTTCGCCATGGCGTCGTTGCTGTGCGGTGCGGCACCCAACATCGAGGTGCTCATCGCTGCCAGGGTGCTGCAGGGTGTCGGCGGCGCGCTGCTGACGCCGGGAAGTCTGGCGATCCTGCAGGCGAGCTTTCGCGCAGTCGGATCGGGCCGCGGCCGTCGGCGCATGGTCGGGATTGGGAGGCGTCGCCGGCGCAATCGGACCGTTCGTCGGCGGAGGCCTGGTGGACGGACCGGGATGGCGATGGGCGTTCCTGATCAACATGCCGGTCGCAGCGATCGCGATCGCCTGCGCCCATCGGCCATACCGGAGACCCGCGATCCACATGCCGGCCGCGGCCTCGACCTGGTCGGCGCCGCGCTCGCGGTCGTGGGCCTGGCGGCGAGCACGTGGGCATTGACCGAGGCCGGGCCCCACGGTTGGACCAACCCCGGGGTGTTCGTGGCTGCAGTGATCGCGATGGCCGCGATCGCCACGTTCGTGCGCCGCATGATGCACACGAGTGATCCGCTGGTGCCACCGGCGCTCTTCCGCAATCGCACGTTCACCGTCGTCAACCTCCAAACGGTCGCTGCTCTACGGCGCGCTCGGGGTGTCGTTCTTCCTCGTCTCGTACGAGCTGCAGGTCGCCGCCGGCTGGTCGGCCCTGAAGGCCGGCGTCGCGCTGCTGCCGGCGACCGGCTTGATGCTTGTGCTGTCGGCTCCTCGGGCACGCTCGCCCAGCGCATCGGACCACGCCTGCAGCTCACGGTCGGGCCCATCGTGGCGGCCTGCGGACTGCTGCTGCTGGCCAGGATCGGTGAGGACACATCGTGGGTCCGCGATGTGCTGCCCGGCGCCGTCGTCTTCGGTCTCGGTCTGGTGACGTTCGTGGCGCCCCTGACCGCGACGGTGATGGCCGCCGCCGATCCTGACCACGTCAGCGTCGCGTCGGGGGTGAACAACGCGATCGCCAGGGCGGCAGGATTGAGCGCCTTGGCGGTCATCCCAGTGGTCTCTGGGCTCACCTCCGCCGTCGACCCGGCCGAGATCACCCACGCATTCCGCGTCGGCATGGTGATCACCGCGTGCATCGCGGCAGCCGCAGGTCCGCTCGCCTTCTTCGGCCTCGCCCCACACGTGAACGCCCCATGCACCGCCCGACGCGTGCACTGTGCGATCGATGGAGCCCCGCTACAGCCCGAGCCACAACACTGACAGGACCTCCGGCTCTGGTGCGCGTCCTTCGGCGTGTCGATGGTAGACGTGTGGTCGGGGCACCGAGCCGTCCGTGTGCACGGAGGCCCACGATGACTCGCGACAAGATCTGGAAGTTGTGGCTGATCGGCGGTGGCGCGGCGATCGTCATGTACTTCACGGTCGCTCGGATGATCCCGCTCGGAACCGAGATCGAATACTTCTTCATCGGCGCCGGCACCGCATGCGCGATCATCGCCGGCATCCGTTTGAACCGCCCCGCGCGATCCTGCACGTGGTGGCTGCTGAGCGCCGGAATGGCCTTGTGGGCCCTTGGAGACGGCGTGCACAACGGGGCCATCTTCCTCGGAGTCGATGTCCCTTACCCGAGCGCCTCCGACCCGTTCTTCCTGATGGCCTACCCGGTCTTCGGCGTTGGACTGGTTCTCCACCGAGGACAGCAGCGCCGACGCGGAACCACGGCCGCAGCGATCATCGAAGTCGCGATCATCACCCTCAGCGCGTCTCTCGTGTCGTGGGTTCTCATCATGCGCCCATACCTCGACGACCCGACAGCCACACCATTGGCCAAGATGGTCTCGATCTCGTACCCCATCGGCGATCTCGTCCTGCTTGCGGTGATGATCGCGATGATCAGGTCTGCCCAAAGAAGGAGCGTGTCATCGCTTTTCGTGATGACGTGGCTCACCTTGCTGCTCGTGACCGACGCGATCTACTCCGGCATGGTCATCCAAGGTTCCTATCTCGACGGAGCCTGGGTCGACGGTGGGTGGCTGATCGGATATGTCCTGCTCGGTGCCGCCGCATTGCACCCGTCGATGGCTCGTCCCGTGCAGGAACCAGAGGAGATTCAGACGCAGCGCACCATTGGCTGGCTGACGCTCGGGCTGCTCGCGATCGTGTCGCTTGCCGGTCCGACGCTGATCGTGATCGAAGTCATCAATGAAGACTGGAGTGCGGCAGGGTTGACCGCGGGCGGGTGTGTGGTGCTGGCGTTGCTCGTGCTGGTTCGACTCACGGGCCTCGTTCGAGAGTCCGACACCCGCCGACGAGAGCTCGACATGACGTTGGAACAGCTCAGTTTCCAGGCCCTCCATGATCAACTCACGGGACTCGCAAACCATGGCCTCTTTGCCGATCGAGTCGAACATGCCTCCGCTCGGTTCACCCGCAGCACGTCGACGTTCGCGGTGCTGATGCTCGACCTCGACGATTTCAAGGAGGTCAACGACGCAATGGGCCACATGGCGGGAGATCATCTCCTCAGCGAAGTCGCAGCGCGACTGACAGCCGTGGCGAGGTCGTTCGACACCGTCGCCCGGCTCGGGGGCGACGAGTCGCGATCCTGCTCGAAGACATCGACGACGTCGCACAGGCGATCCGTATCGCAGACCGTGTCGTCGCCGCAGTCAGCGAACCGATTGTTCTCGACGGGCAAACAATCCTTCCAAGCACGAGTGTCGGCATCGCGATGCATGACCATGTCCACTGGGCTGCCGACACCCTCCGCAACGCCGACATCGCCATGTACTCGGCCAAGCAGAGCGGCAAGGGCCGAGCTGTCGTGTTCTCGATGGCCATGGGAGACGCCGAGGCGCTCACCGTTCAACTTGAGGCCGACATGCTGCTGGCGCTGGAGACCGATCAGGCGCAGTTCACGGTCCATTACCAACCGATTGTCGAGCTCGGTACCGGTCGTGTCGAAGCGGTCGAGGCCCTCGTTCGGTGGCTCCACCCGTCGAAGGGCACCATCATGCCGGACAACTTCCTGCCGATCGCGGAACATACCGGCCTCATCGTTCCGATCGGCCGTCTGGTCCTTCGCGAAGCCTGCCGCCAGACCGCCATCTGGCGAGGATCGATCGCCGGCATGGAAAGGATCGGCATCAATGTCAATCTCTCGACGAAACAAGTCGAGTCGACTGAACTGCTGCGGGAAGTCGTGGACGCCTTGGCATGTGCCGGGCTGGAGCCCGATGCGCTCACTCTCGAGCTCACCGAGGACCTTCTCGTGGGCGATACCAGCGACGTCGACGACCGCCTGCGGGCGATCTCGCAGTACGGGGTCCGACTTGCGATCGACGACTTCGGAACCGGGAACGCCTCGTTGTCGTACCTGAGAAGGTTCGCGATCACCGAGCTGAAGATCGACCGGTCATATGTCCATGGT
>CAWBZF010000006.1:0-873086 GCA_963793235.1 uncultured Gemmatimonadales bacterium
GCAGGGCGGTACCCTGCCGATGGTGGCACGCGCCCTCGGTCTCGAGGAGGAGCCGGAGCCGGCCCGGCCAGTGACGCTGGAGATCACTTCCTTGCGGGATGTGGATGCCGATATCGTGGAATATTCGCTCGGCGAGGATTCCCGCGTGTCGGGGCGGCGGCTCAACCAGCTCGCGCTCCCCGATGGGGTGGTGATCGCAATGATCTCGCGGGATAATTCCTTGATTCCACCCCGGGGTTCGACGATGCTGCTGCCGGGCGATCACGTCTTCATCGTGCTCCGCGCCGAGACCCGGCCACTGGTGGATCGAATCTTCAGCCGCGATGGGAAATCGGCCGAAGAACTCCCCCCGCTGATCGAATTCCCCATGCTCGGTACCACCACCGTCGAGGAGCTGTGGGAGTTCTACGGCATCCGGCTGGGTGTTCCGGGCGAGATGACGCTGGACGAGGTGATCAGGCAACGGCTGGGCGACGGCCTCGTCGAGGATGCGACGCTCGTCATCGAGCGCTTCGAGCTCCACGTACAGGAGATCGTGGACGGAAAGGTCACGATGGTCGGCCTGGCGATCCCGCCCGCCCCGACGAAGCCGTCCCGGAGGTCCTGAACTGGTGAGCGGAATGATCGACACTCATGCCCATCTGACCGACGTCCGCTTCGCGGATGATCTCGACGAGGTGATCGCCCGGTCGCGTGAGACCGGACTCACGGCGATCGTCACCATCGGCACCCACCTGGAGGACAGCCGCGCGGCAGTGGCGCTCGCGGAGCGGGAGCCACTGATCTATGCAGCGGTGGGGATCCACCCGCATTCCGCCGAACAGGCGACGCCCGACGCGCTGGCAGCGATCCGCGAGCTGGCTGCTTCGCCTCGCGTGATCGCGATCGGAGAGACGGGTCTGGATTACCACTACGACAACGCCCCCCGGGGTGCGCAACGCGAAGCGCTGGAGCGACAGTGCGCGATCGCCACCGACCTGGACCTCCCGCTGGTGATCCACGCCCGCAAGGCGGACGACGACATGATCGCCTTCCTGGATTCCGCACCGTCGGAGCTGCGGGGGGTGCTGCACTGCTTTTCCAGCGGCAGGTCGCTCCTGGAGAAGGGTCTCGCGAGGGGATGGTACGCCTCCTTCGCGGGGATGATCTCCTTCTCCCGCTACACCGCCGAGGAGGCCGAGCTGCTTCGATCCGTGCCGCTCGACCGGCTTCTGGTGGAGACCGACTCACCCTATCTGGCCCCCGCGCCATTCCGTGGCAAACGGAACGAGCCGTGCCGGGTGGAGGCGGTGGCACGTACCGCCGCGGAGCTTCGCGAAGAGCCGTTCGAGGAGCTCGTGGCGGCCACCGCGAGCAACGCCCGGGCGCTGTACCGGCTCCCGTCGTGATCCACCATCCTCCCCCTCCATCGCCCCACCGGGACCCGCTCGATGCCGCGTAGGATCCACATCCTGCCCGATCACCTCGCCAACCAGATCGCCGCCGGCGAGGTGGTGGAACGCCCCGCGTCGGTGGTCAAGGAGCTGGTGGAGAACGCGCTCGACGCCGGAGCGACCCGAGTGACGCATCGCCATCTCGCAACGGCGGCAAGACGGAGATCCGGGTCGCGGACGACGGACACGGGATGGGTCGGGAGGACGCGCTCCTCTCCCTGGACCGACACGCCACCAGCAAGATCTCCGATCCGGGCGGAGCTGGCGGCGATCCGCACGCTCGGCTTCCGCGGGGAGGCGCTCCCTTCCATCGCCTCTGTCGCGCGCATGGCCATGGAGACGGCGGAGCGCGAGGGCGACGGGACGCGCGTGGTCGTCGCCGGCGGGCGCGTGGCGGCAGTGTGGAGCCGTGCGCGCGACGGCGCGGCACCACCGTCACCGTCCGCAGCCTCTTCTTCAACGTGCCGGCCCGCGCGAAGTTCCTCCGCTCCGCCGCCGCGGAGGCCCGCGCGGTCAGCGAGGTGGTGACCACTCTGGCGCTCGCCAACCCGCGCGTGGCCTTTCCGCTGGAATCCAACGGCCGCGATCTGCTCGACCTTCCCGCGACGTTCCGATGTGCGCGGGCGAATCGCGGAGCTGTGGGGCGACGGGCTGGCCGGACAGCTGATCCCGCTGCGTCACGAGGCGTCAGGGATCGCGGTGACCGGGCTGATCCAGCGCCCGCACAGCGCCACTCCCGGCGGCCGGCGCACCTACCTCTTCGTCAACGGCCGCTGCGTTCGCCGACCGGTATCTGGTACGCGCCGCCGACCGCGGGTACCAGACGACGATCGCCCCGGGGCATCGCCCCTCCTTCTTCCTCTTCCTGGACGTCCCGGACGGCGCGGTGGACGTGAACGTCCACCCTGCCAAGGCCGAGGTCCGCTTCCGCGACGGGATCGGAGTGGAGCGCGCGGTGGAGGAGGGGGTGCGAGCGGCGCTCGGGCCACTGGTGAGCGCTCCCGGTCTGGATGGCTCGTCGTCGGCGGGCGGCGGCCGGGGCGAGATGCCGGTGATCGCGGGGCGGCTGACGGCCGTGCGGCAGGGGAGTCCCGGCCCGGCCCATGACCCACACCCGGCCCCCGTCTCGGGCGGGCTGGACCTGCGGCACGAGCCGACTCCGCAGATGAGCCTGTTCGTGTCCGGCGCGGCCGGACCGGAAAGGGTGAACGGCGAGTGGCGAAGAGGATCCCGACGGTGTCCGGCACGCCAGCATGTGGCAGGTGCACAACACCTACATCTTCGCGGAGACGCGCGGCGGGCTGATCATCGTGGATCAGCACTCCGCGCACGAGCGGGTGCTGTACGAGGAGCTGATGCGCGGCTTCGAGCAGCGCGATACCGGCTCAGCAGCGGCTGCTCTTTCCGCTGACCCTGCGGCTCTCCGCCGCCGAATTCGGCCGGGTGGAGGAGCTCGCCGCTCTGTTCCGAGCGAATGGGCTTCGAGATCGAGCCGTTCGGCGGGCGTTCCATCATCGTGCACGCCGTCCCCAACCCGCACCCGTACTTCGATGCGGACCGGTGCCTGCGCGAGATGATCGCAGAACTCACCGAGGGCTCGCCTCTGGTGGACACCGCTCGCAACCAGCACCAGCGAATCGCGCTGTCGTATGCCTGCAAGGGGGCGATCAAGGCCGGCCAGCGGCTCACCCAGCGCGAGATGACGGAGCTGTTCGATCGCCTCTTCGCCACGGAGCTCCCGTACCATGACATCCACGGGCGACCCACCGTGGTGCAGCTCTCCATCGGCGAGCTCCACAATCGCTTCCGCCGGTCGGGGTGAGCCGCGCTCCCGCCGTCGCCATCGTCGGCCCCACGGCCTCCGGGAAGACCGCTCTCTCGCTGGAGGTCGCCGCGCGTCTGGACGGTGAGATCATCTCCATGGATTCCCGGCAGGTCTACCGCGGGATGGACGTCGGGACCGCCAAGGCCACGCCGGAGCAGCAGGCGCGGGCGCCGCATCACGGCCTCGATCTGATGGAGCCGGGCCAGAGATTCGGCGCTGGCGAGTTCGCCCGCCGCGCCCGCACCTGGATCGAGCAGATCGCCGCACGCGACCGCGTCCCGATCCTGGTGGGTGGGACCGGCTTCTTCCTGCGCGCCCTGACCGACCCTATCTTCCGGGAGCCGTCGCTGGAGCCCGGGCGGCGCGCTTCGCTTCAGAGGTATCTGGAGGCGATCGGCGCGGAGGAGATGCGCCGGTGGCTGGCGGTGCTGGACCCGCCGCTCGCGGAGCGCCTCACGGGGTGGGGCGGGCGACAGCGGCTCACCCGCGCCCTCGAGCTTCCGCTTCTGACCGGGCGCTCGCTGAGCTGGTGGCAGGAGAATGCCCCGCCGGAGGCCCCTCCGCTGCGGCCGCTCGTCTACGTGCTGGACCCGCAACGGGAGCGGCTCTACCGCGCGATCGACGAGCGGGTCGGCCGAATGGCGGAGCACGGCCTCCTGGAGGAGGTGCGGGGACTGGTGGCGGCCGGATTCAGCGAACGGGATCCCGGGATCAACGCCACCGGATACATCGAGCTGCTCCCGCATCTGCGTGGCGAGCGGTCGCTGGAGGAGGCACTGGATCTCATCCGCAAGAACACCCGGGCATACGCGCGCCGACAGCTCACCTGGTTCCGACACCAGCTGCCGGAGGGGGCGGTCTGGCTGGATACGCGGCGGGAGCGGGCGGAACTGGTTGATGAGATCGTGAGTGCGTGGGAGCAGAGGTAGCGAGGGTGACGGAAGGGCCGCCAGAGGCGAAATTGAAAGAGGGCCGCCACCACCACCGCCACCACCACCGCCGCCACCACCACCGTCATGCTGAGGGAGCGGCGCGGGCGTGGCGGCGTGCGTCGGCGGCTGCGCGTCCGAACAATCCGGATGCCGCAGCATGCCGCCGAAGCGGCTGTACCGGTGCCGCGTGACAGGGCGGGAGCGAGGGGAGGCAAACGGATCATGTCAGGAGACAGATGAAGATCGGGATCACCTGCTACCCGACCTACGGGGGGTCCGGGGCGGTGGCTACGGAGCTGGGGATGGAGCTCTCCAAGCGGGGGCACGAGGTGCATTTCATCACCTACGCGCACCCGTTCCGCCTGCCGCGCTTCATGGAGCGCGTGTACTTCCACGAGGTGGAGGTCGCGCGTTATCCGCTGTTCGAGTATGCGCCCTACTCGCTGGCGCTCGCGGCGATGATGCACGAGGTGACGATCCGCGAGGGGCTGGACCTTCTACACGTGCACTACGCGATCCCCCACGCCACATCGGCCTGGATCGCCAAGGAGATGCTCGGCAGCGGCCATGGGCTCAGGATCATCACTACCCTCCACGGCACCGACATCACCCTGGTCGGGCAGGAGCGCTCGTTCGGGGAGATCACGCGCTTCTCGATCGCCAAGAGCGACGGTCTGACGGCCGTGTCCGGATACCTTCGCGACGAGACGGTGCGGCACTTCGGCGTGGCCGATGACGACATCCAGGTAATCCCCAACTTCGTGGACCCGAAGGTCTACTCGCGAGCCACCTCGCCGTGTGCCCGCGACGCACTGCTGAGGCCCGGCGAGAAGCTGGTGATGCACATCTCCAACTTCCGCCCGGTGAAGCGGGTGAAGGATGTGGTGCGGATCTTCCACAGGCTGCAGCGGGAGATCCCCTCGCGCCTGGTGCTGGTCGGAGATGGGCCGGATCGACCGGAGGCCGCGCACGAGGCGGAGACGCTCGGGATCGCCGATCGCGTGATCTTCCTGGGGAAGCAGGATTCGGTGGCTGAGCTGCTCGCCTGCGCCGACCTGTTCCTTCTGCCCTCCGCCTCGGAGTCGTTCGGGCTGGTGGCGCTGGAGGCGATGGCGGCGGGCGTACCGGTGGTCGCCAGCGACACGGGCGGTCTGCCGGAGGTGGTGGTGAACGGAGAGACGGGATTCCTCGCTCCGGTCGGCGACGTGGAGGCGATGGCGGACGCGGGCGCCGCGGTGCTGGCGGACGACGCGGCCTGGACGAAGGTCAGCGAGGCGGCACGCGCACGGGCGTCCGAACGCTTCGGCGTCGATCGGGTCGTTCCCGAGTACGAACAATTCTACCAGAAGATCCTGATGAGCGACGGCGCGGCCGGCACGGTATCCGAACGGGTGGACACCCGATGACGTGGTGGGAAGCGCTGATTCTGGGTGTGGTGCAGGGGCTGACGGAGTTTTTCCCCGTCTCCAGTTCCGGGCACCTGGTCATGGGGCAGGCGCTCCTGGGCCTGCAGATCCCCGGAATCCTGTTCGACGTCGCGGTGCACGTGGCCACCCTGATCTCGGTTCTGGTGGTGTACCGGGCAAAGGTGTGGCGGTTGATCCGGGGTGCGCTCGGCCTCTCGGACGAGAGCGCCTGGCCCTATATCCTCAAGATCGTGCTCGCCACCGTGCCCGTGGTCATCGTCGGCTTCACGATGAGGGATTGGTTCGAGGCGCGCTTCGACGATCCGATGTTCACGGGCACCATGGTTCTGGTCACCGGGTGCCTCGTCTGGAGCTCACGATGGGCGCTCGGTACACACCGCGTGGGACCGCTGGAACTGCTGCCGCTCGCGGTCGCCGCGCTCTTCGCGCTGCTCGCCGGAACCATCATCCCCTTTGCCGCCGTGGCCGCGCTGCAGGCGACCCTGATGGGCGCCGCCCGAGCCACCCGCCGCACCACCGTCGTCGAGAGGGAGCCGGGGTGGGGCACCGCTGCCTTCATGGGCGTGGCGCAGTCCATCGCGATCTTTCCCGGGATCACCCGCTCCGGCAGCACCGTGCTCGCGGGTCTCTGGCGGCGCGTGGATCCGGTGGCGGCCGCGGAGTTCTCCTTCCTGATGTCGATCCCGGCGATCCTCGGGGCGGCGGTGCTGCAGGTGCCCGACGCACTGCGCGCGGATGAACTGGGCGTCTCGGGCACCGCCCTCGCCGTCGGGTTCGTCGCCGCGGCGTTCAGCGGCATCGTCGCGATCCGCTTCTTCGTGGCGCTGCTGCGCAACCAGAACTTCCACGTCTTCGCCTACTACTGCTGGGCGGCGGCCGGGATCTTCCTCTTCCACTATCTCCGCACCGGCGCATGAGCATTCCGGACGCCGCGCACGCGCTGATCACCTCCGCCCTCGAGGAGGACGTGGGACCCGGGGACTGGACCACGCTCTGGACGGTGCTCCCGGAGACCACCGGGCGCGCCCGGATCGTCGCCAAGGCAGAGGGAGTGATCGCCGGGAGTGGCGTCGCCCGAGAGGTATTCCGGCGGATCGACCCCGACCTGGATGTGGAGGTACTCGCCGGCGACGGCTCCCGCGTCGCGCCAGGCGACCTGATCATGGTCGTGGAGGGGAGCGCTGCTTCCATTCTCACCGCCGAACGCGTCGCCCTCAACTTCCTCCAGCGCCTCTCCGGCACCGCCACCGCCACCCGCCGTTACGCGGAGGCCGTGCGCGGCACCGGGGCAGCGATCCTGGACACCCGCAAGACCACACCGGGGATGCGTGAGCTGGAGAAGGCGGCCGTGGTGGCGGGGGGCGGTCGAAACCATCGCTTCGGTCTGCACGACATGGTGCTCATCAAGGAGAACCACATCGCCGCGGCCGGCGGCATACCGGCGGCAGTGGCGCGGGTGCGCGAGCACAACTCGACCGGTCTGGAGGTGGAGGTGGAGGTCACCACCGAGGAAGAGCTTCGCGAGGCGATCGGCGCCGGAGTGGATCGAATCCTCCTCGACAACATGGCGTCCGAGCAGCTCCGCTCCGCCGTGGCGCTGGCCCGGGAGCTGGACTCGGAAGTCGAGCTGGAGGCCTCCGGCGGCGTCACGCTCGAGTCCGTGAGGTCGATCGCGGAGTGCGGCGTCGACTTCGTTTCGGTGGGCGCGCTGACCCACTCGGCGCCGGCGCTGGACCTGTCGCTGCTCCTCGAGGAAGATTGAACGGCGTGCGAGAGATCGATGCCACCCACTGGGAGGGTCGCACGGCGGAGGAGCTTGCCAACGCCTGGGGTGCGCCGCGCGTGTACCTCTTCGAGGAGCTCGGCTCCACCAACGATGTCGCGCGTGCGCTCGCCCTGGAGGGCGCTCCCGCCGGCACCGTCGTGCTCGCGGAACTCCAGACGGCGGGTCGGGGGCGCGCCGGTCGCCGCTGGGAATCGCCGGCCGGCGCCGGGCTCTGGCTCTCGATCCTGGCTCGATCCGCTACCACCGAGCAGATGGGACCCATCCCGATCGGGATCGGCCTCGTGACGGCCGCCTGCCTCGACGACTGGACGGCGGGCCGCCCGGTGGGGATCAAGTGGCCCAACGACCTGATCGCCGACGGCAGGAAGCTCGGGGGGATCCTGTGCGAGGGGAGCTGGAGCGGCGGCGCCGCGACGATCGTTGCAGGGATCGGCATCAACGTGCGACCGCTCCCGTCCGGGCTCCCCGAAGAGATCCAGTCCCGCTCCACCGCGCTGGACACGCTGCGCGGCGCCAGGGCGGACCGGTCTGCCCTCGCGGACGGCCTGGTGGCGGCGGTGCTGCGCCGCATCGCGCTGCCGTTCGAACTCACGGAGGGAGAGATGGCCGCGCTGGAGGCGCGCGACGTACTGCGCGGTCGGGAAGTGCGGGTCACCGAACCGGTGGGTGGTGCCCTGCTGGCCGTGGGGACGCAGCTGGGCGTGGACGCGGCCGGCGCTCTCCTACTCCGCGACGCGGCCGGAGCCCTGCGTCGCATTCACTCGGGAACCGTGCGGGCGGTGTGACGGTGAAGAAGATGATCGTGTCCGGAGACGTGCGCGTCCCCGGTGACAAGTCGCTGACCCACCGGGCGCTGATGTTCGCGGGGGCCGCGAACGGAGAGAGCCGGCTGGAGGGGATGCTCACCGGTGAGGACTGCCAGAGCACTGCCCGCGTGCTCCGGCAGCTCGGCGTGGACGTCCCCCCGGTGGTGGCGGACGGAACCGTCGTGATCCGCAGCCCCGGCATCGCAGGATGGATCGCACCGGCAGATACACTGGATTGTGGCAACAGCGGCACCACGGCGCGCCTGATGATGGGTCTGCTCGCCGGCCGCCCGTTCACCGCGCGCCTGACCGGCGACGCATCGCTCCGATCGCGGCCCATGCGGCGGATCACGGACCCGCTCACTGCGATGGGCGCAGCGGTGCGTGAGCTGGAGCGGGCGGACCGGCTCCCGCTGGAGATCACCGGCGGGCCGCTCCGGACGCTGGATCATCGTTCACCCCACGCAAGTGCCCAGATCAAGAGTGCCGTTCTCCTCGCGGGGCTCTCCGGTGGCGTGCCGGTGAGCGTCACGGAGCCCGTGCGCTCCCGTGATCACACCGAGCGCATGCTGACGGCACTGGGTGCAGAGGTGGAGGAGCGGGAGAGCGGCGGGGGGTGGCGGGTGCGCTTTACGCCGCCCGCGGCGGGTGCGCTGGCGCCGCTCCGCATGCGCGTACCGGGCGATCCATCCTCCGCCGCGTTCATCCTGGCGCTGGGGCTGCTCGCGGATGAGGGAGAGGTGCGGGTGCGCGACGTAGGACTCAACCCCACGCGGACCGGCTTCCTCGACGTGATCCACCGGATGGGCGGATCCATTGCGGTGGAGAACCGGCGCGAGGAGGGCGGGGAAGAGGTGGGCGATCTGATCGCCCGCGCATCGGACCTCCGAGGTGTGGAGATCGGCGGCGCCGAAGTGCCATCACTCATCGACGAGGTGCCCATCCTGGCGGCCCTCGCGGCGCGCGCGGCGGGCGAGACGCGGATCACCGGGGCGGCCGAGCTGCGCGCCAAGGAGAGCGACCGCATCGCCGTGATGGTGGCAAACCTGCGTGAGATCGGCGTCGAGGTCGAGGAGCTCGCGGACGGCATGGTGATCCGTGGAGGAGAGGCGCCGCCTGCCGGAGCGGTGCGGGCGCACCACGATCACCGCATCGCCATGGCGTTCGGCGTGCTCGCGGCACTTCCGGGTGCGGCCATCGATGTCGACGATCCCACGGTGGTGGACGTATCCTTCCCCGGCTTCTGGAGCGCGCTCCGCGCGCTCGTTCGCTGACCACTTCCTTCATCTTCGCCTGCCCGGACGATCCGTGACTCGACAGGACGGGATCATCATCGCCATCGACGGACCGGCCGGGTCCGGGAAGAGCTCCACCGCCAAGGCGGTGGCTAACACGCTCGGCTACCGGCACCTCGACTCCGGCGCCTTCTACCGCGCCATCACCCTCGCCGCGCTGCGCGCCGGGATCCAGCCGGAGGAGTGGGAGTCCCTCTCAGCCGAGCGGCTGGAAGCGCTTCGGGTGGTCGGAGAACCGGAGGCCGACGGGTACCGGATGACCATCGACGGCGAACCGGTGGGTGACGACATCCGGTCGCCCGAGGTGAATGCAGGACGTCTCGCGGATGGCGGCAGATCGGCGCCGTGCGGGAATGGCTGATGGGGGCGCTTCGCGCGGCGGGAGCACGCGGCGGCCTCGTCGCGGACGGCCGCGACATCGGCACGTGTCGTCTTCCCGGACGCCGAGCTGAAGATCTTCCTCGTCGCGGCGCCGGAGGAACGCGCACGCCGGCGCCTGATCGAGCAGGGACGGCACGACCCCGACCTGCAGCTGATCCGCGAGGAGGCCGCCCGGCTCACCGACCGCGACCTGCGTGACTCGAGCCGTGCCGTGGCCCCGCTGCTGCGCGCCGCCGACGCCGTTCTGCTGGACACCACCGGGCTCCCCTTCGACGCCCAGGTCCGCGCCATCGTACGCCTCGCGGAGCACGGCGCCGCAGGTTGACATCCGGCCTCCTCAACCGCTACGTTTCTCCGCTTCCCCGGGCCCCAGGCCCGGTCGTCTGCATCACCCTCAACCCAGTGCCGGGACGCTCCCGTTCCGGCATCGATGGAAGGCATCACGCCCCATGGCCGAACAGAACGAACAGGATACGGTGGAGACGCCGGATTTCAGCAGCGACGCCGGTGGCGTCGCGGTCGCCGAGGAGCTCACGCAGAACCAGATTGCGGAGCGCGCCCGGTCGGTGAACATCCGTGCGGACCTCTTCGACGAGGAGGAGTACGACCTCGAGGAGTACGAGGCGCTGCTCGAGATGTACGAGGATACGCTCACCAACATCGAGGAAGGCGAGATCGTCAAGGCGCGCGTGCTCCGCGTCACCGACAAGCGGTCATCCTCGACGTCGGCTTCAAGAGCGAAGGCTCGGTCACCCGCGACGAGTTCAAGGATCCGGATTCGCTCGCAGGTCGGCGACGAGGTCGAAGTCTACCTCGAGAACCTCGAGGACGAGGACGGCATCGTCGTTCTTTCCAAGAAGAAGGCCGACTTCCTGCGCGTCTGGGAGAAGATCCGCGAGGCGTACGAGGGCGGCAACCCGGTTCCGGGCACGCTGCACGCGCAAGATCAAGGGCGGCGTCACGGTCGACCTCATGGGCGTGGACGCGTTCCTGCCGGGCTCGCAGATCGCGCTGCGCCGCGTGCCGAACATCGAGGACCTGATCGGCGAGACGTACGACTTCAAGATCATCAAGCTCAACAAGCGCCGCCGGAACATCGTCGTGTCGCGCCGCGTGCTGCTCGAGGCGGAGCGCGAGGTCAAGCGCGAGAAGCTCAAGAAGGAGCTCGAGGTCGGCCAGGTGCGCAAGGGCGTGGTCAAGAACATCACCGACTTCGGTGCGTTCATCGACCTGGGCGGCATGGACGGCCTGCTGCACATCACCGACATGAGCTGGGGCCGCGTCGGTCACCCGAGCGAGGTCGTGCAGATCGGCGACGAGCTCGACGTGAAGGTGCTCGACATCGACTGGGAGCGCGAGCGTCTCTCGCTCGGTCTCAAGCAGCTGCAGCCGTACCCGTGGACGGACGTGGACAAGAAGTACCCGGTCGGCTCCCGCGTCCGCGGCCGCGTGGTCTCGATCACCAACTACGGCGCCTTCATCGAGCTGGAGAAGGGCGTCGAGGGCCTCGTGCACATCTCGCGAGATGAGCTGGACGCGCAACGTCCGTCACCCGAGCAAGATGGTCACGCTCGGAGACGAGGTCGAGGCGGTGGTGCTGAAGGTCGATCCGAACGAGGAGAAGATCTCGCTCGGCATGAAGCAGATCGAGGAGGATCCGTGGCACGCGCTGCCGGAGAAGTACCCGGTCGGCACGCGGATGTCGGGCAAGGTGCGCAACCTCACCTCGTTCGGCGCCTTCGTCGAGATCGAGCCGGGCATCGACGGCCTGGTGCACATCTCCGACATGAGCTGGACCAAGCGGATCCAGCACCCGTCCGAGGTGGTCCGCAAGGGCGACGACGTGGACGTGCGTGATCCTCGGGCGTGGATGCCGAGAACAAGCGGATCTCGCTCGGCCTCAAGCAGACGCAGGACGATCCGTGGGCCGAGATCTCGCAGCAGTACACGGTCGGCACGCAGATCAACGGTCGCGTCTCGCGCCTGCAGGACAAGGGCGTCGCGGTGGACCTGGGCGACGACCTCGAGGGCTTCGTTCCGCTCTCGCAGCTCGGCGTCACCGGGCTGCAGAACCCGGCGGATCTGTTCGCGGAGGGTGACGAGCTCGAGATGGAAGTCACCGAGGTCGATCCGGAGAACCGCCGCATCGTGCTGAACACGCTCCGCGTGCCGAAGCTCGAGGGTGGCGAGGTGATCGTGCCGGCTCGCTCGGAGGCTCCGGCCGCCGAGACTGAGACCGAGACAACGACGGAGACGGTCACCGCCGAGGCTCCGGCCGCAGAAGAAGCGGTCGCCGAGGCTCCGGCCGAGGAGACCGACGAGGAAGAGAAGCCGGAGGCGTAAGTCTCCCGCTTCGGCAGACCGGGAGGGGCACGGAGCGAGAGCTTCGTGCCCCTTCTGGTATCTCGGGGATCGGTGGTCGTCCCCGCCGTCCCCCCGCGGTCACCCTGAGCGAAGTCGAAGGGTCCCTCTCCGCGGTGAGCGTCACGCGCCGCAACCGGGGCCCGTGGCGGGTGTCGGCGTCCACTCATGCGGCGTAGCGGGATCCTTCAGTCGCGTCTAAGCACACTTCCCACCGCCCGCGCGTCCTTCAGGATGACGTACCGCGCCCCGACGCCGGCACGGCCGCCGCCGCGGCACGGAACAGGCACCCGAAATCCCCGTACATCGCATCCGATGCCAGCCGCGTGCGCATCCGCACCCGACCACTTATCTTCGTGCCGCAGAACGGCACCGACTCACAACGAACCGGCGGAGCCCCGGGGAACCATCCCGGATCCGCCAGCAGGGACAGACGCCATGTCGATGAGGCAGAAGTTGGAGCAGCTGGAAGCGATGCGCCGGGAGGCGACGCTCGGCGGAGGAACGAAGCGGATCGAGGCACAGCACGAGCGCGGGAAGCTCACCGCCCGTGAGCGGCTGGACGTGCTTCTGGACGAGGGCTCCTTCGTGGAGCTCGACCGCTTCGTGGTGCATCGCGCCACCGGCTTCGGTCTCGAGAAGGAGCGCTACCTCGGCGACGGAGTGGTCACCGGTTACGGGACCATCCACAACCGGCTCGTCTACGTCTTTTCGCAGGACTTCACCGTCTTCGGCGGCTCGCTCAGCGAAGCGCACGCGGAGAAGATCTGCAAGATCATGGATCTCGCGCTGAAGAACGGCGCGCCCGTGATCGGTCTCAACGACTCAGGCGGCGCACGTATCCAGGAGGGAGTGGTTTCGCTGGGCGGCTACGCCGACATCTTCCTGCGGAACACGATGGCGTCCGGCGTGGTGCCCCAGATCTCGGCGATCCTCGGGCCGTGTGCCGGCGGCGCCGTGTACTCGCCCGCCATCACCGACTTCATCTACATGGTGCAGGGCACGAGCTACATGTTCGTGACGGGCCCCAACGTGGTGAAGACGGTGACGCACGAGGATGTGACCATGGAGGAGCTTGGCGGCGCCGCGACCCACGCCTCCAAGTCCGGCGTCTCGCACTTCACCTGCCGCTCCGAGGTGGATTGCCTGCAGCGGATCCGCAACCTGTTCGAGTACATCCCGCAGAACAACCGGGAAGACGCGCCACGGCGCGAGACGGAGGATCCGTTCGATCGCGCGGACGAGGACCTTCTGGACCTCGTGCCCGACCATCCCAACAAGCCGTACGACATGCACGACGTCATCCGGCGCGTGGTGGACGACGGCCGAGTTCTACGAGGTGCACGCCGACTATGCGGGCAACATCCTGTGCGGGTTCGCCCACGTGGGGGGGCACTCCGTCGGGATCGTCGCCAATCAGCCTGCGGTGCTCGCCGGGGTGCTGGACATCGACGCCTCGCGTGAAGGCCGCGCGATTCGTGCGCTTCTGCGACTCCTTCAACGTTCCGCTGCTCACGTTCGAGGACGTGCCCGGTTTCCTACCGGGCGTCGCGCAGGAGCACGGCGGGATCATCCGGCACGGGGCGAAGCTGCTGTACGCCTTCTGCGAGGCCACCGTTCCCAAGGTGACGATCATCACCCGCAAGGCGTACGGCGGCGCGTACGACGTCATGAGCAGCAAGCACATACGCGGCGACATCAACTACGCCTGGCCCACCGCCGAGATCGCGGTGATGGGGGCGAAGGGCGCCGTGGAGATCCTCTATCGGCGTGAAATCGCCAGTGCGGAGGATCCGGCCGCGGCGGCCGCGGAGAAGCAGGCGGAGTACGCCGATCGTTTCGCCAACCCGTTCGCCGCGGCCGGCCGCGGCTACGTGGACGACATCATCGACCCGCGAGAGACCCGCGCCCGCGTCATCTCCGCGTTCGACATGCTGCAGAACAAGCGGGATGGAAATCCGCCGCGGAAGCATGGGAATATTCCGCTTTAGGGGGTCGGGGGGCGGCATTCGGGGGTCGGGGGAACGGAAGATGAAGGGCGAACCGGGACACTCTGCCGATCTTTTCTTCCTCAAGGCCGCGATTCCGGGATGCCCACAATCAGGTCACACCGAGATCTGGAGGTATGGCGGCGGGCCATGGACCTGGCGTGCGAGTGCTATCGCCTTTCGGCTGATTTCCCGCGATCTGAGCTTTACGGCCTCACGCTGCAGCTCAGGAAGTCAGCCGGCTCCATCCCAGCCAACATTTCGGAGGGTAGAGGCCGTAGATCCACGCGCGAGTTCATCCGTTTCGTGGACATCGCGTACGGCTCGTTGATGGAACTTGACACACAGATGGAGTTGGCGCTCCGCCTCGGGTTCTGCCCGGTGGAGCAGGCTGGCTCGATCCAGACGGAAGCCGCTCGCGTCGGACGAATGCTCAACGCGCTCCGGGCTAGCCTGATCAGCAGATGTCAGTAACCTGGTTCCGTTCGGGAAATCCCCCGAATGCCGAATGCCGATCCCCGACCCCCGAATGTTCTCCAAAATCCTGATCGCCAACCGCGGCGAGATCGCACTCCGCGTCATCCGGGCGGCTCATGAGCTGGGCGTCCAGGCGGTGGCCGTCTACTCGGAGGCCGACCGGTATGCGCCTCACGTCTTCGCGGCGGACGAGGCGTACCTGATCGGGCCGCCGCCCTCGGCGCAGAGCTATCTGCGCCAGGACGCGCTGATCGAGATCGCGAAGCGGAGCGGGGCGGAGGCGATCCACCCGGGCTATGGCTTCCTCTCGGAGCGGGCGCCCTTCATCCGTGCCGTGCGTGAGGCGGGGCTGGTGTTCATCGGGCCCTCCGCGGAGGCGGTCGAGGCGATGGGCGATAAGACGGCCGCGCGTTCGCGGGTGATCGATGCGGGCGTTCCCGTCGTTCCGGGCACCAAGCAGGCGCTCAGCGGGCCGGAGGAGGCGCGGCGCGCGGCCGCCGAGATCGGCTACCCGGTGCTGCTCAAGGCGTCCGCGGGCGGTGGGGGCAAGGGGATGCGGGTGGTGAACAGCGAGGACGAGATCGAGCGGGCGCTGACTGCCGCCGGCAACGAAGCGCGGGCCGCCTTCGGTGACGACGCGGTGTACGTGGAGAAATACCTGCAGGGGCCGCGGCACATCGAGATCCAGCTGCTCGCCGACCGCCACGGCAACACGCTGCACCTTGGGGAGCGGGAGTGCTCCATCCAGCGGCGGCACCAGAAAATGATCGAGGAAGCTCCATCTCCCGTGCTTACGCCGGAGGAGCGGGAAGCCATGGGCGCCACCGCCGTGGCGGCTGCACGATCGGTGAACTACGAGGGCGCCGGTACGGTGGAGTTTCTCTACCAGGACGGTGAGTTCTACTTCCTCGAGATGAACACTCGAATCCAGGTGGAGCACCCGGTTACCGAGCTGACCACCGGGATCGACCTGGTGCAGTGGCAGATCCGCATCGCGGCCGGCGAAGCGATCCCCTTCCGGCAGGAGGACGTACGGATGCAGGGGCACGCAATCGAGTGCCGCATCACCTCGGAGGACCCGGCCAACGACTTCCTGCCCTCCACCGGCCGCATCGAGCACCTGGACATTCCCTCGGGACCCGGGGTGCGATGGGACTGGGGGATCGCGGTCGGTTACGAGGTCGGGCTCTTCTACGACCCGATGCTGGCGAAGCTGATCGTGCACGGCCCCACCCGCGAGGAGGCGATCGACCGGATGCGGCGCGCGCTCGGCGAGCTCCGGGTGGTGGGGCTGGATACCAGCGTGCCCTTTCACCTTCGCGTCATGGACGAACCGGACTTCCGTGCCGGCCGGCTGGACATCCGTTACCTGGAGAAGCACGAGGCCGGTCTGCTCGAGGTGGAGGTCGACGAGGAGGCGCTGGAGTTCGCGGCGCTCGCCGCGGCGCTGCTGGAGGAGGAAACGCGGGAGCGGCGCGCAGCCTCCCGTATGCCTGCGGGCGGATCCCGTCCCTCCGGCTGGACCGGTCGCGGAAACTGGAAGGGGTGGTGAGAGAAGGATCGCGTGGCGGGAAGCGACGCGGGCGCGGGTCGCGGCCCCAGCGCTCCCGGTCCTGGCCACCACAGGCGCTGACCATCGATTCCATTGCTGCGGGTGGCGAGGGCGTCGGGCGACTCGAGGACGGCCGGGTGGTCTTCGTGCACCGCACGGCCGCTGGCGAGAAGGTGGAGGTGGAGCTCACGGAGCGGCGGGAGCGGTGGGCGCGCGGGCGTCTGCTCCGCATCCTCGAGCCGTCACCCGAGCGACGGGAGGCGCCGTGCGCGTTCTATGCGGAGTGCGGTGGCTGCACGCTGGAGCACCTGACCTATCCCGCGCAGCTTCGAGCGAAGTCGAGGATCGTGGCCGACGCCCTGACCCGCATCGGGAAGATCGCGATCGCGGAGCCCGAGGTGGTCGCTTCGCCACGCGAGCACCGGTACCGGAACCGTGTGTCCTTCGCGCTTCGCCGGCTCGGTAACGGCCAGGTGGTGGCGGGCTTCCATGCGCTGGGCGACCCGCAGCGGGTCGTCGAGATCGACGGCGCCTGCCTCCTCCCGGAGGAACCGATCTCGCAGGTGTGGGATCGCCTCCGCGCCGCCTGGGGGCCGGATGCGCGGCGGCTCCCTTCGGGTGAGCGGCTCCGGCTGACGCTGCGTGGCAGCACGGCGGGTGACGTGTCCCTCCTGGTGGAGGGCGGACACACGCCCGGCCGACCCGAGCAGCTGATCGAGGCGGTGGACGGACTCACCTCGATCTGGCACCGACCGGGCGGCGCCGGCGCGGCACTGATCGCCGGCGCGCCGGGTCTTCCGGAGACGTGGGGCGATGAGACGGTGGATCTCACCGGCGCGGCGTTTCTGCAGGTGAACCGCTCGGCTGCCGCTCTGCTGGAGGAGCACCTGATGGCGGAGATCGGTGACATGCGCGACCGCCGGGTCGTTGATGCTTACTGCGGCGTCGGACTTCACGCGCGGCGGCTGGCGCATGGCGGGGCAGAGGTGATCGGAGTGGAGCTGGATGCCGACGCAGTCGCGGCCGCCACCGCGGCGGCGCCGGATGGCGCCACCTTCATCGAGGGGGCGGTCGAGGCGGTGCTTCCGGGCCTGCTCCCCGCGGACCTCGTGATCCTGAACCCGCCTCGAGCCGGCCTCGATGCCGCGGTGCCCGAAGCGCTTCGGGCGGAGCCGCCGGGCCGGATCACCTACGTTTCCTGCAACCCGGCGACCCTCGCCCGGGACCTGCAGCGCCTGGGCGATGCGTTCCGGCTGGAGTCGATCCGTTGCTTCGATCTCTTTCCCCAGACCGCGCACGTGGAAACCGTGGCGGTGCTGCGGAGGGCCGAACCCTAGATCGCGCCGGTGGCGGCAGCGGGAAGCGCGGGAGCCGGCGCCACGGTGCTGGTCATCCAGAGGGTCGCAGCGGTGGCGGCGGCGGAAGGCGCGGGAGCCGGCGCGACCCGTGGGATCCGTATGCCGGCCGCGGGTACGACCCCGGGCGGTGTACAGGGGTCCGGCGCATCCGGACCCTTCGCCCGCAACCGCTCCGGCCAGGCACCGGGGTCCAGCGGCGGGCTCAGGATGACAGCAAGGGTGGGCCTTCGGCAACTGGATTCCGCCTGGCTCGAACCCCGGCGCCAACGACTCCGTCCGTGCGCAGAGTCACTGAAGTTCGACACCGAACCACAGATCATGCGATACTTCGTAACGATAGGCGACCGCGAGATCGAAGTGGACCTCACCG
The DNA here is from genome assembly GCA_963793235.1 of uncultured Gemmatimonadales bacterium. Lineage (GTDB taxonomy): Bacteria > Gemmatimonadota > Gemmatimonadetes > Longimicrobiales > Longimicrobiaceae > CAWBZF01. The sequence continues at coordinate 17,992 of CAWBZF010000006.1, forward strand.
GCGCACACCCCCGGGTCGCCGGCCGTGAGATCCACGCGGAGCTTGGCACAGCCCGGGGTGGCGCCGTCCGCCACCTGCTGGTCGACGGCCGCTCGGTGGCGCTGGTAGCGCGGAAGGGAGAGCGCCGCGGCCGCTGGCAGCTCGCGCTCGGCGCCCACCGCATCACCGCCGACGCCGTGGACGAGCGCACCCGGGCGATCCGCGAGCTGGCCGGTGAGAGCACAGACGAGGCAGAGAAGTCGATCCTCGCGCCGATGCCCGGCCTGGTGGTGAGGGTCGATGTCGAGGTCGGCCAGCAGGTGAAGGCGGGGCAGGGTGTGGTGGTGGTGGAGGCGATGAAGATGGAGAACGAACTGAAGGCACGCGGCGACGGTGTGATTGCCGAGATCCGCGCGAAGGTGGGCGATACGGTGGAGAAGGGCGCCATCCTGCTGGTGCTCGAATAGGCACGTCCGAACCCGATTCGGTCCCGCCGTGTGGCGGGCGATCCATAATCCAAGGTGAGCCGATGAGCAGCATGCGGGAGAGCGAGCGCAAAGCCGAGTGGACACGCGATATCGTGGAGCCCACGCTGGCCCGTCACGCGGAGCGCCGGGAGCATTTCACCACCACGAGCGGGATCGAGGTGGATCGGGTCTACACGCCGGCAGAGGTGGAGATCGATACCGAACGCGACCTCGGCCTGCCGGGTACCTACCCGTTTACCCGGGGGGTGCAGCCGACCATGTACCGCGGCCGCTTGTGGACCATGCGCCAGTACGCCGGCTTCGGCACCGCAGAGGAGACGAACCAGCGCTTCCACCTCCTTCTGGACGCCGGCCAGACCGGGCTATCCACTGCATTCGATCTCCCCACCCAGATGGGGTACGATTCGGATCACGTGATGGCGGCGGGCGAGGTGGGCCGCGTGGGAGTGGCGATCGATTCCATCGAGGATATGCGGACGCTGCTGGGTGGAATCCCGCTCGACCGGGTCTCCACCTCGATGACCATCAACGCCACCGCCTCCATCCTGCTCGCCTTCTACGTGGCGGTGGCGGACGAGCAGGGTGTGCCGCGGGCGAAGATCTCCGGCACCATCCAGAACGACATCCTCAAGGAGTACATCGCTCGCGGGACCTACATCTTCCCGATCGAACCGAGCCTGCGCCTGATCACCGACATCTTTGCCTTCTGCAACGCGGAGGTGCCTCGCTGGAACACCATTTCGATCTCCGGCTACCACATCCGCGAGGCGGGATCGACTGCGGCACAGGAGATCGCCTTCACCTTCGCCAACGCCATCGAGTACGTGCGACGGGCACAGGTGGCCGGCCTCGACGTGGACCGGTTCGCGCCGCGGCTCTCCTTCTTCTTCGCCGCGCACAACGAGCTGTTCGAGGAGGTCGCCAAGTTCCGCGCCGCGCGTCGCATGTGGGCAAGGATGATGCGTGAGCAGTTCGGCGCATCGGACGAGAGCGCCCGCCTCCGCTTCCACACCCAGACGGGCGGATCGACGCTGACTGCGCAGCAGCCGCTCACCAATGTCGTACGGGTCACCGTGCAGGCGCTCTCGGCGGTGCTCGGCGGCACCCAGTCGCTTCACACCAACGGCTACGACGAGGCGCTCTCGCTGCCGACCGCGGAGGCCGCCACACTGGCCCTGCGGACCCAGCAGGTGCTGGCCCACGAGTCCGGCGTAGCCGATACCGTGGACCCGCTCGCCGGCTCCTACTTCGTGGAGGCGCTCACCCGCGCGGTGGAGGAGAAGGCGCTGGCGTATCTCGAACGAATCGAGGAGATGGGCGGCGCCTCCCGCGCCATCGAGTTCATGCAGGAAGAGGTGCATCGCGCCGCCTACCAGCATCAGCTCGGCGTGGAGTCCGGCGACACGGTGGTGGTGGGGGTGAATCGCTTCACTCAGAAGGAGGGCCCGATCGATCTCGGCCAGCCGGATTTCGGTGCGCTCGAGCTTTCGCAGCGGGACAAGCTGGCCCGGTTCCGCGATGCGCGTGATACCAATGAGGTGCACGCCCGCCTGGCGTCGTTGCGCGAGCACGCCGCCGGCACGGAGAACCTGATGCCGCACCTGATCGAGGCAGTGAAGGCTGGCGTCACGCTCGGCGAGATCAGCGACACATTTCGCGAGGCGTGGGGTGCGTACCGGCCGGGGTGACCGAGCCGGTCCAAGGCTGCCGACCGACGTCGCGAGAAGCGCGTCAGCTCCACCCGCATCTGCGGCGAGGCTCCGCCCCGGAACCTCGCTTCCATACGCTCAGGACCCCGCCCGCTTTTCTCCCGAGCTGCACTACGACGCGGGTGAGCAGTAGTACACCTCCGTGCCTACCCGTCTGTCGATCCGCAGGCCAGCCGATCGCAACATCGCCTCCACACCCGCGCGGTTCGGTACCCACCAGTTGGTTTCATCTCCCGCATAGCAGTTCTCGAGAAAGTACATCGCGGGAAACCGGGGGTGCTCAAAGACGGCCTTTTCGTTGATCGGGTAATCGGCTGCCACGGCCTGAGGCTCTTCCAGGCTGCCACGGAGCATGCTCTGGAAGACCAGCGTCCGGATCGGAAGTTTCGCAACTTTGTCCAGTGCATACAGGGGGTGTCTGAGATGATAGAGGACTCCCATGAACAGGACGTAATCGAACTGCCGTCCCATCCTGTCCACGTCGTACACGTCCATCTCGAGGTACTCGATGTCCGCACCCAGTGCCTTCGCCGCGAACCGCGCCTGACGGATGTATGCCGGATCGGGCTCGATGCCCGTGACACGGGCACCGCGGGCATGCAGTTGCAGGGAGTAGAATCCTGCATTGCAGCCGATGTCGAGTACCGTCAGCCCCGACATGTCGGCGGGGAAAGCCGGGGCCACCTGGCTCCAGAGATCCTGGAGGATCGGGCTGTAAGGACTGTCCGGTGCGGTTCGCACCCCTCCCACGTCGAGGTCGTGGAACCAGGGGCCGAGGTTGCGGACCGTTTCCTGAAGCTCTGCACGAATCATGAGACGTTTCTGTGAGGGAGTTCGTCAGACAGGGTTCAGGAGATCGTTTTCGAAGTCGAGCCGACCAGCCGCTCCTCGAGAGCCATCGAACCGATTCCGACCCCCCGATCGACCTGTCCTTCTTTGGCCAAGGGACCGTCACCCTCGGCCGCCCGCAACTCGGCGAGCAGGCGGTCCCGGTGTGCCGCCTTCCGCTCGCTCAGCCACACCCCGTCCCATGGATAGGAAACGGAGAAGAAGTGAAGCACCAGGCAGGACGAAAGGATATGGCGCAGTCCATGGGTCGCCATCACGCGAGTGAGGAGCTTGCACGTGTCCACGTATTCGACCCCTCCCGCCCACATGTAGTGAACGCACGACATCCCCACCTGCTGGACCACGCTGCGGAAGACGGGTGTGTTGCGAATCAGGGCGCAACAGGGGTGGAGTCTCGCGTCGTAGAGATCCGGATTCCGACGCCGGGCCTCTTCGTCGATCTCCTGCTCGCCGTCCGGAGAGAAGCGTGCGGCAACCGCGAACGCATCTTCCCTGCTCTCCAGCTCCTGGAGCATCGTCGGAATGGTGTCGTCCTCGATGAAGCAGGCATCGGTGTCCAGCAGGAGGTAGTGTGTACAGTCGGGGTTCTCGAGAACGAAGCGGCTCAGGATCTCACCGTGTGAGTTGTTCTCCGTGTTCGTATCGAAGCCGGATCGTCGTACAGGAATGCCATGTCGACGGGCATATGCGAAGAGGGCGGTCGTGTCGTCTTCGGACGCATTGTCGACCACCGTGATCTGGATATCGAGTTCGGCGGAATGACGGGCGTGGAACGAGCGGAGCATCAGTTCGGTGTATGCCGAGCTGCCGTGGTTCACCACCACGCCTCTGATTACAGCACTCTTCGCGGACGTGCATCCGGAGCGATCCGGGGATCCGGGCCGCGCGTTCGATCTGTCAGTGATCATGAACTCTCCCCCTCATTCTGTGCCAGACACGAGAGTGCCAGGAATCGCCGGGTCTCGTGCGGAGATCCGGCGTCGTCAGAGCAGATGCCTCACACGTTCAGGGGAGGTGCGTTCGGGAAGTATGGCAGCCGCTCACAGGTGGGAGAAACTCCTGGAACGCAGCCCAGCGGGTGGGAGCCGGAACGGGAGAAACGCGGGAGCAGTGGCCCGAAGGAAGGGTTCAGCGGGCACGAGGATCCGGAGCAGGGTTCCGGGTCACGATTGACCTCACTCCGGAATGAGACGTGAACCCCGGGGCCACCGGAACTGCGCAGAAGAGGCGTGTTATGCCCGAAATGGGCCTGAGCGGCGAGGACCGGGGTGGAGGGAACCGTGCGGAAGGATCCGCCCGGCGCAAACATCGCGAAAAGGAGAACCCAGACGAGAAAAATCGGCCGAATCATCGACGCTTCGGGAAACACTGGATCACTCCTGCCGCGCCCGCCCGGCTCACACGTTTCCGGAGCCAACGGGACGCTCGCGAGACGGCGCCGGTCCGAGCAGGATGGCGAGCCAGCGCAGGTCGGCGGTGTTCTCCAGCATGATCTTGACCACCATCGTCATGGGGAGCGCGAGGAGCATTCCCACTGGGCCCCAGACCCAGCCCCAGAACACCAGCGACAGAATGACGACCAGCGTGGAGAGCCCCAGGCGCCGACCCATGAGGTTCGGTTCGATGACGTTGCCGAGCGCGACGTTGACGATCAGGTACCCCAGCGCCACCAGCAGAGCGGTTGCGATACCGTGCTGAACCAGGGCGAGAAGAATCGGAGGAATGGAGGCCAGAATCGATCCGATGCTCGGCACATAGTTGAACAGGAAGGCCATCAACCCCCAGAAGAGCGGGAAGTCGACTCCCAGAAACCATAACCAGACGCCCACGAGAAGCCCGGTGATCATACTGACGACCGTCTTGATCACCAGATACTTCTGCACCTCCGAGTTGACCTTGGCGAAGCGGTCCAGGTCCGCCTCGTCATCCCCCAGCGCAGCTCGAAGTTTGACCGGAAGGCTCGCTGCCTCGATCAGCATGAAGGTCATCAGCAGGATGACCAGGAATCCATTCGAAACCGTCCAGGTGATGCCACGAAGCGTCGCCGTGACGATCCCGACCACGTGCTCGGGGTTCAGGAAGCCGATCAGACCTCCGTCAGTGACGGGGAACTGCCGCGCGAGGAGCCACTCCTCGGCCGAGAGGACCAGCTGCTGAAGCTGCAGAAAGTACCGCGGAAGCGCGAGTCGCACCTCGTTCGCCGAATGGCTGACGAGTAGAAGAAGGAGCACGAGAACGGCCACGTTCACCAGCAGCGTGACGAATACCGCGAGCCAGCCGGGCACCGCGCCTGCCCGAAGCCGCGTCAGCAGCGGAAGGCTCAGCACCGTGAGGATGAACGCGAGTGCAACGGGAACCAGGATGCCGGAGGCCGCGCGGAGACCGAAGATCACCACGACGACACATGCGAGGTCGAAGAGAACGCGGCTTCCCCTGGATCGAGAGTTCGGCTCCGCCATCCGGTCAGAGGGTTGTGAAGGCGAGCAAGGTGGACGCGATACCGGCGAACACCGCCGCGATGAGTGCGAGAGGGAGCTGAGTGGTCACGTGGTCCATCAGATCTCCCCCACAGGCGAGTGCGGACAGGATCGTGGTGTCCGAGATGGGAGAGCACTGGTCACCGAACACAGCCCCGCCCAGTACCGCGCCGAAGCACAGTGAGATATAGAAGGGATCGGGGTGCACCGCCCATGCCAGCGGCATGGCGATCGGGAACACGACCGCGTATGTGCCCCACGACGATCCAATCGAGAACGCTACGGCCATACAGATACCCATGAGAATGGCCGGCAGCAGGACCGGCTGTATGACTCCGGCTGTCGACTGCACGATGAAAGCCGCGGTTCCGAGCTCGCCCGAAACGCGACCGAGTGTAACCGCGAGGCCGAGGATGATCGCGCCGATCGTGACTCCCTTGCACCCATCCACGAAACCCTCCATCGCTTCCGCCACACCCATACCCTTCGCGAGCGCGAGGCCGAACGCGACCAGAACCGCGAGCCCGAAGGCTTCGCCAATGCGCACCTGCCCCGTCACGAAGTACGGGACGATCGCAACGGCGAGCAGGACGCTCATCGGTAGGAGGAAGTCGATCACACCAACGCGATACCCGGCGGGAACCTTCATCGTCGTCAGCTCCGCCGCGGCGAGTGGCCGGGCGCCCGGCGCGTTCAGCTCGCCGGTCTCTCTCGCTCGCCGAATCGCCCGATCCATTCTCGCCCCCCGCCACGGCAACCATCCAAGGGCGAACAGCAGTGTCATCAGGACGGCGAAGATGCCGTAGAAGTTCACTGGAATGGAACGGAAGAAGAACGTCACCACCTCCTCGGGGGTCTCGAGGATGGGGATGGTTCCCGCCACCAGACCCGCGACGTAGAGTGGCCAGGCATTGAACGGGATCACAGTGGCCACGGGTGATGCGGTCGAATCGACGATGTAGGTGAGCTCCTCCTTGGAGATGCGATGCCGGTCGGTGACCGGTCTCACCGTTGTTCCCGCAAGTATGGTGGAGATCGTTCCGCCCTGGTGGAACACGATTCCCATCAACCATGCGAACGCACCGGCGGATCGGGGACCCCGGACGAGCCGGCGCCCCGCGGCCTCCGAAAAGGCCTGCGCACCACCCGTTCGCGTCCACAGTCCGATCAGCCCGCCGAGTGCCCAGAGGTACACGATGAGGATGGTGGCATACGCCGGACTTCCAATCGCAGGAACCAGGAAGTCGGCGAACAGGTTGAGCCGGCCGCTCACGATGCCACCTACTGCGATGCCGAGGAAGAGGGAGGAGACCACTTCGCGCGTCACGAACACGAGCGTGAGTGTCACCAGGGCCGGCATGACGCTCCAGATACCGAGATGTCCGCCCTCCTCTGGCATCTCGCCGGCGGCCAGCAACCAGACGACAAGCAGCAGCAGGAGTACGCCGCCCCCCCTGACCCAGCCGTTCAGCGACCGGGTACGGGCCGTCATCTGCTCGGGGTCGGGCGCGACCGGATGCTGGTCAAACACCTTCGATGGAGACTCTGCGGTGTCGTGTTCCAGGGACATGTACGTGCCGGGGGGCGTGTTCCGGAATGACCGCCCCGGCACGATCAACGGTGCTGTCGAGGCGGTTGGAGCCCCACAAGCTACGAGGTGCAGGAGATCTGCACCACCGTCAGAGCGCTGGCGGTCGCCGCCGCTCGGGACCGCTGCCCCGGAGGCCGGACGCTGCGTCCCATTCGGCTCGTTTCGCCACTGTCGCCGCCGCGTTGCCACCATCGCCCGGTCAGCTTACTTTTCAGCGTTTGTGTCCAATCGCGTTCGACCCTGATTTCTGCGTGCACTGAGCGCCATATGCCGACGTACGAGTACCGCTGTTCCGGATGTGGTCACCAGTTCGAGAAGTTCCAGCGGATGTCGGACCCCCCGGTGACGGAGTGCCCGGAGTGTTCCGCGTCCGCGGAACGACGCCTTTCCGGCGGTGCCGGCTTCCTCTTCAAGGGCTCGGGCTTCTACATCACCGACTATCGCAGCGACAGCTACCGCAATGCGGCCAGGGCCGAGAGCGGAGGGGGTGATGCGAAAGCCGCCAGGCCCGCCGCGTCCGACAGCTCCTCCGGCGGCTCCTCCGGCGGCTCCTCGGCCGGCGGGAGCGAATCCAGCTCATCCGCCTCCGGCGGGTCCGGCTCCGGCGGGTCCGGCTCCGGCGGGTCCGGCTCCGGCGGCTCCGGCGGGTCCGGATCGTCCGCGAAGAGCGAGTAAGAGATGGCCCTGGAGAAGCTGGAGCGGGAGCTTTTGCGCGTCCTGCGTGAGATGGGCGTGGAGGAGCCGGTCGAGATCGTCCTCGAGCGCCCGCGCAACCCGGAGCACGGCGACTTCGCGAGCAATCTGGCGATGACCCTCGCCCGGCCGCTCGGCCGTGCCCCCCGCACGATCGCGGAAGAGCTCGTGGAGCGGCTGGACCTCGCCGGAGCGGGGATCCGGAGCGCGGAGATCGCAGGACCGGGCTTCATCAACTTCCGGCTGGCCGGAGAGGTGATCTACACGGGTCTCACGCAGCTGGTGGAGAAGGGCGGTTCCTTCGGACGGTCTCTGACGGGAGGCGAGCGTCCGGTGGTGGTGGAGTTCGTCTCGGCCAACCCGACCGGGCCGCTGCACATCGGTCACGGGCGCCAGGCGGCGCTCGGCGACGCCGTCTCCGAGCTACTCACCTGGACCGGGTGGGCGGTGCAGCGCGAGTTCTACTACAACGACGCGGGTGAGCAGATCGCGCGACTCACGCGCAGCGTCTGGGCTCGCTATCAGCAGGAGCTCGGCGAGCAGGTCGAGGTCCCGGCGGACGGCTACCACGGCGGCTACGTCGTGGAGGTAGCCCGTGCGCTCCGCCAGGACGAGGGCGATCGCTTCCGCGGAGACCAGTCGCCGGAGACGCTCGACGCCATGCGAATCTTCGCCGTGCGGATGTTGCGCGGCGAACAGAACCTCGATCTGGACGCGTTCCGGGTCCGCTTCGACAAGTTCTACCTGGAATCCTCGCTGTACAACGAGGGGCGGGTGGAGAGCACGATCGAGGCGCTGCGGGAGACCGGTCTCGTGTACGAGAAGGACGGGGCGCTCTGGTTGAAGACGACGGAGTTCGGCGACGACAAGGACCGGGTGATGGTGAAGGGCACCGGTCAGCCGACCTACTTCCTGCCGGACGTTGCCTACCACCTGACCAAGTGGGAGCGTGGCTTCACCCGTGCGATCAACGTGCAGGGCGCCGACCATCACGGAACCGTCGCGCGGGTGCGGGCCGGACTGCAGGCGCTGGGTCTCCCGGAGGGATATCCGGAGTACCTGCTGCACCAGATGGTTCTGGTGATGCGGGGCGGCGAGGAGGTGAAGTTCTCCAAGCGCGCGGGCGACTACGTGACGCTGCGGGACCTCTTCGAGGAGGTGGGGGTGGACGTCACACGCTATTTCTTCCTGCTTCGTCGCGCCGACGCACAGCTGACCTTCGACCTGGATCTGGCGCTCGATCAGTCCGACAAGAACCCGGTCTACAAGGTGCAGTACGCGCACGCTCGCATGGCGGCGATCTTCCGGCGTGCCGGAGTGGAGGACGCGGGCACGATGGACCCGAAGGGGGTCGACCTCACCCTGCTCGCACACGAGACGGAAACCGCGCTGATCAAGCTGCTGCTGCGCTTCCCGGAGGTGATCGAGGGCGCGGCGACCCGCTTCGCGCCGCACAGTATCTGCGAGTACCTGGAGGAGGTGGCGGGGGCTGTGAACTCCTGGTATCACGCGGGCAACCTGAACCCGGAGCTGCGTGTGGTCGGCGTCGCCGAGCCGCTCTCCCGGGCCCGACTGGTGCTCGCCCGCGCCATTCAGATCGTGATCGCAAACGGACTCTCCGTCCTCGGCGTTTCCGCTCCCGAACGGATGGAGCGCGAGGACGCGCCCTCCGCCACTGAACACACCAACTCCTGAGTTTCGATGTCCCTTCTCGTGGTGGGAAGCATCGCCCTGGACAACGTCCGTACGCCGTTCGGCCGGGCCGATGACGCACTCGGCGGGTCGGCCACCTTCTTCACGGCCGCCGCCTCCTGCTTCTGTCCCGTGCAGGTGGTGGGGGTCGTCGGCGACGACTTTCCGCAGGCGGGTCTCGACTTCTTCCGCCAGCGCAACGTGGACCTTTCGGGGGTGGAAACCGCGCCGGGTGAGAGCTTCCGCTGGACGGGAGAGTACAGCTACGACCTGAATTCGCGTGAAACGCTGGAGACCCGCCTCGGTGTGTTCGCCGACTTCGCACCGCGGATTCCCGAGGCCTTCCGCAGCGCCGAATGGGTGTTCCTCGGCAACATCGACCCGGCGCTGCAGATCGACGTGCTGGACCAGCTACACAGCCCGCGGCTCGTCGCCTGCGACACCATGAACTTCTGGATCGAGGGGAAGCGCGACACCCTGCTGGACCTGCTTCCGCGGCTGGACCTGCTTCTGGTGAACGACAGCGAGGCGCGGGAGCTCTCCGGCGACTTCAACCTGGCGCGCGCCGCACGCTGGATCCACGACCGCGGCCCCCGGTACGTGATCATCAAGAAGGGCGAGCACGGCGCGATCCTCTTCACCCCCACCAGCGTCTTCTTCGCACCGGGTTACCCGCTGGAGGAGGTTTTCGACCCGACCGGCGCCGGCGACGCCTTCGCGGGCGGGCTGATGGGTGCTCTCGCGCAGATGGGGGACATGACGGACGGGGCGCTGCGACGTGCGGTGATCTATGGCTCCGCCATGGGATCCTTCGCCGTGGAGAAGTTCTCCGTGGAGCGTTTTCGGGATCTGCGAATGGACGAGATCGAGGCGCGCGTGCGGCAGTTCCGCGAGATGACGACGTTCGATCTCCCGCTGCCGGTGGACGCCAATGTCTGAGCGTGGCCTCTCCTATCGCGACGCCGGCGTCGACATCGACGCAGCCACCCGCGCCATGGGAGGGATCCGCGAGATGATCCGCTCCACCCGCACGCCGGACACTCTCTCGGATCTCGGTTCGTTCGGTGGCCTGTACCGGGTGCCGCGCGACGTGGGGCAACCCGTTCTGGTCGCGAGCACCGACGGCGTCGGCACCAAGCTGAAGCTCGCCTTCCTCTCCGGCCGGCACGACACGGTGGGTGAGGACCTGGTGAACCACTGCGTCAACGACATTCTCGTGCAGGGTGCCCGGCCCCTCTTCTTTCTGGATTACATCGGAATGGGGCGGCTGGAGGAGGGGACGGTGGAGGCCCTGGTCCGCGGCATCACCCGCGGCTGTCTTGCCAATGGCTGCGCGCTGCTCGGCGGCGAAACGGCGGAGATGCCGGACTTCTACGCGCCGGGCGAGTACGATCTGGCGGGCACTGTGGTTGGCGTCGTGGAGGAGTCGGGCGTGCTGGACGGCTCCGACATCGTGGAGGGGGACGTGGTGATCGGCCTCGCTTCCAGCGGGTTGCACACCAACGGCTACTCACTCGCGCGGCGTGTGATCTTCGAGAGGATGGGTCTCGGGGTGGAGGATGGTTTCCCCGGCGAGGAGGGGTCGGTGGCCGATGTCTTGCTCCGGGTGCACCGCTCGTATCTCCGCTCGATCTCACCGCTTCTGGAGCGCGGCGAGATCCGCGGTCTCGCGCACATCACCGGCGGGGGCGTCCTGGACAACATCCCCCGGATCCTTCCCGAGGGAGTCGCCGCACGCCTCGACACCGGCAGCTGGGAGGTGCCCAACGTCTTCCGTGTGCTGCAGCGGGAGGGCGGGGTGGAGGAGCGGGAGATGTTCCGCGCCTTCAACATGGGGATCGGCATGGTGGCCGTGGTGAAGTCCGACCGCGCGGATGCGGTGCTCGCCTCCCTCCGGGAAGCGGGTGAGACCGCCTGGCACGCCGGTGAGATCGTACGGAGAGAGCGGGACGTCGTCCTCGCCTGAACCGAGAAGAGGTGTTTCGATGAAGCGGTCGATCCTCGCGGCGGTGATCGCCGCCCTGATCCATGCCCCGGCGTACGCGCAGGACACCGGGCTCGCCTCCGCATGCGCGGTTCCCGAGGTACCGGCGGACGCCCGTGACGTGTGTCTGGTGGCTGCGCAGGCACTCACCTCCGCGCAGCCGCAGCTGGGGATCCTGCTCGCGGGCGGCAACCCGACGCTGGGCGCCGCGGGGGCCGGTGGTCTGCGGCTCGGCTTCCTGCCTCGCGTCAGCGCCACGGGGAAGGTGAACCTGGTGTTCGTTCGCCTGCCCGATATCCTGGCGGACGGCAGCGGCGCCATCGGGCAGCGCCTGAACCGCACCGTCGGCATCCCCGCTCCGGCGCTGGCCGCCACCGCTTCCCTGGGCGTATTCCAGGGGATCAACGTTCTCCCGATGGTGGGGGGGATCGGGTCGATCGATCTGCTCGGCAGCGCCACCTGGCTCCCACTGCGGGTGGCGGGGATCGAGGGGGTGGGCACCGGCACGTCCAGCGGCTCGTTCGGGGGCGGTGTTCGCGTCGGGATCCTCAGGGAATCGTTCCTGGTGCCCGGCGCATCCGTCTCGCTGATGTACCGGCGGCTCGGTCGGGTGGAGTACGGGGATGTGTGCCCGACCGCCGCGCAGCCGCAATCGCGGCCCGCCGCCGGCGGGACGCTGGAGTACGGCACCTGCCCCGGTGGCGGTGATCCCGGTGAGTTCGCCTTCGATCTCTCCAACTGGAGCACGCGCCTTGTGGTCGGCAAACGGTTGCTCGGCTTCGGCCTCACCGGCGGCCTCGGCTACGACCGCTTCGCCAGCGACGTGGGTTTCGGGTTCCGCGAGCCCACGGAGGACTTCTACGCGCGGCTCACCGGAGCGGGCCTGCGCTCCGGGCGCACTTCGGTATTCGTGAACGGGTCGTTCACCGCGCTTCTCGCGACCCTGGCGGTGGAGGGCGGGTGGATGCAGGGCGGTGACACGGTGGGCGGCTTCAACGCCACGGCGAGCGACTTCGACCCGGGGCGGGGGACCTTCTTCGGGAGCCTCGGCGTGCGGGTCGCCTTCTGACGTCATCGACCAGCGGCGTGACGGGGGACGACGATGTCCGGCACATGCGTCGCGCTCTCGAACTCGCCGAGCGCGGCTGGGGACGGGTGAGCCCGAACCCGATGGTCGGCGCGGTGGTGGTCCGGGATGGAACGGTGGTGGGCGAGGGGTGGCATACAGAGTACGGGAAACCCCACGCAGAGGTCGAGGCGATCCGAGCCGCGGGGGAGCGGGCGCGGGGGGCAACCATGTATGTGACGCTCGAGCCCTGCTCGCACCACGGCAAGACACCTCCATGCGCCGATGCGGTGATCGCGGCCGGGGTGCGGCGGGTGGTCCTGGCCGCGGGTGATCCCAATCCGAGGGCGGGTGGAGGGGCCACGAGGCTGAGGCGGGCGGGCGTGGATGTGGTGGAGGGCGTGGAGGAAGCGGCGGCCCGCTCTCTCAACGCCGCGTTCTTCCACGCACATTCGCCTGTCGCAGGCGAGCGGCCTTTCGTGGAACTGAAGCTCGCCCTCAGCCTCGATGCGCGCATCGCCGACGTACACGGTCGCTCCGCCTGGATCACCGGACCCGAAGCACGCACCGAGGTGCATCGCCTGCGCGCCGGCTTCGATGCCGTGGCCGTCGGCATCGGCACAGCGCTCGCGGACGACCCGCTGCTCACCGTGCGCGGGCCCGTAGAGCCCCGCGTCGCGCCGGCACGGGTCGTCTTCGACCGGCGGCTGCGCCTCCCCGTGACGTCTCAGCTGGTGGCAACGGCCGCTCGGGCACCGCTGGTCGTGGTGCACGGCGACGAGGCGAACGCCGCCCGCGTCTCGGCACTCGAGGCATCCGGCGTTCGCCTGGTGCACGCCGCCTCGCTTGGCGCCGGGCTCGCAGCCCTCGCCGCACAGGGGATCGGCTCCGTCTTCTGTGAGGGCGGGGCAGAACTGGCTTCGGCGCTGCTCCGCGACTCACTGGTGGACCGGCTGACGCTCTTCTACGCCCCGGTTCTGCTCGGGCCGGAGGGCCGTTCGCCCTTCGCCGGTATCCCGAGCGCCAACATCGAAGAAGTCCGGCGCTGGACGACGCAGCGGCGCGCCCACTTCGGGCCCGACACACTGATCAGAGCAGACAGGTAAAACGGATGTTCACGGGGATCGTGGAGGAGGTGGGGCGGATCGCGGCGGTGGAGGAGATGGGTGGCGGGCGCGCCTTCCGCATCGAGGCCCGCACGGTGCTGGAGGGGCTGCGGCTCGGCGACAGCGTGGCCATCGACGGGGCGTGCCACACGGTCACGGGCATCTTCGACGACGGCTTCTCCGTGCAGAGTGTCGCCACCACCCTGGGCCGTACGACGCTGGGCGACTTCGCGACGGGTCGCCCGGTGAACCTGGAGCGAGCCCTGGCGGTGGGCGAGCGTCTGGGCGGCCACATGGTCCAGGGTCACGTGGACGCGGTGGGCGAGGTGCTGCGCGTGGAGCGGCGCGACGAGCTGGTGCTGATCGACGTCGCGATCCCGCCCGAGATCGCAGCCGTCACGGTTCTGCACGGAAGCATCACGGTGGACGGCATCAGCCTGACGGTGAACGACCTGCCGGAGTCCGGCGTCTGCCAGGTATCCATCATCCCGTACACGCGCGACCACACGACCATCGGGGGACTTCAGCGCGGCAGCCGTGTGAACCTGGAGGGCGACACCATCGGGAAATACGTGCGGCACATGCTCGGCTCACCGGGCGACGCGGAAGATGGCCGGGCGGACCTCCGCAGGCGATGGGGGTATCAGAGCTAGCTCCGCGCTACTTACCTTCGGGATCTGAACCGTTATCTTGCAGGCCATGAGTTTCGATAGAGTGGAAGAGGCCATCGAGGCGATCCGCAATGGCGAGATCGTCATCGTGGCGGACGATGAGGACCGCGAGAACGAGGGTGACCTCGTCTGCGCCGCCAGCGCCGTCACGCCGGACATCATCAACTTCATGGCCACGCACGGGCGTGGCCTGATCTGTCTGACGCTGACCGCCGAACGCGCCGACGAGCTCGACCTGCGGCCGATGACTGATACCAACACGGAGGCGCTCGGCACCGCCTTTACGGTCTCCATCGATGCCGCCGCGAAGTTCGGCGTCACCACGGGGATCAGCGCCTGGGACCGCGCGCGCACCATCCAGGTTGCGATTCAACCCGATGCGAAGCCCTCCGATCTGCGGCGGCCGGGACACATCTTCCCGCTCCGTGCGCGCCCCGGAGGCGTGCTGAGACGGGTCGGTCAGACGGAGGCCTCCGTGGACCTGGCGCGCATGGCGGGCCTGCCGCCCGCGGGGGTGATCTGCGAGATCCTCAACGCGGACGGAACCATGGCGCGTCGGCCCGAGCTGGAGCGCTTCGCCCGCGAGCACGGTCTGAAGTTCATCACCGTGGCACAGATCATCGCCTACCGCCTCAAGGCGGAGCGGTTGGTGCATCGTGCGGCCGAGGCCATCCTCCCGACCCCGGTGGGGGAGTGGCGCGTGATCGCGTACAGCAACGACGTGGACCACTTCGAGCACGTCGCGCTGGTGAAGGGGGAGATCGAGGGGAGGGAGAACGTGCTGGTGCGCATGCACTCCGAGTGCCTCACCGGTGACGTCTTCCACTCGCAACGCTGTGACTGCGGCGAGCAGCTGGAGGCCGCCATGAGGACCATCGACGCCGAGGGCGCCGGGGCCATCGTCTACCTGCGGCAGGAGGGGCGGGGGATCGGGCTGGTCCACAAGCTGAAGGCCTACGCACTCCAGGATGGGGGGATGGATACCGTGCAGGCGAACGAGGCGCTCGGCTTCCGTCCGGACCTTCGCGACTACGGGATCGGCGCGCAGATCCTGATCGACCTGGGGCTCTCCACCGTGCGGATCCTGACCAACAACCCGAAGAAGATCGTCGGAGTGGACGGCTACGGGCTGTCGGTCGTGGAGCAGGTTCCCCTGCGGGTGCCGCCGAACCCGCACAATCAGGGCTATCTGTCCGCCAAGCGTGACAAGCTCGGACACCTGCTCCCGGCCTGAGGTGGGCCGCGACGCCCCCCGAATCACGAATCCCGAATCCTGAATCCCGTTTCATGATCGAATACAGCGGCAGTCTGGTGGTGCAGGGAGACCGGCGGTTCGGCATCGTGGTGAGCCGGTTCAACGAGCTGGTGACCGGGCCGTTGCTGAAGGGGGCGCAGGAGTGCCTGGTGCGGCACGGCGCTTCCGACGACGCCATCGAGGTGGCGTGGGTGCCCGGTGCCTGGGAGATTCCCGCCGCGATGCGCCGCATGGCGGACAGCAGGCGCTTCGACGCGGTGATCGCGCTCGGCGCGGTGATCCGTGGCGCGACGCCGCACTTCGACTACGTCTGCAGCGGGGTTGCGAGCGGGGTGGCCGCGGTTGGCGCGGAAACGGGGGTTCCCGCCATCTTCGGCGTTCTCACCACCGACTCGCTGGAGCAGGCGTTCGAGAGAGCCGGGTCCAAGGCGGGCAACAAGGGGTGGGAGGCAGCGCTCGCCGCCATCGAGATGGTGAACCTGTTCAGTGAGATGGATGGCGGCGGTGAAGACGCGTAGCCGGGCCCGCGGCTGGGCGATTCAGGCGCTGTACGCGTGGGAAGCTCGCGGCGGCGAGCCCGACCAGCTGGTGATGGTGCTCGATCAGCTCACCGAGACGCTCAACGTCTCCCCCAGAAACCGGCTGTACGCGACCGTCCTGGTCCAGCTGGTTTCGCGCAATCTGGAGCGCATCGACACGATCATCCGCCGTCATCTGACCAACTGGAGCCTGCCGCGTCTCTCCGCGGTGGACCGCAACATCCTGCGCCTGGGTGTCGCGGAACTCCTTTTCGTGGACGACGTTCCGCCGCGCGTCACGATCCGGGAGATGATCCGCCTGGCGGAGCATTACGGCACGGAGGAGAGCCCGCGCTTCGTCAACGGCGTTCTGGATGCCGTGATGCGGCATCTGAATCCCGGAGGGGCCGACCGCGCGTGAGGGTACTCCTGGTCAACTGGCAGGACCGGGAGAACCCGCAGGCGGGGGGAGCGGAGATCCACCTGCACGAGGTGTTCGGGCGGCTGGCCCGGGCAGGGCACGAGATCACGCTGCTCGCATCCGGCTGGTCCGGCGCGGCGCCGGAGACGGAACAGGACGGGCTGCGCATGGTGCGCGTCGGCACGCGCTACACCTTCGGGACGCACGCTCCCGCGGCCGGACGTCGGCTGGTCCGGGAGTTCCGGCCCCACGTGGTGGTGGAGGCACTGAACAAGGTGCCGACCTTCGCCCCGCTCTGGGCGCGGGCGCCGGTGGTGCTCCTCGTCCATCACCTGTTCGGTACCACCGCCTTCCGGGAAGCGTCCTTTCCAGTGGCGGCGATGACCTGGCTGCTGGAGCGGCCGCTGGGCCGGGTCTACCGCGGGGTGCCGGCACAGGCGATCTCCCGGAGCACCGCCGACGACCTGATCGCTCGGGGGCTCCTCGAAGCAGACGTCGAGGTGATCCACCCGGGTGTAGACCTGGATTTCTTCACACCGGCACCGGAACCCGTACGCGAGCCCGAGCCCACCTTCCTCTACCTCGGGCGCCTCAGGCGCTACAAGGGCGTGGATCTGGCGATCCGGGCGGTGGCCGCCCTCCGCGAGCAGGGCGTGCCGGTGCGGCTTCTGATCGGCGGACGGGGCGAGAGGGAACGCCCTCTCCGCGGACTGATCGAGAGACTCCGCCTCGAGGACCGGGTGGAGCTGCTCGGCTTCGTGAGTGAGGAGCGGAAGCGCGATCTCTTCCGCCGCTGCTGGGCCAACATGTACCCGTCGCCCAAGGAGGGGTGGGGGATCACCAACCTGGAGGCCGCCGCGTGCTCCACGCCGAGCATCGCCAGCGACTCGCCGGGTCTGCGCGAATCGGTGCTCCATGAGCAGTCAGGGCTGCTGGTTCCACACGGTGACGTCCCCGCCCTGACCGCCGCGATGCGACGGTTGGCGAACGACCGCGAGGAGATGGAGCGGCTGGGCGCCGGAGCGCTCGACTTCGCCCGTTCCTTCACCTGGCAGCGGACGGCGGCCCGGACGCTGGCCCACCTGGAAAGTGTCGTCGCCCCGCTGTCCGGCGTGATGCGCCCGGACACGTCTCCCTGAGAACGAGGCAGCCGTCTCGATGCGATCTCTGACCGTCGAGCATTTCCTCAAGACCAAGCAGGAGTCCCTCGCCCTTGAACTCCTCACGGACGAGAGGGGGCTCAGCCGCACGATTCCCGGCCCGGACATCTCCAGTCCGGGACTGGCGCTCACCGGCTTCACCGAGCGCTTCCCAGCGGATCGCATGCAGGTACTCGGCGAGACGGAGATCGCCTTCCTGAACTCACTCGACCTGGAGAGGCGGCAGGCGGCGCTGGAGGTCTTCTTCGCCTTCAACCTGCCGGTCGTCTTCATCACCAAGTCGCAGCCGGCACCGGAGCCGTTGCTGCAGATCGCGCTGGACCGCGGCACGCCGGTGATCCGCACGCAGCACAAGACGGCGGAGTTCTACAACCGGGTGAAGCCGTTCCTGGAGGATTACTTCGCCCCCACCTCGACCATGCACGGGTCGCTGGCCGATGTGTACGGCGTGGGCCTGCTGTTCGTGGGCACCAGCGGGATCGGGAAGAGCGAAGCCGTTCTGGATCTGATCGAGCGCGGGCATCGGCTGGTCGCGGACGACATGGTGATCGTTTCCCGCCGGGGCAACGAGATCCTGATCGGGCGGGGCCACGAGTTGCAGAGCCACCACATGGAGATCCGGGGCGTCGGGATCATCGACGTGGCGCGGCTCTTCGGCGTTCGGGCCATACGCCAGCAGAAGCGCATCGAGGTCGTTGTGCAGCTGGAGGTCTGGAACGAGCACGCCCATTACGACCGCACCGGGCTGACACCGGAAACCACGGACATCCTCGGGGTATCCATTCCCAAGGTGATCGTTCCACTCAACCCCGGAAAGAACATCACCGTCATTGCCGAGGTGGTCGCGATGAACCACCTTCTGAAGTTCACGGGAATCGATTCGGCGGCGCTTTTCGACAGGCGACTCCGGCAGCACATGCGCGGGATCGCCGAGTACCTCGAGGAAGATTATGAGTGAACAGGTCCGCGGGCTGATCGTCGCCCACTCCTCGCTGGCTTCCGGACTCGTGTCCGCCGCCCGGCAGATCTCGGGCGTGGAAGAAGAGGCGCTTGCTGCTCTCTCCAATGAGGGGTGCGGCCCGGAAGCGCTGATCCAGGCGGTGAACGAAGCGGTGGGCGACCGCCCCGCCATCCTCTTCACCGACCTGGCCAGCGGGAGTTGCGCGTTCGCCGCTCGCAAGATCTCCATGCAGCGGCCGGGTACCGGCGTCGTCTGCGGCGTGAACCTCGCGATGTTGCTCGACTTCCTCTTTCACCGCGATCTGCCGCTCCCGGAACTTGTGGATCGCCTGGTGGAGAAGGGACGGGTCGGAATCAGCGGTGTGTGCAGGGAGGAGGGGGCGAGACATGCCGATCGTGCTCTTTCGGGTTGACGAGCGCCTGATCCACGGGCAGGTGGTGGTCGGCTGGGGCGAGCGCCTGGAGATGGACCGGTTCATCGTGGTGGACGACGAGCTGAATGCCAGCGCGTGGGAGCAGGAGCTCTACTGCCTCGGCGTGCCTGCGTCGGTGGACGCGATCTTCGTGGACGTGGCGCGGGCACGGTCCGATCTTCCCGGCTGGGTGTCCGAAGGGCTTCGCGTGGTGGTCCTGGTCCGCAATGTGGAGACGCTCGCACGCCTGGCCGTCGGCGGCATACTGGACGGCGTGGAGATCAACCTGGGGGGGATTCACCATTCGCCGGGACGGGAGCGTCTGCTCCCCTACCTCTACCTGAGCCGGGTGGAGAGGGAGAAGCTGAGGGAGGTGGCTGCTTCGGGCGCCCGGGTGAGCGCACGCGACCTGCCGAGCTCGCGCGCCATCCCGCTGGATATCCTTCTGCAGACGTCCTGACCGGATGCCCTTCGAGCCCGCCACCTTTCTGCTGCTCACGCTTCTGGGCGGGTGGGTCGCCGCCGACGGCACCGGACTGGGGCAGTTCATGGTCTCCCGGCCGCTGGTCGCCGCGACGCTCGCGGGGTGGCTGGTCGGCGAGCCGGTGGCGGGGGCGGCCGCCGGGCTCGTACTCGAGGTGTTCAACCTCACCGTGCTCCCGGTGGGAGCCGCGCGGTACCCGGAGCCGGGGCCGGCGGCGGTGGCGGTCGGCGCGGTGTTCGGCACCTCGGATCAGCACGCCGTCACCCTCCTCACCGCAGTGGTCTTCGCGCTGGTCTGGGGCTCCATGTCGGGTGCCACCGTGCGGCTCTTCCGCAAGGCCAACAGTCGGCTCCTCCACGCCGCAACCGAGGGGATCGAGACGGAGTCCTCACTGGAGCGGAGGCACGTTTCGGCCATCCTCCTCGACCTGCTCAGGGGAGCGGTGCTGACGGCGGCGGCGCTGATCCTCCTCCACCACGCTGTCGGCATGGTCTCCGCGCACTCCCTCTCCATCGAACAGACTGCCCGGATGGTGCTGCGGCTCTCGGTGGTGCTCCTGCTCGCGAGCGCACTCCGCCTGTTCGGCCGGCGTGTGGGCTACGTGGCGGTCGGCGCGGCCGCAGGGCTGCTGATCCTGGTGCTGCGCGCATGAGACCCATCCCCGCGGGGCTCCGCCGCCGCCTCCTGTTCCGCAGCTTTCTCGTCCAGGGATCATGGAACTACGAGACGCTGATCGGCACAGGTTTCGCATTCACGCTGATCCCGCTGCTCCGCTTCCTCCACCCGGACGACGCCGTCGCCCGACGTGACGCACTGCGGCGGCACAGCTCCGTTTTCAACAGCCACCCGTACCTGGCACCGCTCGCCATCGGCGCGGTGGCCCGGCTGGAGGCGGACGGAGCCGATCCCGCCATGATGGAGCGTTTCAAGAGCGCGCTGCGTGGCTCGCTCGGCTCGCTGGGGGATCGGCTGGTCTGGTCCGCCTGGCGGCCGGCCAGCATCCTGCTCGGACTGGTGCTGCTGCTGGCGGGAGCCGCCTGGTGGGTGCCCGTGGTCGCCTTTCTGCTGGTCTACAACGCATTTCATCTCGTTCTCCGCGCCTGGGGGTTGCGCACGGGCGTCGAGAGCGGCATCGAGGTGGGGAAGGTGCTGCGCTCGGTACCCTTCGAGGGGATCATCTCCTGGATCGGCAACGCCGGAGCCATGCTGGGTGGAGCCGCTCTGGTGCTCGCGATCGCGCCGGCCGGTGCGGAGTTCGAGGTGCGCCCGATCCTCCTCGGCGTGGGCGCCGCCGCCATCGGTCTCTGGCTCGGGCTCCGCGCCCGCAGCGTGCTCGCTCCCGCCGTAGGTCTCGCGTGGGTCATTGCTATCGCTTTCGGATTGATGAATTGATGGAACGGTCTCAGGAAGTCACCATTCAGAACAAGTATGGACTGCACGCCCGCCCGGCTGCGGAGTTCGTGAAGCTCGCCACCCGCTTCCGCTCGGAGGTGTGGGTGCGGAAGGACGAGGTGGAGGTCAGCGGCAAGAGCATCATGGGTGTCATGATGCTGGCGGCGGAGTACGGCTCGACCATCGAGATTCGCGCCGCCGGTGAGGACTCCGAGGCAGCCGTGGAGGCGCTCACAGGTCTGGTGGCCACCCGCTTCGGCGAGGAGTAGCACACGTGGATCGGATCCGTGACGGAATTCCCGCCTCACCGGGCATCGTGATCGGCCGGGCTCGGGTTCTGCGGCTCGAAACTCCGCCCGTTCCGCACGGGGGCGGCGTACCTCCCGAGTCCGTCGAGGACGAGGTCAGGCGGTTCCAGGACGCATGCCAGTGGGTGGCGGCGCGGATCCGCGAGCTGCAGGAGTACACGCGGGAGGCGCTCGGAGAGGTGGAAGCGCAGATCTTCGAACCCCAGATCCTGATGCTGGAGGACGTGGATCTCGTCGGTGGCACCATCACCTACATCCGGGAGAACCACCTGACGGCGGAGCGTGCCTTCGAGTGGCGCGTGCTGGAATGGGAGGCCCAGTGGTCGCATACCGGCCACCACATGGTGCTCGACAAGCTGAACGATCTGGCGGACGTCCAGGCGCGCGTTCTCCGGCGCCTTCTGGGGATCAACGAGCCCGAGCTCCGCTCCCTGGTGGGCGACGAGCAGGTGATCCTGATCGCCCGCGACCTCACCCCGAGCATCGCCGCTCAGCTCGACACTTCGCGGGTGATCGGCCTGGCGATGGATGCGGGCACGCGCACCTCGCACAGCTCGATCCTCGCCCGGTCGCTTAAGCTGCCCGCCGTGGTGAGCCTGGGGGACCTGTCGGA
The DNA here is from genome assembly GCA_963793235.1 of uncultured Gemmatimonadales bacterium. Taxonomy (GTDB): domain Bacteria; phylum Gemmatimonadota; class Gemmatimonadetes; order Longimicrobiales; family Longimicrobiaceae; genus CAWBZF01. The sequence goes on from CAWBZF010000006.1 coordinate 39,821, forward strand.
GGAGATCCGCACGGGGCAGGAGGTGATCCTCGACGGCCGCAACGGCCGCATCGTGGTGGACCCCACCGAGGAGGAGAAGTCCAGCTATCGCGAACTCGACTTCCAGAGTCGAGAGTGGGAACAGGAGCTGCTGCTGCTTGCCCACCTCGAGTCCCGGACTCAGGATGGCGTGAGCATCGCCCTTCGTGCCAACATCGACCTGCCAGGTGATGCCAGCGGTGCTCGTGCGCACGGCGCGGATGGAATCGGCCTGTACCGCACCGAGTTCCTGGTGGTCGGTCGGAGCAGCGTGCCGATGGAGGAGGAGCAGTACCGTGCCTACCGGCAGGTGCTGGAAGTGTACCCGGAGCAGCCGGTGATCATCCGCACCTACGACCTCGGCGGAGACAAGTTCCCGGTATTCCTGCACATGCCCAAGGAGGAGAACCCCTTCCTGGGGTGGCGTGCGATCCGCGTCTGTCTCGATGAGCCGGCTCTCTTCCGCGCACAGCTGCGGGCGCTGCTGCGCGCCATGCAGCACGGCGACGTTCGGATCATGCTCCCGCTCGTCAACGAGATCTCGGAGATCAGCCGGACGCGAGAGCTGCTGGACAGCTGCCGTGACGAACTCGCCGCCGAGGGTCACACGGTGGATCGCCCCTATATGCTCGGCGCGATGATCGAGACACCGGCAGCGGCGCTCTCCGCGTCCGTGCTCGCACAGCATGTGGACTTCTTCTCCATCGGCACCAACGATCTGGTGCAGTACGCCCTTGCCGTCGATCGCGGCAACGCCCGGCTCGCCAAGCTGTACAACCCGTTCCACCCGGCCGTGGTTCGTCTGCTGGCGAATGTGGTGGAGGCCGGGCGAAAGGCAGGTGTGGAGGTAGGCGTATGTGGAGAGCTGGCGGCGCACCCGCTCGGCGCGTTCCTGCTGATCGGGCTCGGTGTGGACTCGCTGAGCGTGGGCTCGGCGGCGCTGGCAGAGATCAAGAAGGTGATTCGCTCCGTGCGCCAGGAAAAAGCGGCGGAAACCGCCGAGCAGTGCCTGCTCGCCTCCACCTCCGAGGAGGTGGTCGCCACGCTGGTCGCCGGGATGCAGGACGACCTGGACCTCTCTCGTTTCGCGGGCTCCTGGCGCTTGTCGGGCTCGGCCTGAGCGACTAACTTCCGTCGCGTCCGCACCTTACCTCTTCCCGTCTCCAGAATCGCCGTGGCCAGCATCGCCCTGTTCACCTCGGAGTCCGTCACCGAGGGTCATCCCGACAAGATCGCCGACCAGATCTCGGACGCCGTTCTGGACGCCATCCTCACCGAGGATCCGTCCGGCCGCGTCGCCTGTGAGACGCTCGTGACCACCGGCCTCGCGGTGATCGCCGGTGAGATCACGACCAGCACCTACGTGGACATTCCGGCGATCGTCCGCGGGACTCTGAAGTCGATCGGCTACACCGACGCCAACTACGGGATCGATGGCGAGACGTGCGCGGTGATGACCACCATCGACCAGCAGTCGCCGGACATCGCGATGGGCGTGGATCCGGGCGGTGCGGGCGACCAGGGGATGATGTTCGGGTATGCGACGGATGAGAACGATGCCTTCCTCCCGACGCCGATCCTGCTCGCCCACCGGCTGGCGCACCGGCTGGCGGAGGTGCGCAGGTCGGGGACGCTCGGCTGGCTGCGGCCGGATGGAAAGGCGCAGGTGACGGTGGAATACGACGGTGACCGCCCCGTGCGGGTGAGCGCGGTGGTGGTCAGCACGCAGCACTCTCCGGACGTCACGCTGGAGCAGGTGCGCCGCGGGGTGATGGAGCGGGTGATCGTCCCCGAGATGCCGGAAGATCTCTTCGATCCGGAGAACTGCACGTTCCACATCAACCCGACGGGCCGTTTCGTGATCGGCGGGCCACACGGGGACGCGGGACTGACGGGTCGCAAGATCATCGTCGATACGTACGGGGGGATGGGTCGACACGGAGGCGGGGCCTTCAGCGGCAAGGACCCCACCAAGGTCGATCGCTCCGCCGCCTACGCCGCCCGCTGGGCGGCCAAGTGCGTGGTGGCCGCCGGCCTCGCCCGCCGCTGTGAGATCCAGCTGGCCTACGCCATCGGGGTCGCCGAGCCGGTCTCCATCCGCGTGGACAGCTTCGGTACCGGTGAGATCCCCGACGAGAGGATCGCAGCGGCGCTTCAGGAGGTGTTCGATTTCCGGCCTGCCGCCATCATCGAAACGCTGGACCTGCGCACTCCCATCTACCGTCCAACCGCCGCATACGGCCACTTCGGCCGGGCCGAGCGGACGGAGCGTCACAACGGACGCACGGTTCGGCTCTTCCCCTGGGAGAGCGTGGAGCGGGCCAGTGAACTGCGGAGCGCGGCGGGCCGCTGAACACGCCGGAACAGCGGCTGCCGTTAGGGAGCGAACCAATCGGCGTTCTCGGCGGTACTGTTGCATGCGGGACGGTTCATCCGGCGAAATCGCTTCTCACGGGCTCACGACACGCGACCCAGATGATCGAAGTCAGAGTGCAGAGTCTCGGGATCGATCAGGCCTCCAAGACGCCGGTCGTGATCCTTCAGGAGCTGGATGGCCAGCGCATGCTCCCGATCTGGATCGGACCGGGGGAGGCGAGCGCGATCGCGATGGAGCTGGCGGGGATGAAGTTCCCGCGGCCGCTCACGCATGATCTCGCCGCGTCCTTCATACGCGGAATGGGTGGCGCGCTCAGTCGTGTGCTGATCACCCGGGTGCAGGAGAACACCTACTATGCGGAGATGGTGATCCAGCGTGGCAGCGAGGTCTTCTCCGTCGACGCCCGCCCATCGGATTCCATCGCCATCGCGCTCCGGCTGCAGGCGCGGCTCTTCACGAGCGACGATCTGCTCTCGACCAACGCCATCCAGGTGGAAAGCGCGGAGGAAGAGGAGGGTCCCGGCGATGCGCCGGCCGCAGCGCTCGACGCGGAGCAGCTTCAGGAGTACCTGCGCAAGCTCAACCCGGAAGACCTCGGTCGCTTCAATCCCTGAGATGATTCGGAATCAGCCGTTCGTGCCCGGTGCCCCGCTGCTGCTGGCGGGGCTGATCTGTTTGATGGTGGCTGCCGCACCGGCGGTGGGCCAGAGTGCGTCGTTCGATGAGCTGACCGGCCGGGTGACGCTGGAAGAAGCCCCGATCGGAGGCGTTCCGGTGGAGCTTCACCGGGTCACCTCTGCGACATCGGGGGTGATCGATCGCACCGTGACGGATGCGGCGGGGGGATTCCACTTCCGCCTTCCACCGCTGGACACCACCGGCTTCACGGTCTTCTTCACCACGGCGGAGCACGGTGGCGTTCGGTATTTCGGAAGGCCGCTCCACCCCAACGATGATCCGGATGACTACCGTGTGGCGGTGTTCGACACCACCTCGGCACCGGCCGAGCCGCCGCGCCTCACGCGACGCGATCTCGTCCTGATGCCGCAGAACGACGGCAGCTGGGAAGTGAACGAGATCGTTCGATTCACCAATGCCGGCACGCGGACTGTGGTTTCCGCATCCGGAATGCCCACGGCGGAGGTGGACCTTCCGGCCGGCGCCACGGACTTCGAAGCCGGAGACGGCGACGCGCCGGCCGACCAGGTGCAGCGCATGGGGGACCGGGTCCTCCTGCTCCTTCCCCTGATCCCCGGCGAACGGGAGCTGTTCTTCCGCTATCGCCTGGCTTCCCGGCCGTCCCGCACGGAGATCGCCATGCGGGTGCCGACGGACACCATGAATCTCTTCGTCCGTCAGCCGTCGCCGCGACTCACCGTCGACGGTCTATCGCTGGCGGAGATCGTGGAAGTGGAGTCCGAGCGGTTCCTGCGCTTCTCGAGTTCCGGCGACGCGGCCGGCGGTCCCGTGGCGATTCAGTGGCAGAGCGGTGGACCGCCCGTGAGCCCGATCACCGCCGCTGTCGCACTCACCGTGATGGTGCTCCTGGTCGGCGGCGTGTTCGCCTTCCGGAACCGCCCGGTCTGAACCGGTGAGGCCGGACGCGTGACGCTGGTCCGCACCCAGGCGGTCATCCTCCAGACCTTTCCGTACGGCGAAACGAGCCGGATCCTGCGGCTGCTTTCCCCCGAACTCGGTCTGCGCTCCGTGATCGCCAGAGGAGCGCAGAGACCCCGGAGCCGGTTCGGCGGAGTACTCGAGCCGTTCACCGAGGGAGAGGCCCACTTCCACCTCCGCGAGGGTCGGGATCTGCACACGCTCAGCGGATTCGACCTGATCCGCAGCCGGCAGTCGCTGGGACGCAATCTGACGTCGTTCGCCGCCGCATCGCTGCTTGCCGAGCTGGTGATCCGCTCCGGAACGGAGGAGCCGCAGGAAGAGCTGTTCGCCGTCTTTCTGGACGGTCTCGAGCGGCTGGCGGGTGTTCCGGCAACCGCGGCATCCGGCGAAGCGCTCGCGACGGTGTGGGAGCTGGTGTCACACCTCGGCTATCTGCCGGAGCTGGGGGCGTGCGTCGGATGCGGCCGGGCGCTGGACCCGCAGGAGTCCTCGCGCTTCGACGTGGATGCAGGCGGAGCCGCCTGCATGCAGTGCAGGCCCACCGGCCGCGTGGTGGATGCCGCGACCCGGGAGGAGCTCCGATCCATGTGCGCAGGGGAGCCCGCGCCGGCGGCCGTCGGGGATCCCGCGCTGCACCGCGCGCTGCTCCGGGTATTCGTCGCCACCCATCTCGCCCACGGAGCGCCGCTCCGCTCGCTCCCACTCCTTCTGGAGCAGCTGAAATGATCTCCATGCTGGTGGACCGGCGGGCCGGCGGCCGGATCGTCGCCCTGGCCGCCGCGGCTCTCCTCCTCGCGGGGTGCGGCGCCCGCAGCGCTCCCGCCGCCGCACCGACTGCCCGCCCGCTTCCGGCGGACTCCGCGCGGCTGCTGGAGCTCGCCATCGTCAGTGCGCGCCCTGCCTACGCCACGCAGGAGCAGGCCCTGGCCGCGGGCGTTTACCGTGGCGCGGCACTCGCGTCGGCGGCTCGCGCGAATCCACCCACCGATCGGCGGCCGAGCGCGGCCGCACCCGCTCCCACGACACCCGCCCCGGAGACGCCGGTGCGAAATTCACCGGTGCGGCAGGCCCCGCCTGTAGAGGTCGCCCCGCGTGCCTCTTCTCCTGTCGCTCTGCTCGGGGAAGAGACGGATGCGCTCTCCGCTGATGCTTCCTCGACCGCGCCCGGCGGAGTGGCAAGCATGGAGCAGCGGGTCGAGGCCGCGACGGCGCCGTCCCTCTGGCCGGAGCGATTGGACCCGCGCGGTGGCGGCGTTGGCGCGGACGTGCGTGCGGATGCCGCCCGACACGATTCGCGTAGCGGGGAACCGGGTGTGACGGACGGGCTGGTCACTTTACGACAACCGACGGTCGCGGACGAACAGCCGGAGGAGAGGTCCGGCCCGATCGGAGCGGACGCGGCGGCGAGTGGCCGCTTCGTGGTACAGATCGCGGCGTTTCGCGACCTTTCCTCGGCAGAGCGCGCCCTGGCGGACGCCGGGCGCCTGCTCACCTCGCTGCCGACGGCCATCGAACGGGAGGCAGGCGTGTTCCGGGTGATCGCCGGCGGCTGGGAGGACGAGTCGGCAGCCCGCGCCCGGCTCCCCGAGGTCCGGCAGCGGTATCCGACCGCCTGGGTCCGCCCGAGGACGCTTCCTTGACCGTCGTGCTCGGCTTTTGGTATACTCCGAACCGATCAGGTGTATCAGGTCAATTCCCGGCTCCCCGGAGCCTCGCGAACAGCAGCGACGGAGGGATAGGACTCTTCAACCCGGAACAGTGAGGTGCCGATGTGTTGCGCCCGAACTGTTCTGCTCGTCGTGCTCCTGCTCGCGGGCTCTCTTTCCCCGCCGGACGCCCGCGCCCAGGCACGCGGCGACCCGGCCCTGGAGCAGGACACCGGCTTCGTGCTGGAGCAGAACTACCCGAACCCGGTAAATCCGGAAACTTTCATTCCCTTTCGACTGGAGGAAAGCCTATTCCGCAACGGTGATACGGCAACGGTCACGCTGCGGGTCTACAACATCCTTCGTCAGGTCGTAGCCATTCCCGAGGCGCTCGATCACCCGTCCGGCAGGCGGATTCGCCTGATCAACACTCCATTTGCCCAACCGGGTCGGACCATCGCCTACTGGGACGGAAAGGACGCGGCAGGCCGCAGGGTACCCTCGGGTGTCTACTATTACGAACTGGTGGTGAACGACACGCCACTCGTTCGCAAGATGATCGTGATCAACGAGGCTCGACGGCGTGGGCTTCCGTGGTTCGGCACTCGCAGCGACCGCTGACGGGGCGAGACACGAAGAAGGGCCGGCTTCCCGATGGAAGCCGGCCCTTCGTCGTGCGCGTCACGGAAATACCGGGCGCAGCTCAGTCGATGAGGTACAGGAATCGACCGCACGAGTCGCAGAACCGTAGCTCCTCGTTGCGGTCGGCGTTGGACGCGAGAGCCGTGGGAACGGATACGAAGCAACCGTAGCAGGTGCCGTTGATCACCGGCACCACCGTCCGCGTCCGCTTCCCCGCCAGCCGCTGGTACCTCGACCGGACGCGAGGATCGAGCGCCCCCTCCATCTCGGCGATCTTCTCCTCGAGCTGGGCCAGTGCCTCGTCCAGGCTCATGTTGAACACTTCCTGCTCCATCTGCCCCTCGGAGGAGTTCTGCTCGAGCTCCCGCCGCTGCGTCTTGAGGTCCTGGATCTCCAGGAGCATCTCCAGCTGGTTGTGCATCGCTCTCTCCGCGTCAGATGGCCTTCTCTTCGATGAGCCCGAGGAACTCCCCGGCGCTCTCGATCTCTCGCAGACGGGCCGCGACGTCCGGCTCCTTCGAGAACTGCGCGATCTTTCCCAGAACCGGCAGGTACTGATTCGACACCTCCAGAGGGGGCGCCACGATCAGAAAGATGTTGTGCACCGGCTGCTCATCGATCGCACGGAAATCGAGCCCGTCCTTCTTGCGGCCGAACGCCACGCGCAGCCGGTTCACCACCAGCGAGCGGCAGTGCGGGATCGCGATCCCCTTACCGATCCCGGTGGATCCGAGGTTCTCCCGGCGCTTCAGCATCTTGTAGAGGATTCCCTCCGACTTCTCGTCCAGTCCGAGAAGGGAGATCAGCTCCTTCAACACCTCGTCCTTGGTGGTTCCTTCAAGGTCAAGCTTGACCACATCCTCAGAGAAAAATTCCCGAAGCTCCATGTCAGTCATCCTCCCGGCGCCGTAGTCCGGAACGGGTAAAGTCGATACAGGAGCCCGCAATGTAGGCCGGGCCGCGGCGGGTGTCAAAACCGGAGAGCCGCCAATCCGGCAGGTGTGGGGCCCCTGCGGCGTTGAATCCGGACTGGAATCTGGCTATATTTCACGGCTATGAGCAACCCGTACCTCGATCAGTTCCGTGGCGGCCACGTGCCGCTCATCCTCGCGCCGCAGGCGGGCGTCAGCGAGTCGCCCTTCCGGCGGCTCTGCCGCGCCTATGGTGCGGACGTCGTGGTCTCCGAGTTCGTCTCCTCGGAGGGGATCCGTCGCAACGATCGGCGTACGCACGAGTACCTCCGCTTCCACGACGAGGAGCGACCGATCGGCATCCAGATCTTCGGTGCGGATCCTGTGGCGATGGGCGAGGCGGCGGCCCTGGTGGAGGAGGTGTACCGCCCGGACTTCCTCGACATCAACTTCGGCTGCCCCGTCAAGAAGGTGGTCAACCGCAACGGCGGCTCCGGCTGTCTTCGCGACCTGGGGCTGGTGCAGCAGATCATCCGCTCGGTGCGCGCGTCGCTCCAGATCCCGGTGACCGTGAAGATCCGCAGCGGCTGGAGCGAGGAGACGCGCAATCCGGTCGAGATCGCCCTGCGCTGCCAGGACGCCGGCGCCCAGGTGCTCACGCTGCACGCCCGCACCCGCACCCAGATGTACAGCGGGTCCGCCAACTGGGATGAGATCGCCGCCGTCGTCGAGGCACTCGACATCCCCGTCGTCGGTAACGGCGATGTGTGGACCGGCGAGGACGCACGTCGCATGCATGATCACACCGGCTGTGCCGGCATCATGATCGCGCGCGGCTCTCACGGGGCGCCCTGGCTCTTCAGGCAGGCTCGCGCGGCCCTGGACGGACTGCGGATTCCCGGAGATCCGAGCGTGGACGAGCGCTTCCGAATGGTGCGGGAGCATGCGCGCCTCGCCATCGCCTTCGAGAGCAACGAGGAGAAGGCGATGATCGAGTTCCGCAAGCATCTGGGCTGGTACACCAAGGGACTGCCAAACGGGCGTATTCTCCGGCAGGAGCTGTTCGCGGTGACGCGTTTGCAGGAGGCGGAATCACTGCTCGCCCGCTACCAGGGTGAGCTGCTGGAAGCCGCGTGACCCACGCCCTCGCGGGGAGCCGCAACGTCCCGCTTCACGAGTCCCGCAGGCTCGGAGGGGGCTCCCTGTCGATGCCGCAAGTGGTTGGACAGCAACCGCTTGCACGGCGGTCAGTCCGGGTCCGGGGCTTGACCCCGCGGGCCGATGCGGTTAGATTCAGAGCGTTGATTGAAAACACGGGGGTGACTTGGCTTCGACGTGTGTCGTGAAGCCCTGGTTGCGTGCCGAGGTCTCCGAGTGCCTCGTTAAATAAGCGGTAAACCTTGTAATTGCGAACGATAACTTCGCCCTGGCTGCGTAAGTAGAACCCTTAGCTGGTTCCTTACCTCCCGTCTGTTGATCAGACCCGCCTGAGCCGGGTCAACAGGCGACGCAAATTCAGGCTGGCCTGCTCGAGTGCCGTGGTAGAGCAGGTGAGACGACATGGCTGGCTCGTGAGAGGCCGTCTGCTGGCCGCCAAACGAGTGAGACTGGAACAGCAGAATACGCACGTAGATATCGGGAGGGATCGGTATGCGGACAGGGGTTCGAATCCCCTCACCTCCACTGCAAAGGGTCGGTCTTCCATACGGGAGGCCGACCCTTTGTGCATGGCTCCCGCGATTTCGCTCGAAACCTGCGAAGGCGGAGGGTACCTGAGTCCGCGCACGTGCGGTCTCGGCTTCCATCACGACCACGAACCGTACGATCGCACCCGCGTTCAGGTGGGCGTCCGCGCACGGCTGTGATGGGGCGGGCGCGGTGCGGCGACCCGCGCCGCCCCCTGTAGCGCTTAGCGGTTCATCTGATCGATTGCCGCCTGGAAGCCGATGGTCCGTGAGCCGAACGGGCTCTCCCGCTTGAGGCTCTCGGTGATCTCCTCGTACTCCTTCTCCATCTCCGGCGTAACCGAGGCGCGCGATTCCTTGAGCGCCTCCTCGAAGAATCGCATCGGCACGGTATCGGCCTGCAGGTTCTCACGAAGCGCCTGGAGGCCCGCCCGCCGTACCAGGTCCTCCAGGTCGGCGCCGGTGTAGCCGCGGGTGCGATCGGCGAGCGTCTGGAGGTCCACGTCCTCGCCCACCGGCATCGCGGAGGTGTGGATCTTCAGGATCTGCAGTCGCGCCTCCGGCTCCGGAACGGTCACGTAGATCAGCTCGTCGAAGCGGCCCGGGCGGAGCAGGGCCGGGTCCAGCAGGGTGGGGCGATTGGTGGCGCCGATCACCACCACGCCCTGAAGCTCCTCCAGACCGTCCATCTCGGCGAGCAGGGTGTTGACCACCCGTTCCGTCACGGCCGGCTCACCCAGGCCACCCCCGCGGGAGGGCGCCAGCGAGTCGATCTCGTCGATGAAGATCACCGTCGGTGCCACCTGGCGAGCGCGCGCGAAGAGGCGCGCCACCTGCTGCTCGGATTCGCCGTACCATTTGGAGAGCAGGTCCGACGACTTGGTGGCGATGAAGTTCGCCTCCGCCTCGCGAGCCACCGCCTTCGCCAGCAACGTCTTTCCGGTGCCCGGCGGCCCGTAGAGGAGAAAGCCGTTGGCCGGGCGGATCCCGAGGCGCTGGAACGCTTCCGGGTTGCGCAGTGGAAGCTCCACGCCCTCCTGCAGTGCGCGCTGGGCGTCCTTCAGCCCGCCGATGTCGTTCCAGGTTACATCCGGGACCTGGATCATGATCTCGCGCATGGCGGAGGGCTGCACGCGCTTCAGCGCTCCCATGAAGTCGGAGCGGTGCACGCGCAGGTTCTCCAGCACATCCTGCGGGATCTCGCCACCGTCGAGGTCCATCTGCGGGAGGTGGCGGCGCAGCGCCTCCATGGCCGCCTCGCGGATGAGTGCCGACATGTCCGCGCCCACGAAGCCGTAGGTGACGCGTGAGAGCTCGTCCACGCTGACGTCCTCGGAGAGGGGCATCCCTCGCGTGTGGATCGCCAGCACCTCGCGACGCCCCTGCTGGTCGGGGACGCCGATGACGATCTCACGGTCGAAGCGACCGGGCCGCCGGAGCGCCTCGTCGATCGCGTTCACCCGGTTGGTCGCCCCGATCACCACCACGTTCTGCCTCGACTCGAGCCCATCCATGAGGGTGAGCAGCTGCGCAACCACCCGCCTCTCCAGCTCGCCCGTCACTTCGGAGCGCTTCGGCGCGATGGAGTCGATCTCATCGATGAAGACGATGGAAGGCGCCTTCTGCTGTGCCTCCTGAAACACCTGGCGGAGCCGTTCCTCGGACTCGCCGTAGTGCCGCCCCATGATCTCGGGGCCGGCGATGCTGAAGAACTCGGCGTCGGCCTCATTGGCGACCGCGCGAGCGAGCAGCGTCTTGCCGGTTCCGGGCGGCCCGTGCAGCAGAACCCCCTTGGGCGGATCGATCCCGAGCCGGTGGAAGAGTTCGGGGTGCTTGAGCGGGAGTTCGATCATCTCCCGCACCTGGTCGATGGTGTCTCCGAGACCGCCCACGTCGTCGTAGGTGACATCCGTACGCCTCGCCTCTTCCGGCTCGGTGAACTCGGGGAGCAGCTCGATCTCGGTGTCCGGCGCCACCTGCACGATGCCGCGGGGGAGGGTGGCGACCACCATCAGCCGGATCTCCTGCAGCGCGAAGGCCGGCTGCTGGAAGAAGGTCCGGAAGACGTCCTCGGGATAGCGTGGCTGGCCGCCGGGTGGGGGGCTCTCCGCCCGCTGGTAGACGGCGGTGGAGATGACGTCTCCCGCGACCAGGGCGCGACGGAAGAGGGTGCGGCGAAGCAGCTCCGGCGAGCCGCTCAGTCGCACGTTCTGCTGCGCGGGCGCGATGGTGACCCGCCGCGCGGGCTTCACGTCCGCCCGAGCCACCTCCACGTGGTCACCCATTCCGACGTCGGCATTGGCGCGAAGGAGGCCATCGAGTCGGATCAGCTCGATCCCTTCGTCCTCGGCGTACGGGGAGAGGGCCATGGCGGCGGTTGTGCGCTTACCACGGATCTCGATGATGTCACCTTCCGTCACCTCCAGCGCTTCGAAGGCACTCTTCGAGAGACGGACGATCCCCTTGCCCATATCCTCCTGCTTGCTCGCTGCGACCTGCAACCTCACCGTACGACCGTCCCGGTCTGCCATAACGCCTCACCCCGAAGAAGCCCAGAAGGGAGCCCGCTCGCCGGGGTCCGGCGCAATTTCCGTGCGTTGGTGCTCAGCGGGCCGGGCGGGCGGGGACGCGGAAGCGGGCGAAGGCGAAGTGCAGCGCGTGAATGGTCGCGTCGACCCGTGTGACTTCACCCGAGGTGAGCACCCCCATCGCCCCGCCCCGCTGGCCCACGCCCGCCGCCACTCCGTGATGCGCGATCAGCGCCTCTTCCAGCGTACGGCCACGCCCCAGCAGCTTCGCGACCTCCGGAGGAAGCTCGATCCGGGCCGAGCACCCCCTGCCGATCTCTCCACTTCGCTGTACCACGACGGCCCAGGTGAAGCAGAAGGTGGAGCCGTCGAACCGGTCCACCCCCGACTCGATTCCGACGCCGAAAGCTGCGTCGGGCGCCGCGGTGAGAGCGGCGTGCGCCCGGGTGGTGGCGCCCCGCACCGCATCGAGATCCGAGCGCGGCTGCGCCTCCACACCAGAGTCCACAGCAAGGCCGACGACAGGGGTGCCCGGCAGCACGGCCGCGACCACGGTCTTCAGCGCCTGCAGCTTGGCGAGGTTGGTGGAACCGAGCACGACTGCCGCAGGGCCACCTCGAGTAGTCGGGAGTGAACCGGATACCGAAGTCTGTGGGTCTGGCTCGGTCATGTCGCTCAGGCGGGAAGAGGAATGCGAAGCAGGATGATCAGGGCGCCTGCGGCGACGAGCACCCAGAGGAGCAGCGCCTGAATCAGCGGGCGCGGGCCCATGGCGCGGAGCAGGGACCGGGTCATCCCGCTCCCGATCAGAAAGAGGACCAGAACCAGCAGGTGGCGAGCCGCGGCCGCGAGGGCGGTCCAGAACTCCGCGAGATGGGGGACCAGGGTGCGGATCAGCGCCGCCGCCACGAACCCCGCGATGAACCAGGGAATTCGCGCGCCCTGGCCTCCGCCCGAGCGGCTCGCCCAGAGCAGCGCGAGCGGAGCCAGCCAGGCCGCGCGTGTGAGCTTCACCGTGGTGGCCACGGCGAGCGCCCCGCCACCGTACAGCGAGCCGGCGGCCACCACACTGCTGGTGTCGTGAATCGCCAGCGCCGCCCAGTAGCCGAACACTACGGGAGGAAGGTCGAGGATCTCCCCGAACTTCGGGAAGAGAAAGAGACCGGCGGCGTTGAGGGTGAACACCGCGGCGAGCGCTGCGGCCACCTCGTCGTCCTCCGCGCGGAGGATGGGTGCCAGGGCGGCGATGGCGCTGCCCCCGCAGATCGCGGTCCCCACGGCGACCAGCCGGGAGGTGTTGGGGGGGACTCGCAGGAGTCGGCCGAGGGCGATGCCCGCCGCCAGCGCTGCCGCGACCACGACGAGGGTGAGCAGCAGCCCTGTTCGGCCGATCTCCCACACCTCGCCGAGCGCGAGTCCGAACCCGAGCCCGACCACCGCAACCTGCAGCAGGAGGCGGCTGGCACGCGCGGTCACGGCCACCCAGGGATTGCCGAGCGTGAGTCCGACGGCGATACCCGCAGCGAGCGACACCGCCGGCGAAACCAGACCGAGCACGGCGATGATGGCACCTGCGATCAGTGCTGCGCGAGCGAGCTTCAATGGCGGGGCGGGGCTCGGGAAGCGGTCGAATATAGGACTCGCGGGACCGCGCGGCACGTGCCGAAGATCCCACTGCCGACGAGCGCCCGCTCTCCTTTACTTCCCCCGGTGGCCGGGGTACATTCCGCCGCTCTTTCGGGCGGCATGCGCCCGGCACGAACCGCAGCGGCACTCCATGACATCGCTGTCGCAGGACCGGCTGGAGGAGATCCTCGCACGCGCCCCGGACACCCGGATCGTGGTCGTCGGCGACCTGATGCTCGACGTCTACCTTACCGGTGCGGTGACCCGGATCTCACCGGAGGCGCCGGTGCCGGTCGTGCACGTACAGCAGGAGCGGAGTGCTCTGGGTGGGGCCGCGAACGTGGTGGCGAACGTGGCGGAACTGGGCGCGGCGTGCGATGTGCTGGGGTGCGTGGGCACGGACGGCGCGGGCTCGGAGATCCGGCGGGTACTCCAGGCACTCGGGCCCGGCGCGGTTCGCGCACGCCTGGTGGAAACCGCCGACCGCCCCACCACCACCAAGACGCGCGTCATGGCGCGGAGCCAGCAGGTGGTGCGCTTCGACCACGAGCGGGACGATGACCTGGACGATGCGGTCGCGGATCGACTGGGCGCCGAACTGCGGGATGCGCTGGATGGTGCGGACGTGCTGGTGCTGGAGGACTACAACAAGGGCGTTCTCACCCCTCCGGTGATCCGTGAGGCGCTCCGGGCCGCCGCGCAGATGGGAACTCCCGTGGTGGTGGACCCGAAGTTCCGCCACATATTCGAATACCGTGGGGCCACGGTGTTCAAGCCCAACTCACTGGAGTTGAGCGCGGCGCTGGGCGTTCCGCTTCAGGCCGATGACGACGACTGGCTGGAGTCGGCCCGCCAGAGGTTCGGCTGCGAGCACCTCCTGGTGACGCTGGGAGAGGCGGGAATGGCGCTGCGCTCCGCGAGTGGCGAGTCGCTCCGCATTCCCGCGGTGGCGCGCGAGGTGTTCGACGTTTCCGGCGCCGGCGACACGGTGACCGCGTGCATCGCTGTCGCCCTGGCCGCCGGCGCAGAGCTGGCGGAGGCCGCGGTGTTCGCCAACCTCGCGGCCGCCATAGAGGTCGCCAAGCCCGGGGTCGCTACCGTCACACCCGACGAGCTGAGGAGTGCGCTCGGCGCGCTCCACCAGACGATCTGATCGAACTCACACACGTTTCGGAGAGCAGAGATGGCTGAGTTGCAGAGAATCCAGACCGACGCGGCCCCGGCGGCGATCGGGCCGTACAGCCAGGCGATCGTCCACGGTGGGCTCGTTTACACCGCCGGTCAGATCCCGCTGGACGCCGAGAGTGGCGAGATCCTCCAGGGGGACATTCAGGCGCAGACGGAGAAGGTGCTCCGCAACCTCTCGGCGGTGCTCGAGGCGGCCGGAGCGTCTCTGCAGACGGTGGTGAAGACCACCGTGTTCCTCAGTGACATGGGGGAGTTCACCGCGATGAACGAGGTCTACGCCCGCTTCTTCGGCGACCACGCCCCGGCGCGCTCCACCGTACAGGCAGCGCGTCTCCCGCGCGACTGCTCCGTGGAGATCGAGGCCATCGCGGCGATCCGCTGAGCGAGATGATCAATCCCCATATCTTCAGGCAGTACGACATCCGCGGCGTGGTGGGCCGGGACGTGGACGCCGGCATCGCCGAGTCGCTCGGCCGCGCGTTCGGTACGCTGCTGAGTCGCCGCCGTGATGGAGCGAAGGGGTTGCGCGTGGCGCTCGGGCGTGACAACCGGTTGACCTCCGACGATCTCGCCGCGGCCATGCGCCGCGGGCTGATGAGCTGCGGCCTGCGGGTGGTGGACGTCGGCACGGTGCCCACCCCGGGGCTCTACTTCGCCGGCGCGGTGCTCGAAACGGATGCGGCGATCCAGATCACCGGCTCGCACAATCCGCCGGAGTACAACGGCTTCAAGATGAGCATCGGAGGGCGTCCCTTTTTCGGTGACTCCATTCAGGAATTGCGGGCGCTGATCGAGGCCGAGGATTTCGTCTCCGGCGACGGGAGCGCCGAGGAGACGGAGGTTCTCGACAGGTACGTTCGCGAGGTCTCCGCTCGTTTCCGCGTGGATCGCCCGCTCCGGGTGGTGGTCGATTGTGGCAACGGCACCGGCAGCGTGGTCGCGGTGAACCTGCTCCGGGCGCTGGGGGACCGGGTCCAGGTAGATCCGATCTTCTGCGAGTCGGACGGCACCTTCCCGAACCATCATCCCGACCCGGTGGTGGACGCCAACCTGACCGACCTGATCGCACGGGTGCGGGAAACGGGCGCGGATCTGGGCGTGGCCTTCGATGGCGACGCCGACCGCATCGGCGCGGTGGACGACCAGGGCCAGATCGTACGCGGCGACACGCTCCTTCTCCTCTACGGCCTGGACATGCTGGAGCGACAAGGCGCGGGGCAGAAGCTCGTCTTCGACGTGAAGTGCTCTCAGGCGCTCCCCGAAGTCTTCCAGGCGGCCGGCGGCGTTCCAATCATGTCGCAGACCGGGCACTCGCTGATCAAGGAGCGGATGAAGCGCGAGGGATCGCTGCTGTCCGGCGAGCTTTCGGGTCACATCATGTTCGCCGAGGACTACTACGGCTTCGATGACGCCATGTACGCGGCGTGCCTGCTGGTATCCATCGTTTCCCGCACGGAAAAATCACTGAGCGAGCGGCTGGCGGAGTTTCCGCAGTTCGTCTCGACGCCGGAGATCCGCTACCCCGCGACGGAGGAGACCAAGTGGCAGACGGTAGCCGCCGCGATCGAGCACTTCTCCCGGGAACACGAGGTGATCGACGTGGATGGGGCACGCGTTCTCTTCGGTGATGGCTGGGGCCTGATCCGCGTGTCCAACACCGAGCCGGTGCTGACCGCCCGGTACGAGGCGCGCACCCCGGAGCGGCTGCAGGAGATCCGGGGCACCATGGAAGGGTGGCTCCGCGGGATGGGAGTCAGCGTCTGAGCGGGATGTGGTCGCGCCGTCGTAAAGCCATCCTCTTCGCGATCGCCGCGATCCTCCTCCTCCTGATCGGGGGGAGGATCGCGGCGGAGTTCTTCGTGGAGATGCTCTGGTACCGGTCGCTGGATCACGAGCGGGTCTTCTGGACGCTCTGGGGCATCGGGCTCGCCGCGCGCGCCGCGATCGCTCTCCCGGTCGGCATCTTCGTGTTCGCGAACCTCTGGCTCGTCTCGCGCTCGCTCGGCACCATCCGGGTGCGGCGGCGATATGGCAACATCGAGATCGCCGAACGGCTCCCGCAGGGATACATCTACGGTGCCATCGCGCTGATCTCCATCTTCTCCGCCTGGTGGCTCTCGGTCGCGATCTCGGATCCGGTGCGGTTGCTCGCTGCCCTGCGGCATTCGGTGTGGGGGACGGTCGATCCGATTTTCGGGCGTGACGTCGCCTTCTACGTCTTCCGTCTGCCGGTTCTGGAGCGGCTCCAGACGCTGGCGGGGCTGGCGATCTTCTGGTCCGCGCTGCTGGTCACCGCCTCGTACGTGGCGACCAGCGCCATCCGGATGATCGACGGGAGGCCGCGCGTGGCTCCGGTTGCACGACGGCACCTCGGCCTGCTGGCGGCCGGTTTCCTCGTCGTGCTGGCGTGGTCGTACTGGCTGGACCGGTACGGTATGGTGATCGCCGGTGGTGGCGTGGGCGGGGCCATCGGATACACCGACGTGAACGCGCGCCTGCCGGGGCTGATGATCGCCACGCTGCTCGCGCTGCTGGCGGCGGCCGCGACGGCGGTCGGAAGCTGGCAGGGGAGCCGCCGGCTGCCGATCGCCGGCCTGGTGACGCTGGTGGTCGGGCTCGTCGCCACCCATCACGTGTACCCGGCCCTGGTTCAGAAGCTGGTCGTGGAGCCGAACGAGTTCCCTCGCGAGGCGGCCTACATAGAGCACCACCTGAACTTCTCCCGCCAGGCATTCGGACTCGCCGGGCTGACGCGGCAGCCGCTTCCCTACATGCCGCCGACGCAGCTGGACCCCGAGCGGGTGCGCGGCCGGCTCGCGGGCGTGCCGCTCTGGGACGAGCGCCCGCTGCTGCAGGCCTTCGCGCAGCGGCAGAGTCTCTTCCCCTACTACGACTTCATCAGCGCGCACACGGACCGCTACGGCCCGCCGGGACGTGCCGAGCAGGTGGCGGTCTCCGTTCGCGAGCTCGAGCCCTCCCGCCTCCCGGAGACGGCGCAGACCTGGCAGAACCTGCACCTGCAGTACGTCTCGAGCGAGGGCGTGGTGGTGAGCCCCACCGCGCGAATGACCGACGACGCGGCGCCGGTTCTCTACGTTTCGGACCTCAACCCCCCGCGGCTCTCGCCGGAGGCCCCGCCTGAACTCCGGCTGGAGGACTCCTCCATTTTCTTTAGCGAGCGCACCCGTGGATACGTGCTGCTCACCGAAGCGGGCGGGCCGCTCGGGGTGCCGCTGGATGCCAGCTGGAAGAAGGTCGTGTTCGCATGGGCCTTCCAGAGCCGGAACCTGCTCCTGTCCAGCGAGGTCACGCGCGCGAGCCGGATCGTGTACGGCCGCCAGGTGGTGGAGAGGGCGCGCGCGATTGCCCCGTTCCTCCAGTTCTCGCAGGACCGGCCGGCCGTACCGGTGGTGCACGAGGGTCGGGTGCAGTGGATCGTGGACGGGTTCACCACCTCCGCCTCCTTCCCGCTTGCGCCGGCGGTGGCGGTGGATGGCCGCGCCATACGGTACATCCGCAACAGTGCGAAGGTGGTGGTGGACGGCGTCACGGGCACCGTGCGCGTTTACGCGGTGGACCCCGACGACCGGATCCTGCAGACCTACGCCGGCATCTTTCCCGGGCTGGTCCGCCCCCTCGCGGAGATGCCGGAGACGCTGCAGCGTCATCTTCGCGTCCCGCCGTCCATCATGGAGGTGCAGTCGCGGCTCCTGGGCGAGTATCACCTCCGGGACGCGCGCAACTTCTATACGAAGGACGACGTCTGGAACGTGGCCACGGAAAACTACCGGAACGAGGCCGTTCCGGTGCGGCCCACGTACGCCATGCTTCCGCTGCCGGGGCAGGAGGAGCCCGAATTCCTCCTGATGGTGCCCTTTGTGGCGAGAGGCCGGCAGAACATGACGGCGCTGTACATCGTCAGGAACGACCCGCCGCATTACGGCGAGCGGATCCTGTACGAGCTGCGACGTGACGAGCAGATCCCCGGGCCGCAGCAGATCGAGGCGATGATCGACCAGGACCCGGAGATCGCCCAGCAGATCTCGCTCTGGCGGCAGAGCGGGAGCGACGTGGTGCGAGGACATCTGATCGTGGTGCCCATCGACAGTACGATGCTTTATGTGGAACCCCTCTTCCTGGTGGCGCAGAACCAGGCGATTCCGCAGCTGGAGCGGGTGATCCTCGCGCACAGCCGGCGCGTGGTGATGCGTCCCACGTTGAATGCCGCCGTGGCCGCGCTGCTGGGGGAGGACGCGGTGCCCCCCCGCGAAGGGGCGCCGCCGCGGCGCGAGGCGGAGGCGCCGGGCACCATCGCGGCGCCCGCTCCCGCGCCCGCCCCGGGCGACGCGGCGATGCAACGGGCGCGGGCCCTGATGCTGCAGGCGGAAGAGCAGCTCCGGGCCGGAGACTGGGCCGGTTTCGGAGCCACCTGGGAGCGACTCCGGGAGGCAGTCGCCGAGACCAGCCAGCCAACAGGAGGCCGTCCTTGAGCTTGCTTCGGCCGGTGCGCGGAGCGTATGATGGCACGCTTCCTCCGCGATCCGCATGAGCGCGCCCGGCATCGTCATCGCGCTCGGGGGCAACGCCCTTTCACCCGCGGGTGAGGAGGGAACGATCTCGGAGCAGTTCCGCCACACGCGGGAGAGCCTGGAAGCCGTCATCTCGCTCGCCCGCGACGGGTGGCGGATCGCGATCGTGCACGGCAACGGGCCCCAGGTGGGACACGAGATGCTGCGCAACGAACTGGCGCGAGACGTTGCTCCGCCACTTCCGCTCGGAGTACTCGTGGCCGGCACCGCGGGGTGGATCGGCTACATGGTCCAGCAGTCGCTGCAGAACGCGCTCGCCGCGGCCGACATCGATCGCCGTGTCGCCACACTGGTGACGCAGGTGCTGGTCAGCCGGGAGGATCCGGCTCTTGCGCGGCCCACCAAGCCGATCGGTCGCGTCATGGACGAGCAGACCGCTCGTCGGGTGGCGTCCGAGCTCGGCTGGGCGATCGCCGAGGTGCGCGGCGGCTGGCGACGGGTGGTGCCATCGCCTCGGCCCATTCAGATCGTGGAGCACCAACTGATCAGCACGCTGGTCGCGGAGGGCCACCTGGTAATCGCCGCGGGGGGCGGAGGAACCCCGGTCTACGAAAACGCGGAATTCGGGCTGGACGGGGTGGACGCCGTTGTCGACAAGGATCGCGCCGCCGCCGTGCTCGCGTCTGACATCGGCGCCAGCGTTCTCCTGATCCTCACCGACGTGGAGTGCGTTTACGCCGGGTACGGAACCCCGCAGGAACGGCCGCTGCGCAAGCTCAGCGTCGCCGGGGCCGAGGCCCTGCTCGCGTCGGGCGAGTTCGCCGCCGGAAGCATGGGCCCCAAGGTGGAGGCGGCGATCCAGTTCGTGCGCGGCGGCGGCGAGCGCGCCATCATCGCCCGGCTGGATCAGGGTGGGGCAGCGGTGGCAGGGGGTGCGGGTACGGAGATCCGGCGAGGGGAATTTTGAAGTGTGAATCGTGAGTTGTGAATTGCGACAGCTCTCATTCCGGATGATTCAAAATTCAACATTCACAATCTACAATCGCATTTATGAACATCCACGAGTATCAGGCGAAGGAGATCTTCCGCGACCACGGAATACCGGTGCCGCCGGGGGAGATCGCCGCGACCGCCGATGAGGCGGAGCGCATCGCCGCCCAGTACGGCGGAATGGTGGTGGTCAAGGCGCAGGTGCACTCCGGCGGCCGCGGGAAGGCCGGCGGTGTGAAGCTCGCCAAGACCCCCCAGGAGGCGCGCGAGCACGCTTCGCGGATCCTCGGGATGGAGATCAACGGCCTCACCGTCGAGAAGGTGCTCGTCACCCCCGCCGAGGACATCGAGAGCGAGGCGTACGTCGGCGTCATCGTGGACCGCGGGAGCAAGAGCCCGGTGTTCATGGTATCGGCCGAGGGCGGCGTGGACATCGAGGAGGTGGCGCACACGAACCCCGACGCGATCCGCAAGCTCGCCGTCGACCCCCGCTTCGGGCTCCTCCCGCACCAGGCCTACTGGCTGGCGACGGAGCTCTACGACGACATCAAGCAGCAGCGCACCGCTGCCCGCATCATCGAGCAGCTGTACCAGTCGTTCGTTGCGGCCGGCGCGTCGCTGGCGGAGATCAACCCGCTGATCACCACGCCGTCCGGCGAGATCAAGGCGATCGACGCCAAGATGGATGTGGACGACAATGAGCTCTTCCGCAAGCCGGAGATCGAGGGGCTGCGCGACGAGAGCTCCGAGGATCCGTCGGAGGTGCAGGCGCGCGAGGCCGGGCTCACCTTCATCAAGCTGGACGGTGACGTCGGCTGCTGCGTGAACGGTGCCGGCCTGGCCATGGCCACCATGGACCTGGTGAAGTACTACGGGGGCGAACCGGCCAACTTCCTGGACATCGGCGGCTCGTCCAACCCGGAGAAGGTGGTGAACGCCTTCCGCATCATCACCTCCGATCCGGCCGTGCGGGTGATCCTGTTCAACATCTTCGGCGGCATCACGCGTTGCGATGACGTGGCAAACGGCATCGTGACCGCGACCCGCCAGATCGACATCAAGGTGCCGATCGTGATCCGCCTCACGGGGACCAACGAGGAGGCGGCGATTCAGATCCTCGAGGGCGCTGGCTTCAGCGCCATGACCGACATGGACGCCGCGGTGGAGCGGGCGGTGACTCTGGCAAAGGGAGAGGGCAAGTGAGCATCTTCATCGACAAGAATACCCGCCTCGTCATCCAGGGGATCACGGGCCGCGACGGCTCGTTCCACGCGAAGCAGATGATGGAGTACGGCACCGACGTGGTGGCGGGCGTAACCCCCGGTAAGGGTGGTCAGAAGTTCGAGGGGCAGGTGCCGATCTTCAACACCGTCGAGGAGGCGGTGAAGGAGGCGGGGGCGAACTGCTCGGTCATCTACGTGCCGCCTGCGTTCGCCGCGGACGCCATGTTCGAGGCGGCCGACGCCGGCATCGAGTTCATCGTCTGCATCACCGAGGGTGTGCCCGTGCTGGACATGACCCGCGTGCGTCCCTACATCATGGAGAAGGGCGCGCGTCTGCTCGGGCCTAACTGCCCGGGGCTGATCAGTGCGGGACAGAGCAAGGTCGGCATCATCCCGGGGAACATCACCCATCCGGGGAACGTGGGGCTGGTTTCGCGAAGCGGTACGCTCACCTACGAGGTGGTCTACAAGCTCAAGGGCGCGGGACTGGGCACCACGACCTGCGTTGGCATCGGCGGCGACCCGATCAACGGCACCAGCTTCATCGACTGCCTCGCGGCCTTCGAGGCGGATCCGGAGACCGAGGCGATCGTCATGATCGGGGAGATCGGCGGCACGGACGAGCAGGACGCCGCCCGCTACGTCAAGGAGAACCTCTCCAAGCCCGTGGTCGGCTTCATCGCCGGTCAGACTGCCCCTCCGGGGCGTCGTATGGGGCACGCGGGCGCCATCATCTCCGGGTCGGCGGGTACGGCCGAGGAGAAGATCCAGGCGTTCAGGGACAACGGCATCGGCGTCGCCAGGCGGCCCCTCGACGTGGTGGGCCTGATCCAGGAGGCGCTGGGAGCCGCCGCGTAATGCGGCGACCGCGGCGCGACGACGGCATCGTCCGGGAGATCTCATGCGTCTGATGGAGGTTCTGTCGGCGGAGCACGTGGTTGCGCCGCTCGAAGCGGGTTCGCTGCGTGGCGCCATCGCCGAGCTGGTGGGGCGGATGGTGGCGTCCGGAGCGGTGCTCCACCCGGAACGGCTCGAGCGGCTCACCACCGAGGAGCGGATCCGTGACGTGGTGCACGTAGGCGACCGGGTTCTGCTTCCGCACATGCGCACCGAGGCAGTGGACCACCTGGTGGTGGCGATCGGCGTCGCCGAGCAGCCGCTCCAGGTGACCGCGGACGCGGCCAACGGAGCGGAGCGGGTGGTGGTCCTGGTGCTCGCACCGCCCAGCGCGACCAACCGCTATCTGCAGATGGTCGCGAACCTGGCTCGCGCCCTGCGCCAGGAGGGTGTGATCGAGGCGCTGCTGGCCGCCCGCTCGCCGGACGAGGTGCTTCAGATCCCGGCGCTCCGCGACCTGGTCGTGCAGCCGCGGCTCTCCGTTCGCGACATCATGACGCAGCGAGTTTTTCGGGTCTATCCAGACACCCCGGTGAGCGAGCTGCTCGAGTTGCTCAGCCGCCACGAACTCAAATCGGTGCCGGTCGTCAACGAGAAGCGCGAGGTCCTGGGAATCGTCACCGACCGCGACCTGCTTCGCCACATGCTCCCGATGACCGGGCGCATCGGCGCGGCGCCCCCGGGGGAGGCGGAACGCGACCTGGCGCTCCTGGCGAGCCCGGTGCGCGAAATCATGTCGCGCTCCGTCATGTGCATCTCCGAAGACCAGTCGCTCAACGAGGTCGTCTCGGTGATGGTGAACAAGAACGTGGATCGCCTCCCCGTCGTCTCGGAAGGGAAGCTGACGGGGTATCTGACGCGTGGGGATGTGTTGAGGAAGCTGTTCGGAAGATAGGGGGACGGGTCGTTCGTTGTTCGTTGTTCGTTGTTCGTTGTTCGTTGTTCGTTGTTCGTTGTTCGTCAGCATTCGTAGTTCGTAGTTCCTGATTCCATACATCGTAATTTCTACTCGAGATTCCATGTCCCGCACACTTGCCATCATCAAGCCCGACGCGGTCGCCAGCGGCCACACCGGAAAGATCATCGCACACCTGGAGGGTGAGGGGTTCCGCATCCTCGGGATGCGCCTCACGCAGCTCTCGCGCGAGGAGGCGGGCGAGTTCTACGCCGTGCACCGCGAGCGGCCGTTCTACGGCGAGCTCGTGGAGTTCATGACCTCCGGCCCGGTGGTCCCCATCGCGCTCGAGGGTGATGACGCCGTGAGCCGCTATCGCGAGGTGATCGGCGCGACGGATCCGGCCGAGGCGGCGGAGGGCACGATCCGCAAGCTGTACGCGGAGAGCAAGGGCCGGAACGCTGTGCACGGCTCGGACTCCGACGAGAACGCCGCGCAGGAGATCCGCTTCTTTTTCAAGGACTCCGAGCTGGTCGGCTGACGCCGTTCGGGCGGTGCAGGGAAGTTCCCTGCCGCCGCCCGCCCGCGACGACTTCCCCGCCATGAAGCTGCTTCTTCGCTGGCTCGCCGCCGCGGCCGCCGTGGCCGCCGCCACCTACCTGGTGGCCGGGATCCGGCTGGATGCCCCGCCCGCCGCCTTCCTCGCCATCTCCCTGATCCTGGGGCTGGTGAACGCCCTGGTGCGGCCGATCCTGCGGAGACTCGCCTGCGGGCTCATCGTCCTCACGCTCGGCCTCTTCCTCCTGGTGATCAACGCCGCGATGCTCCTGCTCGCCGCCTGGGTGGCGCGCGGCTTCGGCATCGCCTTCCACGTGGATTCCTTCGCCGCGGCGCTGATCGGTTCCGTGGTCATCAGCCTGGTGAGCTTCATGACCTCACTGCTGCTGGACAGCGGCCGCGATCGCCGGCCGCGTTGACGCGGGCGGGGGTGCGGGAGTCACCCTGCTGAGCGTCGCTCAGAGGGCGGTCCGTCGGGTTGACACTCGACCGCTCCACCGCTAGCTTTTCCGTTTATGCTGAATTTGAGCCTGACGGCCGTCACACGCGGCGAAGTGCGTGTTGCGGGGGATCTTTCTCCCGAGGATCCGCTGTTCGAAGGTCTGAACATCACGCTCCGCGAACCGGTGCGCCTCGAGATGGACGCGCGCCCGGTGGGTGAGGGCGTGCTCGTGCGCGGGCGCGTGCAGCTGCTCGTGGAGCTGGAGTGCCGTCGCTGCGTGACCGCGGTGCCGCACCGGATCGATGAGGAGATCGACCTTCTCTACGAGGATCTGGAAGAGGAGGAAGAGGCGGAGCTCGCGGGGGAGGTGTACCCGCTGCCGCGCCGTGGGGACGACCTGGACCTGCGGCCCGCACTGCGGGAGCAGATCCTCCTGCACGTGCCGGAGTTCGTGCTGTGCAACGACGCGTGCCGGGGTCTGTGCCCGCAGTGCGGCACCGACCTCAACGAGGGCTCCTGCGACTGCATTCCGGAGGAACGGAGCAGCCCGTGGGACGCACTGAAGAACGTGAAGCTCGACTGACCATTTCCCGAGAGGGCTAATCTCATGGCCGTTCCCAAGAAGCGCCAATCCAAGCAGCGCCAGCGCAAGCGTCGCACGCACGTCAAGGCGCAGATGCCGACGATCAACAACTGCCCGCGGTGTGGCGACCCCCAGGTCCCGCATCGCGTCTGCTCCACCTGCGGCTACTATCGGCAGGTGCAGCGCCTGGAAGTCGAAGAGCTCTAGCACACTCCAGTCGCGATGCGGATCGCGCTGGATGCGATGGGTTCCGACCGTGCTCCCGCCATCGAGGTGGAGGGCGCGGTCGGAGCGCTGAACTCTCTGGATTCCGATTTCCAGCTGGTGCTGGTCGGCGATCGCGAGAGCATCGAGGCGGAACTGGCCCGTTACCCGGAGGCGCAGCGCGATCGGATCGACATCGTGCATGCGCCCGAGAGGATCGAGATGGGGGAGTCACCTGCGCAGGCGATCCGTCGCAAGCAGGCCTCCTCGATCGTCGTGGGGCTGAACCTGCACAAAAAGGGAGAGGTCGACGCCTTCATCAGCGCCGGTTCCACGGGCGCGGTGATGGCCGGCTCCCTGATGATCCTTCGCCCGCTCCGCGGGGTGGACCGGCCGGCGATCGGCACGGTTCTCCCCACGCGGAGCGGGCACGTTCTGCTGCTGGATGCCGGCGCGAACGTGGATACCCGCCCCCACCACCTGGTTCAGTTCGCGCACCTGGGCACCATCTACGCGCAGGACCTGATGGGAGTCGAGCGGCCGCGGGTGGGGCTGCTGAACATCGGCGAGGAGCCGGAGAAGGGCGACGAACTGGCGGTGGAGACACACCGGCTGCTCTCGGTGGAGCCGAAGCTCAACTTCGTCGGCAACATCGAGGGTCGCGACATCATCGACCAGCACTGCGACGTGCTGGTCTGTGACGGCTTCGTCGGCAACGTGCTGCTCAAGTTCTACGAGTCGGTGGCCGGCTTCATCGTGCAGATGCTGCGCAGGGAAGCGGAAGCCGCGAGCGCCGAGCTGGACTTTACGCGAATCTTCCAGGCGCTCGACTATACCGAGTACGGAGGGGCTCCGCTGCTCGGGGTGAACGGCGTGACCATCATCTGTCACGGTGGCTCGCCACCGAGGGCGATCCGGAACGCGATCCGCGTAGCGGCGCAGTCGGTGGAGCGGGGGATGGTGACTCACATCCAGAACCGGTTGGCGAAGCTGGCCGCGGCGGGACAGAGCGAATGATGCGGAGCAATGGCGGTGCGATCGCGGAGATCGCCGGAACCGGGCGTCACCTGCCCGAGCGCGTGCTGACCAACGCGGAGCTCGAGCGGATGGTGGAGACCTCCGACGAGTGGATCCGGACGCGGACGGGAATCCGGGAGCGGCGCGTGGCGGCCAGCGACGTGGGCGCCGCGGACATGGGCGCCGCGGCCGCACGGGCAGCCCTTCGTGAGGCCGGGCTGACGCCCGAACAGCTGGACCTGATCCTGGTCTCCACGGCCACACCGGACCGGCTCCTTCCCTCGACGGCGTGCGACATCCAGGCGCTTCTCGGCGCCCGTGGTGCCGGCGCCTACGACTTCGCCACCGCCTGCTCCGGCTTCCTCTACGGGCTCTCCATGGCCACGGGGCACATCGCCACAGGGCAGGCGGAGAACGTGCTCGTGGTGTGCACGGAGAAGATGAGCTCCATCGTGGACTGGACGGACCGCACGACCTGCGTGCTGTTCGGCGACGGCGCGGGCGCGGCGGTGGTGCGCCGCGCGGAAGGCACGGAGCGCGGGATCCTCTCCTCCTTCATGAAGTCCGACGGTACGCTGGCGGAGCTTCTCTATCGCCCCGGTGGCGGCGCGAAGATCCCGCTGGACATCGCAGTACTCGATGAGCGCTCTCACCTGGTGAAGATGGCGGGGCCCGAGGTGTACAAGGCCGCCGTACGTGCCATGTGCGAGGCGGCCGAGGGTGCGCTCCGTCGGGCAGGAGTCACCGGGGACGAGATCGACCTGCTGGTTCCGCATCAGGCCAACATCCGCATCATCGAGAGCACCGCCAGGTACGCGGGCATCGGAATGGACCGGGTGTTCGTGAACGTCGATCGCTACGGCAACATGAGCTCCGCCTCGGTTCCTGTCGCGCTGGACGAGGCGCGCGAGCAGGGCCGAATCGGCCCGGGCTCGCTGGTGCTGATGGTGGCGTTCGGCGCCGGCTTCACGTGGGCGGCGAACGTGGTGCGGCTGTGAACGACCGCATCGGCCTCCTCTTCCCGGGGCAGGGCTCGCAGTTCGTCGGAATGGGCCGCGACCTGGCGGGCGCCTTCCCCGAAGCTCGCGACACCTTCACCGAAGCGGACGAAACGCTCGGGCTTCCCGCTCTCCCGGCTCTGCTGGGAAGGCCCGGAGGAGGAACTCACCAGCACCGTCAACGCGCAGCCCGCGATCCTGGTGCACAGCGTCGCGGTGTGGCGCGTGCTGCAGCGCCGGCGTCCGGCGGTCGCGCTCGCCGCCGGCCACTCGCTCGGCGAGTTCAGCGCCTACGTGGCGGCGGGTGCCATCGATTTCGCGGACGCCGTCCGCACCGTTCGCCGCCGCGGCGAGCTGATGCTGGAGTCCGGGCGCGCGCGGCCGGGTACCATGGCGGCGATTCTGGGCCTGGATGATGCAGCGGCCGAAGCCGTCTGCACCCAGGCTTCGGATGGTGAGCACGTGGTGGTGCCCGCCAACTTCAACGCCGCCGGCCAGATCGTGATCTCCGGCGACGTGCCCGCGGTGGAACGGGCCGGTGAGCTCGCGAAGGCCGCGGGTGCCAGGCGCGTGATCCCGCTGAACGTCTCGGGCGCCTTCCACTCGCCGCTGATGCAGGTGGCCGAGGGCGGGTTGCGCGAGGCGCTTTCAGGGGTCAACCTTCGCGACCCGGCCTACCCCGTCGTGTCCAACGTGACGGCGGAGCCGATCGAGGAAGGTGCGCGGGCCCGGGAGCTCCTCGTGGAGCAGCTGACCTCTCCCGTACGGTGGGTCGCCTCGCTCCAGACGATGGTTTCGGAAGGGCTCACCGGTTACCTCGAAGTCGGTCCCGGTAATGTGCTCGCCGGGCTACTGAAGCGGATCAGCCGGGATCTCCCGGTCCGCACGCTGGGAACCGCGCAGGAAGTCGAATCCTACCTGGGGGAGGGTTGATCGTGGAGCTGCAAGGGCAGATCGCGCTGGTTACGGGAGCATCGCGAGGCATCGGCCTCGCCATCGCGAGATCGCTGGCGGAAGGTGGCTGCCGGGTGGCCGTGGTAGCCCGCGACCAGTCGCGCGCCGCCGCCGCCGCGGATTCCCTCCCGGGTGACGGTCACGCCGGCTTCGACGCGGATGTCGGGGACTCGGCGAGCGTGAACGAGCTGTTCCAGCGCGTCGAATCGGCGATGGGAACGCCGGACATCCTGGTGAACAATGCCGGGGTGACGCGAGACAACCTGCTGATGCGGCTGAAGGACGAGGACTGGGACGCGGTACTGGACACGAACCTGCGCGGCGCGTTCAACGCCATCCGTGCGGTGACGCGCGGGATGATGAAGCGCAGGTCCGGCCGCATCATCAACATCACCAGCGTGGTGGGCGTGACGGGCAACAAGGGGCAGGCGAACTACGCCGCCTCCAAGGCCGGCCTCATCGGCCTCACCAAGTCGGTCGCGAAGGAGCTGGCTTCACGCGGCATCCTTGTCAACGCGATCGCTCCGGGTTACATCGCGACGGACATGACGTCCGAACTTCCGGAGCAGGCGCGTGAAGCGCTGATGCAGCAGATCGCGCTCGGCCGTCTGGGCGAGCCCGAGGACATCGCCTCCGTAGTTCGCTTCCTGGCTGGACCGGGAGCAGCGTACATCACCGGCCAGGTACTGGTGGTGGACGGCGGGATGGTGATCTAGTAGGATCCCGTAGGTGCAGTCGCTCGTCTGACGCGTACCACTCAATCTCACAGGAGAATCACCGATGGCGGACATCGAGACGAAGGTCAAGGACATCATCATCAACGAGCTGGGCGTCGAGGCGGAGAAGGTGACCCCGGAGGCCTCGTTCGTGGAGGATCTGGGCGCCGACTCGCTCGACACCGTGGAGCTGGTCATGGCCTTCGAGGAGGAGTTCGGCATCGAGATCCCGGACGAGGACGCCGAGAAACTGCAGACCGTCGGCGACGCGATCGCCTACATCCAGCAGAACCAGGGCTGAGCCGTCCGGCGCCCCTGATCAACCAGGAAGGGAACGGCCCATGAGTCGCCGTGTGGTGATCACCGGTACGGGGCTGCTTACGGCGGTCGGAAAGGACGTCCAGAGCAGCTGGGCGTCCCTTCTGGCCGGCGTGAGCGGAGCTGCGCCGGTCCAGCAGTTCGATGCGTCCGGCTTTCCGGTGCGCTTCGCCTGCGAGGTGAAGGACTTCGACCCGGCCGAGTACATCGACCGCAAGGAAGCGAAGCGAACCGACCGGTACGCTCAGCTCGCGATCGCCGCTTCCGTGCAGGCGATGCGGGAGGCGGGGCTCGACGAGAACCGGGATTCGATCGATCCCGATACGTTCGGGGTGATCATCGGGAGCGGCATCGGCGGGATCGACACCTTCGAGGAGCAGCATGGCCGCTTCTTCGAGAAGGGTCCGAGCCGCGTCTCGCCCTTCTTCGTGCCGATGTTCATCGCGGACATCGCGGCGGGCCTGGTGTCGATCCGGTACGGTGCGAAGGGGCCGAACTACGCGACGGTTTCGGCCTGCGCGTCCGGAGCGCACGCGATCGGCAACGCCTTCCGCTCCATCCAGCATGGAGAGGCGGAGGTGATGATCGCCGGGGGTACGGAGGCGAGCGTGACGGGAATGACCATCGCGGGATTCGCCGCGATGACCGCGCTGTCGGAGCGCAACGATTCGCCGGAAACGGCGAGCCGTCCCTTCGACGCGACGCGTGACGGATTCGTACTCGGCGAGGGTGCGGGCGTGCTGGTTCTTGAGGAGCTGGAGCACGCGCGGCGCCGGGGGGCGAAGATCGTGGCGGAGGTGGTGGGCTACGGGCAGACGGCAGACGCCTACCACATCACGGCGCCGGCCACGGGCGGCGAGGGTGCCGTCCGGGCGATGAAGCTCGCCATGCGCGGCGCGGGCGCTTCGGCGGAGGACGTGGACTACATCAACGCCCACGGCACCTCGACTCCGGCCAACGACATGAACGAGACGGCGGCGATCCGCACCACGCTCGGCGAGCGAGCGTACGACATCCTCGTCGGTTCCACCAAGTCCATGACCGGTCACACGCTCGGTGCGGCAGGCGGTGTGGAGGCGGTGATCACGGCGCTGGTTTGCCGTGAGGGGAAGGTGCCGCCGACCATCAACTTCAACGAGCGCGACCCCAACTGCGACCTGAACTACGTCACGGAAGGGGCGGTGGAGCGGCCGATCCGCCTCGCTCTCTCCAACAGCTTCGGCTTCGGCGGGCACAACGTCTCCCTCGCCATCCGGCGCTGGGAGGAGTGAGGACAGCGGGTGAGGATCTCCTCACCCGACCGGCTGTACTCAGAGGGAATGGTCGAATCGGTATCGACTGTTCCCTTTTTCCATACCAGACACCTGCGGCAGGCGGATGCGCGTCGGACACGGCTACGATTCTCATCGATTCACCAGCGATCGACCGCTCATCCTGGGCGGAGTGACGATCGCCGACCACCCGGGTCTGGACGGCCACTCGGACGCGGATGCCGTGGCGCACGCGGTGACCGACGCGATCCTCGGCGCGGCCGGCCTGGGTGACATCGGCACCCACTTTCCTCCCTCGGACGAGCGCTGGCGGGAGGCCGATTCCATCCGACTTCTGGCGCGGGCGGTGGAGCTGTTGCACGAGGAGAACTACCAGGTGGTCAATGTGGATGTCACCGTGATCGCGGAGTCGCCGCGCCTGGGTCCCCACGGCGCGGCGATGCGGGCCAGGCTGGCGGAGACGCTGGTGATCGCTCCGGGGCAGGTCTCCATCAAGGGGAAGAGCAACGAGGGAATGGGGTGGATCGGCGCTCGCGAGGGACTCGCCGTTCATGCGGTCGCCCTGATCGACCGGATCGAGGACCAGGACGCCGTGCACGGCCGTCACGCCGCCATCCAGGTACGCTGAGGCGCGGGAACCGTGCGCGAGCTCTTCCAGACGCTTCTGGACCGGCTGCTCGACGCTCCCGATTTCGTCATCTACCTGGTGCTGGGAGCGCTGGCCGCACTCGAGAACATCGTGCCGCCGGTGCCGGCAGACGTGGTGGTCCTGGTTGGCGGAGTGCTCGCCGGCCGGGGGCAGGTGGACCCGCTCACCGTGTTTCTGGTCGTCTGGATCTGCAATGTCCTGGGGGCGCTGCTCGTCTTCATGCTCGGCCGACACTTCGGGCCACGCTTCTTCTCGAGTCACATCGGGCACCTCATTCTGCGGCCGGGACAGCTCACAGCGCTGGGGGCCTTCTACACCCGCTTCGGTTTCGGGGTGATCTTCGTCAGCAGATTTCTCCCGATGTTCCGGGCAGTGGTCCCCGCCTTCGCCGGCGTGGCGGGACTCGGGCTGGTGCGTTCTGCGATCCCGATCGCAACCGCTTCGGCCCTCTGGTACGGGCTGCTCGTCTATGTCGGGGTCGCCTTCGGGAGCAACTGGGAGAGCATCCTCGTGATGCTGCAGAGTTCCGGTCGGTGGACGGGTTTGCTGGCGGCGCTTGTGCTCGCCGGGGTGGCCGCCTGGTGGTGGCGCTCGCGACGCACGGACCGTGATCCGGAGGGCCTGTGAAACGCGACGCTGCTCCCGCTCCGGTTCCCGAACGTGTCGCGCCGCCCCGTGCCTTCCACGTTCAGCCCTTCCTCGACCACCTGACCTTCGAGCGGGGTCTTTCGGAGCGCACACTGACGGCTTACCGGCACGACATCGTGCGGCTGGCGGCGTTTCTCGTCAGCCGCGGATGCGCCGGACCCTCGACCGCGACCACCGCGCTGCTGCGTGAGTTCGTGCTGGAGCTCAAGGACGTGGGACTCTCCGCCACGTCGATCGCCCGGAACCTCTCGGCGATCCGAAGCTACTTCGGCTTTCTCCTGGGCGAGAACCTGGTGGTGGCGGACCCCAGCGACCGGCTTCAGACACCGCGCGGGTGGCGGCGCCTGCCGGAGGTGCTCACCGTCGCCGAAGTGGAGGCGCTTCTCGAAGCACCGGATCTCGCGCACCCTCTCGCGTGGCGCGATCGCGCCATGCTGGAATTCGCCTACGCGAGCGGCGTCCGCGTCTCCGAGCTGATCTCCCTTCGGCTGGTGGAGTTGAACCTGGAGGGTGAATACGCCAGCGTCCTGGGAAAGGGGAGAAAGCAGCGGCTGGTGCCGATCGGTCGCCGTGCCGTGGGCGCCCTCGCCATCTACCTGCGGGAGACACGGCCACGTCTGGAACGCGGCGCGGGGGAGGGCCGCGTCTTTCTCAACTCCAGGGGGAAGCCACTCACGCGGATGGGGGTGTGGAAGATCCTGCGGAGCCACGTCGAGACGGCCCGCATCCGCAAGACGGTGAGCCCTCACACGCTCCGCCACTCCTTCGCCACTCACCTGCTGGAAGGTGGCGCGGATCTCATCGCGGTGCAGGAGATGCTGGGGCATGCGGACATCGCCACCACGCAGATCTACACACACGTGGACCGGCGCTACCTCGCGGAGGTGCATCGCTCCTTTCACCCACGCGCCTGACGGCACCCGAGCGGCTCTCTCGCACACACACCGTATGTCATGATTCTGGTTATCGATAACTACGACAGCTTCACCTGGAATCTAGTGCAGCTCCTGGGTGAGCAGGGTGCCGATCTCCAGGTGCACCGCAACGATTCCCTCACCGTCGAGGAGGTGCGCTCCCTCGCCCCGGCCGGCATCGTCGTGTCTCCCGGCCCGTGTACGCCGACCGAGGCCGGAGTCTCCGTGGAGGTGATCAGGGAGATGGGGCCCACGACGCCGGTGCTGGGCGTGTGCCTGGGGCACCAGGCGATCGGGCAGGCGTTCGGTGCGCGGGTGGTGAGAGCGGAGCGGATGATGCACGGCAAGACCTCGCCGGTGGCGCACAGCGGTAGTACCCTCTTCACCGATGTCCCGTCACCGTTCACCGTCGCGCGGTACCATTCGCTGGTGATCGCTCCCGAGAGCGTGCCTGCGGAGCTGGAGGTTCTGGCGCGAACGGCCGAGCCGGGTTACGAGCACGAGATCCAGGCGATCCGCCATCGTGAACACCCGGTGTGGGGGGTACAGTTTCACCCGGAGTCGATTGCGAGCGAGCACGGGCATACCCTGATCCGCAACTTCCTGGAGCAGACCCGATGAAATCCCGATGGGCACTCCTGCAGGCGCTGCTCCTCCTCCTGCCGCTGATCGTCGCCACGCCCGCCGCCTCACAGGCGGTGCGGATCGAGGGAGACGTGAACCACCCGGCGAACCGGGTTCTCGCCGGGATCCTGGAGCGGAACCGGTACACGCTGGTGGAGCGGGATACCGTGTTGCCGGCCGACTTCGACAGCGACGGCGACCTGCTGATCGTGAGGGCCGAGGTTCGCCTGGCGGGGAGGGTGGGTGGCTCTGTCGCCGTGGTTCGCGGGGCGCTCTTCACCCGTCCAGGGGCGCGGATCGAAGGGGAACTCGCGTCGGTGGCAGGCGAGCTGTACCTGTCGCGGCTGGCAGAGCACGGTGAGGTACACGAGCTCCCCACCACGGTACAGACCACGCTGGCGTACGAGGCCGGGATTCACACGCTGCGAATCGTGCCGCCGGCGCTTCCGGCACGCGTCGGCACCACCGGGATCTTCGGACTCGGGGTTCCCACCTACGATCGGGTGAACGGGGTTACGGCACGCTGGGGCGCTCAGTTCCTGATCCGGCGGGACACGGTGCCGCCGGCGGTGCGGGGCAGCGTATCGTATTCGACGGTGCGGCGGGCGGTCGGCGGAAGCATGGCGGTGGACGTTCCGCTCGGGAGAGGCACGTGGGTCACCGCCGAGGCCGCGCGCGAGTCGTTCACCAACGAGGCATGGATTCGCGGGCCGCTGATGAACACCCTCAGCACCCTCGTGCTACGGAGCGACGTTCGTGACTACCATGAATCGGACGTCGCGCTGCTCCGCCTGGAGCGGCGACAACGTCAGCCGCTGATCCAGGGCGAGAGCTTCGTGGGCCCGCGGGTGACCGTGCGCGGCTCGCGAGACCGCTCGCTGCAGGAGGCCAACGTCTGGTCGTTCCTGGGCCGGGACGAGCCGTGGCGCGAGAACCCGCCGATCGACGACGGGGAGGTGTTTTCGGTGGCTCCGGGCGCGCTGTTCGCCTGGCGCGGCGCGCTCACCCGCTTCCATGGCGACCTCTCCGTGGAGTGGGCGCCGCCCGGTCTCGGTGATTTCGAGTTCGTCCACCTGATCTCCGAGATGCGCTGGCAGATGCCGGTACTCTGGAATCACACCATCAACCTGCGCGGTCGCACGCACCAGACCCTCGGTAACGAGCCCGCTCCCGCGCAGCGCTGGACGATCCTCGGTGGTGGGGGAACCATTCCGACCCTGGACACCGCCGCGATGCGCGGCGATCGGCTCGTCTTCCTCGAAACGCGGTACGACATTCCGCTCCCCTTCGTGCGGGTGCCGGTCCTGGGCTCGCCGGATCTGCGCCTGATTCACACCACGGGCGCGGCCTGGCTCAGCGGGCAGGAGATGCCGCCCCTGGAGCAGAGCATTGGCGGCGGGCTCCGGTTCTTCCTGCTGCAGGCGCTGGTGCACGTGGACCCGTCCGGGCCGCTCCGCCCGGTCTTCAGCCTGGGCACGGGTTTCGAACTCTGAGTGGGGGGGGGCGGGCGTCGGCGTGGCTGCCGGGTTCGGCGCGGGATCCTTCGACTTCGCTCAGGATGACGGGAGGAGCCGCGGGTGACGGGAGGAGCCGCGGGTGACGGGAGGAGCCGCGGGTGACGGGAGCAGCCGCGGGTGACGGGACGAGCCGCGGGTGACGGGAGGAGCCGCGGGTGACGGGAGCACCGGTTCGCTTTGACAAACGGCCGGTGACGAGGTAACTTTCGTGGCGTGATAATTGCTTCTTGCGCGCCACTCAACCCCTCGTATCAGCCGATCGGATGCGCCCTGCTCTCGGCGTGATTCCGGCCCGGCTGGCTTCGACCCGCCTCCCGCGCAAGCCGCTTCATCGGCTGGCGGGGCGCCCGCTCATCGAGTGGGTGTGGCGGCGGGTCACCGACGCGGATCTCTTCTCGTCGGTAGTCATCGCCACCGACAGTGAGGAGATCGCGGAGACCGCCACGCGCTTCGGCGCCACGGTGGAGATGACGCACGCCTCTCACCCATCGGGAACGGATCGGGTGGCGGAGGTCGCCCGACTCCCTCGGTACGCCCATCACGACTTCATCGTCAACGTTCAGGGGGACGAACCGTTGGTGAACCCATCTCATCTGGCCGCTGCGCTGGATCTGGTCAGAGACGGGGAGTGGGAGATCGGAACGGTGGCGACGCATGTGGAAACTGTGGAACAGTGGCGAGATCCGGCGGTGGTCAAGGTGGTGCGGGGCGACGATGGTGCCGCTCTCCTCTTTTCCCGGGCCGCCATCCCGTTCGTACGCGACGCGGAGCCCGCTCCGGCGGACTTCGCGAGCGGAGCATTTCTCAGACATATCGGTATCTACTCCTATCGACGACACGGGCTCCTCGAGTGGGTGGAGAGGCCGGAGGGAGGGCTCGAGCGGCTGGAGAAACTCGAGCAGCTCCGGCCTCTCGCCGCGGGTGCGCGGATCGGCGTTGGCGTGGTGGACGCGGCCGAGCCCGGCGTTGACACTCCCGAGGACGCTGAGCGTGCGGAGCACCGCCTGATGGAGATGGAGACCGTTCGAAGCCGCGCGTGATCCGACGGCGCAACGTACATCAGCCCGCCCGTGCGAGGCGTGGCGCAACCGACCAGTGACCGCTTCTCCGATGACCGAATCCAATTCGACGCCGACCAAGTTCATCTTCGTCACCGGTGGGGTGGTCTCCTCCCTGGGGAAGGGGATCGCGGCCGCTTCCCTGGGCCGCCTCCTGGTGGAGAGGGGTCTGCGGGTCACCATCCAGAAGTTCGACCCCTACATCAACGTGGATCCGGGCACGCTCTCGCCCTTCCAGCACGGCGAGTGCTACGTCACCGACGATGGCGCCGAGACCGATCTTGACCTCGGCCACTACGAGCGCTTCGTGGACCAGTCGCTCTCGCAGGCGAACAACATCACCACCGGCCGCATCTACCAGGATGTGATCACCAGGGAGCGGCGCGGGGACTACCTGGGCGCCACGGTGCAGGTGATCCCGCACATCACGGATGCCATCAAGGGCGCCATCCGCCGCCTCGCTCCGAATCACGACGTGGTGATCACGGAGATCGGCGGCACGGTGGGCGACATCGAGAGCCTTCCGTTTCTCGAGGCCATCCGGCAGTACCGCCAGGAAATCGGGCGCGAGCACGTGCTCTTCGTGCACGTGACGCTGGTGCCGTACATCGCGGCGGCCGGTGAACTGAAGACCAAGCCCACGCAGCACTCCGTGCGCGAGCTGATGGAGATCGGAATCCAGCCGGACATCCTGATCTGTCGCTCGGAGCACCCGATCTCCGCGGAGATGCGCCGGAAGATCGCGCTCTTCGCCAACGTGGACGTGGGCGCGGTGATCGAGGCGCCGGACGCACGCACCATCTACGAGGTGCCCCTTCAGCTGCACGAGCAGCACCTGGACGACCTGGTGGTCGCTCGCCTGGGTCTGGAAGCGCGCAAGCCGCAACTGGGCGAGTGGCGCGCACTGGTCAAGCGGATCAAGGAGCCCGGCAACGGCAGGGTGAGGATCGCGGTGGTCGGCAAGTACGTGGCGCTGATCGATTCGTACAAGTCGGTGCAGGAGGCGCTGATCCATGGTGGGATCGCCAACGACGTGGGCGTGGAGATCGACTGGCTCTCCTCGGAGGACTTCGAGACCGGCTCGACCGAGGAGCGCCTGACACAGTACCACGGGCTGCTGATCCCCGGTGGGTTCGGTGTGCGCGGCGTGGAGGGGATGCTCTCGGCGATCCGCTGGGCGCGCGAGAACGATCTCCCCTTCTTCGGGATCTGCCTGGGGCTCCAGACGGCGATCATCGAGTTCTCCCGCAACGTCTGCGAGCTTCCCGGCGCGCACTCGGCGGAGTGGGAGCGCGAAGCGGCGGATCCGGTGATCTGCCTGATGAACTCCCAGCGCGAGGTCACGGATCTGGGCGGTACCATGCGCCTGGGTGCCTTCACCGCGAAGCTTCTCCCCGGCACCCGTGCGGCCGAGATCTACGGCGCCAGCGAGATCAGCGAGCGGCACCGGCACCGCTACGAGGTGAACAACGCGTATCGCGACCCCCTCACGGAGAGCGGCATGCGCGTCAGCGCGACCTCGCCGGACGGCGACCTGGTGGAGATGATCGAGCTTCCGGCGCACCCGTGGTTCCTGGCCACCCAGTTCCACCCGGAGCTGAAGTCGCGGCCGAACCACCCGCACCCGCTCTTCGCCTCGTTCATCGGGGCGGCGGTGGAGCGGCGCGACGGCGTGGCGGGTCGGCGCAGCGACCCGGCGCGTCTCCCGGAGCTGGTGTCTTGAGCGCTTCAGCAACCATGCGGGACGTACCGTCTCTCTTCGCGCGCGGCGGCGGTTTCTTTCTGATCGCCGGGCCGTGCGTGCTGGAGGACGATGCGCTGAACCTCGGCGTCGCCGAGCGTCTCGCCGCGCTGGCGGACGAGCTGCGCGTGCCGATCATCTTCAAAGCCTCCTTCGACAAGGCCAACCGCTCTTCCCTCACCTCCGGACGCGGTCCGGGGCTCGACGAGGGGCTGGCGAAGCTGGCCAGGGTCCGCGCGGAGAGCGGGCTGCCGGTTCTGACGGACGTTCACGAAGCCGAACAGTGCGCCGCGGTGGCGGAGGTGGTGGATGCCCTCCAGATCCCGGCCTTCCTCTGCCGCCAGACCGACCTGCTCCTCGCGGCCGGGTCCACCGGAATGCCCGTGAATGTGAAGAAGGGCCAGTGGATGGGCCCTACCGAGATGCGTGGAGCCGCGGAGAAGGTTCGTCGTGCGGGAGCGGCGGGGCTCGCGCTCACGGAGCGCGGCACCTTCTTCGGATACGGCAACCTCGTCGTGGACATGCGCTCGTTCGAGGCGATGCGTGAGGCGTGCGACGCGCCGGTGATCTTCGACGGAACTCACTCGGTGCAACGGCCGGGCGAGGGTGCGGGAGTGAGCGGTGGCGAGCCGCGCTACATCCCGCACCTGGTACGCGCCGCCGTGGCGGCCGGCGCCGATGCGCTCTTTCTGGAGGTGCATCCGGAGCCGGGAAGCGCGCCCTCGGACGCGACCAACATGCTGCAGATCGATCGGCTCCGTCCTCTCCTCGAGGAGGTGCTCGCGATCCAGGCGGTGGTGAGTCGTTCCGTACCGGTCGCTTCGTGAGCGAGTCCGTCGCGATCGGCCGCGAGGTCGCTGAGCGGATCCGCCTGGTCGGGCTGGACGTCGACGGCGTCCTCACCGACGGTGGGATCTACCTGGGCGGCACTGACGCGGGCGAGCGGGTGGAGATGAAGCGGTTCGAGATCACGGATGGCCTCGGCATCCGACTTCTGCAGGAGGCGGGCGTCCAGGTTGCGATCGTCACCGGGCGGGAATCCGCGGCGGTGCGACATCGCGCGGAGGAGCTCGGAATCGTCGAGTGCCACCAGGACAGGACGGCGGCCAAGCTTCCCATCATGCGGGGGATCATGGAGCGGCTGGGGGTGGCCTGGGAGGAGGTCGCCTTCCTCGGGGACGATCTCCCGGACCTGCCGCTGCTGCGCCGGGTGGGGCTCCCGGCTGCAGTCGGCACCGCGGTGGTGGAGGTGAAGGCGGAGGCGGGCTGGGTCGCCCGCCGCAGCGGGGGGCGCGGCGCGGTGCGGGAATTCGCCGAGGCACTGCTCCGGGCCCGCGGGGAGTGGGCCGAGGGCGTGGACCGGTACGTCAGAGGAAGGGAGGAGGAGCGATGACACAGGCGAGCGGTGCGTGGCGGAGCTCTCCGTCCCTGCCCGAGCCGGATTCCGGCATCCTGGCCGAGGGCCGACGAGTTCTGCGGATGGAGGCCGCGGCGGTGTCGGCGCTGGAGACCCGGCTCGACGAGTCGTTCGTCTCGGCGGTGCGCGCCATTCTCGGGGCCGGTGGGCGGGTGATCGTCTCCGGCGTCGGCAAATCGGGGATCGTGGGCCGGAAGATCGCCGCGACGCTCACCAGCACCGGTACCCCCGCGACCTTCCTGCACCCGGTCGAGGCGCTTCACGGCGACCTGGGGATCGTCGGGCCGGGCGATGTGGCGATCCTCCTCTCCAAGAGCGGTGAGTCCGACGAGCTCAGGGGGCTCGTGGAATTCTTCGGGCGGAGCGGGGTAGTACGGATCGCGATCACGGCGCGGGCGGACTCGGCGCTCGGGCGCCACAGTGACATCGTGCTGAACTGCGGGGTCGGGGAGGAGGCGTGTCCTCACGACCTCGCCCCGACCACCTCCACCACGGCGGCGATGGCCATGGGCGATGCACTGGCGGTGGCGCTTCTCCGGGAGCGAGGGTTCGGGCGTGACGACTTCGCGCGGCTGCACCCCGGTGGCGCGCTTGGCCGCCGCCTGCTCCTGACCGTGGGCGACGTGATGGTGGTGTCCGAGCTGCCGGCGCTCGAGCCCGACGCCACGATGAGGGAGTGCGTGGTTCTCCTCGCCGAGAAGCGCGGCACCGTTGCCGTCGTCGACGCCGACCGGACGCTCGTGGGTGTGGTCACCTCCGGAGATCTCACGCGCCTCATGGAGCGGGAAGAGGGGTTCTTCGACGTCGCGGTCGCCGAGGTGATGACGCGGTCTCCGAAGACCACCAGCCCCGAGACTCTCGCCGCGGAGGCGGTGGGACTCATGGAGCGCGCGGGCATCATGGCCCTGCCCGTCACCGACGACGGCGGCCGGCTCAGCGGAATGGTTCATCTGCACGACCTCATGCGTGCCGGAGCGGTATAGAGATGCGGATCCAGCACCTGTTCAGCGTTGCGCTGGTCGCACTGCTCGCCGCCTGCGGCAGCGAGTCGACCACGCCGGGCGCGATCGCCGACGTCGGTGATCTGCCGGCGGACAACGTGATCCACGACCTGACGCACCGGATGACGCGGGACGGCATCCGGTCGGCGGAGCTGCGGAGCGACACCGCCTTCTACTTCGACGTGGAGCGGCGGTTCGATCTGCAGAGCGTGAACCTGGTCTTCTATCACGAGACGGGGCAGCAGTCCGGCACGCTGAACTCCCTTACCGGGGAGTACCGCGTGGGAACCGGCGCCTTCATCGCGCGCGGCAGTGTGGTCCTGATCACGCAGGGTGAGCAGGGCGAGCGCCGCGTGGAGACGGAGGAGCTTCACTACGATGTTGCCGGCGATCAGATCTGGAGTGACGTGGACTTCGTGATGACCGAGGCCGGTCGCACGACCCGCGGCTCCAGCTTCAGAACGGACACGCAGTTCGAGCGCTGGACGGTCACCGACGCCCGCACTCAGGGCGGCGCGGCGCAGCCGACCGGAGGGATCTCCTTCTGATGGTGCGCGCTCCGCTCAGCCTGCTCCTTGCCGCCACCCTCCTCGGGTTGGCCTCCACCGCCGTTGCCCAGGCCCCGCCCCAGGACTGCAACATCATCGAGAGTCAGCTGGTGGAGCGGCGCGTCGAAGCCGGCGTTCCGATGTTCTACATCACGGGTCCGTTCCTGATCAGGTGCGGCGGTGGTGAGGAGCTTCGCGCTCTCAACGGCACGGTGAATGAATGGACGCGGGAGATCGTACTCACCGGAAACGTCTTCTTCCAGGACCCCACCCGCTCGCTGACGGCAGATCGGGCGAACTACATGGCGAGTCTGGGCCGGCTGTATGCGACCGGAAACGTGGTGTTCATCGACCGCGAGGAGGGCTCCACCATCCGCGGACCCGAGCTGGAATATTTCCGGGAGATGGAAGGCCGGCCGGAGCCGCAGGTGAACGCGGCGCAGCGGCCGAACCTCACGCTGCGTCCGCGCGATGCGGGACCGGACGCAGAGCCGCTCGACATCGACGCGGA
The DNA here is from genome assembly GCA_963793235.1 of uncultured Gemmatimonadales bacterium. Lineage (GTDB taxonomy): Bacteria > Gemmatimonadota > Gemmatimonadetes > Longimicrobiales > Longimicrobiaceae > CAWBZF01. Next base: position 80,285 of record CAWBZF010000006.1, read on the forward strand.
TCGGATCGCGATCGTGGGCAACGACGACCTTTCCGCCTATGGACGCGTGGTGATCCGGCGTACGGACCTCCACGCCACCGCCGGAGAGGCCCACTACGACGGCGTCGCGGAGACGCTGGACCTGCGGCAGAATGCCCGTATCCAGAGCGAGCAGTTCAACCTGACGGGGCAGACGGTGCACGCGCGCATGCCGCAGGGAGAACTCGAGCACGTGCGTGCGCGCACCGACGCCACCCTCGTGGGCGAGGAGCTGCGCGTGGATGCGCCCGATCTCCAGCTCTTCTTCACGGATGAGCTTCTGCAGCGGGCGGTGGCTCGCGCAGACCTCGCCGCCGACGGAACGCGGACCGGCCGCGCCATCGCCACCGCTCGGGCCTTCCGGCTGGAGGGTGATTCCATCGACGCACTCACCCCGGGACAGCGGGTGGACCAGGTAGTGGCGATCGGACGCGCGCGCGGAGAGTCCATCGATACGACGACTGTAGACCTGGCGACCGCTCAGGCTCCGCAGCCCGACGTTGCATCGGCTCTGGAACGGGCGCTACCGGATGCGCCTGCGCCCGGCGACACGGTCCAGGCGCCCGTGCTGGTGATGACCGACCGCGACTGGATCGTGGGGGACACCATCATCGGCTTCTTCGAGTACCCCGAGCCGGCTCAGCGGGTCGCTGACGCTGGTGCCATGGAGGAGCCCGCGATGGTGGTGGCGACGCCCCTGGAGCTGGCGCAGCCGGCCGACACCAGCGCCGTGCTCCGACGCATCGTCGCGATCGGCCTCGCGCAGTCGCTGTACAGGGTGGAGCAGGATGGAGCACAGGCTGGCGCGCCGCGCGCGCTCAACTATCTGGCGGGCGAGCGCATCGAGCTCTCCTTCGAGGAGGGCGAGCTGCAGGTCGCCGAAGTCACGGGTCTCAGGCGCGGCATCTACCTCGATCCCCTGGCCAGCCCCGTGCCTCTCCCCGTGCCCGACGAGCCGGCGCCCGGTGAGGTCACGGCTGCCCCAATCGCCCTCTCGCCGGGGGGTGTGAGGTGACTCCCTACGATCGGCAGATGGAGGAGTTGATCGAGCGCGTGCCCTCGGGCGACCTCTCCAGCCTGATCGTTCTGCGCGTGATCGCAGCGAACGCGGCGCCCGGTGAGTGGATGCGGATCGACCGACTGGTCGACGAGGTGAGGCACGAGTACTCGCTGCGATCCTCCGACGGCGCAGGGGTGACCGTTTCCCCGCAGTGGGAAGCGACGCCCGCCTCCGAGGACGGCATGGCCGACTACATCCGTGACCACGTGGTGAGTCGCTGGACGGCGGAGGGGGTCCTCGAGGCACGCAGCGACGGCCCCGCGGAGCCGGATGCCGGCCCGGACCGCGCCGCGGACGCGGTGCGCATCGCTCCCGACCTCCACTTCGATCGCGACTCGCTGCTGGGCGAGATCGACCTGCGCATCGCGGGGATCACCGCCGGTGCGGACACATCGATCGCGGCATCCCACGCCGATCGGGCGCTCGACCCACCCTCGGAGCTGATCGCGGAGGGACACAGCACCCTCTCCGCCTCCGGGCTCGTGAAGATCTACCGCAAGCGGCGGGTGGTGAACGACGTCGCGGTGCAGGTGTCGCAGGGCGAGATCGTCGGGCTGCTCGGCCCCAACGGGGCGGGGAAGACCACGACCTTCTACATGATGGTCGGGCTGATCGCCCCCGACGGCGGCCGCGTCGCGCTGGGAGACGAGGACGTGACGCACGTGCCGATGTTCCGCCGCGCGCGAAAGGGAGTCGGATACCTGGCGCAGGAGCCCTCGGTCTTCCGCAAGCTGACCGTGGAGGAGAACGTCCTCGCGATCCTGCAGATGCTCGGCCTTCCCAGGCGCGAGCAGCGGGAGCGTCTGGAGATGCTGCTGGACGAGCTGGGGATCAAGCACCTGCGCAAGAGCAAGGCGTATTCGCTCTCGGGTGGAGAGCGCCGGCGCCTGGAGATCACCCGAGCGCTGGTGGGTCGGCCCAAGTTCATGCTGCTGGATGAACCGTTCGCCGGAGTGGACCCGATCGCGGTACACGACATCCAGCAGATCGTCTCGGATCTGCGCCGCCGCAACATCGGTGTGCTGATCAGCGATCACAATGTGGAACAGACACTCGACATCGTGGACCGTGCCTACATCATGTATGATGGCCGCGTGCGAGTGTCCGGTACGGTTTCTGAACTGGTGTGGAACGACGAGGTCGCCGAGATCTACCTCGGCCCGACCCTGACGGCTCGAATGCGCCAGCGATACAGTTATCCCGAGTAAGGGGAGTCCAGATGAAGACGGGTTTGTACCAGGGTACCGCCCTCAAGCAGGAGATGAAGATCAATCCGCGCCTCTACCAGGCGATGGATCTTCTCTACATGCCGCTGCTGGACCTTCAGGCGCACCTCAAGCAGGAGCTCCTGAACAACCCCTTCCTCGAGATGGCCGAGGAGGAGGTGCAGGAGGAGACGCAGGAGGCGCCCGAGGAGAAGAAGGAGGACGACGAGGAAATCGACTGGGAGGAGATCCTCCTGAACGGCTTCGAGGCGGGCGGCCGCAAGGAGGAGTACGAGCAGCGGGAGTACTACGAGCCGGTGTCGGTAGCGACGCGGGACCTGAGCGACCACCTGCACGACCAGCTCACCCTGCTGCGACTCTCTCCCCGCGAGCTCCTTCTGGGCGAGGAGATCATCGGCAACATCTCCGACGAGGGGTATCTCGCCTGCCCGCTGGAGACGGTGGTGGACTCGCTCAACGAGTTCCTGGAGGAGTCGGGCGGCGACTGGGCCGACAGCGACGATGAGGTTCGGCCGTACACGCTGGACGAGGTGACGGCGATGCTCCGCACCATCCAGGCGTTCGATCCGGCCGGGATCGGCGCCCGGGACCTGCGCGAGTGCATCCTCCTGCAGCTCCGCGACTGCGCCTTCCAGCAGCTGGCGGTGGCCGCCGGCGGGCAGGAGCCGCTTCCGGAGGAGGTGGACGAGGTTCTCGCCCACAGTCTCGCGCATCGCATCGCGCGTGACTACTTCGATCAGCTCATCAACCACCGCTGGTCCGAGATCTCCAAGGAGCTCTCCATCACGCCGCGTGACGTGCAGGATGCGGCCGACGAGATCTCCAAGCTGGATCCCAAGCCGGGCCTGAAGTACGGGAGCCACGACGACAACTATATCACGCCGGACCTGGTGGTGGAGAAGGTCGTGGACGACTACCTCGTCTTCCTGAACGATACCAACCTCCCGCGGCTCAAGCTCTCCAAGACCTACCGGGAGATCGCCAAGGACAAGAAGAAGTTCGCGGGTGAGAACAAGGAGTTCATCTCCAACAAGCTGAACTCGGCCAACTGGATGATCCAGGCGATCGAGCAGCGCCGGCAGACCATGCTGAAGGTGATGAACTTCATCGTGGACCGTCAACGGGAGTTCTTCGAGAAGGGGGTGCAGTACCTGAAGCCGCTCACCCTGCGCGAGGTGGCGGAGGTGATCGACATGCACGAGTCCACCGTCTCGCGCGTCACCAACGAGAAGTACGTGCAGACGCCGAGAGGCGTGCTCCCCCTGAAGTTCTTCTTCTCGTCCGGCCTGTCCACCACCTCGGGCGAGGAGGTGTCGGCGCGCGGCATCAAGGCGCAGATCCAGAAGCTGGTCTCCGAGGAGAACCCGTCCAAACCGCTCACGGACCAGGCGATCGTGAACATCCTCAAGAAGGAGGGGATTCAGATCGCGCGTCGCACGGTGGCCAAGTACAGGGATCAGCTCGGGATCCTGTCCGCCCGGATGCGCAAACGCGTTTGACGTCGCCCTCCGCCGTGACGGTGATGGATCGGCCGGGCGAAACGGCGACTCCGGCACCCGCGGCTACACGGCCGCGCGTGCCGGTCGAGCTGCGCTCCAACTTCGCCGTGCTCATTCCGGCGTATAATGAGGTGGAGAACATCCCGGCGCTGTTCACGGCGATCCGGGAAACGTTCGCGCGTCACGGGCTCAGCGGCGAGGTCGTGCTTGTGGACGACGGCTCCACCGACGGCACCTACGAGAAGGCGCTGGAGGAAGGGCAGGGGATCGAGCGGCTGCGCATCCTCCGGCACCGCAACAACCGGGGAAAGACGGAGGCGATGGTCACCGGCGCCGAAGCGGTCACCAGCGACTACGTGATCCTCTTCGACGCCGATCTGCAGCACTCCCCGGAGGAGTTTCCGCGTTTCCTGGAAAAGCTCGCGGAGGGATGGGACATCGTCGCCGGCCGCAAGGTGGGGCGGTATCAGAAGCGGGCGGTGAGCTCCGTGTACAACGCTCTGTCGCAGCGACTGTTCGCGGTACCGGCGCGTGATCTGAACTCCATCAAGGCGTTCAGGCGAGAGATCCTTACCGAGGTCCCGCTCCGCCACGACTGGCACCGCTTCTTCATCGTGCTCGCTCACACCCGCGGGTACAGCGTCACAGAGATGGAGGTAGAGCTCTTCCCGCGTTTCGCGGGTGAGGCCAAGTACTCCGGCCGCGGCCGGATCCTGGTCGGAGTGGGCGACCTTCTGGTCGTCTGGTTCTACCTGCGGTTCAGCGAGAAGCCGATGCAGTTCTTCGGCGGATGGGGTCTCGTCCTGATAACACTCGGGCTGCTCGTGGGGATCGTTACCGTTATCCTCCGCATCGCCGGGCTGATGCCTCCCTTCGGCTTCCGTCCGCTGTTGACACTGGTACTCCTGCTGGAGACGGTCGGCTTCATGCTCTTCGGTTTTGGCTTCGTGGGGGAGATGGTTGCGATCGTGCGCTCCGAGCTGGACGAGTTGAGACGCAGACGCTGAGGCCGGCGGATCGAGACGTCAATCGGTTCCGCATCTGCGGCCCCATGGATCGAGGGCCGGCTTCCACGAGGAAGCCGGCCCTCTTCTGATCCCTCGTCGACCACTCGCTGCTACGGCCGCTGTGACGGAGCAGCGAGCGCTCCCGTGGCGGCACCGGTTCCCATCGCACCGGTACCGGTGGCTGCACCGCCGTTGCCCTGCGGGGCTGGACGCCCGGGATCGGCCCCGCGCTGATATGGCCCGGGCGGCGCCTGCGCGTCCGGAGTGACCCCGCCCACCGCGTCGGCGGGTGCAGCCGTGCGGGCAACCGGCTGCGGGTTCAGCATCGTCGCGATCGCCTGCCCCTCGCGTGCCATGTCCAGCGCCTCCGCCAGGATCCGCGCAGATTCCTGCGGTGCGTGGAAGCCGTGGCTCCCCTCGGAGTAGATATAGTCGATTCGGAACTGCGCTTCGCGCTGGAGGCGTATGGCGGGGGCGAGCTGCTCGTCCGGCACGCCGGCCGCGCGCGCCGCGGTGATCGCGTTGATCATGTCGGTGAGCGCCACACCGCTCCGGTTGATCAGACCGTGCGTGCGATCCTGGATCACGTGAATCCGGTCCATCAGTTCACGCTCAGGCACGTTGTGGCAGCTCTGACACGCACGTTGCAGGTTGAGCACGGGGCTGCGGACGTGGTGATCGGACACCTTCATCGCGCCCTCGCGCCGGTACGGCATGTGGCAATCGGCGCATGCGACGCCGGCCCTCGCGTGGATCCCCTGGTTCCACAGCTCGAACTCCGGGTGCTGCGCCTTCAGCATCCCCCCACCCGTCATCCCGTGCTGCCAGTCCGAAAAGCCAACCGAATCGTAGTACGCGATGGCGTCCTCAACTCGCAGGCCGTTGGCCCACGGGTATACCACCATCTTGTCCTCCGGCTCGAAGTAGTACTCCACGTGGCACTGCCCGCACACGAACGAGCGCATCTCCTGCCGTGTCGCGTCGCGGTTCACGTCGTAGTTCGCCCGCCCAAGCCCCGCCTGGTAGACGCGCATCCCCTCGATGAACGCCGGGCGAGTCACCCGCAGCGCCATGTTGTCCGGATTGTGGCAATCCACGCAGGTCACCGGGTGGTTGATCAGGGGCTGCCCCTCCCGCGTGGTGATGTTCCGCGCCTCATTCCACGGCATCCGGCTCAGCAGCCGGAAACCCTCCATGACGTCTCCGTTTCCGAGGTACCGGTAGGCCGGCATCACGGCGGCGTGGCAGTGCAGGCAGGCACCGGGCTGCGGCCGCTGCAGCACTCGCTCCGTATGATCCTGGTCGTGGAGTGTGAAAGCGTGCCCGCGTGATTCCCGGTAGTCGATCGAAAAGGCGTGACCCGCCCACATGGTGCGCAGCCACGGGTACATGTCGAGCTTCTGGCGCGGGATCGCATCGCTTCCGCCGTAGCGAGTGCGCTCGTAATCGACCGTGCGCATGAAGCTCTCGTACTGGCTCGGCCAGTTGACACCCCAGACCGCAGGATCGGTCGTGTCGTCGGTCACGTCCACGAAGCGGACGTACGGGTTCCGCGCCTCCTGCCGCCGCTCGAAAATGTTGGTCAGCAGGGCGGTGATGCCCAGTGTGAGCAGCGCCAGCACCACCACGATGCCTGCCAGGATCCAACGAAATCGTCGCCGGTCCCGCGCTCTGGCCGCTGCGTCGGGTGGAGGGACGTCGGGTTCCCGTGTGCTCATCGAGATCGCTCCTTGGCGAATGGAGGGAGTGGGCGCGGTTCCGCGCGGTCAGCGCCAGGCGGCGTGACCAACGTCATAGTGACAAGCCATGCAGGTCACGGCGTCGCCGTCAACCGTGGCCGGCAGCATCTGGTGCACCATAGAGGTATGGCAGCTCACGCAGTTTCGCTGCACGATCCGGTGATTGCGTGGCTTGATGCGTATCGGCTCCGGGTGGTTCTGCAGGGTGAAGGCGACCGAATGGAACCAGCCGTTCTCCGCCTTGGAAATCCACTTCGGAATGGTGGGATGGGGGAGGTGGCAATCGACGCAGCCTGCCACAGCCGAGTGGCTGCTTGCGGTCCAGCTATCGTACTGCTCCCACATGATGTGGCAGTTCGCGCAGGATGCAGGGTTGCTGCTGAGGTAGGAGGCGCCCTCCGCATACGTGAAGGTGTAGAGCCCCATGCCCAGCAGGATCCCGGCAAGCGCCGCCGCGCCCAGCAGAAGTGTAGCGGTACGCCCCGGTCGTCTCACTCTGCTTCCTCCCGGTCCCGGCCAGCGACGGAAACTGTGGATGAGCAGGCTCCGCGCGCGGCTGTGTTGGGCCGCGCGAGGGGGCTCCGCATACCTGAGTGTGTGGCGCCGTGACGCGCGGGAAGCGGCGGAGTCGCGGCTACTTCTCGCTCCCCACCATCTGCGGGAGCGTGGTGAGGCTCTCGATTCGCAGCTTCCGTTCCAGCCGCGGAAGGCGGAGCGTCACCTCCTCGCCCACCTGCTTGCCGAGCAGCGTCTGCCCCAGCGGCGACGCCATCGAGATCTGACCGGTGTCGATGTCGATGTAATCACCGAAGACCAGCGTGTACGTCTCCTCCTCCCGCGTGCGCAGGTCGCGCACCGACACGCGCGAGCCGAACCCCACCCGATCGCTGGGGATCTCCGACAGATCGATGTTGCTCAGCTCGGCCCGCCGTCTGGTAAGGTGGTTCATACGAGCCTGCACGAACTGCTGCCGCTCGAGCGCCGACTTGTATTCCGAGTTCTCGCGCAGATCGCCGTGCTCCACCGCCTTCTGAATGGCGCGCGGCAGCGTCACCTGAAGCTCGTGTCTGAGCCGTTCGATCTCCTCGTCCAGTTTATCCTTCAGTTCATCCAGCATGATGTTCCTCGCAATCGGCGTGGCGGTCGTGGGGCACCGGATCCCCCGCGACCCGCGTTACGGCTATCATACACCCGCGGTGCGGGCGATGCAAAAGATTTCGGTGCGGGGTCAGCCCCGTGCAGCCCCCGGCCGGTCCACATCGGCAGGGCTGGTGGCGGGTGGCGGGGGGCGGTTGTGGAACAGCAGGCCGAGTGCCACCAGGAGTAGCTCGGCGGCGACGGACCAGAGGCGGGCGCCGACGGCCACGACGGCAGCCACTCCCGCGCTGAGGTAGGGAGCGAGCAGGAGGGTCATCGCCGATTCCCGGATGCCCATGCCACCCGGAACCGGCACGGCGAGGTACCCGGCGGTAAACGAGAGTGCGTTGACGGCGGTGAAGGGGAGCATCGCGCTGACCGTCACCGGCGTCAACGACGCCACGAATAGGGTGTAGGCGGCGCCGTACAGAAGCCAGCTGAAGCAGGCGAGGAGGAGGAGCCCGATCCCCTCGAGCCAGGTCGCGCGCCAGCTGAGGACCTCGCGGTGCAGGGCGCGGGGCACCAGGGAGAGGAGAAGGTTGATCAGGCGCGGGTGCACTGCGGCGAGTGCGGCCATCAGGATCCCCACCCGCACCGGAAGCGAGGCGAGCGGGCCGAGCTCCATCTCACCCAGCGGCAGAACGGCGGCCGAGACGGTGATCGCGGCGAGCAGGGAGAGGAGCACGTGCACCACCATCGATGTGAGCGCGAGCACGCCGGAGAGACCCACACCTCTTGAAAGATGTGCCGCAGCCAGGAACTGCCAGATACCCCCCGGGATGTACCGGGCCGCGTTGGAGAGCGACCAGATTCGAAGCAGCCGCCCCACACCCGTGGGCGGGGCATCGAAGTGCCTCAGCACCCGCGACCAGACGAACACGCCGAACGAGAGCACGGCCACGTGGGCCGCCACGCTCAGCGCGAGAAGTCCGGTGCGGACCTGCCACTGGTAGCCGCGGAGCTCCTCCCAGTTGGCGGCTACCGTCTGGAAGAGGAACCAGCCGGCGAGGGCGACCAGCGCCGCCGCGACAAGACGCCGGATCAGCCGACCGCCACCTCTCATCCCGGAGCCGCGTCGGTCGAGGCTCGCCGTCCCCGGATCAGCAGGAAACCGAGGAGTCCCAGAAGTAGCACGAACGCGGCGATCGTCACGTACAGCCCGGTGAAGAAGCTGGCGGGGCGGAACTCGAACACCACCTCGCTGTCGCCGGCGCCCACCTGGACTCCACGGAAGGTGTGGTTGGTCCGGATGATCGGCATTTCCGACCCGTTGACCGTCGCACGCCATCCTTCGTAGAAGTTGTCGGCGAGCACCAGGAACGCGGGCCGGTTCGCGGAAACGCGCACCACCACCCGATCCGGCGTGTGCTGCACCACGGTCGTCTCGCCGGTGAGCGGACCCGATGCGATCGGGAGCTCTGCTTCCGCCGGGACGAACGCGATGCGGCGCGGGTCCCAGCCATCGCTCTGCATCGCCGCCAGCATGGCGTCTGCGGCCATGGCTCGGGTCTCCTCCACCAGGTAGGCGCGCGGCAGAGCCGCCGTGTTCTCGTAGACGAGCCCGCTCCCCTGGTGTACCAGCTGTAGATCCGGGTGCTCCAGCGGCGCCATGCTCACGATGTACCGCACCGCCGCGGCCTCCAGGAAGCCCGGACGGGCCTCGAAGGTGATCGCCTGGTATCCGCCCGGCGTCATCACCACCGCCGCGTCGGTGATCAGGTTGTGCCAGTCGATGTAGGTCTGCGTTCCGGCACCCACGTACTCGTTCCAGCGATGCAGCTGGTTCGGATGCTCGCCGCCCACCTGCTCCACGCCGAAGAGCATGGGATAGTTGCCACCATAGCTGCCCGCGCCGCGGTAGTGCTCGGGCGCGGGGAAGGTCCACATCCTGACGGGCTGCTCCTGCCGTTGCAGGAAGAGCATGACGTCGTCGGGAGCGAAGGTGACGGCCGGCGGATCCACCGTGTGGAAGAAACGGCGGCCGACGCTCCACAGGTCCACCACGGTGATCAGCGCGAGAAGCACGGCCAGCCCGGCGGTCCCGAGTCGCTGGCGCGACCAGAAGTGCAGCGCGCCGGCGAGGGCACCGGAGAAGAGCGCGAGTCGCCCCCATCCGGCAGCGATCCCCGGTTCACCCGGCGTGGTCGGGACACCGGCACTCATCAGCATCCCCAGCAGAGCGAGGCCGGCGACCCCACCGGCGATGGCCGGAACGTACCGCAGCGCCGAGGGCTCCGGCTCACCCCTCCCCGACGGACGCGCCTCTCCCAGCGTCAGCACCCGCTCCAGCGCCAGCGCCGCCATGGTCACCATCGCCATGGCCACCACGAAGAAGGACAGCGATGGCGCTCGGAACTGCTTGGTTCCCGGAAGCACCTCGTAATACAGTCGGTACAGCGGCGTATTCCCCCCGAGGGCGATGCTCAGCATGAACAGCGAGAGCCCCAGGAAGAAGAGCCAGCGCCGGTCACGCCGCGACACCGCGACTCCAATCGCCAGGAAGACGATCACCAGCGCCCCGGCATACTCGGTGTGCAGCTTGAACGGATTCTGCCCCCGGTAGCGCGGGAAGAGCGGCTCCCCGGTGACCGGATTCGCCACCGACGCGCCGGCCTGCTCCGGCACCGCGATGCTGAGAATCTCAGGCACCGGCATCGAGAAGGAGGTGGAGTACTCGTAGCCGCGCCCCCCTCCATGCCGCGCGGCGATTCCGGGATGTAGCTGAGGAACGGAAGGAAGTTGACGGCGGACAGCACGAAGCTGAACGCCACGGCACCGAGCCCCATCGCCACCACCCGGCCCAGCACCCGCCCGTTCCGGTGCACCCCGTGGTGGATCAGGCAGAAAACAGCCCAGATCGCGGCTCCCAGCAGCAGGTAGTATGAGTTCTGGATCTGGAAGGACAGGAGCGCCAGCGCCAGCGTACCCGCCACGCCGAGAAACGAAACCGGATCCGCGAGGCGGATGCCGCGGTGGAGCAGGAAGAAGAGCAGGGGACCCACGGTGGCCACGATGATCCGTCCGTCGTGGCCGGCGTAGACCCAGGACATCAGGATCCCGGTGAACTGGAACGCCAGCCCGGCGACGAAGGCCACCCACGGGCGGCACCTCAGTTCCCGCGTGAGCAGGTACATCCCGGAGCCCGCGAGGGCGAAGTGAACCACGAACACCGCGGGGAGTACCCGCGGCATCGGGAGCAGCACGTCCGAAAGGAAGTGCACCGGCTGATACGTGCTCCCTGGATTGGAGAACAGCGGTAGACCCCCGAAGATATACGGAATCCACTTCGGCAGATCGCCGGCGGCGATACGCTCGGAGATGAAGTGATAGAAGAAGTAGCCGCCGCCGAGATAGTCGGTGCCGTAGATGTGCTGACCCGGGAGGAAGGCGGGGAGGAAGAAGATCAGCGACAGCCCGAAGTAGATGGCTGCTGCGACGCCGGGCGTCGGCAGATGGCTGCCCGGAGCCGTCGTCGGCTCCTCCCTCACTCGCGTGGTCCTGGAAACGGTCTTGGCCATGAGATCTCGTTTTTAACCGCGCTGGCTCGCGCGGATGCGTTCGAGGAAATGCAGGTGGTCGCGTGCGACCGCCGCCCACCGGAAGCGCTCCGCCTCCTGCCGTGCGGAAGTGCCGAGCGCCCTTCGCGCAGCGGGATCCTCGAGCAGCCGCGAGGCGGCCGCAGCGAGCGCCACCGGATCCGACGGCGGCACGAGCACGCCACCCCCGGGCGGGCTGACGACCTCGGGAAGCGACCCTGCCTCCGTGGCCACCAGCGGGACACCCGCGGCCATCGCCTCCGCCGCCACCATGCCGAATCCTTCGAAGCGCGACGGCATCAGGAGCACGTTGGCTCCCGCGAAGAGCGTCTGTCGCTCCGCTTCGGAGACGGCGCCCAGGAAGCGTACGCGGGCGGCGATCCCCAGTTCCGACGCCCGCGCCCGGCACCGCTCCAGGTCCTTGCCCCGGCCCGCGACTCGCAACTCCAGCCCGGGCCGCTCGCCGAGCACCATCGCCGCCGCGTCCAGCAGCGTATCGAGCCCCTTCTGAAACCAGTCGAGCCGGCCAAAGTAGAGGAGGTATCCCGCCTCGCGGTGCGGAAGATCGAACAGTTCATCGGGAACGCCCGCAGCGACCCGCACGATCTCCGCACTGCCGCCCGTGACCGTGTGCAGCTGCTCTGCCGTCACGGCGGACGTGGCGCTGATCACGCGCGCACGCCTCAGCTGCGCACGCTCCAGCGCGGCGATTCCCCCGCCCACCACCGCGCCCCACCGCTGCCGCGCGGTGGGGCCGGTGAGATGGTGGACGGTGAGCCCCACCGGACGCCGCGCCGGCCAGCGCAGCGGAGTGTAAACGGAATAGTCGAACACCGCCACTTCGAATGCGGCGCGCCGCAGCAGACGCGTCGCCGCCGCGCCGTAGCTCAGGCGGCTCATGGCATAGCCGGGGCCGGATCCGAGCCGCCGGTACGGCACTCCATCCACCTCGCCGTCGGCCGCGCCGGGATAGCTGCCGGTGACCAGCGTCACATCCAGCTCGTCGAGCAGCCGCCGGTACAGCTCGTGGAGCCGCACCGCACCGCCCCCCGCGACCCAGGGATTCGCCGGGTCGTCGTAGATGAAGTGCAGGACGCGAGGCCTCACCGCTGCCGGCGCGCGATGAAGAAGTTGGAGCCGATGCCGACGTCCCAGAACCATCGCGCCAGCGGGTTCCGGAACGGCCATGCGCTCCGGTGCAGCATTCCGGAAAGGCGCCGCTTGAGCCCGGCACGGACCTCGTCCGGCCGCGAGGTGCGATCGCGAAGGTAGTTCACCCAGAGCTCACGCGGCGAGACGATCGGATCCAGCCCCGCTCCTCGCAGCAGCCGGCGGAGTCGCCACCGGGTCGGGATCACTCCCACGTCGTAGGTTCCCTCCCCGCCGCCACGGATCTTCTCGAAGTACAGGATCTGCAGCCGCCTCGGCAGCAGTACCAGCCCGGCGAGGTCGTAGTGCGGGTCATTCCAGAGACTGTACAGCGAGAACGGCTTCGGCGTCACCATGTAAAGCAGCCCGCCCGGGCGGAGCACTCGGTGGATCTCGCGAAGGGTACCCGGGCGGTCCGTCACGTGCTCGAGCACGTTGTCCAGAATCACCAGGTCGAAGCTGGCATCGGGAAACGGAAGCGCTTCCGCCACGCCCTTGGAGAGTAACGGCGGTCACTCCGTGCTCGCGGGCACGAACCGCCGCCCTCCGCAGGCTCTTCTCGTCCAGCTCCAGCCCGGCCACCTCCGCTCCCTCTTCGGCGAAGGCGATGATCACCCCGGCATCACCGCAGCCGATGTCGAGCACCCGCGCCCCCCCGACGCTGAAATCGGGAACGTACTTCTCCAGCACGTCGAGAACGTAGAAGCCGCGCGCGTACTCGCTGACGTACAGATTCTTCCAGGTGTCGAAGTTTTCCGAGCTCCACCACCCGTCCCGTTCCTCCTCCAGCAGCGCCAGGTAATCGGGTTCGATGCTGGTGGTATCCACCCGGCTCACCCGTCCTCGACTCGTCTTCAACGATCCTCCTTGTTGATATCCGCCACTTCCCGGTACACCGCCTCGAGTTCGGCCGTGATTGCGTCCCAGGAAAAACGGTCCATCACGTGGGCGCGGCCCGCGGCGGCGAGCGCGTACTGCGAGCCCGCTGTCCGTTCGGTACCGTTCGATGGCGGCCGCCAGCGCCGGGGCGTCGCCCGAAGGCACCAGGAGACCCGTCTCGCCATCCCGGACGATGTCCACGATGCCGCCGCTGGCGCTCGCGATCACCGGCTTGCCGTGGAGCAGGGCCTCCATGAGCACCACGCCGAGGCCCTCCACGTCGCCCTTGGAGTCCCGCACCGCCGGCAGGACGAAGGCGTCGCACGCCGGCGAAGCGGCGCTGGAGCTCGGCATCCGGAACGGCTCCGGTGAACTCCACACGATCCGCGATCCCGAGGGCGATCGCCGCGCTCCTCCAGCGCGGCACGGGCAGCCCCATCACCCACCACATCGAGCCGAACTCCCTCCTCACCGTCCAGCAGCGACAGCGCCTCCAGCAGCACGTGAACGCCCTTGCGCTCCACCAGCCGTCCGACGAAAAGCAGTCGATACCGCTCACCGGCCGTTCGCGGGCGCGGTGGAGCAGGGGAGGGGACCTCGTCGAACGCCGCCCCGAACGGAATGGTCCGAACCCGGATGCCGGGGGCAACCCGCTGCACCGCCGTCGCGGTGTGCGACGAGATCACCGTCACGATGTCGCTGGCGCGCACGATCGCCCTCACGACCGGTCGCAGAAACCCGAGCTGACTCTCCAGCCAGCTCAACTCCACGCCGAAGAAGGTGCTCACCAGCGGAGGACCGCCGCCGCGCTTCGCCGCCATCCCGAAGAGTCCGTGCGGCACCGGCCAGAACACATGGACCGCGTCGAAGCGCTCGCGTGCGGGTGAGCCGCGCGCGCCGCCCTTCGCCCCGCGAGCACGTACCCCGGCACCAGCGACAGGTACCAGGGACGCTCCCGCACTCGATCCGGTGCGGTCTGATCGTGCGTGAGCGTCTCCAGGCCGCGAGGCGCGTAGCGGAACCGGTGCACGCGCACCCCGTCCACCACCTGGTCGCCGAGACCCCGGTAGGAGGGCGCCAGCACCTCCACCTCCACACCCCGCTCCCGCATCCGCCGGATCGTCTGTACCAGCCACGGCGTGATCACATCTCCCGACCAGCGCGGATACGCCGTCACGATGTACAGTACTTTCACCTTGTCGCCTGCCGCACGGGCCTCTATTTTGGCAAATCTTTGCAAAATACGCGGCCACTCAGGCCTTTACAAGTTCAGCCCGGCACCGACGTTTGCGCAGCGCCCTGGTTATCGTCCCGACTTACAACGAGCGCGAGAACCTCCCGCGGCTCGTCCCTGAGATCCTCTCCCGGGATCCGCGCCTCGAGGTGCTCGTCGTCGACGACAACTCGCCGGACGGCACCGGCGCGCTGGTCGATGCCATCGCCGCCGAGGAGCCCCGGGTCCACGTGCTCCATCGGGCGGGAAAGCTCGGCCTCGGCACGGCGTACCTCGACGGCTTCCGCTGGGGGCTCGAGCGAGGCTACGACTGCCTCTTCGAGATGGACGCCGACTTCTCGCACGACCCGGCGCACCTGCCGAAGTTCCTGGAGGCCATCGAGAGCTACGACGTGGTGCTCGGCTCGCGCTACCTCCACGGCCGCGTCACGGTGGTGAACTGGCCCATCGGCCGGCTCCTCCTCAGCTACTTCGCCAACGTCTACGCGCGCTGGGTGACCGGCCTGCCCATCGCGGACGCTACCGGCGGCTTCAAGTGTTTCCGGCGCGAGGTGCTCGCAGGCCATCGCCCTCGAACGCGTCGAGAGCAACGGCTACGCCTTCCAGATCGAGATGAGCTTCCGCGCGTGGAAGAAGGGATTCCGCCTCGGTGAGATCCCGATCATGTTCGTCGATCGCGACATCGGCGAGAGCAAGATGTCCAGGAAGATCGTCCGCGAAGCGGTCTGGCGGGTCTGGCGGCTCCGCTGGCTGTCCATCAGCGGGCGCCTGTAGTCTCCTTTCCCGATAGGCCGGCGGCCGCAGCGATCCAACGCCTCAGGAACTGCTCGCCATGCGCGCGACAGCGCGACCTCAGAGCACGCTCGCAATCCGCCCCGGCGCCGCCCGCTCAGGTCCGAAACAATGTTGCAGGAGGCACGGCACCGCCATTCCTGATCCAGAGATCCCGGCGCGGCGGAGGGGGCGGCGAGTTCGGTGCCGAGTGGGGCGGCGACCCGCGCAGGGCCCCCGGATTCGCTCCGGGTGACCAGAGGACCTCCAGTGGTACCGGCCGGTTTCCCACAGCAGAACACCGCGTTTTCCACGCTTTCTCCTCGCGCAGGTTTACATAATGCTGATTATACGAAGTGTTGTCGGAGCGTACGCAGCCGGGCCGCGGGGGGCGAGACCTCTGGATATTTCAGACCTCCGCCGGTTTCGAGCCCATAAACCTGCCGTCAAGGCGCTCGCCGATCTCCAGCGCGCGGAATGGCCGCCTGTCAGTGGATCGGCCGGCACTGCAACCACGCACCCGCCTTCAGGTGAGATCGTGCGTCCTGCGCGAATTGTGGAGGTGGTTTTTTCGCGAGGTTCGCACCGTCGCGGCGGCGGAACGGCTCAGCGCACGCGCGCCGCCTGGCGGCTGCCACGCCCGGATCAGTTGGAGCGGAACCGCCGGCTCGCCTCGTCGAGCATGCGCCGCTCGTCGGGCGTCAGCGATGAGAGCCCCTCGGAGGAGATCTTGTCCAGGATGCGGTCCACCTCGTCCAGCGAGCGGCCTACATCGGAGGCCGTGCGCGCGGGGGTGCGGCGCGGCTTGGCCGGTTCCGGCGGCTTCTCCTCGCCCGCGGAGGAGAGCACCCGCCACTGACGCGGCTTCCTGGGCCGGCGCGGCGTGGAGCCATATTCGCTCGGCCCCCAACTGGACCGGAGATACAGGAATGCCGAAAGCGCGCCGCCCAGGTGGGCCAGGTGCGCGACTCCGGACCCTGCCATGCCGCCGGCCGAACCGATCAGCGAAAGTGCGACCAGCCCCCCGACGAGCCACTTGGCCTTCACCGGGAAGATCCCCCAGATGTAGATGGGGTTGTCTGGCCAGTACATGGCGAACGCCACCATGATGCCGTAGATGGCACCGGACGCGCCGACAATGGCCTGGTTCGGAAAGAGCAGCGAGAGGACCGCCCCGCTGAAACCGGTCAGCAGGTAGAACCGGAGAAATATGCTGCTCCCCCACCTCTGTTCCAGCGGCGGCCCGAAGAAGAAGAGGGCCAGCATGTTGAAGAAGAGGTGGAAAAAGGAGCCGTGGACGAACATGTAGGTGAACGGCGTCCAGGGGCGGATCAGGATCTCCGCCGGGACGAACGCCAGAAAACGCCAGAACGCCGGAAAGGCGAGCGGCGTGATCACGAACACGACCGCGTTCAGAATCAGCAGTCGCTTGACCCAGTCGGTGATCACGAACCCGAAGGGATTGCCGCCGCCGAATGAAGAGTCGCGATAAGCCATTAAACCGGTGAGCTGCGGGAACGGGCTCCACCGTCTAAGACCCCGTTCCGGAGCTGGCGGTTCCTCATCGAGCGGGAGCGCCGAGCGCGAGCTGGACCGCCTTCTCGCAGACGTCGCCGAAGCTCATCCCCGCGGCGGCAGCCGCCTTCGGGAAGAGGCTCGTGGCGGTCATCCCCGGAAGGGTGTTCGCTTCCAGGCAGAAGAGCTGCTCCTTGGCGAGGATGAAATCCACCCGGGCGTACCCGCGCAGCTTGAGGACCTTGAAGGCGCGCAGCGCGTACGCCTGCACCTGGGCGACGATCTCCTCGTCGAGCGGTGCCGGGCAGAGGTATTCGGTCATCCCCGGGGTGTACTTCGACTCGTAGTCGTAGATCCCCTTCTTGGGGCGGATCTCGATCGGCGGCAGCGGCTGGTCTCCGAGGATGCCGACGGTGAGCTCACGGCCACGTACGAATCGCTCGATCATCACCTCGCTGTCGAACTCGGACGCCGTACGCACGGCAGCCTCCAGCTGATCGGCGTCCCGTACCACCTCGATGCCGACGCTGGAACCCTGTCGGGACGGCTTTACGATGCACGGGAAGGTGACGAAGTCGTCGATCGCATCCGGATCGTAGCTGAAGTCGGGAGCTCGAGCCACCCGCCAGGCGAGCGTGGGAATCTCCGCGTCGCGCAGCAGCCGCTTGGAGACGTCCTTGTCCATGGCGATGGCCGAGCCGAGCGGCCCGGACCCGGTGTAGCGGATCCCCAGCAGCTCCAGCAGCGCCTGCAGCGTTCCGTCCTCGCCGATGCCGCCGTGAAGCGCGAGGAACGCCACATCCGCGTCGCGCAGCTGCGGGATATCCGCCCAGCTGTACCGGCGGAAGCACGTCCTCCAGCTGCTTCGGGCGGAGCGGAGTGCACGCCCTCGGGCAGCAGCGTTTCCTCCCGCTCTCGCTCCACGAACCCGCGCGCCGTGTCGATCGCGTGGACCTCGTGCCCCTTTTCGCGCAGAGCCTTCACCACCGCCAGCCCGCTGGCGAGCGACACTTCCCGCTCCGCGCTCGTACCCCCGAGCAGCACCGCGATCTTCATTCGCTTCCTCTCGACATGTGTTCGGTTGATCGGCTCGCACCGGTTCCCTGCCCGCCCTGCAGATGGCGAAGCACGCTCTCCGCAAGGGAGCGGCCGAACCCGCGGACGCCCGCGATCTCCTCCGCGGAGGCTGACCTCAGCGCCCGCATGGAGCCGAACCGCTCCAGCAGCGCCTGCTGCCGCGCGGCACCCACACCCGGCACCTGCGAAAGCTCCGACTGCACCGTGCGGCGCGTGCGCAGCTTCCGATTGTAGGTAATGGCGAAGCGGTGCGCCTCGTCCCTGAGCCGCTGCAGCAGGCGGAGCGCGACGGCTCGACGGGGCATGCGCACCGGATCCGCCCGCCCCGGAACGAAGACCTCCTCCTCCTTCTTCGCCAGGCTGATCACCGAGAGCTGCGGCAGGTCATGCGCTTCCAGCGCCGCTCGCGCCGCCCCCAGCTGCCCCTTCCCCCCGTCGATCACCACGAGATCCGGGAGAGGCTTCGCCTCCTCCAGACGCCTTCGGAAATATCGCGCCACCGCCTCGTGCATGGAGGCGTAATCGTCGTTCCCCCACTCTCCCTTGATGCGGAACCGCCGGTACTCGGAGCGGTCCGGCTCCCCGTTCACGAAGGTCACCGCCGAAGCGACCGTCTCGGTGCCCTGCGTGTGGGAAACGTCGAAGCAGACGATGGTGCGCGGAACGGAATCCAGCTCCAGCAGCTCCTGCAGCTCGTAGAGCGCGTCCGGCGCGCGTCCGGATGATGCGTTTCCGAGTAGCTTCCGCTCCTCGAGCAGGTGTCGCGCGTTCTGCCCGGCCAGCGCCACCAGTCGTGTCTTCTCGCCCCGCTGCGGGATGAGCGTGCGCACCGCGCGACCCGCGCGCTCGCGCAGCAGCTGCTCCAGCACGCCTCGATCCTCGAAGTCGCCCGGGAGGAATACCTCGGGCGGAAGGTCCGCGGGTCCATCCAGGGAGTGCACCGTGTAGAACCGCACCACAAAGGTGCCGAGCACCTCCTCGTCCGGCTCGCCCTCCAGGTTGTCGAGGAAGATGGTCTCACGCCCCAGCATCTTCCCCTCCCGGATCCGGAGCACCACGCCACACGCCTCGTTCTGGTCGCGCGCGAAGCCGATCACGTCGCGGTCGGCTCCCTCCACGTCCACCACCTTCTGCTGCGCCTCCAGCTTCCCGAGGTGCGCCAGCGCATCCCGAAGCTCGGCCGCCCGCTCGAAGCTGCATCTGCTCGGCGGCGGCGTTCATCTCGCTTCGCAGTCGCTCCGCGGCGCGACGCGTGTGACCGCCCAGCACGTCGAGCACCTCGTCGAGCATCATCCGGTACTCCGCTTCCGACTGGAGACCCACACAGGGTGCCAGGCAGCGCCCGATGTGGTGGTCCAGGCACGGCCTCGCCGGCGCCTCCCGCGGCAGCGCGTAGTGGCAGGAGCGAACGGTGTACAGTCGCTTCACCACCTCCAGCGCCTGTCGCATGCGCCGCACGTCCGTGTACGGACCGAAGTAGCGGGACCCGTCCCGCCGCAGCTTGCGGGTGACGATCACCCGCGGAAAGGGCTCCCCCACCGTCACCTTGATGTAGGGGTAGGTCTTGTCGTCCCGCAGGTTGATGTTGAAGCGGGGCCGGTGCTCCTTGATCAGGTTGTTCTCGAGGATCAGCGCTTCCGCCTCGGAGTTCACCACGATGGTGTCGAATTCGCGGATCCGCCGGACCAGCTCGCGCGTCTTCAGCGAGTCGGCGCCCCCCGTACCGAAGTACGAGCGCACGCGCGACCGCAGCGACTTCGCCTTGCCGATGTACAGAATCTCACCGGCGTCTCCCTTCATCAGGTAGACGCCGGGCCGGGTGGGGAGATGGCGAAGCTTTCGGTTGATCGCGTCCTGTTCCATCATCGCTGCTGGCTTTCGTCGGCTCGGGTTGCGTCCTGATACACCCGAGCCGTTCTGCGTTTCCTCACCGCCTCCGCCCGATCATTCCGCCCACGCGCGTCGCGATTCCCTGCACTTCCGCCAGGCCGAGCGCGTATGCCACACCGAAGTAGACGACCCCGAATGCGCCGAAGATGAAGACCGCGTCGATGACCGGGTGTACGTCCGGCATCAGCACCCGCACTCCCCATCCGGCCGCGGCGGCCGAGAGTGCCGCGACGAACATACGCGCCACCGCGCTGGCGCTGGCCCCCACCATGCCGATCCGCCTGCGCAGCGCACGCCGCAGCAGGATCCACTCGATCCAGGCAGCGAGGCCGGAGCCGAGCGCGAGCCCCACCGCGCCGAGCTGCCGGCCGTCCAGCGTCAGGTGGCCGAACACGCCGGCGGTGAGTCCCAGCGCCGGGATGTCCTCGAACTGGGCCATCAGCGCAAAAGCCAGCAGCGCTGCGCTGAGCACCCGGACCACCGCGAACTTAGCCGGTGTCCTGGTGTCCCGCAGCGCGAAGAAGGTGGAGGAGAAGAGCCGTGTCGCCGTCGAGGCGAGCAACCCGAGCGAGAGCCCGATCAGCGTCAGATACACCAGGATCGTGTCGCTCCGGTCGAACTCTCCCGTCTGGTACAGCGCGGCCACGATCACATCGCCCAGGAGCACGAACGCCACGAAGGACGGCACGATGTAGAAGGCAATGCGCTGCAGGCTCGCGCTGGTCCGCGCCCGCAGCACCTCGGCTTCGCCCATCCGCTGACGCGACAGCTCCGGCAGCTCCGCGGCGGCGACCGACATGCCGAAGAGCGAGACCGGCAGCATGTAGAGGATCTGCGCGAAGCCCACTGCCGCGAGGGCGCCGGCGGCCAGCAACGAGGCCAGCACCGTGTCGACGTAGCCGCTGAGCTGCACCACACCGCGGCCCATGATCGCCGGGCCGGCGTTGCGGACGGCCTCACGCACCGATTCCAGACGCGTGTTCCAGGCGATCTTCAGCTCGCGCTCGAGCCGCAGCACCCAGGGAATCTGGATCCCGAACTGCAGCGCCCCGCCGACCAGTGCGCCCCAGGCCAGTGCGACCACCAGGCGGGACGGATCCATGCGCCCGCCGAACATCACCAGCGTGGCGATCATCGCCCCGTTCCAGAGCACGGGCGCCACATACGGGATGAAGAACTTGCGGTGGCTGTTGAGGATGCCGAGCGACCAGGCGAACAGCACCAGAAGCCCGGTCATCGGGAAGATGATCCGGGTCACCGTGATGGTCAGCTCGCGGCGCTCACCCTCGAAGCCCGGCGCGAAGACGCTGACGATGAGCGGGGCGAGGAGGACGCCGATCAGTGTGAGCGCGCCGGCCACGGCGACGAGCAGCGCGAACACCGCGCCCGCCATCCGTCCGGCCTCTTCCTTCTTGCCCTGCTCCAGCAGCTCCGCGTAGACGGGGATGAATGACGCGCTCAGCGTCCCCTCGCCCAGCAGGTTCTGCAGCGCGTTGGGCATCCGCAGTCCGGCGCGGAATACGTCCGCGTAGAGCGAGGTGCCGAAGTACTGCGCGAAGACCCTCTCCCGCACCAGCCCTGCCATGCGGCTGAGCAGGATCCCAGCCGCCACCAGCGACGAGGCAGATCCGCTGCCGCCTCCCTTTTTCGGCTTCCCCTCCTCGCGCGGCTCCACCTCCTGCGGTTCTACGCTCATGCGCCTCCGGATGATGCCGCCAGTCGTCCGGGACCCGACCCGGCACGCTCCTTCCGCCTCTGTTCGGCAGCCGCCCCTCCCAACGCACGCGGCGGGCCATCGGCACCGATCCGCAAGCGAGCGTCAGATCGCCTTCAGCGCCCGCCTCCCCGTTCCCTCACCCGCCCGTGACAGTCGGATCTCGATCGCGTCCAGAAGCCGGCTCAGGAGCTCCGGCTCGGCAGCCAGGAACGGGAGGACGTTCAGCGTGCGCTCCTGCGGGCCGTCGAACGGGTACAGCGCTTCACGCAGCCGGTCCACCCGTCCGATGGCCTCCTTCTCCCGGCGCTTCAGCGCTCTGAGGATCTTCCGCTCCGCTCCGCCGACCCGCGCCAGCGATTCGTTCCGCAGCCGCCCCAGCGCGCCGGTGAGCGTCGGGTCGATCGCCGCGGCGGTATCGATCAGGTCGCGGTACCGGTCTGCCACCTCCTCGCCGAGCGCTGCGATGCGCTCGTCCACCGCGCCCGGCATCGCACGCCGGGCAATCTCCTCCACCAGCTGGTGCCTGGGGCGCGCGACCGTCTCCAGCGTCAGGCCTCCCCTCGACAGTTCCCGCTCCACCCGCTCCTCCACCAGCGTCGCGGAGAATCGCGGATACACCACCGGCGCGCCCATCCCGAACTCGCCGTAGAGCACGCCCACCTGGGCGTAGTAGGAGATCTCACCGGGCCCGGCCACGTAGGCCAGCGTCGGGAACACCGCGCTCTCCACCACCGGTCGCAGCAGCACGTTGGGGCTGAAGCGCCCCGGCTCCTCCGCGAGTCGTTCGAGCGCCTCGTCAAGCGTCATCGCGAGACTGCGACTGGCCGTGATCAACCGCTCCCCGTGCCGGTACAGGCGCTCCCGCTCCCCGCTCCCATCGTGGAAGACGTTGGTCGCACCTTCCAGGATGGCGACCTGCTCCACGTACCCGGCCTCCCGAAGCTCGTCGCCTCGTTCACGCAGCAACCGCTCGTGCTCCGGGGCGTCGCGCAGAGCCCGGGCGAGTACCTCCACCGACCCCTCCTTCACCGCCGGATCCGCCGCATCGGTCAGCAGCAGGTCGAACGGCGCGAAGAGCGCTTCCATCGCCATGTTGAACGCGCCGGCGACCGTCCGGCCGGGCTGATACGCATCCAGAACCGACTTGATTTGCGCATCGATATCGCCATGCTGCGCAAGCGCATACATCACTTCTGACAAGGTGCTTTCGACCCCCTCTTCCACCACGCGCCGACTCATCGGGATGGCGGCGGGGTCGCCGGCGGCAAGGCTCACGCGATGGAGCCCGCGCCTGGTGCCGAGGTATGCGTGATCGACCTCCGCCCAGTCGTGATCCTCCGATGCGGTCCAGAAGACGGGGAGAACGACCACGCCGAACTCCCGCTCCAGCTCGGCGGCCAGGCGCACCACGGTGAGCGCCTTGTGAATGGTGTAGAGGGGTCCGGTGAGGAATCCCGCCTGCTGTCCCGAGGTGACCACCGCTCCGCCATCCCTTACGAAGCGCTGGAGCCGTTCGGCGGCGCGGGGGGAGGTCGGGTGAAGCGCGCGGGCGACGAGTTCTCTTTCCCGTGATCCGAACCGACGCTGGACCTCCTGGAGCCTGGTTCGGAAGGCGCGGAGATCGAAGGGATCGTGCGCGAAGAGGTTCGGGAGATCGCCGGCGAGGTAGGCTGCCGTGAGGCCACCGCCCGGCGCACGCGGATGGATGCGGATCATGGAGGCGGTCCCTCCCCTGAGCGGAGCGACACGGGTCGATGCGAAGGGGCGCTCATCCGCCGCCCGCCTTGTGGTACGGCTCGCCACGGGCGATGGTGCCGGCCCGGTAGAGCTGCTCCGTGAGGATCAGGCGCGCCATCTCGTGCGGCAACGTAAAGGCGGAGAGGGAGAGGCGGTGGTTGCAGCGCCGGAGCACCTCATCGGAGAGCCCGAAGGCCCCACCGATCGCCAGGGCCACGCCCGGCCGCGAACGCAGGGAAAGCTCTGACAGATAGCCGGACAGCTGCTCCGAACTCCACGAAATGCCTTCCCGATGCAGCGCGATCAGTTCGAAGCCATCGGGCACCCGTCCGAGGATTCGTTTTCCCTCCTCCTGCATCACCACTTCGCGCCCGCTCGCCTGGTGCGACGGGTGCTCGCGGATCTCCACCACCTCGAAGGAAAAGTATCTGCGAAGACGCTTCTCGTATTCGACGATCGGCTCGGCGAAGAGGCGGCGCACCTTCCCGACGGACAGGATGGTCACCTTCATCGGCAGCCCCGCCCCTCCTCAGGGCGCCTGCAGGATGGTGTCGCGCAGGAATCGCTCATTGTCGCGGTACGGGTGGTCCGGGTTGAAGTGCAGTCCCCGGCTCTCCTTTCGGCTCGCCGCCGCCTCGACGATCAGAAGCGCGACCTGAATCAGGTTTCGCAGCTCGACGAGATCGGGCGAGGGTGCATGCCGGGTCCAGATCTCCTGGTACTGGCTCGAGATCTGGCGCAGGCGCTCGCCAGCGAGGGCGAGCCGCTCGTCCGTGCGCACGATCCCGACGAGATCCCACATCATGTTGCGGATCTCGTCACGGTCGTGCACCAGCAGCGCGCCCTCCAGCGCCTCCGTGCCTGCGGCCGGTGGAGAGACCGGGTCAGAGCCCCCGCGGTCGCGCCTTCCATCCCCTGCCGCCAGCGCCGCGGCAGCCCGCTCCGCGAAGACGAGTGCCTCCAGCAGCGAATTGGAAGCCAGCCGGTTCGCGCCGTGGACGCCGGTGCACGCCGTCTCGCCGACCGCGTAGAGGCCGGGAAGTGTGCTCCGCCCGTGTGTGTCCGTCAGCACCCCGCCGCACAGGTAATGTGCTGCGGGGACCACCGGCAATGGCTCGCGCAGCATGTCGAGCCCGCGCAGCGGCCGTTTCACGGAGGATGTTGGGAAAGCGGCGGCGGATCTCCTCCTCTCCGATCCCCGAGCAGTCCAGCAGAACGAAGGGCTCCCCGCTGCGCTTCATCTCCCGGTCGATGGCGCGGGCAACCACGTCGCGCGGGGCGAGCGAGGCGAGCGGGTGGTACCGCTCCATGAAGCTCTCCCCGCCGGTCAGCCGGAGCACCGCGCCCTCGCCGCGCACCGCTTCGGAGATCAGGAACGTTCGCCCGCTGGTCGAGTGCAGCGCGGTGGGGTGGAACTGGACGAACTCCATGTTCGCCACCGCCGCCCCGGCGCGGTACGCCATCGCGATCCCATCGCCCGTCGCGATACCGGGATTGGTGGTGTGGCGGTACACCTGTCCGCATCCGCCGCTGCAGAGGAGGACGCTGCGCGCCACGACGGGTCGGGGTGAATCGTCGTCCGGCCCCATCACCGTAGCACCCATGCAGCGCCGCCCGGTTCCGGATCCCGCGGTGAGCAGGTCCACCGCGATGTGGTTCTCCAGCAACTCCACGTCCGGCGATCGCGCGATCGCATCGAGAAGCGCGCGCTCGATCTCGCGTCCGGTGAGGTCGTCCGCACGGACGATGCGTCGGCGCGAATGTCCGCCCTCCCGGCCGAGAGAGAGATCGGCGCCGTCGCGCGAAAAGCGGACGCCGAGCTCCATCAGCGCACGGATCCGGTCCGGACCCTCGCGGACGAGCACCTCCACGGCGTCGCGGTGGCAGAGCCCGGCACCGGCGAGATAGGTGTCTCGAGCGTGCAGTTCGGGGGAGTCGTCCGCGCCGAAGACCGCCGGCGATGCCGCCCTGCGCGTAGTTGGTGCTGGATTCCGGTCGCTCCTTCTTGGTGACGATCACCACGCGCCCGTGGCGGGCGGCGCGCAGAGCGAAGAAGAGGCCGGCGATCCCGCTCCCGATCACCAGGACGTCCGTGGCGCGCTCGCTCACCGGGCCACCGCCGTCCGCACGGCCCGCATCAACTTGGTGCGGCCGGACTCGATCTCCACCCTCTGCTCCAGCACGTAGGCGTCGATGGGCGGGTCCAGGAGCGGGCGAAGCTTCACCGCCTCCTTGCGGGTCAGGACCAGCGGGCGGCTCCCGGCACGCTCCGCGATGGAGCGAGCCTGCTCGGCGGTGAACTCGTGATGATCCGCGAAGGCGAACATCTCCACCACCGCCCCGGCCTCCCTCAGGTGCTCCTCGAAGGGGCGCGGGTCGGCGAGTGTCGCCACGGCGAGAATTCCCCTGTCCATGAGATCCTGGAGTGGCATCACGCCATCGCCGCCGTGCAGCGGCACCAGGTGGTCTGCGGTCAGGCGGGCGATGATGGGGATCGCTTCCGGGGCGAAGGGCGAGAGATCACTGAGCACCCGGGCCGCCTGCGCCGCACTGGCTGTCTTCCGGGTCACCACGATGGCGCCGGCCCGCTCCAGCCCGCCGGGGCCCTCTCGCCAGGGGCCGCGCGGGAGCAACCGCGGGTGCGGCGTCCAGCTCTCGGCAGCAACGAGCACGATGTCCAGCTGGCGGTGAAGGCGGCGGTGCTGGAATCCATCGTCCAGCACGGCCACGTCGCAGCCCGCTTCTGCCGCACGGCGCACCCCGTCGATGCGGCGTGCCGCTGCGAACACCGGTATGGCCGGGTTCAACTCGCGGTGCACGAGGATCTCGTCCGCGCCATAGCCGCGCAGAACGATGGCCGGGCGGCGCCCGCGGGCGAGCATCCGACCGGCGAGCCAGGCGGCGAACGGGGTCTTCCCCGCCCCTCCGACGGCGATATTCCCCACGCTCACCACCGGGATCGGCGCCTCGTGCGTGCTAAGGACGGCGTCATAGGCCGCACCGCGCAGTCCGACCGAGGCACGGTACACCTGCTCCGCCGGCCACAGCAACCCGTCCAGCGCCGTGCCGGCGGCTCCGGCCTCTCCCCGCCACCATCGCGGCACCCAGCGCCTCAGGCGGTCTCCCGCCCGGAGATCACCGGAGCGCATCGGCCGCCCGCGTCAATTCGTCCAGCCGCGCCTCCATCTGGTGCGCGAGGCGTTCGACCTCCCGCTCGTCCGCATCCCGCGGAACCATGACCGGCTCGCCGTACACGATCCGGATACGGCTGAACGGCCGGGGGATCAGGAATCGGTCCCAACCCCCGAGCCACCATCCGGACGAGGCGCCCGCGCTCACCGGGATCAGTGGGACCCCGGCGAGCTGCGCGGCGAGGATCGGCCCGGGCTTCATCTTCTGCCGCGGGCCGCGGGGACCATCGGGCGTGATGGCCACGGCAGTCCCCCGACGGAGCACCCGCACGATCTCCCGCAGTGCAGCCGTCCCCCCGCGAGAGCTCGACCCCCGCACCGCGTGGAACCCCCACCAACGCTCCACGACACCGGCGATGTAATCTCCGTCGCGGTGCTGGCTGATCAGCGTCGCCACCCCCTGATGTCGGTGGCGGTACGAGCAGGGGAGCAGCCGCCCGTGCCAGAGCAGGAACACGCATGCGCGTCCCTCGAGGGAGCGAAAGTGCTCGTAACCCACGGTCTCCCAGCGTGTGGTGCGCATCAGGGAAGTGAGCGCAGCGCCGCCGATGCCCGAGATCGCCCGGGCCCTCACCCGCTCGCGGGCGCTCCCGGTGCTCAGGAGCCCTCCAGGAGCTCGGCCGCGATCTCCGCCACCCGCCGCGATGCACCCTGCCCACCCATTCGTTCCCGGATGCGGCTGAACCCCGCCTCCATACGCGCACGCTCCGGGCTACCCTCGCGGAGAAGCGGAAGCAGCGCGCCCGCAACGGCATCCGGCGTCGCATCGTCCTGCACGAACTCCGGAGTCAGGCGCTCGTCGGCGACGAGGTTGGCCAGGGCGATGTGCGGTACCTTCACGAGCCGCTTCGCGATCTGCCAGCTGAGGGGATTCATCCGGTAGACGACGGCGATCGGGGTGCCCGCAAGTGCCGCCTCCAGCGTCGTCGTACCGGACTTCACCAGGGCGGCCGTGCTGAAGTGGAGCAACTCGCGGGGCCCATCCACGACCGGGACGGACGAGCCGTTGAAGTGCCGCGGGTCCAGGTCGGGAGATCGACCGATGCGCACCTGCACCGCCGGCATGCGGCCGCGCACCTCCGCGGCCACCGCCTCGAACAGCGTCAGATGCCGCCGTACCTCCTGCGCGCGGGACCCGGGGAAGAGGCCGAGCAGCGGCCGCTCCGGATCCAGCCCGTTGTCGAGCATCCACTGCTCGCGTGAGACATCCGGCACCGGCAGCTCGGTCAGAGGACTCCCGACGAACTCGGCCTCGGCGCCATGCTCGCGCAGGAACTCCTCCTCGAAGGGGAGGATCACGGCGATGCGTCGCGCGTCCTCGCGCCAGCTGCCGCGTCCGCTTCCGGTGCCAGGCCCAGACCTGCGGGGCGATGTAGTAGAGGACGGGGATCCGCGATGCCGTGCGCGTGCCGTGCGAGACGGAGGTTGAAACCGGGGTAATCGATGGGAACGACCAGATCGACGCGCTTCGCGCTCGAGAGTCCGGAAGACCTGGCGACGGAGCCGGATGAAGTAGGGGAGCCTGGAGAGAACCTCGGCAAACCCCATGACCGCGAGCTCGTCCACACCCGCCAGGAGCTCGACGCCCTCCGCCGCCATCCGATCGCCACCCAGCCCGATCAGGCGAGCTCCGGGGATCCGGCTGCGCAGGGCGCGCGCGAGCGCCGCTCCGTGGATGTCACCGGACGGCTCCCCCGCGGAGAGGAAGATGGTGGGGCCGGCGACTGCCTCGCCCCCTGTGGCTCGCTCGTCCGGCACCGGCTACGAGTATCGACCCAGATACCAGATCAGGCCGGCGACGATGACCAGCAGGATGATCAGCTTGAACAGCGAGGGGGGTCGCTTCGCCCCGATTCCCGCCTGGCGCCGTTCACGGCGTACGTTGATCAGCGACATGCTTCTCGATGTGTTGAACGATCTCCAGCGCGACCGCGAGCGCTGCGCCTGCCGTCGGCGCCGCTCACCACCAGCTCGCCCTCGCCCCGCACGGCGGCGACGAAAGACTCGAGCTCCGCGCGCAGCGGCTCCTTCCCGTCGCCGTGAGAACTCGACGCGCTCCACGATGGACTCAACGCTGCGGCGCACCGGCCAGGTCTCCCCAGCGAGAATCCCTCGCCGCGAGCCGCAGGAACTCGCCCGTGCCACTCCCCAGGTCCAGGCTGATGTACCCGGACTGCTGGAAGATGCGGATCTTCCGCATCTTCTCGCGAGAAACGCGGCTCGCCGTGATGTTGGCCACGGCGCCCGCCTCGAAGCCGGAGGCGCGCGTTGGCGATGTCCACGCTCGGCGTGAGCACCGGCACGCCTACCGCATCCACCTGCGCCACCGGCGTGTCCGCACCAGGCCGAGCAGCAGGTCGATGTCGTGGATCATCAGGTCGAGCACCACCGCCACGTCCGTCCCGCGCGGATTGAAGGGCGCGAGCCGGTGCGACTCGATGAACCGCGGACCGTCGAGGTACGGCTCGCAGGCCCGCAGCGCGCGCGTTGAAGCGCTCCACGTGGCCGGTGGCCACCAGCAGGCCGCGCGCCTCCGCCCGGCGCGAGGATCGCGTCCGCCTCCGTCCAGCGTGGCCGCGATCGGCTTCTCGATCAGGAGGTGGGCGCCGCGCATCCAGCGCCGCGAGCGCCACCTCCGCGTGATGGACGTCGTGGGCACGGCGATCACCGCCGCATCCGCGCCGGTCGAGCCAGCTCCTCCGCCGAGCCGAAGGCCGCGAACCCCCAGCTCCGCGGCCACCTCGCCCGCCGCTCCGGATCGGAGTCGTAGACGCCGACCATCTCCGCACCCGGCACGTCGCGCAGGATGCGCGCGTGGTGGAAGCCGAGGCTGCCGACGCCGATCACCCCGACCGGGAGCGCCGCTGTGCCACTCAAACGGACACGCCCGCTCTCGCTGGCCTCGAAGAAGGAGAGGAAGACCTCGATCTCCGGGAGCGCGCGCAACTCCTCGCGCGCCCGTGCGAGCGCCTGCGTCGTGTTGTAGGTGGAGGCGAAGAAGAGCCGGTATGCCCGCTTCAGCTCCCGCCTCACCTCCTCCGAGAACCCGCGCCGCTGCAGCCCCACCGCGTTCAGCCCGTACAGCTGCATCGGCGACCCGGCCGCCTTCACGTACGGCGGGATGTCCTTGCGCCACGCGCGAGGCGCCGCCCACGAAGGCATGCGCGCCGATCCGGACGAACTGGTGGATCGGCGTCACTCCGCCCACGATCGCCCAGTCGTCGATGGTCACGTGCCCGCCCATGTTCACCGCGTTGGAGAGGATCACGTGGTCGCCGAGCTGGCAGTCGTGGGCCACGTGGGTATACGCCATCAGCAGGCAGTCGTTGCCCACCGAGGTGAAGCCCAGCGCCGTCGTGCCGCGGTTCAGCGTCGCGAACTCGCGGATCACGGTCCGGTCGCCGATCACGGAGCTGCGTCGGCTCGCCCGCGTACTTCAGGTCCTGGGGGTCGGTGCCGAGCACCGCGCCGTTGTGGATCACGCAATCGGCACCCACGTGCGTGTCGCGCTCGATCAGCACGTGCGGTCCCAGGCGCGTTCGCTCGCCGATTCGTCACGCCGGGACCGACGATGGTGTAGGCGCCGATCACCACGCACTCGCCGAGCTCCGCCGCTCGGATCGATCAGGCCGTGGGATGGATCCCCTCCGGGTGGCTCTGTGCAGGTCGATGCATCTCTCGGTCCCTAGCGGTCAACGACTCGGGCCATCATCTCCGCTTCGGCGACCACCTGGCCGTCCACGGTGCCGACCCCCTTCATGCGTGCGGTGCGCCCGCGAATCTGCGTGACCTCCACCTCGAAGCGGATCTGGTCACCGGGCGTCACCGGGCGGCGCCACTTCACGTTGTCCAGCGACATGAAGTAGACGATCTTCTCCTCCGGGTTCTCGATGGTGTCCATCAGGAGGAGCCCGCCCGACCTGCGCCATCGCCTCGATGATCAGCACCCCGGGCATGATCGGGTGCCCCGGGAAGTGGCCGACGAAGAAGGGCTCGTTGATGGTCACGTTCTTGAGCCCGACGATCCGCTTCCCCTCCTCGTACGCCACGACCCGATCCACCAGCAGGAAGGGGTAGCGGTGCGGGAGGTACTGGAAGATCTGCTGGATGTCGAGGATCGGGCGAGCGAGCGCCTTCTTCTCCGCCCGGGCCAGGATCTCTCGCGCGAGCGCCACGTTGCCCCGGTGGCTCGGGCGGCGGGCGACCACGTGTGCCGGAGAAGCGCGCGCCGAGAAGCGCCAGGTCGCCGATCACGTCCAGCGTCTTGTGGCGGGCGAACTCGTCGGCGAAGCGGAGTTCGGCACCCTCGATCAGCCCGGTCTCGGTCAGCACGATCGCGTTCTCCGGGCGAACCGCCGAGCGCGAGGCCGCGGCTCCGCAGCGACTCCACCTCGTCCGCGAAGCCGTACGTCCGGGCCCCGGCGATCTCCCGTTCGAACACCTCGGGCGTCACCTCGAACGAGGCGAACTGCCGCCCGATCAGCGGGTGGTCGTACTCGAGTGCGGTGGAGACCACGTAGCCGCTGTCGGGCGTGACCACGTAGCGCGACTCACCCTCCTCCACCGAGAAGCTCTCCGGCACCTCGATCTGCCGGATGGGCGCGTCCTGCTCCACCACGCCGCCACGGCGCAGCATCTCCAGGAAGGGGCGCGCGCTGCCGTCGCCGGCGGGCGGCTCCGCTCCGTCGAGCTCGATCAACACGTTGTCGAGACCGGCACCGATCACGGCCGCGAGCACGTGCTCGGCGGTGTGCACGCGCGCATTCCCCGCCCCGAGGTTGGTGCCCCGGTCCGTCGAAACGACGTTGGCGACCAGCGCCTGCACCTCCGGCGAATCTTCCAGGTCGGTGCGGCGGAAGACGGATCCCCTCGTCCACGCCTCCGGGGAGCACGCGCATGCGCACCTCCGCCCCGGTGTGCAGGCCCGTACCCCGTATCTCCTGCGGCTCGGCGATCGTCTGCTGTCGCGGTGTCGTCATTCTCGTCGTTGATTTCGCGGCCTCTCCCGGGGAGACCACCCGACCGGGATCAGTCCCGATTTCCGAAGATCGCCTTCTCCAGCGCCTTCACCCTCTTCATCAGCTCCGGCAGCCGGAACACCGCACGCCTGGGCTCGCAGCGCCTCCCGGTGCGGCCTGCGCCGGGTAGCCGGAGTACGTCTCGCCGGCGGGAACGTCGGCCGTGACTCCGCCCTGCGCGCCGATCCGGGCGCCGGCCCCGATCTCCAGGTGGCCACCCACCCCCACCTGCCCGCCGAGCACCGCTCCGTCCCCGATCCGCGTGCTTCCGGCGATCCCCACCTGCGCCACCAGGAAGACGTGCCGCCCGACCCGGACGTTGTGGCCCAGGTGCACCAGGCTGTCGATCTTGGTACCGGCACCGACGACAGTGTCACCGATGGAGCCGCGGTCGATCGTGACGTTGGTGCCGATCTCCACGTCGTCCTCGATCACGCACCCGCCCACCTGCGGGACCTTGCGGTGCCCGCCCTCGCTCCAGACGAACCCGAACCCCTCCCGGCCGATGCGCGCCCCGCTGTGCAGAACGCAGCGAGCCCCGACGCGCACGCCGTCGTACAGCGTCACGTGCGGGTGCAGCACGGTCTCCTCTCCGATGGAGCACCCGCTCCCCACCACCACGTGCGCGCCGATGCGGCATCCACGGTGGAGCTCGGTTCCCGCACCGATCACGGCATGAGCGCCGATGGTCACGCCCTCCCCCACCCGTACGGATCCGTCCACCACCGCGGTCGGGTGAACACCCGCCTCCACCTCCCGCGGCGGGTACAGTGCCGGAAGGATCCGGTACAGAGCGATGTGCGGGTCCTCCACCACCACGCGCGTGAATCGCTCCGGAACCCGCTCCGCCAGCGGTGCCGTCACCAGCAATGCGCCCGCTCGGGAGCCCTGAAGATAGGGCAGGTAACGGGGGTTTGCAACAAATGAGAGGTCCGCCGGACCGGCGCTTTCCAGCGCCGCCACCCGTTGGATTCGCACATCCCCGGACCCGTGCACCTCACCGCCCGCGATCCGGGCGATCTCCTCTACGCTCAGCACTGGCATGTCGAGAAACGTTGGAAATGAAAGATGCCTGCGACCCCTTGGGGCCGCAGGCACGTCTTCGAATCAGCATCCGGGCGCCATGCATCGACGCGTCTTCGGCGCCGCCGCTCTCACCCGGCCCCGCTCAGCCGCCGCGGAGCCGCTGCAGCACCCGCTCCGTCAGATCCAGCGACGGATCCGCGGTGATCAGGCTGCCGGCCGACGCGTCGAAGATCATCGCGTAGTTGCCCTCGGTCCGGATCTGCTCGATCACCTCGGAGATCCGCTGCATGATCGGCGCGACCAGTTCGGACTGCCGCTGCTGCGCGGTCTCCTCCAGCTCCCCCACCCGCTGCTGGTACGCACCGAACTGCGCCTGCAGCTGCTGCTGCCGCTGCTGTCGGGCGTCCGCCGAGAGCGTCGACTGCTGACGCTCGTACGCCTGCTGCGCCTGCTCCAGCGCACGGCCGAGCGAGTCCACCTGAGTCCGGTACTGCGCCATGTCCTGCTCGAACTGGCGCTGTGCCTCCTGCGCACCCGGCGCCTGCGCCAGGATCCGCTGCGAGTTGATGTAGCCGAACCGCGTCGCCTGCGTCTGCGCATCGGCCTGCGCCGCGCCCACCAGGAGAACACCGAGGAGCATCGTCACGACCAACACAAAATTACGCTTCATTCTACGCTTCTCTCCTGGAAGATCAGAAGGTGCCCGGATTGACCTTGAAGTGGAACTTCCACCCCGGCTGGTCCCGATCGAAACCGTAGGCATAGTCGAGCCCGAGCGGTCCGAACGGAGTGACGATCGTTGCCCCGAGGCCGACGCTCCGGTACAGCCGCGTCGGGTTGATGGCCGACGGCGAGTTCCAGATGTTGCCCGCGTCGGCGAAGAGCGACACCGACAGGGCGTCGGTGAACCGCACCGCGTACTCGCCAGTGACCACGAAGAAGGCGTCGCCGAGCCGCATCGGCGCTGGTGACCCGCCGATCGTCCCGGGTCGAAGTAGCCGAACGGGGTCAGCGTCGACTCGTCGTAGCCGCGCAGCGACTGGCCGATACTGCGTTCCGCCGAGGAAGAAGCGGTTGAGCGGGAAGCGGCGAGGCGTCGCCGAACACGTGCTCCGCGCGTGCGCCTGGAGGCCGAGCGCAAGCTGGATCGGACGCGACCCGGGTGCCCCGCCGCCGAGGCGGCCAACCGGCACCCACCACTCAGCCGCCGTGGTGAGCTTCTGGAAGTTGCCGTCGCCGCCCAGCGGTCCGCCCGTCTGCTCCACCTGGAACGTCTGCCGCGTCCCCGCGCGTCGGGAAGAGCGGGTGGTTCTTGGTGTCCCGCGTCACCGCCAGCGAGAGGTTGCTGGAGATGGCCGACGGCTGGCAGAAGATGTTGCCCGGCTCGCACTCATCCTCGCACCGCCTCGTAGTTGTACCGCGACAGCGAGTAGCCCGCGAAGGCGCGCGTCGCAGCGCATTCCGAACACCGGGAAGCCGTAGCGCAGCGATCCACCCGTCCGAACGTAGCGGCCTTCGGTGAAGCTCAGGCCGCGATAGCGGTCATCCGTGTGGAAGAGCGAGACGCTCGCCGAGTTGCGCGTGCCGAACAGCGCCGGGTCGGTGTACGCCGCGGTGAAGGAGCTCCGGCCGTAGCCGAACTCCGCCCGCAGGTCCGCCTGCTTCGCCTGGCCGAACAGGTTCGGCTCGTTGTAGCCGAGGAAGCCCGAGATGCCCCCCGCCTGCCCGTAGGTGCCGCCGCCGAACGCGGTGCCGAAGTTGATCGATCCGGTCTGCTTCTCCTTCACGTAGAAGACCAGGTCCACGGTGCCGTTCTCCGGGTCCGGACGGATGTCCGGCGCCGGCATCGGCGTCTCGAAGAAGCCGAGCGCGGCGATGCTCTGGTAGCTCTGCAGCAGCCGATCCTCGCTGTAGACGTCGCCCGGGAAGACCAGCAGCCGGTCGCGGATCACCGACTCGTGGGTCCGGTTGTTCCCCGAAACGGTGATGCGGTTGACGTAGAACGGGCTCTGCTCGGAGATGGCCCAGCGTGACGTTCACCGTCGGCGCCTGCCCCGGCACCTCCGCCGGCACCCGCTCCACCCGCGGCAGCACCTGGGCGTACAGGTAGCCCTGGTTGTTGTACATCTGCTGGACCTGGCGCGTGGCGTCGTCCAGCGCGACTCGGTCGAACACCTCACCCTGCTCGCGCTCGGAGGTACGGCCGAACGGCAAGCCGAGCACCGACTGCGACGCTGCACGGTGAACATCCGCTCCAGCTGCTCCTGCGGGAAGCGCGTTGCACCCTCGATGGCGAACTCGCCCAGCCGGTACTGCGCGCCCTCGTCCACCGTGATCACCAGCTGCGCCTTCCCTGTACCCGGATCCACGACCAGGGTGTCCGAGACCACGGCGAAATCGATGTAGCCACGCTGGCCGTAGAAGTTCGGCAGGCGCTCCTGCAGGTCTTCCTGGAATCGCTCGCGGTCGAAGCGACCCGTGCGGAACCAGAGGAAACCCTCGGGCCGCGTCGACATCGCCCCGCGAAGGGCTTCGTCGCTGAACGCGTCGTTCCCCTGGAAGTCGATGTCGGCGATCGCCAGCCGGTTCCCCTCGCGCACGTTGAAGGTGAGGCGGTAGCTGTTCGGCTGGTCCGGAACGGCTGTCAGGGTCGTATCGACCGACAGCACCTGCACACCCTCGCGCGCGAGCAGGTTCCGGATCATCTGCTCCGTGCGGAGCACCTGGTTCGGGTTCAGCGGCTGGTTGTCCTGGATGCCGACGGTGTCGCGCACCGTGCGGGCGCTGATCCGCTCCAGTCCGCGAAACTCGGTGCGCGTGATCAGCGGGCGCTCGGTCACCTCGATGATCAGGCGCGCTCCACCGGCCGGCGATTCGTCCGAGAAGATCTGGACGTCGTCGAAGTTGCCGGTCGCCATCAGGCGGCGGATCGCCGTCCTGCACGTCGGCCGCGGTGACTCCGCGGGCCGGTACGCAGCGCGGAGGTCACGCGGATCACCGCGGCGTCCACGCCGCTGATTCCCGCGCACCGTGATCGAGTCGACGGTCACGCCCGTGGGCGCGACGCCGGGCGCCATGCCGGGCTGCTGCTGCGCCTGCGCGGTCGGGGCGAACCCGACCAGCGCGAGCGCCAGGCACAGTGCGATGGATGCGAAGGGCGCCCGCGGGCGCGAAAGCGTCAAAGGCATTACGTCTTCGATGAAGAGGGCACTCGGAACGACAGCGAAGTCCGATCCTCCGCTACCCCTACCTCGATCTCGTCACCCGGAGAGAACTCCGACGAGAAGGATCTTCTCCGAAAGCGGGTCCTCCAGGTACCGCTGGATCGCTCGCCGGATCGGCCGCGCGCCGAACTTCTCGTCGTAGCCGTGCTCGACCAGGAAGTCCACCGCGGCGTCCGTGAGGCTGCAGCGTCAGCTCGCTCCTCCGTCCAGCCGCTTCTGCACGTCGGCCAGGAGGTTGTGGACGATCTGGCCGATCTGCTCCCGCGTCAGCGGGTGGAAGACGATGGTGTCGTCCAGCCGGTTCATGAACTCCGGGTTGAACGCGCGATTGATCTCCTCGTTCACCTTCGCCTCCATGACCTCGAACTGCGACTGCTCGCGAGCTGGGAGTGGAAGCCCAGCCCCTTGCCCTTGCCGATGTCGCGCGCGCCCAGGTTGGAGGTCATGATCACGACCGTGTTCTTGAAGTCGATCACCCGACCGTAGTTGTCCGTCAGGTGGCCCTCGTCGAGCACCTGCAGGAGGATGTTGAACACGTCCGGGTGCGCCTTCTCGATCTCGTCCAGCAGCACCACCGAGTACGGCTTGTGCCGCACCGCCTTGGTGAGCGTCCCCGAATCCTCGTAGCCGACGTACCCCGGAGGGGCGCCGATGAGCCGCGAAACGGAGAACTTCTCCATGTACTCGGACATGTCCACGCGGATCAGCGCCTCCTTGTCCGCGAAGAGGAACTCCGCCAGCGCGCGCGCCAGCTCCGTCTTACCCACACCGGTGGGCCCGGCGAAGATGAAGCTGCCGATCGGGCGCTTCGGGTCCTTGAGCCCCGCCCGCGAGCGGCGGATGGCCCGGGCGATCGCCTTGATCGCCTTGTCCTGCCCGACCACGCGCTTGTGGAGCTCGTCCTCCATGTGGATCAGGCGCGCGGTCTCCGCCTCCTTCAGGCGCGTCACCGGGATGCCCGTCCAGCGGCGAAACGATGAAGGCGATCTCCTCCTCCGTCAGCGTCGGCCGGTGGGTGCGGCGCTCCTCCTCCCACGCCTGCTCCCGCTCGCTGATCTTCTGCTGCAGATCACGCTCCCGGTCGCGCAGCTCGGCGGCACGCTCGAAGTCCTGGTCGCGGATCGCCTCGTCCTTCGATTCGGCGAGCTCCTCCAGCTGCTGCTTCAGGTCCGCCACCTCGGGCGGCGGCACCTGCGTCGCCAGACGCGCGCGGGCGCCCGCCTCGTCGATCACGTCGATCGCCTTGTCCGGCAGGAAGCGGTCGGTGATGTAGCGCTCCGAGAGCTTCACCGCCGCGACGATCACCTCGTCGGGGATGACGATGCGGTGGTGGTCCTCGTAGTGGGTCTTGAGGCCCTGAATGATCTGGACCGTCTCCTCCTCCGTCGGCGGGTCCACCGCCACGGTCTGGAAGCGACGCTCCAGCGCGCCGTCCTTCTCGATGTACTTGCGGTACTCGTTGAGCGTCGAGGCGCCCACGCACTGCAGCTCGCCGCGCGCGAGCGCCGGCTTCAGCATGTTGGAGGCGTCGATCGCGCCCTCCGCCGCGCCCGCGCCCACCAGCGTGTGCAGCTCGTCGATGAAGAGGATCACGTTCTTGTTCTGCGCGATCTCGTTCATCACCGCCTTGAGCCGCTCCTCGAACTGGCCGCGGTACTTGGTGCCGGCGATCACCGCGGCCATGTCCAGCGCGAGCACGCGGTTGTCGCGCAGCGCTGTCCGGGCACTCGCCGCTCGCGATGAGCTGCGCCAGCCCCTCGACGATCGCCGTCTTGCCCACGCCGGGCTCGCCGATCAGCACCGGGTTGTTCTTCTTGCGCCGCGACAGGATCTCCATCACCCGCTCGATCTCCTCGGCGCGGCCGATGGTCGGGTCGAGCTCGTTCTGCCGCGCGAGCTCGGTCAGGTCGCGGCAGAAGTGGTCGAGTGCGGGCGTCTTGGACTTCTTCTCGCCCTTGGGCGTGCCCGACGGAGCCGCGGGCGGTGGCGCCGCCGACGCCGCCTGCGCCGCGTTCGGGCTCGGAGCCGAGCAGCTTCAGCGTCTGCCGGCGCGCCTCCTCCAGCGTCACGCCCAGCTGGTTCAGCACCTCGGCCGCGATCCCCTTCTCCTCGCGCAGCAGGCCGAGCAGCAGGTGCTCGGTGCCCACGTAGGAGTGGTTCAGCTCGCGCGCCTCGGCCATGGCGAACTCGAGCACCTTCTTCGCGCGCGACGTATACGGGAGCTCGCCGAGCGCGATGGTCGCCTTGCCGCGGCGCACCGACTCCTCGATCCGCTCCTGCACCTGCTCCAGGTCCACGGAAAGGTTGGTGAGCACCGCCGCCGCCACGCCCTCGCCCTCCCGGATCAGGCCGAGCAGGATGTGCTCCGTGCCGACGTAGTCGTGCTGCAGGCGGATGGCCTCCTCGCGCGCCATCGCCAGCACCTTCCGGACGCGATCTGTGAAATTGTAGTTCATTGCCGGCCTTTCGTCGTCCGGAGAGTCGTCCGGTGTCGCGCGTCGGACGCGCGGGATGCTCGAGAAGATTCGCTTGAAAAAACGCGTGCCTGAGGTCGGGATTCACTCGCGGGGCGGTGCCTCCGAGGTGGAGGACCCTTCACGGGCGAGAATGTCGCGTATGTATGCGGCGCGGTAGCTGTCCGAATCCTCGCTTCTGCGAACGCCGTGCCGGCAGTCTGCTCCAGGTGCGCGGACTGGGTGAAGATCATGATTTGGTTGAGCGTGTATACACTGAGTCCCGGGAGAAGTTTCAGCCCCACGCCGAGCCGCACGCCGCTCAGAAGGTTCATCACTTCCTCGAAGGAAATGGACGTGGGCATAGCGCAGTAGCCCATAGGCACGCCACACTTTGTCCTCGATCACGTTGGGCGCGTCGCGCAGCAGGATCGCACGCGCCTGCTTCTCGTACTGGATCACCTGCTGCACGATCTTCTGCAGGTGGTCGATCAGGTCTTCCTCGGTCTTGCCCAGGGTGGTCTGGTTCGAGATCTGGAAGAAGTTGCCCACCACCTCGGAGCCCTCGCCGTACAGCCCGCGGAAGGTGAGCCCGACCTGGTTGATCCCCTGCAGCACCCTGCCCGATCTCCTGCGTCAGCACCAGGCCGGGCAGGTGCATCAGAACCGATGCCCGCAGACCCGTTCCCACGTTGGTCGGGCAGGAGGTGAGGAAGCCGAACTCCGGGTGATAGGCGTAGCGAAGCCGCGTGGCGAGCTCCTCGTCCAGGCGGTCCACCTTGGACCACGCCTCCCGGAGCCGGAACCCGCTCACCAGGCTCTGCAGGCGAAGGTGATCCTCCTCGTTCACCATGATGCCGAGCGACTCGCTGGGAGGCGAGCAGCAGCGCCGCGTGCCCGCGGCGGGTCCGCCCCCTCCTCTCCGACCAGCTCGTTGCTGACCAGGTGACGCTCCAGCAGCAGCCGGCGTGACATCGGTTTCAGGTCGGCCATGGAGATGGCCGACCCATCCGCCAGTACCTCGCTCTGCTCGGCGGCAGCGCGCGTCAGCTCGAGGACCGAGTCGCGCTCCCCCTCGCCGGAGCGAAGACCGAAGCGGAAAGTCCTGGAGGTTGCGCGCCAGCCGGACACGGGTGGAAAGGACGATGTCGGCGTGCGGGCCATCCGCCGCGATCCACTCCATGCCGTGCTCGGGGGACCCGCGAGGCGTCTCTCATTCCTGCCGCTCTCCTTCCTGCTCCACCATGTCCAGCCGGCGGATCTGATCCCGCAGCGACGGCGGCGTGCTCGAAGTCCTCGTCGTCCACCGCGCGCTGCAGGGAGCGGCGCAGGCTCTGCGCGCGCGCCTTGCGGTCCATCTCGGTGCCGTCGGGGGTCGCCGGGACCTTCCCCGCGTGGTGCGTGGCGCCGTGCAGGCGGCGGAGCAGTGCCCGCAGGTGCTGCTCGTAGTGCGCGTAGCAGCTGCGCGCAGCCGAGCCGCCCCAGCTGCTTCAACTGAGCGGGGGTCAGGCCGCACGAGGGGCAGCGTCCGGCGGCGATCGCCTCATCGCCCATGCTCTTACCGATCTGGGCGAGGAAATCGGCGAGTGGTGCGTTCGGCGGAGAGGTCGCGACATCCACCCCCTGCTCCGCCGCGCACCCTTCGCAGAGGTGGAAGACACGCGCCTGGCTGTCCTCGACCTTGGTGAACTGGATCACCGCCTCCGCATTTCCGCACGATTCGCACTGCATCCACTCCGCTCCCGGTACGTTCGGCTCAACCGATCGAATGCTTGGTTCCGAACTCCAGCACCTCATCCTCCACCGGTACCAGCACGCCGGAGTGCAGTTCCAGCACCCGGTCGGCACGGGCCGCCAGCGTGAGGTTGTGGGTCACCAGCACCATCGCCGAGCGCTGCTGCTCGCACACCTCGAAGAGCAGGTCATGCAGTCGCTCGCTGGTGCTCGGATCCAGGTTCCCCGATGGCTCGTCCGCGAGCAGCGCCACCGGCCGGTTCGCCAGCGCCCTCGCCACCGCCACCCGCTGCTGCTCCCCGCCTGAGAGCTGCGCCGGCTTGTGCGTCAACCGTGCTCGAGAGCCCCACCGCGGCAAGCAACTCCTGCGCCCTGTCGCTGCGCCTGCTTCGCGCTCACACCCGCGATCAGCTGCGGCATCATCACGTTCTCCACCACCGTGAACTCCCGCAGCAGGTGGTGGAACTGGAAGACGAAGCCGATCCGTGCTGTTCCGCACCCGGCTCAGAGCCGTCCTCGTCCAGCGTGTGGATCCTCGTGCCGCCGATCAGAACCTCCCCGGCCGTGGGGCGGTCCAGCCCGCCGAGCACGTGCAGCAGCTCGACTTGCCGGATCCGCTCTCGCCGATGATCGCGACCGCCTCGCCGCGGCCCACGTCCAGGTCGGTCCCGGGGAGCACCTCCAGCTCGCGAGCCGTCTCCGCCCACGTACCGCTTGATCACCCCGCGCGCCACCGACCCCCTCGTTGTCCGTCCATCCGGCTCATGTCCAGCTCACTCATGGCGGATCGCCTCCACGGGGTAGAGCCGTGCGGCCTGCCGCGCCGGATAGATGGTCGCAAGGAAGGAGATCACGATGCTGAGCACCAGAATCAGCCCGATCTCGAACGGGTCGAATGCCACCGGCAGCCGGTCGATGAAGTACACGTCGCCGGGGATCTTGATGAACTCGTAGCGGTCCAGCAGACAGGTGAGCAGCAGCCCGCCCATCGCCCCGAGAAGCGAGCCGACCGCGCCGATCACCACGCCCTGGATCATGAAGATCCGGCTGCACCTGCGAGGCTCTCAGCCCCATCGACTTCAGGATCCCGATCTCCCGCGTCTTGTCCGTCACCACCATCACCAGGGTGGAGATGATGTTGAAGGCGGCCACCACCACGATCAGGAGGAGGATGATCCCCATCGCGAGCTTCTCCAGCTGCAGCGCGGAGAAGAGGGAGGAGTTCATCGTCTTCCAGTCCTCTGCCCGGTAGGGGAAGCCGCCAAGCGCGTCCTCCACACGGCGTGCCACGCGATCCGACTGCATCGGATCGGGCACACGGATCTCCAGCCCGGTGACCCGATCGCCCATCCCGGTGATCTCCTGGGCGGCCGCGAGGGTCGTATACATGAACTTGTTGTCGTACTCGTACATGCCGGTACGGAAGCGGCCCACCACCTCGAAACGCGACATGCGCGGGAGCAGTGTGCCCATCGGGGTGAGCTGAATCCCCTGCAGCGCCGTCACATTGACCACCGAGCCGGGGTAGAGCCCGAAGCGGTTCGCCAGCTCCTCGCCCACCAGCAGCGGCGGGTTGCCCGACAGAGTCGGTCCCAGATTGTAGGTCGCCCGCCTGGATCTCACGCACGATGTCGGTGATCGGCTCGCCTTCCGCCTCGGGGTAGATCCCCCGGAGGATCGCCGCCTCGGCATGTCCCCCCAGGTTCCCCAGCCCCACCTCGGTATGGATGAAGGGCGCGGCCGAAACGACCCCATCCACGTTGCGGATGCGAGCCAGCGTGCCCTCCCACGCCTCCAGCTGCATCGCGTCA
Organism: uncultured Gemmatimonadales bacterium; assembly: GCA_963793235.1. Lineage (GTDB taxonomy): Bacteria > Gemmatimonadota > Gemmatimonadetes > Longimicrobiales > Longimicrobiaceae > CAWBZF01. The sequence continues at coordinate 121,933 of CAWBZF010000006.1, forward strand.
CCGTAGGTGGTGAGCCAGATGTGCGGATTGGTGCCGAGGATCTTGTCCCGCAGGTCGCGCTGCAGCCCGGACATCACGGAGGTCACCACGATCAGCGCCATCACCCCGACGAACACGCCGCCCATCGCGATCATCGTGATCAGCGAAAGGAAGCGCGCTCCCCTCCGGGACGACAGGTATCGCCGGGCGATGTACCACTCGAGTCTCATGAACTCCATTCCATCAGCAGGAGAACCAGCTTTCATGCCTCCACCTCGGCACCGGAACCGGTGCGAGCGGGGGTGCGTTGATCTGCTCAGCGCGAAGTGGCGATAAGAGCTGGACCGTCGTACCCCGCAGTGCCGCTCGTGAGCCGGGAATTCGGCCCTTCGTTCACACCTGAACGGCCGCCGTACGGTTACCCGGCGGAACGGACCCCAACCGGCGCCCGACTTACTCCGGCCGCATGGTCGGAAAGAGGATCACGTCGCGAATGGACGGCTGGTTCGTGAGCAGCATCACCAGACGATCGATTCCCATCCCCAACCCGCCGGTCGGTGGCATTCCGTACTCCAGCGCGCGGATGTAGTCCTCGTCCACCATGTGCGCCTCGTCGTCTCCCGCGTCCCTGAGCCGGGCCTGAGACTCGAGCCGCTCCCGCTGGTCCAGCGGGTCGTTGAGCTCGCTGTAGGCGTTGAGGATCTCCTTGCCGGCGCAGATGAGCTCGAAACGCTCAGTCAGCTCGGGCTCGCCACGCTTTGGCTTCGCGAGCGGGGACATCTCTCGCGGGTAATCCGTGATGAAAGTCGGCTGGACCAGCTTGGGCTCCACCAGCGCGCCGAACAGTTCGTCGATCAGCTTGCCACGCCCCATCTGCTCGGTCCCGTCCGCCCCCAGGCGCCGTACCCGCTCGCGCAGCTCTGGGTCCCCGAGCGGCTCCACGTCCACTCCACCGATCTCGCGCAGCGATTCATACATCGTCAGCCGGCGGAACGGTCGGGCGAATTCGACGGTGTTGGAGCCGTACAGGAAGCTGTCCCCGCCGCACGCACTCCGCACCACCTCGACCAGAAGCTCCTCGGTGAGCTCCATCACATCGTGGTAATCCAGATACGCGGCGTAGAACTCCAGCATCGTGAACTCGGGGTTGTGGAACCGGCTCATCCCCTCGTTGCGGAAGTTCTTGGAGATCTCGTACACGCGCTCCATCCCGCCCACGATCAGCCGCTTCAGGTAAAGCTCGTCGGCGATGCGCAGGTACAGCGGCATGTCCAGCGCGTTGTGGTGCGTCACGAACGGCCGGGCGGATGCGCCACCGTAGATCGGCTGCAGCACCGGAGTTTCCACCTCCAGGAAGTCCCGGTCGTCCAGAAAGCGACGGATCGCGGCGATCACCCGGGCGCGCGTCGCGAACACCTCGCGCACCTCGGGAGAGATCGCCAGGTCCACGTAGCGCTGGCGATATCGCACTTCGCGGTCGCTCATCCCCGAATACACCCGACGCTCGCCCGTTTCCGGGTCCACCTCCTCCTTGCCGAACGGGAGGGGCCGGATGGCCTTGGCGAGGAGCATCGAAGGCATCCACCCGCACCGTCGCCTCGCCGGTACGCGTTCGGAAGACCGGGCCCTCCACACCGATCCAGTCACCGAGGTCGATCAGGTCCAGCAGCCGGTAGCGCTCCTCGCCGAGCACGTTGAGGCGGAGGTACACCTGGATGCGGCCGCTCCGATCGGCGAGGTGGGCGAAGGTGCTCTTCCCCATATCTCTCATCCCCACCAGGCGCCCGGCGACGCGCACGGTCTCCGTCTCCTCCATCCCTTCCGACAGGAGGTCGTGGGCGTCGCGCGCGCTGTGGCTCACCGGGTAGCTGTACGCGAAGGGCTCCACGCCTCGTTCGCGGAGCCCCTCCAGCTTCGCCAGCCGGTCGCGCTCGACCCGGCCCCGTCCCTCCCGCTCCTCGTTCTTGCTATCCGTCATGGTGCGTTGCGCCGAATTCCCGCAGATATGCCTGGATGAACGGATCGATGTCTCCGTCCATGATCTTCTGAACGTCGCCCAGTTTCAGGTCCGTTCGGTGGTCGTTGACCATCGTGTACGGCTGGAACACGTAGGAGCGGATCTGGCTCCCCCAGCCGATGTCGGTCTTGGTGGATTCCAGCTTCGCCTTCTCCGCCTCCTGCTCCTCCAGCGCCTTCTGGTAGAGCGCGGCCTTCAGCATCTTCATGGCCGTCGCGCGGTTCTTGTGCTGCGAGCGCTCCTGCTGGCACGCCACGACGATGCCACTGGGGAGGTGCCGGAGCCGCACGGCCGAACTGGTCTTGTTCACGTGCTGACCGCCCGCGCCGGACGCCCGGTAGACGTCCATCTCGATGTCCTCTTCGCGCACCTCGATCTGGATGGTGTCGTCCACTACCGGGTACACGAAAACGGAGGCGAAGGACGTGTGCCTGCGCCCCGCGGAGTCGAATGGCGAGATGCGCACCAGCCGGTGCACGCCGCGCTCCGCCTTCAGGTAGCCATAGGCGTACTCACCCCGGACTTCGAGGGTGGCGGACTTGATTCCCGCTTCCTCCCCTTCCAGGCGGTCCAGCAGCTCCACGGTGAAGCCGTGACGCTCCCCCCACCGGTGATACATCCGCAGGAGCATCTCCGCCCAGTCCTGCGACTCGGTTCCACCGGCGCCGGGATGGATGGTGACCATCGCGTCCCGCGCGTCGTCCGGTTGCTGGAGCATGTTGCGAAGCTCCAGATCGTCCAGCTCCGCGGCGATGGAGTCGACCTCGCTGGCCCACTCCTCCGTCATCCCCTGGTCCCCCTCCACTTCCAGGAGTTCCGCGAGCTCCGAGAGATCGGAAACCTTCCCCGAGAGTCGTGCCCACGGCTCCGTCCAGCCCTTCAACTGGTTCGCCTCGGTGATCAGTTCCCTGGCGCGGTCCGAGTCGTTCCAGAAGTCCGGCTCCGCCATCCGGCCGTCCAGCTGACGGATCCGGTCCTCCTTGGCGGGCAGGTCAAAGAAACCCCCTCAGCTCATCGAGCCGGTTGCGGTAGAGGTCGAGCTTGGACTGGCGATCGGCGATCATCGACAACACTCCATGTAAAAAGAAGGGCCGCCCTGGCTGAGGAGTGGCCCTTGCTGGTGCAACCCACGAATCTACCGGGGCCGGGGCTGGCGCAGCAAGCGCCGGACCGCGGTGCGCGAGGGTCAGAACACCCTCTCGCCTCCCGCGAGAATCTCGTTCAGTGCGTCGCGAAAGAAGGGCGTCTCCCTGGCGAACGGTGCTCCCACCTGGGCGACATACTCCTCCCAGCTCTTGCGGATCTCGTCCCTGAACTCCTGCCGGAGCGTGCCGTCTCTGCGGCTTCGCTCCCGTCGCTCCGGGTGATACACCACAATGTCGGAAACGAGCGCCCGGGCGAGGCGCTTGGCACGCGCTCTGGGATCGGTGGATCCGAAGGGCGATGTCGAGCGCACCGTCGGGGCGGGGGCCGCGGCGGGTGCTTCCGGGGCGGCCGGCGCGGCGGCAGCGGCGGACGATGCGGGTTCGGAGGCGCGCTCGGCCGCCACCTCCGGCCGCGGCTCGGGAGCCCTCGCAATCGCGGGTGCCTCCGCGATGACGCCGGTGCGCGAAGCCGCGGCAGCACTCTGCCCCTCCGCCTGCGGGCGCTCCACCGACACGCGGAACACGCCGGAGCAGTTCGCGCAGCGCGCGTTCACCCCGGCCGAGGGTACCTTCGCCGGGTCCACCCGGTAGGTCGTGCTGCACTGCGGACAGGAAACGTTCATTGCTTCACTCTTCGGAAGACGGAATGCGCGGGGAATCCGTACGTCGGTCCACCAGGTACAGCGATCCCGTGAATGTCTTGGCGTATGCCTTCATCTCCGTGGCCAGTTCGCCGATCTGCGCCGTATGGGTGAGGACCCGGTGCTCGTTGGTGACCACCCCGATCGAAAGCGTCATCAGCGGCACCTCGTACTGGTTGCCACGCCGATCCTTTCCGATGAAGAAACCACGTTCCCGGTCCGCTTCGGCGTACTGGTACGGCACCAGCTGGTCGAATACCTCCACCACCAGCTCGCAGCACGGCTGCATGTCCTCGAGCGGCACCGAGAAGATGAAGTCGTCGCCACCGATGTGACCCACGAACCCCGTCGGCGAGTACGCGCGGACCACGTCCCGCAGGATCCTGGAAACGATGAGGATCACACGGTCGCCGTGGTTGTAACCGTACCGGTCGTTGAACTCCTTGAAGTTGTCGAGGTCCGCGTAACAGACCGCAAACTTCCCGCCGGCGCGCAGCCGTTCGCCGAAGTCCCGCTCGATCTGGACGGTTCCCGGCAGGCGCGTGGTCGGATGGACGCTGACGTCGCGTTCCGCCCGCCGCAGCGCCAGCAGGAGGCGGAGCTCGGCTTCCCTGTCCGAGAACAGCGGCGTCAGCACCTCGTCGGCCCCCGCTTCCAGTGCGGCCGCCCCGATGTCCGGGCCCTCAGCGTCCACGTAGACAATCACCGGCACTACGGCAGTAAACGCCTCGGCCTTCATCTGCCGGCAGAGCTCCAGCGCCTCCTCGGCCGGTGCGGTTGCGTCCAGGATCACCGCCGCGGGATACGCCCGGCTCACCCCGGCCAGAACGTCGGCAACGGAGCGGAAGTCCAAGATGGAGAAGCCGGAGCGCTCGGCGAAGTCGCGGATCAGCTTCGGAACGTCTCGCGACTCGGCCGAAAAATGAAGTAGCGAGAGGGCGTTTGGCATGGCGACCGGTGTGGGCGGAAGGGGCGCGGCCGGAAAGTACCCGCCCCGCACCACGGCTGTCAAACGAAGGGCGACCCGATCACTTCGAACGGGTAAGCGGCTTGGCCTCGTCGATCAACAGGACGGGAATGCCGTCACGCACGTCGTATCGGAGCGAGCAGGCGTGGCAGACGAGCTCCGCGTCTTCCTCCCGGTACTCCAGCTCGCCCTTGCACTTCGGGCAGACGAGTATCTCCAGCAGTTGGGGTTCCAGCATTCAACGGTCCGTGGTCTGAGGAATCGAAAAACCGAGGCGCCGCAGCTCCAGCGGGTCCTTCCGCCACCGTGGAAGCACCTTCACCCAGAGCTCGAGGAAGACTCGCGACTCGAGAAATTCCTCGATCTTCTGACGGGAGAGAATTCCCAGTTCGCGGATCGCGCTCCCCTTCTGCCCGATGATGATCGCCTTCTGCGAGTTCCGCTCCACGTAGATGGTGGCGCGGATCACGATGGGTTCCTTGCCTTCCCGGAACTCATCGATCCTGGTCGCCACGCTGTAGGGGACCTCTTCCTTGTACAGCTCGAACACCGTCTCGCGGATCAGCTCCGAGGCGAAGAAGCGCAGAGACTGCGTGGAGATCTCCTCGTCCGGGTAGAGGAAGGGAGATTCGGGGAGCAGCTGAACGATCTGCTCGCGCAGTTCAGGTACTCCCTCACCGGTCTCGGCGGAGATGCGCGAGGGGTCGGCTCCGAGCTCCTCCTTTGCCCACCGCGCCAGGTCGACGACCCGGGCGGGTGCGGCCACGTCGCCCTTGTTGATCGCGACGAGGAGGCGCCGTCGCAGCGAGCGAAGCGTCGCCAGCACCTCGTCGGCCAGAGTGGGGGCGGGTCGCGTTCCGTCCAGGAGCAGCACCACCACGTCGGCGTCGCGAATCGACTCCTCCACGATCCCCGCCATCGCGTGATGCAGCAGGTACGCCGGATCCACGATCCCCGGTGTGTCCAGGAAGATCAGCTGCTCTCGCTCGCCACTATCGATTCCAACCACCCGTTCCCGCGTGGTTTGTGCGAACGGGGTCACGATACTCAGCTTGGAACCGAGAAAGCGGTTCAGAAGGGAAGATTTGCCGGCGTTCGGCAGCCCGATGAGCGCGACGTGTCCCGCGCGAGTGGAGTCGCTCATGGCGCAATCTTAACAGAAATCGCGGATGCCCGCCATTGCTCGGGCGCGGAACCAGCACCGGCGAACCGACGTACGAGCGGCGCTCCGGGGAACCCCATCTACAGATTACGCAGATCGGCTCGATGACATCCGAGAAATCCGCGGAAGTGGGTATCCACTTCCTTCCAGTTGCTCCGAGGGCGGTGGTGGAGTTCGGGCTTCGAGGAGCAGCCGGCAGGTAGCTCCCGGGTGGAAATACTGGAGTCGCCCGCGTTTCGACAGTAAGAGGAGAGATCCAGCGGGAGGGGGATCCGCAGATTTCGCAGATTCCGCGGATTTCATCGAGCCGATCTGCGAAATCTGCGGACTCTGCGGATGGTCGTTCAACGGTGTCGGCCCAGGTCCGTGATCGACGGGGGGCTGCTGCTGGACGAAAGGGGATACCCACTTCCGCGAAATCGGCGGATCCCCCTCATCTGCCGGTGGCGGGCAGCTCGCGGAATTCGTTGGGGGAACGCAGACTGCCCCCTCCGCCAGAGAAGGCGAAGGGGGCAGTCTGCTATACGTGGATCGGCGGCGACGTACTCTCCCACCGGGGTAACCCGGCAGTACCATCCGCGCTGCGGGGCTTAACTTCCGAGTTCGGAATGGGATCGGGTGATCCCCCGCGCCATAGCCACCGATCACGAGAAAAAGCAATCGGAGTTCGAGGGTACTTCCATGGGTTGTCTGGGTCCAGCACTTCACACCTGGATTTGCGTGTCCTGGATGCGGTTCGTGTTTTGATAAACTACGGACCGGTCAAGCCACACGGGCCCTTAGTACGGCTCGGCTTCACGTATCGCTACGCTTCCACCTGCCGCCTATCAACGTGGTGGTCTTCCACGGCCCTTCAGGGGTCTTACGACCCGGGAGGACTCATCTTGGGCGGGGCTTCCCACTTAGATGCTTTCAGCGGTTCTCCCTTCCCGACATAGCTACCCGGCACTGCCGCTGGCGCGACAACCGGTACACCAGAGGTCGGTCCGTCCCGGTCCTCTCGTACTAGGGACGGCATCCCTCAATCCTCCAACGCCCACGACGGATACAGACCGAACTGTCTCACGACGTTCTGAACCCAGCTCGCGTACCGCTTTAACCGGCGAACAGCCGGACCCTTGGGACCTTCTCCAGCCCCAGGATGCGATGAGCCGACATCGAGGTGCCAAACCGCCCCGTCGATGTGAACTCTCGGGGGCGATAAGCCTGTTATCCCCGGCGTACCTTTTATCCGTTGAGCGACGACCCTTCCACACAGAATCGCCGGATCACTAAGGCCTGCTTTCGCACCTGCTCGACTTGTAGGTCTCGCAGTCAAGCTCCCTTCTGCCTTTACGCTCTGTAAGCGCGATTGCCGACCGCGCTGAGGGAACCATTGCGCGCCTCCGCTACCTTTTAGGAGGCGACCGCCCCAGTCAAACTGCCCACCTGACACGGTCCTTCGCCCCGCTTCAGGGGCGCCAAGTTAGATCTCCAACATCACCAGGGTGGTATTTCACCGTTGGCTCCACCGAGGCTGGCGCCCCGGCTTCATAGCCTCCCACCTATGCTACACAGATGGTGCCGAAGAACAATGTCAGGATGCAGTAAAGGTGCACGGGGTCTTTTTGTCCTGTCGCGGGTACTCGGTATCCTCACCGAGACTCCAATTTCGCCGAGCTTGTGGAGGAGACAGCGCCCAAGTCGTTACGCCATTCGTGCAGGTCGGAACTTACCCGACAAGGAATTTCGCTACCTTAGGACCGTTATAGTTACGGCCGCCGTTTACCGGGGCTTCAATTCAGAGCTTCGCGGTTGCCCGCTAACCCCTCCTCTTAACCTTCCGGCACCGGGCAGGCGTCAGTGCCTATACGTCGTCTTGCTCGACTTTGCAGACACCTGTGTTTTTGCTAAACAGTCGCTTGGGCCGATTCTCTGCGGCTGATTTCGGCTCCCTCCGCCAGGGAGTTCACCTAATCCCAGCTCCCCTTCTCCCGAAGTTACGGGGACATTTTGCCGAGTTCCTTCTCCACAAGTCACTCGAGCACCTGAGGCTTCTCGCCTCGCCTACGTGTGTCCGTTTCCGGTACGGTCACAAGATATACTCCCCACCGAGGCTTTTCTCGGCAGTCGGCTCCAACAGACTCAGGACCTCCGAAGAGATCCCTCGCACTCGGGTCTCAGCTACCCAGGGCCTTTTCCCTCCCTGGAACACCTACTCCCTTGGACCGGGACAACCAGCGCCCGGCTCTGCCTTCGCTCCTGCGTCCCCCCTGCGGGTGATAACGCATACCCTGTGGTTCAGGAATGTTCACCTGATTCCCATCGTCTACGCCCTTCGGCCTCGACTTAGGGACCGACTGACCCGGGGCGGATGAGCCTGGCCCCGGAACCCTTAGGCTTTCGGTGCGAGGGATTCTCACCCTCGTTCTCGCGTACTCATTCCGGCATCCTCACTTCTGGCCACTCCACGGCAACCGTTCCCAGGCCGCTTCTTCGTTACCAGAACGCTCCCCTACCATCCGATTCTATCCCGAAGGAGAATCGAATCCGTGGCTTCGGCGTCGAGCTTGAGTCCCGACCATTATCCGCGCAGACGCACTTGACTGGTGAGCTATTACGCACTCTTTCAAGGAATGGCTGCTTCTAAGCCAACCTCCCAGTTGTCAGGGCACATCCACATCGTTTCTCACTGAGCTCGTACTTTGGGGCCTTAGCCGACGGTCTGGGTTCTTTCCCTCTCGCGAGAGCACATTATCGCGCTCCCACTGTCTCCAGGGGTCCATCTGATGCGGCATTCGGAGTTTGATAGGAGTTGGTAAGCGGTGAAGCCCCCGCGTCCTTTCAGTGCTCTACCTCCGCCAGACATGCCCCCAGGCACTACCTCTATAGTTTTCGGGGAGAACCAGCTATCTCCGAGCTTGATTGGCCTTTCACCCCTACCCACAGTTCATCCCAACATTTTTCAACATGAACGGGTTCGGACCTCCACTCGGTGTTACCCGAGCTTCATCCTGACCATGGGTAGATCGCTTCGGTTTCGGGTCTACCGCCACGCACTCTACAACGCCCTTGTAGACTCGCTTTCGCTACGGCTCCGCGCCTGAAGCGCTTAACCTCGCACGTGACGAGTAACTCGCCGGATCATAATGCAAAAGGCACGCAGTCAGGAGCGACCCCTCGAAAGAAGCCCTCCCTCCTACCGCTTGTAGGCACACGGTTTCAGGATCTATTTCACTCGCCGTCAGGCGTGCTTTTCACCTTTCCCTCACGGTACTGGTTCACTATCGGTCACGGACGAGTATGTAGCCTTGGAGGGTGGTCCCCCCAGATTCCGACAGGGTTTCTCGTGCCCCGCCGTACTCAGGTACCGAAGCCACACGGCCATGTCACATTTCGCCTACGGGACTCTCACCCGGTATCGTGGAGCGTTCCAGCTCACTTCGGCTATGTGCACGTGCTCGCGCGGGACAATGCCCCGCTTCGGCCCTACAACCCCGGAACGCATGCGCCCCGGTTTGGGCTCCTCCCCTTTCGCTCGCCGCTACTCAGGGAATCTCGTTTGATTTCTTTTCCTGGAGCTACTTAGATGTTTCAGTTCGCTCCGTTGGCCTCCGTCTCCCTATTTCATTCAGGAGCGGATGACGAGGCATGACCCTCGCCGGGTTTCCCCATTCGGGCATCACCGGATCAAAGCCTGCGTGCGGCTCCCCGATGCTTTTCGCAGCTTACCACGCCCTTCATCGCCTGTCCGTGCCTAGGCATCCCCCGTGCGCCCTTGTACGCTTGACCGGAATCGTCCAATTCTCACGACCCCGCACCCACACCCGCCATCACTGACGGGTACGACACACGCGTCCAGGTGCTCTTCTGGACCTAAACAACCCATTTCCTACCCTCGAACCCGATTTGTCAACCATGACAACTCAGCCCTCGAGATCCACAACTGAGAACGATCCGACCCGCGCCGGTCCGACGTGTTCGACCTGTGAGCACTTTCCTCCAGAGAACTCCCCGGACAAGCCGGATCGCACCTGGTCTACTCGTGACTCCAGAAAGGAGGTGATCCAGCCGCAGGTTCCCCTACGGCTACCTTGTTACGACTTCGCCCCAGTCATCGAACTCGCCTTCGGCCGCTCCCTCCTTGCGGTTGGGCGACGGACTTCGGGCGCTCCCGACTTCCATGGCGTGACGGGCGGTGTGTACAAGGCCCGGGAACGGATTCACCGTGGCGTAGCTGATCCACGATTACTAGCGATTCCAGCTTCATGCAGTCGAGTTACAGACTGCAATCCGAACTTAGACCGGGTTTTTCCGATTCGCTCACCCTCGCAGGCTTGCAGCGGTTTGTCCCGGCCATTGTAGCACGTGTGTAGCCCTGGGCGTAAGGACCATGATGACTTGACGTCGTCCCCACCTTCCTCCGGTTTATCACCGGCAGTCTCTGCAGAGTCCTCGGCATGACCCGTTAGCAACAGCAGATAGGGGTTGCGCTCGTTGCGGGACTTAACCCAACATCTCACGACACGAGCTGACGACAGCCATGCAGCACCTGTGCTAGAGTCCCGAAGGAGGCCCTGGCTTTCACCAGGGTTTCTCTAGCATGTCAAGCCCAGGTAAGGTTCTTCGCGTTGCTTCGAATTAAACCACATGCTCCACCGCTTGTGCGGGCCCCCGTCAATTCCTTTGAGTTTCAGCCTTGCGGCCGTACTCCCCAGGCGGGGCACTTAACGCGTTAGCTACGACACCGAATGGGTCGATCCACCCGGCATCTAGTGCCCATCGTTTACGGCGTGGACTACCAGGGTATCTAATCCTGTTTGCTCCCCACGCTTTCGCACCTCAGTGTCAGAACAGGGCCAGCAGGCCGCCTTCGCCTCTGGTGTTCTTCCGGATCTCTACGCATTCCACCGCTACACCCGGAATTCCGCCTGCCTCTCCCTGTCTCCAGCGACCCAGTATCTCCTGCACACACGGGGTTGAGCCCCGGCATTTCACAGGTAGACTTAAGCCACCACCTACGCGCGCTTTACGCCCAATAATTCCGAACAACGCTCGCACCCTCCGTATTACCGCGGCTGCTGGCACGGAGTTAGCCGGTGCTTCCTCTGGAGGTACCGTCAACCTGAAGGCATTGCCTCCCTCAGGGATTCGTCCCTCCTGACAGGGGTTTACACTCCGAAGAGCTTCCTCCCCCACGCGGCGTCGCTGCGTCAGCCTTTCGGCCATTGCGCAAGATTCCCCACTGCTGCCTCCCGTAGGAGTCTGGGCCGTATCTCAGTCCCAATGTGGGGGGCCATCCTCTCAGACCCCCTACGCGTCGAAGCCTTGGTGAGCCGTTACCTCACCAACCAGCTGATACGCCGCGAGCCCCTCCCTGCGCAGTGCCCTGAAGCACTTTTCCTTGCCCAGCCATGTGACCGGTCAAGCTCATGCGGTATTAGCCCCGGTTTCCCGAGGTTATCCCCCGCACAGGGGCAGGTTGCTCACGTGTTACGCACCCGTTCGCCACTCCCCTCACCCCCCGAAGGAGATGAAGAGCGTACGACTTGCATGTGTTAAGCGCGCCGCCAGCGTTCGTCCTGAGCCAGGATCAAACTCTCCATAATCGAAGTAGCTTTGAACAGCTCCTGAAACGAACCGGATCCGCAACGCCCCAGAGGGCGCCGACCCGGCGTTCTCACTTTGTTTATCCCCACCCGCGGCCTCGAGGAAGTGTCGCCTCGACCGCTTCTTCCGGGGACACGCCGGACAGCCCTCCAGAGGAAGACCACCCCGACGCAGATCGCTCTACGATCGTCTCTCTTGTGTTTCCCAAGAACCCGAGTTGTCAAATCAGCATGTCGCGGGGACCCTGCCCCGCCCTTCCCCAAATTACGCCCCGCCAGTGCGACCCGGCGACTCGTGAACACCCCTCAAGCTAACCGCCCGGAGGGCGGCGTGTCAAGGGGTGAAAACCTGCCGTTCATCCACCCGACCCATCCCCCATCGCACCACTCCAACACCATGCAAGCCCACCCCTTGCGGCAACCAGACCACCGCACCCGGCCCACTCGATGTTTCCAAAACTCCCTGCGTGCCGCCCGAACCCCGCGGACCGCCCGTGACAGCCTTACAACCTAACCCCCTCCAACCGACGGGTCAAGGGGTCGGCCGAACCCGTTCCGCTCGACCTTCCAATCGGTGGGGGAGACAAACTTAGCGGGTATGGCGCCGGTGTCAACCCTCATCGACCCGTCGATCGCTCCGGAGACGGACTCGCGCCTCTCCGAGAAGCCGGCAAGGCGAGGGCGTCACGCCTCCCCATCCTCCCGGGGCATCCAGTTCGCGCGGGTGGCACGGCCCTCCGGATCGATGAACTGGAGCTGCCGGCGCGGGAACACAGCCAGGATGCGTTCGCCGTGCTCCGGACGGTTCAACTCCTCCATGGCGGCCTTGGCGAGGACGCTCTTCCAGCGGCGGCGTTCACGAGCGCCGACCAGATAGCGTATGGTGAGGGTAGTCCAGGAATCATCGAGAGAAACGAAGACTTCGGGGCCAGCGGGGATGGCTGCTTCGATGCGTCCGGTACGGAGGATCTCCTCGTACTGCTGTGCGGGCGCGCGCATCTGGTCGCCGATCGTTTCCTCTGCAAGCCGCTGCAGCACATCCAATGCGTAGGTGAGGTCCGAGCGGTTGCCCACCTGCAGGTCGAGCTCGTCCCACACGTAAGGGAAGTCGCGCGTGACGTTGACGATGGAGCCGCGGAGCACCTCGTAGTTCGGAAAGGTGATCAGGCGACCCGTCGGCTGTTCTGCGCGCACGGCAGCGTTCTCGTCGGCTCCGCCGATCTCCCAGACCGTCGTGGTCAGCACGTCGATACGGTAGACATCGCCGAACACCTCTCCGACGGCAACCCGGTCGCCGACCCTGTAGTAACCCTGGAAGGAGTTCATCAACCAGCCGGTGAAGCTCTCGATCGGGGTCTGAAGCGCCCAGGAGAGGGCGAGGCCCACGAGCCCGAGCGACCCGACCAGAGCGCGGATGTCGCCGACCAGGATGCTGAGGGCGACGCCGAGTGCCAGGAGCCAGATGCCGAATCCCAACAGGACGACGAGGGCGTTGGAGCGCTCCCATCCACGCAGTACCCGCCGCAGCGCCGGACGCATGATGCGCACGACGAGCCAGGCGAGCAGGAGGACCCCCAGCGCGATCAGGTACTTCGGCAGGTTCGCCAGAAAGCCGATCCAGAGATCGCGGAGGGCTCCTGTTGCCTCCTGCGCCGCGTCATGGGCAAGGATGTCGGTGCCGGGCGACTCCTCCCGCTGGCGCGCCTCGTTCAGGTCGTCGACGGCGATGGACCGGATGACCGCGACCGTGTCCGGCACCTGAGCCAGGACGGCTGAGGATGTGTCCTGCGGCGATGGCTGCTGGGCACCATCGGAGTCGTCCGGAGCGAAGACAAGGAGGAAGAGGGCCGTAACGGCGACGGCGAGGATGGTGGCCTGCCGGAAACCACGGAGGCGGGAGCGTGCGCCTGTAGCCAGGGCACCCGCTGCGTACTGTCGCGACCTTCGCGCGCCTGTCCGGACGCCGGGGCGTTGCCAGGGCCGAGCCCGCCCGCGGGATGTGCGCGGAGTCGGGCGGGCGGTGCGCCCGGCGCGGCGCGGATCAGGTACGCGCGCCATGCATCCCCACTATCGCGCCCGGGGCTGCTACCGGCCCGCGGGAACGAAAACCGGGTGAGCCGACGCGCAGCCCCCCGCACCCATTCATCCCGCTCCACCTGTCGCCGGATTGCCTCATGGAGTTCACAGGGGTGCAAGAACGATGCAACACGCCGGGAAAACCGCGCGAAGCACCCCTCTCGACGCCGATTCCCGGAACCCGAGCGGTTCCGGGCCGGGGAGCAGTCACCGAAACGCGAGAACCCGCCGAGCTACTCGCTCGACGGGTCCCCGGATCCCTCTCACCGCATGCGCCAGGCTGGACTCGAACCAGCGACCTACGGCTTAGAAGGCCGTTGCTCTATCCAACTGAGCTACTGGCGCGCGCCACCCTGACGAATCGGGACGGCCAGATTCGAACTGGCGACCCCTCGCTCCCAAAGCGAGTGCTCTACCGGGCTGAGCCACGTCCCGCCAAGAGGCGAAAAGCTACCCTTTTCCAGTCGCGATGTCAACCGGAGGAGGCAGTCTTCAGGCGGATAATCGAGCGGTGCCGAAGCGCTCCACCCGCCTCAAACAACGGCCTCTCCGGAGAGGAAGCGCGCCGCCTTCCGCAGGGCGTCGGCTCGATGGCTCATGGCGTTCTTTTCCTCCGCCGGCATCTCCGCGAAGGTGCGCTGTTCCCCGAGCGGAAGAAAGAGAGGATCGTAGCCGAAGCCGCCATCGCCGCGGGGTGCGGTGAGGATCTCGCCGTCGCACCTGCCGCGGAAGATGGAATCCGCCGCACCCGGCTGCACCAGGGCAATCACGCAGACATAATGCGCGCGCCGCGACGGCTCCTCCGCAGAGCGAAGCTGCTCCAGCAGGTGGCGGTTGTTGGCGGAATCGACGTCACCCGCGGGAGCCGGCGCGAAACGCTTGGAGCGTACCCCGGGCCGCCCACCGAGCGCATCCACGCAGAGCCCCGAGTCATCGGCGAGAACCGGCAGCCCGGATCGCTCGCGCGAAGTAGCGCGCCTTGGCGAGGGCGTTCTCCTCGAATGTATCGAATGCCTCGATCGCGTCCTCCTCATCCGGTCGCGGCTCCAGACCGGCGTCGTCCAGATCGAGGAGATCAAGGTGCGGAAGCTCCGCGAAGATCTGCCCGAATCTCGCGCAGCTTGTGAGCGCTTCGCGTCGCCACCAGGAGCGGGTCATGCTCTCAGGGCGGCCCGCTGGATCCGGAACAGCTCGGAGATGGCACCGTCAGCCATTCCGACGAGGGTGGTGAGCTGGTCGGGCCTGAAAGGGGTCCGCTCGCCGGTTCCCTGCACCTCGATGAGGCCACCCGCCTCGAGTGCGACCACGTTCAGATCCACGTCGGCGCGGGAATCCTCACGGTAGTCGAGATCGAGGAGCGGCTCTCCATCCACCAATCCGGCGCTGACCGCCGCGACCAGCCCGGTCATCGGTGAGCGCTCCATGCCCGTCCTCTGCCGCACCCACTCGCAGGCCTCGTAGAGGGCGACGGCGCCACCGGTGACCGAAGCGGTGCGCGTGCCGCCATCCGCCTGGAGCACGTCGCAATCGATGCGGATGGTCCACTCTCCCAGCGCACGCAAATCGACGCACGCACGAAGGCTGCGGCCGATCAGCCGCTGGATCTCCTGCGTGCGTCCGCCCAGCTGGCCGCGCTCGCGCGAGCTGCGGGTGTGCGTGGCGCGCGGCAGCATGGAGTACTCGGCAGTCACCCAGCCAGCGCCGCTCCCGCGCCGCCACCCCGGCACCCCCTCCTCCACCGAGGCCACGCAGAGGACGCGCGTGTTGCCCATGCTGATCGTGCACGACCCCTCGGCGTAGGCGGAAACGCCACGCGTGATCTCCACGGGTCTCAACTCCGTCGTTGCCCGCCCCTCCGGCTGCCGAACCAGGTCACCCATCGGTCTCCCCCTCCCTTGCCCGTTCGAGAATGGAGGTGGTGGAACGCCCCGGCAGCAGGGGCGCGACGACCACCTCTCCACCTGCGTCGATCACCTCACGTGCGCCCACGATCGTGTCCACCGAGTAGTCTCCGCCCTTCACCAGGAAGTCCGGGAGGAGGGCGCGTATGAGCTCCAGCGGGGTGTCCTCGTCGAAGGGGACCACGGCATCCACCGTTTCGAGCCCCGCGAGCACCACCGCTCGGTCTTCCTCACCGTTGACCGGGCGACCGGCGCCCTTGAGGCGGCGCACCGATGCATCCGTGTTCACCCCGACCACCAGCGCGTCCCCGAGAGAGCGTGCGGCGGCCAGGTACTCCACGTGCCCGCGGTGGAGGATGTCGAAACAGCCGTTCGTAAAGACAACGCGCAGGGATCGAGGCCGGCCGAAGCGCTCGATGAGTCGCTGCCGATCGAGCAGCTTGCGGTGCGGATCACGCGGTTCGGCTTCGTGGCTCATGGGCGGGGGACCGGGGGTGCGCCCGCCGTGCGGCGAACCTCGTCCAGGATCGCGGCCGCGCCGCGATCCGTGAGCGCCGCCGCCAGGCGGAATCCGACCTTCTCCGGCTCATCGATTCCGCCGACCGCCTCCTGCCGCAGGATCGTCTGGCCTTCCAGATCCGAGACCAGCCCGTCGAGCACCACCTCGCCGGCCCGAATGCGCGCGAGCGCGGCGATGGGAACCTGGCAGCCACCCTCCAGCCGATTGAGGAAGGCGCGCTCCGCCCGGACCGCTACGGAAGTCGCCGCGTGCGCGAGGGAACCGAGGAGCTCGCGCACGCGCGCATCGCCGTCCCGGGTCATGATCCCCAGCGCACCCTGCCCCACCGCGGGAAGCCAGTGCTCCGGCTCCAGAAACTGGGAGATGCGATCTCGCCAGCCGAGGCGCAGCACCCCGGCAGCGGCGAGAATGATGGCCTCGTAGTCGCCAGCATCCAGGCGGGCCAGCCGGGTGTTCAGGTTGCCGCGCAGATCGACCACCTGCAGATCCGGCCGGCCGGCGCGGAGCTGGGCGCGGCGGCGCAGTGAACTGGTCCCCACCCGGGAGCCAGGGGGGAGATCATCGAGGAAAGCGGCCACATCCTGGCGACCGATCAGCACGTCGCGGGGATCCTCGCGGTCGCTCACGGCGGCGATCACGAGGCCCGGGGGAAGCGTGGTCGGGATGTCCTTGAGCGAGTGAACCGCGACATCGGCGGTCCCTTCCAGGAGCGCGGTATCGAGCTCCTTGGTGAAGAGCCCCTTGTCGCCGATCTTCGCGAGCGGGACGTCCAGGATCCGGTCGCCGACCGTCTTCACGACTTTGATCTCGACCTCGAGACCGTCGTGGGCCGCCATCAGCCGATCACGTACGAAGGTGGCCTGCCAGAGCGCCAGCTCGCTCCCGCGGGAAGCGATCACCAGCGCTCCATCCGCGCGAGTCACCATTGCGACTGGGCTCCTTCGATCACCTTCTGCACCAGATCGCGGATCGCCCGATCCCGACCCTGCTGCGGAGTTTCCCCGCGCTCCGGAAGAAAGTTGCCGAGCGCCGCCTGTCCCTGGGTGCGCCAGAGTGGACGATCCTCCCGGACGTCGTAGATCTCCATCTCGTACGTGATCCGGACCTGCCGTTGAACCACCGGCACCTGCGTCTGGTCCTGCGTGGGACGGACGCTGGCGGCGACCTCCTCGTAGGCGAGAACGCGCCCGCGGAGCACCGCATCGGCTCGCGCCTCGTCGGCCAGTCTCACACCCAGGTTTCGAGGCAACTCCGTCTGCAGACGCTGAACTATCTCCGTCTCCAGGAGCGGCTGGGTGGTCTCATTCTCGAACGGGAGCACCGCCACCGTCCGGACGTGCGCCGGCAGGCCCCCACCCACGAAGCCGTACATGCATCCCGTGAGCAGAGAGACGAGGCAAAGCGTGCTAGCGAGACGCCGCATCGGGCCTCCAGATGTCGGCAG
Source organism: uncultured Gemmatimonadales bacterium (assembly GCA_963793235.1). Taxonomy (GTDB): domain Bacteria; phylum Gemmatimonadota; class Gemmatimonadetes; order Longimicrobiales; family Longimicrobiaceae; genus CAWBZF01. The sequence goes on from CAWBZF010000006.1 coordinate 139,373, forward strand.
GGAAGGAGGCGACGTCGCGGATGCTCTCCGTTTCGAAGACCAGATCGCGGTAGGCGCTCAGGTCACGGTAGCGGGCGCGAGCGAGCGAGCCGTCGGCACCGTACTCCAGCCGCAGCGTTTCCAGGGTGCCGCGGCGGCCGCGGCGCTCCACCTGGCGCAGCTCGGTGCTTCCGGCCGCGTGGGTAACGCGGAACTCGAGCAGCTCCCCCACCGGGAGCTCGTACCGGAGGATCGCGATCTCACCCTCCGTGGTGGCGGAGAGGAGCGGCGCCCCGGCGGGCGGGCGGATCACCCCCAGCGCCGCCCAGAGCAGCGCCGGCGATGGGAGATCGAAGCCCTGCGCCACCGCGGGGGGTACGCGGAACTCCTCGCCGACGAGTGCAGCGGAAAGGTACGTCTCCCCGCGCGGCCCGAAGAGGTCGAGCCGCTGCCGCTGGGGCGCCTCATACCGGACGACGCCCCGCCCGCGAACCCGGGAGCCGGCCTCGTCCAGCGTCCAGTCGAAATTTGCCTGGCGCGGCCCGGCGGGTGTGGTCGCGCGCTGCAGCTCGGCGGCGAACGCGGCCGGGTCCGGTACCGGAGCGCCCGCCGGCTCCGGGATGCCCGCTGCACATCCGGCGAGCGCCACCACGGCGGCGGCGGCAGGGCGGCGGATGTATGTAGAGAACGATGAAGAGCGCATTGCAGTGGCTTCAGGGAATCCGATGGATTCGATGGATCCGGTCACCCGGCAGGATCCGCCGGGTTACCTCCGCCCCAGCCACCACCTGCCCGAAGATGGTGTACGCCCCATCCAGATGCGGCTGGGGCGAGTGGGTGATGAACCACTGGCTCCCTCCGGTATCCGGGCCGGAAAGCGCCATCCCCAGTGTGCCGGTCTGGTAGCGGAGGCGGTTGAACTCGTCGCGGATGCTGTACCCCGGACCACCGGAAGTGTCCCCGCGGGGATCGCCTCCCTGCACGACGAAGTTGGGGACCACTCGCGGCCACTCCTGCCCGTCGAAGTATCCCGCCTCGGCGAGCTCCAGGAAGTTCAGTGTGGTGAGCGGCGCATCCATCGCGGCAAGCTGCAGGTCGATCACACCCTGCTCGGTTTCGATGCGCACGCGGGGGGCGGGCTCTCCGTGCGCCCGCTCCAGGACGATGTCGTAGGCGACCGATCGCGGCTCGAGCGGGAGCGGATCACCCCACGGGGCGCTCGCGTCTCCGAACCGTTCCCGGGCCCGTAGCCGGAGCAGGTAGTCGTCCGGTCGCGGGAAGCGGGCAAAGAAGGCACGGGCGGGCGTGGCGCCCGTGCGCTCGAAGCGGGCGATGGCATCCAGCGCGGCGAGGCGTGCGTCGTTTTCCTCGTCCTGGAGGGAGCGCTGGTAGGCGTCGAGCAGGAGCGGGAAGGTGGCGGGGTCCGCCAGTCGACCGAGACCGTTGATGGCTGCGGTGCGAACGCCGAGATCGGCGTCGGAGAGTGTCTCGATCAGGAGAGACCGCAGCGGCGCGAGCGTGTCCCCTGCCCCATCGACCAGTGCCTGGACCGCCGCGGCGACCACCCGCCCGTCGCTGTCGCGAGTCAGAGGGCGCATCGCGTCGAGGCCGGCACCCGCGGCCACCAGAGCACGCGCCGCCCCGACGCGCACCCGCCAGGCGCCATCGGCCGAGAGTCGGGTGGCCTCCATTCGCGCACGGGTGGCATCGACCCGCCCCAGCGACTCCAGCGCCGTCTGCCTGAGGAACACGGGGCGCGATGCGTCACCAGCCGTGGCGGCGAGCGGCGCGGCGGCCGCCGCGGCACCGGTGCCGAGGCGGCCGAGCGACTCGGCGGCAGTGACCGCGAGGTGCCTGTCCTCGCCATCGAGCAGGTGCACCAGACGCTCGACGGTCTCCGCACGCGGATAGGTCCCGAGCGAGCGAGCGGCGTTCACGCGTACCTCGTAGTCGGCGTCGTCAACACCACGCAGCAGCGCCTGAACCGCTGCATCGGCGACGCCGGCGGAGTCTGCCAGCGGGCGCGTGATTCCGCGCATTGCCATGGAGCGGACGCGGCCGTCGGGATCCCCCGCGAGCTGCAGCATCCGCGGTGCGGCCGCGGGCGTCGGGCGGCGAACCAACGCGTACGCCGCGCGCCAGCGCAGTTCCGGGTCCGGCGCCGCGGTCCAGCGGGTGATGAACTCCACGTCTGTGGGCCGCGGGTGACGCCAGGTGCCCAGCAGCGCCGAAGCGATCGGCTCCACCCGTCCAGAGCTCAACGCGAGCAAGGGATCGCGGGCCGCCAGGTAGCCGGAAAGTGCGCGCGAAGCGGCCTCACCTCGCAGCTTACCGAGCGCGTACGCCGCCTCCGCCGCCACGGTGAAGCGTTCCGATCCGGATGTCTCCAGCAGGTGAGCGAGGTGGGGAGCCGCGGCCGAGTCTGCAAGCTGACCCAGCGCAAACGCGGCGCTGGCGGCCACTCCGCTGTCCGGGTCCTGGAGGAGACGGATCAGCGCGTCCCGGCCGGCCAGCGCCCGCAGGCGGCCCAGCGAGAGCGCCGCTCGTGACCGAACCGCCGGCGCCTCGGCCGCGGCCGCGGCGAGGACTGGCGAGACATCGGCATCTCGCCTGTCTTCGATCCGCATCAGCGGGAGCACCTGCGCCTGCTCTCCCGGCGTGAGCGGTGGCGCCGGGGCCGGGGCCACGGCGGCCGCGCACCCACCCAGAGCCGTGACGAGCAGCGTCGCTGTGGCGATCCTGCAGATGCGATTCATGGAGCGAGTCTCCTCATCAGGTCGTCCGGCAACTTTCGCGGGCGCTTGTCATGGTCGATGCAGATCAGCCGGGTTGTGGCTGTCGCCAGCTTCTCCGTACCGCCGGTCTCGTCAACCCGGAGCACCCGGTACCCGAAGGTGACGGTGCGGGAGCGGAGCTCCTCGATCCATGCCTCCACGCGGATCAGATCGTCGTAGCGGGCACCGGCGTGATACCGGAGTGAGGCGTCGGCGACCGCCAGCACCACACCCTGCCGCTCCAGCTCGGCATACGGAGTGCCGCGGACGCGGATCAGCTCTGTCCGGCCGAGTTCGCACCAGACCAGGTAGTTCGCGTGGTAGACCACCCCCATCTGGTCCGTTTCCGCGTAACGCACGCGGAACTCGATGGACGCCGTCGCTGCGTCGCCGGTCATCGCTCGGTGTCGTGCCTGTCGTGGAGGAATCACCGGAGTGCCGGCGAGGGGATGCGGGATAGTACCCCGGCCGGGGAGATGGTGCAAATCCGGCCCGCGGGCGGAATCGCGCTTGTGCCCCCCCGTACCCGCCGGTAGCTTCGGCGGCCATGAGCATCCTTCCCGATCTGATCGTCTCCGATGTGCACCTCGGTGCCGTCCCCACGGCCACGGAGGCCGCATTCCGTCGATTTCTGCAGCACGCGGCCACGGGTGCCCGCAGCCTCCTGATCAACGGCGACCTGTTCGACTTCTGGTTCGAGTACGGTTCGGTGATCCCGAAGTCCCACTTCCGTGTGCTCGCGGCGCTGCGCGACCTGGTGGAGGCGGGGGTGCCGGTTTCGTTCGTCGCGGGGAACCACGACGCCTGGGGTGACAGCTTCCTCCGCGACGAGGTGGGGCTCACGCTGCATTCGGGCGAGGTGGAGATGGAGATCGGAGGGCTCCGGACGCTGGTGGTCCATGGTGACGGAGTGGGCGCCGGCGATCACGCCTATCGCGCGCTCCGCTGGTTCATCCGGCACCCGGTCATCGTCCGGTCGTTTCGGGTGCTGCACCCGGACCTGGGGTGGTGGATCGCACGACGCGTCTCCACGACGGAAGAGAAGGCAGCGGGGATGGACGCGGTGAAGAGCCGGGCGGGCTTCATCCGTGACTGGGCCGTCGAAACACTCTCAGTACGCAAAGATCTCGACCTCATCGTCGCCGGACACGCGCACTTTCCGGAGGTGCTGGAGGTGGAGGAGGGGCGGTTCTACGCCAACGCCGGCGACTGGATCCACAGCTTCACCTACCTCGCCCTCCCCGGTTCGGGCGCGCCACCCGAACTGCGAAGCTGGCCGATACCAGAAGGAGCGGGTTAGGGCGACACACCCTCCGCGCGCAGCGCCCGCCCCCAGAGCCGCTCCGCCACCGGCCGCACCTGCTCGGGGTCACCCGTGGTGAGCAGCGTCAATGAACCGGCCCCTTCCTGACGGACTCCGCCGTTCTCCGCAAGCACCCGCTCCACCTGCCGGGCGACGGCGCCACCCGAGTCGAGGATGGTGACCTTGGACCCCATGACCTCCTGCACAGCCTCCGCCAGAAACGGGTAGTGGGTACAGCCGAGGACGATGGTATCCACGCCCGCCTGTCGGAGCGGCGCGAGCAGCGGCTCCAGCACCTCGCGGACGGACGCACCGGATGTCTCCCCCGACTCCACCAGCTCCACCAGCCCGGGGCACGCCCGGGGGTGGAGTTCGATGCCAGCCGCGAAGGTGGTCGCCAGGCGATCGAATCGCTCCGCCTGCAGCGTCGCGGCCGTCGCGAGCACACCAACCCGGCCGGATCGCGACGCTGCGACCGCGGGCTTGACCGCCGGCTCCAGCCCGACGATGGGGATCGTGAACTCCGCGCGAAGCGCCTCCAGCGCGGCTCCGGAGGCGCTGTTGCATGCCACGACGATCACGCGTGCGCCGCGGCCGGTGAGCTCCCGTCCGATGGCGAGTGAACGATCCCGGATCTCGTCCAGCGGCCTCCCACCGTAGGGGCAGTAGGCGGTGTCGGCGAAGTAGAGGATCTCCTCGGCGGGGAGGCGGTGATGGATCTCTCGCGCGACGCTGAGGCCACCCACACCCGAATCGAAGACCCCGATCGGTCCCTCGATCATCGGCGCCTCCCGATGGGGAAACTGGCCTCCATCCGCAGGGCCCCGTCCCTGTCCACCCCCACGCCGAAGCGTTCGTCGAAGTCGGCCAGTTGCGCAGCGACGTACGCGTCGGCTCCCGAGAAGAGAAGGACGAAGATGGCCAGGGTGATCCAGTCCTCCTGCTGCTGCCGGCGGGAGAGCACGAGATCGAGGCGATCCGTCTCCGGTAGCCGTCCCGTCTCGATCAGATGTCGCTCCAGATCCCGGGCGGCGAGCAGCTGCTGCCGTGAGCGGTAGACCATCCAGAGACTCCCCGCCTCCGCGGCGAAGTAGATGGCGCCGCGGCCCGGCGCGCCCACGTAGGACTGCCCCCACCCGGGAAGCACGAGCGAACGGATGAAGGCGCCGCGCGGTGAAATCGCCAGGGTATCCGCGCGCTCAGCGGGAGGAGGCGGGGTGGCCGGCGCTGCGACAGGCGGCGGCTCCTGGCCTGCCGCAGGAGACGCGAAGGCGAGGACGATCAGCAGCGAAACGGTGGGCCGGATCAACGGGTGCACGGAGCGATCGAGTGGGTGTGCGGCTGGTTCATCGTATGGAACGGCCGGTACGGGCAAGCTACTCCGTTGCGGATCCACCAGCCAGAGCAGGATCGGTGCGGCGCGGCTCCGGAGCAAATCCCGCTCCGGGGGGTAATCTGCGGCTTCCAGGCGGACGCGTGACCGGCTCCGCGAATCCCACGTACCAGGACACCGGATCGATGTCATCTTCCCGCGCGTTCGCGACCACCGTCGCCCTCGGGGCGTGCATGCTGGCCGCGTGCACCACGCCGTCGGATCTACCCGTCGCTTCCGCGCCCGTTCCGGGTGCTGCGGGGACGCTGGTTCTGATGGGGACCACCGACGTGCACGGCTGGCTGCTGCCGATCGACTACTACACCGGCGCCGAAACCGCGAACGGTCTCGCGCGGCTGGTGCCGCAGATCGACAGCGTCCGGGCAGCCAACCCGGGGCGCACCCTCCTGCTCGATTCCGGCGACCTGCTGCAGGGCAACCCGCTGAACTTCGTGCACTCCTCGCTGGAACCCGGCCAGCAGCACCCGGTGGGGGTCGCGATGAACCACCTGCGGTACGATGCCGCGGCACTGGGCAACCACGAGTTCAACTACGGCCTGGATCACCTGTCCACCTTTCTGGAGCAGGTGGATTTCCCCTTCGTCTCGGCGAACATTTTCCGACACGGCAGCGAGCGACACGCCTACACGCCGTACGTGATGCTGGAGCGCGACGTTGCCGACGCGACCGTGCGTGTGGGGGTCACCGGCGTCACTCCGCCGGGCGTGCATCTCTGGGACCGGCACAACGTGGAGGGGATCCTGGAGTTCCGGGAGATCGTCTCCAGCGTGCGGCCGGTGGTCGAGGAGCTGCGACGGCAGGGCGCCGACGTGGTGGTGATCGCCGCGCACAACGGGCTGGAAGGGAGCAGCTACGACATGGCCGCGACCGGAGTGGCCCCCGAAAACGCGATGGCGGAGCTGGCCCGGACCGTCCCCGGAATCGACGTGATCTTCCTCGGCCACACCCACCGCGAGCTGGCGGACACCACCATCGCGGGAACGCTGATCCTGCAGGCGAAGAACTGGGCCGCCTCCCTCGCCGTCGCGGAGCTGCAGATGGTGGCGGATGACCGACGGGCGCTGGCGCGTTGCGGGGCGTCGTGGATCGATTCTCACGCCGGCGCCAGCGGCGATGTCGGCCGCGCTCCGGGACGCCGTGGAGCCGGGCCACCAGGCGACACTGCGGTTCGTCGGCCGCACTATCGGCCACTCCACCGCGGAGTGGAGCGCCCGTACGGCGCGGGTGGAGGATACGCCGATCCTGGACCTGATCAACGAGGTGCAGCGGAGCGTGACCGGGGCGGAGCTGTCTGCCGCCTCCGCATTCAACCTGACCGCGCGTCTCCCTGCCGGGCCCATCACCGTGGCCGACGTGGCGGGCCTCTACGTGTACGACAACACACTGAAGGCCGTCCGCATCTCGGGAGACGATCTGCGGGCCTACCTGGAGAAGAGCGCCGAGTACTACCTCCCCTGCCGCGACGCGGCGTGTGAGCGGCTCACGAACCCGGCGGTGCCGGGATACAACTTCGACGTGATCTCCGGTGTGGACTACACGCTGGACATCAGCCGCGCGATCGGTTCACGCGTGGTGCGCCTGGAGCGCAACGGTCGGCCCGTGGCGCCGACCGACAGCTTCACCATCGCCATCAACAACTACCGGGCAAGCGGTGCGGGCGGGTACGGCATGCTGGCGGGCGCGCCGGTGGTCTACGACCGCGGCGAGGGGATTCGCGAGCTTCTGATCGCCGAGATCGAGCGCCGCGGCACCATCTCGCCCGACCGAGTTCCATCGCCGCAACTGGGAGATCGTCCCGGCCGGCGCTGAGGGAGCGGGCGCTGGCGGAGCAGACGGCTGCGCTGGCTCCGGGTGGAGAGGCGCACGGCGGAAAGGTCAACCAGAGCGGTGCGCGGAGGCGGCTCCGCGTGCTCGGCACCAACGACTTCCACGGGCACCTGAATCCGACCCGTCCGGGGTTCGCCGAGGGCCGGGAGGTCGGAGGGTCGGCGGCGCTGTCCGGGTACTTCGCGCGTGAGCGAGCGGCGTGGGATGGGCCCACGGTGCTGATCGACGGGGGCGACGTCATGCAGGGGACGGTGGTCTCAAACCTCAGCGAGGGTCGTGCGACGGTCGAATACTTCAACGAGGTCGGGTACACGGCCGCCGCACTGGGCAACCACGAGTTCGACTGGGGGATCGAGGTGCTCCGGGAGCGGATCGCAGAAGCGCGCTTCGCCTGGCTCGGCGCGAACATCTACGTGCGCGGGACCGACACCCTCCCGACCTGGGTGCAGCCGACCGCGCATGGTGACGCTCCCGGGGTGCGGCGCCGGTGCGCCCGCCTGCGATTCCGTTCGGGTGGGGATCATCGGCATCGCCACGCAGGAGACCCCGACCACGACCCGCCCCTCCAACGTGGTGACCCTCGACTTCGGTGACGAGGCGGAGGCGATCGACCGGTGGGTGCCGCGGCTACGGGCGGAGGGCGCGGACTTCGTGATCGTCACCGCCCACAGTGGCGCCTTCTGTAGCCGCGAGGATCCCTCCGTGGACTGTCGCGGGGATATCGTGGAGGTGGCCCGCCGGGTGACCCACCGCCCCGACCTGATCGTTTCGGGTCACACGCACAGCGTGGTGAACACGGTGATCAACGGGATCCGGATCGTGCAGGCCGGTTCGTACGGCACCCGCTTCAGCATCGTGGATCTGGAACGCGTCTCCGCCGACAGCGTGGCGACCCACGTGCCGGGTCAGCCGATCACCTACGTGGACGAGGTCCGGCCGGATCCGGCCATCGTGGCCCTCGTAGAGCGGCACGAGTCCGAGGTCCGTCCGCTCGTGGAGCGGGTGATCACCCATCTGGACGAGCCGCTCACCCGCGCGAGGGTTCCGAATGGCGCCTCGGCAACCTGGTCGCCGACGCACAGCGAGCCGCCACGGGGACGCAGATGTCGCTGATGAACAACGGCGGGATCCGCACCGAGCTTCTCGCCGGCCCCGTCCGCTACGGCGACCTGTTCCGGCTGCAGCCGTTCGCGAACACGCTGGTGACCATGGAACTCACCGGCGAGCGCAGATCGTTCGCGGCGCTGGAGCACGCCGTCGCCGGAAGCGAGCGCGTGGGCGCGCACGTGAGCGGGATCACCGTGCGGTACGATCCGTCGCGGCCGGCCGGCGATCGCATCGTGTCGGTGGGGTTCGACGACGGTTCGCCGCTCGACCCCTCCATGCGGTACAGCGTCACCGTCAACGACTTCCTGGCGGAGCGGGGCGAGCGGCTTCGCGGTGTTCGGCGAGGGCAGCAACACGGTGAACACCGGGGTGGTGGACCTGGAAGCACTGATCCTCTACCTGGAACGGCTGCCGCAGCCGGTGCAGGCGCCCGCCACGGGACGCATCCAGCGGGTGCCGTGACCTGCTCCACTTCTTGCGTGCGGGCCACACCCGGCCCCACGCAGGAAGAACCCGGAGCACTGGAGAGAACGGTTGATCCCGCTGCGCGACGAGAACCCGACCGAGATCACGCCCTTCATCACGGTCATCTTTCTCCTCCTCAACGTCGCAGCCTGGTTCCTGATCCAGGGGGCGGGCGATCCGGACGCGCTGCGGGCGTCGGTGAGCGTTTTCGGCACCGTCCCCTGCCAGATCACCGGTGAATGCCCGACCGCAGGGGCTCCGCTGGGGATCGGTGGTCACCTCCATGTTCATGCACGGCAGCTGGGAGCACCTGATCGGCAACATGCTCTTCCTCTGGGTCTTCGGGAACAACATCGAGGACTCCATGGGGCACCTCCGCTTCATCGCGTTCTACCTGGGGTGCGGAGTCGCGGCGGCGCTGGCGCACATCTATCTCTCCCCCGCGAGCCCGATCCCGGCCGTGGGGGCGAGCGGCGCGATCAGCGGGATCATGGGCGCGTACATCGTGCTCTACCCGAAGGTGCGTGTGTACACCTGGTTCCCTCCGATCTTCTTCTTCAACGTCCGCGCGGTCTTCCTGCTCGGCTACTGGTTCCTGATCCAGCTGGCGATGGGTGTGGTGACGCTCGGTCCGGAGATGGGAGAGCAGGGCGGCGTGGCGGTATGGGCGCACGTGGGTGGCTTCGTGGCAGGGCTGGCACTGATCAAGATCTTCGAGAAGCCGCCGCTCACGACCGCCAAGCGGAACAAGGTGAAGCTCTCGCGCGAGGAGGTGGCGCGGCTGGAGTGGTGACGGTAAGATGAAGCCGCGAAATTCACCGCGCCGGCGTCCTGCTCGTCGCGGCCCCCCGCCCTACCTCTCGACTCGCTCGCTCCATGACCCGACGGCGGAGACGCTTCCCCCGGCTGCTGCCTCTGTGGATGGCGGCAGCCCTCCTGCTCGTGACCGGCCTGGTGACCTCCGGCGCGCAGGATCAGCCGCCGCCCGACACCCTGCCGCAGGCCCCGATACCGACCGCCGCGGCGCCCCAGTCCCAGGCGCCCGATGCCAGTGGGGTGGTGGACCAGGCCCAGCCGGGGCTTTCGCCCACCACCGACGTCGCGGCGCAGCAGCGGGCACGCCTGGCGCGCGAAGCGGCGGCGGGAGGGACGCTGGCGGAGCGCGGTCGCAGCCTGGTCGGGCTCGGGGTGTTCATCCTGATCGCCTGGCTGCTGAGCGTGAACCGGCGCCGCGGTTCGGTGGCGGATCGTCGCCTGGGGCGTGGGACTGCAGCTGACCTTCGCGGTGCTGATCCTCCGCACGAGCCCGGGTCGAGCGGTGTTCGAAGGGCTGAACGGCGTGTTCGTGGCACTGCTCGGCTACACCAACGAGGGCGCGAGCTTCCTGTTCGGCAACCTGGTCCTCCCCAACGTTCCCGTGGGCACCGCAGACGGGCCGTTCGGGATGGTCACCGCTGCCGAGACGTGGGCGAACACCGGCGCGCTCTTCGCCTTCAGCGTGCTCCCGACCATCATCTTCTTCTCGAGCCTCATGACCCTGCTGTACTACTTGGGCATCATGCAGTTCTTCGTGAAGGTGTTCGCGTGGGTGATGCAGCGGACGATGGAGGTCTCGGGCGCGGAGAGCCTCAGCGCGGCCGGCAACATCTTCGTCGGGCAGACGGAAGCGCCGCTGCTGGTGAAGCCGTACGTGCGGACGATGACCAACAGCGAGCTGCACGCGGTGATGACCGGCGGCTTCGCGACCGTGGCGGGCGGCGTGATGGCGGCCTTCGTGGGGCTGCTGGTCGCCTTCTTCCCCGACATCGCGGGGCACCTCATCGCGGCTTCCGTGATGTCCGCGCCGGCGGCGCTGGCGATCTCCAAGGTGATGTACCCGGAGACGGAGGAGCCGGTGACGCAGGGCGAGATCCGCATCGAGCTGGAGAAGATGGACGCCAACGTGATCGACGCGGCCGCGCGCGGCGCCAGCGAGGGGCTGGGACTGGCGCTGAACGTGGGCGCCATGCTGCTCGCCTTCATCGCCCTGCTCGCGCTGCTCAACGGCCTGCTCGGCTGGGTGACGGGCTTCTTCGGCAACCCGCTCACGATCCAGACGGTTCTCGGGCTGGATCGGCGCACCGCTCGCCTGGCTGATGGGCACGCCGTGGCGCGACGCCATGGCCGTGGGAACGCTGATCGGCGAGAAGACCGCGCTCAACGAGTTCGTCGCCTACCTCCATCTCGCGCAGCATGCTGCAGGGCGGCGAGGAGCTGAGCGCCCGCGCGGTGGTGATCGCCACCTACGCGCTGTGCGGATTCGCCAACTTCAGCTCGCATCGCGATCCAGATCGGCGGCATCGGCGGGCTGGCCCCGGAGCGCCGCGGCGACCTGAGCCGCCTCGGACTGCGGGCGATGATCGGCGGCACGCTGGCCGCCTTCATGACCGCCTGCGTGGTGGGCATCCTGATCTGAAGCATCACACCCGAAGATACACCAGCGAATGATCAAGCAAGAGCCTTCCGATCTACTTCACCGGCTCCCCAAGGCCGAGCTCCACGTGCACCTGGACGGATCGCTCCGGCCGGAGACGATGCTGGAGCTCGCGCGCGAGCAGGGGAAGCCGATGCCGGCGGACGACGCCGAGGCGCTGCGCGAGTACATGCACGTGCGTGACGCCCGCAACCTGGTGGACTACCTCGCCCGCTTCGAGATCACCCTCTCCGTCATGCAGACGGCCGACGCGCTGGAGCGCATCGCCTACGAGCTGGCGGAGGACCTGGCGGGGGAGAACGTGCGCTACGCCGAGATCCGCTACTCACCGATCCTGAACGCGCGCGAGGGGCTCCCGCTCACCGAGACGGTGGACGCGCCGCTGCGGGGGCTGCGGCGGGCCGAGGAGGAGTTCGGCATCCGCACCGTCACTGATCATCTGCGGCATCCGCAACATGGACCCGGCGACGTCGCGCGACCTGGCGGACCTGACCGTCGCGTACAAGAACCGCGGCGTCGTCGCGTTCGACCTGGCCGGCGCCGAGTACAACTACCCCGCGAAGAAGCACAAGGACGCCTTCTTCACCGTCATCAACAAGAACATGGCGGCGACGATCCACGCGGGTGAGGCGTACGGGCCGGAGTCGATCCACCAGGCGCTGCACTACTGCCACGCGAACCGGATCGGGCACGGCACGCGGCTCTTCGAGGATCCGGACCTGATGCAGTACATCCGCGACTTCCGCATCCCGATCGAGATCTGCCTCACCTCCAACGTGCAGACGCGGGCGGTGGCGAGCTTCGAGACGCACCCGGTGCGCATGTACTACGACGAGGGGCTGGTGCTGAGCCTGAACACCGACAACCGGCTGATGAGCGCGACCACCGTCACGGAGGAGTACTGGCGCGCGCACGAGCACCTCGGCTTCACCTGGGAGGAGCTCAAGGATCTGGCGCTGATGGGCTTCGCCAGCGCCTTCCTTCCCTGGCCGGAGAAGCAGGCGCTGATGGAGCGCGTGCGCGAGGAAATCGCGGCCATCGAAGCGGATGGACCCTCCGCCGACCGCGGCCGCCGGGCTGAAGGGCGCCGTCACCGCTCCGCCGGCTGGGCCGCGAGCCGCTCACGGACGCGCGGCGGTGAGCGCACCGATCCCCGGCATGTTGTTGCCGCCGCGGGGCAGGATGATGTCGGCATAGCGCTTGGACGGCTCCACGAACTCGAAGTGCATGGGACGGACGGTGGTCAGGTACTGCTCGATCACCGACTGGATGGTGCGGCCCCGCATCTCCAGGTCGCGCTGCAGCCGGCGGATGAAGCGCAGATCGGCATCGGTGTCGACGAAGATCTTCAGGTCGAAGAGGTCCCGCAGGCGCGGCTCCACGAAGAGGAGGATCCCCTCCACCAGGATGACCTTTCGCGGCTCCATCCGCACGCTGACCGGCGCGCGGGTGTGGGCCGCGAAGTCGTAGGTTGGCTTGTCGATCGGCATGGCCGGCGATCAGCTGCTCCAGCTGGTCGGCGAGCAGGTCGTTGTCCAGCGAGTCGGGGTGGTCGAAGTTGACCAGCTTCCGCTCCTCCAGCGGGAGGTGACCGAGTTCGCGGTAGTACGAGTCCTGGTCGAGGAAGACCGCGGAATCCAGGTGGAGCGACTCGTAGATCCGGCGGGCGACGGTGGTCTTTCCGGATCCGGTCCCGCCGGCGATGCCGATGACGAACGGTTTCATCTGCGCTGGACTGGATAATGGGTTTGAAGCAGCCCGGGACGAGATTCCGGCCGCGGAATCATCGGCCTGAACCGTTCATCCGGATCCGGGGGAGCAGCGACCGGCCGCGGGATTCCGGCGGCGCGTCGATGCCGAGCCAGGTTGCGACTGTGGGGGCCAGATCGATCGTGCGAACGAGGTCCAGGCGCTGCGGGCCGACGAGCGGTGATGCGATGCACAGGGAGGTGTGCATGTCGCTTGCCATCGGCGGGTACCCGTGCTTCCCCTCGGGTCGCGTATCGCGGGTCATCGGGCCGCTCGCGTCGTGGCTCACGTGGTAGCCGAGCCGGAGGTCGAAGTAGAGGTCGCCGCCCGCCGGGCCCCCGACGCCGAGGTCCGGGTGCTGGTCCGTGCGCCAGATGCGCGTAACGATCGGCTCGCCATCGACGCCGCGCGCGTCGCGCAGCATCCGCTCCACCCGACGGATCACGGCCGCTCGCTCACCGGGCGAGACGATTCCGCCCTTCCAGTCCGTACCGTTGATGTTGATCCAGTAGCCGTTGGGGGAGAGCGCCACGGTGCGAGTGAGATCGACCGTCCCGCTGTCGTCCAGATGAAGCAGGCCGGCCTCCCGCAACGCCACGTTGGGACGGAACACCCGCCAGGCGGGCCGCATCCCGTGGTCCCCGGAGACGAACAGCGCCGTGCCGGCTCCATCGTCCATCAGAGCCCGCAGAAGCGCCAGACGTCGGTCGACCAGGGCCCAGCCGCGCTCGCGTACCCGCTGCGCCCGCGCCGCCACCGCAGCGTCATGGCCAGGGTACCGTCGGTGGGCTTCCGCAACGCCGTCTCCTCCGCGGCTGAGCGGCGTTCCGAAGGCGCCGCTGCGCAGGAGACCGAGCGATGCGTTGCCGATCCAGCCACCGATCTCTCGAACGTATTCGGCGGCCAGGGCGGGGTCGCTCACGTCCACCCGCGGAGCCGCGGTGTGGAAGAGGCGGAACGTTTGGCCATCCGGCGCGACCGAGAAGAGGCGGAAGCGGAGGCTGACCGGCGAACCCTCCAGTACCAGGTGCAGCGGTTCCGAGAAGTATCGGGCGAGCGGCCTGCCGACGGGGGAGACCGTGTCCACCCGCACCGCGGACACGGAGATCCCCGCCGCGGCGTCCCGTGCGGGCGCGACGATCGCCCGATCATAGCCGTCGACGCCGCCAAGCAGAAGCGCGTGGATGGAATCTCCCGCGATGCTCCACGAGATCTCCAGCGGCGGAACCCCGGATCCGAGACTCGCCATCCCCGCCCACCCCCGCGCCGGACGCGGCGCCGCCCGTTGCTCGGTGATCACGGCGTCCGGCGCAATCATCCGGTTGTAGCCGTTCATCACCAGCGTACCGGGCCCGGAGAGCAGCGTGTCTGCTTCGGCCCTCCGCGCAGCCAGCTCCGGCTCCGCTCCGCTCCGGATCTCGGGGAAGTGAGGCGCGTGGGGTGCCTGGGTCACGTGGTGTGCACCGACCGCCAGACCGGCGCGCGCCGCCGTCACCCAGATCGGTTCCGCACGCAATCCATCCGCGAAGTAGCCGGAAACGCCCTCCAGTAGGGTGTGCCTGTCACGTGGCAGGCGTGGCTGCCAGTTTCCGGCGATTCCGGTCACATCGCCGTACGCACCGGTCCAGAGTGCTGCGTGACCCGGTGCGGTCAGCGTGGGGAAGGCGGCCGTCGCGCCGGCGCATGCCCCGCCATCGAAAAGCGCCAGGAGGTTCGGGATGGACCCGGGATCGAGCGTCTCACGCAGGCGCTGCTCCGCCAGAGCATCGATGCTCAGCACCATGGCGGTACGTTGCTCCGGCGCCGGCACATCGTGCCTCGGCGCCGCGGCACACGCGCTGGCTGCGGTGAACAGGAGAGTGCAAACCGCAGTGTGAAGATACCTCATCGTCATCGCGAATCGTGAATGGCATGCCCGGCCATGTTCCGGAGGACTTTCACCTCCGGGACCATCGCCCCTGCCGGGCCCATCAAGCGAAAGGGCGGGATGGCCAGTGGCCACCCCGCCCTTCCCTACCGACAGCGGAGCGCTACTGGATCACGTAGCGGCCACCGATCTGGATCTGATACCTCGAGCCGAGGTTGCTCACCTGCAGCACCGTCGGGTCAGCACGAACCGGGTTCAGCAGCACCCGGCCACTGGCATCCGGGTTCCGGTTGTTGACCGACCAGATCGTGTTGTCGTTCTGGTTGGTGACGAACCGCGACACACCCCAGCTCCGGTTGATGAGGTTGCCGAAGTTGAGAACGTCGAGTGTGAGCTGGAAGTTCTGAGCGCCGAACGTCGGGATCGTCTGCGCGAGGCGGACGTCCAGACGGTTCGACCAGGGCTCGCGGCAGGCGTTCCGCTCGAGCACCGTGCCCCGCGCATCGCGCAGGCAGGCGATCGACTCGATGTAGTTGTTCAGGTTCTGCCACGAGGTCGCCTGCTCCGCCGGCGTGCCGGGGAAGCGGACCTGATCGACGCTCGCCGGAACGAACACGAGGTCGTTGCCGTTGGAGCCGTCGAAGTTGACGTCGGCGTTGTACGTGTAGGAGTACGGACGACCCGACTCGCTCACGAAGACGAACGAGAACTCGGTGGGCCCGCGGCGAAGGAAGTTCGCCTCGTACGCCGCCGTCGCCAGGAAGCGATGCGGCACATCGAAGTTCGACCGCGTCAGCTCCGGGTTGTTCGGATTGTCGCGGATCGGGTTGAAGCGCCAGTTGGAGACGGCCTGGCTGGAGGTGGTCGAGTTCACGTCCTCCGCACGGGAGAAGGTGTAGGCGACCGAGCCCTCCCAGTTGGTGGCGAAACGCCGCTGAAGCTGGGCAGTGAGGTTGAACGTGCGGTTCTCACCGGTGTTGGTGACGTCGTAAACGCCGGCGAACGGCGCGTCCACACGCGTCCAGCGCGTACGGCCCTCGATGCTCCCGGCCGGCGTACCCACCATCAGGTCCTGCGGAAGGACGTCGTGCACGGCCGTCGTGTAGAGACCATCGAGCGTCGCGACCACGCCCCAGCCGAGCTCACGGTCGAGACCGAGGGAGGCGCGCATCACCTGCGGCAGGTTCAGGCCGGGATCCACCGTGTTGATCTCGGCGGGTACCAGGGCGGTGTTGCCGACGCAGTTACGCTGCTGCGCCTCCGGCGCGATGACGAATGCCGGAGTGGCGGCACCGGTGCAGACGAAACGCACCCAGTCCAGGCCGGTGTTGCCGTATGCGTTGGAGATCCAGACGCCCGGGGTGCGGCCGCTGAAGAAGCCGAACCCACCACGAAGCTGCGTGGAGCGATCACCCAGCACGTCCCAGTTGAAGCCGACGCGCGGGTTGATGAGCACGTTGCCCGAAGGAATGGCGTCCGTGCGCACCGGAGAGCCATCCGCGCGGCGAACCTGCTCCACCGTCGGGTTGTGTCCCGGGTTCTCCGGGAAGACCGGGATCTCGAGGCGGATCCCGCTCGTCAGGCGGAAGTTGTCGGTCACCGCCCACTGATCCTGCAGGTACGCCGACCACATCTGCACCGGGAACTCGGCGCGCTCACGCCCACCGTCGAGCAGATAGCTGTACTCGTAGCGGTTGGCGGTGCCGGCCGCGAAGTTGTCGATGCTCGAGAACTCGTAGTACCCGTAGATGTTACGCGAGAACAGGTTGCTGAAGCGGAAGAACTGGTTGCTCGTCCCGATCGTCACGTTGTGCGAGCCGAGCGGGATGGTCAGGTCGTTCGTGAGCTCCAGAATGTCCTGGTCCAGTGCGTTGGCCACCGAGAAGTTCTCACCGCCGGCAAGGATCCGGCCGCCGTTCGGCACGGCCACGTGGATGGCCGGGAAGACGCTCTCCGCGGAACGCTGGTCGCGAACCGTCTGGTAGCCGAGACGGAACTCGTTGAAGAACCGGTTCCGAAGTGTGCTGTTGAGCTGCGCGACCGTCGAGTTCGTCGTGTTGAAGAACCCGTACATGTTGTCGCTCAGCCGGTAGTTGAAGTTGCTCCGGGCGAGGTTGTCGTCGAACGCGTCCACGTAGTTGTGGCGAAGCGTCAGGCGGTGGTTCGGGTTGATCGTGAAGTCAAAGCGCCCGAACAGGTTGTCGCTCTCCCGGCGGAGCGTCACATCCTCGAAGGTACCGGCCTGGTAGCCGTACTGGTTCTGGAGGATCTGCTGCACCTGCTGCGCCTGCGCGGCCGTCACCACCACGCCCGGCCCGCCGACGGCGAAGCCCTGCGGCGCCTCGCGGCGCGTCATCTCGCCAGCGATGAAGAAGTGAGCGCGGTCCCGAACGATCGGGCCGCCGGCCGAGAAGGCCAGGTCGAACTGGTCGAACTGGGGAACGCGAGCGGAAGCCGTATCCGGCCCCGGGACCATGTAGCGCCCGACGAGGCTCTGGTTCCGGGTGAAGTAGGCGACCGAGCCACGGAAGTCGTTGGTTCCCGAGCGCGTCACCGCATTGATGCCGGCGCCCGTGAAGCCGCCCTGGCGCACGTCCATCGGCGCAAGCACGACCTGGAACTCCTGGATGGCCTCGAGCGTGATCGGCCGCGCGCCTGCCTGACCACCCGGTGTGCCGCTGGCGGCGAGACCGAAGAGGTCGTTGTTCACCGCGCCGTCGATCTGGATGTTGTTGAAGCGGTTGTTCCGGCCGCCCGCACTGGTTCCCGTGCTGGTGTTGATCTGGGGAACGAGGCGGGTGAAGTCGGTGAAGTCACGGGTGATGGTGGGAGCGCGCTCGATGGTCTCCTGCCCCACCACGCTCCCGGTTCCCGTACGCCCCGGGGAGATCACCGCGCTCCGATCCGCGGTCACCGCGATTCCCTCGAGGGCCACCGCCTGCTGCGCGAGCGTGAAGCTGAACTCGGCGGTCTGGCCGAGGGCGAGATGGACGTCGTCCCGCACCTGTGCGGCGTAGCCGAGGCCCCGCGTCTCGATGCGGTACGGACCACCCGGCTGGAGACCCGGGAGGAGGTAGCGCCCGTCCGCCCGAGTGATGATGCCGGATGTGCGTCCCGTCGCCACGTTGGTGACGACGATCTGGATGCCCGAGATCGGCTGACCCAGCTCGTCGGTCACCCGCCCGGTGATCGCCGATGTAGTGACGCCCTGCGACAGACCCACTTCGGGCACCGCGAGGGCCAGAACGAGCAGGCCCAGCAGCGCACGAAGCAGCCGCGATGTGGATTTCATACCCATGCCTTGGAGAGAAAGGAGATGGTGATACGAGTGCTCCCGCCGGAGCCGCATTAGAGTAGCGGCTCACCGCGGTTTTGGAAAGGGTGATGAGTAACGCGCAAGTCACGGTGGAAGGGATGTTTCGGGGCGTTCGAACGACCGTCCGCCGGGACCCGCGCCGACCCCTTCCGCTACTGGCCCGCCGTCATGTAGCGGAGAACGTCGTAGCGCGTGATGATTCCGCACAGCTGACCCTCGCGGCGGACCAGGACGGCCGGGTTCTGACGGGTCAGCAGGCGCGTGACGGCCTGCAGATCCAGGTGGGAATCCACCACGGGGAGCGGCGGGTCCATGAACTCCTGCACGGCTGGTCGAGCATGGTGGGGTTCTCGAGCACATGGGCCATCAGGTTGGGCTCGGAGATGTGCCCCACGCAGTCGCCCTCGGCGATCACCGGAAGCTGGGAAACGTTGTGCTCGGTGATCAGTGCCAGAGCGCGGCGCACGATCGTATCCGGCTGCACGGCGACGATCGCCTCCGGCGCTCCATCTCCCTTCATCTCCACCATCGACGCCCGCATTGACGCGCGCGGGCTCGATGAGCCGGTTCTCCCGCATCCACTCGTCGCTGTAGAGCTTGGAAAGGTATCGTTCGCCCGTGTCGCACATGACGAAGACCACGCATGCGTCCGGGTCGTCCACCTCACGCGCCACCTGGAGAGCCACGTGCGCGATGAGGCCGGTGGAGCCGCCCGACGAAGAGCCCCTCCTCGCGCGTGAGCCGCCGCGCCATGCGAGAAGGCGGCGCGGTCGTCCACGGAGCGCCACTCGTCCACCACGCTCATGTCCAGCGTTCCCGGGATCTTGTCCTGCCCGATCCCCTCCACCTTGTAAGGGCGCTCGCCTCGCCCTTGGCTCCGGTTTCCGCGTAGCCCCGGATGATGGAGCCCACCGGATCGCCGCCGATGATCCGGATGGCGGGGTTCCGCTCCTTCAGGTAACGCCCCACCCCGGTGATCGTACCCCCCGTTCCGGCTGCCGACACGAAGTGGGTGATGCGGCCCTCCGTCTGCTCCCAGATCTCCGGGCCGGTGGTGCGGTAGTGCGCCTCCGGGTTGGCCTGGTTGTAGAACTGGTCGGCGAGGATCGCGTTGGGCGTCTCCTCGCGCGATCCGCTCGCGCCATCACGACGTAGTTGTCCGGGTGATCGGGCGGAACGGCGGTGGGCGTCACGATCACCTCGGCGCCGAATGCCTTGAGCAGCCGCACCTTCTCCTGGCTCATCTTGTCCGGGATGGTGAAGATGCAGCGGTACCCGCGCCGGGTGGCGGCGAGGGCGAGCCCCACCCCGGTGTTGCCGCTGGTACCCTCCACGATGGTGCCGCCCGGCCGGAGCTCTCCGGCAGCCTCGGCGGCCTCGATGATTGCGGGACCGATCCGGTCCTTGACAGAGCCCCCCGGGTTCATGAACTCGAGCCTTGCCGTAGACGGGGGTGCGGATCCCCTCGGTAACCCGGTGCAGGCGGATCAGAGGGGTCCAGCCGATCAGGTCGAGCACGCTGTCGTAGGGGCGGGTGTGCACGGGCATCAGTGGCGCGGTTCGGGAGCGGTCAGGGATCGACCGCTACGGTGGTATCGGTCCCCGATCGGGGGAGATCGAATCTGACGGGGAGCAGAACCCAGACGCTTACGGAGTCGTCGCCTCGCGTGGCGGGCTCGAAGCGGAGATCGCGGGCGCCGACCACGGCGGCGGATCGAAGGCCGCGTAGCCGCTGCCGTGCTCCACCTGCACGGTGTCCACCAGCCCCTGCGGGTTGACGAAGAGGCGGAGCACCGTCTCACCCTCCACCCCGGCGTCCCACAGTTCCTCCGGGTAGTGGAAGGGCGACTCCGGAAGCTGGCGCGGGGGGGTCTCGGGTCCTCCTCCTCCGCACAGCCTGCCAGCAGGGCGGGGCGAGGAGCAGGAGGAGGAGCAGCCGCAGCGCGGGTATCCTGTTGATCGATTCCATTGCGTCGGATCTCTGTTCAGCCGCGAGCCAGGGTGGAAAGCTCCGCGAGCAATGTGAGCGCCTGCAGCGGCGTGAGCTGGTCGGTCTCCACCCGCCGCAACCTCTCGACCACCGGATGCGGCGGAGGTGCGAAGAGCGCCAGCTGCGAATCGCCGGGGGCGGTTCGGCGGGCGGGGCGGCCCGGGTCCACCGGCTGAACTGCTTCCAGCTCCTCCAGGATCCGCCTCGCCCGCTCGATCACCTCGTACGGCAGGCCGGCCAGGCGGGCGACCTCCACGCCGTACGACCGGTCGGCACCGCCGGGAACAAGCGAGCTGAGGAAGACGATGCTGTCGCCTTCCTCCTTCACCGCGACGCTGAAGTTGACCACGCCCGTCAGGCGATCCGCCAGTCGCGTGAGCTCGTGGTAGTGCGTGGCGAACATCGTCTTGGCCCCGATCCGCTCGTGGAGGAACTCGGTGACTGCCGTCGCCACGCTGAGCCCGTCCCAGGTGGAGGTGCCGCGGCCGATCTCGTCCAGCAGCACCAGCGATCGCGGGGTGGCGCCGTTGAGGATCGCCGCGGTCTCGTTCATCTCCACCATGAAGGTGGACTGGCCGCGCACCAGGTTGTCCGACGCGCCGACCCGGGTGAAGATGCGGTCCACCAGGCCGACGCGCGCGGAACGCGCCGGCACGAAGGAGCCGACCTGCGCCAGCAGGCAGATGAGCCCGACCTGCCGCAGCACGGTGCTCTTGCCGGCCATGTTCGGGCCCGGTGAGGATCATCACCCGCGCGGCCTCGTCGAGCCGCACGTCGTTGGGGATGAACTCCTCCGCGGGCATCATCGTCTCCACCACCGGGTGGCGGCCGGCCACGATCTCCAGCGCGAAGCCGGTGTGCACCTCGGGCCGGACGTAGTCGCGGCGCACCGCCACCTCCGCGAGTCCGGCGAGCACGTCGATGGCCGCGATGGTCTCCGAACGTCGTGCAGCCGCGGGCATCTCCGCCGCCGCCCTGCGGCGTACGCCGTCGAACAGCCGCGCCTCGAGCGCCAGGATGCGCTTCCTCCGCACCGAGCACCTTCTCCTCCCACTCCTTCAGCTCCGGCGTCATGTAGCGCTCGGCGTTGGCGAGCGTCTGCTTGCGGATGTAGTCCGCCGGCACCTGCTCGAGGTTGGCACGGGTGACCTCGAGGTAGTAGCCGAATACCTTGTTGAAGCCGACCTTCAGCGAGTTGATGCCGGAGCGCTCGCGCTCCCGCGTCTGCAGGCGGGCGATGAAGTCCATCGCGCCATCGCGGAGGGCGCGCAGCTCGTCCAGCTCGGCATCGAAGCCCGCGCGGATGACGCCGCCGTCGGAGAGCGTCGCCGGCGCCTCTTCGGCGATCGCGGTGGCGATCAGCTCGCGCAGCTCGGGAAGCGGATCGAGGGACCCGCGGAGGGCGCAGAGCAGAGGGGAGCGCCCCTTCTCGAGGCCCGCCTGCAGCCGGGGGACGTTCTGGAGGGATGCGACGACGGCCAGCAATTCACGTGGGGAGCACCGTCCGGCCGCCACCTTCACCGCCAGCCGCTCCAGGTCTCGTACGGGTGCGAGCGCTGCCCGAACCTCGCGCCGCAGACCGGCATCCCCCACGAACTCGGCCACGGCCTCCTGTCGGCGCGCGATCTCCTCGCCCTCCACCAGCGGCGTCAGGATCCAGCGCCGCAGCATGCGTCCGCCCATCGGCGTCAGCGCCTCGTCGAGCACCGTCAGCAGCGTCTCCCCTCCGGTGCGCCCGCCTAGAGACTCCACGAGCTCCAGGTTGCGACGCGTCATCTCGTCCAGCTGCATCACGTCCGACGAGCGGACGATCCGGGGCGCACGGATCGTGGCGGCAACGGTCGGCTGCGTATCGCCGAGGTAGGTGACCAGCGCCCCGGTCGCCGCGATCAGAGCACCGTCCGCTGCCGCGAAGCCGAAGCCTTCCAGGTTGAGGACGCCGAAGCGGCTCTGCAGGACCTCCCGTCCGTGGTCGTCGTCGAACAGCCACTCGGGACGGTAGGTGCGGACGGCGCGGTCGCCAGTATCCAGAGGGTACAGTTCCCAGTCCGCGGGAGCAGGAGCTCCGCCGGTTCCAGCTGGCCGAGCGTGTCGGCGAGGCGCTCCCACGCGACCGCCTGCACCCGGAGCTCGCCCGTGGAGAGGTCCGCCCAGGCGACGCCCAGACGCCCGCCCGGGACCGCGTCACCCGCCAGGGCAACCAGGAAGTTGTTTCTTCGGGAATCGAGCAGCGCGTCGGCGATCGCCGTGCCTGGAGAGACCGTCTCCACCACCTCCCGACGCACGATCCCCTTCGCCTCGCCCGGATCCTCCACCTGCTCGCAGATCGCCACCCGACGGCCGAGGCGGATCAGGCGCTGCAGGTAGCCGTCCAGCGCATGTACGGGAATGCCGGCAAGAGGAGCCCGGGAGCTCCCGTTGTTGCGGGAGGTGAGTGTAACGTCGAGCAGGCGCGAGCCCTCCTCGGCGTCTTCGTAGAACATCTCGTAGAAGTCGCCGACGCGGAAGAGGACCAGTGCGTCCGGGTGATGAGATTTCATCTCCCGCCACTGCTGCATCAGCGGTGTATCCTTGGACGCCATGACCTACCGTACGGGACTGCGCAGAACCGCCCGCGGGGCGGTGGCCGCCGGGTCGGCGAACCGGGACAGAAGCCCGGCAAGATAGGACGTGCGGGGGGGCGGATGCAACGCACGCAGGCGTGTGCGCGGGGACCCGATCGGTACTGCCGTGCGCGGCTTCAGGCAGCGGAGCGTCGGGGCCCCACCCGGGCTGCGAGCCGGAGGAGCAGCTCCTCGATCGCCTGGCGGTCCGTCAGCGAAGTGCTCTTGAGCAGCCGGTCGGTGCGGAGCAGCTCGGCAAGGGTAAGGTCCACCTCCGGGGTGGTCCAGCGCCGCGCCTGCGGCTCCACGCGCTGGGCGAGCCACCTCTGGAAGGGCTTCAGCTGCCGTTCCAGTGCCTCGCGACCACCGGCGGTCACCAGCCCGATCCGCAGAACCTGCCCACCGATCCCGATCACCAGCCCCACCCCGTTCTCACCGGTCTCGAGTAGCGTCGGAAGCATCGCCAGGGCGTCGGAGAACCGCTTCTCCGCCACGAGATCGAACCAGGTCCAGCGATCCGCTCGGGGAATGTAGCCGCCGACCGCTTCCACGTCCGCGAGGGAGATCACCCGCGCGTCACCGACGTACGAGGCGAGCTTTGCCAGCTCGCTCGCGAGCACACCCAGCTGCGAGCCGATGGCGGCGGAAAGCGCCCGCGCCGCGTCGAGCTCCAGGTCGAGGCCGTGCGCTTCCCGCGCATGCGTCACCAGCCACCCCGGGAGATCCATCGCATCCACGGCCGGAAACGCAACGGTGACGGCCGCCTTCTCGAGATTGCCGTAGAATTTCGCCCTGCTCCCCTGCGGGATGGTGCCCGAGAGCACCAGGATCAGGCCGGCGGGAGGTGCCGAGGCCACCGCTTCCACCGCCTCGCGTGCGCGGGTGGAGAGGCCCTGCGCATCGCGCACCACCACCACCCGGTACTCCGCCATCATCGGCGGGGTGGCGAGCATGGAGGCAAGCTGCTCCGCGGAGACGTCGCTCCCTCGCACCTGATCGTGGTTGAAGTCGCGGGTCGCCGGATCGAGGTATGCCGACACCACGAGATCGACGCCCTCGTCGCGGAGGAAGTGCTCCTCCCCGTGGAGGAAGAACACCGCACCCGGCGGGCGACGTTCGATCAACTTGAGGAGTTTGGAGTAGCTCAGACGGGCCAAGCCGCTCTCCGCGGGCGATGGTGGAGGAGGACGGGCCGAAGGTCAGCGCGGCGAAGCACCCTGAACGGCGAGAACCGCCTGGGTCTCGCCCCCGCCATAGGCGCCGAGCGGCGAATACCGGAAGAAAACCGTCTGCGGGCTCTGGCCGGCGAGTGTCGCGCGCGAGTCGTCCATCAGCAGCGGTCCAGCCCGGAAGACGGAGGGCACGACCTCGGAGCGGACCGGCGCGTTCGCAGCCACCGCGGGGAGGTTCATCTGCGGGACCTGCGGCCGCATGGCCGGCGCCCAGGCGGCCGCTCCGATCGCGGCCGCGATGGCGAGCGTGAAGGCGACGGACGTGCCGGACGCCGCATGACGAGAGGCACGCATCTCCTCCTCCACATGGTAGATGCGGTGCTGCAGCCGATTCATGAAGTCTTCCGAAGGCTCCAGGACACCGATCTCCCGCACCAGCTCCACACCGCCGCCGATCACCCGGTCGTAGCGGGTGCAGGAGGCGCAGTCGGCCAGATGTGCATCGAAGTCCGCCGACCGCTGCGCCGTGAGCAGACCATCCCGGAAGGCGGAGTAATCTTCAAGAAAATCGGAACAGTTGGCCATCGTCATCCCCGCTGCGTTGTGATGCTGCGCTCCCGCGGCCGTTACACCTGCGGTGACCCGGCGTGCAACGGATTCTTCTACAGGCGAGCCCGAGCCGAGTTCCAACCCCCGGCGCATCGCTGCGGGGCCTGTGGACGCCGGATCGACGAGAGGCCCGGAGCAACCTTCTGCTCCGGGCCCCCTGCGACCGCCGGCTCTTCACCGTCAGTCAAGCAGCGGCGCGATGATCTGGGCGAGATCAATCGGCCGTCACTCGTCGCGCGCGTATGTAAGCACTGTGTAGCTGGAACGGCGGTTTTTCGGCGCCGAGGCATGGGCCGGATTTCCGCCACGTTTCCAGTCTCGGGTGCCATTTCCCGCGTTTTTCTCGCAAGGCGCGCTCCGGCGTCGCCGGCGCGGGTGCTCGGCGTGGACGCAGGCCAGGAGGTGCCCCGTGGCTGAGAAGCGCCTGGAGATCCTGCAACACGCGCTTGGGCTGGACGAGTACGGGCGTGGCCGGGAGCACCGCGACTACTTCATGACCGGGCCGGGGAGTAGCGACTTCGACACCTGCCGTGCGCTGGTGGCCGATGGGCTCATGGTCGACTGCGGAGCGGTCGCGTGGTGCGATGGCGATCACTGCTTCCGCGTGACGGCCGCCGGTCGCCGATACGTGCGCGAGCACAGCCCGAAGCCGCCGAAGCTGACGCGGAGCCAGCGGCGCTACCAGAGATTCCTCGACGCCGACTCCGGCCTGTCGTTCGGGGAGTGGCTGCGGCTCAGGACGGTCCGAGACGCCCACCACGGGGGACGCTGATGCGGACCTTCAATCCGATGACGCGCATCCCCGGTCCGTGCCGGTGCGGCCAGGCACCCGCGGCCCGGGCGGAGGAGCGCATCAACCCCGCCAACCCGCAGTGCCACATCTGCCGGAAGATCGCCGCGGAGCATCCGGAGCTCACTGACGACCAGGTGGCCGCCGCCGGTCGCCGGCGTTGGGCGGAGCTGGAGCGGGAAGCGGCCCGGAGCCTCAGCGCGACGCTGAAGGGAGAGGTTGCGTGACACCAGACCAGCTGGCCGCGCTCTTCTCCCCAGAACTCAACCTCTCACCCGAGGCCCGGGCGCTGGCCGCGCACGTTGCCTCTCTGCCCACCGACGATGATGGCTGGGTGGAGATCCCGCAGGCGAGCGCCATGCGCCTCCTGCAGATCCGCGACGAACGGAAGCTGCGCCGGGCGAACGGCGAAGCCGCGGACTCCGGATGGATCGAATACAACCCGCACACCGGCAAGGGCCACCACCCGGCCTACCGTTTTAACCGTGGAAAAAACGCAGGGTCAAATCATAGCCCTGCGGAAAATGTAGGGTCAAAGCCGTTTAACCGTGGAGAAAACGTAGGGTTAAACGGGACATCATCTCCTACTCCTCCACCATCTCCATCAACGGGCGCGCAAGCGCGTGAGGATGACCTCGTTTTCGCGCAGCTCCGCCGGCTCCTCACCCCGCACCACGAACCGCTGAACCGCCTCGTCGAATCCGTCGGCGGGACCAGCTGGGCGGCGGACGTCTGGGGGTGGTACCGCCCCGCGGATGATGGTGACGCCGGCGGTACCCAGTGGTCGGTCTTCAGCGGTCTCTCCCGCGAGGAGGCGCTGGAAGCTCTCTCCACCGCGATCGGCGACTACGCCAGCGAGCGAAAACCGTGGAACCGGAGGCTCTTCCGAGGCTTCGTCCACACCGCCGTGCGAGAGGCGAAGCGAAAAACCGCATCGGACGCCGCGACCTCCTCCGGCACCCACGGGAAAGGCGGCGGTGGCAGCGGCAGCGGCGGCCCGCGCAGAGGGAAATCCGACGCCAGCTCGAACTACCAGGGAACCACCGAGTGGAAGGGATTCAACGGATGAGCCAGACCGCAGAGCAGACCCAACGCAGGCCAGGCGAGCCGCTCGATCCCGCGACCCGGGAGCGACTTCGGCAGCTGGCCACCCAGACCGTGGATCCGGGGGAGGAGATCGGCCGGGCCCGCGCCAAGGCACGGGGCGAGGACTACGACCCGGAGAAGCACCACCCGGAGCTCAGTCGGCCGACCCGCCGCATGGATCCGCCGCCGGCGTACGAATCCGACCTGCAGGACCTGGTCGGCCGGTTCATGGGCCGGGCAAGGAGCCTCCCCCGCGACCTGCCGCGTGAGGCGCCTACCATCCAGATGTCCGCCGCCCAGGTGCGGCTGAAGTGGTACATCCCGGAGCGCCATCGGAACGACTCGCTGGAGACATTTCGGCCGGTGACCCAGACACAGAAGATCGCCCTCGAGGCGACCCGCGACTGGATCGACCAGGTGAAGAACGGCCGGGGCTCCGCCCTGGCGCTGATCGGCGAGGTCGGCACGGGCAAGAGCCACCTCCTGCACGCCGCGGTGAGGGAGGTGAACCTCGCCGGGATCCACGCCGCGGCCGCTGGCTGGTACGACCTCGCCGACCTCTTCCGCCGGGCGAAGTTCGGCAGCGACGGCGACGTCACCGAGGCCCGGCAGCAGCGCGACAGGATCCTCGCCGCCCGGGCGATCGCCATCGATGAGATCCGGCCGACCAGCGGCACCGGCTACGACACCACGGAGCTCAGCCAGCTCATGACCCGGGCCTACCGCGAGTGCCAGGGCGTTCTGGTCACCAGCAACTACGCCGACGAGGAGCTCTCTGACATCGTCTCGCTCGCCGCGTCCAGCCGCCTGACCCAGGTGGTGATCACCGGGCCAGACATGCGCCGGCCGGAGAACCGCTCGCGCTACCTCAACGGCTGAAGGGGGCTGAAGAAAATGAAGACTGCATCGGCCGAGCCTCTCGGCATCGAAACCCATCGCGGCGGTGAAGCGCTCGCCGCCGCAGAGGAGACTTCGCAAATGATCATGATTTCAGCGGACCGCGCTGCCACCGAGCCGCTCACCCTGCAGGCCGTCGAGGAGCTGCTCGCGGAGTTCGGATTCGAGCATGTCCGCCTCGAAAGCCAGGTCGTGGCCGCGATGGACTCCGGCCATGGTCCGGTGGAGCTCGAGGTGTGGGCGCTCCATGCGGGCTGGTCGCTCCAGCTCCGCGGCCGCGGCTGGTCGATCAGCGCGACGCCGACGAGCGCCCAGCAGATCCGGAAGCTCCTGGTCGACCACGGCTGCCGGAGGGGCGAGCGGGCGGTGGGGCGTGGCTGACGTTCACGTGCTGCCAGCCCGCGACCTGGTCGATCACGACGAGCGCCCGGACTGTTGGTGCCAGCCGGAGGTCCTTGCGATCTGCCCCGAGTGCGAGGATGCACCGCGCGAGGGTGGACCGGAGTGCTGGTTCTGCAACGGCAGCGGAGTGGTCGCACGCGAGCTCGCGCCTGGCGCGCCTGTGATGGTCCTTCACAACGCTGCCGACGGGAGGGACTGACGATGAGCGACAGTCGAAAAGAGCGTCTGACCGGCCGCGGCGAGGCCGCTGAAGGCGCTGGCGCGCCCACCGAAGAGCGGCTCCCGGATGGTCAGCATGCCGACCACTGGATCCTCTCCGCGGAAGAACGGGCCAAGGGTTTCACTCGGCCAGTCCGCCGGTCCTATCGCCACCAGGTGTGCGGCACCATCACCAGCATGCCGCAGGCGATCGCCGAAACCTACGCACGAGAGCCCGGTTTCTACGGCGCGACATTCTGCTGCGGCTGTGGTGGATACCTCCCCGTCGGCGAGCAGGGAGAGTTCGTGTGGCTCGACGACGGATCGAAGGTGGGAACGTGAGCGGCCAGACGACCGGAGTGCTCATCATGCTGCAGGTGCCCGTGGAGTGGATCGGACTGCCCGCCGCCGTAATCGAGCGGAAGCTGCAGCACCAGCAGCGCGAGATCATCCAGATGCTGGCGACGGAAGTGGAGCGCCACGCGGGCTCCAATACGCTCAACCTCACAGCGCTCCGGCAATTCCTCGACGAAAGGGATCCGCGATGACAAATGCCACCCCAGCGGGGGAAACACAGGAGCGGTTCGCCTGCGGATGCATCACCTGCGTCTGCGAGGATCCGTTCCAGTGCCACGGCTGCGGCGCCACCAGGTGCAAGAAGCCCGATGTTGAGTGCGACTGGCTGAACCGCCCCCGCCCCACCACCCCTGCGGGGGAGCGGGAGGCGCATTCGTGGGTGCGCTACGCCGCAAAGGAGATATGGGATCAGCAGGACGACAACGGATTACCGATCTGGCAGTTGGAGGAGATCATTTGTAGACACGCCCCCGCACCCCGAGAGCAGGAGGCCGAGCGGGAGGCGAGTGCGGTGTTGGCGGCATTGCGAGAGGAGATCGAGAATCTGGCGCGCTACGGAGATCGTCCCGGTTATGCGACTAGGATTCGCAGCCTCGTGGACGAACTCGTTCTGGCGCAAGGATGTCGCCCCACCCCCGCCCCGGCAGAGGGAGGCTGGCAACCCATCGCGACGGCGCCGAAGGATGGGACGCAGATCTTCGTCGCTCGCGACATGGGACCGCACGGCTGGATTCTCGGGACGGCGCACTGGCGCGAAGTCGCAGGCCTGAGCGGCTGGTTTTCGTGGGGCATCGCCGGGGGCTCGGAACTCGGGCTCGCGCATCCTACCCACTGGATGCCGCTCCCCCAACCACCGAAGGAGGGATCATGAGCACCCCGGCAGAGGGAGCGCGGGAGCGGAGGGGTGATGTTCTGAAGCAAGACGGCACGAGCGCCTCGTCGCGCGCAAACCCTTCCGCTGCGAGCGATGCAGCCGACGGTTCACCACCGAGCAGGGGCTGCACGACCACGAAGCTGTGATTCACGGGAACGGCTCGTCGGACTCTCGACCGGAAGTCAGCGAATCCAACCCATGCGCCGACGCCCTCGAAGATCTCTGGCGCGACGTCCTCCTTGCCCGCGATCCGAAGTACGGCGACTGGGAGTACCCGGGCATGGCGTACCGGCACCTGCTCGCCGAGTTCTACGACCTCCGGCAGGCGCTGCACGACGCGATCACCCGCCCCGCGGGCGTGGTCCCCACCAGCGCAGAGAAGTTCTACGACCCGGAGCTCGCTGAAGCCGCCACCCGCGCCCGCCTCCGGGCCGACGGCTTCGACGTCTCGCCGTACCGCGGCGCCAGCCAGGTGCAGTGGCGCTACCCCGTGCTCTCCGCGGAGGAAGCGGCTGCCGAGGAGCGCCGGCGGGAGGCTGCTTCGTGATGCTGCATGAGCGCTGCGCCGAATCATTCATCCACGCACCTGATCAGACCACATGACGAACACGACCGAGAACCGCCCGGAGACGGTGCACCAGGCAGGCCTCCTGATGGAGGCGATGAAGCTGGCCAAGCAGAAGGAAGCCGAAGAGGAGGCCCGGGATGCGTACCTACTCCGCCTCCTGGAGCGCCGCGACTCCATCGACGCCGAGATCCGCGAGCACACCGGTGGCCGGACCGAGGCGCCAGCTGCGCGGTTCCGCGGCTACGATCGGCACGAGCTCCGGATCCTCCTTCCGCCGGGGATCGACGCCGGACGGGTGCGGCTGCAGACGCATCCCGTCGAGGGCGCGCGTATCGACGTGGAAGCCACGTGGGACGGGCCGAAGATCGTCGACCGGAAGGTGCACTCGCCGAAGCGGGCGACCTCCATCCCGGTGGTGATGCGGACGCTGCCGGCGGATCCGGCCGACTGGCCGGCCTGAGCATTCCCTGGGGAATGAACTTCACCGACCTCACCGAGGAGCGGATCCGGACGCTCCTGAGCAACGGCCAGAACGAGCACGTGCGCCCGCTGCTCGAGCGCCGACTCCGTGAGCTCAGCTCTGCTGGTAACTCCCAAGCTGCGAGGTTACCAAGGCGGAGCTCTGTGCCCAATGAGCTCCAGCGGGAGAAGGATGTCGAGCAGGACATCGACGCCGAGCTGGTCCGTCTCGGGTTCGATGTGACCAGGCTGTCACAGCCGCGGCGGTCGATGCAGACCGAAGGGATCCCCGACAGGTACGCCCGGCACGTCGCGAAGCGGATGCGGCTCTGGATCGAGGTGAAGCAACCTGGAGGGACCGTCTCCGCCGACCAGAAGCGCTGGCACAAGACCGAGCGCGCGGCCGGCGGAGATGTGATCACGGTGTGGAGTGTTCAGGACCTGCACGAGGAGCTGGAAGCAAGGGGTCTCTCATGCTGAAACAGCGATTTCCGGTTTTTTCCGTGAAGCGACTATGGTGGCTCTGTCCCGCAGTATTCCGCGGAAATGCCGTTGGGAAGGGACACACACCAGCTAGGAGCAGAGATGACCCTTACTCTCGTTGTACTCGTCTTCGGCGGTATTGCACTCGCAGCTGCCACCATCGCTGAGCAGTTCGGCCGCGAAAGCGAACTGATCCGCCTGGGCCTCGCAGTGATCGTGGTGGCGGCGGCTGGGGCACATCTGCTGATGATCGCAGCTGACCTCAGAGCTTCCCTGCCGTTCTGACGCGCGATCGGTACGGGGTTCCGCCGGGACCCCGTACCGCACCAATTCTTGACCCCACCTCCATTTGCGCGCACATTTGAAGCACACGACTGATGTTCGGGTCGCACCCGGCCCTGAGCTGCCTCCACTTGGCAGCTCAGGGCTGTCGTCGTTTGTACCTACCTCTCCCATGTCGAAACGCCGCCAGACGAAGTGCCCAGGCACACGCGTCAGCTGCCCCACGTGTCACCACCTTGTCGTGCACCGGGTGGACGTGCGCAGCGGCGACGGTTTCGCGCTATGTGACCACAAGGTCGGCCGCCCGGGCGAGCGACGGGTCTGCGGGCAGCACCTCTACTGGGTCTGCACAGCGGGGCTCTGCACCGTGATCGCAATCGCCGCCGAGGAGCGCCGCGGCTTCGCGGACGATCACCACGAGCCGGAAGAGGTCCTGCGCCAGCTGGGGGTGGGTGAAGCGGAGATCTCGCAGATCCTGCGGAAGAGGGTCGCGTGATCGAGTTGCCGATGCCGCCCGACGCCATGCTCGAGCAGTGGGAGATCCCCTACTTCGAGCGCTCCGAGCCGATGGAGGAACTCATCCGCTCGTGCTGGATCGATGGAGGGGTCTTCCCCGCCGACGCGTTCGGGCACCTCGAGGAGGCCAGCATCGGGGTGTTGTGGGCGAACACGGTCGCGAAGAAAGGGAACGGGAAGATCACTGCGGGGCTGGCGGAGATCTACGAGCCGCGGCCGGCGAAGCGGTGGATCATGGACCGGCAGACCGCGTACATGCACCACCTGTTCGGGTGGGAGCTGCCGGACTTCGTCCTCACCTTCGACGCGCAGTACTGGGCCAGCGACTTCGTCACGGTCGCCACCAAGCTCGGCCTCGTCACGCACGAGCTCTGTCACCTCGGGCAGGCGAAGGATCGCGAGGGGAATCCCAAGGTGGTCCGCACCGGCGAGCGGAAGGGTCAGCCCATGTGGTCGATTGTCCCGCATGATTTGGAGGAATTCAATCTCGTCGCACAGTGGTTCGGAGCGGCCGCGCCCGGCGTGAAGGAATTCTCCCGCGCGCTGAATGAGGGGCCCACGATGCGCGAAGTGATTGTGAAGCACTTCGGCGCGGAGCTCGGTGAACCCGACTTCTTTCCATGTGGGACCTGCGGGAGAAAGGCGGCTGCATGATGAACGTCGAGGAGTGGCGGGTCGTGGCGTCGAGCCCGAGCTACGAGGTCAGCGACCAGGGCCGTGTTCGTCGCGCTCGACCGGCCCGGAACTCACACGTCGGCCGGGTTCTGCGACAGGCTCGCCGCAACGGATACCTGGCGGTGAATCTCTCCGAGAATGGAACGGCGCGGATGCAGTCGGTCCATCGCCTCGTGGCCGAGGCTTTCATCGGCCCGGCAGATGGGAGAGAGGTGAACCACCGCAACGGGCTGAAGAAGGACAACCGTGCATGGAACCTCGAGTATGCCACGCGCGTGGAGAACGCCCTCCACGCCCATCGCTCGGGGTTGCAGGACTGCAGAGGTGAGCGCAACGGCAGAGCGAAGCTCACCCTCCAGAAGGTCCGGGAGATTCGAGCCCGTGCCGCGAGCGGAGAGTCTTTCGCCAGCATCGCGAGAGCGACCGGAACCTCCGCCACCTGCATCTGGAACGTAGTGAACCGCCGCAGGTGGGCTCATGTCGAGTAACCGGAAGGCGGCGGCCTGATGGGACGCACCTCCCCCAAGCTCACCGACCGCCTCCGCGATGGCGTCGTGTGCCGATTCGCGTGCTGCTACACGCACGACGAGGTGCGCACCTGGCTGAAGGATGAGCACGGGATCGACCTCCCGCCACCGGCGCTGTCGTATTACAACGCCAACAACCCGGCCGCCCGGGCCGGGCTCTCCGAGAAGTGGCGGAAGCGCTTCGACCAGGTGCAGGCGGAGTACTTCGAGGCGACCTCCTCCGTCCCCATCGCCCACAAGGCTCACCGGCTGCGGATCGCGAACCGCGCCGTCGAGCGGATCGCCGGGAAGATCGATGCGGACCGCGGCGTCAACGTGGTGATGGTCGACACGTTGCGATCCCTCCTCGAGTACGCGGCGAAGGAGCAGGGCGAGGCCTACACGAACCGCCGGATCCTGGAGCACGATGCGCACGGCGCGCTGGCCAAGCTGATCGGCTGCGACCCCTCCGAGCTGCCGGAGCCGAGTGCCGACGCTTGACCGCATGGAGGTCGCCCGGCGGATCCGCCGCCTCCCGCTGCACCAGCAGGCGCTCGCCGCGCAGGCAGCGCTGAAGGTATTCGGACCCGCCGCCGGCGCCGACGACGCGGTCGCGGCGAAGAAGCTGGCGGAGCGGTACCGGTTCGACACCGCCGCTTACATCCAGGAGAAGCTGGGGTGGCAGCCGTGGTCGGGCGAGCTGGGGCCCGGTCAGGTGCAGGTGATCGAAGCGTACGAGCTCGCGATCCGGCAGCAGATCGAACGGCGCGACTTCGAGAACGGCCTCATCGAGGAGAAGGATCTCACCGTCTGGAAGCCGAACCAGCTGATCCAGAACTGGCTCCGGGTCGAAGCCGGTCATACAGTTGGCAAAACGAAAATTGCCAGCGGGCTCACAAATCATTTCTTCGACTGCTTCCCGCCGGCGATCCTCTACACCTACGCGCCGACCTGGCTGCAGATCCACGACCTCCTCTGGAAGGAGATCAAGGCCGATCGCGCCGGGAAGGGGTTGCCCGGCCGGATCCTGGACCTCGAGCTCAACCGCGCCGCGGACCACTTCGCGAAGGGCCGCGCCACCAACAACGCCGGCGGCCACGGGACGGAGCGCGCGCAGGGACAGCACGGTCCCTTCCTGATGTTCGTGCTGGATGAGGCCGAGGGGATCGCGGACTTCGTCTATGACGCCATCAACTCGATGAGCTCGGGCGGTGTGGTGATCGTGCTGATGCTGGCCAACCCGCGCACGCGCAGCTCGCGATTCTACAAGGTGCGCCTCCGCGCGAACGTCCGGAGCTTCCGGATGTCCTGCATCCACCACCCCAACGTGCTCCATGGCCGCGAGCTGGTGCCGAACGCTGTCCGGCGCGAATACGTCGAGCAGATGGTGGAGGACCACTGCCGCATCGTCGATGAGCACTCCGAGGACGATCACACGTTCGAGCTGCGGTATCCAGTTCGCGCTGCTGATCGCGTGCATCCTCCAGGCACCATCTTCCTCCCCGACGCAGAGTTCCTCTTCCGCGTCCTCGGAGTCGCTCCCGCCAACCTTGCCGACAATACCTTCGTTCCCGTCGGTAGGTACGAGGCTGCGAAAGAGCGAGAGCCGGTCTCGCAGACACCAACCCTGGCCCGCATGGGTGTCGACGTGGCGCGCTACGGGAAGGACGCCGGGAGCCTCTTTGTCCGGCACGATGGCCGGGTCTACCGCGCCGCGCAGCTCCGGCAGCAGGACACGAACGAGTATGCGCGGCAGATCAAGGCGGAAGCGCTCCAGCTCCGCGCGGCCGGTGTGAGGAGCCTGCAGATCCGGATCGACGCCGGCGGCGGCTTCGGCGGCGGCGTGGCCGACCGGGTCAAGGTGGACTTCGAACTGATGCAGGCGTTCGAGCACTTCGAGGTGCTGGAGGTCCATTTCAACGGCATCCCCTACGACGGCGAGGCCTACGCTGACCTGGTGACTGAGCTGTACGCAGAGGCGGCCGAGACGCTGAAGGGAATCGCGCTGATCGATCCGCCCAGCGAGCTCGAGCAGGACCTCTGCGAGCGCACCTACACGTGGGTCAACACCCGCGGCGTGGAGGTCAAGCGGCTGCTCCCGAAGGAGAAGTTCAAGAAGGATTTCGGCCGCTCTCCGGATGACGGCGACGGCTTCGTGCTGGCGGTTGCCCCTGATCGTCTGTTCGCCTCGGCCGAGCGCGACTGGCTCCCCGTCTCCACCACTTCCTACACGCCCTGACGATCATGCCCATCCCGAAGACCCTGCAGGACGCGCAGTCGAAGGTGGCCGAGCAGAAGGCGGTGACCGGGGGCGAGACGGCCTTCAAGCGCAATCACGCCTTCGTCGAGAAGCACGACCACCTGCAGGACGGCGAGAACTGGGTCGGCCCCCGCGGCGACGCGGTGCACTGGGCCACGAAGGGGAAGAAGGATCTCGACCGCCAGTTCGTGGCCGTCGACGCGATCAACGAGGTGCTGGACCGGATCGGGAACGCGCTCCTGCAGCGCGAGGCCGACGTGGACTTCTCCGCGGTGGAGCCTGTCGAGGTGGATTCCGACGACAAAGCGGAGGCAGCGGCGCAGGAGACCGCCCGCGAAGCCCAGCTGCAGCGCGGCGCCGGAGTCCGCGAGCTGGTCGCCAGCTGGTGGGACCGGGTCAAGCTCTGGCAGAAGGGCCGGAAGGTGGTCAAGCGCTCCCGGGCGTACGGGCACGGCTATTTCCGCCTGTGGCTCCCCGCCGGCCAGCTCAAGAAGAATGACGACGGGACGTACTCGCCGCCGGCAGGGCTGGACATCGCAGCTGCACTGGACCTGATCCAGCTGAGCACGCCGGATCCTGAGACCTGTATGGTGGGGGTGGATCCGGAGACGCAGAAGCCGTATGCCGTTTTTCTCTACCGCCGCGACGAGCGCAATCGCGCGGAGATCTGGAGCGTCGAGGGTGAAAAGACGATCCTCCGCGACGTCGGCGAGGGGGAGAGCGAGGCCACTGAGGTGGAGTACGAGCTGGGCGGGCGGCTCCCGATCATCAAGCTCGAGGCCGAGCTCCTGATCACCGACCCAGTTCGCCGTCAGCAGAACCGGATCAACTTCTTCGAGACGATCCTGAACCGACTCGGCGAAACTGCCGCGTTTCCTGAGCGCTACCTGAAGAACGCGCAGCCACACGGCGTCTGGCTGCCGACTTCGCCGGAGGACGGACCGCCGCTGCAGGTCCAGCAGCACGGTGGCCGGACGTTCTACCTGCACCCGACGCCCCGGATTCTCGGCTCTTCGACCACGACCGACTTGATCGGCCTGCCGACGGAGGAGCGCGAAGGTGCGCGGGTGAAGCAGTCGTTCATGACACCCGGCGTGGAGATCAAGGAGCCGACGGATCCGGAGTACGCGATCAAGGCCGCGCGTCATGCGAAGCACACGCTGCTCCACAACTGCAAGCAAGGCCACATCGCGCTGGAGTCCAGGGGAGAGGCGTCGGGTCTGGCCTACGAGCAGGCGCGAGCCGACTTCCTGGCGGATCTGGACAACACCCGCGGGCCGGTGGAGGGCGCGCTGCGAGACCTCTTCGAGTGCCTGGTCGCCTTCGCCGCCTTCGTCTCACAGGCGGGGAACGAGTGGACCAACCTCCTCGAGGAGTACAGGTGCGTCGTCAACCTCCACGTGAAGACCGGCCCCATCACGCCGGAGGCGAGGCAGGAGAACACCAACCAGGTCGACAAGGGGTTGCTCTCCCGCGAGAGCGCCATGGCCGCCAACGGCGTCGAGGACGTGGAAGCCGAGCTGCGGCGGATCGAAGCCGAGCCGGAGAACCAGCTGTCGATCATCCGAAAGCGGGCCGAGATCATCCGGGAGCTGAAAGCCGCGGAGCCGTCGCTTCCCCTCGTGCAAGCCGCGATCGCTGCCGGCTGGACTGAGGAGGAGGCGAAGAAGCTGTTCGCCGCGGCCGACGAGGCGTCTGCTCAGGACCGGCAGGGGAGGCAGGAGATGCTGGACGCCCTCCGGCGCGGCGCCCGGCAGGGCGGCGATCAAGAGAGTGAGGAGGGCATCGCCGCGTGAGCGTCTCCCGCTACTTCCGGCAGCTCGAGGCGGCGCGGGACGTCGCGCTGGGTCTGACGGCCGACCAGGAGCAGGAGTTTCTGGAGCTGCTGCGGGAGTACGCGGAGGAGATCGCCGCCCGCGTCTCGGCGGGACTCACCTCCGCCACCCGGGTGCAGGTGCTTGCCGAGGTCGAACTGCTCCTGGACGAGCTGACGCGGGACATGGCTATCTCTACCGGCCGCCACATCCATCTCACCGCGGAACGCCTCGCCGAGGCACACGCCCGGGCGACCCTTGCCCTGCTCTCCTCGGCCGGCTCCAACATCGCCGCCGCTCCCCTCTTCTCCGGCGTTGCCGCCCGGTCGGCCCAGGCGATCCTCGCCCGGCCTGAGCTCTCTCAGGCCTTCGTCACGATTCGGCGAGAGAGCGTGGCGGCGGCCGACCAGATCATCAAGCGGGGTGTCCTCCGCGGCGCGCCGTCCTCCGCGATCTCTCGCGAGCTCCGCCAGCACATCGTCGGCACAGGATCCCTGCTGGAGGGTGACGCCACGTTGCTCGCCGATCGGCGGAAGATCAGCTACGCGGCAATCCAGGAGCTCGGCTACGAACCGACGCCGGAGAACCTGGCCATGGTGCGGAAGGAGGCCGGCCAGATCGCGGCGAAGGCGCAGCGAATCGCCCGGACTGAGATCATGAACACGGAACGCGAGGTCGCCACGCAGGCGGCGATCGTCTCACCCGTCGTGGAGTTCGTCGAGATCCGCCTCAGCTACCGCCACACGGTGAAGTGCGCCTGCGAGCCGATCGTCCAAGCGGACCTGTATGGACACGGTGAGGGACGGTACGACCCGCGGAACGTGCCCGTCCGGCCGCACCCGAACTGCTGGTGTGCGCACCGGAACATCCTGCTGCCAGTAGGGCGCTGGGGAGAGGCCCGAGGACCGGTACCCGAACTCCGCGCGGACCTCGCCGACGTGGCGAAGATCTTCGAGTTGACGCCGTCTCAACAGAGCGCGTTCGAGGCGGCGATCAACGCGGGACAGCGTGGGCGTGCGGCAAGGCGGGAGGCGGCCTGATGCACCGACGACCGTACACCGCGATCGGGATACGGCGGCTCCGCTGCTTCCGCGCCGGATGCGATCGCCGCGCAGCGACGCAGTGGCAGATCTGTTCAGATGGGCGGCAGTTCCGTCCGGTCTGCATCGAATGTGACATCGAGCTGAACCGAATGGTCCTGGAATGGGCCGGGTTTCCGGATGCGGAAGAACGCATTCGGACCTATAGCGAGAGTATACACCGCCTGGCTGTGCGATAGTCCTTGGAAGTTGACCCCCGTCCGATTATTCTCATAGTCCACAGAGGATCACTCGACGACAGGGAGGGTGCATGCCGACTCACGGCGGTGGTGGCGGTCGGAGGACCGGACAGGGCAGCGGAATCGGTCGGGCGCAGGGCGGCCAGGGAAGTGGCGTTGGCTGAGGAACGGCCTGCCCACCCCGTTGGCGAGATGTCGGTCGTTCACTTGCAAGCGGCTCTCGAGGACATGGCGTCGCTTCTTCCGGACGACCAGATCGACAGAGTGATGGAGTGGCTAGAGAGCGGCTGGCGCGCGAATTACGACGTTCGCACGGTGGACAGGGCCTCACTGCTCGCGGCCGACGAAGCGGTCGGTCGAGCGCTCTCCTCTCTCCAGGAAGATCCCCCGGACATTCTGGCTGCTATGGCGGAGATGGAGGGGGCTGCGGAACAGCTACGGCCCGTCCAGGTCGGTCGTGGGCCCTGATTCATTTCCGGCTTTCCCCTCAGAGCCGACCCCCTGCGGCACGGGTCGGCTCTACGTCGTCCATAACCGGACGAAGCTCCTCGCTTACCTGATCGCCGACACCTCCCTCCCCGGCGCGCCGAACGGCTTCATCGTCTACGCCTTCCTGGAGGGGTTCCGCGTCGGGTACTGGAACTACACCGTCGATACGCACGACCTCCTGCGGGTCATGACCGCGTTCCGGTGCTCGGTCGATCCAGACTGGCGGGAAGAGCCCGAATATCGCGCACCTGGAGGAGAGCGGCCGACGATCGTGCCGACGTACAATCGGCGCCTCTCGGAGATTATCGCGAACCGACCTTCACCCGAGCAGCTCCTCGAAATGCCGGACGCGCTCCGGACGATGGAGCTGGATCAGCTGCGCAGGCGGCCGCTCAGGATGCTTGACGATGAGTAAACGCGCGTCTAACTTCTAAGTCCAAGCAGTCACTCCCGGAGGCCGGGAGTTACAACTCAAGCGGTTCGGTCGTGACCACGGCCCGGAGTCTCCTTCCTGAGACCCCGGGCTTTTTTGCGTTCCGACCACCCCACCCGCGGAGCGGAAGCCGCCCCGCAAACCCGCACACGTCACGAGGCGGATGCCGCCTCGCAACCTTCCCAGGGGGAAGCCATGCCCGAAATCTCCGATTCCGAGTTCCGTTCGTTCATCCGCTTTCAGGCCCTCGGCACGCCCGAGGAGGTGGAGAAGAAGGTTCGGGACCTCGAGACCGACAACAAGAAGCAGCGCGACGAGCTGAGGGAGCGGGACGAGAAGCTGAAGTCCCTGCCACCCGAGGGCGCAGTGGTCCTCGTCGGGGATGAGGCGAAGGCCTACCCCGCGGTCAAGGAGCTGGTCACGCTCGGCAAGCCGGAGGAGATCAAGGCGAAGCTGGAGAACGGGGAGAAGGCGGTCGGCCGGGTCGCGGAGCTCGAGCGGCAGCAGGCCGTCCAGTCGGCGGCCGCCGCCGCAGGCTACAAGGCCTCTGTACTCGAGAAGCTCCCCGGGTCGGACAAGCTGCGCTTCGAGGTGAAGGAGGAGACGGTGAAGGACGCCCAGGGCAAGGACACGAAGGTGAACGTCGCCTACGTGACCAGCTCCGAGGAGGGCGCCACGCCGAAGAAGCTCGCCGAGCACGCGGAGGCCGCGTGGGGTGACTTCCTCCCCTCCCTGAAGCAGGCAGCCGCATCCACGGAGCCGGTGCGGAAGGTCGCCGGGCAGGTGGAGACCGGAGCGGCGGCCGAGCCGGCGAAGGGCAGCGTCGACGACGCGATCAAGCAGAACCATGCACGGGCGACGGCGCCGAACCCGCTCCGCCCGGCGAAGACCACCTGACGAGGGAGATCCCATGCGGGAACGCCATGATGTGAGCAGACCGCCCTTCGTGGCGGACTGGGATTCGGTGAGCCGGGACACCGGCCACACGATGGACTGGGATGCTGTCCCGGACAGCTTCAAGCTGCCCGACGGCCGCAAGCACGTTCCGGCCGGCACCCGCGTCGGCTTCAACGGCGCCGACGGCCGGATGTACCCGCGGGTCGTGACCGACAATCCGGCCAAGGCGATCCTCGCGACGCCGGCGACGGAGGGCTCGACCAGCGAAAACCGCAGCAGCTACGGGGTCATCCTGGGCGGGGTGATCTACGAGAACCTGCTGCCGGGCGCGACCGGGACGCCGAAGGTGATCCCGACGGCCGAGAAGACGGAGCTGGCTGCGGCCGGGACCGGCTTCGCCTTCGTGCAGTACCGCGATTCCACCGTTTAAGGGAGGGCGACGATGCTTCTCGATTTTACGGCAGCGCTCGCCGATCCCCGCGTCGGCGGGCAGGAAGGGATCAATCGGCTGAGCAACGCCGCCAGATCCCCCGGCGACTACCTGCTCGCCACGATTCTCCCCGAGCGCGACGTGATGAGCTACATCGCCCGCGGTGGAAGCATGATCGTCCGGAGCACGATGGCCGGGGCGGTCGGCATGGACTCCAAGGATCCCGAAGGCGGGGCAATGGAGCTCAGCAAGTTCCTCGAGGAGATCGCCAAGATCGGTATCTCGGCGCGCCTCCAGGAGCAGGTCCTCATCGAACTCCAAGAGCGTGCGAAGCAGCTCATCATCGACGGGCGTGCAACTGGTGATCTGGCAGTCCAGGCGATCCTCAATTTCACCAACAAGCTGCTCCTACAGCCGCACTACGACCGCCGGGAATGGCTGCGCATGCAGGCACTCTTCTACGGCGAGATCGACTGGAAGTTCAACGGAGTTGCACTCGCCGTGGACTACCAGGTCCCGTCCGCAAACAAGTTCGCCACGCTCACCGGAAACGACGCGTTCCACGGCACCGCTTCCAAGTTCTGGACCGTCTGGAAGGCGGCGCGCCGTAAGCTGGGTTCCTCTTTCCGCGGCGCGATCACCAGCCGCGATACCGTCGACGAGATCATCACCAATCCGGTGAACCGGATCATGGTGACGGGCGACGAGGGCGGTGTCGTGCAGTTCGTGAAGTACGAAGGGTCCGCGGACGGACTGCGGCCGCAGAGCCTCGACGCCCGCGAGCGCGGCGTCCTGATCGCCTACGACAAGGAAGGTGAGGTCTGGGACCTGGCGAACCCGGGCAAGACCGTGAAGACGCGCATCGCCGGCCCACACGGCGTGCTGGGCTTCTTCGGCAGCGACGACCGCTCGGGCGAGTTCATTCCGGGCGAGGGTGCGACGGAGGACCCGGAGAACGATCGGGCACTGGGTTACAGCCACATCGGGCCGACGGTGGAGAACAGCGGCCGGACCGGCATCTGGAGCCGCGTCTACACCCCCGAGGACATGCCGCAGCACCTGGCAGGGAATGCCCGCGGGCGCTTCCTGCCGGTGATCGAGAATCCCGGCAAGATCGTACTCGCCAGCTCGACGATGCCGGCGTAAAGCCGCGCCTCAAGGAGATCGTCGGAGGGCGGGGTCTTCCCCGCCCTCCTCGAACAACGACAGACCTCTACTTCACCCGCTCCCAGAAACGCCGATGCGCTCCTTCACACGACTCGCGCTGCTACCGCTCCTGGTGGTGCTCGCGTTCTTCACGCTCGCTGCCCCCGCGGCCGCCGCGGAGGTGGTCACCAACCTGGTTACCCTCTCGCCCGCCGAGATCGGTGCGGGACTGCTCCTCGCCGCCGGCGCCACCGTCAGTGTCGAGCTAGCCACTCCCCACTGGGATGAGAAGGGAAAGCTATACCGGCCCGGCACGCACAGTCTGCCACGGGAGCTCGCGCAAAAGTGGGGATACGTCCAGGAATCCAGCGGCAGCGCGGAGACCACAGCACTGCCCGACGACTTCCCCGGAAGGCAGCACCTGATCGCGCAGCAGTTCGGGACGATCGAAGCCGTCCGAACACTCTCGAGGGACCAGCTGATCGCGCTGCAGGGGATCGGCGAGACGACCGCCGACCGCATCCTCGAAGCGCTGAAGTAGGTGCAGCTCGATCCGTCGGGCCACCCGGAGCTCTCCGCGGCCGCCGAAGCGCTGCCGCCGGAGAAGCTCGAGTCCAAGGCGGATCGAGCTGTCGTGCTGCTCGAGCTCACCGGATCGAACTATCCGGAGAGTGAGTCGGACCAACTCCTCCTCGCCGTCGTGCTCCAGGTCAACCGGCTCGTCCGGCTGGAAGCTCGCGGCGGCGGCGACCCGGACGTGACGAGCGAGAGCAAGGGCAGTCAGAGCCGGAGCTACGCCCGCGACGCGCGCGGCGGAGCGCCGGAGGTTCTCGATTCCGAGGCCGCCTCGATCGTCGCTCGCGTGAAGCAGCGGGTCGCCACGCAGTTCGGAGCGCCGCTGCCCGCCAGCCGTACCACCGCCAACCAGTTCGTCTGGTGATCGAGCGGACTCACGTCGTCTCCGTCTACCGCGCCGGCGCGGCTCCGATCGATCCCTACGCGGATCCGCCGGCGACCCGGTTCGGCATGCCGGTTCGCACGGGCCTCAGGGTCTCGCTGGAGCCGCTGACCGGATCGGTGCAGCAGACGGCCGCCGGCCGGCAGATCGATGCCTCGTGGAGGGGATACGCCAACTGGGGAATCGACATCCGCAGCGACGACATCCTTCTCGTGACCGGCGTGCTCCAGGAGGGCGCTGGAGCGCTGGGGGAGCGCTTCCGGGTGAAGGCAGCCGGACCGCAGGGAGCGCCGTGGGATCTGGAGCTCTTGCTCGACACCACCACCGAGGTCGTCGCCTGATGCCGTACATCGACCTCTCGGAGCAGGCGAAGGCCATGGTGCGCGGGCGCGTGAAGAATCTCGTGTCCGCCGTATCGGAGGACCTGCGCAATGAGATCGTGCTGCAGATGGATCCGGGTCCACCGCGGACCGGTCGAGAGTACCGCATGCCGAACAGCCAGCAGAAGTACCAAGCGTCTGCCCCGGGAGAGGCGCCGGCGGTGCGGGAGGGGGTCTACCGAGACTCTTGGAAGGTGCTCGCCACGATCGAGGACGGGCCGCGCGTGCGGGGCGGAGTGGCGTCGGACGCCAAGACGGAGGACGGGGAGCACTACATCGGCCGGCTGCTCGAGGACGGCACGCAGCGGATCTCGAAGCCGTCAGCCGACGGGACGATCCTCCCGTACCTGGAGCACATCGCGCCGCGGCCGCACATCGGGCCGGCCCGGGAGATCGTCCTGGAGCGATGGGGCGGCATGCTCCGGAGGCGCGGGTGAACGCCGCAGAGGCGGCCGAGCAGGGCTTCTTCGCGCGCGCCGGGGAAGACCCTCAGATGATCGAACTGTTGGGGGGCGAAGGCCGCGTAGTCTCGGGGTGGCCCGGAGAGCAATTGTCAGCCAAGAGCTGCCCCCAGATCACCTTCTATGTCTACGCCGGACCGCCTCGCGCGACAGATCAACTCCGACTCAGGATCGCCGTCGATGAGTGGATCTGGCCGTATGGAGTAAGGGCGGGTCGCCCTCACCTGATGAGGGTGGACGGACGGCTGGAGGAGCTCTTCGACGAGAAGCATTGGGAGTACGGCGGGCATCGGCTCTATGCGCTGGCGGGGGCCCTGACCGATTACCCGGGCGGACCGGACCAG
The DNA here is from genome assembly GCA_963793235.1 of uncultured Gemmatimonadales bacterium. GTDB lineage: Bacteria > Gemmatimonadota > Gemmatimonadetes > Longimicrobiales > Longimicrobiaceae > CAWBZF01. Next base: position 182,984 of record CAWBZF010000006.1, read on the forward strand.
CCACTCCGACGCCGCCGTGAGATCGTGATCGAAGCCTCTCCGGCCGCGTAGCCGAAGAGCGAACCACCACCCCCGAAACGGGAACTGACCATGGCACTCACGGATCACTTCAGCAGCCGCGGGATCAGCGACTTCGGCGTCTTCACGGGCGAGAAGGGCGGCCCGTACACCAAGACGAGCCTCGGCCGCACCACGCCGGAGGGCGCGCGCGTGGCGATGTCCACGACCACCATCAAGCAGCGCAGCGGCCAGAGCGTCGCGGTGCTCGACTCCTTCATCTCCGAGAGCGACGCCACGCTCGTGGTCGGCCTGCAGAACGCCGCGCTCGACAACCTCCGCCAGCTCTACGGCCTGCCGACCTCGGCGCTGACCGGCGACCTGAGCGCTCAGACGCCGACCATGGAGACGCTCACCATCCGCGGTGATCAGATCGGTACCCAGGAGCGGAGCTACTACGTCGAGACGCTGGGGCCGCGGGGGCCGCGCACGCTCTACTTCCCCCGGGCCAAGGTCGCCAGCCTCCCGGAGCTCAACTTCAGTCGCACCGGCTACACCGAGCCGACCGTGACGCTCGATCTGTACGAGAACCAGGACGGCGAGATCGGCTGGATCGAGGACGCGGCGGCCTGAACTGCCGCCGCGTGGGTCGGTCGAATACGCACATCTCACAACCGCACCAGGAGCCGACATGGCCGAGCAGATCGTCGCGCAGATCACGCGCGACAACTACCACTTCCGCAGCGAGCGGATCCCGAAGGGCAGCTTCGTGTCCGTGTCGGAGGCCCAGTTCAAGGCCATGACTCGCGACACGCCGGCGACGGCGAAGCGCTCGAGCGCGAAGGAGGCGAAGGATGCCGGGGCGACCATCATCGACCTGGTGAAGGCGGATGCTCCGGAGGCGTCTGCCGCGCAGCCCACCACCGCCGAGGCCGGCGCCGCCGCGAAGAAGTAACCAGCGATGAGTGACGCGGTCTCCCGCGACGAGCTGATCCGCCTGTGCGAGCAGTACGAGGGCTCGCTCAGGCGCGCGCACGACCCATTCCCCAAGGAATGGGACGAGGCGCTCTCGTCGTTGCCAGTGGAGACCGCGCTCGGCGCGCTGAAGCGCTTCGGCCAGCTGAAGCATTACTCGTCCGTGCTGTATGCGCGGACAGAAGAGAGACCCGCCGTCGAAGCGGAACGCGCACAGGCGGCCGCTCGAAAGCTCCTGCAGCGCGAACCGATCCGCGTCACACTTGCTAACGGGAGGACGATCCGCATCACCTCGCGTAGCCTCGCCGCGATGGCGCAGATCGCCGCACACCAGAGTCGGATCCGGCTCCTCGACGCAGAGCTCAGCCACATCGCCGACCTCTTCCATGTCACCACGGCGGCGCTCAAGCACGAGCGCTGGCGTCGGCGTTCCCGCCTTCGGCGGCGCGCTCGGCGGCTGCAAGAGCTCTACCGCCGGCTGCACCAGGAGATCTACCGCCACCGCGCAATGCTGTACGCTCACGTTTCCACGGCGAGCGGCGCGGCCGCGCGCGAGGGTGAGCCATTACCCGAGTGGTGGGATGAAGTCGCGCCGGAAGACGAAGCCAAGATCTTGATGGCGCTGTACGCAGTCGGACCGATGCGCTACGCCGAGCTCGGCCCCCCGCCGGAGCGAAAGGGGCCTAAGTCGCCGGAGGATTGGGGGTACGAGGGCCTCCTCGCCAGCTGGGGAATTCGTAAGAACGTCGATCCTGCGGAGATGTTTGACCGGGACCTTGCCCAGATCATGGCCGAGATCCGCACCAGCGCGCCGCCACCCCCTGGAACGGAGGACGCCTGATGTCCGCGTCCGAGGGGGATATCGTCGGCGTGCTCCAGGTGCCGGTCGAGGCGAACTTCGAGAAGTTCGATCGGCAGGTGGGTCCAGAGCTCAAGCAGCGCGCGGAGGCAGCTGCCGAGGCGGCTGCAGCCGCCCTGCGCCAGCGATTCACGAGCGAGCTCGAGAAGCTCGACCAGGAGTTCACCCGCAAGCAGTCCGACGCTCAGTCACGGCTAGCGGAAGGACTGATGGGCAAAGGTGATTTCGAGCGCGCCGGGCAACGCGCTGCAGCCGAATTCGCCGAGAGCCTGGAAAGGGCCCTGCGTGAAATCCAACGCGGCTCGAAGCTCGCCCCTGCGGCTATCGCCGCAGTCGATCAGTTGCGGGAGGAGTTCCGGAAGCACGGGTTTGAGGCTGGCCAGCACCTGACCGACGGCATCGCCGAAGGAATCGACGAGGCGGCAAAGCAGGGGGAGCGGTCGAATCCAGCGAACGTCCTCGACGTCGAGCAGATAAAGGACGAGGCGCGGCGACAGGGAGTTGAAGCCGGAAAGCAGCTCGTCGAGGGTGTAGAGGCGGGAGTCAAGGCGGAGGAGGTTGCCGTCACTGTCCCGGTAACGCTCGACACGGCGGGTCTCGAGCGGGAGGGGCGAGCGAACCTGACGGAAAAGGCAGAGAGGGTCGCTGTAGACACTGGCGCCGCCCTTCGCCGCAGGCTCCTGCCGGAGCTCGACCGCCTGGATAAGGAGTGGACGGAGAAGCAGATCGCGGCTCAGAAGAAGTTTGCGGAAGGGCTGATCAAGAAGGGCGATTTCGAAAAGGCGGGCAAGCAGGCGGCCGAAGAATACGCGGACGGGCTCGACCGGGCTATGCGCGACATGATGAACCGCGGGAAGCTCAGCCCCGCGGAGTTCATCGAATTCGAGCGTATGAAGGCCGAAGTGCGGCAGCAAAGCTTCCAGGTCGGCGAGCAGCTCGGTGAAGGGATCTCCGAGGGCACGAAGAAGGGACTCTTCGACCTCGAGACGTTCCTCCGGCGTGGCTTCATGGTCGGCGTGGTCGGCGCCATCGTGCTCCTCGTCCGCCGGATCACCAGCGCCGTCGCTGATGCGGTCCAGGAGGCGAGCCGCATGGTCCGCCTCGAGGGTGGCTTCCAGCAGCAGTCCTTCCGGCGCGACATCAACCCGGAGGACGCACTGCGCGAGCTGCGCGACGCGACCCGCGGCACCGTGACGGACATGGAGCTGATGGCGCGGGCGAACAAGCTCCTGCAGTCCGAGCTTCCGATCACCGCGCAGTCGCTGGGGGAGGTCGCGCGCGTGGCCCGCCGCCTCGGGGAGTCGCTCGGCCTCGACGCGACCGAGAGCTACGAGCGCTTCATCGACGCGCTTACCGCGGGCCGCCCGGAGTTCCTGAAGCAGCTCGGGATCCTCACTACGAAGGAAGAGGCCGTCCGCCGCTGGGGCATGGCGACGGGGGAGACGACTCGCCGCCTCACGGAGCAGGAGAAGACGGTGATCTTCTTCAACGCGGTGATGGAGGAGGCGCGGGGGAAGGTCCGGTCGATGGGCGAGGAGCAGATGGACGCCGGTACCCGGCTCGAGCAGGCGCGCACGTCCTGGGAGAACCTGAAGCAAGCGATCGTGATCGCGATCGGGCAGTCGGACCCGATCGCCGACTTCTTCGACCGCATCGGCCTGGGCGCTACCGAAGCGGGCGACCGCGTGCAGCAGCTCGCGAACAAGGTCACCGCGTTCCTCAACACGTACCGCGACGAACTGCGCGGCGCGCTGGCGGGCGCCGGGGCGGGAGCGTTCGCGCTCGGGCCGGTCGGCATCCTGCCCGGCGCAGCGCTGGGGACGCTCGGAGCCTCGGCCGCCGGACAGGGTCGCCACGGCACGTATTCGGAGAACCTACAGGCGCTCCAGCAGCGGGATGCGCAGGAGACACGCCGCAGGGAGATCCAGGCGGTCACCGAGATCGCCCGCCTCGAGGCGATGAGGTCAGAGAACCAGCGGGCGATCCTCGGGATGCAGAATCTCGGGATCGTCAACCACGTGCGCGAGCAGGAGCTCCTGCAGGAGATCGAGCAGATCGAAGCGCGGATCACAGAGCTTCGCCGCCCCCGCCCCCGGGACACTCCCCCGGGCCTGACCGCCGAGGAGCGCCAGCGGCTGCTCGAGCAGGCCGAGCAGGTGCAGACGCGCATGCGGCAGATGCTCACTCAGCTCACCGCCACTGCTCTCGACGAGCAGCTCGCGGCGCTGGCGGAGTTCGAGCGCGCCGCGACCGCGACATACAGCAAGCTGGGGCAGGCGCTCCCCCGCGAGCTGCGAGAGGGCTTGGCCAGGCTCCGCGCCGACGCGCAACAGAATGCGGCGCTCGAACTCCGGGCCCGCGAACTCGACGGGATGAGCGACCAGTTCGCGACCAGCGAACGCGGAGCGACGCAGGAGGACCTCGCCACCCTGTATGCCTGGATCGAGGCGCTCGAATCGGAGCGTGATGCGCTCGAAGAGGGCAGCCGCATCCGCGAGCGGTACACAGCGCTGATCGCCCGTGCGAAGTCGGCGTACGACCAGGCGGCGCAATCCGTTGTCCGATCCGCACAGGCCGAGATCAAGGCGCACGAGGACGCGGAAAAGGCCGCGGAGCAGCGGGCTCGCGAGGAGGAGCGGCGGGCCCGGGAGCGGCAGCGGGAGATCCGGGACCAGGCACGCGCGATCGAGGAGAACGTCCGCGCGACCCTGCAGCTCGCTGAGGCCTTCGGGATCGTCGACCAGAAGACATCCCAGATGCTGCAGAACCTCTCGCAGCTGGGCGTCTCCATCTTCCGGATCGCTTCCGGAGATCTCGCTGCCATCCCGTCCGCGATCGCAGCGACGGCCGGCATCGTCAGCAGCCTTGCCGGCTCCGGGCGCGACCAGGAGATCAACCGCCGGCACGCGGAGATCCTCCAGTCGCACTACCGGCTGGTGCAGGCGCTCGACGAGCTGCGCGGCGCTGTTCTGCGGGACATGACGCCGAACCAGCGGGCAGCCCTCCAGGCAGCCGGCGAGAGCTTCGTGCGTCGGTTCGACATCCTCTTCGATCCGCAGTACTCAGGCGCCGTCGGCACAGCCCGCTTCGGAAAGAACAGCCCATTCGGCCAGCTCTCACAGGCCGACCATGACTTCTTCATGAAGCTGCAGCAGGCGACCGGAATCGACTTCTTCGACGCCGACAAGATGGAGGTCAACCTGCAGCGCCTCCAGGAGGCGTGGCGCGCCTTCCTGGAGATGGATGTCGGGGCGTTCGGATATGACGTCCAGGGCCGCCTGGACGCGATCGACTACATGTTCCGCCTCGCGGGAGAATCGATCGGCGACGCCACCACGAAGATGGAGATGTTCATCGAAGCGCTCCGAAACCTGCCGGAGGCGGCAGCGTTCGCGGACGAGTTCGAGAACATCCTGCGCACGCAGGGCGAGGACGCCGCGCGCGCATGGCTGGAGCAGCAGGCGATCCTCTTCGGAACCGGCGGGAGTGGCGCACTTGGCGCGTGGGCGGAGGGCCTGACGCCGGCGGAGATCCAGCGGATCATCGAGGCGGCGCTGGCCCGTCTGGACGATGTCGGCGGCGAGGGTACGACCCAGAAGCTGGGCCGTCTCCCGCTCGATCACGGAAGTCACCGGGAACCGCCTGTACGGGGCCCTGACGACGTCCAACCACTGGCTCTCGGGGATCCACGCCAACACCGCGGCGATCGCGGCTGCCATGGGCGCGCAGGTCTCGATGCCTGCCCTCACGCCTCCCTCCCCTGAGAGTGTCGGGCTGGGCGGTTCGATCACCATCCACGAGATCAACGTTCCCGTCGCCGTCACGCTGGCGGGGATCGGCGACTCGCCGTACCAGGCCGGGGTGGATCTGGGCGACGGCGTCGTTGCGGCGATCGACCGGGGACTGGGTGGCCGGCTTCGGCGGGTTCGCCGGTCGCAGGGAGACAACGTCCAGTGATCGTCGACGGATTCGACCTCCGCACGCTGGGCTTCGAGTCCGACGCTCCCGCCGGGTGGCGGGACGTTCCGCCCAGCCGCCTGCAGGCGATCGCGATCCCCGGCCGCGCGGGCGTCAGCGCGATCGCGGATCGCCCTCAGGTGGAAGCGCGCGCGCTCAGCCTCTCCGGGATCCAGTCGGCCAGCAATGCAGCGACCCTCCTGACCCAGTTCGATCAGCTGAAGCGGCGGCTTTCCCGGCGGGAGGTCCAGGTCGTCTTTCCCGATCGCAGCGACCGCTTCTTCCGCGCGCGGCTCGAGTCCATCAGCGCATCTGCGATCCGTCCGGCCTTCACCCAGCGCGCGCATCACCTGCGGATCCTCCTGGTCTGCGAAGACCCGCGGGCGCATCAGACGACGGAGTCCGCCCTCGCCTTCGGCGCGGCGACCGCCATGCCGCTGGGAGATGCCCCCGTCCGGCCAGTGCTGGCGATCGCCAGCCCCAGCAACCCCGTGATCATCTACCGGGACGCTGCGGGGCTCGAGCGTGGCAGGATGGAGCTCACGATCAGCTCCGCCTCCGCCGTCACGATCGATTGCGATCGGCTGCGCATCGTCGACAACGCCGGCGACCCGCGCCCGGAGGCGCTGACGGGCGGAGACTTCCTCGAGCTCGACCCCGCCGACGCAAACGCAGCGGGCACCAGCTGGCCCACGCTCGAGGTGACCGGCGGCGCCGGGACCGCGACGTATCGGAGGGCGTGGTGGTGAAGGCGCGGCGGCTCTCCCGGATCGAGATCTGGACGGATCTCGAGTGCGCGGGTGGCGTCCGGCTCGGGTTCGGCCGCGCCGTCGCCGCAGAGGAGACCCAGGAACTCGGCGGGCAGAACTTCCTGCGCGTACACCTCGCCCCCGAGGCACTCTCGGAGCATGTCTTGGAGCGGCGGGTCCTCCGGACCGTCCTGGTAGGGGGTGGGCACAAGGAGTGGCGCATCGTCGCCACCACCGACGAACGCACTCCGGCCGGCGGCCATACCCCCGTGGTCGAGTGCTCGTCGCCCCTCGAGGACCTCTCGGACGGCGTGCTCGAGCGGGTCGAAGCCGGCGGGCTCGTCTCGCACGATTTCGGGCTCTACGGGCTGAGCGCGGAGCAGGCGCTGCAGGCCATCCTGGCTCAGGTGCCGGCGCACTTCGTCGCCGGCACCGTCGAGATCACCGAACTGGTCGACCTCAGCTTCGAGTGGAGTTCCCCGCTGGCGGCGCTGCGGCAGCTGGCGGAGTCCGCGCGCGGAGAGCTGGCGGTGGAGCGAGACGGCGCGTCCGGGTACCGGATCCACCTCCGGGCACCCGCCGCCGAGACGCCGGCGACCGCCTCCCTGCGGTACCGGAAGAACCTCCGGACGATTCAGCGGCACCGCGATCTCGTGCCGCTGATCACGCGGGCCTATCCGCGGGGCGCCGGCGAGGACGGCTTCCACGCCGACATGGGCGCAGCGCTCTGGACGGTCACCGGAGTCTCCGGCTCGCTTGTGACGCTCGGCGACTTCCCCATCGCGTTCGACGATCAGCTGAACGGTCTCTATCTCGAGGTGGAGGGTGCGGCCGGTCGCACGCTGATACAGGACACGCTGGTCGCAACCCAGCAGGTTCAGGTGGCGAGCGCGGCCGGAATCTCGATCGGCACCCGCGTGCACGTGCGGCGCGACGCCAGTGGGGCGGCGCTGACGTACCTGGAGAACCCGGAGGCGCGGGCGCGCTACCTCCCGATCGGCAGCCACAAGGGCAAGGTGGTCGCACGTCCGGATATCCCGGGTGTCGACAACCTGGTCGTCAATCCGCTGCTCGAGGAGTGGACTGCCGGCGTGCCTCTCGGCTGGAGCGCGTTCGGGGGGGCAACGGTCACCGCGGAGGGCAGCCAGCTCTACCGGCAGCACGGCGTGTTCTCGGCCGACATCGACGCGCCAGACGGCGGCGGCCTCCAGACGGGGTGGATCCCGCTGAAGCCGACCGGCGCCAGCCCCTACTTCACCGCGCAGATCGCCGCCTGGGTGCAGACCGGTCGCGTCAGTCTGGAGCTGGTGGTGAAGGACGCCGGCGGGACGGAGACCGTCCTGCCTCCGAACGGCCGAGCACATACGACGGTGGTCGGGGCCTGGGTCGACAACCTCGCGGTCGCCGGCGTGGACCTCCTCGAGCTCGGCGCCGTGGAGGCCAGGCTCCGCGTGCGTGCCCGCGGCGCCGCTGCGCGCTGGTACCTGGACGCAGCGCAGCTGACCCAGTCGGCCGGGGGCGCCGCGATCTACGGCGGCCGCGCCAGCAATGACCTCTGGCACGAGGCGAACCGGGCCCTGCTGGATCACGCTTACGTGGAGGAGTCCTACTCCGTCAACGTCGTCGACCAGGAGCGCCTGGAGCCGGAAGCGTTCGCCGGCGATCGCCTGGACGTCGGCGTCATCGTCCAGGTCGTCGATCAGCCGCTCGGGATCGAGAGCCAGGCCCGCATCGTTCAGATCCGGCGAGACCTGTTGGCCGCCGGCGTCACCCACGTGGAGCTCAGCAACCGGATTCCCGGCCTGACCGGTCAGCTCTCCGGCACGCTTCGGCGGCCGCGGCAGCGTGGGCGAGATGCGGCGGAGACGGCCTCCGAGGGACCCGCGATCACCGAAACCACAGTCACGCACATCAGCGCCTCGCTGGTGCGGATCGAGGCGCGCTCGAACCACCTCACGCGCTCGATCGGCTACTACCGCCGCACGATCAGCAGCGACGGGCACCTCGGCTGGGACTTCGCCCCGATCGCCATCGTCGAGGATGGGAACAGCGGCCACGTCGAGGTGACGGTGCCGCTGGACGGCATCGACTACTACGAGCTCTTCGCCTACGGGGAGCCGCAGATGCCGTCGCAGTCGGTGGCCATAACCCTGCCGACCACCTCCGTCCCGGTGAGTCGCACGGGTGGCGCCGGCGTGGAGGTCGGGTCTGGTGGGGCGCTGGTCAAGCGCCTGGAGTTCAGCGGGGCGGCACTCTCGGTAGTCGACGGCGTGGCCACCGTGACGATTACCGGAGGGGGCGGTGGGGGCGGTGGCGACGTCACCAGCGTCTTCGGCCGTGCCGGGGATGTGGTGGCTGCGGCGGGCGACTACAGCAGCTTCTATCGGCTGCTCTCCGCGGCCGTGCCCTGGGCTGATCTGGACAAGACCGGCTCCTCCCTCGCGCACCTCGCCAGCCGGGCGATCGGAGATACAACGGGCACGCTCGCCGCGAACCGCGGCGGCACCGGGCTCTCCAGCTTCACGACAGGCAACTTCCTTCGGGCCAGCGGTACGTCGACGCTCGCGCAGCGCACCCCTGCCCAGGTGCTCGGCGACATCTCCGCGGCGCACGTCGATCATACCCACCAGCCGCTCACGCTCGGGGCGCATCTCGCCTTCGAAGACGGCGCGAACTACATCGGCAACGCAGCGCGGAAGATCGTGACCGATGCGACGCCAAACGCGACCCCCGGAACTTTGGTTGCGCGGGACGGGAGTGGCGATGTCGCAGTGCGCGATCTCGCCGCAACTCGGGATGTGAATGTCGCGAACGCGATCAGGGCGGAGCTCGCGCTGCTCAAGAATCCGAAGCGCTCCCGAGTTGCGCCATACCAGGACGCCCCGCTCCAGATTCCGGCCATTCACGTTTCGGCCGATCTGCCCGACAACAACGCGAGCCTAGACCAGTTCCCGGTCGGCACTCTGTGGCTGACCACTGCGCAGGGAGGCACCCCGCCTGGCGGTGGTGCGGTTGGAACCACCCAGTACCCGCTCCGGCCGGGCAACTACCTCTCTGGCCTCGCGTTCGACGGATCGCAGGATCTGACCTGGCACGTTGACGCGGCAGCGATCCTCGCGGGCCACCATCACAACGACGCGTACCTCCAGCTCGTCGGCGGCACGCTGACGGGTCGCACCGTCATTGCGCACGCACCCGTTGCCGCACCGGACTACACCAGCGCAGGCCTGGAGCTGCGCAGCCCTGGAACGAACGCGATCGCGATCAGCTTCCATCGCCAGGGCCATACCGCCCACATGCTCTACAATGACGGCGCGGCGTTTTATTTCACCAATCTCACCGGGCCAGGATCGCTGGTGCCCATCCATGCGCTGTCGGGAAGTGTGCAGGGCACGTGGATGGCCCAGTCCTTCGCGGAGAATGGGGTAGCACTGTCGTCGAAGTACAGCGACAGGCGCCTGGCATTGGAACGCGTTCAGGATCTAATCGGCAATTGGGGATCGATGTCCGTTTACGGAGCGGCGACGGGATGGTCGGGATTCCACTTCCCGAACGTGGGATCATACCTGCTAGCAAACGGATCAGGTTTCGTGTGGGCAAATGCGGGAGGGAGCACACCGTTCTCCTTCCAGGACAACAACCTCGCAATCACCGGCACGATCAGCGAGGGAGGCGCAACGCTCGCGAGCAAGTACTCGGGTGCGGGGCACCTGCATGACGACCGCTATGGGCGCCTCGCGGGCGATAACGTCTGGACCGGCACCCAGGAGTACGCAAACGGGGTGCACCTACAGGCGCGTAATTCGGGCGGCGGGCTGGAGGGCTTCCTCTGGCCCCGGTGGAGCGACAACGCCACGTACATGAATTTCGGCACCGGAGGTTTCCGCCTCCGTAACGCGACATCACAGCCGATCTTTGACGCCGAGCATGTGAGCGGGCTGGTGACCATCCACAATGACGCGCTGGTCGGCGGAGCGCTCCGCTCTCAGTGGGGCCTCGCCAGCGCCTTCGCCATTGAGCATTCGGCGCGGAGCCAGTTCGGGCTGTTCTTCGGCAGTGACCGCGCGGCCAACTATGGAATCTATCCTGACGGCAGCGCATGGAGCTTCCCGTACCCGAACCTGATGATCCGCTTCCACACGGGTATCCAGATCGGGGCTCAGTGGCAGTATGGCGGCACCCGCATCTACGACGACGAGCAGATGGGGACCCGCCTCTTCTCGGTCGGAGAGTTCGACCAGAACGTCCGGATCAGGAACGACCTCTACTTCGATTTCGGCTCCATCGTCATGCCTACAGGCGCAAGCCTCTGGGTAGGGGGATCCGGACCCACCGCGATGCGCTTCCATCGCGCTGGCGACGGCAGCGGGTACATCGATCATCCGGGCGACCTGCACTTCCGGCAGGGCGGTTTCGGCAGCCAAGTGATCATGCGCTCGAACGGCGCCACCTCCATCCCCGATCCGCGCCGTCGCAATCCGAACGGCACCGACATGGTCATCCCAGCGGTCGTGTGGTCGCCCAACGCTCCCGATAACAACTCGAGCCTCGACGATTATCCCGTCGGCACGCTCTGGCTCAGATACGGGACCGCCTGATGGCCATCTTCTACCGCCCCACCACCGACCCCTTCGAGCAGGCGCAGGAGGGATTCATCCGGGATGGATCCGGCTTCTGGCAACGCGTCGACCAGCTCGGGCTTGCAGACGAGGACATCGCGAATCCGCAACCGGATGTCCTCTGGAGGATCTTCGACGTATCCGCGCCCTGGTTCCTCCCATCGGGCCTGCAGGTGCTCCGCCCTGTGATGCAGGGGCCGGGCATGTACAAGGCGATCTGGAACACGGTTGCGTCAGACTCGCCCGCCTACGCCTGGAAGGTTCTGCTGCACTGGTACGTGGATGGAGCCGAAGACGCCGAGGGATCGCAGCTCTACCCGCAGCAGAACGGGATCGTGGAGAGGGAATACGACTACGAGCAGACCATCTCGTGCCGGTTCGCCTATTACAACAGCATCGGGAGCGGGCCCATGTCGGACCACATCTACGCGATATGAGTGGCCGGATCGCTGTCCTGCTGGTGCTGCTCGCCTGGACGGCCTGCAGCCAGGCTCCCGCGCCAGCCGGGCACTGGGAGGGAACGAACTCGCCTCCGCTGACCGTCTGCATCGTGAACGGCACGGTCGCCATGGGACCGATCCGCGGCGCCGCGGGTGGGCAGCGGACCTGGTCGCAGGTGGAGAGCGGCGCTCGGCAATGCCGCACGGTGCGGGGGGACGGCCCCATCCGGCTCTCTGCGGAGACCATCGCGGGCGGGATGCGGTTCGCCGACGTGTTGCTGATTTCGGAACGGACGGGCTGTTACGAGTGGCGGGTTGGTCCTGGTCCTGGCGGAAGCTCGGTGCTGCCGTGCGGGCACATTTCGAAGTGACTCATTCTCAGGAGGATCTCGTGTCAGAAGTAAGCAGAAAGGCCTACATCGTCCACCAACTCACGGAGCAAACTGGTGACCCGGCTGTGGTGCGGATGCGTCTGCGCAGCGAGCAGGCGCCGGGACAGCCCCCCACCCACGACGCCTCCATGGAGCCCGTGGTCGCTGCCGACAAGGCGCCGCCGGTAGGTACCCCGGTGGAGGTCATCATCGTCACGAGGACCTCCTGATGGCTGGACACCCGAAGATCCGCGCCGGAGAGGTGTTCCAGGCGATCACGGCAGCGGCCGCGCTCCTCGGCCGGGTGGAGGGAAAGCACCCGCGGCTCAGCTTCCAGCTGGGGGCGGTGCTTCGCGCGCTCTACCCGCTGCGGGATGACGTTGGCCGTCAGGAGATCGCCATCCTGACCGAGTTCGGCGCCAGGACCCGTGAGGATGGCGGCTTCCTGGAGGACGTGAATGCGGAGGGGAAACCGATCCCCGGCACGTACCAGATCGAGGACGCAGAGAAGCGGACCAGCGCCCGCGAGAGAATGGTGGCGCTCCACATGGAGGAGCTCGAGGTACCGGCCGCGCAGATCTCGATCGCGCTGATCGAGCAGGCGGGGATCAGCGTCGGTGAGGCGGAGTCGATCGCGCTGGCGGCGCTGGTCGGCGACTGACGTTACCATCGGCCCCACCTGCGGCGGCCGCACTTCTTCAAAGGGCACTGAGGATGACCCGTATGGCGCCACACCGCCTGCAGCCGGTTGCTACAGCTCTCTCCCCGCTCCGCAGCGCGTTCGCGAGCCCAGCGGAGCCAGGGCCGGGAGTTGTCGCCGGGCTCCTCGCCCTCGCGGCCGCGTTCTACAACCTGCACGTCGCCGTTCTCCTGATCCTCGTGGTATCGGGCGGAATCCTGGACCTCTGGACGGGGGCCCGCCGCGCACGCATCCGCGATCGGCTCGGACTGCCGGGGGGATTCGATCGAGCGGTTCTGGACGAGGGGATCGGAGGCAAGTCGGTGACGCTCGTGGTGCTGCTCTTCATCGGCGCCAGCATCGACGCCCTGGTTTCCATCGCCGGCGGCGCCGCCGATCTCGGCTTCGCGGGCCTGTTCAGCGAGTACACGCCGGCGACAAGCGCGCTGCTCGCCTATCGCTGGGCCAGAGAGGTGAGCTCGATCCGGGAGAATCATGAAGCCACCCCGGGCGGGAAGAACACGATCTGGCCCGGCGCGATTCGATTCGTGGACGCTCTCCGGTATCGGATGATCCACCCCACCTCTGGAGCCCTGCCCCAGGACCGCTGGGATGACGGCCTCACGATCGAGGAGAAGGCGTGGATTCACCAACAGCTGGGCGAGAGACGCGCCCGTTTCAGACCCGACCCCCAGGAGGGTGAATGAGAACCACCGCTCAGCTACGTGAGGCGTGGGCGCCGGCCTGCGGCCGCACGGAGACCATCGATCTGGTGCCGGGCATCCGGATCGCCGTGAACCCGGCCGCCACGGAGGCATTACGCGCTCTCGGCCGCGTGCTGCAGGCGCATCGCTACCAGGTGAGGCGCGAGGACACCGGCAGCTACAACTGCCGGCAAATCACCGGCGGCACCGGTCACAGCCTGCACGCACACGGGATCGCGGTCGACCTCAACTGGAACAGCAACCCGTACCGCGCCGACAACCGGCTCGTAACCGACATGCCGGCGGCCATGGTGGATGACATAAAGCGGATCCGCACCCGCGGTGGCCACCGGGTTTTTCGCTGGGGCGGCGATTACGTCTCGGTGAAGGACGCGATGCACTACGAGATCGTGGCCTCGCCCGCCGAGCTCGCCGGCGGAATCGACTGGAGCACGGTGCGGCAGGGAGCGCTCGATGAGGGTGCCCCTGCATCGTGGCCGGTGATCCAGCCGGGGGAGAGAGGGACCGCCGTGGCGATCCTCCAGGAGCGGCTCGTCCGCGTCGGCCTCATGACGACGGCAGAGGTGGCGACCGGCCCCGGGCTCTACGGACCGCGGACGCAGGGAGCCGTGCGGGAGTATCAGCGCAGCCGCGGTCTCACCCCGGACGGCATCGTCGGGCTGCAGACCTGGACGGCGCTGCTGACGGATCAGCCGGCGATCGCACCTGGTGAGCCGAGCCCGGTAAAGGGGCAGCACCGAGCACCGGTCCCGGAGATGGCTGAGGTGATCCCGGAGCCGCGGCCGCTGCCGACGACTCCGCCGCACCTGCAGATCCAGCCGATCACAAGGCCGCAACCGCAGCACCTGGAGGCTGCAGCGCTGGATCTGGGGATCGCCCCGTCGGTGCTCCGCCTCGGTGTGCCGGCGGTTGAGCGGGTGGTCCGCGGGATGATCGCGGCGGCCGCGGCAGAGAGTCCCCGTGCGGCCGCGCTCGCCGAGCTGCTCGAGGCGCTCGGCGGGTTCCGATCCAACAACTAGACCACAGCCACACTGGCGCCCTCTACCACCGGAGAAATCGATGACACCGTACAACAAAGCCCTGCATGCACTCGGCGTCCCTGGGGGGCTCACCCTGGAGGATGATGGTCAGTACGAGATCCTCTATCTGACCAACGCCTACTCCGCGAGTCTGGGCGACGCGGGGCACGAGTTCGAGGCGCAGCTATCCGGCATCAGCCACCGGGAGGTGATCCCGGCTACCGCGTGGGCGAATCGTGTATTCGACGCTGCTGGTTTCTCCGTGAGCGATCCAGACAACGGTCAGACTGTTACGCAGTTCGTGCTGGTGAAGAGCGGTAACGGATCGGGGGGCTCTGGTGGCGGTGGAACGGCTGGTACGAACCGGCTGCTCGCGCACCACACGCTCGGCGCCCCCGTCACGTGGGACGGAGCGCCGGACCAGCACGGCTTCGCACCGCAGGGCATCTTTCGGATCGGGGGCGTCTGATGCGCGCCCTGCTCTGCCTCGCGCTGCTCGTTCTGCCCGCCGCGCTGGAGGCACAGACCGTCTGCGATGGCGTCACGTCAACGGCGACAGGATCCGCACCCTACCGGGTCATCGTCGGCGCTGACACCGTGGCCGCGCGCCAGCGGCTGGATCTCGCGCTGATAGATGCGCAGCGCGCCGCGACGGCGACCGGCAGGGAGGTGTTGATCGACGCGCGGTTCCGCGTGCGGTGCCCTGTGCTCGGCACGCCGGTTCCGCCGCCAGCTGCACCGTCCCCCCCCGACACGGTGGTGCCCGCGCCGCCCGACACCGTGCGACCGCCGGTGGAGCCCCCGCCGGTGATCCACCCGCCCGCAGGACCGCCGCCCGAGGGCGCGCGACTGATCCTCGGGCCGCAGGTGCCGATGGGCGAGAGCCCGTGGCCGTGGTACGACGCCAACCAGGTGGCGCGCGGGCCGGTGCACGCCACCACCTATGTGGACCCGACGTTCGCGGACCCGGCGGATATGTACTACTACGACCTCGGCCTCGCGCTCTACATTCTCGCGGACCGCACCGGCGACCCCGCCGACGCGGCGCGGGCACACGAGGTGGTGAGCCGGCGGTGGAACCACATGCCAGAGGCGACCGCGTGGGGCGGCTCGGCAATCGGGCACGCGCCGCGCACCATCTCTCTCGGCTCTCTGATCCTGCACGCCCTCGCGGGGCACGGGACGGAGCGCCTGACGTTCGCAGACGGCTCGCAGTTCAGCGCTTGGGAGTACATCGTCCACTTCCTTCGCGAGCAATCCTATTGGCTGGACCGCTACGTCCACGGCCCTGCGCTCGGCTACGGCGTGCGCGACGGCGGGTACATGCTGCTCTACCGCGCGCAGGTCGCGGCCACGCACCCCGACAGCGCAATCCGCGCAGAGTTCAGAGAGGCGGCGCTGGTGGCCGCCCGCGACTACTACGCGCGGTTGCAACGCCCGGACGGCGGCTGGTATTGGGAGGACGGCGCGGAGCCGTGGGAGCAGCCGTTCATGGTCGGGCTGCTCTTGGAGGGCTTGATCGCCACGCACCAGCTGACCGGCGACAGCATCGTGGGCGCGGCAATCCTCAGGTCGGTGGACCACCTCTGGAGCGTGTACGACAGCGCAACGGTGGTGCCGGAGCGGACCGAGCTGCGGTGGCGCTCGTTCCCGTACTTCGTGTTCCCTGACGGTCGCGCGCACGGCGAAACCAACCTCGACGCCGGGTGGGACCTGAACACCATCCGCGAGGCGCGGCAGCGCAGCGTGTTGATCGTTCATGCGTTCGGGTACGCCTATCACATCACCGGAGACGAGCGGTACCGGGAGCGCGGTGACGAGATCATGGGCGCGGCGTTCGGGCGCACCACGGGCAACCTGTACGACCTGCCGCTCAACGGGCAGGGGCCGCTCGCCGATGGGCTGAGTTCGCTCGCGGACTTCCGGGCGCGGGAGTACAACCAGGCATACCGCAGCAGCGGGCGCTACCTCTACTGGAGGCGGTGATGGTACTCACGGTCCTCGCACCACAGCCGGGGGAGGTGCTGCCCGCCGGGCCGTACGTGTTCCGGGTGCGGTGGGATGAGCCGGTGCCGCCCGCCAACCCGCCTGTCGCCTCTGCGACGTGGCAGGTCGTGACCGATCCTCCCGCAGCGAATCCACCCACCGCTTCCGCAACCTGGGAGGAGGTCTGATGCCTCGCGACATTCAGTTCACGGACACGAGCACGCCGGACAGCGGCTACGCGATCACCGCGCGGTCGTGGGAGTTCGGCGAGGCCGCCGTCCTCGGCACAAGCACGGAGCAGAACCCGCTGCTGGAGGACGCGCCCGACACTGCGTTCCCCTTCAAGCTGACCGTATCGCAGAACGATCCTGACGCCCTCACGGATGAGTTCATCGGCGAGGTGACGGCAGCGGACGCACCGCCCGTGCCTGCCACCCTGACGATCACCACCGCCGAAGCGCCGCTCACCGTGGGCGCGACCCGGCAGCTCGCGTACGACCTCACCGGTACGGAGCCGATCACGGTGGCGTTCGCGACGAGCAACGCCAGCATCGCCACCGTATCCAGCACGGGACTGGTCACCGCCGTCGCGGCGGGGTCCGCCACGATCACGGCCACCCCGAGCAACGCAGCGGGTGAGGGCACGGCTGACACCTATGCGCTGACGGTGGAGGCGGCGGGGGGTGGAGTAACCGTCTTCAACTCCGACGACTTCGTAGGGGCGGACGACACGCCCCTACTCGGACGATCCCCGACATGGCAGGGAGGTCCAGGTGCGGGTGGCAACTGGGAGCGAGTCGTTGGAACCGGCACCCTGCGGATCCTCGAAAACGGACTCGCGATCAATGGGGGAGAGGATACGTATTTCGCGCAGGCGAACGAGCCCGGCAGTGCAGACCAGAGCATTGAACTTCAGATGTTCAGCGTGAGCAGCGGCTTCTTTGCCGTGGACCTGCGGCTCCGGTGGAACAAGAGCAACACGTTCTACCGTCTTTACCGGCACAACACCATGTGGCGCCTCGGCAAGCAGGTGTCGGGCGATTTCGAGGGGTGGTTCACCGACTTCGCAGATGCCGTGGTCACGGGCGAGACGCACGACTACCACCTGGAGATGGAGACGATCTCCGCCAGCAGCGTGCAGTTCCGCCTCTATAAGGACGGGACGCTCGCGCACACCTGGAACGACAACTCAAACCCGATCCTCGGCGCCTCCGGCTCGCGCTGGCTGGGGGTCTGGAACGACGGCGGCGGGGGCGGCGGTGTCCGAATCCTACAGTACCGGATCACGTCACTCTGATGAGCACCGCACAGTACACCACCCCTACGGCCAGCATCGGGCCTGACACGACGGCGCGCGATGGCCACGGCGTCTCGTGGAACGGCGGCGCGCTCATGCGTACCTGGGTCCACCCGAACGCGATCCGCGTCCCGCAGTCCGGACCGGGATCGTGGATGCGTTTCAAAGACGCGGCGGAGATTGCCGCAGGCGTAGGCACCGTGACGCACGTATGGATCGACACCCCGTACCCGCAAAGCAACTTCGCCTACGAGAACCCGTACCTGCTCTACTCGACGGGCAATGACCTGTCCGTGCGGCACGAGTGGCCGGGGGTTTCCAACCCGATCGAGCCGAAGCCGACCGGGATCGACTTCAACTACCTGTCCGACCCGTGCCTCGTGATCCGCGCCGATGGCTCCCTGCACGCGGCTTGGCGCTTCGTCGGTGAGGGGTACGCGGGGCACGCGCCCGGCGGGAAGTACCTGGAATCTCGGATCATCACGGGCACGCACCTCGGTAACGTCACCGTGGGTGCCAAGCAGCGCCTCGGCAATGGCTCCAGCGGAGCGACGGGCTTTACGCCGACCAACGCCTACGGGACGTGGATCGCGCCGAGCATCGTCAAGCACGAGGGCAAGTGGTGGCTCTTCGTGGTCCAGCAGTTCGAGACGCTCGGCAACGGAAGTTCGCCCATCGGCCCGATCCAGCTCTGGGAGAGCAGCGACGAGGGCGCGTCGTGGCAGAAACACAGCGACCCCATCGTGCCGGAGATGGTGGACGGCAAGATGGAAAGACTATGGCATGGCAGCGTCAGCGGCCCGTTCAATGGCTGGTTCTACGGCGTGTACTCCGCGAGTGAGGACGGGAAGGCCTACGCGGAGCGCAGCCACTTCCGCGTGTTTCGCGCCCGGCACCCCGCAGGACCGTGGGAGCGTTCGGACCGCTTCATGTGGATGGCTGGCGAGGCGGGGACGATCAGCCGGGCCACGCAGTACCAAGGGTTCATCGTAGACAAGGACGACGGAACGATGGCCTTCGTGGGGTCTGGGTGTGCGGACAACGTCACACCTCCAGTCAGCGACATCAGCGACGGTTGGCGAGTGGGGTGGACATCCACCGTGGACCCGCACGCAACGTTCGACACGCCGGTTGATTCCGTCGAATACCTCATCGAAGCCCGCCCGCTCCCGGACGGCGACTGGACCCCCCTCGGCGACTGGAGCGAGGGCACCCCCGACGCGGGCGAGACGCTGCTCGCGGTGGACCTCACCGCACTCGCAGGGGAGGACGTAGAGCTGCGCGTCACCCGCCGCGTGGACGGTGTGCAGACCGGGGAGGCGGTGGTGGTGCCGGCGAGCGTGGAGGCGGTAGCCGCGCCGGCGGACTTCCTCGCCCCCTTCACCGCGGTGCCCGTCGCGGGATTCGGCGGCACGCTGACGGAAGCAGCGGTGTTCGACGCGCCGTTCACTGAGGTTCCTGTCACCGGATGGCCGTCCGCCTTGATGGATCCCGTCGAATTGGTCGAGCCACTGATCACCATCCACCGCCGACTCGTCTTCACGACGCAGATCGCCCGCACCTTGGAGTTCTGATGGCAATCGTGAATGGGTCCCTGCTCGAGGTGGTCTTCGAGTTCGTGAACCGGAGGGTGCATCCGGACCAGTCGGTGACGATCGAGCCGATTCCTCTGCACCAGGTGGCGGAGTTGTGGGTAGAGATCATTCCCCGGGGAATGCAGCCGGTGGAGGATTCGACGCTCGAGGTGACAGAACCGGAGGCGGGGATCGCCAGGTGGAAGGGGAAGATCGAGCACGCCGGCGTCTACAAGATGTTCGGCTACGTCCGCCTGGCCGGCGAGACGCAGCCGTACATCAGCCTGCCGGTGACGTTTCCGGTGATTCGGAAGTGAGGGGGTTTGCCCTGGGTTCGGTGCCGCGGCCGCCATCGCTGCCGGCGCCGCGGCGTGGGTTGCGTGGGAAACCGGGTGAGGCGGGCGGTCAGGGGGAGCGAACTGAGATAATTTCACGCGGCGCGGCCGCTCCACGGATGCTTCTTGCTGCACCGAAAGGCAGGGAATCAGTCGCGGAATTCTCTGACAGCAGCGCGGCATCTGTCGAGCAAAGGCCGTCGTCTTTCCGACTCACCTCGGATGCCCGGGTCGTATTCGATTAGCATCCGAAGCATATCCACCCGTGCCCGCCGAACCAGCCCCACGTGTGGAGCGGACATGGGATCGGCCTCAAGGGCGGGTAGGCGCTCGATGAGTTCGTCCTCAAGTCTGTGTGCGCGGGCGCGGAGGTTTTCGGCGAGCTCCTCATTTGAGACCTCCGCTAAACCGATTACCAAGTCCTTCATTCGTCCCTGCCGGGTTTGGAAGCGGCCGATGGCCGACGACGCAATTTCCCGCAGCTGGCCGACCGGGAATTCTCCTTCCCGCGCAGCGTTCAGCTCGTGTACGGCGTTCGAGAAAAGGTCCACAGCTTCCTCCGTGAAGCTGTGGACCTCGCGCGCTGCAGGTTCCACGGTATACTGCTCGTAGTAGCGCTGGAACAGATCCGCGCGCTTGCTGTCTTGGAGCGAGACCTGAGATTGCCGGGCGTACCGTGCGGCCAGCGCGCTGGAACAAGCTGCGACGGCTACAAAAACAACCTCCGCTAGGCGAAGGAAATCAGCCGCGAGCCAACCCAAAACCATCCCAGCGAGATCCGGCACAAGCGCTACAACAGTCCGCCCGCGGGCGTCCGTGAGTTGAGGCGCTGGCGCTCCTTAAGCGCTTCCTTGACCCCTTCCTCCAGGAAGACTGGTACGTTTTGCCCAACGAACTCGTACCGCGCCAGAAACTCCTCCTTGCCGAAGCGGACCACTGACGGTCCGAACATTCCAAGAAAAAAGGACGACGCCAGAGTGTATACGTCATCTGGCACCAACACCCTGGCCCGTGAGTTCGGCTTGGCATCCAGATCGTCCAACCGGGCTCGGTGTCGTACCGCCTTTCCGCGATCTCGACCTGTGAAGGTTTCAGCCGCTGGCGATCGGAAGTTGTTGAGATCTATAGTGTGGACCTGCATCGCTGCCTCTCTTCGAAAGGAACGCCTCGTCCAGGTAGAACCTGAAGCTGAGGATCGTCCCCGGAAAAAACTTCTTCATGGTTCGCACGTTGGAGTGGTCAGGGGGCTCCTTCAGGTCATTCGCCCTGTTGAACGCGATGATCAGGCGTTCACCACCCCCCGTCTCCTTCGCCCGAATCGGGTACTTGTCGTCAAAGATAATATGGGCGCTTCCAGACACCAGAGCAGCCTTCGGCGGCTCACCGTTTCGAGCGGTCGTCCGAAGCTCTTGGAAAAACTGGACCATCTTCGCCAGCCCCTGACCCCGCCGGATGGCGGTGGAGTCATCGGATGAATACCGGCTGACACCCTGCTGGAGCGCATAGAGTGTCCACAGAGTATCCTTGGTGAGGCGGCGGAGCGGATCGCGGAAGAAGGCGCTGTGACGCGAAATCAGCATTTCGATGTCATCACGGACTGCCGAGCGCTCTGACATCTCCTGAACTGTCTCAGTGATGGTCTTTCCGAAGTTGAAGACGGTAATGTGGCAGTCCCCGTACTTGTGATCGGGTTGCTGGCGTAGGTACCCGAGCACCCACCAGTCGCGGCGTCCGCCGTGAGCACTCGCGTTATCGATCACCTCGCCGACCATCGCAAGGACGTGCGCTCGACCCTCGCGGGTCAGTTGGACTCCGTATCCACGCAAACAGTCGTCTAGGTAGCGTGTCAGCGCCGTGGTGGTTAGCTCCGTCTGACTGCTCCCCGAACCTCCCTGAGGGCCTCTCACGCCGCGTTGTAAGTTGAAAGCCTTGAACCCTTCCGGCTCTTCCAACTCGATTCCGAGGTGTCGGGGAATCCCTGTCGCCAGGACAATCTGTTGCTGCACCGGATCTTCCGGGAAGTAGCCCCAGAACCTGCTGCCGTGGTGTTCTCGAGCCTCCACTGCTAGGGCGCCGGCCACCGACTCCGCACAAGCATCGATGACCTTGCAGCCTTTCTGGTCGAGGCAGATCGAGTGAGCACGCGGATCAAGGCAGTTACCGACGAGATCCTCGAGCGCGGAGAGTGCCTTCTCGGGTTCCTCAATCATGGAAAAAACCGCCGGAAAACTCACTTTCCTTCTGGCAAATCTCTCCTTCGTAGCCGAGATTCCTGCCTTACGTGCATAGAAGGAGGCTACGGACGTGAAGCCACCACCTTCTTGCCTAGTTGTAGCAAGCGGCCGCTCGGCCCTTCTACGAAGTCTCTCCGGACGCGCGGCTTTCTGGCGAATGTGCCGACGCTCGCGTTCGTGCTGGAGACGGATAGCTCGCCTCCTCCTCTTCTCAGTTAGGCGCCGCATCGCTCTCCGTCGAGCTTTTCAATGCACGCCCCGCTTACGCCAGAACTCCTTCTTTCCCACATCTCTTCCATTTCCCCCGCCCGCGTATTCGCCACCCGCCGCGCCAGATCCTTCCGAGCCGCCTGATCGAGTTTCCACCGCCGACACGACCCCTTCACTCCGCCACCACCAAGTCCGTCGGATTCACCAGTCGTACGCGTCCCGTGTCGTCGAACTTGACCCCCACGCGGCCGTCCTTTAGGCCCGCGAAGCCCACTAGGGTGCCTTCCGCGCCGCGGTTCCTTGTGGCGGCTGGGTTCGACGGCTCCACGCGGTAGCGTCGGCCGACCTCCAGAACCAAGCGTCTGCGGGTCTTGCAGACGACCGTTTCCACCACCTGCCCCGTCGCGTCTGTGAACATGATCAGATCTCGTGCTGTTTGGATAGAATCCGCGCCCTCGCCGATGCGGACGAGGTGAGCCGGCGAAGCGGACGATCAGAGCGTGACTACGAGAAGAGGCGGCTCGAACTCACCTCAGGCGCCCAAGCGCTCAACGCTAATCCGACGCCGACCCAGATCCACCCGACGAGCTCGGCCTGCATGCTGCCGAGTGCGAGATCTCCGATCTTCTCTTCAAGCTCCTGATCCTTCTGTATTCGAGCCTCCATTTCGCTCGCAGCCGCTTCGTCAATTCGGCGGATATCCGCGACCAGCTCGGACGAAATGGTATCAATTTTCTCATCCACTTCAGCCAACCGTCTTTCGATGCGACCCAATCGAGCCTCCAAGTCGAAGCTATGCATGGCGCCACGGCCGGAAATACTGCCGATACCTGCGACGGCGCTCACTGAACTCCGGCCTTCCCGAACATCTGGAGGCTTTGAGAAAAGCCGGCCCATTAGTGAGACGGCGCCCTGAGCAATCCCGATTCCTCCCATCACGAGCAAATCGACTACGGGTGGCAAGCCGAATTTACGCCGACGGACGGAGATCTCGTAGCCGACCACCATCACGCCCAAGAGTTGCAAGATGCCGCCCATAGAGCGGGCAGTTGTCTCCGGTTCAGTCGCAATCCAGCGGGCCAGTACTAGTGCGACAACGATCCCGAGAGCAGCCGTCGGAAGGAACAGAACACCTCCCGCATTCTCTCCAGACGAAGCGGTCATCTGCCGCACTCCTCACCATTTCTCCTCATCACCCCCACCCCTCCCGTGCCCCCCCCACGCCTCCACCGCCTGATCCAGCTTCTGGTGCGCCGCCTGAAATCGCCAGACGAGCCCCAGCAGCAGGGCGTCCACGGAGTTGATCCCGCGGAGATCATCGTCGACGAACCAGTCGTGGTCTTCCAGGAGTGTCTCCAGCCAGGCGTGGGCGGAGCACTCGTGCTCCTGGTCGGCTGGCGGCGCCTGCCCCCACTGGTAGGCCACATGCCACAGGATCTGGCTCAGAGCCGAGGCGGGCGCCAGCTCCCTGCGCAGCTCCTCCGCGACGGCCAGCGGGTGGCGTGGAGGCTCCGGGCGATCCGCGGGTATGATCACAGCTGAGTCTTCAGTTCCTTCACCAGAGCGCTCGCGATCAGGCGTGCCCAGTCCTCCTTCGCGATCCTCTCCCCGTCCCACCAGCGAGGTATCTCCAGCCGGGCGGTCGGACCTGGAGTGAGTTCCGCCCACACCGCGCTGTTGTCGTAGCCGACCACCACCTCCCGGCCAGCCGCCCGAGCTGGCTCCAGCAACGGGTGCACGCAGACGCGCTCGAGCACGAGCTGAGCGCATGCCTGACGCGCGGCGTCGGGGACGGTACGGGGAACGGGGGTGGGGAGGGGCTTCACTTCTGCCCGTGGCTGGAGTCCATCCGGTTCCGAGCAGCCGGACTCCTTCACGCCGCTTCGTGGCATCTATCCACCGCTAGCCGGAGGCACAACAATCATGCATCAGGTGGAGCTAAGGACGCGATGGTAATCTGTACATCGGGTGAAGTACGCAATGACTCGGCGTCAACATCCTTGAGTCGGTAGAAGCTACGGTCATTCTTGCGGTTGCTCTCCATCGCACGGGCGTTGATCCCATCCAGTTCCTCAGAACTAAGGATACCCTTCTGCTTGAGCAGATCGTTAAGCTCGTCAATCAGGCCCATCAGCATAGTGACCTGCAACCGAGCGGCGTGGTCCGGGTAGTTGAGCGGCGGGCGTTTATCTCCCCCCTTCCCTACAAGCACGATTTCGTGCTTTGTGTAGTCATCATGCGTTGACCAAAGGCAACGCCCGAATCGCATCTCCCGCGGTTCACCTTGGATGCCTTCTCGGACTACTGGGAAAAAGGAGAATTCTTTTTCCTGGATCTTCGCCTCGAGACTTTCATTCTGCTCGCCCGCCATCCGCAGTCGAGCGATAATCATCAACTCATTACCAGAGAACTCCTCCACGTATTCATACGGTTGCACTCTAAGGTCGTCGATGACCAGCGCGTGGATGGACAGCTCTTCTTTTTCAGTGATGCTTAGGGAAAAAGAGCTGTCTTGGTCCCTCAAGGAGTAGCTCTGGATGGCGATCACCCATATGCGCTTCTCACCATTTCCAAAATGGCCGCTGACTCCTAGGCTTCCCTCTTCTTGGATCGCCTTCTGGAACCACCCAGAGAGTTCCGCGCTGCCCGCATGCACATCACCCGTGAACTGAAGCACCTCGCGGCCGGTGTGGGGAGACGTCGTGGAGGACGTTTTTTGGATAGGTATGCGAACCTGCCGATCACGGAAAGCGACAGTAAGGGAGTTCTCTCGGTTCATCGGTATCTCCTGAAGGGTGACGATCGAAAGGGTTGTGGTGGAGTGCGTCAGGGGCCGCAGACGTGCGGCGGGGTGGCTAAAAGTAGCCGTGCAGATCCTTCACATCTCGCGTACCTGCCGGAGCTTCTTCGCCGTGCCGGGAATACTCACAGCGTGTTCATCCAGGCGATCACATCAGGTATTGGAGCGTTGAAGAACTCTCGATTGCTCGACACCCGGTAACCGCGCTCGGTGAGCCACTCATGCGTTCGTTTCTCCGCATCGAAGCAATCTGAGGTCGCCACGTAGTAAATAAGATCGAACGGGGTAGGAACGCCGGTCGCCGAAGAAAGCTCCGACACCCGCTCCGAGGGCTCCTTTGTGGTGCGACCGACCTTTACCACGCCTGGCATTGACGGATTGGCGAGCAAGTAGACGTACCCGCGCCTCGATCCCCCTCCTGCAGGGTTGAGGTCAAAAACGGTATCGAGTGCCGCAACTCGCTTCCTGAACTCTCCGACGGAGCCCCACCGGGAATGGTCGATCTGCGAAGCTATGTGGACGATCACCTCCCCCACCGTCTCTTTCGTGAGATCGAGGAACTGGTCGTAACCCAAGCCGAATAATTCTTGCAGCTTCACCTTGTGGAGAGATTCAGCAGGATCAATCGCTCGGTCCTCAAGCAGCCGTTTTAGCTCTTCGCAAAGGAGGTCGCGAACTACGTTTGGATGAGTCGCGAGGAGGTCCCCTTCTTCAATCCGCAGTATGCGTTGGATATGCCTGACCTGAGACATCTCGGCCGGCGTGATCTCGTGGTCCTCGATTACCCTCCCTATCCAGCCGAGCACCAGAGCGGCTGCCTCATTCTTGAAGGTGACAGCATCTGCTGGGCTGAGCGGCTCCCGCAACTCGTGCGGATCAATCCCCGATTCCAGAAGCCGACCGACGTCGGAGACGGGGGAAGCAGTGTCCGGTTCTACCATGCTCACACCTTCAGCTTCAGTTTCTGGATCTGCGAATAGATCGCCTCGCGGAATGTCTGTGCATCGGCGACGTACGGCATCTTGAGTAGCTTCCCGCCGGTACCGGATAGCGTGAGCGTGCCGCTGCCGACCGCCTCATCCAGTGCGTATCGCTTCAGCTCGACGCCTTCGATCTTTTCGATCCGGACGTCCTGGACTGTGCTGGAGACGAACCCGCTACGGGCGATCACCCGCTCCGAAGTCACTGCATACTCTCGCGTGCCGTAGCGAGCGGTGGCGATGAACGACCACAGGATCGCGAATGACATAGAGATCCTGACTACCCCCGCCATGTGAGGCGGTTGGAACTCCGCCAGGATCCCCACCCCGATAGCAGTGCACCAGGGAATGGCGACACGGAACCAGTGTGGCCGTGTAACCCGCAGAAGAATCTCCCCCGGGCGTATCTCGCTCGTGAGCAGTCGCGGCTTTGGGGAAAGCTGTTGCTCCATGCTAACGATCGCGGGTGGTGGTGGAGTGCGTCACGGATGGGCCGCAGACATGCGGCGCGGTGGCTACGAGTCGAGGCGATCGTGCACGAGATGGCGGACGGAAGCGGAGCGTTGCGGGTGTCCGTGGCCGACGCTATCTTGTCTTCGGCTTTTCTTCGGCCTACCACCTCTGCAACCTCGCTCCGATGCCTGCCACCAGTGTCAAATATCAGCTAACAGCACCGATTCCGGAGATCGACGGAGCGCCGTACGACGTGCTTGTCTGGCGCTTCCCATCGGTCTACTTGGCTCGAAAGATTCCCGACCTGTTCGAGGAGAGCGTGAAGGTCACGAAGCTGAAGGTGATGGCTTCGCACTGGTGGTTCCTCTTCTCTAAGTACGAGGATCGTCTCCACCCGCTCGACGAGGACGCTCCTCCCGTCCTAGCTCTTCTCCGAGATCTTCCATCACATCAACAGCCGTGTCGGCCACTTCGCCGGACAGGTAGCGCGGATCCACTGATGGCAGAGGAGGTGGACGCCTCTCCGTTGAACTGCTGGCCTGCTCCGCGGGAGCCGGCGCGGCTTCACCTGGTGCCGTAGCCCTCGACCGATAGCGGTCTATAACCGCGGTAATTTCCTCAATCGCCCGCTGCGCCTCGTCTGGTGCGGCGGGCTTCCGCATGTCTCCGCGGCCGAACAGGAGCCAGTCGGCAGTCACGTCCAAGGCTTCGATGATCGCCACCAGGTCAACGAGTGGTGGAGCAGACTTGTTGTTCTCCCACCCAGAAATCGTAGGGACGCGTTGGCTGTCAGGTAGCACGACCCGCGCTAAGTCCGGCTGCTTCCAGCCTTTCGCCTCCCTTGCAAGGGCGATTCGCTCACCGAGGGATAGGCTCGCCGCATCGACAGGCTTGCGCTCAGGCGTAAGCACTATTACGTTTGCAAGTAAGATGTGACGGTGGCCGCGCAAAAAAACACGCAAGCACTGAACAACAGCCAAACGGGACAGGATACATGACGCGCCACGCAAGCACAACGGACAAGCTGGTGACGATGGCGTTCCGCCACCGCGAGTCTCGCCGGATGATGCTGGAGGTGGTGCGAAAAAAGAGCGGCCACGCGGACCTGAGCGTGACTCTGCGGGCTGCCGTCGATGAGTACATCGACCGCCACCTCCTGCGTCAGAAGAAGCTGGCGTCCTGAAAGCACCAAAGCCGCCCCCGCGCACTCGGAAGGCGAGCGCTGTATGAGCACCCTCACTGGAGAACGGCCTATGGCCCCCACGAAGAAGCGCTACCCCGAATTCGCGGACTTCACTCCAGCCGAAGCCCCGCACGTACGCGTGATCGTTTCCCGCGCCATGCTCGAGTTCGGGGCGGCGGGGGTGAAGCGCACGGAGACCGATGTGGAAATGGACCTGAGCGCGGTGCACGCCCGAAATCCGCTGCGGCTGGAAGAGCTGTCCCGCGCGAACGAGTTCAACTTCGCACACGACATCTTCGGCATCTACCGGCACTTGAACCGACAGACCGGAGAGCTTGAAGACTTCTTCAGTCCGCGGTTCACCCGACGGGCCTGAAACGCCAAAACCCCGCCGCCGCTGGACAAGAGCGACGACGGGGCTGCTGGAGGTGCCGCACAAGGCGGCTCCTTAATCTCGCAACGTCCCTGCTGGAGGTCAACGACCATGGATAAGTACTCCCACATCAGCATGCGCGGTTTGAAGGCGATGGCGGAGCGGCACCGCGACCAGGCGCAGATGGCTGTCTCGCGCGCTGAAGAGATCGAGCGGGAGATTGCTCGCCGCGATCCCGACGTCGCGCAGGGTCCGGAAGAGGCGGCCGCGGACCGCACCGCAGAACTCGCCTACATCCTGGTCGGCCTCGACGCCCGTCTTGCCCATTTCGCTCCTGTTCCCTCGGCGGTCGGATGATGGCTACCGCATCCACAATGCGGGCGAGGACCACCCGCGTCACTCCCAGACCGCACCTCAGCGGGAGTGCGCCTCCCGTCTACGTCGCGCCCGCCGTCCGCGGCGACCGGATCCGCTTTCGCGCGGGTGCCGCCTACCTCGCACTGGACGGCACAAGTGAGGAGCTCGGCCTCCTTTTCGGACGCGACGACAGCCTAATCCGTCAGTGGCGTCGCGGGCTCCCTTCCCCTGCCTCGCGCTTCTACGCGCAGATCGATGAGCTCGAGCGGTCCGGCCGCGACGCTAGCGCGCTCATCGAAGGCGCAAAGACGGTTCGGGTCCAGGCGCGGATTGAGACGCTGCCCACCCACGAACTCACCGCCGAGCTCCTCGAGCTCCACGCCGAGGAGGAGGCGGCGACCCATGCGACCAACCTCGCGCAGCACCACGTCCTTCGCTGCCCGTCACGGGAGACGCTCGCCGGCCTCGCCGAAGCGGCATGTCGGCAAGCCTCCGTCTCCCGCCGCATCGCCGCCAAGGCGCACCTGCTCGCGGGGAGGATCTGATGCGGACTGCCGCCGTAGACCTGCAAATCGTGATCAGCCTCGATCTCGCGTTTCGCGCCCAAGATCTCCTGGAGAATGAAGCGCGCACCTGTCGGTCGACCGTTCGCGCACGGGAGAGGGAGTTGGGTTCCGCCACCACTGACGCCGAGCGGGAGGAGATTGGCGAATCCCTCCGCTTCTGGCAGGAGCAAGTGGAGCGGTCCCAGTCGGATCTCGCGGAGATCGAGAGCGCGCTCCGCTCAGCCACCCGGAGATCGGCGTGAGCGCATCCCGGGTCCTGGTCTCCCGGCGAACACTCGAAATCGCGCACGCTGCGCTGGTCCACACGGAGCGGGCGACCCGCCACTACGCCGCGGTTCCGGAGAACGTCAGTGCGCAGGCGCAGCTGCGGGAGATCCGGGAAGGCTGCCGCGAACTCGCCGGGGCACTGGGACGCCCCGCCCCCATCTACCCGGATTGAAGGAGGGCGCGATGAAGGAGCTGGTCGGCGGAATCCTGATCCTGATCGGAGGTGCGATCGCGCTGGCAGTTGCGCTCATCGCCTGCGCCTTCGCGGTGGGGATGCTCGCGGGGGTGACGCTGGCTACAGGGGAGTGGGTCCGGGTGCGGTGGCGGCGGATCAGGCTCACCGCGGCCGATCGCGAACTCAACCGGGAGGCTGACCGGGGGCTGGAGTTGATCCGGGCGGACGCACCCAGGAGGACGACGTGGGACTGATCGGAGCGCTGGTCGTGCTCAGCGGATTCGCGATCGCGACTCGGATCCGGAGGCGGGTGGAGGTGACGAGGACGGAGCGGCGGATTGCCGAGCGGTACCGGCCGCACCCGATGCGCCCGCGTAAGGTCGACTGAAAGACAACACCCCCGATGCTCGGATCATCCTGGCGGGAAGACGAGCACCGGGGGCGCAGACCCGGACGAGCCGGGCAACTCGCACCACTATAGCCATGTACGAGACGATGGACAACCCAGAAACCACAACGCAGGAGCCGGTGCTGACCGGGTGGCTGCGACCGTTCCGCGGCCCCGGCAGCAACGTCGGCACGCTCTGGAGGAGCCCGATGGCCGGCGACCTCCCCGTTGAGGTGCGCGGCGCGGAGGAGGGCGACGCTCACGCTGTGTACCTCTGCGAGGGCGTGGAAGGAGGCGTGTTGGCCGGCGTGCTGTTCCAGCGAAATGGTGCGCTGTCCGGCGATCGCCCGGTGCACGTGAAGATCACCGGCGTGGCCGTGCCGGCGCTGAAGCGCTGTCCCGTTTGCGAAGGCCGCTCGCGCCCGTTCGCCTGCGAGCACTGCGACGGCAAGGGAAGGATTGAGGTGGCGTCGTGAGCACGGCGCCCAACTTCGTCCAGATCAGCTCCAAGTTGCTCGCCCCCCGCCTTCCGGAGCTCGGCCACATCAAGATCGGTGGCAAAGGCGAACTGAGGAAGAGCCGCGGCGGGAAGGAGTTCCGCCTGCCGGTCAAATATGACCACTTCGTCGTGACCCGCCGCGACCGGGACGGGAAGACGGAGAACCTGGTGCGGGACGACCGGATCCATCAGGCGATCGGGGAAGTGCCGAAGGAGCTCGACGTCCGCCTCCTCTTCGACCGGCCCCAGCAGAACTTCCAGTACTTCCTGGCGGCGTACGATGGCCGCTCGAAGCGCTGCAGCGGCAACGGCGAGGTCGCTCATGACCGGGAGCACGGCGACATCCCCTGCACGTGCCCCTGGTTCACGAAGCACGAGGGGGCTTACGCGGGTCCCAAGCGCCCCGTCGGCAAGAACACCCCCACGTGCAAGCCACACGGCCGGCTCTCGGTCATCCTCGAGGCCGCGGAGTCGTTCGGCGGTTTCTACGTCTTCCGCACCACCAGCTGGGAGACCATCAGCTCGATCGCGGCGCAGCTGGACGTCTTCCTCGCCCAGTTCGGCTTCCTCTCGGGGCTCCCCCTGCGGATGGTCGTCTATCCGGCGACCGACACATACGAGGAGGACGGGCAGACGAAGACGTCCACCAGCTACAAGGTGGCGCTCGTGCTCCGCGGCAGCTTCGACACCGCGCGTCAGATCGCGGCTTCTGCGTACGAGCGTCGCGAACAGCTGGCGCTGCCCTCACCCGCCCAGGCGGTCGTCCATCAGCAGCAGCTCCTGGAGGAGGAAGAGCGGGATGCGGAGGAGATCTCGGCCGAGTTTCACCCCGAGACGTACGCCGAAGTCGTCGACGCCGTGGTCGTCGAGGCCGACTCGCCGGAGGATCTGGCCCGGGAGCGGTACGTCGAGGATCTGATTCGCACGACTCTCGAGGCGGCCGACTGGACGCCGGAGAGGGTCAACGAGCAGATCGCCAAGTACTCCGACAACCTGGAGGCCCTGCTCGCCCTGCTTCGGGAGCGGGTGCCGGGCCGCGTGCAGATGGCCGAGGAGCTGCTCGAGCAGGAGAGACAGCAGTCCGCGGCTCCGGGCGACGGTGAGATCTGCGAGGGGTGTGACCACATGGTCACCGATTGCCAGTGCCCCGGGGCCGATCCTCTCGATGATCTCTCAGAGCAGGGAGCGCTGCTGTGACGCGCTTCCGGAATTCACAGCTGCGGCAGATTCGCGCCTGCCCCTTCGCTTACGCGGAGCGGTACGTCCACGGCAAGCAGGGGCAGCCTTCGCCAGCCCTGGAGGGCGGCCGCCACGTCCATGACGCGATCGCGCTGGCGGTGAAGGAGGTCGTCGCCGGCGGTCCGTGGCTGGACGTCCACCAGCTCGCCTTCCGGGCGGTGCGCGGCGGTACCGTGGAATACGCAGCCGCGGTCGAGATCCTGACCTCGTTCACGGAGAGCCTCACGGACGAGGACTTCGAGATCGATCCACGGGCGGTGTTCGTCCTGGAGCGGCAGCTGGAGATGGCGCTCCGGCTGTGGAACGGCGAGGAGGTCGTCTTCTTCGGCACGCCCGACCTGGCGGAGCGCACAGGGAAGAGGCGCTGCCGCATTACCGACTGGAAATCCCACTGGCGACCGGAGTCGCAGGAGGAGTTCCGGGCCGACCAACAGCTGAAGCGCTACGCGCTGCTGATCTCCGAAGCATACCCCGCCTTCGAGGAGTTCGAGCTGGTGAAGCGGTTCGTTCGCTATCGCCGCAACAGCTACTCGGAGACGATCACCCGGGACGACCTGGTGCAGGTCCGCCACCAGCTGATCTCCGAGATCCAGGCCGCGCGGGAGATCGAGGAGCGGGGAGAGTTCCCCGCGACGGGCGGCGAGTGGTGTGGTCTCTGCGAATTCCACGCCAGCTGCCCGGTAATCGCGAAGTGGCGCGAGTTGGGGATCGACGAGGTGACGATCGATTCGGATGCCCGCGCGTCCGAGCTCGCCGGCGCCGCGATCGCGATGGACGCCGCCGCGGGCCGCCTCAAGGATCGTCTGAAGCGCTACCTCGGCGATGAGCACCTGCACGGCGCCGTACCTGTGGCGGGCGGCTTCTACGGCTACGGCACCATGGAAAAGCGGGAAGCCGCTCTCGAGGATGTCCGCGCCGCATTCGATAAGCACGGCACCTCCATCCCCGACCAGGTCCTCCGGATCGATCTGGACGAGCTCGATCGTCTCCAGAAGCGCCTGCCTGAAGCGCTCGTGCAGTCGCTCCGGTCTGCCGTGAAGACCAAGCAGGGCGCGCAGTGCCGATTCCACCGCACCCCCAAGACCAAGAAGGCTTCCCCCCAACCCGCTGTCGTTGCGGGAGAGATGGAGCTGCTATGAAGTCGCTGACGCATATCGGCGTGCACGGCGTGAAGACGCTGCACGCAGTCGATCTCGCGGTTCCTCCGCTCATCATCCTCGCCGGCCCGAACGGCGTCGGGAAGACCAGCTTCTTCCAGAGTGTGCGTCTCGGCGTGCTCGGCTACGAGCCGTCGATCGGAAAGACGCTGGCCGCCTCGCGGCAGCTGGCCTCTGCCGACGAGATGCACGTCGCCATGTCGTTCGACGATGGGTTCGGCCTGCGGCGCACGTTCGGCGACTCACTCGACACCGAGGTCCTGCCGCCCAACGGGGAGCGGACGGAGAAGGAGCGGCAGGCGCGCATCGACGAGGAGACGGGGCGGTTCGTCCCCAGCTTCGACCTGGGCTCATTCCTCGAGCTCTCCGCGGAGAAGCGCCGTGCCTACCTCCTGGGGCTCCTCCCGCGGAGCGGAAGCAGCCTCACGAAGGAGCGCTTCGAGCACTGGCTCGGCTACGAGGAGGCCGAGACGCCGACCCAGGAGGCGATTCAGAAGCTCTGGCTGGAGAAGGTGATGGGGAGTGAGTCGCCGATCGACGGGCTCGCCTCGGCGATCGAGCACGTGCGCGGGAAGGTGAACGAGCGCGAGGCGGATCGGCAGGCGCAGGTGAAGGTCGCGGAGGCCGCCGCAGCCGATGCGCTCCGCCTGAGCGAGGGGGAGGCCGAGGAGCTGCGCGAGGCGGAGGACCTCCCTGCCCTGCAGGCGAAGCTCGGCGAGCTCGAACAGAAGATCGGTGACATCCGCGGACGCGCCGAGGCGGCCGACCGTGCGTCCCGCCGGCGCCGGGAGCGCGACGAGCGGTTGGTCCAGCTCGCCTCGCAGGTGGAGGAGATCGGGAGCAAGGTCGAGCGACTCCGCGGAGAACTCGGCTCCCTTCCGGAGCCGGGCGCCGCGACGGGCGATCGGATCCGCACGGCCCAGAAGCGCCTCGAGGAGGTCACCGCGGCCGCAAGCGAGGCACAGGCGGCCCTCTCCACCGCCTCCGAGCGCCTGGCTGGTCATCGTCGGGAGGTGGATCGGGTACGCGCGGCCCTCGCCGACCTGGAGGGTCTCGAGGAATGTCCAGTCTGTGGCTCCACTGCTGACCTGGCCCGTGCCAGGGACGCGAGGGCGGCCGAACTGACGAGCGCCGAGCAGCTCGCTGCAGAGGCTCAGGCGGCTCAGGCCGAGGCCTACCGGATCAGCACCGAGGCGAGGGAGCAGCGCGAGCAGGTCCGCGAGGCGGTGCGTCAGCTGGAAACCAACGCGGAGACGGCGCGGGTGGCCGCGGCGAAGCGCGCGCAGATCCAGGGGGAGATCACCTCGCTGGAAGCACGCCGAGAGGGCCACAAGCAGCTGCAGGCCCAGCTGGCGGCGGAGGAGATCGCCGACGTGCAGGCCGTCGACACGAGCGACCTCGAGGACCTGCAGCGGAGCGCTGGCGAGATCCGCGTTCGCATCCGGACCGAGCAGGAGCGGATCGAGGCGCGCGCGCGGCGCGCCGGAGCGGCAGACGCCGAGCGCCAGCGGGCTGACCGCGCGCAGGAAGAGCTGGATCTACGCACCCGGCGGGTCGAGGCGCTGAAGCGGATCTACAGCTCGCTGCAGCGGCTCCGCGCGGACGTGATCAAGGAGCTGGTAGGTCCCGTCGAGAGCACCGCCGACGAGATCCTCCAGGTCATCGACCCGCGGAAGCGCTTCTCGTTCGTGTTCGAGCGGGAGGGCAAGGACACCTTCGATTTCGGCTTCGAAGAGGATGGCGTGTTCCGCGGCTTCGATTCCGCCTCCACCGGCGAGGACGCGTTCCTGGCTGTGGTGTTCGTCGCCGCCCTGATCGCCGCGGTGCAGCCCGCCTGGCCGGTGCTCCTTATCGACAACGTCGAGCAGGTGGATGACGCACGCCGCTCGGAGCTGCTCCGGGCGCTGGCCAGCATCAGCGACCGGTTCGGCAACATCATCGTCGCCGGCTGCTGCTCGTTCGAGGAGCATCCGGGATGGACGCTGCTGGACGTGCGCGAGCTCACGCAGCCGGCGCTGGCAGGTGCCGCATGAGCTACCTCACCATCGCTGGAGGGATCCTCGCCCTCCTCCTCATCCTGGTGGTTCTGATCTGGGCGTTCACGCTCCCGAAGCAGGATCAGGGCTCTCACTACCGTCCGATGGCCGACGCCGATGGCGAGATCATCGGAGTGGTCGACATGCGGGTGCGAAGGAAGGAGCCCTCGTGACCGAGAAGCTCATCTTCCTGGATTTCGAGGGTACGGGCACCGATCCCCACAACGACCGCATCGTCGAGATCTGCATGCTGGTCTCCGATGGCGATGATCTGATCACGCGGGTCAACCCCGGCGTGCCCATCCCGGCCGAAGCAACGGCCGTGCACGGGATCACCAACGATGACGTGCGGGACGCGCCGCCGTTCCGCCGCCTCGCCCGCGTGATCCAGCAGCTGATCGATGGCGCCGTGCTGATCGGCTACTCCTGCCGCCGTTACGACACAGTGCTGCTGGACGCGGAGCTCCGCCGCGCCGGGCAGCCTGGGCTGCCGCTCGACGAGGAGGGGCGGATCCAGGTTCAGGAGATCGACCTGTATCAGCTCTGGATGCGGAGTGAGCCCCGGACGCTGGTCGCCGCGGCGAAGCGGTTCGCCGGCGTGGACCTGGAGAACGCGCACTCTGCCGAGGCCGATACCCGGGTCCTCCCCCATCTGCTTGCCGGGATGCGGGCGGCATTCGGGCTCGGCGAGGCGTCGATCGAGGAGATGTGTGCGCTCTGCGTCCCCGACGGCGCGGTGGACCGGGACGGCAAGTTCCTGCGCCGGGAGGACGGCGTCGTCGTCTTCAACTTCTCGAACTCGAAGGGCAAGCCGGTACACGACGACCCCGGCCTGCTTCGCTGGATGCTGAACAAGGACTTCTCGCCGGAGACGAAGGCGATCGCTCGCCGGTTTCTCGACGAGATCTACGCGCCTGCAGCGCCGACGGTCGAGCAGGGAGGGTTGCTGTTTTGACCGCGATTCGCCGCCCCTGCCCCGTCGATGGCTGCAAGCGCACCGTCGTCGCCGACCAGCTGATGTGCAGGCCGCACTGGAAGATGGTACCCGCCGTTCTCCAGAAGCTGGTCTGGCAGCACTTCCGCCGGGCACCTGGTCGCCCGGCGCACCTGAAGGCGTGCCGTGACGCGGTCGCCGCGGTGGACGCCGCGATCGCGGAGCAGACGACGCACATCCCCCAGGCGGAGCTCGTCCTGTGAAACGCGCCCGCGCACCACACCCCGACTTCCAGAAGGCGAGGATCCAGCACCGCTGGACTGGGTCCCTGCCGGGGCTTCGCAAGACGCTCGAGCACGAGGCGATCGTCAACGCAGCCTCGCCGGACGCCGGCCACAGCGGCCGTTACGCCTACCGCATCCTCCCCGGCGGCGCCTCCGTCGGGATGCGGCTCCACCTGGGGCGCTTGCAGATCCGGATCGCGCGTTCGGAGCGGCCAGCGTTCGGCCGGGTCGGCGCCTGGGAGCGGGAGGTCGCGACGTTCCTCGAGCAGATGGATGCGAACGACTGGGAGCGCTCGGGGGACGACTCCACCGGCATTGCGGTGCTGTTCACGGCGCCAGCGACGCCAGCGCCGTGCGCGAGCTGCGGAGACCCGCGCGACGAAGCGGCGCTGCTGTACGGCGAACGCGTCTGCACGGGCTGCGGGGTGAGGCTGAAGGCGGGGCGCGAGATCGACCGCCGGCGAGTCGGCTGATCTCATGACCGAAGCCGCCTCCACTCTCGGGCTCGCGGAAGAGCGTGCGGCCGCCCGGGAGCGGGCGCGGCAGAGGCAGGTGATCGAGAGGCGGCGCATCTACGCACGGGACGTCCTCGCCGGACGGTGGAACGCGGGAGAGGCGGAGATCCGGGAGCTGCTCACGGAGAGGTACCCGCAGCTGCGAGGGAGCGGGAACGCGGAGGAGTTCGAGATCGTGGTGGCGGCAACGCTCCAGGTCCAGAAGGAGGAGCGGCCGCGGGTGGATCCGAGCCAGGTCCGCACGAGGGCCCCTCAACCCGAAGTGCTGAAGCCGCCGCGGCGGCGCACGAAGATACCGGCGCCGGCGGCGCCTGAACCCGAAGGGGAGAAACCGATGGAAGCCTCTGTAAAGGAAAACCACGTGGCAGCCCCTCGCGCGGTGGCGGATCTGAAGCTGCTCGCCCTGGACGCGCGGAAGCAGATCAACCAGGTCGTGACCAGCGAGCTGAAGGCCAACCCGGCTGCCGAACCGACCGTGATCCGACAGGCGGTATCGGACGCGGTCGGCGTTGAACTCACCGACGCCCAGCTGGACTACCAGATCAGTCGCGCGCGGCTGACGATCCGCAGCGGGAAGACTCAGAAGAAAGGGCCGGAGCGGAAGAAGGCCTCCAATCCTGATGCGACGGGAGCGGACATTCCGCAGGGAATGGAATCTCCGGTTGAGGCTACCTCGCCGGACCTTACTGTCTCAGCTCAGGTGGAAGAGATCCGCTCTCTCCGCGCAACCTACGAGGATGCGGACTTCATCCGCCTCGAGGAGGAGGGAGAGCTCTGGCTGGTCCGGGCGAGCATTCCTTTCGACAAGCTCGCCGACGCCGCGCACGTGCTGGGGATGATCGGCGTCGCAGTCGCCGCGGTGAAGAAATGAGCGCCAATCGCATGATGATCCCGCCGCGGAAGCTCGTCCCGTACCCGGGCCTGAACCCGCGGCGGATGATCCCGGCCGAGCGGATCGAGAAGATGAAGGAGTCGATCCGGGAGGAGGGCGTCCTGCAGAACCTGGTGGTGCACCGCACGGGTGGCGCTGTGGACTGGATCGTCGCCGGTGTCACCCGCTGGCGCGCTGCGTCCCTGCTCGCCGCGGAAGGAGTCGCGATCGAACTCCCGGCGCACGTCGACGAGTACTCCGAGGAGCGGGCACTCGCGATCGCCATGCTCGAGAACATGCACCGCGGTGACCTCACCGTGGTGGAAGAGGCTCGGGGGCTGAAGCGCCTGCACGAGGAATTCGGCCGTTCGCAGACGGATCTCGCCACCGAGTTCTTCGGTGACGCGAAGAAGCAGCCGCTGGTCTCAAACCGTATCCGGCTGCTCGAGCTGCCGGAGTGGATCCTCGACCTGGTGGAAGACGGGTCGATCCACTGGTCCCACGCCCGGGACCTGCTGGTGCAGTGGGCGAGCCGGGAGAACGCCGACTCGTTCTTCGCTGCGCTGGACACTCAGCTGCAGAGCGTTCTCCGCGAGGTGGGGGACTCAGCAGTGCCGCGGCCGACGCTGCTCGCGGCTGTCAGCCGGGCGGAAGGTGTCATCGCGCCGCGGAAGGCGCCGGAGCGTCTGGAGGCGCCAGCGCCGGCGATCGAACCGCCGGCGGCGGCTGTCGAGACGCATGCGGAGCTCCGACCGGCGCACGAAGAGCAGCCGATTGTCCACGAAGAGCCGCTCCCCGTGCAGACCCCCTCGGTGCCCGCCACCGATCCGGAGCCGCGGCCGGAGGAGGCTACCGTCGGCGCGGCTGCCGCTCCCTCTCGCCCCTTCGACAGGCTCTTTCCCCGCGTGCTCGCTGCAGCCGCGGAATTTCAGGACCTGTTCTGCGACCTGCAGGAGGCGGTCGCCGATGAACCTGCCCTCGCTGAGCCCGTTCGTTCCGTCCTCGCCCATCTGGACGCCATGGACCGGATGGCGTCGCTCGCGCTCGAGCCCCGCTGCGAGCAGTGCGGGTGCACCGAGAGCCACGCCTGCCCGGAAGGCTGCGGGTGGCATGAGCTGATCGAGGGCGAGGTCTTCGGCCTGTGCGACAATCCCGCGTGCCTTCGGGCGGCTGGGTACGACACCACCTTCGTGATGCCGTTCAAGCGCGAACCCGAGGGCCTTCCTCCGGTGGAGGAGCAGGCTGCAGTGGCGGGCGGGACGCAGCCAGAGACCGTTCTTCCACTGGAAATCGGGTGCCGGGTCCAGCACCCCCACCACTATGAGCCGAACGTCATTCGGGAGGGGTACGTCTTCCGGATGGATGGCGATCACGTGGGCGTATTCCCCGAGCCGGGGTGTAGCTGGGGCGCTCGGCGAGACCGGTTAACGGTGATCGCTCCTCCTCCGGAGCCACTCGCCCCAGCTGAGAAGCGCGATGTGGACGCTGCGTTCCGGGCGTGGTGGGAAGGGCAGGAGTTTGGCCGCGACGTGGAGCCGTATTACCGCGACGCCTGGCGGGATACAGTCCGCTGGGCGGAGCTGGGGCTGCCGCGGCCGGTCAGTTCGGGCATGGGTCGTCCGGAGGCGTGGGACTGGAGGATGAGCCGCGAGCAGCCAGCGGAAGAGTCACCCGCGCCCGCCGATTTGACGGTCAACATGTGGCTGCAGGAGCATGCGGAGGGGATCGGCCGCAAGACCGCTCAGGGGTTGCACGGACAGTTCGCTTCGGTGGCCGAGCTGGTCCAGGCCGACGAGGACCGGATCTTCAACGCCCTGATGGACTCACGGCTCTACACGATGCCAGGCTCCGCGCGGAAGAAGGCGGCGGTGTTTCATGGCGCCATTCAGGATGCTGCGGTGCGGCTGGGACTCGTAGACGCCGCGCCGGACGAGGCAGCTCCGGAGCCCAAGCAGGATCATTCAGAGCCCGCCGCGGAAGACGACGCGGTCACCGCGGAGGCAGGCCCGGCGGATCCGTACCTCTCCTTCCTCGATGAGGCGTGGGACTGGGGGCCGCGGCATCCGAATGCCTGGGTTCGGCAGAAGGCGGAGATCATCGCGGAGGAGCTCCGCGCCGTAGTGGACTGGGCTGCCTATAAGGCGCTCTGCTTCAAGCACGGGAAGCGAGTTCGGAAGGCCGACTGGCAGGCGCTCGTCGCGATCCATTCGGCGCAGGAGCCGGCACCGCCCCGCACGATCGAGGATGCCCAGGAGGCGCAGCTCTCGGAAGAGGAGTTCGCGAAGCATCCCGCTGAGGCCGAGCCGAGTCCCCGTCCGTGGTGGCTCGGCAGCGGCGAGGGGTGGGAGTACAGCGGCACCAACTCCCGGAACGAGCACGTCTACCAACGCCGAGTACTGGACGAGGCGAAGCGTGACATGTGGGATGTGCGGTGGGGCGCGGTCGAACCCGGCACGTCCAACGGCGGCTCCCTCTCTCCGTACGACGGCGATCCCGATCGTCCGCAGTACCTGAAGAGCTACCGAGACCTCTACGTCGATGGCGACCCGGCGAAGGGGTTCGTGGGCGAGGCGGAAGTGATCGAGGCCGTTCGGCGAAGCGTGTCGCTCCATGCCGGGAAGGTGGGCGGAGAGGTTCCGCCGCCCGACACTCTCCCGCTCTTCGGTGACGCCACGCCTCCGGCACTCCCGAGCGAGACGCCGGCGATCGGCGCTGACGACCAGGTGCGAGAGATCCTCTTCCACCTCCTGCTCCGCGCCGGCGTCACCCGCGGGGAACTCGCCCTGCTGCGGGAGCAGGGCGCCGCGGCGAGCGTGCTCGAGCGCGTCGCCGGCGATGCGTTCCGGAACCTCGGCTCGATCCGGGTCGAGCTCGAGGGGCTCGGCCGCGCCTCTATCGACCAAGGACCGCTGCCCGCCGTGGTGATCACGCCGACGATGACTGGAGCGTCGAAGCTTTACCGCGGCCCGGGTCTCATCTGGGAACTGCGCAAGGCGCTCCACGTGGCCGACGTGGGCGGCACGATGACCGGCGACCCGCCGCGGTGGCTCCTCGAGGAGGATACGGTACCGGAGGGAAACGCTCCCCCGGAGCCGCGGATCCCTCTCTCGGAAGACGAACGAGAGGAGCTGCGTCTCCGGGCGATGAGCGAGTTCGAGGGGCAGACCGGGAAGACGTTCCTGCACCCGGCGACCACCGCATTCGCGGAAGGGGCGGAGCTGTACGCCGACGGTCACCCGCGGCCGACCGCCGAGCGGACTCTGGACACCCCGGCGGAGACCCGCGCGAGGGTCCAGGGATGGGAGTGGGCGCAGACGTTGACGGATTCGCAACCCACACTGGCGCTGGCGCATGCGGGGTGATCGGGGTCGCCCCCCCCCCGGATGTTTCCGGGAGGATGACGTGGAGCCCAGAACGATTCCGCGCCGCCACGGATGGGCTGCAGCAGGTCCGGGAGCGCGCCTTCCGCGAGGGCGACCGGGCCCGAAGTCGGGGGAAGTCCCGCGGTGCGAACCCCTACGCCCGGGCGGCCGAGCTCCGGACCGTGGTCTCAGACGAGGCTCGGTTCGGCTGGGACATGGGGTGGTTGACGAGAGACCGCGCGCTCCGGGGTGCGGCCGATGAGGGAGGCTCCTGATTTCTGGCAGCTCCCGTTCTCCCGACGGCACGGACCACGGTACGAGCTCGAGGACCCGGTCGTCACGCTCACGCTGGCCGACCTGTTCCGGGCCGACCCCCTCCTGGAGGGGAAGATCGAGGCGGAGTCGGAGTCGAGCTGCTGGTTCTGGACCGGCGCCACGCAGCGGAGCGGCAGCAACCACCGGGCGGTCTACGGCCGCGTCTGCCGAAGCAGTGAGCGTTGGCTGGTGCACCGGTGGGTCTACCACCTGATGGTCGGCCGGATCCCGGAGGGGCACGACGTCCACCACCGCTGCGAGCAGACCCTGTGCTGCAACCCGTCGCACTTGGAAGACATCGAGAAATCGCAGCACGAGTGGCTCCACAAGGAGATGGCGGGATATGAAGCAGCCTGAGCGAACCAGAGCTTCGACATGAACCAGGAAGAGAGACTGATCCTCCAGCAGCGGCGCCTGAAGGCGATGCGCGACCGCGTCGTCGAGGAGACGTACCTGAAGGTGACCGAGGTGGCGCGTCACTTCGGGGTCGCCCGCTCGACCGTGGAGGACCTCCCCCAAGAGATTCTCGCTTACACCGACATGCGTCCGTTCAGCGAGAAGAGCTACCGACGCTACTCGCCTGCGGAGGTGCTCGCGGCCGAGGTGCGGATCCGCCGATACCTGAAGGCCAAGGCCGAAGGTGAGGGCGAAGCATACCTCCAGAAGCTTCGCGAGGAGGCGAGGGCGGAAGAGGACGCCGTGCTCTCCTTCGCCCGCGAGATCCGGAAGGAAGTGGCGTAGTGGGCCGCTCCGCCGAGTACACGGTCAAGAAGAAGTCGGTCCCACGGGACCTCTTCCCATCGGGAGAGGTGCGCTTCAGCCTCGGCGTGCCTCCCACGCCCCGCTCCCGCCGGGGACTGCGGCAGAGCGGACCAGCCGAGGAGCGAAGAAAGACGCTCGACAAGCTCCAGCTCTGGCTCGCCTGGGACGTCTACCGCGCGATCGCAGATGGTCTCATCACGGTCGACGAGGTGGTTCGCCGGATCGAGCAGG
This sequence comes from uncultured Gemmatimonadales bacterium, assembly GCA_963793235.1. Classification (GTDB taxonomy): domain Bacteria; phylum Gemmatimonadota; class Gemmatimonadetes; order Longimicrobiales; family Longimicrobiaceae; genus CAWBZF01. Next base: position 224,757 of record CAWBZF010000006.1, read on the forward strand.
TCGGCCGGATCGCGGTCGAGGAGATGCGGAACGAATTCGCACTCCGTCGCCTGGGAGCCATGCCGAGCCTGGGACAGCAAGTGGAAGCGTACCTCGGAAGCGAGGAGGTCGAGCGCCTGGGCGACGGCACCCGCGCGGGCGTCACCTCCCGGCTCCGCAAGCTTGGCCGCTGGGTGAATCCTGATCGGGAGACGAACCCGAAGGAGTTCGCCTTCTCGAGCACGCCGTTCGACCGGGTGGAGTCCTCGGAGCTCCTCGCGGCGATCAAGGCGTCGGCCGCGGCTGACAGCACGCGCGAGAGCTACCGGACCACGGTGAGCGGGCTCTACACCTGGTCGATCGCGAAGGAGGCGGAGAGCGCACGGCTCTCCTCAAGGCCGCCGCGGTGGACGGAGAACGTCGCCGCGATGATCGATCCCTGGAAGGCGATCCCGCGCATCGTCACGGCGTCTCCCGACCAGGTGCTCCGGCTGCTCGCGGCCGCGGAGCCCTACCAGGAGGCATACCTGCGCGCATTCCTGCAACTCGGCCTTCGTGAGGCGGAGCTGATCCACACGCGCCGCCACCTCGACCTGGATCTCCGCGACTGGCGCTGGCGGATCCAGCCCCGCGCGCCGGACCCGCGGTGCAGATGCCTGAAGTGCCGCGGAAAGGGGTGGAGCCCGAAGACGAGCCGCTCCATTCGGAAGCTGCGCGTCCCCGGCAAGGTGGACGGGGAGGCGAACCCCCTGCGCGCGGCTCTCGCGCGGTACCTGGAGCTACACCCCTGCGAAGACGGCGACTTCGTCTTTCGGAATCCACGAACAGGCGATGTGTGGACGGCGGGGAAGCTCGATCAGGACTTCTACCGCCTGTGCGATCGGGCCGAGGTGCCATGGGGCACCAAGACCCCCGGAGGGCTCACCATCCACAGCCTTCGGGACACGTGCGCGACCGAGCTCGTGCGGCGCGGGGTGCGGGAGTCGGTGATCGCCCGCCTCCTCGGTGACACGGTCGAAACGATCGTCGAGTGGTACGTGCACCTCACCGACGACGACATCGCGGACGGGATCTCGCGCGGTCCCTCATACTCGCTGGAGGCTGCATGACCCAGATCTGGAATCCTGAAAAACGTTCAGGAGGCAACCGCTCTCTGCGGTGCCCCCTGATCCGACACACTCACACCAGCCGGCGTGCACACTTCCCGCGTATTTCTCGCACGCTCGCAGCCGACGAGCCGAAAACCCGCTCCGGCGCTCTAATCCAAGAGCGGGGAAATGATCTGGGCGAAGTTGTTGCGCGCCCGGTTCAGGCGACTCTTCACCGTCCCGAGATTGCAGCCCGTGATCTCCGCGATCTCCTCGTACGTCTTCCCTTCCATCTCCCGCAGCACGAACACGTTGCGGTGATGCTCCGGGAGCTCCGCCACCGCCGAGTCCACCATCTGCCGAAGGTGGCGCTTCCGGAACAGATCGTCCGGGCGATACGTGTTGTCCTCCCACTCCAGCGGCCGCTGGTCCGCATCCCAGCTCTTCTTCAACGCCTGGAAGAGAACCAGCGGATTGCGGGACCGGTTCCGCAGCTCGTTCTTGGCCAGATTGGAGGCGATGGTATACGCCCACGTCGAGAACTTCTTCGACTGATCGAACCGGTGAAGGTGTCGGTAGATGCGAATGAAGGTCTCCTGAACCAGATCCTCCGCCCGCTCACGGTCGCCCGTGGTGCGGTAGACGAAGTTCAGAAGCCGGGACTGATACCGTTCGACGAGTTCGTTGAAGGCCCGCTTGTTCCCTCCGAGGAACGCCGCGACCACTCCGCTGTCGTCCAGCTTCTTGAGCGGACTCCCGCTCACCTCTGGACGCATCCCGAACTCGACTGCTCCAGACGAAGAAGTGGCCATCGTTCCCCCTGTTGCTCCATTGCGATGAAGGCGAGCTCCGACCGGATCCCGGCGGGCCACGCCCATGGGGGAGCAGGAAGCATACCCTGCCCGGAACCCGCCGACAAACCCAGCAAACCGTTGCTGTCACACAGGTTAGCTTTATACTGGAAGCTGCCACGGCACGCTGGCCTGTCCCCCTCAGGGGACGGGGAAGCCGCGTCGGTTAGGACACCCGCCGCTAGTTCTGGAGCAGAAATCCGGCTGCAAACAGCAGTGTGCAGATCGTCTTCCCGTCCACGATCTCCTCATCGCGCACCTTCTGCAGTGCTTCGGAGAGGGGGAGCTTCACAACCTCGATGAACTCGTCGGAATCGGGCGACGTTTTTCCCGGACGGAGATCTTCGGCGAGGAAGAGGTGGATCCGCTCATCGGTAAAACCCGGCGTGGTGAGGATGGAGGTGAGCCGGGAGAGGCGTCCAGCGACCAGGCCCGTCTCCTCCTCGAGTTCGCGCGCGGCGCAGGTCTCCCACGGCTCCCCTTCCCGATCCGGCCGGCCGGCGGGCACCTCCAGGAGGTACCCGCCGGAGGCGTAGCGATACTGGCGGATGAGGAGGATGGTCGGATCCTCTGCGGTGCGCGGATCGAGCAGCGGCAGGACCGCGGCGGCGCCGGAATGCCGGATGAACTCCAGCTCTCCCACGGAGCCGTCCGGGAACCGAACGGTGTCGATGCTCAGCTCGACGATGCGGCCGGAGTGAACCGGGCGCGAATCGATCCGTTCGGGATTCGGACGGCCGCCTCCGGGAGGCACGTTCACGCTCATGGCAGCTCCGAGAGCTGAACGACTTTGACTTCTCCCAGCCCAAGCGCCTCGATGGGATCCCGTACCACGGAGGCGTCGCCGACGATCACGACGACCGCCTCCTGAGGCCGCACACGCTCGCGGGCGGCGGCTCGGACTGCGTCGGCATCCACTGCGAGGATCCGCTCACGGTAGTGATCGAAGTAGTCGAGAGGAAGATCGTACGCCGCGATCTCGGTGAGGCGGGAGGCAACACCGCTGGTTGTCTGGAGAGCCAGCGGAAAGGTGCCCGCCAGGTAGTTGCGTGCGTCGTCCAGTTCCCGGGTGCTCACCGGTCGGTCGCGGATCCCGTCGATCTCGTGGAAGATCTCGCGAACGGCGTCGGCAGTCACTTCCGACTGGACGGCAGTGGACACCAGGAAGGCACCCGGCTGGCGACGCATCGCGAAGCCGGACGACACTCCGTAGGTGAAGCCGTGCTTCTCCCGGAGGTTCAGGTTCAGACGGGAGGAGAAGGCGCCGCCGAGGATGGCGTTCATCACGACGATCTCGAAGAAATCCGGAGTGGCACGTCGGACTCCCAGGTGCCCCACCCTGATCTCGCTCTGCACGGAGCCCGGTCGATCGATTATGACGATGCGTCGCACATCGCTCCGCGGCTCGCTCCGCACCACCGCGGTCGGCGAGACGCCACCGACCCAACCCGAGAGGTTCGTGGCGGCGAGCTCCACAGCCTCCTCGATGTCGATCTCACCCACGACAAGAACCGACGCGCCGTGCGGCGAGAAGCGCGCTGCGTGAAACCCGGCCACATCGTCCCGCGTCAGCGAACTCACGGATTCGGATGTGCCGGAGATGGGGCGCGAGAACGGGGACTCGGGCGAGAAGATGAAACGAGAGGCCATCTCGTTGGCGAGGCCACGCGGCTCGGCCCTCCGCTGCATGATCCCGGCGAGCTGCTCACCGCGCAGGCGATCCACCTCTCCGGTCGGGAAGGTCGGCGATCGAATCAGATCGCCCACCACGCCGAAGGCGGCCGGAATTCGGGATCGAATTCCGGTGACGTCCAGATGAGCGATCTCCCAGGAGGCACCCACCGAGAGCTGTATGCCGAGCGACTCGACCTCTTCCGCGATCTGAGACCCGGTGCGGGAACCGGCACCCGACTCGAGCAGGGCACCGGTCAGGGAGGCGAGCCCGGCTCGCTCCGCGGGTTCATGGACGGCTCCGGCCTCGACCAGTACGCTGAGCGACACGACGGGCAGCCCGGGCGTGAGCGCGAACAGAAGGGGGATCCCACCGGGGAGCTCCGTACGCTGCACCTCGGGGAAGTGAGCGGGCCGGAGCTCGGCGGGCTCCGGAGCACGGGTCCTGTCCAGGGGCGCTCTGCCGGTATCACGGGCGCTCAAGCCGCCACCTCCGTGGCGCGCGGCAGATAGGTGAGCACGGCGACTGCGTCCCGGCTCAGGTGCTCCAGCGCGAAGCGCCGTACCTGCTCGGCTGTCACCGCACAGTACTCATCGAGTTCGGTGTTGATCCGCTCCGGCTCACCAAAGAGGGTTTCGAACATCGAGAGCTGGTCGGCGCGTTCGCCCACGCGCTGCAGCGCGATCAGTTGGCGCGACTCGATTCCCGTCACAGCCCGGTCGACTTCGGGCTCGGATACCTCTCTCGTCAGCTCTTCCAGCTCCGACCAGATCGCCCGCTCCAGCGCATCGGCCTCAACACCGGGATTCGCGGTAGCCCAGATCACCAGCATGGACGCCCCTGTGACGATCGGGAAGGCGAAGGCCACCACGCTCTGGGCCAATCTCTTCTCACGGACGAGCGAGCGATACAGCCGCGACGACTTTCCGGTCGCGAGGACCGTCGCCGCCACATCCGCCGCGAAGAAGTCGCTGCCCCCGTAGGCCGGGATGCGGAACGCGAGGTACACGCGCGGCAGGGCCACCTCCGAGGTGACCGTCTCCCGGATCTCACTGTCCAGGCGCCCCGGCAGCCCCGGAGTGCCGGGGAGCGGCGGCACGTTCGGGCCGCTCGGGATCTCGCCGAAGTAGCGCTCCACCAGGGCGAGCGTATCGGTGCGCTCGAAGTCGCCGCAGATGGTGAGAACCGCGTTGTTCGGCGCGTAGAAGGTCCTGAAGAAGGCTTCGACGTCTTCCAGATCGGCCGCGTCGAGATCTTCCATGCTCCCGATCACGGAGTGGTGATACGGGTGTTCAGGCGGGTAGACCATCGCCTGGATCCGCTCGTCCCAGTCGCCGTACGGCTGGTTGTCCACCCGCCAGCGGCGCTCGTTCTTCACCACGCTCCGCTGGTTGTCCAGCTTCTCCTGCGTCATCGCCGGGAGCAGGAAACCCATGCGATCCGATTCGAGCCAGAGTGCGAGTTCGAGACGGTTCGCGGGGAGCGTCTGGAAGTAGTTGGTCCGATCGAGCCAGGTGGAACCGTTCATGGAGCCGCCCGCCCTCTCGATGTGGGCGATGTGCTCCGTGTCGGGCACGTTCTGTGACCCCTGGAACATCATGTGCTCGAAGAGATGTGCGAAGCCGGTGCGCCCCTCGCGCTCGTTCCGGCTGCCGACGTTGTACCAGATGTTTACGCAGACCACCGGCTGCCGGTGATCCTCCGACAGGATCACGCGCAGACCGTTCTCCAGAGTGTGCTTCTCGATCGGGATCTTCATCTGACCGGCCGTGAGGGTAACAGAATTTCCGAAAAAGGGCGGTAGGCCGTGCAAGTTCTGTCCCAGCGTCCGCACTCCTCAGGAGCCCGTGAGCAGTGTGGCCGGGAGCACCAGGCTTTCCCGGATCACATGGCGCCATTCGAGTGAGGGATCACGGGAGATGGGGCTTTCGCGGGTGGGCGAGCTGTAGGCGCGCAACCCGTGACGCGAAGCGACCACGCGGAGGCGAAGCATGTGAAAGGGGTCGCTGACGAGCACGGCGGAACGAAGACCGGCCTCGTTCATCAACTCTGCCACTGCCGCCAGCGACTCGGCGGTGCTGACGCCGGCTCTCTCGAGGAGGATGGCGCTGTCTGGCACGCCGGCCCGCATTGCGTAGCGTCGGCTCACCTCCGCCTCGCTCACCGTATCGCCGACGCCGACCCCTCCGGTGAAGATGATGCGGGGTGCGATGCCGTCGTCATAAAGGCGGACGGCATGATCCAGCCTGGCGCGCAGCACAGGGGAGGGTCTGCCGTCGTACTGGGCCGCACCCAGGACGACGATGGCGTCCGCCGCACGTGCTTCGTCGCGGCCGCCGAAGAGCGCGATCGCCATCACCAGCAGGCACCAGGTGATGAGCACGAGCAGGATGGCCGCACCGAGGGCCCGGAGCGCGGCCACGTTTGGATCCTCTCAGATCCGCTCGAGCAGGCGCTCGCGCAGGACGGAAGGGCCGAGGTGCTCCTCGAGCAGGGTGCGTGAGTCGTCCGCCCCGCCTTCCAGTGCCTCCTCCACCTCGCGAGCGACTTCCGAGTCCGGCTGCCGTGCCGCGACGTCCGCCCGGGCGAGCGCATCCCATGCCTGGTCCCACCATTCCTGGCTCGCACAGGCGAGAGCGGCGAGGAGCTGGGCCTCGCCGTCGTCACCCAGCGTCTCGCCGGCCCGGTAGAGGACCTCCGCCCCCTCGTCCCGCTGCCCCGCCTGGATCAGCGCGAGTCCGTGAAGGAGGAGTACGTCGCCCTCGTCGGGCTCCAGCGACAGGGATCGCTCCAGCTCGTCGGCGCCCTCGGAAGCGCGGCCCGCGAGGAGGAGCGCGACTGCCGTCTCACGCCCGACGCGCGGCTCCTCCGGCGCCAGCGACCGCGCTGCGGCGAGCTCCTCCAGCGCCAGCTCGGTCATCCCTTCCCGGGCGAGATAGGAGCCGTACTCGAGGCGCGCGGCAGCCATCTGCGGGGCCGATAGCGCTGCGAGCCGGAGCACGCCCTCTGCGTCCGGGTCGTCATAGCGGGCCAGGCCCGCTCCCAGCTGCACCAGCACGGTGGGATCCGTCGGCTGCTCTGCCAGGCTGCGGCGGAAATACTCGTACGCGAGGCCGCCGACCTCCGCGTGGTCGGCGGCCACGCCGAGCATGCACAGCAGCGCCGGGTCTCGTGGATGCCTGCCTTCCGCATCCCTCAGTACCCGAAACACCTCATCCCATCGACCATCCTCGGAAAGGCGGTACGCCTGCTCGAGCCAGTCGCTGAGCGTGCTGTCGTCGTGGCCGGTGGTCTCGTTGGAATCCAAGTTCGCGCGTCGGGACATTCGGGGGTGAATGGCGGCGGGCGAGCCGCGGTTTCACGATCGCGCAATGTCGCACGCGCGGCAGGCACTGTCCAGTACGGCAACAGTGCTTCAGCCGCTTCATGGGGGGCAGGCGGACGCCGGTGGCCGGAGAGGCGCGCCGGCGGCGGGCCAGCGGCGGGCCGGCCCGCCGCTACGGAGTTCCGGCGGGTGCGGCAGGGGCCTCTGCCGGAGTGACGATGGGAATGTCGAGTGCAAGGCTCCGGGCAGGGGCGACGGGAGCAATGATCCTCCCGATCATCTCCCGGATGGTTGCGGGCGGGTGGGCGATGGCACCGGTGAGCGGCGCACGAGACGACGCCTCGGGCGCCTGGATCATTCGGCCGATCAGTACGCGGATGGTGTGAGACATGAGTGGGGCCCTGAGGACAGGTGTGGAGGAGTCTGCATGGCACTCAACATGATAAAGCGCCACCTCCCGGGCGCAACCATTTCGGAGACCGAAGGAGCCCCCGACACCCGGTGTGTCGGAGGCTCCGCTGCAGGATGCCTGGGGCGGGACTCGAACCCGCAAGCCGCGAGGCGGGGGATTTTAAGTTCCCGCCGGTCGTCCGCGTGTGTGTGGTGGATGGCTGCAACTTGCTGGAGCCGGGCGGTGTTTTCTTCTGTGGGATCTGCGCCTGTCAGCGGCTCTTTGCGCGCGTTTGACCGCCGTTGTTCCCACGGTGTTCCCGTCCCTCCGGAACGCTGTGGGTCACCGCTCTTGGTCGCGGGACCGGATCAGCGTCATGGCAGCGGCCATTGCCAGATCGCCGAAGACCGTAGGAGAGATGCGCTTCTCGCCGGTGCGGGTCCGCCGGCCGGGGGGCAACTGCACCAGGTTGCGCGCCCGCACCTTGATCGCGCCGGGCGTGCCTTCGTTCAGGGAGGGATCGTCCCGCACCGCACGTCGCACGGTCTCGGCGGAGCAGCGACCTAAGGTTTCGATCTGAGCGGGGGTGAGAAGTTCATCGAGCACGAAGGCGACAGCCGCGTCCATCTCGTCTGCCGCGACCCGGAAGGCGTGGGCGGCTGGGGGCGAGTATGGCTCCAGCTCGTCTGCGCGAGCCCGCCAACGTGCGGGGAGTCCGTCCATGCTCATGGTGCTTGCGAGACTCGCTCCCACGTGCTCACGCCAGTCCAGCGGTCCGTGACGAGGCAGTCCCACGCGGCGCCCCTGGGAAAGGGTGCCTGCCCCTCCGGGGGGCGACATTAACGCTCGTAGCGGTTGGACCACAGCCATACGAAGGCCACCACCAAGGCGAAGCCGAGCCAGGTCCAGCGGTATCGACTCATCGGAACCTCGCCCTTTCGCGGAACACCTCTCCGGTCCACCTGTCCAGCACAACGCACGTCGAGGCGTCGCACCGCTGCACGTCGTATCGGAACCACCAGGCCATGATCAGGAGAGCCGCCAGCCCGATCACGATCTGCAAGGCACGGCGCGTCAGCTTCATTCGCCCACCGGGGGTTTGACTGCCTTCGGGCTCTTCCGTTTTGGGAGCCGGAAGATCATCAGCACGGCTGAGATTGCCATGCCGATTGCGAGGGACGCGAGAAAAGAGGTCACGGGGATGGCTTCCGCGAAGGGTGAGGGCCGCAAAGGCGAGCGCCCACACGGCGAAGGCGATCACGCCGGCCCCCATCATAGAGGGCCGGACGTGTCGATGGGTTGATGGGCTCGCAGCGGCGAAAGCATGGCTACCTTGGTCCCTCAGCGTGCGGGGCTTCGGTTCGGGGACGACCGACTCGTTCCGGAGGGGGAGGCACCAACGCCGGTGCGCTGTCGGTCGTTCAGGCCCTTTGTCTCCGATTGTAAGCGGCGGAGCGCCATTCCGTAAGCTTCTTGATCGCCCTCCTCCCGCGCCTCCTGCATTGCGGCAGTCTGGCGGAGGTAGGAGCGATACCACTCGTTGAGCGCCACTCGGCGGGCCCGCTCACGGTCGTTCAGGCGATCGACACCAGCACGGTTGAGGCGCGACCGCTCACTCACCGCGCGGCGCACCTCCGGCGGAAGGTCGGCCCGGATCTTCGCCCGCTCGCGTGATTCCCAGTCCAGCTCCCACTGCCGCCGCTCCGTGAGCCCCCGATCGGAGATCTTGTATCAGCGCGGAGAGTCCGGGCACGCTTCGCAGGGTCTTCTCCCCGGAGGCCGCGCTGCCATCTTCGGGCGAGTGGTAAGTAAAGCGACCGAGCGCCTGAGAGATCACCCCGAACTCGCCGAGCGTCCAGCGCAGCATCTCTTTCGCTCTCGACCAGCCGCCGGCCTCCCACTCCGTACGCGGGACGATCTCGCGACCGCGGAAGGCGTCGTACGGATTCCGGTTCGCTGCGGCCTGCCCCCAGGCCAGCGGCATGGAGAGCGCCGGGCTGAGTCCGGGGAACTGGCCGGCGACAAGCCCTATGGTGCGCCCAGCGGCGTGCGGCCGGTCTCCCACCATGAGCGCCCAGGTGGCACCGGCGAGCATCCGATTCACGTCGTCGTGCGGGAAGCGCAGGTACACCGCCTTCTTCTCACCGAGCTCGTTGGTGGACCAGAAGGGGGCCACCGGCACGATCAGGTACTTCTCCAGGTCGTAGCTCGGGATCCGCTTGTACCACTCCTCGAGTTCGTCGCCCAGCCACCCCATGACCGCGGCAGCAATGAGTGCCTTCGGTCCGAAGTCCACCAGGACGGAGCGGAACCAGTAGCCGGCCGCGGTGCTCGGCTGCATCGCAACCTCTGCGTCCGCACGGATGCCGGCGCTGATCACGTTGGCGTACATGAACAAAGAGTTCGTCGCCTCTGAGAACAGCCCCCGGTTGGTGGAGGCAGGGGTGCCTGTGTAGTTCCTCACGATCGCGGCGCGCTCGGTATCCGTGATCCCCATGTCGGTGAGGATCCGGTACGCCGCTGCCTTGGAGAGCGTCTCCTGGAAGACGCCAGTGATCTCCAGCGGGCGACCCACCTTGCGGGCCTTCTCGGCGAAGCCGGTGCCCTCCGGAGTGACCAGGCCATACTCCTGCAGCAGCCGCTCGTGCTTCCGGTCCGTGGCGTTCGGCTCGAAGGAGTGGAATGCGCGACCGAGGGAACGGTCCCGGATCATCTCGCGGATCATCGGGTGCTGCCGCTGCCGAGCGTGTTCCCACGCGGCTCCGGCCGTCTGCGCGTATGCGGCCGGCGTGCGGATCAGATCAAGGAACGCTTCCAGTACCTGCCGGTGCGTCGGCTTGCCGGCGTGCGCCGCCGAGAGGTTCTTGTACGTCCGCTTCCAATCACGCGGCAGGTTTCGCATCTGCCAGGCGATCGACCAGCTCACGTAGAGCGGGTGGAAGATCGAGTATGTTGCGCTCGTAAGCGTCTTGGTGATGCGCTCGGTGGAGCCAAGGTCCGACTTCTCCAGCACCTTCGCGATGTAGGTATCCACCTCCCGGTAGTGAAGGCTGCCGTCCACCAGGTACGTGAGGTTCGTCTTACCCTCACCCGCCGGCTTCTCTCGCCTGAAGCGGTCGATCTTCTGCTCGGGGCCGGCAGCGCCGGGGAAGTCCACGTCTATGACGCTGAGGATCGCACGCTTCGCCTTCTGCACCTCGTTCAGGCGGTTCAATGACATCGCCTTTAAAATCGCCGTGGTGTAGGGATTGGCGATCCCCTTCAGGGTACCCATCTGCTGCTTCACGCCGGCGGGCATACGACCGTTGAAGTAGTCGAGTACAGCGAAAGGGACGTACGTCTCTCGGTTCGGCTGAATGGTGCTCTCGAACTTCGCCCGCGAGTAGCTCCCCACCTCCACTGCCTCCTCGACGGAGCGGAAGAGAATCGCGCGAAACTTCGACATGAGATCCTCGAGCGTAGCGAAGCGCTCGTCTCCGAGATCACGCTTCAGCCCTGCCAGCGTGCGCCGCGCCTCCTCGGGTGTGTAGCCGCGGGGATTCAGCACGCCGCTGTCGGCGAGGGCGAGGAGGTCAGGATCGAAGTCGCCGCCGTCGCCCTTCTGCTCCTTGGCCTGCTGGATGAAGGCCTCCCGCGCCTCCAGCCACGTCGCCTTGCCGGTGAGATCCATGATGGCCTCCTTCGCCTGCTCGGCCATCCCGCCGCGGTCGCCCTCCGCGATGCGGTGGAGCATCAGGTACATGCCCGCCTGCTCACCGGTGATACCGCCCTCGATCATCGGACGATGGACCGCCTGCTCGACGTCCATCAGCATCACCCGGTTGGCGTTGTCGGCGTGGGCGTACTCTTCCAGCGCCCGAGCGACCGCCCGCTGCGCGCTGTGCGCGGGAACGGATCCGCCGAGCCGCTTCCGCTCGGCGTCTGCCACCGGTGCGATCCGATTGATGAACGTCTGCTTCAGGTAGCTTCCGAGCGACTGCGGATCCTGTCGGTCCTCCGCCGCCCGCTGAAGCTCCTCACCGCGTGCGAAGTCCTCTTCCAGATCGGCACGGCGAGCTGCGTGGACGGATTCCTCTCCACCCGCGAGCGTGTCCTGAATCGCGTTGAAGGTGGACGCGACCTCCGGCTTTTGGTCGAGAAAGGCGAGGAAGGCATCGAAGAACACCGGCGCCCGCTGCTGCAGCGACCCAGGGCTGTTCAGCAGAACCGAAACCGCGTCAGCGTACAATTCCACCGAGCTTTCGCGGTATCGTACGAACGCCTCCGGCGCGCTGGCGCGATCGTACGGCCGCCACCACTCAGAGACAGCGATCAACTCCTCGTGCACCTGATCTCGCGTCAGCAGGCCCCGCTCTGTGATCTCCTTCCGGAGTAGCTCGGCGTACCGCTCCGAGACCGCGGCGCTCCACGCGGGGCGCTCGGAGGACTCCTTCGGCTTCGGCCCCACCAACTTCTCCGCGGCCCGTCGCAGCGCCCGCCTGTCGGTCGGCTCCAGGGCGCGGCTCTCATCACTGGGGAGCGCCTCGATCGTCTGCTGGAGGTAGTTCCGCAAGGAAGCGATGCGGCCGAGAATGTTGCCGCGCTTCATGTCTCGCTCGGAGAGGAAGTCCACCAGGTGGCCGACCTCATGCGCGAGTGTGCGGGCGAACTGGTCGTAATCGCGGCCGAGCGTTGGGTTCAGACCGATCTGAGGATCCGCAGCGCTGGGGTAGAACAGTCCGCGCGCCCGCGGGAACCGCTTCACGAACGGAGCCTTTCTCGGAGCTTGTTAGCACTTGCCACGGGTCTCTCCTTCGCTTGGTTAGGATGCGGCGACGTCGAGCGCGCGGCTGAGCGCGTCTTCAAACCGCTGGGTTGGTGGAACCTTGAGCACCTGGTGCGCGTCGCCCTCCGAGGCCGCGATCACCACCACGCGGCACGGCGTTGCATGCGGCGTCGCGGCGGGGGGGATGTACGCAACCGGGCCGGCGCCTCGGGCGAAGGGCACCGGCAGGTCGCTCCCGCAGATGCACCGCACCGTTGCCAGACGCGGGTCACTCTCAACGCCTTCGAGGCGCGCCACCCAGCGAATCAGCCCCTGGAGCAGCGTTTCGATGTTTCAGGCGACCTCCTGCGGGAGGGGTGCGGGCACCATCGTCGCACCGGGGAACTGCACAGGCCGGCCGAGACAGGTGGCGACGTCCACGATCCGCGCGGCGAGGGCATCCGCATCTAGGACCCGCACAACATCGCCAGCTGTGATCTCCCATCGGGATTTCTCTAGGTGAGCGACGTAGCGCGCGCTCTCCTGCAGTCCCTGGAAGATTTGTTCGCGGTCCTCTGCCGGAACGACGGGGCGGTGAGGGAGGCGGGCGAGGGCGCCGAATCGCTCGGCAGTCTGCGAGAGGAAGTCCGTGACGTACTCGTACCGGCCTCGCAGAGACACCGGGAACGCTGCCGGGATGTCACGCCGGGGCGCTGCTGAGGGCGGTGGCGGATCCGGCTCCGGCTCGACAGGTGCCTGGGCGGCCTTCTGCCGCTGTTCAGCGTGATACTTGGCGACGAACTCTTCGAACGACGGGGCCGACTCGATGCCGAAGGGAACGGTACTCATGCTCCTCCGAGAGAACGTGGAAAGGCCTCGGGCTGCGGGGTGCCAGTCACGTGGGTGCCCGGTGACCAGCCGGGCGAGGGGGCGAGTCCCTCCTGTCCCACGGACCAGCGGCGCAGGCGCCGAGGCCTTTCTTCTCCTGCAGGTACTGCCCTCGCCTGTTCAATCATGGCACCCCCGGAGGTCAACCCGGAGTGGGGGAAAACGAAAAACCGGACACGAAGGGCGTCGCCGAGCGACGTATCCCCTGGTGTCCGGTTGCGAGCTCCACCCCCGTGGAGCGCTGATCTCAATCTATCGTCCTGATGCTTCTACTGCAATCGTGAATGGCGCCCGGCATCGGCGCCCCTGCCGAATCGGTGGAGTGGGCGGTTAGGGGGTGGGCGGGGCCAAAAAAAGCGCCCCGGCGTAACCGAGGCGCTCTTGCCGATCGTTTAGTTTGTCACCCCACTGCCGAATGGACATCTCTACTTCGCTTTACCACTCCTTCGTTGCGACGTGCTGGGTGTCGAAGCGAGGTTCTTAGCATCTACTGCAAGGACATTCTCTTTCGGCATGCGCTGAAGTCCCATCCTCAGCAACGGCAGGATGGCAGCCGGTGTAAGGTCAGACTCATCCGGGGTGGTCGAGATGTTGGTTGCCTGCAAACCGAACTCTACATAGAGGCCCCAGATCCCTTCCGTTATACCTTCTTTAGCGATCAGCGCCTCTACCACCTCACGATGACTAAAGGTGATCTGTTTTACATCGGCCATCGTCAATTCTCCGGATCATGTAGAACAGAGGACATCTCGCGGAGCATCCCTGCTACCCTATTGGTCGCCACGATGTCGTGAAGCTTTACGGCACCTTCTCCTGTGAAGGCTCGTTGCTGTGGGAGTATCTGAGCGTGCCCACGCTGGATGATGACATGCGGCCACTGAATCCCCGTCCAGTCTTCGGCAGCTGACATCCACTCGGTGGTTCTCACCTGAAGGGCACGACGGATAGCACCCTCCACCCACTTATTCAGGCTGATCCCGGCTTGATCAGCCGACACCGCAGCAGCCCGGTGGTCAGCGGGATCCAGCCGTACCACGAATCGGCCGGAAAATGGCCGCTCGGGTTCCTCGTCTCTGGATCTGCAGAAATCCAAATAGTCATCAACAGCTTCCCGGAACGCCTCTTCCAATTCGTCGACCGACCTGGCCTGAAAGGTGATCACATCGCGAATGTTAGTGATTCGGCCCTGCAGAACACCTTCTTCGGCGTTAAAGTCGACTGCTGCCGAGTACCCCTTGTAACCATTGCGAATCGTGCTCATGGCTCGATCCCTACCGTGGTGAGAAAGTCCCTTACGTCTTGGACCGTCAATTTGCCCAACTCATTCTCCGGGTGAGGTCTATGGTAGATGTGCTTCCGCCCCCGGAGCACAATTGCAACGCGAGAACCGGCGCGTTCATACAGCTCGCCACCCAGCCACTTCAACATAGCCTCAACATCTTGGTAACGGATGTTGCGCCGGGTCGGCTCCTCGAAGACCGCGACCAGCGTCTTCTGGTGTCGTGATGGCACGATGGTATCACTCCCTGATACTAGAGGATGGCGGAAGCCGCCCAATCCGTCAATCCCTTTGGCCCATCTTCGGCTTTTCCCGCCCCTGCCACTTCTCCTTCATCTCCCCCGCCAGCGTATTCGCAAGCCGTCGGGCCCAGTCCTCCTTGGTGTAGGGGCCACCATTCCACCACTGCTCTCCTTCATACAGGATTTCGATTTCCTTCTGGTCTGGGTCCTTCGGGACCACCCGCAGGCGGATGGCTCTGTAGCTCGCCGAAACCTCGACCCGCTTACCCTCCGCCCAAGCGGCCTGCACCAGCGGGTGGTGTCGCAGGCGCTCGGTCACCAGCCGCGTGAGATCGAGTCGGTTCACCTCATCGACCGTCTGTGGAGCAGGAGGCGTTACGGAGATTCCCTCTAGGGGACCGCAACGTCAGCGCATCGGCGCTGATTCCTCCCAGGTGCCGGCCATCTGGTTCCGGAACTCCTCGCGAAGGCAGTTGACAAGCACAACGAGCTGACGAAAGGTGAACTCCACGGTTGAGCCTCCCGACGTGGGAAGCTCGTGCATGTACCGCCATGAGAGAAAGGCGGTGTTGTTGATCTCAAGAACCTGCATCAACGTCAACGGCCCCCCTCCGGACAGCCGAGAGGATTTCTGCGACTCGCCGATGTGCAGAACGATCGTCGCCGTTTCGTCCTCCTTCCCTTCGTCTTCTTGCCTCCACCGCCGGTCGAACGACTCGACCAACGATGCCTGCACTTTCGGAGGCAGCTCCGTGTAGAGGGTGACCAGTTCGTGTACCTGCGGGGTGCGTTTCCCCCGTGAAACCGCCCCATGCAATGCCTTGAAGTATAGCTCGACTGCTAGAGTCAGTTCGGTTGCCGCCGCCGAGAGCGGAGCGATGTTCTGCATCAGCGACCCCAGGAGCTTCTTGTTGTCCGTTGGAATCGTGTGGATGAACCTAATCGCGTGTGAAGCAAACACCTCGGCGGTATCGAACGCGATCGATGGCAACGACATGTCGTGGTAGCTGACCTTCCGCTTGCCCATAGCCGTATCTCGATGAAGCAGAGGGAGCGACCGTGCGACTATTCGCCCGCCGCATCCCCGCTGTCCTGTAGCTCTGGCATTGGCGGTATAGAGTCCTGCTCCGTCGGCGCCGCTGAAGGTGGAGAAGCAGCGACCCAGCTGCAGGCGCTATTCGTGGAGCGCTGTTTCCCCGCTGCGCGCGCCTCCTCCTCAGTTCGATACCAGACCCGATTTGCCGGCGTGAGTCCCTGCCAAGCATGGCAGCTACGGGGGAAGTAGACGCTACCGCGGGACGATGCTACGAAGAAGGCGTCCTGCGGCAGCGCCGCCGCCGGCTGTGCCTGAGGAGTGCTGGGCGACGTCGTGCGCCTCCCTTGGATGGCGGTGCCTTGCCCCACGAGGCACGTCGCGCTCTGAGCAATGCAGGTGTTGCCGCACGGTTTTCCCTTGTTGCAGTTTCGCTGGGCCTCGGCGGGCGGAGCAAGGAGCAGCAGCGCCAGTACGGTTAGGAGTCGCGTAGTCATGGAACCCGTAGGGATTGAGGACAGGAGGTCAGGGCCGAGGGAGCACGGTGATGCCGGTGATTTTCGATGGGTCGCGGA
The DNA here is from genome assembly GCA_963793235.1 of uncultured Gemmatimonadales bacterium. Classification (GTDB taxonomy): domain Bacteria; phylum Gemmatimonadota; class Gemmatimonadetes; order Longimicrobiales; family Longimicrobiaceae; genus CAWBZF01. Next base: position 240,824 of record CAWBZF010000006.1, read on the forward strand.
GCGCTCGAACTGATTCGATCCTGTACTCGCGCGCCCCTGATGAGAGGTTCCCCCGCTGCATCAGGACCCCCCGATCGCTGCCGCTGAGAAACAGGTCAATCACCCTGCGCGTTCGCGGGTCGAATGTGACCAGCAGATCCTGCCCTTCACGGGTGAACCCGTTGCTCCACTCGTTAGCCGCACCGGCCTCCAGCTGAAGCTCGGTCGGCTCTGGGTTCCGATCCTGCGGCTGACCAAGCGTCTCCCGCACCTGCTCGATGGACAGACCAATCAGAGCCGGAACATCGAACACCACTGGCTCCGCCGCCGCCGTTGCAGGCTCCGGGGGCGGAGCAGCTGCTGTCGAGCCGCCACCCCCCATGACTGCTCCCACCGCCAAGACCAAGGCACCACCGGCGAGGACCACCACCCAGACGCGACTCGCACTCGCGCGGCGACGCTCCGATACGGCAGGGCGCGGGACGCCACAGTGAGGACAGGTTGGCGCTTCTGTGCTCACGTCGCGCCGACACTCCCGGCAGGAAGTCAGGGCCATCTTCACTCCTGGCGGGTGGCGATAGGTCTCAGGGGGCGTATGGTGGCGCGGTCATCATTCACCTACGGGGCACCCACGGAAGCCCGCCATCTTCTCGAACCCGGTACCGGAGCCGAGAATTTGTGGCCTCTACGACCTCGATCACCACGCTGCGGAAGGCGATCTCTGAGCTCTCCTGAAGGTTGTACTGGAGATTCTGGCTGAACGCCGGCCGGGCGAAGTCGCCGACGAACTCCCGGTAAACCGCATGGAGGGTGTTCCCATCGATCCCAGAATAGACGATCTGCGCACGGAAGCTGGAATCCGACTCACGCATCGCGGTCGTGCTTCGAAAGAGCGGCTCGGTGCCTAGCCTGTCTGCGCTGCCCAAGCTTTGGCCGCTGAGGTCTACCCAGCCGATCGGGCTTCCATTCGGCGAGACGACGAGCCTCGCACCCTCCGCCCACTCTGCTCGTGCCCTCGCCGTGATCGGCACAACCGTCGAGGCACGGTCGGAGTCCCTGACGCCCAGAACCTCGTAATGCTCACCAGCGACGACACCCGCTTGCCGTCCGCGGATTCCGCGGGCGCTCTCCACATCCCGCAATGCCTCGAAAACCTGGATCTGCTCTCCCGATCGAACATCGAAGAACGGCTCACCGACGGACACCTGCCGCACCTCTCCGATCTCATACGCGCGGATCACTGAAGGTGACCGAGGGGCCGGCGTGAAGGCAGGGGAGCAGCCGGTGGCAGCAACTAAGAGCGCGCAAACAGCGGCCGGAAAAATCGTCTGTGGCATCAGAGACGTGGATCGGGGTGGCGAAGCGGTCGATTTGCAGACGCCGCGGTCTGCGGGACACGAGTCTCGACCTCCCTGCGGTCCGGGCAGCCGCCGATGGTGAGACAGCCGATCAAGACCCGCCGGCTGCAACCCAGAACGTCAGCAGTTCGGGGATCGTAAGGTATGCCAGGGCAAAGATGTACGGGCCGAGGACCATCACGTACAGGAGCACCAGAAAGGGAGTGACGACAACCTGCGCCGGCTCCACAACGGGAGTCCTGTACGGCGAGCGATACTCGGGCTCTTTCGGCATGACCCAGGCAGGATCAAGGGGCGAGTTCTTCGGTGAAGATACGCTCCGTTTCCGCCGATGCAAGACAGACGGTCAGAAAAACACCGAGTTACTTCCCGTTCGCTCCAGCATAACCCAAGAAAAATTTCGGGGAGTCGCGTTTCTGGTGCGGCGCCCATGGGCTTTTCTTCACAGGGTTACTGGAAAGCCGAGCCGGGGAGGGAGACGATGTGTATTGACGGGGAGGGGGAGGTGCGGGGGCGGTGGGGGGTTATGGGTTGGCGGGTGACCGGGTGCGTGGCCGCTCCGCCCTCACCGGGTCAGCCGTCGTCGTGGGGATCCCGCTCGATCTCCTCCGCGAGACGCACCAGGTCATCGGCCCGTTGCCGGGCGAGGCGGGCGAGGCGGGCGCGCCACCCTTCTGGCGGGGTCCTGTAGGAGCTAGATCCGGGGTCCAGTCGGAAAGCGCGCACTGTCGTGTACGCAACGCCGAGGGCGATGGCGATCTCCGGGAGAGTGACCCCAGATCCCAGCAGCTCGTCGGTCGCGGACTTGAAGTTCATCTGGCGCTCTGTGTGCGAAACTGTTTACAAGCCATGAGCCGTGTGCAATGTTGCACACACGCAGGGCGAAAGCAAGTGCGACGCACCGGTGACTCCCGCGAAGAAGAGCCGATGCGCCGCCCGAGAGACACAACCACGAAGGCAGCGCCTTCTCGGAAGGTAACCTGCGGCGCCAACGGGTCAAGACCGGGAGAATGACAATGCAAGGCATCATGCAGGAGTTGCCGGCCGGCGCCACCGTGCGCCAGATCGATCCACCCACAGAGACCACGGCGGTCGAGGAGTTCGTAATCCTCGCCCCTGAAGGGCGCCTCGTCGGCCGATTCGTCCTGTACGGCCCTGACGCCCCGATCCTGCGCTCTGCGCGCTCCCCGCGACTGGAGGTGGTGCGATGAAGGTGACGCTCTACGCCGTGCTCCACGCGATCCCCGAACTCGGGGTGCAAAAAGGTGACATGGTGGTGGTCGATCGTGAAAGGCAGGGGAGGACATCGGTGGTGCGGGCCTTAAGCGACCGAGAGGGGTCGCGCTTGCAGTCCGCGTATCAACACTGCTTGCAGCCTACCCCCCCGCCAAACATAGAACGGCGTGAGACAACAAAGGAGCGGGTCTCCGATCGAGAGCCGGGACTCGTCGGGTGGAGTGGACCGCCGCCGCCGACGCCGCAGGGTGGCTGGAACTGATCCGACAACCACCAGCACGAAGAGAGGGGCCGCAGCGGTTCTGCTGTGGCCCTTTCTCACGCCGCCAGGTGGCGGATTACGTTCCCATCTCCGTTCCCTACCCTGCGAAAACCCAGTGCCCAAGCGGCTTCCGGAAGGACGGATATTTGGCAGTTCTCTCGTTCAGCCGTCCTCACCGGTTGCCGCGGGGCCGGCGGCAGCTGCGGGAATGCGTCGGCGGAGGAGCCCAGAACCGCCAAGGGGTGCTCGCCGGCCGCGATCCGGTTGATCTGGTCGTCGGTCAGGCGCGACATATCGATCTTCGCGAGAGCGCCCTTCAGCTCGACGCGGTCCGCGTACCGGTCCGGGTCCAAGGCGCGGAGGCGGAATTGGAGCAGGGAGTCGGAATACTCCCGCACCGTTCCCCCCGCCACGCCTTTGTACCAACCCACCGGCCGCGGCACGCCTTGGACAGCCCGCCGGTCGGCCTCAGCCTCCAGCTTGTCGATGTAGGCGCGCTTCGCAAGCTCGAAGTCCGCCCGAAACGCTGGATCCGCTGCGAGCCACCGATAAACCGTCTTCGAGGCGACGCCGGCCTCGGCTGCCGCCTTCGTGACGGTCCCAAGGTCCGCGTAAGCGCTCAGGAAGGTGGCCTGACGATCGGCCGTGGTTTCCGATTCACGCGCGGGTGTGACATTCTTCGTGACAATTTCATCCCCCATGAGCCCCTCCAATCTCTTCGCTGGTCAGCTGATCAAGGGCAGCGCGGAGCGCGGGGATCTGATCGGTGGGAAGCATGACCACTCGGCGGGTGGGGGCGAAGTTTTTCGGACGGGAGGCTCCTTCTCGCCCCCTGCGGGAACTGGACGATGCCTCGAACTCGGCGATCGAGAGGAAACGGGTGTCCGGCGGGAAGGTCACTACGGAAACCTGAATCTGAACCGCTGGGTTTTTCGTGGTGATGACAGCGACGGCGTCAGCCGGTTGGTCGAGGCTCGAGCGGGTCACGGGTTCCTCCTGGACGTGTGTAGTGGCTAGCAAGTAGTTCTCTGATTCTGATTCTAATTGCTCAAGCATTGCTGCAAGCATTGCTGCTAACCGCTTCTGCGATGGCTACTTGCACGGCCGCCCTTCTGCCCTGCACGCACCCTCCGCTCGTGCTGGTCCTTCTGTCGTTTCCACAGGCTCTCCAGCGACTCGTCTACCCATCCGTCGGCCCTCCGGGAAAACTTCCCGGCGAGGTGCGGCCACAACCGCTCGACTTCCTCCTGCGGGCGACCCGCCACCGTGGCAAGCGCCTCCATCTCCAACGGCAATGGGCCCTCCAGCCATTGGTTCGCCAAGAGGTTCAGGTACAGACCTTGAGCGTCCAGCGGCATCAAACGGATCTGACGATCCCTCAGCCAGTCAGCAGCGTTGAATGGGAACCAGTACAGGGTGTCACCCATTCAACCTCCTGGCGCGAGCACTGAAAGCGCTGTCGATCGTCCGCTGGATCTCTGATTCGTCCAACCCCGCATCAGCAGCTGCCGCCCTCAGCGCGTCCATTACCAGCGCCTCCTCGGCTTCCCCCGCCACAACGAAGCGAGCCAGAGCGAAAGCCGCTCGGTTGAGCGTGGCGTTCCGCGATCCGGGCTCCGCCTCGGCGAGGCATTCGCACTCTCGATCGATCGCAGCCAGCACGTACCGAGGGGAGGGGGCAGGGTGGTGGCCGGGCGATGCGGTGGGTTGGTGGGCTCGGGAGCGGGCGGCCGAGAGCAGCCATGCCGGAGCGCCGGCGATTGGGCTGCGCCGCTCGACGACGTAGGCTGCAGAAGGGGGAGCCACTACGAATCCGCCTACTCCCCTCAGTTCAAGACCGGGGAGGAAGCCGATCCGAGTTGGATGCGGTGTTGCCGTGCGGAAGTAGTAATGCCACCCGCCGGAGGGCGTCCGGACGCTCCACGTGTCCGGAAGCGCGCCGTGCTCCGCCTCCAGGTCCGCGAGCGAGTGGTCGCCGTCGTGTTGGACATCCACGTCGAACGCGAGAAGGAATCCACCAGACCGGAGTGGGTGTCCGCAGGCGACTCCGACGCCGAGACCCTTTCCCACAAGCTGCCGGAACACGAAGTCCACCACCGCAGGCTGATCGGTGGCGCCGTGAACGCCTCGAGCAGTAGCTGGAATCTTGCCATAGGTAGGCAGCACTCGAAGACCAGCCCGGGCGTATCGCAGTGCCTCCTGATGCACGGCGGAACGTCGTCTCGCCGGCTGCTGGACATGCGGCTGGTCAGACCGCGCGGTCACCATCAGCGCTCGCCCCGCTGGGCCGATGTCACATGGAGCCGCGGGCCGCGGACGAGCACCTCTTCCGCCCGCGCGAGCCAGTCCCGCACCTCGCCGACGACGAATACCAGCTCCCCGTGCAGCCGCCGGTGCGGAAGCGGTTCCCTTCTCTTCTCTTTCGCCACGCGTGCGGAGACTGCCCTGTACGTCCAGTCCCTGCTGCGGCCGAGCGCTTCCGTGAGTTCCGGGACGCCGATGCGGGTCTCGGGTGGCGCAGTCCAGAGTCGCTCGCGCCAGGTGGCTGGTTCCTCCGTTGGTCGAGGCATGATTTCGATCGAGCGTGCTTCGGCGAGTGAGCAGGCGAGAGCTTCGCCGACCGCTCTCGCCGGGAGCGTTGCGCCCTCGGGTGCGGTGGCGCACCAGCGGGCGAGTTCAGCGGGCGTCACGGGATCCCCCCCGCATCCCCGTGGAGCGAACGAGTTCCTGCTGAGCCGCCTCAAGCGCGCTTCGGCGGATGAACTCTGCGAGGTACTCGTTGCGCCCGATGGCCGCCGCCTCCAGCACCTGTCGCTCACCAGGTGCAAGACGGAGTGCATACACAGGCCGCTCGCGGCTACGAGGTTTCACCATGCCTCTCCTTTCAAGATTGCGTATTACTGACCGTGGTGCTAGTTTGCGACTCAACGGTAACGCCGGAGCAGAGACGGGGTCAACGCGCACTTTCTGGAGGCGTTGTGGGTCAGAAACCGACCGATGGGTACGAGGAGAGACTGGGGCGAGCGCTGCGAGAGGGGCCCCGACCAATGGGAGTTCGGGGGTTGCACGAAGCGATCAAAGCTGGCGGTTACGCGGGTCGAGGAGGGAGTTACGGCGGGGTTCGGGATTATGCGAAGGGCTCCGTGCGGAATCCTCGGTCAGATGTTCTCCGCGCGATGGCAATGGCGCTCGGCGTCCGGTTTGAGTGGCTTGCGTACGGCGCGGGAGAGATGACCGAAGCTCAGGAAATCGTTGCTCGGACAGCAGCCTCGGCAACTGCAGAGCCCTCGGGTGATGGCCCGAACCCGATGGAAACGGCCAGGAGGATCCTCGCCAGCGGGCTACCCGAAGTTAAGAGCGGATCACCGGCGGTGGCTGCTCTTCTCATTCCGTGGTGGGATCTTGCTGCGGGGCTCGGCTGGCGCGAGACCGGGTCGCTTCCACCATCGGAGCGGGTTGTAGAAGAATCAGCTGAAACCCTGCTGGCCCTTGTGCGCCGACCGGTCGAAACCCTTGAGAGTTTCGGCTGCACCCTCACCAGAGAGAACTCCACACAATACCTGCTTGGAATGGCGCAGGCACTGAACGCACTCGTGCCGTCGGCCCTTCAGGTGTTGGCTAGCAACCCTCCGCCGGACCGGCTTCCGAACGTCGGAGCCTTTCTTCTGTCGGCGGACTCACAGCAACAGGAGGTGGAAGATGCCGCCGAGCAAGAGGAGTAGGCGCAGGGCATATCCCGGCCACCTTGAGCGCCGGGGTGACTCGTACCGGGTGATCCTGCGGGTGGACGGTGAGCGTCACGCATTCACTCTGAACGGAGTGAGTCGCGAGCAGGCGGAAAGCTTCGCCCGCGAAAAGCATGACGACCTTGCGGAGAACGTCGAACGCCACGGACTCGGCTTACCCGGGCCGATGCGTTTCTCTGAGTTCCTCGCGAAGTACGAGCGCGACAAGATCCCTACCCTCGCTCCGCGGAGTCAACGCAGCTATCGCGGCTCCCTCGATCGTTACAGGGAGTTCTTCGTCGATGGACGCCTCCGCGATCCGCTGCTGGAGGAGGTGAGATCGGGGCATGTGTCGGAGTTCCTTACTTGGCGCCGGACGCACCGCGCCGATGGGACCGGCACTGCCAGCGCGCGGACGGTCCAAAAGGATCGCGCCGTACTTCACGCCATGTTCTCGTATGCGGCGGAGCTCGGGCTACGCCTACGCGAGGGGAATCCGGTCAGTCACGTCAAGCGACCAAGGGTGGTGCAGAGGGATCCTGTGCTGCTGACGACTACTCAGTACGAGCGCCTACTCGACGAGACGGCAGACCATCCGATGCTTCACCTGTACGTGTTGATCCTCGGCGAGACGGGCGCACGATGCGAATCGGAGGCACTGCGGCTGAAGTGGGAGGATGTGGACCTGGAGGCGGGATTCATCTTCATTCCGAGTCGGGCCGGCGGGCACCGCACGAAGAGCGGCAAGGGCCGATGGGTACCCATGACGCCCGAATTCGGGAGGCGGTGCGCAGCCACTTCGCCAGCTATCGCTTCGCGATCTACGGCGCCGGCACCCGACCAGCCTACATCCTCCACCACACCCGCACGCGGCGGAATGCCAAGGCGGGCGAGCGGGTCAGAAGCTTTCGGACGTCGCTGGAGAAGGCGATCGTGCGGTCAAAGCTCCCCGGCGGGTTTCACGTTCACGATCTGCGGCACCGCCGAGTGACCACGTGGCTCGGCGAGGGGAAGAACCCGGTGCACGTGAAGGAGGCGATGGGACACGCCTCGATGCAGACGACCATGGGATATACCCACCTGGCACGAGAGCACCTACGGTCGCTTGTTGAGGGTGCTCCCGCTCGTGACCACCTCAAAGAGCTCAGCTCATAAGCGAGGGCCTAATGGATGGTGAGGCTCGGGTTTTCGTTACGGACGGAGACAGCAGGAGCGAGGTCAGCAGACTTGCCGATGAGTATGAGGGAAGCACGGCGGGCTACCAAGGCTGTGATTATGCGGGCGACATGACTCACCTTTTCTTCTTCCGCGCGACGCCTGAGCTTGTCGAGCACCTCACGTCCTCTCTGGAGTGGGAAGAGCTAAGGTTTCGGCGCTGATCCCCCAACGACGGACGCCCCGCCAATGCCGCCGGCGGGGTGCCCGTTCCCAATTCTGTTCCCATCCACCGCTGCTCGCGGTCAGCCCTGGAACGTAAGTCGTTGCAATGCCTGGGGCGGGACTCGAACCCGCAAGCCGCGAGGCGGGGGATTTTAAGTCCCCTGTGTATGCCATTTCACCACCCAGGCGCTTCACAAAGCTATATTCTCCGGCAGCTTCCATCCACCCGGGCCCCCGAAAGCTGCGTTCACGCCGGGCGGTCAATGGCCGCAGATCGAAGGGCACGCAGGTTCTCCCGGACGGTGTTCCGGGAGTTGTAGACGGCCGAACCGGCCACGAGCACCGTCGCACCGGCGGCGGCCACGGCGGGCGCGGTATCCACCGTGATCCCCCCGTCCACCTGCAGCTCCACCTGCGTGAGGCCCCGCTCATCGAGCATCTCCCGAACGCGGCGGATCCTGTTCAGCGACTGAGGGATGAAGCTCTGGCCGCCGAACCCGGGGTTCACAGACATCACCAGGACCATGTCGACGAAGGGGAGCGCTTCCGAGATCGCCTCCACGGGGGTTGCCGGATTGAGGGCCACGCCCGGCCTGACGCCGAGCTCGCGGATCTGCTGCAGCGTACGGTGCAGGTGCGGACATGTTTCCACGTGAACGGTGAGCAGGTTCACGCCGGCCCGTGCGAATGCCTCCAGATACCGCTCCGGCTTCTCGATCATCAGGTGCGTGTCGAGCGGCAGATCGGTCGCTCGCCGCGCCGCTTCCGCGATGAGCGGTCCGATGGTGATGTTGGGGACGAAATGCCCATCCATCACATCCACGTGGATCCACTCGGCCCCCGCCGCCTCCGCCTCGCGGATCTGCTCCCCCAGGCGCCCGAAGTCGGCGGAAAGGATGGAAGGCGCGAACTTGATCGGCATCTCCCCTACCCCTCTCCCTGGCGGTGGATGACGCGAGTACCCTCGGTCTCGGCGATCACGACGCCTGTGGCCATCCCCAGAAAGAACCCGCTCTCGATGATCCCGGGCCTGGAGCGGAGGCGCCGCTCCACCTCTTCCGCGTCTGAGATTCCGTCAGCGAAGTGCAGATCGTAGATCAGGTGCCCCCCGTCGGTGCGGAACGGCGCACCGTCCGCACCACTCCGCAGCACCGGATCGCCGCCGAGGTCGCGGAAGAACGGCTCATGGATCCGGCATCCGAACGGCTCGACCTCCACCGGGAGCGGGGACCGCGTACCGAGGCGCTGCACCATCTTGGAGCTATCGACGACGATCACGAGCTCGCGCGATGCGGCTGCAACGATCTTCTCACGTAGCAGCGCTCCACCCAGCCCCTTGATCAGACGGAGATCGGGATCGACCTCGTCGGCCCCGTCGATGGTCACGTGGAGAAAACCGGCGTCCTCCAGGGAGACGAGCGGAATTCCCAGTTGCCGGGACCGCGTGGCCGTGTCCTCGGAGGTCGGTACAGCGCGGATGTCGGCGATGCGACCGTCGCTGAGCCGGGCCCCCAGCTCTTCGAGGAGAAAACGCACGGTGGAGCCGGTACCCAGCCCCACCGCCATCCCGCTCCGCACCCGGTCGGCCGCCTGCACGGCGGCCCGTCTCTTCAGATCGTCTGCACTCGGAACAGCCACTTGCCGGTTCTCCAGAGGAAGAAGGATGGAGATGGGGATCGCCGGGCGATCGGGGGGCGAAAGATAGAACGGAGGGGGTGAATACGCGAATCGAGACAGGGGGCAGCGGGTGAACCCCGCCGCGCCTCGCGACCTGGCCGCGGTCGATCTGTGGACCCGGGCCGGACACCACGAAAGCGAGAGAGGCGCCCGGAGGCGCCTCTCTCTTCCTGCAGACTTCAACCGCTGCTCCCCGGATCAGCCGCGCGGCTGAATCGCGGTGCGGAGCTGGTAGGGCTGGAACTCACAGCCCGGCCGGAGCGGCACATAGAGCACATCGTGCGGAGCCGTCGCGCCAGCCTCGGCGAAGATCGGCGTGCCCTGGAACTCGCCCACCCGCGTCAGCTGCGCCGGGGTGGTGATCAGGCGCGAGACACCGAACCGGACGTAGTCGCGGTTGTTGAAGCGCATCTGATCGGTCGTGACGTACCAGTTGGCACCCGCGGCGTAGGCCGGAGCCGTGGCCGGGTACGCATCGCGGAACCGCTGCCCCGCGACCATCGTGTCGTTCGTGGCCGGGTTGAACGTGGCCGTCACGTTCCGGATCTGACCGTCCTGCACCACGCAGACCGTGATCTCACGGGTCGCCGGCGGAGCCGGGGCCGGAGCCGGTGCGGGCGGAGGCGGCGGCGGCGGAGCAACCACCGGCGGCGGCAGGATGTCGCCGAAGGCGAACTTCAGACCCGCGACCAGGCGAGCCGACACACCCCACGGATCCTCGGCCTGCTGCCCCGCCGGAGCCGGCGGCGCCCAGCCCGGACCGGTGTGGAACGGCGAGGAGTAGACGTTCGCGCCGAGCTCGGTGAAGAGCCCGATGTTATCCGTCAGGCTGACCAGGTCCCAGCCGAGGCCGGCCGTACCCTGACCCACGGTGGACTTACGCCAGTCGAGCGCAAGGCAGGCACCGTTCTGACGCGCGTACGGCTCCACGCAGCCCGGCTGTCCCGGCTGCTCCGTGCCCGGAGGATTCGCAGTGAGCGCACCGCCACCCAGGAACACGTAGAACGAGTTCATGATGTTCGGCGAGGCAGTGACCGCGAACCAGGGCCGAAGCACCACGTTCAGGTCATAGAACCAGCCGTTCACCGGGTTCGGAACAGCACCCTGCGGAAGCGTGATCGCATGATACGCCACGTTCGTCCGGATACCCAGCGTGGGCGAGGTCCAGAAGGTGGCATGCGCGCCGACCACCGGAGCGAAGCCCGGGTTTACCTGCGGGTTGCGCAGCCAGTTCCAATCGTACCCGGCACCGCCGTACACGCCGAGATCGAACAAACTCGCACGGGCCTGGGCCTGTGCTTCCTGCCCCGTCACCGCCACCAACATGGCAGCCGCTGCGGCGGTTGCTAGTAACCGTTTCATCGCGTCCTCTCCGAAACCATTTGTGGTAAATGTCGCCCTCCCGGTGAGGGCGAGCACCGTGTGGCACCCTGTTCAAGATCGGTGCCAAGTGATCGCAACACTCCTTCAAACTTCACGTTCGCTGGCTCGAAGCACCTCCTTTCCGATCCTTCCGTCAGAACCCTGCCAGTATGGCTCCTACGACTCCGCCATACACGCCATGTCCGAGAACGATGGCCACCGGGGTGATTCGGCCCCAGCTCAAGCCGAACGGGCCCGGGTGCGGCAGGGGACCGCTGCGGACTGAAGCACTAATCGTACCAATCAGAGGGAGTGCAGCAACCGCGATCAGACCGTGCACCACCCCCACTGCCGCCCCGCTCTGCCAATTCGCTCCGCCCCAGCTCCCCAGTACCAGCGAATACAGCGCCGGTACCACCGTGGAGCCCAGCAGAAAGAGGATCACAAAGCCGAGCGTTTCCGTGTTCGGGCTGTCGGGATCCCGGAAGAAGATTCCGCCGATCTGCACCGTCGGGCTGTACAGGGTCCAGCCCAGCGATCGGAAGGCCCAGAACACGGCGGTGGCCAGTGTGGTCGCCACGAAGCCGGACCATCCAAGTGCGATCCAGTTCATCCGGAAATCAGCTCCTGCCCCTGAAAAGTGGGGAGCAACGAACCCGACGCTCCCTCCCGAACGAGCACCGCCCGTTTGCAGGAACGATGCCTGTCGCATGTTCAGCAAAGGGCCGCTTCCGGAGAAGCGGCCCTGCGATGCCATGCTGTCGCGAAGCGCTCACCCCTTCGCAGCCGGCTCGGCGGTTGGAATGGCGGTGTCTGCACTGGGACCCGCATCGCTGATGGGCGGGAGCGGCGGGAGCACCCTGTCCGCGATGGTCCGCAGCGACCGGTGATAGATCACATCCGCAGTGCCCTCGGGGAGCATCATCGTCTCCAGGTACAGCTCCACGGCGTCCGGAGCAGACGTGTCGTTGTTGCCCAGTGCGCGGACGAAGATCAGCGCGTTCTCGACATGCGTGCCGAGAAGGTCGTCTTCCGTTCGGGCCGCCGCGAGGTTGATCCGCTCGCGCAGTTCCTCCTGGACGCGCCCGCGCACCCGTCTGCGCATCCGCGCAAAGAGCGCGTCTGAACGGGGCGTCCCGTCCTTCGCCTCGGGTAGCGGCTCGTCCTCCACCTCGCGGGGTTCGGCCGCCTGCGCAGTGGCGCGCCGGAGTGCGTCGGCGTCGCGTCGGCCGAGTTCGGCCAGCGCCCGGCTTCCCACGTTGCGGGCCTGCTCAGGAGAGAGCCGGAGCACCCGGACGTAGATGTCGAGCGCCTCGTCGAAGGCCAGCCGGTCGGAGACCAGGTCCACCATCGCCAGCACGTGGCGAACGTGAGTCGCCAGGAGCCGCTCCTGGCACACCGCCGTCGTGAGATCCACCTGTCGCTGCACCGCGCGCGATGCATTCTTGATGAGGGCCACTGGCACCACCTCCCGAGCGTTGCCGAAGTTGCGAGGCATGCCGTCGTAACGACGCGCCCCCCTGCGGTCCGAGCGACCGCGGATTCGCGCGCCGGAAGGAGCAATTTCTGTTCCGAGACGCGGAGTCACCAAAGCAGACCGGGCCCCTCACACCTTGGGTGAGGGGCCCGGCACAGGATCGGCGCTCCGGCAGCTTCAGGGGCCGACCGGCTCCGTGGCCGGCTGCGGTGCGCCCTGATCGCCCGGGACCCGATCCGGATCTGCCGACGGCACCGGCTGCACCCCCGGTGCGATGGCCGGGGAGGTGGTGGTCGGCGCCTGCTGCCCGACGCCGCGCAGGATCGACTCGGCGCCGCGCGTCTGCCCGGACATCATGGAGAGGGTGAAGGCCAGCACCAGGAAGATCCCGCCGGTCCACCAGGTGGCCTTGGTCAGGAGCGTGGCGGCCTGGCGGCTCCCGAACAGTGTGTCCGAGCCGGCACCGGCGGCACCCATCGCGGCGAGTCCGCCACCCTTGCCGGCCTGCAGCAGGACGACCGCGAGGAGCAGAAACGAGTCGAGGATCAGAAGGGTCAGCAGCAGGTAGTACACGGAAGAACGTGTTCGGGTGGATCGGTCCGGAAACGGCTAATCGTAGCGGAGTTCCGGATTTCTGTCAAGCCGCGGCGGCGCAGATCCGGGCGAATCCGGCGGGCTCCAGGCTGGCCCCGCCGACGAGGACGCCGTCCACGTCGGGAGTGGAGAGAAGCTCTCGCGCGTTGTCGGGTTTGACGCTCCCCCCGTAGAGGATCGGAAGCCCGGCTGCATCGCTGCCGACACGTTGTTCGAGCCAGCTGCGGATCCGACCGTGCATCTGTTGGGCGTCCGCGGGCGAGGCGGTCAGGCCGGTGCCGATCGCCCACACCGGCTCATAGGCGATCAGGATCCTCCGGGCCCGGGCCGCGTCAAGCTCCGGAAGAGCCGCCTGGAGCTGGCTTTCCACCACCTCTGCCTCACGCCCGGCCTCACGCTCCTCGAGCAGCTCTCCCACGCAGAGCACCGGTACGAGGCCGGCCTGCAGCGCCGCCTCCACCTTCTTTCGCGTCTCCTCATCCGTCTCGCCGAACACGTGCCGGCGTTCGCTGTGGCCGACCAGCGTCAGTGCGGCGCCTGCACCGGCCGCGAGCGCGCCGGAGATTTCGCCCGTGAACGCGCCCTTCTCCTCCCAGTGGATGTTCTGAACACCCAGGAGAACGTCACCTCGCTCGCGCACTGCCTCCCGGGCCGCGGCAAGTGACACCGCGGATGGGAAGAAGGCGACCGTGCCCGGGTTGCCGTCCTGCAGCAGCGGGAGGAACTCACGGAAGAAGGACCGGGTCTCCTCCGGCCCCATGTGCATCTTCCAGTTGCCTGCGATCACCGGCCTCTTCAGCGAGATCATTCTCCCTCCCCGCTGCGGGACAGCTGAGCCACACCGGGGAGTTCACGCCCCTCCAGGAACTCGAGCGAGGCACCGCCACCGGTGGAAACGTGCGACACGCCTTCGGAAAGTCCGAGCTTTGCGACGGCCGCAGCGGAGTCTCCACCGCCGACAACGGTGGTCGCGCCGGCATCCGTCGCTTCCACCAACGCGCGGGCCACACCCTCAGTCCCGGCGCTGAAGGGAGCGACCTCGAACACGCCCATCGGTCCGTTCCAGAGCACGGTGCCGGCTCCGCGGATCTCGGCCGCGTAGCGGCTCACGGTCTCGTCACCCACATCGAGGGCAGACCACCCCTCGGGGATCGCGTCCCGCGCCACCGCTCGGGTCTCGGCATCCTCGGAGATGGAGCGAGCAACGACCAGATCCTCCGGAAGCAGGAGACTCTCACCCGCTTCTTCGAGGAGATCGCCGGCCATCTCCACTCGCTCTTCCTCGACCAGCGACGAACCGGTTTCCAGACCCATCGCGCGAAAGAAGGTGTTTGCCATCGCTCCACCGATCAGCAGGCGATCCACCTTCGGCAGGAGCGCACGGATGACGTCGATCTTTCCGGAAATCTTCGCGCCGCCGAGGATTGCAACGAACGGCCGGGTCGGCTCGTTCAGCGCACCGCCGAGGTAGCGGAGCTCACGCTCCATCAGCAGGCCGGCGACGGCGCGGCCGCCGCGCTCGCGCACCCGCTCCGCCACACCGGCGGTGGAGGCATGTGCACGGTGCGCCGCACCAAATGCATCGTTCACGAAGAGGTCGGCCAGCGCGGCGAGCCCCCTGGAGAGCTCCGGGTCGTTCGCCTCGTCACCCGGGTCGAAGCGGGTATTCTCCAGCACCAGGATCTCCCCATCGCCGAGCTCACTCACCGCCGCCTCCGCCTCCTGGCCGCTGGTGGAGCCCACGAAATCGACCTTTCGATCGATCAGTTCGGCGAGCCGCCGCGCCGCCGGAAGCAGTGACATCTCCGGCACCCGCTTTCCCTCGGGACGCCCGAGGTGCGATGCGAGGATCACCCGTGCACCTGCGGCCGTGAGCCGCTTCAGCGTCGGGAGCGTGGCGCGGATGCGTGTGTCGTCGGTGACCTGCTGGCTCGCGTCCAGCGGCACGTTGTAATCCACCCGAACCAGTACTCTTCTTCCCCGGAGATCCGCGTCCTCCAGATCGGAAAGGGTGAGTCTGTCCAGTACCGGCATCTCAGAGTCGCTCGCCGACGTAGCGGGCCAGGTCCACGCAGCGCTGCGAGTAACCCCACTCGTTGTCGTACCAGGCCACGACCTTCACGAGACCGGCCACGCTGGAAGTCGCGGCGGCATCGACGATGGCCGAGTGCGGGTTGCCGACGAAGTCGATGGAAACCAGCTCCGACTCCTCGTAGGCGAGGATCCCCTTCATGGATCCGTGCGCGGCGGCCTGCATGGCGGCGTTCACCTCATCCACGCTCGCGTCCCGCTCGAGCTCACAGGTGAGATCCACGATGGAGACATCGGGTGTCGGCACACGCATCGCCATCCCGTCGATCTTCCCCTTCACCTGCGGAAGCACGAGTCCCGTGGCCTTGGCGGCGCCCGTCGTGGTGGGGATGATGGAAACCGCGGCCGCGCGGGCGCGACGCAGGTCCTTGTGCGGCAGATCGAGGATCTGCTGGTCGTTGGTGTAGGCGTGGACGGTGGTCATCAGCCCGCGGCGGAAGCCGAACTCGTCCAGCAGCACCTTGACCACCGGGGCGAGGCAGTTGGTCGTGCAGCTGGCGTTGGAGATCACGTGGTGGGCGGCCGGATCGTAGCTCTCCTCGTTCACGCCGAGCACGATGGTGATGTCCTCGTTCTTCGCCGGAGCGGAGATGATCACCTTCTTCGCGCCGGCCTCCAGGTGCTTGGCTGCGTCCTCGCGGTTGGTGAAGCGGCCGGTGGACTCGAGAACGATGTCGACGCCGAGATCACCCCAGGGCAGCCGCGACGGATCCTTCTCGGAGAGGACGCGGATCTCGTCCCCGTCGACCATGAGTGCGTTCTCCCGCGCCTCGACCGTACCCTGATAGTGGCCGTGGACGGAGTCGTGGCGGAGCAGGTGGGCAAGCGTCTTGGTGTCGGTGAGGTCGTTCACCGCCACGAAGTCGATGTCGTTTCCGCCGGCCTCCTTGGCGGCGCGGAGGACGTTGCGGCCGATGCGTCCGAACCCGTTGATCGCCACCCGAATCGCCATGATTGCCCCCGTAATGGATCTGAAAAGAAAAGAGAGCGGTCGCGAACTCCGAGGATGTCGCCGCTCACCGGTCGAGCCCGGGCAGTGCCCGGGCGAAAGTCACGACGCTGTACGAGCGCGCGCCGCCCCGCAGCAGCGCCTCGCCACAGGCGAGGGCGGTGGCGCCGGTCGTCCACACGTCATCGACGAGCATGATGTGTTCCCCACGGATCGGCGCGCCTGCCACGGCTTCGAAAGCGCCCGCTACGTTAGCCCGGCGCTCGGAGGGATGCAAGGCAGTCTGAGACCCGGCGGAACGGACGCGTCGCAGCAGCTGCGGAGCCGATTCCCATCCGCGTGCCTCGCACAGCGCCGCAGCGAGCAGTTGCGCCTGATTGTACCCGCGCTGCCGCAGCCGCGCGGGCGAGAGCGGCACCGGCACCACCAGGCGTACCTCCTCCGTGACCTCTTCCGGGTATTCCAGATGGGCGAGGCGCCTGCCGAGCGAGGCGCCGAGGCGCCACCACCCGCCGTACTTCAGTGCGTGGATCAGCTCCCGCAACGGAGTGCCGTGCACGTAGGCTGAGCGCACGGCACGCAGTGAGGGTGGCAGAAGCGAGCAGAGCGAGCAGGGAGCGGTGGGAATCCCGGCTACCCGAGTGGGACGGGGAGACCAGCATCTCGGGCATCGTGGCAGCGGCAGCGGGCGGAGACGTGACCAGCAGGCCGCACACGTCATGCGGTCGGCGGCGGCGGTCGAGATCGGCTGCCGGCAGCCGAGGCAGCTGGGCGCGAAGAGCAGGTCCAGCCAACCGGCGGCCAGCCGCTCGAGCATCGCCCCGGAGATCATCTCACCGGACCAGGGCGGAGCGCATCACCTGCATCGGCGCCTCCCTTCCCCACCACCTGCGGAAGGCGGCCGCTCCCTGGTGCAGCAGCATCTCGGCGCCGTCTGCCGCGGGGTGCCCACGCGCCCGCAGCGCTCGTACCCACTCCGTCTCACCGCGCCGATAGACCAGGTCGATCACCGGCGTGCCCGGCGCAATCCGGTGGACCGGGAGTGGCTCGGGATCGCCGTTCCGCAGACCCAGAGAGGTTGCGTTGACGATCAGATCATACGCGGGATGCGAGGCCGCAGAGGGAGCTTCGGCAGCGAGTGAGGCCCCCATCCCGCCCATTGCGACGACCAGCGCCTCGGCCGCGGCTGGGGTGCGGTTGCGGATGCGGATCTCGGCCACGCCCGCATCGGCCAGCGCCGCGATCACCGCCCGTGCCGCGCCGCCGGCGCCGAGCAGGAGAACCCGCGCACCGGCGAGGTCGTCGATCAGACATCGCACGGCTTCACGGAAGCCGGCCACGTCCGTGTTGTCCCCACACACGCGGCCGTCCTCGCACCAGAAGGTGTTGCACGCGCCGGTCGCCCGCACGGCGTCGGTGGCCCTGTCCAGCGCGGCCACGGCGATCTGCTTGTGCGGGACCGTCACGTTGCCGCCGCCGCCGGAGAGCGCCACCGCGCGCAGCAGAGCCGGGAGCTCACCCGCTCGCACCGCCAGCGCCAGATAGACGGCGTCGAGACCGGAGGCCTCAAAAGCAGCGTTCTGGAACACGGGGGATAGCGAGTGGCCCACCGGATCGCCCAGGAGGGCTATCAGGCGGGTGCTCGCAGTCACCGATGTCATTCAGGGGCTGAGGATCGGCGTGAGCCGGTCGAGCGAGTCGCGCACCATCTGCTCGAGCTGCTGAAAGGTGATCTCATACTCCATCTCATCCCCACCGAACGGATCGGCCACACCGCCCCGCCGTTCATCTTCGTGGGCGAAGTAGGCGAGCAGCGCCATCCTCTCCGCCCCGCCCATGCGGGCGATGGAGGGGAGATGCGATCGGCTCATCGCGAGGATCAGATCGGCCCAGTCGACCAGCTCCGGCGTCAGGGCCCGCGCGCGATGGTCGCTCGCATCCATCCCGTGCCGGGCGAGCACCGCGAGAGCGTGCTCTGAGGCGGGATGTCCATCCTGTGCGGCCACGCCCGCCGAGCCAACCGCCACGTGGTGCCAGTCGCGCCTCGCCAGCTCCGAACGGGCGAGTGCCTCCGCCATCGGAGAGCGGCACGTATTGCCAGTACACACGAACAGGATGTTGTAGGTGGTCGCTTCCACGCCATTACCCTTCTCGTCACTCATCATCATGCCGTTGCCCAGTTATCCGGGACGCCCCGCTCCGTCCGGGGTGTTCGACCGCCGGGCAATCAGCTCGGCGATCTCAAGGTCTTCCGGTCTGGTGATCTTAAGGTTCTCGGGCGCTCCCGTCACGAGGCGGACGGGAAATCCGGCGCGCTCCACCACCGAGGCGTCGTCCGTGAAGCTCCATTTCTCGTCCCGTGCGCGTCGGTAGGCGCTGACCAGCAGATGCCGTCGGAAGGCCTGCGGCGTCTGCGCGTTCCAGAGGCGAGACCGGTCGGGCGTCCGCGCGACCAGGCCGTCGCCGCCTTCCTCCTTGACCGTTTCGGTGACCGGCAGGGCCGGAACCGCTCCCCCCTCCGCCACTGCGGCGAGCACCCGGTCGATCAGTGCGGCGGTGACGAAGGGTCGCGCCCCGTCGTGCACCAGCACCAGCTCCGTCTCATCGCTCAGCGCCGAGAGCCCGTTCCACACCGAATCGCCCCGCTCCGCCCCGCCGCCGACCAGCGTGACCCTCACCTCGGCGAGCCATGGGGGCGGCGCCCCGACGTCCTCGGCCGGGAGCACGACGATCACCTCGCGCACTGCGGCATGATCCACGAAGGGTCGGATGGCGCGGAGGAGCACGGGAACGCCACCCACCTCGAGGTACTGCTTCCGCGCTCCGGCCGCCGCGTCGGCGATTCGTCTCCCCGATCCGCCCGCCACCACGATGGCGGCGACGCGCCGATCAGGGAAAGAGCTGTCTGACGAGCTCACCGACGTCCTCGCTCTCCACAAGGGTGATTCCGGGTGGGGTCCGGACACCGCGGGCCTTGGGCGACACGAAGGCGCGCGCGAATCCCATCCGCGCCGCCTCGCCGAGGCGCCGCTCCACCTGCCCGACCGTGCGAATCTCCCCGCCGAGTCCGATCTCCCCGACGATGACCGCATCCGCGGGAACGGCGCGGTCGAACACGCTGGAGGCGAGCGCCGCAGCCACCGCCGCGTCCCCTGCGGTCTCCGCGATGCGGAGGCCGCCGACCACGTTCAGGAAGACGTCCAGCTGCCCGAAAGGGATCCCCGCCCGCTTCTCCAGCACGGCGAGCAGGAGGGCCAACCGCTTGTGGTCGAATCCGGTGGTCACCCGCTGCGGAGCGCCGTAGGGTGCTTTCGCGGCGAGCGCCTGTACTTCCACCAGCAGCGGGCGGGTGCCTTCCAGCGTGGCCACCACCGCGGAGCCCGACCGGCCCGTCCCGCGATCCCCCAGGAAGAGTTCGCTGGGGTTCGTCACAGGCAGAAGGCCCCTTGAGCTCATCTCGAAGATCCCGATCTCGTCCACGCCGCCGAAGCGATTCTTGGTGGCGCGCAGCACCCGGTGATCCAGGGAACCGGCTCCCTCGAAGTAGAGCACGGTGTCGACGATGTGCTCCAGCGTCTTCGGTCCGGCGATCCCGCCGCCCTTGGTGACGTGGCCGACCAGGAAGACGGCGGTACCGGTCTCCTTGGCGAACCGCTGGAGCCGCGCGGCACACTCCCTCACCTGCCCCACGTTTCCTGGTGCCCCTTCCAGTTCCGGGGAGTACACGGTCTGGATGGAGTCGATCAGGAGAACGTCCGGCTTCAACTCACCGGCCTGGCCCAGGATGGCGCCGAGCTCCGTCTCCGGAAGCACGGTCACGTCGCCTGCCCCGCCGCCCAGCCGGTCTGCCCGCAGGCGCACCTGCAACGCAGACTCCTCCCCCGAAACATAGAGAGCGGCGTGACCACCCGCCTGCAACCGCTCCGCCACCTGCAGCAGGATGGTGGACTTGCCGATCCCGGGCTCGCCCCCGACCAGGATCACCGATCCCGGCACGATTCCGCCGCCCAGGACGAAATCGAACTCTCCCAGACCGGAGGACCACCGCTCACCCTGGGTCCCCTCCACATCGCGCAGCCGCACCGGTCGCGCGATGCCGGGCAACCCCTGCAGAACCCCACCACCGGAGCGACCCGATTTCACCACGCCACGGGAGACCGGCTCCTGTACGAGAGTGTTCCAGGCCCGGCACGAGGGACACTGGCCTTCCCAGCGCGGCGTGTCGTCTCCGCACTCGGTACAGAAGAACCGCGTCTTCACCCTGCTCACCGGTCACACCTCGCACGGTGGCACTCCGCCCGGTTCAATGTCCCTCGTCGTTGCGGAAGGTGAAGTTCTCGAAGCGCGTGAACTCCTTGTGGAACATCAGCGGGATGGTGCCGGTCGCACCGTTTCTCTGCTTGCCCACGATCACCTCGGCTCGGCCTTCCAGGCTGTTCCCGTCCTTGTCCACGGGCCCGTGATAGTACTCCGGCCGGTACAGGAACATGATCACATCGGCGTCCTGCTCGATGGCGCCCGACTCTCGGAGGTCGGACATCATGGGTCGCTTGTCAGGCCGGGACTCCACGGCCCGGCTGAGCTGCGACAGCGCCACCACGGGCACCTGCAGCTCCTTGGCGAGCGCCTTCAGTCCGCGTGAGATCTCCGAGACCTCCTGCTGCCTGCTCTCGATCTTTCCGCCGGCCTGCATCAGCTGCAGGTAATCGACCACGATCATGGAGAGGTCGTCACGGTCGGACTTCAGCCGTCGCGCCTTGGCTCGCATCTCCAGGATGGAGATGGCCGGCGTGTCGTCGATGTAGATCGGCGCGGTGTTCAGCAGTCCCGCCGCCTGGGCGAGGCGCGGGTAATCGTCGTCGCGCAGCCGCCCGGTTCGCACGCGGGAAGCATCCACCCGTGCCTCGGCGGTAAGCATGCGCTGAACCAGGGATTCCTTGCTCATCTCGAGAGAGAAGAAGGCGACCGCTCGCTGCGCACTGATCGCGGCGTGCTGCGCGATGTTCAGGGTGAACGCGGTCTTCCCCATGGAAGGTCGCGCCGCAACGATGATAAGGTCTCCCTTCTGGAATCCGGCAGTGATGGTGTCCAGATCGGCAAAACCGGTAGGAATCCCGGTGATCGAGGAGGCGTTCTGGGAGAGCAGCTCGATCTGCTCCATGGCGGGCCAGAGGAGCTCCTTGATCCAGACGAAGCCCTTTCGGTCCTGGGTCTGTGCGATCTGGAAGATCTTCTGCTCGGCCTCATCCAGGATCGCCTCGACCTCCCCCTGCTGGTCGAAGGTGCTCTGGATGATGCCGGTGGCGGCCTCGATCAGGCGGCGCAGGATCGCCTTCTCCCGGACGATGCGGGAGTGATACTCGATGTTGGCGGCGGTGGGCACCGCGTCCAGCAGCTGCGCCAGATACGCGGAGCCACCGACGGTCTCGAAATCACCCGCGTTCTTGAGGAACTCGGAGAGAGTGATCACATCGATCACCTCTCCCGTCTGCCACATCCTCACCATGGCCCGGAAGAGGCGCCGGTGCGCTTCCCGGTAGAACATGGAGTCGTCGAGTAGCTCCACCGCCTTCACGACGGCATCGGCATCGATGAACATGCCGCCCAGCACCGACATCTCCGCTTCCAGCGAGTAGGGCGGACGACGGTCCGCGAACGCCGCGGGGAGCGGCGTCACATGGGCGGTGGGAGCGACGGACGGCATGGACTGCATGGCGAATCAGGGCGAGCTGCGGGACAGATGAGCGGCGGAGCCGGAGCGGGCGTACGGCTCAGTGGCGATCGAGAACTTCGCGGAGGCGCTGAAGATCCTCCCAGACGGGGCGCACCCACACCGGGTTCCGGAGCAGTGCGGCCGGGTGGTACGACGGCACCAGCGGAACTCCTTCGTACTGG
This sequence comes from uncultured Gemmatimonadales bacterium, assembly GCA_963793235.1. GTDB lineage: Bacteria > Gemmatimonadota > Gemmatimonadetes > Longimicrobiales > Longimicrobiaceae > CAWBZF01. The sequence continues at coordinate 262,809 of CAWBZF010000006.1, forward strand.
TGCACCGTGCCTCGCAGGCGGCCGATCGGCGTGGTGCTGCCGAGAAGCGTCTGCGCCGCGAAGCCACCGACCGCGAGCATCGCCCGCGGACGCACCAGCTCCACCTGCCGGCGCAGATAGGGGCTGCACGCCTCGATTTCTTCGGGTTCCGGGTTCCGGTTACCCGGCGGGCGGCACTTCAGTACGTTGCAAATATAGATCGATTCGCGGGAGAAGCCCACGCTTGACAGGAGCAGATCGAGCAGTTTCCCTGCGCGTCCCACGAAAGGACGGCCGTACCGGTCCTCGTCCGCGCCGGGCGCCTCGCCCACGACGAGCAGGTCGGCCGTCGGGCTCCCCTCGCCGAACACCACGTGCCCCCGCGTCTCGCAGAGCCGGCAGCGCGGACAGCCGAGCGCGACCTCTCTGAGCTGCTCCAGGCTGCCGAGCTGAACGATGGATTCGGTTGAGACCGAGGGAAGGATCGGGCGCGTCTGCACCGGGGGCATGGCGGGCGCGGAGGGGGCCGCGCCGCCGGTCGGTCGGGCCGGCGAACCCGGAGCGGGCCGGGGAACCGGGTGACTCGTGACACCGCCGGCAACCTGCGGGGTGATCGGCTCATCCACGGACGGCGTGGCGACGAGCAGACGATGCAGTTGGTCGGGCGTGAGGGACTCCAGCTGGAGCTCGCGCTCCCCGAGGTCACCACGCTGCCGGAGATAGCGCGCGAGCAGATCCCGCGGATCCGTCATCCGCGTCCGCGGGTGAGGAGAGCCTCCACACGGTCGAGAATTTCGTCCGCCACGCCGCCCTTCGACATCAGCGGGAGCGATTCCTCTGCGCCATCGGCGGAAAGGATGGTGACCCGGTTGGTGGACACTTCGAAGCCGGCGCCCGGCTCGGTGGCGTCGTTGGCGACGATCAGGTCCAGCCCCTTCCCGTCGAGCTTGGCGCGGCCGTTGACGAGCACGTCCCGCGTCTCCAGCGCGAAGCCGACCACGACCGCCCCCGGCTTGCGAGCGTCTCGCGTGGCGCGCAGCACGTCGCGGGTCGCCTCGAGCACGATGTCGGGGGGTGCACCGTCGCGCTTCTTCAGCTTCTCGCCCGCTGCCGTGGCGGGGCGGAAGTCGGCCACCGCGGCGGCCATCAGCAGCACGTCCGCGTCACCGATCCGCTCGGCCACAGCCAGGTACATCTCCTCGGCGGATTCGACACTCACCCGCTGGCAGCCTCTCGGCGCGGGGAGGGAGGCGGGGCCGGAAACCAGCGTGACCCGGGCACCGCGCCGCCACGCTGCCGCCGCGATCGCGTACCCCATCCGGCCCGATGAACGGTTGCCGATGTAGCGAACGGGGTCGATCGCCTCACGCGTCGGACCCGCCGAGACGAGCACGTTCAGGCCCGCCAGCCGCGAGTCACTTTCGAGAAGGCGCCCCGCCTCCTCCACGATCTCCTCCGGCTCGAGCAGGCGTCCCGGCCCCTCGCCCTCACCCCAGGCGAGCGGTCCCACGGCCGGACCGGCGGTCTGGTAGCCGAACTCCCGCAACCGCTCCAGGTTGGCGCTCGTCGCCGGGTGGGCGAACATGCGGTCGTTCATGGCGGGGCAGACGAGTACCGGAGCGTCCGTCGCGAGGAGAACGGCCGTCAGCAGGTCGTCCGCCATCCCGGCCGCGGCGCGAGCGATGAAGTTGGCGGTGGCGGGCGCGACGAGAAGAAGGTCGGCATCGCGGGCGAGCGTGATGTGGGTGAGCGGCTCGCCCGGCGCGTACATGGTGGTGTGCGCCGGTCGCCCGGTGAGCGCCTCGAAGGAGATCGGCCTGACGAACTCCAGTGCGCCCCGTGTGAGCACGACATCCACGGTGCAGCCGGCCTGCGTCAGATCGCGCGCGACCTGGATCGCCTTGTAGGCGGCGATGCCGCCGCATACACCAAGCACGACGCGGCGCCCGGTGAACGGGCGCCGCGCCTCACGCGAGCGGTCCGGCATCCGCCCTCAGTGCTCGGGGCGGCGGCGCTCCACGAGATGATACTCGACACTCCCCTGCGCGACTTCCCGCAGAGCCGTGGTCGAGAGCTTCTCGCGGAGCTCCGCACCCGGAGCCGGCTCCTCGAACACCTCGCCGCTCCGGAACTCATTCAGCGACCGCGCGTACTTCGCCGCCACGAGGACGCCCAGGTACTTGCTCCCGGTGCTCCGCGCCACCTCTCCCGGTGTGATCACCTTCATCGCCGTTGCTCCTCGTCAGATGTTGAAGGCGCGTCGTTGCGCGCCTCTTCCAGCAGATATCGATCGACCTCGTCCCAGAGCCGCTCCACCAGCGTATCGATCTCCCGGAGCCGCCGTACCCTGTGGCTTTCGCACTCCAGAATCCTCTCCACGGCCTGCACCGAGCTGTCGATCTCCTCGTTCACGATCACATAATCGAACTCGCTCACCGCACGGATCTCCTCCCGCGCGGCTCGGAGCCGCCGCTCTCTCACCTCACGCGCCTCACTCCCCCGCCCCGCCAGCCGGCGAGCCAGCTCCCCTCCCGAGGGAGGGAGCACGAAGATGGAGACTGCGTCCGGGACGGCGGCACGCACCTGCCGTGAGCCCTGCACGTCTATGTCCAGGATCAGGAAGTGTCCCTGCTCCAGCGCCCGATCCAGGTTGCGACGCGGCGTCCCGTACAGGTTGCCGTGGACCTCCGCCCACTCCAGGAGCTCGCCCGCGTCCACCATCTGCCGGAACTCCTCCTCCGCGTGGAAGAAGTAGTCCACGCCGTCCCGCTCTCCGGGACGGGGCGGGCGCGTCGTCGCCGACACCGAGAAGGTGACGTCGCCGCGGCGCGAGCGCAGCTCCTGTGCGATGCTGGTCTTCCCGGCACCCGAAGGAGCCGCGAAGATGACGGGGAAGGTGTGGCTCTCCCAGGCGCGGCTCACTCCACGTTCTCCACCTGCTCGCGCAGCCGCTCGATCTCGTCCTTGATGGTGACCACCCGGTGTGCGATCGCAGCGCTGTTGGCCTTGGCACCGATGGTGTTCGCTTCCCGGTGCATCTCCTGAACCAGGAAGCCGAGCCGCTTCCCGACCGGCTCCTCCGAGCTGGAGTCCAGCAGCTCTCGAACAAGCTCGATGTGGGAGCGGAACCTCACCAGCTCCTCGTTGACGTCCCAGCGTTCGGCGAGCATCACGATCTCCTGCGCGATTCTCGTCTCGTCCGGGGCGACGCCGTCCAGAAGCTCCCGAACTGCCCCCCGCAGCCGGTCTCGCTCGGAGCGGAGGCGCTCGGGGGCGAGATTTTCGATCTCGGACAGCGCTGCCTCGATGGAGTCGACTCGCTCCTCGAGATCACGGTGCAGTCGGAGGCCCTCGCTCTCGCGCATCCGGTTGGTCTGCTCAGCGGCGGCGAGAACCGCTTCGCGGAGCTGGGCCGGCGTGATCTCGGCGGTTTCACCCTCCGGATCCGCCCGGACGATCACGTCGTTGAAGCGGGTCAGCAGGGAGAGGTCGGGAGCGCCGCCGACGCCGAAGCGGTCCGAGAGTTCACGAAAGAGGGCCAGATATCCGGTGACCCGCTCCTCGTCGATCCGGAACCCTGCCGCCGACGCCGCATCATCCTTCTCGATGCGCACCGTACAGTTGACGTGCCCGCGCGAGAAGGGACCGCGGAGCCACTCCCGCAGCTCCGGCTCCATCCTGGACAGCGCCAGGGGGAGCCGCGAGTTCACATTGAGGTAGCGGTGATTGACCGTGCGCAGCTCCACCCGCACGCGCCCCGCCTCCGTGACCGTCTCGCCCTCGCCGTACCCCGTCATGCTGCGGATCATTCATCCCCTCGTTCGGCAATCGGGAAAGCTACCGGCGGCCCGGGGTGAAGTCAACGATCCGGGGCTCGCAGGTGCGCTGTTCATCGTCAGTTGCGGAAGAACCACCGGATTCCGTACATGGTGCGCGCTCCGGGGAGAAGGCGGCCGGCCACCGGCTCGGCCTGCAGCTCGTTCAGGAGGTTCTCGAAGAGGAAGAAGGCGCGCACGTCCAGGATCCGGAGCTGAAGGTTGAAGTTCAGCATGTGGTACGGTGGCAGGTCCACCAGCGTCTGCTGATCCTGCGACGGCACCAGGGTATTGCCGCGGTAGGTGCCCTCGAGCCGCACGTGCGGTTCGAACTGCCCTTCCAGGTACTCGCCGGTGAAGACGAGCGCCGCCATTCCCTCGCGGGAGGGCAGATAGGGGCGGCCGCCCCGGTCGGTCCAGTGGGTATACCAGGCCTCCGCGGTGAGGCCCTGCAGCGCGCCGGGCGCGGCCAGCCAGGCGCTCGCCTCGTACCCGGTGGCCGCTCCCACCTCCAGAACCGGCATCCGGCGGTCGAAGCCGAAGCCGAATGGGACGATCGTGGTGGCCGCAGAGCTCCTGATCGCACCGGACAGCCGGACCCGGCCGGTGCTCAGCTCGCCGCCAAATCGCGTGCCCGCCACGCCGCTCCGGACCGGGAGCAGCCGCACGTCTCGTGCGAACCGCTGCACGGGAGCGCCCCCCGCATCCACCGTGTCCGGCAGGGCCCGGAGCGTATCCGCCCGCCAGGTAACCCATCGTTCACCCGCGGCCAGCGCACCGAACAGCGTGACGCCGGCTGCCGGCCCGAGTCGCGCCACCACCTCCATCTCCGTCGCCCCTCCCGCTGCGAGTGAGGTGCCGCGGACGCCTGCTTCTGCACCGATCCAACCGGCCGGCTGCACCCCTGCCCGGGCCCCGACTTCCAGACCGGGGCCGGAAAACGCGTTGCCGGCACCGGCTCGCGCCCGCGCGTTCCCTTCCAGAAAGCCGAACGCAGGCCGCCAGAGAGCGCGCGCTCCGAACTGGGTGACGCTGGCGCGAAAATCGAGCGTGTCGGTCGCCGGACTCGGAGTTTCCGGCACGCCGGTCAGCGGATCCTGGCCGGGGAGGTCCGGAATGTGGGAGGCGCGGCCGGCCACCGCCTCCAGCTGAAGATTCTCGCCGAGCGCCGTTCGACCACGCAGCACGAGCTCGCGGCGCTCGAAGTCCGTCGGAAGCACCGCGCTCTCACGGTTCACCGAGCCGAACAGGTACTCCACCTGCACGCCGCTCCGGTCGCCGAGCGCGTGATCCCAGCGGACGCGGGCCGTGGTGAAACCGGACGGTTCCACCAGCCGGTACCTTCCGGCGTTGCTCAGATCGAACGAGGCGCTCAGCACGCTGCCGCCGAAGACCGGGCGGACGAAGAGCGCGCGGAGAAAACGCGCCTGGAAGTTCCCGGTGCCGAGCTCCAGCTCGGAGAAGGGGCGCATGTCGCGCAGCTGGAAGGTGCGCAGGTGGATGCGGGTCTCTGTCAGCGTCCGCTCCACGCGCACCAGATCCAGGTCGATGAGACCGATCTCCTGCAGGTCCAGAACGGTGACGTTGAGTGGATCCAGCTCAAAGCCGTCCCGGAACACCCGCAGGCGCCCGCCCCCGAGCCCTGCCGTGGTGGTGCCGGCCGGGGAACCGGCTCCGCCGGCGCGGATGATGTCGAGCCCGGGGATCCGCCCGAGGAGTTCGACCAGGGAGAGGTTGTGGAAGCGGAGCAGTTCGTCGCGCGTCCAAACCCAGCGCGCTTCCGCGAAGCCGACGCGCCCCACCTCGGGGAAACGCGGGATGTGCGGCGCAGGCCGGAGCGTATCCGGCACACCCGAGCGCAGGGTGTCGCGCGGAAGCGTGTCTGAAACCACGCCCTCGGGTGGAACGGCGATGCGCACCGTGTCCCGCGGGCTGGTGTCGGTCGCGGTGGGAACGGGAGCGGGAACCGGAGTCTGCGCCACCGCGGGAGCGGTGAACAGCGCCCCCGTCAGGAGGACGAGGAGCGGGAGTACGAACCGAAGCACGGTTCCTCCGGCGGCGAAAGGCCGGCGACGGGCTTCAGGAGCTGCGGGCAATCACCCACTCCACGAACGCACGAGCCGGCGCGCCCGTGGCACCCTTGCTCTGGTACGGCAGCTTGCCGTCGCCATACGCAGTACCGGCAATGTCCAGGTGCGCCCAGGGGAAACCATCGACGAACTCGCGCAGGAACCAGGCGGCTGTGATGGTTCCCGCCGCGCGCCCGCCGGAGTTCTTGATGTCTGCGTAATCCGACTTGATCAGCTCACGGTATTCGTCGAACATCGGAAGCTGCCACATGCGCTGGCCCACCCGGTCGCCGGCGTCACGGATCTCCTGGATCAGGGCCTCGTCGTTGCCGAGCACCGCGCTGGCGGTGTTGCCGAGCGCGATCACGCACGCGCCGGTGAGGGTCGCCGCATCCAGCACGGCGGCCGGCTCGTAGCGGCGGGCGTACGACAGCGCATCGGCGAGGATCAGCCGCCCCTCGGCATCGGTGTTGATCACCTCGATCGTCTTGCCGAGATGGCTGCGGATCACGTCCCCCGGCTTCACGGCCGCGCCGGAGAGGAGGTTTTCACTGGAGGGCACGAGCGCCACCACGTTGGCCTCCACGCCGAGTTCACCGATCGACTGCATCGCGCCGAGCACGGCGGCGGCACCGCACATGTCGAACTTCATCTCCTCCATCCCCGCCGCCGGCTTGATGGAGATGCCGCCCGCGTCGAAGGTGAGGCCCTTGCCCACCAGCACCAGCGGCTTCGCCCCCGCCGCGCCCTTCCTGTGCTCCATGATGATGAAGCGGGGCTCCTGCTCGCTCCCCTGGGCCACCGCGAGAAGCGCGTGCATTCCCTCCGCCTTGAGGCCGGCGGGGCCGAGCACCGTCACCTGCATGCCGTGGTCGCGGCCGATGCGCTCGGCCGTCTCCGCCAGATAACTCGGCGTGGCGACGTTGCCGGGAAGGTTGCCGAGGCGGCGCGCCAGCATCTCCCCCCCAGCCATTGCACTACCGATCCGTATCGCTTCCCGGATCTGCGCCGCCTTCGCCTCCACCTTCTCCAGCACCACCATCTCCTCGACTTCCTGCGGCTCCGCCTCATCCTCCGCGGGAGCCGACTTCAGCTCGTCGAAGCGATACCCCGAGAGGATCGCGCCCTCCACGATGGCGCGCGCCGCGGCGCCGGCATCGATGCGGTCGGAAACCAGCTCGGCGTGGTGCATCAGCGATGCGAAGCGGGTCACACCGTGCCGCGCCGCCTGCCGGGCCGCAGTGGCCGCCGCTCTGCGAAGCCGCTCGGCGTCCAGGCCGTCGCGCTTGCCGAGCCCGACCAGGAGCACGCGCTCCGCCGGCAGCGACCCGCCGTCCGGGTAGAGCACCAGCGTCTGCCCCTCACGTCCGCGGAAGTCGCCGCGGGCGATCACATCGGCGATTCGACCGCCGAGTCGCTCGTCCACCTTCGCGACCGGCCCCACCAGCTCCGCCTCACCCTCGAAGATCTTGACTGCAAGCAGCGGAGTCTCGAACTCCGTGCAGTCCACCTGCTCCACTCGTACTCGCATCAGCGTCCTCTCTCGGGTGGGTGCGGCCGGCGCGCGACCGCTCCGCTTCACATGTTGGAGATGATCTCCCGGCCGAACGCGGAGGTGGAGACCTTGGTCGCACCCTCCATCATCCGCTCGAAGTCATAGGTCACCGTCTTCTGATCGATGGCCCCCTGGAGCCCCTTCAGGATCAGATCCGCGGCCTCACCCCAACCCATGTAACGGAGCATCATCTCTCCGGAGAGGATGACGGAGCCGGGGTTCACCATGTCCTTGCCCGCGTACTTGGGCGCCGTCCCGTGCGTGGCCTCGAAGATGGCGTGACCGGTGACGTAGTTGATGTTGGCGCCCGGTGCGATCCCGATCCCGCCGACCTGCGCCGCCAGTGCATCGGAAACGTAGTCGCCGTTGAGGTTCAGTGTGGCAATCACATCATACTCCTTCGGGCGCGTCAGGATCTGCTGCAGGAAGGCATCGGCGATGGAGTCCTTGACGATGAGCTTACCGGACCCTTCGGCGGCGCTCTGCGCGTCGTTGGCGGCCTTCTCCCCGTCCGCATCCCTGATCCGATCGTACTCGGCCCAGGTGAACACGCGGTCGCCGAACTCGCGCTCCGCGAGCTCGTACCCCCACGTCTTGAAGGCGCCCTCGGTGAACTTCATGATGTTCCCCTTGTGCACCAGCGTCACCGAGCGGCGGCCCTGCTCCAGCGCGTAGCGGATCGCCGCACGCACCAGGCGCTCGGTCCCCTCGCGGGAAACGGGCTTCAGGCCGAATCCGGAGCTGTCCGGGAAGCGCACCTTCCTGAACCGATCGGCGAAGTTCTCCCGGAGCAGCCGCGAGAACGTCCGCGCGTCCTCGGTACCCTCCTCGAACTCGATGCCGGCGTAGATGTCCTCGGTGTTCTCGCGGAAAATCACCATGTTCACGTCGCCCGGCTGCCGGACCGGGGAGGGAACGCCACTGAACCACTGCACCGGGCGCACGCATGCGTACAGGTCCAGCTGCTGACGCAGCGCCACGTTCAGGGAGCGGATCCCTCCGCCGACCGGTGTGGTAAGCGGGCCCTTGATCCCCACCAGGAACTCGCGGAACGCCTCCAGGGTGGCTTCCGGGAGCCAGTCACCGGTCTGGTTGAACGCCTTCTCCCCCGCGAGCACCTCCATCCAGCGGATCGAGCGGGAGCCGCCGTACGCCTTCTCCACCGCGGCGTCGAGCACGGGCCGTGAGGCGGCCCAGATGTCCACACCGGTGCCGTCACCCTCGATGAAGGGGATCACCGGGTTATCGGGGACGCGAAGCTGCTCGTTCGCGATGGTGATGCGCTCGCCACCGTTCGGCGTTGTGGGTGTCCAGGCGTTCGACATCGGCTCTCTGCGGGCTGAAGGATGTAACTCGAAAGACACTCAGACGAAGATGGGGCGCGACGGGCGAACCGCCGCACCCCACCGGTCGGAAAGGAACTGCAATCTCAGCGCTCCTCCGCTGGCCCCACCTTCAGGCCACGCGGACCGACGTACTCGGCCTTGGGACGGATGAGGCGATTGTTGGCGTACTGCTCGAGCAGGTGGGCCGTCCACCCCGAGATCCGCGCCATGGCGAAGATGGGCGTGAACAGGTCCATCTCGATCCCCAGGGTGGTGTAGACGGAGGCGGAGAAGAAGTCCACGTTGGGGTAGATCTTCTTGCCGCGCTCCTCCATCTCCTGCGCATCGACTCGCGGACCTGATCCGAGAGGTCGAGCCAGCGGGTGTCACCCTGCCCCTGCATGATCTCGTCTGCGAGCTCGCGCAGCACCGTCGCGCGAGGATCGGTCGCCTTGTACACGCGGTGGCCGAATCCCATCACCCGCTCGCCCCTCTGCAGCGCGTCGTGCACCCAGGTGGCAGGCTCCTGGCCACTCCGGTCGATCTCGGCCAGCATCTGCATCACGCGCGCGTTGGCGCCGCCGTGAAGTGGGCCCTTCAGCGTGCCGATCGCGGAGACCACGGCAGAATAGATGTCGGACTGCGTTGCCGCCGTCACCCGGGCTGAGAAGGTCGAGGCGTTCATCCCGTGCTCGGCGTGCAGCACGAGCGCCGCGTCGAAGGTGCGCGCACGCAGCTCGTCGGCCTCTTCCCCGTTGAGCATGTAGAGGAAGTTGCCAGCCGTGTCGAGCCCCTGTCGAGGCGCGACCGGCTCGAGTCCCTTCCGGATCCGATCGAAGGCGGCGATGATCGTCGGAATCTTCGCGGTCAGCCGGATGGACTTGCGGCGGTTCGCCCCGTCGGAGTTGTCGTCGGCCTCCGCATCCTCCAGCGCCAGGAAGGAGACCGCGGTGCGGAGCGCTGCCATCGCGTCGCCGCCGGTGGGGAGGGTGCGAAGCAGAGCATGCGTCGCGTCGCTGATCGCCGCCTCTGCCGCGAGCTGCCCGGCGAACTCCCGCAGCTCGGCGGTCGTCGGTAGTCGGCCGTTCCAGAGCAGGTAGGTGACCTCCTCGAAGGTCGTGTTCCTTGCGAGGTCGTCGATCTCATAGCCCGCATAGATCAGCTCGCCCACCTCACCATTGATCGCGCTCAGTCTGGTCTGCGCTACGACCACTCCCTCCAACCCGGCGTTCGACATTTATCCGGTCCTTTGCACCAGAGAATCGTTTCGACGTGACTCGCGGACACCGCTGGCCGGCGCGTCCGGGGGCAGCGGGCCAACCCCGGCCCGAGCCGCGGGAGTATAAGAGCCGAACAGCACGCCCGGCAAGTGAATCCGGGCGTACGCTGGCGCTATTCCTCCGCCGCCCGCACGCACTCCGCGCACAACGTCGTCGCGGGAACCACCATCAGCCGCTCCAGGGAGATCTGGCGCCCGCAATTCTCGCAGATTCCGAACGAATCCGGGTCGCCGTAGAGTCGCCGGAGCGCCTCATCGATCTCGTAGAGCCGCTCTCCCTCCTTGCTCGCCAGGAGGAACTGCTTCTCCCGCTCCATCGCTTCCGTGCCGATGTCCGCCATGTGGAAGCGGTACACGCTCAGTTCCCCGGTGTCCTCCTGGAGGCTGACTTCCCGCTCGCGATCGAATTCCTGGATCGCATCGAGCGCCCGCTCGCGCTCCTCCTGCAGCCGCTTCTCCACCTGGTCCCGCTCCGCTTGCTTCTGCATCGCCACTCCGGGTTCGCGTTCTCTGGTCTGGCTCCTGCCGGACCGGTGCCGCCTCCGGTCCTCCTGACAGGCTGCCGGGGTGTTCAAGCTCCATGCCCCGCCGCGCCGCGGAGCCATGTACGCGGCAGGGGCCGCTCCCGTGAAGGAGCGGCCCCTGTGTTGTCCAGTACCGGGCGGGGGACTCGAACCCCCAAGCCTTGCGGCGAGCGATTTTGAGTCGCTTGCGTCTACCAGTTCCGCCAGCCCGGCCCGCGATTGCGAGACCAGAGCGAAAGATAACCCGAGGTCCGGCGGTATTCAACCGATCGACACCCCGAATCGGCGGTCGGGGATCAGCACCCTTCAGCCTCGCAGCCTGGCTCACCCGGTGTACGCACCGTACGCACCTCGCTGCCTTCGACGATCTGCAGCGCGTACAGGGCACGGTGCAGAGCCCGTCGCGGGTCGCCGGCGATCAGCTCCTGGCGCGCATTGACGATCAGGTTCAGCGCCCGTTCGGCCGAAGCCGCCGCGAGGCTGGCTTCGTCGATCCGCTGCTCCGCCCGACCGAGTACCCGCAGGGCGACGCTTTCGGGGGCGTGCTCACGGATCAGCTCCACGGCCAGCGCGATCTGCAGGATGGCCTCCGCCGTATCTCCGGCAGCGAGCAGCTGCACGGCGCTTTCCCGCGCCTGGGCCACTCGCCCGCGGGAAGATGCCAGTTCCGGGAAACGCTGGGCGTCGAACTCCGCGTCGACACGGTGGCTCCAGAACTCGATGCCATCCAGGGCGTGCTGCAGCGTGCGCGGATCGGGTGCGCGATCCAGGGCGAGCACCGCAATCCGCTCCGCCTCCCGATGAAGCTCGACGGCGCCTCTCAGCCGTCCCTCCCGGCGCGCTTCACGGGAACGCCGCTCCAGATCACGGATCAGCACCCGGGCCTCGCGGCCTTCCACCGTGGATCCGGAGACCAGCGCGGTCCAGGTCGAGAGGCCCGGAAGCCCGACGGGTGCGCTGACCGCCACCCACTCCTCGCCACCCGCCAGCCGCTGAATCGCGTCCGGTACGGTGGGCGAATCCTGGCAGGCCGGGAGCACGAGCAGTGCGGCCGCGAGCAGCAGGAGGCAGGGTGAGGACGGGGGTGCGACTCGCATCGAGGGAGGTCGGGTATGATCGGGGCGATGGGCCCGGAGCGGCCCGGAGCGGCCCGGAGCGGCCTTCGCAACATAGCAACGGCTGCTCGCGCACGTCAACGACGGTCATCTTGACACCCTTTCCGAGCCCACGGTACGTTGTATCGGACGTTCGAACAGGCACCCCGTGGGTGGCTCAGATCGCGCTCCGCGGCCCTCTCCCGAACCGCGGATCCCGGTGCCAGGTGTGAGTTGCGGCGCCGACCTCTCAATTTCTTCCGATGACCCAGGAACGCACGGCGTACGACGCGAAGCTGGAGAGCATCCTCCGCACCGCCGCGTCCATCTTCGCAGAGAAGGGATATCACCAGGCGAGTATCCGCGACATCGCGCGTGCCACGCGGGTGAGCCTTTCCGGCCTGTACTACTACTTCCAGAGCAAGGAAGAGCTGCTCTTCCTGATCCAGGATCATGCATTTGGAACGCTGATCCAGAACCTGGAACAGCTGCTCGACGGTGTGGACGACCCGCACCGGCGCATCCGGCTGCTGATCGAGAACCACCTTCGATTCTTCGTCAACAACATGGCGGAGATGAAGGTGCTGTCGCACGAGGCGGGCTCCCTCAGCGGTGACTTCCGGACGCGGGTGAATGCGAAGAAGCGCCGCCTCACCGAGATCGCCATGGGGACGCTGAATGGACTCGAGGCCCGTCCGGATCTGGATGTGCGGGTGGCCACCTTCGCGCTGTTCGGCATGATGAACTGGCTCTACAACTGGTATCGGCCCGAGCGTGATGTACCGGTGGAGCAGCTGGCGGAGCAGATGAGCAGGCTCTTCCTGGGCGGCTACCTGGAGTCCAACGGGGCGGATCTCCCGGCGGGCGCGCGGGAAGCGGCGCCGGGCGAGAGCCGGCCCTCCATCTGGCGCCCGGGATCGATGGAGGGCTGAGCCCCGCCCGACTCCTCATTTTTCGGCAGAGCGACACTCAACCACGGAGCGGATATGGCAGATCAGACGGCGGTCGCAGAGCAGACGCTGGTTCGGTACGAGACGCAGGGCGGGATCGCGATCTTCACGCTGGACGATCCTCCGGCGAACACGTACACGCACGAGATGATGCGTGACCTCGATGCGGCGATCCTGCGCGCGCGCTTCGATCCCGAGGTGGACGTGATCGTGATCGTCGGCGCGGGAGAGAAGTTCTTCTGCGCCGGCGCCAACATCAACATGCTGCAGAAAGCGGATCCGACCTGGAAGTACTACTTCTGCCTGCATGCGAACGAGACGCTGTTGCGACTGGAACACACACCGAAGCTGGTGATTGCGGCGCTGAACGGTCACACCGTCGGTGGCGGGCTGGAGATCGCCATGGCCGCCGACCTGCGGATCGGCCGGCGCGGCGCGGGGAAGGTCGGGCTCCCGGAGGTCGCGCTCGGCGTGCTCCCCGGCACCGGCGGAACGCAGCGGCTCACGCGGCTGATCGGCGCCTCGCGTGCGATCCAGCTCATGGTGGAGGGTGGCAACTTCGACTTCGACGAGGCGGAGCGGCTCGGCATCGTGAACACCGTTCTGGATGCGGATTCGCGCGACGCCTTCCTGGAGCAGGTGCTGGAGTACGCCAGGCAGTTCACGCGCCCGGGCAAGGCAACCTTCGCGGTCGGCAACATCAAGCGCGCCTGCCAGAGCGGCGGGGAGCTCCCTCTCGAGCAGGGGTTGGCGCTGGAGCGCGAGCTTCAGGCGCTTCTCTTCAATTCCAGCGACGCCAAGGAAGGGCTCAACGCGTACGTGGAGAAGCGGAAGCCCAGCTTCAGCGGGAAGTAGGCGCACGCATGTCGCGGGAGTGGGCGGGGGTGCTCGGTGAGAGCTCCCCCGCCCTTCCCCGTCCTCGTATTCATTTCCAGGGAAGGCGAGCAAGATGTCCAGCAACTCGGCGACGGAGCTCGAGCAGGGCCGGCTCTTCATCGGTGGTAGCTGGGAGGACGCCGCGTCCGGGCGCACCTTCGCCTCGCACAACCCGGCCACCGGTGACGTGCTGACCGAGGTTGCGGAGGGGGATGCGGCGGACGTGGACCGCGCCGTCGCCGCCGCACGGGCGGCGTTCGAGGAGAGTGAGTGGAGCTCGATGTCCGGCCGTTCCCGGGGCCGGTTGCTCCACGCCGTGGCGGAGGCGATCGACGCCCGCACCGACGATCTCGCGCGTCTCGAGACGCTCGACAACGGCAAGCCCTTCCGGGAGGCGCGCGCCATCGACGTCCACGATGCGGCAGAGACCTTCCGCTACTACGCCGGCTGGGCCGACAAGCTGGAGGGCGAGGTCCTGCCGGCGAAGGGGAACTATCTCAACTACACGCGTCGGGAGCCGGTCGGCGTCTGCGGGCAGATCATCCCCTGGAACTACCCCTTCCAGATGGCGGCGTGGAAGGTGGCCCCGGCGCTTGCCTGCGGAAACACCGTGGTGCTGAAGCCGGCCGAGCAGACCCCACTGACCGCTCTCGAGCTCGCGCGTATCTGTTCGGAGGTCGGCATTCCCGACGGGGTGCTCAACGTGGTCACCGGGTACGGCGAGACCGCCGGCGCGGCCCTGGTGGCGCATCCCGACGTGGACAAGATCGCCTTCACAGGCTCCACGCAGGTGGGGCGGATCATCCAGCGTGAGGCGGCGGGAACGCTGAAGCGCGTCTCGCTGGAGCTCGGCGGGAAGAGTCCCAACATCGTGCTCGCCGACGCCGACATCGATGCGGCGGTGAAGGGCGCGGTGATGGGAATCTTCTACAACACCGGACAGGCGTGCACCGCGGGGTCCCGCCTGCTGGTGGAGGAGTCGATTCACGACGAGTTCATGGAGCGGCTGATTCAGCGGGCCAGGGGGATGACACCCGGTGATCCCTTCGATAAGGGGACGCGGATGGGTCCCCTCGTCTCGCAGGAGCAGCTGGACCGGGTGCTCGGCTACGTGGAGAAGGGTCGAGCCGAGGGCGCGGAGCTGGTGCTCGGTGGCGATCGCCCGGACATCAACGGCGGGCGCGGCTTCTTCATGAACCCCACCGTCTTCGATCGTGTGGATCCGGGGATGACCATCGCCCGTGAGGAGATCTTCGGTCCGGTGCTCGCCGTGAGCACCTTCCGCGACATGGACGAGGCGGTGCGGATGGCCAACGACACGGAGTACGGCCTCGCCGCCGCTGTCTGGACCCGCGATGTGGCTCGTGCCCACCGCGTGGCGCACGCACTTCGCGCCGGCACCGTCTGGGTCAACATGTACCACTCGCTCGACACCGGCTCCCCCTTCGGAGGCTACAAGCAGTCCGGCTACGGCCGCGAACTCGGCAAGTACGCGCTGGACCTGTACACGCAGGTGAAGAGCGTCTGGGTAAGTCTCGCCTGAATGGCGCTGTTCGTTCCTTCCAGCTGCACCGAGTATCTGCCAGCGTCATGGAGACGGTTTGGGAGTGGAGATACTGGAGTCGCCCGCGTCTCGACAGTGAGAGGAAGGATCCAGCGGGAGGGGGATCCGCAGATTACGCAGATTTCGCAGATCGGCTCGATGAAATCCGCGTAATCTGCGTAATCTGCGGATGGTCGCTCAACGGTGACGGCCCGGCTCCGTGATCGACGGGGCTGCTACTGGACGGAAGTGACTACCCACCATTCGACATTCGCCGATCGTACCGTCATCCGTGTTCCGTCATCCGTAATCCATGCTCCGCCTCCCATGCCCGACGCCCTGATCCTCGACGCCTGCCGCACCCCGATCGGCCGGTACGGCGGCGCACTCGCATCCGTCCGTCCGGACGACCTGGCCGCGGTGGCCCTGCGCGCGATCGTGGAGCGCACCGGCGTGGACCCCGCTTCCATCGACGATGTGATCCTCGGGTGCGCCAATCAGGCGGGTGAGGACAACCGGAACGTGGCGCGGATGGCGCTCCTGCTGGCCGGGCTGCCCGTGAGCGTGCCGGGTCAGACGGTGAATCGGCTGTGTGGCTCGGGGCTGCAGGCGGTGATCACCGCCGCCCATGCGATTCGCGCGGGTGAGGGCGAGCGGTTCATCGCCGGGGGTGTCGAGAGCATGTCGCGCGCGCCCTGGGTGATGCTGAAGCCGGAGGTCGGCTATCCGCGCGGTGTGCCGGAGATGGCGGATTCGCTGCTCGGCTGGCGCTTCATCAACCCGAAGTTGAAGGCGGAGTGGACGGCGGCACTGGGAGAGACGGCTGAGATCGTGGCGGAGTGCTGGAGTTGTTCCCGCGAGGAGCAGGATGCCTTCGCTCTCGAGAGTCAGCGCCGCGCCGCAGCCGCCGTGACGGCCGGGGACTTCGCCGATGAGATCGTGCCGGTGGAGGTGCCGTCGCGTCGCGGAGAGCCCATGCTGGTGCGTGCGGACGAGCACCCGCGGGCCGATACGACCGCCGACGCGCTCGCTGGCCTGCGCCCGGCGTTCCGGCGCGAAGGCGGCACCGTCACCGCCGGGAACAGCTCCGGTCTGAACGATGGCGCGGCGGCCCTGCTGGTGGTCTCCGAAGATGCAGCACGGTCCTTGGATGCCCGCCCGCTGGCGCGGATCGTCTCCAGCGCTGTGGCCGGTGTGGCGCCGGAGCAGATGGGGATCGGGCCTGTGCCGGCCGCCGGGAAGGCGCTGGAGCGGGCCGGCCTCTCGGCGTCGGACATCGGGCTGGTCGAGTTGAACGAGGCGTTTGCGGCGCAGGCTGTGCCCTGCAGCCGGGAGCTGGGGCTGGACCCGGCAGTGGTGAACGTATCGGGCGGGGCGATCGCGCTGGGTCATCCGCTCGGCTGCTCCGGCGCGCGGATCCTCACGACTCTGGTGCACGCCATGCGCCGTCGTCAGGTGCGTTACGGCCTCGCCGCCATGTGCATCGGCGTCGGTCAGGGAATCGCCGTCGTCGTGGAGCGCGTTCGCTGATGGATCGTGAGCGGCAGCCGGAGCCGACGATCCTCTCCCGGGTGGAGGACGGCGCGACGTGGATCACGCTGAACCGTCCGGATCGGTACAACGCCTTCGCCGGTTCCATGCGGGACGAACTCGCGAACGCCATCGAGCAGGCCGGGGCCGACGCTGCGGTTCGCGTGATCGTGGTGGTGGGAGCCGGAGCGGCCTTCTGCGCGGGCGCGGACGTGGACTCGATGATGGACCTCCTCGACCGATCGGACGAGCAGGCGTTCCGCGCCAACGTGGAGGCGGGCGCTCGCGTGGTGCGGGCGATCGCCACCGCGCCGAAGCCGGTGATCGCGGCGGTGAACGGGGTCGCGGTCGGCGCCGGCGCCGCGCTCGCCATGGCCTGTGATCTCCGCATCGCCGCCTCCGGGGCCCGGCTGGGTTTCACCTTCAACCGCATCGGCCTCCATCCGGACTGGGGGACCACGCACTTCCTCCCGCGGCTGGCTGGCGCCGGTCGTGCGGCAGATCTGATCCTTTCCGCTCGTCTGGTGGAGGCGGGCGAGGCGCAGCGGCTGGGGCTCCTGAACCAGGTGGTGACCGCCGAGGAGCACGAGATGCGAGTCCGCGACGCGGCCCGGGAGATGGCCGGCAGACCGCCGATCGCCGTGGCGGCGGCGAAGCGCTCGCTGCTGGAAGCAGCCGGTGGCCTGACGGCGCTCGACGACGCGCTCCGGCGGGAAACGGAGGCTCAGCTCCTCTGCTTCCGGAGTCGTGACGTGCGCGAGGGGATCGCCGCGTTTCGGGAGAAGCGCCCCCCGCGCTTCAGCGGACACTGACAGCCAACGATCATGAGCTCAACGGAGATCCAGAGAGTCGCCGTCATCGGCGCCGGCACCATGGGCCACGGGATCGCCCACGCCTGCGCCCTGGCCGGCCTCCCGACGACGCTGTTCGATCCTGACGAGGAGCAGCTGACCCGCGCCCGCGGGCGCATCGAGATCAACCTCGAAAGGGGCGTGAAGCTGGGGAAGGTCGAAGCGTCCAACCGCGACCGGGCCCTGGCCGCGCTTCAGCTCTCCACTTCGCTGGAGCAGGCTGTCGCTTCGGCCGACCTGGTGATCGAAGCGGCACCCGAACGACTGGAATTGAAGCAGGACATCTTCCGCGCCATCGATCGAGCGGCGCCCGCGCACGCCGTGCTGGCGACCAACACCTCGAGCCTGAGCATCACCCGGATTGCGGGTGGAACGTCGCGCCCGGGAGCGGTTCTCGGTCTCCACTTCTTCAATCCCGTTCACATCATGCGACTCCTGGAGGTGGTCCGCGGGAGCCACACGGAGGACGACGTGCTGGTGCGGGCTCTGGCCTTCGCCTCGCGGATCGGCAAGGAGCCGATCGTCGTCACCGACACACCCGGATTCGCTTCCTCCCGTCTGGGAGTGGTGCTGGGGCTGGAAGCGATGCGGATGGTGGAGCAGGGCGTGGCTTCCGCGGCGGACATCGATCGGGCCATGGTGCTCGGGTACAACCACCCGGTCGGCCCGCTGAAGCTGACGGATATGGTCGGGCTGGATGTGCGCCTCGGGATCGCGGAGTACCTGCACGAAACGCTGGGTGGAGAGCAGTATGCGCCGCCGGCGATCCTCCGCTCCATGGTCGATGAAGGCAGCCTCGGCCAGAAGAGCGGGCGCGGCTTCTACGAGTGGGAGGATGCGTGAGGTACGAGACCCTGCGGGTGGAGAGCGACGCCGGCGTCGCTCTGATCACCGTCGACAGACAGGAAAAGCGCAACGCCCTGAACGCCACCGTGCGTGCAGAGCTGGTCGCCGCCGTGACCGAGCTTGCGGAGGACGACGACGTGCGCGTGCTGGTGATCACCGGGGCGGGCGAGAAAGCATTCGTCGCTGGCGCCGACATCGGCGAGTTCGCGAGCCGCACACCGCTGGAGCAGCGCGCGGCGATGGCGCCGCCGCGCGTCTTCGAGGCGCTGGCGGAGTGTCCCAAGCCGGTGATCGCGATGATCAACGGCTTCGCACTCGGCGGCGGATGCGAGCTCGCACTGGCGTGCGACCTGCGCATCGCCGCGGACAGCGCCCGGCTCGGTCAGCCGGAGATCAACCTGGGGATCATACCGGGAGGCGGAGGGACGCAGCGACTGCCACGGATCGTCGGGACGGGTCAGGCGATGCGGCTGATCCTCACCGGAGAACTGATCGACGCCGCGGAGGCGCTCCGCATCGGCCTGGTGGACGTGGTGTACCCGGCCGCGGAGCTGCGTGACCGTGTGCTGGAACTCGCCGGCATCATGGCACGGCGCTCGCCTGTCGCGCTGGCAGCGGCGAAGGCGGCGGTCCGCGCCGCTTCCGAAATGCCGCTCGCCGCCGGTCTGGCGTACGAGAAGGAGCTGTTCGTCACCTGCTTTGCGAGCGACGATCGTTCGGAGGGCGTTGCCGCCTTCCTCGAGAAGCGTGAGCCGCGCTTCCACGGACGCTGAACCCACCGAACCCCGAAATCGCGATGCCGGCCACAGTGAAGCGGATCGACGTGCGAAGCCTGCTGATCACCCTGGGCGTTCTCCTCGTCGCGGCGGCCGCCGGGTTCGGGGTCGGGCTCTGGCTCGGCAGCTGACTTCAGGCGGCGGTGGAGGAGCGTCGATCGCTTCGCAGCAATTCACCGATCCTGTCACCCGCTTCACGCAGCCGCGCCTCGTTCTCGATCAGCGCAAACCGGACGTTCCCCTCCCCCTCCTTCCCGAACCCCACGCCAGGCGAGACGACCACCCCCGTCTCACGCAGCACCAGCCGGGCGAACTCGACGGAGCCCATCCCCACGTAGGGGTCGGGAATCGGTGCCCACATGAACATCGTGGCGGGCGGCAGCGGCACTGGCCATCCATTGTCCGTCAGCGCCGCAGTGAGGGCATCCCGACGAGTGCGGTACGTCTCACGCGTAGAGGCAACACACTCCTGTCCGGCCCTCAGTGCGTGCGCGGCAGCGATCTGGATCGGCTGGAAGATGCCGTAATCGAGGTAGCTCTTCACCCGCGTGAGCGCCTGTACCATCGCCCTGTTTCCCACGCAGAATCCCACCCGCCACCCCGCCATGCAGTACGATTTGGACATGGAGAAGAACTCCACCCCGATCTCCCGCGCGCCGGGGATCTGCATCAGGCTCGGCGGCTCCTCATCGAAGCCGAAGTCCGCGTAGGCGAAGTCATGGATCAGGAGCAGCCGGTTGCGCCGGCAGACCTCCACCGCCTCTTCCATGAAGGCGCGATCCGCGACCAGCGTGGTGGGGTTGTTGGGAAAGGAGAGGAACAGAGCTTTCGGCCGGGGCCAGCTGGACGCGACGGCCTCCTCCACCGCGGCCAGAAGTGCGTCGCCCGCCACACGCCCCTCCTCATCCCCCACGAGCGGAATGCTGCGTACCTGCCCGCCCATGAAGAGAACCGAGTACTTGTGGATGGGATAGGCGGGCGCGGGCACCAGCACGGTGTCACCCGCCTCGAGAAGGGCGAGCATGAGATGGGCGATCCCCTCCTTTACCCCGATCGTGACCACCACCTCCTCCTCGGGGTCCAGCGAAACACCGTACCGCCTGTCGTAGTGCTCCGCGATTCCTTCCCGCAGGCCGTAGATCCCGCGCGACGCACTGTACTTGTGGTGCCTGGCCTCGTTCACATACGAGACCATCTCATCCACGATGTGCTGGGGCGTCGCCAGGTCGGGATTGCCCATCCCCAGGTCGATCACGTCGTCGCCGGCTTCGATCCGCTCTCGCTTCTCCAGGTTCACCTGGGCGAGAACGTAGGGTGGCAACTGCCCGATCCGCGGGAAATCGTTGCTGGTCCGCGGGGGCCAAGTGGCGTGGGAAGATCCGTCCGACATGCGGCTCCTGGCTTCGGTTCACAGGCATGGAAACCGCCCGGGTATGCAGGATCCCGGCCACCCTCGCCCTCTTGCGGCTCCTGAGCCGGAGCGCAAAAGAGCCCCCGGCGTTTCCGCCGGGGGCTCTCTGCTGTCGATCGGTCCCGATCGCCTGCTCAGGCGGCCGGAACGATCGAAACCTGCTTGCGCTGCTTGTCCTTGCGCTGAAACTCGACCACGCCGTCCACCAGCGCGAAGAGAGTGTCGTCGTTGCCGCGACCCACGTTCACACCCGGGTGGATGCGAGTGCCGCGCTGGCGAACGATGATGTTCCCGGCGAGCACGCGCTCACCGCCGAACTTCTTCACGCCGAGGCGCTGTGCGTTGGAGTCACGACCGTTTCGCGTCGAGCCGCCGCCCTTTTTATGTGCCATTGCTCTGCTCCTTAACCCAGATTGATCTCGCTCACGCGAACTTCGGTGAACTTCTGCCGGTGGCCCTGCTTCCGGCGATAGTTCTTCCGGCGCTTGTGCTTGAAGATGATGATCTTCTCGCCCTTGCCGTGCTTCACGACCTCGGCGGTCACCGCAGCGCCACCCACCAGCGGGGCGCCGACCTTCACGCCACCGTCGGCGGCGCCGAGCAGAACCTCGTCGAAGGTCACCGTCTCGCCCGCCTCGACGTCGATCGAGGGGATGCGAAGCGTCTTGCCCGGCTCAGCCCGAAACTGCTTGCCGCCGGTGCGGATGATGGCGTACATACCGAAACTCCCTGAAACCCGAAGGATTCTTCTCTGGAAAAAAGGACAAGCCGGAAATATGTGGGAGGATCGGGGCAGTGTCAAGCTGTCGGTGGCATCCGGGCGCAGAGGTCAGAGAGTTCATCGGACGCCGGGCCACTCCGCAGCCAGTTCCTGGTTACCGGTTGACCAACAACCAGGAACTGAACGGAAGATCCGCCCCCTCTCGGCCTGTAAACTGGCGACGCAGACGCCCCCTGCTCCGCCGCGACACACTCACCCCAGCGCGTACTTCTGCGTCACGTCCTGCTTGGCCGGCCCCGGCCAACAGCCGGAACTCGTCCTGCTGCATCAGCGGGTCATCGCGCAGGTTGAGCTGGAGCTTGCACTCCTTCTCGAGCCGTCGAAGGAACCCGGGCTCGTCCTCGAGGAGGTAGAGCGCGACCTCGAGGGTGGACGCGGACAGTCAACGACTTCTCCCTGCCTTCCACCCCGATCCGGCGCACCGCGCGCTCGATGCGCCGGACGACCGTCTCCGGGGTGAAGATGCGACCGGAGCCGTCGCAGCAGGGGCAGATCTCGGTCTGCGACTGGTAGAGCGAGGGGCGCACCCGCTGCCGCGTCATCTCGATCAGCCCGAGGTCCGAGACCTGGAAGGCCTTGGTTCGCGCGCGGTCCCGGGCCAGGTGCGTCCGCAGCTCCTGCAGCACCTTCTCCCGGTTCTGCTTGGTCTCCATGTCGATGAAGTCGCAGACGATGATCCCGCCGATGTCGCGCAGCCGGAGCTGCCGGGCGATCTCGCGTGCGGCGTCGATGTTGGTCCGCAGGATCGTCTTCTCCGGGTCCTTCTTCCCCGTGTAGCGCCCGGTGTTCACGTCGATGGAGACCAGCGCCTCGGTCGGCTCGATGATGATGTAGCCGCCCGACGGGAGCATCACCCGGCGCTGGAACGCCTCGTGGATCTCCGCCTCGATCTCGTACTCGTCGAAGAGCGGGCGCGGCTCCTGGTAGAGGTGGACCCGCTCGATCAGCGACGGGTCCACCGAATCGAGGTACTGCCGGACCTCCTCGTAGACCTGCGGAGCTGTCGATGATGAGCGAGTCGACCTTCTCCGAGAAGAGGTCGCGGATGATCCCCTTGATCAGCTTGGCCTCGCGGTGGATCACCGACGGCGCGCGGGCGCGGGTCGAGCGCTTGCTGGATCTGCTTCCAGGTGCCGAGCAGCGACTTGAGCTCGCGCTCGAACGTCTCCCGGGTCAGCTCCTCGCCCACGGTGCGGACGATGACGCCGCCGGCACTCCTCCGGCAGGATCTCCCGGGCCAGGGCTCGCAGGCGCGCCCGCTCCTCGCGGTCCTCGATCTTGCGCGACACGCCCACGTGGTCGGACTGCGGCATGTAGACCAGGAAGCGGCCCGGCGAGCGAGATGTGGGCGGTGACGCGCGGGCCCTTGGTGCTGATCGGCTCCTTGGAGACCTGCACCAGCAGCGTCCTGGCCCTTCTGCACCAGGTCCTGGATCGGGCGGGTAGCGCTTGTCGCTGCTCCGCGCGCACCGCCCGTCACTCCTCGCCGCTCGGCCTCGCTCGTCCTCCCCGTCGTCTCGTCCTCGCTGGCGACGTCGGAGACGTGGAGGAAGGCGGCCTTGTCGGTGCCGATGTCGACGAAGGCGGCCTGGATGCCCGGGAGCACCGCCTCGACCTTGCCGAGGTAGATGTCCCCGACGATGCGGGCGGAGTCGGGCCGATCGACCATCAGCTCGACGAGCAGCGTCGTCCTCGAGGATCGCGACCCGCGTCTCGTGCGCGGTGGTGTTCATCAGGATCTCGCGCTTCATCGCGCGCGCGCCGCCGGTATCGCGCACGCGGGTGCCGCCGCCTCGCCCGTTCTCGACGGCGGGAGCGGATGCCTCAGCGTCCGGCGACGGCGTCGTTCCGGATTCTTCTCGTTCGGATCTCAGCCGACCTGTCCATTCGAGTTCGCGGAGGAGCGAGCGGGCGATCACCAGGCGCTGGATCTCGCTGGTGCCCTCGCCGATCTCGCAGATCTTGGCGTCGCGCATCATGCGCTCGACCGGGTATTCCTTGGTGTATCCGTAGCCGCCATGGATCTGCACGGCGCTTGCGTGGTGGCGCGCATCGCCAGCTCCGAGGCGAACAGCTTCGCCATCGCGGCCTCCCGTGAGTACGGCCGGCCCGTTCTGCTTGAGCCAGGCGGCGTGGTAGACCAGGTGCCGCGCGGCCTCGATCTCCGTCGCCATGTCGGCCAGCATGAACTGGATGCCCTGGAACTCGTTGATCTGCTGCCCGAACTGCCTGCGCTCGTTGGCGTAGCGCAGCGCCTGCTCGAATGCGCCCTCCGCGATGCCCAGCGAAAGCGCGCCGATGCCGATGCGGCCGGCGTCCAGCGTCTGCATGAAGTTGACGAAGCCGCGCCCCGGCTCGCCCAGCACGTTGTCGTCGGGGACGAACGCGTCCTCCAGCACGAGCTCGCGCGTGTCGGAGGCGCGCCAGCCCATCTTGTCCTCCTTCTTGCCCGCCCGGACCCCCTCGATGAAGGGCGAGCTCGTCCGCGTGGCCGACGCCGAGCTCGCGGGCGACGCTCGAGGTCCGTCGGTCGGCTTGGTGACGATGAAGGAGGTGATCCCCTGCGTCCCCTGCTCGCGGTCGGTGACCGCCGTGACCACGAAGATCTCGCCCACGCCGGCGTGGGTGATGAAGATCTTGCTGCCGTTGAGGACGTACCCGCCGTCCACTCGTGTCGCGCCGTGGTCTGCGTGCCGCCCGCGTCCGAGCCGGCCGCCGGCTCGGTGAGCCCGAAGCCGCCGAGCACCCGGCCGCTGGCGAGCAGCGGGACGAAGCGCTCCTTCTGCTCCTCGCGTGCCGAACGCGACGATGGGCGAGGTGCCGAGCGTGGTGTGCGCGGAGACGGTGATGGCGTGGGACGCGTCCACCTTGGCCAGCTCGTGGATGGCGATGATGTAGCTGATCGTGGTCCATCCCGGCGCCGCCGAGCTCCTCGGCCCAGGGGACCCCGAGCAGCCCCAGCTCGCCCATCTTCTTGACGTTCTCCCAGGGGAACTCGGAACGTCTGATCCAGCTCGCCGGCGACGGGCGCGATCTCGTTCACGGCGAAGTCGCGAACCATGTCGCGGATCAGCAGGTGGTTCTCGTCGAAGTAACGGTCCATGCGTCGATTCAGCGGAAAAAATGACGGATCCTCAGCCCCTGAATGTACCCAAAGGGACCCGGACGGGAAAGGTAGCCCCGTCGCGCCTCAGGCGGCGTCGCCCCGGAGTATCCGCAGGAAGTGGCTGCCGTAGCGGTCGAGGCGCGCCGGACCGACGCCCGGCACGGCGAGAAGGTCGTCCTCCGTGAGCGGCCTGCGCGCCGCGAGCTCGCCGCAGTGTGCGGTCGGGAAAGACGCAGAAGGCGGGGAGCGCCCGCCTCCCGGGCGAGCTCGGCTGCGAACGGCGCGAAGCTCGTCGAAGAGCCGGGCATCGGGCTCCGTCACGCGAGGGACGGCGGTCGCTGGCGGGCTCGAGCGACGCCCTTCGCCTCGCGAGCGTCCGCGCTGGCGGCGGGCGCGCCGGATTCTCGCCGGCCCGCCTCCGCCGCAGCAGCGCCCAGCGGAGACCCGCCCAGGCAGACGTCGCATGCGCCGCAGTGCTCCATCGCCTCCGGGTCGCCGAAGTAGCGCAGCACGTAACCGCGGCGGCACCCCTCCGCGTAGGCGTAGCCCTGCATCTTCTCGAGCCGATCCAGCTCGCGCTGCTTCGCGTCGCTCCAGCGCGCGCCAGTCGATCGGCAGCCGGGAGATCGGCGTGGAGCCGTCCAGCACGTGGATCCCCTCCGCCTCGTCGCGCCCGCTCCACTCGAGGAAGCCGTCTGCCTGGAGTCCGTCGCAGCAGCCGTATCGCCCGGACGCGCGTCCGCCGGCAAGCGCGCGCGAGGAGCCGCAGGTCCAGCGTGGCGCCGCGATACAGCCCCTCTCCACCCCCGGCCGCCAGAGCGCGCCGCAGGAAGCGCCAGCTCCTCCTCCGCTCCGGCCGCTCCACCAGCTCGCGCGTGATGCGCTTCGGCGTCGCGATCAGGCGGATGCGCCGGCGGTGGCGGCTGCCCGGCGGACACGACCCGCACCAGCCCGTACTCCTCCAGCACCCGCAGCGCCGAGACCACCTGCCGGTCTCCCTTCGCGCTCCGGCGATGCGAGCGTGACAGCTCCAGCGGTGGAGACGTTCACCACCGCACCGCGCGCGGCCCGCCCCCGCAGCTCCTTCAGGACCTCCTCCACCAGCGGTCGCGGCGGGTAGGTCATGTCGATGAAGAACTCGTGCGTGAAGCGATCCGGGTACGCGTGCAGGAGCACGCAGTCCGCCTGCCCGCCGTCGCGACCGGCGCGGCCGCCCTCCTGGTAGTACGCCTCCAGGGTGCCGGGCATGTTGTAGTGGACGACGAGCCGCACGTCCGGCTTGTCGATCCCCATCCCGAATGCGTTGGTCGCGACGACCACTCGCACCTCGCCGCGCATGAACGCCTCCTGGATGCGCTTGCGGTCCGCGTCCACCAGACCGGCGTGGTAGCCCACCGCGCGGATCCCGACCCCGTTGAGCAGTGCGGTCAGCGCGTCCACGCTCTTCCGCGTGGACGCATAGACGATCAGCCGACCCCTCGCGGTCCCGGAGCAGCCGCAGCAGCAGACGGTCCTTCTCCGAATCGTTCTTCGCCCGCAGCACGTGCCAGGTGAGGTTTCGGCGGTCGAAGCCGGTGATCATGCACCTGCGGGTCGCGAAGGGCGAGCTGCTGCTCGATGTCGAGGCGCACCTCCGGGGTGGCGGTGGCGGTGAGCGCCGCGATCGGCGGATTGCCCAGCACGGATCGCACCTCACCCAGCCGAAGGTACGACGGGCGGAAATCGTGCCCCCACTGCGATACGCAGTGGGCCTCGTCCACCGCCAGCAGCGACACGCTGCAACCGTGAAGCCCGCTCCAGGAACGCCGGGCTGTCGAACCGCTCCGGCGCCACGTACACGAGCTTGACGTCGCCCCGTTCGGCGGCGTCCAGACGATCGGCCATCTCGGCCGCGAGTCAGCGATGAGTTGATGAAGGTGGCGGGCAGGCCGACGCGCTCCAGCGTGTCCACCTGGTCCTTCATCAGGGAGATCAGCGGAGAGACGACGAGGGTCACACCCGGGAGGAGGAGGGCGGGAACCTGGTAGCAGAGGATTTACCCCCGCCCGTCGGCATGATGGTCAGGGCGTCCCGGCCCTCGATGACCGCGCGAATCGCGGTTGCCTGTCCCCCACGGAAATCGGGAAAGCCCCAGAAACGGCGGAGCGCCTCCCTCGCCCGTTCCATGGCTGCTTCGGGGTCCAGTTCGGAACGCACCGTTGTCACTCCAGTGCCTGCATGTTGCGAGACTCCTGAGAGGTTCCGCCGCCTGTTGCGCCGGGGGAAGCGATTGCCCCCGCCCTTACACGCGACCGGGCCGATCGGGTCCGGTCATGTGACACCCGAACACAGGACCGGGGGTGTTGCGGCACGGGCAATGGCGATCGCCGGCCACACCGGACCTGTTCGCCCTGCACCGGCGGTTGCGGGATCTGACGCGTGTGATCACTCGCGTGCGTGCGTTGCCGGGGAGAAAGCGCGACACAGCCGGGCCAAACGGCGGCGGGCGGCCCGAGAGCCGCACGCCGCTGTTCAGTCTCCGAGCGATGCTCCGGGAGATCGGGGGATCTCTGCGGCGATCCGCTGCACCAGTGCCATCCCCAGCAGATTGATCAGCAGGAACGAGCCGCCGTAGCTGAGGAAGGGAAGCGGGATTCCCGTGATCGGCATGATCCCCACCGTCATGCCGGTGTTGACCAGGACGTGCACGAACCAGGCGGCGGCGAGGCCGAACGGGATCATCCGGGCGAACGGGATCATCGCTGCGGTCCGCGATGGAGACCAGGCGCCAGAGAATGACCGCGAAGATCAGGATCACGGCCGCGACCCCGAAGAAGCCCCACTCCTCACCAAGAACCGAGAAGATGAAGTCGGTGTGCTGCTCGGGAAGGAAGCCGAGCCGCTTCTGGGTTCCTTCGAGGAAGCCCTTTCCCGTCAGGCCGCCACTGCCGATGGCGACCCGCGACTGGATCAGGTTGTATCCGGCCCCGCGGGGATCGATCTGTGGGTCGAGGAAAACGAGGATCCGGTTCTTCTGATACGTCGCCAGCGAGTCCCAGATGGGGAGCGCGATGGTGCCGGCCACCACATTGGCCACCAGAACTGCCGCCCCCTGGGAGATCGGGGGCCTCCAGAAGAAGATCATCATAACGATGAACAGGAACCAGATCGCCCACGCCCAGACATTGAACGCGGCGATCAGCGCCACCGCGGGCGAGATCAGCATCAGGATCGTGCGGAGCGGCACCAGCGCCCAGTACAGCGAGGCGACGAGAATGAAGGCGAAGACGATCGTGGTCCCGATGTCCGGCTGCAGCATCACCAGCGCCATCGGAAGCGCGATGATCGCAACCGGCTTCCATAGCTGCCAGAGCGAGGTGTCCGGCTCCCGAATCCTGGAGAGCACGTGAGCCAGCATAAGGATGACCGGGATCTTCGCGAACTCCGCCGTCTGCAGCCGGATCGGCCCGAAGGCAATCCACCGCGGCACACCCTCCGAGGTACCCACGCCCGTTCCGATGATCGGGGTGAGGATCAGGAGGATCATCGCGACCACGTACAGCGGCACCGTCGCGATCCTCACGATCTGGATCGGGACCTTGAGCACCACGGGGATCAGCAGGAGCGCGAGAGAGAACCAGAGCAGCTGCATTCGCCAGAGCCCCGCCACGACAGTGGACGGCACGTCCAGCACACCCGCGCTGTACACCTTCGCGATCCCGAAGCAGCTGAGGCCGACCACCAGGAAGAAAAGAATCGGGTCGCCGAGCTGTACCCGGCCGCCTATACGCGCTGCTCGCATGAGGTTCTGGCTTCGTTCCGATGATGTCGTCGGCCTCGTGGCCGCCCTGCCGATGAAGCGCGCAGACATGCAGGGAGCGGGCCGCCGGGGAGCAGCAACTCTGCTCTGACGGCCACATGGGCGCTTCGCGCAGAGGGCGCGCGCGCGATGCGCCGGGCGCGCGCTACGATCCCTCTGACGGCGCCGCTCACAACGAAGAGGCGGCCCCCGGGTCGGTCATCTCCCCGGGGGCCGCCTCGGTCCCGCATCATGCCTCCGCGCTCAGGCGACCTGACCGTAGAGGATCGCCTTCTTGACCTCGCCGATCGCCTTGGTGATGCGGATCTCGCGCGGGCACGCCTCGGTGCAGTTGAAGATGGTGCGGCAGCGCCAGACGCCCTCGCGGTCGTTCAGGATCTCGAGCCGCTCCGCGGCCGCCTCGTCGCGGGAGTCGAAGATGAAGCGGTGCGCGTTGACGATGGCGGCCGGGCCCGACGAAGTCCTCGATCGGCCCAGAAGGAGGGGCAGGAGGTGGTGCACGCCGCGCAGAGGATGCACTTGGTGGTGTCGTCGAAGCGCTCGCGATCCTCGATCGACTGCAGCCGCTCGCGCTGCGGCGGGCCGCGCATCGTTGATCAGATAGGGGAGCACGGAGCGGAACTGGGCGAAGAACGGCTCCATGTCCACCACCAGGTCCTTGATGACGCGGAAGCCCATCAGCGGCTCCACGGTGACCTTGTCGCCCACGTCGCGCATGAGCACCTTGCAGGCGAGGCGGTTCACGCCGTTGATGCGCATCGCGTCCGAGCCGCAGATGCCGTGGGCGCAGGAGCGGCGGAAGGTGAGGGTGCCGTCCTGGTACCACTTGACGCTGTTGAGCGCGTCGAGAACGCGGTCGGTCGGCTCCACCTCCACCGTGGTACTCCGCGTAGTGCGGCTCCCGGTCCAGCTCGGGATTGAAGCGCTGGATGCGAAGCGGTCACTTTCGCCATCAGTACACCCTCTCCTTGGGCTGGAACTTGGTGATGGTCACCGGCTTGTAGCGCAGCTCGATCGTCCGCCCTGCTCGTCGCGGTAGGCGAGCGTGTGCTTGAGCCACTCGGCGTCGTTGCGCTTCAGATAGTCCTCGCGCATGTGCGCGCCGCGGCTCTCCGTGCGGTTCACCGCGCTCACCGCGGTGACCTCCGCCAGGTCCAGCAGGTTTCCGAGCTCCCACGCCTCCAGCAGGTCGGTGTTGAACGCTTCCCCTTGTCCATCACCATCACGCTCTGGTAGCGCTCCTTCGCTCCCGCACCTTCTCCGAGCGCCGTCTCCATCCCCGGCCCGTCGCGGAAGATGCCGACGCCGTCCATCATCACGTCCTGCATCTCCTCGCGCAGGCGCGCGGCCGGCTCGCCGCCCTGGTTCTCGAGCAGCCGCTCGCAGCGTGGCGGCGACATCCGCGCGTGGGGTTCTCCGGGAGCGGCCGGCAGGTCGGCCTCGCGGCAGAAGCGCGCCATGTCCAGCCCGGCCGCGGCGGCCGAACACCACCAGGTCCAGCAGCGAGTTGGTACCCAGCCGGTTGGCGCCGTGCACCGAGACGCACGCCGTCTCGCCCGCCGCGTAGAAGCCGGGCAGCACCGTGTTCTCGTCGTCGAGGATCACGCGGCAGTCGATGTCCGTCGGGATGCCGCCCATCGCGTAGTGCGCGGTCGGCTGGATCGGCATCGGCTCCTTCACCGGATCCACGCCCAGGTAGGTGCGGCAGAAGTCGGCGATGTCGGGGAGCTTCGTTCTCGATCACCTCCGCGCCCAGGTGCGTGGCGTCCAGGTAGACGTATCTTCTTCCCGTTGATCCCCCGCCCCTCGCGGATCTCCTGGTTGATGGCGCGCGCCACCACGTCGCGGGAGGCGAGGTCCTTCATCGTGGGCGCGTACCGCTCCATGAAGCGCTCGCCCAGGTCGTTGCGCAGCACTCCGCCCTCGCCGCGCACGCCCTCGGTGATCAGGATCCCCAGCTTGTAGATCCCGGTGGGGTGGAACTGGTAGAACTCCATGTCCTCCAGCGGGATCCCGCGCCGGAAGGCGACCGCCGGGCCGTCGCCGGTGTTGGCGTGCGCGTTGGAGGTGATCGACCAGACGCGCCCGAAGCCGCCGGTGGCGAAGTTGATGGCCTTGGCGTGGAAGACGTGCAGGTCGCCGGTGGCGACCTCGTAGGCCACCACCCCGGCGCAGCGCCCCTCGTGCGATCAGCACGTCCACCACCTGGAACTCGTCGTAGAACTCGACGCCGTTCTTGATGCAGTTCTGGTAGAGCGTCTGCAGGATCATGTGACCCGTGCGGTCCGCCGCGTAGCAGGAGCGGCGGACCGGGCCCTGCCCGAAGTGGTGCGTGTGACCGCCGAAGGGGCGCTGCGCGATCTTGCCGTCGGGGGTGCGGGAGAAGGGGAGCCCCATGTGCTCCAGCTCGATGATCACGTCGATCGCCTCCTCGCACATCACCTCGATGGCGTCCTGGTCGCCCAGGTAGTCGGAGCCCTTCACGGTGTCGAAGGCGTGCCACTCGGGTGGTCTTCCTCCAGGTTGGCGAGCGCCGCGCCGATCCCGCCCTGCGCCGCGCCGGTGTGCGAGCGGGTCGGGTACAGCTTGGAGATCACCGCCGTCTTGAGACCGCTCTCGCGCGAGAGGTAGATGGCGGACATCAGCCCGGCTCCGCCGCCGCCCACCACCAGCGCGTCGTAAGTCGTGCGTATGGATCATCGGTTGGCGAAGAACGAAGCCGGGTCGAAGGTGAGCAGGGCGAAGATCCCGAAGACCAGCGTGCCGAGCACGACGGTGTAGACGATCGCCTTCACGGCGACCTGCCAGCCCGGGGTTCCGGATGTAGTCCTCGATGCTGTAGCGCGCGCCGTTCAGCCCGTGCAGCATCGCGAAGGTCACCAGCGCCACGTTGAAGAAGCGCCAGAGCGGGTTGCTCCAGCGCTCCGCCACCACCTGCGAGTCGAGGTGCTCCACCCCGATCACCAGGTTCCACCAGATCAGGTGGTACAGGGCGAGGAAGATGAGTGCGAGCCCGGTGATCCGCATGAAGAACCAGGAGAACACCTCGAACCCGCCCCGGCTGCCGCGACGGCTGCGCGTGACCGCCGCCCGCGCCGACGAACGCCCCGCCCGGCCACTCCGGCCGGGCTCATCGGTCCACCTCACCGTGCGGCGCTCGCAGGCGGGGGCATCCGGGAAGGCGCGCGCAGCGCTCCAGGTGTCGCTCCGCCCCCGGCTCCTCGCGCAGCCCGAAGAGCGGTCGCCATCATGATCCAGGTCACGGGGATCATCGCCAGCACGGTGATCACCGCCGTCGCCCAGCGCCAGCTGCCGCTGACGCTCCATGACGATGGGCCAGAAGTCCTGAACCACGATGCGCGGGCCGTTCACGGCGTGGAAGAGCACCGCGAAGAAGATCAGCAGCTCCGCGATGCGGAAGAGCGGGTGCTTGTAGAGCACCAGCGCGCTGTCGTAGAAGTCCGGGCTGTAGATGATCAGGCCGGTCTCGATGACGTGGATGATCAGGAAGAGGAGGATCCCGAGCCCCGTGAGCGCGGTGGAGGATCCAGGTCCACATCCCTTCACGCCCCTTGTAGCGGAGCGCGGTCCCCAGCGAGCGGGAGCGGTGTTCGACGGCCATGGGTGTTCTCCGTGGAGGCGTACGCACACGTCTTGAAAGAGAGGTGCCGCGCCGGTGAGGCGCGGCACCCGGACCGCTTACTGGAGCACTCGCATCGGCTCGCGGACCGCCTCGGCGGAGCGGCTCGAGCGCTTCGCGCTCCTGCGTCGTCCAGCTCCACCTCGATGATCCCCTCGCAGCCCGTTGCGGCCGAGCTTGCAGGGCACGCCGAGGAAGAGGCCGCTCCATCCCGTACTCGCCCTGGAGCCAGGCGGAGCAGGGAAGGATGCGCTTCTTGTCCTTGACGATCGCCTCGGCCATCTGCACCGCGGCCGCGGACGGCGCGTAGTAGGCCGAGCCGGTCTTCAGGTACTGCACGATCTCGGCGCCGCCGTTGCGGGCGCGATCGACGATCTGCGTCGCAGCCGGTCCTCGGCGATCAGCTGGCGTGATCGGGATGCCGGACACGGTGGTGTAGGAGATCAGCGGCACCATCGTGTCGCCGTGGCCGCCCAGCACCATGGCCTGGATGTCCTCCACCGAGACGTCGAGCTCCAGCGCGAGGAAGGAGCGGTAGCGCGCGGTGTCCAGAACGCCCGCCATGCCGATCACGCGCTCGCGCGGGAAGCCGCTCGCCTCCTTGGCCACCCAGCACATCACGTCGAGCGGGTTGCTGACCATGATGATGATCGAGTCCGGAGCGACGCGGGCGATGTTCTCGCGACACCTCGCGGACGATCTTCGCGTTGGTGTTCAGCAGGTCGTCGCGGCTCATCCCCGGCTTGCGGGCGATGCCGGCGGTGACGATGAAGATCCCCGAGCCGGCGGCCTCCTCGTAGCCGTTGGTGCCGATCACGCGGCTGTCGAAGCCCTCGATCGGCGCCGACTCCCACTGGTCGAGCCCCTTCCCCTGCGGGATCCCCTCGACGATGTCGATCAGCACGATCTCGCGGGCGAGCTCCTTCTCGGCCAGCCGCTGGGCGGCGGTCGCGCCTACGTTCCCGGCCCCGACTACTGTGATCTTGTCCATGTCTATGGCCGTCGAGGAAGTGTCGTGGGTCGCTCGCGCCCGGCAGTCCGGCGCGCAGCCCGGCCAAAGTAGAGAGCGCCCCCGGCAGTGTCAACCGCACTCCGGCCGCGGAAAACGAGGGAAAACATCGGAATTTCCACTCACCCGCGCGCGGGATCCCAGCGGAGCTGCCGCAGCGCCTCGTAGAGCGCGGTCGCCACCGAGGTGGAGAGGTTCAGCGAGCGTGCCGGTGGCATCATCGGAATGCGGACGGCGCGGTCACCGGCCGCTGCGAGCACCTCGTCCGGCAGCCCGCGCGACTCGGGGCCGAACAGGAGCACATCGCCGGGAGCGAACTCCACCTCCCAGAAGGTCCGCTGCGCCCGGGTGCTGAATGCCCAGACGTTGCGCCCCGCGGTTGCGACGGCGAAGTCCTCGTAGTTGACGTGCCGCTCCATCTGCACGCCGTCCCGGTAGTCCATCATCGCACGCTTCGCCCTGGGATGCTGGAAGGAGAACCCCAGCCGGCCGATCAGGTGCAGCGGACATCCCGTCGCCGCGCACACACGCGCCACCGCGCCCGCGTTGCCCGGAATCTCCGGTTCGAACAACGCCACGGAGAGGAGTGAGGAAAGATGGGAAATGTTCAATCTTGGTTCTTCGTCGATTTAGTTGCAGGTAGGCAGAAAAAGGTGGACACCGGCCCTTCGGTTGAAGCAGAATGGATTGTCTAAGCCCCATTCACGCTCAGCGGGAGAACACGGTGTCCAACCTGACAGCCTGTTGAACTACGCGCGTTCCGCGGCCGGGTTTCTGGTCTCGGCGTCCACGATCGCACCCGTCTCCAGGTCCACCAGCTGACGCTCAGGGCCGCTGGAACCCACCATTGAGCATCGAGCATTGAGCATTTAGAATTCAACATTCCCATTCTCACCCCCCCACCTGCGACAGCGCCCGCAATCCCCCGCTGCCCTCGTCGCTTCCCTGCACAAGCCAGTGTCGCTCGGGCTTGATGCGGAGGGTTTCGCGGATCAGCGGCTCGAGCGGTCGGCCGGCGCGCAGGGCATCGCGAAGCGGCGTCTGGATGGAGCCGAAGAGGCAGGGGCGGAGAGCGCCGTCGGCGGTCAGGCGCATGCGGTTGCAGCGGTCACAGTAGTTGTGGCTCATCGGCGTGATCACACCGACGGTGCCGGGGGCGCCGGGAAAGGCGAAGTAGGTGGCGGGACCATTTCCGCGCGGCCCTTCGACGGGGGCGAGATCCCCGAGCGTGCGGACGCGCTCGAGGATCTCGGCGGCCGGCACGTACTGCTCGCGGGAGACATCCAGGTTGTCGCCGGTCGGCATCACCTCGATGAACCGCACGTGCCAGGGACGGCGACGGGTGATCTCGGCGAAGTGCGCGATCTCGTCGTCGTTCCGGCCGCGCATGACCACGCAGTTCAGCTTCATGGGAGCGAAGCCGATCCGCTCCGCCGCAGCGATGCCGGCGAAGATGCGCTCCGCGGATCCCGGGCGGCGCGCGAGGGCGTCGATCCGCTCCGGCACGAGCGAGTCGAGCGAGAGGTTCAGCCGATCCACACCGGCATCGCGCAACGCCGCCGCCTGTTCCTCGAGCAGCACGCCGTTGGTGGAGAGCGCGATGTCGTCGATCCCGGCGATCTCGCGCAGCTGACGGACCAGTTCGGGGAGGTCCCGTCGCACCAGCGGCTCCCCACCGGTCAGGCGGATGCGCCGGAGCCCGACCGCGGCCATTTCGCGCACGATCGCCGCGATCTCCTCGAAGGAGAGCAGCTCATCACGCCGCAGCCAGGGGAGGCCCTCCTCCGGCATGCAGTAGACGCAGCGGAGATTGCACTTGTCCGTGACGGAGATGCGCAGGTACTCGATGCGGCGGCCGAAACCGTCCTGCATCGGGCCCGTTTCGGGGACCTCACGCCGCGGCGCGTCGAGGGGAGCGCCTCCCAGCTGCACCAGTGGCCCGCTCACGCCCCGCTCCCTTCCGCGGCGATCCGGGGGACCGTGCCGGGGAGCCACTCCGACGCACCATCCAGATACCCCTCCCTCTTCCAGACCGGCACCCGGTGCTTGATCTCGTCGATCACGTACCGCGATGCGGCGTAGGCGTCGCCCCGGTGCGGGGCCGCGATGGCGATGGCCACACTCGCATCTCCGATCTTCAGGTGGCCGACCCGGTGGACCACCGTGATCGCGCCGGTGGCCCATTGCTCCGCCGCCTCGAGCGCGATCTGCCCGAGCACACGCTCCGCCATCGGCGCGTACGCTTCGTACTCCAGGTGACCGACGGCGCGGCCGTCATTCTCGTTGCGGACGATGCCCAGGAAGAGGAGAACGGCGCCGTCGCTGGCGCTCGCGACCTCCTCGAGCAACGCACCGGCATCGATGGGCCGGTCGGTGACGGCGACGTGTGCGGCAGGCATGCTCAGCCTCCGGCCACAGGGGGGATGAAGGCGACCTCGTCGCCATCCGCGAGGGCGGTCTCCAGCGGGGCGTAATCCAGGTTCACTGCCACGGCCGGCGTTGCGGGTAGCGACTCCCATCGCCCGCCGCCGGCACGGAGGCGCGCCACCAGGTCGGCCACCCCGGCACCTTCCGGCAACTCCACCCGGAGTTCGTCGGTGCCGGCGATGTCGCGGTAGGAAGCGAAGAAGAGAGCTCGGACGATCATGTTCTCCCGGAACGATGTGGTTCCGGGAAGTACACCGGGCCGCCGACGCGGTTCGGATCGGCCTCGATCAACCCGCGCCGGAGGTACCGGGGCCGGGGAGGCTCTGTCGCACCTCCTCGGGGGCGGGGGCGATGGTCATCATGAAGCGGGAGAGCTCGCCGTGGAGTCGCGAGGTGGAGCCGCGCACCACCGTGCGCCCGTTCCGCTGCGCCGTACCGATCAGCACCTCGCCCGCCTCGATCTCGAACTTCACGTGGCCCTCGCTCTCCTCCTCCACGAAGGCCGCGCGATTGGAGAAGCGCGTCGTGAAGAACTCCTTGGCCCGCTCCACCACCTCGGCGGGCGCGAGGTCCGTCACCACTTCCTGGATGAGCATGCGCGATCCCGGGTTCGAAGGTCATGGTTCGTGACTGAACCGCCGTCGCGCAAGAAGAGCGCCCGCACTCCTCCAGGGAATGCGGGCGCTCCGCCACTCTTCTTACCCCGCCAGACGGGCCGGTTCAGACGCTGAGAGGCCGCTCCTCCACCAGCGCCCGCAGGTCCTTGGACGGCTTGAACACCGGCACAGCCCGCGGGGGAACCTCCACCGGGTCTCCCGTGCGAGGGTTGCGCGCCAGGCGGCTCTTCCGCTCCCGAACCTTGAACGTGCCGAACCCACGAATCTCAATGTTCTTGTGCTCCGCCATCGCGTCCTTGATGGCCGTCAGGAACGCATCCACGACAACGGCGCAGTCCTTCTTGGTAACGCCGGGGCCGATGGACTCTGACGCCAGCTGCACGAGATCCGCCTTGGTCATTGACTTCCTCCGTCGAGGTTAGAGAGTGGGAGCGCAGCATTCCGGGAGCGTCGGCCGCACCGTGACGGCGGCCGAATCGCTCAGCGCACTTCCCGCGGGAGCGCATACTACCCAGGGCAGCGATCGTACGTGAAGCCGCGAGGAGAGACGCTAACAGATTGATACGTGGAAGCTTACCCGGCGTTAGAATAACGGCGGGCCAAACAAAGGTCAAGCACTTTCCCCGATGGAGCCGGAGCGACTCTCCATCTCCGCGATCATCCGGTCGAACAGGTACCGGGAATCGTGCGGACCCGGCGCGGATTCGGGATGGTACTGCACCGAGAACACCGGGAGATCCCTGTGCTCCAGCCCCTCCACCGTGCCGTCGTTCAGGTTCAGGTGCGTTACCCGCAGCTCGGCGGCGCCCGGGAATCCCGCATCTCGTCACCTTCCACCGCGAATCCGTGGTTCTGTGCGGTGATCTCCACAGCGCCATCCGAGAGACGGCGGACCGGATGGTTCCCGCCCCGGTGTCCGTACAGCAGCTTGAACGTCTTTGCGCCGAAAGCGCGCGCGATCAGCTGATGGCCGAGGCAGATTCCGAAAACCGGAGTGCGCCGCTCGGAAAGCGCGCGGATCGCATCCAGCGCATGACCCACCGCTTCCGGGTCGCCGGGACCGTTGGAGACGAAGAGCCCGTCCGCGCCCGCCGCCAGGATCTCCTCCGGTGGAGTGGTCGGCAGGGATCACCGTCACCTCGCACCCGCGCTCCGCCAGCAGCTGAAGCGAGTGCGACTTCACGCCGAAGTCGAAGGCCAGAACCGAGAACCGCTTCTCCCCGCGGGCGGGCACCACGTAGCGCTCCTCGGTGGAGACGGCGCAGGCGAGATCGAGCCCCGTCATCTCGGGAGCGGCGAGGATCTGCGCGAGCAGCGCCTCGTGGTCCACGGTGGCGGGAGCGATCGCCCCGCGCATGGAGCCGGCGGAGCGGATGTGCCGGGTCAGCGCCCGCGTGTCCACACCGGCGATCCCCACCACGTCGTTGCGCCGGAGATACTGCTCCAGTGACTCCGTTGCTCGCCAGTTGCTGAAGATCGGCGGCGCCTCGTGGATCACGAATCCCGCCACTCGGGGTCCGTCGGACTCCTCGTCCTCGGCATTGGCGCCGTAGTTCCCGATCAGTGGGTACGTCATGCTCACGATCTGACCCGTGTACGACGGATCCGTCAGCACCTCCTGGTACCCGGTCATGGAGGTGTTGAAGACGATCTCGCCGAACACGGTGCCCTCGGCACCGTAGCCTTCCCCGGCGAACACACGCCCATCTTCGAGCATCAGGATCGCTTGGTGCGCCAACGCGGCTCCGCTTCGCAGGTGACCCACACAGGGTCAAGTTCATGGGGGGCGTGAGGTTGTGACGGCGGGAATCTATGGGGGCGGCAGACGCTGTCAAGCGGCGCCGTGCGGGAACTCCGGAATCGCCTGTTCCCCGCCCGACGCGCGACCATGATTCCCCCTGCCACCCGCCCGCGGTCGTGTTACCTTCCTCGCACTCCGGCGGCGACACTCGCCCCGCTCCACCCCATGCCACCAGCGCTGTGTCAGAGCCGCTCGTCTTCGTCTACGCCGATGAGTCCTGCCTGGGAAACCAGTACCGCGACCGCGCCCGCCCGGGGGGTGCCGCGGGGCTCATGGAGTATCAGCACCCGGAGCGCGGCTGGGTCCGCAGAGACTTCTGGCTCGCCGAGCCGGATACGACCAACAACCGCATGGCCATCCGCAGCGCGATCATCCCGCTCACCGCGCTGCGCCGCCCCTCCCGCGTCGTCTTCACCTCCGACAGCCGCTACCTGGTGGACGGGATGACGCAGTGGGTGCACGGCTGGGCGGCGCGGGGGTGGGTGCGGAAGGGTGGCGAGATCGAGAACCTGGCACTCTGGAAAGAACTGGTCGAAGCCGCCCGGCGCCACCAGGTGCAGTGGGTCTGGGTGAAGGGGCACGCGGGGCATCCGCAAAACGAATATGCGAACCACCTCGCCACCCACGCCGCCGCCACACAGGTTTCCAGCGACGGACTCGTGGAATCCGGGTTCGAGGCCTGGATCGCCGCGGAGCAGGAGAAGGAGCGGTACATGAGCTTCTTTCACTGGATCCCCCGCGAGCACCGGTTCACGCCCTCCCGGCCGCCGCCACGGGGCTGATCGCGGCCGGGGCTCCCAGCTTCGGGAGCGCGGGCCGGCATCCGGTGAGCGGTCCGCAGATTTCGCGGATCTCATCGAGCCGATCTGCGAAATCTGCGTAATCTGCGGATCAACCCGTCTCGATGATCGCCCCGCGACCGCATCTACGGCAAAACCCGTTGACAGATCGCTCTGCACCATTTATTCTACGGGAGAAACCGTAGTCAACACCCGCTCTTCAATCCCCACATGAACGAGATCAGCTTCACCCCCCGCGAACTCGATGTCATGAGCATCCTCTGGCGGACCGGCTCCGGCACGGTTGCCGAGGTGCGTGAGGCTCTCGGCGAGGAGCTGGCGTACACCAGCGTCCTGTCGGTGCTGCAGACACTGGAGGAGAAGGGATACGTGACGCACGAGACGGAGGGGCGCGCGTACCGGTACCTTCCCGCGGTGGCGCCGGAGCGCGCCGGTCGGAGTGCCATCGCCCGGATCCGTGAGGCGATGTATCAGGGGTCCGCGGAGATGATGTTCGCGCAGCTGGTTTCGGACCGGAAGCTGAGCCGCGAGGAGCTGGAGCGGATGCGGCGACTGCTCACGGAGCGGCTGTCGCGGGAGGAGGACCGATGATCGCCTGGATCACGTATGGCGTGCTGGTCGGAGCGATGCTGGTGGTTCCGGCACTGGCGCTGGACGGCACGGCCGGCATTGTCGCGCGGCCGCGACGTTTCGTGTGGCTCGGGGCGCTGGCGGCCGTCGTCGCTCTATCGGTCTGGCCGGTCCGATCCCCGGCGCCGGTCGTGCTGCCGATCGCGATCGAGGCCACATCGGTTGCACCCACCCCGGCCGTCGGCATCGAGCCGCCGGGGCGTCTGGAATACGCGCTCGCGGCTCTCCGGGCGGCGATCCAGATCCCGCTCGCGACCGCGGCGGCGCTGGACGGTTCCACCGCCGACAGGTTCGGCCGTCTGCTCTGGCCGGGTGCGACCACCGCGCTGCTGCTGTTCGGCGCGGGTCTCCACCTCAGCTACCGCCGTGCCCGCCGCCGCTGGGCGAGCGCGGAGATCGACGGCACCAGGGTACGGATCTCCCCCGCCGCGGGCCCGGCGGTGTTCGGGATCTGGCGTGCGGAGATCGTGCTCCCGGCGTGGCTTCTCGGCGCCAGCGAGGCCGAGCGCCGGCTGGTGCTGCAGCACGAGACGGAGCACGTGCGGGCACGAGACCCGCTGCTGCTGACCATCGGTGCGGTCGTGGCGGCGCTGGCGCCTTGGAACCCGGTCGCCTGGTGGATGCTGTACCGGCTGCGGATCGCGGTGGAGATGGATTGCGACGCGCGGATCCTCGCGCGGGGCGTGAAGGCGCGTGATTACGGCGCGCTGCTGATCGAGATGGCCGGCCGCGGTGCCGGTCTTCCCCTGCGGGCGGTGGCACTTGCCGCTTCCCCATCCACACCTGAGCGGAGGGTGAAGGCGATGACTGGATTCGAAGGTGGGCGTGGGACGATCCGCACCGGAGCGCTGACGGTGCTCGGGGCGCTGGCGCTGTTCACCGCCTGCGAGGCGCGCATGCCGACGGCGGCCGAGGTCGATTCGATGGATGTGGCGGCGGTTGAGCGCCAGGCAGCGGTGATCGCGGTCGGCGGGGACATGCAGAACGCCGTCTACTACGTGGATGGTCGAAAGGTGTCCGCCGAGGAGGCACGCTCTCTCGTCGCCGACCGCATCGCACAGGTCGAGGTCACTCGTCAGGGCCCGAATGAGCCGGCGACGATCCGCATCAGCACCTCGGAGGCGGGCGAGGGTTCGGCCCTCCGGCTGCAGGGTGATCGCCCCGAGGGTGAGCGGGTGGTCCGGATCCGGCAGCACGGAGCGGTCGAGGGCGAGGGCGAGCACCAGGTACTGCGAATCGGCGGGAACAACGAAGACGGCACCGAACCCACCATTCTCTTCATTGACGGTATCCGTGCAGACCCGGCGCGGCTCCGCTCCATCCGTCCGGACGACATCGAGCGGATCGAGGTCATCAAGGGTGAGGCGGCGGTCGAGCGCTTCGGCGACCCCGACGCGGCGCGCGGTGTGATCCGGATCACCACCAGGGCCGGCGCGGCACGTACGCCCTGAACGTCACACGTACAGGGTTCGAAGGGGAGCGCGGACCGGAGGTCCGCGCTCTCCTCTCACGTTACCGCTGTACGGTGAAAGATGCGGACGAAGTGGTGCACCAGAACGTCCGATGCTTCGCGCAGCTTCACCTCCCGCCCGAGTTGCCCCGAGATCGATCCCACTCCGTACTCGCGGATCCCACAGGGCACGATGGCATCGAAGTAGGTGAGGTCGGTGGCGACGTTCAGCGCGAGGCCGTGGCTCGTGATCCAGCCGGACGAGACTCGCACGCCGATCGCCGCCAGCTTCCGGTCCTCGACCCAGACCCCGGTCATTCCCTCGCGGCGATCCGCCGCCAGTCCGAAGTCGGCCAGGGTGAGGATCAGCACCTCCTCCAGATCGCGAAGGTACCGGTGCAGGTCGCAGCGATCGGGTTTCAGGTCGAGGATGGGATAGCCGACCAGCTGCCCGGGCCCATGGTACGTGACGTCCCCGCCCCTGCCCGCCCTGTAAAGCTCCACCCCCCGCCGCTCGCGCTCCTCCGCGGAGATGAGGATGTTCTCCTCGTGCGTGCCTGTGCCCATGGTGATCACATGCGGATGCTGAAGGAGGAGGAGTGTGTCGCCGACCTCGCCCGTCCTGCGCGCGCGCACGAGATCCTCCTGCAGGTGCAGAGCCTCGGCATACCCCACCGTGCCGAGGTCCCGAACGTCGATCGCCGGGAGGTTCGGTGAGGTGATCATGGATGATTCGGTCATGCCTCGAATATAACGCGAGTCGCAGACGCGGTGCACCGGTTCTGTTTTCGAGCGACAGGGGTATGCACCTGTCGAGCGATTCCATCCGCAGGTTGCGCAGATGTCGCAGATAGCTGGCCGCGCCTCGTGGAGAATCTGCGAGATCCGCGTGATCTGTGGACACCCGCAATTCCACGCCCGGAAGCCAGACGGGGGGCCCGCCGCGGCGTGCCCCCCGTGTCCAGAATTCCGACCCCGACCCCGCCCGCTACGCCGTCTCCTGCGCCGTCTCCATCAGCTCCTTGACCCGGGCCAGGAACTGGTCCCCATCCGCGCCGTTGACGATGCGGTGATCGTATCCCAGCGAGATGTAGCCCCGCTTGCGGGCGACGATGGCATCGTTGCCGAACTCGTCGGTGACCACCACCGCACGCTTCTCCACTCCGCCCACTCCGAGGATCGCCACCTGCGGCTGACTGATGATCGGGAAGCCGATGGTGGTCCCGAAGATTCCAGGGTTGGTGATCGTGAAGGTGCCCCCCTGAATCTCCTCCGGCTTCAGCTTCCGGTCGCGGGCGCGGGTGGCGAGATCGATGATGCGGCGGGAAAGGCCGACCAGCGAGAGCTCATCGGCATTGCGCACCACCGGGACGATCAGCCCGTGGTCGAGCGCGACGGCGACCCCCAGGTTCACCTCACCCCGGATGACCACGTTGTTGCCGGACACGGAGGCGTTGATGATCGGGTGCTCGCGGAGCGCCTGTGCAACGGCCCTCGCGATGAAGGCGGTGTAGGTGACCTTCACCCCCTGGTCGTCCCACGTCTTGCGATTCTTCGCACGCACCTGATCGATGCGCGAGTAGTCCACCTCGAAGTACGAGTGGACGTGCGGCGAAATGCGCCGCGACGTCACCATGTTCTGGGCGATGATGGAGGTCATGCGGCTCATCGGCTCCACCCGATCCGATGCCCCCACGGAAACCTCGGGGTGCTGCACGGTGCCGTAGAATTCGTCCCAGGAGAAGTCGCCACCGGCGCTCTGGCGCTTCGGTGCCAACGGCGGCGTGGCAGTGCCGCCGCGCGCCCCGTTCCCGCTGCCTGCCGCCGGTGCCTCGGCGCGCTCCTCCACGTGCGCGAGGATGTCCTCCTTGGTCACCCGGCCCATCCGCCCGGAGCCCTGAACCTCGGAGATCTGCACCCCGTGCTCTGCCGCGATCCGTCGCACCAGCGGGGATGACTTCTGCCGTAACCGGTCTTCCAGCGAGTTGCCGTCGCCGCCGGACACCTGCGAAGCGGTGGTCGGCGCCGCGGCAGGAGCGGCGGCCGTCTCCGACCCAACGACCTCCGGCTGTCCGACGGCGGCGGCGGGTACGCTCGGCTGCTCCGCCGGTGCGCTCGCCTGAGCGGCAGCACCCGCGTCGGTCTCCACGTAGGCGACCACGGTGCCGACCTCCACCGTTTCCCCCTCCTGAACCACGATCTCCACCAGTGTGCCCGCCGTGGGCGACGGGATCTCGGCGTCCACCTTGTCGGTGGAGATCTCCATGATCGGCTCGTCGCGCTCCACAGTGTCCCCGACCTTCTTCAGCCAGACGGAGACGGTCCCCTCAGCGATCGACTCGCCCATCTGGGGCATTGGCACTTCGACACGGGCCATTGTTCTCGGTATGCAGTTGGTGGAGGGCAGCTTTCAGCTTTCAGCTTTTAGCTAAAGCCTACAGCTTCCCGATCTCGACTTTCAATCCGTTCCCCGGCCGATGCGCGCCCCTCCGGGTTCCCCCGTCATCCTGAGCGCAGCGAAGGATCCCTCTCCGTAGTCCGGGAAGCTCTCCGTCACCCGGTCCCCCCCCAGTCATCCTGAGCGCAGCGAAGGATCCCTCTGCGTAGTCCGGACCCGCGCCGCAGGCGGCGGTGTCCCCCGTCGGTGACGGCTCACGCTTCGGCCACCCCAGCGGGATCCTTCGCTTCGCTCAGGATGACGGGGGAGGGCGACGGCCGACGGCCACCAGCAAAGCTAAAAGCTAAAAGCTAAAAGCCAAAAGCTAAAAGCTAAAAGCTAAAAGCTAAAAGCCAAAAGCTGAAAGCTGAAAGCTGAAAGCCGAAAGCTGAAAGCCGAAAGCTGATCACCGCCGTCTAATACCCCGCCAGATGCCTTGCCGCCTTCACCACATCCTCCACCTGAGGCAGGAAGTAGTCCTCCAGCGGGGGCGAGTACGGAACCGGCGCGTCCAGCGCGGTCACACGCAGGATCGGCGCGTCCAGCCACTCGAACGCCTTTTCGTTCATGCGCATGGCGATCTCGCCCGCGATCCCGCCGGTGCGCGTGTCCTCGTGCACGATCAGGAGGCGGTTGGTCTTCCTGACGCTCTCGATGATCGCGTCCTCGTCCAGCGGGAGGAGGGTGCGCAGGTCGATCACCTCCACGGAGAGTCCGTCCTCGTCCTGCAGCTTTTCGGCCGCTTCGAGCGATTTGTGGACCATCGCTGCGTAGGTGACGATGGTGAGGTCCGTCCCCTCGCGATGGATGCGCGCCTTGCCGAGCGGCACGATGTAGTCCTCGTTCGGGAGCACCTCGCGGATCTGCGGCCGGCGGTACAGCCACTTGTGCTCGAAGAAGAGCACCGGGTCATCGTCGCGGATCGCCGCCTTGATGAGCCCCTTGGCGTCGTACGCCGTCGCGGGGTAGACGATCTTCAGACCCGGTGTGTGGAAGAAGGCCATCTCCGGGTTCTGCGAGTGGAACGGTCCGCCGCGCACCCCGCCACCCGAGGGCCCGCGGATCACGATCGGCTGCGGACCCGAGCCACGGTAGCGACTGGTCGCGATGTAGTTCGTGATCATGTCGTACGCGCAGGAGATGAAGTCGATGAACTGCATCTCCACCACGGGACGCATCCCCATGTGCGCCGCGCCGGCCGCCGCCCCGGTGAACCCGGTCTCGGAGATGGGCGTATCGATCACCCGGAGCTGCCCGAAGCGCTCCTGCATCCCCTCCGTCACCTTGAAGGCGCCGCCGTAGGCGCCGATGTCCTCCCCCATCAGGAAGACCTTCTCGTCGCGCTCCATCTCCTCCCAGATCCCCTCGCGGATCGCCTCCAGGAAGGTGACGGGCTTCCCCTCTTCGCTCTGCCGGACGTGCTCCGGCCTGGTGCTGGTCGCTGTGGACATGCTCGATTCAGGCCTGAGTTGGATCGGGAGGGGAGAGATGCGTCCACGGCTCGCGCACGGGGCCATCTGCGTACACGTCGGTGAGCGCCTCGGTGGGCTCCGGGAGGGGCGAGGCGTCGGCTTCCTTCTCAGCGGCCTCCAGCGCGGCGTCCACCTCCGAATCGATCTCGCGGAGGATCTCCTCCGTTGCCCAGCCGTTCTCCAGCAGAGTGGCCGTGTACCGCTCGAGTGGATCGTTCTCCTGCGCCCAGCGCTCGATCTCGTCGACCGGCTGGTAG
The DNA here is from genome assembly GCA_963793235.1 of uncultured Gemmatimonadales bacterium. Taxonomy (GTDB): domain Bacteria; phylum Gemmatimonadota; class Gemmatimonadetes; order Longimicrobiales; family Longimicrobiaceae; genus CAWBZF01. Next base: position 307,458 of record CAWBZF010000006.1, read on the forward strand.
CTCTGGTTGTCGTGCTGGGCGTGGCCGAGGCGGCGGTAGGTGAGCACCTCGATCAGCGTCACGCCCTCACCCTGGCGGGCGCGGTCCACCGCCTCGCGGGCGGCGCCGTACACTGCCAGCACGTCGTTGCCGTCCACCTGCACACCCGCCACTCCGTACCCGGCCGCCTTGTCCACGAACGACTTCGCAGCCGTCTGCAGACGCGTCGGCGTGGTGTACGCATACTGGTTGTTCTCCACGATCACCACCAGCGGACAGCGCTGCACGGCGGCGAAGTTGATCCCCTCGTGGAAGGCGCCGGTCGAGGTGGCGCCGTCGCCGAGGTAGACCATCCCGACCCGCTCCTCCTCGCGCTGCCGGAAGGTGAGCGTCACCCCCGCCATCACCGGGATCAGGTCGCCCAGCGGGGAGATCTGCCCGATGAACCCGCGCTGGTAGTCGGTGAAGTGGATGTTCAGCTCCTTGCCGCGCGCCGGCGAATCGCCCTTCGCCATGTACTGGCGGATCACCTCGGTGGGCGTCGCGCCCATCACCAGCATGGATCCGAGGTTCCGGATCAGCGGCGAGAGCATGTCGCCGGTGCCGTCGGTGTGGCGGCGCAGCGCGTACGAGGAGGCCACCGACTCCCCCTCCTGGCCCAGAGAGCGGAACAGCCCGCCGACGATCTTGCTCTGGCGATGGAGGTTCACCAGCCGCTCCTCGAGCGAACGGGTCAGCCGGATGTAGCGGTACATCTCCAGCAGCTGGTCCCTGTTCAGCCCGTGCGGGACCTGCCGGGCCTTTCTTCTTCGGGTCGCTTGCGCCATGTCCTCGGCGATGGGAGATCGGTCGTGAAAGACGGGTGCGGAATCGAGCGGGACAACTTGCTGCGGCAGCGGGGGTCAGTCAAGCCAGCGTCATTCAGGAAAACGGCCGCGGCCCCGAGGGGCCACGGCCGTTCACGGCGTCGGCTCCGGCGGGAGCTCCGCGCCGCTTTCCTGCTACCAGCGCGCGCGGCCCGACATCAGCCGTTCCATCTGCGTCGGCGCGGGATCCACCGGGATGCCGTGCTTGCGGCTCAGGTAGAAGTTCGCCGTCTTGGTGGCGAGCGGGGCCACCGCGCTCCCCGACGCGCCGTGCTCGACGATGGCGACCACGGCGATCTCCGGCGGCTGCCCCGGGAGCCCGGCCAGCCCGGTGAACCAACCGTGCGACTCGCCGTGCGGGTTCTGGGCCGTACCCGTCTTGCCGTATGTGGCGAAGTGCTCCAGCGATGACATGTATCCCGTGCCGCCGGGCTGCATCACCCGCTCCAGGCCCGACCAGAGGGCGCGCAGGTGGTCCGGCTGCAGGTTCATCCGGATGGCGCCCTCACCCTCGCCGGCACCTTCGCGTGCAACCAGGTGCGGCTCCGGGGCCGTTCCATCGCCGCCGATCGCCGAGTAGAAGTGCGCCAGCCGAAGAACCGTCTGCGAGTTGGGACCCTGGCCGATCGAGAGCGACATCACCTCGCTCGGGGTCGGAGTGTGCCCGAAGTGGTTCCGATACCAGTCGATGCTATTCGGGAACACCGGCGCCTTCTCACCCGGAAGATCGATCCCGCTGCGGGTGTTGAATCCCATGCGGGTCCCCGACTCCACCAGCTCGCGGAGCCCGAGCTGGATCCCCACCTGGTAGAAGTACACGTTGCACGACACCGCGATGGCGGTGACAAGGTCCGTGGAGCCGTGCCCGCTCGCGTTCCAGCAGCGGGAGTAGCGTCCCGCATAGCTCATCCCGCCCGAGCAGCCGATCGGCATGCGCGTACCGGCGTTGAGGATCCCCTTCTCGAGACCCGCCGCGGCGGTTGCCAGCTTCCAGGTGGAGGCCGGTGGATAGAGCGCCACCATCGTGCGGTCCAGCAGCGGGATGTTCGGATTGTCCTGCAGAGCCCGCCAGAGACGTGTCGAGGGCCCGCCGACGAAGTCGTTGGGATCGAAGCCGGGGTGCGAGTACAGCGCGAGGATCTCACCGGTGGAAGGCACCATCGCGACGATGGCGCCCTTCATGGTATCCGGGAAGATGGACCGTACGTACTTCTGGAGTTCCAGGTCCATGGTGAGCCGGAGCTCCCCGCCCGGCTCGGGCGGTAGCACACCCACCGTGGAGCGCGGGTTCACGATGCGCCCCATCGCGTCCACCTCGACGAAGCGGGCGCCGTCGCGGCCTGCCAGGTCGACCTCGTACTGCCGCTCGATGCCGGCCTTGCCGATCCAGCGACCCTGACGGTAGCCCGCGTCGCGGAAGCGGGGGAGCGCGAGCTCCTCACGGCTGATCTCCGCCACGTAGCCGATGATGTGGCCGAGCGCGTCGCCGGCCGGGTAGTAGCGCTTGGGGCGGTCCACCACCAGAAGGTTCGGGAAGGAGCTCCTCCGCTCCTCGATCGCCGCCACCTGCGAGAAGGTGGCGTCCTCCGTGATGGTCACCAGATCGTGCGGCCGCCGCGCGCGCTGCTGCATCAGCCGCTGGATGTCGGTCTCGGAAAGCCCGACGAAGGGCATCAGGTCGCGCAGCGTGGCTTCCACCACGTCGGCCTCTCCGGGGATCAGCATCAGCGAGAAGCCGGGCACGCTGGTCGCCACGATCTCGCCGTACCGGTCCACGATGGTCCCGCGCGGCGCCGGGATCGGCACCGGTCGGAGGCGGTTCATCTCCGAGCGCGCCGCGTACATGTGACCGCTGACCACCTGCGTCTGGAAGAACGCGGTGATCAGCACCGTCGTCACGAAGGTGATGGCGAAGAGCGCGCCGAGCGTGCGCCGCTGTCGCGTATCGGGCTGGAAGAGCCTCATCTATGTACCTGTTGCATCGGGAATTCGGGTCGGTTGATACGTTCCGCCCGTGTCGCAAGGACGGTGCCGGGGAGCAGGACTCGCAGCCGCCCCCCTGAGGCCCTCCCCTCCGTCATCCTGGGGGAGCAGCCGGATCCCTGGAGACCGCGCCGCCGAGGGCGCGACCGAAGGATCCCCGCACGGAGTCCGCCGCAGCGACCCCGCACCACGCCCCGCTCCGCCTGCCCCCACTCACTCTGAAACTCAGCTCCGCCTCCACTGCTCCTCCACCTCGGCCCGCAATCGCGCCACCGCCGCCACGAGCTGCCTGAGCCCTCCCTCGAAGGGTGGCAGCGGAGCCGCCTCATCCCGGCCGTCGGGACCGAAACCAGCCGCCGCCCAGTGCAGCGCCTCACGGACCAGCACATGGGTCTCCCCCACCTGGAGCACCGCCCGAGCGGCGTCCGCCCTGCGCGGGCGGGTCACGCCGCGGAGGAGGAGCATGGCCGTGCAGAGTCGCACCAGATCGTCCCGGATCCGCCGCGCGGCGAGCACCGAATCCCCCCGTTCGAGGTGCGCACTCACCTCGTGGCCGCCCTCCCAGACTCGCGTCAGCAGTCGCTCGGTGCACCAGCGGCCGTCCTCCGGCGTGAAGGCGAGCCGCGGAATCGGCGCCCCGGCGCACCAGAGCGGCACCGAATCCCGGAGTGCATCCACCAGCATCGGCGTGCGTGCTCCCCGTTCCAGGTCCACCAGCGACACGGACCAGGCGGTGATCGGGATCCCGCTGCGGTCGGCCACCCGCTCCGCGAGCCATTCGGCGTGGGTGGCCTGCGGCTCACGATCCGCGGGCAGCCACCGGAAGACCAGCAGGATGTCGACATCCGAGTCCGGGCGAGCGTCGCCCCGAGCCCGCGAGCCGAACAGCGACGCCTGGACCAGCTCCGCCCCCACTTCCCGCAGCACCCCCTCGATGAAGACACGGGCCGCCGACCGCGCCGAAACGCTCAGCGGGTGGTCTCCGGCTCCGTCCTGCACCCTTTCTGTACGGTCTCTGAGCGGCACGATCTCCAGGGGGCTGCGGACAGGTGGTCTCAAGCGCTACCCGCCACGGGCAAGGAGCGTTCCCTCCTCGAGTCGCACATCCGCCGATCAGGGAGCCAGGCCGTCACCGTTGACCGACCATCCGCAGATTTCGCAGATGGGCTGGATGAAATCCGCACAATCTGAGTGATCTGTGGATCCCCCGTGATCCAGGGTTCGGGTGCCACGGCATCCATCCGAGCCCGCGAGGAAAAGAGAAAGGGGAGGAGCTCTCTGGCTCCTCCCCCTTCCCTGTCCATCCCTGCCTCAGCGGGGGTTCAGTTCGCGCTGGCCGTGGTCTGTGCGGCCGCGAGCGTGGATCCGAAGGCTTCCGCGAGCGGCACCTGGTACACCGTCCGGCGGTTCTTCGCCCGATCCACGAAGGCGCGCACCGCGGCCATGTCGAGCGAGGCAACGTCGTACCCGGCGGTCATCAGCGCCTGATAAACACCCTCCACGTGGATGGCGCGACGGTTGTAGATGTCGGGATACACGTGGATCCTCCCGTTGTCCACCACCACCGGCTCGTAGCGGATCACCACCGGGACCTCCTCGCGGAAGTTCACCCGCCGCGTCTGCCGCGGGTTGGCGAGGATCCGGTCGATCTCCGCGCTGGAGACGTGCGGCGCGGCGTGGCGATGCAGGAGCCGCGACAGCGCCACCACGTCCGTGTTCAGCATCCGTACGCAGCCGTGCGAGGCGGGCGTTCCGATGCTTTCCCGCTCGGGCGTGCCGTGGATGAAGTACAGCGGCATGAAGAAGAGCTTCACCCGGCCCATCGGGTTGTTCAGCCCCGGAGGCGTGTACTCACGACCGCGTGCCCACTCTCTCTGCGGCGGACGCCAGTCGGGATTCCAGTCCGCGTGGGTGATGGAGAAGCTCCCGTCCGGCGTGCCATGACTCGGCTTGCCGACGGACACGGGATACGAGTGAAGCACCCGATCCCCCTCGTAGACCACCAGGCGCGAGGTGGGGATGTTCAGGTCGATCCGGATCGGCTGCTGCGCCTGCAGAGAGGGCGTCAGCAGCACGGCGGCGACGAGGGGTGCAATGAAGGTCCGAAGCCTCATCATGATCTGCTGCAGGGAGTGTCCAAGGAGATGCGGATCATCGAGTTACAAGGGGGCGGGGTGCAAACGATGTGCCGGGCATGAAGCTACAGGGATCGACCCGGGAAAACCAGTGGCCTCACCGGCGCGAGAAACGCGCAGCCACGTGTAGGGCCGAGCGACATCGGTCCGCGAAGGAGGCCAGGCGCTCCACCCGACCGGATCTTTTCCTTGAGAGCGCGTATCCGTACACCCGCTCGAAAACCCCGGCGGAGGCGGCGACAAAGCCCTGCCATTCGCGCCTCTGCCCCGCCTCGGTGGTGAACTGCAGATCGACGCCGAACTCGGGCGCCCAGACCGGAACCCCGGCGGCCGCGGCCAGAACGGAGCGGCGAGTCCGGCCCACGTGGTCGGCCAGCGGCGTCCCGTAGATATGCACCGCAAAGGCATCCGGCACCGCCCCGACGGATCGCATGCCGGCCCAGAACTCGGGTGCGCTTTCCGGCGCGATGCCCGCCGCCACCAGCCGCGCGCCCGGCACTCGTCTCCGGATCTCCAGCAGGTGCCGCCCGTATTCCGCTCCCCGGGCGCGGTTGCCGTCACCGTCGATCTCGTTGAGTGGCTGCCATGCATCCACCCCGGGGAAAAGGGTGGCCAGCTCCGCTGTGTTCCGCCCCTGAACGATCACCAGGATCCGGAACCCGCGACGGATTGCATCCTGCAGCCGGGCCGTGTTCCACTCCCGGTACGCACGGTCGCCGCGCCACAGATCCTCGTAGATGGTCCATCGAACGTGCCGTACACCCAGATCCGTGAGCGCGGCGAGATGTGGGACCTCGAGACCGTGCGAATTCAATCCCACCAGGGGCTGTGCCGCGGCACTGCCGGCGATCATCGGTCCGACTGCAAGAGAGCCGCCGAAAAGGGGCAGCACGAGGAACCGGAGCAGGCTCCAACCGATCACGTATGGGTGTCTCATGTCCGCTTCTACCAGGGCACTCCGCCTTAAGATCCATCAGGCCCCGACGTCGCAATCGCCCTGGGCCGGTTACGCCCCGGTGTGATGCGACCGAACCCGCTACGCGGCACCTCTCCCGTTCCGGCCGCGGGTGTGTTTTCCGCCTTCCCCGGTTCTCCGGGGGAGGCTCGCTTGCTTCCAGTCGACGAAGCTCCCATCATTCCGCCCGCCCGGGACGGGATCGGGACGGCCGGATCTGCGGAATCTGCGGATCGAAAGGCCGCATCGAGACCCGCCTGTCCAGGACCACTGTGAGTGCGAATGATCAACAGGCCGTTGCTTCCGCTGACCTGTATCCCGCTCCTGGCGGTCCTGATACTCGCTCCCTCGCCGGCGCAAGCGCAGGCACCCGGTGGCTCCGGGATTCTGCGCGTTAAGGTGGAAAGCGAGGGGGTTCCCCTGCACGGGGCGCGGATCCGCGCGGGATCTTCCGGAGCAATGACGGACGCGGGCGGTGGCGCGACGCTGCGGCTGCCGGCCGGCTCGCACCGCATCGAAGTCCACCGGCTCGGCCATTCGCGGAGGGAGACCTCCCTCGTGGTGTTCCCCGGGATGGACACCTCGCTCGTGTTCGAGCTTCGTCCGGAGGCGATCGAGACGGAAGGGATCGTCGTTCTCTCCACCCGCACCGGCCGCGGCATGGAGGACGAGCCGGTGCGCGTGGAGGTGCTCGCGCGGGAGGAGATCGAGGAGAAGATGCTGATGACGCCCGGCGACATCAGCATGATGCTGAACGAGACGAGCGGGCTGCGGGTGCAGACGACCTCGCCCTCGCTGGGCGGCGCCAACGTGCGCATCCAGGGGCTGCGCGGGCGATACACGCAGGTGCTGTCCGATGGGCTTCCGCTGCACGGCGCGCAGAGCGGTCGCTGGGCATGCTGCAGATCCCGCCGATGGATCTGGCGCAGGTGGAGGTGATCAAGGGGGTCGCCTCCGCGCTGTACGGAGCTTCCGCGGTGGGTGGTGTGGTGAACCTGATCTCCCGCGCGCCGGACGGCGAGCGAGAACTGCTCCTGAACGGGACGACCCGCGGCGGCATGGACGCGATCCTTGGAGCACGGGCGAGCTGACGGAGCAGGTGGGGCTACACCTTTCTCGGCAGCGGCCACCGCCAGCCGGTGCACGACGTCAGCGGCGACGGATGGGCGGATCTGCCCGGGTTACCAGCGGGTGGTCGTGCGGCCACGGCTCTTCTGGAACGACGGAGCCGGGCGGTCGCTTTTCGCCACCGTCGGAGCCACGGCCGAGAACCGCGGAGGGCGGAACCGTACGGGGCGGCGTGACACCGCCGGTTCGAGCTTCCGGGAAGCTCTGGACACGCGGCGGTGGGACGCGGGTCTGGTGGGACGTGCGCTGCTGGCCGGGGAGCGACTGCTGAGCCTGCGGGCTTCGGCCACCGGCCAGCGGCACGAGCACCGGTTCGGCGAGGTGATCGAGCGGGATCTGCACACGACCGCGTTCGCCGAACTCGCCCTCACCGGAACCGCTGGCGGCCACACCTGGGTCGCAGGCGCCGCGCTGCAGCACGAGCAGTACCGCGCGCGCGACCTGCCGGGCTTCGATCACGCACACACGACGCCCTCCCTCTTCCTCCAGGACGATGTGGGCCCTTCGCCGTGGCTGACGGTCGCCGCCAGCGGCCGACTGGACGCACACGGCGAGTACGGCGCGGTGTTCAACCCGCGGCTCTCCCTGCTCATCCGCCCCGCCGACGGGTGGACCGCACGCGCTTCGGCCGGGACCGGCTATTTCGCCCCCACGCCCTTCACGGAAGAGACCGAAGCGCTGGGTCTCTCCGTGCTCGACCCGCTGGTCGGCCTGCGGCTGGAGCGTGCGCGGAGCGCTTCGCTCGACGTGGGCAGAGAGATCGGGGACCTGGAGATCAACGGCGCGTTCTTCGGTTCCGAGATCCGGGATCCTCTGATGTTGCGCCGTACCGGCGCAGGGCGGGTGCAGCTGTTCAACGCCGCCGAACCGACCCGCACCTGGGGCACCGAGCTGCTGGCACGCCTGCACGAGGAGCCGTTCCATCTGACCGCCAGCTACACGTACACCCGATCCACGGAGCTGGACCCGGACCGCGGCGGGCGGCGCACGGTGCCGCTCACGCCGCGTCACGCAGCGGGGATGGTGGGGATGGTGGAGGCCGAAGAGGAGGCCGGTCGGCTCGGAGTGGAGATCTACTACGTGGGGCGCCAGGAACTGGAGCACGACCCGTATCGCGAGGTCAGCCGCCCGTACCTGATCCTCGGCGCGCTGGTGGAGCGGAGATTCGGGCGAGCGCGCGTTTTCCTGAACGCGGAGAACCTGCTGGACGCACGCCAGACGCGATGGGACCCGCTGCTGCTGCCCGCGCGATCACCCGAGGGGCGGTGGACCACCGATGCCTGGGCGCCCCTGGAGGGCCGGACCTTCAACGCGGGCGTGCGGATCGAGCTCTGAAGACCGGCGCAGGCGGTGTCGGGTTCGATGAACAGCGGGCGGTCCGTGGATTACGTAGATTTCACGGATTGCTTCCCGGACGTCCCGCGAACGTTCGAACATGCTTCCACGATATCTGCGAAATCTGCGGACAACAGCAGCAGCCGTACGGGGCCTACCGATCACTCCACGGCACCTGGGGCGAGCGGTAGAAGTTGATGCCGAGCGCGGTCCACCGGGGGGCCTGCGCGCCGAGCCGGAGCCGGAAGTCGTCCCACTCGCGCGCCGCCGCCGGCGACCAGCCGACCTCCGCGACGCCGGCCAGCCGCGGGAAGGCCAGGTACTCCACGTCGCGCATCGTTGCCGAGCGTCTCCGACCAGAGCGGCGCCTCGACGCCGAGGATCGCCGCTCTCCGGCACCCCGGCGAGCAGCGTCGCCGGATCCCAGTCGTACGAGTCGCGCACCTCGATCAGGCCGGCCCACGCCAGACCGAGCACGGTCGTCGTGCGTCGTACTTCATGTCGAGGTAGACGCGGTCGGCCGGCGACAGATCACGACCTTGCCGCCCGCTGCGCCGCGCGCGACGTGCCGACGTCGCTCGGCCGGCCGCCAGTGCTGCACGAGGGTCGTCGGCGTGCAGCGACGCCGGCGCGATCTCCGTCCCAGCCGACCATCGTGCTTGCCGTGCGCGCGCGACGATCGCCTGCACCCGCTCGATGAACGCGCGGTACTGCGTCGGCGGTGAGCTTCTCCACCTCGTCGCCGCCGATGTGGAAGTACGGCCCGGGCGTGAGCGCGGCGATCTCGCGCACCACGTCGTCGACGAAGCGGTAGGTGACCTCCTCGCTCCACGCACAGCGCGCTGAAGCCGACCTCGATCCCGGTGTAGAGCGGCGGCGCGACGCCGTCGCAGTTCAGCTCGGGGTACGACGCGAGCGCCGCGTTGGTGTGGCCCGGCATGTCGATCTCCGGGCACGATCGGTGATGTACCGGTCGCGCCGCGTAGGCGACGATCTCGCGCGTACTCGTCCTGCGTGTAGAAGCCGCCGGGGCCGCCGCCGACCTGGGTGCTGCCGCCGTGCTCGCGCAGGTTGGGCCACGAGCGGATCTCGATGCGCCAGCCCTGGTCGTCGGAGAGGTGCAGGTGCAGGCGGTTCAGCTTGTACAGCGCCATCAGGTCGATGTAGCGCTTGACGTCGTCGACGGCGAAGAAGTGGCGCGACGACGTCGAGCATCGCGCCGCGCCAGGCGAAGCGCGGCGCGGTCGATGATGCGCACCGGCGGGCACGCTGCAGCGCGCGGCCGTCGAGCGCCGCGGTGCTCCACCGCGGCGGGCAGCAGCTGACGGAACGTCTGCACGCCGTAGAACAGCACCGGCCGGGCGCGGCGGCCGTGACGACGATACCCTGCGGCGTGATGGTCAGGTCGTACCCCTCGTCGCCCGGCTCACCTGCGTGGAGCGTGAGATGGATGCTCCCGACGCGCGGCTGCGCCGCCTCCACCACGCGGGGAGCCGCCTGGGGTGACGGTCCGATCAGTTTCGAGAGATAGCCGGCGATGCGCTGCAGGTCAGCGCTTCCGGGCTGCACCGTGATCACCGTCGCGGAGTCCAGCACGAAACGCTCCGTCCCCGACAGGCGGATCTCGGCGGGGAGCGGGATCACCGCATGCGGGAGTGCGGCCGGCGCAGGGGCGTCGATCGGCACCATGCCCGGGCCGGCGCACGCAGTGATCAGCAACGGCAGCACTGCCATCCAGATGACCCAGCCAGGACGGCGGAGTGAGGCGCTACGCAGCATCGGGTTTTGGCTGAGTTCAGGCGTTCAGGGGTCTCGTCTCCGGGAGCCGGAGCCGCTGTCGTTCGTTGCACCGTCGTGCCGGTCGGCCGTCACCGGGCGAGGGGGGAAGGGCGACCGCACGGCCCCAGACCCCACCCTGCCAATCGGCCATCTGGTCTTTCAGTACAACAGGTACGGCCGTCGCAGCTCGCGGAACCGCTCGGCGTCCGTCTCCCACTCGGCCAGCAGTTCCCGGAGCGTGCCCCGCTGAATGGCGGCGCGCACCCGATCGGTGCCGGAGAGCAGGTCCAGGTAGCTGCTCGAGCCGACGTCCGTTTCGGTCACGTTGAAGTGCATGTGTTCCGGGTGCAGCCGGTACGCCATCTCGATCAGGAGGAGCGTGGCCGCGACCGGCCGATACGATTCGCGGTCGGTCAGCACGTATCGGACGCCGGGGATGGTCTGGCCGGCGAAGCGGCGGCGGCCCGGCTCCGCGGAGAACTCCACCGCCTCGAAGGCGACGCCGGGCAGGTTGAGCGCGTTCATGGAATCGGCCAGCTCCCGCGCTCGCAGCCAGGGCGCGCCGGTCTGCTCGAACGGCCGCGACGTCGCGCGCCCTTCGGAGAGGTTGGTCCCCTCGAAGAAGACGGTGCCCGGATAGTGGATGGTGGGGAGAGCAGCAACGGGAGGTTCGGCGATGGGCCGTGCCACGGCAGGTCCGTCTCGTCGAACCAGAGATCGCGCCGCCATCCCTCCATCTCCACGACGGTGAGATCAGCGCCGATCCCGAAATGATCGTTGTACATCAGGGCGATCTCACCGGCAGTCATCCCGTGGCGGGACGCGATCGGGTACAGCCCCACGAAGGAGGAGAAGGCCGGATCGAGCAGATTTCCCCTCCACGATCTCACCGCCGATGGGGTTCAGGCGATCGAGCACCACGAACGGGATCCCCTTCCGCGCCGCGGCCTGCATGGCGAGTCCCATCGTGGAGAAGTAGGTGTACTGCCGCACCCCCACGTCCTGGATGTCGAAGACCAGCGCCTCCACCCCCTCCAGCATCGCGGGCGTGGGGGTTCAGGGTATCGCCGTAGAGAGAGTGGACCGGAAGCCTGGTGCGCTCATCCATCTCATCGTCGATGCGGGCCGCTCCGCTTTCCCCGCGGATCCCGTGCTCCGGCGCGAAGAGCGCCACCAGCTTGAGATCGTCGCGCTCGTGGAGGATGTCGATCGTGCTCCGCCCCGCCCGATCGAGTCCGGTGTGATTGGTGATCAGGCCCACGCGACGGCCCACCAGCACCTCGGGGAGGGCGTCGGCCAGGCGGTCCGCTCCCATGCGGACATGAGCGCGTTCCTGAGCGGCGGATGGCGAGGCGAACAGGACGAGGAGCAGCGTCGCCAGCGTGAGGAGCTTCTGCACGGATCGTTTTCCCGGTCTCGGGTCGGAAGCGGGGGGATTCCTGGAGCAGCCGCAAACTACGAGATCGCCCCCGACGCCGCAAAGCGTCGCCGGCGGGTTGCCCGCAGATTACGCAGATTTGTCGCAGATTGCTTCCAGGTCGTCCCACCCGACCGCGGTTTCACCTGCGGCATAGCGTCGTGCGAGGGATCTGCGAGTAAGCGGGTTGCAGGCCGGCTTCCGACCAGAGTGTGGTGTGGTTGTGAAGCGCACCTTCGCGATCGATGGGACCATCCCAGGAGCTGGCGCGGAACGCGTCCAGGTACGGCCGGCTTTCCTCGAGTTCGAGATCGGAGCCGAAGATGCTGTAGCGTCGATTCGCAGGATCTGCCGCCCAGAGCCGCCCCTGCAGATCGAACGCGATCCGGAGGTGGCTGCGCGAGCCGTGGCTACGCCGCCGTTCGCAGGCACGACAGACAATCGTCCACCTGTAAGAGGCTACTCAACCGGCAGCCTCACCGGGCGGCGGGCGGCGAACCCCCGGGCCTGACGATCCGCAGCCGCACCACGTAAGGCACCTCGAACTCGTCGCGGACAACCGTATACATCGCATCATCACCGATCACCGGCTGCATCTGAGCCTGCACCCCCGCGCGCACCAGCCCCAGGTAGCGCCCGTCGGCGTCGAACACGTCGTAGCCGCTCTCGTCGCCGGTCTCCCCGATCGTGGCAACCCAGAGGAAGCCATCGGGATCCTCGAACAATGCCCCGAAGGCGGGCTTGGTTGCCGGAATACGAGAGGCATCGATGCGCCCGCCCTGCTCGGTGAACCAGGCGAGCCCCTCGATCGCCTGTTCCCGTTCCGCCGGCGTAACGGGGACGGGTGTGAATGGCTTCTCGACGATCCGCACGGTGTCACCGCCGAACGATACACGATGCAGCCGGAGGCGGTCGCTGACGCCCAACCAGAGATCACCTGTCGGAGTAAGCGCCGAGAAGTGGCTGGGGCTGAACGGCACGGTCACGGACATCCGCCGGACCCCTTCCGCGCTCCGCAGCTCGTAGCTGGACTGCTCGTATTCGGGGAGCGCGAACGTATCCCGCGGAGTCATGTCCCGGTCGAAGCGCACATAGCCCCGGCGCCACGATGTCAGCTCGCGCGAGATGACGTTCAGGTCGTAAAGGTAACCCTCGCGGTCCAGGCCGCCCGGCCAGGGCATCATGTAGAATCCGCCGGGGCGTGGATGGCTCCTGATGAAGGTGCCCGTGGTGTCGAAGACCGAGAGCCGCGAGTTGCCGACCTCCATCACCCAGAGGTTGCCGTTCGGGTCCCAGTCCATCCCGGAGATCCCGTCCAGCTCACCCGGTCCCCCGCCCTTCCGCCCGATCGTGCGGACGTGGCGTCCATCGGCACCGAAGACGCGGATCTCGTTCGCCTGCGAGTCGGCCACGTAGATCCGCCCGAGGCGGTCGCTGCGAACCGCGATGATCTGCCCGAACAGGTCCGGACCGTCACCGTCCATCGCGCCGATGCGCAGATCCTCCTCCAGGCGCCACTCCTCACCGTCGCGCCAGAGCCCGGTGCTGCGGATTGCTCACGAGCACGGCCCCGCTGGCCAGCGTGTCGACGGATCCGCCCCAGGCCGCGCTTGCCGCCGTTTCGCCGCCGCATCCGGTGGCGGCGAAGAGAAGAAGGGTCATGGGGATGAACGTAATGGGCTTCAACATGATTTTAATCGGATGGTGAATCAGTCGAACGGAAACCCGGCAGCATTCCAACCGGTCAGAATCAACCCCTTCAAAGGAGCCAGTTGCCTCCGATTCAGCGAATACATGAACGCGTTCACAAGGGCTGTATCGGCGAGCGGAACCACGGAACGACCCCATCACCGCTCGATGCGATACACGTGGACCCGCGGCACCTCCAGCTCATCCTCCACGGCGAGGTAGAGGCGACCATTCCGGACGACCGGCGGTACCGACCCGAGCCGGCGGATCCCCTCCAGTCGCTGCCGCCCGAGGTATCGACCGTCGGGGTCCAGGATCGCGAACACCGTCTCGTCCCGCGCAGCGGGGACGGAGACCCAGAGATGACCGTCCGGAGCGCGGTACACCGACTCCAGGAACGGCTTGGTGCGAGGGACTCGGCTCATGTCGAGTCGACCTCCCATCTCGCGGAATCGCGACACCACGGAACTGCCCTCCCACTCCTCCAGCTCCGCAGCGGTTACCGGGGCGGGCTCCGCGTCCAGCAGGATCTCCATCAGGGTGTCGCCCGCGAGCGTGGAACGAACGAGGCGGAACTCGGCGCCGTGTCCGTGCCAGATTCCGCCGTCGTCATCGAGGTGGTGGAACGGCCTCCGTGCGAACGGAACGCCCATCATCATGCTCCCCTCGTTCGCAGTGGCGATGAACGGTTGAGGGAACGAAGAGGCGGGGACCGCCAGCGGGATGGTGTCCATGCCAGCACCGGCGGCTGGCGCATCGTCGCCCTCGAAGGATGCTCCTCGAAGGAGGGTGCCGATCAACGCGGGAGGGGGCTCGGGTCCCGCGCCCACGAAGGCCTGCTCGTATATGCGGGAGCCCACGACGCATCCGGCGGAGGCCCACCCAAAGAAGCCGAGCGTGCGGGGAACGGAGCGGACGAAGTCGCCGTCGCGCGTCAGGATCGAATAACGTCCGCCCTGCTGGTCGACGATCAGGAGAGAATCGTCCGCGAGCCAGAGCAGACCGTTGGCGGCGACGAACTCACCGGGCCCGCGGCCTCCACGCCCCACGGAACGGACGTGCACACCGTCCCGGTCGAATATGCGCAGCTCGTTCACCTGCCGATCGAGCACATAGATGCGGCCGTCCGCATCCGCCTCCCAGCCCCGAGATGGACGCGAACAGATGGGCGTGGGCGCCTTCGGCCTCGCCGATCTGCAACTCCGGCGTGAGCCGCCACGCCGACGCGTTCGTCCAGGCGCCTCCGGCAGGGTTGGTGACCCTGACCGCCCCGTTCGGAAGCGTCTCGAAGCTCCCCGTCCAGGTACCTTCCTCATCGGCTCCGGAGCAGCCGACCAGAAACAGCAGGGCGATCGTCCTCGGGGTGAGGCCTCTAGGTTGGAAGCTGAATCTCATGGGGTCGACTGCTGTTTGAGGGCAGGACGGCTGGTACATGGCGGCACGTAATGGGCATGAAGTGACCATGATCAGCCCGGGCGAGATCCGAGAGCCACTCATCACGCTCGCGGAGCCGAGCGCGACCTCGCCGTGTGGCTCGGCTGTATGCTCCTGTGGAGGTCAGCCTCAGGGCTGAACACCGTCCTCGCCCGCAGGCAGGTACAGCCACAATTGCAGGTACTCCCAGAGCGGCATCAACACCTCGTACGGGAGTTCGATCCGGGTGAAGGACCCGTCCGGCTGAACCACCTCCAACCGGATCGCTTCGGGTGCCCGAGCATCCCCCGGGTATCCCCGCACAGACGCCCGTACCCGCGGCGTGTCGCCTTCCGGCCACGTGAAGATCTGTCCCGCCAACTCCCGGAGCCGTTCGGCGTGCTCTTCCGGTAGATCGAAGCCGATGACCCAGTTCTCCATGCCGAAGAGTTGGGGATCACGCTGCGCAGTCCAGATCCGCCACCCTTCCGCGGAGCGGCGTACGGTGGCGATCGCAAGCCGGTCCAGTTCGCTGTCACGGTGGGCCTCATCCGGCAGGCCTGTACGGTAGAGCACCTGCACAGTGGAATCGTTCTCCGCCACTGACCCGACGATACGGTTCGTCGGGTGCAGCTCCGCAACGGGGAACTCCGGCGGGATCGTTCGCCCCGCAGCCTCGTGGTGTCTTCTCAGCTGCGAGCGGGCATCGTGTGCCTCCAACCACCGGACGAAGGCGTCCGTGGACGAGAGCGCCTCCAGTTCGGCGAGGGAGGAGACACCCGCAAAATCGGCGGCCACTCCCGAGGCATGTTCGATCGCGTGGCTCTTCTTCTGTTCGTCGAGCCAGGCGCGCACCTCGGCGGGCATTCCCGAAGAGGACCGCTCGTCCACAGGGCGGCTCTCGAACTGCTCTCGCATCCGGTGATGTTCGACCTTCGCCAGGTGGAATCGGCGCAGCGCCTCCGGGTGCATCAGTGCGGCCACGGCGTCCCACTGCATGGCCGCATGCGCCTCGAATGCCCGACGGACAACGGCTTCCGCCGCATCGGTATCGGGTCCTGTCTGACCGGGTGCGGACATGGGGAACAGCGGGAGTGTGAGGAGTACGGCGCCGATGAAGCGTAGCTGGATCATCGAAATGCAGACGCTCGCGGGAGTGGAGGCAAGCAGCTACCCACATCACATCATTCAATTCCCGGTGGCGAGCACCAGTATCGCCGCACGTTCCCACTTTGAAACATGCCCCGCCCGACAACCGGCTCCCCCAGGGAAGCGAAATGCTACAAATGGCTGACGACCCAGTATAGCCAGTCCTCCCGTGCTCTGAAACCCGGCTGCAGTCGGCTGAAGAACGGCCCTGCGCCTGGTGCTCAGGGAGGCGAAACGGTTGATCCCGGATTCACCTCCCGCTGCCGGCTGAACATTGCCCAAACTGTATGATCAACGACTGCCAGGAGTGTGAGCCGGCCCGGAGGGGAGAGCAGCCCAGAGAGGCGAACGTCGTTTCCCACACTACTCCACTCGATCGATTCAGCGCCTTTGTTTGACCTGATTTGATCCTGTGCGTGACAGGTCAGTCAACGATCGAGTACCAATCGACCGCCCGGGCTCGAATGCCATCTTCGCCTGGAAACCGCCTTTCGACCAGAACCGCCAGCACGGTGCCGAGGATGTCGTAGCCCAAGACCCGGTCACGCACACGGACGCTGGAGACCAGGTCCGAGCCGCTGAACACGTCGAAGTAGGAGAACTCATCATGGTCGCGTGTGGTGGCGACCCAGAGAAAGCCGCGGTCGTCGAACCGAAGAGGTTGACCCCGGACCACCGGGAGGTTCGGCCTTTGTGAGAACTCGCGTAGCTCAGCCGCCGTCGGCTGCCGCCCCGAGATGACACGCATTGCGTACGCCTGTTCGTCGAGGTCCCTCTCGTTTGGTAACTCGGGGCGGTAGGCAGGCGAGGTGAACTCCTCGACGAAGCGGCCATTCGCGTCGTACCGCGCGAGATTGTAACCGTTCATGAAGAAAACGTATTCGGCCTCGGGCGATCGTGCGCCGGAAGCGAAGGCGGAAGGCCGCGAGGTGGTGAGTTCGCTCACATGACTCAGGGTCCGTGTCCGGAGAGCTCCATTGGCCGAGAGCGGAACCCATGCAAGAGGCGCAGAACGCATGGTATCCGAGTACGTCTCGTACAGCCCTACTATTTCAGGACCCACCCAGCGCTCAATCGGCCGGAAAACCGGGGGGAGGGGAACTGTCAGAGAGAAGCTCGCCGTCAGCAGAAAAGATCGAAAGTCGGGCGAGAGCCAGGTCCACCACCCCGAGGCGACCGCCCGGTCCGCCGAGCAAGTGAACAGGGGAGCGAAACTCACCCGGGCCGCTCCCCTGCCGGCCGAGGACCTGCGGCGACTCCCATTTACGGTTCCCACATACCACCTGGTTCTCGAAAGAATCGACTACACAGGCCCGATCGGGGCTCGTCAACGCGATCGAATGGATCTCGCTGTGCGGGATCGACTCGGAAGCGGACTGGTGGATGCTTCGGAGCGCCCCGACTTCTTCGTCGCGGCATCCAGTGCTGGCGATCGCTGCAGCGAAGAGCAAGATGAGAGAAAGGATTCTTGGAATCATGGTTTCGACGAAGACTCCACGATGAGGCGGAGATTACCGGATCAATCATATCCCCCCCCGTGGTTAACTGGTGAGCCGAACTCGCAGGACTTCGTATACCGGGTTGCCGCCACTCCGCTCGCGATACCTGTATATCAGGTCCTCACCCGCAAAGCCACGCAACAGGTACGGCACCCTCCGAGCAACTACAACTCGTCCGCTCTCCGGATCCAGGACTTCCAGGATAGTGTCGTATAAACCGTCCATTTCTGCAGGGGAGGGAGCATCCTCCCCTGCAACTTGCCGCACCGACATCGGCTTCCAGTTCAGATCCGCAACACTTGTAAGAACCCATACGAGACCGGAGCGATCCTCCTGCAGGGCCACGATATGAGGCTGGGGCGGGGTTGGCGCGGGCGATCCGCTGACTTGCCGAACCGCTCTGAACCACCCTGCGTCTCTAACGAGACGCTGTTGCAATATACCATCTGCAGACCAACGCTCGATAACGTACTCATCGACACGACTGGTCCATATTCCTCCGTCTGCCGACGGTGCGACTCGTCGACGAACGTCAACCGATGTAGCGGGAGTCACAACTGTCCGCTCACTTCCGAAGGAGAGTTCAATCGCACCCCGAGAATCCAGCCGGTGAAGCGGCAAACCGATCCGGTTGGGTGACAGGATACTGGCAGCGAGGAACAACCGTCCATCCCGATCAAACACCGCCCGCGGGTCGCGTGCTGCGGGCAAAGTGATGTAGCGGTCGATTTCGAGATTGGTGGTAAAAACCGCTAAGCGAGCGTTGCCGAGGTCCGGCACCACAACCGTACCATTGGGCGATACAGCCGGTCGCAAAGGCATCCGGAATTCGCCTGGCCCCCCTCCGTCACGGCCAATCGAGCGTAGGTACTGCCCATTCGGTCCGAAAACATGGAAGGATCCGGGAGTCGCCGTTGAAGTAACGAGAAACCTTCCGGCCATCATATACAACGTGACCTCCGTCGCTCAGCACACCCGGGTCGGATGAACCGCCGATCGAGGCAAAGGGTGAAACAACTATCTCACAGTGCGGGCATGCTGCTGAAGAGGAAATCGTGAGCTGCGTCTGAGCACCGGCGGTGCATACCTGCCAGAACAGCAGGCCAGCGGCTACCGCCTTTGCTTTGGTCAAACGGATCATTGCCTATCCCCATGAGTTCGACCTGAAGAAGGCGAGTCGCGCGCCTTGATTGCGAGTTGTGTCCCTGAATCTGATTTATCAAGCGTCTCCTGCCCCGAAGTCGCCATCCCCGGCGTGTTCACCGCCTCGTAGCGACATGCTGTTCGCGAGTGCGAAATGAGCAGGCTTGACTGTGTGCAACTCACCCAAAGCGTCGCCGAGTACATGCTTCGCGCAGCGCCAGACCGACCTTGGTCGGAAGAATCGCAGCCTCAGCGGCCGAATCGGAGAAGTGGAACCATCAGGTGGTCGACGAAAGACGATAGATCCCGAGCACCTGAGGACCCTCCTCCGAAGGCTCTTCTTCGATGTACAGCGTATCCATCGACTCGATGTACACCGGGCGCCGCAGTCCCTGCACCATCCCACATCGCACCGTCCCGAAAGTCCTGCAAACGAACAAACTGTACCTTAGTTCCCCATGATGCCTATCAAAGGTACTGTAGACGGAGACGAACCCTTCCTCGAACGGAACGAACATCTCATGCAGGGTGGTAGAGGCGAGATAATCGAAGATGAACTGCTGGTTCTGTACCAACTGCTGATCTGCTGGAGGCAGATAAAACGGCGGAGCGATGCGAATGTTCTCGATCGGTGTTCCGCTGTTGTCCATCACCTGGATTACGGGACTGATATTCTGGATA
Source organism: uncultured Gemmatimonadales bacterium (assembly GCA_963793235.1). Classification (GTDB taxonomy): domain Bacteria; phylum Gemmatimonadota; class Gemmatimonadetes; order Longimicrobiales; family Longimicrobiaceae; genus CAWBZF01. Next base: position 326,609 of record CAWBZF010000006.1, read on the forward strand.
CAGAAGATTCGCTCACCCAGAGCGGAGACCCCGCTCCAGTCCAGCGCCCATATCATCCCTCCTGACCTGCTGCTGGCCGGGTACCGCGGATCCACCCTGCAGCCACTTCCACGAAGCTCGCTCCCTTCGTAGACATCCACCAGGTGCACTCCTTGCTCTCGTGGATGGCTGATCGACGCGGACCCGCCTACGATCAGGCGGCCGTTCATGGCCGCAATCGAATATGGATCGGTACGGATCCCAATCCGTCGCAGCTGCTGGTACGTTCCATCGGTCGTAAAGACCTGCAGACGCTTGCCCTGCCCTCGATCCACGACGTACAGGGTGTCGTTCAGCACGGCCAACGCATATGGAGCCGCGAACTCCGCCGGGCCGGTACCAGGCGCTCCAATAACTCTCGCCAGCGACCCGTCTCGGTATAGACCTTGATGTTCTTGCTCAGGCGGTCCGCTACGATCAGCTGACCACGATGGCGAACCATAGCCGTAACCACGGCGAGCGACTCATGTGCATCACCGAGAACGAGCGAATCCGTCCTGGTTGCATTCAGAAGCTCGACCTCTTTGTGCGGCAGGACGGTGTAACTAACTACGTCGTCGAGCCCCGGGTCGGCGATGCCGCGCTGACATGCAGCCCCGGAAAGCACCGATAGTACACCTAGAACGAACCAGGAGGAATTGAGAACTCGGAAAGGAAGAACTCGACAAGTTGAGACCGGTAGCTGAATCATGATCGTCTGAACCGTGATATTATACTTGCCTCGTCATGTAGAGCTTCTGTGGGTAGGCGGCGAACTGGCGAGCCGATCAGCCACGGCGAATATTATGTACAGCAGTCCAATGGCCCGACCCACCTCCTCTCCCGTGCGGAGCTATACGACGTGGCTAGCTCCTGCCAGCCGCCGCCGCTCCCCCCGCCGCTCCAAGAGCAGGTATAGCGCAGGGGTCACGGTCAGCACCAGCACCGTGGAGCTGGTGAGCCCACCGATCAGCGCGTAGGCCAGCGCGTTCCAGATGTTGCTGTCCGCGTAGTCGCTGAAAAGCACGAGCGGTAGGAGCCCCAGCACTGTGGTGGCGCTGGTCATCAGGATGGGGCGGGCGCGGTCCAGCGTGCCCTGCAGAACGGCGTCCTGCAGAGCCATCCCGCCTTCGCGCCGGAGCGCGCTGATGTGGTGCACCAGCAGGATGGCGTTGTTGACCACGATCCCGCCCATCATGATCACCCCGATATAGGCCTCGCGTGTGAAGCTGGCGCCGGTCTGGTAGAAGAGCAGGAAGACGCCGATCAGCGCCATGGGCACGCTGAGCAGCACCACGAAGGGGAGGCGGATCGACTCGAACAGCGCGGCGGTGACCATGAAGATCAGGAAGAGTGATACGATCAGCACCCCGTAGATCTGCTCCTGCTCCTGGCGCGACCAGCTCCAGTCGCGGGTGGTCACCAGCGTGTAACCGGGCGGCAGATCGGTCGCCTGCACCACGGCGTCGCGCACCCGGTCGCCGAGTCGAGCGGGCCCGCGGAACTCGTAGGCGATGCGCCGCTGGTACTGCTGGTCCTCGCGCAGGATGCTCGCCTGCACCTCCCGCTCGCGCAGCGTGGCGACGTCCCCCAGCCGCACCCCCTCGCCCGAGCTTCCCGGGAGCAGGAGCTGCGCGAGCGCCAGGTCGTCCAGCGTCTCGTGGCCGCCGAGCTTGACGCTGTAGCGGACCTCCTCTCCCCCGAGTCGCAGCAGGCTTCCCCGCCCCTCGCTCCCCGCCACCGCCGACTGCACCAGCCGCGCGACGCTCAGCGCGGTGAGCCCGTTGGCCGCCATCCGCTCACGGTCCAGCTCCAGCACCAGCTCGGTGGCGCGGTCCGTCTGGAACCAGGAGCCGCTGGCGTTAGTGTCGACCTCGTGGATCCGGGAGAAGCGCTCGAGGCGCCGCCCCAGATCCTCGGCAATCCCGCGCACCCGCTCGAACTCGTAGCCGAGCACCTGGATGGAGTACGACGGAGGGCTGGAGCCGCCGCCGTAGAAGGAGGGGCCGAAGCCGTACACCCGCACGTCCGTGCCGCCGAAGCCGTGGCTGAACGCCACCATCCGGTCCTTGATGGCGACCGGCACGTAGGTGTCGTTCAGCGAGTCCGGGAAGGTGGCGCGGATGGTGGCGCGCTGCGGGCTCACCCGGGTCACGAAGCGCTCGATCTCGGGTATCTCGAGCAGTCGCGCCTCGAAATGGCGCACCAGCGCATCGGTTCGGACCAGCTCCTCGCCACGCGGCAGCGAGATGTTGATCGAGATGTAGGTGTCGTCCCCGCCCCACCGCCCCCAGACCACGCCGCGGGTGACGTTCTTCTCGAAGAGGTGACCTGAGCCGCCCAGGATACCGAGCGCGATGAGTACCGTGAGCACCGGCCAGCGCAGCGTCCACCCGGTGAGCGCCGCGTAGAAGCGTCGGTGCATCGGCGTCCGCGGCGAGGCTTCGACATTCCCCGCCCCGCTTTCCATTGTCCCCGCCGCCGCGGTGCCGTCCCCGGAGCCCATGCGCAGCGCCCGTGCGGCGAGCGCTGGCGTAAAGGTGAACGCCACCAGCAGAGAGGCCAGCAGGCTGAACCCCACCACCAGCGCGAGCGGAACGTAGAAGATCCGCAATTCGCCCTGCAGGTAGACGAAGGGGATCATCACCACCAACGTCGTGCAGGTCGCCGCCAGCACGGGGAGCACGACCTCGCGCGCGCCGGTCTCCGCGGCCCGCTGCGCGGAGGCGCCGCCCCGCCGGTGGCGGTACACATTCTCCAGCACCACGATGGCGTTGTCGACGATCAGCCCGAACCCCAGCGCGAGACCCATCAGCGTCAGGACGTTCAGCGAGTGACCCGTCCAGTAGATCAGGTTGATGGTGAGCAGGATGGAGAAGGCGATCGTGCTGAAGACGATCCCCGCGCTGCGCCAGCTCCGGAGGAAGAGGAGAAGGACCAGGAAGATCACCACCGCCGCGGCGAGCGCGCGTGTGCGCAGGTCGGTGAGCTGCGCCCTGATCGCCTCGCTTTCGTCGCTGTCCATCAGGAGCCGCACCCCGGGTGGATGCTCCTCCTCGAGCGCCGCCAGCCGCTCCTTCACCCGGTCGGCCACGGCGACGGCATTGGTGCCGGCCTCCCGGTACACGGTGAAGGCCACTGCGGGACGTCCGTCGATGCGGTAGTGCGACCACGCCTGCTCGAAGCCGTCGCGCACGGTCGCGACGTCCTCCACCCGCACGATGCGCCCCGCGTCCCAGAGGAGCGGGAGCCGGCGCACGGCGTCCGCGTTCTCGGTGCGTTCGCGCAGCGCCAGCGTGTGCATGCGCCCGGCGACCTCCACACGGCCGGCCTCGCGCACGATCTCCATCTCCCGGAGGCGTTGGCCCACGACCTCGGGGGTGAGCCCGAGCGCCTCGATGCGCTCCGACTGCAGCTCGATCTCCAGCATCCGGGCGCGACCGCCGTCCGCCTGGATTGCGGCCACTCCCTCCACCTGCCGCAGCTCCGGGGCGAGCCGCTCGTCCACGAAGGCGCGCAGCGCCTCCAGCGTGTACGGGCCGGTGACGGTGTAGGCCAGGAAGGGGCGCGTCTGCTCGCGGAATGCCTCGGGCACATACGGTGTGATGACCGGACGCGAGGCGCCGGGCGGGAGCTCCGATTCCAGCGCCGCCAGCCGCTCGGAGAGCTCCAGCCGCGCGAAGTCCATCGCCGTTTCCCGCGAGAACTGCACCTCCAGCGAGGCGCGGGCAACGCCGTTCCGCTCGTTGGACTCGGAGGTCACCTTCTCCACGCCGCGCACCTGCTGCACCGCCGCTTCCAGCGGCGAGGTGAGGAGCGCTTCCGTCACTTCCGGCGACGCGCCGGGCCACTGCGCCTGGATCGTCAGCCGCGGGAGCGACGTGTCCGGGAGCAGCTCGATCGGCACGTTCCGCCACGCCGCGACACCGAGCAGCGCGATGGCGATGCACGCCATGGCGACGGCGACGGGGCGGCGGATTATGGAGCCGAGCAAGGGTTCAGCTGGTCAGCAAGGGTGCAGAACGGGACGCCACGGCGCGTGGCGCGGGAAACGTCCAACCGGGTGGAGCACCAGGTGCTCGACGTCCCACTGTTCAGGTGCGACGCCGAAGACGTGGCGCTCACCGATCTGGCCAATCTTGACAGAATCGACGTCGGCCTGAAATCGTGAATCGTGCGAATGCGACGCTCACCGAACTACACGGTAGCGCACGACGTACTCCTCGCCCCACTCGCCGGTCTGCACGCCCCAGAGTCGATCTCCGCGCGCCGCGAGGAGACGGACGCTCGGTGGCACCTGCACCCATCCCTGTATCGCACCGTCGGGCCCTAGTCGGAGCCACGAAATAGTCCGTGTGTCACGTGTCTCGCGCCCGATCCAGCTCACTCCGCCATCAGCTACAACCAGACCACTGACAGGTGGATGGAATGTGGGTATGAGACCGGAGGTTTGGAGGAATCGCGCCGCCTGCGCCGGCCCTAACACGCTCTCCAGAGACGCAGAATACGACTGTTGAATGCTGTCACGGGTGTCGCGAGTGACCTCACGAGCGGGGTACCGGTATGACCTGTGGAATATGGTATCCCGCGGCGTGCGGAGGGCAAGCACGGAGAAGGTGGCGGAACCTTCGCGAGTGGCCGGAGGTCTCCGGACGTAAACCACCGCCATTCCATCCGGCGCAACCTGCACCAGATCGCGGTGCGGAAACGCCGAGGTCAGCATGGTGGCTCGATCCGCCCGCCTCACCATCTTCACGTCCCCCCGAAAGCTGATTGGCGGAAAGCGGCCAATCACAGTCCCGGCCTGATTCAGGTGTACAACTGGCGCCTGGAGATTTGGCTGGGCCTCCTGCATCATCGTAGTGCGAGGTCTGTAGACCATCGAACCGTCCGTGAGGTGCCCCAGTGGAGGGGCGGCGGCATTGAATTGGTCACCAAGTCGCGGAGCCACGAACGGACTGGTGGAGATGTGGCGACCGTCGGTGTGGAAACGGCTGACGCGCAGCAGAGCCTGATCGGAAGCGAGAAGAGTGTCGCCACGCACTTCCACGCCGACGATCATCCGAAACTCGCCTGGACCCTCACCACCCCTTCCGATCGTACGAAGCGGACGACCATTCGCGTCGAAGACTCTGATGCGGTTCTCCTGCACCTGAGCAACGAAGGTCGTCAGATCGGAGCCGACGGCAAGACCGGACACTCGACTCAATGCGGTCGCCTCGCCGTCCAGGCTGCCGATACGCTGCTCCAGTACAAGCCGCCAACTGGACTCCTGTGCATTCGCCGGAGATCCGCACAAGAGCAAGACAACCGCGGCGCTTCCGACCGCAAACGCTCTGGACATTGGAACTCTCGCAGGTTCTCGTGGACAGTGAGTGGCTCTGCCTGGCATCGTCGACGCTCCCGATTACCAGGAGCGCCTACTGCTGCGAATGTCCTGATTGGTCGGCGTCAAGAACGCCCGTCGATTCGCGCCCGGACCAGATAGGGGACATGGAGCTCATCCAGGACAAAGCCGTACACGTAGCCCCCCCGGATCACTGGAGCCATCGCAGTCGAAATCAGGCTCACGAAAGGGATCTGACTGCGGACCTCGCCAGCATGGCGGCCTTCCCGATCGAATACGTCGTACTGCCAGGCGTCCGTCACACCGCTCGGAAGAGTCCACAGAAACCCCTGATCGTCCACCAAGAGATCGGCGACCACTGGTCGGTGCGAGGGAATTCGTGAAGCGTCGAAGTTGCCCCCGGCAGCGACGTAGCTTTCCAGGCGTGCGACGGCCTCAGCCCTTTCCTCTCGCGTCACTGCCGGCGCGTCGAGGTCCCGGCCGGCCGTTAGTACGGTATGACCGCTCGCGCTCTCCTTCACGAAGTGGTATCGATCCGAACTCACTTTCCAGATGAAGCCCCGCGGATCCACGCGGAGCATCAGTTTAGCCGAGAATGGAATGGCCCACAGACCGCGACGAATGCCCTCCTCATCCGTCTGCACGAACAGCCCGCCGAAGTAGTTGGGAAGCGGCGAGGTCTCCACCGCCATGGAGCTCAGGTCCACCCTGTACAGCAGCGCGTCAGAGGGTGTCTGGTCGGAGGATGAGGCGCCCACATCGTAAAGGGTGTGGCCGGCAATGCCTCCATTCCACGGAATCGCACTTACCGTCACATTGCGCGGGTGGGTGGCTACGAGGTTTCCGGACCGGTCGAAAACCGTGTATCGGCTGTTTCCCGAATCGATCACCCACAGCGTCCCGTCCGGCCCCCAGTCCATTCCGATGGGGTTGCGAAGCTCTCCGGGACCCTCTCCGCGTCGACCGAAGGAGCGCAGATGCTGGCCCGCACTGCTGAACACGTGGATCGTTCTCGCTTCTGCATCGAGCACATACATGGACCCCTCATCATCGACCCGAAGCGAAAGGCGATCCACGGATCCGAACGTGGTTGCCAGATCACCATCGACCGAACCGATGCGCAGATCCTCCTGGAGAGTCCACGAGAATTTCTCACGCTCGTGTGCGCCGGCGGTCGCTGCGGAACCGCCCCGCCCGGACCATCCGTCACCGCACGACGCCGCGATCAGGATCAGGGCGCAACAGATTAGCGGGCGTAAGTTTCTCAAGAACACTCTTATTCTGGAGTACGAGGAGTTGGTGAAATGGTTCAGATGCCGCCGCATGCGGCGGGCTACACTGGTTCAATCACGCGGCACGGATGGAAGTGCGGAGAACCTGGCGCGTGGTGAGGGAAAGGCCGGAATCCGGTGGAGCACCAGGTACTCGACATCCCACTCGTCACGCGTCACACCGATGACATGACGCTCGCCGATGGAGAGCGGCTCGACCTCGAACGGGATCTGCATGCGGCCGAGCAGCATCCCCGCAGCGTCAAGCGCCAGCCAAATCTGCGTTTCGTCTCCCCGCCGCGGGTAGGATTTCAGCCAGACCCGGTCGGCCGGGTCGATGAGGATTCGCTGGAATGCCGGGATCCTGCCCCTGCCCGGTACGCCGGCGTACGCTTCGCTGCTGGACCTCCCCGCTGTGCTCCGCTGCAATGCCGCCGTCAGTGCCGAGCGCCGGAACTCGATGTCCGCGCTGGTGGCGTTTTCTGTCGCACCGCCATCGAATCGGATGATGCGAATTGGCACGCCGTCCAGATCGCGCACCTGCACTTCAGCGGGATCACCGTCGCCCGTGACCAATCCGCTTCCGGCCAGCTCGGTCGCCAGCGCCCGGCTGAAGATCACCGGGCGGATCATGACCTGCCCGTCGGTGCGGGTAACGTTCTGATCGTCCGACGGCAGGCGGAGCTGCGTCACCGCTGCCCCTCCCTCGGGACCGAAGCGAACGATGGTGGTGGTGTCGCGGAACGTCCCTTCCGGCCGCGCCCGCATCTCACGCGGATCACCATGAACCCGGAACAACGCTCCACCCGAGGCATCCAGCCCGAGGAAAATGCTTCCGAAGCGCGGGTGGCTCCCCAGGTTGGCAGTCCGGATTAGCGCACCATCGGATGAGTAGATCAGGAGACGATCTGCTCCGTCCCACACGATGAGGCTGTCGGCTCCGAGCGCTCTCAGCTGAGGGGACATCCGGAACTCTCCGGGTCCGCCCCCACGCTTTCCCACCTGACGCCGGAACTCTCCGGAAGCATCGAACATTCTGAGTTCGGCCGCCCGCGCATCGACCACGAAGATGTTGCCGTTGTTCAGCTGGACGGCACCTCCGATCAGCTGGAAGGTGTACTCCGGCGGACCCTCCTCGACTCCGATCCTCAGGACCTCCTCTCCGAGTGGCATACTCGACGAGGATGAGACGGCCTGTTTGCCGTAGTCGATCAGACGGACCCCTGCGCTGTCCGAAGCGGTCATGAACGAGCCTTCGGCCACTCTGTCGCAGGCCGAAAGTGAGAGAGCCAGTGACAGGGAGATGCTCGGCAAGATCTTTCGCATCCAGCGGGAATGCACTTCCAGGTTCATCACCAGATCTCCAGAGATAACGTATCGAACGGGCGCGGATCGTTGATCGATTCTCGCCCGGAGCTCAGCAGATTGCGAGAATGCTGCGGCTCCCCTCCCCGGGGGCAGTCCAGCCGCACAAGGATCTTCGGTGCCTCCTGATTGCGGATCAGGACCGAATCAGCCGGTGCCGCACCACGAACTCCACTTCGTTCTCGTCACGGAACACGCCGATCACCTGATCGCTCCGTATCTCCGTGACCCGCAGGTTGTCGGGAGCCCTTACCCGTCCCAGCCACCTCCCCTCTGGCGTGAACACGCTCCAAGTGCGAATGGGCCGCCAGTAGGGGTCATACTCCAGCGTCCAGAGGTGCCCCGTGTCGTCGACGATCACCTGACTTAGCCACGGCTTCAGATCCGAGTGAGCCTTTCCCGCGTAGCCCGAGCCGAGGGTATACCACTCGTGGAGGTCCTGCTCAGTGACGGGCCGGGGCTCCACTAGAACGCGCACGATACGGTCGAGGGTCGTTCCCTCACGGTATTGCCTCACCTGATATGTTCTCCGATCGGCGAAGAAGACGTCGCCGCCCTTCAGAGCAAGCGAGCCGAAGCGGGAGAACATGGTGCCGTAGTTGGTCTGCGGGCTGGCGAAGTACGTGCTCACGAGCGGCTCTGCGAAGGTGCCGAGCCGTCGTCCCGCGAGATCGTAGCGAAGCGTCTCCGCAACCTGCTCGCGGATCCCCGGTGTCGAGGCAGCCAGCCCCATCCAGCCATCAGCGTGCATGATTAACTGCCCCGAATCGGACATCCCGGCGAGACGATACAGGTCGAGGATCGCCACCGGATCACCCGTCGGTTCCAGAGGCACGGTTCCGCGGACCCCACCCACGTGATCCAGAACCGTGATCCTGCGCTGGTCTGAATCGAACACGACCAGGGAATCTCCATGCACCGTTACCCCTCGAATGCTGCGGAACTCGCCCGGGCCGTCCCCGTAGCGTCCGATGGAACGCAGGTGAACCCCTGCGCCGTCGTACATGCGCAGTTCATGGCTGCCGCGGTTGGCTACCACGATCTCGCCGTCCGGCTTCTGGAGGACATGGTCGACCCGATCCAGCGTGAACTCCCGCGGTCCGGTGATCACCCCGATGGTCAGATTGGGCTCCGGCTCGATCGTCCACCCCTCTCCCGCGCCCCAGAGCGGCTCCGCGTTCTCGGCGATCACGATGCCGCTGCTGTCCCGTACTGCGAAGGGCGGCGGCGGGTCGGATGCCTCGCCACACGCCGCCACCCCGAGCAACGCGATCGACAGCCTCGACATCCTACGCAGAGCCGTTCCCCGCTGCCGCCTCCCGCCAGGGGTATCGCCGCGGCGAGCCGGGATCGAGAAGCCCCTTTTGGCAGAACTCAACCGATGGGTCGGGTTGAAACAAGCGGAGAGCACACGGGCCTCACCTGGGGGACTCTGTAGCAGCGGCTGGGTCATCCTTGTCCGACGGCGACCTTCTCCTGAACCCGCGGCCGCAATTTGAGTATGCTGGGATACGGATCGTGCTGGATGACGAAGAAGCTTTCACCATCACTGGTGAATGCCCTCGCGTCCATGGGGAGCCGGAACGACTGGACATAGTTTCCCTCTAAGTCGTACTGGTCGATGAAATGGGTCGGCTCCCTCGGGTGCGCCCGTCGCCGTGGCCGCCCCCCGAAGAGCATCAGGTACGCGTCCTCCGTTCCGTGCACAGCCATGGCTGCGTTACGGGCACTGTCTCCGCCCGCCTCCGTCAGTCTCGGGTTCGCTTTCAGGACGAAGGGGATGTGCTCGATGAAGGCGTGGCTTCCGACCGAGTCTCCTCCGAAGAGGTTGAATCCAGGCCCCAGCCGCATGGCCGCCGCCCAACTCCCGTTCGTGGGATGTCTGCCGAGGGCCAGGGAGAGGTTGAGCGACTCGTCGATCGGGTCGGCCCAGCGAATCGGCCGCGTCCCGAGAATCCGCGCGTCATCGAGAGAGACCTCGATGAGGGTATGCACGGGGCTGTTCGCTGCGAGCACCACCCGATCGTCGAGGACGAGAAACTGCGTTCCCTGGATGGGCAGGTGCGTCAGGGGGATCTGCCGGACGAACTCTCCGCCTGCATCGATCTCCGAGATCCTCGCATTGTTGGCATCCAGTGCCCAGAGATTATCATTCGGGGCAACCTGCAGATCCAATAGGTTCTTGAACTCACGGGGACCACCGCCCTCACGTCCTGCCGTCCACTTTAGGTTGCCCTCGGCATCGAACATCCGGATGTGAAGACGGTATCGATCCGCGACCGCGAACCCATCGCCCCAGAGGAGCACACGAATCGGGTACGCGAAGAGCGTATCGGCGGGATGGTCTGTTCCCAGCTGCATCAGGGTGTCCCATTCGGTCGCGATGATGCGGCGCTGCTCCGAAGGTTCAGCAGGAGAGCATCCGGGAAGGAAGATGGCCGCGGCGAGGGCCACAGCCACAGCTAGGAGGCCGCCCTTCCGTTCATTCCGCCACCGGAAGGGGCTCAACCCGATCATGCGAGCGAACCTCTCCGGACGCGGTGCCGCACGACGTACGCGATTCCTTTGGAATTGCATTTCATCTGCCCAGTTGTTGTAACTGCGTTGTTGATCAAGCTGATGTGCACAGCAATGCGGTCCTCATCCGAACTCCACAGGTCGCTACGGCAGGATGAGTCGCAAAGTGCGATCTGAGACCATGTCGCGAGCGGACCTTTTCTGAAGAGTGCCCCTCAATCACCCGGCACGGGACTCGACTCCGCGGCCAGCGCTCGCGTGTCACCGCTGCTTCCAAAGATCCGTTCCCTCACCCACACCCGCGCCTCTTCCACCAGTTCGTAGAGCACCGGGATCACGATCAGGGTGAGCGCGGTGGCGCTCAGCAGACCGCCGAAGATGGCCACCGCGAGCGGCGAGCGGAGCTCCGCGCCCCTCCCCCCGGCAAGCGCCATGGGGAGGAGGCCGAGCATGGTGGTGGCGCTGGTCATGAGGATGGGGCGGAGGCGTGCGTGACCGGCGGCGAGCACCGCCTCCCGCAGCGCCATCCCGCGTGCTCGCATCTGGTTGATGAAGTCGACCTTGACCACCGCGTCGTTGTTGGCGATCCCCGCCATCACCACGATCCCGATCAGGCTCATGGTGTTCAGGCCGCCGCCCGAGAGCCAGAGGGCGAGGAAGGCGCCCACCAGCCCGAGGGGGATGCTGAAGAGGATGATGAAGGGGTGCAGGAAGCTCTCGAACTTCGCCGCCAGGATCATGTAGACGAGCAGGAGCGCGAGGCCAAACGCGAAGCCGAGTTCGCGGAAGGAGCGGCGCATCTCCTCGTTCTCTCCGCCGACCTCGGCCCGGATCCCCGCGGGCGGGGGTGAGTCCCGCACCAGAAGCTCCGCGGCGCCGACCGCCGCTGCCAGTGATCCACCCCCCGCCACGTCCGCGTAAACCGAGACCACCCGCGCCTGCCCCACCCGCCGGATCTCCGCGGGAGAGTAGGTGGAGCTGACCTCCACCAGTTCGCGGATCGGCACGCCGTCCACGCGCAGCGCATACATGGTCTCCAGCGAGCGGCGCTCCACCTCCGGGAGCCGCACCACCACGGGAACGCGGCGGTCGAAGTCGGCGAGCTCGGTCGCCACGCGGCCGTACATGTAGCCCTGCACCGTGGCAGCGATGCGGGTGGGATCGATGCCGTAGCTGGCGGCGCGCTCCCGGTCGATCTCCACGCGCATCTCGGGCTGCCCCATCTCGGTGCCGAGGCGCACGTTGGTGAGGGTGGGGAGCGCGGCGAGCCGCTCCTCCAGCGCCCGCCCGTAGGCGATCGCCCCCTCGAGGTCCTCCGCGCGCAGCCGGACCGCGAGGTCGGCCGCCCCGCCGCCCATCATGCGCCCGATCGCCGTGGCGCCCCCCGCTTCCACGCTCAGCGCGCCGGGCGGGAGCCCGCCAAGCCGCGGGAGGAGCCGCTCCAGGACTCGTTCCGTCCTCTCCCCGGAATGGAGCCGCACCTCGAGCACCGCCGTGTTGAGGCCGCTCTCCTCTTCCTCGACCCCCGCGACCGCGACCCGGCGGCCGATGCTGGAGAAGACGGCGGCCACGGCAGGGTCGGCACGGAAGACCTCCTCCAAGCCGCGGGCGGTCTCCTCCGTGCGCTCGAGCGGGGTGCCGCGCGGGAGCTCGAGGCGGGCGCGGATCTCTCCCTGGTCCATCACCGGGAGGACGCGCCGGTCGAGAGAGAGGGCGAGCACCACACCGACCAGCAGCGTCGTGCCCGTGAGGAACATCACCCGCCCGCGGTGCTCCAGCGCGCGGGCGAGCACCGTCTCGTAGCGCGCGGCAAAGCGCCGGAAGCCGCGGTCGAAGGCCTCGAGGGGCCGGGAGATCACGCGCGCCGTGCGCGGCGGGCCGCCGCTCCCCCACCTCGCGGCAAGCGTCGGCAGCAGCGTCAGAGCCACGAAGAGCGAGGCAAGGAGCGAGAAGGCCACCGTGAAGGAGAGCGCTCCGAAAAGTTCGCCCGCCACTCCCTCGATGTAGACGATGGGTCCGAAGACGGCGATGGTGGTCAGCGTGGCGGCGGTGATCGCCCCCTGCACCTCCTCCGCTCCCGCACGGGCGGCCGCGCCAGGGTCCAGTCCCGCCTCCTGGTGCCGGAAGGTATTCTCCAGGACCACGATGGAGTTGTCCACCAGCATCCCCACCCCAAGGGCGAGACCGCCCAGGCTCATGATGTTCAGCGAAACGCCGAACGCATCCATCAGCGAGAAGGTGGCGATCACGGAGATGGGGATCGCCAGCGCGATCGCCACCGGATAGCGCGGGTCGCGCAGGAAGAAGAGGAGAACCAGGAAGGCGAGCGCGGCGCCCTGCACCAGGTTGCCGATAACATTGTCGATGGCATCCGAGACGAAGCCCGCCTGGCTGGTGGCGACCTCGATACGCACCCCGGGATACTGCTCGCGCAACTCGTCCAGCGTAGCCTCCACCCGGCGCGCAACGCGCACCGTATTCGACGCCGCGTCCTTGAAGACGAGCACTCCCACCGCCTCCGCGCCGTCGAAGCGGGTCACCGACTCGCGCTCACGCCATCCGTCGGTCACGGTCGCCACGTCGGCCAGGCGCAGCCCGGTTCGTGGCAGGGGATTCCCCCCCAAGCCCGAAGCCGCGCCCCGCGACCGGAGCGGCACCGCCGAGATCTCCTGCACGGTGCGCAGCTCACCCAGCGTGCGCAGTGCGTAACGGTACCGGCCCTGCCGCAGGCTGCCGCCCGGCGCGCTGGCGTTGGCGCCACTAAGAGCGGTGGAGACGTCATCGAGCGTGAGCCCAAGTGCATCCAGCCGCTCCGGGTCCACCTCCACCTGGATCTCCCGCTCGGGCCCGCCGGTGACCGCGGCCTGCGCGACGCCGTCGATCTGCTCCAGGCGCCGGCGGAACACCTGCTCGGAGAGCTCCTTGAGCCGTGCGAGGTCGCCGCCGCCCGAGACGCTGAGCGACATCACCGGCTCGCTGCGCGGGTCCAGTCGCAGCACGGCCGGGCGGCTCGCCCGCTCCGGGAGTCGCCCGCCCAGGCCATCCAGCTTCTCGCGCACGCCGAGCGCCGCGAACTCCATGTCCGTCCCCCACGCGAAGCGGATCGTCACCAGCGAGAGCCCTTCGCGGCTGATGCTCTCCACCTCGCGTACGCCCGGCACCGTAGCCACCGCCTGCTCGATCGGCTCGCTGACGAAACGCTCCATCTCGGCCGGCGCGGAGCCCCCCTCGGTGGTGTGCACCACCAGCCGCGGGTACGCCACGTCCGGCAGCAGGTCGATCGGGAGCCGCTGGAAGGAGATGAAGCCGAGCAGCACCACCGCCAGAAACAACATGGCGACGGCGATGGGGCGGCGGGTGGCAAGGGCGGGGAGAGACACGGTTACGGCGATTTTGAAAGTTGAATTTTGAATGTTGAATTGGTGCTCTGGAGCGCGGTCAATCTTCGATCGCGGTCAGGCGCCACTCGCCGAAACGGGTGATGCGCTGGAAGTATCGGTCGCCGGTGCCGTGGATCCGCCGCCAGAAGAGACCGCGGGCGGGGAGGAGGAGCACGTCCTCGGAGAAGGCGGCAGTGGGAACGAAGAGCACCTCGCCGCCGGCCTCTTCCGCCGGGCGAGGTGTGCGGAAGGACCATCGCGCCTCGACCAGTGCTCCGTCGGAGAACCGGAGGGTCCCATCCGCGCGGATCCGGCTCCGCTGCTCGGTCGAGCAGAACACCAGCAGGGATTCGTCCCCGCCATGGGGAGCCAGGCTGAAGGTGTGCCGCTCGCCGAAGTAGTCGGTCAGAAAGTGGTTCGTGTAGTGAGATTCGAGCGGGAGATACCGCCAGAGCGCGTACGCGGGGTCGAAACTCTGCTCGATCCGGCACCCGTAGCCGCAGTGCACCCGGTCGTTCCACCCCCTGCCGAAGGACAATCGTGTGGACTGCGATCCCCGCCGGAACGGCTCCTCGCCCGCACTGCCGATCCCCGCCCGTGGCACTTCTCCGGTGAGTTCCTCGAAGACGATGTGAACCTGATGCGCGCCGGGAGGTCCTCCGTACCTCGATCGGGCGGCATCCCACATCGTGCGAGCCGCGGGGTCGTCTCGGTTCGGGCAGAGCCGTGTCGGCCGGCTGGCGGTCACCATCACCGGATCGAGAGCGATGGCAGATGAGCTCAAGCGAAGCACGAGTTCCGACCCGCCGGCACCGATAGCAACCTGCGCCGCATTCATCCCGATCCGGTAAGCGAGCACTCCGACAGCGTCATCAGCCGCATCCGCCGGGAAGGAAAAGCCGCCGCCGTGCCCGGAAAGGACTGCCCCCAGTCGCGCGGTTGAACTCCACAACTCCACGGTGGCGCCCGTGACAGGCGCTCCCTCCTCATCGATCACGCGCCCGCTGACCTGAGCGGTCGCCGATGAGGGGAGGACGAAGAGCAGGAGGACCAGTGCGACGGCCGCCGATACATGGGACGCGAGCACTCGGATGGCGGCGATTGGTCGCCGGTTCATCGAGTCCTGTCCGTCGCCGTGAGCCGGTAACGCACCACATAGGGAACATCGAACTCATCCTCGACCACCCCCCACACGATCCCGCGACGCGCCTGCAGGATCCGGAGACCCGTGGGTGCGGGGAAGGTCGCTACCATGCGGCCTGACCGATCGAGCATGACCCATGAAACGGATTCGGTACCGAGCCCTTCGCGGCGGAGCCAGAGTGTGCCGTCCAGCCCGGCGACCATCGCCGAGATCGGGGGCTGAAAGCGAGGCGCGGGGACGCCGTCGATGACCATCTGCTCGACCTCACGGTGCGACGCCAGATTCGACAGCGGCTCGGCCGGTACCTGTGCCATCAGCGCCCGCCTGTACGCCTGTTGAGGCACCGCTACCGGGCTTACACGGAAACGATGGGAATAGATCGTGTCGCCAGGCGCTCGCAGCTTGACCACGTAGAAGTGTCCGACAGCAGCGGATTCCGGCGGCGGCCGATGCACGACGACGACGGAGGAGTCGCTTCGGGATACGTCCCAGAGACTGTTGTCCGCGAGCGGGCGACGCAGTTGCACCATAACCCGTCGCCCACCGAGCTCGCCCGTCATGGAAGCCCACTCCCCCGACCCGCGGAGCATCGCAAGCGTGCGGTGCTGTTGGCCGCGCAGGCTCATCTGGAGCAACGGAGATGCCTGCGGTTCACGCGCGCCGGTCAGCGGCACCCCCATCCCGTCCCAGAAGACGCAGCCGGAGGCGTGGGGCGTGCTGATTGTTCCAGCATCGGTCCCTGAAAACGGGCGGTGCGCAGATGGTTCCCTGAGACGGAGAAGAACTCCACCTTGGAGGCGACGACGTCCGCCGCCCAGAGCGTATCCTCTCGCCAACCGAGCCGTGTCAGTTGGGTGAACTCGCCCGGCCCTGCCCCTCTCCGTCCGATGGTGCGGAGGAAGCGACCGTCTGAGTCAAACACCCGGAGGCTCCCGTCCTGTGGCTGCGAAACCAGGATCCGGTCGCCCGGTCCGATCAGGAGCGTCCCCACGCTGGAGAGCCCATACCGTGGATCATCGAGGCTTCCGATCCGAAGATCCTCCACCAACTGCAATCGCGAGAGTGGATCCTGTCCGTACAGCGGCGTCGCCACAAGGAGCGGAGCGATGCAAACGAATGCACTCGCAGCCAGTACCACCGGGCGCACCCGAGCCGAGGCGGGGAGCCGACGATTCAATCTGTACATGCGACCCCCGCGCAAAGGTACGACTCGATCATACGAATGTGGGGACTGAAAGGACCGTGAAACGGCTCCGACGCGCGTAGACCGTCAGATCGCGCCTGTGTTGTTCCGGAGCAGCGGTGGGTGATCCGCAGATACGCAGATCCTGCCGGCAGGCATCGTGGCACTCTGCGTAATCTGCGAATCTGCGGACCGTCCCCGCGATATCAGGCCTTCGGCGCCGTTGCTGAGGACGCTCGCATCATGCGCTCACCCATCCACCCGCACCCCCGCCTGTTCCTCGAGCTGCACGCGCGCGGCGGCGAACTCGAAGCGGGCGAGCAGGGCTTCGCGCTCCGCATCCCCCGCGCGGTCCACCACGTCCTGGAGCTCGGCGTAGGTGACGCCGCCCAGCCGGTAGCGCTCGTGGGCCATCTGCACGCGCTGCCGCGAGAGCTCTGCGGTGCGATCGGCGAGGCGCACGCGTCGGTAGGCGCTCTGCAGGTCGATCAGCGCCGCGCGCACCGCCGTTTCCACCTGGAGCCGCGCGGCTCGCAGGTCTTCCTCTCCGGCGTGGGCGCTCGCCTGCGCCTGCGCGATCGAGCCAGTCGTACGGAACTGGTTGAAGATCGGCAGCGAGACGCTGAAGCTCGCGCCGTAGCTCTGGTCGCGCGGGTTGAGATCGAAGAGGGCGTCGTATCCCGAGGCACCCACACCGCGGCTCACGAAGGGTGAGACGGAGACGATGGGCCAGCGTGCTGCCCGCGCGGCCCGGAGGCGGTGTCCGGCGGCCGCGCTGCGGGTGCTCGCCTGCGCCAGCAGCGGATTCCGCTCCAGCGCCTCGTTCACCAGCCGATCCGCGTCCAGCCCCTCCGGGTCGAAGATCGGCGGCATCTCAGCCGTCAGCGGGCGTTGGACGGGCTGCGAGAGCCCCATGGCCTCCCCCAGCGTCAGGCGCGCCTTGCGCCATTCGCCGCGCGCGCGCTCCACCGCCTGCTCCCGCTGCGCCACGTCCACCTCGGCGCCGGCGAGATCCAGCGGGTTACGGATCGCCGCGCGAAGCAACCGCTCGGTCGCCTCGCGCCGCTCGCGCGCGGAGACGAGCAGCGCCTCCTCCAGCTCGATGATCCGCTCGGTACGCATCGCCTCGTGGTAGGCGCGCGCGATCCGCGCCTCCAGCCGGACCGCCTCCGCCTCCACGCCGACGCGCGTGGCGCGCGCGGACGCACGCACCGCACGCGCCTCCCGCAGTCGCGCTCCGCCGTCGAACAGGGTGATGGCGCCGATCGAGATGCTCTGCCCGGAGCTGGTACGCGTGAATACGGAGGGGTCGTCCAGTCGCACCGGCCGCCCGAACTCGTCGGTGCCGGTCAGCACCCTCGACTGGGTGACGCCGGTGGAGACGTTCAGGTTCAGCGACGGAAGCAGGGCGGCCCAGGCGCGCCGCTCGTCGGCATCGGCGACGGCGAGGTCGGTCAGCGCCTTCCGGTAGGCGGGATTGTTTTCGCGCGCGATCTGCAGTGCCTCCGCGATGGAGAGCGCCGCGGGCCGCTCCTGACCTGCCGCCGGCGCCGGCGAGCCGGCCAGGACGAGAAAGGCCAGCGCCGCCGCACCGGCAACGCTCGGTGCGCTCGATCTGCACCGGTGAAACAGGGCCGGAAGTCCCGTTCGAGCCGCGATCGACGCTCTCACTGGGGCCGTCCGCCGGCCGCCCGCACGTCCTCCACCAGCCGGACGTTGGCGTCGTGGATCAGCGTGTAGTGCCCGTCGGTGAGCACCACCTCACCCGCCTGGACAGAGTCGGTCTCCACGCCGCTCAGGATCTCCACCACCGACTGATTGCCCCGCCCCGGTGTCACGTATCGCCACTTCGCGCGGCCGCCGCGATCGTCACCATCGAACACGAAGAGCATCGGACGGCGGTCGCGCTCCAGCAGCGCCGAACGCGGCACCAGCACCCGGTCGGGGAAGCGCTGAGCCTCCAGCGCCACGCGCGCGTACATCCCCGGGAGGATCCGCCCCTGTGGGTTCGGGAGGAGGATGGTCACCCGCGCGGTGCGCGTCCCGCTCTCCACCAGCGGGTTCACTGTCCGCACCTGCCCGACGAAAGACTCGCCGGGGAAGGCTGCGAAGCTGACGCTGGCGGAGCTGCCGGCGGTCAGATACCCCACCTCGCTCTCCAGCACCTGCACCTCCACGCGGATCGGGTCGAGCGCGACGACCGTCATCAACTCGTCACCCGGCCTGACCCACTGCCCCGGCACCACCCGTACGCTCGCGACCCGGCCGGCGAACGGGGCGGCGATCCGCGCCCGCGCCAGATCCAGTTCGGCCCGCCGCACCCGCACCTCCGCCGCGTCCAACCCGGTGCGCGCGCGCACCACCCGGTCGCGCTCCCGGCGCGTCGCCCCGTCCATGATCCGGTCGTCCAGGATCGTCGCCTCGGCGAAGGCCGCCTGGGCGGTACGCAGCGCCGCCTGCGCCTCCTCCAGCGCCAGTCGGAACTCGTCCGGGTTCACCGCCACCAGCGGGCGACCCGCCGTCACCGCGTCGTTCTCGCGGACGCCCACGCCGGCCACCTGCCCACCCACCTGCGCGGTGATGATCGTCCGCTGCCACGCCTCCGCCTGACCCGCCGCGCTCACGGAGAGCACCAGCGTGTCGCGCACGGCGGCTGCCCCCTGCACAGGGATCGGCATGTCCGTGGCGAAGGCACCGGCAGAGGCAACGGCGGGGTTGTCGCCGTCCTCGCTAGCGGCTGAGCCTTCGGCTGCGTCGGCGCCGCGCGCGCGGGCATAGACCACGACGGAGGCGATCAGGAGGATGGCTACGGCCGCGACGACGGCGGCACGGCGGCGTGGAGGCATCTGCCGGGGGAAGCGATGGGTAGGAACATCCGGCGTAGGCGGGACCATCTGAACTTATCCCCCGCCCCGCCGTTCGGTCAACGAATGGCGCAAACCGCTCGAACGCCATCCGTTCCCAACATGATGGCTCCTGCGGCGGCGTATGTCAACTAGACTCATAGTAACGTCGGAGAACCCTCGGCGGCCAAACCACACGAGCTTCCCGCCATAATCTAATGGATGAAACATCCGCGGCGTGGGTCCTCTGACGGCTTCAACGGGATGGGTGCCCCGATTCACCGTGGTGCGGCACGGATTGCGGGGCAATGATCTCCCAGCCGAGGAACAGCGTGCTGCGCTGGTAGAAGCGCCTCGAACCTGCGATTCGCCGCCAGTACGTACTCTGGA
Organism: uncultured Gemmatimonadales bacterium; assembly: GCA_963793235.1. Classification (GTDB taxonomy): domain Bacteria; phylum Gemmatimonadota; class Gemmatimonadetes; order Longimicrobiales; family Longimicrobiaceae; genus CAWBZF01. The sequence goes on from CAWBZF010000006.1 coordinate 346,067, forward strand.
CGGGAAGCAGGTGACGGAACTGCGGCGATTCCAGACTGTCGAGCACGAAAACGGCCTCTCCCCCGGCGAGTTCACCCGGTCGGGGAGTGTGGAACTCCCAGTACGCCGATCGCGCCCTGGCGCCGAGCAACCTCAGCCGACCTGTGACGCGAGGCCCGGCGGACGAGCGTGGACAGAAGCCGATCACCGCATCCGGCGGTGCGTGGTCCAGAAGTGCGAAGGTGTGGCGATCGCCGAACCCGGGCGAGAAGAAGTGCGAAGCATGGAACTCATGGAACTTCGGGTAGTGCCAGGCAAAGAACTCCTCATCCAGCACCTGGTATCCAGGGCGGTCCCACGGCAGGGGGACAGCGTATGCCACCTCATCCGCGGAACCGTCGAAAGCGTGGCTTATCAGCCCGAAGCGGTCCCAGGAGCCCGGGCTCCAGTTGAGCCACCGCGGCCGCATTCCCGCCTCCGTGAAGTGTGCCTTTTCGCTCTCCGGCACCGACCGGGCAACGCTCCGCGTGGCGGTCGCGAAGCCATGGCTGAGGTCCGGCGCCGAGTAGGAGGCTGCGGCTTCCTCCCAGAGCGCTCGAGCGAGTGGGTCATCGCGCTGTGGACAGCGGTGCCTGACGATGGGAGCCGAAGTCGCGACCACTCCTTCGAGTGCGATGGCTTCCGTCGGCAGGCGAAGTGTGACCGGGCCTGAATCCGATGGAAGCTCAGCCATGGCGGAGCCGTATCCCAGCCGGCGCGCCGATACTCGCCGCGCTCCCGCACCTTCGGCAACCGTGAAACGAAACGTGCCATCGCGATGGGTCAGACGCGCGGCCACCACTCCTGAGGAGTTCCACAGTTCGACGGTGGCTCCGGCGATGCCGGCGCCGCCGGTGTCGGTGACGACCCCCTGGAGCTGGGCAGCCGCCACGCTGTGGGAGAGGGCGAGGACGCCGCAGAAAACCAAAGAAAGGGACGGTCGCAAGGACGGTGACCTTCGTGTCGGAAGAAAAAGGCGCCTCGTGCCGGCCGCGGAAGATCGCACGAGCAAAGTGAGTACGCGTGCCGTACAGGTGACCGTGCGGCAGGCGAATGCAACGCTCAAGACGAGATCGCCTCCCGAACCATTCTCAGGAACCGTGCTTTCTGCTCATCCGTTGCCGGCGCCCCCTGCTTGTAGAGCTTGATCACACCATTCGGATCGAGCAGAAGCGTCTGCGGGACACCCGCACCCCAACCGAACCGGCGCATCAGCCGGTCCCGGTTATCGTGGAGATTCAGATAGGTGAGGCCGTTCTCCTCGAGGTGATCGGCAACCGCCTGGGAGCTCCCCGCGTCGATGCTGATCCCCACGACCCGAAGCTGGTCCGGGCCGAGCTCCTGGTGAAGCTGTTCCAGTAGCGGCATCTCGAGCCGGCAGGGGCCGCACCAGGTGGCCCAGACGTTTACCAGCAGGTGTGTTCCGCGGAAGTCGGCGAACCGCACAGAGTCGCCCGTGAGGGTGACTCCCACATAGGCCGGGGCCTCCTCTCCTACGAACAACCGCGGCGGCAGGTCCGCGCGTGAAAACGCCAGCCACGACTGGTGCGCCATCAGACCGGCGACCGCCATGAACACGGCGACAACGATGAATCGCGGCAAGCGAATTCTCAAGGCGGAAGGTGGGAAGCGGGACTCATTCAGCTGTCGCGCTTCCGGAGTGCTACACACCAGCGATAGCTGCGTGGCCGGCGCTCCGGAACTCGCTCCAGGTCATACCGGTTCTGTATTCCACGCGTACCGGCGGGCACAGATCGGGTATACCGCGCCGCCGGACCGGAACTGCCGCGACTGAGCAACCTCGATCGTGGAGTCTCCGGTAGCAACTACGGATCCGCGCGTGCAACAAGTCTCATCCGCGTCAGCGTCCCGATCCTTTCGTCCGGGGACCGCCCCACCCACGCTTCGAGACCCCCAACCCGGAGAACCACATCCGCCGTAGGCAGGTCGACCGTGCCGAGCAGCTCTCCTGACGGATCATATACCTCCCACTGCACCGTTCCGGCGATGGTGACCTCTCGCCGGATCCAGGCCACACCGTCGTCGCCGATCACAGCACCCGTCACCGGCGGCAGAGTCGCGGGGATGAAAAGCGCCTCCCGGACGACGGAGTCGGGGTCCACCGTGCCCGCAACTGAGCTGCGGGCGAAGCGGGTCACCATCGCCGTCACCGCTGCCTCGGCACGCGCCGGATCCAACCGAATCGGCGTATGGTTTCTCCTCGTCAAAGCAACAGTGTCACCGGACGACTCTATCTGCGTGACGACAAACCAGCCGCGCCCGACTTCCCTGTCGACATGCAACAGACGTCGACCTGTAGGAGAAACGGCCACCAGGGGATCGTCCGAAAACGGTTGGAAAGAGAAGAACTCGCCGGCCCGTGTGCGAATGGCGACAAACCCGTTGCGGATACGCTTCGTAGCGATCTCCCGTATGATCTCCCCTGCTCCGGTGACGAGGAGCAGGGGTTCCGCGCCAACTGCACCGCTGGCAAGCATCTCCGTCGCTATCCGGGGGCGATACAGAAAAAGCTGTCCCGGGAGCATGCGCTCCGGGCCCGCCGGAAGGAACCCCGCGGGCAGAGAGGGCGCGCGGAACGAGACGGAGTCCACCACCTGCAGGTCGCCATCCAGTCGTAGCACGCGGCCGATGTTGGCGTCAGAGACCCACAGGTGCCCGTCCAGAAATCCCATCGTATTTGGCGGCGGCCCGGGCACCTCGGCGTGCCAGACGAGCTCGCCATCCTCTTCGTAGAGCCAGAACCCTTCCGAAGAATGCCGGGATGTGACGACAACCCGGGCGCCATCGAGCGCGAGGAGAGTCATTCCGTTCACGCCCGACGAGCCGGGAGCGGAATAGCGGGTCACCGGGACCAGCTCCAAAACGGCAGGTTGGGCAGAGGCTCCAGCGGCAATGAATCCAGACGATACAAAAACGGCGACAGCAGCGGGCAGTGCACGACCATGGCTCGGGCCGGGGATCCATGCTGGCCAGCGGCGAACGCCTCGGCGACCGGGGGGCGGGAGTTTCATCGTCCTATACGGTAGCGAACCACGTACGGCACGCCCAGATCGTCCTCGATCACTCCCCAGACCTGCCGCGCCGATGCCCGGTGAAGCGTCAACCCGCGAGGTACCGACACCATCGACTGCAGCGTCCCCTGTCTGTCGAATACATACCAGACGGCTTGTGTGGCCGGACCATTGTCCGTTCGCAGCCAGAGACTGCCGTCAGAACCGGCCACAGCCCGGTTGACGGGCGGAGCGTTGGGCGGGAGAAACATCGCCTCACGGACCCACCGCTCGACTGCGGCAGGAGGTTGTCCTCGGGCCGGCCCCGCCGAGAGCCTTTCGACGTGCCCCCGAATCACGGAATCGGCCTGTGCACGCGGGAGTGGGCGCGGAGCGTATCGATATCTCTTGGAGATCGCGGTGTCTCCGTCGAGCGTGATCCTGTGGAGATGGAAGTGTGCCGGAGTCGTGGTGGCAGCAGGCCGTTCGATAACCCAGATGGACCGGCCATCCGCGGCTGGCGTCCAGAGCGGTGCATCCGAAAACGGCTGGGGTCCACTCGACCCGCCGCTCCCTCCGAATGAGATCGTCGCCACGGCGTTCCGCAGAGGCAGATCCGCGAGCACCCTCCGGACCCTCCCGGAGCGCGACGCAAGCAACACGGGAAGCGATGGGATCGTGCTTCCGATCAACTGCACCGGCGCCGAAGGTCGAATGAGGAGGTTGCCGTCCGCAGCAGGAACGCCGGGCATGAGAGAGGCACTTCGCTCCGGATACGACTCCCGAAATTCGACCGATCGAAGAAACTCTCCTCCGCCGGTGAAGAACGACAACCGGTTCGAGCGCTGATCGCGCACCCAGAGCGTGTCGCCGCGCCACCCGAGATCGCCCACATCCTGGAACTCGCCCGGACCGCTTCCACGTCGCCCGATCGTATTAAGGGCCCGACCGTCACCACTGAACACGCGGACCACATGCTCCTGCGGCTGGCCCACGAAGATGCGGCCGCTTCCATCGACCCCCACGTCCGATACGCGACTCAGATCATAACGCGGGTCGTCGACACTGCCGATGCGCAACTCCTCGTGGAGGGACAGTCGGGGAACGGGAGCTTGCTGTGCGGCAACGGGAGCACAGAGCAACCCCAGCAAGATGAAAAGCACTTCCGGTGGAGAACGCCGCATGATTGGTGAACGTAGAGTGGAATTCCTGCTTCTTGAGCAGGTACAAATGTGCCTTCAGAACAGAGTCGGCCTGGCGTGGCGTCGGGACGGAGAGCACCAGTGTGTCCTGCACGGCGGCGGCGCCCTTCACGGGGATCGGCATGTCGGTCGCGAAGGAACCCGCGGCGCGGCCACGCCGTCGGGGGGCTGAGCCGTTCGCGGCGGCCGCCTCCGATCGATCAGACCCCCGCGCGTGGAGAAAGGCACCCGACGCAATGACCACAAGGTGGGCCGCGGATGAGAAGCAGGGATACGGAGAAGGTTCGGAGACGAGAAAGCGTCGCCCGATGAGTGGGGACGGCGAGGTCGGCCGAGGGAGAGTCCACACCGTGAGCGTTCTTCAGAATCATACCGAGCGCCGCCCATTGCTACAAGAATTGTCCCGAAGCTGATCGACAGACTCTGCGAGAAGTGTCGTTTCGCTCCTGCAAAATCGCGGGGCCCGTACAACTAAGCATGTAGTTGGTCACGGCGCAACTCGCATCTCTCATGAGCGCCCACGAATCCGGCCTCTCACCAGATAAGGCACGTGCAGATCGTCCAGGACGAAACCGTAGATATGGTTCCCCTGGATCACCGGACCGGACGCACCGGGGATCAAGTGAACCAGAGGGATCTGCGGAGACAGGTCGCCTACGTACCGCCCCGCGTGATCGAAGACGGAGTAGACCAGCTCCTGCGGGTCTTCCGTGTAGCGCAAGGTCCAGAGGTAGCCGCGATCGTCCACGAGGAGGTTGACCAGAACCTCCTTGTGTGCCGGAATTCTCGACGCGTCGACTTCCCCGCCCATGGATGCGAAGTCCGCCAGGGAGGCCAGCGCTTCCGATCTCTCCTGCGCGGAGACCGGACGCGGTACGTGCCTTCTCGACACCACCGCCACGGTGTCACCCCGCGCATTCAACTTGACGAGATGGATGCGATCGGAACTGGCCGTCCAGAGGTAGCCACGGGGGTCCACACGGACGAGCAACTGGCTCGTGAACGGGATCCTCATCTGGCTTCTGACGAGACCGTCCTCGTCCCGAACGGGGAAGTGCTCGCCGAAGTAATTCGGAAGCGGCGCGGTGTCGAAGCGCATCGACGGTGTGTGGAAGCGTCCGAGCACCCCGTGGTGCCCGACTCCCGGCGAAGACGAACCGACGTCGTACAGCACTCCCCCAGCGAAGCCACCGTTCCATGGAGTGGTGGTGATCGAAACTGGCCGTGGATGAGTCTCGATGAGATCCCCGGAGCGGTCGAACACCGTATAGCGGCGGTTCCCTCCATCGATCACCCAGAGATGACCGTCCGGTCCCCAGTCCATGCCGATCGGATCGAGCATCTCGCCGGGTCCCTCGCCCGCCCTGCCGAACGAGCGCAGGTGTTCTCCTTCGTGACTGTAAACGTGGATGGTCCTGGCGCCGGCATCGAGTACGTACATCACCCCGGACTCATCGACGCGAACGAACAGCCCGTCCACCGACCCAAACGTCGTCGCGGCCGGGCCATCGATGCTTCCGATCCGCAACTCCTCCTCGATCGTCCAGCCGGTAGGTCGCGGCGACAGGTCAGCGACGCGATCCGCGCACCCGGCTCCAATAAGAAGCATTATGAAGACAGGGCCGGAAGTGGGGTGCATCCTCATCGTGCTGATTCCAAGGGTTGCCTGCCGGGAATGGCGGAATACCGGCTGATTTACCAATGATATTCGTTCATGCCAAGTACGCGCGTAGAAATGTTGCGCGATGCCTGCGAGATCCCAAACAAGGGAATCGATCAGTTCGGATGCCGGTGAATCCGGTAACGACCACGTACGGAACGTCCAGTTCGTCGTGTTCGACACTCCACAACGCATCCCGCTGAACAAGGGACACTCGCGCTACGGTCGGTGTCGCTATCCGTGCGATTTTCCGGCCGTCCCTGTACACCTCCCACAGGCGCGGGAGATCGGGCAACGGTTCACGCTCAAGCCAGAGGGTGGAGTCGTCCCCGATCCTGATGGACGTGACCGGTGGATAGTAGGCTGGCAAATGGAGCTCGCGAGCGACCGCGCGTTGCGCCGCGGCCTCGCTTCCCAGGATGCGAGCTGCCGTACGCACTGGGTGGGCCATCAGACTGTCGGCGACCTCCCGTGGAACCGCAACCGGCCGATATTCGTAGCCAACGGAACTGAGCGTGTCACCCGACAAGGTGGTCTCGGTGACCCGGAACTCCGCCGTTCCGTTATCCCTTGCGGCGTAACGGGTGAGGATCGCCAGGCGCGACCCATCAGGGGCAACCGCGGCAAGGGGCTGATCCGGAAGCGGGCGCGCCGTATGATACGTTCCGGCGCCCCCGAGCGGGATCGCAACACCCATGGGAGTGGCATGCGACAGCAGTGTGCTGAGCACCTTACCCCCGCGGTCGATCCGCAGTAGCAGTGTCACGGGATCCCCGCTCCGGAGCGCCTGGCTCCGCTCGACGAGCAGCAGTGCGGTACCATCCGGAAGCAGCACGGACGGTGGGGATGGCGTCTCAAGTTCGTGGAGCGGCTCGTGCTCGAGCCCGGTGGTGCTCAGATGCGTACCGTCGAGCGAGAACAGGCTCACACGCCCCGGATTCAGGTTGATGGCGTAGATGGTGTCCGTGAGGCGACCAATCGTCCACAGCATGCCGAACTCACCAGGACCATTTCCCCTGCGGCCTATCCTCCGCACGAAGCGTCCGGACAAATCGTACTGCCGGATCTCGCCAGCCCCGGCCTGCGGGATGAAGACGTCTCCGCCCGGACCGACCACGACGTCCACCAGCGGATCGGTCAGCGACTGCTCCGGGTCGTCGCGGCTGCCGATGCGTAGCTCCTCCACCAGGGTCCATTCCGGGACGTCCTGCTCGGTCTTCATGTTCCCGACGCTTCCGCAGGCGGCGGCCGAAGCTCCGATGCAAAACCACCCGAGCACAGCGACTGCGCGACTCCGGGACCTAGTGCGGCGATCGGTCAATTCGATATCGGACAATGTAGGGGATGTCATACTCGTCCTGCTCGACCGACCAGAGTCTTTCGCCGCGCACCAGATGCACCTGCAGCTTCCGCGGCAGCGTGAGCTCTGCGATCCTCTGCCCCTCCGAATACACTTCCCATCGGCGTGTGGTGTGCTCCGGTCGATCCTCGCGCGCGATCCAGAGGTGGGAGTCATCGGAGTAGATAGCCGAAGCCACGGGTGGATAGAATTCAGGAAGGCGGAATGCGGCGTGGACAGCTCGCTCGACGGCACCCTGGCCCCCGAGACGTGGAGCCATGCGGCGCACCAGGTCGGCCATGATGCTGTCTCCAACTGCCACAGGCACCCGGATGGGTCGATACGGGTGAGCGGAGATACGCATCGTGTCGCCGCCGAGCGTTACTTCGGTCAGTCGGAACTCGGCATCCCCCGCACCGCTAGCTGCGGACCGATCCACCACCACCATTCGAGAACCATCTGTCATCGCCGCCGTGAAAGGATAATCCGAAAGCGGCCGCTGCATGGTGGCGCTTCTAGGACCGATCCTGATATTCAGGTGAGTGGGAGCCGAGTACGTGTGGAGCACGTTCAGCGGCTCCCCGGATCGATCGATGCGCACGAGTGATCTGGGGTGCGAGGTACCGGCTCCCGAGAACCGAGAAGCGGGTGATACGAGGGCGCTTCCGCCAGGAAGAAGCAGATAGGGCGGAGTCGGATACTCGGACTCATGGCGGGGTTCCAGCACCAGCGCGATCGTGTTCAGGTGTGTTCCGTCCAGTGAAAACAGGCTGACCCTGCCAAGGGCGTAGTCCGAGGCGTACAGCGTGTCACCCAGCGTGCCTAGAGTCAGGAGAAGGTTGAACTCTCCAGGACCCTCCCCCTTCCGCCCGATCCGGCGCACCAGGTGTCCATCAGGGTCGTACTGCCAGATCTGTCCCGCCTGCGACTGTCCGATGTACAGATGGCCATTGGGCCCGACGGCCATCCACACCGGTGATGTGAGGGCCTGCTCCGGATCGTCCAGGCTGCCGATCCGCTGCTCCTCCACGAGTGACCACACCGGAACCTGCTCACCCTGTCGTTCGTCGACGCCGTCGGTGCAGGAAACGTTGAACCCCGAACAGCACAGGAAAAGCATCCAGGACAGCGCTCGCGTCGTTGACTTCATCGGCATCATTGCGGTCTCCGCTGCATTACGAAAACGCGCGGGAACGGGCGGTTCTCGACGCCATACAGCATGTTGCCCCGCACGGCACCGATGAGCGGCAACCGATCGGTGCGAGCGACCTCCTTTCCGTCAGCGACGGAGATCAACCGCGACTCCAGTGCGTGAAAATCCCTTTCGGCGGGTCTCGGCTCATCCCGCCGGATCTCGAGCTGCACGAGAACATGGCGATCGTCCCATCGCGTCAGCGACTTGCCGACATGAACGCCAGCCACGTGGTCGATCCGTGAGGTCAGCGAGCGTCCGGTCGTCTGGAAAGCGATCGGCCGGAAGTCGGCGAGCTGCACCTGCCACACCAGCTCGCCCTCACTGTTGTGCGCGTAAAGGTCCGGCTCCAACGTACGCATCAGGATGATCAGCTCCGGATCCTCCAGACAGAGCATCCGGCCCTCCGTGAGCTGATGATGAACCACACTGTTGAACGGCCCGAACTCCAGTGGCGCGTCCGGCACCCCGCCGAACGAGCGGAGCGTGCTACCGGCCCCATCGATTTCGTGGATGGCCGCATCCGATCGGAGTGCCTGCACGTACGTTCTGCCGTCCACATCGCACATGGAGTTGCCGCCGTACCACGCCGTCTCACCCTCGTAGCGCAGCCCCTGATCGGTCATCCGGAAGGAAGTGATGCGAAGGTTCGGCGGATCGAGCACACGGACCAGGGTTCCGGTGGCGGCGGCCGCTCTCGGGCCACGGAGTTCTCCCGGGCCGCGGCCGCGGCGCCCGGTGCTACCGAGATGCCGGCCGTCGTCGCTGAACCAGGAGACCCGATTGGCATCGATGTCGAGAAGCAGGAGCGAGCCGTCGTGCGCCACGACCGGGAGGTCCAGGCGACCGAACACCTCTTCGGCGGGCGCTTCGAGAGCTCCGATGACCCGGGCCGTATCGAGCCGTACCTGTTCGAGGGAGTGCGCCTCGTCCGCCGCTTCGCCAGATCGAGCGCACCCGGTCAGGAGAATCATGCCCAGGGCTGCGCAGGCGCCCGATTTCGTCATGGGGAATGCTCCGGGATCGCACGTGGTGAGGTCACGGCCCTGCCGGGTCTGTGGGTGGGTTTGCGTACGCGGGGGAGTGCCGAAGTCGCCGGGTTTGATCGCGTGATCACGCAGATCCCCTGCGTCGCGGTGGCGGCATGTGGAGCAGGTGCATCCCGGCGCGGCGGATGATCGAGACGAGAGTCACCGGGGGCCGAATGTTTCGCGTCGATCGGTGACGGCCACAACGAACATCTTAGGAGCGACTTCCGACCTCCGTCAAGCGCAGGACGACCCGCGCGAGGGGAAACGGCGACGGCTCGAAAGCGGAGGCAGGTTTTCCGAGGTGGGTAGACGTTCGCGGGAAGGAAGAGGGTGCTCTGCGGAGGGGCGAAAGGAGAGCGGGCTCCCCTCCGGCCGGTGGGGAGCCCGCATTGACGCTCGAATTCCAGTGGTCGATGTAGGACTCGAACCTACGACCTCACGGATGTGAACCGTGCGCTCTAACCAACTGAGCTAATCGACCTTATCGCGGGCCGGAGGGTATCCGCACCCGCGCCAGAAGGTGGGCTGCTGCCTGCGGGGCCCTGACCCATTACCTTCCAGATGCTTCTATACCCCGTAGGGGAATCGAACCCCTGTTTTCGCCGTGAGAGGGCGATGTCCTAGCGCCACTAGACGAACGGGGCCTGGAAGACCCTAAGCGATAAATTTATCATCGCTTCTTTTGCCGGTCAATCCCCCGGCCGCGACTGCGGATCGGAGAGAGGTGCCGCCCGGAATCGAACCGGGGATGGAGGTTTTGCAGACCTCTGCCTTACCGCTTGGCTACGGCACCGTGAAGCGGGCAACCGGGCTCGAACCGGCGACCTCAACCTTGGCAAGGTTGCGCTCTACCAACTGAGCTATGCCCGCGAAGTACCAGATGTTCGCTGCGCCACCGCAGCCGCCCGAAGCTCCACCGCCAGCCGCCCTGAGCACGCGCAGCGTGCGAAGAACTGAGCTATGCCCGCGAAGTACCAGATGTTCGCTGCGCCACCGCAGCCGCCCGAAGCTCCACCGCCAGCCGCCCTGAGCACGCGCAGCGTGCGAAGAACTGAGCTATGCCCGCGAAGTATCCAGATGTTCGCTGCGCCACCGCAGCCGCCCGAAGCTCCACCGCCAGCCGCCCTGAGCACGCGCAGCGTGCGAAGAACTGAGCTATGCCCGCGAAGTACCAGATGTTCGCTGCGCCACCGCAGCCGCCCGAAGCTCCACCGCCAGCCGCCCTGAGCACGCCGGCAGCCCGAAACACCGGAAAAACTCCCCGATTTCGGAGAGCCGGAATCTATTCGGGTGGCGAGCGTGAGTCAACCCTGCAAACGGGGTGTTCCGGTCACGTTGACACTCGCCACCGGCATGGCTACCCTCACCGCCGCCGGGCCGCTGCCGGCGCTCGATTCCGCTCCCTGTTTCCGCACCGACTCCGAGTGCAGCGCGTGAAGAAGACCCCGATTCGATTCGTTCCGGAAGCGCTGTCTCTGGCGCTGCTACTGGCAGCGTCCGGCGCGTCCGCACAGGCGCACTCCGGCGCGGTGCTACCCGCTGGTGGCGTGAGAGTGGATGTAGCCGGCCACTTCTCCCACTTCAACGTGCGTCGTGTGACGGGTGGTACCGAGCCCGCCGATGCGTGGTTCCGGCGGCTCGTCGATGCGGAAGTGGAGGAAGCGGGTGCGGGAACCGGCGCGCTGCTCGAGAGCTTCTTTGCCGGAACCGGAGGCGTCCAGCCGGGCGGTGCGGCCGCGGATGCCATCGTGGGGACCGCGGATCTCGGGTTCCACAACACCACGCGTGAGGTACCGGTTCGCCTCGCGGTGGGTCTGTTCCCGCGGGTCGAGCTGACCGTCGCACTGCCGTTCGAGCGCGACGAGGTACTGCTGCAGCGCTACTGGCTGGCGGGCGGCAACCTGGGGACGAACCCCGACCCGGTGCGCAATGCCCAGATCCTGGCCTCCATCGACGATGGCTGGGCGGCGCTGGGGAGCGCGGGCCTCCTTCCCGTGGAGGACACGCCTCTCGGGATCCTCCTCGCCGAGAGGGTACTGGCGCTGACGGGGCAGGAGCTGTCGCTGCCCGCCGAGGCGGTGGGAGCCACCTTTCTGGGAGACCGGCTCGGCGCTGCCGGGCTGACACCACCGCTGAGCGGAGTGCGGCCGTGGCGGACCGGCGATCTGGAGGTAGGCGCCCGGCTGCGGGTGCTGAGCACCTTCGGCGATCTGGCCTACCCGGAAGCATCCGCGGGCACCGGCGTGCGACTGACGGTCGCGGCCGCTGCTCGCCTCCCCACGGGTCAGGAGGTGGAGCCGGAGGAGCCGTTCACACAGCTCGCGAGTGTGGGCCACACCGGGTTCCGTCTCGGCGCGGACGCCGACATCTTCATCGGGCGGCGAGCGTGGCTCTCGGCCGGGGGTGAGATGGCGCACCGCTCGGGCGGCGATTCGGCGGCGGGAGATGAGACCGAGCCGTTGCAGGCGATCGTCTGGTCGCCGGCGAGTGAGATGGCGCTGCGTCTGACTCCGCGCTTCCGGCTCACCGATCTGATCTCGTTCGGCGGCAGGTACGAAATGCTGCGGAGCGGATCCGAGCGGCGGGAGGTCACCACGCCCACGGCGGCCTTCGCGCTGGTCACCCCCGCCGGTTCGCTCCACCGCCTGGGATTCGAGGTCCGCTACACCTCTCTGCCGCAGATCGGCGCGTTGCCGGGCCGCCTTCGCGGTCCGCTGGCCATGGAAGCCGGGCTTGCGTATCTGCAGACGGTCGCCGGGCCGGCCGGGGCACCCGCACCGGGAACGGTGGTGATTCAGGCGAGCATCCTCCACCGGCTCTGGGGCGGGAACTGAGGCAGCCGCCCCCGCGTGACCCGGTTGGATGGGCCTGCCGCCCCCACTGAAAGCTAGACGCCGGCGCTGGCCCCTCGCTCCAGAAGTTCACGTGCGTGCTCCAGCGAAACGCTGCTCTCCGCGTCCCCGCCGAGCATCCTCGCGATCTCCGCGACGCGCCGTTCTCCCACCAGCGGCTCCACCTCGGTTGCGGTGACGCCGTTCCGCTCCAACTTCCGCACGAACAGGTGAGTGTGTGCGCGGGAGGCGATCTGCGGGAGATGCGTGATGGCGAACACCTGATGTGAACCCGCCACCTGCCGCATCTTCTGCCCGAGCTGCAGCGCCACACGCCCACCGACGCCCGCGTCCACCTCGTCGAAAACCACCGTCGGCACAGCGTCCAGGCGCGCCAGGATCGTCTTTACCGCGAGCATCACGCGCGAGAGTTCGCCACCGGAAGCGACCTGTGCGAGCGGGCGCGGCTCGAATCCCTGGTTCAGAGAGACGCGGAACTCCACCTCCTCGGCTCCGGCTGGCCCTGACGCGACGAGAGGCAGGCTCACTGCGACGAAGCGGCCGCCTTCCATACCAAGCGCCGGTAGAACGGCGCCCACCTCGGCGGAAAGAGCGTCCATCGCTTCGCGGCGACGTTCCGTCAGATCGGATGCGAGCTGCTGCAACCGCGCGGTCGCCTGCTCCTCCTCTCGCTGGAGCGCCGCCTCCTCGAATCCCGCCGCGTGCACCAGGTCGAGCTCGGCCCGGGCACGGGCGCCGATCTCGACGATCTCCTCCAGCGTCCCGCCGTACTTGGAGCGAAGGCGGAAGATGAGATCCTGGCGCTTGCGAATCTCCTCCAGACGCGCAGGATCGTGCTCCAGGGTGGCTCCGTACCGCTCCAGGCGCTCCGTGAGCTCCTGCAAGGCGTAGTACGCGGTATCGTATAGCTCCGCGAGCGGCGCCTGAGCCGGATCGATCCGCGTCAGCTGCTCGAGCGGACGGCGCAGACCCCCCAGTTCGCCCGTGAGACCATCGTCACCTCCGAGCGCTTCGAAGAGCGCCGCGGCGAGAGACTGCAGCTCCTCGGAATGCGAGAGCCGCTGTGCCTCCTCGCCGATCTCTTCCTCCTCGCCCGGCCGCAGCTCCGCGCCCTCGATCTCATCGGCCTGGTAGCGAAGAAGGTCGGCCTTCTGCTCCACCTCCGACCGGCGCCTCCGGAGTTCCGCGAGCCGCCCCGCGACCTGGCGGAGCTGCCCGTACGCCGAGGCGACCGCCCCCGCGAGCTCCTCCAGCCCCGCGTACGCATCCAGGATCGCCCGCTGTTCGTCCCGCCGGAGCAGCGTCTGGTGCTCGTGCTGGCCGTGGAGACTCACGAGAATCCCCCCGAGCTCACCGAGAAGCGTCGCGGTCGTGGGCGAGCCGTTGATCCAGGCGCGGTTCCGCCCCTCCAGCGCGACCTCACGCTTCAGGATCAGCAGCCCGTCGTCCATCTCCATGCCCTGCTCCTCCAGCCACGCCCGGAGTTCGTCCCGGTCGCCCGGCTCGAATACCCCCTCCACCGAAGCGCGCTCTGCCCCGGTGCGCACGACCTCCGCGGAAGCGCGCTCGCCCAGCAGCAGCGAAAGGGCGCCGACGATGATCGACTTCCCCGCACCCGTCTCCCCGGTGAGCACGTTGAGACCCGGCCCGAGGCGGACGGTGAGCTGATCGATCAGCGCGAAGTTGCGGATCCGAAGTTCGGTCAGCATACAGCGGATTCGACGAGGTGTCGGGCGGACGGGAGCCGTCCGGATCGCGGGCGGCGGCTCCATGCGATAACCATTGCACGGGTCGGCATCCGGCCGGAAGATGGCGTGACGGAGATCACGAAAGTCGGGGGGATCAGCGGCCCGTTGTCGATCGGAAGCGGGTCAGCAGCTCTTCCTGCCGACGATACATGGGCGACGTCTCACGGCCATCTTCCTCCGGGTGTTCATGACCGAGAACGTGCAGCGTGCCGTGCACCGCCAGGCGCAGAAGCTCCTCGGCGGCCGAAACCCCGAGATCCTCCGCCTGCCGAAGCGCCTGTTCCACCCCGATGTAGATGTCGCCGACGACCCCCGAGCCGGGTCCCTCCAGCGGAAAGGAGATCACGTCGGTGGGACCCTCGTGGCCCAGATGCTCCTCATGCATCCGCGCGATGTCCCCATCGGACAGGAGCGTCAGAGAGAGCTCCGCGTCCTCCACCGACTCCTCGGCGAGTACGTAGCGGACCACCCGCTCCAGCAGGGTCAGGTCCACGGCGGCAGCGACACCGTCTCCGAGCTGCGCCTCCACCCGCAGGTCCGGCTCGCTCATCGCGCCCCCGCCCCGACGGTCTCACCCGGGCTCCCGACGGGAGCCGTGGGATAGTCGATGCGGTGGTGGTACATCCCGGTCAGCACGCTCGCCAGCGACTCCTTGATCAGATCGATCTCCCGCAGGGTGAGCGGGCTCTGGTCCAGCTGTCCATCCGCGATCTTGCCCTGTACGAGCCGATCCACCATCTCCCGGATCCGGGTCGGGGTAGGGTCCTGGAGCACCCGAGCGGCGGATTCCACCGTGTCGGCCAGCATCAGGATCGCCGTCTCCTTGATCTGCGGCTTGGGACCCGCATAGGAGAAGTCGCTCGGGTTCAGCGTGGCGTCCGGGTCGGCCTCCTTCGCCCGATTGTAGAAGAAGGAGATGTGCTGCGTTCCGTGATGCTCGGGGATGAAGCGTTTCACCGTTTCAGGGATGCCCGTCGGAGTCGGCGAGCTTCAGCCCCTCCATCACATGGCTCCGGATGATGGTGGAGCTCATGGACGGCTTCAACTTGTCGTGCGGGTTTCGGCCACGCGGCTGGTTCTCGATGAAGTACTGCGGCTTCACGAGCTTGCCGATGTCGTGGTAGTACGCTCCCACGCGGGCGAGCAGCCCGTTGGCGCCGATGGAGTGCGACGCGGCCTCGGCCAGGTTCGCGACGTTGATGGTGTGCGCGTAGGTGCCGGGCGCCTCCAGCGAGAGCCGCTTCAGGAGCTTGCGGTTCAGGTCCGAGAGCTCGAGCAGCGTCTGGTCGGTGGTGATCCCGGTCGACCTGCTCCAGCAGTGGAAGGAAGCCGATCGCCAGCAGTGACGCGACGATCGCGTTGGTGATCCCCCACCCCGCCGACGAGCATGATGTCGGAGAACTCCCGCGAGCGCAGCAGCCCCATGGTGATCGCGGATGCGATGTACGCGCACGAGATGATGGAGATGAAGAGCCAGGTCTTGGAGCGCCGCTGCACGATCTTCACGCTGAACGCCGCCGCGACGCCGCCCATCGCCACGGTGAAGGGGGCCGTGACGCCGAGGAAGGGCGTCTGACCCGCGATCAGGAGCGAGAGCACCAGTGCCAGCACAGCACCGAGACGGCCGTCCCAGAGCACGGCCACGATCAGGGCGGCGAAGGTGACGGGGATCAGCTCCTGCGGCAGTTCGAGCCGCGCGATGGCCGCACCCGCGCCCGCGACGAGCACCACCAGGACGGCGAACAGGATCAGGGAGCGCCAGTCGCCGTACAGCCTTCGGCGGAAGAAGAAGAGGAGCGCGCCGAAGATGCCGAGCACCAGCGCGTTGTACAGGACGGCGCCGATCGCCCGGCCGAGCGTCGCCTGCTGGCCGATCGCGTCCTGCCCGCGCCGGGTGAGCTCCGCCTGATAGGCGCGGAGGCGCTCCTCCTCCTGCTCTCCGATCTGCTCGTGAGCTCCGACGATGCGCTCGCCCTGCAGCACCGTGCGCCTTGACCGGATCGACCGCGGCGCGCGCGCGCTCCCGCGCCGCCTCCGTCTGCATCTCGTCGAACTCCAGGTTGCGGCTGGAAGAAGCGGATCAGGATCAGGCGCTGCAGCTCCGCCAGCGTCGGGTGCGCGTGGGCGGAAGCCGCTCGGCCGCCAGGCTGAAGAAGCGGTCGGGCGTCAGCAGCGAGTCGCGTGGCACCAGACGCTCCACCCCGGCGGTGCTGCGCACGCGTACCGCGGAGACTCCCTGCCCCAGCGAGGCGGGCGACCACTCCCTGCGGGAAGAGTTCGCGCACCGACTGCTCGATGGAGCGCTGCAGTGTGCGCTCGCGAGGTCGGCTCGATGAGGATGTCCAGCGACGCGGTGGTCGGCGAGAGCCGGTTCCGCTCCATGAAGGAGCGCACCACGCCCCGTCGCTCCTCACGCTCCGTGGTGCGGACGATGGTGTCCAGCGACATGAAGAGGGAGCGCACGCCGCGCGATGACGCTGTCGGCGGCGGCGGGCGACTGCACGTAGACGGGTGGCACGCCGCTGGCGGCCTCCACCTGCTCGCGCAGCAGCTCGTCCGGACTCTTGGGGATCTCGAAGCTGAACTCGGCGATCACGTCGTGCGGAGAGACCACGCCGCGCTCCAGCACCGCGGTGTCCGGCAGACCGCGGCGCCGGGAAGAGGAGGAACACCGCGACGGCCGCGACGAGGAGGAGGAGCAGGCGGGAGCCGTGGTGCACCAGGCCGTACGCCCAGTGCTCCTGCGGTACCTCGTCCAGCGCGAGCGCCGCCCGCCGCCAGAGGGAGCTGTTCGGCTCCCGTCTTACGCTTCATGCGCCTTCTCGTTCTCCAGCCGCACCGTCTTCCGCCGCCTGATAGGCGCGGATGATCTCCTTCACCAGCCGGTGCCGGACCACGTCGGTCGGCCTGCATGTAGACGAACTCGATCCCCTCGATTCCCTTGAGCACGCGCTCCACCTGCACCAGTCCCGACTCGGTCGTGGCGCGGCAGATCGATCTGCGTCGGTCGCCCGTGATCACCGCCTTGCTAGTTCACGCCCAGGCGGGTCAGGAACATCTTCATCTGCAGTCCGGTCGCGTTCTGCGCCTCGTCCAGGATCACGAAGGCATCGTGCAGCGTGCGGCCGCGCATGTAGGCGAGCGGAGCGATCTCGATGGCGCGGGTCTCCAGCGCACGCTGCATCCGCTCGCCCGGCATCATGTCCTCCAGCGCGTCGTAGAGCGGGCGGAGGTACGGATCGACCTTCTCCTGGAGGTCGCCGGGGAGGAAGCCGAGGTTCTCACCGGCCTCCACCGCCGGGCGGGCCAGAACGATGCGCTTGACGCGCTTCTTGAACAGCGCGTCCACCGCCATCGCCACCGCGAGATAGGTCTTTCCGGTACCGGCGGGACCGATGCCGATCACGATATCGTTGCGGTCGATCGCTTCCAGGTACTGGCGCTGACCCTCCGTCTTGGGAGTGATCGCCTTCTTGGCACCGGGCACGACGATGCGGCCGCCCTCCGCCAGACGAGCGAGACCGCCCGCAGTGCTCTGCACGGAGTCGGCGAAGCGCTCGATGTCGTCGGTGGCGAACGGGGTGCCGGCGCGCGCGAGGTCGATCATGTGCTGAGCGACCGGGACGACGCGCTCGATCTCCTCCAGCGAGCCGGAGAGCAGAAGAGACTCGTCGCGCAGTACCACCCGGCACCCGCACACGCGCGCGAGCTCCATCAGGTGTCCGTCGTTGACGCCGGCCAGCAGCAGCGGATCGGCCCCCTCGGCGGAGAGCCGGTGCTGCACCGTTCCGTTCTGTACGTCCGTCATGCGGTGCCCTGCGCCCTCTCCCCTGCGCGGCGGAAGCACCGCCCTCCGATGTCGAGCAGATTGGATCTCACAGATTCTCCGTGCTGTGCGTCCGAATATGCAGCTCGGCGAGCTCCTCCGCCCGGACCGGGGACGGGTGCGCCCTCGAACAGGGCGCGCGCCGCGGTGGTCTTGGGAAAGGCGATCACCTCGCGCAGGCTGAGCTGGCCCTCGCCATCAGCATCACCAGGCGGTCGAAGCCGAACGCGAAGCCGGCATGCGGCGGCGCCCCGAATCGAAACGCCTCCAGAAGGAAGCCGAACTTCTCTCGCGCCTCCTCCTGGCCGAGCCCGAGTGCGCGGAATACGCGCCGCTGCAGCTCGGAGTCGTGGATCCGCACCGAGCCGCTGGCCAGCTCGTTGCCGTTGTACACCGCATCGTAGGCGCGGGATCGCAGCCCGGTCAGAAAGAGCTCGCGGCCCGTGCCGGCGGAGATCGCGTTCTCGCTCTCGGTGGCGGCCATCAGGGCGGGCACGTCCTCCGGGTGCGGCATGGTGAACGGGTGGTGGGCGGAAACCAGGCGCCCACCGTCCGCGTCCCAGTCGAAGAGCGGGAACTCGGTCACCCAGAGCCAGGCGTGGGCGGCGGCATCCACCAGGTTCATGCGGCGTGCGAGGTGGCGACGGAGCTCGTCCAGCACCGGCTCCAGGAACGGCTCGACGGATGCCGCCGTTTCCGCGGCCGGACCCCCGTCCTCCGGGTGCTGCACGCGGAAGTGACCCACGACCACCACGAAGAGGTCGCCGGGCTCCACGCCAGTGCGGGCACGAAGCGCGTCCGAGATGCCGCCCTCGAGCGACTTCGCGAACTGTCCGGACCAACCGTCCTCGCCGAGCTTCACCCAGAGGGCGCCCGGCGCCGCCCGCGCGCTCGCGCGACCTCCTGCAGTTCGTCCAGCTCCGCCGGGAAAGCGAGGCGCCGCCGGGTACGCGGAAGCCACGAATGCGCTGCGCGGTGCCCGCCGGTACCGGCGAACAGGCGGAAGTCGCTCCCCTGCAGCGTCGCGTGAGCGTCCTGAACGCGCAGGTCGAAGCGGAGGTCGGGCTTGTCCGTGCCGTACCGCCCCATCGCCTCGGCGTAGGTGAGCCGCGGAAATGGGATCGGCGAGCTCCACGCCCAGCACCTCACGCCAGAGCGCAGCGATCATCCCCTCGCCCACGCGGAACACGTCCTCCTCGTCCACGAAGGACATCTCCGCGTCGATCTGGGTGAACTCGGGCTGCCGGTCGGCGCGCAGGTCCTCGTCGCGAAGGCATCGCACGATCTGGTAGTAGCGGTCGATAGCCGCTGACCATCAGCAGCTGCTTGTAGAGCTGCGGCGACTGCGGAAGCGCGTAGAACTCGCCGGGGTGGACGCGGCTGGGCACCAGGTAGTCGCGCGCGCCCTCCGGCGTGCGGCGGGTGAGCATCGGCGTCTCCACCTCCACGAAGCCCTCCCCGTCGAGGTAGCGAACGGATCGCGCGGGCGGCGCGATGCCGGAGCAGGAAGTTCTGCTGCAGCTCGGGGCGGCGCAGGTCCAGGTAGCGGTAGCGCAGACGCAGGTCCTCGCCCGGCAGCTCCTCGTCGGGGCTGCGGTAGACGGGGATCGGGAGCGGCTCGGCACGCTGCGAGCACCGTCATCTCCACCGCCCGCACCTCGATCTCACCGGAGGGCAGCTCGGGGTTCTCACTGGATCCGGGCGAAAGACGCTCCCCTCCACCTGCACCACGTCCTCCGGGCCCAGCTCGCGCGCCTCCTTCAGGATCGCCGGCGGCGACCACTCCGGGTCGAAGGAGATCTGCACCAGGCCGCCGCGGTCGCGGAGGTCCAGGAAGACGAGGCCGCCGAGATCGCGGCGGCGGTGCACCCATCCCGACGAGTTGCACCGTGCTGCCGATGTCCTCCGCGCGAAGCGAGCCCGCCACCGACGTGCGGTAACGGGTCGCGAGCCGATCAGTCATGTATGCGTGAAGTTCGGGCGTCGCCCGCGGCGCCGGGACGACCGGAGCGGAGGCGGCGCCACAGTTGGAAAGCGGCCAGGCCGGCGAGTACGCCGGCGGCATCGGCGACCCAGTCACCGAACTCGGGCGCGCGGCCGGGAACGAAGCCCTGGTGCACCTCGTCGGAGAGGGCGTAGAGCCCGCCGACCAGCGCGGCCGCCGGCGAGCGGCATTCCGGTAATCTGCCTCGCGTAGCCGAGGGCGAAACCGAGAACCGAGTACGCCGCAAAGTGGGCCACCTTGTCCGAATGGCCCGGCAGCGGCACCGGGACGGTCGGCCGGGAGCTCGCGAAGAAGATCAGCGCCGCGCAGACCAGAGCCGGGCCCCAGCCGCGAAGCCACCGGATCACGCGGCTTCGGCCTCCTGGATGATCTCGAAGAACTCTTCCGGAGTGGCGGCGGCGACCAGGCGCGAGCGGAAGGAGTCGCGCCGCAGCAGCCGGGAGATCCGGCTGAGCGCCTTGACGTGCTGCCCCGCGGCCGACTCCGGCCCGACCAGAAGGAAGAAGAGGCGAACGGGCTGCCCGTCCAGCGCCTCGAAGTCGAGCGGCGTGGCTCGAAACGCCGGCGGCGAGCGAGAGCACCGTCACGCTGCCCGACTTTCCGTGCGGGATGGCGACGCCGTTGCCGATCCCGGTGCTGAGCACGCTCCTCGCGCTCGCGACCGCGCGCAGCACCTCGTCGCGATCCCGGATGACCCGTCGTCGCCGACGATCTCCACCAGCTCGCGCAGGAGATCGTCCTTGTTGTCGGAGATGAGCGGGATCTTGATCCGGTCCGGTGTGAGCAGTTCCGTGAGCAGCACGAGCACCTGGTGGCCGGCGGTTGATCGCGGGCGTCGCACACGACGCGGGTGCGCAGCTTGCAAAGGTAACCTCTCGCTTCGTGGGCATCAAGCGAGGGGACGGACGGGTTTTTCGTTGTTCGTGATGCGGTTTTCGTCAGCGGGACGGGGAGGCCCCCGTCGCCGTCTTCCCGCTCCGAACCAGCGACGCACGAACCGGCAGCGCGTGACCGGAGAACGGCGCCCTGCGACGCAGCACCGGCGAGTCCACTTCCGGAACCTCCGCGCACCACCGGGGAACTAAGACCGCACGCGAGCGGACGAGTCCGCGATCAACACCAACGAAGACGCACAGCAATGATCTCGATCGCAGCCACGGCGGACCTGATCGGCCTCGAGCCGGAGCGGGTCACGGAAACGCTCACGGAGCACTTCGCGGGCCGCGGGCAACCCGGCTACCGCGTGGAGCAGGTGCTGCGCTGGCTCTACGAGCGGCTGGCGCCGTCCTTCGACGAGATGACGGACCTGCCGCAGGCGGAGCGCGCCGCGCTGGCCGAGGCGTTCTCGCTCACCGCCTGGAGACCGAGCAGATCTCCCGCTCCGACGACGGCACGGCGAAGCACCTCTGGCGCCTGGCGCGACGGCGAGCTGATCGAGTCGGTGCTGATCCCCACGCGAAGCCGGCTGACGCTCTGCATCTCCTCGCAGGCGGGGTGCGCGATGGCGTGCACCTTCTGCGCCACGGGGTGGATGGGCTATCAGCGCCAGCTCACCGCGGGTGAGATCGTCGCGCAGTACCGGGCGGCGCGCGCCTGGGCGCTGGAGAACGGCTACGGCGAGATCAGCAACATCGTCTTCATGGGGATGGGCGAGCCGCTGATGAACCGGAAGGCGGTCTTCCCCACCCTGGCGATCCTGAACCGCGCGCTACGGCGTGGGCGCGCGCCGGATCACCGTCTCCACCGTGGGGATCGTCGCCGGGGATCGAGGAGATGGCGGCGATGCCGGAGCAGTTCCGGCTCGCGCTGTCGCTCCACGCGCCCAACCACGAGCTGCGCCAGAAGCTGATCCCGCGTGGAGAAGAAGTACCCGCTCGCCGGCGCTGCTGGACGCGCTGCGTGCCTTCGACGAGGCGGGCGGGAAGCGGATCACCTTCGAGTACGTGATGATCGACGGCGTCAACGACTCGCTCGAGCTGGCCGACGAGCTGGCGGGGCTGGTCGCGCGAGTTCACCGCCTTCGTGAACCTGATCCCCTTCAACCCGATCCCCGGCACCGACTGGAAGCCGACGCCGCCGGAGCGGCTGGCGAGCGTTCGCCGCCGGCTGGAGGCGCGCGGGATCTCGGCGTACGTGCGCGGAGCCGCGCGGTCAGCGACATCGCGGCGGCGTGCGGGCAGCTCAAGGCGGAGGCGACGCAGGGCCGCGCACCGGTGCAGATCACCCCGCGCTCACGAGCGGAGGAGCGGGACGCGGCTCACTGAGGCGTGGCCGCCCAGTCCGCTGCCGAGCACCACCGTGACATCCAGGTAGAGCGTGGTGTCCGGGCGCGCTTCGCACGCGTGAGATCCCGAGCGCTGCGACCGACCGCGGCGGCAGCTTCCGGGTTGTCCAGCGCGGTCGAGCACGACGGAGCTGTCGGGCGGAAATCCCACGGCGTTGCCGTAGTAGACGACGTCGAAGCCGGCGGCGCGGAGCCGCTCGGTGGCCGCGCCGCGCAACGCCGGTGAGTCCGCTGGCGTTGAGCACCTCCACACGGATGCCGTCGCCTCCCCGGAACCCCGGAGCCGTCTACCGCCACGGTGGCGACTGTCTCGCCGCGCATCCCCATCACCATCGAGACGGCCAGCACCAGACGGCGAGATCGCGACCGCCAGCAGCGCTGTGAGCGGGCGGCGGCCTCATCTCCCCGGCCCCACCAGGGCCGACCAGAAGGCGCGGTCTCCGGGCGGAGCGGGCGGCGGCCGTCCACCAGGTGGGCGGAGGCGGCTGGCGAGCACCTCGACCAGCACCTCGTCCATCTCGTGCGGCATGCGTGCGCGCAGGCCGGCGCGCCACTCCGACAGCGAAGTCGCGCCCCGGCTCGAGGAAGTCGGCGAGGTAGAGGGCCCGTCCCGAGACGATCCAGTCGGGGGTGTCCGATGGTGTGGAAGCGGATCGCGTCCAGCGCGCGCCCGTCCAGCTGGTCGCGGAGCCGCTCGGCCGCCGCGGGACCGTGGAGCACCGGACCGGCGAGGTCGCGCATCTCCGGTGGGAACCTGCGTGCCGCAGCAGCTCCGGATCCGCCTCCCGCAGCGCATCGTGGAGCCAGCCGACGGCGAGCCAGCGCTCGCGCTCGCGGCCCCGACAGACCCAGCGCGGCCGCCCACTCGCCGAGCAGCGTCCGCCACACGCGCCATGTGCGCGCGCCGGGCATCGGAGACGCGCGACCACTCCGGGAGCACGCCCCGGGCCGCGGCCCGCACCACGGGCGACAGCGGCTCCGCGCCGTCAGTCGAAGCCGCGTCGGACATACGGCTCCAGGATCGCTCGGTTCCGAATCGAGGTGTGCGACACGTAGTTCCAACCCTTCATCTCCACCCCGCTGCCCACCCAGCTGTCGATCACGCGGCAGCCGGGCCCGATCACCGTCTCCTCGCCGATGGTCGTCTGCCCCTCCAGCACCACGCCGGGGTAGATCACCGTGTCGCGGCCGATGCGGACGTCCACATCGACGATCACACTCTCCGGCAGCAGGAAGGTCACGCCGCCGAGCATCAGCATCTCCACGGTTCTGTCGCGAACCCGCCGCACCACCTCGGCGAGGTGCGCGCGGTTGCTCACCCGCACCACGGGAGCTACTCCATCCAGATCCATCCGTGCGGAGAGCACTCCGTTGGGTGGGGTGAGCGGTTCGGGGAGCCGGAGCAGCTGGGGAAGCACGGCGAAGTCGAGCCAGGCCGCGCCGGCGGAACCATCGCGGGCGGCCAGCCACTGCCCCGGCTCACCCCGCGTGAGGAGGGCGAGCCGCTCGGGAGCCACCGGCGCCGCGGCGTCCACGACGAGCGCGTGCGAGGCACCACGCGCTTCGAGGTGCTGATCCATGTGGCGGAGATCGCTCGGGGACACCGTCACGATCTCGATCTCTCCGCCGACGCCCTGGAGGAGGTCGTCGGAGAGGTCTGCTTCGGTAACGAGCTGGATGCGAGCGGGGGGGGGATCGACTGTGGCGAGGCTCGTGAGCGTGTGCCAGATCAGCGGCCGGCCCGCCACCGGGTGGAGGCAGGTCATCAGCCGTGAGGCCATCTCGTCGTCGCCGGCCCGGGAAAGGGCCAGGACGATCCCGGTCCACGCCGCCATCCGGGTCAGACGCCCTGGGCGCGGATGTGATCCCGAGTGATGCGGTTTTCCTCGTCCACGAAGATGAACGTGGGTCGATACGAAGCGAGCTCGGCCTCTTCGTACTGAGCGTAGCTGATGATGATCACCCGGTCACCCGCGTGCGCGAGTCGGGCGGCGGCGCCGTTGAGACAGATCTCGCCACTGCCGCGCTCGCCCTGGATCACATACGTCTCGAAACGCGCGCCGTTGTTCACGTTGACCACATGAACCTGCTCGAACTCGAGGAGGTCGGCCGCCTCCATCAGCTCCTGGTCGATGGTGATGGAGCCGACGTAGTTGAGATCAGCACCGGTGACGGTCGCCCGGTGGATCTTCGATTTACACATGACGCGCTGCATCGCGATCTTTCCTCGTAAGTTCAGGAACCGAGCACCACGTTGTCGATGAGCCGGGTGGCGCCGACGCGCGCCGCGATGGCGCACACGGCCCCCGCCTCCACACGTACTACCCGCGAAAGCGTCGCAGGGTCTACCACCTCGGCATATTCCAGCTCCACCCCCGCGCCGCCGACGCTCCGGAGCACCGCCCGGTAGCGCTCCGCGTCCTCCTCGCCGCGGGAGAAGAGCTCCTGGCAAGCCATGAGCCCGCGTGAGAGCGCCAGCGCCCGCCGCCGCTCCTCCTCCGTGAGGTAGACGTTGCGCGAGCTCAGTGCCAGACCGTCCGGCTCGCGCACGATCGGCGCGGCCACGACCCGTACGCCCATCTCCAGATCCGCCACCATGCGACGGATCAGGGTGAGCTGCTGGAGATCCTTCTGCCCGAACACCGCAGCCTCCGGCTCCACGATGCCGAACAGCTTCGCCACCACCGTGAGGACGCCCCGGAAGTGCCCGGGCCGCGTGGCTCCGCAGAGCAGCTCCGCCCCCCGCTCGGGCACCACGGCGACCCACGGCTCGCCATCCGGGTACATCCCGGCACTTTCCGGCGCGAAGATCACGTCCACACCCGCCGAACGCGCCAGCTCCAGATCGCGGTCGAGGTCGCGGGGGTAGCGCTCGAGGTCCTCGCCGGCGCCGAACTGCAGCGGGTTGATGAAGATGGAGAGAATCACCAGATCCCCCTCCTCCCGCGCCCGCTCCACCAGCGAGAGATGGCCCTCGTGCAGGTACCCCATCGTGGGGACGAGCACCACCCGCCGACCGTCCCGCGCGGCCTGACGGCTGAACTCCCGCATCTCGACCCGCTCCCGGATCACACGCATCAGCCGAAGGTGTGCTCGTCGGCCGGATACTCCCCGCTTCGCACAGCGCTGATGTACGACTCCACCGATTCGGTGACCGTCTGGCCCAGCTCGGCGAAGCGCCGCAGGAATCGGGGGGTGAAGTCGGTATTCAGCCCCAGCATGTCATGCAGCACCAGCACCTGACCATCGCACTTCGCGCCCGCACCGATGCCGATGGTGGGGATCCGCAGATCCCCGGTCACACGCTCCGCCACCATGCCGGGCACGAGCTCGAGGACCACGGAGAACGCACCGGCTTCCTGCACGCGGCGCGCCTCGTCCAGCAGGCGGGCCGCCGCCGCCTCGCCGCGCCCCTGAACCCGGAATCCGCCCAGGGCGTTGACCGACTGCGGAGTGAATCCCACGTGCCCCATGACCGGGATACCCGCGCGCACCACGGCGGCGATGGTACCGGCCATCTCGGAGCTGCCGCCTTCCATCTTGACCGCCGCCGCACCGGTCTCCTGGAGCACGCGACCGGCGTTGCGGACCGCCTCGGCGGGAGAGACCTGATAGGTGAGGAAGGGCATGTCCACGACGACGAGGGCCCGCTCCACTCCGCGTCGCACCGCCCGCGCATGATAGATCATGTCGTCGAGCGTGACCGGCAGCGTGGAGTCGAGCCCGAGAACGACGTGGGCGAGCGAGTCGCCCACGAGGATCACGTCGATGCCCGCCCGATCCAGCAGGCGCGCGAAAAGGAAGTCGTAGGCGGTCAGCACCGTGATGCGCTCACCCCGACCCTTCATCTCCTGGAGATCGAGCACCCGGACGCGCCGCTCGCCTCCCCGACTCTGAGTGGACATGGTCCGTAAACGTCCCAGCTCCCGCTGCGCGGGCGCTCGTTGCGAGCTTCCGGAGGGGGCGCCAGATGCGCCCCCGGAACGCGCCGGATGGCGGAAAAACGGCGGCTCCGCCCCCTGTTGACGCGCCGAAAACGTAACGGGATATTGGGGAGGTGTCAAACTCGATTCTGTACGATCCGCTGCTCGTCCGCTACCTCGCCGATGAGCTGGACCGGGAGCTGAGGGGCCGTGCCTGTGCCGCGGCCCCCATCTTTTCGCCGGGGATGAACGCCACCCTCCCGCTGGAGGGGGGGCGGGCGCTCCGACTGGACCTGCACCCGACACGCGGCTGGGTGCGGCTGATCCCGTGGGACGAGGAGGGTGAGGAGCTGGACGCGATCTGCGTCGGCGTGGACGCACCTGCGGACGAGCGGATCCTCGTGATCCGCCTCCGCACGGCCGATCGCTTCCGCGTCGGCGCCCGCAGTCTGGTGGTGGAGCTGCAGACCAACCAGTGGAACGCGATCCTGGTGAACGAGGAGGATGATCGCGTGCTGACGCTGCTGCGCGGACGCTCGGCGGCAGGGCGTGTTCTGCAGCCGGGTCACCCGTATCGACGACCGGATCCGCGGTGGCGATTCGGTCTTGGCGACATCTCGCGCGAGGCGGCCCGGGAACGATGGGTGGAGGTGCTGGGGCCGCTCGCGCCCGGGGATCGCCGCGGCGGGCTGCTCTCCGGCTTCGCCTTCACCGGCACCCCCTCGGCGGCCCCGATCCTGGGCACGGCCGGCGAGGAGGACGGCGCAGCGGCGCTGGAGGCGGCCTTCGACCGCTGGTGGCAGATCCGCTCCCTGCCGGCGGCCGAGCCTGTGCTGGCCCGAATCGGCTCGCGAAGACTCCCCGCCCCGCTCCCGCTGCCGGGGCTCGAGGTGGAGCGAGTGCCTTCGCTGCTGGAAGCGATGGAGAGCCTGGCGGAAGGTAGCGAGGCGGAGCCCGATCGCGACCAGGAGCGTGCGCTCCTGCTCCGACGGGTGGAGAGGCGTATTGCAGCCGCGGACCGGCGCGTCGCACGCCTGCAGGACGAGCTCGGCAGGGCCGGTGAGGTGGACCGACTCCGTTCCTTCGGCGATCTGCTGCTGGCGAACAAGCGGCTGGTGCCTCATGGCGCCGACCGGGTACGCCTGATGGGATGGGATCGGAAGATCGTGGAGATCGAACTCGACCCGGCGATAGGGGCGGCCGAGAACGCCGCGCGCTGGTACGCAGAAGCGCGCCGCCGCGCGCGCGCCGAGGAGCGTCTGCCGGCGATGCTCCAGGAGGCGCAGGAGGAGATGGCCCGCTGGACCGAGGCGCGGGGCCGTCTGCAGCGGGGTGAGGAGATGCCGGGTTGGGCGGAGCGAGAACTGGAACGGAGCGGGCCCGTCAGGGATCCCGGAGGTGCGTCGGAACAGGAGCAGGGCCGCCCCTATCGGTCGTACCGGACGGCGGGCGGGCTGGAGGTGAGGGTGGGCCGCAACGCACGGGACAACGACCGGCTCACCTTCGGCAACTCGTCACCGAACGACGTCTGGCTGCACGCGCGCTCGGTTGCTGGCTCGCACGTGATCCTGCGCTGGACGGATGAGGCGAGCCCGCCGGCGCGGGACCTCGAGGAGGCGGCGACGCTCGCGGCGCTGTTCAGTAAGGCGCGGACCTCGGCACTGGTGCCGGTTGACTGGACCCGTCGGAAGCACGTCCGGAAGCCGCGCGGGGCTCCGGCCGGCGCGGTGATCCCGCAGCGGGTCAAGACCCTCTTCGTCACACCCGATGCGGATGCCGAGGAGCGGCTGCGGGACTGATCGGGGCGACAGCCAGGAACCGCTTCCGCAGATTTCACAGGAGGCAGCGGGCGAGCTACCCGCCCGTTCGCCGCATGGCCGCGCGGAGCGAGCGCACCAGCCCGGCTGCCGCCTCGATCCCCTCGCGCCCCAGCAACTCCACCAGCGCGCTCCCCACGATGACGCCGTCGGCATAGCGGGCCACCAGCCCTGCCTGTTCCGCGGTGGAGATACCGAAACCCACCGCGACCGGCACGTCGGTGACGGCACGGATCGCGGCGACCTCCGCCTCCAGCCCGGTGGCGAGCTCCCGCGCGGCGCCGGTCACGCCGGTTCGTGACACGTAGTAGAGGAAACCGCCTGCGTCGGCGGCGATCTCCTTCACTCGCTCGGGGGTGCTGGTCGGCGCGACCAGGCGGATCAGCTCCAGCGAGGCGTCGTGGAACACGCTCTCCACCTCCGGAGCGGCTCCCGCCGGGAGGTCCGTCAGGAGCACTCCGGCCGCGCCCGCAGCCACAGCGTCTCGCGCGAAGCGCTCCACGCCATGATTGTGGATCGGGTTCAGATAGGAGAAGAGCACGACCGGTGTGCTCCGGACCTGTCGGAAGCGAACGAGCAGTTCGAGCGTCCAGCACAGATCCACCCCGTGCTCGATTGCCTCGAACGACGATCGCTGGATCGTGGGACCGTCCGCGAGCGGGTCGCTGAACGGAATCCCCAGCTCGATCACATCCGCGCCGGCGTCGGCGAGCGCGAGTAGCACGTCCAGTCCCGTCTCGCGCGACGGGTGCCCCGCAGTCACATAAACGACGAGCGCCGCCCTGCCCTCTTCACGGCAGGCTGCGAAGGTATCTCGAAGAGAGAGCGTATCAGACGATGTAGTTTCGAACATCGATGCCGTAGCGTTCCGGGTCCGTGGTCTTGACGATGGTGCGGACGGGAGCGCCGGTGGCCGGATCCGTCTCGGTCAGGTCGATGGTACGCGGGGGGAGAACGGGTACACCGAGTTCATCGAAGATGATGCGCACCACCGGCTGGTGGAAGGCGTCCGGCCGCGTGCTGGGCCCGATCACCACCGCGAGCTCGAAGGTGTCGAGGATGACCAGTGTACCGACGGGATAGAAGCCGATCAGGCTGACGAACGCCTTCACCAGGAGCGGGTCCAGGCCACGCTTCGGGTTCTCCGACATCTCCTTGAGCACCGCGTCGGGCCGGTTCGGCACCGTCTGGTAGCTGCGGCGCGTGGTGGCGGCATCGAAACCGTCGGTGATGGAGACGATCCGGGAGAAGAGCGTCGGGTCGCGCGGGCGAACGGAGCGCGGGTACCCCGAAAGGTCGATCTTCATGTGGTGCTCGTACGCGATCAGCATCGCGCGGAGCGGAAGCTCGCCGAGCGAGCTCATCTCCAGCAGCGCCAGCATCCCCTCGGTGGGGTGCTCGCGGATCAGTTCCCACTCCGCGTCTGCGAGACTCCCGGCCTTGGTGGTGATCTCGATGGGCATCTTCATCTTGCCGAGGTCGTGCATCAGCGCCCCCATGCCGAGCTCGTACAGCTCGTGGCGCGAAAGGCTCAGCTTCTTCCCCAGGGCGATGCTGAAGATGCAGACGTTGACGGAATGGGCGAAGGTGTACTGATCGTAGTCGCGGAGGGCCGTCATCCCGATGATGGAACTCTCGTTGTTGAGCACCTGATCCACGATGCGCTGCACCGAGCGCTTCACCCGTCGCACGCTGACGCCCTTGCCCATCCGCACGCCGAGCATGGTGTCTCGCGCCACCGCGACCGACTCGGAGTAGGTGCGGAAGGCCGCCTCTCTCGAGGCGCGGGCCCGAGGCTGCTGAGATGAATCGCGCTCGGGAGTGATGCGGATGCGGTCGATGGAGCTGACGAACATGCGCTCCTGCAGGTGCCCGAACGGGTCTGTCGCATCCGGCTCGGCGAGCAGAAGCGTCAGCAGCGCGGTCCACTCCTGGCGGCTGGGGTGAGCGTCCGCTTCCAGGCTGCCGATGCCGTGGCGCCGCAGCGAGCGACCCACCGCGCCGAAGGTGGCGTAGGTGGTGAGATCGATGCGGAGCCGCAGATCGTTGACGAAGCAGAAGTCGCCGACGTAGCGGAGCAGGATCCCCGACTCGCGGCCGGCGAGGTCGCGCGCGACGCCCTCCAGCTCGGAAAGTGCCCTCTGCACCGCCTGGTTCTCGAGCGGGTAGAGCTGCAGGACCCGCATGGCCGCATGGAAGGCGAAGACGAAGTCCCGCCCGAGGCGCGCCATCGCGCGATCCGAGCTGGGCGGCGCACCCTGCGGTGACACGCCTGCCTGCCCGGCCCTGTCTCCGGAACCCGGCGTCATCCGCTCTCTCCTCTCAGTGCACGCGCCACCGCGGTACGGACCACCGGATCGCTGTCCGATGACGCGGCCATCAGCGCCTCACGCGCGGATGGGTGGCGAACCTTGCCGAGCGCGAGCGCCGCGCAGGCGCGGGTTTCCGGAAGCTCGGCGCGGCCGATCCAGCTCTTTCCATTCAGCGCCCGGTTCAGGACCGCGACCCCATCGCCGCCCGCCAGCCGGCCGAACGCCTCGAAGAAGGCCAGCTTCTCCGTGCGATCCGCCGCCCGGATCTCGCGACTGGTGATGGCTGCCTCCAGCGGCTGCCGCGCCGGGTTGTAGTCGAGAGCCGCGAGCGCACGCGCGGCGGCGATGCGGACCTCCCGATCGCCATCGCCCAGCAGCGGCACCACGGCGCGAGCGGCGGCGGCGGCCCGCAGATCCTGAATCGCGGAAACGGCCGCAACGCGAACCGGTGCCTCGGGGTGCCGCAGCAGGCCGGTGATCTCTCCCACTGCAGCGCCCACTCCCAGCCGCCCCGCCCAGCGCGCCGCGCCGGCCGCGATTCGTGGGTCCGGATCGCGGATCAACCCCACCACCGCCTCGCGATTCGCTTCCACCAGGCGGTCGATCGCCTGCTCGAGCGTGCGCCGGACATCCGGCCGCGCGACGCCCTCCACGGAGCGCATCAGAGGCGCCAGCGCGGTCGGCGGGAAGTAGCCGAGAAGCTGCCCCAGCGCCTCGCCCTGCAGGGTGCCGGGCTGCTCCTCCAGCGTCTGCACCAGCTGGTTGATGGTCTCCGTGCGGCCGAGATGCTCGAAGATGCCGCGGACCTCCTTGAGCGCCGTGGCCGAGAGCACACCCGGCCGGCTCGCCAGCCCCACGAGCTCCTTCAGCAGCCCCGCCGGAACGCTCGAACTGCCCCGAGGAGAGGGTGGACGGCAGAAGCTCACCGAGCAGGTGGACGATGCGGACCTGCCGGCTCTCGTCTCCATCCTCCATCCGGTCGAACAGTGCGGCGAGAACGTCGCCCATCAGGTCCCGGTTCGATTCGCGACTCACCTCCTCCGCCACCTGCCGCAGCTCCCCCTCGTCGAGGAAGTACAGGGTTTCGCGGAAGTCTTCGGGCGTGATCGAGGTGGTCGGCTCCTGCGCGGCAGCACGTACGTCGCTGGCGTTTACCGGTTTCGGTTCGCCGTCACCCTTCACGCCGGCCAGCTCCACGCCTTCCGGGTCGGGCTCGACGTATTCGTATCGCAGCCCCTGGAAGTCCATCTGCCAGAGGAGGGTGACCAGATCGTCCTCCTCCTCGCGGACCTGGGGCGCGCGTCCCAGCAGCGCGAGGAACTCTTCCACCTCCTCCTCGAAGCCGGAAAGCAGAGTCAGCTCGCGGATCCCATCCTTGTAGAAGAGAAAGGCGAGCTCAGGGCTCTCTCCCCCCGATGGGTAGACCACGTGCCCCTCCCAGCGCATCTCGTCCTCACCGATCTGCAGCCGCACCAGTGGAAGGTGCTCGAACACGGCGCGCATCTTCTGTCGCAGCGTCTCGACGAACCGGCCGATCATCGGGCTCGAACCGCCGTAGAGCCGGAAGCTGCGCATCGCCGTGCTGAGCGCACGCAGCAGCTCCTCGGCGAGCGCCCGTTCGCGGGCGTCGTCCGCGGTGTCGTCGCCGTGGACAGTACGGGCGGAGGAGGGTTGGAGATGGTCCATGAGGTTTAGCCGGCCGGCATGGCGCCCGTGATCTCGGCGACCTGCGCGACGTCCTTGTCGCCGCGTCCGCTGAGGCATACGACCACCGGGCCGGCGCCGGTCCAGCGGCGGCCGTCCCGCAGCACGCAGGCGATGGCGTGTGCACTCTCCAGCGCCGGGATGATCCCCTCCAGCCGGGAGAGGCGATGGAATCCGTCGAGCGCTTCCGCGTCGGTCACGGAGACGTACTCGGCACGGCCCGAATCCTTGAGTGCCGAATGCTCGGGCCCCACGCCCGGGTAGTCCAGCCCGGCCGAGATGGAGTGGGCGGGTGCCACCTGACCCGCCTCGTCCTGGAGAAGGTACGAGAGGGCGCCGTGCAGTACGCCGGGTCGCCCGGCCGAGAGCGTCGCGGAATGGCGCCCGCTCTCCACACCCTCGCCCGCCGCCTCCACTCCGATCAGCGCCACCTCGGCGTCGTTCACGAAGGGGTGGAAGATCCCCATCGCGTTGGATCCGCCGCCCACGCAGGCGACCACCGCCGCGGGCAGGCGTCCCGTGATCTCCAGCGACTGGCGGCGCGCTTCCCGCCCGATCACCGCCTGGAAGTCGCGCACCATGCGCGGGTACGGGGCCGGACCCACGACGGAGCCGATGATGTAGTGCGTATCGCGGACGTTGGTGACCCAGTCGCGGATCGCCTCGTTGGTGGCGTCCTTCAGCGTGCGGGTACCGCTGGAAACGGGGCGCACCTCCGCGCCCAGCAGCCGCATGCGGTAGACGTTCAGCGCCTGCCGCCGCACGTCCTCCTCGCCCATGTAGACGACGCACTGCAGCCCGAACAGCGCGCAGACGGTCGCCGTCGCCACCCCGTGCTGACCCGCACCGGTCTCCGCGATGATGCGGCGCTTCCCCATGCGGCGTGCAAGGAGAACCTGACCGAGGGTGTTGTTGATCTTGTGTGCCCCGGTGTGGTTCAGATCCTCACGCTTCAGGTACACGTCGGCGCCGGCCGCTTCGCTGAGCCGGGCGGCACGGTAGAGGGGCGTCGGGCGTCCCACGTAGTCGCGCCAGAGCGCCTCCAGCTCCTCGTGGAAGGAAGCGTCGGCCGACGCCTCCCGGTAGAGCTCCGTGAGCTCGTCGAGCGCGGTCATCAGCGTTTCGGGCACGAAGCGGCCGCCGAAGCGGCCGAACCGCTCCGACTCGATCAAACCGGTCGCACCGCTATCTACCCGATCAGACATCTCTGCTGGGAATGGGATGGTCCTTCATGCCGCCGCGTGCAGAGGCGACGAAGCGTTCCAACATTGCCGTGTCCTTGATGCCCGGCGCCGACTCCACGCCGGAGCTCACATCCACCAGATCCGGCCGCAGCAGCCGGATGGCGGAACGGACGTTGTCGGCATCGAGGCCGCCGGCGACGATCAAAGATAGCGAGGGCGGTACGCTGTCGCGAACCGGTGCGAGCTCCTCCCAGGGGAAACGTGAGCCCGTCCCGCCACGTTCCAGGGGCGACCACCCGTCGAGGAGAATCCCGTCCACGCAGCGCTCATAGCGTTCCAGCGCGGAAAGGAACTCGTCCGCACCCCGCGGGCGCAAGGCCTTCCAGACCTCGCCGTCCCATCCCTGACGGACGCGTGCGATCTGCTCCGGCGTCTCATCTCCGTGCAACTGCAGCACCTGCAGCGGAACGGCGGCCGCGACGGCGACGAGCTCTTTTGGGGACGCGTTGACGAACACGCCCACGCGGCGCAGCGAGACACCCTCCAGAATCTCGCGCGCGGCGGCCGGCGTGACTGAGCGCCGCCCGCGCGCGAAGATCACCCCGGCGTGGGTCGCTCCGGCACGCTCGGCACCGAGAGCATCGGCCGAACGCGTGAGCCCGCAGATCTTTACACCGGTGTCGTTCACGCGCGCCGCCTGCTTCGCGGCCGGCCGGTGAGGGCGGCCGCGGCCCGGGCAACGTCCGGCTGCCGCATCAGCGACTCCCCGACCAGCACTGCGTGGAAGCCGGCGGCGCCGAGCCGATCCACGTCGGCCGCCGTACGGATCCCGCTCTCCGCCACCAGCGTCACCGCGTCGGGTACCCCCTCCGCCAGGCGCAGCGACAGACCGAGATCCGTCGTGAAGGTCGCCAGATCGCGGTTGTTCACACCGATCAGCCTCGCGTCCGCGGCGAGGACACGGTCGAGTTCCTCGCCGGTGTGGACCTCCACCAGCACGTCCATCCCGAGATCGATGGCGAGCCCGTGCAGATCGCGCAGGTCACCGTCGCCCAGGATGCGGGCGATCAGGAGGATGGCGTCGGCGCCGGCGGCTCGCGCCTCCCATACCTGCTCCGGGGAGATGATGAAGTCCTTGCGCAGCAGAGGCAGGCCCACCGCGGCGCGTGCAGCCCGGAGGGCCTCCAGCGAGCCACCGAAATGTTGCACGTCGGTAAGCACCGAGAGCGCGGCCGCACCCCCATCCCGGTAGCACCGGGCGATCTCCGCCGGGTCCGCACCCGGGCGGATCTCTCCGGCCGAAGGGGAGCGGCGCTTCACCTCGGCGAGCAGGCGCACCTCCGTGGGATGGTGCAGCGCCGTGCGAAAGGATAGCGCGGGGGCCACGTCGCGTGCGGCGGCACGGAGCTCTGCGGCACGGGGCGACAGGCGCGCCACCTCCTCGCGCTTGACCGCGACGATGCGATCGAGCACCGAAGCGGGCGTGCGTTCGGGGGTCGGAATGTAGGTCTTGCCCTTCGGCATTGTTTCGGTTATACTGGCGTTCGGTCTCTGTTCGGCCCGTTGATCCGGTACCGGGGAGCGGGCAACCCATCACCCCGACGCACGCCCATGGCGCTCACCAAACGTCAGAAGCAGATCCTGGACTACGTGGAGAGCTTCCTCGAAGGGTACGGCTACTCTCCGAGCTTCGAGGAGATCGCCTCGCACTTCGGCTACAACTCTCTGGCGACGGTGCACGAGCACCTCAGCAATCTGGAGAAAAAAGGATATTTGCGGAAGAACTACAACAAGAGCCGCTCGCTGGAGCTGGTGCAGAGCGGAGGGTGCGCTTGCGGTGGAGCTGCCGCTGCTGGGGTCGGTCGCCGCGGGTCTGCCGATCGAGGCGATCGAGGAGCAGGAGACGCTGGCTGTGCCGCACGACATGCTACGGGCGTGGGAACAACTACGTGCTGCGCGTGAGGGGCGACTCGATGGTGGAGGAGCAGATCCGCGACGGCGACTACATCGTGGTGAATTCCCGGCAGACGGCGGACGAACGGGGAGATGGTGGTTGCGCTGGTGGGAGGGGAGTCGGCGACGGTGAAGAAGTGTATCGGGAGAAGGACGGGCGGGTGCGGCTGCAGCCGGCGAACGCGACCATGCAGCCGATGTACTTCCGCCGCGGAAGAGGTGCAGATCCAGGGGATCGTGATCGCGGTGATCCGGAAGTACTGACCTCGAAACCTCAACCAGGCGGGTTCACGATGG
This sequence comes from uncultured Gemmatimonadales bacterium, assembly GCA_963793235.1. GTDB lineage: Bacteria > Gemmatimonadota > Gemmatimonadetes > Longimicrobiales > Longimicrobiaceae > CAWBZF01. The sequence goes on from CAWBZF010000006.1 coordinate 381,425, forward strand.
CGACCAACAGGCAGGCGCTCTTCGTTGTGGGACGGATCGTAAAGGGCGAGAGCCGGCTCGTGTTCGTGCAGGCACCCGCGCCCGCGCCGTTCCCGGGTCCGTGGGACCTCCGCGCGATGTTCGTGAACTGAGCGTTATCCGCCCGCCGCTCGCCTGGAGGCATCCCTCAGCGCCTCCAGGCACTCCCAGCCGGCGCCTGCGTCCAGCGCGTTTTCAGCGCGCTGCACGCCACCGATCAGTGAGTCCGCCGCACCGCCCACGTAGAGAGCGGCCGCGGCGTTGAGAATCACCGCGGCCCGTGCCGCACCGCGCACCTTTCCCTGCAGCACACCCGTGACGATCGCGGCGTTCTCCGCCTGGTCACCGCCGGCCAGATCGCGCGCCTCGTATGCAGGCCAGCCGAGTTCCCGCCGCGGATCGAAATTCCAGTCGCGAATGGTGGATCCATCCAGTTCGAGGATCCGGGTGGCTCCCAGCGGGCTCAGCTCGTCCATCCCGGGCTCGCCGTGCACCACCATGGCGCGCTGATGGCCGAGTACCCGGAGCGCCTCGGCGATCAGCTGGAGGAGGGCGGGGTCGGCGACGCCGACGACCTGGCGTGAGGCGCAGAGCGGGATTGGTCAGGGGCCCGAGGACGTTCATCACGGTCGGCATGGCCAGTTCGCGACGGATCGGCGCCACATGACGCATCGCCGGGTGGTGGAGCGGCGCGAACATGAAGACGATCCCCACCTCTTCCAGCACCTGCGCCTCACGCTCCGGTGGCAGGTCCAGCCGAACGCCGAGCGCCTCGAGCACGTCTGCGCTGCCGCACCGGGATGTGAAGCTCCGGTTCCCGTGCTTTGCGACGGGCACCCCCGCGCCGGCGGCGAGGAGGGCGGCAGCCGTGGAGATGTTGAAGGTGGTGATACTGCCGCCGCCCGTGCCGCAGGTGTCCACGACAGACTGCTGCTGGCGCGTCGGAACGGTTACCATCGCGGAACGAAGCGCCCTGACGCCTCCGGCGACCTCCTCGGCCACCGGTCCGCGGACCCGCATCGCGACCAGAAGCGCCGCCATCTGAACGGGCGAGGCGCGGCCCTCCATCACCTCGGTGAAGGCGGCCTCCGCCTCCTCGAGGGACAGGGGTCGTTCGGCCACCGTCCGGACCAGCATCTCCAGCGTCATCATCGCTTCCGCTCGTGTTCACGCCCCCGCGCCAGCCGTCGCGGGGGCGTGATTGTAGCGACCGCCCCCGAGCACTGTCAATCGCCGCAGGGAGCGCAGAAACCCTTGGCTCCGCTTGACATTCCACCCCCCTCCGCTACCTTCCGCCGCCATGAACACCCCGGATACGCGCCGCATCTGCCTGGCCGTGCAGTACGACGGAGCGGCCTTTCACGGCTGGCAGCTGCAGCGGTCGGAGCGCAGCGTACAGGGCGAGATGGAGCGGGTCCTCGGCAGGGTCTTCGACCGCCCGGCGCGCGTGCTCGGCTCGGGGCGGACGGATCGGGGCGTCCACGCCACCGGGCAGATGGCCACGGTGGACGCCCCCGCCCGATGGGACGCGGCCGAGCTGCGCCGGGCGCTGAACCGCCTGCTTCCGCCGGAGATCTGGATCGCGGGTGCCTGGCCGGTAGCGAATCGCTTTCACCCGCGATACGACGCAATCACGCGCTCCTACGTCTACCGGATCGGACTGCGGGACGGAGAGCATCTCCCCCTTTCACCGGCGCTGGTGCTGGCCGCTCCGCATGCCACTCGACCTCCCGCGGATGCGGGAGGTCGACCGCGGCCATACCGGGTGAACACTCCTTCCGCGCCTTCGCCAAGGCCGGTCAGGAGAAGCGGGGCGACCGCTGCATCGTCAGCGAGGCCCGATGGGTGGAGTGGGAGGGCATGGGTGTGCAGCTGCACATCACCGCCAACCGCTTCCTCCATCACATGGTCCGTTATCTCGTCGGCACGCTGGTCGCGGTGGGGACCGGACGCCGGCCAGGTGAGGACGTGCCGGCGCTGCTGCAGGGGGCGGATGGACGCCTCACCTCGCCCCCCGCTCCGCCGGAAGGGCTCTTTCTGACACGGGTCAGCTACCCTCCCCCACCCTACGGTCCGCCGGAACGGGCCGAAGCAGGGGGTGATGCTGACCTTCCGATCCATCTCTGAACACACGGAAGCCGAGCCGATGTCCGGAACCGCAGACCGATACGTCGAACCCGCTCACCGAGAGGTACGCCTCTCGGGAGATGTCGAAGATCTTCTCGCCGCAGTTCAAGTTCGGAACCTGGCGGCGGCTCTGGCTCGCCCTCGCCGAGGCGGAGCGGGAGCTCGGGCTCCCGGTGAGCGAGCAGCAGATCGCGGCGATCCGGGCACACCTGGACGACATCGACCTGGATCGTGCCGCGGAGCTCGAGCGCGAGCTCCGGCACGATGTGATGGCGCACGTCCACCTGCTGGGGGAGCAGGCGCCCGAGGCCCGCCCGATCATCCACCTGGGCGCGACCAGCGCCTACGTGGGTGACAACACGGACCTGATCCAGCATCGTGAGGCGCTGCGGCTCGTTCGCTCCCGGCTGCTGGGGGTGGTGGCCGAGCTCGCAGCCTTCGCCCGCCGCTATCGCGACCTGCCCACGCTCGGCTTCACGCACTTCCAGCCGGCGCAGCCGACCACGGTGGGCAAGCGCGCGACACTCTGGATCCAGGAACTGATGCTGGACCTGGAGGAGATCGAGTTCCGTCTCGAGACCCTGCGCTTCCGCGGCGTTCGCGGCACCACCGGCACGCAGGCCTCCTTCCTGGACCTGTTCGAGGGCGACGGCGCGAAGGTGGAGCGGCTGAACCGCCTCGTGGCCGAGAAGATGGGCTTCGCCGAGGTGTATGGCGTGACCGGGCAGACGTACACGCGCAAGGTGGACTACGCCTGTCTCTCGACGCTGTCCGGGGTTGCGCAGTCGGCTTCCAAGTTCGCGCAACGACATCCGGCTGCTCTCGCATCTGAAGGAGGTGGAGGAGCCATTCGAGAAGCACCAGATCGGGTCGTCGGCGATGCCGTACAAGCGGAACCCGATGCGAACGGAGCGGATCTGCGCGCTGGCGCGCCACGCGATCACTCTCGCGCTGGACCCCGCCTTCACCGCCGCGACCCAGTGGTTCGAGCGGACGCTGGACGACTCCGCCAACAAGCGGATCGCGGTGCCGGAGTCGTATCTCTCCGTCGATTCGATCCTGCTGATCATGCACAACGTGGCCTCCGGCCTCGTGGTGTACCCGGAGATGATCCGCCGACGGCTGATGGAGGAACTCCCCTTCATGGCGACCGAGAACCTGATGATGCGGAGCGCCCGCCGGGGCGGCGACCGGCAGGAACTCCATGAGCGGGTCCGGCAGCATTCGGTGGCTGCGGGGGCTCGGGTCAAGGGCGAGGGGCTGGAGAACGATCTCCTGGACCGGATCGCCGCCGACCCCGCTTTCGCCGTCACGCGCGAGGAACTGGAGGAGGAGCTTCGGCCCGAGCGGTACGTGGGTCGCGCGCCGCAGCAGGTGGACGAGTTCCTCGCCGAGTGGGTGGACCCGGTTCTGGAGCGCCATGCGGGTGAGCTGTCCACCGGAACTCCATCTCTCCATGTCTGAGGCACAGGCGAAGACCACGTCGCCCTACGACCGGCTGCGCGAGTCCCTGCGGGAGATCGACCTGCTCGGCTCGGTGGGCGAGCCTGCTCTCCTGGGACCAGGAGACGATGCTGCCGCGATGCGGCACGGAACTGCGTGCGGAGCAGATCGCGCTGCTGAGCTCGCTGGTTCACGAGCGGCAGACGGATGCTCGCATGACGGAATGGCTGGCAAGCCTCGGAGCAGGACCCGGAGCTGGCCGGGGACCCGGAGGCCGCTGCGAACCTGCGGGAGATTCGCCGCAAGCACGATCGCGCGCAGCGTCTGCCGGCCTCGCTGGTGCACGAGATCGGCGCAGACCACCACGCTCGCGCGTGCAGGCGTGGCGGGAAGCGCGGGAGCGGAGCGACTTCGCCGCCTTCGCGCCCTGGCTGGAGAAGATCGTCGAGCTGAGTCGAGCGCAGGCGGAGTGCCATCGGAGGCACCACCGGCGACTCCCTCTACGATGCGCTGATGGAGGGATACGAGCCGGGTGCCCGAACGGCGGAGGTCGCAGCGGTGTTCGACGAGCTGCGGGGGCGGCTGGCGCCGCTGATCCGCGCACGCGGCCGACGACGTGCGAACCGTCCGTCCGACCGGTTGCACCGGCTCCGCATCCCGATCCAGCAGCAGGTGCCTTCAACGCGGATCGTCGCGGAGCGCATCGGCTTCGATCTCGAGGCGGGACGGCTGGACACCTCCACTCACCCCTTCTGCATGGGGATCGGACCCGGTGACACGCGGCTGACCACCCGTTACCGGGAGGACGGCTTCCCCGACGCGCTCAGCTCCACCCTCCACGAGGCGGGCCACGGACTGTACGAGCAGGGGCTGCCAAAGGCGCAGCACCCGGGCCAGCCGCTCGGCGAGGCGGCGAGCCTCGGAATCCACGAGAGCCAGTCGCGGCTCTGGGAGAACATGGTGGGGCGATCGCGCCCAGTTCTGGGAGTGGGCTCTTCCTCTCGCCGTACGCGAGCTCTCCCCTGAGGTCGGTGAGGTGTCCGTGGACGAGGCGTATCGAGCCGATGAACCGGGTGGAGCCGGGTCTGATTCGGGTGGAGAGCGACGAGGCGACGTACAACCTGCACATCATGCTGCGCTTCGACCTTGAGCGCGCGCTGATCAACGGAGATCTGGCCGTGCGAGATCTTCCGGGCGTGTGGAACGAGCGGATGCGGTCGGATCTGGGCGTCGAGGTCCCGGACGACCGCCGGGGCGTGCTGCAGGACGTCCACTGGTCGATCGGTTCCATCGGCTACTTCCCGACCTACACGCTTGGCAACCTGTACGCGGCGCAGTTCTGGGCGACCATCCTGCGGGAGATGCCGGACACGCCGGAGCGGATCGCGCGGGGCGAGTTCCAGGAGCTTCTGCTCTGGCTCCGCGACCGTGTGCACCGCCACGGACGACGCTTCCGCGCCGGTGAGCTGTGCGAGCGGGTGACCGGCGCGCCTCTGAGTGCGGACCCGTTCATGGAGTATCTGGAGGGGAAGGTCCGGGCGATTTACGGGTGAGCGGAGGACGTCGTATCCGGGTCCCGATGCCTGCGCCTCCAGAGGGCGCGCCGGGGTGACCGGTGCGCCCTCCCGGACGTCGAAGCCCGGGGCGCTCCCATTTCTTGCCGCACGCCCCGCCCGGACGTTAGCTTGCGTGGCTTCCGACGCACCCGATCCAGAGCCCCGCATCGAGCGTGAAAGTGGTGGACCCGATCTCCCGCACCGACCTCCCCCTCCCCCTCCTGCGGCGGGGAAAGGTCCGTGACGTCTACGACCTCGGTGACGCACTGCTCTTCGTTGCGACGGACCGGGTCAGCGCCTTCGACGTGGTGCTTCCGCAGCCGGTCCCGCGCAAGGGCGAGGTACTCACGCTGATCTCCGCGTGGTGGTTCGGCCGGACGGCGGACCTGGTTCCCAACCACATGATCACGGTGGACCCGGAGGCGATCTGCGCTCGCTACCCCGCCGTTCGCGACACTCGAGACGTCTGGGCGAGGCGGGCGATGCTGGTGAGGAAGCTGGATCCGTTTCCGGTGGAGTGCGTGGTGCGGGGGTTCATCGCCGGCTCTGCCTGGAAGGAGTACCGGGAATCCGGCACCCTCGCCGGCGAGGCGCTCCCCGCCGGCCTGCGTGAGTCCGAGCGGCTGGACCCACCGATCTTCTCTCCCGCCACCAAGGCGGAGACCGGCCACGACGAGAACATCAGTTCGCACAGATGATCGAAAGGGTCGGCGCGGAGGCGACGGAGCGTCTGCGGGACGCCTCCGTTGCGCTGTACCGCCGGGGGCGGGACATCGCGGCGCAGAGCGATATCATCATCGCCGACACCAAGTTCGAGTTCGGCCGCGATTCCGATGGAGAGATCCGTGTGATGGACGAGCTCCTCACCCCCGACTCCTCCCGCTTCTGGCCGGCCGCCGGAGTACGCCGTCGGCCGCGGCCAGCCATCGCTGGACAAGCAGCCGCTGCGAGACTACCTGGAGCGGCTGGTGGGCGCCGGCGCGTGGGACCGACAGGCGCCCGCACCCGACCTCCCCACCGACGTTGATCGCCGAGACCTCCCGGCGCTATCAGGACGTGTTCCGGCGGATCACCGGGCACACACTGGACGAGGTCGCCCTCGACCGCTGGGGTACAGCGTGAGTCCCGGCGCTGCGCGGCGGCAGCTTCGACGGGGTGTGGTCGTGCTCCCCAGCGCCTTCACGCTGGGCAACCTCTTCCTCGGCGTCTGGGCGATCGTCTCGGCGTCCCGTGGACAGTTCGAGACGGCGGGGTGGCTGATCGTATGGGCGGCCGTGATGGACATGCTGGACGGCCGCATCGCACGCTTCACCAGCACCGGGAGCGAGTTCGGCGAGCAGCTGGACTCCCTGGTGGATGCGATCAGCTTCGGCGTCGCGCCGGCCCTGATCGTCTACTTCATCTACTTCTCGGAAGGCGTCTGGAGCTGGACCATCGTCTTTCTCTACGTCGCCGCGGCGATCATCCGCCTCGCGCGATTCAATGTGGAACAGGCGGGGGTGGCGAAGGCGAATTTCCACGGCCTTCCCTCCCCGACCGCCGGGATGACGCTGGCGACCTTCTATCCGTTCACGCAGACCGCCTTTTTCCAGGATCACCTGGCGGGCATGCGATGGAGCATGCTGACGCCCGGCCTGGTGCTCGGCGTCTCCGTGCTGATGGTCAGCCATGTGCTGTACCCCGTAGTGCCGCGATTCAGCACGAAGCGGGTGAGCGGCATCATCGCCATCGGGCTCGCGGTCGTGTCGATCGTTGCTGCGGTTACGGTGCCGGCTCTCTTCTTCTTTCCCGCGGCGGTGATCTACATCACCTGGGGGCTGGTACGCTCGGCGATCGCGGGGTTCCAGGACCGGCTGCCGGACAGGGATCCTCTGATCGACGAGGAAGAGGAGGAAGGGAGCCACGAGGTGCGCGAACTGGAGTATCAGGAGATCAAGCCACGATCCAGAAAACGTCTGGGGCGGCAATCCTCACCGGGGAGAGTATCTGATGCAGTTTCGAGTGGAGATCCGGGTCACGCCCCGCGAGGGGATTCTCGACCCGCAGGGTAAGGCGGTCGGCGGAGCGCTGGCGAGCCTCGGCTTCAGCGGCGTCGGGGACGTTCACGTGGGGCGGCTCGTGGTACTGGAGCTGGAAGCGGAGGATCGCGCCACGGCCGAGGAGCGTGCGACGGCCATGTGCCGACAGCTGCTCGCGAATCCCGTGACCGAGGACTTCGACGTCCGCGTGGCGGAGATGGCGGGCCGATGAAGATCGGCGTCGTCACCTTTCCCGGCTCCAACTGCGACTACGACTGCTACAAGGCCTCGCAGGAGGTCCTGGGCGCCGAGACCGTCTTTCTCTGGCACGGTGATCACGACCTCCAGGGTGTGGACGCAGTCTTCCTGCCGGGCGGCTTCAGCTACGGCGATTACCTGCGCGCGGGTGCGATCGCGAGCCTCAGCCCGATCGTCCGGGAGGTGAAGCAGTTCGCCGAACGCGGCGGTCCGGTGGCCGGGATCTGCAACGGATTCCAGATCCTGTGTGAGGCCGGTCTGCTGCCCGGCGCGCTGATCCGGAACCGGAGCCTGCGCTTCATCTCCCGGCCGGTTCATCTGCGCGTGGAGCTGGCCGCGCCACCATTCACCTCGGATTATCGCGAGGGGCAGGTACTGCGCGTCCCGATCGCACACGGTGAGGGGTGCTACCTGGCGGACGAGGAGACGCTCGACCGGCTGGAGGGCGAGGGCCGCGTCGCCTTCCGCTACTGTGACGCGGACGGCAGGGTTACCCCGGAGGCCAACCCGAACGGCTCCGCACGGAACATCGCGGGGATCGTGAACCCGGCCGGCAACGTGCTGGGGATGATGCCGCACCCGGAGCGCGCCGTCGACCCGCTCCTGGGGGGCACCGATGGCGTGAGTCTCTTCACCTCCGTGGCAGGGGCCCTGGCCGGCGTCTGACGTACGCCTGAAGAGGCCGCGAAGGCGACGTTCCGGGGGGATGCGTGGGCGGGGCGGCGAGCGGTTCGCCGGCTCCGCCACATTTTCTGAGAGCCACCCGGTTTTCACACCCACAAGCTGCACCTGAATCGATGACACGAGCCGTTCAGCCGCGGGCGGGAGATCCCGCGATCACACCGGAACTGGTGGACGAGCACGGGATCTCGCGAGACGAGTACCGGCTCATCCTGGGCATCCTGGGGCGCGAGCCGACCTTCACCGAGCTCGGCGTGTTCAGCGCCATGTGGTCGGAGCACTGCGGCTACAAGAACTCCAAGCCGCTGCTCCGGACGCTGCCGACGAAGGCGCCTTGGGTGCTGCAGGGTCCCGGCGAGAACGCCGGCGTCATCGACGTGGGCGACGGCCTGGCCGTCGCCTTCAAGATCGAGTCGCACAACCACCCCTCGGCGGTGGAGCCCTACCAGGGCGCGGCGACCGGGGTGGGCGGCATCCTGCGCGACGTGTTCACCATGGGTGCGCGACCCATCGCGGTGCTGAACTCGCTCCGTTTCGGTGAGCTGGACGGCGAGGAGGCCGCGCGCGTTCGCTACCTGTTCGCCGGCGTGGTGAAGGGGATCGGCGACTACGGCAACTGCGTCGGGATCCCCACCGTGGGCGGCGAGGTGTACTTCGACGCGCGCCTACGAGGGGAACCCGCTGGTGAACGCGATGGCCATCGGGCTCATGAAGACGGAGGAGCTGATCAGCGGGTGTCGCGGAGGGCGTGGGCAACCCGATCATGGCCGTCGGCTCCCGGACCGGCCGCGACGGGATCCACGGCGCCACCTTCGCCTCCGCGGAGCTGTCCGAGGAGAGCGAGGCGAAGCGGCCGATGGTGCAGGTGGGCGACCCCTTCACCGAGAAGCTGCTGCTCGAGGCATCGCTGGAGCTGATCCGCAGCGGCCACATCGTCGGGATCCAGGACATGGGCGCGGCGGGGCTGGTCTCCTCGTCCACCGAGATGGCGGCGCGGGGCGGAACGGGCGTGGAGATCGAGATCACGCGCGTGCCGGTCCGCGAGCGCGGGATGACGCCGTACGAGATCCTGCTCTCGGAAACGCAGGAGCGCATGCTGGTGGTCGCGAAGGAGGGGCGCGAGGACGACGTCCGCGTCCATCCTCGGCCGATGGGAACTCGACGCGGAGACCATCGGCCACGTGACGGACACGGGGCGGTACGTGATCCGCGAGAACGGACAGGTGGTGGTGGACATCCCCGGCGAGCCGCTGGTGGACGCCTGCCCCACCTACACCCGCGAGGGACGCGAGAGCGCGGAGATCCGGCGGCTGCGGGAGTGGACGACCGCGCAGCTCGAGCCGCGTGGCGAGGAGGCGGACCCCGCGTGGACGCTTCGGCAGCTGCTCGACTCGCCGAGCCTCGCCTCCAAGCGTTGGGTGTACGAGCAGTACGACACCACCGTCCGCACGAGCACGGTGGTCGGGTCCGGGCTCGGACGCCGCGGTGATCCGCCTGCGGGGCACCGACCGGGCCATCGCCGCGACCACCGACTGCAATGGCCGCTACGTGTACCTGAACCCCCACCGCGGCGGCCAGATCGCCGTGGCGGAGGCCGCGCGCAACCTGGTCTGCTCGGGTGCGCTGCCGCGAGCGGTCACGGACAACCTGAACTTCGGCAACCCGCTGAAGCCGGAGGTGTACCACCAGATGTCCGAGGCGGTGCGAGGGATCGGCGAAGCCTGCACGGCGCTCGAGACGCCGGTGACCGGCGGCAACGTCTCGCTCTACAACGAGAATCCACGCGGCGCGATCTATCCCACCCCGACGATCGGGATGGTGGGGGTGATCGACGACCTGGCGCACATCACCCGCTCCGCCTTCATCGGTGAGGGTGACGCGGTCGATCCTGCTCGGTCGCAACACGGAGGAGATCGGCGGGAGCGAGTACCTGAAGGTGATCCACGGTCTCGTGGCAGGCGACGCGCCGGCGATCGACCTGGAGCGCGAGCGGGCGCTGCAGCGGGCCCTGCTGGCGGCGATCCGCGCCGGGCTGGTGCGCTCGGCGCACGACCTGGCGGAGGGCGGGCTGGCGGTGGCGCTCGCGGAGAGCTGCCATCGGTGACGGCAGCGCTCCCCTCGGGCTGGATGCCCGGTTGGAGGATCAGCTCGACACCGGCCCCCTGCTCTTCGGCGAGGCGCAGAGCCGCGTGGTGATCTCCTGCCCCGGGAGCGATGTGACGCGGGTGCTGGAGCACTTCGCCGCGGCGGACGTGCCCGCCAGGCGGATCGGCACCGTCGGCGCGCCCGGGGGGCGGTTCCGGATCGCGACTCCCGCCGCCACGCTGGAGGCGCCGGTCGCGGATCTCGCGGAGATCTACTTCTCCGCGATCCCCCGCCGCATGGATGGCACCCCCGAGGTGGTGGACGTGATGATCCACTCCGAGGTATCGCAGCCGTAACCGCCACGATGCCGCAGGACTGCGCGTCAGGATCCGCCCGACGCGCGGGGGGTACAACGTGGCTCGGCCGCCCGCAGAGGTGGCTCGTGAACTTTCGCGTCGCGCCAGGAACGCTCCATGTGTGGAATCGTCGCCGTCAGCGGGGTCCCCGAAGCAGCCAAGCACGTCTTCCTCGGCCTCTACTCGCTGCAGCACCGCGGCCAGGAGGCCGCGGGACTCGTATCGGTGGAGAGCGACGAGCCGGGCGGCACCAGCATCCACCGGGGCACGGGGCTGGTCTCCGATGTGTTCGACGAGCGGCGGCTGGAGGTGCTGCGGGGCAGCACCGCGATCGGGCACATCCGCTACTCGACCGCCGGTGGAGCGGGGCTCCACAACGCACAGCCGATCCTGGTCCGCTACAGCGAGGGAGATCTCTCGCTCGCGCACAACGGGAACCTGACCAATGCGCAGGAGCTGCGGTCGCGCCTGGTGCGGGACGGCGCGCTCTTCCAGGCGACCATCGACTCCGAAGTGATCGTGCACCTCGTCGCCCGCTCGCGGCGGGAAGGGGTGGACGCGCAGATCGATGACGCGCTCTCGCAGCTGGAGGGCGCCTTCTCCGTGGTGATGACCGTCGGCAGCTCGCTGTACGCGGCGCGCGATCCGCACGGCTTCCGGCCGCTGGTGCTGGGTCAGCGTGAGGGCGGGTACGTGGTCGCCTCGGAAACGTGCGCGCTGGACATCATGGGTGCGCGCTACATCCGCGACATCGAACCCGGCGAGGTGCTCCGCATCCGGGATGGCGAACTCACGCGTCTTCGGCCGCTGGTCACCTTCAGGAAGCCGGCGCCCTGCGTCTTCGAGCTGGTCTACTTCGCCCGCCCCGATTCCCGCCTCTGGGGGTATTCGGTCGATCGCTCGCGGCGGGCGCTCGGGCGGCGCCTCGCCCATGAACAGCCGGCGGACGCCGACTGCGTGATCTCGGTACCCGATTCGGCGAACTCAGCCGCGCTCGGCTTCGCCGAGGCCTCCGGACTCCCGTACGAGCTGGGTCTGATCCGCAACCACTACGTGGGGCGCACCTTCATCGAGCCCTCACAGGCGGGACGCGACTTCAAGGTCCGCCTGAAGTACAGCCCGGTTCGCGAGGCGATCGCCGGCAAGCGGGTGGTGGTGGTGGACGACTCGCTCGTCCGCGGGACCACCTCACAGGGGCTCGTGAACCTGCTTCGGGAGGCGGGCGCGAAGGCGGTGCACTTCCGCCTCGCCTCTCCGCCCGTGCGGAACCCCTGCTTCTACGGCATCGACATGCCCACGCGCGAGGAGCTGATCGCCTCGCAGATGAGCATCGAGGAGATCGGCGCGCAGCTCGGCGTGGATTCCATCGGGTACCTCTCTCTGGAGGGGATGCTCGGGAGCATCGACGAGGAGGGGAGCTTCTGCGGGGCGTGCTTCTCCGGCGAGTACCCGACGACGCTGTCGGACGTGGAGCGGGGCTACGCCGTCGCTACTACCTGCTGAAAGCCGGGTTGGCCCGGTGATCCACGCGGCACCCCGGCGGAGCGGACGCCCCAACTGCTCGATCCGCAGAGTACGCCGATTCCCGCAGATTGCTGCGGAGCTGGCACACCCGAAATCTGCGTAATCTGCGGACAGGGGTATGCACCTGACTCAACCGATCCCCCGATCTTGTGGTCGGGTCGACCAGGCTCAAGGCACACCCTCGCCACGTTCGGCCCCCTGTCATTCCGAACGTTCGGCCCCCCGTCATTCCGAGCGAAGTCGAGAGCCTGCCCTGAGCGCAGCCGAAGGGAATCCCTCTCCGTTCCCCGCCCACGCCGCCGGTGAAGACCTCGCGCTGCCCGCGGATCGCTTTGACCTGGCCGGCGCCGCAGAGGGATCCCTCGACTGCGCTCGGGATGACCCGGTCGCCCATGCTCGCCCGGTTCAGCGGCCGGATGCCTGCTGGATCTGCGGCAGTGCGGCGTCGAACTGCTGGAGCGCCTGCAGCACCGTGGTCACCGCACCGGCATAGAAGGCCGGCTGGATCCGATCCGCGATGTCCGTGGGGCTGTGGTAGTCCGGGTGATCCTCGACTCCGAAATAGATGAAGGGGATCCCCACCTGATGAAATGCCCCGTGGTCGGACTGCAGCGTCCAGTCGTCGGGACCGAGGTGGGGCGAGTCGTGACCGAAGCGCAGGTTGATCGGCGAGGTGGTCACCACCCGGTCCAGGTACGGGCGCAGGAACGGGTAGTGGTAGGTGCCGGCCGCGTACAGCTCATCGCGGTCGTTGCGGCCCACCATGTCCATGTTCACGTTGACGATCATGCGGTTCAGCGCGATGGGCGGGTGGGCCACCAGGTGGCGAGCGCCGGCCAGCCCCGCCTCCAGCCCACGCTCCTCCGCGTCGAGCGCCGCGAAGACGATGGAGTGTCGCGGCGGGTTCGCGGCGTAGTGCCGGGCGATCTCGAGCAGTGCGGCCGTGCCGGAGGCATTGTCGTCAGCCCCGTTGTAGATCTGTCCGTTGCGGATCCCCAGGTGATCGTAGTGGGCAGTGACCACGATGTAGCGATCCGGCTCCTCGGTTCCGCGGATGTAGCCGAGCACGTTGGCCGCCTCGCGGCGGACGGTGTCGGGACCGACCACGGAGAAGGGCTGAGTGTAGCCGGGTACCAGTGGCGTGAGCCCGATCTGTTCGTACTGCCTGAGAAGGAAGGCACGCGCGCGGAGGCCCCCCGTCGCACCCGCGAGCCGACCCTCCATGGAGTCGTGCGCCAGCGTCCGCAGGTCGGACATCAGGCGGGCCGACTCGACGGTGACGCTCTCCTGGGGCGCCGTCTGAACGCCGGCGCACCCCATCAGCAGGGCAGCGACGATCGGAAACAGAATGATGTTCTTTTTCATGCTCGATTCCGGTTGATCGTTCCGGTCACTGCTGCCGACGAGCCGCGATCGCACGGGCGATCAGCGGGCCGTGGAGCTTGCCGTTCTCGATGAAGATCTTGTTCGCGTCGTAACCCGCGGCGAGCACGCCGGCGATGAAGACGCCCTCGACATCCGTTTCCATGGTACCCGGATCGAAGCCGGGGATCCCCGTCACCTCATCCACCGTCACCCCCAGAGCCCGGAGAAATGCCGCGTCGGGGATGTAGCCGATCATCGCCAGCACCCAATCGTTCGGGAGCGAACGGCGGGCACCATCGTCCAGCGACTCGACGATCACCTCGTTTGGCAGGATCTCCGCCACGCGATGCCGCCAGAGGACGGGGATGGAGCCCTCCGCCAGCCGGTTCTCGATGTCGGGCTTCACCCACGGCTTCACACCGCGGTCGAGCTCGTCGAAGAGGTGCACCAGCGTGACCCGCGCACCTTCGCGCCAGCAGGTGAGCGCCGCATCCGCCGCGGAGTTGCCGCCGCCGACCACCACCAGGTCCTGGTCGAAGTAGGGGTACGGCTCGCGAAAGTAGTAGGACACCTTCGGAAGCTCCTCCCCCGGCACGCCGAGGCGGCGAGGGGTGTCGTAGTACCCCGTGGCGATCACCACGTTGCGCGCGAGATACACCCGCTCCTCGCCCCGGGACACAGTCCGGACCCGGAACTCCCCCGCCCGACCCCCGATCTCCGCTACCTCCTCGTACTGCCGGACCTGGATCTGGTGAAATGCGGTGACCCTGCGGTAGTATCGAAGCGCTTCCCGTCGCGTCGGCTTGTCCCCCGCCGTGGTGAAGGGAACCCCCCCGATCTCCAGCTTTTCCGGACCGCTGAAATAGGTGGTGTACGTCGGGTGCTCCATCATGGCCTGGGTCACCGCGCCACGGTCGAAGACGACGCAGCCGAGGCCGTGCTCGCGCGCGGCGATGGCCACCGCGAGCCCGCAGGGTCCCGCGCCCACCACGAGGATCTCGATCTCTTCCGGCTCCTTCACGAAACTCCCGTTCCCACTCTGAGGTTCGACCGCGCCCCCCGAGGCCCGGCGTGTCGCCCCGACAGATCCAGCGCGGGATGCCTTCGGCAACGCTACTGGACCGCCGCCAACGCCTGCTCCACGTCGGCGATGATGTCCGGCGCATCCTCGATGCCAACGGAGAATCGCACGAAGCCCGGGCCGATTCCCTGCCCCGCCCGCTCCTCCGCGGACTGTGCGGCGTGCGACGTGTGACGCGGCTCGGAGACCAGCGACTCCACGCCGCCGAGGCTCGGCGCCAGGCGCGCAAGCCGCAGCGACTGCACGAACCGGGTCACCGCCGCGTCGCCGGCGGACAGCTCGAAGGAGAGCATGCCGCCGAAGCCGTCGAGGAGCCGTGCCGCGACGGCGTGGTCCGGGTGGTCCGGCAGACCCGGGTAGTGCACGCGGCGGATCTCCGAACGGCCATTGCACCAGTGCGCCAGGCTCATCCCGTTCTCGTTGTGCCGCGCCATGCGCAGCGCGAGCGTCTTGATTCCGCGTTCCAGGAGCCAGGCCGCGTGCGGATCCAGCGACGCTCCGAGGATGCGGGCGCGGTCCCGCACGGCGGTCATCCGCGACCGGCTCCCGCTGACGGTACCGGCGGTCACGTCGCTGTGTCCGCCGAGGTACTTCGTGGCGCTGTGGATCACCAGTTCCACGCCGTGCTCCAGCGGACGCAGGTTGATGGGCGTCGCGAACGTCGCATCCACTGCCACGGGGATCCCCGCGGCCCGGGCGATCTCCACCACCCGCGGCAGGTCCATCACGCGGACGAGCGGATTGGTGGGCACCTCGAGGAGGATCAGGTGCGTCCCGTCCCGGATCTCCCGCTCCCAGCCGTCCTCGAAGAAGTCGACGTAGCTGGTGGCGATGCCGAGCCGCACGAGTTCGCGGTCCAGCAGGGTACGCGTCCCGCCGTAGAGAGCGCTCGCCGCCAGTACGTGATCCCCGGCGGCGACGCAGGAGAGCACGGCCGAGGCGATGGCGGCCATCCCGCTTCCGAGGACGACGCACTCCTCCGCGCCCTCCAGTGCGCTGACACGCTGCTCCAGAAGGCGGTGGTTCGGATTGTTGCCGTAGCGGGTGTACAGGACCTCCGCCCCACCCTCGGGCTGGCTGTAGAAGGTGGAGGTCTGATAGATGGGGTTCACCACCGGCGCGCCGATCTGGGGGCGCGGATCTCCGGCGTGGACGGCGAGTGTGGAGGGTCCCTGGCGTCGCGCCTCGCCACCCCCGTGGGTCGGCTCAGCCACGGGCGAGCTGCGAGAGAGCGCAGAAGTAGCCGCCACGCAGTGCCACGGCCACACGCTGCGCGGTGAGCTTCGTCAGCGTCGGGAAGACGGCCGACTCGGCGATGGCCGTCGCCGCGGAGACGGCGGGCACGTCCGCCTGCTGGAGGCGTGCGAGCGCTCCCCAGCACGCGCGTTCCACCGGATTGCACGGGCCGAGCAGGTGCGGCTCACTCCCCTCCTCGTCCACCACCAGGAGGAGCGAGTGCCGCTCCAGCACGGCTTCGACGGCCTCGCGATGGTGCTCCTCGAGCCCGCGCGCCACGAAGTACGCTTCCGCCGGGCGATCGTCGGAGGCGTAGCGCAGCAGCAGCTTCGCGACGATCTCGTCGGCGCAGGAGTAGTCCATCACGTTGACCTGCGCGAAGTCGAGCACGGAGAGGCAGATACGGCGCCCCGACTCCATCTCCGCCAGCTGGCTCTCCACCCCCATCCG
Source organism: uncultured Gemmatimonadales bacterium (assembly GCA_963793235.1). Taxonomy (GTDB): domain Bacteria; phylum Gemmatimonadota; class Gemmatimonadetes; order Longimicrobiales; family Longimicrobiaceae; genus CAWBZF01. Next base: position 397,623 of record CAWBZF010000006.1, read on the forward strand.
GATCGCGCGCCCGGTGGGGCGCGTGACCAGATTGCTGTAAAACGAGGTGACGGTTCGCCGGTGCAGCTGCGTCAGGTCGAAGGCGACCGACGAAACTCCGCGCTCGTGGGGCATCGGCTCAGCCCGCGTCGCTGTCCGTGGTCTCCACCTTCTGGATGCGGTCACCACGCTCCAGCTTCCGCACCACGTCCATTCCCTCGCTCACCTTGCCGAACACCGTATGCACGCCGTCCAGGTGGCGGGTGTTCTGCTCGTTGAGCACGATGAAGAACTGACTTCCGCCCGTGTCCTTCCCCGCGTGGGCCATGGAGAGCGCACCGACCTCGTGGCGACGGGGGTTGCCACGGGTCTCGCAAGGGATCTGGTAGCCGGGGCCGCCCGTGCCGATCTTCGGGTGGTTCAGCGGCAATTCCTTGGTGTTAGGGTCTCCGCCCTGCACCACGAATTCCGGGATGATCCGGTGGAAGGCGATTCCGTCGAAGAAGCCCTCACCGATCAGCTTGGTGAAGTTCTCCACGGTTTGCGGTGCGTCGCTCGCAAAGAACTCCACGGTGAAGTCGCCCCTGTCCGTATGGAAGATCGCTTGTGACATTCTTGTATCGAGTGAGAGGATGAAGCGGTGTCAGCTCTTAGCTCTTAGCTCTTAGCTGTTAGCTGTTACTGTCAGCTTCCACCGTTATAGCTTCTGGCCGTTCGATTCTAGCCGCCGGCGGCCGCGTTGTCACCCCGTGCGCTCCGGGAGGACGATCATGATCTGGGAGCCGGGGAAGTCGGGAAGCCCCTGCTGCAGGGGAGGCGCGTCGTCCCACTCGGGGATGTCGGCGATGCGTGCCGTTCCGCTCCGGATGGACACCTTGCCGCCCCACCGCAGCACCCGCGTGCGGATCTGCTTGAGCCCCTGACCCCGACCCGGGTCGCGGAAGCGGGTGGTGGCGTGCAGGAACGCGGCCTCCAGCGCGGTGGCGTCGCTCCAGCGGTCGCCGAAGCGGACGGAATGCTCGCGCGCCAGTGAGCCGCGGAACCCGATCCCCAGGTCCATCACGGCGATCACCACGACCTGTCGGCCGAGCCGCCGCGCCCAGTTGTACGTCTGGATTCCAACCCAGCCGCCCGCCTCCGCATGCTCGATGATGTTCTGGCAGACCTCGGAAAGGATCATGCTGAACATGCTCGCGTCGCCACGCGAGTATCCCAGCCGCTCGGTGAGAATGGCGCCGGCCCGCTCCTGGACGTGGTCGATCACCCCGTGCACGTCCTCGTGGGAGCGAATGGGGGTGATCTCCAGCAGCACGTTGGATGCGCCGCCCTCGCGCCGGCGAGGCGCCGCGCCGTGCAGCTCGAACAGCGAGCCGGCCTCCCGCTGGAAACCCATCCTCGCCATGTAGCCGGCCACTTCGGGAGATTCCGGCAGCTGAAGAACCGGTCGAGCGGGCGACGCCTGAAGGCTCTGGCCGATCGCCAGCAGCCCCACCATCCCGTACGGATCGGCCCAGCGAAGGTGGCGGGCATCCAGCAGGACCGGTTGCTGGGGATCACCACTGGCGAGCTCGGCCACAAGGGCATCGAAGCCGTGGTCGTCCAGCGTCGGAGGAACGCTGATCACGCGTTTCATGGGTTCACCGGCTGCCGCTCCGCGGCTGTGATGAGTCGGAGCCGCGGGAGACCGGCGTCGGCGAAACGCCGGGATCGTCGCCCGGATGGGCGGCCGCGCGGCGGAGGTGCTGAGCGAGGGTCGCGGTGGACGGGTGCGCGATCTTCGCACGCGCCAGTCGGTGCGCGCGCTCCGCGGCATCCCGGATCGGAAGTCCGCCCAGCAGGCCGGCGATGAAGGTGGCGCCCCAGATGTCGCCGCACCCGGTCGGATCACCCGTGAGGGGACCACCGGGCACGGGGACCTCGAGCGAGAGCGGCTCGGCGAGCGAGGCGAACGAGGCGGCGGAAGGGCGCGCTTCGATGCTCGCGCCCGCGGCGCCGCGGGTCACCGCGACCAGGGAGGGCCCGCGCTCCAGCAGGTCCGCCGGCGACCCGGTGGAGCCGCCGGCGTCGGCCAGCAGTGAAAGCTCGGCCTCGTTGAGCTGCACCGCGTCGAAGAGTGGCAGCCACTCCTCCCACCTCGGCGGGACCCGCTGAGCCCGAACTCCGCCCCCGGGACAGCCCAGGAAGAGGGAGTGGAGATCGGCGTAGATGAAGCCGCTGAACCGTTCCCGCAGCGTACGCGCGGTCTCCAGCTCCAATTCGAAGCCGGAGATGAAGTTCAGGTAGATGGCGTCGAGGCCGGCGATCCGCGGCTCCAGATCGGACCAGCTCCATGACTCGACGCCGCCGGTGAGCCGCTCGCCCCGCTGCTCGGCGCTGGAGTAGACGAGCTCGACCCGGTTGGTGGGCTCCGGCACCGGCAGCAGTGCGCCGCCGAGCTCCAGATCGTCCAGCGCCTCCAGGAGAGAGGTCGCCTCCCCGTGCATGTCGGCGCCGATCTTCAGGATCGGCACCGCCGACCAGGCGGGGTCCGCGACCGCCGAGAGCGCGGCGAGGGAGTAGGTGATCCCGCCCCACTGCTCTACCGGCCGGTCGCCCGTGGAGGGGTGCCGGATCCGGTCCCAGACGAGCGTACCGATCACCCCCAGCCGCCGCACCGACGGCGGGCGTGGCTCGCACGGAGCGGAGGTCAAATGGCGCGCCCGGCTGCCGTGTCGCCCGCCGCCACCACCGTGCCGGCGAGCATCTCGTTGCGGAAAACAGCGGCCGCTCCCACCACACCGGCGGTCCCGGGAAGCTCCGCCGAGACGATGTTGCAGCACTCCTCCGCGGAGCGGAAGGCGCGACGCCGGACCTCGGCGCGCAGCGGCTGGAACAGATGCTCGCCGGCCCGCGTCACTCCGCCCGCGATCACCACCATCTCCGGATTCAGGATGTTGATGATGTTGGCGATCCCGGTGCCGAGGAACTTCGCCGTATCCTTCATCACCTCGGTCGCGTAGGGATCGCCCTGCACCACCGCTTCGTACACCGTGGCCGCGGTGATCGAGTCGAGGTGGTTGTCCACCATCTCGATCAGCAGCGTCTCGGCGCCCGCCTCGATCCCCTCGACCGCCCGCAGCGCGATCGCCGGCCCCGAGGCATACGCCTCCAGACAGCCGTAGTTGCCGCACTTGCACTTGCGACCGGTGGAATCGATGGTCATGTGCCCGATCTCACCGGCCACGTCCGAGATGCCGTGATAGATGCGGCCGTTGAGGACGATCCCGCCGCCGATCCCGGTGCCGAGCGTCAGCCCCACCAGGTCGTCCACGTTGCGGGCCGCGCCGAGCCACCACTCCCCGTACGTCGCACAGTTGGCGTCGTTGTCGAGCGTCGCGGGCAGACCCACGGCGTTGGAGATCAGGTCGCGAAGCGGAAAGTTGCGCCAGCCGAGGTTCGGCGTGTTGATGACCACGCCCGCCTTCCGGTCCAGCGGCCCCGGCGACCCGATTCCGACCCCGGCGACCGCGCCGCGGTCCGTGCCGCCCGCCTGCGTCACCTCGAGGATGGCCTCGGTCACCATCCCGACGATGCGGTCCACCACGAACTTCGGACCGCGGTGCGACTCGGTGGGGAGGACGCGGAGGCCGAGAACGTCGCCGCCGTCCACGGGGAGGAGGCCGACGACGATGTTGGTGCCGCCGAGGTCCACACCGACGATCCAGCGCTTCTCCGAAGCCACGATAGGTCGTTTTCTGGTTGATGGGGCGTGCCCCGCACGGGCACGCGTTCAGCTCCGCACTGTCTCGAGCTCCGCGGGGGTGCAGAGCAGCTCGGATTCCGTCGGGTCGGTCCCGATCCGCGAGCAACGGTAGTGATGCGCTGCCAGGAGCTCTCGGGCGCGAGCGTGGTGATCGGCACCGTGCGTGGAGAGGAAGATCACCGGCCGGTGGTCCCGGAGGGTCGCAGCGGCCCCGGTCAGCACCTCCACCTCCGCACCCTCCACGTCCACCTTGATGAAGTCTGGAGAGAGACCGCTTCGCTTGCGTAGCGCGTCCACCGTGGTGGTGGCGACCCGCATCTCCCCCTGTTCTTCCAGGTGCCCGGTCCCGCTCCCGGTGCCCTCCGCGAAGGCCGCCATCCCCTCCCTCGCGCAAACGGCGGACGAGATCACCTCCACGTTGCCGAGCCGGTTCATCGCGATGTGCTCTGTCAGATGACGTAGATTCCGCGGATTCGGCTCCATCGCGAGCACCCGGCCGGTTCCCCGCAACAGCGTCGCGGCGAGCAGCGTATAGTACCCGATGTGCGCGCCGATATCAAAGACCACCGACCCGGGCACCACCCGTCTGCGGAAGATCTCCGTCAGATCCGGCTCATACGTACCGCCCATCACCCTGCCGAACTTCCCACCGGCAAAGGGCGACCACAGCCGGCCGCGCAGCGGCCCGCGCAGGATCGGTACGCCGATCCTCAATCGCCCACGCGGAGAACCGCGAGGAAGGCCTCCTGCGGGATCTCCACCGTACCCACCTGCTTCATCCGCTTCTTCCCCTCCTTCTGCTTCTCGAGGAGCTTCCGCTTTCGGGTGATGTCGCCGCCGTAACACTTCGCCGTCACGTTCTTGCGCATCGCCCTCACCGATTCGCGGGCGATGATCTTGTTCCCGATCGTCGCCTGGATCGCCACCTCGAACATCTGCCGCGGGATCAGCTCCTTGAGCTTCTCCGAAACGGCCCTACCGTATTCGTACGATTTGTCCTCATGGATGATCACGCTGAACGCGTCGATCTCATCACCGTTGATCAGCATGTCCAGCTTCACCAGCCGGTTGGGCCGGTACTCGGCGAGTTCGTAATCGAACGAAGCATATCCGCGGGTGGCGGACTTCAGGCGATCGTAGAAGTCGAGCACGATCTCCGCCAGCGGCAGCTCGTAGGTGAACTCCACCCGTGCCGGATCCAGGTAGTTCATCCCCACGAAATCCCCCCGCCGTTCGTGACACAGCTTCTGCACCCCGCCGATGTAATCGGCCGGGCAGAGGATGCGGGCACGCACGTAGGGCTCCTCGATGCGCTGGATCCGCGTCCGGTCGGGGAGGGCCGACGGGTTCTCGATCCAGAGTACCTCGTCGTTGGTCATCACCACCCTGTACTCCACGTTGGGCACGGTGGAGATCAGACTGAGATCGAACTCCCGCTCCAGCCGCTCCTGAACGATCTCCATGTGCAGGAGGCCCAGGAAGCCGCAGCGGAATCCGAAGCCGAGCGCGATGGAGGTCTCCGGCTCGTAGAACAGCGAGGCGTCGTTCAGCTTCAGCTTCTCCAGCGCGTCGCGGAGCTCCTCGTACTGCTCCGTTTCCGTCGGGTACAGGCCGGAGAAGACCATCGGCTTCACCTCCTTGTACCCCGGCAGCAGCTCGCTCGCGCGATGGGAGACGTCCAGGATGGTGTCGCCCGCCTTGGTATCGGCGACACGCTTGATGGCCGCCGTCAGGTACCCCACCTCGCCCGTGCGGAGCTCGGGGACGCGGAAGTGGCCGAGCTGCAGGTAACCGACCTCGTCCACCTCGTACCGCGCGTCGTTGGAGCCGAAGGTGATCGTCATCCCCTTGCGGAGAACGCCGTCCACCACACGGACGCTGGGGATCGCACCCCGGTACTTGTCGTAGAACGAGTCGAAGATCAGAGCACGGGTCGGCGCGTTTGGATCCCCCTTCGGGGGAGGCACCTTCTCCACCACCGCCTCCAGAAGCTCCGGGATCCCGATCCCCTCCTTGGCCGAGACGAAGATCACCTCGTCCGGGTCCACGCCGAGCAGGTCCACCAGCTCGTCGCGCCGCCGCTCCGGCTCCGCCCCCGGAAGGTCGATCTTGTTGAGGACGGGGATGATCTCGAGACCGGCCTCCATGGCGAGGAAGAGGTTCGAAAGCGTCTGCGCCTGAACGCCCTGGGAAGCGTCCACGACCAGGATGGCCCCCTCGCACGCGGCCAGCGAGCGGGAGACCTCGTAGGTGAAGTCCACGTGCCCCGGCGTGTCGATCAGGTTGAACTGGAAGACGCGGCCGTCCTTCGCCGTGTAACCCATGCGGACGGCGTTGAGCTTGATGGTGATGCCGCGCTCGCGCTCCAGGTCCATGGAGTCGAGCACCTGCTCCTTCATCTCACGCCGCTGCAGGGTGCCCGTGGTCTCCAGCAGCCGGTCCGCCAGCGTGGACTTGCCGTGGTCGATATGGGCGACGATGCAGAAGTTCCTGATATGTTCCATTCGCACGAAGCACTCACTGCGCAGCAGGCCTTAGAATCCATCGGAAAACAGCCCTGGAAGATAGCCCCGACTGCGCATCGTCGGAAGTGGAGGGGGAGGGCCTTCACCCCCATGGGGCCATGCCGCTATCTTTGCGCCCGGTGCGCAGAGTTCCGGCGGCAGCTGGATGCACCGCGGGCGCTATGCCGGCACCTACCGGCAGGGTGCCGTTCGGACGTGGCTCCTCCGCCGGGGGTGAAGCGGGCTTCGACCACGACGCCATCAGCGTCCGCCGCGACGTTCGAGGGGAGGGTGCGACATCGACGGGTGGGGCTCCTCCGCGCGGACCGGCAGCGTCTGCCGGGCTCCCCCGCCGGAGTGGGATTGGCGATGAAACTCCGAGGACCATGGATGGATCGATGAAAGCCAGAGGTTTCTGCCTTCCGCTGCTTCTCGCCGGGCTCGCGGGGGTCGCCGCGTGCGAGACCGCCGATCAGCCGCACCCGTTCGAACGGGTCGGCCCCACGGTGAGCCGGACGGTGCCCGCCGGGGGCGGCTTCATCAGCACGCCGGCGGGCGCCGCGGTGTACATCGCCCCCCGTCCCGCCGGATCGCTGGAGTTGACGCTCGGCCCGGTGGCCGACCCGCCGCAGCTCTCCGCCAGCGGACGCCGCGCGGGTGGCGCGGCTTTCCTGCTCGCTCCCGCCGGACTCCCGCTGCCGGCAGGCTCCCGAGCGGAACTGTTGCTGGATCGCGCTGCCGGTGATTCCCTCTGGCTTGCAACGGCGGTGCAGTGGGGACCGGGCGGCGTCGAGGAGCACGGTCGCACCCGGGTGAACCTTACCCTCGGCATCGCGGAAGCGGAGATCACCACCACCGGTCTGCTCGCCGCCGTGATCCCACCGGCGGGCGCGGTGATCCCGCTTTCCGGACAGATCCCGCCTCCGCCGCCCTCCCGCCCGCTCACCGCGGCCGAGATCGCTTACCTGTTGACGATCGACAGCCTCACAGTGAACTGCGGGCCGGTCGGGAACCGTTGCACGGGTCTCGTCGTGGCGGCCACCGAGAACCTGCTCGGCCAGGTGCGGCGGGCAGCACTGGTACTTCCCCGGCTCTCCGGCGTTCTGCGGCGCGAGGGCACGGATGTGGTGGGAAGCGTCAGCGTGGAGGCCGCGTTCCGGGTGGAGCTCGGAGGCACCGCCGACAACATCGGACTTTCCGCTCGGTTCCCGGTTCACACTTCACTGCTGACCACCGTGTTCTCCGGAGAGCTGCCAAGGGCGCCGCTTTTCCAGGTGACGCACGGTGTCGCCGCGCAGGCTGCGGACGGTGAGAGCATCACGGTCTACCCACCGCGCGACGGTCAGCCGGCGCGCGCAGTGATCGAACGGACGGTGCAGGTCTCCAGCGCCGCGGGGGTTCTCGAACCCGCGCGGATCCACATCTCCTTTCCATTCCAGGTGCACCACAGATGAAGCCACGATCGTTCGCCGTCGCACTCGCTACACTGATCGCCATCGGCATTGCGCACGCCCCGGTGGAGGCACAGGTGGCACTGACGCCCAGGGCACTCGGGATGGCCGGTGCATTCGATGGTCTGGCCCGCGGCCAGGAGGCGATGTTCCTCAACCCGGCACTTCTCGGGCAGCCCGGCACGCCGTACTGGTCCGCCGCCTTCCCGCAGGTGACCATCGGCGGAACGATGCTCGGAACGGAATTCGGAGATCTGCAGACGATGACGAAGTACCGGCGCATCTCGCCCGAGCAGCGCGACGACATCTTCGCCCGCATCCATCCCGAGGGAACGGAAGCGCGCTACCAGTTCCGGGCGCCTGCCGTGGCCGTACAGACGGGTCGGCTCGGCCTCGCGATCTCGTACGCGTCCGTTGGAGGACATACTCTGTCCCGGGACGTGATGGAACTCTTCTTCGATGGCTACGAGGAGGGACGCACCGACTACCGGGTGGGTGACACCGGAGGTTCGCGCGCCACCTACTGGGACTTCGCCGCCGGGTACGCCTACGCCGCCGGCCCCTGGAGCGTGGGTGCCACGGCCCACTACTACCGTGGCGGCACCCTGCTTCGCTCGCGGCTGCTGGAGCCGCGCATCGATCTGGACGCGCGCGACATCGAGGTGGACTATCGTGCCGTGTTCGCCCGCGGCGGGAGCGGTTATGGGGTGGACATCGGCGCGGCGTATCAGGCCGCACCCGGAGTGACGCTGTCGGGCTCCGTCTCCAACGTCATCTCCAGCATGAGCTGGAGCGAAGACCTGCGCATCCGTCAGCTGACGATCAACCGGTTCGACATCGAGAACGTCAGCGCTACGGATCTGCTCACACGCTATGAGACCAGCGAGAGCACTGTCGATCCGGATGGCGTGTCGCTCGCCGACTACGCGGTTGCGGAGGGGCTCTTCACCGACAGCAACCTGCCCTCGGTGCTGCGGTTGGGCGCTTCCTGGAGTGGAGGACAGGGTACGGACGTGGGGCTCAGCTATCGGTCGGATCTCGCCGAGTCACAGCTCGGCGAGGTGTGGGACCGCAGCGTCGCCATCGGCGTGCAGCAGAAGATCCCGTTCGTGACCCTCCGCGCCGGGTACGCGACCGACCTGGACGCCGGGAGCATGATCTCGGGTGGACTGGGCCTCGGGGTGGTGCAGCTCGGCTTCGCCCGCCTCCGCGACGGCGATCTGGACGGGTTCGATCGCTCGGGGTGGATCGGGACGTTCGGGGTCGCCGTTCGTACGACGGGGTCGCTGCGCCAGTAGCTTCTACAGCTTCTCCAGCTTCTGCAGCTTCTGCAGCTTACCAGCGGTCACGTCACGGTAACGTGCCGCGTCCCTGAAGCTGGCGGCCGGGGGCGCATCCCCCGTCGAAGCGCTGCCCATCGCCACCCGAAGTGGCTGAACACGAGCGAAGGGCCGGTGGCACCCGTGGGTGCCTCCCGGCCCTTTTCCTCGCCCCGCGCTGCGGCTCAGCGCGTCAGCGCCCGAACCTCCTCGAGACCTGCCGGATCCCACGTGGGACGCCGTGCGTCGTTGGCGATCTCACGTGTGACATAGTAGAGAAGCCTCGAGATCCGCTCCGCCTTGTCGAAATCGATCTTTTCGACCGTGTCCGACGGACGATGGTAATCCTCGTGCACGCCCGTGAAGAAGAAGATGGAGGGGATCTCCCGGCGCGCGAAGTTGAAGTGGTCGGACCGGAAGAAGAAGCGCTCCTCCGGCCATGGATCGTCCGCTGCGATCAGTCGAAGCTCCGGCCGCGCCGCATTCACACGGTTCACGACGGTGCCGAGTGAAGAGTAGGTCTTGCCGATCACGATCACCGAATCGGGTGAGTTCCGGCCGATCATGTCCACATTGATGTTTGCCACGATCTGCTCGATCGGCACCGTCGGGTTATCCGCGTACCAGCGCGAGCCGAGCAGTCCCTTTTCTTCGCCGCTCACATGCAGGAAGATGATGGAGCGCCGGGGCCGCTCGGAGGCGGGAAGCGAAGCGAACGCCTGCGCCACCTCGAGGAGACCGGCGGTGCCGGAAGCGTTGTCGTCGGCCCCATTGTAGATGGAGTCGCCGTCCACGGGCCGCCCGACACCGACGTGGTCCATGTGGGCGGAGAGGATCACGTACTCGTCGCGGAGGCGCGGGTCGGTACCGCGGAGCACGGCGGCCACGTTGGGGGGCATCGCCTCGTCCACCCGCACCTCCGGGAGCGCCGCGTTCACGGTGATACCGGAGAACGCTGCGAGCTCAGCGCCACCGTTCGCGGCCTGCATCCAGAGCCCGTCCAGATCCAGTCCGCCCGCGACGAACAGGCGGCGCGCCGCCTCATGGGTCAGGAAGATCTGGGGGAACGCGGACTCCGCGCCGAGGGTGCGGCGGGGGAGTTCCGCGGTGCGGGCGGCGGCCGCGATCCGTTCCGGCGTCCATCCGGGCTCCAGCACATGGATCACCGCCAGCGCGCCTTCGCGCCCGGCGCGGGTCGCCTGCTGCGAGCGGAGCATGCGGAAGTCGCGGCTCATACCGTCACCCGGCAGCGCAGCCACGGCGATGCGGTCCCGTAGCGAAGTCCCGGCGCTCGAAAGAGGCACCTCGCGGCCGACGAAGACCAGCGGCGCATTCACTGGCTGAACGGTCGCCCCGGCGGTGAAGAAATCCCTGCCGAGAACCAGGTGCTCCGCACGGGTGCCCGTGGAAATGCTGAGCCGCGTTCCGGCCGTGGAGAGCTGCCGCAACGGAAACGGATAGCGTTGATAGTAGGTGCCGTTCTCGCCGGCCGGCTCCAGGCCGAGGCGCCGGTGCTCGCTGACGATGTAGGCAGCGGCGGCTTCCAGGCCGGGGCTGGGCGTGTCCCGTCCGCGCAGCGCGTCGGACGCGAGGAATTCGATGCGCGCGAACAGGTCGTCCGCCGTGATGGACGCCGCACCGTACGGCGAAGAGCCGGGCGCCGCGACCTGCGCGGCACACCCGGCCAGTGAGAGCATCACACCCGCCGTGGCGAGTGTCCTGAACCTGCGGAATGCCACGACGGTGCTCTGCATGCGATCGCTCTGTGTAGGGATCAGGTCTCGCCCCCCGGGGGACGCCGGTTGCGAGCCGCTCCGGAGGACGACGATTCACCCGACGCACCGCCACGCGCAGCCGGTGCGTCGTTGCCACGCTGGTTGCCGCGGGTTGCGGCGGGAGTCGGATTCGAGCCGCGCGACTCGCTTCCCCGCTGACCGCTCGAGCCGCGCGCCTCCTCGCGCCGCGGCTGCGGCTGGCTCCGTTGCGGCTGACTCCGTTGCGGCTGCGGCTGCGCCGGCGCCGCCGCGGCGGGGGCCGCCTGCCGCGTCGTTCCACTCCGCTCGGGGGTGCGCCGCTCGAGCGTGGGGCGTGCCCGCACCGGCGCCTCCTCACGACGATCGGCCGAGCCCTGCGCGCCGCGAGCGGGCTGCTGAGCAGGCGCCGGGCGCTGAGCCGGGGTGGTCGCAGTGCGGTCCGCGTCCCGACGCACCGGCTCCGACGCACCGCGCCGCGGCGGCTCAGCCGCCCGCGCATTGGGGCTCGCGACCACCGCCGGCTCCTTGAAGCGATGCTCCACCGGCGGCGGACCGTAGGTGCGGGCCAGGTAGGCGCGCCTGTCGCCGCGGTAGCGCCTGGCGTCGTAGTAGTGTGGGTGCTGCCTCAGGAAGAGATCCAGCCGGCTGCAGGAACCGTAGCTCGAGCTCCACCCCCAGCCGCCCCGGTTGCCACGGAAGTTGTCGGCGCAGGCATACGCAGGGTACGCGTGGCGACTCCCAACATAATAGCTGAAGTAGTCGGACGCATGGGGCGCATATCCCGGCACCAGCAGACGGCTTATCTGCTCCATCGCCCAGAAGGGATCACCCGTCACCATCCGCCCCGCGTACGACCAGTCCCAGGGCCCACCACGGTTGCGGCTGAAGTTGCGGTAATCCAGCGGAGCAGGTGATGCGATCAGGTAGATGTACCCGATCCCGGAGCGGCCGGTCACCGGAAGACCTGCCTGGTAGTTGCGAGGAAGCGAGTAGCTCCGCCCCCCGCGAACCCGGTCGCTCTCCCACGGGCTGGCCGGAAAGAGGAACTCGAGGCGGCCGTCGGGGTCCACGTGGATCAGCGCGACGTGCGCGTCTTCCGAGGTGGAGAACCGTACCCGGAGCCGCTCTCCGGCGCGGTAGAAGTCCCGGTCGTTGTCGACCCAGAGGCGCGCCCGGACGTTGCGGTACTGCTGGCGGTCGTCGTCCCACTGCCACGGATCCTGGCTCAGTTCGATCCGGGCGTCGGTCGTGCGAAAGTGCGCCTCCGCCGGGATGGCGGGCGCGGCAGAGACACTCCACGGGAGGAGCACCGAAGCGAGTAGTGGGATCAGCATCTTGGTCTCCAGGGGGCGAAGGGTGCCCAGCGATCGGGCAAGCCGTGTTCCGCCGCCGCTTCGTTGCAGAAGCTCAATGCCGGCGCGCCTTTGTCTTCGATCACACCCCGCTGCCGCCTCCAGGTTCCGTCCACCGGTGTGGACAGGAGCGGCCACTGCGGATGACGCAGCCGCCGCCTTCCATTGACGGGTGCGCCTGTTCGCCTGTAGCTTGTCGTGCCGAAGAAGCAGGCGTGCACGGCAGGTCCGGCAGGATCGGTACCGGCCGCCCGCTGATCGAGCAGGTTGGACTCCGGAGGACGGTCGCCGCCGCCGGAGTCACCGCGCGTTCCCCGCGCCGGTCGTCGTCGCCCGCCGCAGATGCTCCGCCCGCAGTGAGCCTTAACGAGTCGTGCCGCACCCGATACTGATCGAGGCGTTCCACACGATACCGCACTTCGAGGCGCTCGCCTCCGCCCTGCCCCGCGGGTCGGAGGCCGTCGTCGTCGAAGGGCTGGTGGGAGCAGCGCCGATGGTGCTGGTCGCCGCTCTGCACCGCGCGCGACCCGAGCGCATCTGGGTGATCGTCGCCTCCGGGCCCGACGAGGCCGAGCACGCCGCCGCGGACCTCGAGGGGGTTCTCGGCGAGGGCACCGTTTCACTCTACCCACAGCGCGAGTCTCTCCCCTACGAGGCGGCCGAGACTCACCTGGAGATCGGCGGCCTCCGGGTGGAGGCGCTGGAGGCGCTCCTCGCCGGCCGTGCTTCCATCCTGGTGACCACCGTCACGCGCGATCCAGGAGCTCTCCCCCGCCGTCGAGGCGCTGGACGAGCTCCAGATCTCCCTCCGCCCGGGCCAGACCCTGCGGCCCGCCGAGCTCGCGAAGCGACTGGAGTCGATGGGCTTCGAAAAAGTCGGCACGGTCGAGGAGGTGGGGCAGTACGCGCTGCGCGGAGGGATTCTGGACGTGTTCGGCTTCGGCTCTCCCGAGCCGGCGACGCATCGAGTTCTGGGGCGACCAGATCGAGACGATCCGCCACTTCGACGTGCTCAGCCAGCTCTCCGTTGGCACCCTGCCGGAGCTGCGGATCCTGCCGGTGGACGTGCGCTTCGCGCCGCCGGTCACGGAGCGGGGCGGCGAGCCGGGCAGCGGCACGCGACGCTCGCTTCTCTCGTATCTCCCGCCGGAGGCCACGCTGGTCCACCTGGAGGGGTCGGATCCGGGGAGCGAATGGCAGCGCACCTGGTCCGAGGTGGAGCGGCTGCACGCGGCCGAGCAGATGGTGGGCCACCAGCCCGAGAACCCCGAACGACTCTTCCTGCAGCCGGACAGCGTCGCGGATATGGTGGGCGGCTTCCCGCGTCTGTTCATCGGTCGCACCGCCGCGCCCCGGTCTGCCCCGCGCCTCGCCTTCGGTGTGCTCGCGCCCGAGCCGATCGACCGAGACATGCCGCGCCTCGGTGAGATCCTGCGCCACGGGCGGGAGGCGGGCGAGCGGACGCTGATCCTCTGCGACAACGAGGGACAGCTGGAGCGGCTCCAGGAGCTGCTGGACGAGCTGGGCGTGCGCGAGCGGGTGACCCTGGCGATCGGCTCCCTCACGGGCGGCTTCCTCGCCGCCGACGCCGAGCCGCCGCTGCGCGTCCTGACGGACCACGAGATCTTCCGCCGCACGCGTCGCCTCCGACGCAAGCGGCAGTTCCGCGGCGGCGTGGCGCTGGAGAGCTTCGCCGCGCTCAAGCCCGGCGAATACGTGGTCCACATGGATCACGGCATCGGCAGGTTCCAGGGGATGGAGCAGGTGCGGGTGGGCGAGGAGGTGTTCGAGACGCTGGTGATCGAGTACGCCAACGGCGAGCTCCTGCGCGTCCCGGTCCACCGCATCGACCTGGTGGAGCGGTGGGTCGTCCGACGCGGAGGACGCCGCCCCGCCCAAGGTGCACCGCATCGGCGGCAAGGACTGGAGCCGCACGCGGAAGAAGACCCAGCAGGCGATCGAGGAGATGACCTCCGAGCTGCTGGAGCTGTACGCCGCGCCGCGAGGCGTCGGTGGGTCACGCCTACCCGCCAGGACACCCGCTGGCAGCGCGAGATGGAGTCCGCCTTCCTCTTCGAGGACACTCCGGATCAGCGGCAGGCCACGGAGGACGTCAAGCGGGACATGGAGTCGACCCGCCCCATGGACCGCCTGATCTGCGGCGACGTGGGCTACGGGAAGACCGAGATCGCCATCCGCGCGGCCTTCAAGGCGGTGCAGGACGGCAAGCAGGTGGCGGTGCTCGTGCCGACCACGATCCTGGCCGAGCAGCACCTGCGCAGCTTCGCCGAGCGGCTCGCCGGCTTCCCGGTCCGCATCGAGACGCTCTCCCGCTTCCGGACCGCGAAGGAGCAGCGGGAGGTGCTGGCGCGGCTCGAGGCGCGGCGAGCGTCGACATCGTCATCGGCACCCATCGCCTGCTCTCGCAGCGACGTGGAGTTCCAGCGACCTGGGGCTGCTGGTGGTGGACGAGGAGCAGCGGTTCGGCGTGAAGCACAAGGAGCGGCTGAAGCAGCTCCGCGAGATGGTGGACGTGATCACGCTGACCGCCACGCCCATCCCGCGCACCCTGCACTTCTCGCTGCTCGGGGTGCGCGACATGACGCTGATCCAGACGCCGCCGCGCGACCGGCAGCCGATCATCACCCACGTGCTCCCCTGGTCGGACGCGGTGATCGAGGACGCGATCCACCGCGAGCTCGACCGCGGCGGGCAGGTCTTCTTCGTCCACAACCGGGTCGAGACGATCGCGACGCTGGCGCAGCGGGTCGCGGCAGCTGGTGCCCGGAGGCGTCGGTCGAGATCGCGCACGGGCAGATGAACGAGAAGGAGCTGGAGGAGATCATGCGCGCGCTTCGTCGCGGGCGAGGTGAACATCCTCGTCGCCACCTCCATCATCGAATCGGGGCTGGACGTGCCCAGCGCGAACACGCTGATCGTGGACCGCGCGGACCAGTTCGGGCTCGCGCAGCTCTACCAGATCCGCGGCCGGGTCGGGCGGTCGCACCACCGGGCGTACTGCTACCTGCTGATCCCCGAGAACGTATCGGAGGACGCGGAGAAGCGGCTGCGCGTGCTGGAGCACTACACCGAGCTCGGGAGCGGCTACGGGATCGCGCTCAAGGACCTTGAGCTGCGCGGTGCGGGTAACATTCTCGGCTCCGCACAGTCCGGCTTCGTGCACGCGGTGGGATTCGACACCTACATGCGGCTGCTGGAGCAGACGATCCGCGGGATCCGAAGGGCGATCCAGCGGTGCCGAGCACCCGATGACGGAGGTCTCGGTGGAGGGCGCCGCCCTGATCCCGGACGCCTACGTGGCCGACGAGGCGCAGAAGCTCCACCTGTACCGCCGCCTCTCGCAGGCCGCCGACGTCTCGGTGGTGGAAACGCTGCGCCGCGAGCTGCGGGACCGGTACGGACCGATCCCGTACGAGGTGGAGACGCTGCTGACCACCGCATCGCTGCGGCTTCTGGGGCGGGAGCTCGGAATCGAGCGGATTCTCGCCCGCGACTGGGACGCGCGGGTGAACTTCCGCCGGGGTGTGGTTCCGCGGATGGTGGCGCTGCAGCGCGCCTTCTCGGAGTGGCAGCTCGAGGTGGAGCTGCAGCGACCGATGCCGCTCTCCCTGGTGCTCCACCGGCGGGGGACCGAGCCGCTTCCGGTTACCCTGATCGGTGCGCTGCAGTCGCTCACTCGCGACAGTTCGATCGCCGCCTGAGCCGGTTTTTCTGTTTCAGCGTATTTTCGCAGTCCGGTGGCGCCCGGTGGCGCCGCCGCATCGGCATCAAACGCCGAACCCTTCACCCGTATGCCGGAGATGATCATGATGTTCAGGCGCTGCACCGTCCCGCGGTGCACCGACGTTCGCCGCTGGCTGCCGCTCACCGCGGCGCTGCTGGTGCTCACTGGCTGCGGCGGCTTCGGTGAGGCCATGACCGCGCATACCGACGTGGTCGCGCGCGCCGCCGGCAAGGAGCTCCGGGTGACCGAGTCAGCGGAGCTGCTGGCTTCCAACCCGCAGATCCCGGCGGATCCGCAGGTCGCCCGCGCGCTGGCCGATGTCTGGATCGATTACATGCTGCTCGCACACGCCATCGCCGAGGATCCGAACCTCGGGATGATCGACATGGACGCCTTCGTGCGGCCGATGCGTGAGCAGATGCTGATGAGCCGCCTGCGCGACCAGGTGATCCGGGTGGACACGGTGTTCACCGAGGAGCAGCTGCAGCAGCGCTGGCGCACCGAGGGCCCGGGCGCGGAGATCAGCGCGCGGCACATCCTGCTCCGCGTACCCGCCGAGGCGACGCCCGCGCAGCGCGACAGCGTGCAGCAGCTGGCCGCCTCGCTGCGGCAGCGTGCCGTGGCGGGAGAGGATTTCGCCCAGCTCGCACAGCAGCACTCGCAGGATCCGGGGAGCGCCGCCCGCGGGCGGCGACCTCGGCTTCTTCGGCCGCGGCCGGATGGTGGCCCCGTTCGACGAGGCGGCCTTCGCGCTTGAGCCCGGCGAGATCTCGCAGGTGGTGGAGTCGCCCTTCGGCTACCACGTGATTCGCGTGGACGATCGCCGTCAGCCGCAGCTCACCGAGGAGCGTGAGGAGTTCCGCCAGTTCCTCGTGCAGCGGGCGCAGCAGGAGGCCGAGGGTGCCTACCTGGACTCGCTCGACCGCGGCTGCCAACGTGCGGATCCAGCCGGGCGGCCTCGAAGTGGTGCGTGAGGTCGCGCGCCGCCCCGACACGCCAGCTTCGCGGCCGTCAGGCGGAGCGCCAGATCGCCACGTACGAGGGCGGCGCCTACACCTCCGGCGAGTTCGCGCACTTCATCCGCACTCAGCCGCCGCAGACGCAGAGCGCCTTCGCGACCGCCAACGACGAGCAGCTGGAGAGCGCGGTGCAGCAGCTGACCCGCTCGGAGCTCCTGATGCAGCAGGCACGAGCGCAGAACATCGCGATTCCCCCGCAGGAAGAGGAGGAGCTGCGGGCCGAGATGCGCCAGCAGATCCAGGAGGTGGTGCAGGCGACCGGGCTGGCGCAGTTCGCCGGGCAGGGCGCCAACACCGCGGCGCTCGACGCGCACGTCCGGCAGCTGATCGCCGACGGCGTCGCCGGCCGCTCGCAGCTGGTTCCGCTCGGCCCGCTCGGTTTCGCGCTGCGCGACCGGTACCCGGTGGAGATCAACGAGGGCACCTTCCAGCAGGTGATCGCGCAGCTGGAGCAGATCCGTGCGCGCCAGCCGGCGCCGGATATGGGCTTCCCCGAGCAGCCGCAGCAGCAGCCGATGCCGCAGCAGCAGCCGGGTCAGTAGGACCGGCCGGCGTGCAGGAACTCCGGCTCCCGCGCAGAGTATGAAGCGGGAGCCGGTTTCGGGGGATGGCGCTGCCATCCCCCGTCTCAGTGAAAGAAGATGGAACCGCGCGCCGTCCCCGGGCGGCGACGCTTCGCCCCGTCGTAAGAAATATCATGCGAACGTTTACCGGAATCGCCCTCTCGCTCCTGGTCGCCGCACCGCTCGCGGCGCAGCAGCCGCAGCAGCAGTTCTTCAACGGCGAGGAGCTCGTGGACCGCGTGATCGCCGTGGTTGGCGATACGGTGCTCCTGCTCTCGGACGTGCACGAGGAGCTGCAGCAGCTGGAGGCGAGTGGTCAGCTGCCGGCGGACGCCCGCCAGCGTGAGCTGATCGCCAACCAGGTCGTGGAGTCGCGCGTCAACGACCTCCTCCTGCTCACCGCCGCCCGCCGTGCCGCCGTGGAGGTTCGCGATGCGGAGGTCGATGAGATCGTCGATCAGACCATGAACCAGGTGCGGCGGCAGTTCCGCTCCGAGGCCGAGTTCAACGCGGCGCTCACGCAGTGGGGCCGCTCCGTGGAGCAGTACCGCGCCGAGCTGGCCGAGCAGCAGCGGAATCAGCTGCTGATCCAGCAGTTCGTCGGGCAGCGGCTTCGCAATCGTTCACGCCCGCTCGTTTCCGAGGACCAGATCGCCCGCGCGTTCGAGCAGCAGCGCGCGTCGCTGGGCACGCGCCCGGCCACCATCTCGCTGCAGCAGGTGATCGTGAGCCCGGAGCCGTCCGCGGCGGCCCGCGAGACCGCCCGCACCACGGCGGAGGACGTGATCCGGCAGTTAAACGAGGGCGGCGACTTCGCCGTGCTGGCGCGCCGGTATTCGGAGGATCCGGGGAGCCGTGAGCACGGTGGCGACCTCGGCTGGTTCCGTCGTGGCCGCATGGTGCGCGCCTTCGAGGACGTGGCCTTCGCGCTGCGCCCGGGGCAGCTCAGCCCGATCGTGGAGACCGAGTTCGGCTACCACATCATCCGTCTGGACCGGGTTCGCGGCGGCGAGCGGCAGGCGCGACACATCCTGATCCGGGCGGAGGTCACGGAGGCGGACGTGAGCCGCGCCCGCGTTCGCGCGGACTCGGTGATGACCGCGATCCGCGGCGGCGCGTCGGCGGTGAACCTGGCCCGCCAGTACAACACGCCGGACGGCGAGATGGAGGTCACGCGGATCCCGCTGGAGCGTCTCCCGCCGGTCTATGAGGAGGCGGTGCGGGAAGTGCCGATCGGGCAGCTCGCCGGTCCCATCGAGATGGAAGGCCCCATCGGGTCCCGCTGGGCGGTGGTGCGCGTGACCGATCGCACGGAGGCCGGGCCGTACGCGCTCGACGACGTGCGTGAACAGCTCCGCACCCGTCTTCAGGAGCAGGAGATGATCGAGCACATCCTGGAGGAGCTCCGCAACGAGGTCCACGTCATCGTCATGGGGTAAGGTGTCGGAGACGCTGAGGGTCGACGTCCTGCTGGACCGTCTCTGCCTCACCCGCAGTCGCAGCGAAGCGAAAGCCGCCTGCGACGCGGGTGTTGTGCATCTGGGCGGTACGCCCGTGAAGGCAAGTCAGCTGGTGGGTGTGGGAGCAGTGCTCACGCTCCGCTTCCCGCACCGGCTCCTGGAGCTGGAAGTGGAGCAGGTTCCGGCGAAGTCCACCTCGAAGAAGGCGGCTCGCGAGCTGTATCGCGTCATCCGCGACGACAAGGTGCAGGGCTGGTGAGGCGCATCCGCGGCGGTGATGGAGGCGTCGCTCCCGGTCTTCCCGCCCGGTCCGCACGGCGCTGCCATCCGGCGACCGGGAGCGTCGCGCCGTCCGCTACGTGGACGGCGGCGCGGTCCGGCGGCTTCCACTGCGGCGGGCGAGGGGCGGCGTCCGGAGCCCACCGCTCGCTTCGCTCGCACGGGACGGCGGCGGGGCGGCGGCGCCCATGAGGATGCCCCGCATCGGCATCACGCTGGGCGACCCGCGTGGAATCGGACCCGAGGTGACCGCGGCAGCGCTGGCGGACGCCGATATCGCCGGGTCCGCTCGCTTCACGCTGATCGGACCCGCCGGGCTCGTGCCCGGCCACCGTCAGGTGGAGGTGGTCGGATGGCGTGCGGATGCACCGCCCGAAGCCGCCGGCCGCGTGGCTGGCGAGGCGATCCGCCGCGGAGTGGAGATGGCGCTGGCGGGCGAGGTGGACGCGATCGTCACCGCGCCCATCGAGAAGAACGCGTTCCGGGCTGGCGGGCTGGCACTTCCCCGGCCACACCGAGATGCTGCGGGAGCTCACCGGCGCCCCCGCCGTGGGGATGATGATGGCCGCGGAGCGCACCACGAGCGGCTCGCCGCTGCGGGTGGTGCTCGCGACCACCCACATCGCCCTGCGCGACGTGCCCGGGCGCGTCACCGCCGACCTCCTCGTGCAGCAGGCGGTGCTCACGGACGATGCGCTTCGCCGGCTGGTGGGGGATCGCGCCGCCCCGCGTCTGGCGCTGGGCGCGCTCAACCCGCACGCTTCCGACGGCGGCCTGTTCGGGGACGAGGAGGAGCGGGTCTTCGCGCCGGCCCTGGAGGAGATCCGCCGGCGTGGAGTGACCGCGCAGGGGCCGCTCCCCGCCGACACCGTGTTCGGCCGCGCGCTTCGCGGCGAGTTCGACGCGGTCATCGCGCCGTACCACGACGTCGGAATGGCCGCCTTCAAGACGGTGGCGTTCGGCGGCGGGGTGAACGTGACGCTCGGCCTCCCCTTCCCCCGCACCTCGCCGGACCACGGCACCGCGCTCGACATCGCGGGCCGCGGGCTGGCGGATCCTTCGTCCATGCTCGAGGCGATCCGGCCCGCCGTCCGGCTCGCCTCGACGCTTTGACAGCTCAGCGGCCCGGAAGTAGATTTCGCCGTTGCAGCCAAACGACTTCGCGCACCTCCCCTGCCCCGCGCCGTGATCAAGTTTTCATCGGTTTCAAAGGAGTATCCGCGCTCCGGCCCGGCGCTCCGGGACGTCTCGTTTCACATCCGGAAGGGTGAGTTCGTCTTCCTGACCGGCCATTCGGGCGCGGGCAAGTCCACCATCCTGCGGCTCATCCAGATGGCGGAGAAGCCGACCGCCGGCGAGGTTCGGGTGTCGGGGTTCACCTCGGGACGCATCCGCCAGCGGGAGATCCCGCAGCTGCGCAGGCGCCTCGGCGTCGTCTTCCAGGACTTCCGTCTGCTCTCCGACCGCACGGCGGAGCAGAACGTGGCCTTCGCGCTGGAGGTCACTGGCGCCAAGCGAGCCACCATCCGCCCGCGCGTCGGTCGCCTGCTCGCGCAGGTGGGGCTGGCCTCCAAGGCGAATGCGCTGCCGGACGAGCTCTCCGGTGGCGAGCGCCAGCGGGTGGCCATCGCACGGGCGCTCGCCAACGACCCCCTCGTCCTCCTCGCCGACGAGCCGACGGGCAACCTGGACGAGTGGGGCGCCCGCGGCGTCTTCGATCTCTTCCGCGACATCAACGCCTCCGGCATGACCGTGCTGATGGCGACACACGACCTGGACCTGGTGCGCTCCGCTCCCGACCTTCCGGGTGCTGGAGCTGAGCCATGGTGAGCTGGTGTTCGATTCGGCCGAGACCCGTCAGCCGACCGAGGTTAGAGCCGATGCCCTACTCGATTCGCGAGGCGTTCTCCGCCTTCCGGCGCACGCCGCTGCTGACGGCGCTCTCCATCGTCGCCATCGCGCTCAGCCTCTTCGTCGTGGGGCTGTTCGCACTCACCGCGTTCAACATGCGGGTGGCGATCGACAGCGTGGAGGAGCGGGTGGAGGTGGTCGCCTACCTCGAGGACGGCGTCACGGAGGATCAGATCGCCATCCTCCAGGAGGAGATCCGCGGCATGCCCGAGGTGCTCACCACCACCTTCGTCTCCAGGACGGAGGCGCTTGCCACCGCGGTGCGCGATCTCGAGGAGTTCCGGGAGGTGTTCAGCGACCTGGAGGTGAATCCGCTCCCCGCCTCGGTGGAGGTGCGGATGCAGCCCGGTCACCGCAACACGGAATCGGTGGAGCGGGTGGCCGCCCACCTCGGCGCGTACCCGTTCGTCGAGGATGTGAGCTTCGGACGGGAGTGGATCTCCAAGATCGTGTCGCTGCGCCGGATCGCGGCGGGGGGAACGGCGCTGATCGGCGGCGCCTTCGCCGCCGTGGCGGGAATCATCATCGCGACGGCCGTGCGGCTCGCCGTCTTCGCTCGCCGCGAGGAGATCGCGATCATGCGGCTGGTCGGCGCGACCAACGGCTTCATCCAGAGCCCGTTTCTGATCGAGGGTCTCATCTCCGGACTGCTGGGCGGTCTGCTGGCGGCTCTGCTCACCTTCGGGAGCTTCCACTTCGTGACCGCGACGCTGATCGAGGTGCAGTGGCTCCCGGCGACCTGGGCGATGATCGGGATCGCGGCCGGCGCCGGGTACGGTCTCGTTTCCAGTGCACTCGCCGTGCGGCGGCACCTGAGAACGGTCTGAACTTGAGCGGCTTCCCCCTTCCGCGCGTGTGGCCCGGCCGCACCGTTCCGACGCTCGCGCTCGCGCTGGTCCTCGTTCTCGGCGGAATGGCCGCCCGGCCGGCGCCGGCCCAGCAGGCGCCGACGGACCGCGAGATCGCGGAGAGTCAGCGTCGCCTGGAGCAGATCCGGCGCGAACGGGCGCAGCTCCGCCAGGAGATGAGCCGCATCAGCGCGCGCGCGAGCGACATCGCCGGCGAGCTACGAAACGTGGAACGGCAGGTCGGCGCATCCGCGGGCGTGCTCAACGAGCTGGACTTCCAGCTCGAGGGCCGCCAGCAGCAGATCGCTCAGAACACCTTCGAGCTGCTGACCACACAGGACCGGCTCGCCGAGCGGCGGGCGGTGCTGCACCGACGCCTGCGCGACATCTACAAGCGCGGGCCGCTGCATTCAGCCGAGGTCCTCCTCTCGTCCAACTCCTTTTCGGACCTGCTCAACCGGTATCGCTACCTCTTCGTGGTGGCCAGGCGGGACCGCTCCCTGATGTCGGAGGTCTCGCTGCTGGAGTCGCAGCTGCAGGTGCGTGAGCGGACGCTGCGCCGCAGCTACCAGGATCTGCAGCGGCTGCTCGAGGAGAAGGCATCGGAGCACGAGTACCTGGAGATGCTGGAGGGGCAGCAGCGATCGGCGCTCACGGCCACGCGTGTGCAGGAGCGCACCGCCTCGCAGCGCATGCAGCAGCTGGAGCAGGACGAGCGGCAGATCACCGCGCTGATCGCGCGCCTGGAGCGGGCCCGACGCGAGGCGGAGCGGCTCGCCGAGGAGCGCCGCAGGGCGGCGGCCGCCGCCGGAGCGCCCGCACCCGCTCCCGCTCCCTCGGGCGCCGGATTCACCCCGGCCGATCGCGGCCGCTTCGCGTGGCCCGTGGACGGACGCGTGCTCTATCGCTTCGGCAGGGTGACGCAGCCCAACGGCACCATCTTGCGCTTCAACGGGGTCGGGATCGGCGCGCAGGCGGGCACGCGAGTCAGCGCCATCGAGGCCGGCACCGTGGTCATGGCGGGTCCCTTCGAAGGGTACGGCCCCACGGTGGTGATCAGCCACGGCGGCGGCTACTACTCGCTCTACCTGTATCTCCGGGAGATCTCGGTGCGAGAGGGTCAGGAGGTCACGCGCTCGCAGGCGATCGGCAGCGTCGGTGGCGAAAACACGCCCGAAGGCGCGCACATCGAGTTCCAGATCCGGGCGCCCGGCGGCGAGGCGGTGGACCCGCTGGTCTGGCTGCAGCGGCGCGCCCCGTGAGCGGACTTCCGCCGCTCCGCGGCCACGACGAGGCGCGCGCGCGGCTCGCCCGCGCGGTGCTCAACGGCACACTGCCGCAGTCGATCCTGCTGCACGGCGCGGCGGGGATCGGCAAGGAACGGCTGGCACTCTGGATGGCCCAGCTGCTCGTCTGTGAAACGCCCGGGGCGGATGGACCCTGCGGTGCCTGCCTCCCCTGCCGGCTCTGCAACCGGCTGGAACACCCGGACGTGCAGTGGTTCTTTCCTCTGCCGAGACCGGACGCCAGCTCGCCGGAGAAGCTCCGGGAGAAGCTGGAGGAGGCGCGCGGGGCCGAGCTGCAACTGCGCCGCGCCGATCCGCTGCACGTCCCGGTCTACGAGAAGGCTCCCGCCTATTTCCTGGCCACCATCCAGACGCTGCAGCAGCTCGCCACCGTGCGTCCGAGCATGGGGTCGCGCAAGGTGGTGGTGGTCGGTGACGCGGAACTGATGGTCCCCCAGGAAGCGAGCCAGGAGGCGGCCAACGCCTTTCTGAAGCTTCTCGAGGAGCCGCCGCGGCACCTCACGCTGATCCTCACCGCCACGCAGCCGGGAGCGCTGCTCCCCACCATCCGGTCGCGGGTGCTCCCCTACCGCCTTCTGCCGCTCCCCACCTCCGCCGTGCTTGACTTCCTCGAGGGGGAATGCGGAATTCAGGGCGACCAGGCCGCGGAAGTGGCGGCCGGTGCGGGCGGCTCCATCGGGCGCGCGGTGCAGATGGCCCCGGGAGGAGGGAGCGCGCTGGCGGACCAGCGCGCGGCTGGGCGCGCGCTGTTGCTCGCCGCCCTCGCGAGCACTCCCGTGGACCGGATCGGCCTGGCTCACGCCCTCGCGCCCTCAGGGGCACGTGCCCAGCTCGTCGGGCAGCTCGACGCCTTCGCCCTCTGGCTGCGGGACCTCGCCGCCGTGGCCAGTGGCGATCCCGCGGACATGCTGCCGGCGGAGAGCAGGGCGCTGCTGCAGCGCGCGGCTTCCCAGCCGGGGCTCCACGCCGTCGCCGTGGCGGAGGCGGTGCAGGCGGTCTCCGACGCCCGTGAGATGGCGTACGGCAACGTGAACCCGCAGTTGATCGTCGCCGACCTCCTCCGTCGTGTGCAACGCCTCCTGCGCCCGCCGTCTCCGATCGACCGACCACATGGCTGACTCCCCGCTCACGCACCTGGACGAGGCCGGCCGTCCGCGGATGGTGGACGTCGGCGGGAAATCGGTGACCCACCGCACCGCCGTCGCCGAGGGCACCATCCGGATGCAGCCGGGCACGCTGGAAGCGATCACCAGCGGGACCACCACCAAGGGGAACGTGCTGCTGGTGGCGCAGCTGGCGGGGATCATGGGCGCGAAACGCACGGCGGAGCTGATCCCCCTCTGCCATCCGCTGCCGCTGACCTCGGTGGAGGTGGAGCTCACGCCAGACCCCTCCATTCCTGGCGTTCGGGCCACCGCGACGGCGCGGGTGGAAGCCAGGACGGGAGTGGAGATGGAGGCGCTGACCGCGGTGAGCGTGGCGCTGTTGACCGTTTACGACATGTGCAAGGCCGTCGATCGGACGATGACGATCTCGGAGGTGCGGCTCCTCAGGAAGCAGGGTGGGCGCACCGGGGACTGGGAATTCACCGCCCTGGAGGGCTGATGTCGGGCACACCAGTTGCTAGAGCTGCTGCTCGACTACGCACAGGAGGCTACATGCAGGCCCTGATCCTGAAGCTTCAGGAAGATGTGAACGCCCGCAAGCGACCGCGCCCCGAGTGGTGGCCGACGCTGCGAGTGGGAGCCCTCGTGCTGGTGCTCGGGCTCGCCACCTACGAGCTGGGCGCCCGTTCCGCGGATGACGGCTCCGCCTGGAGTGAGCGCTCGCTCACCCGCAGCCGCTTCCTCGCCCACAACTCGCAGGTGGATGAGCTCAACGGGAAGCTGGCGCTCCAGGCGGCTCAGCTGGAACGGCTCGAGCGCGCGCTCGCGCTTTCCACACGCTACGGGATCGGCGCGGACCTGGCGATGACCATCGAGGAGATCGCTCTCGCTGAGAACGTAGATCCGGACCTCGCCTTCGAGCTGGTGCGGCTGGAAAGCAACTTCAACCCGCGTGCGGTGAGCCCCGTGGGCGCTCTGGGCCTGGCGCAGCTGATGCCCGCCACCGCGCGCATGCTCGCCCCGCAGGTCACCCGGCAGGAGCTGTTCGAGCCGGAAACGAACCTGCGGCTCGGCTTCAGGTTCTACAGGTCGCTGCTGGACTACTACAACGGTGACGTGCGGCTCGCCCTGCTCGCCTACAACCGCGGCCCGTACACTGTGGACCGGCTGCTGGAACAGGGGATCGATCCGGGGAACGGATATGCCCGCACCATCCTTTCCCGCCGGGCCGCACATCGCTGAGGTGCATCGACGGGATGGCGGGATGTAACTGAAGGGGGCGGCCCTCGCGGACCGCCCCTCATCGTTGACCCCCTGTCCCCGAAGCGCGTCAGTTGGACACGTACAGGAAGTTCCCCAGCAGCCGGTTGGTGGCGTTCAGCACCGCGAGCGCCGCCGCCTGGTGCACGCTCTCCGTCACCAGCGACGAACCGATCAGCTGCTGTCCCCGGGCCTGATCCGAGCTCAGCAGAACGGCGACGAGTTCGGTGTCGAAGATGCGCGTCGCCTTGATCCCGATCAGACTGAAGGTCGCGGCACCCTCGATTACCGATTGCAGTGCCAGTAGCGTCGCCTGCGCACAGGTGCGCATCTCACCGGCCGCGATCGCCTCACCCTCGGCGACACCGCTGAACACCCTCCCGTCCCACTCCAGCTCCACCGTCGCCTGGCGCGTGCCGGAGCGGAGCTGTTCGACGCGCACACCCACGAAGCGGGCGCGGCGGGTCGGCAGGGGGGGCGCCGGATAGGCGAGCTGGAGCTTCACCGATGCGGGATCCATGTCGCTGTTGCGGATCACCGCGTCGGCGGCAGCGAGAATCTCGGCGCCCGGCTCGGAGGAGGTGCAGATCAGAAAGATCCGGTCGCCCTTCTCCTCGGCGAACGCCCTGTGCACGCCCATGAGGTTGCCGAGCGCTTCCACCAGCTCGGAGCTGACTCGTGACGAGGTGGTTTTCGTTGGCATGTGCGGGGGGAATGCGGTTGCGGCAAGCTAGATCGATCCTCACCGATCTGTCAAGCCGCTGCACCCCACCCCGCCACCCCGAGCATCAGAAGCGCAGCAGCGCTCCCACACCCCGGAGGTCGCGAACCTCCGCCGGCGACACGAACTGGATGTCGGCGCTCTGCACCTGAGCCATTCGGATGGCCTCCTCCACCACGTCGACGCCGTTCTCCGTGGGGGCGCCGTCATACGGGCAGCTGGTCATCTCGCCCGCGAACACGAATCCGCACTGCGTGCAACGTGCGCCATCGCGCTCCTCCTCCTGGCCGATCACCAGCGTATCCACCTTTCCTTCCTGCAGCGCCGTGAGGGTGCTGTGGAACCCGGCCGTGGCCAGGTAATCCTGCCGCACGCGGTCGCGCACCAGCTCCAGCACCTCCTGGCTCTCCCGCTGCCTGAGCAGCTCCAGGTGCGGCGCCAGGCGCGAAAGGACCTCGCTCGAGGTCTCGTCCACCTGCATCGCGCCCGTGTGCACCACCTTCTGAAGAACCCGATCGCTCAGGAACTCTCGGAACCGCCCGAGGTTCTCCTCCGTACCCAGGATCACCAGGTCGTCCG
The DNA here is from genome assembly GCA_963793235.1 of uncultured Gemmatimonadales bacterium. Classification (GTDB taxonomy): domain Bacteria; phylum Gemmatimonadota; class Gemmatimonadetes; order Longimicrobiales; family Longimicrobiaceae; genus CAWBZF01. The sequence continues at coordinate 424,522 of CAWBZF010000006.1, forward strand.
GGTGATACCGCCGGTCGAACTCCTCCACCTCCCTGGCGAACTCCCGGAAGAACTGCCGCATCTCCTCCAGCTTCCGGCGCTGGAAACGCGGCTGCGAGTAACCGCCCGCCTGCACGTCGTTCCTGGTGGGGATCGGATCGCCACGGACCTCGATCTCGTCCATCAACGTTCCAAGGTAGACGCTGAGGATGCGGACGTGCTCCCGGTCCAGCAGGACGACGCCCGTGTGGTGATAGCTTTCGATCACCTGTGCCAGCGCCCCGATGGCCGGACGGTCGTTGATGATGAGCCGATTCGCCACGGGAACCGGGAACTGGAACGCCTCGAACCAGTCTCCACCGAGTTCGGTGTAGATCACGACGCCGCGATTCTCCTCGCGATACTCGTCGCGCAGCCACTGCTGTACGCGTGCGAACGCCTCTCCCACCGCCTCTCGGTGGTGGTTGTCACGATCGCTGTCGAGTTCATCGAACTGCGCGCGCCGCTGATTCAGGAACACCTGATGGGTGCGCTTGTTGTCGGAGTTGACCGACATGTCGAGGAAGAGAGAGAAGACCGGGTGGTCGCCGCCATCGCGGGCCAGGATGAGCTCGAGATCCTGTTTGGAAATCATTGTCGATGCGGTTGAGGAGGAAGGTTGATGCTACGTGTCGGGATCGCTCCGGTTGCCATCTTCGGATCCGCAAGTTCTCTGCCGGGCATGCGCTTAGACCACCCGTTCGTCTGCCCATTCCGTGGCGTGCCGCCGCAGGGCGCAGACAGATGGCGAGACTGCGCCACCGCCGGCCGCTCCTCCACGCACGAGGGGCCGCGGCGATGGTCGGCGCGGCCCCTCTCCAGGTCCTCCCGTGCCAGCCGCCCTCAGCGACAACGGCCTGCCCGGTAGTCGGCGGGAGCGCATTCGAACGCCGATCCACTCCAGAGTCCGCGGCGGCTCGAACGAGCCTCCTCCACCGCCGCCCGGATCCGCTCCACGTGCCGCACGTTGGGCGGGTACACGCTCACCGTCACCACGCCGATCCTGGCCAGTTCCTCGTTCACCATCCGTCCCTCCGCGTCGTACAGATAGGCGAGCAGCCGGCGGTAGCGGTCCCGCTCCTGTACGTCGCGTTCCACCCGCGCCCGCGTGCCGGGCGGAAGCATCGTGGCGAGAGCTTCCGAGGCGACACGGCCCGGCTCACCCTGCGAGAGCTCCGGGGCATCCACCAGCAACAGCCGGATCCGCTCGCCGCCCTCCTCACAGATGAGGGTGTCACCGTCCACGATGCGGGAAACGGTGCAACTCTGTCCCACGGCGCCGGTGCCGGCGGACGCGGAGACGCGAGGAGCGGTCCGGGATGCTTCGCCTTCCCAGTGGCACTGCCTGCTGCTGGTGCGCGTGTAACCGGCCGCCCGTGCCGCCTGCTCGCTCCCGAACCAGATCCGGTTGTCGGAAGAGAGTCGCTCCCACGCCGGACACCCTCGCGGATAGTAGACCGTGCCGCGACTGGACGCGACGAAGGCGGAGTCGGTGGAGCGTTCTGCGACTGCCGCGCCCTCGCTCGAGCGGGCCTCGGACGAGTTCTCCACGACCGTTTCGCCCGACTCGGCCCGTCCTCCCGCCCCGCCGAATGGACCGGGCGCGCTGCTGGCGCCCGTCCCGACGAGGAGACCGGCGGTCGCAATGATGATCAGCGCGAAGATGAGTAGGCGGAGCAAGATGGAAATGCGGTAGGGCGCCGGAGGCGCGGCCGGGAGAGTAGCTGGAATCGACCCACGGCCGCCATTTCACACGTTTGTGGGCCGATCCTGTAAACTAGCGATCCTGGCGACCCGGGCACAACGATACGGTTATGGGCGCGGATGAAGAACCCGGGACCGCATGATCGCGGGAAACATCGGCGGGAGAATCCGCCTCGGATCGCCGCCCTCCGGACCTACTCGATGCTCGGAAGGGTGAAATGGAAGGTGCTGCCCGCGCCGACGGTGCTTTCCGCCCAGATCTGGCCGCCGTGGGCCTCCACGAGGCCGCGGGCGATCGCCAGACCGAGACCGGTCCCTCCGCGTGCGGTGCGTCTCGCCTGCCAGTAGCGGTCGAAGATGTGGGAGAGATCGTTCTGAGCGATGCCGGCGCCGGAGTCCCTCACCGAGAACTGCACCGCGCCCGGTGCGCCGGCAGCGATCAGAGCGATGCTCCCACCCGGGGGTGTGAACTTGATGGCGTTGCCGATCAGGTTGGCGAACACCTGCAGCACACGCTCCCGGTCGGCCAGAACGCGACCAACGGGGGAGACCGATTCGAGAATCAGATGCAGCTGCTTCTGCTGGGCCGGCAGTTCCAGCACCGCCCGCGCATCCGCGATCAGGTCGTCGGCCTCGAGCGCCCTCCGGTGCAGGGTGAGGTGCCCCGACTCGGCGCGTGCGATCTCGAGCAGGTCCTCGATGAGGTTGTTCATCTTCTCGCTCGAGCGGGCGATCCATTCCAGCTGGTCGAGTTCGCCCCGGCTGAACCGGTCCTTGCCCGTCTCGATCATGGCGCTCGAGTTGAGGAGGATGGTCGCCAGCGGGTTGCGCAGGTCGTGCGAAACCACCGCGAGTACCTCCTCACGTGCGCGGGTGGCCTGCTGGGATCGTCCGTAGAGGCGGGCGTTGTCCACCGAGAGGGCCGCGCGGCGCGCGACCTCCTCCGCCAGCTCCAGGTCCGCCGGGCCGTAGCGCCGTCCCGACTCGGCGCTGACCAGGGTGATGGCGCCGAGCGTCCGGTCGCGGGCGATCAGCGGAACCATCATGAAGGAGCGGAGAGCCAGTCGCTCCAGGATCCGGCGTCGTTCCGGAGTGCGCGCGAGCGCCCGCAGCACAGCTTCGGTGACCTCAGGAACCAGCCGCGACTCGCGAGTCCGTACCACCTTCACCACCGGCCGCTGGTCCGGATCCGCGTCCGGGGGATTGCGGTCGTTCCGCAGCAGGAACTTCTCCTTCTGCGGGTCGATGTGCGCGATTGCGACCCGTCGGGTGCCGCCGTCATCCTCCACCTCGTCGATCAGGCAGTAGTCGGCAAGCTGCGGAACCAGGAGGCGCGCGAGGTTGGTGAGCGTGAGGTGGTAATCGAGCGATGCGTCGAGCACGCTGCTGACATCGGCCAGGAAGGCGGCTCGACGCTCCGCCGCCTCGGCCGCTTCCCGCGCGGCCCGCTCCAGCTCCAGGAGATCGCGACGCTCGCCCTCGACTCCTCGAAGTTCCGTTATGTCACGCGTGGTGACGATCGCACCGGGCACCCCCGACGCCTCCACGTACGAACGTCCGTACATTTCGATCACACGCCAGCTGCCGTCGGCGTGGCGCAGACGCAGCTCCAGCCTGCGCGTGCTGCCGGGATGCTGGAGGGCGTACTCGAAGGCGGCATCAGCCACCGACACGTCATCCGGGTGAACGATCGCTCCCGCCGGCTGCCCCACAAGCTCCTCCGGCGCGTACCCCAGGATCTGCTCCACCGACGGAGTGATGTAGCGGATCAGGCCGCGATCATCCAGCACATGGATGATGTCCTGCATGTTGCTGAGCAGCAGAGGCAGGAACTGTTCGCCGAGCCGCAGGAGCCAAGCGGGATCCGCCCGTGCGGCGTCCGGCTGCGAGGTAGTGCCCGCCATGTGTCCGGGAGAGGTCGGATGAGCCATTTCCGGCACGTGAGGAGAGATCCAGCAAGTCTGCCGTAGGGGGAGTGATCAGCAACATGTGGTGCGGCGGTGCCGGACGCAAGCACTTGCTCCGTCAGGGGAAAAGCCTCGCGCCGTCAGGTCGGCCTTTGCGCCACTTCGTCGCGGTCGACACCTTGTCAACCTTCAGATGTAGCCGGAAACCTCAGCAGGGAGAACGGATGAAGAACGTTCGGTGGGCCTTGGCGATGTTGATCGTGACGACGGTGGGGTGCGGTGACGGCGGCGCCGCGGGTGACGACGTTCGTGCCGGCGGCGCGGGCCAGACCCGGGGAGCCCCCGCAGAGATCACCTACGCCCGCGACCTGGATGTGGATCTCGACCGCATGACCCGACAACCCTCCGGCCTCTATGTCCAGGATCTCGATGCAGGTGGCGGTGAAGCGGCGGCCCCGGGCCGGCTCGCTGTGGTTCACTACACGGGCTGGCTCCCGGACGGTACGCAGTTCGACAGCAGCCACGACCGTGGTGAACCGTTCGCCTTCCAGCTCGGGGCCGGACAGGTGATCCAGGGTTGGGACGACGGTGTGGAGGGGATGCGCACCGGCGGGCGACGCCGGCTCGTCATCCCGTCGGAGCTCGCCTACGGGGAGGCCGGTGCCGGTGGTGTGATCCCCCCGAATGCGACGCTGGTCTTCGAGGTGCAACTGCTCGAGGTCCGCTGAGAAACCCCGGCTGACGGTGCGGATGTCCGGACCCGTTTGAATCCCGGGAGTACGGGGCCACATACGCAGAAAACCCCGCAGCCATGTGGCTGCGGGGTTTTCTTTCCAGTGCGCCCGACAGGATTCGAACCTGTGGCCTTTGCCTCCGGAGGGCAACGCTCTATCCAGCTGAGCTACGAGCGCGCATGTACGGGAGGCGGAATAAGCCGAGTTCTGTTCCGCTTGCGCGGCGAGGATCATTTCTCTGGGAGCGTCGTTGCCGACGCCCTCGAGCAGCCTACCCGGGACTCTGACGGAGCGGGCCGCTCCTCGTCCCCTATTTGGCCTTGCTCCGGGTGGGGTTTGCCATGCCGCTCCCGTTACCGGTCGCGCGGTGCGCTCTTACCGCACCGTTTCACCCTTGCCTGTGCCCTCGCGGGCCATCGGCGGTCTGTTCTCTGTTGCACTTTCCGTCGCCTTACGACGCCCGGGCGTTACCCGGCACCCTGCCCTGTGGAGCTCGGACTTTCCTCGAGCGGCTCGAGGGCCGCCCGCGATCCACACTCGCCTCCCGAATTGTCCGTCCCCCTCCCGGACCGCAACCGATACCTGCAGTGCCCAGGAGAGGACTCGAACCTCCACGCCGTTTCCGGCACCAGATCCTTAGTCTGGCCTGTCTACCAATTTCAGCACCTGGGCGACCGACCGCAACCGTCATGGAAGTGCTCCCGAGAGGACTCGAACCTCCACGAGCTTGCGCCCACTAGATCCTGAATCTAGCGCGTCTACCAGTTCCGCCACAGGAGCGAACACTTCCGAAACGAGAGGCGTGAGCAGCACGCTCACGCCGACATCTCACCAGGTGCGCCCGGAGAGATTCGAACTCCCGGCCTTCTGATCCGTAGTCAGACGCTCTATCCAGCTGAGCTACGGGCGCACGAACTGTCGTAACAATCGTACCTGCGGGCGCGTTCCGGTCTGACCGTCAACCGCATCCCGACCGGTGATGCATCCGGTAGGAATCGAACCTACAACCTTGGGATTAAGAGTCCCCTGCTCTGCCAATTGAGCTACGGATGCGTTTTCGTCTTCAAGAGAAGGGAATTTAGCGGCGAACTGAGCGGGTGTCAAGCGGAGGGGCGGGGTTTTCGTTGTTCGTTGTTCGTTGTTCGTCCGGCGGGATCGAGCCGCTCCACGGTATCGGCGCGCCTCCCGGATCGCCGCTCGACCGAGTACGCTAACGAACGACGAACAACGAACAACGAACAACCCGTTCCCTCCCTCAGTACGCCGCGAGCCCCGTCACATCCTGCCCGAGGATCAGGCCATGGATGTCGTGCGTGCCCTCGTAGGTGTAGACGCGACTCCAGGTTCGCCATGTGGCGCATGGCTGAGTACTCGACCAGGATGCCGTTGGCGCCGAGCAGGCGCCGCGCCTCGCGGGCGATCTCGGCCGCCATGTGCACGTTGTTGCGCTTGGCCAGCGAGACCTGCTGCGGGCGCATGCGTCCCTCGTCCTTGAGCCGTCCCGAGCTGCAGGCAGAGAAGCTGCGCCTTGGTGATCTCGGTGAGCATCTCCGCCAGCCGCGTCTGCTGGATCTGCGTGGCGGCGATCGGCTGCCGTCGAACTGCACCCGCTCCTTGGCGTAGCTGAGCGCCTCGTCGTAGCAGGCCATGGCCGCGCCCACCGCGCCCCAGGCGATGCCGTAGCGCGCCTGGGTGAGGCACATCAGCGGGCTCTTGAGCCCGCCCGACTCCGGCAGCAGCGCGTCCTCGCCGACGCGCACGTCCTGCAGCGACGAGCTCGCTGGTGTCGCGACGCCAGCAGCGAGAGCTTGCCCTTCTGATCCGCGGCGCCTGAAGCCCGGCGTATCGGTCGGGACGATGAAGCCGCGGATGGAGGACGACGTCGTCCAGATCGCCCGTCTTGGCCCAGATGATGGCGATGTCGGCGGTGGAGCCGTTGGTGATCCACATCTTGGCGCCGTTGAGCACCCAGCCGTCGTCGGTCTGCGTGCGCGCGGGTGATCATCCCGCCGGGGTTGGAGCCGAAGTCCGGCTCGGTGAGCCCGAAGCAGCCGATCACCTCGCCCGCGGCCATCGGCGGGAGGTACTTCTGCTTCTGCTCCTCGCTGCCGAAGGCGTAGATCGGGTACATGCAGAGCGCGCCCTGCACGGAGGCGAAGGAGCGGACGCCGGAATCGCCGCGCTCCAGCTCCTGCATGATGAGCCCGTAGGCGACGTTGTTCAGCCCCGCGCAGCCGTACTCCTCCGGCAGGTTGGCGCCGAACATCGCCCAGCTCGGCCATCTCCGGGATCAGCTCCTTCGGGAAGCGCCGCTCGATGTACGCGTCGCTCGATGACCGGAAGGAGCTCGTCGTCCACCCACTCACGCACGGTGTCGCGGATCATCCGCTCCTCCTCGGAGAGGAGGGAGTCGATGTCGAAGTAGTCTACGCCCTGGAACTTTGCCATGGTCGCGCTGGAGAAGGGCGATGGCCCGGTCGGGCCCGTTCCGGACGCCGCTCGGCGCCCACTCGTACTACTCGATGGTCCTGCCTGCCGTCGATCTCGCTCTCGGGCGTCCCGCGCCGGTACTTGCGCCGGTCGAGCATCGCCCAGCCGAGGACGAGGAATCCCAACACCGCCCAGGTCATGTTCATGAGGGAGAGACCGGCCATCATGCGGCCGAGGCCGATCCCCAGTGCGACACACCCGACGATGGCAGCGACCACGTAGATCCAGGGCGAGCGAACGGGCATCATGACGATTCTCCCGGCGGCGGTTCCACGCCACGCCCGCGGATCACCTCGAAGGCGACGCGGCGCGTGAGCGTGTAGAGAAAGAAGTAGGTGGCCGCCACCAGGGCGAGCCAGCCGACCAGGAAGCGCGGTGCGGTGCCGACGGTGGCGAGGATCCAGATCATGAGCAGCGAGGCGAGCCGCCGATGGCGGTGAGCCGCGCGACCACCGTGGCGCGGCGAACCACGGCGGCGCGGCAGACGGTCGCACCAGCGGTGGCGGTCCAGCCGGTCACCGGGTATGCGCGGCCGCAGTTGCGGCACGTCCCCGTCCCGCTCGCGCGATCTCACAGTCGGCGGATCAACGGCGTCGGTGAAGCGGTCGTGGTGGAATCGCCGCCGAGGTCCGGCGTCAGCGAGTCTCCCTCGCGAACCGTCGCCTCCAGCGCGCTCTCGCACCCGCTTCGCCTCCTCCGGGCAGCCCGAGGTGCCGCAGCATCATGATGGCGGCGAGCAGGAGCGCCGACGGGTTGGCGATGTTCTTCCCGACGATGTCCGGCGCGGAGCCGTGCACGGCCTCGAAGATCGCCGCGTCCTTGCCGATGTTGCCGCCCGGCGCCAGGCCGAGCCCGCCCACCAGCCCGGCGATCTGATCGGAAAGGATGTCCCCGAACATGTTCTCGGTGACGATCACGTCGAAACGGTACGGGTCCATCACCAGCAGCATCGCGGTCGCGTCGATGATCCGGTCCTCGAACTCCACCCGCCCCTCGTACTCCTTCGCCATCTCGCGGCCGACGTCGAGGAAGAGGCCCTGCGTGTACTTCAGGATGTTCGCCTTGTGCGCCAGCGTCACCTTCTTCCGCCCGTGCGCGACCGCGTACTCGAAGGCGTAGCGGAGGATCCGCTCCACGCCGAAGCGGGTGACGATCATCACCGATTCGGCCGCCGCGCGCGGGTCGCCACCGATGCCCACGTAGTGCTCCACGCCGCTGTAGAGACCCTCGGTGTTCTCGCGGATCAGGACCAGGTCGATGTCCTGGTAGCGGTACTCCGGGAGGATCGTACGGACGGGCCGGACGTTGGCGTAGAGGTCGAACTCCTTGCGCAGCGCCACGTTGATGGAGCGGAAACCGACACCCACCGGCGTGGTCAGCGGCCCCTTCAGCGCCACCCGCGTGCGCCGGATGGACTCCAGCGTCTCCTCGGGCAGCGGCGTGTTCTTCGCGTCGAGCGCGGCGATGCCCGCGATCTGCTCGATCCCACTCGATGGGCGGCCCCGGTGGCCTCCACCACGCGCACGACCGCTTCGGTGATCGACGGGCCGATGCCGTCGCCGGGAATCAGTGTAACGTTATGCAAGGTCTCGTCTTTCCGTTCGAATCGTCAGCCGGCGCGCACGCGATCCCGCGCTCCACTCCGCCGTGCGCGTCGGGCAGCGCGTGGAGCGTGGGAATGATAACGCGGGGAGCGGGCCTCTGCCAGCGAGGAAATCCCGGCGTGTGCGGAGTTGCCCCGCTCCACCGGGAGCACGGCGCCGGATCCGAGGGTGTTCCCCTGCCCCACCGGGGACGCCGAACCTACAGCAGATGCCCCCCGTCCACCGGGATCACCGCGCCGGTAATGTGGCGGGCGTACTCGCAGCAGAGGAAGAGCACCACGCTGGCCACGTCCTGCGGGTCGCCCAGGCGGCCGAGCGCGGACTTCTCCCGTGCGCGGTCCAGCATCTCCGCGGGGACGCCGTTGGTGAGCCGCGTGGTGCGGATGTAGCCCGGCGCAACAGCGTTGACATTCACGTTGCTGGGTCCGAGTTCCAGCGCCGCGGAGCGCGTCAGACCCAGGATCCCCGCCTTGGAGGCGCAGTAGTTGGCGAGGCCGAACTCACTGCGGATGCCGTGTACGGAGGAGATGTTCACGATCTTTCCGTCCGCCTGCCTCCGGAAGATCGGCGCCACTTCGCGGATCATGTAGAAGGTGCCCGACAGGTTGGTATCGACCACCGACTGCCACTGCTCGTCGCTGAGCCGCCAGAGGGCGCGGTCGCGGCCGATGCCGGCATTGTTCACCAGCACGTGAAGTCCGCCCAGCGCATCCACCGCATTGCGCACGAACTGCTTCACCTGCTGCGGATCGCGGACATCGCACGCTTCCAGGTGCGCCCGCACCTCGAGCTGCGTGATCTCGCGGAGGGTGCGCTCCGCCTCCTCGCGCAACTCGCCGGAATCGTCGTGGTCGAAGTAGTTGAAGGCGATATGGGCGCCGTTGCGGGCGAACTCGAGGGCGATGGCCCGACCGATCCCCGTGGCTGCCCCGGTGACGATCACGCACCGTCCTCGGAGGGACCGCGACAGGCGGAGCGGGTCCGGCTCGGCCTCCTCGGTGACCTCCTCCAGCAGGAGGTCCACCTGGTTCTCCACACCGGCCGGGTCGGTCGGGAGCGGCGAGTAGGCGGTACGCGCGCGCCGTCGCTCCGCGCCGCTGCCGCCGTTCCGGGGAGCGTCTGAAGCGTGCATCTCGCAGTGGGTTGAGTGGCCGCCCGGCCCCGTCGCCCGCGTGGTGGGCGTGGGTGGTACGCCGCGGCGTCAGCAGGGAATAGGCGCTGCGGCGGCGGGATGCGCAAGATTTCGTGCCGGACGGGCGGGGGCGGGAGAGCCCACCGTGTCATCCTGCGCTCGCTGAGGGATCCACGAGGAATGTTCAGTCCCGGGGGCGGGTGAAGGATCCGGATGCCCCGCCCCTCCCCGGCGTCCGGATCTCACCGCTCGCTCCGCTCGCGCGGGATGATACGAGGAGGGTGCCCGGGATAACAGGGGGGCCGCCGCAGCGCGGCGGCACCGGCGAGAAGCCGTCGCTTCGCTCCGACCGGGCAGCGAGAAGCGTAGGGGGCGCACGACGCGCCCCCCGCCCGGGGTTCAGAACTCGGCGCCGTGCTTGATGCTGCGCCCCTCCACCAGGAACACAACGTCCTCGGCGATGTTGGTGGCGAGGTCGGCGATCCGCTCCAGGTTGCGGCTGACGAGGAAGAGCGACATCGCGGGCCCGATGCGCCGCGGGTCCTCCATCATGTGCGTGAGCGAGGATGCGGAACATGCGACTCGTGCAGCGCATCCACCCGATCGTCTCGGGCGCATACCTCGCGAGCGCCTCGTGAGTCGCTGCGGACGAAGTGATCCAGCGCGTCGGAAAGCATCTCGCTCGCCTGCCGCGCCATCTCCTCGATCTCGGGAAAGGAACCGATGGGCGGCGCGTCCACCAGATGCTTCACCGCCTGCGCGATGTTGACGGCGTGATCGCCCACCCGCTCCAGATCGTTGGAGATCTTCATCGCCATCGTGATCAGGCGCAGGTCGCGGGCAATCGGCTGCTGCAGCGCGAGCAGCTGGATGCACGCCTCGTCCACCTCGATCTCGAGCGCATCGATCTCGCGGTCGCCGCGGATCACCGCCTCCGCCTTCTCCACGTCACGCTCGCGGAGCGCTTCCATCGCGAGGCCCAGCAGCTCCTCGGCGTGGCTCGACATGTCCAGCAGCCGCGACTTCAGCTGCGCCAGATCCTCGTGGAAGTGGCGCACACCCGACTGTGGCGTCATCCGAACCTCCCGGTGATGTACGCCTCGGTCTGCTCCTCGGTCGGATTGGTGAAGATGTGGTCCGTACTCCCCACCTCGATCAGCTTCCCCATGTAGAAGAAGGCCGTGACGGTCCGAGACGCGGGCCGCCTGCTGCATGTTGTGAGTGACGATCACGATGGTGTACTCATCCTTGAGCTGGTAGATCAGCTCCTCGATCTTCTGCGTCGCGATGGGATCCAGGGCGCTGGCCGGCTCGTCCATCAGCAGGACCTCCGGACTCACCGCCAGCGCGCGCGCGATGCAGAGTCGCTGCTGCTGCCCCCCGGACAGCCCCAGCGCGGTGCGATCCAGACGGTCGCTTACCTCGTCCCAGAGCGCCGCCGAGCGAAGCGACCGCTCCACGATCTCGTCCAGATCCGAACGCCTTTTCGCGAGTCCGTTCACCCGTGCTCCGTACGCCACGTTGTCGTAGATCGACTTCGGGAACGGGTTGGACTTCTGGAACACCATCCCGATCCGCCTGCGCAGGAGAACGACGTCCTCGTCGCGGCGATAGACCGAATCCCCGTGCAGGCGGATGTCGCCCTCGTGACGCGTGTTCGGAATCAGGTCGTTCATCCGGTTGATGGACCGCAGGAAGGTGGACTTCCCGCAGCCGGAAGGCCCGATCAGCGCCGTGACGCGGTTCTTCGGGATCTCCATGGAGATCCCGTGCAGCGCCTGAGTCGCTCCGTAGAAGAAGGAGAAGCGGTCCGCGACCAGCGCCGGGGCCGCGGCCGGTCCCGGGGCGGTCGCCGCCGGCGCGAGCGTGGCCACCACTTCCGCTTCGATCCGAATGGAGTTTCGCTCTGGCATCATCGTGCTGGGCATGTGTGCGATCAGGTCCGGTAAGGGCTGCGGATCAGGAATCGAGCGCTGAGGCTCACCAGGAGCACCAGCCCGATCAGGACGAGCGAGGCGGCCCAGGCCTGCCGGTGCCACTCCTCGTACGGCGAGATCGCGTACTGGAAGATCTGCAGCGGGAGCGCGGAGATCGGCCGGTCCGGTCGCCACTCCCAGAAGGGGTTGCCGAAGGCGGTGAAGAGAAGCGGAGCCGTTTCCCCGGCGATCCGGGCCAGCGAAACGAGGACGCCGGTGAGGATCCCGCTGCGGGCGGCCGGCAGCACGACGCCGAGAGTGGTTCGCCAGCGCGTGAATCCGAGCGCCAGCGCCCCCTCCCGCAGCTCGCGCGGAACCAGCCGGATCATCTCCTCCGTCGTCCGGGTGACCATCGGCAGGAGCATGATGGCCAGCGCCACCGCACCCGCCAGCGCCGAGAAGTGCCCCATGCTGACCACCACCCAGGCCCAGACGAAGATCCCCACCACGATGGACGGGATGCCGTTCATCACATCCGCCGTGAAGCGGACCATGGTGCCGAGGCGGCTGTTCCCCGCCTCCGCCAGGTAGATGCCTGCCCCGATCGCGACGGGGAGCCCGAGCAGACCCGCGAAGGCCACCAGCAGCACCGTGCCGAGGATGCCGTTTCCGATCCCTCCGCCGGTCTCCCCCACCGGCGCCGGAACGCGGGTGAAGAAGTCCAGGTTCAGCGCGGAGACGCCGGCGCGGAGCAGGTAGAAGAAGATCAGCAGCAGGGGCACCACCGCGATCACGGCGGCGACGCCGGTGAGCCCCAGCATCAGCACGTTGACGGCGCGGCGGCGTCCGGTCCGGGAAAGCGCCACGGAGCTCATCAGGCCTTCCCTCCCCTGCGCGCGACCCGCCAGACGAGGACACGAGCGAGCGAGTTCACCAGGATGGTGATGGCGAACAGGATCAGCCCGATCTCCATCAGGGCTGCCAGGTAGAGAGCGCCCGACGCCTCGGCGAACTCGTTGGCCAGCACGCTGGCCATGGTGTAGCCCGGTGCGAAGAGCGAGGTCGCGATCTCCGGGCGATTTCCGATCACCATGGTGATGGCCATGGTTTCGCCGAGTGCGCGTCCGAGCCCGAGAATCACCGCTCCCACGATGCCGGGCACGGCGTAGGGGATCGCGACCTGCCAGGTCATCTCCCAGCGGGTGGCGCCGAGGGCGAGCGCCGCTTCCCGCTGCTCGCGCGGCACCGCGGCCAGCACTTCACGCGAGACCGCGGATACGAACGGCACGATCATGATCGCCAGGATCACTCCGCCCGCCATGATGCTCGCGCCATAGGACGGGCCGCGCAGCAGTCCGATGGTATCTCCGAACCGTTCGGCCAGCGGTTGCTGGATGGTTCCGCGCAGCCAGGGTACCAGAACGAAGATCCCCCAGAGCCCGTAGATCACGCTCGGGATCGCCGCGAGCAGTTCGGTGGCGAAGCCGATGGGTACGGCGAGCCATCTCGGCGCCAGTTCCGTCAGGAAGATGGCCAGACCCACGGAGAGCGGGACGGCGATCAGCAGCGCGAGCATCGACGAGACGAGCGTTCCGTAGATGAACGGGAGGGCGCCGAAGCGCCCTTCCACCGGGTTCCACTCCGAACTGGTCAGGAAGCCCCAGCCGAACTCGCGGATCGACGGCAGCGCCACCTCGCCCACCCGCAGCAGGATGAAGAGGAAGACCAGAGGGATCATGAGCCCGAAGCCGGCGAGAACCGCCGAATACACCGAATCGGCGGTGTTTCCGCGTGCCCACGCCGGCATGATCCGCCGCCAGGGCGAGGGTCCCCGGCCGCCGGCCGTGAGCCCCACTTCCTCCGGAGTCGGTTGCATCCGCCCCTCAGCCGCCGGCGACGACCGGCTGACGGTCGCCACCGCAGGTGACACCGGACCACTGGGCCAGGGCGCGCTCCGCGAGCGCGTCAGGGAGCGGCGCGAAACCGAGTTCACGGGCCATCTCGTCGCCATCGTTCAGCGCCCAGCGCATCAACTGCTCGAGAGAGCGGGCGCGGGTGCAATCCTCGATGTGCGAGGGTACCAGCAGGTAGGTGAAGGCGGAGATGGGGTAGACACCCGTTCCCTCGGCGTTCACGATGGAGACCCGGAAATCGCCGCCGCTCCCCAGCCGTTCCGCCACCCCGCCTCCCGCCGCCGTGGTCGCGGCCACCGTCGGGAGCACGTACTCACCCGCCCGGTTCAGGATCGACGCCGTCGAGAGATCGTTCTGCTGCGCATAGACCTGCTCCACGTAGCCGATGGAGCCCTCGGTCTGCCGGACCTGACCTGCGACGCCCTCGTTCCCCTTGCCGCCCAGGCCCGTCGGCCACCGCACCGACTTGCCCGTTCCAACACGCGAACTCCACGGGGCGCTGGCGGAGGTGAGGTAGTCCGTGAACACGTACGTGGTGCCGCTGCCGTCCGTGCGATGCACCACCAGGATATCACGCGCCGGGAGCTGGACGCCCGGGTTGAGTGCCGCGATCCGCGCGTCGTTCCAGCGTGCGATGGTGCCGAGGAAGATTCCGCCGAGAACCTCGCCGTCGAGCCGGAGCGGCTGCTGCAGCCCGGGCACGTTGTAGATCACCGCCACCGCGCCGGCCACGGTCGGGAAGTGGAGGGTGCCCGGTGCACGCTCCAGCTCCTCCTCGTTCATCGGCGCGTCAGACGCACCGAAGTCCACGGTGCCCTCCGTCAACTGGCGGATCCCCCCGCCGGAGCCGATCGATTGGTAGTTCACACGCACCTGGTTGCTCTGCGAGTAGGTGCTGAACCATTTGGAATAGAGCGGAAAGGGGAAGGTCGCTCCCGCACCGGTGAGCATCACGGCCCCGCCGCGCGTGGCGGCACCCTGCGCCATCTGCGACGGGTCTGCCCCCGCGTCACGGCCGCACGCCGTCACGACCAGCACGGCACCGAAAGCCGCAAGTGCTTTCCGCTTCCAGACTTGAGCCATTGATCCAGGTTCGGTTCGAGGGTCGTTGCTGCATCGAACGCGGGAAGTGTAACGGCCGTCTGTAACGCGGATGTAACGGGGAGGAGAGGGGGAGGTAAACGGGGCGGGATCGGGGATCGGCATTCGGCATATGGGCTATCCACTTTGCCCCCCGTCCCCCCTACCTGTTGTGGGACCCACGACATCTACGGACTTGCGGGACTGATCGGCGAGTCTCTCAGAGGGCACGTCGGCTTTGCCGTGGTCTGCTCGCCGCGCTCGCAGGATAGGCACCGATCCATCGCTCGATGGACTCAGGTAGGGTGACGCCACGGCGGTCATCCTCGTCGAGACGCTCGATGAGTCCTCGCGCGGCAAGGCGGCCGGCGGCCTCGTGCGCGGAGGCATAGGACGACTTGGTCGTGCGCGCAAGGGCGGCGATCGTGCGCGATTCCGTCAGCAACGCTTCGACGATCTCTCCCTCCAGGCTTGCGCCAATGAGTGCACGAACCCGAAGCTCGGGGCACCGACCGAGTATCCAACCGACCGGTTTTACCGCATCAACTTTGAGGGATACTTCATCCTGCCACAGTCCCCAGCGCGCGAACACCGGAAGGGCGTCCTGCCGAGCGAACTCGCGGAGCAAAGAGTTCTGCGCGACGCGATCAAATAGCGGGCGAGGCTCGTCGACAGGGCGGCAATGGCGCTCGGCCGCCTCAAGTCGCGGCGACTCGGCCACCTGGTTGGCTACCGAGATCATCGCTCCCGCTACCGCCGAGTCGATTCCGTGCACGCCGTCCAGTTCGCGACCGAAGCGCCTCATATCGACAAGGTGGTGGTGGACTCCCAGCCAAGTAGCAGATACGAAGAAGAGGCGATAATCCGCAGGTGCCTGCCTTACGGAGCGGACCAACAGGTCCTCGATCACAACCGAGTGTTCAGCGGGTGCGACGCTGAAGCCTCCGCCGACCCGTGCCCACTCGGCCGAAAGGAGGTGTCGATCGTCTGCAATCCGAGTCGTGGTCGCCATGCTACAAACCCCGCCCTTTCCTACGGCCCCGCCTTGGCTTCTCCTGCTTCGCCGTTGGGCGGTAGAGTGACTCTCCCTGGTCCAGGTACAACTGCATGCGGTACGCCCGATCCGGATAGAGTTCAGAGATCCGGGGCAGTTGCGAACGAACGAAGTCGATTTCCTCCGGAGTGGGGGCGAGATCCTCCAGATCCTCCAGATCCTCCAGATCCTCCAGATCGCCGACGCGACGCGCGAAGAACTTCATGACCAGCAGATCCAAGCGCCCGAGTCGTCGCACGCTGAGATTGCCGAACGTGCCGACCACTTCAAGTCGTGAGCCGAAGTCAGGCGGCAAAACGTCGGCGGTATCGCCCTTCTACTCGCCGGCCTGTCCGCCAATAATGCTGTGGTAAGGAGCGGGCGCCATTTCGGCATTCGGGGAGGGTTTCAGATGCTGCCGGATGGCCCCCGAACCCCGGTCCCCGGATGCCGATCCCCGTCGTTCTACAGACCGTTCGCGTACGACAGCATCTTGAATCCCCCATCCCGTTCCAGAATGGGGCCGAGGAGGGGGAGAGGGACCGGGCGGTCGGCGGCGTCGTGGGCCTGCAGTACGCATCCGTGCCAGATGCGGTTGTCGCCCTGGACGAGGGGATTGGCCTCACAGGCGTGGCCGGTGGCGCGGAGCGGGCGGCCTCCGAAGCGGTCGAGGGCCCGCCCGAGGCCGCGGCTGCTGTAGCTCTCGAGACGGTACCAGACGAGTGCCGGGCTGAGCTCGTACGGCGGCTGCGCGAACTGCGTGGTGGGATAGTAGAGGTAGGCGAACTCCGCGCGGGTGAGCTCCATGCGGCGCAGCGCGGCGGTGTCGCTCGCTTCGAGGGCGGACACGAAGCGCACTACGAGCGCGTCGCGTGAGGGCGCGGTGCCGGAAAGCGCCTGCGGATGCTCCGGGAGCGTGGCTCGGAAACGCCGGATCTCCTCCTCGATGGGGAAGATGCTGTCCACCACACCACCGGCGACCGGCTCACCGGCTGCTTCCCCGGCAACCGCGTTGCCGGAGCCGCAGCCGGAGAACGCGACCATCGTGATCACGAACAGCAGCGGAAGAAGTGATTTCATCGTCATTGCCATTGCTTTCGGTGGCGACTCCCGGCCCGCGCGAGTGCGCGAGCCGGGAGCGTGAGTCCGGACAGCTGCTGGATCGAGTTGGCCGCGAGATCCAGCGCGAACTGGCGGTTCTCGAGGTTCGCATTGTCGGTGTCCACCGCCTGGAAGACTCCGTCGGTCTCGACCACCGCCACGTTGCGGATTGCGAGGTTGCCGCGGTCCACCTGGTTCCAGGTCTCCTGACCGCGAAGGCTGATCGCCGCCTTGGAGTAGCGCGCCACCACGCCGTTCACGTACAGGCCGCCCGTCCCGCGGCGGAGCATCATCCCGTAGTTACCGCCCGTGGACTCCCAGGCGCCTGCCGGCGCGCCGATCAGCGTGAAGTTCGCGAACACCGGCACCGTGTACGGCTGGGACGAGCCGCGGTTGTTGTTGCCGGCCAGGCAGTTCTCCGCCCAGCAGCCGTCGTTCTCGATTCCCTGCGGGTCCGATGCGACGCCGCCCGCCAGGCCGGCGCGCACCTCCGGCCGGATCGACTGGAAGGCGATCAGGTGCTGGTTGCGCCCGACGTAGCCCTCGGATGCGTCGAAGTGATCGTCGGCGGATTCGTACGAGACCAGGTACCGGCCGTTGACGGCGCCACCGAACCACTCGAAGGAGTCATCGAGCCCCTGCAGTACCTGCACGTACTCGATGGTGGTGCCGGAGCCGACCGCTGCCATGGTCAGCGAGTTCAGTTCCTCGTTGGGCGCGGTCGGGAAGCCGGCGAACTCGATGCGCACGTAGCGCAGCACGCCGCTGTCGTCCGTCGTTGTCGGTGCCGCCGCTGTAATCCTGCAGCGGGTTCTGCGGACGCCGTGCCCGTGCCCTCGATGTAGGTGGGGGCGCCGCGGTTGGTGATCCCGTTGCCGATGAGGATCACGCCGCCCCAGTCCCCGGGCTGGCGCTGACCCACCGGTCGCTCGGAGGTGAAGACGATCGGTCGATCGGCCGTGCCTTCCGCCATGATCTTCGCACCACGCAGGATGAACAGCGAGGAACCCGGAATGTCGTAATCCCCCACCACGGTGGTGCCCGGCTGGATCGTGAGCGTCGCGCCGTTGGCCACCTTGATGAAGCCAGAGAGTTCGTAGACGGTGTCGGCGTGGAACGTCCGATTGCTGGTGATGTCACTGCTGATGACGACACGCCCGAGAGCCGAGGTCTGTACCGATGCGGCGGTGCTGGGCACGCTGCGCCGGGTACCGGCGACGGCCAGGACGCGGTAGCGATACTGCGTCTCGGTGTTTAGCCCTGAATCGGTGAAGCTGGTGCTGTTGGCGGTGCCCGCCGCGACGAAATCGGAGGAGGTGCCCACCGCCCGCTCCACCTCATAGCTGGCGGCTCCGGAAACGGGCTGCCAGCTCACCACGATGGTGCTCGGTCCCGTGACCGCCGCGGTCACGCCTTCGGGCGCGGCCAGCTGCCCCACGCTGACGGGGTCGTCGCCGCACCCGGCGAGCGTCAGCAGCGAGAAGCCTGCGAGGGCAGACAGGAGATGCCGGCGCACAGCGCTCATGGTCCTTCCTTTTCCGGGGTGTGTGTAGATGAAACGACGTGCAGGCACTCGCCTGCACGTCGTAGAAGGTAGACGGCTCCTGATACGAAACCTCGCCGTGCCAGTCACGGCGGAGTAACGGTGTGGGTGCGTCTACTGCCTCCAGTTCACCCCGATGGAGACGGAGCGGCCGGTGCGGTGGAACTCGCGGGTGATCTCACCCTGCCGGAGCTCGTGCGGCGAGTCGAGCAGGTTCTTCAGGTCGAGCTTCCCGCTCGCACCGCCGAGCACCGGGAAGCGCAGGGAGAGGTCGAGCATCGGGCGTGAAAGCTGGACCACATCGTCCACCAGCACGCCCGAGGGACGCGCGTTGACGATGCGCTCCCCGACCACGTTGTAGAGCACCGTGGCGCTGGTGGCGCCCTGCCCCGGCGTCCAGGTGAGCCCGGAATTCACCACATAGGGTGCCTGCCCGACCATCGCGCGCTCCGGATCTCCCTCGATGCCGGTCTGCACCCGCGAGTGCATCCATGTGCCGTTGGCGAAGATGGAGAAGGGCTCCAGCGTCGGCGACAGCGCCCCCAGCCCCCGCATCACCTCCGTCTCCACGCCGAAGTTGCGGGCGCGCTGGGCGTTCTCGAACCAGAGGGTATTGGTTCCCGAGCGTGCGAGGTACCGCTCCTCGATGGGGTCGGTGAACCGCTTGGCGAACACACCGACCGAGACCAGCTCACCCGCCGAAGGGTACCACTCCCACCGCGCGTCGAAGTTCTGGATCAGAGTGCGGCGCAGCTCCGGATTGCCCTGGCGCTGGTCCTCGCCGAGGCCACTGCGGAAGGGCACCGGCGCGATCTCCCGGTATTCCGGCCGCGCCAGCGTCTGCGAGGCGGAGAGGCGGAGTTTCTGCGCATCGGTGAGATCGTAGTTGAGCGCCAGCGACGGAAGAACGTCGGTGTAGGTGGGCGTGGCGGTGCCCGACTCGCCGAGAACGCTCTGATAGCGCACGGTGACGCGGGAATGCTCCACACGGGCGCCTCCGATGGCGCGGAGCCGCGGCGTAAGCGCCAGTTCCGTCATCAGGTAGCCGGCCGCCAGCCGGTCCGAGGCCGAGTAGTCGCCGCCTGCGTTGTAAGGGGCGATCTCGAAGTTGGCGTCCGAGCCGATGGCGAAGCGGCCGTCGAAGAACTCCTCGGGGCGCATCTGCCAGCGCGGGTCCGTGGGCGTCCAGACGGGGCTCCGGATCGCGTACCCGGTGTTGTCCGCGTCGCGCTCAGTGGAACGGATCAGCGCGCCGAAGCGAATCGCATGGCGCCGCGCCACCGGCCCCAGCTCCAGGCGGTAGTTGGCAGATCCCTCCCGGTTGCTCTCCGTGAGCCCGGCGAAGTTCCGGTTCGATCCCTCCTCGTTGTACCAGGTCGGGGTCACCGGGTCGAGCCAGGTCACGAACTCGGACCGGTCCGGCTCCTGCCGCGACACGCCGGACGAGGTGAGGCTCCAGTCCAGACGGTGCCGATCGCCGAGCTGGTGCTCCGCCGCCAGCTGACTGGAACGCACCGCCCGCTCCACGTAGCGGAGCCGCTCGACCCGGACGTTGGTGCCGTGATTCTCGTAGAAGCCGATCTCCCGGCGCCCCTCGTTCTCCGCGCTCCGGTTGTAGCCATTGTTCAGCGCGACGCGGGTGTGGTTGCCGAACATGGTGCTGAGGTTCACCAGCCCGCCCCAGAGAACGGAGTAGCGACCCGTCTGCCCGTCGAAGCGATCGTACTCGCTCCCCTGCATCCCCGCCCGAGCACGGCGCTGGTCCAGGTTCGCTTCCACGCCGCTGGAGTAGGTGCCCGATGCGAGGTAGCCGAGGCGGCGGCCCAGCATGTCGTCCGTGCCGCCCACCGAGATCCCCAGGGAAGTGTTCGGACGGGCGCTCTCCTCCACCACGCTCCAGGCGTTGCGGAACGAGCTCACCAGCTGGTTGGTCTCCGGACCGGGACGCGGCTGGAGCATGCCGGGCGCGGTGGCGGGGAGCAGACGCGGGCCGGCAGCCGAGGCGAGCCACTCCCCGCCGGCGCGAGGCGCCATCGGCAGGAGCTGCCCCGTCACACCCTCGGCGTAGCCGGTGGAGAGAGAGAATGCCACCTGCCGCTGCGCGGGGACCTCACGGGTGCGGATGTCCACCTGCGCTCCGCTGAAGTCTCCGGAGAGGTCCGGTGTGAAGGTCTTGGAGGTGGTGATGCTCTGCAGGAGCCCGGCAGGGAAGAGGTCCAGCGGCACCATCTTCCGCTCGGGCTCGGGGCTCGGCACCCTGGCGCCGTTCAGCGACGTGGTGGTGTAGCGCTCGCCGAGACCGCGCACGAACACGAAGCGTCCCTCCTGCACCGTGACCCCACTCACACGCTGGATCGCGGCGGCCGCGTCGCCGTCCGGGGAGCGGGCGATCTGCTCCGATGTCACCGCGCTCGTGACGCCCACGGCGCTGCGCTGCGCGTCCAGCGCCCGCCTGACGGAGCCGCCGTCGCGCTTCGCCGAAACGGTGATCCCCTCGAGGGCGATCGCCGCCGGGGTGAGGACGACATCCAGGTTTACCGCGGCGCCGCCGCGGATCTCCACGTCGGTGACCGCGCGTGTCGCATAGCCGAGATGGGTCACCGTGACCGTCTGCCGGCCGGCGGGTGCACCGGCGATCATGTAGCGGCCATCCACGCCGGCAAGCGTGCCGACGCCGGCACCCTGCACGGTGATCCGGGCACCGGCCAGGCCGCGCCCCGTCTCGCTGTCCAGGATGCGGCCCACCAGCCTGCCGGCATCCCGGGCTTGCAGCTGCGGGGCCCAGACGGTGAGCAGTGCCAGCACGAGCAGGGCGCCCGCGCGCGCCGGTGCGAAGGTCACATCCAGAATCCGGTCCGCCGCGGTACCGTTACGTCGCCCATTACGAGGCATCGGGTCAATCCCCTCCGTTAGAGAGAAGTCAGTGAGCGGTGATACGGGCGGAAAGCTCGCCTGCTTCTGTCACGCAGCGGGTGGGGGGAGTGTCTCGGTGAGGTAACGGCGGGGGGCGGGGGGCGGGCAGGCGCTCCCCCCGCTCATCCCGCGCGAGCGCAGCGAGTGCTGGGATCCGGATGCCGGAGCGGTGGGCTCTGGATGACGGTGGGGGGAAGCAGGGGCCGAGCGAGCGAGCTCCGCTGTCCCGCCCCGCCTTCAGAACGCCAGCTGAAACTGCAGCTTCGCTCCGCCCTCGCGGCGCCGATCCTCGGCGGCCGGTGCCCAGAAGTCGTAGTTCAGCATCACCCGGTTCAGCCCGCCGAGATACAGGTTGATGCCGGGGGTGAGCAGGAGCCCTCCCGTATCCGGGCGGAGAGTGTCGGCGAGGTCGAGGGAGCCGTAGCTCGCCCGGAGCAGCGGCTCCACCGCGCTGATCGGCCCCGCGGCGCCGGTTCGGTAGGCGAGCCAGCCCTGGGCTCCCAGGAAGGAGTCGCCGCGGATGGGGTCGAGATCGCCGATCGCCACCTCGCCGATCAGATGCAGCCCCGGCGCGAAGGTGCCGTACTGCACGTCGAGCGAGTACGCGGTGCCGGTGCTCAGCTCCCAGCCGGACTGCCTCTCCGGCACGGCGCGAGCGAAGTCGCGGCGGCTCACCGCCCCGCCGAGCCGAACCCGCGGGAGCGGCGCGATGGTGGCGCGCGCCGCCAGCTGGTAGCTGTTCTCGTTCCCCACCTGCCGCTGCAGGGGCCCCGCGAAGATCCCCGCCTGGTAGGTGGGGCTGAGGGGGAGATCCGCGAAGGAGCCGAGCAGCTGCAGGCCCACGTCACGGTCGCTGTACCGCAGACCGTTCACCAGTGCGTAATGCTCGGCCGCGTCCACGCCGCGCAGCCGCGCGCCCCGCTCCACCGGGAGGATGCGGGTGGAGCTGGTGATCTCCACCAGACTGAACGGCCGGTGCGCCTGTCCGGCCAGCAGCTGGAAGCCGGGCGCGAAGTCGAGGCGGATGAAGGCATCCTTGACCGAGACACGGTCGCCCGCGAAATCCGGCTGGATCCTCCCGCTCACCAGGTCGTTGACGCGCACCCGCGCCTCCAGCCGGACGCGGCGGAGGAGCATCTCCATCGCCGGCTCCGTTTCCGCGGTGGTGGTGTTGAGCTGTGCCTGAAGGCGGCCGGCGATCTCGATCTCCGCGGCATTCACGCGCCACCGGGTGGTGGGCTGCTCCTGCGCCTCCAGCGCCCCGACCGGAGCGAGTACCGCGATCAAGGCGGCTCCCAGACCGACGCGAACGAACAGCTTCATGATCTGGCCCCGGGGCGAGAGCAACGGCGATGCAACGGTTTCGCCGCTGAATCTCCGCACGTCGCGGGCTCGGAGCGTCACCGTTGTGTCACGAAATGGTAACGGTGAGGTGGCTGGCAGGCGAGCTATTCGGGTGGCAGGGTGAAACGGATGCGGGTGCCCTGCCCCACCTCGCTCTGCGCCTCCGTTCGTCCGCCGTGCGACTCCACGAGGTGCTTGACGATGGAGAGACCGAGGCCGGTGCCACCGGCTTCCCGGGAGCGCGCGGGGTCCGCACGGTAGAAGCGCTCGAAGATGCGGTGCAGGTGTGCCGAGGGGATTCCGGAACCGGTGTCGGCCACCTCGATCTCCACCCACTCGCCTTCGGATCGCTGGAGCGGCCTGCTGGAGACGGTGACGGTGCCACCCTCCGGCGTGTACCGGAGCGCATTGCTGAACAGGTTGGTGAAGATCTGCATCAGCGCCGCGGGATCGGCGCTGACGCGGGCGGCGCGCGCGTCCACCCGCAGGTTCAGCCGGATCGCCTTCTCCTCCGCGGTGCGCGCCTGCGCGTACCAGGCCTCGGACGCCACCGCCGCGATGTCGAGGGGCTCGGGCGCGGTGGCCCAGGCGCCGGACTCGATGCGGGAGAGGTCGAGCAGGTCGTCCACGATGCGCTGCAGGCGCTCCGCGTTGGCGTGAACCACCTCGGTGAAGCGGAGCCGGAGCTCGGCGGGGAGCTCCTGGTCGAGCAGCGTCTCGCTGTATCCACGGATCGCCGTGAGCGGCGTCTTGAGCTCGTGCGAGGCATTGGCAACGAAGTCCCGCCGCACGCCCTCCAGCCGACGGAGCTCCGAGACGTCCAGGAAGACGAGCACCGCGCCACCATCCGGAAGCGGGTGGCCCGTCGCCAGCAGCGCCCTGGCATCCGCGGCGAGTTCGATGGCGGGCACCGAATCCCCGGCGAGTGCCCGCTCCACCAGCCGCAGGAACCCGGGCCGTCGCGCGACGGCTTCCCGCGGCAGGCCCCGCGGGTCGGCGGGGAGCGCGAACATGCGTCGTGCCGCAGGGTTCGCACGCCGCACCTCGCCGGTCGGCGTGAGGGCGATCACTCCCTCCACCATGGAATCGATCAGCGTCTGCGTCTCGGCCCGCTCCTCCTCGAGCTGTGAGAGGCGGCGGTGGAGCTCACTGGCGAGGGTATCCAGCGCAGCGCCGAGTTCGCCGAACTCGTCGCGCCGCCGTTCCCCCGAGCGGCGGGCCAGGTCTCCCCCTGCCATCCCCCTGGCCACCCCCACAAGCTGGCGCAGGGGCCGGGTGATGGCGCGACTCAGCCCCAGCGCCAGGATCGCGGAAAGGACCAGCGCGACCCCGCCCACGGCGAAGATCCCCCGCTGCACTCCCGCCACGACACGATTGATCTCCGACAGCGGAACGGCGAAGCGGAGTACACCGGCACGCGCGGACGGCATGGCGGTGTATAGCAGATCCTCATTCACAGTGTCGCTGCGCCGGATGCTGGACGTCATCCGCCCGGCGAGCGCGCCCTGCACCTCCGGCCGGAGCAGGTGATTGCCGATCCGCGAGATCGGTGTCGGGGCGGACTCGCCGATCACCCGTCCCTCCCGATCGATGATGGTCACACGGTGCCCGCTGAGCTCCCCGAGGATCACGGCCACTGAATCGGCGGGGATGTCGGTGGCGCGCTCGAGAAAGGCGCCTCCCAGCACGAGCTCACGGCCGAGCTCCTCCCTGGCCCCCTCCATCAGGTAACGGCGGAGCTGCCACTCGGCGCCGACGCTGAGCGGCACCAGAAGTGTGGAGATGAGCAGGAGGTAGGAGAGGAAGAGCCGCTGGTCCGCGCGCAGGGCCATGGCCGGTCAGCCGGCGCCGGGAGGAGTGGCGCGGAAGCGGTAGCCGAACCCGCGGACCGTCTCGATCCAGTCCGCCGCTTCGCCCGACTTGGTGCGCAGCCGCTGCACGTGCATGTCCACCGTGCGGGTTGCGATGTTGGCCGTCGTATCCCACACCGCCTCGAGCAGCTGCCGTCGGCTCTGTACCCGTCCACGGCGTTCCAGCAGCGTCTGCAGAAGGCGGAACTCGGTGGGGGTGAGGTCCATCTCCTCGCCGTTCACCTCGGCCCGCGCGGCGATGGCGTCCACCAGGAAGGGACCGACGCGCAGAACCTTGCCGCCGCGGGATTCCGGCGGAGACTGGCGCACCCTGCGGAGAACCGCGGCCACGCGGAGCACCAGCTCCTGGGGCGAGAACGGCTTGCCGAGGTAATCGTCCGCACCGAGGCGGAGCCCTTCCACCCGGTCCGCTTCCTCGCGCCTCGCCGTAAGCATGATCACCGGGATCTCCTGCCACTCGGGGCGGCGCCGGATCTCCTGCAACAGCTCGAGTCCCGACATCTCCGGCAGCATCAGGTCCAGTACCAGGAGATCCGGCACCTCGGACGTCAGGGCGGCCAGCGCCTCGCCTCCGGTGGCCGCCGTCCGCACGCGATACGATTCGCGGGCGAGATGGTAGGCCACCAGCGCGGAGATGTCCGGCTCGTCCTCCACGACCAGAATTCGCGCGTTCGACATGGGATGAAGATGGACGGGCGCTTCCGGCCGGCGCAAGCGGACGGGAACGGCGCCGAACCGGGGCGGGGCCCACCGGTGAACCCCGTCGGGCGCCGGGCCGGCGAAGCGACGGCGTTGTTTTCAGGGGTGCGGAATGGCTCCTGCGTAGGCGCGTGCGGATGCCAAACGGATTCCGGCTCTTCAGCGGCAGCGCCAACCCGCCCCTTGCCACGGCGATCGCCCGGACGCTCGACATCGAGCTCGCCGGCTGTGAGATCGATCGCTTTCCCGATGGCGAGGTCTCGGTGCGGCTGCTGGAGTCGGTTCGGGGTTACGACGTGTACGTGGTGCAGCCCACCTGCCCGCCGGTCAACGACCACCTGATCGAGCTGCTCACCTTCGCCGACGCCTGCCGGCGGGCCGCTGCGACCTCGGTGACCGTGGTGGTCCCGTACTTCGGCTACGCCCGCGCCGACAAGCGCCACGGCCGCCGTGAGCCGATCACCGCGAGCATGGTGGGACGGCTGATCGAGACGGTGGGGATCGACCACCTGGTCACCATCGACCTGCACACGATCCAGACCGAGGGCTTCTTCGCGATCCCGGTGGATACCCTCACCGCCGTCCCCACCCTCTGCGCCGCACTGGCCACCGAGCTCCCGGACGATACCGTGGTCGTCGCGCCGGACGCCGGGAGGGTGGTGCTCGCGACCGCGTACGCGGAGCGGCTGCAGCGGCCGCTGGCCGTGCTCCACAAGCGCCGCGCCAGCGCCACGCTCACCGAGACCACGCACCTGGTCGGTGAGGTGGAGGGGATGTCGTGCCTGATCATCGACGACATGATCTCCACCGGCGGCACACTGGTGGAGAGCGCGAGGGCCCTACAGGCGGCGGGCGCCCGTTCGTGCAGGGTCGCCGCGACGCACGGACTGCTGCTCGACGGCGCGGCCGAGCGGCTGGAGCGCGCGGGAATCGAAAGCGTCCTGGTGACGGACACGGTGCCGGTGAACCCCGGCGGCGTGGTGCGGGTGGCGAGCGTCGCGCCGCTGCTCGCGGCCGTCGTTCGCAAGCTCGCGGAGCACGGTTCGCTCCGCGAGCTCTATTGACGCCCGCCTCACGGCTCAAACGGGGCGCGCTCGCTCCTGCCGTGGGGGGAGCGTGCGGGCGAGGAGATCCGTGATCTCCACCGCACCGAACGGCTTGCGCAGAGAGGCCGTGAAGCCCGACGGTTCCAGCAGGTCCAGCCGCTCTCCCAGCCAGGAGGAGGTCACCGCGATGATGGGGACGGCCTCCAGCCCCTCGGTGGCGCGCAGCGCACCGGCAGTCTCCACTCCGTCGCCGTTCGGCATCGCCAGGTCGAGGAGCACGGCGCCCGGCCGCTCGTGGCGCGCCATCGCGAGCAGTTCCTCCCCGCTGGCGGCGCTCCGCACGCGGTAACCGGCGTCGGAGAGGATCTCCGACAGCGCACCACGGATCCCCGGCTCGTCGTCGGCGATCATCACCAGGGGGCGCGGTGGTGCCGTGCGGGCGAGCGGGGCGGAGGCGGGCGAGCGGCCGGGAGACAAGCCACGGCGCACCTGCCCGAAGCGGGGTCTGCTGGGGTCGGCGAATCGTGTTGCCATTGCTGCGAAGCCGGTCGCGTGGAGCTTTGAGAAGGGGTGAAACGCGGCCGGATGGCCGCACCCGAATGGCGTGCAAGAGAGGGACCAGCGAAGCTCCTGCCGGCGGCCGGCGGCCGGGCCGCTTCAGCCCCGCCGGGCACCCCCGTACCGCCCCGATCACGGCCGGCGTTCGCGCGGAGCAACCCTTTCGTTCTCCCTTCGGGCATCCGCTTCACCCGTTGCCGGGATGATCGAACGGTCACCCTCCCGCTCCGTGCCGCCCCCCGCCGTCGAGGTCGCCGGTGCAGCGGATGGCTCCACCGCCACGGGCGACCCTCGATCCTGCTCCAGCTGCTTCTCGCGCGCTTCCCGAGTCACCTCCTGCACCGCTTCCTGCCGCGCCTCCATGGTGCGGTTCTGACGCCGCCACCGGTGCAGCCAGAGCAACCCGAAGAAGAGCCCCGCCAGCACGGGCAGGCTCCACCAGCGCGGGATGAACGGCTCCCGGGCGGCGGGAATCCAGTACAGGAAGATCGCCAGCGCGAAGAGCAGGACGCCGAGCACCAGCTCCAGCATCATGAACCGCTCGGACCGGCGCTTCGGCTCTCTCGTATCGTTCATTTCCACTCCCGATCTCTCACGTTGATGCCCCGGTGGGTACCGATCCGGGGCCGGCATGCCCGCAGCAGGAGGGAAGGAGCGTGCCAGAGAAGCGGCTAAGTGGCTACGCCGCAAAGAGCAGCGGAACGCCCGCTGGAAACATTTGTATTAGAGGGCGGCCGCTCTCGTCACCGAGAATGCCGACCTCCTTCCCCACCGGACGCTGCGCGTCCTCTCCAGGTGGGCGCGGATGAGGAGGCGAGGGCGGTCAACACTCGTGCCCCCGACGAGTGCCTTGCCGCGCGCGCCACCCGGTGCCATCCTCTCCGCACGGACCCTCCCTCTCCCACCCGCGAGGACACCCCCGATGAACGAGCCGGTCGCCCCCCTCCGCCTGAGCGCGGCATCCGCGGCACAGTGGCTACTGCTGACGCTGCTCTTCCACGCGACCGGAGCGGCGGCGCAGCGACCGAACATCGTCTTCCTCTTTTCCGACGATCACGCGGCGCACGCACTCTCCGCGTACCGCGCGCACCTGTCGTACGGAGCGGAGCTCCCGCCGACGCCGCACCTGGATCGGCTCGCTGCATCCGGCGTTCTGTTCACGCAATCGTTCGTGACCAACTCCATCTGCGGGCCGAGCCGTGCCACGGTGCTCACCGGCCAGTACGGTCATCTGAACGGGGTGATGACCAACGTGGAGGCGCTGCACCCGACCGCCACGACCTTTCCGCGGCTGTTGCGGGAGGCGGGGTACACGACCGGCCTCTTCGGCAAGTGGCACCTGAAGAGCGAGCCGGTCGGGTTCGATCACTTCGAGGTGCTGGCGGGTCAGGGGCCGTATTACAACCCGACGCTGCTGAGCGCGCGTGACACGGTCCGGCACCAGGGGTACACGAACGACGTGATCACGGAGCGGGCGATGGAGTGGCTGGGTGAGCGTTCAGGCGACCGCCCCTTCCTGATGATGCTGCACTTCAACGCACCGCACCGCTTCTGGGATCCCGGTCCCGAACAGCTGGGTCTCTTCCGCGATACCGTGTTCGCCGAGCCGCCGACCTTCTGGGATACCGGGGAGGGGCGGGCGTTCCGCACGCGCGACGCGGAGATGACCCTCGAGCTGGACCTGTTCGACCGCGACCTTAAGCTGGTGGCTCCGGAGAACCTCACGACGGAGCAGGCGGCCGCCTGGGAAGCGGCGTACGGTGCGGAGAACGCCCGCTTCCGCGCGCTCGGCCTCGACGGCTCCGATCAGGGCTTCTTTCTCGGGGATCGGGGATGGTTCGACAAGAGGTGGATGTACGAGGAGTCGCTGCGGACGCCGCTGCTGGTGCGGTGGCCGGGGGTGGTGGAGCCCGGCGGGGTGGACGATCACCTGATCATGAACCTGGACCTGGCGCAGACCTTTCTCGAGATCGGTGGCGCTCCCACGCCCGCCGGGATGCAGGGCCGCAGCATCGTGCCGCTCCTCCGCGGGGAGGCGCCCGCGAACTGGCGGGATGCGATCTACTACCAGTACTTCGCGTACCCGGACTGGCACATGGTCCACCGCCAGTACGGAGTCCGCACCCGGAGCCACAAGCTGATCCACTTCTACGAGGTGGACCGCTGGGAGCTGTTCGATCTGGAGCGTGACCCGCTGGAGCTGCGGAGCGTCCACGACAGCCCGGAGTACCGCGAGGTGCGGGAGCGGCTGACCGTGCGGCTGGGCGAGTTGCGACGGGAGTTCGGGGCGCCCGAAACGGACCCGGTGCCGCATCGGCCGTTCGTGGCGCCGGAGGGGTTGCGGCGGCCGGAGCACCTGCGCCCGGCTCCACCGCACCTTCACTAGCGCTATTCCTGCTGTGACGGCTGTCCGATGAGGCGGCTGTGTACGCCCCGTCGGAGCGAGCGGTAGGTGGATTCGAGCCGCTCCACACCCACCAGGATCAGCAGGGTGATGCCGGCCAGTGTCACGGCAGGGAGAACGAAGCCCATCCCGACGGCGGCGCCCAGCGCGGCGAGCACCCAGATCACCGCCGCCGAAGTGACGCCGACGACGAGCCCTTCGCGCGTCAGGATCACGCCCGCGCCGAGGAACCCGATGCCGGTGACCACCTGGCCCAGCACGCGGGTGGGATCCACGTGCTCAGCGGCGTAGGCGCCGCCGAGCATCACGAAGCACATCGTGCCGAGGCAGATCAGGATGCTCGTCCGGATACCGGCCGGCTTGCCGCGGAGCTGCCGCTCCAGCCCCAGCATCCCGCCGCACAGAATCGCGGCACCCACCCGCACCCAGAAGGTGGCGGTCGTCGGGTCCAGGGCGGCAGTGGGTTCCATGCGTGCGTGGGCGAGCGATGAAGGAACGAGCTGGTGAGGCGTCGGGATTGTAACGATGCGGCGGCCCGGCAACAAGGAAGCTGCTTCCGGTGTGCCGGTGGACGGCGGAACTCCGTGATCGACGGGGGCTGCTGCTGGACGGAAGTGGATACCCACTTTTGTCTTTTGGTGCTTCTTGTGTTCCCTGCGGCGTCGGGATACGGAGCGGGAACTCGTCCATCGATCTACGAAAAACGAAAAGGGGGTGCCAGGTGGCATCCCCTCCTCTCAAACCGATCGTTTCCTGTTGCTACTGCTCGCGAGGCGCTTCGGGAATGTGTCCACGCTGCATCTCGCAGACGATGTTCGTTGCCTCCTCGAGCAGCTCCGGACCGAGACGCGGATAGAAGCTACGAGCAAGCTCCTCGATCTCCGTGCGGCTGGAACCGGGGCGGACGGCCGCCCTGATCGCCAGAACACGGGAGTCGCGGATCGCCCGAGCCGTCCGCTCGCTGAGCCGCTTGCGGGCAGCTGCCATCTCGGCGGCCAGATCGACTTCGCTCAAAGCAGTGCTCCGGGAGAAGGAAAGAGCGGCGCTCGGTCGCCCCGCGAGGAGCGCCGGACAACCGCCGGAACTGGGGGGAGACCCCTCGATATACACGCGAAATATAACCCGGTCGAGCAGCGTGAACAAGGAGCGACCGAACGACCGTCCAGCCCGGGCCGGGGTACGCCCGGGGGGAGGCGGCGGCTCGATCCCTGCGTCCGCGTGCGCCCCGGCATCAGCGGGAGCGAGGACCATCCGGAAGGGGGTTGGGTTCGATGGGCGTGGAGCTCGGGATCATCGAGGGATTTTACGGACGGCCGTGGAGCTGGAAGGAGCGGGAGGAGACCATCTCCTTCCTCGCGCCCCACGGCTACGGCTTCTACCTGTACGCGCCCAAGGCGGACGTCTTCCTGCGCCGCCGCTGGCGCGAAGATCCACCGTCGGATGAGGCCGAGCGGCTCCTCTCCCTTTCCCGGCGATGTCGCGATCTCGGCGTCCGCTTCGGAGTGGGGCTGAGCCCCTACGAGCTGTACCTCGGCTTCGACGGGGAGGCCCGGCAGGCGCTCACCCGCAAGCTGGAGTTCCTCCGCGGCATGGAGATCGACGACTTCGCGATCCTCTTCGACGACATGCGCGGCGACCTGCCCGACCTCGCGGATCGCCAGATCGAGATCATCCGCTGGGTGGCGGAGCGCTCACCGGCCTCCCGCCTGTTCGTCTGCCCGAGTTACTACAGCGACGATCCCGTTCTGGATCGCGCCTTCGGACAGCGCCCCGCCCGTTACCTGGAGCGGCTCGCAGGGGGGCTCGATCCGGCCATCGAGATCTTCTGGACCGGTGAGGAGGTGATCTCCCGGGAGTTCTCACCCGGGCACCTCCAGCGCGTCGCCGAGCAGCTCGGCCGGAAACCCTTCCTCTGGGACAACTACCCGGTCAACGATGGGCAGCGGATGTCACAGTTCCTCCACATCCGCGCCTTCACCGGCCGTCCGGCCGACATCGCGCAGCACATCGCGGGGCACGGAGTGAATCCGGCTCTGCAGCCGACACTCACCCGCATCCCCGCGCTCACGCTGCCCGAGAGCTATCGGCGCGGGCCGGGTTACAGCTATGGTGAGGCGTTTGCCGGCGCGGCGGCGGCGGTGATGGGGGATGAACTCGGCGCCCGGCTGGCCGAGGACCTGCTGATCCTCCAGGACGTCGGACTCGATCGACTCGGTGAAAAGGAGACGCTGATCCGGTCGCGCTGGCAGGACGTCCAGCACCCGGCGGCGCGGGAGATCATCGGCTGGCTCGACGGGGAATACCGCATCACGGACGAGATCGTGCAGACGCAGTGAGCCGTTGCGCCCGGTCTGCCGCCGGGCTCCGGCGACACGTCGAACCAATCGAGCGCCGGCATCGCATGTGCCTGATGCAAATGAGGATATCGACTCGGCCCTGAGAGTCCATCGAGCGACAATCCCGCGTGTATCGGAGGAACCGTACGGGCGTAACGGAGTACCGCGCAGGACCCGCGCGACCGGCGAGCCGGAGCCGTGCCATCCTCGTGAACGGAGCTGTACATGCTGGATCATCGCATCAAATTCCTCACCTGCACCGCGGCGCTGATCGCTGTGACCGGAAGCGGCGGGTGCGCCACCATACCTAACGTGGACACAGCAAGCACAACGGCCGCCAACCCGCTGCTGGCGGAGTGGACGGGCCCCTATGGCGGGGTGCCCCCCTTCGACCTCGTGGAGGTCCGGCACTTCCAGCCCGCGCTGGAGGCGGGGATGACGGAGCAGCTGGCGGAGATCGACCGGATCGCGTCCGATCCCTCGCCGCCGACGTTCGAGAACACGATCGCGGAGATGGAGCGTGCCGGCCGCACGCTGGACCGTGTGCGCGTGGCCTACGGGATCTGGGGCTCGAACCTGAACACCCCCGAGGTGCAGGCGGTACAGCGGGAGATGGCGCCGCGGCTGGCGGCCTTCTCGGACCGCATCACCCAGAACGAGGCACTGTTCCGGCGGATCGAGGCGGTGTACGAGGGGCGTGAGAGCGCCGGGCTGACGCCGGAGCAGGAGCGTCTCAGCTGGCTGTACTTCACGAACTTCGTCCGCGCCGGCGCGCGCCTGGACGGGCCGGCAAAGGAGCGGCTCTCGGCGATCAATCAGCGGCTCGCGCAGCTGTTCACGCAGTTCGGACAGAACGTGCTGACCGACGAGGACGGGCAGTACCTGCTGCTGGAGAGTGAGGCGGATCTGGCGGGTCTGTCGGAGTCGCAGGTCGCCGCGGCCGCCACGGCCGCCGAGGAGAAGGGGTATCCGGGGCGGTGGGTGATCACCAACACCCGGTCGTCCATGGACCCGTTCCTCACCTATTCCGATCGGCGCGACCTGCGGGAGCGTGCGTGGCGCCTGTTCGTGGATCGTGGTGAGCGGGGTGAGACGGACAATCACCCGATCATGAGCGAGATCCTCGCGCTGAGGGCCGAGCGGGCGACGCTCCTCGGCTACCAGACGCACGCCCACTGGCGCCTGGAGAACACCATGGCGGCGACGCCGCAGCGCGCGATGGAGCTGCTGGAGGCGGTCTGGACGCCGGCGGTGGCGCGCGTGCGGGAGGAGGTCGCCGACATGCAGGCCCTGGCCCGCCGCGAGGGTGCGGACATCACCATCGAGCCGTGGGACTACCGGTATTACGCGGAAAAGGTGCGGCTGGAACGCTACGACCTGGATCAGTCCGAGGTCCGCCCCTACCTGCAGCTGGACCGCCTGACGGAGGGGATGTTCTGGGTCGCGGGTGAGCTGTTCAACTTCCGCTTCGCCCCGGTGAACGATGTGCCGGTGTTCCACCCGGACGTGACCGTCTGGGAGGTCACCGATCGTGATAGCGGTTCGCACGTGGGGCTGTTCTACTTCGATCCTTATGCGCGCGCGGGGAAGCGGTCGGGCGCCTGGATGAATGCCTACCGGTCGCAGGAGCGGTTCGATGGCGATGTCACCACCATCGTCTCCAACAACTCCAACTTCGTGAAGGCGGCGCCCGGCGAGCCGGTGCTCATCTCGTGGGACGACGCCACCACGCTCTTCCACGAGTTCGGGCACGCGCTGCACGGGCTTTCCTCCAGCGTGAACTATCCGTCGCTGGCGGGCACGGCGGTGGCGCGTGACTACGTGGAGTTCCCGTCTCAGCTGCTGGAGCACTGGCTGGAGACGCCGGAGGTGCTGCAGCGATTCGCGGTGCACTATCGCACCGGCGAGCCGATCCCGCAGGAGCTGGTGGAGCGGATCCGTCGCGCCTCCACCTTCAATCAGGGCTTCGCCACCACCGAGTACCTGTCGAGTGCGCTGATCGACATGCGGCTGCACCTGGCCGGCGCAGGCGAGATCGATACGCGCGCCTTCGAGCGCGCAACCCTGACGGAGCTGGGAATGCCCTCGGAAATCGTGATGCGGCACCGCTCGCCACACTTCCAGCACATCTTCGGGAGCGACTCGTATTCGGCGGGCTACTACAGCTATCTCTGGTCGGACGTGCTGACCTCGGATGCCTTCGAGGCGTTCACCGAGGCCGGGGGGCCGTACGACGCCGACGTCGCCCGGCGGTTGATCGAGCACGTCTTCTCCACGGGCAACACCGTGGATCCGGCGGAGGGATACCGGCAGTTCAGGGGACGCGATGCGCGGGTGGAGGCGCTGATGCGGAAGCGGGGGTTCGTGGACTGAGCCGGGTCGGGGGTCGGGGGTCGGGGGTCGGGGGTCGGGGGTCGGGGGTCGGGGGTCGGGGGTCGGGGGTCGGGGAGGAGGTTCTCCCCGGCCCCTTCTTCATTCCTGCGCGGATGACTCACCGGACGGTGGAATGATCCTTCAACTGGAAGCTCAGGTCACTGCTGCGCCGCACGCTCGAACCGGCCGAAGTCCTCCACCTCGATGGCGGTCGGGCGGACGCGCGGGTCGAGGGCGAAGGTCACGAAGGCGGTTCCGAATCCCGGCCGGCGCCAGACGGCGCGGAAGGTGTCGTGGTGCCAGTGCTCAAGGTCCGCCACGTAGTCGGGCGCGTAGTGCAGCACCAGGCGATTGCCTTCCTGCTCGAGGCGCATGTCGCCGTACAGATCGCTGCTGTATCGCCCCGCGAGTCGCTCGACCGGAAGCGACGGACGGGTGCCGGACACCCGGGCACTCTCCACCTGCCGACGCTGTGCGGCGGAGCGCTGGTCGGCACGCCGGGAGAGCGCCAGATACTCGGCACTCCAGTCATGATCGGGTACACCCAGAAAGGCGTCCAGCACCCGGTACATCAGCGCATGCTGCAGGTTGCTGCTGCTGAGGTTGGCGATGATCACCACGCCCACGTTCTCCGACGGGATCATCCCCACCTGGGTGCGCGTCCAGTTGATGGAGCCGGAGTGGTGGACGAGCTTGCGGCCGTGGTAGTCCTGCAGGTTCCACCCGAGGCCGTAGGCGCGGAAATGGGTGGTCGGAAAGAGGCGCTCGGCGAGCGAATCGGAGCGGATGATGGTCTGGGGCGCATGCATCTCCCGGAGCGTCGCTGGCTGCAGGATCTGCGCTCCTCCATGGCTGCCATCCGCCAGGTTCATCCGCACCCACTGCGCCATGTCCCACACGCTGGACCACGCCGCTCCCGCGCCGCCGATGTTGTCGTAGTTGCGGCGCTGCAGCGGTGTGACGCGGCCATTCACCCGGGTATGGGCGACTGCAACGTTTTCCCGCGTGTCCACCACGGCGCTGCGCGTGGTGCTGCGGGTCATCCCCAGCGGGCGGAAGAGGCGCTGCTCCACCAGGTCGTCCCAGGACATCCCGGCGGCGGCGGC
This sequence comes from uncultured Gemmatimonadales bacterium, assembly GCA_963793235.1. Taxonomy (GTDB): domain Bacteria; phylum Gemmatimonadota; class Gemmatimonadetes; order Longimicrobiales; family Longimicrobiaceae; genus CAWBZF01. The sequence goes on from CAWBZF010000006.1 coordinate 459,347, forward strand.
GGCCGCTTCGCCCGCGGCGATGTACATGACGTTGTGGTAGCCGTAATCCGTGCGGAATCTCCCGCTGGTCGGGAGATGGCGGGCGCGGCTGAGGATCTCCGCCCGGTCGAAGGGTGCGGCGATCCAGAGCAGATCGTGACGCGCGATCCCGCTGCGGTGGGTGAGAAGATCGCGAACGGTGAAGGCCCGGCTGACGTAGGGGTCCGTCAGCTCGAAGCGCGGCAGATGACGGGTGACCGGATCGTCCCAGCCGAGGCGCCCCTCGTCCACCAGCGTGCCCAGTGCGGCGGCGGTCAGCGCCTTGGTGGTGGAGGCGATCGCGAAGAGCGTGTGCTCGTCGACCCGTTCGGACCGGCCGTCCTCACGTACGCCGTACCCTCGCGCGAAGATCACGGAGTCGTGGCGCACCACGGCGATGGCGAGCCCGGGCACCTCCCACTCGACCATCGCGCGCTCGATGTACGCGTCGAAACCGGCGAGCGGCGCCGGCTGCGCCACGAGGGCCGACGGCAGCGCGGTGGCGAGAAGCAGTACGAACGGGAGGAGAAAACGGGATCCTGTAAGCGTCATCTGGGCCGGCTCGGGTCGGGGTCGATGGTCATTGCTGCGGGAGGGTGGTTCAATCTACCAGCGCGAAGCGCACCAGGTCGTCGCTCTGCTCGCCCGGTGGGATCCGGCCACTGCGACGCCGGGCGATCACAGCCGGCCACTGCTCGCGACGGGCGCGACGGAGCATGGTGGCCGAACCATCGGCGATCGTCTGGAGTGCGACAAGCGTGTGCCGCCGGCGATGAAACAGTCGCTCCAGCGCCGTCCGCCGAGCCTTCCACGATCGGCTGAGCAGAGACTTCTCACCCTCCATCAGCAGATCGCTCGCGTGGAGCTCGGGCACCGCTCCCTCGACCAGCTCGCCCTCCAGGATGAAGGTGCGCCCGGTGCGCCGCACGAGCGAGGCGAGCTCCGCGGCCAGCTCCTCGTGGTGGGGGGTCAGGTCGCGGCCGCTCCCATCGATGAGCCGTGCGTCCCGGGCGGTTGCGAGCGCCAGCACGCGTGCGCCGCCGCGCCACGGTTCAAAGCTCCAGCCACGATCCGGCGGTAGCTCGTCCACCGGCATCGGAACGGCGGGGGCGACGGGCGCGGCCGATCGGCGTCTCTTCCCCTGCTGCTCGCCACCCTCGGAATCGCCGCGGTTGGAGCGCCAGACGCGGTCTCCGGCGGCCGTGATCTCTTCCATGGTCCGCCCGCTGGCGACGGACGTGGTCACACGGTCGGTGATGTCACGCCCGCGCAGGGCGGGGCGGTCGCCCTGCTGGCGGAAGAGGAGCCATTTCGGCCTGGGGCCGCGGTCGGTGCGCACCAGTGTGTATGCACCACGGAGCCGTTCCCCCGCGAAGGTGAAGGAGAGCTTCCCCGCCTTCAGCGACCGCCGCACCGCGTCCTGATCGCTCTCGCCCGGACGCTTCTCGTCCGGACGGTAGGTGCCGCGATCCCAGAGCATCACGGTGCCGCCCCCGTACTCGCCGGCCGGAATCGTACCCTCGAACCGGTTGTACTCCATCGGGTGATCCTCCACCTGCATCGCGAGCCGCTTCACCTCCGGGTCGAGCGACGGTCCCCGGGGAACGGCCCAGCTGCGCATCACCCCATCCAGCTCCAGGCGGAGATCGAAGTGGAGGTGCGAGGCGGCGTGCTTCTGGATCACGAAGACGAGCTTCTCACTCTGCGATCCCGCTGTGTCCTCGCCCGCCGGTTCAGACGTCTTCTCGAAGTCCCGCTTGCGGCGGTACTCCTCGAGCGACCGCCCGCCGCGTGCGCGCTTCCCCGCCCCGCCGCCCGCCCGCGGGCTCATCCGCCGGCGAGGCAGTCGGGAAGCCCGGTCACCCGGTGGCCACGTCCATCCCGAATCACCAGGTCGTACGGCTGAGCCATGGCGGCGACGGCGTGCATCGCCCCCCCCGCAGGCACGACCAGGGGAAACCCCGGAATGGTTGGTACGCGGCCAGGCTTCACGCAGCGCTCCTGAGGGTGGGGCGGGGAGACGAAGGATGTGCCGCTGAAATAAGTGGATGAATGCCGGCGTCGCAAGCGAGGCAAACCAATCGACCCCGGCCGGCATCCAATCGAGAACGAAAAGATGGACCGACCGACGTACCGGTCACGCGCGACCTGCTGAAACCTTCGCCGCTCCCGTCCGTACTGTGGAGCAGACCCCCCCGGGGATCGCCGTCCAATGCATGGCGGCTTCAAACCAGGATTCCTCCTTCTGTCCAATGATTCCGAGAACAATCGCACTGCTGGCCTCCGCCGTTCCCGTGCTTCTGACGGTCGGGAACACGTCCGCTGCCGCGCAGGATGCCGGTGCAGGTGCGTCCGCTCCCGTGCCGGTGATGCAGGCGTCGCGGCTCGCCGGAGAGATCCGCATCGATGGCCGTCTGGACGAGGAGGCGTGGGCGCGCGCCACACCGTCCACCGGGTTCACGGAGAGCTACCCGGATCCGGGCGCTCAGCCGACCGACGCCACCGAGGTGCGGGTGCTCTGGGACGATCAGGCCATCTACGTGGGGGTGCGCGCCTTCGACTCCAGGCCGGACTCCATCGCGGCTCCGCTTGCCCGTCGCGATCCCGCGGGAATCTACTCGGACTGGATCCACGTGATCATCGATTCGTATCACGATCGCCGCTCCGCATTCCGCTTCTCGGTGAACCCGCGGGGGGTGCAGCGTGACGTGTACGCCTACAACGACGGCAACGAGGACGGCTCCTGGGACGCTGTCTGGCAGGTGGCGACCGAGATCGATTCGCTGGGCTGGACGGCGGAGTACCGGATCCCGCTCTCCCAGCTGCGCTACCACGCCGGGGCCGCCGGCGAGCGGGTGTGGGGCTTCCAGGTGATGCGGGACGTGGCGCGGCGGGAGCAGCGCTTCTCCTGGGCGCCGTGGGACCGCCGCAGCCCCGGCTTCGTCTCGAGGTTCGGTGAACTGCGCGGGATCGACGGGATCCGGCCGGTGCGACGGATGGAGGTGCAGCCGTACACCAGCGCGCGCCTGACGCGGGCGCCGGTCGAGGACGGTAACCCCTTCTTCCGCAGCAACCATTCGAGTCTCACCGGCGGCGCCGACGTGAAGGTGGGGCTCACCTCCGGTCTCACGCTCACCGGCACCATCAACCCTGATTTCGGGCAGGTGGAGCTGGACCCGGCGGTGATCAACCTCTCCGCCTTCGAGAGCTTCTTCAACGAACGCCGTCCCTTCTTCGTGGAGGGCGCGGATGTGTTCCGCTTCGGTCAGGTGCGCACCAACATCAACCTGGACGGGCAGACCTTCTTCTATTCGCGCCGCATCGGCCGCTCACCGCAGCGCCTGCTGCAGGGCACGACGTACGCCTACGTCGATGCGCCGCAGGAGACCTCCATCCTCGGCGCCGCGAAGGTGACCGGGAAGGTGGGGCCATGGACGGTGGGGGTGATGAACGCGCTGACCAACCGGGAGTCTGCACGGTACGTGACCCCGGATGGCGAGCACCACAGCACCCCGGTGGAGCCGGGGACCAACTACTTCCTCAGCCGGCTTCAGCGCGAGTACCGCGCCGGCAACTCGGTGGCGGGCGGGATGTTCAGCGCGACCACTCGCGGTCTCGCCGCGGACGGGCCGCTCCACCCGATGCTCCGCTCGGATGCCTACTTCGGCGGGGCGGACTTCGAGCACAACTGGGCCCGCCGCCAGTGGACGCTGTCCGGCTACCTCGCGGGAAGTCACGTGCGTGGCTCTGCGGAGGCGATCGAGCGCACGCAGCGCTCACCCTCCCGCTACTGGCAGCGCCCGGACGCGACGCACGTGCGCCTCGACCCGAACCGCACCTCCCTGACCGGTCACATCGGCGAGGTTGCGCTGCGCTACATGGGGCGGTACGACATGACGCTCGGATACAAGGAGAGCAGCCCCGGTTTCGAACTCAACGATCTCGGCTTCCAGGGACCGACCGACTACCGGTCCGCGACCGCATTCTTCGGCCGGCGGGTGAATGAGCCGGGGCGCATCTTCCGCGACCGGTCGGGATACGCCTTCACCGCGGGACGATGGAACTTCGGAGGCGACCCGACGCTGATCATCGCGGGGGCGGGCGGCAATGGCACCTTCCGCAACATGTTCTACCTGGGCGCCGAGGGGAACGTGAGCGTGGCATCGTACGACGAGAGACTGACGCGTGGCGGGCCGATTGCCCGGCGGCCGCCGGGATACGAGGTCTCGACCTTCTTCGGTTCACCCTCCCGGAACCGGGTTTCCATCAACGGAAACATGGGGTTGTTCGGGAGTGAAGGCGGTTCGCACGGGAGCAACGCGAATCTGAACGCCGACTGGCGTCCTTCCTCCGCGGTGCGGCTGCAGGTGGGACCGAACGTGAGCATGCGGCGCGGGAGCGCGCAGTACGTGACCGCGGTCACCGATGCGGCCGCCACCGAGACCTTCGGCCGCCGCTATGTGTTCGGAGAGATCGAGCAGACCACCTTCGGGCTCAGCACCCGGCTCGACTGGACCTTCACTCGCGACCTCTCACTGCAGCTCTACGCACAGCCGTTCGTCGCGGCGGGCCGGTACGAGAACTTCAAGGAGTTCGGCGAGCCTCGCAGCTACGACTTCGACCAGTACGGCCGTGACCGCGGCACCGTCTGCCGCTATGGCAATCGCATCATCATTGCGCCGGAAGCGGCGCTGGACTGCCCCGTCACCACGCCGGCCGGCGATGATGCCCGCTTCAACGTCCGGTTCGACGACCCGGACTTCAACCTCCGGTCGCTGCGCGGCAACGCCGTGCTCCGCTGGGAGTACCGCCCCGGCTCCGCCCTCTTCCTGGTCTGGCAGCAGCAGCGCAGCGGCATTCTCCCGATCGGAACCTTCGACCTGACCCGCGATCTCGAGGGGATCCTGCGGGAGCCGTCGACGAATGTGTTCCTGGTGAAGGCGACGTACTGGATCGGGAGGTAGGAGGCGCGGGAGAACTCTTCGGGCTGCCATGGCTTGTTTCTGGTGAACGGGGGCGGCGCAGTCTGCCGGCCTCGTCACCAGTCACTGGTAACGGCAGCCCGGAGCCTGCCGCTGAACGCCCCAACCAGAAACTGACCCCGGCAGCCTGAAGACTTCCCGGAACTGCCGTTAACCAGTCACTGACCACCGGCATCGGCCCACACTCCGACGCATTCCTCCTCGCGCCTGAGAATTGCAGTGCCCGCTCCCATGCCAGAGCGACCCGATCTGAGCCACCCCGTCTTCGTTCACTTCTATCGGGCGGTGGTGGCGCACATGGATGTGTGGCGGCAGCGAATGGACGCGACCACCAACTGGGCCGCGGCCACCACCGCCGTGATGGTCACCTTCTCCTTCGGCACGGTGAGCGCGCCGCACTTCGTCCTGTTGCTCGCACTCGGCTTCAACGGGGTCTTCCTGCTGATGGAGTCGCGCCGCTACCAGATCTTCGACCTCTGGCGACGTCGGTTTCGGTTGCTGAACCGCCATGTGGTGGTGCCGGTGCTGAAGGGGCAGACCGAGGTGGAGTCGGAGGATCAGCGGGCGACCCTCTCGGCGGTGGCCGACGACCTCGGACGGCTGGTGCCGCACCTGAGCCTGATGCGCGCCATGGGGTACCGCATCCGGCGCAACTATGGATATCTCTTCACGGTTGCCGGCGTCGCGTGGTTGCTGAAGCTCGAGGTGCACCCCGTACCCGCCGAAACCCTGTCGCAGCTGGTGGCGCGCGCCGCCATCGGGGGGATCCCCGGTATGGTGGTGTTCATCGGCGTCGCGCTCGCGGCGGCGGGCGCCTTCGTCATGGCGCTGCGAGCTCCGTCGGAGCAGATGATGAACTGGACCGAGGTACCCTCACCGCTGGCCCGCTGGCTCGCGCGTACCACCATACCCCGCCGTACGGATCGGACGCCGCGCAGCCCTGACCCGGAGCGACCCCGATGACGCCGACGATCCTTCTCGCAGTGCGGTTGAGTGAGCGACCCGACCCCACGGCGGCGGCCGCCGGGCGACTGGCACAGCAGATCGGGGGCGAGGTGGTGCTGGTCTACGTGGCGGAGGAGCTGGACACGGTGCCGCAGCTCCATGCATCCACCGGAGACGACCACGACGCACTCCGTCGCCGGATCATCGAAGAGGTGAACCGCGACATCGAGCAGTACGTGGAGCGGAACCTGGCCGGGATGCCGGTGCGCGTCCGGATCACGGAGGGGGAGGTGTGCGACGAGGTGACGCGCGCAGCGGTGGAGGAGAACGCGGACTATGTGGTGATCGGCACCGAGTCGCGCAGCGCGATCAGCCACCTGATCCTGGGGAGCACCACACAGGACATCCTCAAGCGTGCGACCGTCCCCGTCGTCGTGGTGCCGGCGATGATGCGGGGCGAGCCGTAGCCCGCCCGTCATCGTCCATCAGAGACGCCGGTCCTCGGGATCCTCGTCGAAGTAGTCCAGGCGGTCCAGCGGCATGATCACGGCCGAGAGCAGATTCATCAGGTGGGCCACGACCCGCTTCAGGTAGCGGTGCGTGAGCGCACGCGCGACCGCCTGCTCCTCACCGTGCCCCTGCTTCACCAGCTGCGACACGCGCTCGTCGAACAGGTCCAGCAGCTTGTCACCGCGGCTGAGCAGATGGCGGCAGCGCTCCGCGTCACGCGCGCGGAAGACGTCGCCCGCGTCCGTAATCAGAGTGGCGATCTCGCCCGCGAGCCCGCGCCACTCCTCGGCGTCCGGGGCGGTCCCGAGGTTGGCACCGTCCAGCGCCAGGTCCAGGATGTTCTTGGAGTAGTCGCCCACGCGCTCCACGTCCTTCACGATGGACATGTAGACCAGCACGGCCGGCGTGTCGATGCCTCCGAAGACGCTGGCGTGCACCACCAGCGCGCGGCGGATCTCCCGCTCCAGGCGGTTGACCTTGCGATCCGTGTCGCGCAGTTCCGCGTTCACCTCGCTCGCGACCACCTTTCCAAGGAGAGCGGACATGGCAAGCTCGAACTCGTGGCGATCGTGGCCGAGCATGACCTGTACCTTCTCCTCGACCTCCTCGAGCCGATCGCTCCCCTCGTCTCTGAGAAATTTGAATGCCATCTTCGGATCTCCTACTGAAGCAGAAATACGCCAAGGAGAGGGAGCACCAGGAACAGGCTCACCACGTAGACGAGAACTACGGAGCGCCGACGGACCGCCTGCTCGGCCAGCGCTTCAGCGAGCCGCACCGGGATCATCCGAATCCGCGGGATCGGGTAAACGATCACGAGCGCGATCACATTGAAGAGCAGGTGCACAAAGGCGATCGTCAGCCCCTCCGGCCGCAGCACCGCGAGCGACGCGATCAGCGCCGTGATGGTGGTACCGACGTTCGCGCCCAGCGTGATCGGATACGCACTCGGGAGGGACAGGATCCCCGCGGCCACCAGCGGCACCAGGATGGAGGTGGTGATGGAGGATGACTGCACCGCCACGGTGATGCCGATGCCGACCAGGATTCCCACCACACCTTCCCCGCGCCCGATGATCCGGTTCATCATCCGCTCCACGCCGCCAGCGACCAGGCGACGCATGTTGCGGGTGATCATCCCCAGCGCGAGGAAGATGAGGAACAGCCCGACACCCAGCAGGATGAAGGGAGTGGCGGCGCCGACGTCGAGGGTGTCACGCAACGCGTCCACCGGGAACTTCACCGCCACGCGGATGGGGCTGCGACCCGGCGCGGCGGCATCGAACTCGGTGCCCCGCACGAGCTCCGTCATCTCCTCGGCGATCTCCCGTAGAAGCCCGAACATGAGCTCGAGCGGGAGGAGCACCAGGACCGCGAAAAGATTGAAGAAGTCGTGCACGGTCGCTGCCGCGAAGGCGCGCTTGAACTCCTCCGAGCGGCGGATGCTGCCGAGCGCGGCCAGCGTGCTGGTGACCGTGGTGCCGATGTTGGCGCCCATGATCATCGGCACCGCAAGCGTCAGCGGGAGCGTGCCGGCTCCCACCATCCCCACGATCGTCGCGGTGGTGACCGAGGACGACTGCACGAGAACGGTCGCCAGCAGCCCGGCACACAGCCCCGAGATCGGGTGCGACACGGATTCCAGCAGCCCGGCCTGGAAACCCGCGCCCATCGCCGCGATCCCCGCCTCGATGAACCCGATGCCCACGAGGAAGGCGTAGAGGAAGAAGACGACGAGCACCAGGCGTACCGGCGGCGGGATCGTCGCGCCCTGACGTCCCCCCACTGCGGCCGGACTATTCGGCACGGGCTCCGATCACTTTCCTGACTCGCTTGTCGGATTCATTCTCGGGCACGATCCGGCGCCAGCCGAACCCCGCACCCACGATGGTTCGGCCGGGAAAGGTAGCGGAACTTCGGCCGACGGGACAGTGCCCGTTCGTCCCTCCGATCCCCTCCCCCGCCCTACTCCGCCGGCGGCTGGAACGCCAGCGATCGGATCCGCAGGCTACGCCCGCCGCGATGCAGCACCAGCACATAGGTTCCCGTGATCGTGGAGGTCTCCGCGCCGATGCCCTCCTCGTACACATAGGTACCGAGTCCGTACATCAGGCTGCCCGACGCCTCGAAGTCGAGCAGACCGATGCGAAGGTTGCGCCAGCGGGTGTTCATCTCGACCAGCGCCGCCTCGATCTCACGGCGGCCGGACGCCATCTGGCCCGGCTCGGGGATCATCACGGCGTTTTCGGCATACAGGGCGGCGGCCGCGCGCGTGTCGCCGCGTCCCATGGCCGAACTCCAGTTGCGGATCAGACCCTGGTAGTCCTCCATCATCTCCGCGTTGAACTGCATCTGATCACGCTCCGCCGTGCTCTGCACGATCGGGCGGACCTGCGCCTCGAGACCGGTGGCGAAGCAGAACAGCACGAGGCTGTTGAATAAACAGAAGATCCTGAAGAAACGCATCGGTCTCGGGGTGTGTGGGCAGAGCAGTCACAGTCGGAATCCGAAGATCGCCGGATGCTGACCGGAGCGCCAGTGGCGGCGGCGCCGGTGCACCCGGTCCGGGTACGAGCACGCGAAACCGTGGTGCAGTCTGTGACCAGAGCGTCGGCGCTCCATGCCATGAGACGAGCCCCCGAAGCCGTATCGGGGGCTCGTGCAGATCCATCGATGTGCGAACGCCGTGTCCGGAAGGGTCTGCCGGTGGCGCGCAGTCTCGCTCCGAAGGTACTGGTTGGGCGGAGATTCGGAATGGCTGCGTCGCTCCGCCTGACCCGTGCCGATCAGTCCGGGACGACCTGTTTCTTCCGTCGCCTACGTGCTGCCGCCAGACCGGTGAGCCCGGTGCCGAGCAGTGCCATGCTGATCGGCTCGGGCGTTACCGTGGCGGCCGGGTAGATCTGCGTTCCGTTCGTGAAGCTGAAACTCACCTGATCCGTGATATCGGTACCGGCTACGTTCAGGAACTGGAGTCCCTGAATGCTTCCAGAGTGGCTCAGGTCAGCGGTTCCCGAGGACGACCCGTATCCTGAATGGCTCGATGCGGAAGAACTCGCGTGAAGCAGGAAACCGACATAGAGCGAAGTCGCACCGGCCACATCGATTGAGAACAGGGGATTATGGTCGATCTGAGCGAAGCGGGATCCCGGGCCTGCTTCCAGATTCCAGTACGCCCACTCAAGCTGACTGTTGAACTGTGTTGCGTACCTCGCCCAGGCGTCGCCGCCGGAGGTTGCGCTCAGCGTTCCCGTGACGGCCATCTGGAAGATGACCGTGGTGGGGGTGTTGAGCCCGTCGCCGCTCCATGAAATGATGTCCCACCACGTGGCCTCGGCGCTGGCGTAAGGAGTGTTCGTCCCGTACTCCCCCGTCGTATGGGCCAGAACGCCCACCTTTCCGTCCTGCGACACTCCGTAGCTCTCTGCGGTCTTTCCACCATGCTCGCACTGCACCTGCAGAGACCCGGGCGCGCGTTCACTCCAGTACTGCTGGATCACTGACTCGCACCCGCTATGGCCCACGATGATGCTGCCCGGAGGGTCCTGTGCGAAGGCGGTGGCCGGGATGAGCGCGGTGAGCGCGAGCGCTCTCAGGAGCAGCACCGGCCGGGTGAGGCGTGGAGACATCGGCTGCCTTCCTTGATCTTTCGTGGGAACGGATCCGAGAGAAGTGTCATGGCTCGCGGCAACGGCGGTTCAGCAACGGCAGGAACGCCCCACCAGTCCTGGGTGGCCGCTGCCGGAGGCCGAGGGGACGCGGGGAGGGAGGCAAACAGAGGACCGCTTCCCGGCGAATCGGTAAACACAGACCTTCCACTTATCGGAAACAGCTGATCCACAGGAGTTTAATCGTGGCGGAGAAAGGAGATTGATTCGCGGTAGGGGGCCGAACGACCTGAGGTGAGCCGTAAACACCTGTGGCAGCTTCTCCGCAGCTGGGAAGAAGCCTGGTGAACCCCACTTGCCTCCGTGGCTCGACTCTGTACGGAACTGGCGACCTGGACTGCCGGCGGGGGTCTCTTCCTCGCGTGTTGGGATCCATGATGCAGTGGCCAGGACATCGTCGATCCGGACCGGAGCTGCATCCCGATAACAGGGGTATGCACCTGACTCAACCGATCCCCGGATCCTGTGGTCGGGTCGACCCGGCTCAAAGCACACGCTCGCCACGTTCGGCCCCCTGTCATTCCGCGTTCGGCCCCCTGCCCCCTGTCATTCCGAGCGTTCGGCCCCCTGTCATTCCGAGCGAAGTCGAGAGCCTGCCCCGGTCGCCCATGCTCGCAGACGCACAGGTTACACGCGAATCAGCGGGTCTTCGGAACCCCTGACACTACATCCGGTGCCTGGTTGAGTGAGGTGCATGCCCCTGCCCGGTACAACGAGCCCCCGAAGACGCTCCGGGGGCCCGTCTCCGTCTCCACCTTCCCGCCTAATACGTGACGGTCACGTTCGCAGAGCAGGTCTGCGTGCCGGCGTTGCAGACTCGATAGATGAGTGAGCCGCTGCCGCGCAGGCCGGTGTTGTCCGTGTAGCTGCCGGAGTTGGTCGGGGTGGCTACGCGCGTGTTGTTGCGGTAGACATCCACGGTCGATCCTGAGGCACCCGACCAGGTGAGATCGGCGCGGACGACTCCCTGCTGCTTGTGGGCCGTAGCCGACAGCGTGATGCCGCCCGACGACGGCGCCGTCACTGTCACGCTCTGCGTCTGCGTGCCGGTCGCGCCCGCGTTGTCCGTAACCGTGAGTGTGACCGAGTAGGTGCCACCCGCGGCGTAGGTACGCGAAGTGGACACGCCGGTTCCGCTGGCGCCGTCACCGAAGGTCCAGGCGTAGGAGGTGATGCTGCCGTCCGGATCGCTGGAGCCGCTGCCGTTGAAGTTGCAGGTGAGGCCCGAGCAGCTGAAGGTGAAGGACGCGGTCGGCGGCTGATTGGCCGGCGGCTGGGGCTCGCCGCCGCCGGTGGCCGCGAGAACCGCGCGGTGCACGTTGATGCGACCCTCTCCGAAGTGAGAGTCCCAGCCGGCGGGGCCCAGGTCGTCGGCGGTGGACTTCATGATGGAGAGGATGTTCGCGCGATCCGTCACACCGAGCGAGCGGAGGAGACCGGCGAGCCCGGCCGCCTGGGGGGAGGCCATCGACGTTCCCGCCATGAAGACGTAGGCGTTGTCCGCATCATGATAGGCCGAAAGGATGTAGCTGTATCCGTTCGCGTTCTCGCCGTCACCACCCGGTGCGGAGAGCTCCACCTGCGAGCCGAAGTTGGAGTAGCTCGCCCGCCCATCGCTCCAGTTTGTCGCGCCCACCGCCACGCACTCCGGGAAGGCCGCGGGGAACGAGACGCTCCCGTTGTCGTTTCCAGAGGCGCAGAAGGAGAGTACGCCCCTGGCCTGCGCGTACTGCAGCGCCGAACGCTCCGACGTCGAGCCGCTGGGGCCGCCGAGACTGAGATTGATCACGTGCACCCCCTGATCGGCCATCCAGGTGATCCCGTTGACGATCGCCGAACTCGGGCAGCCGTACGAGGCGAAGGGGCCACGCCCGCCCGGCCCGCACATCTTCGCCGCCACGATCTTCACGTTCGGTCCCCAGGCAATGCCCGGGACGCCGCGACCGTCGTTGCCGTGCGCGGCGGCGATGCCGGCCACGTGCGTGCCGTGCCCATTGTCGTCCGCACCGCTCGTGCTCCCGTGGAAGTCGCGCATCGCGAGCACCTTACCCGCGAGGTCCTGGTGCGTCGCCCGGATCCCGGTGTCCCCGATCCCGATCACCGCGGAGCCGGTGAGGCTGCCACCCAGGTGGTTGAATCCCTCGAGCCAGTCCATGTCGGCGTCCACCTTGCCGGTGTTCGCGAGAACCTCGCCGAGGCTGTTGGTGATGGTCCCCCTGTTGTGGAGGTCCCACTTGTACCCGAAGAACTGATCGGTCGGCGGCGTGCACGTCCCCGTCCCGCACGGGATCCCCACCGTGCGCACGTAGTCGGGCTCCGCGAACTCCACATTGGGGTTCCGGGTGAGGGCGTTCGCAACGGTCATCTCACGTCCGGCCGGCACCCGCAGCAGCTGGATGCCGAGCGAGAGCGGCCTCTGCACCGTCGCCCCGTGCTGGGCGAGGATCGCCTGCGCGTTGGCCCCGGGCTGGAAACGGACCAGTACGTGACCCTCCACGAAGTCGCCCTCGTGGCTGAGCGCGAACATCGCCTCTCCGGGCGATGCCGCGGGCTGAGTGGGAGAATCCATCGGGTCGCTGCACGCGCCGAGCAGCAGCGTCGTGAGCACAACGGCGGGAATCCGTCTCATCCAGTGCCTCCTGTGGAGAAGATCCATGCGGGCGAACGTACGTTCGACAGGGCAAGAGTGGGCCCGTCTGCGGGTGATATGGCCAAACGTATGACCAGCAGCGAGTTGGGGCAGGTGGTGCGGGAGCGAAAGGCAGTTTGGATGCGGTGCAGAGCGGTGCGGAATGGTTGATGATGCACCGATCCGGTGCAATCGCACTCGCGCGGGAGGGCCGCCTGCCGTGCGGGCGGACCCACCAGGATGGTCCAGGGTCCGCTGTCATCCCGATCGAAGTCGAGGGATCCCGCTACTCGGCCGGTCGCAGGAGCCGCGGGTGACGATCGCGCGGACGGGTCCAGTACGCGTCTTAAACGATCGTGCAGGGTGCGTGCGGCGGAGTGGGATCCCTCGACTTCGCTCGGGATGACAAAGGGGTTCGGCACGACGGGTGGATTCGGACGACGACTGGATTCGGACGACGACTGGGTTCGGACGACCGGGGGACGGGACGACGGCTGGGTTCAGACGATGGGGCGGACGGGACGACGGGCAGGACGGGACGGGGGCGGGCAGCGTACCCTGGAGTGCGCCACCCGCCGGATGGAGAGGCGGGCCTACCCTACCGCTGGCTCGCCGGCCGCAGGTCGAACTCGCGCGGCGGCTCCGCACCCCGCAGGTGACGGACGAAGTAGTCCCAGGTGCGGCGGGTCCAGTATGCCTCGCGCGAGTAGCCGTGGTTGCGATTGGGCATCACGACGAGGTCGAAGTCCTTGTTGTGACGGATCAGCTCGTTCACGAGGAGGAGCGTCATGTCCGGGTGAACGTTGTTATCCATCGTGCCGTAGGAGATCATCAGCTTCCCCTGCAGCCGATCTGCCAGCAGCTGGTTCGCCTGGTTGGTGTAGCTGTCCGTGCCGTCCGCGCCCCGCTCGAGCAGACCGTGCCACTTCTCGCCCCAGTAGTAGGTGTAGCCGCGGTTGTCGTGGTTGCCCGCGCCGGCGACGCCGACGTGGAAGAAGTCCGGGTGCCGGAGCATGGCCGCCGCCGTCGCGAAGCCGCCGCCCGAGTGCCCGAAGATCCCGACGCGGCCGAGATCGATCCATGGGTGGCGTTCGGCGAGCTGCCGCATGGCCGCGATCTGGTCCTCCAGCCCGTTGTCCTGAAGGTCGCCGTAGTAGTGCGCGTGCAGCGCGCGGGAGCGCATGGGCGTGCCGAGCGCATCGATCTGCACCACGACGAAGCCGAGCTCCGCCAGCGCCTGCGCATCCCCGCGGCGCGCCACCGAGAAGCTGCGCGGACCCACGCTCCCCACCTGAGGGCCGGGGTAGATGTTGTTGATGATGGGGTAGCGCCGCGTCGGGTCGAAATTCGACGGACGGTACATCACGCCGCGGATCTCGGTGCGGCTGTCCCGTGCCAGCGCGGTGAACGACACCGGCATCGGCATCCCGGCGGCAACGAGGCGCGAAACGTCCGCCTCCTCCAGTGTGCGGACCACACGGCCGTCTGCGCGCCGCAGCACGGTGACCGGCGCGGTGTCCACGCGCGAGTGCTGATCGACGAAGAAGGCGCCCGATGGGGACATCGTGATCACGTGATCCCCATCCTCCGGGGTGAGCAGCGCCAGGCCGCTCCCGTTCAGGCGTACGCGGTAGAAGTGACGGTGATACGGATCGCGCCCTGCCTCTCGCCCGGCGCCGGTGAAGTAGACCCAGCCGCCGCGCTCGTCCACGTGCATCACGTCCATCACGTTCCAGCTGCCGGAAGTGAGGCGACGCTTCAATCGACCACTGTCGAGATCGTACAGGTACAGGTGTCCCCAGCCGTCGCGCTGAGAGAACCAGATCACCTCGTTGCGGCCGTGCAGCACGCGCCAGTTGGGGATGCCGCGACCGGCGGCGCTCGACTCGAAGAAGGGATCCCCGCGCTCCTCGAAGATGGTGCGCACCGCGCCGGTCTCCGGATCCGCGATGCGGAGCACCACATCGCGGTAATCGCGGGAGACGGAGGCGTAGACGAAGCTGCTTCCGTCGGCGCTCCACTCGGCGTCGGCGAGTGCATCCCCGCGCGTGAGACCACAGCAGCTGGATGTGCGCTGGTGGTCGCGCCCGGCGCGGAGGGGCACGATCCGCTGCGCGTCCACGTCGATGATCACCCGCTCCAGCATCGGCACCACCGTGTCGCCGGGGACGGCGTACGCCCAGGAGTGCAGCACAGGACGGCCTGCCGCGGTCTCCAGCAGGTGCATCTCCCCGACCCCGCGCTCGTCCAGCCGGAAGGTCGCGACGCGGCGCGAGTCGGGCGACCAGCTCACCACCGGCCGCTCACTGCTGCGCCACCCCTCGTTGTCGGTGGCGTATCCGTACCGCTCGGCCCCGTCCGTCGTCAGCCGGATCTCGCGGCCCGTCTCGATCTCCCGCACCCAGAGGTCGTGGTCACGACGGAAGGCGGCGCGGCGGCCATCCGGCGAGATCACTTCCGCGCGCGCACGCTCCTGCTCCGTTGCCGGTCGGGGACAGGTGTACTGCACCACGTCGCACTCCCAGCGGCGACGATCGAGCAGGAATCCGAGCCCGCGCCCGTCCTGCACCGGCTGCAGCGCGGTGAGCGGGAGGCGGAGCGGGTCGTACGAGACGCCTGCCTGCTCCGAGAGCGCCCGCGCCAGCCGCTCATGATCGAATGCCCGTTCCCGCGTTCCGCGCGCCGGATCCACCCGGATGAACTCGTGGCCGCCCGGCACACGGTTTCGGTACCAGAAGCGGTCGCCGTCGAGCCATGCCGGCTGCACCGTCGCGCCGAAGACCAGCGAGTCGGCGTTCCGGCCGAGAAAACGTTCCGCCCGCTGGTAGTCTGCCAGGATCGAGGCCGCATCGGCCTGCTGCGACTGCGCCGCCGGAGCGATCGCCAGAGTTGCGGCGAGCCCCGGAAGCACGCACCAGAAAGGAACTCGAATCGTGGATCTCATCGCGCCGTATCTGCCGGGTGAATCTGCTGGGGATGGGCGGCAACGTGCGAAGCCGGAGAGACCGGCGCAAGAAGCGGCGGGTGCCGGGGAGTGCTGCAGGAGAGCTGGCGAGATGCCGCCCGAGGCGTCACGGATGCTTCTGACGGCGGGGGGCGGGACCTGCCGGCGCTGTGCGTCTGCGAGCATGGACGAGTGGGTCAGTCGGAGCACAGTCGAGGGATCCCTACCCCTGTCTGCGTTATCTGCGGATGGTCGTTCAACGGTGGGCAGAGAGGGGGAAATGGGGAAGGGGGCCGGGGGAAACCTCCCCCCGACCCCCGAATGCCGACCCCCGATCCCCGCAGTCTAGAACCGCAGTCCGGCCTTCACCCCATACGTGCCGCCGACACCGTCGTCGAACACGTTGTTGAACTCACCGCCCACGAAGAACCGGCCGGCACCCACCATCACGCCGGTGCGAATCCCGAGGTCGGTCCGCTCGTAGTCTTCGAGCGTGTCCGGACCACCGAAGATCGGGCGGAAGATGCCATCCGACGGCGTGCCGTCGAAGTTCACACGCGTCCAGACCAGCTGCGGCACCGCGTACGGCATCACCTCGAGACGACCGGTGGGGTCGAGCTCGATGCGGCTGCCGAAGCCCACGCCGAGCGGCACCTGCCACACGTCCGCACCCTGCATCTGCGTCAGGCTGGCCGAGGCCACCGGGCAGGCCGAGAGACCCATGCCCAGCGACAGCGGCCCGCGGAACCGGTCACTCACTTCGAGCGCCGCGCCGGCGGTGTAGGTGTTGGCGTTCTGCCCCTCGGACACATTGGAGGTGGTGCGCTCGTACGCGCCGAACACCGCCAGCGGGCCGGCCAGGTTCGCCGACACCTCGGCCCCGAACCGATCCGCCTGGCTCGGGAAGTGAGAGGAGATGGCCACCGACGTCTGCCCCTGCATCGTCGGGAAGCCGGCGCAGACCTGCGCCTCCGCCGCCGACACACCGAACCCGAGACCGACCACCGCGGTTGCTGCTGCGAACAATGATTTCGTGTTCATATAGCCTCGATTTCTTGTTGCACATTGCGGCGCCGAATCTGCCGACCCCGCGTTGGACGTGTGAACACCATACAGGAACCGTGCCACGACGACCGTAAGGTGTTGTTAGATAAGATGGTTAGGGGGCCTTTCGGACGGGGCGATGGTGGGGGACGGCGCTGAGGGGTTATCCGCGGTCAGGGGGATGCGCTTTGATCTGGCCGGCGCCCCGGAGGGATCCCCTTCGGCTGCGCTCAGGGCAGGCTCTCGACTTCACTCGGAATGACGGGGGGCTCGAGCATGTGCCCGAAGCGGGCTCGGCCGACTGAAAGGGCAGGGTTCGGTCCTGAAACGATGGGTGTGGAGCCAGGTCAAGCGCTCCCCACCCCAGCCCCCAGCCGCGACTCCACGCTCTCCCACTCCTCCATCATCTTCTCCACGCTCTCGACCGTCGCGGCGCGCTCCGCCTGCAGCTTCTGAAGCTGCTCGGGGGCGGTATCGGCGAAGAAGCCGGGGGAGGCGTACAGTGCGTCGATCTCCGCGACGCGGGCTTCGGCGCGCTCGATGTCGGCGGTGATCTCGTCGCGGCGCGCCTCCAGCCGGCGGCGCTCGTGGGGCGTCAGCGTGGATGACGCGGCCGACTTCTGCGCCGGGGGGCGGCTCCCGTTGCCCACGGGGCCTGACTTTTCCGCCTTCTTCTCCTCGCGCTTCGCCTTCAGCACCACGGTGTCCGCGTCCAGGTGATCGTCGCCGCAGGCGTGGACGTACTCCTCGTAGGTGCCGTGGTAGTCACGGATCCCGCTGCTGCTGATCTCCACCACGCGCGTGGCGAGCTGGCCGACGAACCAGCGGTCGTGCGAGACCAGGATCAGCGTGCCCTCGTAGTTCTGCAGCCCCGCGACCAGCGCCTCGATGGACTCCAGGTCCAGGTGGTTGGTGGGCTCGTCGAGCACCAGCACGTTGGGCTGCTCCAGCGCCAGCCGGCTGAACACCAGCCGCGCCGCCTCGCCGCCGGAGAGCGCGCTGAGCAGCTTCTTGTCGCCATCGCTCGCCGGAGAAGAGCATCAGCCCGAGCTGCGCCGCGCACGAAGCCGCGATCCTTGCCCGGGCAGAAGTCCCAGAGCCACTGCTCGACCGTGCGGCTCGACTCCTCCAGCTGCTCGTGGTGGTCCTGCGCGAAGTAGCCGGGCTGCGTCTCGTAGCCCCACTCGACCTCGCCGGCGTCCGGCCGCGAGCTCGCCCATCACGATCTTGAGCAGCGTGGACTTGCCGATCCCGTTGGGGCCCATGATGACCAGCCGGTCGCCGCGGTTCACCTGCAGATCCACGCCGTGCAGCACCTCGTTGTCGCCGAACGCCTTCTTGAGCCCGCGGATCTTCAGCACCTCCTTGCCGCTCGGGCCGGCGCTGCGCGAAGCGGAACTTCGGGTAGCGGCGCGAGCTGCCGGGGAGCTCCTCGAGCTCCGTCCGCCTTCCGCTCGATCATGCGCAGCTTGCTCTGCGCCTGCCGCGCCTTGCTCGCCTTCGCCTTGAAGCGGTCCACGAACTTCTGGTGGTGCGCGATCTCCTTCTGCCGCCCCTCGATCTCCTTCTCCCGCCGCTCCCGCTCGTCGCGCTTCTCCTCCACGAACTCGGTGTAGTTCCCCGTGTAGAGCGTGACCGTCTGGTAGTCGACGTCGAGGATGCTGGTGGCGACGTTGTCCAGGAAGCGGTGGTCGTGCGAGATCACCACGACCGGGCCCGCGAAGTCGCTGGAGGAACTTCTCGAGCCAGCGGATGGAGAGGATGTCCAGGTGGTTGGTCGGCTCGTCGAGCAGGAGCACGTCCGGCGCGCTGGCGAGCACCTGCGCGAGGAGCACGCGCAGCTTGAAGCCGCCGGAGAGCGTGCGACAGCGGCTGCGGTGCACCTCGGCCGGGAGCCCGAGCCCCTCGAGGATGGTGGCCGCGCGCGCCTCGGCGGTGTAGCCGTCCAGCCGCTGCACCGTCTCCTCGAGCTCGCGAGAAGCGGTCGGCGTCGAAGTGCTCGTGCGCCCGCGCGAGCAGCGCCTCCTTCTCCACCATGGCGTCCCAGAGCTCCGGGTTGCCCATCAGGGTCACGTCGAGCACGTCCTCGTCCTCGTAGAGGAACTGGTCCTGCCGCAGCACGCCCAGCCGCAGCGACTTCGGGATCGAGACGACTCCCCTCGGACGCCTCCACGTCGCCGCTCAGGATGCTGAGCAGCGTGGTCTTCCCCGAGCCGTTGGCGCCCACGAGGCCGTAGCGCTCCCCGGGGTTGAGCTGGAAGGATGCGTCCTCGAAGAGGACCCGGTCGCCGAAGGATTTGCCGAGATTGGATACGGAGATCATGGGGGGAATATAACAGCGGGGGTCGGGGATCGGCATCCGGGGGTCGGGGATGGGCGGTGGGGCGGCCTCTCGCCCTCGCCCTCGCCCTCGCCCTCGCCCTCGCCCTCGCCCTCGCCCTCGCCCTCGCCCTCGCCTTCGCCTTCGCCCCTGCCTTCGCCCTGTCACGGGATACATGACACTGCGCGGGGTGCCGCGCCCGCCCGCCGGCATCCGGATTCATCGGTCGCGCCTGCCGCGGAGGGCAGGCCAGTGAAGGAGCTGCTCCCTCTGAATGACGGTGGTGGTCTGCCCGGGCTGCTCGCTCTGAGTGGCCGTGTCCTGATTGCCGGGCTGGCCGTCGCTTCCTACCTTCGGCAGACCGGGCGTCGATCCGCTCACCCGAACCCCCCTCGCAGATGTGGAGATTCTCCGGTACCGTTTCCGGCATCCTCGCGCTTCCCATCACGGCGCTGCTGGCCGGGTGCGCTCCGGCCGCCGCTCCGCCCGCTCCGCCCGCTCCGCCCGCGTCGTCGGTCGCCGCCGCCGAGCGCCTGGCACCCGGCGTCACCCACCGCTTCGAGCAGCGGCCGGAGGGGCCGTTCGCGATCCACATCGTCGAGATCGACCCACGCGCCTGCGGTGTGGAGATCCGCGCCGCCAAGGGTGCCGACGCGATGATCGGGCGCGAAACGACCACGGCGCTTTTCGCCCGCGAATCCGCGCCCGGGCGCCCGAGCGTGGTCGCGGTGAACGCGGACTTCTTCCGCTACGAGCCGGACGGGGTGCCGGAGGGCCCGCAGGTGGCGGGCGGTGAGGTGATCGCGGCTGCGGGTACGTATGGTCCCTCGGTGTCCACGCGCTTCGGCATCGAGCAGCCGGTGTTCGGGATCACCCGGAGCGGACGACCCTTCGTCGGAGAGGTCCGGATCGCGGGCCAGGCGTGGAGCGCGGGGGGCAACCTTCCGCTCGGCCGTCTCAACGCGGCGCCGGGTCCCGACTCGCTGGCGCTGTTCAACCACTTCGCCGGCGCGGCAGTGCCCGGCGAGGTCCCCGCACGGGGCGTTTCGCTGCGGTTGCTGCGGGCGGCGACGGCGGCCGGCGACGTGACGACGGCGATCGTGACGGCGACACACGCGAACGCCGCCGGTCTCACGGTGCCGGCCGATGGGAGCCTCCTCGCCGGGCGGGGCGCCGCCGCGGAGTGGATCGGCGCGCTGTCGGTGGGCGACACCGTCCGCTGGCACCTCGCCTTCGCGGGCGCGCCGGGGGCCGTGCGGGAGCTGGTGGGCGGCTTCCCTCTCCTCCTCCTCGATGGCGAGTCGGTGCTGCACCGCGTGCCGCGCATCTGGCCGCCGTTCGCCACCGGACGCCACCCGCGCACCGCCGTGGGAATCCGCGCGGACGGTACTGTCGTGCTGGTCGTGGTGGACGGCCGCCAGGAGGGCTACAGCGCCGGGATGACGCTGGAAGAGACGACGGCGCTGATGCGGGAACTCGGCACGGTGGACGCGCTGAACCTCGACGGCGGCGGGTCCACCACCCTGGTCACCGCGGCAGGGATCGTCAATCGCCCCTCGGATGCTCAGGAGCGGCCCGTTTCCAACGCGCTGGTGGTGAGTAGCCTTCCACTTCACGCCGACGAGCAGTTCGTGGCTCAACCTGATCGAGGAATTCTTCGGGGAACTCACGCAGCGGCAGATTCGCCGCCTTGCAGTGACCAGTGTAAGCGAGCTGGTGGATGCGATCGACGCCTACGTTGAACATCGCAACCAGAACCCCAAACCATTTGTCTGGACTGCTTCGGTCCAGCAGATCCTCGACAAGGTCGGACGCGCGAAACAGACTCTGGCGACACTACATTGGCGAGCGGACCATCGTTGGTGGCAGGTGTGCGCCGTCCGATCCTTGTGAACCAGACCAGCGGCACCTGCCTCGAAGAACTCTGCTCGAACGGAAGTGACGGCCCGCATCGCCATCTCACCAGCGTATGAAGGGGGCGGCGCCCGCAGGCGCCGCCCCCTTCCGAAACTCCGGCCGATGAACCGATCAGGCTTCGATGGACTCGTCGTTCAGCCGACGGCGACGGCGACGAGCAGCGCCCACCCCCAGCAAGCCTGAACCGAGGAGCACCATGGAAATCGGTTCAGGTACCACGGTGCCTGGAGGAACGATGCCAGGAGAAACGCTCCCCTTCAGCGAGTTCTCCGTAGCGCATTTGCTCGAGATGTTGGTGCAGTTCTCTTTCGCAACCTGCTGACCATGCCATTCGAACATCACATTCTGGCTGAAGCTCAGCGACGTGAAGCCGGAGATAGCGAAATAGGCATATCGGCCGTTGGTGGTCTGCAGGTGATCCGCATTGTTGGGACCGGGGTCGTACCCGCCGACGATCCCCTGCTTGTGACCCTGCGTCCCGGCCCCGGTGTTTGTGATCTGGAGCTGGTTGGCGCCCACGGTCCAGAAGGTGGGATCGATGGCGACCTCGCTGGTCCCATTGAAGTACTTCAAGCTGAGCGAGAGGCCTCCGCTACCAACCGTATAATCGGTGCCGAGAACCATGTTCTCCAGCCCGATCGCCGTGATCGTGTGCCAGCCGCCCGTCGCGCTTGCGTAATCCGCGAGGCTCGGTGCAGCCTGACTACTCTGGTTCAGGTTCACGACCTTGAAGTAGAGCGTCCCCGAGACGGCATCGTACGATACGTCCGCGCTCGCGCAGGTCTTGAAGCTCGACGAGGTGCCGGTCGCGCAGCCACTGAAGGCCGTGACCGCAGCCGCCTCTGCGGGCACCATCGCTGCGACGGTGCCTACCAGTCCCGCGAGTAGAAAGCGAGTTGTACTACCCTTGATTCTCATTCAGGTGCGGAGTGCGGGAGTTTCGGATCGCCAGAACGGCTGCTACTACATAGAGCCCGGAGAACGACACTGCCATGACCGACGTCTTCACGATCGCCTTCTTGACTCCGATCGCCACCTCTGGCGGCGTCATCCCGAGTATGATCGGGACTGAGAGGAGATATAGCGTGTAGGCTGCAAGGACCGAGAGGCCGATCACCAGGACCACGGTCGCGACCGACACCGTCCACCAGCGGATCCCCAGCGCCAGTGCTGAGACGACCAGAGCCGCCAGTCCCATCGTCAGCAGCGGAAGACCGGAAAAACTCTGGTCCACCACACCGAACTCCCAGGCCACATTCCCGAAGCCCAGCGGGTACCACACCAGGAGCATGTCCACAAGAGCAACGAGCGACAGGACCGCTCCGAACCCACCCACGGCACGCCATACGCCCTTCCCGTAACCCTTCGGCCGCCCACGAACCACCGGGGGTTGTTCCACCACGGCCGACCTCACCTGAGCCGATCGAACCGCTGCCATATGCAGCCTCCCTTGTCAAAAGCAAAGTTCAGACCGGCCAGACGCCGGATGATCAGACACCGCCAACCGGGGGATTGATCACCACTTGCATGATGTCCCACCCGATCCGATGGGACGGCCGGTCCCTCCGGCATCGCTCCGCGGAAGCAACAGGCGCTGCATCCGCCCAACACTCCATGACTTCAGCTTCACTGCTTCACCACGTCCCCCGGGGTGCGCGGCTTCAGCTGCCAGGTTCCCGTTCCGGTCGGCACCAGCACACCCACCAGGTTGACCCGGTCGCCCACGACCAGCCCGGCCGTGCCGATTCCCGTATCCCGGTCGAGGATCACCGTCAGGTCGCCGGTGCCGTCGTCCACGCGGAGCACCGCGTCGCCGCCGACCGGGGCGCTGAGCGTCTCGATCTCGGCGTCGCGGACCTCCACCAGAGCGGCGTCGCGAGCCGCGTCGTTCGCGGTGCGGGCGACGTCGGTGGTCAGGTGCGCCGGCGGCGGTACATCCGTTTTTCCGAGCACCGTCACCGTCGTCTGGGTGAGCGTCATCTGCCCCTCGCGGATCGCCAGCACGCCCACCGCCCGGATGCTGTCCCCCGCGAACTGGAATGAGGCGTTCACGTTCACCGCCCGCAGTGCGCCTGACGCATCCACCATGTGCACGGTGTTGTCGCCGAAGGTGGCGACGCCGTTCAGGGCGATCGCATGGATCTCCACCAGACTGCCGGGGACCATCCCACGGGCCTCCAGCGTGGTGACCCGCGGGATCGTCACGCGCACGTCCAGGCTGCCGCGCGGCTTCAGCATCCACTCCCCCGGAAAGCCTTCCCGGGGAACCAGGATCCCCGTTGCATCCATCAGTACTCCCGCGACCACGGGGTCGTCGGTGCTGATGGACGCGTGGCGGTCGAAGAAGACGTCGAGCGGCCCCGAGCCATCGGTGACGCGGACGCGGAACTCGCCCTGCGGCAGGTTGGTCACGCTGATCACCCGTGCATCGAGGATGCGGACCAGCGCGCCATCCAGGCCGCCGGAGGCGGCGGCCGCCGCCTCCTGAGTGCTGAGCGACCGTGGCTGCGGCGGTGCCGCGGCGGCGATCCTGAAGATGGAGGCGCCGAGCAGCGCGGGTCGCCCACCGTGCAACCCGGTGCGACCGGTGACGCGCACACTGTCGCCAGCGGCGATGGAGCCACCCGGCTGGGCGCTGGAGACCCGCACCACACCGGTGGAGTCCTCCACGTGCAGCAGCGAATCCCCGAAGGCGTTGAGACCGTGCAGCGCGACCCCGCGGGTGGTCACCAGCCGGCCCGCCGCGATGCCCGGCAGCTCGGTGGCCGTGATCAGCGGGTATCCGACCGGCAGCGTCACCAGCGCGGGCTCGCGCGCAGTCACGGACAGCGCGGTATCCGGCCAGGCCAGGCGAAGCGAGTCGCCCAGCACGCTCGCGTTCACTCCGAGGCGGTACGTTCCGAGGTCGAGCGATCGGAACACCACCACGCCGGCCGCATCCGTGAGCGCGGTGGTCACGGTGTCGCCGCCGGGTCGCAGAAGCGCGATCCGGAGCCCGACGGCCGGGAGATCGACGCCCGGCTCGTTCTCCCCGCTCCCGTTGCGGTCGAGGAATGCCTGCACCGCCATCTCACCGGTGGCGTCGATGCTGAGCGGACTGCCCACGTCGTCGCACGCGGCCAGGCCGGCAGCCGCCATGAAACCGACAAGGGTGGATCTGAGAGTTGAACGCATGATCAGTGGCTCAGGCGGAAGCCGAGGCGAAGGGAGCGACCCTGCAGGATGGGCCCCACGGAGCGGCCGAAGTTCTCGTTGGCGACCAGCGGTACGACGACCTGGCCCGCCCCGTCCCGTGTGATCTCACCCGCGGGGTCCACCAGGTAGAGGGCGCTGTCGGGGAGGCGTCGTTCCGTGGCGAGCAGGTTCAGCGCGTCGACGACCAGCGCCGCCGAGTAGCCGCCGAAGCGCGCCAGCGCCAGCGAGAAGCGCGCATCCACCGAGTGCGTGGCCTCGCTCCGGCAGGAGTTCCGTGCGGCGAACCCGCCCTCCTGCGTCTGCAGGCACGACCACGCCCCGAGCAGCTGCTCCATGCCGGCGATGGAGCCCTGCACGAAGGCCGGATCGTTGCGCGAGGAGCCGTCGGCGTTGGCGTCCACCCCGGCCCGGAAGCCCGGCGTGAAGGGTGTGCCCGACGCGAACCGGTACAGCACCGCGGTGCGAAGCCCGGCCAGCACCGGCGTGCCGAGCTCCACCCCGACCACCGCACGGTGAGGCACGTCGAAGTTCGATGTACCCTCCATCCAGTCACCGCTCCCGTTCAGACGCGGTCCCTGATCGGTTCCGGCCGCGTTGAAACCGGTCGGGCTCCAGTTGTCTTCCGTGCGGGAGAAGGTGTAGCTCGCGAACAGGTCCAGCATCTCGCCCGCCCGGTGCTCCAGCGTCGCGGTCCCACCCATGTAGGTGGACCAGCCGTCCGGGTCGATCCCCACCACCTGGTCGAATCCCTGGAAGCGACGACTGCTCCCCGGCTCCGCGTACAGGATCCCCCCCTGCTGGCGCAGCTCCCCGTAGACCGGCCGGCCGAACTGGTCGCTGGTCACCGCCTCCGCGGACAGGTTCAGGTCGTTCGCTCGCGGCAGGAAATCGGTGTGACGATACAGCGCTCCCACCCGCACGGCGGTGGCGCTCCCGAGCGCGTGGGCTACGCCGAACTCGCCGCGGAACGTGCGGGGCGCCTGGAACGTCGGGTTCAGCAGCGTCAGCGTCGGGGCGGCTTCCTGCGTCGCCGTAGGCGCGCTCGGCCATCCGCTCCAGGACGAAGTCCCGCGCGACACGCGCATCCGACCATCACCCGAGATCCAGCTCGCGAGCACCATCGGGTCGGTGCTCCCGGAATAGATCCCCCCCGAGCCGGTCACCACCCACTGGTGCCGGTTCTGGAGATCCCAGCGAAAGCCCAGGCGCGGGTTCAGCCGCATCCAGCTCGACTTCACCTCCCGGTTGTCCAGCCCGGTGAGCTCCAGCCACTCCTGGTTCAGAGACACCTCCGATACGGGGAGCCGCTCGAAGTCGAGCCGCGCCCCGAACAGCAGGTCCAGCCCGTCCCCCACCGACCAGCTGTTCTGCGCGAACACCGCTCCGTGTGGAGCATTGAAGTCGGAGCCACCCCGCGCGATCTCGGAGCGGACGGCGTACGCCTGCCCGCTCTCGAAGGCGTCCGCGTCCGAGAAGAAGGTTTCCGAAAGGATCCCCTGCTCCGCACTGATCCAGCCGATGCCGGCCGCGATCCCGAACTTCAGCCGGTGATCGCCGGTGGTCAGGTGAATCGTCTCGCTGGCGCGCAGTGCGGTCCGCGAGAAGGAACGCGGCCGGATCCCCTCCGGCCCGAGCGCCACGCCGGTGGAGAGAATGTGGGTCGGCGTCACGAGCCCGAGCGGGTCGGTGTCGTCGAACGAGCGGGACACTCCATCCACCGACAGCCGGAACTCCTGGAAGACCCGTTCGGTCAGCCGCGATGTTACCGTGGTGCCGACGAAGAAGTCCCGCCCGTCGTACGGCCGGCCGATCCCCGAACGGGGTACGGCGAGCAGATCGCCGCTCGCCGAGGGCAGCGTCGCGAAGCTGGCGCGGGTGTCGATCTGCGCCGTGCCGGAAAGCTGCCAGGCGAGCGTCCCGAAGGCGGAGATCCGATCGGTGCTGGTCTCCTCCCCCGGGCCCACTCCATACACCTCGCGCGCGACCCACTGCACCGGATCCACCTCCGGATCCACCGCTCCGCCGAACAGCGAGCCACGCGTGAAGCGCGACGCCTCCACGCCGATCAGGAAGCTCGCGGTATCCGGGATCACGGAGCCGGCGACGCGGAAGCCGCCCTGGATCGCATCCTCCCCGAACTGCCCGAACGCCTCCGTGCCGCCGCCCCGGCCGCCGCGCGCGGTGAACGCTTCCAGCGCCCCACCGGCCGACGACCACTCCACGTCCGGGTTGGTCGCGGTCACCGCCGCACGGTTGAACATCCCCAGCGGCAGCGCAGCGTCACGGGAGGAGCCCGGCACCAGCGCGGCGCTTTCAAGCGTTCCCACCTCGGTTCCGTCCACCCGGATCGAGCTCAACCACGCCGGCAGCCCCTGCATCTCCAGATCCGGGCTGCTCTGACTGCTGAGCCGCGCGAGCTCCGTCAGCTCGCGCCGCTGCGTCGGATATCCCGCCAGCCGCCTCGGCGGCACCTCCAGCAGCTGCCCCGGGCTCATCCCCGCCAGGGAAGCGCCGCCGAATCGCACCGTATCCGCCGATTCAGCCGGTCCCTCCACCGCGGCGAGCGTGACCGGCACCTCCAGCCGGTGCCCCTGCCTCACCATCAGTCCGGTGATCACCAGCGGGCGGTAGCCGAACTGCTCCGCCCGCAGCGAATACTCGCCCGGCGGCAGGATCCCGAACTCGAACCGGCCCGAACCACCCGGCGTCGCCGACCTCGTCGCGCCGCTCGCGCCATGCTCCAGCGAGAGCATCGCGCCAGGCACCGCGTCGCCCGCGATCCCCTGCACCACGCCGCTGAGGGAGCCGCTGCTCAGGCTCTGCGCCGAAAGCGGCAGGGCCGTCAGCAGGAGCACGAGCAGAGCGGTCAGTCCACTCGACCTGTTCATGGGGTGCATAGACTCTGTCGGAGGGGAACGTTCAGACGGGCGACACTCATTCGGAGAGATGGCCTCGCGACCCGGGGGAGCGCACAGCGTATGCCCTCTTCCAGGCCCCGGCGGGTACCCCTTCACACTGCGGGATACGCTGCCGAAATGCCCTGCCCGGCGGAGCCGGCGCCGATCCGCAGCGTCCCGGAACGGGGGTTCGCACACGTGGACTTTAGCGCATCGACGCCGCAACTGTTGCGGCGGTGCAACAACCTCGGATTGTCGAAACGGGGCGGGTCCACAGGGTGTTCGGCTCCTGACTCCGGCGATCGCTCGCTCCTGGAAGCTCGCACACGTCGTCGCGGAGCCGCCTGCGGGTTGTGGCCAGCAGGGCCGGAGTTATTCTGATAGTGGTCGCGCCGCGATCGGTGCGTTCCGGCGGATGCCGGCCCGTCGCACCCCGGAGAATCGTTGCACCGGAGGTTGATCCGCGCGGGAGATGTGGAAAGCCACCCGTTCCCGGAGGCAGGTGATCGCACGCGTCACTGACCGGATTCGCCTGTGGTGCGCGGAATCGGCGCACCGGCTCAGACGCCGCCTGGTACGGCGCCGGCTGGCGAGTGTCCCGATCCCGACCATGGTTCTGTTTGTCTGCCACGGTAACCTCTACCGAAGTCCCTACGCGGCGGCGCGCTTTCGCGCGCTGCTTCCGGAGGCGATGAGGCACGCGGTGGCGGTGGAGTCCGCGGGCTTCGAGGCGCCCGGCCGTGCCGTTCCATCCGCCGCGCGGGAGCGGGCCGCGCAACGCGGGATCGATCTATCCGCGCATCGCTCTTCATTCTTGAGACGCGAGGCAGTGCTCGAAGCGGAGCTGATCGTCGTCGTGGACCCTCGTCACCGGGATGCAATCTGCCAGCGCTTTGGAACTCCGCGAAGCAGAGTGCTGCTCCTCAGCACGCTCGATCAGGAGCCAGGATCTGCCGCCATCGAGGATCCGATGGGGCGGCCGGAGGAGACGATCGACATCGCCTTCGACCGAATCGATCGCTGCGTGGGGGAACTGGTGAAGGTGCTGCTGGCCGGAGAGACGGAGGAGGGAGAAACACTGATCGCCCGGTGAAGGGGGCGGAGCGGCAATGGATCCGGACCCGTCGTGATCGTGCGACATTGTGGCGTTTCGGCCATGGCGTCGACACCTCAAACGGCCTCGCCTCCGTCACCAGGATCGTGGAACCATGCGGGTTCTTGGCACCCGGTCTTCCGGTCCGGAGGATGCCATGATCTACTGGCTGTGGTGCCGCCGGGCTCGATCCCTTCGAACAGCGGAGCGTCGGCACTACCGAGCGAAACGGTCGAGCCGCCCCATCCTTCCGGAGGTTCGCATGCGCAAGCTGCAGCTGGTCGTCGCATCGACGATGCTGGTGCTGGCCGCCTACCCCACCCCGGCCCGAGCCCAGAGCTTCTTCAGTGACCTGGCTCTCTTCCTGGCCGCGACGAGCAACCACACCACCGAAGGCTTCGAGGGAATCGCCCCGGCCGGGAACTTCACCACCATCGGCAGCATCGGAAGCACCCTGCTTTCTTCCGGTACCGCGAGCGAACTGTACGTCGTGGATTCCGGCTGGAACCCCGGCTACAACTGGGGCACCGGCGCGGTGTTCGCCCCCTCCTGGGGCGTTCCGAACAACAGCGTCACCATGAGCTTCGCCGGACCGATCACGGCGTTCGGGATCCTCTTCGGCGGCTGGACCGGCCCCGGCGTGATCTTCGAGTTCCTCCTCTCCGACGGATCCGGGACCACGCAGCTCACATCCGGCGCGCAGCCGAACTGGAACTTCTTCGGCGTGACCTCTCTGAGCGGCTTCACCTCGCTGACGATCTCCAGTGGGGAGAATCCGCTCCTCCTGGACAACATGATCCTCGCGGATGCCACGTCCGTCGTGCCCGAGCCGGTGAGCATGCTGCTGCTCGGATCCGGTCTGGCTGGCATCGGCGCGGCACGGCGGCGGCGGCGGCGAAACGTCTGACCGGCCATCGGCGACCGCCTGGCGGCGGCGGCGGCGAAACGTCTGACCGGCCATCGGCGACCGCCTGGCGGAGGGGTGGCGCGTTTGCCGGCGCGGGGGCCGACTCGAGCCATGGGGCTCGGGTCGGCCCTCCGGCGTCCGGCCATAGCCTCAGCAGAAACCCGGCGGGTCGGTTGGGAGAGCTCTCAGTGAGTGACCCGTCGCTCCCGATGATCCCCCACGTACCAGTGCAGCGCCTCAGCCATCCCCGCTCTCACGTCGTGCGTGGGCTGGAAGCCGAGTCGCTGACGCGCCTTGCCGATGTCCGCCTGGCTGTGGCGTACGTCACCCTCGCGGAAGGGACCGTACTCGGGCTCGGCGTTCGTGAGATGCGGGGTGTGCTCCGCCAGCCCGTCCCGGATCAGCGTGAACAGCTGGTTCAGTGTGGTCCTGTCGCCCACGGCGACGTTGTAGACCTCCCCGGTCACACCCTCGCCGGCGGCCGTCGCGGCCAGGATGTTGACCTGTACCACGTTTTCCACGTAGCAGAAGTCACGGCTGGTATCGCCGTCGCCATTGATCCGGCAGCGCCCCCCGTCGAGCAGCGTGGCGATCCACTTCGGGATCACGGCGGCGTACGCGCCTTCCGGATCCTGCCGCCGGCCGAACACGTTGAAGTAGCGCAGCCCGACCGTCTGGATCCCGTACGCGTCCTCGAACACCCGTGCGTACAGTTCGTTGACGTACTTGGTGACGGCGTACGGGGAGAGCGGTCGCCCGATCCGCTCCTCCACCTTGGGGAGACCCGGGTGATCGCCATAGGTGCTGCTGCTCGCCGCGTAGACGAACCGCTTCACCCCCGCGTCCCGGGCGGCCACGAGGATCTCGAGGAAGCCGGTGACGTTGGATGCGTTGGTGGTGACCGGATCCTTCAGCGAACGCGGCACGCTGCCGAGCGCCGCCTGGTGCAGCACGTAATCCACCCCCGCGCACGCTCGCGCGCACACCGCCGGATCCCGGATGTCGCCCTCGAGAAAGGTGAAGCGCGTCCACGCCTCCTCGCCGACCTGCGCGCGCACGTCGTCCAGGTTGCGGTGATGGCCGGTGGCGAAGTTGTCCAGTCCCACCACCCGCTGGCCCAGCCGCAGCAGCGCCTCCACCAGGCTGCTCCCGATGAAGCCCGCCGCGCCGGTGACGAGCCAGCCGCGGGGGGCTGCGCGGAGCTCTTCCAGGGTCTGTTCGTATGACGTCATTCGTGGATCGAAGATGGTGTCGTTGTGGAGATTCCGGCCGGTCGCTCGTTGAGGCGGCGATGCGGCCGGATCATCCCCCGAACCGGTCATCCCGCGGGAGCCTCGGCGTCCGTGCACCGCACCGGGGTCGGCATCCGGATCCCGACGGCGCGTCCCGCCGCCCGAATGTCATCCGGAACCGAGCGAACGCGCCTCTGGATGACAGACGAGTGGCGAGTTCAGCCCACGGCCACCGCGCCGTGCGCGGCCAGCGCCTCGACGATTCGCTCCCCCGCCCGACCATCCCATCCCTCGGGCCGATGGGCCCCCGGCTCCGGCCGGCCCCGTGACAGGGCGTCGCGGTAGGAGGCGAGCACCCCCTCCGAGGTCAGGGGCCAGGGCGCGAGACGGTTGGTCCCCTCCGTGACCGTGACCGGCCGCTCGGTCTGCTCGCGCAGCGTCACGCACGGCACCCCGAGCGCGGTGGTCTCCTCCTGCAGCCCTCCACTGTCCGTCAGCACCACCGCCGCTCCCTCGGTGAGCGCGAGCATCTCGCGATAGCCGATCGGCTCCAGCACGGTCAGGCGGTTCAGCAGGTCGCCGAGGCCGAACGCCTCGGCGTTCTTCCGCGTCCGCGGGTGGATCGGCAGGACCACCGGCATCTCGTGCGCCACCTCCGCGAGCGCGCCGAGCACGGCGCGCAGTGCTCCGGCGTCGTCCACGTTGCTCGGCCGGTGCAGCGTCGCCGCCACGTAGCGGCCGCGCTCGATACCGAGCCGACCCGGCAGGTCGAGCTCCCGCGCCCGCGGCAGCTGGTGCAGCAGCGTGTCGATCATCACGTTCCCGACGAAACGGATCCGCTCCGCGGCGAGCCCCTCCGCCAGCAGGTTCGGCTCGGCGTCGCGGCTCGGCGTCAGCAGCAGGTCGGAGAGCCGGTCGGTGAGCACCCGGTTGATCTCCTCCGGCATCCGCCAGTCGTTGCTGCGGAGCCCCGCCTCCACGTGCGCCACGCGGCACCCCACCTCCTCGCGGAGCTTCGCCGCCACCAGCGCACACGCGATGGTGCTGTTGACGTCCCCGACCACCACCACCCAGTCCGGACTCTCCTCCCGCAGCACCGGCTCGAACTTCTCCATCACCCGCGCGGTCTGCTGCGCGTGCGTGCCGCTGCCGACACCCAGGTGGTGATCGGGCGCGGGGAGCTCCAGGTCGGCGAAGAAGGCGTCCGACATCGCCGCGTCGTAGTGCTGCCCGGTGTGCACCAGCACGCCCCGGTGCCCCGCGGCGGCCAGCGCGCGGAGGATGGGCGCCACCTTCATGAAGTTCGGGCGCGCACCCGCGACCACGATCGCCTTCATCGGGAGCACCGCCGCTGCGAGGGAACCGCCTGCCGTTCGAGCGGGGTCGTGTTCAAGAGATCGTCTGCCGGAGTTCCATGTTTACCTGATCGCGCGCCCAAGCTATCGACATGGCGACGGTTTTTCCAGCGGGCGTGACGGGGCGAGCAGCTTCCAGAAGAGTCCACCGCGCCGCGCCAGATTCCGGGTTCAGGCGCGCAGCGCTCCGTTGGGCCTGTCGCGGCCTTCCATCCACCCAGCCGCTATGGCTCGCCGCCCATGGGATGGGCGGGTGATCTGGCGCAACACGATTCCACTCACCAATCCGATCGCCAGCCCCAACCACTCAGTGCCTCGAAGTGGAGGAAGGCCCAGGAGCGGCGCCGCGATCACCACGGCCGGGGCCAGGAGCGGGAGCACGCCCGTCCAGTCGCGCCGGATCAGGGCGCCGACCGGCATCGTCAACAGTGCCAGCCAGGCAACATCCAGCAGCTGCACCAGGCGCTGCGGGAATCCCTCGGCAAAGAGCAGGAAGCTCCACCCGCGCCCGACGCCCGGCCCAAACCCACAGTGCTCCGCCCCGCCCACGCTGGCGCAGATCCGGGCGCCGCTGTGACGGATCACGAGATCCAGCGACCCGCCGGGCGCCACGCCGCTCAACGCGCCCACCCAGCGGTGCGACGGCTGATCCAGCCGCAGAGCCGCGGCGCGTGCACGATACCTCACCACCAGATCCTCACCGTCCGCCGCCACCAGGAGAACTTCCCGGTTCCGGACGTCGTGCAGGGAGAAGATGTGCGACAGGCGCTCCGCTGGCGGACCGGCGATCAGCCGCAGCGCCACCGCGGAGCCATCGCCGAGCGCCTGCCTGATCGGGCTCGATGGTACGACCTGCTGTCGCGGGAGATCCACTCCGCCGAGGAGCGCACGCTCCACCCGTCCCCCATAGGGCTCCAGTCCACCGGGCGACTCCTCCCAGCGGATCTGGTAGGGAATGGTCGTGGGAGCCGGCCGCAGCAGGACCGCCGTCAGCAGCACCACCAGAGGCGGCAGGAGCAGCATGCCGCGCGGGAGCAGCGCTCCACGCCCCCATCGCGCGCGAAGCCATCCGGCCACGACCGCCCCGCAGAGCCCTCCCGACGAGTTCGCCAGCGCGTCCACCACGCTGGCGTCGCGGCCGGGCAGGAAGAGCAGCTGGGTCACCTCGATGAAACCGGTGAGCAGCATGGAAACGGCGAGTACGCTCCGGGTCCGCCAGCCCATCAGCGCGAGCGCAGCTCCCGGAGGAACGAACAGCAGCACGTTGGCCAGGAAGTCCGCCGTTGCACGCGGATCACATAGCAGGCACTCCCAGCCACCGGCCGGCAGCACCTGCCCCGTCGGGTAGAGGGTCACCGCCAGGATCGCGAACACGGACCCGAGAGCGAGTACGACCGGTGCGTGCTTCATCTCGATTCAGGGACCGGCCGCACAGCTGCGGACGGACATGGGTGAGGCACCCACCGGGCTACCCGATGACGCGATCTCCATTCGCACGCGCTCGTCGCGTGGAGCGAGGTTCCCTCGCTTCAGCAGGATCGCGGCCGCTGGACGGCCCTCGGTCCGCGGCGGCCCAACAGCTCCTCCCGGGAGGGCGCTCACGTTCCCGGGGCTCCACCAGCGAAGAGGGGCCGTCTTCGCATCGAAGAGGGCCCCTCATGCCCAAGCGCTCTGCCCTAGTCCTCGTCCGCCACCTTCCGCCGACGCCGCCGCATCGCGGCCACACCCGCCAGGCCCGTCCCGAGCAGCGCCATGCTGATCGGCTCCGGCACCACGTTGGTGGAGAGATCCTCGCTGGTCAGCCGGAACTCATCGAACGTCCAGGCACCGCCCTGCGTGTTCGTCCCGTCCGCCACCTGCAGCCGGATCCCCAGCGAGCTCAGCGACCCCATGATGGCGGCGTTGAAGATGCCGGTGATGTCGAGGCTGATCACGTTGCCGACGGCAAGACCCACGGTCGAGAATCCCCCGATGAACCCGATCGACGCCGCCTGGTAGTCGGAGATGTCTTCCGCGTTGTTTCCCTGGTACGCGAACACGTTGATGATCCCGTTGAACGGGAAGTCGTTGGTTCCAGCGAACAGCCCGCCCGCCCTGAAGACGTTGAACGTGACGAAAGCGTTCGGAGAGGCCGCCAGCCCCCCGAGGTTGTACTCGGACAGCCCCCGGACGCACTCCGAGGCGAACTCCCCGACCTCAGCCTTGCCTGCCGGATTGCCGAATTCGCCGCCGGTATTCGAATGGTAATGGTTGCCGGTCGCACAGTTCCCTGGGCTGCTCGCCACGGAGAAGGTGAAGCCGTTCGTGATGGTCTGCGCCTGGGCCACGCTGGCGGTGAGCACCAGACCGACTGCAACGGAAAGAATTCGCTTCATGCGGGACCTCCTCAGGGGGAGACGTCATGGGGTAGGAACTTCGACCGTGTGCCGCAACTCATCGCCCTGTACCGGGACGATCGCGACCACGGACGCAGGTGGTCCCGTCATGCAACGCCGGAGCCACCCCGCGGAGGAACAAATGATGGCGCCGCATGCAGTTACAGTGACAGCGCTTATGCCGGGGGCCCGCCGACCTGGAAAGGCGATCCGCGGCTACAAGAACTGGCGATCACGCGCCACACATGCGGCACGGACCCGCCGGTCAGCGTGTGGATCGAGCCGCTTCCGCCACTGCTCGCGCAATACCCTTCGAACGTAGCAGCGCGGCTTCCGTCCGGATCGCCACCGGCCTCACCGCGGATCCGCCGACGACAGGACGGCTCGCAGCTTCGACGGCGTCGACGGCTCCTGCACCGGTGTCTCGACGCTGGATCCGGCCCTGGATCGGGTCGAAGATCGCCGGACGTCGTCAGTTTCCCGCTCGTGTAGTTTGCCGGGAGTCGGGTGAAATGCCACGCCCCCGAGACTCGGAGACCTTCGTTTGGCACCCGGTCGGCGGGCCGTTCCGGGAATTCCAAGATAATGCCGCTGAATCACTTGAACGCTTTCTGGAAAACCGCCGGACCGCCGGCGGACTTTTATTTGCAAAACTCCCGGTCGCGGTTGCGCCGGAGCCGATCTGCTGTCATCTTCCCGGCGTTCAAACAACTCAATGCTGCTCAGAGCAAACCCGTCGAAAGGCGGGGACGCAGAGCTACGGAGCTAAAGCGGGGGCCTTTCCCGCCATGCCTGCCGGGCCGCCAGCGATTCCTGATCCGGAAGTCAGGCGCTGGCGGCTCTTTTCTGTCGCACCCTGTCCTCACCGGATCGAGCGAAGTTCATCTCATTCGGAGGGACGGATGAAGCGGAACGGATCGGTAGCAGCAATCGTTGCAATGGCGGCGAGCCTCGGGCTCGGCGCTTGCGGTGACTCACCCTTCACCATCGTGGACGCCAGGGTAGCAAGCGTCCGAATCCATCCTGCCACCCCGGTTCTCCCCGCCATCGGCGATTCGCTGCAACTCAGCATCGTGGCGACCACCAGCACCGGCTCCACGACCACGGACTGCCAGGCGGCATGGAACAGCTCGGACGCTAACACGGTTCAGGTGACCAACAAGGGCAAGATCGTCGGCAGGGCGGCCGGCGTCGCACTGATCATCGCGACGTGCGGCGGAGCCGTGGACTCCACGGAGGTCCGGGTCGGCACCGACGTCCACTCGGTCGCCATCTCGCGCCAGAACCGTCTCCCTCGCCGCGGGCGCGACGGAGTCCCTCTGGGCCGTGGCGCACGACGCCAACAACAACCCGATCCCGGATACGCGCTTCCTGTGGAGCTCGTCGGACGTCGATGTCGCGGCAGTCGACTCCACCGGAACGATCACCGGAGTGGCCGCTGGCAATGCGACCATCACGGCGGCGGCCGGCGGCAAGACCGCGGCTGCGCAGGTGACGGTGACCGGAGGATCGAGCGTGCCGCCGCCGGCAAACGCAGGTGACTTCGTCGTCTACCAGAATTCGAAGGTCGGGTTCATCCTCGGACCTCAGCTGCGCTCAGGCGTCACGGCGAACCCGTGGCCGTTCTTCGACGCAAACCAGGTGCAGCGTGGGGAATTCCACGCGAATGACTTCCAGACCGCGACCTCGGGGCTGACCGAGCGGGATTACTACGACCTCGGGCTCACGCTGTACAATCTCGCCCACCGCACCGGCAATCCGGCGCACCTGGCTCTTGCCCGGGCGCACGCGCAGAAGCGATGGCAGGGGCTGCCGGCGGCCGTTGCCTGGGAACCGTATCGCAACCCATACGCCATGACGCCGCGCAATAGCTCGCTTGGCGGGCTTATCCTCTACGCGATCGACGGGGGCGGCACGCAGCCACTGACTTTCGAGCAGGGGCCGGAGAATGATCGCAAGTACCTGTCGATGACGCTGTGGGATTACTTAGCTGGCTACGTACGCGATCAAGCGTATTGGCTGGATCGCTATACCACGGGCAGCGCGCTTGGTTACGGTGTACGCGACGGTGGGTACATGCTACTCTACAGGGCCTGGCTCGCAGAGGTACACCCCGAAGCAGCGGTGCGTGCGGAGATGCGGACCGGCGCGGTGACGGCCGCGCGGGAGTACTACGCCCGATTGCAGCGTGCGGACGGCGGCTGGTACTGGGAAGACGGGTCCGAGATGTGGGGCCAACCGTTCATGATCGGCCTCCTGTTGGAGGGGATGATCGCCACCCACCAGCTCACCGGCGACGCGGCCGTGGCAGCGTCGATCATCCGGTCCGTCGAATGGCTCTGGAACCGGGCCTACGACCGGGACCGCACGGTGCCGGAGCGCCCCGACCTGCGCTGGAGACAGATGCCGTACTTCGTCTATCCGGATGGCCGTAAGTCAGGTGAGCCGAACCTCGCAGCCGGCTGGGATCTCAACACGATCCGTGAGGGGAGGCAGCGCAATACGCTCGTCGTTCACGCCTTCGGCTATGCGTATCAGATCACTGGCGAGGCAAAGTACCGCGAGTGGGGGGATGAGATCTTCGCAGCCACCTACGGCCGGACGAGCGGCGGGCTGTACGACAAGCCCTTGAGCGGGCAGGGTCCGCTTGCAGATGGATTGCATGGCCTCGCTGACTTTCGCGCGAAGGAATACAATCAGGCCTACCGCAGCGCCGGGCGATATCTCGCCTGGCGGCTGAAGCCGTAAACCTCTGATTGGAGGGCAGAGTGTGAGGGGGCCGGATGTCCATCCGGCCCCCTCTCTGTCATCCGCCGGCCCCGATTCGATGCTCGGCCGCAGATCAGGTATTTTGTGCTCTTGCTGCCGCCCCTCGAAGGGATAACCTGACCCTCAAGCGCTGTGCGACGAATCCGCAGAAAAAGCTGAGTCGGAGTTCATGTTCGAAGCAATCGCCTCCCACTCCGAAAACCCGCGACAGGCACGTTCCGCGCAGGTCCACTAGAGCCTGCCTGAACATGTGGGACGGAATGTCGAACAACCGGAAGGACGCGCGCTCGATCTCCTCGTCGCGCCTCAGCGCGGTGAACCCGCCGTGCCCGTAGTGCCACTGCCGGTAGTACGACCGTGTCATCCGACGTCCCGGAGCATGATGTCGAAGAACAAGTTCGGGGATGTACATGCCTCGACGCCCATCAGCGATCAGCCGTCCGATCAGGTCAGCATCTTCCGTACTGCCCATCCGCGAGCCGGTGACACCTAGTTCCGTGCGGAAGCCGCCGACGGCGAAAACGTGCTCGACGCGAAACGCGAACGTGAGAAGGCAGATCGGGCGATGTTCATCCACGATGAACGAGTCGTCTCCGTGGTCGGCCATGCCCAGTGGCGACCAATGGCGGCGCGTCAACCATCTCGGAGGCGTCACTTCCCAGATCGGAAGCACCTTGCCCCCGACGAAGGAGATGGTCGGGTTCTCCGCAAAGGCTTTGAGCAGCGTCTCCACGTAATCCGCTGGCATCAGTTGGTCGTCGTCGATGATAACACAGAGCGGCGCAGACACTGACTTCAGTCCCGCATTCAGCGCGAACGACTTTCCCTGCCTCGACTCGAATACGTACCGTGGTGGCTGGGCTGCGCGACCCTGGACAGCCTCGACGACATCCCGGGTTGCGTCGTTCGAATTGTTGTCGACGACGACGACCTCGTACCTGAAGTCCGGCGAACTCTGGCTGCATGCGGTGTCGAGTAGCGCCTCAAGATCACCGGCTCGATTGTACGTGCAAACGAGGACCGCGATATCAGGACGCATCCGGCACCCGTCGCGCATCGTAATTGTCGAAAGTGCTCGCCACCAAACTGGATGGTGCCAGAACTCTTACTGAGCCAGGAGTTCTCCTCATCAAACAGAGAGAGGTTAAGAGTGGATCATTTTGGAGTACACCCGCTCCATTCCAGCGGCGAACTGCGTCTCGGTAAAATCCTGCAGCAACCTGGTATTCGCTGCACGTCCCAAGCGCCGAGCGTCCGTTGTATCTTCCAGGCAGTGGAGTAGATGGCGTGCCAGAGTGGCGTCATCGGTAGGAGGAGAGAGGAGTCCGGTCTCTCCATGAGTGATTATCTCCGGAACACCATCCACGTCGGTCGCAACGATCGGCAGCGAGTGTGCTGCCGCCTCGATGAGTACCAGAGGCAGACCCTCGAGATGGGTGCTAAGCACGAATACTTCCATCGCGCTGAGGGCACGATGCACATCGGTACGATGGTCCGTAAAGACGAAATTTCTGGTCAGACCGAGGTCCGCGATGAACGAACGAACTGCGGAATAGTGCGTGCGATAGCTCGAGGTGCTCGAATGATCGCCGACCACCAGAGCAACTGTTTCGGGCCGAGTCGAAACCACCCGCCTCATGGCCCGGGCCAGGGTGAAGTAGTCCTTCACCTCGGCGACCCGCGCGACCATGCCAATCACGGACGCTGCAGGATCGATGTTGAACTCTCGTCGAAATGCCCTGCCAGCGGCAGGGTCATTTGCGCAAACGGGCACATCAAGCCCATCATAGACAACCGTCGATCTTGAGGGGGTCACCTGCAGCGCGAATCGTCGACGCGTCTCCTCGGATACGAACACGAAGTGTGAGATCGGCGCCAGCAAGATCTGGTCTCGACGGCTAAGGCCCGGATAGCGGCTGCGTATATGACAGATTGCGGGGATGCCTGCGAGCCGCGAGGCGAGCCCTCCGTTGTATGCGGCCTGCAGATCTGAACAATGAACCAGATTGATCCGCTCGTCACGAAAGCGGGTTGCGAGGATGCGGCTCATCGAAAGGAAAGGTGCCGGGCGCCGGAGGCTGAGTTCTCGCACCACGTACGATTCGGCCTGAAAACCCGCGTCCCGAATCATCTCGAAAGCGCCGCCCGAAGCTCCCGGGCAAAAAAAGACGCTCTCAAAACCAAACCGGGATATCGCCTGAGCGATCCGGAGCGATGCTATCTCGATGCCACCCACCGTATTCCAAGGTAGGAGGTGGGCAATTCGGTATCCGGCCGAGTTGACCGGTGCATGCCCACTCGAAGTCATTACTTTCGATGTAAGCTGTGTCGGCGCGTAATTACCGATATATGGCGCGCCATCAGCACCCCTCATGAGGGCGGCCTCGGGTCCATCTTCCAAACTAAGACTAGGAGAGGTGGGATCATGATTTGTTGACATCAGCGGCTAAATCAATTCCAAGATGCTCCTGCAGAGTACGAGCAAGTGAATCTGCCACGGCATTGCGGGAATATAACTGGTCGTAGGTTCGACGAGCATGTGCCGACACTTCGCAGAGCTTTTCCGGCCGGCTCACGAGATCCGTCAGCAGTGCTGCAAAGTCTGCGGGTGAATCCGCCAGCAGGATGTTTTCGTTAGGTCGCACGCCGAGGAGCCCGGCAGCACTGGCGGTTGTGCCTGCGACCGGCAGTCCGTGGGCAAAGGATTCGACGATCCGCGTCCGCAAGCCAGTTCGTTCGGTGGATGCGACGACCTGGATATCAGAGTCGGTAAAAAGCGGCTCGAGATCGTCGATGAATCCGAGCAACTCCACCTGTTGAGGGAATTCCCCAGCCAAGTCACGGATGTGGCGGCTTCGCGGACCCGGCTGATCGCTACGTCCGACGATCCGAACGTGCAGTTGTTGACGCACTTTCTCCGGAAGAATCGGCAGCACTTCACCAAGAAGAAAGCAGAGAGAATCGTAGCTGGGAAGGTGTCCGGTCGCTCCGAGATGGAGAATGGAAAGACGGCTGCCACCCGATGAGAAACGAAGCGGCGCAATAGCCGTCTCGATTCCCGGAATGCTCATCGTCAGCGTTTCCACATGCTCGAATCCCCAGCCCTCAAGCGAGGTACGATCAGCCTCCGAAATGGTGAGGATCAGTGGAGCAGCCCGAGCCATTCGCTGCTCCGCCCTCCGCGCGAATCGAATCTCTCTCTTCTCCGGTGTTGACAGCGGACGTCGTTCCAGGCCGCTTGCCGCCCGTGCTATGGCGGACTTCACCGGCGAAAGCAGGTCGTGACAACTCCAAACCGCTCTTCCTGTTGGCAGGAATGGCAGCGTGCTGGCCAGATGCTCACCCTCGATGAAGTGCAGTGCATCGGGATAGGTCGTCATCAGTTCACGAGCAACCGCCGTCATGCTCCGGTGATGTGGAAATGCATACCGCATCGCGGCTCTCGACGGATGACCGAGACGAAACGCGACACGACCAAGAGCACCGGGATCATCGGGCTGAGCGGGCACATGTCTGATCCGGCACCCTGCAAAGGCCTCCGGCACCGCATGAGTGGACGGCTCAGCAGAAACCTCCACAAACTCGAGGTCCAGCCCGACATCGATCAGGGCCTGAGCGTTGGAATAAAACCTCAGGTGCGCTCCACTTCCCGTATGATGAGGAAGGAAGTTCACGTAATGGAATACTCGTGTTGCGCTCATTCCGGGGGCGCTTTTGCTGGGGTCTGCGTCATCTCGAATGCAACAGGAGATGTCAGTATCGTCACTACCGACTCGTGTCGGCGCGCTGTTTACGAACACGTTGTTTACCGGACCTATGAAGCCGACGCGGCCAGATCCGGAAGTGCCGCTTCTCGCTGGCTGATGGTCTGGATCTGACCTCCCTCCAGCCGGACCACCATGTCCGCGATCCTGGTCAGCGCGGTCTGATGGGAGATGGCGAGTACCGTTACCTGTCCGGAGAGCGCCTCGAGGGTAGAACAGAGCGCCGCCTCGGTAATCGGGTCCAGAGAAGTGGTGACCTCGTCGAGGATCAGCAGTCTCGGACACCGCACGAGAGCCCGCGCGATCGCGATTCGCTGACGCTGTCCACCGGAAAGGGATGCCCCGCGCTCACCCAGCACGGTGTCCAGTCCATGCGGAAGTGCACAC
Organism: uncultured Gemmatimonadales bacterium; assembly: GCA_963793235.1. Lineage (GTDB taxonomy): Bacteria > Gemmatimonadota > Gemmatimonadetes > Longimicrobiales > Longimicrobiaceae > CAWBZF01. The sequence goes on from CAWBZF010000006.1 coordinate 500,298, forward strand.
ACGAACTCCCAGGCACCCGCGCTCCGCAGTGCGCGCTCCACGTCACCGATCCCGATCGACTCATCCCCGAGGGTCACGTTGTGCAGGACTGTATCGTGGAAGAGGAACATCTCCTGCGGCACGTATCCGATGCGGCTGCGCCAGGCGTGCAGATCGATGGTCTCGAGGGATTCTCCGTCGAGGAGGACGTGTCCCGACGTGGGGCGATGCAGACCTGCGATCAGGTCGGCAATGGTGGTCTTGCCAGCACCGGAAGGACCTACCAGCGCCGCGAATTTCCCGGCCGGGATGTGGAGGGAAACCTCGTTCAATACCGGTACGTTCGAGTAGCCGAAACTGACCCGGTCGAGCGTCACCCCAACCGTCAATTCCGGAGCGGGTAGGGATCCATGGTTGAACTCCCGCTGCGCGACGGACGAATCGATCTGGTTGCGGAAGGACCAGAAGGCATTCTCACCGGCCGCGACGGTCTGGTATTCGATCTGAAGGAGGCTGATCCGGCCCGCCAGTCGCTGGAAGAGAAAGGCCATCATCAGAACGGTCGCGAACGGGGCGTTTCCGAAGGTGAGCACGACGAACAACGCGACCGCGAGCAGGATCACCATGATCGGCTCCTGCGCGGCCCTCAGCGCCTCGTTTGCCAGGACCATACGCGATTGTGCCCGGTTGATCCCTCGCGTTTCTGCCTCGAGCAGGGGGCGCACGTGTGCTTCACGGGCCATCGCCTTCAACGGTTTGATTCCCTGGAGTGCGTCGGCCAGCCGCGACAGCAACGCCTTCATGAGTTCGTTCTGGCTCCCGCCCGCAGACCGGGCGACGTCCACCAGTCGGCCCAGAGCGAGGACGACCAAGGTACCACCCACCATTGCGGCGAGAGCGATCTCCCACGACACCAGAACAGCGACGAAGGTGTAGGTGACCGTCTGAACCGTCACCGCCATCATCGACATCGCCGCACGATAGGCGTTAGCCGCCCAGGACGCTTCCCCACCGATCGCGTTGGCGAAGCGGCCGGCCGGCTGGCTGACGAAGTAGGCCCAGCGGCTGTTCATGAGGGCATCGATCAGTTCCAGCCGGAGCTCGGCCGTGACGTGGGCGATCGTGTCACCCACGTGCTTCATGGCGATCAGGTACAGCCCCGCCTTGAGTACCATACCGACGACGATGATCGCCAGCATGATTCCCAACCGGGGAGCGATTCCAAAGTACTCCAGCCCGCGGTACACGGCGGCCGACAGTTCGGAGACCTGCTCACCCTGGGCCGTGCCGAGCGAGATCTCGAGCAACGGCAGCATCGCCGCGATTCCGATCCCCTCGGCGAGCCCGGAGAGAATCAGCATACCGACGACAGCCGCCGTGCGTCGTGGATGGCGGCGAATGAAGAATGTGATCAGGCCGCGGGTTCGATTCTGTGACATCTTACGCGAGCAGGGGCGATGAAAACGAGCGGCAATCAGCCCGCTCGTCAGCGATTCAGAGGGAGGCGCGTTCAGGAACGAAGACGCGCCGAATGAACCCAGTGAAGAAGGCCGGGTGCGAGACCGAGCACGAGGATCACCAGGGATAGCTTGCGATGCCGGATCGAAGCGTTGGCCTCGGACAGGATCCTACGCGCGAGTCTGAAATCCCGGCGCAGGAAGGCTTCCCTCCCCTGCTGAAGCTTGGCCTCGACATGGATTCGGTGGACGCGTGACTCCACGGAGGCCCGCTGGCCGGCCGTGAGGTCGAGCGTGCTCATCGCCTTGTGCAGCACCCGGAGCTGTGTGTCGAACATCTTCCTATGGTTTGCCGAGAGGCTCCCCTCCCAGCGCCGGTAGCGGATCAGAACTTCCGGGACGTATTCGATGCGCTCTCCAGCGTGCAGCATACGCAGCCAGAGCTCGAAGTCTTCCACCTGGCGGAAGGTCTCGTCGAACATTCCATGGCGCACCACCACGTCGCGTCGGACGGTGGCGCCGGCGGAGATCCAGGATCGTCCGCTCACGAAGCTTTCGAAGGTGATCGCATCCTGCCGGGCTCCCGGGACGCGGGGGATCCGTCCGTCCTCCGACCCGCCACCGAAGATGACCACGTCAGGAAAGGCAGCGGCCGCGGTCGGCTCCTCCTCCAGCGTGCGGACCATCAACTCGAGGTAGTTCGGCAGCCAGGCATCGTCGCTGTCGAGAAATGCCACGTACCGGCCGCGCGCCGCCCGGATCCCGGTGTTCCGCGCACCCGCCAGTCCGCGATTCTCCTGCGCGATGTACCGGATCCTGTCACCAAACGGCGCGATCACCCGCTCCAGATCGGGAGTATCGGGAGATCCATCGTTGATGACGATGATCTCGACCGTTCCTCCGTAACTCTGCGCAAGCACGGAATCGAGTGTTTCGCAAACGTAGGGAGCCGTGTTGAAGCACGGGACGATGACGCTCACATCTACGGGTTGTGCGCTCGGTTCGGTCATGTGATCGTTCTGAGGGACACCGCTCGGCAGGGTGGGGCCGATGAGTCGCGAGACCGTTTTGCAGCACGGATACCATACCGTTCCGGCACGCCTCCAGGCCACCGAGAATCTCATTTTATGCTGTGGAGCCGGGCGGTATCGGGTAGCTTCCCGACAATCCGTGCAGACGGAGACTGTCGCAGCACCGCAACAGCTCCCCCCTCTCAACGAGCTTGCTGTTGCACGCGTGCATCACCCGGACACCCGAGGAGGCAGAGTGCAAGGTACCGATGGGCGGGACGAGATTGAGATTCCCGAGATTCGCCAGGTCGATCCGCTGCTGTATTCCGATGCGATCAAGGCACTGTTCGCGGGAGAGGATCGCGAGGGATTCGACCAGTACTTCGACCGATGTTATCCGTCTGCGGTCGCAAACGGTGCGAGGAGCTGGATCGGCCTCGATGCAGGCGGAGAGGTGGTCATGCACCTGGCGCGGATGCCGCACCCGTTCACTCGCGGGTCACTCGTTGCCACGGGCGGACTGATCGCGAACATCATGGTTGCCAGCCACTTCCGGAAGGGCGCCCCGGCGCGCGCACTGTTCCGGCGCCTGCTGGCGGACTCAAAGGCCGACGGAACGACCGACTTCCTGTATACCGAAACGACGGGTCGCGCGGCCCGCGCCATGGAGGAGAGCGGATTCCAGACAGCTGCGACGATCCGCCGTCATGTGCTACCACTCTCTGATTCACGGGTGATCAGGCGGGCGGTAATCGCCGCGCGGGCTGCTCTGATCGCTATCCGCCTCGGGAGCAGGAAGTACCGCGTGGAGCGCCTTTCCGTGGCCGAGGCGGAGTGGGACCTGGAGGCGGATGGCCAGTACACGCGGGTTCGAACCCGCCTCACCGAGGATCACGTCGCCTCGCGTCTCGATGGTTATCCGGGGCGAACGGACTGGATTCTGGACATTCGCGACCGCGGGTCCGGAGGGAGCATCTGCACCCTTCTCGTCCGCAGCGAGGCAGAGTCGGGTGTGGCCACCCTCCTCCGCGTGAGAGAAAGGGTTCCGGCGCTGCTTCCGACATCGCTCCATCGCGCGGGCGACTGGCTCCGGCAGCAGGGTGTCGGGCGCTTCCAGGTTGCGACGGTTGCCGCGAGCGGCTTTGCGGCAGACCTGAGGCGGGCCGGTTTCCTCGCGAGAGAGGGCGAGCCGCTGGTAGTCGCCCCGCTGAACCCTCACGGAGAGGCGATGGTGGACGCCATCCCCTCCTGGCAGATCACCCAACTGGACCTGGACAGCTGAGGGTCGTTCAGCGCCCGACCATCCCCTTCACGGACGAGAGCAGCTTCGCCACCTTCGCGGCCGGATGCGTATCGCGGCTCCACTGGGAGCCGACGCGACACACGTCGCGGGAGAAGTATCGTTTGAAGTCGGAGATCCCCCCCAGCCGGTCGTCGCTCCCGTGGGTTCCGTGGCTGACTCCCCCGAGATCGAAGGTTCGCGCACCATTCACCCTGCTCCAGCAGATCAAATCCCAGAGGAGCGGGTAGAGAATCGGGATCTTGAGCTCAGTTGCGCGTGTTGAGGCCGCGGTCGCGTAGTGCGCGTGGTCGCCGTGATTGCACCCCCAGGCGAAGCCCAGGAGGGATGAAGGACCGTCGGAGTCCTGGCGAAAGAGCCCCACCAGCCGGGAGCGATCCGGTCGCCGGCGGTTCAGCTGCATCAGCGCCGTCCAGTCGGGGGCGTGGAACTCCCCGCCGGTCCGGCCGATGGTCTCGCGCAGCAGATCGTCGAGGCGGTCGGAGAGGAACGGATCGGTGATTTCCCGCACCTCCACCGGCTGCTTTTCCACCGCACGTACATGGCGACGAGCCGTCGCATGGAGGTTGGCGAAAAGCTCCGACTCGACCGGTGCGAGATCGAGCAAAATCGTCGACTCGTACATGCGGGTACACGGCTCCGATCCGAAGCCGGCCTGCGCGCAAACCAGCCCACATCGTTCCAGTTCCGCTTCATCGACGGCAAAGCATTCGATCATCACCCGTAGCACCCGTTTCCGCACCCGCGCGGCAGTGATCACCCGCTGCAGCAGCTGCGCGGCCAGTTGATCGTCCTCAGCATGGAACCGTTCCACTCTCCAGATGCCGAAGCCGGGAAAGGCGCGGCTGCGATGGCTGGTGACGCCCGCGGCTCCCACCAGCCGCTCGTCATCGGTCGCGACGAACAGGATGGAGTCCGAGGCCCGCGCAGCGAGCTCTGCTCCGGAAAGCCAACTCAGAGGGACGCGGGCCGCTCCCGCGATCAGTTCATCCTCGATCTGGCGACGGCGTGGATGATCGACACCGATCTCCTCGATCCTCGTGGCGGACGGCGCAAGCGTGGCAGGACGGCTCATCGATCGATTCCCATCTGTCGGAGTCGCGTGCTGATGCGATTAAACCCGGACGTGGTTAGCCGAAGGCTGCGGGTGTCGTCGGGGTACGGAAAGCGAGGCAGGGCGAAGCGAATGGACCGATCGGCAGCCGCGGACGGAATGTGCGCGTACCGGGGCACCGTGCAGGTGGCACCGCGCAGCCCGGCCGCCGCACAGAGCATGATCTCCCGGTCGCCGTAATCACCGTTGGGATGACAGAAGACCGCTGTCGGTCGCACCACCTCCTCCCGCACCCGCGCCCAGGACGTGGCAATCTCCAGCTCCGCCTGCTCGGGCGACGTATGCGGCAGGACCGGGTGGGTGACGCTGTGCGGGCCGAACCGGGTTCCTCGCCGTTCGGCCGCCCTCACGTCGTCCCAGCTCATCGGCGCGAATTGCGTCGGCGCATCCGTCGGAAGATCGACCCCCGTTGCGAGGGAGAGTGCGTGCAGGAACTCCAGCTTGATCTCTTCACCCACCGCGGTGCAGCGAAGGCCGAGCCGGGCGGCCTCCGCGCGTCGCTGATCCGGGGTGGAAAGTTCGACCTCCACTGCGCGACCATCCAGCTCCACCCTGATTCGACCCGGTGCAGCCCTGGAAAGGATGAACCCGATCTTATCCCACCACTGCCACGAGGTGCCATCGACGAACCCGGTGGTCAGAAACACGGTGGCGGGTACGTCATACGCGGCGAACACATCCGCCGCCACGAGCGCGTAATCCAGGTAACCATCATCCACGGTAAAGCAGATCGACCTCCGGGGGAGCGGCACGCCGGAATCGATGCTGTCGAACACCTGGTCGAGGTCCACGAACGAATAACCCTCCCTGCGAAGCTGCTCGAGCTCTCCGCGCATCGGCTCCACATCGTGTCCCGGTATCCGGAGGTCGGGAACCGCGAAACGGTGAAATGTGAAGATGGGGATGCGGTGGCGGCGCAGCGGCTGCCAGGCGCGGCTTACCAGCGACGATCCGAGTATCTGTTGTGCCGCGACGCGGGTGGAGCGGCCGAACGAAGGCAGGGCCTGGGAGTCCTGACTCATATCAACTGGAATGGGGTGCGGTACCCGGCTGGGCCGGTGCAGTCGGAGGAGCGCTCCAGAGCGCTCGCGCCCCCCGTCCGGGACGGAGGATCGCGGCGGCAGCGGCGACCTGAACGATCAGAAATGCCGCGGGAAGTGCCAGTGGCCGGATCGGCAGCAGCAACCCCAGTGCACCCGCGGCCAGCACCAGGATGACACCACCCGCGGCGAGACCGTAGGGCCAGAGCGGCAGAACCAGGCCGGCGAGAACCAGCCCGAGCAGAAAGATGGGCGATGCGACCCTGAGTACCTTGTGCGACAGGTAGCGAACGAAATGCGGATTCCCGCGTGGCGACAGGAGCTGCGGCATGACGCGCAGCAGTTCGATGTTTCCAGTCATCGTCCGCAGTTTTCGGCGGAACTCGGAGCCGGTCTCGGGCGAGGCGCTATCATAAGCGACGGCTTCGGGCCGGAAATCGACCCGCTTTCCGCGCATCACCACCTGCATCGGGATGAACACATCGTCCAGGATCAGGTTCGGCGGCACGGGTGTGTACAGCTCCCGCCTCACGGCGTAGATGGCACCCGTAGCGCCCATCACCGACCCCGTGCGAGCCTGCGCGAACCGCAGCCTGGACTCCAACTTCCAGTAGGTGCCGACACCCTGGACGGCAGCCGAATCTGCCGCACCAATGACGAGCCGACCGGTGACCGCACCCACCCCGGGGTCCGCGAGAGCGTTAACCAGCTGGCGGACGGCGTCGGGGGCGAATCGCTGTCGACAGTCGGCGAACACCAGGATCTCACCCTTCGAATGCGACACCCCCAGGTTGAGCGCCCCTGCCTTCCCCTCCTCTCCACTGCTGACCAGCACGCTGACCCGTGGCTCCTGCTCGGCGATCTGGCGGGCGGCCGGAACAGTTCCGTCCGTGCATGCATTGCAGACGACCACCACGCTCAGCCGCTCTGCCGGGTAGTTCTGCGTGAGCAGGTTCTCGATGCGGGTCGCAAGCGCACCCTCCTCGTTGCGGGCAGCGAGCACCACCGTAACGGACGGCTCGGGGCGGTGCTCGGTGAGCGCGCGCGGTGGACGAACGCCGGCCAGACGTCCGCGAATCATCATACTCAGCGGAAAGAGCAGATAGACCCAGACCAGTGTCGCGCCTGCCACCCAGAAAAGGATCACCACGAGTGTCGGATCTCCATCGGTGTCATCGGTTGGTTATCACGGGGGCCGCCCGGGAGTGCGGCCTCACGGGGCGTTGCAGGGCAGCCGTTGTGCCCCTGCCCACCCGCGGCTTCTCTCCCCGGCGAAACAGCATTTTTGGGAGGTGTCCGGAGATGCATTGTTGCGCCCACGCAACACTACCCTCCTCCCTCGCCGGAATGTGCTGCACGCACGCAACAGGCGGAGAGCCCCCGCAACTGCGGATGCACCCGGTGATTGTCGCGCCATTCAGAGGGTTTCCACAGGGCGGTGATCGGTATGCTTCCTGCCCCCCCCCCGGACGGTACCACCAGCCGATTGGCCGCCGCGCGACCCCCTTGCACCCGAGACGTGATCCCTTCCACCCTTGCGCCGGATCGATCCGTTCAGCGGGTCGGTGTCAGTGAACCGACATCTCAGGGACCTTCGCTGCGCTCGCGAGCGAACTGGTCGGACCGCGTTCGTCTCCTCCGCTGGAAGGCGCTGCAGGCCGCCACTGCGCTCGGCGAAGATCTCGGCGGTCGGCGGCTCCTCCGGCTCCGGGGTGCCCGATGGGAGCGGCGGTGGCTGAGGTGGAGTGCGGGCCAGCGGGTCCCGCTTGCCGAGTGGCTAGCGCGGGAGGGGGGCGGCAGATTCTGGGTTCCTCAGCCTGCTGCACGCTGGCTCGCGGAAAGCTGCACCCCCGCGGATCTCGAGATCGCAGCCGGTGCTGTCGCGGGACGCTTCGATCTTCTCGGCAGCGGCCCGGTCGATCTCGGGGTGACCCCGCGATGGAGGCTCGATCTCTACAGCAAATTCGAGTGGCCGCTGGAGCGGTCGGCCTCCTACGCTCTGGTGCGCGGAGGTGGATCCGATATCAGAACGGTGTGGGAACTGTCGCGAGGTTATCACCTGCTCCCGCTGGCCCGGGCGTACGCCACCACCGGTGATCGGGTGTGGGTGGATACCTTCACCCGGCACGTGGGATCATGGATCGAGCAGAACCCGCTCGGGCGTGGGCCGCACTGGGCATCCCCGATGGATGCCGCGATACGCGCCGCGAACTGGTGCGTGGCGATGATCGCGTTCGCGGGAGTTGAGGAGATCCCCGCCGGTTTCTGGGCTCGCATGCTCCGCAACCTGTTGGAAACCGGTGCGTATCTGGAACGGCATCTCGAGTGGCACCCGGTGTATCGCGGCAACCACTACGTGTCCAACGGAGTCGGCCTCCTCTATCTGGGAACCCTGTTCCGCGGCAGCGATGAAGGGGCGAGGTGGTTCGACACCGGGTCGGGCATCCTGGGCGAGGAGATCGGGTGGCAGGTGCGGCCGGATGGCGTTTCGTTCGAAAGCTCGCTCGCCTATCATCGTCTCGTCACCGAGTTCTTCGCCTTCGGTGGAGAGCTGATGCGCCTCAACGACCCGGCCGGACTGTCGCCCGCATACGAGTACCGGTTGAGGCAGATGTATCGATTCATCGCCAGCTACCTGCCCGCCAGCGGAGAGGCACCTGTGATCGGGGACGCCGACGACGGCCGGTTGCACTCGGTTTCCGCCGAGGGATGGCTGCATCCGCGCCGCCACGCCCTGGGGCTTCCGGAGCGGTATCAGCCAGACGAGCCACCCTCCCCATCGGCACATCCCTCTGGCGGCTTCTACGTAATGCGAGCGGATCGGCACCACGCAGTGATTCGCTGCGGACCGGTAGGTATCAATGGAGCCGGGAGTCATGATCACAACGACCATCTCTCGCTCGATCTGACCCTTGCCGGAACACGCGTGCTCTCGGACAGCGGCACCTATGCCTATACCCGGGACCTCGCCTCCCGCACGCAGTTTCGCAGTACTGCCGCACACAGCGTCGTCCAGCTGGGAGGCGAGGAGCAGAACCCGATTCGGGAAAGCAGACCATGGCGAATTCTCCAGGATCGGACGAGGTCCCGCTGTGTGGAATGGAAGGTTGATGCCGACGAGCAACGTTTCACCGGAGAGCACTTTGGCTTCGCTCACCGGACCTCCGGCGCGATCTGCCGGAGAACGGCCTCCCTGCTCCCGCTCGAGGGTGAGTTTCTGCTCCAGGACACGGTCGTCGGAGCGGGTACCGAAGCGATGACATGGCGGCTCCATTTCGCGTCCGGCAAGCTGGAACACGTGGAATCCATCGGAGGGATCCATCGGTTCTCCTTTTCAGGCGACAAGATGATCCATGTGGAGATCCGTGCACCCGAAAGTCTCAAGGCACGGGTCTCGGAGGCACCCGCGAGCGACCGGTACGGGGTTCAGTATCAGAGGCCGGTTCTCGTGCTCGAAGGGCGCGTGGATCTTCCCGCCGCCATCCAGACAGCACTGAAAGTGGACGATCGATGATCGCCGAAACGCGAAACATTGCTGAGCAGGAGTTCCGGTCGCAGATCCGCGGCATGAGCGAGATCGCTGGACCCATCGTGTGCTTTGCCAACGACTGGCGGGGGGACCCGACGAGCAAGCACCATGTGATGCGTACCTACGCGGAATCGACCGACGTCCTGTGGGTCGAATCCGCCGGGATGCGTCGTCCGCAGCTCACGAGCGGCCATGATCTCGGGCGGATCTTCAGCAAGCTGAAGAAAGCGGGGGGCGGGTTGCGCCGGGCCGCGGAGCGGCTGCACGTCATGAGTCCCCTGAGCCTGCCGCTACCGGGCAACGCCCTGGCGAACACGGTCAATTCCGCGGTCTACCGGGCGTCGATCCGCGCCGCCCGGCGGCGGACCGGGATGGCCTCCGACCCTCTCCTCTGGGTATACACTCCGAGTGTCGCGCCGTACCTCTCCGGAATGCGCCGCAGCGGGATGGTGTACCACTGTGTGGACCGGTGGTGGGCCTTCTCGGATTACGACAGCGATGTGATGCGCCGCTGTCACGTGCAGCTGTGTCGCGACGCAGACGTGGTGTTCGCATCCTCCGCGGAGCTCCTGGAGGACTGCCGTGAGCACACCGATCACGCGCACCTGATCCGCCACGGGGTCGAGTGGGCACACTTCGCGAGAGCCGCCACCGACGACCACGAAAGACCGGACGACATCGCCGGCATCGAGGGACCCATCCTCGGTTTCTTCGGACTGATCCACGAATGGGTGGACCAGGATCTGGTCTGCGCAGTTGCCGATGCCTTCCCCGCCGCGACGGTGGTTCTGATCGGCAAGGTGCAGGTCGACGATGAGCGGCTGCGGAGCCGTGCCAACATCCGGCTGCTGGGTCAGAAGCAGTACGCGGATCTTCCCCGTTACTCGGCATACTTCGATGTGGGGCTGATCCCGTTCGCCTACAACGACCTGACGCTGGCGGTGAATCCGATCAAGCTGCGCGAGTATCTCTCCGCCGGCATGCCCGTGGTAGCCACGGACCTGCCGGAGATCGAGCTGCTGGCGGAGAACCCCATGGTGCGGACCGGTCGCACCGCCGCCGAGCACGTCTCTGCCATCGGTCACTTCCTCGAACGTCGATTCTCACCCGAGCAGCGGCTGCAGGCCTCCCGCTCCATGATCGAGGAGTCGTGGTTGGGGCGGTGCGCGGAGATGGCTCGGATCACGTGCGACCGCCTGTCGACAGCAAGAACGCCGCACGGCCGAGCCGGCACCACACCCACCCCTTCCATCGCAACATGAGCACGCACGCCCTCGAGGTCACGCGCGGCGACCGCTTCCAGTTCGGAGACAACTGGGCCCGGTTCCTCCGGCTCCTGGACGAAGATCGAATCCAGCGCGCGGAGGCGTCGCTTCGCAGGATGCTCGGAGTGCAACGTCTCGACGGAAAACGTTTCCTCGATATCGGCTCGGGAAGCGGGCTCTTCAGCCTCGCGGCTCGTCGCCTCGGCGCGACCGTCAGGTCGTTCGACTACGATCCTGCATCCGTCGCATGCACCACCGAGCTTCGCCGGCGCTATTTCCCCGAAGACCCGGATTGGGAGGTCGGCGAGGGATCGGTACTCGACGAAGAGTTCATGGACACCGTCGGTCTGTACGACGTCGTCTACTCCTGGGGCGTCCTCCACCACACCGGCAGCATGTGGGCGGCTCTGGATCAGGCCCAGCGCAGGGTCGCGCCCGGCGGGCTCCTGTTCATCGCCATCTACAACGACATGGGACGGGAAAGCGTGCGATGGACGGCGATCAAGCGGACATACTGTCGACTCCCCGCGGCAGTCAGACCCGCATTTGCCGTGACCGCCATGCTGCCTTACGAGGTGAAGGATATGGCACGGGCGGCTCTGAAACTGAAGCCCCAGGAGTATGTCCGCTCATGGACGCGATACCGCGGCAACCGCGGGATGAGCAGGTGGCGCGACATCATCGACTGGGTTGGGGGGTATCCCTATGAATACGCGAGCATGGACGCGCTCGTCGCCTTTCACGAACAGCGCGGGTTCGAAGTGGTGAGGGCCGAAGCCACGCACGGGCTGGGCTGCAATGAGCTGGTGCTGAGCCGCAGAGATGATGGATCGCAGATCCGTTCCCCTTCCGATTCCGGAGCCTGAAGACAGGATGAAACAGGTATTGCAGCACGCGCGCAGTGGCGCGCTCGAAGTGGTGGAGATTCCCCACTCCCGGGCCCGGCCGGGTGGGGTGCTGGTACGGAACGCCGCGTCGCTGATCAGCGCGGGCACCGAGCGAACGGCTGTAGATTTCGCGCAGAAATCTCTGGTCAACAAGGCTCGCGAGCGCCCGGACCTCGTCCGCCAGGTGCTGGAGCGTGTGAGACGTGAGGGGATCTCGCAGACCGTGCACGCGGTTCTGGATCGGCTCGACCAGTACAGCGTCCTGGGCTATTCGTGCGCCGGCGTGGTGGAGGAGGTCGGGCGGGGTGCGGAGGAGTTCGCCGTGGGCGACCGCGTCGCCTGCGCGGGTGCCGCATACGCACACCATGCCGAAGCGGTTTCGGTACCTCGCAACCTCGTGGTACCGATCCCCGAAGGGGTCACGTTCGAGGATGCCTCGTACGTGACGCTCGGCGCGATCGCACTCCACGGAGTGCGCACTGCCGAGTCGCGGCTCGGTGAGACGGTTGCCGTCATCGGCCTCGGCCTTCTGGGCCAGCTCACGGTCCAGCTCCTCCGCGCCGCAGGGTGCCGCGTGATCGGAATCGACCTGGATCCTCAAAAGGTTGCGTTCGCACTGGAGTTCGGCGCCGAAGCCGGGGTGGTGAGGTCCGCGGATGTCACGGCCGCAATCGCCGGCTTCACCGGTGGCATCGGCGTCGATCAGGTGATCATCACCGCCGCCGCAAACAGCAACGACCCGGTGGAGCTGGCGGCGGCGATCTGCCGCGATCGCGGACGAGTCACCATTGTGGGCGCTGTCGGCATGGACATCCCCAGAGACCCGTTCTACCTCAAGGAGCTCGAGCTTCGGCTCTCTCGCTCCTACGGGCCGGGACGCTACGACCCGTCCTACGAGGAGAGGGGGATCGACTATCCGGTCGGGTACGTGCGCTGGACCGAGCGGCGGAACATGCAGGAGTTCCTGCGGCTGGTCTCAACCGGCGCGGTTTCGCCATCGAAGCTCAGCACACACTCCTTCCCGGTGGAGGAGGCTCCGGAGGCGTACCGCATCATCACCGGCGAACGCGATGAACCGTTTCTCGGAATCGTGCTGACCTACCCACCCTCTCAGCAGGCCATCGTTGACACTGTGGCCCTGGATGGGGACGTCCGGAGGCGGAGAACCGACGAGCTCGGGATCGGGTTCATCGGTGCCGGAAGCTTCGGCAAGTCGGTGCTTCTCCCGCGCTTTTCAGCCCTGAAGGATGTGCGGCTGACGGGGATCGCGACTGCGACCGGAGCGAGCGCGCGTGCCACGGGGCAGCGCTATCGCTTCGGGTTCTGTACCACCGAACCGGAAAAGCTGATCCACGACGCCGACACTCACGCGGTCGTGATCACCACCCGGCACGGCTCGCACGCCGGTCTCGCCGCCCGCGCGCTCCGCGCAGGAAAGGCCGTGTTCGTCGAGAAGCCGCTCGCCCTCACGGAAGAGGACCTCCAGGACGTCGTCGCCGCTCAGAAGGAGAGCGGGGGTGTACTCTGTGTGGGCTTCAATCGGCGGTTCTCTCCACTCGCCGCTGACTTGAAGGAGGCGCTCGCCGGAAGTGAGCAGATCGCCATCCAGTACCGGATCAACGCCGGCACGATCCCGCGGGACCACTGGATTCACGACCATGAGCAGGGTGGTGGAAGGATCATTGGCGAGGCCTGTCATTTCATCGACTTCTGTCAATTCCTGACGGATGACGCACCGGTTGAAGTGTTCGCCCATTCCATCGGCGGCCCGGGTGCCGAGACACACGATACCGTCGCGATCACGCTCCGCTTTGCCCGTGGGTCCATCGCGAGCATCAACTACTTCGCGAATGGCGATCGTGCCCTTTCGAAGGAACACATCGAGGTGTACGGTGGCGGCGTGATCGGGATCCTCGACGATTTCCGTGCGCTCTCCGTGCTCCGCGATGGAAGACGCGATGATCGAACGGCGCGCACGCAGCAGAAAGGATTCGACGAGGAGGTCGAGGCGTTCGCCCGCGCCGCCAAAGAGCAGACTCTACCGATTTCCATGGTGTCACTCGCTGCCACTACGCGCGCGAGCTTCGCGGTGGAAGAGGCGCTGCGCATCGGGCAGCCCATTCGGATGGCGGCGTGATGCACGGTCTGTTACAAAGCGAAGGCGATGTTTTGACCAATGGCGCACTGGCGGCGAACGGACGTACTTGTCGTCTTCCGAAGAAGGCGGAGCGTCCGGCACTCACCCGAATCACCTTCGCTCCACATATCAACGTGCATACCGACCAACAGGAAAGAGAGAACTTGGTGGAGCGCAGCGCTGAAGGCATGACTCCAACGAGGAGCGAGCCATCGGTCACCATTCGCATCGTCCAAATCGTCGAATCCTGGGGCGGGGTGGAACACAACAACACGCAGCTCGCCCTGCGCCTTTCCGGTATGGGGCACCGGGTAGTCATCACAGCCGTCGGAGCAAAAGCTTACTCCTTGATGCCACCTAGATATCGAAACCGTTTCGAGTTGGAGGAGATCCCCTGGTCGTTGGAACGTCCCCCGACCTTCAAGGAATGGTTTCGTATCATGTGGGCGCGCCCCGCACAGATTGTCGTTCTACCAAAGAACTGGTGGGCCAAGGGGGGACTAGCCATGGTGTGGGCGGCGGGTCTCACCTATCCACGCGTGATAACTCGGGAGGAGATGGCTGTGCCCAAGCTTCCGCGGCCAGGCAGCCGGCGGATCGCGGGAGTGCTTCCCACCCCATCTTTTTGGTGGATCAGACACCTGGCATATGGTCGACTCCTATCAATGGTGCCCAGCCGCATCATCTGCGTCAGTCAGACCGTCCGGGATCGACTCGTGAGTCAGTGCGCCTTCCCTCAAGATCGAACCGTAGTGGCCCACAACGGAGTGGATACGAACATCTTCCGGTACGACGAGGCCTCGCGCGAGAGCTTTAGAGGCCGATTCGGGATCGGAGACGCGACCACAGTTTTCGGATCCGTCGGCCGCATCGACAACAGCGCCAAGCGGCACGACTGGTCACTTCGTGCCTTCGCCGACCTGAAGCGCGAACGCCCCAACTCCGATCTCCACTTTCTCCTTATCGGCGACGGTGAGGACCGGGGCGCGATGCTTGCCCTCGCTGAAGACATCGGGGTGGCCGAGCACCTGACCATCGCACCCTTCACCTCGGAGCCGTGGGAGGCGTACAGCTCTCTCGACGTCTTCCTTATGCCGAGCGCTTTCGAGGCATTCGGACTTTCTATTGCGGAGGCGATGTCCTGCGAGAGATGCGTCGTCGGAATGCGAGTGGATGGGTTAGGGGAGATTCTCTGCGAACCAGGGATCGGATTCGGAGTCGCTCCGGACGACTTTGGTGGCTTTGTGGAGGCTATGCGCCAGGCACTGGACCTCGGGGTGGAGCGGCGCCATGAAATGGGCCGAGTCGCAAGAGAATCGATCGTCCGCCGTTTCGACGCAGACAAGCAGTATGAGGCGATAATCCGTCACGTTCTCGGCGCAAATTGACTACGGACGATCGGACTGCCGAGGTCAGGCAACTGCCGTACATACACCATCTCCCCTGCATTTGGGTTCCCGAACGGCGATCATGCTGGCGGCTGACGCGTACTTCCAAAAGGATAGAGGCGCTCATGTCTGAGGAGTGGCTTCAGCTTGCTCCACGTGAGATCCTCGCTCAAAAGCAAGATCTTCACTACAGCGGTGGCGTTGGCGAACGTCCAGTGCCGTCGGAGTGTAGCGGCAGATTCACCCGTCCCACCGCATCCAAGAAGTAGAAGGGTTGCCTTCTGCGCCAGTGCAGCGTCCATGGCGCCTCATCACGTGGTTTGCTGTCGTGTCCACACGATCCAGTGTCGAGCGGGCGGGATACTGGCGTCGGCCAGTTCTCCATGCCACAGCCCACGCTCATGCGCCTCAACAGCGATGACATTGTGTGACACCACTCGGATTAGTGCTGACTCCGCGCCTTCCACCCATGCGGGCTTCCCTCTGCTCACGATTCTCATCTGCACCTACAATCGAGCGGACGGACTGGGGGAAGTCCTCGCCAGCCTCGAAAAACAGGAAGGTGTCAACCCTCTGGAATTCGAGGTTCTGGTGGTGGACAACAACTCCACTGATCACACCCAGGGTGTGCTCCGTGACCGGCAGGGGGGTGCGCTGCCGAATCTCCGGTCCTGTTTCGAATCGCGCCAGGGCAAGGCGTTCGCGCTGAACCTCGGGATCGTAGAGGCTCGCGGCGCCTTCTACTCCGTGATCGACGACGATGTGATTGTCCCGAAGAGGTACTTGCACGATCTGATTGATGCGATCCGTGAGAGCCCGGAAATGGCGGGTTTCGGAGGAAAGGTTCTTCCGCTCTACGCCGTCGAGCGGCACCCGCACTCCCGAAGAGTGAGATCGCCTCCGCCACGATGGCGTGTTCGACGCTCACAGGGGCGGGAGGTCGGTTGAGGCGAAGGGCAGTCTGCAGATCCGCGATCCGCTCCTGCGCCGCTTCGAAGCAGGTGACGTGTCCCCCGGCGCCCGCCCGACGCGCTGCCGCGACGACCGTGACCCCGAATCCGCCGCCGACCACCACCACGCGATCTCCCGCTGCGACGTGCTCGTTGAGCCCGGCCACGAGAGTGCCCTCGTAGGTCGGGTCGTCACCGGACAGAACGGGCTTCCAGTTCGGCGGCACGATGGAGTCGAATCGCCTCCGCGCCTCCGCCACCAGCACTCCGTTCCACACCGCGTGCCCCGCCAACGGCATGCGGGGCCGGACCCGATCCCGGTATTCCGAAGCCATTCGCTCGCTGATGCGGGCATCGATGGCGCGGAGCAGAGACAGGAGTCCTCCCCGTCGGTACACGTTCCAGGCTCTTGCTGCTCGAGTCGTCATCGTCGCACCCTGGATGAGTGGTGCTGCGGAGTTTCCGGTGTCGAAGCGCGATCAGCGTCTCTGACGAACGCATGCGCGTCTACCGGGCCGGGTTCAGGCTCGCCTCGAAAGGCGCGGACCCGCGGATCCCGTGGGTCGATGGTCCATTGCCCTCGTCTCAGCAGCCACGGCTTCAACCGCAGGCGCGAGATGGCGGCCCGCAGCGACACCTCCGCCCACATGCAGCCATCCATCAGCAGCCGGCGAACGTCGCCTTCGGCACGAGCCGTCCGCATGGAGCGTGTGATCTGCTTGCGCCACCACGGAAGGAGAGTCGGGAGGCTCAGGGCTCGGAGGAGGATCCGGTCATCCGACGGAAGGATTGCGAGTTGGCGATCCACCACCTTCAGCATGTTGCGGCAGTGTCGCGATGCATGCCTGGAGGCGTTTCGCGCGTGAACCCTATAGCGCAGCACCGGGCGTCCGACATGTTCAGCGGGCCAGCGCGCCACCAACCGGAACCAGAGATCCCAGTCGTCGGCACCCCAGAGGGTGGTGTCGAAGCCCCCGAGCTCCACGAAAACGCTGCGGCGGATCAGCGCCTGGCCGGGCGAGACCAGGGGGAAGCAGCGAAGATGCTCGTCCATTCGATCCGCCGTCGAGCGTGCGGGACATCCGCGACTACCTCGGCGTCGAACCCGTCGAGCAGGTCCATCACATCACCGAAGACGAGACCCACCCGCTCATCCCCGTCCATCGCCCGCGCGAGAGTCTCCAGAGCATCAGCGAGCCACGCATCGTCATCGTCGAGGAACGCGAGAAACTCACCACGGGCCATGGCGGCGCCACGGTTGCGTGCGGCCGCCTGCCCCGCGTTTTCCTGCCGGAGATAGACGATGGAGCCGGCGTCGACATGCGGCTGCACCACGAGTTCGGTGGCATCCGGAGACCCGTCATTGATGACGATGATCTCCACGGGACGGAGAGTCTGACGTAGAACCGACCGGATCGCCTCGTCGATGAACTCCGCGTGGTCGTAGGCGGTGATCACCACGCTGATCCGGGGAGAATTCATGGTGAGCAGGCGTTGAGGATGGGACCAGCCGTAGCACGGGAGCCTGGCGGAAGTATTCCCGGCAAATGCGGCGCCTCTGGCGGGATCCACGCGTATGTCCGGCGAGCACCACCTTCGGCTGCACGTCCGCCGATCGGGCCGGGGCTGATCACGGCTCGAAAGGGATGCATCGTCGCCCCACCCGTTGTGGCAATGCCGCCGCAGAATCGCCGTTCAGAGGCCGCGGCACCGCCCGCGGTCGGCACGGTCAAACGACTTACGCGGCTCCGGCCACGGGGCGTGGAGCTTGCCCTTCCCACCTCCTGCACCTCTCCGACCGCCGGTCTCTCGCGGTCGCATCCGTCCGGAAAGCACATGGTCGATCCTCGTGCGTGCCGCGCACCGCCGGTGAGGATTCGATCCGCTCCATTCTGCTGCTCCCCGCGCCTGCTCCCCCCGGCGCGCGGGCAGGTGAGTTTTCGCGGCAGCGCCCCGTCCAGCGGACGAAGCGCGGAGGCCGCACCCCTGCGACGCACTCCGCGTCGCGGCTCACCCCATCTGGACAGGAGATCGCCGATGGTTCGCAGAACACTACCAGCCCTGGTCGTCGCAGCGGTGTTCGTCGCCGGCTGCGCCGATCAACCCACGATGCTCACCCCGGACGTGGCGCTGCAGCGTGGCGCACCGGCGCCGGCGCCGGGCGGCCGGTACATCGTCGGCTTCGACGGTGAGGCGGCGATCTCCCCCGCGGTGCTGGCCGCCTCGGGTGGTCACATCGTGGACGAAGTAGCGAAGTTCAACGCGCTGATCGTGGACGGGGTGACCAACCCCGAGGCACTGCGCGCGGCCGGGCCGGCCTACATCGAGTCCGGCTTCGACCTGTTCGCGGAGCCGATCGGCACCCCGTTGGGCGAGGCCGGCGACGGCGCGCTCGCGGTGCCCGGTGCGACCGCCGCGCCGTGGATGCAGAGCGGGATCATGTGGGGGATGAAGGCGATCAGGGCGGACGTCGGCTATGAGATGACGGACGGCGGCGCCGGCATCAACGTCTGCATCATCGACTCCGGGCTGGACAACACGCACCAGGAGCTCGCCCCGCGGGTGACGCTGCGCGCCGGGTTCGTGGCCGGGCAGCTGGCGACGGTCAACGATCCCAACGGGCACGGCTCGCACGTGGCGGGGTCGGCCGCCGGGCACGGCGTGGTGGCACCCGGTGTGGCGCCGCGCGCGAACCTGATGGGTGCCCGGGTGCTGAACGCCGCGGGGAGCGGGGCGGAAGGCGCGATCGTCAACGGGATGAACTGGTGCGTGGACAACGGGGCGCACGTGTTGAACCTGAGCCTCGGCGGCGCGCGCTACCTGGGGCAGGCGGCGTACGTCAGCTCGGCGATCCTCTACGGCAACGCGGTGAACTACGCCACCAGCAACGGCGTGGTGGTGGTGACGGCGTCCGGCAACAGCAACATCCAGCTGCCGAATCCGAACCAGATCTTCGTTCCGGGAAGCGTTCCGGGGACGGTGAACGTGGGTGCCACGGGACCGCTCTCGCGCTCCACGGCGCCGCAGTTCCCGTACGACCCGTTCAATCCGAACAACGTGTGGCGCAGCCCGGACAACAAGGCGTACTACTCCAACTTCGGTGAGGCGGTGCACGTGTTCGCGCCGGGTGGTCGCGGCAACGTGGCGCTCTCGGAGCCGTACCGCCGGGTGAACAACGTGGTGCAGGGAGCGACGAACGACTTCATCTGGTCCGTGTGCTCGCCGCAGACGAATCAGACCGGCGCCGGCAACGTCGGCGGCAACTGGGGGGCGACCGGCTCCTGCCTGAACAACACCAGCCGGTACGTTCCGTACGCCGGCACCTCGATGGCCGCGCCCCACGTGGCGGGTCTCGCGGCGCTGCTGTACGCGGAGCTCGGCGGCACCCGCAACGCGGCGAACCGGGCGCGGGTGGAGGCATGCATCAAGACCACGACCGACGACATCGGACCCTCCAGCACCTACGGCCTCGGCCGGGTGAACGTGGAGAAGGCGATCACCGCGATCCGCGGCGGGCAGTGCTGAGCTGAACAGCATTGGCGGGTGATCCGGCGTCTCCGGATCACCCGATACACCATGACGATGGATCACAGACCACCATTCCTCAGGAGCTACGAGCAGATGCGTCGGACTACTCTTTTCGCTTCGGCCCTCGCGGGAGTCGTTTTCGCCCTGCCTGCCAGCGCGCAGCAGGTGACGATCGACTTCAGCGAGTATGCAAGCCCCACCTCGGTCGAGTACCAGGCCACTCTCGGCAATGCGGTCACCTCGAACGGCATCGAGTTCTCACAGTGGACTGGTTACTGGGGCGCCACCGCCACCAACGCCCTCGGTACGTGGGGTAACGACCCGTCCGACCCCAGCTATCAGCACCGGCCGGTGAACGTGGGCAGCGCCACGACCCTCTTCACCACCTCCACCGGAACGTCGGGAATGGACATGTGGGGCGTGGGCTCCGACCCGATAACCGACACCTGGGTGCCGTTCGATCTCTTCTCGATCGACGTGGCTCACCTGTATTCGGCCGCCTACATCGGGCTGAACACGCTGCCCCAGGTCACGGTCCGTTTCGACGGATTCGGTCTGGCGGGGTCGTTCTTCCAGATTTTCACACTCGCGGCTTCGAACGTTCCTACCCTGCAGACGCTGGTTTTCAACAACAACTTCCTCGGCGCCCATAGCGTCTGGATGACGGTGGGCTCCTTCAACCCGGATGCAGGCAGGGCCGTGCAGTTCACCAACGTCGTAACGACCGGCACCGTGGTGCCCGAGCCGTTCTCGATGGCGCTGCTCGGAACCGGCCTGGCGGGTGTGGCGGCGGCGCGGCGACGCCGCAGGCGCGAAACGCAGGACAGCTGACCTGCAGAACTCGGCAGGTGTTGAAAGGGGGGGAGCCGGATTCCGGCTCCCCCCCAATCTCGTCTTCGGCTACGACCCGCAGGTACCGGCTCAGCAGGGTTGAACCTGCTCGCGCCGGACGAACGTCACCTCTCCCTCTACCCGGGGCACCGCAGCGGCGGCAGCCGGAGAGGTCAGGACCTGCGTGGTCATGCAGCCGGGTCCGGGCCGGATGACGGTGAACTGCACCCTCGCACCGTTCGCTTCCCGGCTCACCTCGTCGATGGTGATTCCGTGTCCACCCGTGCTCTGATGGCCGGCGGCGACCAGGACCACCATCTCGCGGGCGAAGTCCACCTGCACGGGGGTGTCCTCCACCAGTGCGTCTCGCCGTGCCCGTTCCAGCGTCCGGTCCAGCGTGGCACGATCAAGGATGACCAGCTGCTCGGCGGTGGCGAACCCGGTATGGGTCGCGGAGAACACCTGGCGGATCTCGAGCTGCTCGGCGGGCATCGGCGCTGTTCCGGTCGGTGAGGAGGACGGCTCGGCGACGGGTTCACACCCGCGGGCGGAGACCAGCAGCATGGCTGTCAGGAGAAAGAGGGTCGGAGCGGACGGGATCATGGTTCCTCCGGGATCGAGGGGCTGGCGCACTTCGGGTCGCCGTACCGCTGGCGCCCGTACAAGTGTAACGACCCGCGGTCACAACACAAGCGAGCCGCGCCTCGCCCCCTCCGTCCGGCGCGATCCCGCTACAGCTGTCGCGGCGCCGCCACACCCGGATGCGACCCGGCCCGCCGGGTCTCACCTGCGCCCGGCGACAAGTTGGCCGCCAGCCGTCATTTTGCAGTTGTCCGTCGACGGCCGCTCCATGGCACCTCTCCTGATGAAGAGAGGGAATCCGTCCTCTGCAGCTGGCTCCGCATCCGCCGCGGCGTCGGCGCACCGCGCGGGGGCCTCCGGGCTTCCCATCATCCCGTTCCCGCACCAGGCTGGCATCCACATGGACCGCTTCCGTCCCTTCGCACTTCCCGGTTACCTCATCCTCGCGATGATGGTGGTGTTCCCGCTGCTGGACAGCGCCCTGACGGTCTGGCCGTTCCGTCCGTCGGAGGTGAGCTGGCGCTTCGGCGCCGCGGGGATCATGACACGTGGCCTGATGGCGCCTCTGTTCGGGCTGATCCTGATTTACGGGCTCACGCTGATCTATGAGCACCGGCTGGCGCAGCGCGCCATCTCGATCATCAGCGGGGTCGCGGTGCTCGTCCTGATGGCGGTGAGCGTTCTGTTCGTGCTGGACATGCTGCAGATGCGGGCGATGGTTCAGCCGCACATGAAGACGGCATTCGACGTCGCCTCTCTGGTGGCGCTGATCAAGACGGGTGTGGTGATCGTGATCGGGAGCGTGCTGGCCTTCGCGGCGTTCCGGAGTTCGCGCGGCACCGGCCCCGCCCGTCGCGCGGAATCGCGCGGAGCGTCCGGCTCCACCCTGATCAACCGGGAGTCCACCGCGCGCGTCTGAGCGGAGGCGACCAGCTCCTTCCGAGCCGGAACGAAGAGCCCCCGCCGGTCGCCTGGCGGGGGCTCTTCGCATCTCGACAGGCGAGGATCACCCGACGCTGAGTACCCGACCCGTTGCGGCGCCCGGCAACCGCTCGGCCCGCACACTCCCCCTCAGGAACGCATCACCCCAGGCGTCCAGCGCGAGAAGTGACCAGAGGAGGTCGGTATGGTCGGCGCGTCGTGTCCGGTGATCGGTCACCAGGCGGTGTATGGCGTCCCGGGACGAGATCTCGACGGCGAGGGAGTCCGCCTGCAGCACTCGGTCAAGTCGGTGCGAGAGCGGGCCGCCCGCGCGCATCCACTCGCCCAGGGGCATGGCGAAACCCACCTTGCGGCGGCGGATGATGGAATCCGGAAGCCAGCGATCCGCCATCCGCTTCAGCAGTTCCTTCCTCTGTCCCCCCGGAATCTTCTCCTCTGCCTCCAGGGCGTTCGCCCACTCGACCAGCGCATGGTCCAGGAAGGGGACGCGCGCTTCCAGCCCCGCGGCCATGCTCATCCGGTCCTGTCGCTGCAGCAGCGGGACGAGGTAGGTCTGCTGGTCGTAGGTGAAGAGGTCCGCCGCGGAATCGCCGGAAAGCAGCTGCAGGCGAGACGCGGGCACGCCGACGTACGTGCCCAGCAGGGCCGCAACGGCGGAGGGGGGCGTGAGGGCGTTGCTGCGTGCGAGGTATCCCGGATCCAGCACACGAGACAGGGTGCGCAGCTTCCCGAACGGGAGGGCGCGGGCGGCGGCGCCCAGGAGCGGCACCCGGCGGAGCCGGTCCCGGCGATGCGCCACACCGTACCACTCGTAGCCACCGAACACCTCGTCCGCCCCCTCTCCGGAGAGGAGCACCGTGATCCCCGCCACCTCCTTGGCGTAGCGGAAGATCAGGTGCATCGGGACGGAGTTCGGGTGGCTGAGCGGCTCGTCGTGCGCCCAGGTGAGCCGGTCCAGCTCCGCGTCGATCTGCCCCGGACCAACCTCGATCTCGTGGTGGGTGGAGCCGATACGCGTCGCCACCTCGCGGGCGAACGGGCGCTCGTCGTGGGCGGGGTCGCCGAAGCCCACACAGAACGTATCCACGGGCTCCGGCGTCAGTTCCGCGCACAGGGCGCTCACCAGCGACGAATCGAGCCCTCCACTGGTGATGGTGCCGAGGGGAACGTCGCTGACCAGGCGGGCCCGCACCGCGTCCAGCAGGAGGTCGCGACCTTCCGCGAGATCGGCGGCAGCCGGCGGCGACGCACCCCGGGCGTCTTCGGGTGACCAGTACCGCGTGCGGCGGACCTCCCCGTTCTCGATGGCGAGGAGGGAACCGGGCGTCAGCTCACGGATCCCGTCGAACAGCGTCTCCTCACCGATCACCGCGCGGTACGTCAGGTATTCGGGTACCCGGGCGGCGTTGATCCTCCGCTCCACGCCCGGAACGCAGAACAGCGCCTTGATCTCCGAGGCGAAGGCGATCCCATCGTTCCGGTCCAGCATCCGAAAGTACAGCGACTTCACCCCCAGCCGGTCACGGCCCAGCAGCAGGCGGGACCTGCCACCTCGTGCGTCCCGGATCGCGAAGGTGAACATTCCGCGGAGCCGCTCGACGAATCGGTCGCCCCACTCCTCGTAGCCGTGGACGAGCACTTCGGTGTCGCTGGCCGTCCGGAAGGTGTGGCCGCGGCCGGCGAGCACCTCGCGAAGCTCGCGGAAGTTGTAGATCTCGCCATTGAACACCACCCCGACGTCACCGTTCTCATTGAGCAGCGGCTGGTAACCGCCCTCCAGGTCGATGATGGCGAGGCGGCGATGGCCCAGCGTCGCCGGGCCGCTGCGCCAGCGTCCGCCGCCGTCCGGGCCGCGATGCTCCAGCAGGCGCATCATCTCCCCGACGGTCTGCTCCGCCTCCCCCTCCGTCATGCCCGGCGCCAGAACCCCGCAGATGCCGCACATGCCTATCGCCCCGCCGTTTCGAGGGTGACGTCCGAACGGGTGAAGCGGTGCTTGCCGGCGGACGAGAGTGGTATGGCCCCGACGATCTCCACCTGCACGACGACCGACTCATCCGTGAGGGCACGGATTTCCTCGACGGATCGGCGGATCGCCTCCGTGTGCCCCGCTCCATCGTCCACCGTGGGGACCACGCGCAGGACGACCCGGTCCACCGCCGTCTGATGGAACTGGAAGGTCGCGACGCCGCGCGAGCCGTACATCAGGTGTGTGAAGAACTCGCCGTGTACCACGCGGCCGCCGGGGAAGACGAAGTTGTCGGAGACGCGCGCCACGTCCAGCCGCATCAGCGGGAAGCCGCTCCCGCACGAGCAGCCACCCTCCACCAGCGTGCCGCAATCCTCGTTGCGGTAGCGGATGAAGGGCATCGCAAAGTTCCAGAGCGAGGTGGCGAGGAGCGGCGCGGGTGTGGTCCCCGACCCCGTCGACGACGACTCCAGCACCACGTAGTCGCTGTTGACGTGCATGCTTCCGTGCGGGCACTCCGAAGCGATGTTCTGCACCTCGCTGCTCCCGTAGCAGTCGTACACGCGGCAGCCGAAGACACGGGAAATGGTTTCGCGCTGCTGCGGGTACAGCTTCTCCGCGGTGGTGAACACGCCCGCGATCGGCGCCACCGACCGGCCGGTTCGCTCCAGGTGCTCGGCGAAGCGGGCGATGGTGGAGGCGTAGCCGAGCGCCACCCGCGGGCGGATGCTGCGCCAGGAGCGGATCCAGCCGTCCATCTCCGTGGGACCCGAACGGAACGGGTCGAACTGGTACATCCGCCGCGCCCGCTGTCGCAGCTCGAACTTCCAGCGGGGCATCCGGTTCAATGCGTCGTTCCACCCCCAGAAGAAGGCGATCATCTCACCGGGCCGCCACCCTGCCTGCGCGAGGTTGCGATAGGTGCCGGCCATGGAGGCGTCCGCGTAGCGCCGGTCTCGATAAAAGGTAAGCGGAACGCCGGTGGAGCCACCGCTGTGGTGCGCGATCAGCGCCTCGCGCGGCACATCGGTCCGCACCAGATCGTCGCCCCGCTCGCGGATGATGTCCTTGGTCAGTTCCGGAAGCGCGGCGAGATCCTCCACGGAGCGGATGTCGCGGCTCCGGATCCCCAGCGCTCCGAAGAGCTCCGCGTAGTAGGGTACGTTTCGCTCGGCGTGCGCCAGCAGCGCGGCGAGCCGGCGCATCTGGTCACCGAGAGCCTCGCGCCGCGGCATCCTGCGGTTGTCGGCGATCTCTCCGTAGATCTCCAGGGTTTCCGAGCCGCGTGCGCGTTCGATCGCCCGAAAGGCGAGTGTACCGATCATGGACATCAGTGGACGAGCGAAACGGGGGCGGACAGCTCGCCCGGGGTTCCTGCGACAGCCGCGGGTGCGGCGTGGCACTCCTCCAGCCAGAGCTGCAGGACGATCAGCTTCCAGAGCAGCGGGCTGTGGTCGCGGCGTCCCGCCTGATGCTCGGCGACGATGCGCCGGACGGCGGTCGGCTCCACCCATTCGTGGAGCGAGGCGCCCGGGGTGAGGAGACGGTCGACGCGGTGGCGAAGCTCGCGCCGCAGCCAGTGCCGCAGCGGCACGCCGAAGCCCTGCTTCCGCCGGGCGAACACCGACGCGGGCGCGAGCTCGCGGACGGCCTCCCGGAAGATCCACTTCCCGGTGCCGTCGCGCAGCTTCAGCTCCATCGGGATCGAAGCGGCGAATTCCACCATGTGGTGGTCGAGCAGCGGGACGCGCGCCTCGATGGAGGCCGCCATGCTCATCCGGTCCACCTTGGTGAGGATATCGCCCGGGAGGTAGGAGATCAGGTCGACCAGCGGCGCCTGCTCGGCCGCGTCGCGGTGCTCCACCTGCTCGTACCAGCGCGTGAGCAGTCGGTCGGGTGCGAACCCGGCCGCGCGCACACGCTCGCTCGCCACGCCGCCCTCGTTCACCGCCAGTGGGTCCGCGACCATCCCGGCGTACCTGCCGCGCGCGTCGCGGGTGTACTCCAGCAGGCGGTTGCGGCCGAAGGCCCCGTGCGGCAGCCGCGTCGCCACCCCGTGCAGCGCCCCGCGGACGGGAGCGGGCAGCACCGGCCCGCGCCGCCGCAGATCCGCGTATCTCGTGTATCCCGCGAACAGCTCGTCTCCGCCGTCACCGGAGAGCACCACCTTCACGTGCTCGCCCGCCAGTCGCGATACCAGCAGCGTGGGAATGGCGGAGGAGTCGGCGAACGGCTCGTCGAAGCCCATCACGATGCTCTCGAACAGCGCCTCCGCCTCGGGCCGCACCACCAGCTCGGTGTGCTCCGTTCCGAGCGCACGGGCGACCTCCGCCGCGTGAGGCGCCTCGTTGAACTCCGGCTCGTCGAAGCCGATGGAGAAGGTCTTCACCGGGCGGTCCATCTGCCGTGCCATCTCCGCCACCACGGCGGACGAATCCAGACCGCCGGAGAGAAAGGCGCCGAGAGGCACGTCTGAGATCAGCCGATACCGAACCGCCTCCTCGAGCAGGCGCCGGATCTCGCCGGCCGCCTCCCGCGCGTCCATGGCGACGCTTCCGCGGGTCAGCGGGTCCCAGTAGCGGCGCTCCGTCACCGTCCCGTCGGCTTCGCGCACCAGCGTGTGCCCCGGGAGCAGCTTCCGGACGCCGGCGTACACGCACCCCGGCTCGGGGATGTAGCCGAGCGCGAGGAAGTCCGCGATGGCGGCGGGATCGATCTCCCGGGGGAAGTCGGGGAGCACGCGGAGGGACTTGAGCTCCGAAGCGAAGGCGAGCTGCCCGCTCTCGTTCCGCCACCAGTGGAGCGGCTTGATTCCCAGCCGGTCGCGGGCGATCAGCAGGCGGCCGCGACGCTCGTCCCAGAGCGCGAAGGCGAACATCCCGCGGAGCTCGCCCACCAGGTCGTCGCCCAGCTCCTCGTAGAGGTGCACCAGCACCTCGGTGTCCGTATGCGTCGCGAAGCGGTGCCCGCGCCGCTCGAGGTCCGCGCGCAGTTCGCGGAAGTTGTAGATCTCGCCGTTGAACACCACCTGCACCGAGCCGTCCTCGTTGGCGATCGGCTGCGAGCCGCCGGCCAGGTCGATGATGCTCAGGCGACGCATGCCCAGGGCGAGCCCGTGCTCGGGCCTCGTCAGGTACCCCGCCTCGTCCGGGCCCCGGTGCATGATGGCGTCGCACATGGCCCGGAGCTCGGCATCCGCCTCTCCGGTCGAAAACCGACCGACGAAACCTGCGATTCCGCACATGGCTTCAACCCGTCCGCAGGACCGGACGAGACTTCGCGGCCCGGTCCACGTCGTCGTTGCAGGCCTGCGCCACCGCGTACATCAGGGCGATGTGGAGGTAGAGGAAGGAGATCCTGGAGTAGGAGCCGAAGATGCCTGCAACCATGAACCCGATGAGCCCCAGCTGGAGGAAGTAGAGCTGCTGCGCCGTCCGCGGCATCAGGTGTCGGCACCGCCTCCGCGCCCGCTGGCTGTGGGCGAGTGCACCCAGCACCACCAGCAGAAAGATGAGAAGCCCGGGGATACCGGTTTCCGCCGCGACGTTGAAGTAGGTGCTGTGGGTATCCCGCTCTCCGTGACTCAAACCAGTGGGATCCACCGCGGGAGCAAACTCCCCGTGGGCCTTGGAATACGCTCCCCAACCCACACCCGTGGCTGGGTGGTTCGCGATCAGCGCCCAGGAAACCTGCCAGATCGCGTATCTCTGCTCGGCGGAGCGCTCGGGGTCCACCTCGGCGAGGTTTTCGACATCGGTTGCCCGGGTCAGCCCGGTCATGCGTTCGAACACGTCGCTGGGAGTGAGGATGAAGATTCCTCCGAGGATCACGCCGATCACGGCGACGCCGCGGAGCTGCTTCATGTGCGGGATGAGCGCGAAGATCGCGAACACTCCCAGCCCCAGGAAGGTGCCGCGTGACTTGGTGAGCAGGATCACGACGGTGAGCACGATCACCGCGACGAAGGCGCCGATACGGAACCACTTCTGCCGCTCCGTGACCAGGATCCCGGCCGCAACCGAGAGCGCCAGCAGCGTGATCACCGCCAGGTCGTTGGAGTTTGCGTAGATGAAGTTCCAGAGCGCCCGCCCGAAGTGGGTGTAACCGCCGAGGTAGTTGAAGATCGTTCCGCGTGCCGGATAGAGCGCGTAGAACAGGGAAAAGCAGATCACGTACAGGCGGATCTCCGCGCGGCTCCGCAGCACGTTCACCGCGACGAGCAGGATCAGGAAGAGCTTTCCGAGCGTGATCAGCTCCTCGTACACGACCTCCGGGTAGTGCGAGGTGAAGTAGGTCACCCAACCCCAGGTGTAAAGCAGTCCGAGCCCGAGCAGTGGCACCGGCACACGCAGGGGGTACGGGAGCACGAGCATCCCCGCGAGGGCGATCATCATCCCGATGTCGCCGATCCCCAGCTGGTACGTCACCGCGACGAACACGTAGAGCAGAAAGCCGAGCAGCGAGACGGACCACTTCACGTGCCGGAAGTCGCTCTCCGCCCAGACCATGTCGTCGCCCGCGGTGCGCAACGGGAATGCGCCACGCAGCGCCTCCCGCAGGCGGGAGTCGCCGCCCCGCCGACCGGCGACGGCCGGGTTCAAGCGGGCCGGCGCCGGCGGATCTCCGGGTGACTCCCCGGAAATATCGCCTTCCGCCCGCTCCGGCCGAACCACAGCCAGCCCCCCCCTCTGCCCGGGCAGGAACCTCATGCGGTCCCCACCTGCACCGGGTGCGACACCGCGCCTTCGACGAGCTGCCCGTAGGTCGCGCTCCAGCGGCGCCTTGCGGCGTCCCACGAGTAGGTGGATTCACAGTCGCGTCGGCCTTCGGAGACGAACCTGCGCGCCATTTGCGGCTCGCGCAGCAGGCGCAGAACCGCGGCGGCCATCGGCTCTGGCCGGTCGGGCTCCACCAGCAGGCCGTTCCGCCCGTGCTCGACGATGTACGGGATCCCCCCCACTCGCGTGCTCACCACCGGCAGCCCGGCGCTGAAGGCCTCGATGATGGAGTGGGGCATGTTGTCCTCGCGCGAGCTGTTGACGAAGACGTCGGCGCGATCGAACCAGGCGGCGACCGCGTCGTGCTCCACACGCCCGTGGAACTCCACCCCATCGATGCCCTCGTCGCGCACCATCGCATGGAGCATCTCCTCCTGGTGCCCTCCCCCGATCACGATCAGCCGGGCGTCCGGTACCGACTCGCGGACGATGCGGAAGGCGCGAATGGTGTTCTCCACTGCGTACAGCGTTTCCAGGAGCCGCGAGGAGATCAGCACGGGCCGCAGCGGTACCCGCTCCCGGAAGCGGAAGCGGTCGGTGTGCACCACGTTGGAGACGACCTCCCCCTCGAAGCCGAAGCCGCGAAACACGTCGCGCAGGAAGCCGGACGGGAAGACCAGGAGCGTCGCCCGCCCCACCATCCAGCGCACCCGGCGTGACCGGAGGTGATCCGGCGCACGGCCGTCGCGGTAGTTCAGGATCACCGGCCGCCCGAGCAGGCGGGCGAGCAGGATCGCGGGGGTGGTGGTGAGGATGAACGGGCCGTACGCCGCGGTACAGACGTGCACCACGTCCGCGCGCAGAATTCGCCGCACCAGCCCGCCCAGGAAGAGCGGCATCCGGGCGAGGGTGCGCACGCCCCTGAGCCGCGCGAGCCAGGCCGGGATCTGCGGATCGATCGGCTGCATCTCCACGCGCACGTCCGGGTCGGTGGCGAACCCTTCCACGATCGCGCGCGCCTCGATGGCCTGGCCCCCGGTCATGTACTTCGGGGCGACGATGCAGACGCGGATCATACGGCGGCCAGCGCCCGCTCGGGCTCGCTCGCGATCCACCCGTCGTACCACTGGGAGAGGTTCAGCAGCGACCAGAGCAGGGTGTCGTAATTGCGCTTCCCGGTGCGGTGCGCCTCGAGCATTCCGCCCAGCACCTCGTAGTCGAAGAGTCCCTCTTCGCGGAGACGCGAGTCGAGAATCGACCGGCGGGCGTACCCCGCGAGCTCGCCACGGAACCACTCCTTCACCGGCGCGCTGAACCCCTGCTTCTTCCGGTGGATCACGTCGGCGGGGAGCAGGTCGCGGGTGGCGTGCTTGAGGATGTGCTTGGTCACCCCGCCACGCAGCTTCATCGCGGTCGGTATGTGTGCGGAGAACTCCACCAGCCGGTGGTCCAGGAAGGGGACACGCGCCTCGATGGAGGTGGACATGGAGATCTTGTCCACCCGCATCAGCAGCAGCTCGGGGAGCCGCAGCTGCAGTTCCTGGTAGGTCATCCCGTCCAGCAGGTCCGCACCGGGTCGCCGGGAGCGGAAGTGCGCGGCGATCGACTCGGCGACGGGGACGCTGGAGAGCCCGTTCCAGGCGCCCGCGCGCATCGCCGCCGACATCATGTCGTGCTTGTCCGTCTCCCAGGCCGCGACCGCCCCGCTCAGGAAGAGCGGCTCCGACGCCGCGGCCCGACGGACCAGCTCGCGCACCTCGCGCGGAAGCCCGGCGCGGCGGAGCAGCGGCTCGGCGCCACGATGCGCGGCGCCACGCAGCCAGGCCGGAAGCCGGTTGTAGGCGCCCCAGGCGCCGCGATCCAGCCCCACGTAACGGCGATAGTGCCCGTAGCCCGCGAACTGCTCGTCGCTCCCCTCCCCCACCAGCGCCACGATGGTGCCGCTGTCGCGCACCAGCTTCGAGACGTAGTAGAGCGGGATGCAGACCCAGTCGGCCAGCGGCTCGTCCTGCGAGTGGATCAGCTGCGGCACGTACCGCACGAGGTCGTCGTGGTCGATCACCACCTCGTGATGCTCGGTCCCCAGCAGGCCGGCCACGTGCCGCGCCGGCCCGAGCTCATCGTGCTCCGGAGCGTCGGCGTAGCCCACCGAGAAGGTCCGCACGGCCCCGCTGTGCACCCGCTTCACCAGCGCGGTGATCGCGCTGGAGTCGAGACCGCCGGAGAGGAACACCCCGAACGGCACGTCCGCCATCAACCGCTCGTCCACCGCCTGCTCGAGGAGGCGCAGCACTTCGGCGCCGCACGCATCCTCGTCACGCAGCAGGTCCGGGTGCGGTGCGAGTGCATCGGCGGCGTCCCACCAGCGGCGGATCTCCACCTCACCCGCTGCGTCCACCGTCATGCAGTGGCCGGCCGGGAGCTTGTGGATCCCCCGGAAGAGGGTCTGCGGCGCCGGCGCCGTGTAGTAGGTCAGATAGTGGTAGAGCGCGACGGGGTCCAGCTCGCGCCGCACCGCCGGGTGCGCCAGCAGCGCCTTGATCTCGGAGCCGAACAGGAAGCGCCCGTCCGCCACGGTGTAGTAGAGCGGCTTGATGCCGACGCGGTCGCGCGCGAGGAAGAGTCGCTCGCGCCGCTCGTCCCAGATGGCGAAGGCGAACATCCCGCGCAGGTGCCGCAGCATGTCCGGCCCGTGCTCCTCGTACAGGTGCACGAGCGTCTCGGTGTCGGAGCGGGAGCGGTACACGTGACCGCGCTCCTGGAGCCCCTCGCGCAGTTCGGCGTGGTTGTAGATCTCACCGTTGAAGGTGATCCAGACCGAACCGTCCTCGTTGGACATCGGCTGGTGGCCGGCGGGCGAGAGGTCCACGATGCTGAGGCGCCGGTGACCGAGCGCGACGCGCCGGTCCGCCGACACGTGCAGACCGGCGTCGTCGGGGCCGCGATGGGACATGGCGTCGCGCATCGCGCGTACGCTCGCCGATTCGTCAGAACCCGACCAGCCGTAGGAGTAGGATCCGCAGATGCCGCACATGATGCCGTTTCAGCGAAGCGCGGGAGAGGGGATCGCGGCGGCACCGGAGGCGGCCAGATCGGAGAACTGCGCCCCTGGCACCCCTGCCAGTCGGCCGTACAGCTGCTCCAGCGCGCGCAGCGCGGACTCGGGCGAGTACTTCTCGCGCGCCCTCTGGCGGCCGGCGTCGCCCATGGCGCGCGCACGGGCGGGATCGTCGAGCAGGGCGCGGAGCGCGCCGGTCAGCGCTGCATCGTCGCCCGTGGGTACCAGCGACCCGGTCACACCGTCCAGGACCGCGTCTCCCGCCGCACCCACCCGGGTGGCGACGACGGGCCTGCCGGCGGCCATCGCTTCCAGTACGGAGTTCGGCAGTCCCTCGCTGACGGAGCAGAGCACGGAGATCTCGAACAGGTGGTGGAGATTGGGATCGTTGGATCGCCGGCCGGCGAACACCACGCGCTCGGTGATGCCCAGCGCCGCCGAAAGCTCCTGCAGCCGGGAGCGCTCGGGGCCATCGCCGACCAGCACCAGCCGCACTGCCGGCCGGGCCGCGGCCAGGCGGGCGAAGGCGCGCATCAGCGTCGCGTGATCCTTGATCGGCAGCAGGTTCGCCACGATCCCGATCGCGCGGTCTTCCGGCCGCAATCCGATCCCGGCCCGGAGCTCCTGGAGGCGGTAATCCGCCGGTACCTCGAAGGCGTGATCGTCGAGGAAGTTGGGGACGACGCTGATCTTCGCGGGAGTCACACCTTCCCGCAGCAGCAGCGCCACCACCGCTTCGGAGTTCGCCAGCGCGGCGTCCGCGAGCCCGTATCCCCAGCGTGCCGCCAGCCGCCAGTGCATCTGCGGATACCCTTCCCACCAGCGGCGGCTCGCAATCGTCCTCGCACCGGCCATCCGCCCCCACATCACTCCGAACACGTTGCTGTAGATGTCGTGCGCATGGAGGATCGACACCCTCTCCTCGCGCAGCCAGCGCGCCAGCGCGAGTCCCTGCCGCGCCGCTGCCGCGCCGTACAGGTTCCGCAGAGGAAAGCTCCGCACCTCGATCCCCGCGTCCCGGTACCGGTCGAGCAGCGGGCCCTGCGACTGGAGCGTCGCCACGCGAACCGAAACGCGCGCCGGGTCCAGCCGCTCCGCGGTCCGCACCGCGTTCAGCTCCGTCCCGCCCACGTTCATGTTGTCGATGCAGAACGCGACGCGGATGGGCCTCGCCCGGGGCGATGCACCCTGGTCGTCCATTTCGGTCCGGAGCTGTGGGTCGGTCGTCAAGGAGGCTGCTATGTGAGCGTGAACGAAGGGCACGGCGACAGCACGCTGCGACCTGCGTGGCCGCCCGCCTCAGAGGGAAAGTCCCGTGCCCTGCCGGACGTCGCTCCGATGCCCGCTTCGCACACGCGAATCGTTGCGTCTGCGCAACAGGTGTAGCGCTGTGTTGACGCTACGCCGCCACCGCACGGGCAGCACCAACGGAAGAGGGGGGGCCGGGAATCGCCTCCCGCCCCCCCTCGCCTGCCCGCACGGCGATGCGCCGAAACCAGCCGCTCAGCCGGCCGCCTTGGTGAGTAACGGCGAAGACTGGTCGGGCGCACGGCCGGCCCTGGCGGCGCGAACCACGCCCCCCACGGTTCCTCCACGCAGCGATCGGACGGAAGCCATCATGAAACCGATGAGTACGACCGCGGTCGCCAGTTGGTTGACGAAAACCTTGCCGGCGGCGAGGTGGAAGGATCGGTAGAACTGCGGCCGCACCTCGGTACGCAGCTGCAGCGTATCGAGAACGAACATCGGCATCATCACCAGGAGCAGGATGACGGAGATCAACGAGAAGGCGATCAGAACCCACTGAACCCACCGGTGTCCCAGCAGATGCGCGGCGACCAGCGCCACGAAAACCCCGATGGGAGGCGTGAGGTAGGCGGTGCTGAGCACCCCGGTGGTGCCGAAGCGCCACTGCATTTCGGAGGGCCGGAAGCTGGCGATGGCGGAGAATGCCTCGAGCAGCGGCATGCTGATCAGAAAGGCGGCCATCAGGTAGCAGGGCCAGGCGAGCAACCGCAGGGAACGGGGATCCATCGTCTGTGACATGGTAGTGCCGGGAGAAAGTGTTCGGACGCGGGGGGAAGATGCCGTCGGGCGGGGGGCGGGTCAGGTGCCCCGTCGCGACGGATCGCAGCGATGGAAATGCACGAAGCTTACCATGCTATGATCCGGCGGGACGGGTGCGGGCGCAGCCTGATTCGCACAGAGATTCCCGCGGACCACCGGCCGACTGCGCCGGCGATCCGTGGGAGGGTCGGGCTGCGGTGGAGAGGCACCCCCCGCAGCCCGCGTCCATCCCGACTCATGCCTCCGAGTCGGTATCCTTCCGGCGACGGCGGCGAGCCGCGCCAGCCAGCCCTGCGAGCCCCGATCCAAGGAGGATCATGGAAGCCGGCTCGGGGACGACGTTCGCGGTGATGTCGCCGGTAATCGAGGCGGTGAGGCTGTGGTTGACCGAAACGTTGTTCAGTCGGAGCGTCGCGTAGCCTTCGGCGCCGTTGGTGCCGTTGTCGAACGCGAACGTCCAGGTGGGCGAGTCCCAGATGATGCTGACGCCACCGGCTACGTCACCATTGTTGTTGATCGTCGTCACCTGCCCGAAGACGATGCTGGAGAAGACCTGGTCGGGCGGAACCACGTCCGGGATCGTGAAGAACACCCGGAGTGCGAAGTAGCCGGAGTACGTGCCGACTTCATCGGTCAGGTTGATCGACCCGAAGTTGTTCTGGTTGCCCGCACCGTTGATGCCGGTGCCGCCGAACCCGACGAAGTGCGCGTCGAGCACAGGCGAGTACACGGCGAAATCGTTGAACTGCGAGTTGTGGTACGTCAGACCCGGTAACATCATGTCCGACTGGTACGCGTACATCGCACCCGTTGCCGGAGTGCACGGTGTCGTGATGTCCGTGTAGAAGCACCCGTAGGTGTTCCCCGCGAACTGGACCTGTGCCTCCGCTGCCTGCGCGGGCAGCAGGAGGGCACCGGACAGAAGCCCGAACAGGGCCATCCGTGGTCCTCTGGTGAGTAACTGTTTCATCACATCTCCTCGTGGAGTGAGTGGAGTCCGTCACCGGGTCACCGAGCGCGGAGTCTCCGCGCTGCCCCTCGGCTCACCGGCTACTGCACCGCGCCCTTCAACGTCCGGCTCCTCGACCCGGCGATCCCCTGCCCGATTCCGGCGGCTCGACGTCGCACCCTGTCCTGCCGACTGCGACCGCAACTGCTGCTTCGAACGTCAGACCAAATTGAAATCGACCTTCACCCGACGACCTGTCGGGCTCCGTCACCCGGGAATCGCCCGGTCCACCGCCTGCACCAGCTCGCCCGCGACGCGGACGGCCTTCTCGTACGCCTCCTCTTCCGTCGTGGTCACGGGTACGATCACCCGCACCAGCGCCTCGTCGCTCCGCCCGTGGAGCGCCTGGTCCTGCAGAAGGTGCCACTTCACCAGGTACTCGTTGGCCTCGTAGCGGCCACGCCCCTGATACCAGTACAGCACCAGCGCCTGCGCCTGCCCGTTGCCGATCAGGTAGCGGTTCACCGGGATGGTCCCGGCCGGCGTCGAGATCCGCTCGCGGCTCGACGTGAGCGGCTCCCAGCCGCCGCCCGGCAGACAGTTGCGCGGCGAGTGGATCGTCTTGCCCTGCGACTGGCGGTCGTAGTAGCCGACGTAGATGGAGAACGCCTCCGCCATCCCCGCCCCATCCCCACTCTCCGCCTCCGGCGAGTAGAGCCGCAGCACGAAGTTGGTCATTCCCGCCACCCGCTGTTCGTCCTCGGAGATCTCCACGTCCGTCCCCTGGAAGCCGAGCACCTCGGTGGGGACGGTGGAGTCGAGCGACTGCAGCAGCGGCATGCTCACCTGCTCACGCACCCCGCCCGAAAGCAGCACCAGGCCGAAGCCGAGGATCACCGCGGGGAGCCATCCGGAGTTCACCCTCATCCCTCCACCTCCTCGCGATTCGCGATGCGACGTGCGCGGAGCCCCTCGACCTGCACGAGCAGCCAGGCGAGCCCGCCGAGGATGCCGAAGGCGACCACGAAGATGATCCACCCCTCGGTCATGTGCATGAAGCCCTCGCCGAGCGCGGGATCCACGAAGTAGACGAGGAAGCCGGTGAGGAACACGCGGATCCCGTTGAGCACCATCGCCACCGGCAGCGCCAGGAGCACCAGGATGAGGCGGTTGACGGGCCACTTCAGCCAGAGTCCGCCGATCAGCACACCCAGCGAGATCAGCGAGGCCAGCGAGCGCAGCCCGCTGCAGGCTTCGGTGACGAAGAGCGTGCGCCCCGGCAGGTGGATCACGTTGCCGTTGAGCAGCACCGGGATGTGGCGCCACTCGAGCAGCGCGGCACCCATCTGCGACGCCTTCAGCTGCAGCGGGAAGGCGATGGAGCTGAGCACCACCACCGGGAGCGGCACCGCCAGCACGAAGAGCGTGAGCGGCAGCCACCAGTGGACCAGCTGCCGCACGCCCAGGTAGAAGACGATGAGGCCGAACATCGCCAGCACCAGCGCGGTGCGCATGGTGAAGAGCTCGGCGGCCAGACCGCCCACGTAGCGGAGCAGGACGGCCACCACCAGGAGCGATGAGCCAAGCACCCGCTGCGCACGCGCCGCGGGCGAGATCCCCGCCTTCCAGGCGAGGAACGCGGCGAGCGGCGCCAGCAGCAGGCCGTGGCCGGCGTCCGGCTCCACCCACCAGTCGGTCGCCAGCTTCGCGATGGGACCGGCGAAGAGCAGTGCGAAGGCGATACCCGCGGCGGTCCACTGGGCCAGCACCCGGCGATCCGGGAGTGGCAGGGAGACGACCCGCTGGAGCGTGCCCGTGAGAACGGCTGTGGTCATGCTAGATTGCGCCTCGCTTGAAGATCATCACCGGTACCGTGAGGAAGAGGATCTTCAGATCCTTCCAGACCGACTGCCCCTGGATGTACTCCAGATCCAGCTTCACCTTGCGCTTCACGTCGGCGATGGAGGTGTCGTAGCTCTGGTTCACCTGCGCCCATCCGGTGATGCCCGGAAGGACCCGCTGACGCTGGCTGTAGCTCTCCACCTGTTCCCGCAGCGAGGCGAAGATCTTCGGCTGCTCGGGACGCGGACCCACGATGTTCATGTCACCCTTCAGCACGTTCACCATCTGCGGCAGCTCGTCCAGCCGGTACTTCCGCAGCACCCGGCCGACGCCGGTGATCCGCGCGTCGCCCGGCCTGGCCCAGATCTGCAGCAGGCTGTCGTCGCTGTGGGTCATCGTGCGGAACTTGTACATCGTGAACAGCCGCCCGCCGAAATTCACCTTCCGTCGGCTCTGCCAGTAGCTGTCGAATTCGTTGCGGCGGTCCAGCCCCACCCGCGTCTGCCGGTAGATCACCGGACCCGGCGAGCTCAGCTTGATGGCGATCGCGATCAGGAGCATCAGCGGCGCGGTGACCACCAGCGCCAGCGCTGCGGCCGCGACGTTCAGCACCCGGCGCGCGTCGGGCACCGCCCAGAACGATCGCGTGGGATCGGCGGTCGCGGCGATCGACGGCGTCAGGCGAGGGAACGTGTACTCGGCGCGTGCAGGAGCTTCGGCGACTGCACAGACTTCGGCTGCGGAATTCATGCTCTTCGACCGGTGGGGATGGGGGATTGTCGTCGAACGTCGGCGGTCGCGAGGCGGGCCGTTGTCATCCCCCGGTGCAATGGGTATGCTCGTGACATACGGCGGGCCATAATAAACCCAAAGCCACCCCTCCCAACGACTTACGAATCTCAGCCAGAGCCGGGATCATCCTTTTTTCGTGGCGGTCGGCCTACTGGTGTGGGGGGGATCCAACAGTGCTTCGAGGGGGGTGTGGGGCGGGGGCTACACGGGTGTTGCGGGGACACACGAGGGGTGAAGCGAAGCGGGCGGCTATTCGATCCCGCTCGGGCGTACCGCGGGCACATCCAGTGTGAAGTAGAAGCGGGTACCGAGCCCCTGCTGACTCTCCACCTGGAGCTCACCGCCCATTCCGGCCACCAGGCGGCGGCAGATGGAGAGGCCGAGGCCGGCGCCGGAGAAGCCGACCCGCTCGCGCCGCGGGTGGGTACGGAAGGGCTCGAACAGGTGGTCCATCATCTCCGGATGGATGCCGTTCCCGGAGTCGCGCACGGAGAACTCCAGCCTCCCCTCCCCCACTTCCAGCACGCAGATCTCCACGAAGCCCTTCTCCGTGAACTTGATCGCGTTGGTGGTGAGGTTCAGCAGCACCCGGTTGAGGGCGAGGGGGAAGCCGAGACGCTGATCCGCCTCGGGGCGCCGCTCGTGCAGATCCACCTCCTTCTCCTCCAGCATGGGCCGGACGAGGTCGCAGATGGACTCGATGGTGTGTGCGATGGAGAAGGGGGAGCGCTCCGCCTCCACCAGCGACTGCCCGCCGCGCACCAGCTCGATCACGTCTCCGGCCATGGAGACCATGGTCAGCGCGGCGCTGTAGATGATCCCCAGCTGCCGACGCTGCAGCTCCGTGAGATCCCCGCTGTGACCGTTCCGCAGCGTTTCGGAGAGAAAGAGGATGGAGGTCAGCGGGGAGCGGAGATCGTGCGCCAGCTCCATCATCAGCTCCGGTCCGCGCATGGAGGAGAGGAGGGTGAGGAAGGAGCTGTCCACCGCCCCGCTCTGCAGCCTCTCCTGGACCCGCTCCAGCGCGCTCAGCAGCTCGATCAGCTCCTCGGCGCCGACGCCCGACTGCAGGGTGGAGCGCGACAGAAGCTCCGCGCGCAGGCCCTGCAGCACGTGCGCGAAGAGCAGCAGATCGGGAGTGGTGAAGCTGGAGAAATCCGGGGCGGGTGCCCCTTCCAGGATGGCGAGGAGGAGGGAGAGGTGCTGGTCCGCGCGGTCGAAGTCCACGTCGCGCGCACCGGTCCGCGCAGCGAGCTCGTTGCGCAACCGTACCATGGCCCGCCCGAGCACTGGCGAACCCACCCCGGGACCTGCTTCCTCCGTCGAATTCGCCACACGCACAGCGGTTGCTGGCTCTGGGTGAAGGGGACGGCCCCGGTGGGATACGGTCAGCCGACCTTGATCGTGGTGTCCCGCTGCAGGCCGTGCTTCTCCATGAGCCGGTAAAGCGTGGTGCGGTCCACGCCGGCCATCTTCGCGGCGCGGGACATGTTGGCCCCGGCTCGCTCGATGAGGGTACTGAGGTACTGCAGCTCGAAGTCCGCGATGATCCTTTCCCGCACCGTATGATACTCGCCCTCCAGGTGGTCCGCCAGTCTGATGGGGGTGACCCCGTTGGCGGGGGCGCCGTCCAGCTGCGGCAGATCCCCCGACTGGATCGGCTGACCGGGGTCGAGCAGCACCACGGCGTGCTCGATCACGTTCTGCAGTTCGCGCACGTTGCCTGCCCACGGGCGCGCGCAGAGCGACGCGATCGCCTCGCGCGTGAAGGTGGGTACCGCGGCGCCACGGTCACGGTGCTTCTTCCAGTAGACCGACATGAAGTGCTCCGCCATCACCGGGATGTCCTCGGGGCGCTCGCTCAGCGGCGGGATGTGGATCGGTACCACCGAGAGTCGATAGTAGAGATCCTTGCGCAACACCGCTTCCTCCACCGCTTCACGCGGGTCGCGGTTGGTGGCGGCGACGAAACGGACGTTCACCTTGGCGTCCACCGACTCGCTCCCCACCCGCCGGACCATGCCGTCCTGGATCACGCGCAGCAGCTTCGCCTGGATGGACTGGCTCATCTCCGTGAGCTCGTCCAGGAAGAAGGTGCCGCCGTCCGCCGTCTCCAGCAGTCCGGGCTTGTCGCGCACCGCGCCGGTGAACGAACCCTTCACGTGACCGAACATCTCCGACTCCAGCAGAGTTTCCGGCAGCGCGGCACAGTTCACCGCCACCATCTGCTTCCCGGCGCGGCGGGAGTGATGATGGATGAAGTTCGCGAACACCTCCTTGCCGCACCCGCTCTCGCCGGTCAGGAACACCGAGGCGTCCGTTCTCGCCACCTTCTCCGCCAGTCGGATCGCGCTCACCAGCGCCGGGGAGCGTCCGAGCAGCGTGACCGTCTGGCTGTGCCCGAACTCGTCGGTGCGCCGGCGGTTCTCCGTGCTGGTCCGCTGCCCCGCGGCAATGGTGTGCCACGCCCGGCCCATCAGGATCTGCAGGTGGGTCGCGGTGAACGGCTTCGGCAGGTAGTCCCAGGCGCCGAGCCGGATCGCCTCGACGCTCGACTCCACGTCGGGGTTGCCCGTCATGACCACCACCAGCGTATCCGGCGTCGTCTTCAGACAGATCTGCAGCAGCTCCATCCCCGACACCTGCGGCATGTTCAGGTCGAGGAGAACGATGTCGAACGAGGTTCGCAGCAGCAGGTCTCGCGCTTCGTCCCCGCGCCCCACCGCCATCACCTCGTACCCCTCGTGTCGCAGCACGCTGGTGCAGCTGTCCCGGAGCGTTGCTTCGTCCTCCACGATCAGGACGCTGCGGCTTGTCTGGTCTGCGGAGCTCATGTGGTCAGAGCCGGTGCGATGGGTCTTCAGGAGTGCGCGATGATCCGGCGGGCGGAAGCGGTGGAAGCTGCGCGCGGGACGGGTGGAAGGGCAGGAGACGTACCATGTGCCGATGGTCCGCTGCGGACCTCCCCGGATCGGCCTTTCCCGGCGGCGGGGCGGCAACCACCCTGCCCCGTCGGCATCCGGGCGACGATCGGAAGATAATCGGAGTGTTGCGCGCGCGCCACAGGTTGTGCGGCGCGTGCACCACATCGGGCGAGGCGATGGGGGGATGACTTCTCCCGGACGGGGTGTCGGGACGGTGAGGGGAAGTCCGATCCGCGGCGTGGTGGCGCGCTTTCATCGCCTCCTGTTTATGCCCGCGCGGGCGCGGCGGGAGGCGGCCTTCTGCTTGCGTTCCAGACGGATCCGCGGTTCTCCGCCCGAGGCGTACGAACACTGGCCAACCAGCGGCAACACCCCGTCCGATCGAAACATGTCGAGCAAACTTCCCGCGCAGCCGGAGACTCATCGCGGCCGGTCTCTGGGCGAAGCCGGCCCTGCAGGCGAGCCGTTCCGCTTCGAGCCCGAAGCGGCACCCGACGTAACGGCGCCGCAGCGTCTGCAGCGATATGTCACAGCCGTCCGGCGCCACAAGTGGATCATCCTGCTGGTGACGCTGCTCGGCGCGGGTGTGGGCTTCGGCGCGTCCAGGTTCATGAACCCCACCTACGAGGCGCAGACGATCCTCTGGGTGGAGGTGAGCCGTGGTGGCTCGGAGCGTGGCGGACCGATCCGCACGGGTGAGCTGCTGCAGAGCTCCGCCTGGATCGACCTGCTGAAGTCATTCGTGGTGCTCGACCACGTGGTGCGTGAGCGTCAGCTCTTCGTGGAGACTGCGGAGGCGAACCGGCGAGCCTTCGAGACGCTCCAGCTGCAGGAGACGTTTCGGCCCGGCAAATACAAGCTGGAAGTGCTGCAGGGGGGAGAGCACTACGTCCTGACCAGCGGTGGAGCGGAGGTGCAGCGGGGCAGCCTTCGCGACCCGATCGGAGAGGTGATCGGTTTCTCATGGATCCCGCCGGCGGGAACGCTGCGGGCCGGGAGGGTCGTCGAGTTCGAGATCGTGAACCCGCGGGACGCGGCCATCGTGCTCGCGCGTGAACTGAGGGCGCAGCTGGCCGCCGAGGGCAACTTCCTGCGGCTCTCTCTCCCCGGCAAGGACCCGGAGCACATCAGCCGCACGCTGAACACGCTCACCGCGCGGTACGTGCAGGTCGCGGCGGAGATCAAGCGCGGCCAGCTGGACGAGCTCACCGGGGTGCTGGACGAGCAGAGGCGTTATGCCGAGGACAACCTGCACGAGGCGGAGTTCCAGCTGGAGCAGTTCAGGGTCTCCACGGTGACGCTGCCCTCGGACCGCGGCGGCCCGGTGGCGGCCGGGCTCCAGCAGACGCGCGATCCCGTGATGTCCCGCTTCTTCCAGCTCCAGATGGAGGCGGATCAGCTGCGCAACGATCGTGAGGCGATCGAGCGGGCCCTGGCGGATGCGATGGCCGGCCGTCAGACGCTGGACGGGCTGGCAATGATCCCTTCGGCGCAGTCCGCGCCGGCTCTGATGTCTGCGCTGGCGGAGCGGCTGGAGCGCCGCGCCGAACTCCGTGCGGTGCAGCAGCGATACACCACGGATCACCCGTCCGTGATGCGCCTGCAGGACAACATCGACGACCTGGAACAGCGGGCGGTTCCGCGGCTCGCGGGCGAGCTGAGGACGCAGCTGGCGGCGCGCGAGAGCGAGCTCCGCACCCGCATCGGCTCGGCCTCGGACGAGCTGCGGCAGATCCCGCCGCGCGCGATCGAGGAGGCGCGGCTGGAGCGCCGCGTCTCCATCGCCGAGAACCTGCACTCCATGCTCAGGCAGCGGTTCGAGGAGGTACGCCTCTCGGCGGCCGCCACCATCCCCGACATCCGGGTGCTGGACCCCGCCGTGGTACCCACCCGCCCCAGCAGCGATCCTCGCAGGATGATGATCGCGTTCGGGCTGATGGGCGGATTCGGGCTGTCGCTGGCCGGGGTGATCCTCCGCGACCGCTTCGACCCGCACGTGCGCTACCCGGACGAGGTGACCTACGGGATGGGACTCTCCATCCTGGGTGTGGTGCCCAACGTGAAGCAGGTGGGCAGGCAGGCCCACGAGGCCACCGTGCAGGCGGCGGAGGCGTTCCGCGAGATTCGCATGAACCTCGTGTACGCGCACGGCTCCGCCGGGCCGGTGATGCTCACCATCACCAGCCCGGGCAGCGGGGACGGCAAGTCGTTCCTCAGCTCGAACCTGGCGCTTGCATTCGCGGACCAGGGGTATCGCACGCTGGTGATCGACGCGGACGTCCGGCGGGGCGCGCTGCACCGCACGCTCGGGTGCGACCGCTATCCGGGGCTGACCGATTACCTCGCCGGCCATGCGGCGCTGGACGATGTGCTGCGCGTGACGCAGTATCCCAACGTCTTCCTGATCCCGGCGGGCACCCGCATGAAGGATGGGCCGGAGCTGCTCGGCACGGAGCGCATGGCGAAGCTCCTGCTCGAGCTGCAGACTCGTTTCCGCGCCATCCTGGTGGACAGTCCGCCGCTCGGCGCGGGTGTGGACGCCTTCGGGCTGGGCACGCTGACCCGGAACCTGCTGCTGGTGCTGCGCACCGGAAGTACCGACCGCGCGCTCGCCACCGCCAAGCTCGGGATGGTGGATCGCCTCCCGATCCGGCTGCTCGGCGCGGTACTGAATGGAACGCCGGCGGACTCCAGCGCCTATCGCTACTACTCGTATCTCCCCGGCTACCAGGTCGAAACCGAGGAGGATGATGAGGCGCGGCAGCTGCAGCAGGGCGTGGTCTCGGAGGAGGCCGGCGTCTAGCTCTCGAGGGGGTGGCCGCGAAGTGAAAGGGCGTCTCGCCGGGCAATCAGCCGGGAGACGCCCTTTCTTCCCCGCCGGGGCGGTGGAAGCCTTCGGGTCCGAGTACGGACGGCGGTCAGTTCACGAAGAAGGCGACACGGGTCTCCTGCTCGGCGCGCCGAAGGGCGAGTGTCGCGCGCGTGATCAGCTCCTCCGGCTCCA
Organism: uncultured Gemmatimonadales bacterium; assembly: GCA_963793235.1. Lineage (GTDB taxonomy): Bacteria > Gemmatimonadota > Gemmatimonadetes > Longimicrobiales > Longimicrobiaceae > CAWBZF01. The sequence continues at coordinate 543,560 of CAWBZF010000006.1, forward strand.
CGCGCTGAACGGCGAGATCCGAAACCGCGTAGCATCCGGCCCGGAGGGTGACTCCCGCGACGTCGGGGCGCTCCTCACCACCGGCGCCCACGAAGCGGCTGGCCATGGTCAGGATGCCGTCCGGGCCGGTGTCCGAAGCGAGCACGACGTATTCCTTCGGAGAGAGGCGCCCGATGATGTCGGAGGTCCGCCCCTGTGCCACCAGGCGATCCGCGATCTGGCGTGAAAGGTCCGGCTCCCTGCTCCGGACGTCGCCCTGCCCCTCGTCCACCGGGGTGAATACGGCACACCCGAACGCCCGGTGATAGCGCCGCGCGGAGTGACCGAGCTCGCGGGCCCAGCGGTGGATCCCCTGCGCGTTGTAGAGCCCGGACGCCTCATCGAGAAGGACCTGCTGGAGGGCGCGGGTCGCGACGCGGGTGGCCCCCATGTACGACTCCAGCTTCAGCAGGAGCTCCTCGCCGTTGAGGGGCGCGGTGAGGCAGTCCCAGACGCCGGCGCGATAGGCGTCCATCCGGTCTTCTCTGCGCAGCGGCTCCTCGGACACGAGGAGTACCGGCCGCTCCCGGCCGAGACCGGCCGCGCGCAGCCCGCGCACCAGCTGCACGCCGTCCATGTCGTCCACGCGACAGTGGACGATCGCGGCCTCCGGATCGGAGACGCGCAGATGTTGAAGCGCGCGCTCACTGGAACCGGCAGAGTACACCTCGTACGCGAACGGCTCGAAGATGCTCTGGATGGACCGGGTCCACCAGAGCTCGCTGCCCACGATCAGCAGGCGACCGGCGTCAGGCGGCGTGGGCGAGGGTTCGTCCAGGCGAGGATCCATCTCGGGGGTGAGCTCGGGCACGGGCGAGGCCTCTTACGCCGATGTGGGGGAGCAGCAGTTAAGTACTGTAACATTTGCAATTCCCGTGCGGTTCCGCCGCTCTGCCCCACCGGGGTCGCTCGAGCTCCGGTCGAGATGGCGGTGGACCGGCGATAAGGCGCGCAGGCGGCGGCGCTTCGGCCCGCATCGCCGCAGTGAACGGATCCCGGGAGACGACGGAGCCCTGGCGGAACGGTTGCGCCATTTGTAGTGTGCACGCCACAGACCCGCCGCAGCCGAGCCACAGTTTGTTCTCGATCTGTTTACGGATTCGGGCAGTTTCGAGCATGGCCGCGCCATCCTGGCGGAATGCGGGCACGGGCCTCGTTCTTGACCTCTGATCCCCGAGCGTCGCGTCACCTCCACCCGCTCAGGCCGCCAGAGAATGTTCTGTTCAACATGTGCCGGAATGTCGCCGGGGCGGCTACGGGAGCCGGTGGTCCGGGTCCGGGTCCGGGAAAGCGGCTGGCACCGCATGGTGGGGCTGATCTGCTCGCGCTGCGGCGGCGCCCTTCCCGATCTGGGGATTCAGGAGCTGTTCCGGGCGAAGATCAGGCAGCTGGAACAGTTCGGCTTCTCACACGATCCCTGAGGGACGGCCCCTGCACGCCCTCACGGCCGGGGCGTCGCACGGCAGGGCCGGCAGTCAAAACACGATCACCGCACAGGAAGGGACGATGAAGAAGGGACTTAGCCGGGCACTGGTCCTGCTGGCGCTTCCACTGGCACTGGCGGGTACCGCACACGCCCAGGCCGCCAGTCAGTGGAACCCGCAGCAGGTGGAGCTCTCCCGCGCGGAACTGGAGACGCTGCTGGCCCGCTACGACGAAACCGCCGCCTCCTCCGCCTACAGCGCTACGTTGCGGGAGCAGGCGCGACGGGAAGCCGCGCTGATCCGCAACCGGCTCACCCAGGGCGACTTCCAGGTGGGCGACCAGATCGCCCTGATGGTGGAGGGCGAGGCGAACCTGAGCAGCGCCTTCGTGGTGCAGACGGGACCGGCGGTGGTGCTCCCCGTGATCGGGCGGATCTCGCTCGAGGGCGTGCTGCGTTCGGAACTGCAACCGCACCTGCAGCGGGAGATCGGGCGCTACATTCGCAATCCGGTGGTCCACGCGCGCTCGTCGGTGCGTTTGATGATCACGGGCGGGGTGGGCCAGGGAGGGTACCATGTGGTGCCCACCAGCACCGTCTTCACCGACATGCTGATGCTTGCCGGGGGACCGGCAGGGAATGCGATGCTGCAGAACATCCGGGTCGAGCGTGGCAATCGGGTGATCTGGGAAGGACCCGCGCTGCAGCAGGCGATCATCGAAGGCCGTACGCTGGATCAGCTGAGCATCCAGGCCGGCGACCACGTGATCGTGCCGGTGAAGGGAGAGGGTCGCAACGTCCTCCGCAGCGCGTATGCGGCGGCGGCAGGTCTCGGCTCCATCGTCTTCCTGATCGCCACCATCTCCGGGTTCTTCTGACGGATCGCGCCGCGCCGCGAGGGGCTGGCACACACACAGCACCGACACCGCGTTGACGCACAGCGCCATCCCGGACGTCGCGCCGGCGCCGCGGGCCGGGACCGACCCGGACGATACCCGCCCCCCCGTCTCGCAGATCCCGCCTGACGGGCTGCTCGTCGTTCCCAACCGCTACGGCACGCACGCGGAAGTGTTGCACGGACGCGACGCGCCGGCCGGACCGGGCGATCGCCCTCCCCGGGCTCGCCTCGTTCTCGCCGGCGAGTCGCTGTACGGAATCCCGTTCCGCAGCTGGCAGTCCCATGCCGGCGAGACCGTGGACCTGCTGGAGCTGCAGGCGCGCGCGCAGGAGGCCCGGGAGAATGCGCTGCGCCCCTTCCATACCACGGTGGAGCTGGTTGGTGAACACTGGCGCGAGGAGGGGCCGGTCCGGCCGGTTCCCCTCCCCGCCTCCGATTTCGGCTTCAGCACCGGTCGGAGCGCCGTCGCCTGCTCGCGCGAAGAGCTGCTCCGACAGTGCCTGGATGCCCCGGAAACACCGGCCGTCTGGACGCCTGAGAGCGGTGGCCTGGTACGTCCGGAGGAGGTGGCGTTCCTGGTGGATGCGCTGCGACGCCGGAAGGTGGAGAGCGCGGTGACGCAGACCAGTGCGGCGGGCTGGCTTCTCGCCGCGCTCTCGGCCGCTGCCTTGCTGGCCGGGGCGGGACCACGCTCCGGCTGGATGGTGCTCTGCGCCCTCGCCGCCGCCTGGCTCGCCGTCTCCGTCTACCAGGGAGGAGAGGCCGAGCGGAACGCCGGCGCCGGCTTCGCCAGTGCGCGTGAACACGACCGCCACGCCCTCTGGCTGCGGGGCCGTCCCGCCATCCTGACCTGGGTTCTGGTGGCGATGCTGGTCGCCGTCATGGTGGCGCAGATCTACGCACCCGGCAGCGGGCTGGAGCGGGCGGGTCTGATCAAGCCGCTGGTCCGGGAGGGAGAGTTCTGGCGCCTGCTGACCGGCGCGCTGATGCACGGGAGCTTCCTTCATCTCGGGCTCAACGTGCTCGCGATCTGGAGTCTCGCACCGCTCGTGGAGGCGCACGGCGGGCGCCCGGTGCTGCCGATCCTCTTCGTCGCTTCCGCACTGGTCGGGAGCGCCACCAGTGTGTGGCTGATCCCGGATACGCCGAGCGTCGGCGCGTCCGGTGGGATCCTCGGCATCGTCGGATACCTCTTCCTGCTCGGCTACCGCAGGCGCCACTCCCTGCCACAGGGGTTCGTCGGCCGCATGGGGATCGCGATCCTCGCCACCGGCATCTTCGGCATCGTCGGTTATGCGCTGGTGGACAACGCCATGCACCTGGGAGGGCTCCTCACCGGCATGGCCGTCGCCCTGGTCCTGCCGCCCGAGGAGCGGGAGGCCACGCCGCGGACCCGACGCACCGTCGCGACCCTCGGCGACCTGGCGCTCGCGACGCTGGTGATCGGAGCGGCCGGAGCGATCGCGATGCTGACCATCGGGTGAGCGCCGCGGCCTCCCGGCCCCTCCTCCGTCGTCCCACCCGCGTTGTCCGGGAGATCCCAGCCCGGGCGGGGGCGACTCCGCCGCCAGGGAGCCAGTCCCGCCGTCACGGGCCAGTCCGACGTCATCCTGAGCGAAGCGAAGGATCCCGCGCCGCGTCAGGGGGCCAGTCCCGCCGTCAGGGGACCAGTCCCGCCGTCACGGGCCGATCCGACGTCACGGGACCACTCCGCCGTCAGGGGACCACTCCGCCGTCAGGGGACCACTCCGCCGTCAGGGGACCACTCCGCCGTCAGGGGACCACTCCGCCGTCAGGGGACCACTCCGCCGTCAGGGGACCACTCCGCCGTCAGGGGACCACTCCGCCGTCAGGGGACCACTCCGCCGTCAGGGGACCACTCCGCCGTCAGGGGCGCCACTCCGCCGTCAGGGGCGCCACTCCGCCGTCAGGGGACCACTCCGCCGCCAGTGGGGCCACAGGGGGACGCTCCGCCGTCATCCTGAGCGAAGCGAAGGATCCCGCGCCACGGCAGGCGGATGTGACGCGGCCGGCTACCGGACCGCCGTGCCCGCGGCCGTGGTACGCGGTGCCGGTTCAGGAGCGGGATCCTTCGCTTCGCTCAGGATGACAGGGGAGATTGCAGCAGCAGGATGACGGCAGCAGCCTTCAGGAAGACGGCCCCTGCATCACCGCCTCGCGGAGAAGGTCCGGCCAGTGCGGCTCGAGACTCTTCACACCCAGCGCCTTCTCCGTGATGCCATTCCCACGAAAGAGATGCTCCAGCGCAAAGCCGCTGGCGAAGTGGGGCGAGCGGTGCCAGGACTCCGGATCCGCCCGGATCATCCGTCGATAGGTCGCGATCGCATCCGGCGGCAGGAAGTCACGGAGGAATGCCACCACCTGACGACGTATTCGCGGATCGATCGGGGAGTCGGGATCCACGTTCGGGTATGCACGAGCATCGGTGGGCCGCCGCCGGGGCTCGTTCACGACTCCGCCTCCGCCGCCACCCGCTCCGTCCGCCGGATCAGGTCCGCGAACTGCGGAGCGCGAAGCGCCCCTTCCACGATTCGCCCGTCCACGAAGAAGGAGGGTGTGGCGCGGATGCCGAGGAGCAACGAGAGACGGCTGGAGCTTCGGAGCCTTTCACGCGCGTGATCGCTCTCGTAGCAGCGGTCGAAGCTCTCCGCCTCTATCCCCGATGCCAGGGCGAGGGCGCGAAGCACCGGTGCGGGGTCGCGCGGGCGCATCCATGCGCGCTGGTCCGCGAAGAGCCGATCGTGCATCTCCCAGAACCGTTCCTGCTCCCCGGCGCACACGGCCGCACGCGCGGCTTCGGCCCCGTTCGCTGAGGCCCCCTCCGTGGGGATGAAAACCCATCGTACGCGGCCGCTCTCCACGAACTCCCGGTGGAGGACGGGCAACTCCTCGCGCGCGAAAACGCCACAGAAGCGGCAGCCGAAATCCGAGATCTCGTAGATGGTGAGGCGGGCGGAGGGATCGCCGCGGGAAAAGCCGGCGGACGCGAGCGGGAAGGAGCCGGTGAGGCGCCTCTGCTGGACCGGCGTGCCGGTTTCGGCGGCCGCTCCCGCTGTGGACTGGCCGCCGGGTGGCCGCGAATCTCCGGATACCGGGGCCTCGCAACCGGCCAGCGTCGGCAGCCACAGCAGGGCCAGCAGCGCCAGCGAAAGTCGCGTCGGACGCACGTGCGACCCGCGGGCCCCGGGGCGGCCGACTTCCATGTGCATTGCGGGGAACCGGCTACGATCCCGTGCGACTCCGCTTGTGGCGGTACATCTCGGCATCGGCGCGCTGGAGCAGTGTGTGGACCGTCGTCTGCTCCGAAGGCTCGCAGAAGGCGTACCCAACGCTCACATGGAGCCGGAACTCGCGTTCCGGATCGCGGTTCAGCTCATCGACCCCGGCTGCCAGGCGCTTCCGCAGGACCTCTCCACGGTTGCCATCGGTCTCCACCGCCCAGACGGCGAACTCGTCGCCCCCGGTTCGCGTCAGCAGATCGGTGTCACGGAAGCTGGAACGCAGCAGTTCCACGACCTCCAGGAGCACCCTGTCGCCTGTGTGGTGCCCCATGTTATCATTGATGTCCCTCAACGAATCGATGTCGAGGTAGAGCAGCACCGCACCCCGGCCGTTTCGCTGGGTCAACCGGAGCTGTTGCTCGGCGACCCTGAAGAAGCCGCGCCGGTTGTAGAGCCCGGTGAGCTCGTCGAGATATGCGAGCGAGCGCAGTTCGTTCTCCACCTGCTTGCGGACGGTGATGTCCTGCAGCGTCCCCATCCAGAGGGGATCGCTCCCCGCCACGGCGAGAGGTCGGGTTCTGTGATCCACCCAGATCACCTTCCCGCTGGCGGTCACCAGGCGATATTCGGAGCGGAACGGCTCTCCCATGGCGCGCGTGTTGGCCTGCTCGTGCAGCACCCGGCCGAGGTCCTCTTCGTGGATCAGATCCAGCAGCAGTCGGGGCGAACTCAGCCACTGCTCCGGCCGGATCCCGATCAGCTCCTCGACCTGCGGCGACACGAACACGATCTGTTCGGACGGTCCGGCGGTGGCGACGTAGGTCACCACCGGCAGCGTCTCGATCATGCGCCGGAAGAGCTGGTCCGTCACGGCGGGAGTCAGGAAGGCTGAGATCTGATTCACAGGTCGTTACCCGGGCGTTACCGGGATTCCGAAGCACGGGGGAAGCGAGCGCCGTGGCTGCTCGAGAAGCGGAACTCCACCGGCGAGAAGGACAGATATCTCCTCCCGCACGGGAGGACCCGGATTGTGTGTCGATCTCTGAAGCTAAACAGGTTTGCTCCGCCAGGCAACGAATGCGTGTCGGGCGGGGCGCGGCTCCGGCCGCCCCCACGGCACCCGCCGCCTGAACCGTGGGAGCCACTCCCGTCTCCAGCCATCTCCACTCCGCCCCGTCGTGACCGTTCCGACCTCCCTTCGTGAGACGCAGCGACAGCCCGCGCCGCCGGATCCCGGCGTCGCGCCGCCGGAGCTGCCGGATCCGCTCCTGGTGCTGGACGAGCAGCTGCAGGTGAGCTACATCAACGCGCCGGCCGCCGCGGCCCTCGCGGTGGCACCGGAGCAGGCGATCGGTTGCGCCGCCTCGTCCGTGCTGTGGCGACCCCTCCACGCGGAGCTGGCACTCGCCTGCCGACAGTCCGCGCTGGAGAACCGCGCGGTGCAGCTGGAATCTCCCCTCCACGCGGACGGAGAACCGTGGCACTTCCGGACCCACGCATCCGGCGGCGCGTGCACGGTGATGTTCTGGGCGGTGGAAACGGTGGAGCGCGAGATCTCCGAGCTTGCCCGCGCGGAGCTGGGCCGGGAGATGGACCGGCTCCGTACCGCGTACGAGGAGAGCGAATCGCGCTTCCGGGCGCTGATCGACACCCTCGACATCGGGATCTTTCTCGCACGCGACCACCGCCTCCTGCACGCCAACCCGCACTGCAGGCGGATCTTCGCCTTCCCCGGCGATGAGAACCCGGCCGACTTCCCGATCACCGAGCTGGTGGTGGAGGATGACCGGCCGCTGCTGCTGGAGCTGATCCGCTCCTGCCTGACGGGGGGGAGGACGGGCGGTCGTCGGGTCATGCGCGGGGTGCGTCACGACGGCTCGCTGGTGGAGCTGGAGCTCCACGGCAACCGCGTCGGGATCGATGGCGCCGCCGCCTTCATCGGGGTCGTGGTGGACGTCACCGAGCGGGAGCGGGCGGCCGCCGCACTTCGCGAGCGCGACGAGCAGCTGCGCCACGCGCAGAAGCTCGAGGCGGTCGGGCGCCTGGCCGGGGGCATCGCCCACGACTTCAACAACCTCCTGATGGTGATCCAGGGCTCGGTGAACCTGATCCTGATGGATCCCGAGGCCGAGATCCCTTACAGGCAGGATCTGCAGGAGATCGTGCGCGCGACCGAACGCGCGGCGGAGCTTACGCGCCAGCTGCTCGCCTTCGGCCGCAAGCAGGTGCTCCGCCCCAAGGTGGTGAACCTGAACACCGCCGTGGAGGACCTCAACAAGTTGATCGGTCGGGTCATCGGCGCGGACATCGAGCTACGCACCTCATTCTGGCCCGAGCTGGGCAACGTGCGGGTGGACCCCGGGCAGCTGGAGCAGGTGATCCTGAACCTGATCGTCAACGCACGGGACGCGATGCCGGCGGGTGGCGTGCTCACCCTCTCCACCGAGCACTGGAACCTGACCGAGGAGGACGCGGCGCGCGCACCCTACAGAGTGGTGCCCGGTCCGTACGTGCGGCTCACCGTCAGCGACACCGGCTTCGGCATGCCGGAAAGCGTACTCAGCCAGGTATTCGAACCCTTCTTCACCACGAAGCCGCGCGGCAAGGGGTCGGGACTGGGCCTCTCCACCGCGTACGGCATCGTGAAGCAGAGTTCGGGCTACATCTGGATCACCAGTCAGCCGGGACGCGGAACGGACATCGAGATCTACCTCCCCCGGGTGGAGGAGTCGGTCGAGAGCCCACGGGTGAACACCCCACGCACGCTTCCGCGCGGGAGTGGAACGGTGCTGCTGGTGGAGGACGAGGAGCCGGTGCGGGTGGTCACCCGCCGGCTGCTGGAGCAGGGTGGCTACACGGTGATCGAGGCGTCCGGAGGGCACGAGGCGGTGCAGCGGTACGACGACAGTGCGGGGGGGATCGACGTGGTGCTGACGGACGTGGTGATGCCCCAGATGGGCGGGCGGGAGCTCGCGACGCACCTCCGCGCGCGCAACCCACAGCTCCGCCTGATCTACATGTCCGGGTATGCGGACAACCGCAGCGTACGCCGCGGTTCGGAGGGCGGGGACGATGATTTCATCCAGAAGCCATTCGCCCCCGAGGACCTGCTCTCCCGCATCCAGGCGCTGATGACGCGCTGAACGCTCAGCGGGCGGTTCGGTACTCCTGGATCGTGACGCTCCAGTCGGGCAGGCGGCGGTGCTCGGCCACGAAGAAGTAGAGGTTCCCCGGGGAAGGCACCTCGACCTCGGTGGTATCCGCCACCTCGATGTCGAGGCGGAACTGCTGGGCCCGGACGCTCGCCACCGGCAGCGTCGTTTCGTCCGACAGGATGTTGGTGACCACGAAACCGACGTTGTGAACCGTGCTGTTGGGTCCCATTGCGGTGATGATCCGGAGGCGCGGGGAGGTGGCGCGGAACCGCTCGGGACGCGTGCTCCGGGTCGCCATCCGCCGCTCCAGCAGTGTGACCCACTCGCCCTGCGCCGGTGCTCCGATGGTGTCCCGCATCGTGGTATCCGGCGGGGCGGCGGCCGGGGCGGGAGCGGCCTCTCCGCCGCACCCGGTGACGAGCACCGCCGCGAAGAGGGCGGCGAGCATCCGGCGAGCGGGCGTCGCCCGCGCGGCCGTTCGCGGCGGGCCGCTCTCGTGTTCGCGGGAGATCATGCGGGGGCCGGGGGGCTGCGGGGAGGCAGTCAGGCCGCCGATCCGTCTTCGGCAGGTCCGATCTGGTCACGCACCACCGTCATCAGGGCGCCCAGATCGATCGGCTTCGCAACGAACACCACACCCTGATCCTCCATCATCTGCAGCGCTCCGTCCTGGCTGGCGTAGCCGCTGGCCAGGATGATCCCGATCTCCGGACGACTTTCACGGATCCGCCAGACGAGCTCTCGCCCGCTGATCCCCGGCATGACGATGTCCGAGAGGAGTAGATCGATGCGCCGACCCGCGACCGAGGCGATCTCCATGGCCTCCGCGCCGTTGCCCGCCGTCAGCACCTCGTACCCCTTCTGGCGAAGCGCACGCTCGTAGATGGATACGAGAGCCGGCTCGTCTTCCACCACCAGGACCACCTTTGCGCTCATCTCGATCCCCCTTGCCGGTTTTCGGTGCCGCTGAACGTGCGCGGAGTACCCGTGGAAGGAAAACAGACCACCGGCGCCAGACCTTGTCAAGGTGAAGCGGGCGGCGAGTGTAGGTGGTTCTGCCTATGTGCGTCAGCCGGGTGATTGCATATGTTTGCAGTGCGGACCTTCGAGGCAGCTCACTCCGCCTCGTTGTCGACTTTCGCGGTACGTCGGCGCGTTCGCGTCCTGCGAAGTCGAAACGTTTGACCCTGGGTCTCCCCGTGTGGGAGGGGTGGCACCACGAAACTCTTGACGAGCGGCGGTCCGATGCCCTTCTTGAATACCCCTGACGCGCTTCCCGGGTCAGGATTCCTTTCCGAGAATCCCATGAACGAGCTCCCCTCGCTTCTGGACAACGAACCCGCGGCACCCCGCCTGCAACTTTCCGATTGCGAGGCGCTGATCCGTCGGTTCCGGCCGGAACTTGCGGCGAACTCCGATGAGTTCCGTGGTGCCGTACTCCTGCTTCTCGCTGATGTCTACGGAACCAACGTGGACCGGCTGGTCCGGCGCAGCGGTCTGCCGCGCGACTTCGTGGCACGGGGCATCCGCCGCCTGATCGACAACGGGTGGATGACGCAGCCGGCCACCCTGCCGCGCTGGTGCCCCACTCCACCGGACTGCCAGCACTTCTGGCTGGACGTCGAGGTCCTAATCGGCCTCTCGCATCGACGCCTTTCCGATGATGGCAGGCCGGAATGGGCGCGTGTGGGAAAGTGGGTCAAGGACTTCGAATACCAGGGCGCCCGTAGCGAGCGCGTCGCGATCCACAACGAGTACCGCACCATCGAGCTTCACGATCCGGAGCCGGATCTCTCCACGGAAGACGACGACGTGGAGCTGGCCGCAGTGGCGGCGCCCGGACCGGACCACTCCTTCACCGTACCGGAGCCACGTGCGCGGGAGGCTTCCGAGCGACCGCGCCCGAGCGCGGGCCCGGCCCAGGCCGGATTCCTCGGGAGCGTTCCCGCCGATCAGATGCTCGGTTCCGAGGCCGCCTCCGGCACTCCGGCAACCAGCCAGCGCGGTAACGATGCCGGGCTTCTGGTAGGCGACTGGTCGTCCGCGAACTGGCTCTCCTGAGCCGTTCCAACCCCACCCGGGTGTGACCGGCTCCGCCGTCACACGCCTCTTCCACCACCCGCGCCGGCCCCGGTTCTCCAGCAACGTCAGTCTCCTCACACAACGAGAACCCGCCTCCACCCCGGCGGCCTCCGGAGTACCGGACCGCCTCGCCTCCAGGAACATCATGCCTCCCACCGATTCACTCACCCGTGCCGGTGCCTCCGTGTGCCAGAACCGCGGTTACTGCGGTCCGTTCGTCAACAGCGAGCGCTACGATGCCACGCCCGGCTGGGAGGGCATCGCGGACTGCGTTGTCTGCCGCAACACCGTCCAGATCGAGCGCCACCGACTGCTCTGGGAACGCGACCTGTTCTTCCGCGACCCGCGCTGAGAGGCGCTGCAAACGATCAGTTAGGGCCATAACGCGGCATCCACCACCCTCTCCGCCGTCACCCTGAGCGAAGTCGAAGGATCCCTCCCGGACGAGCGCCACTTCCACGACACCGCGGAAGCCGCCACCGCCGGCTGCCCGGCCCCGGACCGGAGTGGACCCCTCGACTTCGCTCGGGGTGACGATGCCACCGACGCCGTTGCACCGATGCCACCGACGCCGTTGCACCTGTGCCACCGGTGCCGTTGCGCCGCTGGCGCGGAACGGCTATGCTTCAGCCCCGTTCCTGCAGCCCTCATCTTCTCACCACCTGTGAATCGCGTGTCCCGGACCGTCCCGGGAGGCCGTGGTCTCATGTTCCCGACGAACCCAGGCGCCATTTCCATGTCATCGGTCGACGAGACGAACGCGTTCGGATCGGGTCTGCAGCAGGAGGGGTCGTTCTTCCGCGCGATCGTCGAAGGCTCGGGTGGGGTGTCGTACCTGATCACCGCGGGAGCCACGGAGCAGATGGTGTACGTGAGTCCGCAGGTGGAGCCGCTGTTCGGACTCACGCAGGACGAGTGGATGCGCAGGCCGCGGCTCTGGGTGGACATGATCCACGCGGACGACGTGGGTCGCGTGCTTCACGACCTCGCCACCGCCAGGGCGACTCGCGAGCCGTTCCGCTCGGAGTACCGCGTGATTCCGAAGTCGCGCGACATGGTGTGGGTGGAGCACCGGCTGGCGCCGATCACCGGTGAGGACGGGGAGATGCTCTTCCTCGGCACGCTGAACGACATCAGCTTCCGCAAGCAGGTGGAGGACTCGCTGCGCGAGCTCGCCTTCCTGGACGAGCTGACCGGGCTGTACAACCTGCGGGGCTTCCTGGGTCTGGCCGAACAGCAGTTGACGCTCGCCAAGCGGACGGGCCGCGGCGCTCTGCTCCTGCTGGTGGACGTGGACGACCTGAAGGTGATCAACGACTCGCTGGGTCATCACACCGGCGACCAGGCGCTGCGCGACGTGGCCGACGTGCTCCGCCACTCCTTCCGTGGCACCGACATTCTCGCCCGCCACGGCGGTGACGAGTTCGGTATCTGGGCCGTGGAGGCCGACCCGGACTCCAGTGAGATGCTGCAGACGCGACTGTACCGGAACCTCGAAGCGCAGATCGCCTCCGGCAGCCGCCCTTATCGACTCTCCTTCAGCGTCGGTGCCGTCTACTTCGACCCGACCCGCGAGAACCTCTCGCTCCGCAACCTGATGGAGCGCGCCGACCAGCAGATGTACAACCGCAAGCGCGAACGCCCCAACGGCAAAGGGTGAGACCGGGGAGAATTACGGACAGGGGTATGCACCTGACTCGACCGATCCCCGGATCGTGTGGTCGGCCGACCAGGCTCAAGGCACACGCTCGCCACGTTCGGCCCCCTGTCATTCCGCGTTCGGCCCCCTGCCCCCTGTCATTCCGAGCGTTCGGCCCCCTGTCATTCCGAGCGAAGTCGAGAGCCTGCCCGCAGACGCACAGGTAACACGCGAATCAGCGGGTCTTCAGAACCCCTGACACGACATCCGGTGCCTGGTTGAGTCAGGTGCATACCCTGTCTGCGGATCCCCTCCCGCTGGATCTTTCCTCTCACCGGCGAAACGTGGGCGACTCCAGTATTTCCACCCGGCACATACCTGCCGGCTGTTCGTCGACGCCCGAACTCCACCAACGCCCTCGGAGCAACTGGAAGGAAGTGGATACTCGCTGGCCGGTGATCCACAGTCCGTAATTCAAAATTCACGATTCAAAGTCCGACATCTCCCTATCCCCCCATCACCGCCACCCGCACCACGTTCTCGCGGCTTCCCTCCGCATCCCTCCCCTCCCCCTCTCTCATCTTCCGCTTCTCCTCGGTCACCAGGCAGGTGCTGCAGCAAACGACGCACTCCCCGTAGCCGTTCCACATGGGATCCGGGAAGGCGTTGTAGAACTCCTCGTTGAGAAAGGGCCCACAGTAGCCACGCACGCCGCATATGGTGCGGTGGTTCTCCACGGCACGACGATAGTCCCGGATGGGATGGGGCTTCCGGATGGGAAGATCGGATGACAAGCCGTGCTGGCTCCCGTCGCGCCTGAGGGTTGACCGCTTCGATGAGGACCTCGCATGGCTCCGCAATGCCGGTGCCACCCTCCGCCCCCCGTTGGCGGGGTCCTGCACAGCCGCGGGACGGTGGAAGTGGGCACAGGTACGGAGGTGCTCCGTGCCACAGCTGCGCCCCTCACCCCGCAGGTGTGGCTGTCGCGCGACAGCGGGTGAACCACCTTGACGCCGCATGCCCGCTCGTTATCGTGAAGGTGGCGCATCTCCGCGCCATCTCCGGCAGTTCCTCCCCACCTCCCCCTCTCGAGGTGCACCATGCGTTCTCGATCCCTCCCGCTGATTCTCGCCGCGGCCGTGCTGGCCGGGTGCAGCGATGCCTCGCCGGATCCCACCCGCGCGCTGAGCGCCACGGCCGAGCTGTTCGCCGCGGCCGGCTCCAATCGGAACCACACCAGTCACCTCGGCGGCAACAACGAGGTTCCGCCGGTCGATACCCGCGCCCAGGGGCAGGTGAAGGTCCAGCTCAGCAAGGATGGAAATTCGCTGCACTTCAAGCTGATCGTGGCGAACATCGAGAACGTGACCATGGCGCACTTCCATCTCGCCCCCGAGGGGGTGAACGGCCCGGTGGTGGTGTGGCTCTATCCCTCCGGTCCGCCGGCACAGCTGATTCCCGGGCGTTCCCAGGGCCCGCTGTCCGAGGGCGAGGTCACGGCGGCCAACCTGGTGGGACCGCTGGCGGGGCAGTCGATGACCGAGCTGGCGGAGGCGATCCGCAACGGCAACATCTACGTGAACGTGCACACCTCGGCGTATCCCGGTGGAGAGGTGCGCGGACAGCTCCGCTGAGTCCGCGACGTCCGTGCGGAGAGCTCGAAGTTGCACCGCCGCCGTCATCGGGAGTGGTGTAATCACGCTGTAATCGCCCGTGCCCATCCTGACTGCAGCGGTCGGGGAGGCCTACCCGTCCTCCGACGCCGCTCCTGACTCGACACCGTCGCACCGCCGAATGCCCGACGCCGCACTGCAACCGACCGCGCAACTCCGCGCCATCATCGACCACGCGCCGATGGTGCTCTGGATGCTGGACACCCGCGGAACTTTCACCCTTTCCGAGGGCCGGGGTCTGGAGGTGCTCGGCCTCAGGCCGGGGGAGGTGGTCGGCCGAACGATCTGGGAGGTGTATGCGAGCTCCCCGACTGTGCTGGAAGATGCGAGGCGCGCGCTGGAAGGTGAAGCGCGCGCCTCGCTGGTGAACCTTGGATCCCTCTGGTTCGAGACGCGCTGCGCACCGCTGCGCGCGCCGGCCGGCGAGATCGTGGGGATGGTGGGTGTGGCTCTGGACGTCACCGACCGGCATCGGGCGCAGGAGGAGCTCACGCGTTCCCTCTCGCTCGTCCGCGCCACACTGGAATCCACCGCGGACGGCATTCTCGTGGTGGATCTGAACGGTCGCATCGTCACCCACAACCGGATCATGGCGTCGCTCTGGCGCATACCGGAGGAGATCTTCGCAACCGGCGACGACGACCTCGTGATCGGGTACGTGCTGGACCAGCTCGCGGATCCGGACGGCTTCGTCGAACGCATCAACCATCTCTACGCGCATCCGGAGAGCTCCAGCTTCGACGTCATCGAGTTCAGCGACGGGAGGATCTTCGAACGCTATTCGCAGCCACAGAAGGTGGGCGATGAAGTCGTGGGCCGCGTCTGGAGCTACCGGGACGTGACGTACCGCCGGCTCGCCGAGGAGGAGTTGCTGCGGCGGGAGGCGCAGCTCGCCCGCACCCAGGCGATCGCCGGCCTCGGCAGCTGGGAGTGGGAGGTGGACCGAGAGTACATCTACTGGTCCGACGAGATGTACCGCATCGCGGGCCTGGAACCTCAATCCGTACGCGTCACGCTGCAGCGGTACCGGGATCAGGTCCACCCCGTGGACCGCGAGCGGGTCGCCGCAATCATCCAGCAGGCACTGGAGGACGGTCAGCCGTTCACCTTCGAGCACCGCTTTCTGACGGTGGACGGCAGCGTCCGCACCGTGCACGCGCTCGGGGAGGTGGTTCTCGATGATGGCGTGCCGGTTCGCATGCTCGGCACCGCGCAGGACATCACGGAGCTGCGTGCTGCCGGGGAGGCGGTGCGGATCTCCGAGAACCGATTCCGGACGATGTTCGAGCAGTTCCCGTTCAGCATCCAGATCTTCGCGCCGGATGGCCGGACCGTCCAGGTGAACGAGACGTGGAAGAGCCTCTTCGGCATGGGTGAGGGAGCGGTGGTCGGCTTCAACCCGCTCACCGACCCGCAGCTCTCCGGGAGCGCGGCCGTGATCCAACGAGCGTTCGCGGGCGAAACGGTCACCGTACCGGCGACCCTTTTCGATCCGGGCCAGGTCCAGACGGCCGCGGAAGAGACGGCATACGGCGAGACGTGGGACGGAGCGCGCTGGCTGCAGGCGCACCTCTGCCCCGTCAAGGAGGAGGACGGGAGCGTCCGGGAGGTGCTCGCGGTGACGCAGGACGTGACCCGCGAGCGCGAGGCCGAGGAGGTCATGCGCCGCAGCCACGAGGAGCTGGAGCGGCTGGTCTCCGAGCGGACCATCGAGCTGGCCGAGACCAATGCCCTCCTGGAGGAGGAGATCGCCGAGCGCGAGCGCGCCGAGGAGGAGCTGCGCCGCAAGAGCTCCGAGCTGGAAGCGATTTTCCGTGCCCTGCCGGACAGCTACCTGCGGCTCGCGGACGACGGCACCATCGTGGAGACGCGTACCGGGATGGAGACCAGCGGATCCGTCTGGCCGCTGGACTGGGCGGGCGCGCGGCTCACCAGCGTGCTGCCCGCCGGAGCGGAGGAGGACGTCGAGGCCGCTCTGGAGGGTGTGCGACGCAACGGCCGTGTGGCGCGCATCGAGTATTCATCGGACGAGGATGGCCAGCCCCGCGACTTCGAGGCGCGCCTGGTGCCGCTTTCCGGCTCGGAGATCATCGCCATCATCCGCGAGATCACGGACCGCAAGGAGGCGGAGCGGGCACTGCAGCGCAGCGAGGAGCACTTCCGGCTCCTGATCGAGAACTCGTCCGACGTGGCGACCATCCTGGGTCCGGACGGCACCAACTGGTACCAGAGCCCTTCCATCACGGGCGTGCTCGGTTACGCCCCGGAGGAGCTGGTGGGCACCCGCGCCTTCGAGCGGATCCACCCGGAGGACCTCGAGAGCGCCCGAACCGCCCTGAGTACCGCCGTGCTGAACCCGGGCACCGCGATCTCCGCCGAGTTCCGCTATCGGCACCGGGACGGCAGCTATCGCTACCTGGAAGCCCGGGCGAAGACGCTCCATGCGGAGTCCGCCGAGGGCGGCGTGGTGGTGAACTCCCGCGACGTCTCGGACCGGCACGCAGCCGAGATGGAGCTGCAGAAGCGCGAGGAGCGATTCCGGCGCCTGATCGAGAACGGCAGCGACCTGATCGCGCAGATCAGCGTGGAGGGGCTGATCACCTACATCAGCCCCTCCGTGGAGCGTCTGCTCGGGTACGATCCGGAGGCGCTGGTGGGACGGCTCGCGGTGGAGTTCATCCATCCGGACGACGTGGGGATCATGGTGGAAGGCCAGCGCGAGGTGTTCTCCAGGCCCGGCAGCACCAGCACCACAGAGTTCCGGATGATGCACCGCGACGGAAGCTGGCGCGTCATGGAGGGCGTGGCTCGCACCGTGTCGCAGGACTGCGCCGACGACGGCCTGGTGGCGACCGCGCGCGACATCACCGAGCGCAAGAGCTTCGAGGTGGCGCTTCGCAACGCCATGAACGAGGCCGAAACCGCGCGCGAGGCCGCGGAGCGCGCCAACCGGGCCAAGAGCGAGTTCCTGTCGCGGATGAGCCACGAGCTGCGAACGCCGCTGAACAGCGTTCTCGGCTTCGCGCAGGTGGTGGCGCGCAAGGAGATCTCGCCGGACCAGCGGCGGGCGGTCGACCACATCCTGCGAGCCGGCCGGCACCTGCTGAACCTGATCAACGAGGTGCTCGACATCGCCCGTATCGAAAGCAACCGACAGGCGCTCTCGCTGGAGCCGGTACAGCTGCGCGGTGTGGTACTGGAGGCGCTGAACCTGGTCCATCCGCTGGCCGTGGAGCGAGGCTGCCAGGTGGACGAATGCGATGTGGACGAAACCTGGTACGTCCGCGCCGACCGGCAGCGGCTCACCCAGGTGCTGCTGAACCTTCTCTCCAACGCCATCAAGTACAACCGCCCCGGGGGCCGTGTCTGGCTCGGCGTCCGGACCCTCGAGGTGGACGGGGTACCCCGGCTCAGGCTCAGCGTCTCGGACAGCGGAATCGGCATCCCGGAAGCGAGCATGGGCGAACTGTTCACCCCGTTCGCGCGCCTGGGGGCGGAGGAGACCGGTGTGGAGGGGACCGGCCTCGGTCTCGCGCTCTCGCTGCGGCTCGTTCAGGCGATGGACGGGCAGCTGACGGCGGAGAGCCGGGTGGGCGAGGGGAGCACCTTCGCCGTCGAGCTCCCCCTGGTGGACAGCCCGCTGCAGCACTGGACCCCCGCGCGGGCCCGCCATGCCCGCGACCCCCGCGACGGACGCGACGCCAGGCCGGCGACGATCCTGTACGTGGAAGACAATCTCGCGAACCTCGCGCTGGTCGAGACCGTGCTCGCCACGCGACCGGAGATCTCCGTGCTCCCCGCGCTGCAGGGCCAGATCGGTCTGGAGCTGGCCGCCGAGCACGCGCCCGACCTCGTGCTGCTCGACCTGCACCTTCCCGACATGTCCGGCGTGGACGTGCTCCGTCGCCTGAGGGCCGGGGAACGAACCCGCGAGATCCCCGTCGTCATCGTCAGCGCCGACGCCACGGCAGACAGTATGCGCCGGCTCCAGGCGGAGGGCGCCACCACCTATCTCACCAAGCCCATCGACGTGGATGAGTTCCTCGCCACCATCGATCGGCTCCTGCAACGTCGCCGTACCGGCGGAGGATCGACGCCCGATGCATGAACCGCGGAGCGTTCCACGCATTCTCATCGTCGACGACGAGGATGCCAACATCGACCTGCTCGACTCCTTCCTGGAGGACGAGGGGTATCAGCTCTTCTCCACCCGGGATCCGCGGCAGGTGCAGGATCTCTTCGTCTCCGTGCAGCCGGACCTGCTCCTGCTCGATCTCCACATGCCGCACCTGGACGGCTTCGCGGTGATGGAGCGGGTACTCCGGCTGACGCCCGAGGACTCCTACTTTCCGGTGCTGGTGCTCACCGCCGACGTTTCGCCGGCGGTACGGGAGCGCGCGCTGGCCGCCGGCGCCCGCGACTTCCTGACCAAGCCGCTGGACGGCGTGGAGGTGATCCTGCGCATTCGCAACCTGCTGGAGACCCGCTCCCTCCACCAGCGCCAGCGCCTCGCGCGGGAAGCCGCGGAAGCGGCCGAACGCCGCTCCCGCATCCTCGCCGAGGCGAGTCACCTCCTCGCCGGCTCGCTGGACAGCACCACCACCCTCGCGACCCTCTCCCGCTTCCTCGTCAGCGAGATCGCGGATTACTGCGTGATCACCCTGCGTCGGTCGAATGGCGAACGTGAGGCGGCGGGCGTGGCTCACCGGGACCCGGATCTCGAGGTGCAGCTCCGCCGGGCGGTGGAGATCGCCGGCGACGAGCCATCCCGCGAGAGCTTCCTGGACGATCTCCTCCAGCGGGGCGAGCCGATGCTGGTGGAGCGCATCGAAGAGGATCTTCTCGCACCCGCCGGCTTCCCGGCCGACGCCGCGGAGCTGCTGAGGCCGCTCTCGCCGCGCTCGCTGATCTCCGTGCCGCTCCGCGCCGCCGGTGAGATCGCCGGCACCATGGTGCTGGCGCGGACCGCCGGAGGAGATGCCTACGCGAACGAGGATCTCGAGTTCGCCGGCGAGCTGGCGCTGCGCGCGACCATGGCGGTGGAGAACGCCCGCCTCTTCCACACCGCCCAGCAGGCCATCGCGGCGCGTGAGCAGGTGCTGGCGGTGGTCGCCCACGACCTGCGCAACCCGCTGAGCACGGTGAGCATGGGGACGCAGATGCTCACCGACTCGCTGCAGGGGCCGCAGCACGCCGGGGACCGGC
Source organism: uncultured Gemmatimonadales bacterium (assembly GCA_963793235.1). Taxonomy (GTDB): domain Bacteria; phylum Gemmatimonadota; class Gemmatimonadetes; order Longimicrobiales; family Longimicrobiaceae; genus CAWBZF01. Next base: position 562,916 of record CAWBZF010000006.1, read on the forward strand.
GGTACGTCTCGGCCATCCACCGCGCCGCGGTTCGCATGGATACGCTGATCCAGGACCTGCTCGACATCACCCGCTCCGAAAGCGGTCAGCTGTCGATCAATGCGCGCCCGGAGAATCTCGAGCCTCTGGTCACCGAGGTCGTGGAGATGCACCGACTCTCCGCCGGCGCCGAGCGGATCTCGCTCCAGCTGGTGATCGACTCACCCGTCCCTCGCACCTATCTGGACGTGCATCGCATCCAGCAGGTGCTCTCCAACCTCCTCGGCAACGCCCTGAAGTTCACCCCCGATGGCGGCACCATCACGGTTCACGTGCGACGGTACGAACCCGGTGGTGCGGTGGTTTCCGTGATCGATTCCGGTCCCGGTCTCTCGGCCGAGCAGCTGCCGCACATCTTCTCCCGCTTCTGGCAGGGTGAGCGCGCGGACAGGCGGGGGATCGGGCTCGGGCTGGCAATCGCCAAGGGGCTGGTGGAGGCCCACGGTGGGGAGATCTGGGTGGAGAGCGACCCCGGCGAGGGGTGTCGCTTCCACTTCACCCTGCCTGCAGCGGAAGGCGCGGAGGCGGAGCGGGAGCCGCTCGATGAGCAGCACCCCGTCCCCACCCCCGCGCCCATTTCGATCGTCGGCGAGTAAGGCTTCCGCCCGCCGCCGACCGTGTGATCGTGCCTGCTACGGGGTGAGACGAACCGCGCGCCCGGGGACCGTGGGAAGCCGCAGGCGGAGTCGCCCGGGCATCGCGCGGTCGTAACCGGAGCGCCCGCGGTCCTCCGTGCTGCTGCGACGGTCCTGGGCGCGGAGTGCGCCGGCCAGCGCGTGCGCCAGCTGCCGCGCCCATTCCTCCTCGCCCAACTCCTTGGCATCCCACCACTGCGACACATTGAGCCGGGCGGTCAGCGTCGGCTGCGAACTCACCACCGCCGTCGCGCTCGCCACGATCCCGGTTTCATCGCAGCTGATCCCGATCTCGTAGCCCTTTTCGCGGAGCGGCGCCACGTGTGGCTCTCCCTCCAACCGCAGGTGGATCCGGGTAGCCATCGCCTCGCGCGGCAACGCTGTGCCCTCGGCGGCCACATTCGTCGTGTACGTCACTGCAGCACCGGAGTTGAAGGGTCGACGGATACGAGACGTCTGTTTCTCCCGTGATCCCCGTTTTGCAACTACTGGACCTGAAATCGCGAGCTCCAGCTCCTCGCCTTGCGCAGCAGGATCTCCACGGTTTCCAGCTGCTTCGGATCACGAGGCTGAGTATCACGATAGCGCGTCAGCTCGTCGATCCAGCGGTCGATCTTCTCGGGGTGGCTCCGCTCGGAGGCGTAGGAGCAGAGGAGCAGCGATTTCATCGGATGCATGGTCCCGGGTGAAGTCCGTATTCGGATTGCCGCATACGGAGCGGGGCAACTCACATGCTCACTTCCGGGAATACGTGGCACCCGCCCCGTAACACGTTGCAAGATGGATGCTTGATCGACGAATGGGGCTGCATCGCTGGGAGTTGGTCCGTGCCCGGGCCGTTGTGCCAGTGCGACGCATTCTGCGGGGGGGCAACAGTGGGGACGGATGCCGAGAGGGCATGTCCGCGGATTTCGCCGTTTACGCAGATCGGCTCGGTTGAAATCCGCGCAATCCGCGTAATCTGCGGACAGGGGTGTACACCTGACTCAAGCAGGCACCGGATGTAGTGTCAGGGGTTCTGAAGACCCGCTGATCCGCGTGTAACCTGTGCGTCTGCGAGCATGGGCGACCGGGTCATCCCGAGCGCAGTCGAGAGCCTGCCCTGAGCGCAGCCGAAGGGGATCCCTCCGGGGCGCCGGCCAGGTCAGAGCGATCTGCGGGCAGCGCGAGGTCCTGCGGACCCCCCTCCCGCTGCCGGCTGTTCGTCGATGCCCGAACTCCACCCCCGCGCTCGGAGCAACTGGAAAGAAGTGGACACCCATTTCCGCGTAATCTGCGGATCCCCCCTCCCGCTGGATCCTTCCTCTCACTGTCGAAACGCGGGCGACTCCAGTATTTCCATCCCCCAACCGTCTCGATGACGCTGCCGTGCTCCGTCAAATCTGCGGATACCGCAGTAACGGCCCCGGGGAGTGAGCCGATCTCACGTCACTCCACGGCAATCGTTCTCCACCGTCCCTGCCGGAAGCGAACCACGCTCAGCAGGCAACGGATCAGGTGGCCGGTGAGAATCGCCAGCCAGATGTGGATCGGCTGCAGCGTCCCCAGCTGCTGGATGACCCAGCAGATCCCGAGTGGCACGACGACCTGGGAAACGATGGAGATGTAGAGCGGGCTGCGGGTATCGCCGGTCCCCTGCAGGCCGCCCGTATAGGTCAGCGCCACGGCGATGAAGATGCCCGAGATACTGAGGATGCGGAGCAGCTGCGCCCCGATCTCCACCACCTCCGGGTCGCTCATGCCGAACACGGCGAGCAGCTGCGCCGGAATGAGAAGGAAGAAGAGCCCGAGAGCCGCGGCCCCGACGATGGCGATCCGCCCCGCGACCGCCACCGCCGCGCTCGCGCGCTCCGGATTCCCCGCCCCGAGGTTCTGCCCCGCCATCGCCGCTGCCGCGCCCATCAATCCGACGGCCGTCCAGGTCACCAGGGAGAAGAGCTGAGTGTAGGCGACGGCGAAGGCCGCCTGTGCGGCCGCGCTCTGTGCGAGCGAGCCGATGAAGGCAAGCATCAGAACGCCACCCACGTTCATCGCGATCCCCTGGATGCCCGTGGGCAGTCCGAAGCGAAAGAGGGACCGGATGATGGACCAGTCCGGCGCCAGGCGCCCCCCGCGCGGGAAGGAGACCACCCATCCCCCTCGCCACAGCTTCCAGAACCCGTAGCCGCCCACCGCGCCCGAGGCGATCACGGTACCCATCGCCGCTCCCGTGGTGCCGTACGCGGGAATCGGCCCCAGCCCGGGGATCAGGACCAGGTTCAGCGCCAGGTTCAGCACCGTCATCACCAGTCCGAGAACCATGGGGGTCCGCGCGTCACCGGCCGAGCGGAGCGCGCCACCGAGCATGAAGAAGATCAGCAGGCCGCTGCTGTAGAGGAACATCACCCGCAGGAAGGGGAGCGCCTCCGCCTTCACCTCCGGCGCGGCGTTCACCAGGTCCAGCAGCGCCGGCGACGCGAAGTAGCCGATGGGTGCCATGATCAGCACGGAAATGCCGATCGCGGTCAGGAATGCCTGGTAGACGGTGCGATCCACCTTCTCCTCGTCCCCCGCGCCCGCGAAGCGCGCCACCAGCACGCTCATCCCGGTGAACAGCGAGGTGATGAAGGCGATCACGACGATGAAGATCTGCCAGGCCACACCGATCGCCGCGTTGGCCGCGAAGCCGACCAGGTGACCGACCATGACATGGTCGATGATCCCCTGGAAGCCGCCGATGATGTTGGTGAGCATGGTGGGCCACGCGAGCTTCCAGACCGTGGCTCCCAGCGGGCCATCCACGATCGCGCGGTCGTAGCGGGCGGCGGGCGGCGGCGAAGGCGGCACGGTCGGTTCCGCGGCAGGCGAGTCGCCCGGTGTGCGGTCCGGCGAGTCCACCACGCTCTTCATCAGGGTCTCAGCTCTCTCACCGGCCGTACCTCCACGCTGCCGACGCGCGCGGGCGGGATCTTCGCGGCCACGCGCAGCGCCTCGTCCAGGTCGCCTGCCTCGATCAGGTAGAATCCGGCGAGCTGCTCCTTGGTCTCGGCGAACGGCCCATCGGTGAACGACACCTGTCCGTCGCGCACCCGCACGGTGGTCGCGGTGTGAACGGGCTGCAGTGCCTCCGCGGCGACCCGGTGCCCGCTCGCGTCCATCGCCAGTCCGCACTCCATGCACTCGGCGTCCTCGATCACCTCCAGCGCCTGCTCATCCGCGTATACCAGACACAGGTACTTCATGGCTTCTCCATGGGGTGATGTTCCGTGGGTGCGGCTCTCAGGCCGCTTCGATCTCCGACAGGCGCCGCTCGAGGAAGCGCCGCTCCGGTTCCAGCTTCGCCAGCGCCAGCGCCCGCGCGTAGGAGGCCGCCGCCTGCGGGTACCGCTTCATGCGCCGGCAGAGCTCCGCCCGCGCGGCATGCGCCAGATGATAGTCCGTGAGCTCGCCTCGCTCCAGGAGGCCGTCCACCAGCGCGAGGCCCGCAGCCGGTCCGTCCCGCATCGCCACCGCCACCGCCCGGTTCAGCGCCACCACCGGCGAGGGCGATGCGCGGTGCAGCACGTCGTAGAGGCCGACGATCTGTCCCCAGTCCGTGTCGCCGGAATCGGCCGACTCCGCATGAACGGCGGAGATCGCCGCCTGCACCGTGTAGGGCCCGAAGCGGCGGGACGAGAGCGCCCGCTCCACCAGCGCCGCGCCCTCCACGATCATCTCCCGATCCCAGAGTGAGCGGTCCTGTTCGTCCAGGAGGATCAGCTCTCCGGATGGCGAGGTGCGCGCGGCTCTCCGCGACTCGTTCAGCAGCATCAGCGCGAGCAGACCCATCACCTCCGGCTCCGGAAGCAGCTGCAGCAGCAGCCGCCCGAGCCGGATCGCCTCTCCCGAGAGATCGGCGCGCGTGACCGACTCACCCGACGTCGCCGAGTACCCTTCGTTGTAGACCAGGTAGATGACGTGCAGCACGGCGTCCAGCCGGCCGGGCAGGTCGGCGCGCAGCGGCACCTCGTAGGGAATGCGGGCGTCGCGGATCTTCGCCTTCGCCCGCACGATGCGCTGCGCCAGCGCGGGGGTGGAGGTGAGAAAGGCGCGCGCGATCTCCTCCGTGGTCAGGCCGCACACCTCGCGCAACGTCAGCGCGATCCGCGCCTCGGGCGCCAGAGCGGGGTGACAGCAGGTGAAGATCAGGCGGAGCTGATCGTCCACCACCCCGTCGATTTCCGGCTCGAAATCGCTCCTGCTCTCCTCCAGCCGGAGCGTGATCTCACCGGCCGATGCGTCGAAGCGCGCGCGTCGCCTCAGCGCGTCGATCGCCCGGAAGCGGCCGGCGGAGACGAGCCATGCGCGCGGGTTGGCGGGCACTCCGTCCTGCGGCCACCGCTGCAGCGCGGCGGCGAAGGCGTCGTGCAGCGCATCCTCCGCCAGCGTGAAGTCGCCCAGCAGCCGGATCAGCGTGGCGAGAACCCGGCGCGACTCGGCCCGGTACACCTCCTCGATCAGCCGCTCCGCCTCTCCCGGCGCGACCCGAAGGCTCGCCTCGGGTCGCGCCACCGGGGGCTGCCGCTCGTCCCCGCGTGCCTCCATCAATCCGGCGCCAGCGCGAAGAGTCCTGAACCGCTCTCCATGTCGAACGGCACGGAGTAGTGCTCGTGCGCGATCACCCACGTCCCGTCACGCCGCTCCAGCGAGAGCGTCGCCCGGAACCAGCACGACTGCTGAGAACCGTCCTCGCCAGTGCCGCCGCACAGGATCATCCCGTGACAGACGGCCAGATCCCCGCTCACCCGCATCTCCATCTCCCGCGGCTCGAAGATCATCGGGCCGGGCGACATCTCGAAGCCGCTCTCCCAGGCGGCACGGTATTCGTCCACCCCGCGATACTGAAGCTGGCTCACCGCGTCGAACGCGACCACATCCCGCGCGTAACAGCGCAGCAACCCCTCCGAATCCTTGGCGATCACCGCCGCCTCCAGTCGCGAAAGGAGGTCGCGCACGTCGCTCCCGCCTTTCTTCTCAACGATCTGCGTCTGCATCTGATCGGCTCCGTTTCCAGGTGGCGCCGCACGCTCGCGGGTGCCTCGTCCGCCAGTCCGAAGGACACGATGCGGCGGCAGGTCGGTTATCTCAAGGGTCTCATCCCCGGTGAGGACTCGGCGGCGGCGTCAGGGCGGCTCGAAGACGAGGATGGGCCGCACCTCCAGCGTCGCCCAGCCTGCGGACGGATGATGCGATGCGATGCGGATGGCATCGTTCAGGTCCCACGCCTCCAGCAGAAAGCGGAGCGGCTCGTCGTCTCCCGGCGGCCCCGACGGCTGGCTCACGGAAACACGGCCGTTGCGGACCCTCACCTTTGCGACCTCCTCCGGTCCGGCCGGCGGGCCCGGAATCACAACGCCCTCCGCCACGCCCGCGCCGTGAACCGTGCAGAGATACTTCATGGGCCTCCACGGGTTGATGGAATCTCCTCTCGACACGTAGACGATCGAGGCCCGTCGGGTTCGACAGGATGATCGATGTACTTCCGGGCACGGCACGGCGGCTGCCAGGCACCACCCGCGGCACACCCCCTGCACGGTTCCGCGCCGCTCCCACACATCCGTGCACCCCCGGCGTCGGCTTCACCGTCTCACGGGGAGCGGCGACGGATCGACCTGCACCCCGGCAACCCGACCATGAACACCGGTGGCGATCCCCCCCACGACCGGCGCCCTCCTCCCGCCCCCGTCGTCCGCCGACGTGTCCGCCTGAAGCGGGCGCAGTGGATCGGACTCCCGTTCCTGATGGCGGTACCGCTCATCGCTCTCACCGGTGTGCTCGGAGACTGGGAGGCCACCGGCGAGACCCGCGGGGGAGCGATCCGGATCCGGGTGGAGCATCCCACCGTGCAACGTGCGGGTCAGCGACGGGAGATCAGGATCGTGGTTCAGAACGTCTCGGCCGCGCCGGTGGACGGTGTGCTGGTCGAGCTGGCACCGCACTATCTCGCCGCATTCGGAGAGATTCACTTCCACCCGCCTCCCGACCGGGCCTTCCGCCTGTTGATCCCGCGGCTGCAGCCGGGGGAGACCCGGCCGGCTCACGTGGAGATGGTGGCCGTGCGCCCCGGGACCAGCCGCGGAGAGGTGACCGTCTCGTCGCGAGCGGCCGGCGAGTCACTTGCCGTTCCGCTCCGGACCTTCGTCTTCCCCTGAGCCAGGAGTGCACCGATGGAGATCGTGATGCGCGTGGCGCTGATCTACCTCTTCCTGATCGTCGCTCTCCGCCTGATGGGCAAGCGCGAGTTCAGCCAGCTGTCGCCGACGGAGCTGGTCACCCTGCTGATCATCCCCGAGATCCTGACCGAGGCGCTGAGCATGGGCGAGACCTCGCTGACCACGGCGCTGATCGGTGTCACCACGCTGCTGACGCTGGTGTTCGCCACCTCCGTGCTCGCCTACCGGATCCCTGCGCTCGGTCGCCTCACGGAGGGCGAGCCGGTGATGCTGGTGCAGGACGGCTTCCTGATCCCGTCGGCCCTGCACCGCGAACGCGTCTCGCCGGACGAGATCCTGTCGGAGATGCGCAAGGCAGGGCTGGAGCGGATGGACCAGGTGAAGTGGGGCGTGCTGGAGCCGGACGGAAAGATCAGCTTCGTGGGGTGGGAGGCGGGCACGGTGCGGAAACGGCAGGACGATGAGCTGCCGCGGGGGTGAGCGTGAATCGGGCTCTGTCGCGGGATCCTTCGCTGCGCTCAGGATGACGGGGGCCGGCTCTCCCGGGTCGTCGTCCTGGATGACGAGGGCCGGCCTCCACGCGTCGTCATCCTGAGCGCAGCGAAGGATCCCGCTCCGACACCACCACGGGTCCGCAAGAAGAACAACGGGAAAGGCCCGGCCGGTACCCCGAACCTTTCCCTCCCCTGCTCAACCCGCACCCAGCGCTGTGCTCAGCAGCCGAAGATTCCGCAGAACACGTCCCCGACCGTGCCGAAAATCCCCTCCATGGCATTGCGGATCTCGCTGCCGGAGAAGCCGGCGAAGTTCAGCGCTCCTTCGATCACTCCCTGTGTGAAGCCGAGGGTATCCTTCAGGATCCCGGCCGTCTGAGAGGCCGAAAGGTTCCAGACACTCCGCAGCGAGCTGGCGATCTGAGTGGGCGCATAGCCGTTGGAGCGTAGGATGTTGGCCGCATCGTTCGCCGCCTGGCCATACACGTTACGCAGCGCATCACCTACCTGGATCGCAGTGTATCCGGCATTGGCGAGGATCATTCCTCCCACGTCCGCACCATGGCTCGCGAAGGCGGCCGCGACCTGCCCAGCCTGAATGCCGAGCCCGCGGAATACGGTGGCGACGTCGCTCGGTGACATGCTGAACGCAGTGCCGATCAGCGCCGCGACCTGATCCAGTGGCAGTCCAAGCTCGTCACGAAGGATGAACGTCAGCTGCCCGGCGGTCTGGTTGAAGCGCTGCTGGAGAGCCACGGTGACCTCGGCGACCGGGAACCCGACGTCGCTGAGGAGCCGCGCGGCCTCCCTTGCGGTCGGATCGAACACGCTCCGGAGCACCTCCGCCGCGTCGGAGGCAGACAGCTGCGTGGAGGCGCGGAACGCCTGCAGCACCTGTTCGGCACGGCGACCGAGACGGTCCCGCAGACCCTCGCCGATCTCCACCAGCGTGTGACCCGCGCTCTGCATGGCCCCGACGATGTCGTCGTCCGAGAGCCCCAGCGCGGCGCTCAGTGCATGCACCACCTGGGTCGGTCGGAACTGTGCGAACCGGAGCGCGCCGGCGATCGCTCCCGGTGCGAGAACGAGTACCACGTTCAGGGCGTCCGCGATGATCTCCACCGGGAAGTCCACGGCAGCGAGCGAGCCGGCGATCGCTCCCGCTCCCAGTCCCACGGCGCGCTCGAGTCCCCGGGTGATGTCCGTTGCGCCGAAGGCCGCGTCCTTCATGGCGCCGGCGATCTGTGAGCCGGTGAGTGCCATCACCCGGCTCAGCGCACCGGCGACCATTTCGGCATCGAAGCGCGCCACGACCAGTGCCGAAGCCAGCTGCGACGAGTTCACCGGAAGCGTGCCCAGAATGCCGGTGGCGACGTCGTCGGCGTCGAATCCGACCCGTGCCAGCAGCACCGCCAGCTCCCTCTCGTCTGCGCCGAACTCCTCCACCAGCAGCTGGGCCATGAAGGTGGCCGATGTGCCCGCCTCCCGGAGCGACTGTGCCCGGATCACCGGGTGATTCTCCACGTACAGCTTCACGGGCAGCGCTCCGCGTGGGCGCTCCATCACCAGTGCCGTCAGCACCAGATCTCCGACCGCGGCCTGAACACGGATCCGGCCACCGGCCCTGCCGTCGCGGCCGCTCGGCGTCCAGACGCCGAGGTAGTGCGACTCTCCCTGGCTCATCCGCAGGCGTTCCGGACCGCGGCCATCGGAGGTGAAGCTGGCGAGTACCGCCACGCACGCGTCGGCCGACCACTCGCAGATCTGAACGCGCAGCACATCCTCCAGCGATGCATCGAACGAGGTGGGCCGCGCGCTTCCGTTGCCGATCGGCTGGAGGAAGAAGACGGCGTCGGTCAGCTCCGGCGCGGGCTGGCCGACCACGGCTGCGGCGAGCGCAGGTGCGAACGTGCTGCCGGATTCCGGCGGGTTCGCGGTGGGCAGCGGTGAATCGCCGCAGGCCGTCAGGATCACCAGGAGAAGGAGGGCCAGCAGAGGGGTCCGATGCTTCAGTGCGGATACGCGGGGCATGGTGGCAGTCCTCGGAAAGGGGGAAGGGGCGGCATGGACACGCCGACCGAACGGGACTACAATGCACCCGACCCGTCACCGCCCGGTCACCGCGCGATGATCCCGCGTCCGAACCGGTCACCTCCCGCCCGGTTCACCCGCCTCAGACCCACTTCCCCGTCGTGAATGGCTGAGCAGACCCGCATCCGCGTCCTCGGAACGCTCGAGATCGACGTCCAGGGGAAAGGAAGCACCACGCTCGCTCAGCCCCGACGAACCGCTCTCCTGCTCTACCTCGCGCTGGCAACACCCGCGGGCGCGCACAGCCGTGATCTTCTCCTCGGGCTGTTCTGGCCGGAGGCGCCTCGCGCCCGCGCGCGAAGCGCGCTGAACAGCGCCGTTCACTACCTCCGCCGCCATCTGAGCGCGGGCGCCATCGTCGGCGGCACCGGGCAGCTCGAGATCGACGCCTCCATCGTCGTCACCGACGCGACCCGGTTCGAGGAGGCGCTGCGCTCCGGCGATCGCGAGCGGGCGCTCTCCCTCTACGAGGGGGACCTGGCGCCGGGTTTCCACGTCGACGGCGCCCCGGGCTTCGAGCGATGGCTGGACGAGCGTCGCAGTCAGCTCCACCGGCAGGCCCGGGCCGCGGCGGACGAGCTGATGAAGGAGGCCGAGGCCGCAGGCGACCCGCACGCGGCGGCGCGGTGGGCGACGACGCTGGTCCGGATCGCACCGGACGACGAATCGGTGATCCGTGAGGTGATGCAGGTGCTTCACCGCTCCGGGCAGCCGGCTGAGGCCCAACGGTGCTTCGAAGTGCTGGAGCGGTATCTCCGGGCGGACTTCGACATGGCGCCGTCTCCCGAGACCGTGCAGCTCGCCCGTGGGCTGCGTGACTCGCGGGCACCGGCCGCCGCAGCCAGCGACGGGGTGCCGGCGGCGGCGGCGCGTGCACACGGCCGATCGGGCGAGGGAACGCGGGCGGTGAGCCCGGTTGCCCTCGACACGCTGGCGATGCCCGCGCCGCGTTCCACCGTATCCGTCGCTGATCACCAGACCGCGGATCGGGACCGCGAGACCTCCGCCGGGGCAGGTACCGGTCTGCGACAGGCACTCCGCCTCCGCATCCCGATCGCAGCGGTGGCCGTCGTGCTGGTCGCCTGCGTGATGGGGATCAGCCGATGGGCGGCCAGCGGTGATGCGGGCGAAGGGAGTACCCTTCCGGAGCCTGCGGGCGGAGCCGCCAGCGCCGCGACCGCCGCCTTCCAGAGGGGTGAGACCGCCTATCGCCAGGGTCGCTTCCGGGAAGCGGAGACGGAGTTCCGGCGTGCCGCGGAACTGGACTCCGGGATGGTCGTGGCCGCACTGCGGTACAGCCAGTCGGCCAACTGGACGGGCAATGAGCCGGGGGTGGTCTGGGGGCTGCTTCGAGCGCAGGAGCGGAGCGACGGGCTGGGCCCTCCTCGATGAGGACGCAGCTGAACTCCCCCTCCCCTTCGCCGTCCTGCACCGCCACCGTGGAAACGACGTACGAGTCGGCGTGCCCCCCGTTGGTCACAAAGCTCTTGGTGCCGTTGACCAGGAAGTCGTCACCCTCGGCCGTGAGACGGGACTGCGGGATGTAGAAGTGGACGCCGGTGCCAGGCTCGCTGAGCGCCAGCGTGGTGATGTGCTCGCCGCGCGCGATCGGCTCCAGGAAGGCCTGCCGGTGGTGGTCCGTCGCCTTCGCAGCGATCACTGCCGTCCCCACGCAGTGCATCGCGAAACAGAGCGCGGCGGACGGGCTCTCCTGCGCCAGCACCTCGGACACCGCCACCATCCCCGCGAGCCCCTGACCGTGCCCACCCTGCGCTTCCGGAACACAGAGGCCGGTGAGCCCGGACTCGGCGAGCGCACGCATGGTGCGCTCCGGCCACCGCGCCTCGACATCCTCCTCCTCGGCGTGCGGCGCAATCACCGTGACGGCGATGTCACGGGCGATGCCGACCAGCTCCTGCAGCCGGTGATCTACGATCAGCTCCATCTCTCACGCGGTTCCGGGTGAAGCAGGATGTGACCTGTTCGCCAACGTACCCCGCGCGCACTGATGCGCAAGGGAGCGGCCGATCCGGCTCGGGTGCAGGTCGAGAGGTTGGCACCGGGAAGCGGGCCCCCGGCCCGGTCGCGCCGCGCCCCGCCTTGGGCGCGGCTCAACGATCACGCGCCGCAGTACGCCGCGATTCGCGCCATGTAGTCGGCCCAGGGCCAGTGCGCGCCGGGGTCAGTGCGGTTGTAGGGCTGGAGCTGCCCGTGGGAGACGATGTGCAGGCGGTCTCTGGGGATGGACCAGCGGCGGCTCATGTCGCACACCAGCCGCGCCGACGCGTCGATCTGGCTCACCGGCCAGGAGGTCTGCGAGGCGTAACCGGCGTGCTCGATGCCGATGGTGAAGTGGTTGCTCTGCACGCCCTGGAGGTGCGCGGCGTGCCCCGCGTTCAGGCCGGGGTCGTAGGTGGCGCCGATGTGCCAGGCGCGACCGGACTCGCGAACGAGCTGGGTGATCTCCGCCCCATCCTCGCGGATCACGTAGTGCGCGCTCACACCCGACGCCGGGTTCGCGAGCCAGCTCCAGCAGCCGGAATACGAGCCCTCGCAGCTGTGCACGATCACCATCTGGACGATGGCGCCGGAAGGAACCACGCGGGCATTGAAGTTCGGCGAAGGGTACCAGAGCGCCCCCGCGAAGTCGGTCACGGGCGGCGGCGGCGGGGTGATGGGGCCGACGGGGCACGACTGTACGGCTGCGAGAGCGGCGAAGGGGCGGGCGGCGGCGCGCCGACCGCCCATCACGCTCGTCACGTCGCGCGTGTACTCGGCCCGGCCGGCTTCCAGGTCGATGCCGCTGAAGCGGGCCACCGGTTCCTGCCAGCCGGAAGCGGGCGCCGTGGTGATCGCGGCCGCGTCCGCATACTCGCGCAGCAGGGCGGCGGCCGCGCGGACGTTGTCCGTCGGGTCGCTGCTCACCTGCTCGACGGAGACGCCCAGCAGCGCCGCTCCGCGCTCCAGGCGCTCGCCACGCAGCGCCATCAGCCCGGACGCCGCGGGGAGCCCGTGCTCCTCCCGCCCCTCCACCATGCGCCACCCCGTCTCCACGTAGGAAATCGCGCGCAGTTGTTCGTGCGGCACCCCAAATTCATCGCCGGCGGCGCGGAAGAGCGCGTCGAACTGCGAAGTCGTCGGAACCGTCGCCGCGGCGCTGGAGAGCGTGGGAAAGGTCGCGCAGGTGACCGGGCCGGGGGCCACGGGGGAGTCCCCGCACGCCGCCAGGAGCAGCAGGAACGGGAGCAGCACCGCGATACGCAATCGGATCATGGCAGCAGCCGGGGGTGGGGATTATCCGGGAAGGATCCGCTCGTCCCTCGCCTGCACATCATACACCGGGAACGGGTGCCGTTCCAGGGAACCACCCGCCTGCCGCCTCGTCCTCCTGAGCCCAGCGAAGGATCGCGCCGGACAACCAGCCCCGGGCACGGGTCCGCGGACGAGCCCGCGCACCGACTGTGCCCTTCAACCGCCGAGCGGGATTCTTCGCTCCGCTCACAATTGCGTGTGTCAACCACCGCCGCACCTTCTGAAAGCGTGTACCCGCAGCAGGAATCACGAGTCTTTTGATCCGGTCGGTCTGGCCGCTACGGGTCCGCGGTTACACACTGTGCAACCGCGCGTTCCGCATGCTTCCGGAGACACGATGAAGCCCCGTTCTTCGCCAGCGGCAGAGGAACGGGGCTTTCAGGAATGGGCCTGGGGCCGATTTGAACGGCCGACCTCACGCTTATCAGGGGTGTTGGTAAGCCCCGTTCTCTGCGCAAGTTGCGGAGGGATCTACAACTCACCAGGGCGGCATGCGCAACCTGCCGTTTGTGAGGTGAATCTTGACGCAACCGGTGCCGGGCCGATTGCAACATGCTGACAGCATCCGTGCCGTTGAGGGAGGGACTCGGCCTCCGCCTTCTCCAAACGGGAGGGACCACCGAGTATCGATTAGCGGCTCCGAAAACCCCTCACGGCCGTCAGAGATCAGCGGCTGTGGATGGAGCGGACGGACAGCACCTAACGCCGAAGCTCAGGCGCGCGGGGCGACACCAGAGCCCGTGAACCGCACCGAGCTTTAACATACGCAGAAGCCTGAAAAGATGCACGGCCCCGCGTCGCCTGCAGCGATTTGTTCGGCGCCGGCGAGAAGAGACCCACAGTCCGCACTTGTTGCAGCAGCTCCTCTGGTGTCGTTGGTGCGTTCGGTCTCCAGCACGACAACTATGCGATCAGATCCGCCGGGAATGATCCGAGCAGGGTTCTGACTTGCCGTACGGCTTCCGAATCGCGTACCAGGAGGTTGCGGACAGCCGCTTCATACTGAGCGCGATTCGCGAAATTGAGCGCCTTAGCAATAGCGTCGAGCGCAGGTGATTCCCGAATTGGATACCTCTGCAGAATACCGACGAAGTCGGATGCGTTGATCAAAGCTTCGAGACGCGCCGCCTCATCTTCAGCGCACTTCGCGAAGTCAATTTCAGCGGCACGACGACCGCCCTCTGCCACTTCGCCCTTTTTTGGTAGAAGCGAAAACACCAGAGAACGTGCCGCTTTCTCAGCAATCCGCGTACTGAGGTGCTTGGCATTATCGCGGATCGCTTTGATGGCATCGGCATTCGCCTTCTCCAGCTTCTCTGTCAAATCACCGCCTACAACAGCCGCGAGCTTCTCGCCTGCCAACTTCTGGACTTCCGGGTGATAATAGATCGATTCAACCGAATAAACGTTCAATGGAATCACGTCATTGGCTTGCAGATCCGCGATCCTCTCTGGATCGGACGAATCGTTGTCCACCAGTCCGAACGGTTTTACCCAATTAAGATCAGCTGTGCCTTTGATACCAGCGACCGCATTCTCGACGTCACGGCAGTTAGCCTTGGCCACGATTGATGCATTCGGAAAGAGGAGGCTGTAGAGCGGCTTATCCAGGCTGTGCTCGACGCCCTCGACAAACACGATCTTCCGACGCTCGCCCAAGATGGTTCTTTTCAGATCATCATCGATCCCATCGGTGTTCTCCAGCAAGTCAATGTCGTAAGATGCGACCTCGTCGCCCACGTAAACACAGCCGCGCGTCAGCAAGACCTTCGAGCCTGGATTGTCCACTGGGAGCAATGGCTCGTGTGTGGACACGATGAATGCGCAGTCTGGTCTCTCCTTGAGCAGAAGCGACAGAAGCGGGGATACGATCGAACGATGTAGGTGCCGCTCCGGCTCATCAATGAGGAGAAGCGTTCCCGCTGGTACCGTAAGTACGTTCGCAGCAATCAGGACCGCGTTGCGCTCTCCGTCGGAAAGCTTGGAGATGCTGTAAGGGTGGCTTCCGTTCCGGCTTGCCATAATCTCGTCATTTGCTTCGACGGACACCACGATGTCGAGATTCGAGAGCCGCAGCAAGCGGTTTAAGGTCGCAAACACACCGTCTTTGGCGGAGAGTTTGTTGGCCTCGCCCACCCTTCTTGCGTCGACCGCCCGTGTAATCTCACGAGCACGCACGTTCTCGGAGTTAACCAAATCGTAGATCGCCATCTGAGCGCGCTGCTGCGAGTACTCGTCCATCCAGCGTGCGGTTGCCTGCCGATCGTAATGAAACACATTCTGCTCGTACTCTGCACGCTGTCTGCCGGTGAACTCGGGTGATCCCGATCGGAACCAAGTCTGGCGGTGGGCTGTGATCCGCCGAGTCTTGTCGTTGCTCGACGATGCGAACGCCTGCATAAGGCTCGATTTCCCGGTGCCGTTTGCACCGAGTATGAAGAGCATCTGCCCAGCGTTTACCGTCAGCGCCAGAGCGCCGGTCGGCTTGCTCGTAGGGATCGACAACGAGAATGACATGTTAGATATCCACGACCATCTGGGTGTGCCTCCTCGATGAAGCTTTGCTAGCCGAACGGTACATAGCTCAGCGGCGATGGTCGTGCTGCATACCTGCCGCATCTGGAAGCATGCCACGCCCTTCGTCCCCTGCAGCGCAACGTTAGGCCACTCGGGCGCGGCAAGATTCGCCGGAGGCTGCTCCACGGGGGAAAGGGCGGTCTATCCGCGCCAATATCCACCGATGGCATATGCGAGCGCTGCCACACCGACAACCCCGGCGATAATAGCTCCGAACACTCTTTCCGAGCGGTCTAGCACGTTCGACAAGGCACCATCGAGAGCGTCCTCAATCAATTCAATGAAATACCCGTAGGCAAGGCCGATGAGAAGCGACATAGTACCGAAGAGGAGGAAGACTTCACGGTCAGAGGAAGCGCGATACGCCAAGAACAACAAAGCCAGACCGAGCGCGGAAGAGACTCCGCCGATGGAGGAGAGCCACCCCGCGATGAGGATCCGCGGTCGCTTGAACCATCCGTACATGCGAGTCATCCACGTCTTCGGATCCTGAATAGAGATCGAAACTATCAACACTCCACACAGCAGGAGAGAACTGAGGCCAATAGTAAGTAGTAAGCTATAGAATGACTGCGCCTCTGAAAGTACGCCGTAACCAGCCTCTTTCACTGCACCCTCAGCCAGCAATGTGGCCATGGCGGCCGGGAACATCACAATGGCGGGGATAGCAACCCATGCGATTGCTCGCAATGCTTTCATGGGATCGGTATGTAAGGTGTCACGTCGTAACAGAACTGAAGTCGGCCGCAGTCTAACACTCAGCTTCAGGCGCGAACCCGCACGCGCAAAGCCACGGACCTACTGAACATATGGCCGTGGGCTCGTCACCTGCAAGCGCACGTTAGACCCCGCACTGACCTCGCTGCATGGAACGCGCTAAGCCCTACTTGCAGAGTCCTGCGGCCTCGCATCCACAATGATTACCGCTGGTGCTTGCTCCCCGCGGGCGAGGGCTGCATCACGCGATGCGAGCACTGCTTTAAGCTTGGTTTCGTGGTCGCCGACCCGCACTATCAAGAAAACGCTTTCTGCAGTCGGTTCCGCTTTGTTGTACAGTGCGAGCTGAGTCTGATACCCGTGGAGGAGGCGCCCATGACTCGAATTCTTCATTTCGACCGTGACCTTCGCCTTTGATCCATGACTAAACTTAAAATCGACAGGTCCTGGGCCGGAGTTGGTCTCAGGGGAGATGTCGAGATCAGGAGTGCCGTCGCGGCAGTAAGTGAGTGCAATCCCAAAGAAGATCCTCTGCATTGCGCGCTCACTCAGTGACCCCTTCGAAGAGGAATCGTGGATCCAGAAGCTATCCCAAAAGGCCGTTGTCTTCCACCAGCCGCTTGAAGTGCTCGCAGATTTCGCAAACTGTCTGCGTATTCCGGTCATCTCGACCAGTCAATCCGGAGCAAGTCGTCCACCCGATCCGGTGATGTCGACCACTCATTCCGGTGATCTCGTCCAGTCGGAGCGAAGCGACGCTGGTGGCCGGGTTACTCCGGCGCTTCGTCCGAAGGGACGGGTGACGTCGAGCTGACCTTCTTTCTCATCGATGCTCCTTTCAGGGTCAGGCGGTGGGCGTTGTGTACGAGCCGGTCGAGGATGGCATCGGCAAAGGTGTTGTCGCCGATGGCATCGTGCCAGTGCTCGAAGGGAAGTTGGCTGGTGATCAGGGTGGCTCGGCGCCCGTAGCGGTCCTCGAGGATTTCGAGGAAGTCGCGCCGTTCGCTGTCGGTCAGCGGAGCGAGACCGTAGTCGTCCAGGAGCAGCAGGTCCGTCCTGGCAAGCTTTTCCAGGAGTTTGGGATAGCTTCCGTTCGCCCGGGCGAGGGCCATCTCGGCCAGCAGGCGGGAGAAGCGGTAGTAGCGAGCCGAGAGCCCGTGCCGGCAGGCGCTCTGCCCGAAGGCACACGCCAGGTAGGTCTTCCCGGTGCCCGTCGCCCCGCAGATCAGGAGCGCCTGATGGGCTCGGACCCAGTCGGCGGAAGCGAGGCGCAGGACGACGGAGCGGTCGAGCCCGCGTGGGGCTCGCAGGTCGATGTCCTCCACACAGGCTTGCAGCCGGAGCTTTGCCTGGGCGAGCAGCCGGCTGAGGCGCCGGTCCTCGCGCGAGGTCTGTTCGCGCTGCAGGAGGAGGACGAGCCGCTCCTCGAAGCCGAGTCGATCGATGTCCGGCATTGCGCGCTGTTCGTCGAGTGCGGCCGCCATGCCGGTGAGCCGGAGTTCATGGAGGGTGCGGAGTGTGGGTTCGAGCAACATGGATATCTCCTTGGATCAGTTCGCTTGGGTGTAGTAGGTCCGGCCCCGCACGTGTGCATGCTCCTGCGGAAGCGAGAGCGTGGCCCCGGCGTCGGTCGGGAGTTGGTCGAGTCCGTTCTTCAGGATCGACTCGATGGAGCGGTACGAGATGCCCCGGATCTCGAGCGCACGGCCGCAGGCGGCCTCGAGACGCTCGGGCGAGAAGCGCTTGCCGAGCCGGATGATGCCGAGACAGGCGCGATAGCCCTGCTCCGGGTGAGGCTTCGTCTGGAGGATGTGCTCGACGACGGCGGCGGTGTGGGGACCGGTCTGCCCTGCCCAGCGGATCATGCGCGCGGGAGACCACTCCAGATGCCGCTGGTGCGAGCGGGGCCGATGCCCGGGCTCGGTGGTGTAGCCGCCCTGGCGCGTGCTGCGGGCGTGGGCGGCGATCCGCTCGCCGCGGTGGAAGATCTCGATGGACGTCGCGCCGCACCGCACGTCGACCTGCTCGCCCGCTAACCGGTGGGGGGCGCTGTAGTTGTGGCCGTCGATCGCGACGTGATAGTCGACACGATGGATCCGTGCCTTCTTCCACTGCGCGTACTCGTACGACTGCTGTGGAAGCGGCAGCATCGCCGGCCGGTCCATCGCCTCGAAGCGGGTGCGGCGGGTCCCGCTGAGCTTCTGGAAGGGGCGGTCGTTGAGCTCGTCCAGCAGGCGGCCGATCTCGCGGTTCAGCTCATGCAGGCTGAAGAAGGTGTGGTTGCGCAGGCGGGCCAGGATCCAGCGCTCGATGAGCAGAACCCCCGCCTCCGCCTTGGCTTTGTCCCGCGGGCGCCGCACCCGCGCCGGGATCACGGTCGTGCCGTAGTGGCACGCCATCTCGTGGTAGGTGGGGTTGAGGTCGGGCTCGTAGTAGGAGGCGCGGCGCACACCGCTGGCCAGGTTGTCGGGCACCAGGACGTGAGGAACCGCCCCGTAGAAGGCGAGCATCCGCACGTGCGAGCCGATCCAGTCGGAGAGGTCCTGCGTCCACGTCGCCTCGGCGAACGTGTAGCTGCTGGCGCCGAGCACGCCGACAAAGATCTGCGCCTGGCGCACCTCGCCGGTCGTGGCGTCGATGACGGGCACGGTCTGGCCGGCGTAGTCGACGAAGGCCTTCTCTCCCGCCTCGTGCTCCTGGCGCAGGACGCGGTCGAGCGAGCCTTTCCATGTCCGGAAGAGCGTGCAGAACTGACTGTACTGATGCCCGTCGGGATGCGCCTGCTTGTGCTCGTACCAGAGGAGCTGCAGCGTCACGCCCGGGCGCCGGAGCTCGCGCTCGATCTCGGCCCAGGCGGGAAGGGGCCGCTCGGCCGGGACCTGCGCCGGCGGAAACAGCCGTGCCTCGAGCTCGCCTTCGGTGAGCCCTTCCGCGGCCGCAGCGCTCAGGCCGGCTTCGGTGGCGGCTCGCAGGTAGAGTCCGACCGTGCTGTGGCTGATACCGGCACTGCGGCCGATGGCGCGCCGACTATGCCCGAGCGCCGCCAACCGCAGAACTTCCTTGATCTTCCGCATGGACAACCTTTCCGCCGCCATCGCTCCTCCTGGATTGTGTGTGGTATCCAGGGGGAAACTGACGGCCCGTGATGGAGGTTATCCAGCGTGGCTTCGCACTCGGGTACCGGCCGCGGCGGCCAGGGTGGTCGAGATCACCGGAACCGGTGGACGAGATGATCGGAACGAGTGGTCGACATCACCGGAATCGGTGGTCGACATCGTCGGAACCGGTGGTCGGCTTGGATCGGAATCGGTGGTCGACTTGCTCCGGAATGAGTGGTCGACTTGGGCCGTAATACGCAGGCAGAGGCACTTCGGATGCTGGAAGTCGCGCAGCCCACCCTCGTAGTGGATGGAGAAGCCGCAGAGTTTCGGCGAGCGTGCGGTGGCATCCGCCGCGATCGCCATGGGTATACCTTCCTCGGGGGTATCCACTTGACCGGAGTGGATCGCCGCACAGAGGCATCAGCAGATTTCGTATAGGCTGGTTCGTCGCCGCTTACGCAGGCGGACTGAAGAGATTCGCTGGATTTACGGGCTTTCCCTCGCACAAGCCCGGATCCAATCGGCGAGACGTTCTTCAGGAAGTGTTCCGTCCGCGACGGCGGTCATAACGCTTACCACCTCGGGCTCCGACGCGTCGAGATCGTATCCGTTCAGTCCCAGGAACGTATACAGAGATACGAAGGCAGTACGCTTGTTGCCATCCTCGAAGCCGTGGTTCTTCGCAATGCCGAAGCCGTAGGCCGCCGCGAGCGCGAATACATCGGTGCCCTCGTACTGCCACTTGTTTACGGGGCGAGCAAGAGCGGACGCTATCAGCCCCTTGTCTCTGACGCCTCGCGAGCCGCCGTGCTGGAGGATCTGCTCGAGATGAATCGACTCGACGATCCTCCAGCTCAACCATATCGGCTCGGCTTGCTCATCACTCACTTGGACAGCTCGCGAAGCGCGTTCTTGTACTTCTTCGCCCCTCGTTCGGCGATCTCCATCGCTTTGGCGAAATTCGGGTCATATGGAGTGATCAGGATGCCATCTTCGGTGTCTACAGCGTACGCCGTTTCGCCCGCGTTCAGGTGATGACGGTCGAGCATTGCCTTCGGCAGATTGACTGACGAGGAACCGCCAGACCTCTGGAGCTTGACTTCCTTGAACATATTTCACCGCGGTGTGGGTTGATCAGCCCATCCACCCGCCTTCGGGAGGGCTCACGGCTCAGTATACATACAGAAGTAGGTACTTGTCAAGCCGTCGGCTCAAGCCCTTCTCCCGCTCGGCCCCCGAAGAGCCGTCGCCACGGCCTTAGGCCAACTCCGGTTACTGGATACCCCCACCCTTCCTAACCGCTGTGGGGCCGCCGCTCAACCGCACGACTCCTGAAAGGCTCCCGCCAGGCTCTCCATTCACCAGGGATCCGATGCTCCAGATGACGTAAGCCTCACTCCCGCGCCCCAGCCCCTCTGTTCGACTCTGGGTAACGGATTCATCCGCGGTGCTGAACACACGCCGGATTCGATCTGGCGCGGCATTCCCTGGCCATCCAGTCCCACTTGTTCGGGACCCGGCTTTTCGGGACCCGGCCGTTTCGAACCGCTAAGGGATTCTACGGTATAGCGCCAATTCAGTTGATTTGAGCTCCAGGCACTTGATACCAAGTCCTTCGGGAAACACCGGATAGAGACGGATTTAGCCCTCGCTCCTGCATCGTAGCGCTCGGTCTGCATAGCTACCCCGGGGAGTGGGATGGAGGCGGCGGCCGAACCGGGAGCGGGCGATCACGTAGACTTGATCGGCTTGCTGGCTCGGTTTTGCACGGAGATCCGAAGGTCCACCCCTCCGGCGCTGTTGGGCCGGATCAGGTGTACCTGCCGAACCCGGACAATGTCCCGTGCTCGGTCGCGGGCGCTCCGCTCAGCATCCTGTCGCCGTGCTTCGGCTTCGGCCTCTGCGGCGCGGCGGCGCTCTTCTTCTTCGGCCCAGGCACGGCGCAGGTCCGCCTCCAGCCGTTCGGTTGCCTGACTGGCGTACGAAGCGCCCTCGCGTGCCTCGGGACTCCCTGGGTGTCGATCGCTCAGGCGGCTGGCCAGCGAGACGGCCTCGCTCCAGTCCTCCCGCTGAAATGCGGCCGTTACTAGGCCAAGTTGTCGTCCCGGGCTATGGATTCTGGGAAGGTCCAAAAGAAACGAAGCGGGAGCAGGAGTGGGCTCAGAACGCGGTGCAGGGGGCTGCAGGGGGCTGCGGGAGGCGGGGTAGGGCGAGGTGGCAAACAGAAGAATCGTCGCTTCGCTTCTTCCCGGCAACTCTAGCGGAAGCCGCCCACTGTCAGAGGGGTCCGCCACATTGAGTGAATGTCCGCCGGAACCCCCTGGCTCCAAAGGAATAGGCAAAGTGATGCACTCGGGACGCACGGGACGAACGATCAGTTGGCCCCCTTGGCGAAGTCCCTCATGCCGCGGCTCTCGGGCGGATTGCTTGCCCGCCTCCGCTGCGTGCGACTACCATCCTGGATGATGCGGCCCGCAGTGGCCGCGGGCCCGCTCTATTCCTCTGATGGCCGGTGCGCACTCCGTCGCCGCCATTCTCCACGAGAAGCCCTATCTTGGCCGCCATGGCGATTGCCGATCTTCAGTCCGTGATGGAGGCCGCCGGGATCAATGCGAGGGAGATCCCGGAGGTGAAGTATCTCTGCGTCGGCAAGGTGCCGATTCACCGCACGATCGTCGCGTTCGTCTACGACCGGGATGAGACCTCGGAATCGGGATGGGTCTGGCCCGCGGAGGTCGCCGAGTACGTCCGCCGTGTCCGCGGCGAGCCCTCCTACACGGATGAGACCTGTCGTCGGGACCTGCAGGCACTCGAGACCTGGAACGTCGTGCTTTCCGAGGCGGACCTCGACGAGGCCAACACGGTCGCCGAGTTCTATGATCGAGAGAAGCGGTTCCAGATCAGCGAGCGAGGTCGGCAGATAGAGAAGATGGTCCGCGAGCTGGAGAGTGACGCCGGGGTGCGGGGCTCCCTCGACCCGACACGCATCGAGCGCCTCTGGCGCGCCCTCCTCGAGATGCATGCGCGGCTGGAACGCGCCGCCGGCGGTGCGGCCGATACGATGCTGGCGGAAGTCGAGGGTGACTGGAACCTCATCGAGGACACCCGCGCACAGATCGAGGAGCAGACCCGTAGGTACCTGAATGAACTCAGCAAGAATTCATCGGCAACCGCGAGCGACGGCGACGTCTTCGTGGTCTACAAGCGGCTCGTCCGGCAGTACATCGACGAGTTCCTGATCCATCTGCAAAGCTTCAACCGGAAGTGCTCCGAGCTCTTTGAGACTTGGCGGCATGAGGAGTACGACGAAAGACTCGTCTCGCTCATGGTCGCGAACGAGATGCGGCGCAAAGGGGATCGCCGGAGCGAGGCAGAGCTCACCCGCATCTACGAAGGCGCCGTCCGGCGCCTGCTGGGGCTTGGCGGGCGGGACGGGACGGCCCGCATTCTGGAGCAGAAGACGATGGCGCGCCTGATGTCGCTCCTGGGTCAGATCGAGCGCATCGTGCTGGATCGCGGCAGTACGGTCGATCGGAAGAAGGACCTGGAGCGGTTGGCTCTGGCCTTCCGGAAGGCGCCCAGTGATCTCGCTGCCGCGGAGATCGCCGCCGAGGTGTTCGACTGGGGCACTCCCGAGCACATGTACGCCTTCACGGGGACGAGCGACGAAGTAAACGACGAGGAGTCCGTGTGGGTGCAGGAGCCCTGGGCTCTTCCCCTGAAGCCGAACACCCGGGGTAATCCGCAGTTCGGCCGGATAACGCCAGTCAAGGATCGGCGCCTCGAGCGGGCGCTGCTTCGGAAGAAGAGGGCGGAGGAGCGTCAGGAGATCATGAACTTCTGGGAGGGCCTTTTCGCCGAGGGTGCGGTGAGCCTCGACGACCTCGAGGTGCCGGACAACCAGTCGCTGAATAGGGTGACGAGGCTGGTTCGCGACTGCATCCGATCGCCGGACCGCTACGCCCATCTGGAGGACGGCACCGTGGTTCGTCTGAGTCTGCCCACCGACCTGTCCCGGCTCGGCGAGGTCCGGTGCCCGCAGGGGGTGTACTACACCCGCGCCTATGTGCTCACCCGGGAGCGGAGGGCCTGATGCCAACACTGGATGTGCGGCTGGAGGAATTCCGGGAGGCGGCGGGCGCACTGCTCGATTCGGTGGTGGTCGCCCCACGGGCAAATGGCGAGGCGTATGCGAGGATCCGCCGGCAGACGCAGAGGCTGAACGCCTGGTTCGCCAAGCATACCGGATGGCGGGTCGAGGAGCACCCCGAGTTTGTCCGCCTGGTGAAGCCCGCGGTGTGGGCGCCGTGCCACGCGCCGGAGTGGGCCGCCGACCGCCGTGACTACGAGCTCTTCGCGTGGATCCTATGGTACGGAGAACAGGCCGCGGGGCGGCGGTTCACCCTCAGCATTCTTGCAGAGGAGATCCGCTCGCAGTCAGGCAAGGAGGATCCGGACCAGGCTTTCGACTGGAAGAAGCTCCAGGAGCGCCGCCGGCTGGTGCGCATGCTTCAGCAGATGGAGACACTCGGAGTCATTCGGGTGCGAGACGGAAGCTTTCAGGAGTGGCAGGACGAGGTGGGCAAGCTGGACGCGCTCTGCGAGTGGGGCGCGATCGGCTGGAGTCTTCACCTTACGCTTCCGAGCGCCTCGCTGGAGCGACTCGCCCAGGGAGAATCGCTGCGGTGTGTCGCCACTCCTCAGGCGCAACCGGCACCGCTCGTGCGCGCCTACCGGCAGCTCCTCCTGACACCGGCCCTGTTCCGGCGAGACGATCCGCAGGCGTTCGACGCCGTGACGTCGGATCCCGAGGTGCGACGGCAGATCGCGGTGAACCTGCTTGACCACACCGGCTGGGAAATGGAGGCGACCACGTCTTACGTGCGCCTGCTCCGCACCGGAGGACGCGCAGAGACCGAGCGCATGCCGCTTCGGACGGACAGCAGCGAGAGTCACGTCATCCTCCTGCTCTGTGGGGCTCTCCGGGAAGCTGCGGGCCGGGGCGATCTCCAGTCAGCCGGCGGTGACCACTTCGTGGTGTTGCTCGACGATCTCGAGCTCCTGATGATGCCGCTCCGGGAGCGCTTCTCGGAGAACTGGCGCAAGGATCTTCGGAGCTTCACTGGAACGAAGCTGCTCGACCTGGTGCTGCCGCGCATGCTCCGGTGCGGACTGCTCCGGCCGAGCGAGGAAGAGAACCGTTACCTCGTCAGCCCGCTGTGCGCGCGGCTGCAGGGGTTCTATGTCACTGACGAGGAGACGGAGGACGAGGAGTGACCATGCAGAACGACATGTTCAACATCCGCGGCGTTCCCAAGCCCATGCTGGACGTCCTCCAGAGGATGCACGGACGGGACCCGGACCGATGGGCCCCGCGCCGCGCGATCTTCGCCAACTGGTGGCTGTTCGACGACCAGGAGGAGATCCTCTTCGGCAACGGCAACCTGATGCTCACCGGACGGAACGAGTCGGGGAAGACCTCCGTCCTCGTCGCCCTGCTCAACCTGGTGCTCGACCGCGACTGGGGCGCCCGGAAGATCGACACCACGGGGGGACAGGCGCGGAGCGTCCGCTACTACCTGCTCGGTGACGAGGAGGCGACGCCGAACCATCCGTATTACCACGAGGAGCGCACGGGGTACGTCGCCCTCGAGTTCGAACGCGGGTGCTCGGGCGTGTTCGTGACGATCGGAATCGCGTTGCGCGCGCGCCGCAGCACGGCCGACAAACGAGTTACACCCTGGAGCTTCGTGCTCACCGACGGCCGCCGCATCGGGCTGGACTTCGACCTGATCGACCGTGCGAATCACCGGCCGCTCAGTCGCCAGGAGCTGCGCGACGTCCTCGGCGGCGGCGGCCAGGTCTTCGACGACAAACAGCAGCAGGACTACATCGAGCGCGTCAACGACCTCCTCTTCGGGTTCCGAGAGGACGGCTTCAAGCGATATCTGGAGGTTCTGCTCCAGGTCCGGCGGCCGAAGCTGGGTGAGGGTCTCACCCCCGAGAAGGTCACCGGCATGCTCGTGGACTCTCTGCCGTCGATCGACATGCGGCCGATCGAGCAGGCGAGCGACAGCTTTCGTCGGATGGATACCATCGAGGCCGAGATCCAGAGGATGGAGGATCAGCGCTTTCGCGCGGACAAGCTGGACGAGTTGCAGCGGGCCGCGATCCAGGCGGCGGCAACTTTCGAGGCAGGCGAGCTGCTCCGGGCCTCCAAGCAGTATCGTGGAGAGCGTGCGAAACTGCAGGCGAAGGAAGGGGAACTGGAGAAGTCGCGCCAGCTCCTCGAAGGGAGCGAGGAGGGCATTCGCGAGTCCGAGGAGCAGATCGCACGGATCGAAGGGCCGCTGTCGTCGCTCCACGAAGAGCTGGCCGAGCACGGCGCCTTCGACATCAAAAAGTCCCTGGATGCAGCCGTGCAGGACCAGGAGCGGGAACGTGGCGATCTGGCCGCGGTCGAGGCGGATCTGAAGACGGATTCCGCGCGGCGAGATGATCTCCAGGCGCGCCGTATGGATGCCCGGGAGCGGTGGTCGACATGGCTTGGGGTTGCCACCTCGCTGATCCAGGGGCTCGAAGCGAGTGCGGAGCGTATGGCATGGCCGGCCCTGCGCAGGCGCGCGGAGGAAGCGCGGACGTCGATCGCACACGCCAGCATCGAAGGGGAGGAGCGCCTTGGCTCGGAACTGGTGCTCGGCAGCCTGGAGGGCGAAGTCCGGGAGCGGAAGGAGCGCCTGGGCGAGGTGATCGCTGCGCGGGAGGTCCTCCAGTCCGCGGAGAAGCAGCTCGGCCGCGCGGATGATGCCCAGCGCGTAGCCGCTTCGGAGTTCAAGCGGGCCGACACAGCATACGCCGACAGCGTCCGCGACGTGGCCGCGAAGAAGGAGCAGGCCGCGGAGGCGCTTCAGCACTGGCGCGACGGCCTTCGGGAACTGCGCATCCCGGAGCCCGAACTGGACGCCGTGCAGGAGCGGGTGATGGGCCAGGAGGAGGAGAGCCTTACGACCGCTCGCCTGCTCGAGCCTCTGGCGACCCTCCAGCAGGCCCAGGCCGAGGATCTGAACGACGCTGCAGGCGAGGTGCGGGACCGGCTTCGCGAGGCGAAGGCGGAGCGCGCCGCGGTCAGGAAGACGATCGAATCCCTTCTCGGACGTGAAGAGCGCGAGCCGGATCGCGACGATGCAACCTTTCGTGCGCGACAGGCGCTGCAGGATGCGGGAATCGCCGCGGCTCCGTTGTTCGCGGCCGTCGACTTCGCGGCTGACACACTGAGCGCGGAGCAGGCCGCCCGGCTGGAGGAGGTGCTCGAGCACGCGGGTCTCCTCGACGCGCTCGTCGTGAACCTCGCTGAGGTCGACCGGGTCGATCGCATCCTCAGCGAGAGCGGTCTCTCCGACCGGTGGCTTCGGCCCGCCGCGGAACCCGGGTGCGCCTGGTTGGTGCCGGCTGAAGGCGCCACGGTGGACGCGGACAGCGTGCAGCGGGCGCTTGGCGCACTTGGGGGGGGCGACGAGTCGACTCTCGGCATTCGCATCGCGCTGGACGGCTACTGGAGAACCGGAGAGATGGAGGGCCGGGCGCCGGGGCTGCTGGAGCGCGCGCGGTTCATCGGCGCGAGCAATCGGCGGCGGGAGCGGGACAGGCAACTCGCCGAGGCGCGCGACCAGTTGGCGCTCCTCGAAGCCGCCATCGAGGACGCCGAGGAGGAACAACGGGTCGTCAGCGCCCGCGCCGCGACGCTTCGTGACGACTGGAAGCGGGCGCTCGAAATGGAAGCGCTGCCGCTGGTCGGCACCGCGCTCGCGCTCCGGAACCGCGCTCACAGTACGCTGGAGCAGAAGCGCGACAATCTCCAGATGGCGACTGATGCGGCGCGCCGCGCTCGCGAGCATGTCGAGGAGAAGAAGCTGGCGCTCGACCATGTGCTGATCCGTGCGCAGTTCGCGTCGAAGGCCGCCACCGCGGACGACCTGAGAGCGATGCGGCACGGCCTGGATGCTCTGGACAAGGAGGGCCAGGCCCTGCGCCGGGAGCTGAAGCATGCCGAGGACATGCGTTCCGGGTACCGGCGCCTGAACGAGGAGATCGACAATCTCCTCCCACGGATTGCGAGCCTCAACACGAGGCGGGACGAGCGCCGGCAGAGGCTCACCGCTGCCGAGGCGAAGGTGGAGGGACTGCGCGAGCGCTATAGCGAGGCAGAGGTCGGGCGGGACGAGCTAAGCGCCCGGGTCTCGGCGCTCGAAGCCGAACTCAAGGAATCCACTCAGGGCCTGCATACGCACAAGGAGGCGCGGGTGAGGGCCGAGACCCAGGTGGCAGGCCTTCAGCCGCAGGTGGATGACGCGCGGGGCAGCGTGCGCACCTTCGAAATCGGGGTCGAGGAAGCGCGCGCGCGTCTGGAGCGCCGCCTGCTCTCCTACCCGACGTTCGACGGGGAAGTGGTGATCGCCCGGCGGGATGGCTGGGAGCGTTTCGCCGCGGATCTGGTGGGCCAAGCGGGCGGGCTCGATGCCGACCTTGCCACCCGAAAGTCGGAAGCCAGCCAGGCGCTGATCGGCGCATTCCACGAGCACAGCTCCGCGTTCGCCGGGCTGGGAATGCGGCTCGAAGGGGAGTCCCTGATCCGCTGTTCCAGCGCCGAGGGCGACCTCCTCGTGATTCAGTTGCTGCACCAGCTCGAGGAGGATCTCGGACGGAAAGCACAGGCGCGCGACGACATTGACCGGGAGATCATCGAGAAGGTGTTCCTCCGCACCATCACCGATTCGATTCGGGATACCATGGATGCGACGGACCGCTGGATCAACGAGGTCAGCGAGATCCTGGAGGACATGAACTTCGAGGAAGGTCGGGTGATGCGGCTCCGCTGGCGCGTTCGCGAGCGAGACGCAACCGACGGTTACGATCCGCAGCGCCTCGTGCAGCTCTTCCGGCTGAAGGCGATCAACCTGCGGGATGAGCAGCAGGAGGAACTGGTCGACATCTTCCGCTCGATGATCGAGGAGGCCCGGCGTCGCGCCCGCGACAACCAGCAGACGGTGGACTATCGCTCGGCACTGGCCGGGATGCTGGATTACAAGCAGTGGTACCGGTTGGTGATCCAGCGCCGCGAGGTGCCCGGCGAGTTCAAGGACCTCACCGAGAAGCGTTACGGGAAGGGGAGCGTGGGGCGCCGCTCGCTGGACCTCGTGCTCCCGCTGATCGCGGCCGTCTACGGCCGGCTCTTCTCAGCCGGCACTGCCGCGCCGCTCCTGATCGGCTTCGACGAGGCGTTCGCCGGCGTGGATGATCCCAACGCGGCGCAGATCTATGCGCTCCTCGACAAGCTGGGCTTCTGCTGGATCATGGCGACTGAGAAGGCGACCAACTACGGGCCGCACATTCGCGGCGCGGTCACCTACGAGTTCCTGAAGGACGGCAGCACGGTCGCGCCCATCGCCAGTGTGTGGGACGGTCAGCAGCGGCACAGCTTCGAAGAGGACTTGATCGAGATGGACTCGGCGATCAGCGCGGAGTTCAATGCCTAGCACCCTGTCATCGCTGGATCGAGACCGGCTGCGGGAGGCGCTCTCCGAGCCGGGGTTGCAGCGTCTCCTGGGCGCGCTGCGTGATCGGTGGGTTCGGAACGGTCGTGCCGCGGGACAGGTGATCGTTGAAACGCCGGAGGAAGCCCTCGCCCTTGGCGGCCTGACCGGACGGCGCTATCGCTCCGGCGTTTCTGCTCAGGTCCAGCGGATCGAGGAGGACTTCCGATCCAATACGCGTTTCGGCTGCTCCTTGAAGGAAGCACTGGAGGTACACTTCGGCGTGGAGTTGGTCGCGGACCCGGAGCGCCGGCGCGCGCGGGAGGCGGCGTGGGAGACGGCGCGTGCGGAGCTCACGGCGCTGCTCGCTGCCGCGGACCTCCGCCCGGATGTCCGTGTGCGGCTCGAGGCGTGGCTGGAGTCGTCGACGCGGGATTTCCGATCGCGACATACACGCGACAGGCGGCGGCTCCGCCAGGAGTTCCGCCTCATTCTGCGGGCGATCGCGCTTCTGCCGGAGGGCGATGATGCCGTGACCCTCGCCGCACTCGCGTACCAGGCGACGGGGGATTCACACTCGTTCGACACTCGGGGCAGCATGGCCGGGCTGTTCGATCAGACGCTCGCTGCGCTCCATCCTGAGGTGGACGAGCCGATGAAGCGGGGCGCGGAGGGGCGCGATGACCTCCTCGCCGCGGCGGGGATCGTGAAGGACCGAACCTCGGCCAAGGTGGATGTGTTCGGTCTCGTCGGATCGGATCCGGCCCTCGCCTATCTGGCTGCGTTCCCGCTGCAGTCGTTCAGCCTCCGCGCCCTGGAGATGGTGCCGAACGGGTTACGCGCCGCCGCCGACGTGGCTTACGTGGTCGAGAACGCATCGGTGTTCGATTATCTGGTCGAGCGGCTGCAGCATCTTCCCGCCGCGGCGCGCCCGACACTGGTCTGCACCAATGGGCGGATGAACCTGGCGGATCGGCGGCTTCTCCGCGCGCTGGTGGACGGCGGCGCCCGGGTGCGTTACAGCGGGGACTTCGATGGAGGGGGACTATCGATCGCGGCCGAAGTGCTGCGGCGCTTCTCACCGCGCGCCGAGCTCTGGCGAATGGGAGTCGGAGACTACCGGAGCGCCGTCCATGGCGAAGCACCGTCGCTGACCGGCCGCCTCCCGGGCGCCGATGTGGTCCCAGCCGATCTCATCATCGAGATGCAGCGGGTCTCCCGGGTTGCCTATCAGGAGGCGCTTCAGAATCGTCTCCTGGACGATCTTCTGGGGGAATGAGGAGGAGGTGGCGCGTAGACGGGTAGGCCGTAGTTGGGCCCCGAAGGATGGGATACCACGTGCTGTTCTACCTTCTACCTTGGATTCAGAAGAGATCGTTCAGCGCCTTTCCGCCCCTCAAGCGGTGGTTTTTTGGCACCTTCCAGAAGCTGAGGCTCTGAAGCATCGTAAGCGCCGCCCCCGCTCGTGAAGTTCTGTCCCGCTGCTGAGCGATTGTGACTGCTTCACGACTTCCGCCTGAGACAGCGTCCGACCACCGCGAGGAGTACGGAGTCGAGCCGATCTGCGCTGTGCTGCCGTTTTCGGCGATGGACTGAATCGCTGCCCACTGTGACGAGTACTCCTGCTCGTGCTCGAGCACCATCCGCACTGCCCGCTCCCGCACCTCTGGGAGTACTTCGTTTGCTTAGTCATCACTCCAGCCTTTCAAGACTTGGAGCCTCCGGCAATCCCGGGGCGGTTCACTTTTGGCCGTCGGCCAGAGGGCACCTCCCAGCCGGTAGGGGCCACGTCGAGAATTCCGCCGTTTTGCTCCCTCACCCTCGTGACCTCTGCTTGCAGCGCCAGTTGAACCCAGTAAGAATGTGAGACACCCCGGGCGGTCAGCCCCGGCCACCAGCGGTCCGATCGCCTTCGCAGGTCCTCGATCCTCTCCAACCAATCCTCGAATCCTGCCACATAGAAGATTTGGTCGATGAGTTCACCTGCTCGTTCCAGACACCGCATTTCGCGGCGCCACTTTCGCTCCTCTGAGTATCCGTGCGTCAGCCCCGTGGCAACTCGGGTCATATGGTGGTCGAGGATTCGGTAATTTCGATCGGCTGCCTCCATCTCCAACACCTTACGTTTCGACAGAAATCGTGCAAACTCCTCCCTCGCATTCTCTTGCGCCTTCACTGCAAGAACGTTCTCGGCCTCCAAAAAGGTCGCCATCCCCCTTTCAAAGAACTCACTCGGCCGTAACCGGTCACCGGAATTCTCCAGCGTATACAGCGCGTTCAGGAGTTCGCGCCGGAGATCTGTCGGAAGACGAAAGCTTCGTCGCTGGCTCATGATGAAACATTTTAGGCAGAAATTTACCCACATCTTCCTGCAGGCCCCGCAGAGTTTACTCTCGTCGTGAGGACCCCGCAATCTGCCCCGCCGCATTCGCTACCGTCGCGAACCACCCGCAACCCGTTATTCTACAGACACCTGCACTCTCTCCCTTCCCAGCACCTGACCTGAGCCGAGTCCGCCCGATCACCTGGGGGAGACGTAATCCCGACCCAGAATCCAAGCCCCGTACTCGTGGTCCCGGCAGCCACATCTGTGCTGCCCGTGAAACACGGACCAGCCGGGGGAGAGATGATGCACGGGGCGAAAGTACGACGTATCCGGATCGACCAGGTCGAGGTACCCGAATCGGTTCGGCGTCCGAGCGATGCTGAGAGTCAGGCGAGGCTCATCGAGAGCATCGACGCCGTGGGGCACTTGGAGATAATCCAAGTTCGTCCACTGCGTAGCGGACGCTACGAACTGATCCACGGGTATCGGCGCCTGCGGGCGGAGAGGGAACGCGGCGGATCTCACATTACCGCTGTGATCGAGCCCGCATCGAGGATCGAGAGTCTGCTCATGCTGCTCGCCTCTGAGGAGAGCCGCGAGCCAAGATCGCTGCTGGATCGTGCCTGGCTCATGGACGAACTGCGCCAGCTCCTAGCCGGTTCTGGCTCGCCTCACCAGCAGAAAGACCTCTGCCGTCTGACTGGGGCGGCCAAGGGCACGGTGTCCGAACATCTGGAACTCGCCGAACTGTTTCCGCGGACCAGAATCGAATCGGAGGTGAACCAAAGCCATGCGGACCTTGCGGCCGTCCGCGCTGCGCCGCGTAGCATGCTTCGGAAGGCCCGGGAGATCGACGGCGAGGACCTGCGCGTTCGCGAACTCGTTTCCCGGGCTACGGAGGGCACGTCCACCGTGGCGGCTCCTGCGAACTCCGTCGTGGTTCGTGAGACCACCTCCAGTCCGGCAACCGGGCCATCGTCGGCTAAGGTGAAAAGTTCGCCCGGCGAACCAGCTCGAGTTCGCCCGGCGAACTGGCGCAGCTACCTGAGAGAGCGAGTCGCGCGACTCCTACGCCGGCTGATCATGTTCGGCACGGCGCTCGAGCGGCGGATCAGCCCGTCGCCGGAGGAGATCTGATGTCTATCAACTCGACCCCTCTTATGATGCTTCCCGAGCGGCTCCGTGCTCGAGCCGCCGCGCTTGAAGGCTATCTTGCGCCGGCCGAGCGGCCCTTCCTCGAGGCGGCCCAGATGGTCCTCGACGCCCTCGAGGAGTTCGAGCGTGAAATGTTCACGATCGAGCAGGCATCCGAGCAGAGTGGCTACTCCACCGGCCACCTGCGGCGGCTTCTGGGGCTGGAGGAGGGCTATGATGAGAGGATCCCCAACTCTGGCACCCTCGATGTACCGCGGATCCGGCGTGCACACCTGCCCCGCAAGCCGGGCCACGGCATCGCCCTGGAGCTGCATACAGTGGCTTCCGTCCCGCGCAGGATCCAGCGTCCCGTTGCGTCGCCCGCCACCCCGCGTGCATCCTTGAGATCGCAGGTTGCGCGTGCCGTCGCGCATGGAGGTGCACGATGACCGAGCGGCGACACGAGACGGCGTGGTCCTACAGCGCTGGAGATCGGGGCCACAACCGCGTGCGCGCGTACCAGGACGCGCGCAGCGGAGCGTACTACCTGGAGTGGTCGACGATCGTTCTGCACGACTACACCGGCGAGCCGGTGCTGGTGCGTGGAAAGGGCGGTCGGCTGCACCCGAAGAAGAAGCGGGAGCGCGCGCTGCTGAAGGGCGTCGTCGACGCTCGTTCGGCGGCGGATCGCGCCGACCAGCTCGCGGCGGAGTTTGCCAACATCCCCGACGCGACCGGCTCCCCCTCCCCCCCGATTGGCTCGGCACCGGCCTCGGGCGGTCAGGGCATCCTGCTCTCGCGCCTCATCAACCTGTACCTGCAGGTGGAAACGCCGAACAAGGGTACATCGAAGCAGGACCACGACCGGCGAGCGGGCAGGATCTTCAATCGACTCTACGGCAACCGGCCGGCCGAGTCGCTCGGGCGCCTGGAGTGGAGCGACTACACCGCCCGTCGCCACCGCGGTGAGATCCCTGGCTTCGGCCCGGTCAAAAGCAGACAGGTCGCGTACGACCTGAAGTTCCTGATCGCGGTGCTGAACTGGGGGGTGGGCTGCGGTCTGATCCAGGTGAATCCCTGGTCGCCGGAGCGGCGCCGGGGTGGGGGGATGCGCATGCCGAAGGAGAGCCGCCCGCTGCGTCGCTCCATGTCCGACGAGGTCAGACATCGCCTCATCGAGCACAGTCCCAACTGGCGCTTCGGCCTGGCGCTCGTCATTGGCCGCGAGACCGTGAGCAGGAACAGCAGCGTCCGTCACCTCAGGTGGTCCGACGTCAATCTGGTTCAGGGCACGATCCGCTGGAGAAGCGAGTTCGACAAGAACTCCGCGGAGGTGGTGGTCCCCCTGACGCCCTCGGCCCTGGACGCCCTCCGCGATGCCCCGCGGGGAATCGGAGAGGCGTGGGTGTTTCCCTCCGAGACGGATCCGGCGCGGCCCACCTCGCGGCACAGCTTCCAGATCTGGCTGCGGCGGGCGAAGGCGGCCCTGCTCAAGGGGGAGAAGGACGATGCGCACCGCGCGCGGCTCCGCGATGCGCTGAAGGGGGTGGGCTTCCACAGCGAGAAGCGGGCGGGGGTGCGGGATCCCGCCTTCCGCAGCCTACCGCCGAAGCTGCAGGAGGCGATCGCCCGGACGAACCACGGAACGCTGCGCTCGATCTACGATCACGTGGAACTGGACGAGCTGCGCGAGGGCATGCGGCAGGCCGGTCTGCTCCCCCCCGCGATCGACAGCAGCCAATCGACAGCAACCTGAACGCACGAAGCCCCCGCATCGTGCAGACGGTGCGGGGGCAACGAGTTACACCAGTGGGCCTGGGCCGATTTGAACGGCCGACCTCACGCTTATCAGGCGTGCGCTCTAACCAACTGAGCTACAGGCCCTCCAGGTCCGAAAAGATAGCCGCTCCCGCCCGCGGGATCAATCCCTTGCCCCGACCTGCCCCGGCCGCAGGTGTGGCGTGATCGCCACCACCTGTCGAGTGGACGCATCTCCTCATGGAACGGCAGCAATGCGCTTCGGGCCGCCGTCTCCACACGCCTAACCCTCCTAAACAGTTGCCGCGGTCGCACGTGTGAGCCGCCCTGGAAACATCCGTAGGAACTGGCCGGAGAAGGGTGCAGCATTTGCTGGTTCCTTTCCAGGTGCAGCTCTCGCCGCGGAATCCGCCGCCCCTTCGGAAGCTCCTCCTCTTCCTCCCGGAGATTTCCCGATGGATCCTCAGAAGTCCCGGTCCCTCATCTCGTCCGGCTACATCGTTGCCACTCTCTGGGCGATTTTCTCCCTGATCGACCTGGTGGTGCGCCTGTATCCCGTTCGCTTCAGCGCCACCACCTGGCGTGTCGGTGCGGTGGGTCTCGGTTCCCTGTCGCTGGCGACCCTGCTTCTCGCGCTGTTCATCCTCTGCGTGACGGCGTCGCTTCTCCAGCACCGGCGGGTCCTGCGGACGCTGTCCGTGCTGAGCGTTGTCGCGGGTGTCGCCCTGGCGTCTCTGCTGCCTCTGTTTCTCCTGGATGTGATCGAATTGCGCCGCCTGGTTCCTCCGGAAGCCCGGCTCCCCTTCGACTGGGGAATGGGAAGAGCCGCTGTGATGCTGTTGCTTTCCTCGGGTGCATTCCTCTGGATAGGCAGATCAGGATGGAAGGCGACCGTGGTCGGGAGAAAGAGTGCTGCAAAGGATTCGACGTTGCTGCCCGGCACCAGCGCACTGGCCAGACATTGAAGTGCCGGATCTAGAAACCCTCACTGATGGAGGCTGTCCATGAAGATCGTTCGGTACCTCCCGGTTCTGGCCGTGGCGTCGCTGCTCCTCGCGGGGCCGACCACAGCTCAGACATGTGTAGGAAACTGTGGCACGCTGGGGCCCGACGGGGTCGTGAGCGCACCTCCTGTTGGTGGTCCGAGTTACAACTACGTCAGCACGTCGGGCGGAACTCACATGGGTGGCTTCGCTCACCCGGGCATCGACAACTCCGGTGCGACCAACGGCTCCGTCTACACGTCCAGCGTGTTCGCAACGGCCGGTGGCGAAGTGCTCTCCTTCTACTTCAACTTCGTGACGTCGGACGGCGCAGGGTTCGCGGACTACGCGTGGGCGGCTCTTCTGGACGCGACTACGCTCGACCCGGCAACGGCCGTGATCCTCTTCACGGCTCGTACGACGCCGGGCGGCAACACGGTACCGGGCTTCGGGATGCCAGCGCCCGAGGCATCGATGGTTCCCGCCAACACGGAGATCATCCCCGGAGCACCGACGTGGTCCCCCCTGGGCCCCACGTCGGGCGCCTGCTTCAGCACGGGTTGCGGGTACACTGGCTGGATCCAGTCTCTCTACACCGTGGTGGCGGCCGGATCCTACGTGCTTCAGTTCGGGACGACCAACTGGTCGGATCAGATCTGGGAGACCGGCATGGCGTGGTCGGGAGCTCAGATTGGAGAGACGCCGATCGACCCGACGACGGTTCCTGAGCCCATCAGCATGGTGCTCCTCGGATCGGGGCTGGCCGGTGTCGCGGCCGCGCGACGGCGTCGGCGTCGTGAAGATTCCGATAAGAGCTGAGCCGCAGGCAGGTGCAGGATGAACGACAGGGCCGCCTCTCGGGAGAGGCGGCCCTGTTTACTGCCGGGACCACTGAGCGGGATCCTTCACCTTCAGCATCATCTCCCGGAGGTCAGCCGATCACTCCTCCTCTTCCCAGTCGCTGCTCTCCTCTTCCCACTCCTCCTCTTCTTCCCAGTCCTCGTCCTCCTCATCGTCGTCGTCGTCGTCGTCCCAATCGTCCTCTTCGTCCCAGTCATCGTCGTCATCGTCATCGCTCCACCCGTCGTCGCCCTCCTCCTCGGAGTCGTCGAAACGGCCCTCGAAGAGCGAGACGAGGTCCAGCTCCTCGTCGAGTACGGGTCCAACCATCACATCCGCCATTCAGAGATCTCCTGTCACGCGCGATGAAAGGGAGTGCATCGGAGCGTGTCCACACCAGGGAAGAGCGTCACGCCGGGCCGGTACGCGCCAAAGTATACGGGCCGGGCGCACTGTCAAGGGCCTCTTTTGCGGCGACGAGCTACTGGTTGTCAGCTGCTGGCCAACGGCCGACAGCGAACAGCTGGCAGCTGCCGACCCCTCACGCCGTCGCCCGCGAAGCC
This sequence comes from uncultured Gemmatimonadales bacterium, assembly GCA_963793235.1. Lineage (GTDB taxonomy): Bacteria > Gemmatimonadota > Gemmatimonadetes > Longimicrobiales > Longimicrobiaceae > CAWBZF01. Next base: position 599,207 of record CAWBZF010000006.1, read on the forward strand.
TTCTTGCGGTCGCTCGCGGTCAGCAGCCGCTTGCGCAGGCGCAGCGACTTCGGCGTCACCTCGATCAGCTCGTCGTCGGCGATGTACCCCATCGCGTCCTCCAGCGACATCTTCCGCGCCGGCTCGAGCAGGATGTTGTCGTCCGACCCGGAAGCCCGCATGTTCGTGAGCTTCTTCCCCTTGGTGACGTTCACCTCCATGTCGCCCTGACGGGAGTTCTCGCCCACCACCATCCCCTCGTAGACGGCGACACCGGGATCGATGAAGAAGGACGAACGCTCCTGCAGCTGGCCGAGGGCGTAGGCCACCGAGTCGCCGTTGGTCATCGCGATCAGAACGCCGCGCGAGCGGGTGCTCATCGGGCCCACGTACGGGCCGTACTCCAGAAAGCGATGGTGCAGCAGCCCCTCACCGCGCGTGTCGGTCAGGAACTCCGAGCGGTAGCCGAACAGCCCCCGCGCCGGCATCCGGTACACCAGCCGGACGAGCCCGCCACCCGGGTTCTTCATCTCGAGCATCTCACCGCGGCGCTGGCCCAGCTTCTCGATCACCGCGCCCATCAGCGTCTCGGGCACGTCGATGGTGACCTCCTCGTAGGGCTCCTGCCGCTCGCCGTCCGGCCCCTTGCGCAGGATCACCCGCGGGCGGGACACCGCGAACTCGTACCCCTCGCGGCGCATGGTCTCCATCAGGATGCCGAGGTGGAGCTCTCCGCGGCCGGAAACGGTGAAGGTGTCCGCCGAGTCCGTCTCCTCCACCCCGAGCGCCACGTTGCTCTCCAGCTCCTTCATCAGCCGATCGCGCAGCTGGCGGCTGGTGACGAACTTCCCTTCCCGTCCGGCGAACGGAGAGGTGTTCACCATGATGTCCACGGAGACGGTGGGCTCCTCCACCTTGATCCCGGCGAGCGCCTCGGGGTGCTCGGGATCGGCGATGGTGGCACCGATCTCCACCTCGGGCAGACCCGCGACCGCGACCACGTCACCAGCGCGCGCGCTCGGAACCTCGGTCCGCTCCAGCCCGGCGAACACGTACAGCTTGGTGATCTTCGCCTTCTGCGGCGCATGCTCGTGCTCGCCATGGTCCAGCAGCACGACCGGGTCTCCGACGCGCACCTCGCCCCGCTCGATCCGGCCGATCGCAAGCCGCCCGAGGTACGGCGAGTAGTCGATCGTGGAAACCAGCATCTGGAACGGCCCCTCGCTCGCCTCCGGCGCCGGAATGGCCTGAAGGATCGTCTCGAACAGCGGCGTCAGATCGGTGCGCTCGTCGTCCATGTCGCGGATCGCGAAGCCCTCGCGACCCACCGCGAAAAGGAAGGGGCAGTCGAGCTGGTGCGGCTCCGCCTCCAGCTCCATGAAGAGCTCCAGCACCTCGTCGTGCACCCGGTGCGGGTCGGCATCGCCGCGGTCGATCTTGTTGATGATCACCACCGGCTGCAGCCCCAGCTCCAGCGCCTTGCGGGTGACGAACCGCGTCTGCGGCATCGGACCCTCCGCCGCGTCCACGAGCAGGATCACCCCGTCCACCATCCGGAGGATGCGCTCCACCTCGCCACCGAAGTCGGAGTGCCCCGGGGTGTCGACGATGTTGATCTTGGTGTCGCCCCAGCGGACGGAGAGGTTCTTGGAGAGGATGGTGATCCCCCGCTCACGCTCCAGCGGGTTGGAGTCCATCACCCGCTCCGCCACCTGCTGGTTCTCCCGGAAAGTCCCCGCCTGGCGCAGCATGTGATCCACGAGCGTCGTCTTGCCGTGGTCCACGTGTGCGATGATCGCGATGTTCCTGATCGACATACCGATATGCTCCAGACGAAGAGTGCCGCTGCAAACCCCGGAAAACAGGGACGGGCCCCATCGGAGCCCGTCTCGAAGACAGCCCTGTAATATAACCGGGGAGGCGGTCGTGGGGTAGATGGTCCCCCTCGCCCTCTCCCCTGTTACGCGGTGCCAGCGTGCCGACCCCCACTTCCGCCCAATTCTCGAGGATCTTCGCCCCCCTGCCCCTGCCCCATCCCGCGGCGCCAGCCGCAGGATCGCTCCCTCGACGCCAGCATCCGGATTTCTCAAGCCGCGCAACCATCGGAGAATGCCGCCACTCCGGCTGCGCGGCTTCGGAATGACGCGGGAGTCTGGAACCCATCTCACCGTCCCCCGCGCCCCCCCGACCACCAGTATCCCACCATCTTGTAAACCAGCTTCGCGATCGCGAAATCCGGCGCGGCATTCCCCCCGATCGGTGCCAGCTCCACCACATCCGCACCCACCACCCGCTTCTCCGCGAACACCCGCCGCAGCAGCTTCAGCGTCGGGTACCACGCCGGCCCGCCCGGCTCCGGCGTGCCTGTGGCGGGGATCAGCGACGGATCGAAGTAGTCCACGTCGAAGGTGATGAACACGTCGTCGCCGAGCGATGCCATCGCCCGATCCACCCAGGCGTCGTCCTGCCACATCTCCTCGGCGAAGATGGTGGTGATCGAATCGCGCTCGCGGATCAGCTGCCGCTCCTCCCGCGTCAGCGCCCGGATTCCGACCGCCGTGATATTCACCTCGTCCATGCAGCGGGCCATGACGGAGGCATGTGAGTACGGCGAGCCCTCGTACTCGAGCCGCAGATCGCTGTGCGCGTCGAACTGGAGCACGGTGAGCCGTCGCCCCTCCCTCGCCAGGCGCGCGGCGTGCGCGAGCACAGGCGCGCTGGTGATCGAATGCTCTCCGCCGAGCGAGATCACCAGGCGGTCACCCGCCGCGTCCAGCACGAGGTCCATCGCCTCGCGAAGCTCCGCGACCGCCGCCTCGGAGCCCGCGCTGGTGAGGTGCAGCGCCGGCAGCGTGCAGACGCCCACCTCGGTACCGGGCTCCGCGTCCAGTTCCTGGTCGTACAGCTCGATGTAGCGCGACGCTTCGATGATCGCCTGCGGGCCGCGGCGCGTCCCCCCCTGGTACGACACGGTGGACTCGTAAGGCACCGGCAGGATCACGACGCCGGCCTCGTCCCATTCGGCGCGCTCCTCCAGGCCGAGGAAGTTGCGGGGAAGCTCGGTGCTGAGACGGGAAAGCGACTCGGGAATCATAGGGAGTGCAGCTGGATCGAGTAAGGGCGAAGGGAGGAGCAACGAAAGTTGAAAGCCTTCAGCGCAATCGGCGCGCAGCCCGGTCGATATCTGCAACCGGGCTCCCGGCGCCGCAAGTGTGCCTCCATCCGGTGCGACGCCGGTTCACCGGCTGCCGGGGGCCGTTCGGTCAGGCTGGCGCCGATCCAGGGCCGCGTTACGTTGGGGTTGGATCGCCGTCGCGCCCGACCTTCCTCGCATGGAGTGATCAGATGGCGAACAGAGTCGGTCACCGGATCCGCCGGATGCGGTCTTCTCGACCACGCCGCCCGGAGCATCGCGGCCCGGCGACGCTCTTCGGCCCCCTCCTGACCACCCTCGCACTCGCGCTCGGCGTGGGGGTGCCGGTGCTGGTCGCGGCGGCCGGCGGCCTCGCTCGCCCGGAGCTCTTCCGGAACCCGCTCCTGGCGCCGGATGCGGAAACGTCGGGCTGGCTGGGCACCTGGAGCGACCGTGTGATCCCGGCCTCACACGTCCAGAACGATTCCCTGCACGTCCTCCTCTGGATCCTGCTGTCGCTGACGGTGCTGCTCGCGGGCGTGGCGCTGATCAACCTGTTCACGTTGCTCCTGGCGCGGGGCGCCGCGCGCACGCAGGGGATGGTGGTGCGGGCGGTGCTGGGCGCACCGCGACGAGCCCTCTTTGAACCGCTGGCCCGCGAGGCGGGGATCACGGTCGCGGCCGCCGCGGCGGGCGCCCTGGTCATCGGGCTCGCCGTAGCGACCGGCCTCCGCGCCGGCTGGCCCCTCGAGGACGTGCCGTGGCGGATCGGCGGAGCGGCGATCGCCGCGGCGGCGGGCCTGCTCGGTGCCCTCCTGGGAGTGACGCTTCTCGCCTTCCTCTGGCCGGCGCGCGTGGCCTGGCGGCGCGACCTGCGACGCGATCTCACCGTCGGCGGCCGGGCGACGGGGGGACCGGGCGAGTCGCTGCTGCGCAACGCCCTGGCCGTGGGACAGATCGGAGCCTCCCTGGTGCTCCTCGTCACCGCCGGGCTCCTCCTGCGCGGCTTTGCAATCGATGCCGGCGCGGTGGGCGCCACCGGAGCCGGCGCCCGCGACACACTCACCGTTCAGTTGAGATTACCCGCGGGCACGGCGGAGGGCCCGACCGAGCGCGCCGCCAGCTACGCCGAGGTGCTCCGTCGCATCTCCCTCCTCCCCGGAGCCCTCGATTCGAGCGTCGCGACGGTGGGCGCCGCGGTGGGGATCGGCACCCTGGACCGGGTTCACGGCCTCACGGGGAATCCGATGTCCCCCGGCCGGGAGCAGCCGGCGTCGTATCAGGCGGTCAGCCCCTCCTTCTTCGCCACGCACGGGGTCGCCCTGATCCGCGGGCGCACCTTCGCTGACGACGAGGATCCGGGCGCGGAGCGCGTGGCCATCGTCAACGAGACCTTCGTCACCCGATTCCGGCTGGTCGGCGGCGGTGTGGGCCGCCAGCTTCAGCTGAACGGACTGGGTCTGGATAAGCCGTTCTACACCATCGTCGGCGTGGTGGATGACGTGCGGGCCAGCGGGATCGGCGCCGCGGCCGACCCCGTCCCCCGCCTCTATCTCTCCACCCATCAGCACCCACCCGCGACCGTCGAGCTGACGGTCCGCACCACCGGCGACCCTCTCTCCTTCGCGGACCCGTTGGGGCTCATCGTGGAGCAGAGCTTTCCCGGTGCGGCACTCGGCCCGCCGATGTCGCTGGAACGTTACCTCCGGGAGTTTCGCTCGCCGCTCCGCTGGTTCGCGGCCACCTTCGCGCTGCTCGCAGCGGTCGCGCTCCTCCTCGCCCTGACCGGGCTGCGCGCGGTGATGAGCTTCAACGTCGTGCGCCGGACGCGGGAGATCGGTCTCCGCACGGCCGTGGGAGCGCGCGTTCGCGACGTCATCCGCATGATCCTGGTGCAGGGGATCCGGGTCACCCTGCTGGGCTGCACCGTCGGACTGATCGGCGCGGCGGGCGTCGGACGGCTGCTCCAGCTCCTGCTCACCGGCATCGATCCCTTCGACCCCCTCCTCTTCGGAGCCCTGGCCACACTGATGACCGCCGTCGCGCTGCTCGCCAGCCACCGCCCCGCACGCCGCGCCGCCACCGTGGACCCGCAGATCAGCCTGCGGGCAGAATGAGCGTATCGCTGTTCCGGCGGCCCCTGGCGACACCGCCCGCCAGTGCAGAAGAGCTCCGTAACCAGCAACTGGTTACGGAGCCCGGCCACTCCTCATCTCCCGCAACTGGCACCCCCGCCAGCCATCCGCTCACCGCTCAGTTCAACCGATCGATCGGACAGGTGAGCCCCTCGTACTGCACCGTCACCCCGCCCGCCTGGCAATCGCCGCAGATCCCGTAGATCTCCAGGCGGTGCCGCGTCGCAAGAAAGCCGTGCGACCGGGCCGTATCCTCCTGCAGGCGGATCACTTCCGGGCTCTGGAACTCCACCACCTTGCTGCAGTGAGTGCAGATCAGGTGCTCGTGCACCGGCTGCCCGCCGAACAGGTGCTCGTACCGCTTGAACCCCTCCCCGAAGTCGTGCTCCTCCACCAGCCCGCTCCGCACCAGGATCTCGACCGTGCGGTAGATGGTCGCCTTCCCGATCCGCTCGCCCTGCTCCTTCAGCGCCGCCTCGATATCCTCCACCGAGAGGTGATCCGAGCTGTTGAACAGCACGGAAGCCACCGTCTCACGCTGCTGCGTGATCGGCAGACCCTGCTCGCGCAGATAGCGACGGAACAGGTGGATGAACGGGGAGGATATGGTGGCCTCCATGGACGCTCCTTGCTGGCCCGCGCGAGGCGCGGAGGCGGAGATATCGGGTCGCGGCGATGGATCGCTCATCGGTAAACAATAATCATTCTTCATAAGGCGGGTCAACCACCGCGATGCCGAGCGAGTCGAGCATGGCGCTCCAGCGTCCCGGATCTCCCGCAACCGCCTCGGTGATCGGGCTTTCCGCGGCGTCACCCATGCGAGCCAGTACCCCCTCGATCAGACGCGGGATCCGTTCGGCGGGGGCGCTCCCCTGCTCGGCCACCTCGTCCGTGCGGCGCACCTGTCCGCGCTCGCGGACCGCCTCATACCGCCAGGTGACCAGCCGGCGCAGGGAGGCGCGCTCCGCGTCCGGGAAGGTGAGCGAGAGCACGACCAGCCCGCTCTCCTTTCCGGAGATCTCACGCGGGGCGAAGATCCAGATGTGGTCGATGGATTCGGGTGGGAAGCTGGCCGGCAGTTCCGCGAGCAGGCGCTGCAGCGGCTCGCCGATGGGCGGTGCGGTCAAGCGCCCGCCGGCGTGCGCGCCGCGGCCTCTCGCTCCACGAAGTGGCGGAGCACGTGGAGGAAGTCCTGCGCGTTGGTGATCACACCGAAAGCCTGGTGCGTGCCGCGGTCCTTCAGCTTGGAGACCACGAACTCCGACGAGTCCACGCAGATGGTGGCCAGCGGGCGGAGCTCTCCGGTGGATTCCTTCCAGACGTAGGAAGGAAGCATGTTGCCGGTGGCGATCGCGTGCAGAGCGGTGGCGATCATGATCACCGCGGTGGCCTCGATGGCGTGCGAGCGCATGACCTCCTGCGCCTCCACGGCATCGGTGATGGTGTCCGGAAGCGGCCCGTCGTCGCGGATGGAGCCGGCGAGCACGTACGGCACGTCGTGGGTGACCAGCGCGTGCATGATCCCCTCGGTGACCAACCCCTTCTCTACCGCGGCCGCGATGGAGCCCGCCTCCCGCACCCGGTTGATCGCCCGCATGTGGAAGGCGTGTCCGCCCTCCACGGGCGCGCCGCGGTGGTTCATACCCAGCGTGGTCCCCATCACCGCCGACTCGATGTCGTGCACCGCCACCGCGTTGCCGCCGAACATCACGCTCACGTAGCCGTTCTCGATGAACCAGCGGATGGTGTCGCGGCCTCGGGAGTGGAGCACGGCCGGCCCCACCACCCAGATCGTCTTCCCGCCCCGCTCGCGCTCCTCCACCAGCACCCGCGCCATCTCGCCGTAGTCGGTCGGCTTCTCGCGGGAGACCTCCGACGACATGAACTTGAACTCACCCTCGGGTCCGCTCTCGTGGTCACCGAGGAAGCCGCTGGCGTGCACGTAGATCCCCTCGCTGCCGTCCTCCGCCAGGCCGACCGCCACCTCCTGCCCCGCCCGCACGTAGCGCCCCTCGAGCACGCGCGGCACACCGTCCGGGTCCAGGATGATCGCGGAGTCCATGCGCGGCGTGCGCGGCAGCTTCCACTCCCCGTCGATGCGGATGTAGGTGGGCAGATTGGTCGTGGAGAAGAACCCCTCCGGCACCACCCCGTCCGCGGGAGCCGGTACCCAGCGGGCATCCGGCGCGGCACTGAAGCGGGGGTGGTCGAGATCGGGCTCACGGTACGGCATCGGTGCGTCTCCAGGAGGTGAGAGAGGGCGGCGCTCGTGGTCGGGCGCAAGCTAGCCGGCGAGCCACGGGCGGGGAAGGGGGCGGCCGCTGCGCCCACGGCGAGTTCCCGGCATCCGGATTCTTCGCTCGCGCAGGGTCCCTCAATGCGTCGGCACCCCGCTGCTCGCTCAGAATGACGGAAGGGGGGCCGCCTCGCCCTCGCCCTCGCCCTCGCCCTCGCCCTCGCCTCGCCTCGCCTCGCCTCGCCTCGCCTCGCCCCCGCCCTCGCCCTCGCCCTCGCCGTTCCCATCCCCGGTTGCCCCATCCCCCCCACCGGTACAGATTTCGCGCACACCGCCGCGCACCCATGGTGGCTCACCCGAACGAGGACGAGAAGCGACATCGTGGAGACGAAGACAGGGACTCAGTGGTCGGTGGACGACGCGCTCGAGCTGTACAACGTCGAGGGCTGGGGGATCGGCTACTTCGGGATCAATCAGAAGGGTCACGTCACGGTGCACCCCACCAAGGACGAGACGCGCGGATTCGATCTCTTCGAGCTGGCGATGGACCTGGAGGCGCAGGGGATACGCCTGCCGCTCCTGCTCCGCTTTTCCGACATCCTGCGCACCCGCGTGCAGACACTGTCGGAGAAGTTCCGCAAGGCGATCGCCGACTTCGAGTACGAGGGTGGCTACACCACCGTCTACCCGATCAAGGTGAACCAGCAGCGGCACGTGGTGGAGGAGATCCTCGAGTTCGGCGAGGCGTACGGCGTGGGTCTGGAGGTGGGGAGCAAGCCGGAGCTGCAGGCGGTGCTGGCGATGAACGAGCGCACCGATCACCTGATCATCTGCAACGGATACAAGGACGAGGAGTTCGTGCGCCTCGCCCTGATGGGGCAGAAGCTCGGGCACCAGGTCTTCATCGTGCTGGAGAAGATCAATGAGGTGGACATCCTCCTGAAGGTGGCGGAGGAGATGGGGGTGACGCCGACGGCCGGGGTGCGGATCAAGCTCGCGTCGACCGGTGCGGGGCGGTGGGCGGAATCGGCGGGCGAGCGGAGCAAGTTCGGGCTCAACTCCTCGCAGCTGGTGCGGGTGCTGGACAAATTGCGGGCGGCGGGGCAGCTCGGGATCCTGAAGCTGATCCACTTCCACCTGGGCTCGCAGATCACAGACATCCGCAACGTGAAGGTGGCGATGTCGGAGGTGAGCCGCTTCTACGTGGAGCTGCGCAAGCTCGGCGTGGACGTGAGCCACGTGGACGTCGGCGGCGGGCTGGGCGTCGACTACGACGGCTCCCGCTCCACCGCGCACGCCAGCGTCAACTACTCCATCCAGGAGTACGCCAACGACATCGTGTACTCGCTGGCGGAGCACTGTCGGGAGAACGAGATCCCGATGCCGCACGTGATCTCCGAGTCGGGTCGCGCGCTGACCGCGCACCACGCGCTCCTGTTGATCAACGTGATCGACCTGGAAACGCAGATCGAGGCGGACGTCGGGAAGGTGGAAGAGGACGCGCACGCGCTGGTGCACGAGCTCACCGCCAGCTACCAGGAGATGAACGAGCGGAACCTGCGCGAGGTCTATCACGACGCAACCTTCGCCAAGGAGCAGGCCCAGCAGCTCTTCAATTCCGGAGTGCTTGCGCTTCAGGACCGGGCGATGGTGGAGCGGCTGCACCTGGCGATCATGAACGAGGTCGCGCGCCTCGCCTCCCTCGAGCCCGACGAGTACGAGGACATCGTCCCGGAGCTCGACGTGATCCTTACCGATCGCTACTTCTGCAACTTCTCGCTCTTCCAGTCGCTGCCGGACTCGTGGGCCATCGACCAGCTCTTCCCCATCATGCCGATCCACCGGCTGGGTGAGGAGCCGACGCGCCGCGGGACGCTGCAGGACGTCACCTGCGACTCCGACGGCAAGATCGATCGCTTCACCGGCGGTCGCCACGAGAAGCGGACGCTGGAGCTGCACTCACTGCGGCGCGACGATCCGTACATCCTGGGGATCTTCCTCACCGGCGCGTACCAGGAGATCCTCGGCGACCTGCACAACCTGTTCGGCGACACCAACGCCGTGCACCTGCGTCTCTCCGATGGCGGCGCCGGCTACGAGATCAACGACCTGGTGCACGGCGACACCATCACCGAGGTGCTGAACTACGTGCAGTTCGACGCCCAGGCCCTGATCGCCACCTTCCGCCGCAAGGTGCAGCGCGCCAACGGCCTCACCCGGCAGGAAGCCAACGCCTTCATCGCCGATTACATCGAGGGACTGGCGGGGTATACGTATCTGGAGGACGAGTGAGAGCGGAATATGAATTATGAGTTAGGTGTTCCCCATGGGGCTGCAGAGTAGAGAACGAGCCGGATCCAATCACTGGATCCGGCTCGTTTCGGTTCATTTCATAATTCATATTTCATATTTTATAGGTTCATCGCGGATTTGGTTGCAGCGTGCCGGGGAACGCTCCCTTGATCTTCAGAATGAAGTAGGCGTCGTCGCGGAAGCCGTACGCCTGCCGCTTGATGACCTTGATCTTGTTGTTGATACCTTCCAGACGCCCCGTGTTGATGGGGTACCGGCAGTGGTTCAGGATCCCGTTCGTATGCCGCAGCAGGTTGCGTGCGAAAGTAGCCAGGGCCGTGATCCCGCTCTCCTGCGCCAGTGCGCACCACTGGTCGAGTGCCTTGTGGGCCCAGGCCGGGTGCTTGTAGCTCCAGATCCCCTTCAGCTGGTCTTTGAGGACGTAGACCGTGTTCAGGTTCTCGTTGGCCAGGAGGAGTTCCCGCAGCGCCTTCCGCTGTGAACCAATCAGGTTCGGGGCGTTCTTCAGGAGCAGATAGCGGCTTCCCTTGATCAGCTTGCGGCCGGCTTCATCCTGCTTCTTCGCCTCCTGCGTGCGCACCACATCAACGACCTCGCGGCTATACTTCGCGACCACATGAAAGAGATCGTAGACCAGGGCAGCCTGCGGGCAGGCTTTCTCCACGGCGTTGCGGAACCCCGCGGCCATGTCGGTCGCCACAGCCTCGATCGAGCTACGCTGCTCCGGCGTCAGCTCCTCGAAGAATCCGGTCAGCGTGGCCTCGGTTCGTCCCTTGCCCGCCCAGACGATGCGCCCTGTCTCCAGGTCGAGCACGGTCGTGAGATAGGTGTGCCCCTTGTGAACGGCGACCTCGTCAACGGCCAGAAGCCGGAGCCCATCGTAGTGCGGCGTGCCGACCTCCCGGTGCAGGCGGCGCCGGTCAATCGCCTTCACCGCGTGCCACGACAGGCCCACGTGGTCGGCCACCTGCTTGATGGGCATGTACCGGCAGAGATCAGCGACATAGTGCTCGAACCGCAGCGTGTGGCGGCGGTACGGCGCCAGGAAGTCATGGCCTTCCGTGCGGAGGTTTGACAGCCGCCGCATCGCAGCTTCCGATTCGGCACCACGAGATCGACGCGCACGTTCGCCAGGTTGAGATCCCTCACGCGCCGGGTACCGTACATGTGGATCCGCCCGCCCTCGTGCCCGCAGACCGAGCAGATCGGCAACGCTCCTTCCTCCGGCGCCAGCGTGATGACGCTCTGCGTGCGGGTCTCCGACCCGACCACGACCTCCTGGCCAACCGGGACCACCCGTGCAAAGGGGAAGTACGGCCTTATACTTAGTTCGGACATCGTGTCCTCCCGGCTGAGCGTGAAAGGGGCTGAGACAATTCCATTCTGCTCGACCGAAGGGCCGGTGTCCACCTTCTTCTACCTACCCGCAACCAAATCGACGAAGAACCATTTTATAACAGGGCAGTAGTGTCCCGTTTAGCATCGTCTACGATGCTGTAAAGTCATGCTACGGGGTGCTTTCTAGCGACGCTCGTGGTGAAACGATTTGAACTGAGCCTCGTCCCCCGCCACACTGCCGGGAACTCAAACCCGGGAGTGGACGATGAATCAGGGGCAGACGCTCTTCGCGCAGGTGATGTCCCATGCACCGCACCGCGAATTTCAACGCTGCGTGCAGCTCTACGAAGGGGACCGGCGGGCGCGTCGCCTCCGCTGCTGGGATCACTTTCTGATCATGGGCTTCGCCCAGCTCAGCTATCGGGAGAGCCTCCGCGACATTGAAGCGTGCTTGCGAGCCTGACCCGAGAAGCTTTACCACATGGGCATTCGCTCCGGCGTTTCGCGGAACACGCTGGCGGTCGCGAACGAGAAGCGGGATTGGAGAATCTACGCCGATTTCGCACAGGTCCTGATCCGGGAGGCGCGACGGCTCTATGCCGGGGAGAGCTTCGGCGTCGATCTCGACGAGCTGCGGGTCTACGCCCTCGACTCGACTACCATCGATCTGTGCCTTTCCCTCTTTCCCTGGGCGCACTTTCGCCGGACCAAGGCGGCGATCAAGCTGCATACGGTTCTCGATCTGCGGGGAAACATCCCCACGTTCATCTGGATGACCGATGGCAAGGTGCACGATGTTCATCTCCTCGATCAACTGCTCCTGGAGCCCGGAGCCATCTACGTGATGGATCGGGGATACGTCGACTTCGGCCGACTCCATCTCTTCACACGTGCTCAGGCGATCTTCGTGACCCGGGCCAAGAAGAACCTTCGGTTCCGGCGGCGCTACTCTCATCCGGTGGACCGCTCGACCGGCTTGATCTGCGATCAGACGATCGTGCTCACGGTGGCGCGCTCTGCGGAGGAGTATCCCGAGCCGCTTCGGCGGATCCGATACAAGGATCCCGAGACTGGCAAGACGCTCGTGTTTCTGACCAACAACTTTGCGCTTCCGGCCCTCACGATTGCCGAACTGTACCGAAATCGCTGGCAGATCGAGCTCTTCTTCAAGTGGATCAAGCAGCACCTGCGAATCAAAGCCTTCTTCGGCACCTCGGAGAACGCGGTGAAGACGCAGATCTGGATCGCGATTTCTACGTACCTGCTGGTCGCAATCCTGAAGAGGCGGCTCGAACTGGAGCACAGCCTCTACACAATTCTACAGATCTTGAGCGTCACCCTGTTCGAGAAAGTGCCCATCCAAGAAGCACTATCGGCGTCAGCCGACACTCCGACAATCGGCCACAATCGTAACCAGTTGCTACTCTTTGACTTCTAACGGGACACTACTGATAACAGGGGTATGCACCTGACTCAACCGATCCCCGGATCTTGTGGTCGGCCGACCAGGCTCGAAGCACACGCTCGCCACGTTCGGCCCCCTGTCATCCCGAACGTTCGGCCCCCTGTCATTCCGAGCGAAGTCGAGGAATCCCTCTCCGTTCCCCGCCCACGCGCCGCCGGTGAAGACCTCGCGCTGCCCGCAGATTGCTTTGAACCTGGCCGGCGTCCCAGAGGATCCCTCGACTGCGCTCGGGATGACCCGGTCGCCCATGCTCGCAGAGGCACAGGTTACACGCGGATCAACGGGTCTTCAGCACCCCTGACACTACATCCGGTGCCTGGTTGAGTCAGGTGTATCCCCTGATTTATAATTGATAATCTCCCCCTCCTTCGCTCGCCGCAGGCAGCACCCTACCGCCTGTCGAGCCGGCATCTCCATGCCGGGGAACTCACGAGAAATGTTCTTCAGCCTGCGAACCGAACGCTCCAGAAGATACGTCTCGCCATCAGAACAGTGCTGCTCGGTCCTACATCGGATAGTGATTGTGAGAGACTCAATGCCAGCCCCTATGGTCGTCTCGTCTGTACCCGGGATGTATACCACAGCTCCGAACGGCAACTCCGAACCCTCCGCGTACTTCCCGCTGACCAGAGTTGCCATTCGCCCATCTACCTCGAAATGCTCTTGTATCCAACCCGGCTCGGCCGGCACTCCGCCGTGGATACCATGATCGAATACGATCGTGAGCGAACTGCTCCGGTACTCCACAACCTCCGAGTCGATTCCGCGCGCGGCGGTCTTTTCTAAACCTGGTGGCAGTCCGGCAGTGATATGACTGACGACCGGCACTCGCTGCCACTGCTCGGACAGTTTCGACTCACGGCTTGCTCGCGAGCTAGTGGTGTGCCCCTGAAGTCTCTTGCATAACCGGTCCAGTTGCGCCGGGGAGATCGTCCGAAGCTCGAGAGCCTGGCGCGCTCCCGGACGGCTCCGCGGCGCGTGGTCGAGCGGGCGCGCATCGTGCTCGGATCGGCCGCGGGAAGCTCGGGTAACGCGCTGTGTGAGGAGATCGGTGTGTCTCGACCCACCGTAACGCTCTGGCTCGACCGCTACGAGGCGGGCGGTCTGGAGGCGATCACCGCCGATCGCCCCCGTTCCGGGCGGCCCAAGCGCACAGGGGCGGATGTGGATGCGGAGATCGTGCGCCGGGCGCAGGAGGACGCACCGCCGGAAGGCACGCACTGGACGATGCGCCTGATGGCCCGGGAACTGGGGGTGAGCCGTTCGCACGTCTCGCGCGTCTGGCAAGCCCACGGTCTGGCTCCGCACCGGGTAGACTACTTCAAGATCTCCACCGATCCGCAGTTCGTCGAAAAGCTGCGGGACGTGGTGGGACTCTATCTGGATCCGCCGGAGCGCGCCGTGGTCTTCTCGGTGGACGAGAAGAGTCAGATCCAGGCGCTGGACCGGACGCAGCCCGGTCTGCCGCTCAAGAAGGGCCGGGCCGGGACCATCACGCACGACTACAAGCGGCATGGTACCACGACGCTCTTTGCCGCTCTGAACGTGGCGAGCGGGGAGGTGATCCACGAGTGCATGCCCCGGCATCGGCATCAGGAGTTCCTGCGCTTCGTGAAGAAGGTGGAGAAGGAGACGGATCGGGCGCTCGATCTTCACTTCATCCTCGACAACTACGCCACGCACAAGCATGCGAAGGTGAAGGCGTGGCTGGAGAAGCACCCGCGGGTCCACTTTCACTTCGTGCCGACCTCCGCTTCCTGGCTGAACCTGGTCGAGCTGCTCTTCAACGAGATCACTCGGCGTCAGCTCAAGCGATTGGCCGTCACCGGTGTCGATGAGTTGATCACCGCGATTACCACGTATCTGGAGTGCAGAAACGAAGATCCCAAGCCGTTTGTCTGGACTGCTTCCGCAGACAAAATCCTGCGCAAAGTCCGGCGAGCCCAAGCCACTTTAGCCAAAGTCAAAGCGACTTCCGGGACGCGCCACTAGGAGACTATTACGTCTAGGAGCACCGTTTCAATTATTTTCCAGCCCTCATCACACCTGTGCGTCAGCACGACATCATATACCGCATGCCGTCCTTCCCCGGTCCGCATCACTCGGACCGTCCGATTCGATAAGGGCGCTTCCATTCGTCGATCGACACCGCCGGGGGGATAATATGGTCCGCCGACTCTTGCTCGGCCGACCAGCAGACACGGATGTGGAACGATCGGAACGCCCCCCTGCCTTGGGGTACCACCCGGCTCCTCGCCCCAAGCCGGCATCCCTCGGCCGCCCAGTTGGCACCCGTGGCCCGGAAGCAGTTCTGGTATCCCCAGTTCAGACAAGATTTCCGACCTTCCTTCAGACAGGAGCGAGTCGGTGAGGAAATCGGGCATGAGAAGATCAGGCCTATCTTGAAGGATCCTCGTATCGACTATGATCGTGTCCTGTCCAGAAGCTGAGAAACCATCGACGATCGTCGCAAATATCCGCTGATCTTCGGTCCGGGTGTCTTGAGCATCCACTTCCGCAGTCCAGAGCGTTGAGCTAAGCAGCGCGATCGCGCAAAAGCGTATAACGGGTAGCATATCTCTAATCCCGATCGCAGAGTAGCTCATTCTTGCTGTGAATGCCCGATGGTCCATAGTGGAAATGGTCCGCATGCACCGGATGTGCGTGCTCCACTTCGTGAACTATAACACTATCGATGTTTCTTCCATGGGAGTCTCGCTGAGTTCCCTTTCTAGCCCACACACCCTGAATCAGCACACCCATCGATGCATTGCCATATCCACCCTCATAGGTGAATGGTCCGGAAGGCTCGAAGTACTTAAACAGACCAATGGCGAGGAGGCGCCTTGCCTCGGCAGCAAAATCGGAGCAAATCCCACCGCGAGCATCAATTCGATTGATCGCTGCGTTTGTAATCTGTAACTGGACCGAATCTGGCGCTCCCGCGAGGCACCAGGCACTGGCCTGATCATTGGTAACGTGAGAACAGTCCACGATCAAGGTGTCCAGAGGTGCGGCGTCGTTTAGTAGGCCCGGAGCAGTCCAGCCGCCACCGCCACCTCCTCCAGAACCGGACCCGTCGTCACCACCACCGCCACAGCCTGGATCCTCGGGAAACTCAGAACAGTAGGGGGGAGGAAGGTCATCTTCGTCATCATCTTCCGGCGTGCATAGCGGATCAGTTGGGTCCTCTGCACAGATGTTGTACACGGGGGGGAGGCAAGCGTCTACTTCACATTCTTCTGGAGGTCCTTCCATAGTCGAAAGAGTTGTTGATTCGGGAATCGGTTCGAGGGGTAAGTCAGCGCAACTGCTCAGGAAAGCTAGGGCGGGAATCGTCAGCCAGTGATTGTACCGAAACAGCCGTCGGATTGGCGGGTGGAGAGCCATGTTTCTGTAGTCGGAGAGAAGAGGAAGAGCCCGGGTTAAATTAGGGAACCCAAAGGTCGCGCCGCTAAGATCGGCTAACGCCGCTCACCCCGTCATCCGAGCCATACCCCCGACGTGCCGAACACCGGAGCGCGCGATACTGTCCCGGAGCTTTACAGCATAGCGTACGTGCCTGACGTGGAATGACCTGACACCCGGAAGCTGATCCAGTTATTCTCTGACTCGGCGGGACGATCACACCCCGAGGAGGAGAGATGAGGAAGAGCCGGTTCACGGAGGAGCAGATCATCAAGGTGCTTCAGGAGGGCGAGGCAGGCGCGAAGATCGACGAGCTCTGCCGCCGCCACAGGATCAGCCGGGAGACCTACTACCGGTGGAAGCAGAAGTTTGGCGGCATGAGTGTCTCCGAGGCGCGGCGCCTCAAGCTGCTCGAGGAGGATAATTTCGCGCTTGAAGCGGATCGTGGCCAATCAGGCGGTGAACCTCCGGATGCTGAAGGATTTCCTCGTGACGGCCAGCGGGCGGCGGCGTGTCGTCCAGAAGGTCTGTGCCGCGCAGGGAGTCTCCGAACGGAAGGCGATCCGCTGGAGCGGCTTCCCCCGGGCCACAGTACGATACCGGAGCCGGCGGCCCGAGCAGGCGCTCCTGCAGGAGCGGATCCGCGCTCACGCTGGCGATCGACCTGCGCTCGAGAAATGTCGAGCTGAGCTCGGGCCGCTCAACCTAACCCCAGCTCAGGCGCACAAAAAAGGGCGTGTACCCTAAATGCGCCGGTTACCCCCTATCGCAGCCCGAATGCTGAGCGGTATGACCCATCCCACCCGTTCGCGAGGCGGCCGGAGCCTGTCAAGCCGGTTGAGACGGTCAGTGGACGCTATTACTGAGCATTCATTCCTGTCTTCGGCTGGTTGATCCAGGCAGCCGTGGGCAGTTCGGGAGGACGGGGCGCTCCCCGGACAAAGCGCTCGGGCCGCTCTGCGTAGGCGGTGGCCAGCACCCGTGCTCTCTGATCCTGGATCGCCGGTGCTCGGCCGAAATGCACCGCGGCCGGGGTCATGAGCCCGATCCCGGAGTGGCGATGCTCCTGGTTGTACCAGTCGAAGAAGCCACGGCAGAACTGACGCGCATCCAGAAGCGAGCCGAAGCGATCAGGAAATCCCGGCCGATACTTCAGGGTCTTGAAGTGCGCCTCCGAGTACGGGTTGTCCGTCGAGGTGTACGGCCGCGAGTGCGTCTTCGTGACGCCGAGATCGGCCAGCAGAAAGGCGACCGGCTTCGATCTCATCGAACTTCCCCGGTCGGCATGGATCGTGAGCTGGTCGCGCCCGATCCCCTGCTGCACGATGGCCTGAGTGATCATCTGCTCGGCCACGGCTGCCGACTCGCGGTGCTGCACGGTCCAGCCCACCACGTAGCGGCTGAACACGTCGAGGATCACATAGAGGTAGAAGTAGGTCCACTTCTGCGGGCCGAGGAGCTTGCTGATATCCCAGCTCCAGAGCTCGTTGGGCCTCTCCGCGAGGAGCTCGGGCTTCACGTAGGCCGGATGCGTGAGCTGATCGCGCCGTTCACGCACCTCACCCCGCTCGGCCAGCAGACGGTACATGGTACGTTCCGAGCAGAGGTAGCGACCCTCGTCGAGCAGCGTCGCCCAGACCTGGGCTGGCGACGCATCGACGAAGCGCTCGGAGTGGAGCTCCTCCAGCACTGCTTCGCGCTCTCCGGCCGTGAGCGTGCGCTCCGGCGGCGTGCGCACCCTCGCGGGACGGGGCGCCGGGGGACGCCGACGGCGGTAGATCGTCGCCGGCGCCGCTCCCAGAGCTCGACAGGCCGGACGTGTTCCCATCAGGGGCGTGAGCTCTGCCACGGCTTCCTCGATCATCTCTCGGTGCTCTCGTCCGGCTTTGCGCCCCTGGGCCCGAGCAACTCGCCCAGAAGCGCGGAGACGTTTCCCTGCACTTGGATCACCTTCTGTGCTCGGGTCAACTCCGCTTCCGCCCGCTCGATGCGCCGTCGAAGCTCTGCGTTCTCCCGCTCGAGCGGGTGGGGAGCACGCCGTCCACGCGGACGCGAAAGCGCATCGAGGGCTCCCTCGTCCCGCTGCTTGCGCCAGGCGGAGAGATGCGACGTGTAGAGCCCCTCACGCCGCAGCAAACCACCGATCTCCCCGTGGGCGCAGGCCTCCGCCTCCTGGATGATCCGCAACTTGTACTCGGCCGTGAAGCGACGCCTTGAGGGCCGCTCGATCAACTCCGGATCGGGTCCGGTTCGCCGCGTCCGGCGGGGGGCCGCTCCGCTCCGCGGCCCCCCGCCGTCCCCTTCGAGTTCATCATCAACATCCTTCCGTCCGATCTCGCCCTCGGGATACATTCATTCCTACATGATAACCGTCTCACTCAATCTTGGCAGAGAGGGCCCGGATGATTACGAGCGTGTCTGGCGTCCATCAAGGACAGTCGACGCAACCCTGGTATCTCAGCCGTGATGTCAACACTTCGGAACACTACCGAACATTGAACATTGAACATTGAACATTGAACATTGAACATTGAACATTGAACATTGAACATTGAACATTGAACATTGAACATTGAACATTGAACATTGAACATTGAACATTGAACATTGAACATTGAACATTGAACATTGAACATTGAACATTCAACGTTCAGCTTTCAACATCCGACCTCCCCTTTACCGCCTCCAGCACCCTTTCCAGCGCCTCCTCCGGCGGGGTGCCGATCGTCGCGCCCGACGCCTTCGCATGGCCGCCGCCACCGAAGGTACGGGCGATGCGGTTCACGTCGATATCGCCGCTGGAGCGGAATGAGATCTTTGTCTCGCCCGGTGCGACCTCCCGGAGCAGGAGTGCGACGCGGGTACCCTCGAGCGAGCGGGCGTGCTCGATGAGCCCCTCGAAGTCCTCGCCACTCACCCCCAGCCGCTCGCCGACCTCGCGGGGCACCACCATCCAGGCAATGCCATGTTCGTCGTCCGAGTCGAGGGTGGCGAGCGCCTCGCGCAGCAGCTCCACGCGGCGGCGGGGCGCCGTGGCGAACAGTCTCTGAAAGACCGACTCCGGATCCACACCGTGCTCGAGCATGCGGGCCGCGATGCGGTGCGTCCGCGGTGTGGTGTTGCTGAAGCGGAAGGAACCGGTGTCGCTGACGATCGCGACGTACACGCCGAGCGCCATCCCCGGATTCCACTCGCCGGCCGCGAGCGTCACCAGGTCGAACACCAGCTCGCCGGTGGCGGAAGCGGTGCTGTCCTGCACCCGGAGGTCGCCGACGACGGTCGGCCCCGGTGGGTGATGATCGATCACGATCGTCCGCGCGGGCTCCAGCCACTGCATCAGCGGAGCGACGCGGTTCTGCTCGCTGGTATCCAGGACCAGCGCGAGGTCCATCTCCCGGAGCGCCCGTTCGGCGCGTGGATCTCCCAGCTCCGCCACCAGCTCCGCGCGTGGCAGGAGGAAACGCAGGGTGTCCGGGAAGGGAGTGGGGTTCACGATGGTCACCTCCACCCCCGCAGATTCGAGCCAGGAGGCGACGGCAACTTCGGAGCCGGCGCCGTCGCCGTCGGCGCCCACGTGCGTGGTGAGCACCACACGCCGGGCAGCGAGCAGGCGGCGGGCGATCTCGCGCAGCAGCTCGGAGCGTGGCTCCGGAACGTCCAGCTGGTCGTCTACGCTGCTCACCGCAGCCCCCGCAGCTGTGTGGCCGCCGCCACGCGACGGATCGCCAGCATGAAGGCGGCGGTTCTCAGGTCTGTGGAGTGTTCGTCCGCGATAGCGGTGATGGCGCTCCAGGCCGTGTCCATCACGCCGCTCAGTTCCTCGTCGACCCGCTCGGCGGTCCAGCGGAACTGCTGGAGATTCTGCACCCACTCGAAGTAGGAAACCGTGACCCCGCCCGCGTTGGCGTAGATGTCCGGAACTACGAGCGTCCCGGCGGCGTTCAGGATGTCGTCCGCCTCGGGAGTGAGCGGGTGATTCGCACCTTCCACGATCATCCTCGCCCGCACGTCGCGAGCGTTGTGGGCGTGGATCACGCCGCCGAGGGCGGCCGGCACCAGAATATCGACGTCGAGCTCCAGCAGATCCTCATTGCTGAGCGGTTTGGAGCCCGGAAAATCGACCACACTGCCCGCTTCCTTCACGTGAGCCCGCAGCGCGCTCAGATCGAGTCCATCCGGGGCGTGGATGCCGCCCTTCACATCGCTCACCGCGACCACGCGGCTCCCCGCCTCGTCGAAGAAGCGCGCGGCCCAGCTGCCCACGTTGCCGAAGCCCTGCACCGCCACGGTCGCGCCCTCGACCTGTAGGCCTGCGCGGGACGCGGCGAGCCGGGCGGCGAACAGCACCCCCCTTCCTGTCGCCGACTCCCGTCCGAGCGAGCCGCCCAGCTCCACCGGCTTCCCGGTCACCACCCCTGGCGAGTACCCGTGGAACTTGGAGTACTCGTCCACGATCCACGCCATGACCTGCGGGTTGGTGTTGACGTCGGGAGCGGGAATGTCCTCGTGGGGGCCGATGAACCGCTCGATCCGCGATACGAATCGCCGGGTGAGACGCTCCAGGTCGAGCGCGCTCAGCTCTGACGGGTCGCAGTTGATCCCGCCCTTGGCACCGCCGTACGGCAGGTCAACGACCGCCGTCTTCCACGTCATCAGCGCCGCGAGCGCCCGCACCTCGTCCAGATCCACTTCGGGGTGGTAGCGGAGTCCGCCCTTGAGCGGCCCGCGCGCGGCATCGTGCTGCACCCGGTATCCTGAAAACGTCCGGATCCGACCGTCGTCACAGCGGAGCGGCAGCTCCACCATCACTTCCCGATACGGGGTCTTCAGCGCGATCCGCAGGTCCTCACTGAGCCCGAGCAGCGCGGCTGCCCGGTCGAACTGGAGGTTCACTGCCTGGAAAGCCGTCTGTCGTCGATCCGCCTCACGGGCGGTGGGCTCGGCCGCGCTCCCGCCCGTGCTGTCGGTCGCGCCAGCCGTCCGCTCCGGCCCCCGTCGCTCTTCTGTCATCTTCCGTCTCCCCGTCTCACCCGCACCGGCGTGAATGAAGGAGCGGGGCACCGCCCGCTCGCGATGCCCCGCTCCGGCTTCATGAAGCGTACCGCCTCAACGTCCCGGCTCGCGCCCCTCCTGCTCCAGCTCGCCGGGCACGGGCGAGTGCGCCGGACCGGTACCGTCCGGATCGAAGTGATCACGCGTGCTGAGCACCCGGTAGAAGCACCAGGCCGTGAGCGCGGTCACCGCCCCCATGCTGGCGATCATGAAAAGCCAGGCGAACGGTCCCAGCCCCCCCGCAGCGCGCGCCTCGGCGCTGGTCTGCAGCAGGGCGAGAGCAAGCATCGACACGCTCATCGCACCACCTCCTCGGCATGTACGCCGGCCATGCGATCCGGATTCCGCTGCCAGGCGCGGCGGATCAGGTAGAGACCAGTCAGGAGCAGAGCGATCATGAAGCCGCGGCTCAGCCAGCGGCCACCGATCACGTCCTCCGCGACCCCCACCATCATCATCTGCGGCAGCGCCTCGGTGATCGTCCACCAGACCAGCAGCACCGTCAGGAAGGTCGGGGTGACCCACTTCAGCACGAACCGGAAGAACTCCGGGATGCGGATGTCCGCGCCCTGGTGAATCTCCTCCCAGAAGGCGTCCACTCCGAATGCGAAGCGCACGATCATCACCTCGATGAAGGCGAAGACCACCAGTCCGAAGGTACCCGCCCAGTAATCCCACTCGTCGAGGAAGCCCTGCGCGAGCCACCAGATGTTGGCGAGGCCGAGAACCAGCGCCACGGCGCCGATGCCCAGCGCGACGTTGCGCCGCGTGATCCCGAACTCTTCCTGCATGAACGCCATCGCGGGCGTGGCGAGTGCAACGGACGAGGTGATCCCCGCGATGAAGAGGAGGAAGAACCACATGAAGGCCAGCACCTGCCCCCATATCATCCCGCCCGGCAGGTTCTGGAATACCACACCCATGGAGACGATGCCGACATCGAAGCTACCGCCCGCCGCGATCGCCGTCGCCCCGGTGATGCCGAAGAAGGTGACCGCCGCCGGGATCGCGATGGTTCCGCCCAGCACGACCTCCGCGAACTCATTGGTCGATGCGGTGGTCAGCCCCGTCAGCGTGATGTCGTCCTCCTTGGAGAGGTAGGACGAGTACGCGTGGATGGAGCCCATGCCGAGCGAGAGCGTGAAGAACACCTGTCCCGCCGCGGCCAGCCATACCTTCGCGTTCCCCAGCGCGCTCCACTCCGGCGCCCAGAGGAAGGCCAGGCCCTGCGATGGACTGCCCAGTTCGGTGGCAGGAAGCGTCAGCACCCGGATCATGATCAGCACGCCGAACACGAACAGGATCGGCATCCCGTACAGCGCCAGCTTCTCGATCCCACCCGAGATGCCCCGCGAGAGCACCCAGACGATCATCGCCAGCGTGATCCCGTAGAACAGGAAGCCGACCCACCCGCCGTGGACGCTGGAGTCGTGGATGTTCTGGAACGACCCCAGGAACGACCTCATCCCGTCCGGGTCGGTGCCGAAGTACGCACCCGTGAGGCTGAAGAAGGAGAAGCCGAGAAGCCAGCCGACGATGACCGTGTAGTAGATGAACACGATCAGCGGCATCACGATCCCGAGCACGCCCAGGTACTTGGCCACCGGGTGGTTCCACATCCCCGCGAACATTCGCGGGATGGTTCCGTGCCCGAACCGACCCCCCCGCCGGCCAACCCCCCACTCCAGCCACATCAGGGGGACCCCCAGCAGGATGAAGGAGATGAAGTAGGGGATCATGAAGGTACCCCCACCATTGTTCGCCGCCTGGACGGGGAACCGGAGGAAGTTACCGAGGCCCACGGCGTTCCCGGCCATGGCCAGGATCAGACCGACACGGGTACCCCAGTGTTCGCGCGAGTGAGTCGCGGCGGCTGCGTCCACGCGCAGGCTCCTGTTCGAGAGGTGGTGTTGGGAAGGGCGCTTTGCTGAAGGCCGCAGAGTAGTCGCGACCTCCCCGCTTGTCAAGCGGACGTTCGAGCGGATGCGGGAAGGGGGGGCATGCCGAGCACCCTCTGTCATGCCGAGCACCCTCTGTCATGCCGAGCACCCTCTGTCATGCCGAGCAACCTCTGTCATGCCGAGCACCCTCTGTCATGCCGAGCACCCTCTGTCATGCCGAGCAACCTCTGTCATGCCGAGCACCCTCTGTCATGCCGAGCACCCTCTGTCATGCCGAGCGCAGTCGAGGCATCCCTCCGGGACGCCTGGATCGGCGAGGACATCGTCCCACGGTACTCCAGTCGGCACCCGAGCGGGATTCCTCGACTGCGCTCGGAATGACGGGTCGGAATGACGGGTCGGGCCAGCGCCGCCCTCCCCGCGTCAGGAGTCCGGACTGCGGATCTCCGCCCCGCCGATCACCAGCCCGCGCACCGGCAGACCGGCCGGCAGCAGCCCCTCCACCGTGCGGACGTCCAGCGGGTCGGCGCGCAGGTCGGCGTCCACGAAACGCAGGGTATCGCCCAGCATCATCCCGAACTGACCCGTAACCCGCGTTCCCGGCGCGTGGAGATCGATGTCGCGCGCGAAGAAAAAGAACCCCTCGGGTCGCGTGTGGAGCCGCATCTGGAGCGATCCCCCACCCTCGTCCGGGAAGAGCGGGTAGAGCCACTGCATGTCCGGGAAGGCGACCTGCTCGCTGGCCAGCAGGATGTCGTAGACCGGATCCTCCTCGTTGAGATCGATCTCGCCGACCGAGCGGATCTCGGAGGCCGCGAGCACGATACGCGGGGCATTGAAGCGGAGGAGCCCCTCGCGCAGGTTCATCTCGCCGGTCAGCTGGCGGATCTGCAGTGGGGGGTCACGCCAGATCCGCACGTCGCCCTGCAGGCTGTCCACCTTCAGGTAGGTGCCACCCCGCTCGTCGGGAGAGATGTACAGCTCGGTGACCAGTGCGGAAGAGGCATCCACGCGCATCATGCGCAGGTAGCCGCCGGGCACCTCGCGCGCGACCAGCCGCGCCGTGTCGGTGAGTGCCGCGGTCAGAACACGCCGCTGCTCGGCCGGGGAGAGGTCCGGGTCGTCCACCCACTCCATGCCGATCGATACTGCGGCATCGAGCACGCGCATGTGTTCGATCAGCGTGGCCCGGGGAACGGCATCGGGATCCGGATCGGGGTCGAGCAGGACGCGCTGGTAGTTCCAGAGGGTGTCTCCGGGCATCCGCAGCAGCGAAAGCCGCGGTGAATACAGCTCCAGGTGCTGGATCACCACGTCTCCCCCGAGGAAGGTGGGGAGCCGGTACTCGATGAAGGCGCTGTCGGCGCTCACGAAGGGCTCGCCGAACTCGTCCTCCAGGGAGATCCCGTAGAGGCGGGCGCCGGTGAACACGTTGCCGGTGAGCCGCTCCACGCGCAGCGTCCCGTTGAGCTGGCCGCCGAGCGTCTCCATGGTGAAGGCGAGCACGCGCTCGCGGCCCCAGGTGGTGCGCGTGTAGAGAGCGAGCACCAGGCCCACCAGCACCACCGCCCAGACGAAGCCGCCCAGCAGCCAGGGCCAGTACAGCCGCAGCCCCGCCTTCATCCCCGGCTCCGCCGCACCCGGATCTCCAGCGGCTCGCTCGCATCACGGCCCCCGCGGAGCCGCTCGCGCTGCACCAGGAGCCGCGTCACGTAAGCCGTCACGAGGCCCACGGTCACTCCCGCGCCCACACCCGCCCCCACGACCTTCGCGATGTCATCCCGGGTAAGCTTACGGCGCGTATCGAAGGTCGCCATGCTCCATTTCGGAGTAGTCGCGTGCGTCCACCGCCTCACCCGGAAGCGGGGGGCGGCCACCGCGATAGAAGATGTGCCGGCTGGTCGGCACAAAACCGTCCGCATCGTCGAAGTACATGTGGTGCGTCACACGGATCGTCCGCTGGTCTATACGCAGGACGTTGAAAGAGTTCTTTTCCCGCTCGCGCGCCCGCCCCCGGCGCGAGGCGCTGGTGCCGCTCTGGGCGATGACGATGCCGTGCTCGCGGTCGCGGCCGGAGTACACGTCGAGAGAGTTTCCGATGTAGGCACGATGCAGGTGCCCGCCGAGGATCAGATCCACGCGCATGGCCGTGAAGGCATCCAGCGCGCGCTTCGCCTTGGGCATCGGTTTGGCGCCCTCGAAGTCGGGGGGCGGCGCGAAGTGATGGTGTGAAACCAGCAGCCGCAGCGTTTCAGGCGGAGTGTCTTCGAAGGCCTCGGCGGCGTACCGCAGCTGCCAGGCGTGCACCCGCCCGTTGGTGATGGCCATCCGCGGCGCGGTGGAGTTCAGCGCGACGATCACCGCGCCCTCCACCCGGGTGACGGAATCCAGCTCCTGCGAAATGTAGCGCCGGTAGTGGCGATACGGGTCCAGAAGTCTCTCCCTCACCCGGTACAGAGGCACGTCGTGGTTCCCGGGTGTGACCACCAGCGGCACGCCCGGCAGGCGATCGAGGAACGCGCGTGCATCGCGGAACTGCTCCTCCCGGGCGCGCTGCGTGAAGTCGCCGGAGGCGACGATCACGTCCGGTCCTATCTCCTGCGCCATGCGGAGGAGTGCTTCGCCTACCTCCGGGTGAAACGGCGGTCCGAAGTGCAGGTCCGAGATGTGGAGGATCGTGAGCATGGAGCGGCTCTGGTGGTGACCGGATGGCCCGCCGGCCGGGGAATGTCCCTCGAATGGCCGGTGCTGCGTTGCCATCCCCGTGCCATCTACGCGCCGGTGGCGAGTGAGAGGCCGGGAAACGGAAGATCGGCCCGGGCGTTGAGATCCAGGCCGGCGGCCCCGTCTCGGCGGTCTCGGAACACGGCGGTCCGGGCGATCATGGCAGCGTTGTCCGTCGCGAGGCGGGGGGATGGATGGAACAGTTGACCATCCGGGCCGAGTCGCTCCGCCAGCCGTTCCCGCAGCGCGCGGCTGTTGGCGACTCCCCCCCGAGGACCACCCGCGCACACCCCGTCTCCTTCACCGCCCGCATCGTCTTCACCACCAGTGCGTCGACGGCCGCCTCCTGGAAGGCCGCAGCCAGGTGGGGGAGCTCCTGCTCCAGCGTGCCCTCCCGCTCCAGCTCCTGCATGCGAACGCGGAGCGCCGTCTTCAGGCCGCTGTACGAGAAGTCGTAGAAGGACGCATCACCCGGGCGGGAGTTCCCGGCCACGAGCGGCCGCGGCAGCCGGTGCCGGGTGGCGTCGCCGGTCTCGGCCAGCCGCTGGACGGACGGCCCACCCGGGTAGGGCAGCCCCAGCATCTTGGCCGCCTTGTCGAACGCTTCGCCCACGGCGTCGTCCCGGGTCTCACCCAGCAGCCGGTACTCGCCCCACGATGGCACCCAGAGCAGCAACGTGTGGCCGCCCGAGACCAGCAGAGCCACGAAGGGCGGCTCCGCTTCCTCGTTCTCCAGCTGCGTCGCGAACAGGTGAGCTTCCATGTGGTGCACGCCCACGACCGGGATGTCCAGCGCCCATCCGAGCCCCTTCCCCCACGCCACTCCCACCAGCAGCGCCCCGATGAGCCCGGGCCCCGCGGTGACGCCGATGAGCCCCAGGTCGCGGACGCCCACGCCCGCTTCTCCAAGCGCGGCCTGGACCACCGCATCCACGGTGCGCAGGTGGGCACGCGATGCGAGCTCCGGCACAACACCCCCGTACAGCAGGTGGATGTCCTGCGAGTGGATCACGTGCCCCAGCAGTTCCCGCTCCCCCCGCAGCACCGCGGCCGACGTCTCGTCGCACGACGTCTCGATGCCGAGTGTGAGGATCTCGCTCACAGGTCGGGCGGCGGGAGCGTGTCGGCTGGTGCCACCGGGCGCGGAACGGGCACGGTGTCCAGCGGGACGCGCGCGGGCAGCATCCTCGTGGCACCGGGCGTGACCTCCGCATGGATCCCCGGCGGAAGTCGCTCCACACGCAGCGGCACCGGGAGCCCGCCCTCGGGGAACCGCTGCGGAATGGAGTCGATGGAGATCACCACCCGGAAATCCGCGGGGCGCAGGGCCGAAACGGTGCTCCGCGGCCCCACCACCCGAACGTCGGCGGTCGCCGGCTGGAGGGTGAGCCCGGCCCCGACGGAGATCGGCATCCCCGCGAAGGTACGCTCCACCAGCTGATCCACCATACCGGTCAGCTGAACGCGACGCGCGGAGAGTCTCAGCCCCCGGAGCTGCGCGGTGTCGAGCGGCACCGAGAGAGCGAAGGCGGAGTCGGTGCGCGGCAGCACCACCGGCACGGTGAGGATGGAGTCGATCGTAGCCAGTCGCGACTCCGGGCCCGTGACGCGGATGCGGCCCGGCTGCACGGTCAGGGAGTCCACCAGAACCCAGCCGGGCGGGAGTGGCTCCGCGAGCCGCACGCGCACGGAGAAGAAGCGGCTCTCCACGCGCGTGAACTGAAGATCCACAGAGGATGGCTGCATGTCCACCACGCTGACGGCGAGCTGCGTGGGGATCTGGACCATGCGCGCCTGGAGTTCGAACGTCTGCCGCACGTCCGCCACGTCCAGGATGTTGAGCACCAGCGGCGGACTGCGGAAGCGCAGGTCGATCAGTTCCCGGCGCGGGCCGGCGAAGCGCACCGACACCTGCTGCGGCACCGACTCCAGCCGCAGCATGTACTCGGGATCGGTGACGAAGACCTGAAGCGGGATGTCGATCCAGCGACTGGTCACCTCCTCCGCGCTGACCACCACCCAGAGCAGGATGGCGAGCGTGAAGGCGAGCAGCTTCAGCTTCCAGTTGTTCGTGAAGGCGCGAAGAACGGAAGCCACCGGCTACTCCTCCAGAAGGCGGCGGATGAGCTCCATGTTGGCCTCCGAGTCCCACTCGGTGGGCCCGATCACCTTCTTGACGATGATGCCGCGGCGATCGATCACGAAGCTCTCGGGCACACCCGTGGTGCGGTACGTCCGCTGGATGGCACCCGGCGGATCGTGCCAGATGTCGAAGCTGAGCTGCATTCCCTCGGCGAAGGCGCGGATGTCGCCGCCGGGCCGGCCCGCGGGATCCGCCGCTCCGGGGCGCGCGTCGATGCTGACCGCCACCACCCGCAGCCCTTCCGGCCCCAGCTCCTCGTGGAGACGCTGCATGGACGGCATCTCCTCCCGGCACGGCGGGCACCAGGTGGCCCAGATGTTCAGCAGGATCACCTCGCCGCGCAGCTCCGCCAGGGAGACGGGGTTCCCATCGAGATCGTGGACCTGGAACGCCGGCGCCGGCGTGCCGACCTCCACCGGCAGAAAGCGATCCCGGACGGTCCAGCCGAGCGCGATCAGGAGAAGGACCAGCGCGAGCAGACCGACCACCGGCCCCCACTGGCGGCGGGCGCGGGGGCGACGTTCACGCCGCGGCAGCATCTCCTCCCTTCCAGCACTCATTGCTCTTCCTGGAACAGACGATCGGTGGCGACACGGAGCTCCACCCCGCTGCCGACCCGGACGCTGTCGCCCGGGAGCGGGAACTGCCGCACCACCATCCCGACGTCGGTGGTTCTGAACTCGTAGATCACGTCGCTGACCCGGAAGCCGGTGCTGACCAGCGCGCTGCGCGCATCGTCCTCGAGGAGCCCGACCACGTCCGGCACCGCACCCAGCGGGGGCCCGGCGCTCACGGTCAGCTGCACCCGCGCCTGAGTCGGGAGCACCGTTCCCGCGGCCGGGTCCGTGCCGATCACCCGACCGGCGGCGAGTGGCGCGGGCTGCTCCACCACAGTGACTTCGAAGCCCAGCGCTTCGAGTACGCGTTCGGCCTGAGCGCGGCCCATCGTGGTCACATCCACCACCGTTCGCCGCGCTCGACCGGCGCTGATGATCACTCGTACCCCGGTCCCGGGGAGCACCTCACGGCCGGCGAGGGGGCTCTGCGCCAGCACTGCACCTTCCGCGACCAGCGGATTCGGCAGCGAATCGCCCAGCACCATGACCAGGCCGAGCGAGGAGAGCCGGCGCTGCGCCTCGTTCGCGGGAAGCTCCCTCAGCTCCGGCACGGCGACCACCGCGGGCCGGTTCGTTCCACGGAATACCACCAGCGCCACCAGCGCGTACCCCAGAAGGAAGGCCCCGACGCCCACACCCAGGATCCAGAGCGCGGTTCGCGCGGCCGGCGTGCGCAGGGGAGACGATGATTCCCACCTCCGGCGCCTCGAGTTCTTCAATCGATTCTCCGTAGTCTTGCCGCGAACGAGCCGTCCACCCCCCGCTCCTGCGGGAGACACTGGAGGAAGCCGTCGCGGTTGCTGAGTTCGGGGTGTACCGTATCCGTCGCCGGATCGTTCCGGAAGTCGGGGTTCCCGGCGAGAAATGCCTCCACCTGCGCCTCGTTCTCCTCGTGCTCTACCGAGCAGGTCGAGTAGACCAGGTGCCCCCCGGGCCTCACCAGCGCCGCGGCAGCGACCAGCAGCTCTCGCTGCAACCGCACCAGCGATGCGAGCCGCGCCTCGTCCACCACCCACTTTCCGTCGGGGTGACGGCGTAGCGTGCCGGTTCCCGTGCAGGGCGCGTCCAGCAGGACGAGATCCGCGGGCCGGAAGGGCGGCACACGGCCATCGGCCTGGACCATGCCGAGCGTGAGCCCGAGCCGCTCGGCGTTCTCGCGCACCCTCGCGAGCCTCCACCGCGACAGGTCGGCCGCGACCACCCGGGCGCCCGCGTCGGCGAGCCCGACGGCCTTGCCTCCCGGCGCGGCGCAGAGGTCGATCACCGTCGCACCGGGGGCGGGCCGGGCAAAATCCACCACCAGCGTCGCCGCCGGGTCCTGCACGATCGCGGGGACCACCGCAAGCGCTGCCGCCGCCGACGCGGGCGCTGCGATCCGGATCGAGTTGGGCGAGAAGGTCACACGCTCCGCGACGATTCCTGCCTCTCTCAGCCGGATGATGGCCGGCTCAACCGCGATGCCTACCGGCCGGAGGTACAGCTCGGGCCGCGTGTTGTTGGCTTCCACCAGACGGGCCGTCCCCGGAACGCCCCAGCGACCGATCCACCGCTCCACCAGCCAGCGCGGGTGGGACCCCCAGCTGGTGAGGTGCTCCACAGGCGCCTCGGCAAGGGCCGGAAAGGGGAGCCGCTCGCGCTCCCGCTGCACCGCGTTCAGCACCCCGTTCACCAGCCCGGCCGCCCGCGGCGCGCCGGCCAGGCGGGTCAGGTCCACCGACTGGGATACGGCGGCGTAGGGCGGCACGCTGCCCATCTCCAGCAGCTGGTACGCCCCGAGCCGCAGCACGTCCAGAACGTCCGGCTCCAGCGAACCCAACCCTCCCTTCACCCTGGAGCCCAGGATGTGGTCCAGTCGACCCCGGAGGCGGAAGGTACCGTACGCCAGTTCCTGAAGCCACCCGTGCTCGCGCGCCGGGAGCTCCCCGGCCACGCGGTGCATCGCACGGTCCGCCAGGTCACCGCGCCGGACGGCGCGCAGCACCTCCAGCGCAGCCACCCGACCCGGAGTGACACTCCCTCGCGTCACGATCTCGCCCAAGGAGCCGTCAATCCAGCATGCCGCGGCGCGGGCTCGATGGCACGGCCCGCTCCCGACGTGGCATGCGGCCGGACAGATAGGCCAGGCGCCCCGCTTCGGTGGCGAGACCCATCGCACGCGCCATCCGCACCGGGTCCTCGGCCTCCGCCAGCGCGGTGTTCATCAGGATCCCATCCACGCCCTGCTCCATGGTCAGCGCCGCGTCGGAAGCGGTGCCGACCCCCGCGTCCACGATCACCGGCACCTGCAGGCGTGCCTTGATGGTGCGCACGTTGAACGGGTTGATCAGTCCCAGACCGCTGCCGATCGGCGAGGCGAGCGGCATCACCGCGGCGCACCCGGCATCCTCCAGCCGAAGCGCGGTGATCAGGTCGTCATTGGTATACGCGAGCACGGTGAAGCCGTCCGCCACCAGCTCCTTCGCTGCAAGCACGGTTGCTTCGGCATCCGGCAGCAGCGTCTCCTGGTCACCGATCACCTCCAGCTTCACCCACTCGGACATCCCCGCCGCCCGTCCCAGCCGCGAGTAGCGCACCGCCTCCTCGGCGGTGTAACACCCGGCGGTGTTGGGGAGAAGCAGATAGCGTTCGGGGTCCAGATGATGGAGCATGCTCTCCTCCCTGCTCCGGTCGAGATCCACGCGACGAACCGCCACCGTCACTACCTCCGCGCCGGACGCCTCGATCGCCTCCACCATCTGCGCACTGTCCCGGTACTTCCCCGTGCCCACCATCAGCCGCGAACTCAGCACCCGCCCCGCGATGATCAGGGGAGCGTCCCAGACGTGCGTATCCATCATCGAACTCGACATTCCGCCTCTCTCCCGTTGGTGATACTCCGGCGCGATTCCGCGATGGCGATCATCCGCCGCCGACGAAGTGGACGAGCTCCAGCGTGTCGCCCGCGGCAATGCCCACCTCCGCGTAGCCGTCGCGGCGCAGGATCTCTCCGTTGCGCTCGACCACCACCAGCCGCGGCTGCAGCTCCAGGTGGCGGAGAAGCTGCTCGACGTTCATCCCGCCCGGCACCTCCCGCATCTCTCCGTTCAGCCGCACCTCGATCTCACTCATCTGCTTCGACCCTTTCATCTGCCGTTCACCTCCGCGAGGATCGCATCCAGCGCGGCCAGCGGAGTGTCGGCGTCCCAGACCGCGCGCACCACCGCGACGCCGTGGACACCCATGTCTCTCAGCTCAGCCACCCGGCCCTCTCGCACCCCGCCGATGCCGATCACCGGCGGGCCGAGATCCGAGATGCGGGGGAGCCACCCCGTTCCGCTCCCCGGGCGGCCGGGATGGCTGCCACTTGCCCAGAGCGTACCCGCCAGGAGGAAATCCGCACCCGCCACCGCGGCGGCGCGTGCCGCCTCCACGCCGTGCACCGACGCTCCGATCAGCTGCCCCGGCCAGCTGTCCCTCACCACATTCACTGGCAGCGCGCGGCTTCCCAGCTGCACCCCGGCGGCGCCGGCCGCGATCGCCACGTCGATCCGGTCGTTGACGATCAGAAGCCCACCCGACCGCGCGCACAGCTGCTGCACCCCCCGCGCGATTTCCAGCAGCGCCGCCGACGTCGCGAGCCGGGATCGGAGGTGGATCGCCGCCTCCGCCCCTCCCCGCTCCACCAGGCGCCCGGCGAGATCGAGAAACCCCGGCCGCGCCAGCACCTCGTCGGTCGCGATCAGGTGCAGCCGCGGAACCGGCCGGCGCCCGCTCAGGAGAAGCGATCCCCCACGGCTACACCGCGCCCGCGAATCCACTCGGCGGCCTCCATCCGGCGCTTGCCGGCCGGCTGCACCTCGCGGACCCGCACCGCTTCACGGCCGGTCCCGATCAGTACGCCGACCTCCGGGTCGGCGTCCAGCACCTCGCCGGGCGGGCCGTCACGCACCTCGACCCTCGGCATGAAGAACTTGATGCGAGCCCCGCCCGCGCCCTCGCTCCATGCGCCCGGCACCGCATCCAGGCCCCGCATGTAGCGAGCGATCTCCACCGCGGGCAGCGACCAGTCGATGCGCGCGACTTCCGGCCCGATCTTGGGCGCGTACGTCGCCCGCGAGTGGTCCTGCTCGCGCTCCTCCAGCATCCCGCCCTCCAGAAGCGCCAGCGAGTCGATCAGCGCCTCCGCCCCGATCTCGGAGAGGCGCATCGCGACATCGCTCATCGTCTCGTCCGGCCGCACCGGATCGGGCACCTGGAAGAGGATGGGCCCGGAATCGAGCCCTTCCTCCATTCGCATGATGGTCACCCCGCTGACGTCGTGCCCCTGGATCACCGCCCAGTGGATCGGCGCGGCGCCGCGAAGCTCGGGGAGCAGCGACGCGTGGATGTTCACAGAGCCGTGCTTCGGCAGCGCGAGCACCTCCGGGCGGAGGATCTGCCCGTAAGCCACCACCACCGAAATCTCCGGATCGAGCGCCCGGATCTGCGAGAGGAACTCCTCACCCCGCGCGCGCTCCGGCTGCAGGACCGGTATCCCCTCATCGAGCGCCGCTCTCTTCACCGGCGACATCGACACTTCCCGGCCGCGACCCGCCGGCCGATCCGGCTGCGTGACCACCCCCACGACCAGGTGCCCCTCCTCACCGAGCGCACGCAGTGCTGGAAGGGCAAAATCCGGCGTGCCCCAGAAGAGGACCCTCATCGCCCCCGGCCGCCGGTCGCACCGGCCCGTCCCTTCCGCCCCTCGTCGGAGAGGTTCCGGTACCTCTTCAGCAGCATGTCGCGCTTCAGCGGCGAGATGCGGTCGATGAAGAGGACGCCGTCCAGGTGATCGATCTCGTGCTGGAGGCAGCGAGCCATCAGCCCGTCCGCCTCGATGCGCATCGGAGTCCCGTCGGGGGTGGTGGCCTCCACCACCACCTCGGCCGGGCGGTTCACCAGCCCCGCGATGCCCGGGATGCTGAGACAGCCCTCCTCACTCTTCTCCGTGGCCCTGCCGCTCTCGACGATGCGCGGATTGATCAGTGCCACGGGCGGGTGCTCGTCATCGGCCAGGTCCACCACGCAGATGCGGCGCGAGACCCCCACCTGCGGACCCGCGAGCCCGATCCCCTCGGCTTCGTACATGGTCTCGAACATGTCCGCGATCAGGCGCTGGAGATCGCCGTCGAACTCCGTCACCTCCTCGGCCGGCCTGCGAAGCACGTCCGACCCGAGCATCTCGATCTTCAGAACCGACATGGCTGCTCTCCTACCGGGTTTCGCCCGCAGTGGGGTCGATTCGGCGCGCGATCCGCGCCCGCTCGATCAGTACGCGTGCGTCGCCGCTCTTGATCGTCACCAGATCCTCCCTGATCTGCACGATGTCGCCCACCAGCCCGCCCA
The DNA here is from genome assembly GCA_963793235.1 of uncultured Gemmatimonadales bacterium. Taxonomy (GTDB): domain Bacteria; phylum Gemmatimonadota; class Gemmatimonadetes; order Longimicrobiales; family Longimicrobiaceae; genus CAWBZF01. The sequence continues at coordinate 633,015 of CAWBZF010000006.1, forward strand.
CGGTGACGATCTGCTCGCCGGGCCGCAGCGCCGCGAGCATCTCCCTGTGCCTCTTCTGCTCCCGCCGCTGCGGCAGGATCAGGATGAAGTAGAAGATCGCGACGATGAAGACCAGCTGAATGATCAGTGCCATGCCCATGCCATCTCCTTGCCCTGGCCGGCGACGGGTTCGCCGCGGCGGCCTCTTCGTTGTCGTTGAAGCGCCACCCACCGCGGGCGGCGCACTCCAGCTCGGTTGCCGACCGCCGGTTCAGCCGGTCGCCGCCGATCGTTTGCCGGCGCGGAACCGCTCCAGCCATTCGGCGCTCCAGCCGGCGTACTCGCCGTGCCGGATCGCCCGCCGTGCGCCCTCGGCGATCTCCACCAGGAAGCGCAGGTTGTGAATCGTCAGCAGCCGCATGCTGAGCCACTCACCCGCCACGTGCAGGTGGCGCAGGTACGCACGCGTGAAGTTGCTGCAGGTGTAGCACCCGCACTCCGGGTCCAGCGGCTCGCGGTCGGTGCGGTAGCGCGACGCCTTGATGTTGATCTGGCCGTCACGCGTCCATGCCGTTCCGAACCGCCCGTTCCGCGTGGGCGCCACGCAGTCGAACATGTCCACACCTCGCCCGATCGCCTCCAGCAGGTCGTCGGGGTAGCCCACGCCCATCAAATAGCGCGGGAGCCGCGGCGGAAGCTCCGGCTCCAAAACGTCCAGCATCTCGTACATCGCCGGCTTCGGCTCGCCCACGGAAAGCCCACCGATCGCGATCCCATCCCACTCGGCCATCCCGAGCGTGGCGCGTGCCGCCGCCACCCGCAGCTCCGGGTAGACCGCCCCCTGCACGATCGGGAAGAGAGTCTGCGTCGGCCCGGTCGGATCCTCCAACTTCAGTTCATCGAAGCGGGTGCGACACCGCTGCAGCCACTCCAGCGTGCGCTGCGACGCCTCCGCCGCCAGCGACCGCTCCGCCTGACCCGGCGGGCAGTGGTCGAACGCCATGATCACGTCCGCACCCAGCGCCCGCTCGATCTCCATTACCCGCTCCGGAGTGAACAGGTGCCTGGTCCCGTCGATGTGGCTGCGGAACGTGACCCCCTCCTCCGCGATGGTGCGGATGTCGCCGAGCGAGAACACCTGGAACCCGCCCGAGTCGGTGAGGATCGGCCCGGCCCACCCCTGGAACTCGTGCAGCCCGCCCAGCTCCCGTACCACCTCGTGCCCCGGCCGCAGGTACAGGTGATAGGTGTTGTTGAGGATGATCTGTGCGCCGAGCCCCTCCACCTCCGTCGGGGCCAGCGTCTTCACCGTCGCCTGCGTGCCCACCGGCATGAACACCGGTGTCTCCACCTCCCCGTGCGGGAGGCGGAGCGTGCCGGTGCGCGCGGCACCGTCCGTCGCGTGTATCTCGAACTCGAACAAGGTCGTTCCGGGGTCGCAGGTCAGCCGCGAAAGGTGGCCCGCCCGGCGGATGAAAGCAAGGTGACCCGGAGTCCGTGTACAACAGGTGACCCGGAGTCCGTGTACAACAGGTGACCCGGAGTCCGTTGTACTACAGGCCAGCCGGAGTCCGGGGCATGCGTGAGCGGACCCCGTCATCCCGCATGCCCTCCCTCGTCATCCCGAGCGCAGTCGAGGTTCCCTCTGGGGAGGCAGCGTTGCCGCTCAACCCGGATCGTACGCCGCCAACGCTCCCGCGTGAACCCGGCATCCGGATTCTTCGGTCGCGCCGCCGGCGGCGCGCTCCCCCGTACTGCACTGCTCCCTCTGAATGACGGGTCGGTGGGGCGCACCGGCCCCCTCGCCCTCGCCCTCGCCCTCGCGCCCGCCCCTCAGACCACCACCATCGCGTCCCCGTAGGAGTAGAACCGGTACCCCTCCCTCACCGCCTCCTCGTACGCGGCCATCGTCGTCTCGTACCCCGCCAGCGCCGCCACCAGCATCAGCAGGGTGGATTTCGGGAGATGGAAGTTGGTGATCAACCGGTCCACCGCGAGGAAGCTGTAGGGCGGCCGGATGAAGATGTCCGTCCAGCCGGAGCCCGGATGCACCTCGCCCGCGTCGTCCGCGACCGTCTCGAGAGTGCGCACCGAGGTGGTCCCCACCGCCCAGATGGCCGCTCCGCTGCGTCGCGCCGCGTTGATGCTCGCGGCCGCTTCCGGCGAGACGCTGTACCATTCGCGGTGCATCGGGTGCTCCGCGGGGTCGTCGCTCTCCACGGGGCGGAATGTGCCCACACCCACGTGCAGTACCAGCCGCGCGGTGCCGATGCCGCGCCCCTCCAGCTGCTCGAGCAGTTCTGGAGTGAAGTGCAGACCCGCGGTCGGTGCGGCGACGGAACCACGCTCGCGTGCGTACACCGTCTGGTAGCGCTCCACGTCGCCCGCGGTGGCCGGACGCCGGACGTACGGCGGGAGCGGCACCTGTCCATGCCGCGCGAGCGCCTCGTCGAGCGGCAGATCGCTGACGATCCGCACACGGCGCTCCCCGCTCTCCAGCACCTCCGCGATCTCCACCGACAGATCCGGCGCGATCTCCACCACCTTTCCCGCTCGCAGCTTCGAACCCGGGCGGACCAGCGCCACCCAGTGGGCGTCGTCCCCGGCGGGGTGCAGCAGAAGGATCTCGGCCTCGCCCCCGCCGGGACGCCGCCCCAGCAGCCGCGCCGGGAACACTCGCGTCTCGTTGACTACCAGGATGTCGCCGGGCGAGAACAGATCCACTACGTCGCGGAACCGACGATGCTCGAAGCCCGTACCGTCGCGCGGCACGACGAGAAGCCTGCTCTCGTCTCGTTGCGAGGCAGGCTGCTGTGCGATCCGATCCTCGGGGAGATCGAACTGGTAGTCCGACGTCCGTCTCCCCCGCTCCTCCGGGCCGCTGGACACCGGGATGTCAGCTCTCGAAGAAGGTGGCCTGGCCGGAGGGCTGCCCCTCGATGGGCGGCGCGTACCCGAAGAGACGGTATGCCTTCGCCGTCGCCACGCGGCCGCGCGGCGTGCGCATCAGGAAGCCGTTCTGGATGAGGAACGGCTCGTACACCTCCTCCAGCGTGCCCGCATCCTCGCCGATGGCCACAGCGAGGGTGCCGAGACCGACCGGCCCGCCATCGAAGTGGTCGATCAGCGAGCGGAGCACGCGCGCGTCCATCTCGTCGAGGCCGAACTCGTCCACGTCCAGCATCTGCAGAGCGGCGTCGGCGACGCGCACGTCGATGACGCCGTCCGCACGCACCTGCGCGTAATCGCGCACCCGACGCAGCAGGCGGTTGGCCACGCGGGGGGTGCCGCGCGAGCGCCTCGCGATCTCCATCGCCCCCTCCTTGGTGGTCTTCACGTCCAGGATCTCAGCCGAACGCTCCACGATGAAGGCCAGCTGGTCCACCGGGTAGAAGTCCAGTCGCTGCACGATGCCGAAACGCGCGCGCATCGGCGGAGTCAGCAGGCCGAACCGGGTGGTCGCGCCCACCAGCGTGAAGGGCTCCACCGGCATCGAGATCATCTGCGCGTTCGGACCATCGGAGAGACGCACGTCGATCCGGTAGTCCTCCATCGCCGGATACAGGAACTCCTCGATGATCGGCCGCAGCCGGTGGATCTCGTCGATGAAGAGGATGTCCCCCGCCCGCAGCGAGGTCAGCTCCCGTACCAGGTCACCGGGCTTCTCGAGCACGGGCCCCGACGTGATCTTGACGTTGGCGCCCATCTCCCGCGCCATCAGCATGGCCAGCGTCGTCTTCCCCAGCCCGGGCGGTCCGTAGAGGAGCGTATGGTCCAGCGGCTCACGCCGGTTCAGCGCCGCGTCGATCGCGATCTTCAGCGACTCCTTCACCTTCGGCTGCCCGATGAACTCGCTCAACCGCTGCGGCCGCAGGCTCAGCTCGACGCCCTCGTCGTCGTTGAGCGCCTGCGGCGTGGTGATCTCGGATCGGGACGGGATTTCGGGCATGATGGAGGGAGCCGGGGAAACCGTTTATAATGTTGAATTGAATGTTGAATCGTGAATTGATCCATCCCGCGGCCCGCCTGCAATTCACAATTCACAATTCACAATTCACAATTCACAATTCACAATTCACAATTCACAATTCACAATTCACAATTCACAATTCACAATTCACAATTCACAATTCACAATTCACTTCACCCTCGTCAGCGCCGCCCGTATGAGTTCCTGCGCCGTCAGCGGCCCTTCCTCCCGCAGCGTTTCCCGCACCGCGCGCTCGGCGTCGGCGAGGGGGAAGCCGAGCACGGTCAGGGCACGCAGCGCCTCCTCCACGCCTGCACCCTGCGGGCCGCCGGAGGTCGGGACGGCGATGTCGTCCAGCTTGCTGGCGAGATCCAGCGCCAGCCGCTCCGCCGTCTTCCGACCGACGCCGGAGACCGCGGTGAGTGCGGCGATGTCGCGCTCACGGATCGCGCGCACCAGGCGACCCGCGGGGAGCGCGGAGAGCAGGCTCAGCGCGAGCCGCGGCCCGACACCGGAGGCGGTCAGCAGCCGGGCGAACACCTGCCGCTCCACCTCTTCCAGGAACCCGTAGAGCAGATGGGCGTCCTCACGCACGACGAGATAGGTGCGGAACGTGACGTCCCTGCCGGCCGGGGGAAGCCGCTCGAAGACGCTGCGGGGGATGTGCACCTCGTACCCGACTCCGCCCGGCGTCATCACCTCGGCCCGGTCCAACTCGCGCGCGATCAGCGTTCCCTGGATCCTGGAGATCACCGTGCCCACCCGGCGGCGGGCATCTGCGGAAGCCGCACCGGAATGCGCGAGGCCGGTCCGAACCCGCGAAAGCAGTGGCAGAGCGCGACGGCCACACCATCGGCCGCATCGTCCGGTCGCGGCGGTTCACGCAGACGCAGCAGCCGCTGCACCATGAACTGCACCTGCTCCTTGGTCGCCCGCCCCGCGCCCACGACGGCGCTCTTCACCTCGGACGGTGGGTACTCCGCCACCTCCAGGCCGCGCAGTGAGGCGGCGACCAGGATGGCGCCGCGGGCGTGCCCGAGCACCACCGCGGTCCGCACGTTCTTGCCGAAGAACACCCCCTCCACCGCCACCACATGCGGGCGATGCCGCTCGATCAGCTCGCCCACGCCCTCATGGATGTCGCGCAGCCGCTCCGCGAGCGGCGCGCGCGCCGGGGTGCGGATCACTCCGCACTCCGAAAGCGCGATGGCGCCGTTCTCCGCACGGGAGACGACGCCGTACCCGGTGACCGCGGTGCCCGGATCTATGCCGAGGATGATCAAGCGATGAGAGGGCGGTGGGACGTGGGAAGGCCGACGGCGCTCGGAGGTGAGACCCTCCTCAACCCGCCCCGACCAGGCTGTCCTCGTCGATGTCCGCGTTGGTGTAGACCTTCTGCACGTCGTCCAGCTCCTCGAGCATGTCGAGCAGCTTCACCAGCTTCGGCGCCTCGGTGCCCTCCACCTTCATCATCGTCTTCGGAACCATCGCTAACTCGGCACTGTCCCACTGGAGCCCACGCGCCTTGAACCCGTCCTGGACGGCGTGGAAGTCGCCGATGGAGGTGTAGACGACGAACGACTCCCCGTCTCCTTCCATGTCCTCCGCGCCCGCCTCGAGCACCGCTTCCAGCAGCGTCGCCTCGTCGTTGCTGGAGGAGTCGAACACGATCTGGCCGCGATGGTCGAACATCCAGGCCACCGAGCCGGTCTGCCCCAGGTTGCCGCCCGTCTTGGTCAACGCGTGACGGATGTCGGCGACGGTGCGGTTCAAATTGTCCGTCAGCCCCTCGATGTAGATGGCAACGCCGCCGGGGCCGTACGCCTCGTAGGTGACCTCCTGGTACTCCACGCCCTCCAGCTCGCCGGTGCCCTTCTTGATGGCCCGGTCGATGTTGTCGTTGGGCATGTTGGCCGCGCGGGCACTGTCCACCGCGAGGCGCAGGCGGGGATTACCGTCCGGATCGCCGCCGCCCGCTCGCGCAGCAACGGTGATCTCGCGGATGATCTTCGTCCACGCGGCCGCTCGTCGCTGGTCGGTGACGGCCTTCTTGCGCTTGATCTGGGACCACTTGCTGTGCCCGGCCATCGGGCTCCTCCGCCATCGGGTGGGTTTCTGTCGGGTGCCCCGCAGGGAAGCCGAAAATATAGCGTCGGAGACACGCCGCTGCAACGCGCGGCCGCGGCCGCCCGGCGCACTCAGTGGCGGCGGATGCGGGGCTTTCGATCTCCCATCTCTCGCACCTTCTGGCGCTCGCGGTTGGAGGTCCGCCCCCACGCGATCGGGTTCAGGTTGCGATGGCTGGTATGCCGCCGCTCCGTGCTCGGCCGGTGCGGCCAACCCGGCGCGCCGACCCCGATCCATACACCCACGGCAAGCGCTACCACACTGCCCAGCAGCCAGAGTCCGGACATCGGATTCTCCTTCCTGTTTGGAACGTCGACCGCCCGACCCGCGAGCGGCCGGCCGGCGAACTCCGTCGCCGCCCTTCCCTGCTGATTCACCGCATACGCCGGAATGGTTCCGGGAGCCCCCCGTCCATCGAACCACATCCGCCGATCACGGACCCGGGGCCGTCACCGTTGAACGACCGTCGCAGACAGGGGTATGCTCCTGACTCAACCGATCCCCGGATCCTGTGGTCGGCCGACCCGGCTCCCCGCCCACGCGCCGCCGGTGAAGACCTCGCGCTGCCCGCAGATCGCTTTGACCGGGCCGGCGCCCCGGAGGGATCCCCTTCGGCTGCGCTCAGGGCAGGCTCTCGACTGCGCTCGGGATGACCCGGTCAGGATGACCCGGTCGCCCATGCTCGCAGACGCACAGGTTACACGCGGATCAGCGGGTCTTCGGAACCCCTGACACTACATCCGGTGCCTGGTTGAGTCAGGAGTATACCCCTGTCCGCGGATCCCCCTCCCGCTGGATCTTTCCTCTCACTGCGAAACGGGCGACCTCACTCCACCTAGACCCGCATCGTCCGCCATCTTCCACCGCGGAAGCGAACGATCACCAGCAGCGCGGACACCGCGTAGTTGGCACCCTGCATGAGCCATGCGGCGCCGGGTCCCATCCCCAGGGTGACTCCGAGCAGGTAGGCGAAGGGGAGCAGGACCAGCCAGCCGCTGACGAACGACACCCACATCGGATAGGTGGTGTCACCACCGGCTCGCAGTGCACCGGCCATCACCACCGCTGCGAGGAACATCGGCTGCGCGAGCGCGAGGATGCGCAGGTACTGCACGGTGAGCGCGACAGTCGCAGGGTCGTCGGTGAACAGCGTCGCCACCGGGCCCGCGAGCAGGAAGAGCAGGGCGGAGAGCACGACGATGAGCACCAGGCCGACTCCGAGGGAGCTCCAGCCGGCGCGCTCCGCCTCGGCCTCCTCCCCCGCTCCGAGCCGCTGCCCCACCAGCGAGGTGGCCGCGATGGCGATGGCGAAGGCGGGCATCCGTGCGAACGACTCGAGCTGCAGACCCACGGTGTGTGCCGCCACCGCGGCGGGCCCGGCCGACGTTCGCGCGATCACCCCCACGAACACCACGCCCGAACCGGCGCGGAGAAATCCCTCGAAGGCGCTCGGCACCCCGATCCGCAGCACCCGGCGCATGACGCCTGTATCCGGCCGCCAGGAGCCGCTCATCACCCGCAGGTTGCCGGTTCCCCGGCGGAGGGTCCGCCACCCCCACCAGGCACCCGCGCCGCGGGCGATCACGGTGGCCGCCGCCGCCCCCGCGATCCCGAAGGCGGGCAGCGGCCCGGGACCGAAGATCAGCAGGTAGTTGCCGACGATGTTCATCACCACCACGCCGGCGGTGATGCGCAGCGGCGTCACCGCGTCGCCCCCTCCGCGCATGGTGCTGGCGATGGTGAAATCGAGCACCGGCGCGGCCACCCCCAGAAAGAGGATGCGCAGGTACAGCGCTCCCGCGGCGGCAACCTCCGGGGTGGCGCCGAGCAGGCGCAGCAGGGTGGGCGCGATCAGGATCCCCAGTCCGCCGATCAGCACCGCCTGACCGGCGGCGAGCAGCACCGACTGCCGGAACACGTGCGACACCATCGCCTCGTCTCGCGCACCCACCGCCCGGGCGACCAGCGCCATCGTCCCCGTGGTGACCGCGAGGATGAAGATCACCACCAGGAAGAAGATCTGGTTGGCCATCCCCAGCCCCGCGAGCGCCGCCTCGCCCAGCCGCGACACCATCAACACGTCCGTGAAGCCGACCGCCCAGGTCAGCAGGTTCGCGAGGACGATGGGCGTGCCGAGCACCACCACGGCACGCGACGTCTGCCTCCAGAGATCACCCTGTGTGGGTTGTACCAACAGCGAACCCCCGGCCGGTGCAGCGCCAGGGGTCTGTCCGTCGGGGCCGGGGGGTGGCTCAGCGGGCACTCACCTCCCGGGAGCGGCGATACATCTCGGCCGCTCGCTCCGGCTGGCCCTTCCTGTCGTAGGCGATGCCCAGCGCGTAGAAGGCCTTGGCATTCTCCGGCTGAAGCTGCAGCGCCTGCTCCAGCGCGTCGATCGCCTGCTCCGGTTCACCGGAAAGGTTCAGCGACTCACCGAGCACCAGGTGCGCGGCGGGGAACTCCTTCTGCAGCTCGATGGCCCGACGCAGCTGGGTGATCGCCGTCGCGTACACTCCCCGCTTGAACAACGTGAGCCCCAGCTGGTAGTGGACCTCCGGCATGTTCGGAGCCAGCTTCAGCGCCTTCCGGAACTCCTTCTCCGCTCCCTCGTACTGCGCCTGCGCAAGCATCGCGGAACCGAGACCCAGCAGGGCCGGCACGCTGTCCGGCTCCAGCGACAGGGCGGCGGTGAACGCCTCCGCCGCCTGAACGATGTTCCCCTGCGCCAGCAACTCCTCGCCACGCGCGAGCCGGTCCGCTCCCGGACCCGCGGGAACGGCTGCCTGCGCCGTGGCCTCCTCGCCGGCGGAGGATTCGCTCGACGGTGATGCCTCGCCCTCCGGCGTGCTCGTGCCCTCGTGCGTCCCGCCGGCGGTCGGCTTCGACGACTCGTCCTCCGACTTCCCCGCCGTCGATTGCCCCTTGCTGCGACCCTTCATGCACTCACCTCGTTCGTCTCTTGCCTCACCCAGGCGGAGTAGGCATGGGAAACAGTGTGGATCGGCAGAGCCACCAGCTCCGGCAGCTCGTACGGGTGAAGCTCGGTGGCGCGCGCGAACAGCGCCTCGACCAGCGTCTCCCTCGTTTTCAGCACGATCAGGACCTCCCCGGCTCGTTCCACCTCGCCCTTCCATCGGTAGATCGAGGTGATGTCCGGGAGAACATTTCCGCAGGCGATCAGGCCGGCGTCGAGCAACCCGTGCACGAGCCGTTCCGCAGCTGCGGTATCGTCGATGGTCGTGACCACGAAGACGATGCCCGCGGCGTCACCACCGGCGACCGCTGCGGCTTCACTCACTCTCGGCCGGCGCCTCGAGCAGCGGCTCGTCCTCACCGGTCAGGTCGGAGAGCGTGCGTCGCGCGTGGCTGATGTGGCGATTGGCATCGGCGACGCGGGGTGGATGCGCCAGGAAGGCCCGGAGGTGCGCGATCCCGTCGTCCACGCTTCCCCGCTGGAGCAGGAGAAAGGCCAGACCGTAATGGGCGCCCGACGCGTGCGGCTTCAACTCCAGCACCCGCCGGTACGTCCGCACCGCCTCGTCGGTCATCCCGATGTGTGTGTAGGTGACCGCGATCTGCTGGAGAACGTCCGTGTCGTTCGGTGCCGCCCGCAGGGCGAGCCGGAAGGAGGTCAGCGCCTCGTGGTACTTCTCCTGCCTGATCAGATCCGTGCCCTCGGAATAGTAATCGGTGTCGCCGGGTGCGTCATCGGACCGACCGGGAATCAGGCTCCTCCACCAAGACATAGCAGCGACGCGGCGAGTAGAGAGAATGTGCTGGCGGAGGCCTCACGCGCGGCGAATCCCGTCGCGGAAGCGGCAGGGTACGGGTCTGCGAAACACCTTCTGAATCCCAAGTTACCGGCCACGGGAGAGCGACGCAACCACCACACCTTCCTGCTCGAGAAGCACCTCCAGCCCCAGTTGCGCGACCCGTTCAGCGGCTCCGGCGGGCGCCGGATCCAGCACCAGCCGCCCCCCCGCCTGCAGTACCCGGACGGCCTCCTCCAGCGCGCCGGCCGCCGTGGCGCCGTGCAGCGCCACACCGCGCATGGAGCCGCTCCGGAGCGGCAGCCGCTCGCGGTGGAGAATCCAGCTGCAGCTGCCCGAGGGCGTCTTCTCTTCGGAGGAAGCCGTGGCCGTGATCCGCGCGTCCGGGAGCAGCCCCGCGACCGCCGCTGCAACACCGGGTTCGAAGCCCACCAGCAACACCGCGGCCGGCCCCTCATTCACGCCGAGCAGCGCCGCGATCCGGTAGGCGGTCTCGTCGGCCCCGGAATCGTTCCCGCCACCACTCGCCGGCAGGATCTCCGCCCCTCCCGCCCTGAGATCCACCACCTCGTCCGCGATCTGATACCGCTCCCGGCAGTTGGCGCATCCCAGCCACCCGGTCGTCACCATCCGCTCCCGCATCTCATCCGCCAGCAGGATGAGACCGAACTCCGGCCCGCACCGCGGGCAGGTCAGGACGTCGGTGAGGAGGATGTGCATGGTGCGGGGGTCAGGGATCAGGTGTCAGGGGTCGGAGGAACGGCGCGGCGGGAGGGACATCCGGCGAACCGCCCCTGAATGCCGACCCCCGGTCCCCGATCCCCTAAAAGAACAACGCCTTCTCCGAATACTGCGCCCACTGGTTCGGCGTCTCCCAGACGCGGACGTAGAGCAGCTGCCTGCCGAACTCGCCGGTGCGACGGCGCAACTCCTCGAACAGGTATCGTGCCTGATTCTCGGCGCTGCTCTCCAGCTCGCGGAACGGCTCCAGGTCGTTGAGGTTCTGGTGGTCCAGCTCCTCGGTGATCTCGCGGAGCCTGGCTTTGGCGTCGGTGAAGTCGTAGGCCATCCCTCCCGGGCCCAGCTCCTCGAAGGCGAAGGCGGCCTCCACCTCGTAGCGATGGCCGTGGAGCCGCTCGCACTTCCCGTGGTAGTTGCGGAGGAAGTGGGCGGAATCGTAATGCGAACGGACGCTGATGATGAACATGGGTATCGAAGAAGATCTAACCGCTCGCTCGCATGGAGATCACCGACAGCTGGACCTCCGGCGGCTGGGCGATGGCGAAGATGACCGCGCGCGCCACCTGCTCGGGGCGCATCATGGCGGCACGGGACGGCAGGTCGTCCCTGGCGTCGGGATCGATGGCGTCCCACAGCGAGGTGTCGGTGGCCGAAGGCTCCACGAGTGTGGCACGGACGCGGGTGCCGCGCAGCTCCTCGGACAGCACCTCGTGCAGCCCTCGCAACCCGAACTTGGACGCGGAATACGCGCCATTCCCCGGGAACGCCACCCGCCCGGCCACGGAGCCGAGGTTCACGATGTGTCCGCTGTTCCGCTCCAGCATCCGCGGCAGGAAGGCGCGGATCAGCAGAAACGGCGCCCGCAGGTTCACGGCGATCTGCTCGTCGAACGCCTCCGGCTCGGTGGCGCTGATCGCGCAGAGCGAGAAGGCGCCGGCGGCGTTGACCAGGACATCGGGGCAGCCGCCCAGCAGGTCGTCCAGGTAGGTCGCCAGCGAGTGCACGGCGGCGGGGGAGGACACGTCCAGCGGGATCGCGTGTCCGCCGATGGCGTCCGCCTCCCGCCTCAGGTCCTCCTCACCCCGGGCGGTCATCGCGACCCACGCCCCCGCGGCGGCGAGCTCCCGTGCAATGGCCAGCCCGATCCCGCGGGACGCACCGGTCACCAGCGCGGTGGTGCCGGCGAGTGGGCCTTCCCCGTTGGGGCTGCGCGCCGAGGGTTCTCGCTCCTCGGTCACGAGTTCACCATGCAGAGCCGGAGGAACTCCTCGCGCGTTCGGAGGTCCGAGAGGAACACCCCCTTCATCGCGCTGGTAAGCGTCTTGGAGTTCTGCTTCTCCACACCGCGCATCATCATGCAGAGGTGGGCCGCCTCGATCACGACGGCAACGCCCTGCGGCTCCAGGACCTCCATCAGCGACTGCGCGATCTGCTCGGTGAGGCGCTCCTGCACCTGGAGCCGTCGCGCGAACACCTCCACCACCCGAGGCAGCTTGGAGAGCCCGACGATCTTCCCGTTGGGGATGTAGGCGATATGCACCTTGCCGAAAAACGGCAGCATGTGGTGCTCACACAGCGAGTACATCTCGATATCCTTGACGATCACCATGTTGTGGTGATCCTCGTCGAAGATGGCGTCGCCGATCACACCCTGCACGCTCAGGGAGTGCCCCCGCGTCAGCCACTTCAGGCTCTTTTCCACCCGCTCCGGCGTTCTGACGAGCCCGTTGCGGTCCGGATCCTCGCCCAGCTGCAGGAGCTGCTCGCGAACCAGCTCGGCGAAGGCAGTGCGGCCCTCCCCGACCTCGTCACGCGGCTCGGTCACGCTGGTCATCTTCATCCCCCCGTGTATTCCACGCTGTTGCGCGGCGTCTCCCACAGCACCAGGCGTACGAGCCGACCGCTCGGAATCTCCGGCGCCAGCCGCTCCCAGATCGCCACCACCAGGTTCTCCGTGGAGGGAAGCACGCCCGCGAGCCAGGGCACGTCCAGGTTCAGGTTCCGGTGGTCCAGATCCCCCACCACCAGCTCCTCCGCCACCTCCCGAAGTCGCTTCAGGTCGAGCACATAACCGGTGGAGGGATCGATCTCGCCCTCCACCGTGACGTCCATCTCGTAGTTGTGCCCGTGCCAGTTCGGGTTGCTGCACAGGCCGTACAACCGCTCGTTCTCGGCGTCCGAGAGTGAGGGGTTGCTGAGGCGGTGAGCGGCCGAGAAGTGCACTCGTCGGGTGACGCGGACTCGTGGCATCGGTTCTGGTTCTCCCGCGTTCAACGCAAAGAAGGGCCAGCCTCGCGGTTGCGAGGCCGGCCCAGCCTGGACGTGTCGGGAAGGATCTTTGAAGCCTTGTCTCGAACTCTAGGTGGCTCCCCCGCCGCTTCCGCCTTCCCCTTTCGAGGCGTGGCGTCCGAAGCGAGAGAATGCCCCGGCTTCAAAAGTGTTGGCTCAAAAATTTATCTTCCCGGCACATCCAACCGCTGGGCAACTTAACCGCACTGCGGAACGGGGTCAAGGAAGTTCACCCGCCCGCCCGCCCGCCTCACTCCACGTCCAGCCGCACCTCGGCCACGAACTCCTCGTGGGTTCCGTGATTCACCTGCAGCCGCAGACTGGTGGAGCCGGCGGCGTTCCCCACCACGCGGAGCTGATCCGCGCCGGAGAAGCTCACGTTGGCCAGCAGCCCGGTCACCAGCACCACCTGCCCGATACTGTACTCGAGCCCGTCCAGCTCGATGCGGCTGCCGTCGCGCGCCAGCAGGTGCACCCGGAAGTTCGACTCGGTCCCCACGCTCACCACCACCCGGCCCGTGCTCGTGCGGGTGGGATACAGATAGGTGGCGACATCAGCACCCTGCTGGTTCGTGATCACCAGCCCCTCGGGGTGTCCGCCGCCGTTCCCGACCGGATTGTCGCAGCCCACCAGAACCGTCACCAGCAGCAGCGGCAGCGTGAGCCACCGGAACCCCTTTATCGCTCTCATCGGCCATTCTCCGTTCACATGTTGATGATGCTCCAGGCGCCGGCAACTGCACGCGGCGTACCCGGCTGCACCGGAGTGCCCGCCGACAGACCCGGTGGTCAGAAGTTCACCCGGTACAGCAGCTGCACGTTCCGCCCCGGCTGCGGCGCCACCTCCTTGATGCGCGAGAGATGATCCCGCCAGACGGCGTCGCTGAGGTTCTGCACCTGGAGCGTGAGGGTATGCATCCGGTCCCACGCCGTCCAGCGCATCCCGGCCGTCGCATTGAACAGCGAGTACCCCGGCGTGGGCTGTTCGGGGAAGGTCACCCGCGTCTGCTCCGCGGCGACCCTCCAGCCGAGCCCGGCCGAGTACCGGACGCCCTCCCAGCGCCCCTCCAGCGTGCCGCTCAGCGGTGGGATGGCCGGCAGCGGCTCGTCTCCCCCGGCGCGCTGACCGTGCACGTAGCTGGCACCACCGTCCAGCACGAACCCACGCGTGACCTCCCACTGCGCCCGTCCTTCCGCGCCCGTCAGCACCGCGTCGTCGGCCGCCGCCCGGTACACGGGGAAGCGGTTGAAGCGTGGGTCCAGCTCACCGGTGGGAGCGTAGTAGATGTAGTTGCGGATGGAGTTCCGGAACACCGAGGCATCCAACCGCAGCCCCGGCCGCGAGAGCCGGAGAAAGAGGTCGGTCCCGAGACCGAACTCGGCGCCGAGATCGGGATTGCCCACATTGTACGAGTAGTCGGCCAGGTGCGGTCCATCGGAAAAGAGCTCCTCGATGGACGGCGTCCGGAAGGCGCGGGCGACGCTCGCTCCAAGCCGGATCCCCGGCTGCACCTCGTACGTCGCCGCGGCGGACCCGGAGAAGGCCCCGAACTGACGCGTCCGAATGCCGGGGAGGTCACCGGTGCCGCGCAGCACCGGGTCGATGCTCGTCCAGTCGAAGCGCGCCCCGCCCTCGAAGCTGAACGGGCCCCAGGCGAACTCCTCGTAGCCGAAGGCGGCGGCCGACAGCTGCTGAGCCGGGTGGGATCCCGTGGCGCCGCCGCTGACGCTGAAGTCGCGGCCCATCGCCCACGCGCCCACCGCGCCCTCCATGCGGAGTCCGCCGTTCTGGTGCTCGTGACGCGCCAGCACGTTGGCCGTCCCGGTCAGCTGGCCGAAGCGCGTGCCCACGAAGCCGCCCGGCTCCCGCTCGGTCTGCTCGAAGCGAACGTAGCTGGCATTTGCCTCCAGGGAACGGAACGGCCCCAGCTCGTACAGCCAAGCCCCTTCACCGCGCGCCGTGCTGCGCCGAAGGTCGATCGTGACGCCACCCTCGTGCGCACCCGGAATGGTCTCCCCGTTGAAGGTGCCCGGTACGCCATACGACATCCGGTAGTCGCGACCCGCCGCTCCGATGTATCCGTGGTGGTGCACCCAGCTGGCGCCGGCACCCAGGTTGTGCCCGTCCATCTCGGTGGAGGGGAGCATTCCCAGCGGCGTCCGCGTTTCACCCGCGCGCCGCAGGCTCACCTCGGCCCGCGCGGCCACCGGCCCCAGCGGCGCCATGATCTCCGCGCCGCCGGTGAGCCCCTGGTTCACCGACTCGCCCTGCGCGCTCGCCATCCCGGTGATCCTCTCCGGCAGCGTGCGCGGCACGTCCTCGCGGATCACGTTGATCACCCCGCCCAGCGCGTTGCTCCCGTAGAGCAGGCCCGCGGGTCCACGCACCACCTCGATCCGCTCCGCCGTGAGGGGGTCGATGGTGACCGCGTGATCCGAGGCCGTCGAGGCGATGTCGCCGGTGCGGTTGCCGTCCTCCAGCACCAGCACCCGGTCGCCGCTGAGGCCACGGATCACCGGCTGGGCGGCCGCGGGGCCGTTGTAACGCTGCGCGATGCCGGGCTCGCGCTCGATGGTCGCGGCGACGCTGGAGCCGAGCTGGCGCCGCAGCGCCGCGCCCTCCACCACCGAGGTGGGGCGGTACGCCTCCTCCAGCAGTCGAGCCCGGCCCGTCCCGGTGACGATCAGCCCCTCCAGCTCGATCGCCGAGGGTCGCATCGGCAGCTCGACCCGCACCGTCTCACCCGCTTCCACCCGAACGGTCATGGATGCCGGTGCGTAACCGAGGCGCTGCGCCGACACCGTGTAGGTCCCGGGGAACACCCGCTCGAAATGGAAGTCGCCACCGCGATGCGCGAGGTCGGCACGCCCGAGCTCCGCCAGCCGGACCTGGGTGGCGGGAAGCGGCTGCCCCGTGTTCGCATCCCGCACGTAGCCGAGGATGGAGCCGGTGTTCGCCTGGGTCCCGGCCGCCTGCGCCACCGCCGTCGTGGGGACGGCCGCGAGGCAGAGGGCCAGACAGCTACAGATGATCCTTGCGGAGTTCCGATGCATTGCTCACGTGATCTGGGGGCGGATCGCCGCCGCCTCTTCCGGGAGTGCGGCCAGTTTGTCATTGCCCGGCCACGGGGGCAATCCCCGGCGGCCCGATCAGGTGGCGGGTGGTGCGCGTGCGGAGGGTGCTGCGGTGTGGCCCGCGGCGAGCGCCGCTCCGGTGGGTGCGAACCCACCGGCTCCGGAACCCACCTGCTGGTCCGGGAGAACCGCGGCCTCCGAAAGGTGGAACGCCGGTAGTGCGTCACAGACCGGGCAGAAGCCCGCGTGCTCGTCTCCCCCGGAGGGAAGTGACGCGCTGAGAAGGTCCGCGCCACCCTGCCCCACGGACCACTCCGCGGCAGCGAGACCGGAGGCGTGGTTCACAACGGGAGCGAGCACCACTCCCGCAAAAATCGCGAGAGCGGCGACCAGAAGGGCCAGGGCGGCCCATCCTCCACGCGGCGCCGATCGATATCTCATGATCCCGGGGCGTACCCGCAGGGGCCGTCCCTGGTTCCGGCGATGGTGCGCTGGCACGGCCGTTCAGCCGCCGGCCGTCGCCAGCTGCGGCTCCATCCGCTCGGTGAGCGCGCGTCCCAGCGCCCTGGCCACCGGCCCCGGTCTGCCGTCGCCGACGGGACTGCCGTCCAATCTCACGACCGGGAGCACGTCGGTCGTCGTGCCGGTGAGGAAGATCTCCTCCGCGCGCGCGACCTCCTCGATCCGCACCGGGCGCTCCACCACCGGGATCTCCAGCTCGGCCGCGAGTCCGATCACCACCGAGCGCGTGATCCCGGCGAGGATGTAGTTGCACACCGGAAAGGTCCTGATCCGTCCATCGATCACCAGGAACACATTGGTGGACGCGCCCTCGGTGATCACCCCGTCCCGCACCAGGATCGCCTCGGTGGCACCCTGCTCCACTGCCGTCTGCTTGGCGAGTACGTTCGCCAGCAGGTTGAGCGTCTTCAGGTTGCAGCGGCTCCACCGTACGTCCGGGCAGGTGACTGCGTCGGCTCCCCTCTCCACCAGTTCGGTCGGAACGCGGAACGGCGCCGCGGAGAGGAAGATCGTCGGCTCCACCGGAGACGGCGGGAAGAAGTGCGTCCGCGGGGCGCAACCGCGGGTCACCTGCAGGTACACGGTCGCCTGACCGGTGGTCAGTTCGTTTTCACGGAGCAACGTATCCGCGATCCCGGTGAACCGCTCGCGTGTGTAGCCTGGCGGCAGGCGACATCCGATCGCCGCGAGCCCCTCGCAGAGGCGGGCCAGGTGCTCGTCCGCGGTGAAGATCCGCCCGTTCACGGCGCGCATCACTTCGTACACGCCGTCGCCGAACACGAAGCCGCGGTCGTCCACCGGCACCATCGCCTCTTCCTTCCGCACGTACCGGCCGTTCAGAAACACCTGCATTCGACCTCCGCCTGGTTGATGGCCCTCGGATGGGGGCGGATCGCCGCCCCCGCCGGCGCATGTATCGCTGCAGGTGGGGCGCTCTCGAGTGCGATCTTCAACGAGATGACGCCGTACCGGTGGGGTGGCGCGAAAGCACCCGTCCGTGCAGCTGCCGGGAGAACTGCCCGTCCTCGATCGCCATCTGACCGTTCACCACCACGTGCACCAACCCCTCGGCGAGGCGGTGCGGATCGGTGAAGGTCGATGGGTCGTCGAGTCGCTCCAGGTCGAACACCACCAGGTCTGCGATCGCGCCGGGTCGAACGATGCCCCGATCCTCCATCCGGTGCACCCGGGCCGGCAGGTGCGTCATGCTGAGGATCGCCTGCTCCAGTGAGATCACCCCGCGCTCCACCACGTACTCCCGGATCTTCCGGGGAAAGGTCCCGTACGACCGCGGGTGCGGAACGCCCTCGCCCATCGGCACGAGCTCGCCGTCAGACGACGTCATCGTCCACGGCTGCACCATCAGGCGCTCGATGTCCCGCTCGTCCATGTTGAAGGAGACGACGGAAGCGGAGCCGGCCAGCAGCAGCTGAAGGGTGGCATCGGCCGGGTGGATCCCCCGCTCGTCGGCGACCGCCTGCAGCGTACGCCCCTCGATGGACGGATCCGGCTCGTGCCGCCGGAACTGGATCCGCGCGGCCCCACCCCGACGATCCAGGTTCTCGATGATCCCTGCACGCAGCCGCGCCCGCTCCGCCGGGTCGCCGACGCGCCGGCTGAGCGCCGTGTCGCCGCCCACCTGCGCCCACGGCGGGACGAGAGCGCCCACCAGACCGGTGCCCGATGCGGCGTACGGATACTGATCGGCGAACACCTCCACCCCCTCTGCCCGCGCGCGCTCGATCCGGCTCACCAGCGCGGCCGAGTACCCCCAGACACGTGGACCCAGCACCTTGATGTGGGTCACGATCCCGGGAAGCCCGGCCTCCCGCGCGATGCGGATCACCTCGTCCGTCGCGGCCACGACCCCGATGTTGAAGTCGGCCTCGTCGCGGATGTGGCTCGTATAGATCCCGTCGTGCGCAGCCGCCACCTTCGCGAGTTCGATCAGCTCCTCCGTGGTCGCGTAGCTGCCCGGCGCGTAGTAGGGTCCGCTGGACAGGCCGAACGCGCCCGCTTCCATCCCCCGGCGGACCAGCTGGCGCATCCGGTCCAGCTCGGCAGCGGTGGGCGCACGATCCTCCATGCCGAGCACCGCACGGCGAACCGACCCGTGCGGAACCAGCTGCGCCACGTTGACGCCCAGGCCGTGTTGCAGGAGCTGTCGACGCTGTGCCGCCAGATCCACGGCGCCGCCGCCGTCCGGGTTCACGATCACCGTGGTGATCCCCTGCGCCAGCAGTGGCCGGGCATCACTCAGATCCCGCCGCACCAGCCCGCTGGCCGCATGCGAGTGCGGGTCGATGAAGCCCGGCGCGACGTACAGCCCGCCGGCATCGATCACCCGACGTGCACGCGCCTGCCCGAGCGCGCCCACCGCCACGATGCGGTCGCCCTGAACGGCCACATCGGCGTACTGCCATGGACTACCGCTTCCGTCCAGCACCCGACCGCCCCTGACGATCAGATCATACTCCTGCGCCGGCGCTCTGGTGACACTCGCCAGCAGAAGGAGAACGACCCACGCGGTGCGCACCACTGCCCCGGAAGCGGATGCACGATTCTCCCGGCCGCTCTCGCTCGGCGCTGCCGGGGCCTTCACTGTCCGACCTCCCGGCGCACATCGAGCAGCGTGTCGCCTGCGATTCCGACGATCACCACGCGCTCGGTACGGAACGCACTACCATCCGCCTCCAGACCGAGTGGGAACCTTCCCCCTCCACCCGCTCCGGGTGTGAGCCGTACTCCGTACTGCACCGGCTCTTTCCGCAGCGTTGCCCCACGTGCAACCACCTCGTAGTAATCGACTTCGCGCGCCTCGCCTTCGCCGAGGATCTCCACGGAGCGAACGGTCATCCGGCGAATCGGCACGGAGAGCCGGACCCCGTCTCCGGTGAACTCCGCCGCGATCGGCTCGGGATTCCCGTGCGCGAGGAGCTCGAGCGGATTGCGGCTGTGGCTTTCGCTCCGGCTGCTCGCCGGCATGTCCACGAAGTACCCCAGGTGCAGGTGGGGATAGGTCGCTCCACTTCGGCCCACCGTGCCCAGCACCTCTCCCTGTGCCAGTCGCTGTCCGACCACCACGTCCACGCTGTTCAGGTGCAGGTACGACGTTGCGCGGTTGTTCGAGTGGACCACTGTGACCGCGTTCCCCGCCCCTGTCGAGACCCCGTTCCAGACCGTGATCTCGGTCACGACACCCGGAAGCACGGCGAGAACGGGCGTTCCGACCGGCGCGGGAAGATCGATCCCGGCATGGAAGTCCAGCCCCTCGGGTATGTAGCGGGGGCCGTACTGCGAGTGCACGGAGTCCGCATCGGCATCCGTTCTCCCGCTCAACGGCCAGATCGGGCGGATCTCAGGCTCGTGCGGGTGTATCGGCGCTACGCCGGGACCACCTCTGCCCCGTGACCCGTGCAGAGCCGTCCCGTGATATCCCACCGCCACGAGCTGCGACCCGTCCGAACCCCACACCCCCTCCAGGTGCACGCCGGTGGGGCTGTCCATCCTGGTCCACCGTCGGCCATCGAAGTGCAGCACCGCCCCTCCCCAGCCGACGGCGAACACGTCGTGCGAAGCATTCCCCCAGATGTCGCGAAGGTGCTGTGGGGTAGCCAGTCGTGACTGGTCGTGCTCACGCCAGACGCTTCCGTCGAAGTGCATGATCGTCCCGAACGACCCCGCCGCGAACACGGATCCTGGGTAGCGACCCCAGACAGCGTTCAGCCGGGTGGAGGTGTTACTCTCCATCGCCCGCCACCCTGTACCATCGAAATGCACGATCACCCCGCCGTCGCCTACCGCGAACACGTCGGCGGGCCCGCTCCCCCATACGGCTCTCATGTCGACGCTGGTCGGAAGCTTCACGAAGCGCCATCCGGCACCGTCGAAATGATGGGCCGACCCCAGGTTTCCCACGGCCCACACATCCGTGGAGCCACTCCCCCACACCGCGTTCAGCTGCCGGGCTGTCCCGCCATCATCACGAAGCTGAGCCATGTGACTCCACCGCTCCCCATCGAAGCGCACCACGTTTCCCAGCCCGCCGACGGCGAAGACGTTCGACCGGTCGGCGCCCCATATTCCGTACAGCCCACTGGTTGTGCCGGAGGGGACCGTCCGCCACTGGCGTCCGTCGAAATGACGTATCGTTCCGCTTCGCCCCACGGCGTACACATCGTTCCTCCCGCTCCCCCAGACGGCTTCCAGGATCACGTCACCACCAGTCACCGCCTCCCGCCACAGCACGACCGGCTTGCTCGAAGTGGATCCCTTCGCGTTGCTCTCAGCTGCACCGCCAGGTTCCAACGGCAGATCACCGTCCGCGCAGCTTCCAGCGACCGCCAGCGCGACCATCAGCGAAGTGGACCGGGCGTACGTTCGAATCCTTCTCATGTCTTCGCTCCACGACCGATGGGGGGAGTGCAGGATGGGGCGAACGGCCCCGTGGGGTTGGCTGCGTCAATTTCTGTTTCCTGCTCTGTATCCGGTGGGCTGCTTCGGTGTCCCTGCCGGAGCCTTCGCAACAAACTGGACCGGCCCCTCGCTGGAGGGAGCACCGGGTGACGAGGTACCAGCGGATCGGCTCGTCGCCCGTCGGCAGGTGCCGGAGTGCGGACAACCGTCGGGCGGGGCGCGGACGGATCACCAACTCCCGCGCTCACCCATCCGCTCGATCACTTCCGCGAGCCGCTCCGCCGCGTTGCGCCAGTTGCTCCGTACGGCTCGCTCCGCCGCGGCCCTGTCACCCTCCTGGATGTAGCGGATGATCTCTTCGTGCTCCGCTACAGAGGCATGTATGTCGCCGCCCCGCGCGGAGCTGTACAACCGCCGGTAGCGCTCCACCTGCGGGCGCACCGACTGGTGCATGGCGATCAGGCGCAGCCCGCCCGACTTTTCGACGTAGAGTTGGTGAAAACTTGTGTGCAGATCGAAGATCCGGGTCGGCTCCGCCGGGGAGTGCTCGCCCGCCTCGAGGAGATCCTGGTTGACCCGGTGCATCTCCTCCGCGATCTGACGGCGCGCCGCGGGCGACGACCCGGCGACCCAGTTGGCGGCCACTCCCTCCAACTCCCCCACGATCCAGAACAGCTCCATGCCGTCTTCACGGGTTAGCGGCGCAACCATCATCTGCGTCCGCTTACCTCCCCGATCGGCCACCACATACCCTTCCTGCTCCAGCCGCTGCAGCGCGCCCCGTACCGGCGTCCGGCTGACGCCGAGGCGTTGCGCCACAGAGGTCTCGATCAATCGGGTCCCGGGCGCCAGCCGACCGACGACGATCAGTTCACGTAGCGTCCGGTAGGACTTCGAGATGCTCCCGCGTTCCTGGATGGTGTCTGTATCTGGCAACATTGCAGGTCTATGACCGAGAGTGACACGCCAGCGGAGGGAGAAGTTGCATACGAGATTGTATCCAACAACGTCGAGCATATGCCGCCGCTGTACCCGGCGCAAGGGGACGCTCGGAAAGTTCCGGCCCCCCTCAGCACCGCGTCATCCCATGAAGCTCATCAATCGCGCCAGGTTGCGGCGGTCCTCCGCCACCGCGTCGTCTCCCTTCGGGGTCTCCAGAACCTTCGGAACGTCTATCAACCGGGGATCGGTCATGATCTGTCGGAACGGGTCGTCTCCGAGAGATCCCTCGCCGATGGCGGCGTGCCGGTCCTTGCGGCTGGCAAAGGGTCGCTGCGAATCGTTGAGATGGAAGAGCCGGAGGTGCCGGAGGCCGATCGCCGTGTCGAAGCGGTCCATCACCCCATCGAAGTCCCCGAGGATGTCGTAACCGGCGGAGAAGACGTGGCAGGTGTCGAAGCAGATCCCCACCCGGTCGCGATGCGGTTCGGCAATCCGTTCGCGGATGGAGGCGAGCTCCTCGAAGGTGGCGCCGAGCACCTTGCCGGCGCCCGCGGTGGTTTCCAGGAGAACCATTGTCGGCCCCGGCACCTCTGCCAGCGCCCGCTCGATGGCGAGAGCGTTCTGAGCGAGGCCCCGTTCGACGTCACCGTCGGTGGCGTTGCCCGGATGGGTGACGACGGCGGTGAGCCCCAGATCTCTCGAGCGCTGCATTTCGGACACGAAGGAGCGGTACGAACGCTCCAGAAGCGTCGGGTCGGGAGTGGCGAGGTTGATCAGGTAGGAGTCGTGCGCACAGGTAAAACCGATCCCGGCCGTTGCGATTCCGGCCCGGAACAGGCGCGCCTCCTCCTCCCCCACCGGCTTCTCGGCCCAGCGGTTCGGCTGTTTGGTGAAGATCTGAATGGCGGATGCGCCGATCTCGAGTCCGCGAGCGGGTGCGTTGGCGACGCCACCGGCGGTGGATACGTGTGCTCCCAGAAGCAAGGCGTTCTCCGGGTGGGAAGCGGGCGAGGAGTGACGGGGCGAAGCTAGAGCCCGTCCGGAGCACTGTCAACGCCGGGGGATGGCGTGTACATTGCACCCCGCCGCGCGTCCGCCGCCCCCCTCCGGGGCGCGGGCGCGCAGCTACACCATGGACAGACGCACAACACCTCGAATTTCGGAAGATGATCCATCTCTGGCACGATCTGGAACCCGGTCCCAACCCGCCCGACGAGATGACGGTGGTGGTGGAGATCCCCCGGGGCAGTCGCAACAAGTACGAGCTGAGCAAGGAGACGGGCCTGTTCCGGCTGGACCGCGTTCTCTACAGCGCGGTGCACTACCCGGGCGACTACGGCTTCTTTCCGCGCACCTTCGCGCAGGACGACGACCCTCTGGATGCCCTCGTGATGCTCACCGTCCCGACCTTTCCGGGGTGCTCCATCGACGTCCGCCCGGTGGGCCTCTTCCGGATGACCGACCGCGACGAGATGGACGAAAAGGTGCTCTGCGTCCCCAGTGCGGACCCGCTCTGGGATGATTACGACGACATCGGCGACGTGCCGGGGCACTTCCTGCGCGAGGTGGAGCACTTCTTCGCGATCTACAAGGACCTCGAGGGCGGCCGCGTGCAGACGCTCGGTTGGGAGGACGCCCGCTCCGCCCGTACGGCCATCACCGACTCCATCGCCCGGTATACCCTGCGTCAGCGCCGCAAGGAAATCGACCGGGTGGCGTTCGAGAGCCCGAGGAAGGGCCTGGAATTGTAGGGAGAGGATTCAGGATTCAGGATTCGGGATTCAGGGGGGGACGGAATGGCTTCCGGAAACCATGCGGCCCCGCGAGCGATCTCGCGGGGCCGCATGCGTTGTTCCCTGAATCCTGAATCCTGAATCCTCCGCCCCCCTACTCGCGCACGCGGTAATTGACGATCGTCTCGTTCCCGTTGGGGAGGAGGCCGACCACGGAGACGGTGCCGCCGGGGCGAACGTCGCTGCCGGCGCGGCGCAGGTCATCGAGGCTCCGGATCTCCCGGTTGTTCACGCGGGTGGGCCGCAGGCCGGTCAGGCTCCGGGGGACGCCGCTGAGCGGATCCACCTGCGTGATCACCACCCCGCCCGCCTGCTGGATGCCGAGCTGCCGGGCGATGGCCGGAGTGACCTCGGAGGCGGCGAAGCCGAGCCGGGAGGTCGCGTCGCGGGTCGCCGGCGCGGTGGCCGTGCTCGCCACCGGCTCCGCCTCGAAGGCGGCGAGCCGCAGCGTCACCTGCTGGCGGTTGCCGTACCGGATGATTTCGAGGGTCACCCGCTCGCCCGGCTGCCGCAGCGCGATCCGCTCCATCAGTGCACTGGTGTGCGGGATCACCGCCCCATCGAGTGCCACGATCACGTCACCGAGCCGCACTCCCGCGTCCCGGGCGGGGCCGTCCTGCAGCGTGGCCACCACCGATCCGTTCGCGTTCGGTAGCCCGAACACTTCCACATCGGCCGGCTCCACGTCGCGGATCTCCACGCCGATGCGCGGGCGCCGCACGACGCCGTCACGGATCAGATCGTCCGCCACGCGGCGCGCGAGCTGGATGGGCACCGCGAAGCCGTAGCCCGCGTACGTCCCGGTGGGAGAGGCGATGGCGGTGTTGATGCCCACCACTTCGCCACGCAGGTTCACCAGCGGGCCGCCGGAGTTACCGGGGTTGATGGCCGCGTCCGTCTGGATGAAGTGCTCCAGCGGTGCCGCCGCGTCCCGGTTCTGCCTCATGATCCCCAGGTTGCGTCCCTTGGCGCTGACGATCCCTGCGGTCACCGTCTCGCCGAGGGAAAGAGGGTAGCCGAGCGCGAGCACCCAGTCGCCGACTTCCAGCCCCTCGGTGCTCCCGAGCCGCACCACCGGCAGGTCGTCTCCGTCGATCTTGAGCACCGCCACGTCCGTATTGGGGTCACGCCCGACCACCCGGGCATTGAACTGGCGACGATCCGAGAGGGTCACCATGACCCGCGTGGCGTTGGCCACGACGTGGTTGTTGGTCAGCAGGTAGCCGTCCGGGCTGATGATGAACCCCGAGCCGCTCCCCTGACGCGGCGCCTGCTGCTGCGGGTTCTGCGGGGTTCCGAAGAAATCCTCGAACGGAGTGCCACGAAACGGGTTCTGGGCCGTCCCCCGCCCCGCCGGCCCCGCCGACTCCACCTCCACGAAAACCACCCCCGGGAGGGCGGCCCGGCTCGCATTGCGGAAGACGCTGGAGAGCTGTTCGGCGCCACCGATGGCGATCGGCGAGGCCTGCGCTCCGAGCTGCGGGATGGGTTCGTGCACCGCATCCATCGCCGTCGCCGCGACGCCGACGCCCAGTACCAGCGCCGCTGGCGCGGCCGCTCTGCGCATGAAGTTCTTCATCTTCACTCTCTCTCCTTCGGGGTTGCGGGCCCCGGGGGGCCACCGTTCCGCGATTCCGTACACAGGGGGGCTGCGGACCGTTCCGGCTCTCCATTAGGGGGGCATTAGGGGTGCATTAAGGCGGATTAATGAGCGGATCGTCCAGTCCCGGGCGTACTATCATGCGGAGCGTGGCTCCGCGGTTACGGTACGACGGCAGCGGAGGGATTTGCAGCTCATCGCCCGGACCGTCCAGATTGAACGATGCGGATGTGCGTGACGCGATCGGCGGCGGCGGGTGGTATGCATCTTCCCGGACGTCGCGGGTACACCCCGGGGCGGCACCGGAACACCGGGCATACCGCAACTGTCCGCCTCGAATTCCATCCTACTTCCCGGCCGGGCCAATGCGCGTTCTGATCGTCGAGGACAGTCCCCGCATCGCCGGGTTCCTGCAGAAGGGGCTCCGTGAGGAGGGGTACGCGGTGGTCACCGAAGTGGATGGGGACCGGGGCTTCGAGCGTGCCGCCAGTGAGGAGTTCGACGCCGCGGTGGTGGACGTGATGCTCCCCGGCCGCACCGGGATCGAGCTGGTGCGGGACCTCCGCTCCATCGGCAACGCCCTTCCGGTTCTCCTGCTCACCGCGCGTGAACGGGTGGACGACAAGGTGGAGGGCCTGGATGCGGGCGCGGACGATTACCTGACCAAGCCGTTCGATTTCACCGAACTGACCGCGCGGCTGCGGGCCCTGCTCCGCCGCTCGGTCGGTGCCTCGTCTCCCGTGCTGAGCGCCGGCCCGGTGGAGCTGGACCCCGCCACCCGTGAGGTCCGCCGCGATGGCGAGCCGGTGCAGCTCACACCCAAGGAGTTCGCTCTGCTGGAGTATCTTCTCCGTCACCAGGGGCGGCCGCTTTCGCGCGCCAACCTGATGGAGCACGTCTGGGGGATCCGCTTCGACCCGGGCACCAATGTGGTGGACGTGTTCATCAACGCGCTGCGCAACAAGCTGGATCCGGAGCGCGAACTGATTCAGACGGTGCGGGGCGTCGGCTACCGCATTCAGGCGCCGGCAAAGGAATGACGTGAGCCTGCGCGATCGCCGCCCCACGCTGCGTCGGGAGATCGTCTCCTGGTACTCGATCGTCCTGCTGGTGGCGCTGGGCCTCTTCACCCTGCTCACCTACCTGCTGCTGCAGCAGGCGCTCGAGCGGACCAGCACCGCCTCGCTGCGTCAGACCGCGCAGACGGTGGAGCAGCTGAGCATCCCCGCCCGCATCCCGCGAATCGCCACCGAGGAGCAGATGGTGGAGCTCGCTCCGCGCGGGCCCAACGGGCAGCGGCTGGAGGCGCTCCGGCGCCGCACCATCCTCGCCACCGGTGATTCCGTGGAGATCATCGTCGCCCGCAGCGACGATGTGGAGGCGCGTGCCCTGCGCTCCTTCCTCCTCATCTCGCTCCTGCTGATCCCGCTCACCGCGGTCGCGGCGGCGCTCGGCGGTCGCATGCTGATCGAGCGGCTGCTGCACCCCCTTTCCCGCCTGGTGGACGCCACCCGGGAGATCGGGATCGGCGGCCTTTCACGGCGCGTTCCGGAGCCGGAGCGGCCCGCCGAGCTGCGCGATCTCGCGGACTCGTTCAACGACATGCTGGTGCGGCTGGAGCGGGCGGTGGATGCGCTGCGGAACTTCACCGCCGATGCCAGCCACGAGCTCCGCACTCCGCTCACCTCCATCCGCGGTACCATCCAGGTCGCGCTGGCGAGGGAGCGCAGCCCCGAGGAGCTGCAGGAAACGCTGGCGGAGGTGATGGAGGAAACCGAATGGATGCTTCACCTGGTGGATGGCCTGCTGACGCTCGCACGCGGCGAGGAGGAGCTGCGTCGGGACGACCGCACCCACGTCGATCTGGTGCCCCTGCTCGCCGACATCTGCGACATGGCCGAGGCGCTGGTCGCCGGCAGGCCGGTGGAGGTGTCGCTTTCCGTACCGCCGGAACTCGTCGTCCAGGGCTCCGCGGGGCAGCTCCGGCAGGTCTTCCTGAACCTGGTGTCCAACGCGGCCAAGTTCACGGAGCGCGGGACCATCAGTGTGTCGGCGGAAATGCAGCGCGTCGCGCCCGGCGGCACCGAGCTCTCGGAGCACCGGGGAGGAGGGCGGGCGGTGGTGGTGGTGCGCGATACCGGCAGGGGGATCCCGGCGAGGGAGCTGCCCAGGGTGTTCGACCGCTTCTACCGCGGCGAGGCCGCCCGCGGGCAGGTGGGCGGAACGGGCCTCGGGCTCGCCATCGCCCGGCTCCTGGTGGAGCAGCACGGGGGAAGGATCGAAGCGCGAAGCGTGGAGGGTGCGGGCAGCGCGTTCGAGGTGGTGCTGCCGCTGGAGGCGCCGGTGGCCGCCCTCACCGCCGGCAGAGAGGACTCGCGCCCGATCTGAGTTCGCCGCTCAGGAGTTCGGCGGCTCCGGCGACGGCGTACGGGCCCCGCGCGCCAGCCACCGCTCCGCCGCCGCCAGCACTCTGCGCTTCTCCGGGAAGCGGAGCAGGCGCTGGGCCTCCTCCAGCGTGGCCCACTCGAACCGGGTGGCTTCCCGCGAAATCACCACGTCCCCACTCCTCCACTCCGCCAGGAAGTAACTGACCTGTTTGTGGATCAGGCGCCGGTCGGGCCCCTCGCCGCGCGTGAAGAAGTAGCGTTCCTCGGCACGGTAACCTTCCAGCAAGGAGTAATCTCCGGCCACGAGACCCGTCTCCTCCTGCAGCTCGCGCTCGGCGGCCTGCAGATGACTTTCGCCCGGCTCGATCGCCCCTTTCGGGAACTCCCAGACCGGCCGCCGCGTCAGCGCCGACCTCAACAGCAGGTAGGTGCGGGGTTCATCTCCGCGGAAGAGCACCACTCCCGCCGACCGGTGCGACTCTCGATTCATCCTCCCCCCTCTCCGCTCCGCTCGCGCCCGATCATGTGCGCCTCTGTCCCATCACAAGTTAGACAGCGGATGAATCCCCCGCAATCGGCAGACTTCTTGCCCCTGGCGCAGCAAACATCCGTGAACTCTGCACAGAAACGGTCTGTCATGGATTCGGAAACGCAGAAGCGAAATCGCCAGGCCGACGCATCCGGCGGGAGCGATCGCTCCCTCGGCGACCTTTTCCGGGAACTCGCCAGCGAGAGTTCCGAGCTGCTCAGGCAGGAGCTCGAACTGGCGCGGGCGGAGATCCGGCGCGGTCTCTCGGAGCTGAGTGATGCCGTGAAGCAGCTGGCCATCGGCAGCGCCGTGGCCGTGGTGGGTGTTCTTACACTGACCACCTTTGCGGTGGTCCTTCTCGGCACACTTCTCGGCAACTACTGGCTGGGGGCGCTGATCGTCGCGGTCGTCCTTCTCGTGATCGGGGGTGGCCTCATCTACCTGGGAATCTCGCGTCTGCGGGACGCCGAACTGGCGCCGCGTGAGACGCTGGATTCGCTGCGCGTCACCGGCGCGTGGGCAGGCGACGAGGCCGCGGAGCTGAAGCGGGCGCTCACCGCCGATACGGCCTCCCGCGACGCGGGCTCGGAGATCTCCCCCGCCATGCCGGGGGCACGCCCGGCGCTGCCAGCGGCGGGCGAGAGCTCTGCCTCGCGGCCCGGATGGGAAGCGCGCGGTGTGGCCGGTGCTGCATCGAGCGAGCGGTCCGGCGAGAGGCCTGGGAAACGACGCGACTCCAGCGCCGCCTCCTCGAAGAGCCTCCCCCGGAGGGTCGCCAGCGAGCTCATGGATGACGACATCCCGGGCGAGGCGGCGAAGGTGGCCTACTACGCCTTCCTCGCTCTGCCCCCGGCGCTGCTGGTGGTGTTCGCGCTGCTGGGCTTCTTCGGAGGAGCGGCCACGGCGGAGTGGATCAACGGGCAGTTGCAGGCAGCGCTCCCCGGTGATGCCTCAGCGCTGGTGGAGGAATTCGTCACCCAGATCGTTTACGAGAGTGCACCCGGACCGTTCTCCATCGGTCTGCTGCTGGCGCTCTGGGCCTCCTCCAACGTGTTCATGTCGCTGGGCGATTCGCTGAACAACGCCTACGACGTGGAGGAGGACCGCTCCTGGTTCAGACGGCGTGCGATCGCGATCGGCGTCATGCTCGCCGCGGTGTTCCTGATGCTGGTGGCGAGTGTCTCCCTGATCGCGGGCCCGCAGATCGCAGGGGCTCTCAACCTGTGGGGTGCGGCCGAGCTGGCCTGGACCATCATCCAGTGGCCGCTGGCCTTTCTGTTCGTTACGGCCGCCTTCTTCCTGGTCCTTTACCTACTTCCCAATCGTGACCAGAGCGACTGTCGAGCGACGCTGTTCAGGGCGGCGGCCGGTGCCGCGGGGCTCTGGCTGCTGGCCTCGCTCGGTTTCCGCCTGTACGTCTCCAACTTCGCTTCGTACAGCGAGACGTACGGAATTCTCGGCGCGGTGATCGTGCTCCTGCTCTGGCTCTACGTGACGGGGATGGTGGTACTCATCGGGGGCGAGCTCGCCTCGGAGATGGAGAAGGACGGATAGGTGGCGGGGGAGAAGCGGGGACCGGCATTTCAGACGGCAATCGCCGACGAGCCGCCCACGACGCTGTTCGCCGAGCGCCTGCGCGATGGTCGCGTGGCGCTCGGAACCCGCACGCTGGGGAGGGATGGGGAGTGGGAGCCCGGCGAACTCCACATCCTGGAGCCGTCCAGCTATCTGGACCTCGCGGGGTGGCTCGCTCCCGCGGTGCACGATGCATGGATCGGAACCGTGAGAGAGCGCGGCGGGGAGCCGCTGGCGACGGCGGAGGAGCTGTTCGGAGAGGAGGCCGGCGCGGCGCGGCGCCTGGCACTCCGGATGCTGGAAGAGGTGCCGTCGGAGCTGCTCGCGCGGGCGTTGATCCTGCTCGCCAACTCGATCGGTCCGGGTTCGCGAGCACGCCACGTGGAGCGGCTCAACAACACCGAGGATCCGTCCGAGGACGCCGAACTGCGACGCCGCATCGCCGGTGAGCACGAGGCGCTCGGCTACGTGGTGGCGGCCGCCGCCCTGTTCGACGCCAGCGATGGGGGCGACGGCTGACCGGTCAGCCCTGCGCCACCGGGAGGACCTCGCCCTCGCGGAACTGCTCGATGGTGTTGCGAGCGCCCTCCACCAGGTGCTCCGCGGACACCCGGGCGGCGCGGCGCAGATTGCCCGGCCGCACCTCCGGCGCCTCGCCCTCCAGCAGCCCACCCGCCTCCTTCACACCCACACCGAGCTCGTACACCATGTGGCCGCCGAGGTAGGCACTGTAGCTCATCGCCAGAGAGCCGATCGCGCCGGCGAGCAGATAGCCACGCGTCGGGCGGCGGCGGCGCACCCGCCTGGCCGCCATCAGCGCCGTCAGCGCGATCAGCCCCAGGTTCAGGTTCCGGTGCGTGATCAGCATCTCCTCCGCCTCCCCCTCCACGTCCACGGCTTCCTGCGCGATCAGCCCGAACACCCCGCTGATCGCCGCACTCGCCGCCGCGATCGGCATGGTGCGGCGGCCGAGCTCCATCAGTGTGCGGCTGCCGGTGGCGCGGCCCAGGGCATCCGCCGCCAGCGAGGTCGGGATCAGCGCGATCGGGAAGTGCACCAGGGCCGGATGGATTTCCTGAATTCTCATTGGGTTCTCGTCCTGTTGAGCGGCGATTCGTCATGTGGCGAGCGGACCTCTCCAGCCGGCACCCCGGTAGCGGTGGGTCGGCAACCCCGCCCCGGTCAGCCGCCAACCCGGTAGCGGTGGGTCGGCACCCCGGTAGCGGTGGGTCGGCAACCCCGCCCCGGTCAGCCGGAACCCCGTCTTCCGTCATCCTGAGCGAAGCGAAGGATCCCTCCGTGTCACCGGCAGACGAACCCTCGCCGCGGTGCCCATCCTCGCCCGCCGGCGCGACCCCCTGGCCGCGGAGCGGGATCCTTCGCTTCGCTCAGGATGACGGTGCACGGTGCACGGTGGACGGTGGACGGTGGACGGTGGACGGTGGACGGTGCACGGTGCACGGTGCACGGTGCACGGTGGACGGTGGACGGTGGACGGTGCACGGTGGACGGTGCACGGTGCACGGTGCACGGTGCACGGGAGGGTGTGCAGACATCGTGCCCCACAGGGGTGGTGAGCGGCACGACTGCTGCGCTCTGAGGCGACATGTCCAGTCACTATGAGCTGAGCGCCTGCCCCGCCTGCGGAGCGGAGCGGGCGGACACCCTGGCAACGGCGGATCAGCTGCGTGCGGAGATGGAGGCACTCTGGGTCTTTCACCTGGCGCGGCTCCGGCGCGACGTGCCACCGGAGCGGCTCGCCGACCGCGCGTACTTTTCACACGCCCCGCCTCTGGGTGTGGTGCGATGCCGGAATTGCGGGCTCGTCTTCCGGAACCCACGGGAGCGCGAGCGGGATCTGCGGGAGATCTATGCGGATGAGACGGTCGCCGACGAGACGCTGCGCTCGCTCTTTCTCACGCAGCGCGCCGCCTGCCGGACGCAGGCGCGGCGGCTCACCCGCATGCTTGGTGGCCCCGGCCGCGGTCTCGAGGTGGGCTCCTACGTCGGGGCCTTCCTCGCCGCCGCCCGCGAGAATCGCTGGGAGTTCGAGGGCCTGGACGTGAACCACGCCGCCGTGGATTTCACCCGGCGGGAGGGCTTCCGCGCGCACCGCGGCTCCCTGGACGACCTCGGCGGCCTGGATCGTACGGAACGCTTCGATGCCGTGGCGATCTGGAACACCTTCGAGCAGCTCGCCGAACCCCGTGCGGCCGCCGCCGCCGCCCTGCCGTTGCTCCGACCGGGCGGCATTCTGGCGATCCGAGTGCCCAACGGCGCCTTCTACGCGGCGATCCGGGCACGCGCGGCGGCAGGCGGTGCGGTGAGCCGGGCACTGCTGGCCCACAACAACCTGCTCGGCTTCCCCTACCGGCACGCGTTCACTCCCGAATCGCTGAAGGCGATGCTCGAGCGGGTCGGATTCCGGGAGATCGGAACGGTCGGCGACGTCCTGGTCCCCATCGCGGATGGGTACACTCGCCGCTGGGCGGCGGCAGAGGAGCGGCTCGTGAAGATGGCGCTGCGCGCCGGTATGCGGTTTCTTCCCCCGCCCTGGTTCGAGATGTACGCCACTCCGGCCGAACGCTGACCGGTCGGTGGCGACGGCGGCTGACGCTGGCGCGCAGGCATCCCGCGACCCCATCATACGAGGCGGTTACACGAGCGTTTATCGGACGACGTCGCTACGATCCTGAACGGGAGCAGTGTTGAGCACCTCCACCGCATCACCGCCACGGCATCGCGCCGGTCCGCCGGGCGCGGACGGACTTCGCCAGATGACGGAGCGCCTGCTGCAGCGCCTGCCGATCCCCGCGAATCGCGAGCGGATCGCCGTCCGGGCGCCATTCACCGATGAGACCATCGCGGAGATCCCGCGCTGCACCCCGACGGACGTCGCGGAGGCGTTCGGCCGCGCACGCGAGGCGCAGCGGGGCTGGGCCGGTTGGAGTCATGGGGCGCGCCGGCGGGTGTTCCTGCGCTTCCACGACCTGCTGCTCGACCGCCAGGAGGAGGTGCTCGACCTGGTGCAGCTCGAGGCCGGCAAGGCCCGGCGGCACGCCTTCGAGGAGGTGATGGATGTGGCGACCGTCACCCGCCACTACGCCTACCGGGCCGAGCACCTGCTGCGTCCCCGGCGGCGGCGCGGCGCGCTTCCGGGCTTCACCGTCACGCGGGAGTTCCGGAGCCCGGTGGGCACCGTCGCCTGCATCGTTCCATGGAACTATCCGCTGAACCTGGGGATCACCGACGCCATCGCCGCGCTGCTCGCAGGCAACGCCGTGGTCCTGAAGCCCGACCACCAGACCTCACTGACGGCGCTCTGGGCAGTGGATCTGTTGGTGGAAGCCGGGCTCCCCCCGGACCTGCTCCCCGTGGTGACGGGTGAGGGACCGGTACTGGGTCCCACGCTGATCGAGCAGGCGGATTTCGTGATGTTCACGGGCGGCACGACCACGGGACGCACCATCGCACGACAGGCGGCCGAGCGGCTGGTCGGCGTGTCTCTGGAGCTCGGCGGCAAGAACCCGATGCTGGTGCTCGCCGACGCGGACCTGGAGGGCGCGGTGGCCGGCGCCGTTCGGGGCAGCTTCGCCGGCGCCGGACAGGTGTGCGTTTCCATGGAGCGCATCTACGTACACAGCTCGCTGTACGACGAATTCGCGCGCCGCTTCGCCGCGGCCGCCCGGAAGCTCCGGCTGGGCGCCTCGCTGGACTACCTTCCGGAGATGGGCTCGCTCGCTTCGGAGCGCCAGTTGCGTACCGTCACCGAGCACGTGGAGGATGCGGTTGCCCGCGGTGCCACGCTGCTCTGTGGCGGGAGGCCCCGCCCCGACATCGGGCCGCTCTTCTTCGAACCGACCATACTGACCGGAGTCACCGCCGAGATGCTCGTGCACGCTTGCGAGACCTTCGGACCCGTGGTATCGCTCCACCCGTTCGAAACCGAGGAGGAGGCGATCCGTTCTGGCCAACGACACCGCGTACGGGCTGAGCGCGAGCGTCTGGTCGCGCGACCTGCGTCGCGGGTCCCGCGTGGCGCAGCGGATTCGCGCGGGTACCGTGAACGTCAACGAGGCCTACGCCGCCACCTGGGGCTCGACCGACGCGCCCATCGGCGGGATGAAGCAGTCCGGGATCGGCCGCCGCCACGGTGACGAGGGCCTGCTGACATTCACCGAGCTGCAGACTGTGGCGATTCAGCGCTTCATCCCGCTGGCACCGCCCGCCGGCATGCGCCCGGAGCGGTATGCGCGGATCATGACGGGGGTGCTCCGCCTGATGCGGCGAATCCCCGGCCTTCGCTGATACGAGCCACACGAATGCCACTCGCCTTCTTCACCGGTTACCCGGGCTTCCTCGGAAGCGAGCTGCTGCCGCGGATTCTCGAGCGGGACCCGGATCTCGCAGCGGTCTGCCTGGTGCAGCCGAAGTTCGCGGCTCTCGCGCGGGATCGCGCGCGGACGCTCGCGGAGTCCCGCCCGGCGCTCCGGGACCGCGTCCAGATCGTGGAGGGCGACATCACCCTGCCGTCGTTCGGCCTCGCGCGGCCGGAAGACATCGGCCGGGAGGTGACGCAGATCTTCCACCTGGCCGCCGTCTACGACCTGAGCGTGGGGCGGGATTTCGCCTTGCGCGTAAACGTGGAGGGGACACGAAACGTGATCCGTTTCGCGCGCGCCTGCCCCGATCTCGAGCGGCTCCAGTACGTCAGCACCTGCTACGTGAGCGGCCGGTATCGCGGCCGGTTCACCGAATCGCAGCTGGAAGAGGGGCAGCAGTTCAACAACTTCTACGAGGAGACGAAGTTTCTGGCCGAGGTGGAGGTGAAGCGGGCGATGTCCGGGGGGCTTCCCGCGACCATCTATCGGCCGTCCATCGTGGTGGGTGACAGCCGCACCGGCGTGACGCAGAAGTTCGATGGCCCGTACTTCGCCATCCAGTGGCTGCTGCGACAGCCGTCAGTGGCCGCGCTCCCCGTGATCGGCGACCCGCGCGCCACCGAGTTCAACGTGGTGCCGCGCGACTTCGTCCTGGATGCCATCACCCACCTCAGCGGCCGCGCGGATGCCGTGGGCGAGGTGTTCCAGCTGGCGGATCCCGCGCCCCTCACGGTGCACCAGCTCATTCGGGAGCTGGGGCGGGCCACCGATCGCCGCATCGTGCGCTTGCCGCTCCCCCTTCGCGTCGCCCAGGGAGCCATCGAAAAGGTACCCGGGGTATACCGATTCATGCGGATCCCGGCGAGCTCGATCGACTACATGGTGCATCCCACGCGGTACGCGACCGATCGGGCAACGGCCTTTCTCGATCCGGTCGGTATCCGGGTCCCGCCGCTGCCTGAGTATCTCGATCGCCTGGTGCACTTCGCGCGTGCTCACCCGGAGATCGGCTCCGCGGCGATGGCGTGATGATGACGCTGCGAAGGGCGGCCTCGGAACCCGCGGCTCCGGCCCCGCGCCCGGTGCCGCGATGATGAGCCGCATCGTTCTCCTGCTCGCCATCTCTCTTCTGGGCGGGGCGCACCTGCCGGCCGGTGCTCAGCAGGCCGGTGCGGCTCCCGAGCGCGGCCCGGAGGTGCGATCCGTGGAAGTGCTCGGCGCCGGCGACATCCCCCCGGGTGAGATTCCGCGTGCACTCGCAACGGAGGCGACGCGCTGCCGTTCTCCGCTGCTGCTACCGCTCTGCGCGCTCGGAGTCGAAGCCGCACTGCGACGCGCCTACCTCGATGTGACCACCGTACTCGAGGACGAGGAGCGGCTCCGCACTCTGCACGTGGCGCACGGCTATCCGGCCGCGCAGGTGGATGGGGTGGCGAACCGGCTTCCGCGCGGCGGCGTCGAGGTGCGCTTTCTGATCCGGGCGGGAGAGCCGCTGGTGATTCGGTCCATCGAGGTGCAGGGACTGGAGGCGATCCCGGGGCCTCTCGACCTGCCGCGTCTCCCGATCCGGCCGGGTGACCGCCTCGCCCTCGCTCCCCTGGAGACGGCGCAGCGGGTGATCGCGGGGCGCCTGGCCGCGGAGGGATACGCCTTCGCCCAGGTCGGCGTTCCCGGCGAGATGCCGCACCAGGGCGGCCCGCTGGACCTGGTGCTCGAGGTCAGGCCCGGCCCGGTCGCGCGGTTCGGCTCCACCACCATCGAGACGGAGCAGCCGCTCACCGCGGCCGACGTGGAGCGCTTTCTCGCCTTCGAGCCGGGACAGCGGTTCTCCACCGCAGCGCTCGAGAGGACGGTGGAGCGGCTGTACAGGATCCCCCTGGTGGCTCGCGTGCAGGTGCAGCCGGGTCCCGAAGAGCCGGGTAGAGATCGGGTGGCCACGAACCTGGTCGTCACCACGGGCGAGGCGCAGGGGCTTCAGCTCGAGGGCGCGGTCTCATCCTATGCCTGTATCGAGGGGATCGTCGGGTGGACCTCTCGCTACTTCCTGGATCGGCCGCGGGTGGTCTCGGTCAGCGCCGGAGCATCCAACCTCTTCGCCGAACCGCTCCGCAACTTCCCCTGCACGGGGGTCGGAGAGGACGAGTTCGGAGAGCCGGACTTCTTCGTACGGGCCGACTTCAGCCAGCCGATAGGACCCGATACCTGGCTCTACCTCGGCGGTGGCTTCAGCCGCGAGTCCTCACCCCGCGCCTTCATCCAGCGCGGAGTGATCGGCCGCGTCAGCCTGGTTCACGAATTCCGTCGCGGTGTGGACGTGGGAGCGGCGTACTCTCCCGATCACCGCGGCAACCCCGTTGCGGGCCCCCTCTTCTGCGCCCTCTACGCGGTGTGCGAGGGTCCTGAACTGGCGCGACTGACTGCCCGCAACACCCTCGCGCCCCTCGAACTGACCCTCGCCTTCGGCCCGCCGCGGGCGCAACGAATCGATCCGGGCGCGCCGCTGATGGCCGAGTGGACCTATCCGCCCCTCCCGGACTGGACCTACACCGGGCGCCTCTCACTGGTCGGCTCGGGACGTCCGACCCTGTCCGACTTCAGCTTCGCCCGGGCGATCGCCGAAGCGACCTTCACCCGGTACCCCGGTCGCGTCTACCAGCTCGCCGGGCGCGCGCGGGCCGGCGTGCTGTTCGGAGACGGGCCTCTCCCGCCCCAGGTGCGCCTCTTCGGCGGCGGACCCTTCGGCGTTCGAGGCGTCGAGCCCAACCTGCTCGGTCCACGAGTCCTCACCGTCGCTCCCGCGCGAGTGGAGCAGCTCGGGTGCGAGCCCGTTCCCCTTGGTTGCGAGGGCGCGATCATAGACCCGAGACTCGTCGTCTCCCGCCCCACCGGGGGAAACGCGCTGCTCGAGGCATCGCTGGAGGGGCGCGTCTGGGCGGCGTCGTACCTGCAGCTGGCGATCTTCGCGGACTTCGGCGTGGTCCGCGCCCCCTCCAGCCCGGATGCCCCGACGGAGCTGGTCCGCACCGAGACGATCCTCACGCCCGGCGTCGGAGCCCTCGCCCTCACCCCCATCGGTCCAGTGAGGATCGATTTCGCCTACGACCCCTCCCCGCCCCGCACCTACCCGCTGCTCACCCGTGACGCGCCGGGTGACGACCAGATGTATCTGGGAGAGGTGGTGTTCGACCCGTACAACATCGGTGGTCCCACGGCGCTGCAGAAGCTCCGCCGTCGCATCCAGCTCCAGCTCTCCATGCGCCAGCCGTTCTGATCCGCCGCTGCTCTTGCGGGAGCCGCACCGACGATCCTATCGTATATCTACGATGAACGATGCACGGCCTCCCGGCGAGACCGGCCCGGGTACGCAGGGCTCGATCAGTCCTCAACCAGCGCGCACACTGTCCACACGATGTCACCCCGCTGCTGTCCCGCGCCATTGCCGTTGCCGGCCGACGCCGACCCGGACGAGGAGATCGCCCGTCTCGCGAAGGCCCTCGGTCACCCGGTCCGCGTCCACATCATGCGCTTCCTGCTGAGCCGCGAGGATTGCGTGGTGGGGGAGATCGCGGGAGGCCTCCCCCTGGCGCAGTCCACTGTCTCCCAGCACCTGAAGGTGCTGCGGGAGGCGGGGCTGATCACGGGCGAGGTGGATGGCGCGCGGATCTGCTACTGCGCGGATCCTGCGGCGGTGGAGCGCCTGTGCGAAATGCTGGGGGTGCTCGCGGCCAGCGCTCCGATCAGCACCGGACGGGGGTGCTGAGGTGACGACGAGGAACAGTAGGGATCCCCGGGCCTTCGAGCCGCAGAACCCTCTCGCCGAGGCGGTGGGGATGCCGCCCGCGGAGGAAGCCAGCCCGCGTGAACTGGGCTTCTTCGGGCGATACCTGACGGTGTGGGTGGCGCTGTGCATCGTCCTGGGGGTGGCGATCGGGCAGCTGATGCCGGCGGTTCCGGAAACGCTCGCCCGCTTCACCTTCGCGCAGGTCTCGATCCCGGTGGCGATCCTGATCTGGCTGATGATCTATCCGATGATGGTGCAGATCGACTTCGCCAGCATCATGAACGTGAGGCGGCAGCCGAAGGGGATCACGATCACGCTGGTGGTGAACTGGTTGATCAAGCCGTTCACGATGTTCCTCTTCGCCTGGTTCTTCCTGCAGGTGCTGTTCGCGCCACTGATCGAGGCGGGGCTGGCGCGGGAATACGTGGCCGGCGCGATCCTTCTGGGCGCGGCGCCCTGCACGGCGATGGTGTTCGTCTGGAGCTACCTGACACGCGGGGACGCGGCGTACACACTGGTCCAGGTGGCGATCAACGATCTGATCATGCTGTTCGCCTTCGCTCCCATCGTCATCATCCTGCTCGGGATCGGCGACGTGGTGGTCCCGTACGACACGGTGTTTCTCTCCGTGGCGCTGTACATCGTGATTCCGCTGGTGGCGGGGTACCTATCACGGGTGTGGCTGCTGCGCACCCGCGGAGCCGAGTGGTTCGAGCAGGTGTTCCTGCGCGCGCTGGGGCCCGTGACGATGGTGGGACTGCTCCTCACCCTGGTGCTCCTCTTCTCCTTCCAGGGAGAGGTGATCCTGAACAACCCGCTGCACATCGCGCTGATCGCGGTGCCCCTGATCATCCAGACGCTGTTCATCTTCGGGGTCGCGTACGGTTGGGCGCGGGTCTGGAAGGTGAAGCACAGCGTGGCCGCGCCGGCCGCCCTGATCGGGGCGAGCAACTTCTTCGAGCTGGCGGTGGCGGCGGCGATCGTGATCTTCGGACTCAACTCGGGTGCCGCGCTGGCCACCGTCGTGGGTGTGCTGGTGGAGGTGCCGGTGATGCTCCTCCTCGTACGCTTCGCGAATTCCACGCGCGACGGCTTTCCCGCGCCGGTGCCCGCGCTGGCGTCACACTCCGGCTGACCACGAACGATGCGCATCGCACTGA
The DNA here is from genome assembly GCA_963793235.1 of uncultured Gemmatimonadales bacterium. Taxonomy (GTDB): domain Bacteria; phylum Gemmatimonadota; class Gemmatimonadetes; order Longimicrobiales; family Longimicrobiaceae; genus CAWBZF01. The sequence continues at coordinate 672,053 of CAWBZF010000006.1, forward strand.
TCTCCGACGTTCACGGCAACCTTCCGGCACTGGAAGCCGTGCTCGACGACATCGCCGCGACCCCGGACGTGGCGGCCACCTACCACCTGGGCGACCTGGTCGGCTACGGACCCTGGCCGGACGAGGTGGTGGCGCTCCTCCGCGGATCCCGGATCTCGGGGATCGCCGGGAACTACGACTCCACGGTGGGCACCGCGTACAGGCACTGTGGCTGCCGCTATGAGAACCACCGCCAGGAGGAGCTGTCGCATCGCTCCTTCGAGTGGACGCTGAAGCACACCTCGGCGGAGACGCGTCGGTATCTCGCGACGCTCCCCTTCCGGCTGGACGTGCGCCCCGCCGGAGGGCACCTTCCCGGCCCCACGCTGATCCTGGTGCACGGCACCCCCACGCTGAACACACTCTACTGGACGGAGGACCGGCCGGATTCCTTCTGCTCCCGGATGGCGCAGACCGCCGGCGCGCGAGCCGGCGACGCCATCTGCTTCGGCCACACGCATCGGCCCTGGCACCGTGAAGTGGAACGGGTGCACTTCGTGAACACCGGCTCGGTCGGCCGTCCCAGGGACGGGGACTGGCGGACCGGTTATGCGCTGGTCACCATCGGTGAGTCGGGGATGGCGGTGGACTTCCGACGCGTGGAGTACGACCTGGAGCGGGCGATGCAGGCGATTCGTGAGAGCGATCTCCCCTCGGAGTTCGCGGAGTTTCTCGCGGCGGGCGGGGGGCCGGCGGTGGGCGGCGCGGCTCGATGACCGCCGAACCGCCGACGGTCCGGCGAGGCGAGCATCGGGACGCGGGCGCCATCACCGCCATCTACAACCAGGGAATCCGCGGTCGCGGCGCGACCTTCGAAACACGCGAGCGGTCGCGGGACGAGATTCTGCCGTGGGTCGCCGACGCGCGGCACCCGCTTCTGGTCGCCGAAGTGGGCGGCGAGATCGTGGGATGGATCGCGGCGTCCGCCTACCGCCCCCGCGACTGCTACTCGGGAATCGCGGAGTTCTCCATCTATGTCGCGGACGCGGCCCGCGGCCGTGGCGTGGGAGACACGCTGATGGCTCACTTTCTCCCCGCCCTCGAGGCGGCCGGGTTCTGGAAGGTACTGTCGCGCATCTTTCCGGAGAACGCTGCCTCGCGGAGGCTCTGCGCACGCCACGGTTTCCGGGAGGTGGGAACGTACCTCCGCCACGCGCGTCTGGACGGCGAGTGGAAGGACGTGGTCATCGTCGAACGCCTGCTCGGGGAGTGAGGGGACGCAGGTCGCCTACCGTCGCCGAGGGTGTGCCGCGGTCCGCCCCCACGCTGCGGGCTCGGGATGACCGGAAGGGGGCAGCGCCGGCATCCGCATGCCGAGCACCGCCGCGGCAGCTCACCCCTGAGTTCCTTCCGCCTCCACCACCCGGGTGAGATCCTCCAGCTTCACCGGCTTCAGCAGCACCTGCACCCCCTCCTGCTCCGCCTGCATACCGGCACCCGATGCGTCACCGGTCATGAAGACCACGCGCGTATCCCGACCCTGATCACGCAGACGCACGAGGAACTCGTCGCCCCCCATTCCCGGCATGCGCAGATCCGAGAGAATCACGTCGTATTCGGTTGCGGCAACCCTTTCCAGGGCCGCTCCTCCTTCCGCTGCTTCCTCCACGAGGTGACCTCTGCGGGAGAGGTGTCGGGAGATGACCCGGCGGATCGACGGCTCGTCATCCACCACCAGGATGCGCAGCGACCGGTGCGCGCCGCTCGCGCCCGCCGTCGGGGGTCGTGCCTCGGCTCGCGGCGCCGCGGGGAGGTCGATGCGGAACGCCGTTCCCGCCGCGACCTCGCTGTCCACTCGCACCTCGCCCCCGTGCTGCGCCACGATGCTGTGGACCATTGACAGCCCCAACCCCGTGCTGTCCCCGGCGGACTTGGTCGTGAAGAAGGGATCGAAGATCCGCGGCAGGATGCTCGGCGCGATTCCCGGTCCGTCGTCGATCACGTGCAGAGCGACGGCGCGCCCCGTGTGGCGGGTACGCACGACCAGATTCCCTTCCCCGTACTGCGCCGCCATCGCCTGTTCGGCGTTGACGACCAGGTTCAGCAGGACCTGCTCCATCTGCGCACGGTCCGCCAGGATGGGAGGAAGTGCCCCGGCGAGATCCAGTTCGACGTGGATGTTGGAGGTGCGGAGGCGGTAGTGCTGCACCTTCAGCACGTGCGTGATCACCTCGTTGAGGTCCACCGCGGTGAGCTCGGACCGCTCCTCCCGGGCGGTGCGCGCGATCTGCTTGAGGTCTGCGACGACCTTCCCCATCCGCTCCGCCTCGCGCTGGATGGTGACCAGATCCTCTCGCCGTTCCGGGTCCGGCTCGTCCATCGCCAGGAGCTGCGCGAAGTTGAGCACGGCATTGAGCGGGTTGTTGAGCTCGTGGGCCACACCGCCGACGAGCGTGCCGATGCTCGCCAGCCGTTCCATCCAGCGGAGCTGCTGCTCGCGCTGGATCTGATCGCTCGCCTCGCGTGCGATGCCGAAGAGCATCACGTTCCCGTCCTCCGCCCGAACCCGGCCGAGCGTGATGTCCACCGGGATCTGCCGCCCCGTACCGAGATGGGTGCGCCACACCCGGCCACTCCAGCGCCCCTCCGTCACCGCCGTCTGCAGACACTCGCGCTGGAACTGCCGTGCATCCTCGTCCGGCGCCAGGTCGAAGATCCGTCGCGGCAGCGGGCGGTCCGTCGAGATTCCGAAGACCTCGCCATAGGTTCGGTTGGAGTAGACGAACTCGCCCTCGGTGGTGAGCAAACAGATTCCCTCTCCGAGGACATCGAGCGCATCCGCCAGCATCAGGCGGAGCGCCTCCCGCTCGCGCTGGTCGGTGATGTCGCGCGCGACACCGTGCACGCCGGTGATCGACTCACCCTCCCGGATCGCGGTCGCCGAAACCGCCAGCAGGAGCCGATCGCCGTCTCTGGTCTGCACCCACGTCTCGAACTCGGAGGTCTCGAGCCGACCGCTCATGAGGTTTCTGAACACCCCCTCCACCAGCGGACGCGAGTCTTCGACGATCACGCTGCCGAAATGTGAGCCGAGCAGATCCGTCGCATCCCGGCCCAGCATCCGCTCCAGCGCCGCGTTCACCTCTGTGAACACACCGGCGGGGTCCACCACGTACACGGATTGCGGCATGGTGCTGACCAGCCGACGGTAGTGGGACTCCGCCGTGGCCGTGCGCAGCTCCGCCTTTTTGCGAGCCGAGATGTCGTGGAAGTACACGGAGAGCCCATGATCGGACGGATAGGCGTGGATCAGGACCCACATGTCCGCCGGTTCGTGGTACGTCTCGAACACGGAGGCGACACCCTCCCGCACCACCCGCTCGTACTCCCCCTGGACGTGCGATCCGGCGAGTTCGGGGAAACAGCTCCAGAGCGTCTCGCCCAGGATCTCCGTGCGCGGACGATCCAGGAGCCGTTCGACGGCCGCGTTCACGTAGGTGAACCGCCACTCGAAATCGACCGCGAAGAAGCCGTCGGTCACATCTTCCCTGATGCGGATCAACCGGGCTTCCGCTTCGCGCAGCCCCTCCTCCGCAATCCTCCGCTCGGCCAGTTCCTGCCTCAGCTCCAGCTCGGTCCACACCGATGCCGCGAGCGTACTGAGAAGCTCCACATCGTCCTCGCTCCACCGGCGCGGACTCGCGGATACCACGGAGAAGGTGCCGAGCACGAGCCCGTCACGGTTCGTCAACGGCACACCCAGGTAGGCGACCGCGCCCACCTCGTGAAGCTCCTCGTCCTCGGACAGTTCCGGGTGAGCCCGAGCATCCTCCACCGCGAAGTGCCTGCCGGACTCGATCACGAATCGGCAGTAGGAACGCGACGGGGGGATGATCGGATACGACGTCACCGACTCCGGAAGACCATGCGAGCCGAAGAAGATCTGCCGGTCGGCCTCGATCAGCGACACGAGGCCGATCTCCACCTCCAGCATCCGCGCCGCCAGGCGCGCGAGGCGGTCGAAAGTGCGCACGCCGCGGGTACCCGGCAGGTGCAGCAATCGGAGCGCCTGCAGCCGGGCAGGGTCGTGGAGCGAATCGGCGTTCGCGAGGCTGCTCATCGAGCTACGGCGTAAAGCATGGAAATCATCGAAAGGGGAGAAGCCCCGCGCACGAGCTTCAGGCGCGCGGTCCCGCCGGACCCCGTTGGGCGGGAACGAACGACAGCGTTTCCATCACCTTCTCCACGAGCGCACCCGGATCGAACGGCTTCGCCACGAAGGCATCGGACGACGAGATGTAGTGCGTGCGCATGCTGGCCCTCTGCGCATACCCGGACATGTACAGGACTCGAAGATCGGGGCGCGAGCGGCGAAGCTTCTCCACCAGCTCGCGGCCGTCCATGTGCGGCATCATCACGTCGGTCAGCAGAAGGTTGATCTCCGAAGGATACGCCTCCCCGATGCCGAGCGCTTCCCTGCCGTCCGCCGCTTCCACGACGCTGAATCCGCGCCGCATCAGGAGCCGCACCACCATGGATCGGACGGCGGGGTTGTCCTCCACCACCAGGATCGTCGCCGGTCCGTGGGCACGCAGCGCGGGGAGCGCGGCGGGCATGGAGGTGGAGCTCGGCTCCGCATCCACGAACGGCAGGTACACCGAGACCGAGGTACCCACGCTCGGCTCGCTGTCGATCCAGATGTAGCCACCACTCTGCTTGACGAACCCGTACGCGCTCGACAGGCCGAGCCCGAAGTGCCCCTCGGTGGACTGGGTGGTGAAGAACGGTTCGAACGCCCTTTCCCGCTCCGCCTCGCTCATCCCGCGGCCGGTGTCGCTGATGGTAAGGCGGACGTACCGGCCACTCTCCACCGGATAGGCGTAGCGATCCACGTCCTGCATTTCCAGTACGGCGTCCGACACCTCGATGCTCAGCAGACCGCCGCCCGGCATGGCGGCGGCCGCGTTCTCGGCGATGGAGAAGAGAGCCTCCTCGAGCTGGGTGGGATCCACCCGGACGGTGGCCGGGGCGGGGTCGGCGAGCATCACGACCTCCACACCTTTCCCCGCGAGATCCTGCAGGGCCGGGACGAGTTCCGTGACCATCTGGTTGAGGTCTGCGACGCGTGGCTCGAGCACCTGTTGCCGGGAGTACGCGAGCAGGTTTCTCGTGAGTCCGGAAGCGGCTTCCAGGGAACGACGCAGCGACTCGACCTCCTGAGCCGCCTCCGCCCCGCTCCCCCGCGTGACTTCTTCCAGCCGCCAGACGCTTCCGTTCACCAGCGTGAAGAGGTTGTTCAGCTCGTGCGCCATCCGCCCCGCGATGGCGGACACCGCCTCCATCTGAAAGCGTTTTCTGACCAGGTCATCCACCTCTGCCACCATGACCGGATCCCCTTTCCCGTGCGAAGAATGAGTCATGCTCGGCTCTGTTGCTCGCGTGCTTCGTCGGTCGACCACAGGCCGGCCACCCGGCGGGCGAGGTCCACGGCGGTGATCGGTTTGGCGAGAATCGCCTGCCCGTCCGCCGCGAGCCGATGCGTGGAGAGCGTGTTGTCGCTGTAACCGGACATGAAGATCACACGTACGTCCGGCCGTTTCCGGGCGATTCTCCGGTATGCCTCCGGACCACTGAGATACGGCATCACCACATCCGTGATGATCAGATCGATGGGTCCTGAGTGGGACGCCGCCACCTCCGCCGCGTGTCGGCCGTCCTCCGCTTCCATCACGCGGTAGCCCCATCGACCCAGAAGCTTCCGGAGGATGGAGCGAACCGCCTCGCTGTCGTCCACCACGAGAACCGTGAGTTCCCGATCGGGAAGGAGGCCGGGCCGCGCGCGCGAGGGCGTCGGTGCCTGCAGCTCGGCGATCAGTGGAAGGCGGACCCGGACCTCGGACCCGGACCCCGGCGTGCTCTCCACCCACAACGCGCCGCCCATCTGCCTGGCGAGACCGTAGGCATTGGCCAGCCCCAGCCCGCCTCCACTCCCGCCGGAAATCGCAAACGGCTGGAAGCGGCGGCCCAGCGCTCCCGGAGCAAAGCCACCCCCATCGTCGATCACCCGGATCACCGCGTACTCGCCCGGCGGCAGGTCCGGGTGGGGAGAGGACTCCGCCCCGACGCCGAGCTTCTCGACCCCGACCACGACCCGTATCGCAATCGCTTCGCCGAGCGCCCGGGCGTTGGAGACGAGCTCACCGACCAGGGCCGCCAGCGCCACGCGATCGGCCAGAACTTCCGTGGCACCGTCCGGAAGCACCCACTCCACCACCGGGGGAGCGGCCGATGGCTGCGATTGAGGGAGCAGTGCGGGGAGCTCGCGAAGATCGACCGGCTGTGGCTGCAGGATGCGTCTGCAGCCGAAGCCCGACAGGCGCAGTGTCAGGCGCCCGGCCTCGTCCACTGCGCCATCCAGCGCCGTCAGCGGGTCACGCGCGGGGTGATCCAGTGGCAGATCGCCCAGCATCAGCTCGGTGTTGCCCTTCACCACCGTCAACAGGTTGTTGAAGCGGTGAGCGAGAGCACCGGCATGCTCACCGAGGGACAGGAGCAGAAGCTCCTCCTCCGATCGCTCCGTCATCCGCTCGTCCGCCGCACCCTCCGTCCGGCGTGAGCCGCACAGGCGAGCCAGCGACTCGTCGAGTTCGGCGACCGCCATCTCCCCGCCGGCAGCCCGACCGGCAACTTCCCGCAGCTGCGACACGAACCGGATCCCCTGGCCACAGGCCATCCGGATCTCCGCCACCTCCTGTCTCACGGCGGAGCCCGGCGCCAGCAGTGCGTCGACGTGCAGAGCGTGCTCCTCGACCACATCCAGGAAGCGTCCGAAAGCATCCGCGGCGCCGGCCGCGAGGCGCGTGATCGCGGGAACCGGCGCGAGAGCATTCTCCTCGGCTTCAACCTGATCCGTTCTGGTCATCTGCAGTCGTTGTTCGTACCACGAGGTCCGGAGCGATGGCAGCGCATGGAAGCAAGCGAGCGGACCCCGTGTACCGCAAGCCCGTCAAGCACGCCGATTTGGCCCATTTCGACCATCCGCAGCGTGCGGAAAGAGAACAGGCCGAGGCCGTCCTTTCTCACCTGCCGCTGAAAGATGCCGCTCGGCAATGGGTTTCGCGCGGCCGCCAGGCGAGGCTACCTTGTGGGCAGGTATCGCACACCCGGCTCCCTGGAGACCATGCACCGCTCCGTTCTGCTGGTGGACGACGATCAGGCGAACCTGCGTCTTCTCACCCGTTTCTTCACGCGCCTCGGCTGGGTCACGCGCGCCACCGTCAGCCCGCAGGAGGCGGTGGCTCTGTACGAATCGGAGCGGCCGTCACTGGTCATCCTGGACCTGAGAATGCCCAGGCTCAGCGGAATCGAGCTTCTGGAGATCCTCCGCGATCGCGATCCCGACCCCGCCATCATCATGCTTACGGGAGCCGCCGATGTGGAATCGGCGGTGGCGGCGATGCGGCTCGGCGCTCACAACTACCTGACCAAGCCGGTTGCGCTGGAGCACCTGGAAGTGGTGACCAACGCCGCACTGGAAACCGTGACTCTCCGCCGCGCCAACCGCCAGTTCGCGCGCCTGCAGGGGGAGGGCGCGGGACGCTCGGAAATACAGGCACGGTCGCTGATCCCGGATGCTCTGTCGGACCGTGTGGTTCGGCTGATGGAGTCCGACGTTCCGGTTCTCCTGCAGGGCGAGACGGGTACGGGAAAGGGGTGGCTGGCCCGGCTGATCCATTCCGAGTCGCGGCGCGCATCGGCACCCTTTTCAGAGGTGGAGTGCGCCACCCTCTCGGACGGCAACCTGGAGGAGCGACTGTTCGGGGCGGAACGCAGCACCAGCCGCGGCAGGCGCGTGGAACTCCGCGGCCTGGTGGAGGCGGCCGACGGCGGCACGCTGTTCTTCGATCAGATCGATCTGCTCGATCCCGTTCTCCAGCCACGCCTGCTCGGTCTGCTTGCCTCCGGACGATTCCGTCGCAGAGGAGGGGAAGCGGAGCTCAGCGTGGATGTGCGCGTGATCGCCGCCTCCACTCTGCCCCTCGCGGAGGAAGTCGCCGCGGGCCGGTTTCGACACGACCTGTATCACCGGGTGGCCGGGTTCCCGCTCCAACTGCCACCGCTCCGCGAACGGCGGCGAGGTGAGCTGCTGGAGCTTTCCCGCGCGCTGCTGCACGGCCTCGGCTCCGGGGGAGACGATTCCCCTCCCGTCCGGATCGCACCGGAGGCCGCGGAGCTGCTCGCCCGCTACACCTGGCCGGGCAACGTTCGCGAACTCCTGAACGTGCTCCAGCGGGTCGTCACCCTGAACCCCAACGTTCAGGAGGTTCTGCCGGTTCACCTCCCTGCGGAACTTACCGGTGCGGCCGAGAAGGAACGGCCGATGATCGCGGACCCGACCCTCCCGCTCGACCAGGTCGAGCGCCTGCACATCCGCGCCGCGCTCGCTCACTTTGGGGGAAACAAGTCACTCGTCGCCAGGAGCCTGGGCATCGGCCGCCGCACGCTGTACGACAAGCTGAGCCGGTTCGGGCTGGAGTAGGGGCCAGCGTCCGGGCGATCAGCCTGCCCCGCCCGACGACTCACGCACCGGGCTCCGGCGCATCGGTTCCGCCCAGCATCTCCTCCAGCGCCTGCGCCAGTGTAACCGGCGTGATCGGCTTCATCAGGATGTTGGCGTTTTCACCGTTCACGCCGTTGCGCACGAGCGCCTCGTCCGTATAACCCGACATGAAGAGCAGCTGCACTCCCGGTCGGTGCGCGGTGATGATCTGCGCCGCGGTGGGCCCGTTCATCACCGGCATCACGACATCGGTCATGAGGAGGTGGATCTCGCCATCGTAGTCCCGGGAGATCTCCACTGCCTCCTGCCCGCTGCGCGCCTCCAGGACGGTGTACCGCCACCGGAAGAGCACCTTCTTCAGGAGTCCCCGCACGTTCTCATCGTCCTCGGCCAGGAGTACGGTATGGCCCCGCGCGTGCGGAGCGGCTCTCACCTCGCTCACCTCCGCCGCGGGGCCGGACGGGGTGTCGGGGGCGTGAGGGAGGTAGATCCGGAAGCAGCTGCCGACACCCGGCTCGCTGGTGACGGCCACCGAGCCACCGCTCTGCTTCACGATGCCGTACACCGTGGACAGCCCCAGACCGGTGCCGCCCGAGGATCCACGAGTCGTGAAGAACGGGTCGAAGATGCTGGCCAGCGTCTCCTCGGTCATCCCGACGCCCGTGTCCTCCACGGTCAGCAGCACGTATTCACCCGGAGCCAGCACTTCGCCCCGGAGCCGTTGCCCACCGGGAACGACCTCGACCAGGGAGGTGCGGATGGTCAGGCGCCCGCCCGACGGCATGGCGTCACGAGCATTCACGGCGAGGTTCATGACCACCTGGTCGAGCTGTCCGGGGTCGGCGCGCACGCGCATCGGTACCTCCAGCGGCTCACAGACGAGTTCGACGTCCTCACCGATCAGGCGGAGGAGCATGTTGCGCATCCCCTCGAGCACCGACGCCAGGTCCAGATCGCGTGGCTGAAGCACCTGCTTGCGGCTGAAGGCGAGAAGTTGCGTCGTCAGGCCGGCCGCTCGATCCGCGGCGGCCCGCACCTCCTCGATCTCGATCCGGCTCGGGTCGTCCGCGGCCATGTCCAGGAGCGCCAGCTGTGCGTTGCCCCGAATCACCGTGAGCAGGTTGTTGAAGTCGTGTGCCACTCCACCGGCGAGTCGGCCCACCGCCTCCATCTTCTGAGCGTGTCGCAGCTCGTTCTCGAGTTCCAGCCGCTGCGTCACATCCCGCGCGTGGATCACGATCCCACCGATGCTCGGGTCGTCCAGACGGCTCCTTCCGGTCACCTCGAGCGTCCGCCAGGAATCGTCCGCATGTCGCACCCGGATGGTTGTCTCCACCGGCGCATCTCTCTGCTCTTGATGATGCTCCAGCACCCTGTGCGTCCAACTGAGATCGTCGGGATGGATCGGTTCAAAGATCCTGCGACCGCGGCGCTGATCGGCGGAATAGCCCAGCACCCTCTCCACCGACGGGCTCACGTACAGGATCTGACCCGCCTCATCCACCACGTATACCAGGTCGCTGCCCCCTTCGATCAGCGCGCGAAACCGGCTCTCGCTGTGCCGCACGGCGGCCAGGGCGTCGTGCAGCTCGCGTTCGCGCTTCAGCAGCTCGCCTTCGGCCGCCTTCTGCGCCGTGATGTCGTGGGCGTTCACCACCAGGGCGGCGATGTCGGGATCGTCCAGGTGACTCTCCCCGATGGTACGAAGCGCCACCCAGCGTCCGTCGCGGTGCTTGCAGCGGTGTTCCACCTCAAAGGCTTTTCCGGGCTCCGCGAGCGCGCGTCCGAATGCCTCCATCACCGCATCCAGATCGTCCGGATGGACCAGGTCGAACGCGCTCACCCCTTCCAGCTCGCCGGGTGTGTACCCCAGGATGCGCCCGAGAGCGGGACTGTTGTAACGTATGTCTCCCTGCTCACCGAGCAGGCCGATGGCGGTGGGGAGGTGTTCCACGATGGCCCGGAATCGCCGGTCACCCGCCTCCTTCTGGTGTACGGACGCGGTGTGCTCCCGGCGGAAGCCGGCGTCCCGGATCTCGCGCTCCAGCGCCGGAACGAGCCGCGTGAGCCTCTCCTTGCCGATGAAGTCCTTCGCCCCCGCCCGCATCGCCGACACGGCGCTCTCCTCACCCACTGCACCGCTGACGATGATCACCGGTACGTCCAGCGACATCCCGCTGAGCACCTCCAGAGCCGCCAGCGCGCCGAACCCGGGAAGACCGAAATCCGCGATCACGGCGTCCCAGGAGGAATTCTCGAGGGCGTCCCGCAGCTCCGCTTCGGTTTCCACTCTCCGGGAAACCAGCTCGTAGCCGTGCGAGCGGACCTCCCGGAGCAGCAGCAGGGCGTCGTCCTCCCGGTCCTCCACCAGGAGGAGTCTGAGGCGGTGCGGTGGGTGCATCATCAACCTCCAACGAAGGTGCCGAGTACAAGCGTACCCGCGTATTTCATGTCGAAACCTACACCATTGTCGCGAATATGGCACCCGACGCGGCCATCATCCTCGCTGCTCCCGAGCTCGACGCCCGTTTTACACGGGAGCGGGTGTACTTCCAGGCGTCGGCGACCGGGATCGCCCCGCTGATTTCAGCTGGATTCGTCGAGACACGGAGGGGGGCAAAGAGGATCGTGAAGATGTTGCATGGGAGGAGCCGGCTGCCGCGATCGCGCCAGAACCGCAGCGGCGCTCACCCGCTGGGGCAGCCGGCTACTCGCATGCCGTCGGCGTCCCCGACTTCGGCAGGTCCCCGTCTCGTCGTCACGGAACCCGGAGCGATAACGGTTCCTCTCATGAGCCGATCAGCGTGATGGTGTAGACCACGTCGACCGAGTGGCTGCCTCGTTCACCGGGCGTGGCCCGCGAGGCCGGGTCGCGGAGGCGGTAGAGCACCGTCTGGCTCCGATCTCCTCGCCGCGTGGCACCGATCTCGACCCGGTCGGTGCCGAGCGGCCGAAAGGGCGTGCCGTCCACACTGATCAGGAGGTCGGCGCGGGGCACCATGGTCCCGACCGTTCCGGCCTCATCCGCGCGAACGCTCACCGTCACGTGCCGGGAAGCCGGGCCGGAGTGGCGGAGCGAACCTCTCACGTGCGGCGCGTCGGGCGTGGCCGACCGCCCCCCGCCGAGCTCCCCGGAAACCGGCTCGGCGCCCACCACCCACCCGGCCGCCACTCCCTCCACCACGGTCGCGGTGGCCTGCACTCGCGCGCTCTGACCATGGGCGCCCACGGGCACGATGAGCCCCAGCAGCGCGCTCAGGATCGTCAGCACTCTCGGTGTGGGCGCCATGGACCGGTTCGGCTTGATTCGGGCTATAAGGTGTTGGGCGAACCTGAATCAAGGTGAATGGAAGAATGATGACCACCGGGTCGGAAACGCCCGGACGGCGGGCAATTCTGCCGGAACTCCCCTGTAACGACCTGTGCGGAAATGGCACGTTCGACCCTTGCATCCAAGGGTCTGCGGAGGGGTTTCCGCCCCGATGACGCCGATTCGCGCGGCATGCGCCGCCCTGTGCGAGATTGTACCAGCAGCGTTCCCTGCTTCACGTCCACCGTGATCGCCGGAACATGGTTTTGCTTGCGTCTCCCGCGACCCGCGATGAACTTTCCTGCTGTCTCAGAGGCTGCGAAGCCCGGCGCGCGCAGAGGTGGATCGCCCATGCGCCGGGTGGAGCCAGTGGCGAAACCGGCTGAGCGGCGCATCTCGGCACGGCCGGTTTGCTCATTTGAGACCTCCCCCACCGGCTGCCGGACCTCCCCCCCCATCCGCAGGAGGTACCAGATGAGACACCTACCCACCGCCGTCGGGCTCCTCCTGCTCGTTCTCTGCACGGGGTGCAGCGCTGCCGAGGTGAGCGACGCGAGCGCGATGGCCGCACCAGACAGCGTGCCGCTCTACACGAACCTCGGCACCCGCCACTACCCGATCAGCACACACGACCCCCGGACGCAGCGCTATTTCGACCAGGGACTGCGTCTCACGTATGCCTTCAACCACGCAGAAGCGGTGCGCGCCTTCACCGAGGGAGCGCGCCTGGACCCGGGTTGCGCCATGTGCTTCTGGGGGATCGCGCTGGCTCACGGGCCCAACATCAACGCGCCGATGTCCGAGGAGGGGGGTGCGGAAGCGTTGCGCGCAATCGAGCAGGCGCAGGCACTCGCGGAGCACGTGACGCCGGTGGAGCGGGCGCTGATCGAGGCGCTGGCCACCCGCTACTCCGACCGACGCGGCGTAACGCGGGAGGGGCTGGACTCCGCATACGCTCGTGCCATGGGTGAGGCGTCACGCGCGTTTCCGGACGACGACGAGACCGCAACCCTCCACGCCGAGGCGCAGATGGACCTGCGTCCGTGGAACTACTGGACGCGAAACGGACAGCCGGAGCCGGGCACGCTCGACCTGCTCGCCACCCTGGAACGCGTGATCGCGCGCAATCCCCATCACCCCGGAGCCTGCCACTTCTACATCCATGCAGTGGAGGCGGCCTTCCCGGAGCGTGCGCTCCCCTGCGCCGAGCGGCTTGCCGGGCTGATGCCCGGTGCCGGCCATCTGGTTCACATGCCGGCACACATCTACATCCGCGTGGGACGGTGGAACGACGCCATCGAGCACAACGAGCACGCGGTGCACGTGGACGAGCAGTACATCGCGGACCAGCGGCCCACCGGCGTGTATCCGCTGGCGTACTATCCGCACAACTACCACTTCCTCGCGTTCGCCGCGACCATGGCCGGCCGCAGTGCGCAGGCGATCGGCGCCGCTCGCGCCGTGGTGGAGCGGGTGGATCCGGAGGTCGCGCTGCAGGTTCCCGAGCTGCAGCCGCTGATGCCGTATCACCACCTCGTACTGCTCACCTTCGGCCGATGGGACGAGGTGCTCGCGCTCCCACGCCCCGGGCCGGAGCTGCCGTTCGCGCTGGCGATGACGGAGTACGCGCGGGGAACCGCGCACGCCGCCCGTGGTGACGAGGGATCGGCCCGCGGCTCGCTCCGCACGGTGGAGGAGTCGCTCGCCGCGACGGCCACGGAGCCGGCACGCACCGTTCTCGACATCGCCAGGCTCTCACTGGCCGCGGAGATCGATCTGCGCGCCGGGCGGAGGGATGCTGCGATCAGGAAGCTCAGGGAGGCCGTGGAACTGGAGGACGGACTGATCTACATGGAGCCGCCGTTCTGGCACTCGCCCGTTCGGCACGCACTCGGCGCCGTTCTGCTGGAAGCGGGGCGCCCGGCGGAGGCGGAGGCACTCTACCTGGAAGATCTTGCACGCTTTCCGGAGAACGGCTGGTCGCTTCGCGGTCTGTCCGCCAGCCTGGGAGCGCAGGGGAAGGATACGGCCGATGTGGAGCGACGCTTCGCCGAGAGCTGGAGCCGTGCGGACGTGACCCTCACCGGCAGCCGCCTCTGACGGGTGAGACGGCCGACCGTAAGGTTGGCGCGACTCGCCGGACGCCCCATCTTTCGTGCTCAGCGGCCCGAATCGCCTCACCGGCGCCGGCGAGTCGCATCACGGTGAGTCCGGGACATGGAGCGAGGCGATGGGGATGGAACTGGGAATCTACACCTTCGGCGAGGCCACTCCGGACCCGGAGACGGGTCGTACGGTGACGGCGCAGCAGCGCCTGCGCGACCTGATGGAGGAGATCGAACTGGCCGACCGGGTGGGTCTGGACGTGTTCGGGGTCGGGGAGCACCACCGGCCGGACTACGTGGTGTCCGCCCCCGCGATCGTGCTCGCGGCGGCGGCGCAGCGCACCGGGCGCATCCGGCTTTCGAGCGCCGTCACGGTGCTCGGCTCGGACGACCCCGTGCGCGTCTTCCAGCAGTTCGCGACACTCGACCTCCTGTCGGGCGGCCGCGCCGAGATCATGGCGGGACGGGGTTCGTTCATCGAGTCGTTCCCGCTGTTCGGTTACGATCTCGAGCGCTATGACGAGCTGTTCGCGGAAAAGCTCGACCTGCTGCTTCGGCTGCGGGAGAAGGAGCGGGTGACCTGGAAGGGGAGTACGCGGGCGCCTCTGAGCAATGCGGGGGTCTTCCCACGTCCGGTGCAGGACCCGCTCCCCGTCTGGATCGCCGTGGGCGGCACGCCCGCCTCCGCGGCCCGGGCGGGGGCGCTGGGACTCCCTCTCGCACTCGGCATCATCGGCGGAGTGCCGGAGCGTTTCCGCCCCTTCGCGGATCTCCATCGGGAAGCTGCGCGCCGGGCCGGGCATCCGCGGCCGCCGCTCAGCATCAATTCGCACGGCTTCATCGCGGAGGACGCGGCCACGGCCGCCGACATCGCCTTTCCCGCCTTCGCCGAGACGATGAACCGCATCGGCCGCGAACGCGGCTGGCCGCCGATGACGCGCGAGCAGTTCGAGGCCTCGCGAACGCTTCGCGGCGCCAACTTCGTCGGCGGACCGGATGAGATCATCGAGAAGATCCTCTTCCAGTTCCGGATCTTCGGGCACCAGCGGTTCCTGCTCCAGTTCAGCGTCGGCACCCTGCCGCACGAGCAGATCATGCGCTCCATCGAACTGTTCGGCACCCGCGTCGCGCCGGCGGTGCGCGAGGAGGTGCGGCGGATCCGGCAGGAGCAGCAGTGGGCAGGCGACGCGGAGTAGCCCCGGCGCACGGAAGTGCGCCCATGCCGAGCAGGGAGAGGATCAGGAGGGGGCCGGCCGGCCGATGCGTGATCGGCCGGCCGGTTCGGCTTCAGCTGTGGGCGTGACCCGTGTGGTGGCGGCAGGTCACGGTCGGGTTCATGGGCGCGAAGACGCCGAGCGGGTTTTCGCGGTAGATCCACACGTGGCGATCGAAATGTGGCTCGAACCCATGCGCCTCGTCGAAGTCCGTGGCCGGATCGTCCTCCATCCGCTCATAGGGGTGGCCGTGGAAGGTCGGGGGCCCCGCCCTGCCGGCCGCTTCCCACGCCGCCACGAACACCAGGTTCTCCACGCCGACCAGCTCCAGCGAGCCATCCGCCTGCGGCTCGTACAGCAGGATCGCCGGGTTCCGGAAGTCGGTGTGGGTTCCGTTTCCGTTCACGCGCGGATCGGGCGGCCCGGTGATGCCGAGAAGATCCGGGCGGAAGTAGTGGATTCCCATGGCACCCTCGTCGGCGGGGCGGCCTTCCATTTCTGCCGTGACACACATCTCGGATGGATCACGGATGTACCCTTCGGCCAGCGCCACGTCCACGTCCCGGAATCGCTCCGTCAGCTGTCGGATCTCATCGAGCGTCGGCTCGCCAGCGGCGGGAGCGAACGATTGAGCGGCGAGGGTGGAGCTCTCCGCCTCCTGCACGCCCGGAGATCCCGAGCAGGCGACGAGGGTGAGCGACAGCGCAAGAAGTACGGGGGGACGGAATCGCACGACCATGATCTCACTCCTGAAGGGGTTCTCCTGCGGACAGTCACTCTACCGGCGGATTCCTGCAGAATGAAGCGGGCGGCGGACGAGGTCAAGCATTTCGGGCGGAGCGCTCCGGTACCTGCATCGGCCGGGTTCGACCGGAGTGAACCCCTCAATCCGACCGGGAACGGAGCGCCCGATCAAGGAGCGGTGGGCGCCGCCGGTGTGTCACCACCCGGTAATCCCGCGCGAGCAGAGCAGGCGGCGGGATCCGGATGTCGGCCGGTGTGGTTGGAGCGGCTGACATCCGGAATCTTCGGCCGCGCGGGTTTCCCGCAGGGGGCCGGCGGTGCAGTGCGGCCTCACGACCACCCGGGCGGCGGCGCCCGGCGGGTCACCGCTGATCCTGGCCCTCAGCTCCCTCCCGGATGGTGCCCCCCGCCACCCCGCGCGCCCTGTGATGCTCCGGCAGCCCCGGCTCCACGTGCACCAGGACGTTGAGCACTTCCGGGTGCCGGTCGAAGATGTCACGCTTGACGCGGGCAGCCACCTCGTGCGCCTCACCCACACTGAGCGCCGGCGCCACCAGCAGGTGGAAATCGACCTCGATCATGTCACCGACCTTTCGCGCCCTGAAGTCGTGGTACGCGAGCGCCTCGGGATGCTCCAGGATGTGCTCCCGCAGGTCGTCGATCACGGCGTCGCCCGGTGAGGCGTCCATCAGGTCGTCCACCGCCTGGCGCGCCAGCCGCAACCCCTCCCGCCCGAGGTACGCCCCGAGGAGCACGGCGACGATGGTGTCGAGGATCGCCCAGGTGCTACCGAGCACCATCGCAGCCGCGATGCCGCCCGCCGCGAGCAGAGAGGAGAAGCTGTCGGTGCGATGATGCCAGGCGTTGGCGATCAGCATCTGTGACCCGACCTCCTGCCCCACCCGCCGCGTGCGCCGGAAGAGAAACTCCTTGACGCCGATGGAAACGACGGCGACGACGAGCGTCGGCCACGCCGGCACCGGCGGCTCGCCGATGCGGAGCGCGCGAACGCTGTCGGCGATCAGGAGACCGCAGAAGAGCAGCAGTGACGCGGCGATGAAGAGCGTCACCAGATTCGCCGCCTTGTGGTGGCCGTACGGATGACTGTCGTCCGCCGGGCGTTCGGCGAGTCCCATGGCGAAGAGCACCGCCGCGTCCGAGGCGAGGTCGGTGAGGCTGTGCAGGCCGTCCGCGACGAGAGCGCGGGAGTTTCCCGCGTATCCCACCGCCAGCTTGGTGGAGCCCAGCGCCACGTTGATCGCCACACTCAGCCAGGTGACGTTCCGCCCCGATCCGTAGCGATCCATCAGTGAACTCCCGCTCGCGAGGACGCCGCGCCGCGGCCGGGCACAGTCGACCCTCCCGATCGTTTCATGGCCACGCCACACCCAGATACCAGGTGGCGATGGAGAAGTAGATCACGATTCCGGAAATATCCGCCAGAGAGGTGATCAGTGGGCCACTCGCAGTAGCCGGGTCCCAGCCGAGCCGTGTGAACACGAAGGGGAGTGACATCCCGATGAGGCTCCCCACCAGCACCACGATCGTCATCGTCGTGGCGACCACGAAGGCGATTTCGGGCGCTCTGAACCAGGCGATCAGCGAAACACCCGCCGCCATGGTGGCTCCCAACGCGAAAGCCAGCGCCAGCTCCTTGCTCAGGAGCCGGAACCAGTCACTCATGCGAACGTCTCCCACGGCCATCGCCCGGATCATCAGCGTCGCGCTCTGACTCCCCGCGTTCCCGCCACTCCCGATCAGCAGCGGGAGGAAGAATGCCAGCGCGATCACCGTTTCCAGGGTCTGCTCGAACGCTGCGATCCCCGCGCCTGAGAGCACGTTCATGAATACCAGCACCATCAGCCAGCCGATTCGCGCCCTGTAGAGCACCGCAAGCGGGGCATCTCGCAGGCTCATGCGCACGTGACCCACGGAGGCGGATCGGTGGAAGTCCTCTGTGGTTTCCTCCTCCTGGACGTCGAGCACGTCGTCCACCGTGACGATGCCGACCAGGACTCCATCGGAGTCGACCACGGGAAGCACCACCTGGTCGTATCGCCGGATCAGCGCCACCGCCTCTTCACGATCGGCGGAAGCAGTGACGCTCACGACCGACTGGTCCATGATGTCCGCGACGGTCGAATCGGGGTCGGCCACGATGAAGTAGCGCAGCTCGATATCGTCCAGCAGCCGCCACTGCTCGTCCACCACGAAGATGCGGTTCAGCGTCTCGCTCGCCTTTCCCTGCGTCCGCATGTGGTCCAGCGCCCGCCTCACCGTCCACTCCTGGCGCACCGCGACGTAGTCGGGCGTCATCAGTCGCCCCACGCTCTCCTCCGGATAACCCAGCAGCCAGCGTGTCTCCCGGAGATCGTGCGGGGACAGCAGGTTGAGCATCCGCTGCGTGGCGCGCCCGGGGAGTTCCCCCAGCAGGTGCGTGCGGTCGTCGGGCGGGAGTTCGGCGAGCAGAGCCCGGGTTTCCTCGTCGGTCATGTCCCGCAGCAGATCGTCCTGCTGCTCCAGCTCCAGATGCGAGAATACCTCGGCAGAAAGCGGCCGCGGAATCGCCCGGAAGAGGAGGACCCGGTCCTCCTTCGGCATGTGGAGCAGGAGATCCGCGATCTCCGGAGCCGGCCAGTCCCCCAGGACGCTTCGCAGCGCGCTCCAGTCACGCACCTCGATCAGATCCAGGATGCCGGGCTTCAACAGATCCTTCATCAGCATGGTTGCCTCCGTTCCAGTGGAACGCAGCGGTGGCGCGGGCAGGTTCGCATCAGAAGAAGGTTGGTGGGGTCCGGGCCAGGCCGAGCGTACACCCGGTGCCGGCTACCTTCGCGGCAGTGTGACCACCCCGGCCGACCGGCGACCGGGCCGGGCGGCAGGCACGGCACGACCGGTCGCAGCGCAGGGGCGAGCAGCCGCACCCCGCCGGAAGCGAAACGAGACCCGGACCCTGCGACGAGTGCCCTGAGCCCTGCTGAAATGATCGGAAACTGCATCGTTCACCTGTTGTCGCCGGCACGACGCGCGCGTGGCCGGAGGTGAACCGGGAGGGGTCTACGGGAGAGCCGCGCCGGTGGGTACCACCCCGCGAGCCACGACTTCGGGGAGTCGCACTCGGTGCAATGGAGCGTGGAGGCTCCGCGTCCTCGTGACGCGGCAACTGTCACCCGGGTCGCTCATCTTTCCCTGGAGAGCGGTTCGAACGTGCCCGCTACGCGGCGGGCGAATAGCGCGCAAACGATAACCGGCCGTCCCGCGGGGTGTCAACCGCGTTGCGGGAGTGCTATCGGGAGGTTTCGAGGCTCTGGTGACGACCGCTCCACACCCGTGCGGAGACCCGGACCGGTACAGCGAAGGGTGACGCCCGTCGCCGGGGTCACCCTCCATGAAGCGCTGCGGAATGGCCGCGGCGCGCGCTGCCTGCTCCAGGCGAACGCCACCTCTCCCCGCGCAAATCACGCGGGGGCGGCCGCCATCCGATCAGAGGCGCCCGACGGCCTCGACGATCACCGTGCCGGCAGGGGCAGCAGCCGACCGTCCCGCGAGAGGAGCAGGGCCTGCTCGGATCCCTCCTGGAGCCGGTCCAGCCAGTCCCCCGCAGCGAGGCGCTTGAGCAGACGCTGGGCGGGGTTCACTCCGGCCAGCATGGCCCGGTGCTCGATGTGAAGGAACAGGTCGTCGGCTCCATCGCCGTTGCGGAAGCGCCAGACGTGATGGCCGCGCTCGTTCCGCTCGGCAGTGCGCACCCGATCCCAGCGGCCGCGTGCCTGCCGGCGGATCGCGGGGCCGACTTCGCGGGCCACTCCGGCGACGCGCTGGCGTGTGCTCTGTCTCGGCTCCATCTGGTTCCTTTCTGCTGGATGAGCGCACTGGCGCTCGATGAGCACCCGAAGTGCGTGTAGCGCGACCGGGTGCCGAGGAGGAGAGGCCTCTGTTCAGCCCCGTTTCACCGCTGCCTGCCACGGGCAGCCGCGCTTGCTGCAGACCAGCCGGTGACCGTTCGCCGCACCACCGGGTCCGAAGGTCTCCTGCTTCAGTGCGCTGTCGCCACACACGGGACATACCGTCCCCGTTCGTTCTCCATGCTTGGCTTTACCTGCGATCGGCTGCTTCTTCATGACGTTTCCTCGTGGGAGATATCGGGACGCAGAAGGTCACCGTGCGGATTCCGGGCGACGACCTGCGCGAATCACTCGTGTCAGACATCACCAGCCCCACCCTGCGGCACGATCGGGGGTGGCCGGGATCAGGCCGCGGCTGTGAGGCCGGTCGTACTCAGGAGCATCTGCCAGATCATCGAGTCTCCTTGCTGCACGTTGCCCGCACCCGTCGGGGTGACCTGCGCCGGTCCGTCACGGGAGCGGAATGGCAAGCGAGGGAGATCTGCACCGGCGCTGCCCATACATCCCCGCAGACCACAAAAAGCCCGCGGCTCTCGTCAGCGGTGGACGAGAGCCGCGGGCACATTGCAGGGGGGAGCCCGATGGCACCGGTGCAGTGTATCTACCCGTACCCGCGGGAAGCGGTAACGTTCACGGGATCCCTGCAGGAGCGCAGAGCCGCAGGATGCGGCGCGGGGCCGGAGCGGAAGCACCTCATGCGGCTCCACCCTCGGGACCATCGTCGGCGGCCAGGTCCGAACAGGGCAGACGCAGGAGGAACACGGAGCCCCCCTCGGCCCCGGCTTCCACCACCAGTTCGCCGCCCATCTGTTCGGCCAGACCATTCGATATGGCCAGCCCCAGCCCCACACCGGGTGCGATCGCCGTGTCCTCGCTACGATAGTACGGCTCGAAGATGGACGCGCGCTCCGATTCGGCGATGCCGGGCCCCGTGTCCTGTACGCGAATCTCTCCGAACGGAATACCGGTGACCATCCGCCTCGAAGTCGTCACCGTGACGGATCCATCCGGCGGCGTGAACTTCACCGCATTGCCGATCAGGTTCACGAGGATCTGTCGCACGCGAGCGTGATCCGCGGTGACCATGACGTCCTCGGAGCGGCCGATCTGGAGCGCCTGAAGCTTTGCGTCTGCCGCCGGGATCAGCATGTGAACCGCTTCCCGGGCGACTTCGAGGAGCCGAACCGGCTCCACTCCCATGTGCAGGCTGGCCGCGTTGAGCCGGGCCATGTCCATCACGTTCTCGAGCAGTGAGAGCAGGTGCCTGCCGCTCATGCGGACCCGCCCCAGGGTCTCTCGCTGTCGATCGTTGATGGAGCCCTGGATCTCCTCTTCCAGGATGGCGCAGTATCCGTCGATCGCGCCGAGGGGCGTGCGGATATCGTGAGCGAGGGTCGCGAGCGCTCGATCCTTCGCGCTGGTCGCCCCCTCGCTGATGCGCAATCGATCTTCCATGGCGACCCGCACCTCACCCCCGAGCCGCGCGTTTTCCAGAGCCACGGCGGCGTGGTCCGAGAGTGACGAAAGCAGCGATTCGTCCGTGGCGTTGAACGGCCGCTGGGTGGCCACTGCCACCAGTCCGGTAACCGCGCCCCCCACGACCAGGGGAACGGCGATCAGGCACTCGTCGGAAACGCCGAACAGCCCCTGGAGACGCTCGATCACCTCGTCGGTCTTCGGAGCGCCGAACCGCAGCACCGTCTCGTCGCTGATGCCGTGCACCGCCCGCACCTGCAGAAGGCCGTCGGGGTCCTCCAGCATGAGCACGGCAGCGGAAGCGTCGAGCAACTCCGCTCCGCGCTCCACGGTGAGGCGCGTCACCTGTTCCAGCGACGTGGTATACGTGAGCGCCCGGCTGATCTCCGTCAGCCGGCGTAGCTGCGTGAACTCGCGATCGGCCGCATCGAAGCGAGCGGCGGCGGTCATTTGAGCACGTTCAGCCCCGCGGCGGTGATCTCCACCTCGCGGATCATCGGGTCGTGCGCGCTGCCGCGGGTCTTCAGCACCCGCAGTCGCCGGCGCGTCCTCTCCTCGCCGTCCAGGGTGAGCTGAAGCACGTTGTCCGAAAGGTAGCTCATCGCGTTCTGCACGCCGTCGCCCGAAATGGCGTTCCCGGTAGTCTCGAAGTTGAGGACGCTGGTGATGCTGCTGACCGCGAAGTGTTGCA
This sequence comes from uncultured Gemmatimonadales bacterium, assembly GCA_963793235.1. GTDB lineage: Bacteria > Gemmatimonadota > Gemmatimonadetes > Longimicrobiales > Longimicrobiaceae > CAWBZF01. Next base: position 694,037 of record CAWBZF010000006.1, read on the forward strand.
CGAGGGCGTACAGGTAGTCGTGCAGGCGCTGGGAGTCCGTCGCCGCACTGGCGAGGTCGCCCAGGGCATCGATGACGAGCCGGCGCACCCCGCGCTGCTGGATCCGCCGGAACATGTCGACGATGATGCTGTCGATCTGCAGCTCCACCGGTGAGGCGTAGACCAGGTCGAGGCCCTTTTCCTGTGCCGCTTCCAGGTCGATCCCGAGGGCGCGGATGGTACGTACCAGCTGTGTCGGATTCTCCTGGAAGTTCATGTACAGCGTGGGCTCTCCCCGCATCGCACCGTCCAGAGCGAACTGCAGCCCGATGGTCGTCTTGCCGGCGCCGGAGGGACCCGCGAGAAGCGTCGTGCTCCCCCGCCAGAGCCCGCCGTCAAGCATCTCATCCAGGCCCTGGATTCCCGTGGAGATCCGCTCGGATGCCGGCTCGTACCCCTCCGGGATCTGCGGGCTGACCAGCCTGGGGTAGATGTCGAGCCCGGTGGCGGTGATCCGGAAGGCATGCGCCCCTTCCAGGTAACGGCTCCCGCGCAGCTTGTAGACCCGAAAGTACCGTTCGTCCCTGCTCCCCGTGCGGCGCCTGGAAAGCTCCACGATGCCGTCCGCGACCGCAAACTCCGGGTAGAGCAGGATGTCGTCTTCCGTGTACTCGCCGAGCAGGAACGCCGTGGTGCCGAAGGCGGTGAGCAGCGCCGTCATCTCGTAGACGATCTGGCGACGCTCCACCGTGGAGGGTACCAGGTCGTGCACGGCCTTGAAGGAGTCGATGACGATGATCTTGGGAGAGAGCGTCCGGATCGCCTCCTCGAGCAGTGGGATCAGTGCGGGGGCGCCGTCCTTCGCCAGCTGGGGTCCGATGTCCTCGTAGACTACCTGGCTCCCCAGCTTCGTCTCGTCGAAGAAGCGGAACTCCTGCAGGTAGCGGACGACCTTGGCGAGGGGCTCGGAGAGGGTGGTCAGATACAGGATCGGGCGATCCTCACCCGCATTGTGGAAGATGAGTTGCTCTGCGAAGATCGTCTTCCCGGACCCCGGGTGCCCCATCACGATGTTGATGGAGTTCGGGGGAAATCCGCCACCCAGGATGTGATCTGCCTCCGGGTTGCCGGCACTCATCCTGCCGTTCCGTTCGCCGGCGATCACCCGGGGTGCGAGCCGGCGGTCGGGAATCATCTGGTGGCCCATCTGTCTTCCTTTGCGGGAGTTGTCTCTGCCGCGGTCAGCTCCTTGACGGCTGCGACGAAGATGGAATCGACGAGCGGCTTCCGGAGGAATCCGCTGGCACCTGCCTCGATCGCCCGGACCTCTGCGGCGAGGATGGTGAATACGAGAAGGGGAAGATGACGGGTTTCCGGATCTTCCCGAATGCGACGACAGAGTGACAGTCCGTCGAGCCTGGGGATGAGGATCTCGGTCACCACCAGTGCAGGTCGGGCGGCGCGCGCCCGTTCGAAGGTGACTTCTCCGTCCTCCGTGAACTCGACCTCGAAACCGGCTTCACCCAGGAAAAACTGCTGAAGCTTACGCACCTGCAGGTCGCGCTCGGCGATCAGGATCAGGCGAGTGCCGGGATGCGAACTCTGCATCCATCCTCCTGGGCGAATGGGAAAATCTTTGCGACGCCGCGCAACGGAGCCTGCCGGCCCGTGCACCTGCGCCGCCCGGCGACAAAAAAGCCCGCGGTTCTCGTCAGCCGTGGACGAGAGCCGCGGGCACCTTGCAACAGGGCGCCCCGTGGCTGCAGGCGCACTGTACGAGATGAGTACACGGTCGGGGCTCCAACGTTCATCGAACGCGACTCACCGCTCGCTGCTGCGCTCTCGCGGGGCGAGTTCTCCGCCGAAGGGCTTCATCGCGGGAGCCAGAGCGTGAAGGTCGTCCCTTCACCCACGCTGGATTTCAGCGTCAGCCTGGCGTGGAGGAGTCCGGCCAGCCGGCGACAGATCGCGAGCCCGAGCCCCGTGCCCCCGCTCGACCGCGTGTGGGAATTGTCCACCTGGATGAACGGCTCGAAGATCCTTTCCTGATCCTCCACCGCGATCCCCCGTCCCGTATCCTGTACGTGGACGAGCATCCAGTCACGATCGGTTGGATCCACGCTCAGCCGGACTTCTCCCCGCTCCGTATAGCGGACGGCGTTGCCGGTCAGGTTCAGCAGGATCTGACGCACCTTGCCGGAATCCGTCCGGACGATGGTGCCCGATGTCGGGACATCGACCGACAGGGTGAGGCCGCGTTCCGCGGTGAGCGGCTTCAGCACCTCGCAAACCTCGGTCAGCAACCCCGCGAGATCGACATCATCCTCCCGCAGGAATTCCTTGCCGGCCTCCAGCCGGGAAAAGCTGAGAATCTCGTCGATGATGGTCACCAGGTGCCAGGAGCAGGCCTGGATGCGCGCAAGGGCGGACTGCTGCTCCTCGCTCATCGGCCCGAGCACCTCGGTCTCCAGCAGGTCGGCGAATCCGAGAACGCCCGTCAGCGGCGTGCGCAACTCGTGCGAGATCATGGCCAGGAACTGGCTCTTTGCCTGGCTGGCGAGCTCGGCCGCCTCCTTCGCGCGACGAAGTCCCTCTTCTGCCGCCTTCCGGCTGGTGATCTCGATGAAGGTGATCACCACCCCTTCGATGCGGTCGGTCGTACTCCGGTAGGGGAGCACGCGCGTCAGGTACCAGCAGCCGTGCTCGTCCTTCACCTCCCGCTCGATCGGCACCAGCTTCCGCAGCACCAGCTCGGCATCGCTTTGCAATTCATCGTACCCGAGCCTGTGCGTCAGATCCGAGATCGGACGCCCCCGGTCCACGGGTCGCACATTGAAGATCTCCCCTACCTGCGGCGTGAAGCGGAGAATGCGCAGCTGCCGGTCCAGGAAGAGCGTCGCGATGTCGGTCGCCGCGAGGAGGTTCTGCAGGTCGCTGGAGAGCTGCGCCAGCTCCTCCACCTTGTGACGGTTTTCCTGATTGACCGTCTGAAGCTCCTCGTTCATGCTCTGGAGCTCTTCCTTGGACGTTTCGAGCTCCTCCAGCGTGGACCGCAGCTCTTCGTTGGCGCTCTGCAGTTCCTCGTGGGAAGCCCGCATCTCCTCCTGGCTCCCCTCGTACTCCTCGATGATCGCCTGCAACCGGCCGTCGCTCACCGCGAGCTCCGCCTCCACGTCCGCGACCCGCCGGTGGTACGCGCCGAGGTCAGCGGCACCCGCCTCCTGCTCTCCAACAGGCGCGTGAATCTCGTCGAAGATGACCAGGAAGAAGCTCTGCCCGTCCACGGGCACGGCACGAACGCTGAGCACCACCAGGTGCTCCGCGCCGTGGATCTTGAGAGGAATGGGCCGGGAGCGCGAGGCACGCCCTTCCGCTCTGGCGGAGTGCAGCGCGGCTCGCAGCTCCGTCCGCAGCTCCTCACGCGCCAGACGCAGAAGGTTGGAGGTGACTTCGCCGCCGGAATGGATCAGATAGCGACCCACACTCTCCGAGAGGTGCATGACATTGTACTCGGCTGTGACCAGGACGCTCGGAGGCGCATACCGCTCCACCATCTTCTGGTGCAGCTCACCATGAGACCGGTACCGGGCGGCATCACCCGCCGGCTCGGCCGGGAGAGAGGGTCGCCGGCCCGCGAAAACGGCCAGCCGGGGTTCGGGCGGCGGCACGTTGCGCTTGCGATAGACGCTCGGAACCTCCTTCTCCGGCCGGAACAGCTCCGAGTTCTCCACCGTTTCCGACGTACCCAGCAGCAGGTACCCCTCCGGCAGCAGTGCGTAATGGAAGACCTCCATCACATCCCGCTGAGACGAACGCTGCAGGTAGATCAGCACGTTCCGGCAGGTGATCAGGTCCAGGCGGGGAGAAGGGCGGATCGCTGAGCAGGTTGTGAGGTGCGAACACCACCATCTCCCGCACCTCCTTGCGGATCCGATAACCGCCTTCTTCCTTGTGGAAGAAGCGCCGCAGCCGCTCCGGGCTCACATCCGTCTCGATGTCACCGGGGTAGAAGCCCTCGCGCGCCCGCTCCAGTGACCGTTCGTGCAGATCGCTCGCGAACACGTTGATGCGCGGGGCCTCACCGCGGCGCGACGCCTCCTCCATGAGCAGCATGGCGAGCGAGTAGGCCTCCTCGCCGGTGGCGCAACCGACGCTCCAGACCCGCACGCTCCCCTCCGAACCCTTTCCCTCGAACAGCGCGGGGACCACCTCCGATTCCAGCTGTTCGAATATCTCCGGATCACGGAAGAAGTTGGTGACGGTGATCAGGAGATCATCGGCCAGCATGCGAGCCTCTTCCGCGTTCTCGCGGAGCAGCTCCAGGCACGCCGGGACCTCCACGATCTGTCGGATCTGCATCCGCCGCTGGATGCGCCGCAGGATGGTGGACCGCTTGTAGGCGGTGAAATCCCGCCCCGTACGCGCACGGATCTGCCCGAAGATGCTGTGGAGGAGGCGCTGCTCCTCCGCTTCCAGCGCCTCCTCCTCGACATCGGGAATGCGGGGCTCCGTGCGGGCGAACCGGAGAATGGCTTCGGGGATCCGCGCCAGCGGCAGCACCAGGTCCACCATTCCGGTGGAGATGGCACTCCGGGGCATCCCGTCGTACTCGGCCTCGGCCGGGTTCTGGGCCACCGTGAGGCCGTTCTTCTCCTTGATCGCGCGAACGCCCAGCGAACCATCCGAGCCCGTGCCCGTCAGGATCACCCCGATCGATTGCCCGTCATGCGTTTCGGAAAGAGTCCGGAAGAAGTGGTCGATCGGCGCCCGCTGACGACGCGCCTCCTCGAGTTCCGTGAGCTGCAGGTGGGTATCCACGGCGCTGAGGTTGGCGCCCGGAGGGATCACGTAGACGCGGTCCGCCTCCAGTGCGACCGTTTCGGTCACCTGCTGAACCGGCATCCGCACGTGCGGCTGGAGCAGGTCGGCCAGGTGGCTGGGATGCTCGGGCGAGAGGTGGACGACCACCACCCATGCAACGCCGGTCGGCTCAGCGACGCCGGAAAAGAAGCTTCGCAGAGCTGCCAGACCACCCGCTGACGCCCCGATTCCCACGACCACCGGGCCCTCATGCGTTTCGGCGCCGGAGCCGGGACTCTGCAGAACGGCGGTGGATCTGTCCCCGCCGTTGTGGCCCTCGACCATGTGTTCTCATCGCATTGGAAAGAAATCGCCGCTCCCTGACCGCTCCCTGAATGGTACGATTGCAAGAGGCGTGAAACCATGGTTGGGGGCCTCTCCCGACCGGGGCGAAGGCGGGCCTTACACAACAGCGTTCCGGAGCCGCGGCGGCTCCGGCATTCGTTTCACGCCGGACTCCGGGGCACTGCGGACCGCGCGGGGCGGGCGGCGGCTCCCGCGAGTCATACTTCGGCGTCAAACGTGTGGGGCGCATCCATCCGCCCGGGAAGCGGGGTTCGATCCCCTTGCGGCACGGCGGAAAGCCGACTAATGAGTTACCGGGTGTGGTGCGCATCTTTGGCAGCCGATGGCGCGGGGCATCCCCCTGGTGACCGCGGCATCATGGGAGACACGTATGGTGGGTGGCGAGGCGATACCCGTTCATGAAAACGCCCTCTTTCGCGCCTTCCCCGCGGACAGGCTCGCCCAACTCGAATTGAAGCTGTCCGTCGTCGAGTTCAGTGCCGGGGACATCATCTTCGAAGACCAGTCTCCGGGCGATGCGTGCTACCTCGTAGAGTCTGGGACGGTGAGGATCTCCAAGATGGCCGCCGGCGGTGGTCACGAGACCCTCGGGTTCATCGGCCCCGGTGAGTTCTTCGGTGAACTCGCCCTGTTCTACGCAGTGGAGCGTTCAGCCCGTGCGACGGCCATCACGGCTTTGCGCGCGCGAACGCTGTACCGGGAGGATTTCGACCGGCTGCGCAGCATCGCTCCACTCGAGCTCATCACCGCGATCTCCAACGCGGGCGCACAACACCTGCGTCATCTCAACTCTCATCTTGCCGAACACCTCGCGGACGTGGACCGCTTTCGTGATGTCGGCGTCGCCCTCGCCATGATCGCCCACGATACACGCAGTCCGCTGGCGACGATCAAGAGCGCCGCCGAGCTGCTGCAGGAACTGATCGGGCGCGACGACAGGGACATCGACAAGATTCTGAGGTTCAGCAACATCATCGAGCGCACCGCCGGGAGGGCGCTCGACAACATCGACGACCTTCTCGCCAGCGTCCGCGGTGAACAGGAACCTGCGAAGACGAGCGTCGCGATTCGGGACCTGGTGGACGAGGTCTCGCTCCAGCTGGATGGGGTCCTCCGCGGTGGCACCGTTCAGTACCGCACCATCCTCAACTTCCAGGGCGAGCTACTCTGTGACCGCCACCAGCTGTCTCGAGCGCTCATCAACCTGCTTCGCAATGCCATCGATGCCCTGCCCGGCGGTGTCGGTAGCGTGGACCTCAGGGTCGAACGCGACGGCGAGTTCGTGGTCCTTGCCGTCAGCGACTCCGGGCGGGGCATACCCATCGAGCTTCAGGGGCGCATCTTCGAACGGCGTTTCACACACGGGAAAAAGGGGGGTACCGGACTCGGCCTCCACCAGGTTCGCATTGCCGTCGAGGCCCACGGAGGAACCATCGGGGTGGAGAGTCGCACCGGGGAGGGCAGCACCTTCATCATCCGCATCCCGGAGCGGCGTCTGACGCAGCCCCTGGCATGACTCCCCGGCGACCTCTCCCGGAAGTCTGCCCGGATCCATACGCGGGCGGGCGCTGAATGGGATGTGGCGACGGGCCACCACTCGATATGGCGGCGCTGCAACATTCACATCGCCTGTCGCGCTGCGCGGTGGCAACGGGCGCGGACCCGCCGCCACCCCCGCCAAACAAAGCATTCACGGTACCGCGGGTGGCTCCGATGTTGCAGCCGCGATTTTAGAAAACTGATGTCGTTGTAACCCCCCAACCTTTCCCCGAGCGCCCGCCTTCACCTGCACCGAAGGGATCCGTGCGTCTGGATCGTATTCGACTGTGCCCCGGTGCTGACACGGGGCTCGTCCGGCTCCGCGGACAGATCTCCTACGATGCTCCGGGCCTCGGCGAGGAGGAGGTGTGGTTCGAATTTCCGGAGGATCGCCCGGTTGAAGTGAGTGGTGATCCCTGGCTCCCCCTGATGCTTCCCACCGCGATGGTGCTCGGGGAGGAGATACGAATCGAGCAGGAGATCGATGCCAGGTTGCTCGAGGGTATGCGCTCGCTGCAGCTCACCTGGGCACAGTGGTTTCCGGAACTCCGTCCAGTCTCCATCCATGCGCAGGCCCGTGCCGGTGAGCAGGCGACGGGCGGACGTCGCGTCGCCTTTTTCTCGGGAGGCGTGGATTCCTTCTACACCCTCCTGCGGAGAAACGCGTGCGCCGCACCCCCGAGCGAGCAGATCGATGAGATCCTCACCGTGGGCGGATTCGACGTACCCTGTTCCCGCACGGCAGAAGTCGCGGCTCTACACGGCAGAGCAAAGGACGTAGCGACCCGGATCGGCTGCTCCCCCCTGTTCGTCTCTACGAACCTTCGGACGACGCAGTTCGGTCGTGCGTCCTGGCCATGGCACAGCCACGGCTGCGCGATGGCCGCGGTTGCGCTGCTGTTCGGCAGCCGGTGGTCGGAGGTCCTGATCCCGGCAAGCGCGGGGTTCGTGGACCTGCACCCGTGGGGCACACACTCACTGACCGACGGCCTCTTTTCCACCGGTGGCACGCGTTTCACCTCGGATGGCGGGAACCTGACGCGTGTGGAGAAGATCGCCGAGATTGCGGCACACCCGCTGGTTTCGGAGGCACTGCGGGTGTGCTGGATCCGTCAGGCGGATGCGAACTGCAGCTCGTGTGCGAAGTGCCTGCGAACCAAGGCTGTCCTGGCGCTGGTCGGCGCGGAGGGAATGCCGGCGTTTCAGTGGAATGACGATGACGCCGATCGCCTCTCTCGCATTCTCGCGAGGCATCCGTTCGAGAAGCGTCAACTGCTGGAGATCAGGGATCTGGCCGCTGCCGTGGGGCGCGAGGACGTCCTGTACGCTGCGACGAGCGCGCTGAGACGCTCCTCGCTGTTCGACGGCCTGGACCGGATCGCCAGACCGTTCGCAGGGCTGCCACTCCTCTGGCGGTTGTCGTCGGCCGCGGACTCGTGGGCCCATCGGCGAGGGCTGGCGTAATGGCCAACTTCGTACTCCTCGTCGACCCCGGCACCTCCCGCCGCAGGAAGTTTTCAGCGGAAATCGGGCGCCATGTTGCTCCTGTTCCGGAGCTGGTGACGAGCCGGCTGGATTCGGGCGATCTCAGTGTGGTCTGGGCTGCCGCGCCACGCGCACCCGTCAGCGTATTCCATGACGAGGTCGCGGCCGCGATCGTGTGGGGTGACGCCATCATGAGCCCGGGCCGGGGGCGAGTGGCCGCTGCCGACCTCGCGGCGAGGTGGCACGAGGCCGGGCGTCCCGCCGCGTTCGACGGCTTCCACGCTGCATTCAGCTGTTCGGAGGCGGGCATCCTGACCATCGGCGTGGACATCCTCGGACTGTTTCCACTCTACTACGCCTCGTCGGGGGGCGTCCTGATCGCCGGCTCGAGCCCGGAGCTCTTCAGACTTCACCCGCTTTTCCCGGCCGTCGTGGATCCCGAGGGCATGGTCGGCATGCTGCTGAACGGCGGACCATTCGAAGGTCGTACACTGCTCCGGGGAGTCCAGCGGCTCGGTCCTGGACGCGCGCTCCGCTGGTCGCGGCCGGGCGGCGTTACCGAAGTCGAACAGTATTCGACGCCGGAAGCCGGAGAGCCTCGTGTGCTGTCCTTCCAGGAGCAGATCGAATGGCTCGACACCACGTGGGCGGCGGTCATCGCGCGACAGGGCGGGGGCGATACGACGGAGGGGATTCTGCTCTCCGGCGGGCGCGATTCTCGCCTTTTCGCCGGTTACCTGCAGCGCGGAGATCTGCCCGTTCGGGCACTCACGCTCGGCCGTGAGAGGGATCATGAGATGCAGTGCGCCTCGACCGTGGCGCGAACTGCCGGATTCGAGCACAGGAGCGCGCAAATTGGTGCGAGCGGGCTGGACACGGCGGCGCTCCTGCAGGCGCGATGGGAGCACCTCGGAACGGGGTTCAGCAGCATCCACATGTGGAATGCGATTGAACCGATGCGCTGGTTACCCTCGCATTTCTTCACCGGTTACGTTCGGGAAATCCGCGAGAGATCACCTGATCATCGCGCTGCCGACGCGTTCCTGGACGAAGAACAACGTCATGCCGTTCCTGCCGCCATCCTGAGCGATCTGGTGGTGCCATCGCTCGGCGGGGCGATGATCGAGGACCTCGGCGCGCGCATGAAACGGGCACATCATGCGGCCGCAGCCACACCTGAAGACCGGGCCTGGCGCTTCATCCTCTCCAACCGAGCGCGATTCCACCCCGGCGGTGTGCCCTGGCGCCTCACCTTCGCATCATGGCCCGTGCTCCCCATTCTGGACCGGGAGGCGCTGGCGACACTCGCCTGTCTGCCGGCATCCACCCTGGCGGAGCGGCGCGCTCAGGACGAACTGCTACGTACGCGTTTCCCGCACCTGTCCCGACTGCCGCTGGATCGGAACAGCCCGGACACCAGTCCACTGCTCCCCTCCCTCAGGTGGCGAGTGCATGCGGCCGCGGCGCGGGCAACGGCCCCGATCACGGCCCGCCTGCGCCGCCACGCACCACCGGACGAACGGCGCTACTACCACCGTCTCTACGACTTCAACGGTCCAGGGTGGCAGAAGGTCCGGAGGTTGGCGGAACCGCATCGGGACCTGCTCTCGCCCTGGTTCCGCATGGATCGCCTGCGCGCCTTCGTGCCGCCGCCTGACACTCGCGTGGACCTGCCCAACACGATCACCAACGCCTTCGGCCGCAAGATGCTGATCGGCCTGATGCTCTGGTGTGCGGAGCACAGCGCCTGAAATGCGGATCGAATTCCGGGACGAACACGCGAGGTTCGGCAGCGAGCGCATAGCCGCCGTGGTGAGGTGGGAGGACACAGAGAGACCGGCGCGGGTTCTCTGGCTCGAACACGACGCGGGACCCGCCGGGGCGGATGCTCGCGCGGACGCGTTCCTGGCTGCGCTCATGCCCCTGGCGCTCTTCCACGGCGAGCGCCGCCTCCTCGTGGAGGGCAGCGTCTGCACACACCTGCGAGACAACCTGCATTCGGCGGCCCTGCTGCTCGCTCACTGGCACGGGATGAACCACAGCTGCCGACTCGAGGCCACCGAGGGGTTTGCGCCCCGGTGGCCCCGCCAGACACGTCGCACCGCCTCGTTCATGTCGGGCGGCGTGGATGCTCTGGCGCTGCTGCGAGACAACCGTCTCCACCATTCGCCCGATCACCCCGCTTCCATTCGGGAGTGTCTCCTGGTATTCGGACTGAACTCCTTCGACGTGGATGAAGATCGGCCGCGGAGCGATCGTCTCGCCACCTTCGAGGATCACGTGCGGCGCATGCGCACGCTCGGGAAGCTTGCTGATTTCGACCTGCTCCCCGTATGGACCAACATCAGGAGTCTGTACCCTGATTTCGCCACCTGGGGCGCTTTCGGCATCGGCTCCGGCATCTGCTTCACGGCGCTCGCACTGAGCGGCAGGTTCACCGATGTGTGGCTGGCTTCCGATGGGAGGACGCCCGCGAGACCACTGGGAACTCATCAGCTGCTGGACCACTTTTTCTCGTCGGCGGCCGTCAGGATCCATCATGGGCAGGCCGCTGTCACGCGCATGGACAAGGTCCGGATGATCGCCGAGTGGCCGGAAGCTCTCGATTTCGTGCGCAGCTGCTTCTACCTCGAAATCCCCTCCAACGGCGCGGTGAACTGTGGCGAGTGTGAGAAGTGCGTTCGAACGATGCTCGCCTTCCTCGCTGCAGGCGTGCTCCACAGGGTGCCGACCTTCAGATACCAGGATGTGACCCCGGCCATGCTCGAGGGCGTATCCCTGGAAGGCGAAGTCATCGCCGACATGCATCGGGAGCTGATCGCCCCACTTCGGGCGTGCGGCAGGGAGGATCTCGCTTTGATCATCGAGCGGAAATTCCGGGAGGTGCAGCGGCGTGACTCCCGGGGAGTGCTGCGGCGGGGTGTTGCTTCCACGGCGGGTCTCGCCCTCCGCGCTGCCCGTCGGCTGAGCGGCCAGCGGAACAGCTCGTGAGGAGTCGAGAGCGCAGGCCTGCCGGGCGACGCCGTCGCGAACCGCCCTTTCATCCCGCGGCGGACCTGATCCGGCGGCTGCGGCAACGTATCGATGGCGTGCTGGGCGGTCTCCTCGACGGCATCAGCGACGTGGCGTTGCTCGATTTCCCCGGGTATCCGAACGTGGGGGACAGCGCCATCTGGCTCGGCGAACGCCGGTGGCTGCGGGAAGCCGGTGTGCACGTCCGGTACACCGCAGACATGCACACCTTCACGCCGACCCTCCTACGCTCCCGTCTGCCGGGGGGCGCGATTCTCCTCCAGGGTGGTGGCAACTTCGGCGACCTCTGGGCGGCACCGCAGCGATTTCGTGAGCAGGTGATTTCCACGTTCCGAGACCGCAGGATCATCGTCCTGCCCCAGACCATCTGGTTCCAGCAGCGCAGCGAGATGGACCGGGCTCGCCGGATCTTCGACGCTCATCCGGATCTGACGCTCCTCCTCCGTGATCAGCCGAGTCTCGAGCTGGCACGTGCATATTTTCAGTGCAGGAGCCTGCTGTGTCCCGATATGGCGTTCGCCCTGGGTCCACTCCGCCGTGCGGGGGCTCCGGAATCGGGGGTTCTGCGGGTGTTGCGGACGGACGTCGAGCGGGCGGGGAATCGGTCCGACCCGGATGTGCCTCAGGGTCCCACAGCGGACTGGATTGATCACTCCGATCGTCTGACCGACCGGCTGCCGCGCGCCCTCCGCTCAGCTCTCTCGGACCGACCGACCACCTACCCGTTGACCTGGCGACTGATCGGTCTGCTCGGGGAGTTTCACGCGCACATGCGCCTCCGCCATGGCATTCAGCTGCTCAGCCGGGCGGAAACCGTCGTGACGGACAGATTGCATGGCCACATCCTCTGTCTCCTGCTCGGCATACCGCACTTCCTCATGGACAACAGCTACGGCAAGATCGGCGCGTTCCACAGGACGTGGACGCAGGGTTGTACCCTGGTGGTCGGCTTCGGAGCGAATGACGATGCCGGTGATCGAGAAGCGGCCGGGCAGGCGTGATGGGGGCACCCCGCGTCACCTGCCTGCTACCGGTAAGGAACGGGATGCCGTTCCTGACCGCGGCCCTCCAGTCCCTGGCGGACCAGTCGCACCCGGACCTGTTCCTGATCGCCTGGGACAACGCTTCGACGGACGGGACACTCGCGGAGTTGCACCACTGGATCCCGGCGCGGCTCCCCGGACGAATCGTCTCGAATCGCCCTCTTCCACTGGGACGCTGCCTCGCCGAAATGGTGAAGCTGGCGGAGACGGAGCTGTGCGCGCGAATGGATGCCGACGACGTCTGCAGACCCGACCGCATCGCGGGACAGGTTCAATCCATGCTCGCGGATCCGGCACTGGCCGTGGTGGGCGGACAGCACGAGTTCATAGACGAGAATGGCAGGGTCATCGACGGTGCGTGGACTCAGCCGTTGGATGACGCCACGATCCGCTGGCGGCTGCGTTGGCGCAACTCGCTCAATCACTCCACCGTCATGTTTCGTCGTGCGAGTATCCTCGCGGCTGGCAACTACCGGGAGTGCGGACCGTATGAGGATCACGACCTCTGGCTTCGCGTCTCATTCAGAGGAACGATGCGCAACTCACCGGAGACCCTCGTTCAGTATCGTCAAAGCAGCGGCAGCGTGACGGCGAACTCTGATTTCAGCGAGCTCTCCGACGAGGTCGCCCTGCTCAACGCCGACATCCTCTTTCCGGGGATGAGGGACGATGATGCGTACCGACTTCGTCAGGCCGCTGAATTCGGACAGGAAGGGCCGGTCCGGCTGCGGGACGTCGTCGCTCTTCGCCGCGGAGCGATCGCACTGGCGCGGGCGGCCCGCGTCGACGATATGTACTTCCGTCGCACGACCTGGTACCGGGCCCAGCAGCGGTCACTTCTGCGACGCGGAGCACCTCCTGCAGTGGCGGGAGCGTATCGGCTGATGCGGAAGCACCTGCGTGGGAGCGGACTGCGAGCGGTGCCCCGTGTGGATTGACCGGTGCGGGCCACCGGACATCTCGATCCTGGTCTGCACATGGAACCGCGCCCGGGACCTCCGGGACCTTCTCGGGACGGCTGTAACACAGGACACGGGGGGCCGGTTTGAGTACGAGATCATTCTGGTGGACAACAACTCCGCGGATGACACTCCAGCGGTCGCGCGTGAGTTCGGACGTGCCGACGCCCGCGTCCGTTACTGCTTCGAACCCCGGAGCGGCCGCTCGAACGCTCTCAATCACGGCCTCGCCGTCATGCGGGCGCCGCTCTACACGCTCGCGGACGACGACACTCTGCTCGAACCCGACCACCTCGCCCGCGTGCTTTCTGTTTTCGAGCGCAACTCGGGCGCAACCTGGGTCGGCGGACGCGTGCTTCCCGTCTGGGAGCACTCCCCACCCGCCTGGGTCGACGAGCGCCACTGGTCGGCGCTCGCTCTCTGCGATTACGGCGATGACGAACTGACCGTTACGGGCGGGCGGCCACTCACTTTGCTCGCGGCATCCTTCTGCCGCGACCACGTTCGCGCGGCGCGCGGATATCACGAGGCTCTCGGCGTGGGCCCGAAGCGAATGGGCGGCACCGAGGATGTCGACCTCTTCGCCAGGCTCTGGAGGTCCGGACGACATGGCGTCTACTCGCCGACGATACGGATCCATCACAAGGTCCCCGCCGCGCGTCTCCGGAAGGCGTATCATCGACGCTGGCACGTCGGACACGGCCGGACCTTCGCAGTGATGTGGGATCCGACGGCCGAGAGGTCCGAAAGACGTGTGCTGAACGTGCCCGGGCATATCGTCCGGAGTCTCGTCGAGGAGACGCTCGTCTTCCTTGCTTCGCACATTCTGTTTCTCCAGAAACGTGCATTCGTACACGAGACCAGGATCAGGTTCGCACTCGGGTTCATCGTCGAGCGCCTTTCTCAGCAGTTGCGCCCGATGATGGTCCGGATCCATCGCCGCTTTCAGGCGGCCGCACCTCCTCAGCCGCAGAGAGCGGTCGGGGGCGTGCAGCGGCAGCGGGGTATCGGTGATGACAGCCTCAGGCAGTGATTCCCGGGTAAGGCACGCGAGTCGCCTTTCCGCGGTGTGGTTTGCGGACATCGTCGGCTACACACGTCTGTCCGCTCACGACGCTCCCGCGGCGCTGCGTCTCGTGGACGTCTTTCAGACGGTGGTTCGCGAGGCTCTCTCGGAGCACGAGGGCCGCCTCGTGAAGTTCATCGGGGACGCGGCGCTCGCAGAGTTCACCAGTTCGAGCGTCGCGGTTCGGTGTGCGGACGGGGTGCGGCTTCGCTTCGCGGAAGCGTGCCGGAGCCAGGGCCTGGCGGCGAAACTGCGGATTGGAGTCCACGTCGGCGAGGTGACGGTCGGCCCCGACGACGACGTCTACGGTGATGGCGTCAACACCGCATCGCGACTGCAGGCGGCGGCGGAACCGGGGCAGCTGCTCGTAAGCGAGGACGTGTTCCGCCAGCTCCGGCGCTATCCGGAATTCTCGTTCGAATACGCCGGCGAGAAGAAGCTCAGAGGGCTGGCCTCGCCACTCGTCGCGTACGCGGTGGAGCCGGCCAGCTCTCTCGCGTCCAGGACCGCGACCGATACGCTGCGAAGACGGCTGCGCCGCCTCCGATCAGGTCGGCCCTCACGCCGGCTGATCAGTGTGGCTCTGGTCGCGGCTCTCCTGGTGGCCGGTTACGCGGTGTGGACCCGGCTGCAGGTGAGCAGCGCGGTGGCCGAAAGCAGGGTCGTCGTCCTTCCCTTCCGCAATCTCGGTCCCCCCGAAGAGGAATACTTCGCCGACGGATTGACGGAGGAGATCATCGACAGGCTGTCCAGCATCGGCAGACTCGCGGTGATCGCCCGCACGAGCGCGATGACCTATCGCGATACCGACAAGGCCGTGCCGCAGATCGCTGACGAACTCGGAGTGGGATACCTGATCGAGGGCACCGTCCGGTGGGGCAGCGTCGGGCGGCACGACAGTCTCCGGGTCACGGCACGGCTGGTCAGGGCATCGGGAGAGACACAGGTCTGGAACGCCGACTACGACGTGGCCCTGGGGGACATTTTTCAGGTTCAGGCAGACATCGCGGAATCGGTAGCCGCCGCCCTCGATCTGGTTCTGCTCGAGCCCGAGCGTCGTCAGATCGAGGCCCGGTTGACCGATAATCCGGAAGCATACGACGCCTATCTCCGCGGCAACGTGTTCTACAACCGCAGCTGGTCGAGGAGCGACGTCGATTCGGCTGTCGTGTACTACCAGCGAGCCACTCAGCTGGATCCTGGCTTTGCCCTGGCCTTCGCCGCCCTCGGCCGGACTCACGCCTGGATGTATCAGCTCGGTCATGACCGGGATCACACTCGCCTGGATCTGGCTCTGAGAGCCGCGGAACACGCGGTGGGCATCGACCCGGATCTCCCTGAAGCACTTGTGGCCCTCGGGCTCCACCAGTACTGGGGTCTGGGCAATCTGGAGGCTGCCATCGGGCATCTGACGCGAGCGCAGGCTCTGCAACCGAACAATGCAGGAACCCTGCGGCAAATCGGCAACGTCCGTCGGCGACAGGGACTTTTCGACGAGGCACTGGAGAGTTATCGGCGATCGGTCAACCTCGACCCGCGTTCGCATCTCGCCTGGTTCAACATCGCCGACACCTACCTCTTCATGCGGAGGTACGACCTCGTCGAGCGTGTCCTCGTCAGGGTCAATTCTCTCGCGCCGTTCTTCGTGGAGGGGCACGTACAGCGTGCGCGACTCGCGGTGAACAGTCGAGGCGACATCGCCACGGCCAGGCGCATCATCAGCGAGGCGCGGCAGCGCGTCCCGGCCTCTGACTGGCGCCTCGACCTGGTGGAGTTCGCACTCACCTATTCCGAAGATCCAGAGGCACTGCTCGCCGACCTGCACCCTGCGTTTCGATCGGCCAACCTGTGGTTCTACCATGATGCGAGGGCCACGCTGTACTGGATCAGGGGCCAGCAGGACAGCGCAGGGCTCTACTACGATTCTGCGGCAGCCGAACTGAACCTCCAGCGTGAGGGTCGAGCGGATACCCCCGCCTGGATTCACGGAGCCATGGGGCGCGCATATGCCGGCAGCGGAAGAGCTGAAGAGGGAATCCACGCGGCACGCCTCGCCGTGCAGGCCGTGCCGGTCAGCCGCGACGTGATGGACGCTCCCGTCCACATCGCGAATCTCGCCCAGGTCTACATCATGGCGGGCAGGACGGATGAAGCTCTGGATCAACTCGAGCTCGCCCTCTCCATGCCGTCCTGGATCTCCCCTCGCAGCGTGGCGCTGGATCCCCGTTGGCGCTCGCTGCACCGCTTTCAGCGCTTTCAGGAGCTCGTCCGGGAACGACCGTAGCTCGCCCCCGCCAATTCGACCTCTCCCTCCGCGCTGGCGTCACCCGTCACCCGTCACCCGTCACCCGTCACCCGTCACCCGTCACCCGTCACCCGTCACCCGTCACCCGTCACCCGTCACCCGTCACCCGTCACCCGTCACCCGTCACCCGTCACCCGTCACCCGTCACCCGTCACCCGTCACCCTGAGCGAAGTCGAAGGGTCCCGCTCCGCTCCTGGCCCCGACGCCGGAACCGGCCCGCGCAGACACCCCGCGACCGCGCGCTAGGAAACCGCGACGTGGCGGGTTATCGTGGCCGACAGGGGGCACGTGCGGCGTTCGTTCTCCGGCGTCCGTCCCTGCCCGACCCGGGCTCCTTCGGCATGACGCTCAGCGGTGAAGCCGCACCGCGGTCCGAAGGCCGGAATCGCCGGACCGAACTCTCTCTCCCGATCCCCCGTGACCACCATCCTGCTCCTCCTCGCCCTCGCGCTTCCTGCCTGGACGATTCTGACCTTCAATCGCTTCACCCGGCTACGGAACCAGACACGAGCGGCATGGGCGGATATCGACGTTCAACTGACGCGGCGCCACGATCTGGTGCCGCAGCTCGTGAACGCGATACAGGGCCACATCGGTCACGAGCGCGGAACCCTCACCGCGGTCACACAGCTCCGGGCGCAGGCGATCACCCGACAGAGCCCGGCGGAGCTCGGCGAGGTGGAAACCGCACTCGAGCAGGCGTTGCATCGTCTCTTCGTGCTCCGGGAGGCGTACCCGGAGCTGAAAGCCAGTGAAAGTTTCACGCAGCTCCAGCGAGATCTCGTATCCGTCGAGGATCACCTGCAGTACGCGCGTCGGTTCTACAACGGAGCCGTTCGCGATCACAACACCGCACTGCAGCGGGCGCCGGACATGCTGATCGCTCGTCTGTTCGGCTTCCGGGACGCCGAGTTCTTTCAGGCAGGCGACGAGCAGCGGTCGCCGGTGAAGGTGGAGGTGTCCACATGAGTCGTGCAGACGGAAGGAATGCGAGCTGGTACGGCCCTGCGATGGTGATGTTCGCCACCGCCATCTTCCTGCTTCCGCAGAATACGGCCGCTCAGGAGCGAATCCGGAACTACGTATCGGAGGTCCAGATCCAGTCGGATGGCAGCATCGACGTCACCGAAAGGATCACGGTGGTGGCCGAGGGGGTCCACATCCGGCGCGGGATCTACCGTGACATCCCGACCCGCTATCGCGACCGGTATGGCAACCGCGTGCGCGTGGACCTGGAGGTTCTCGGTGTGGAGCGAGATGGCACGACGGAGAGGTTCTTCATCGAGCGGCGGGGCAACGGAATCCGGATCAACACGGGCGGTGACGATTACCTTCCGACGCTTCCCGGCGAGTACACCTTTTCACTTCGCTATCGTACGACGAGGCAGCTGGGGTACTTCAGTGAGCACACCGAGCTGTACTGGAATGCGATCGGTACCGGCTGGATCTTCCCGATCGAGCGTGGCACCGTCACGGTGCGCCTTCCGGAAGCGGTGCCGGTAGACCGGCTCGGCGCGGAGGGATACACGGGTGCGCAGGGTGAGCAGGGTACGGCGTATCTGGCGGACATTTTCGCGCCGGGTGTGGCGGAGTACCGGCTGACCCGGCCGCTCGAGGCGTTCGAAGGCTTCACGACGGTGCTCACCTTCCCCAGGGGCATCATCCCCGAGCCGACCCGTGCCGATCGCACGCGCTGGTTCCTTCGTGACAACGGCGGCGTTCTGGTCGCGCTGATCGGAATGATCTCGCTGCTGATCTACACCTCCACCACCTGGTGGCGGATCGGCCGTGACCCACGTCCGGGCGTGGTCATCCCGCGATACGCGCCGCCGGAGAAGCAGACGCCGGGGTCCATTCGCTTCCTGCGCCGCATGAACTACGACATGCGGTGTTTCTCCGCCGACCTCCTGTCGCTTGCGGTGGCCGGACACGTTCGCATTCACCGCGACAGGAAGCGGTTCAGCGAGAAATGGAAGGTGGAGCGCACCGGCGGAGGTCGGGGGGAGGAGACGCCCTCCTTTGCAGTTGAGGGTGCCCCGAGGCCGGGCGGAACACGAGCCGGCCGGGCCGGATCGATGAGTGTGAGCGAGGAGGCCTCGATCACGGAGGTTGGACGCCCGACGTCGCCGGGAGAAGGGTTCCTGCAACAACCGCTGCTCGACCAGCTCTTCCGATCAGGCGAATCGATCATCGAGCTGGACAACAGGAACGCGAAGCAGATCGCCGGAGCCCGGGACGCGCACCGGAAGGTGCTCGAGCGCGCCATGCATCCACACTATTTCCGTCGCAACGGCGGCAGGGTCGGAGTCGGCTTCGGCATCCTCGCCGCCACTGGAGCCCTCGCATTCGGGGTGGCCGGGGGGTCAGGGCTTCCGGCAGTGGTCATCGTGCTGGTACTGATGCTGCTCGTCCTCGGCGTGTTCGGCTCGCTCGTCCGGGCCCCCACACCCGAAGGGCGTCGGCTCCTCGACGAGGTGGAGGGCCTGAGACTCTACCTGAGCGTCGCCGAACGCCAGGATCTCGCACGCATCCCCTCGCCCGACGCGACCCCGCTCCTGGACGCCGATCGCTATGAGGCCCTTCTTCCCTACGCCGTGGCACTCGAGGTGGAAGATGCCTGGACCAGGAAGTTCACCGCCGCTGCGGGAGTCGCAGCCGTGGCAGCCGCGACGCAGCGGATGGGGTGGTACTCGGGCACCGGCCGCGCTTCGGACATGGGCGACTTCACCAGGGCGATCGGCTCCAGTCTGAGCTCGTCGATCTCGGCGGCGTCCTCACCCCCCGGAAGCAGCTCCGGCTCCGGTGGTGGCGGCTCGTCGGGCGGGGGCGGAGGAGGGGGCGGGGGCGGAGGACGGTAGTGACGGAGGTCGCACTGGCTGGGAAGCGCGCCTTCCGATCTGCTCGGGCACGATACGATCGGTGAGGCGGTGATGACGCGGGTCGATGATCGTAGGATCGAGCAAGCCGAGTACTCGATCTCCGCCCCCTCAGTCAGGTGCTCGGCGCCTGATGACCTACCGGCTGCGCTCCCCGCCTCCTACGCTGGCGGCGGGGGCGACACGATTCGCGCGCCGTTCGTCCCGGCTCGATCCGCGAGCTCCGGGTTGACCAGGGCAAATCGCTCGCCTGGTTCCATCTGCATCAG
Source organism: uncultured Gemmatimonadales bacterium (assembly GCA_963793235.1). Lineage (GTDB taxonomy): Bacteria > Gemmatimonadota > Gemmatimonadetes > Longimicrobiales > Longimicrobiaceae > CAWBZF01. The sequence goes on from CAWBZF010000006.1 coordinate 713,758, forward strand.
GGTCGCGTAGTGCGTGGGTCCAAGGTGGCTTTCCAGCTCGTCGAGCAACCTCGCCCCGACGGCATTGAGCTCGTGCGCAAAGGCTTCACCGTCGAGATCGCTCGTCGCCACCACATGGGCCCGCCGAAGTCCGCGGCTGCGGATTTCCTGGATCGGTTCATGTGGTACCTCCGTGCCGAGCCGATCCTGAACCACCAGTCGCAGTTCCTCATCGAGAACTCGATTGGGATCGGTGGCGGCAGTTGCCCCGTGCAGCTGCTGATGTACCGCTACGATCAGGTGCTGCACGTTCTGGGGGGGGGACGCGACTTCCTCGCCCGGTGCAGCGGGCGCCATCCCGACGAGCCTGCACTTCGCGTAGACCACCACGAAGTCTGCCGGCGGCAAGGGGCCGGGGACGTAGAGAGCGGGTGGCGGCGGAGTGGCGAGGGACCTCCCGTAGGTGCCGTACATCATGGAGCTGAACGCGTATCCCTGGGCGGTGAATACGGTGGGTCCGCTCACCGGTCCGCATGCGGACCAGAGGAAGCGATTCGCTGCCTGGTGGCAAACCCCGTGCATGGCATACGCCCCCAGTCCGGCCGTGTCCGGAAGGCCGAGAGGCAGGCGGTAACAGTTCGCCACGGCGTAATCGCCGTCTCCCGCGGCGCCGACCAGTGCATGGGATTTCGGAGAGCCGTGTCCGCCGAAGCAGTCGAAGTATTCCGGTCCCCGCCGAGGAGCCTTGACGAAGGTGTGATCGAGCATCTTCAACCCGCTGATCGGTACCGTTTCGCTCACCGGATAGGACCAGCCTTCAAGACGATCGGACATGGCTCACCTGCCTCGTGCGAGGGGATGCACTCCAGGGTGGGCCCATCCTCCGGGAGCGCGAGGACAGCAGCTCCCGCAGACCGTCGCGAAAGGTGCTCCTGAATGCAGGGTAGGCGAGTTGTTGTGCCGAGTCAATCAAACAATTGGCGCGGTGCGGTCCCACTCGCCCGTGCGCAGGGGAATGGCTGCGCGAATGCCCCACCCTGTGCCGATGTCCGATGCCTGGATCTGAGCTACGGGTGCTTCCTCGCGACGGGGCGCCGAACAGCACGCCTGGCGAAAAGACAGACAAGAGAGCGCCTCTACCTGTCAGACCAAATCAGATCCGGCCGGCTGCGCATGCGGGGTCGAAGGACCCGGCATTTCCAGCCGACCTCTGCTCCGCCGTCGCCACGAGCCTCAGGACCTTGCCCGCGCCTCGATCTCTCTCCAGATCCCGTCCCGCCTGACGCTGACGATCTCCAACCCCGCCTTCCGCACGTTATCCTCCGTGCGGCGGTTGATCTCGGGGCCCATCAGGCGTCGCATGACAGGTGCAAGCAGGTCGAAGAGTCTGCCCAGCACCGGGTTCTCCGGCCCGCTCTGAGCTGTCGGCTCGCTTCTGCGCTCGCTCGAGCATCCTGGCCGAGATGTCGATCCCGACGAGATCAACGTCTGGCGGGTAATGCTCCAGGCTCAGTCCCGTGCCGATTCCCACCTCGAGCACCTTGCCTCGCGCACCGGAGAGGACGCGGCGGCGGCGCTCGGTGCCTCCCATCCAGTCCATGGGCGCTTCCATGACGTCATAGATGCCGGCGACTCGGTCGTAGACCCGTGCGGCGGTAGCACTGGTATCGCTCATCGAACTCCTTTCGGATTTTTCAGGCGCAGGTGGCGAAGTTTTCGTTTGCCAGGTTCATGATTTCGCCGGTCCGAGTGCCGGTGCGCCCGTCCTCAAGCCGCCTTCGGAGACAATCGTGGGGAAGGATCCTCGCCGGAGCTGCCACTCCCGCCACAGCGTGTAGACCACGGGGATCACGATCAGCGCCAGCACCATGGCCGTGAGCAGCCCGCCCACCACCGGGGCGGCGATGCGGCGCATGGTGGCTGCACCCACGCCGCTCGCCCATAGCAACGGGAGCAGGCCGGCGATGTCGGAAACCACCGTCATCAGCACCGGCCGTACTCGGCTGGTCGCGCCTTCCAACGCGGCCGCAACGAGGTCCTTCGTGGTGGTGTTCTCTCCGTGCTCCAGCACATAGCGGTGGAAGGCCTCGTCCAGATAGATCAGCATCACCACGCCCAATTCCGCGGCCAGGCCGGCCAGCGCGATGAAGCCCACCCAGACGGCCACGCTGGTGTTGAAGCCGAGCGCCCACAGAAGCCAGATCCCTCCGACGAGAGCGAAGGGCAGCGTGCTCATCACGATCAGCGTCTGCGCGGCATTGCGGAAGTGCAGGAAGAGGAGCATGAAGACCAGTGCCAGGGTGACCGGCACGATCAGCATCAACCGCTCGCGCACACGCTCCATCGCCTCGAACTGCCCGGACCACTGCACCGTATAGCCCGCCGGCAGCGCGAGCCGCTCTTCCAGGAACCGCTGCGCCTCGGTTACGTAGCCGCCGAGATCGCGCCCCTCCACGTCCACGTAGACCGCGCTCACAGGGAAGGCGTTCTCCGTACGGATCATCATGGCTCCCTGAGTGGTGCGCAGCGTCGCGAGCTGTCCGAGCGGCACCTGCGTCATCCCGTCCATCGTCGGGACGCGGACCTCGGCGATGCGCTGCGCGCTGTGGCGCAGGTCGCGAGGGTAGCGAACCAGCACGCCGTACCGCTCGCGCCCCTCCACTGTCTGCGTGGCGATCTCCCCGCCCACAGCAGTCATCATGGCGTTCTGTACCTCCATGACGTTGAGCCCGTAACGCGCGGCAGCTTCACGGTCGATCTCCACGTCGAAGTAGAAACCGCTAGCGCCGCGCTCGGCGATCGCACTGCGGGTGCCGGGCACCTGCCGCAGCAGCCCCTCGATCTCCGTGCCGATCCGTTGCAGTTCACCCACGTCCGGACCGAAGATCTTCACGCCGACGGGCGTGCGCATGCCCGTCGCGAGCATGTCGATTCGGTTCTTAATCGGCTGCGTCCAGAGGTTGGAGACCCCGGGGATGCGGACCGCCCCGTCCAGCTCGGCGATCAGCTTGTCGTAGGTCATGCCCTGCCGCCACTCGGATTCCGGCTTCAGGTTGATCACCGTTTCGAACATGTCCAGCGGGGCCGGGTCCGTAGCGGTTGTGGCACGGCCTGCCTTGCCGACGACGCTTGCGACCTCGGGGAAGGCGATGATGATCGCGTCCTGCCGACGCATGATCTCCTGCGCCTGCTGGATCGACACGCCGGGCAGCGTCATCGGCATGAAGAGGATCGTACCCTCCTCGATCGGTGGCATGAACTCTGAGCCGAGTCGCTTGAGCGGGATGAGGGTGAGCAGGAGCAGAATCACCACCCCGCCGAGCACCCACCAGCGGTGCCGGAGCGCCACGCCGAGCACCGGCCGGTAGACACCGACAAGTGCGCGGCTCACGGGGTTCTCCCGCTCCGCGCGGATCCGTCCGCGTACGAAGTAGCCGAGCGCCACGGGGATCAGCGTCACTGCCATCACGGCCGCGGAGGCCATGGCGAGTGTCTTGGTCCAGGCGAGCGGCTTGAAGAGTCGGCCTTCCTGCGCCTCCAGCGCGAAGACTGGAAGGAAGCTCACCGTCACTACCAGCAGCGAGAAGAAGATCGCGGGACCGACTTCCTTGGAGGATTGGATCACCAGCTCCCAGCGCCGCTCGGAGGTGATCTCTCCCTCCTCCCGCTCCAGGTGCTTGTGCAGGTTGTCGATGAGCACGACCCCCGCGTCCACCATCGCGCCGATGGCGATGGCGATGCCGGCCAGCGACATGATGTTGGCCTGCACACCGATCAGGCGCATCACGATGAAGGCGCCGAGCACCGCGACCGGCAGGGTAAGGATCACTACCAGCGAGCTGCGAAGATGGAGCAGGAAGACCGACGCGATCAGCGCGGTGATCAGCAGCACCTGCAGGATCGTCCAGCCCAGGTTCGCGATCGCGGCACGGATCAGCGGCGCGCGGTCGTACGCATCGACCAGCACGACGCCTTCCGGCAGGCCGGACTGGATCTGCTCCATCCGCTGCTTCACGGTGTCGATGACCTGCAGAGCGTTCTCGCCGTGTCGCATCACGACGATGCCGGTGACGACGTCGCCCTGGCCGTTCTTGTCCGCCACGCCGCGGCGGATGTCCGGGCCGATCTGCACGCGAGCCACATCCCGCACGCGCACCGTTGTGCCGGTGGGTCCGGCACGCAGCACGACGTTCTCGATGTCCTCAACGGACTGCACGTAACCGAGCCCGCGGATCATGTACTCGCGCCCACTCATCTCCAGGACGCGCGCCCCGGCGTCTGCATTGGCCATCTGAATGGCTTCGCTCACGCGCTGGATCGCGATCCCGTAGCCGTGCAGCCGCTGCGGATCGACGTCCACCTGGTACTGCTTGACGTATCCGCCCACCGTGGCGACCTCCGCCACGCCGGGCACGCTCTGGAGCTGGTAGCGGATGAAGAAGTCCTGCAGGCTGCGCAGCTCGGCCAGGTCGTGCCGGTCTGACTCCACAGTGTACTGGTAGACCCAGCCCACGCCGGTCGCGTCTGGGCCGAGCTGCGGGGTGACGCCGGCCGGAAGCTGCTCCCTGACCTGAGAGAGATACTCGAGCACGCGCGACCGCGCCCAGTACGGGTCGGTGCCATCCGCAAAGAGCACGTAGACGTAGGAGATCCCGAAGCCGCTGATGCCGCGCACCGTCGTCGCACCGGGCACCGCCAGTAGCGCCGTGGTGAGTGGATAGGTCACCTGGTCTTCGATGATCTGCGGCGCCTGTTCCGCCCACTCGGTCTGTACGATGACCTGCACGTCGGAGAGATCGGGGATGGCGTCCACAGGAGTGGTGCGCACGGCCCAGATCCCGGCGCCGACGAGGAACGCCGTGGCCAGCAGGACCAGCGCGCGGTTGTGGACGGACCACTCGATCAGTTTGTTCAACATGGTGAGTTCCTCCTGATCAGTGGTTCATGTGAGGCGAGGTACCCATGCTCTCCCTCAATCGGCTCTCGGAGTCGAGAAGGAAGTTGGCGCGCGTAACGACGCGTTCACCGGGCATCAGACCTGAGAGGATCTGCGTCTGCCCCCCCACGTCGGTACCGACCTGAACCTCCCGGGCGCGGTAGAGACCTTCACCCTCTTCGACGAAGACCATGGCGTGCGTGCCGCTGTGCATCACGGCGTCTCGCGGCACCAGCAGCGCGCGGCCGGCGACGGGTGTCTGGATGCTCACTGTGGCGTACATGCCCGGCTTGATACGGCCGTCCGGATTGGCGAGCTCCACGCGCACCCGCGCCGTCCGCGTCTCCATGCGCACCTCGGGGTAGATGTAGCTGACTCTCCCGCGAAGTGATTCGCCGGGATAGGCATCGATCTCGACTACTGCCGCCTCACCGAGGCGGACGAAGCGGAGGTCCTGTTCGTAGACATCGGCCTCGATCCAGACGCGGGAGAGGTCGGCCAGTCGGTACAGGGGCATGCCCATTTCCACCGCCTGCCCCACCTGCACCATCTTTTCGACGACGAAGCCTCCGGAGGGAGCGTGCATCGTCAGCGTGCGGCGCGCCTGGCCGCTCGCTTCGATCTGCCGGACCTGTGCGGAGCTGATGTCCCAGAGGAGCAGTCGCCGGCGGGCCGCGTCCACCAGCAGGGCGCTGCGCTCGGACACCACGGTGGAGCCGCTCTCGCGAAGCTGTCGTTCCATGCGCAGCGCCAGCAGCAGCTCCTCCTGCGCCGCGACCAGATCGGGGCTGTAGATTTCGAGCAGCGGCTGGCCCCTCCGAACTGCCTGACCGGTGAAGTCCACATGCAGTCGCTCGACGAAGCCCATGAACCGTGGCGCGACCGTGGTGAGCCGCGTCTCGTCGTAGGCGACATTGCCGGTGGTGCGGATGGTCCGCTCCATCGAGACGAGTTCCGCCTCCACGACTGTGATGCCGAGTGAGCGAACCATCTCCGGCTCAAGGTGCACCGCGCCATCGGCCGTGGTCATACCCGCCATATCGTGGCCGGCGTGCGGGTCCACGATGGCGGGCGCGGCGTGCGTGGAATGTTCGACTTCCGGTCGCCCAGTGGAATCGTTCGCGCGCGCCTGCACCACGCCCCATATGCCGGCCCCCACGAGAAGTAGCAGCGCTCCGGCGAGCACCAGTTTCAGGGTCTGTCTGTTTGGGGTCATCGGGCGATCCTCGACGTCGTGAGAAAGGAGATTCGGCGTGTTCATGCTTCCTCCCGGATCGTGGTGGTGGAACGAGGAAGTGCGCGGCCGACGTTCATCTCGAGCTCGGCGACAAGGCGGCCGTACTCGGCGAGCAGCGCGTAGAGCTCCTGGCTGTACTGGTTCAGCGTCATCTGCGCGTCGGTAAGCGTCATGAAGTCGACGCGCCCGACTCGGTAACTCGCGAACGCGGAGGTCACGGTTGCTTCGGCCTGCGGAAGCACCTCCGTGCGGTAGAGCACGACAAGCGTGCGGGCCCGGTCGAGCTCGGCAAGCAGGCCGGCCGCGTCGGCGGCGATGCCGGCGCGCACGGCCGAGAGCTCGGCCTGCGCCATCTGCTCCATCGCCGCGGCCTCGCGGCGCATCTCCATCTGGCGCTGTCCTGCGAAGACGGGGACGCTGAAGCCGAGCATCAGGCTCCCCATCCGCTCCGTGCCCATCTCAGCCGACCGCTGCCCGTATTGCACGCCGAGTGTGAGGTCGGGCCACAGCTCGCGGCGGGCGAGCGCCTGGCGCGAGCGTGCCTGCTCAACGACCGTCCGGCCACGAGCCAGCATCGGCCGGCTCTCCTCGGCCCAGCGCTGTAGCTCGTCGGCTGCCGGCAGCTCCGCCGGCAGCGCGGCATAGGAGACCGCTGGCACCGGTGTGTTCGCGGGCCGATCCAGCACTGCGTTCAGCCGAGCGGCCGCGGCCGCCCGCATCGCGTGCATGCGGGCGAGGTCGGCCTGCATGCGCGCGACCTCGACGCCTGCGCGCAGCACGTCGCTCTGCCGACCCTCCCCCACCGTGTACATCGTGGTCGCGACCAGCTCGAACTGCCGGAGCAGGGTCAGTGTCTCCTGCATCACGGCAATCTGCCGGTCGGCCTGGTATATCTCGTAAAAGGCCATCGCGGTCTTCGCCCGCACCTCCCACCAGGCCTCCTCCGCCTCGCTCCTCGCCATGGCGGTGCTCTGGCGGGCGATCTGACCCTCCAGGCGCAGCTTGCCCGGGAAAGGAATCATCTGCATGACCTGGACGGAGGGCGCCATCGCGCCAGGCATGTCCGTATTGAGTCCAGGCAGCGAGGCGTTCATGATGCCGAGTTGCACCTGCGGATCGGGCGGCAGCATGGCGGACCGCTCCTGCGTGGCCACCGCGTCCACGGCGGCGGCGCTGGCGCGCAGCATCGGGTTCCCCTCGCGGGCGAGCTCGTACGCCTCATGGAGCGTCAGGGGTGCCTGCTGGGCGACGCCCGTCAGCGGCATCGCCAGAAGCAGTGGAACAACGAGTAGGGAACGAAACATGGCTCTTCTCGGCCTGGAGAACCGCCCGCGGCCGCGCATGTCCAGAAGACATGCGCTGGGTACCGGCACACCTGTGGCCGGTTTCCTGGAGCTACGAGCTGGACGACGGGAACGCCGACCGAACGGCCGGCGGAAGAGCTACGCCCGGGGAGGACGGAAGTGAGCCGTGACCAGCAGCAGGTCAGGGCTCTGGACGAGGAGGAGCAGCAGCGAGGCCTGCGAAATCGGCGCAGCCCGCGTCAGTTCGCTCGTGGCCGGCAGCGGCACAGCGACGCAGGACGCGCCTGTGCCGGTCATGCCGAAGGGGCACGGCGGCGCCTCCGAGTCGGAGTGCTCCGAAGCCGGTGCGCCACTCTGGGGGCCGCCATGGTGCGCACCGGAGTGCGCGCCGGGCGCCGGAGCGTCCGCGGAAGCGGAGGTTTCCGCCCCCGGCACGCACCACGACGCCATCACGCTCTCCGCGAAGTACGCGGAGAGAGCGAAGAGCGCCAGGAGCGCGACCAGGGTGCGAATTCGTCCTTTCATACAATCATTTTACGCTGCGTACACACCTTGCGCACAGCGGGATCTGCTGTACATCCGTGTGGGGAAAACTCTGAACTCCGCCCATCTATGCCAGGCTGTCCGCACGCGAAGATAAGGTCACAGAATCGCGCGTGACGCTGTCGCCGGCCTGCGCTTTCGCTCAATGCAGCCCCAAGCCCCGTCCGGAGAGGTGAAGCAGAACAAACAGCAGCAGCAATACACCGATGATCACGCCTGACAGCTTCACCCACCGCGGCGCGCCCCCACTCTCCGTGCCGGGATCACCGCCCCGAAAAGTGCCGCCGCTACCGCGACTCCCCACAGTGACACTCACACATTGGTCAGGCGGTGGTGGAATCATTCGCTGCCGCCGTCGCTGACCGTAGCGGGTCAGACCGCGCGGCTTGTAGACGGCCAAGGCGGTGGCAGTGAGCAGGGCGATGAGCGCCGCACCGCTGGTGACGACGAGTTGAATGCGAAGGGGCCGGAGTTCAGCCGCCTCAAGGATCGACCCGGCCGCGACATGCGCCATTTGTTCAATCGGCTGGGTGTGTAACAACAAGGCGGCCGTGGCCACCAATGTGATCATCAGCTTCGCAACGATCCAGTAGTGCCGCAGGAGCCCCCATCGCGTGCCGAGGGCGACGATCAGCCCGGTCGCGAGAGTGCCAAACCCGAGGGGAACGATGACCACGGTGTGGCGAGATCCATCGCAAGGTAGGCCGCCCTCACCATCTGCGCGTCCGGATGGGTGAGCCCGGTCACGGCCAGGGCCAGGAACACTGCTACCGCACCGAACCACCCGAGCGACGTCGCTATGTGGACGGTCACTGCCAGCTTACGTACTCCGGGTCTCATCATCCGGGGACCGCCACCCGAGCGCGTGGACGGGGGCGAACGGGTCCCTGAACGATCTCCGTCATCGCGTTGCCAGACGAATGCTGCTTCAGCAACAACTCTGCTGCTCCTGAACGGGAGGGCACGGGACGCTCCCATACGAACAGAACACACAGCAGTCGCCCGCGTTCGGTTGAAGACGGGAATAGCATTCTGGACACTCGAAGAAATAGACGCATGCATCGATGGGCATCGTCTCTTCGGCCTCTCTCCCGCATTCGGGACATCGTAGAACCGAGATCAGTTTCACTGCGCGTATGGTTTAGAGTTCAACGCTCGCTCACATTCCAGACTCCTATGGTGCTTCACGATTCCGGCACCGGCTCAGGTGCACATCTCTCAGCGACTTCGCGTCCGAGACTCCCGACCTTTCCATCGGTCAGAGCCTGGCCCTTCGCAGGAGCTGTGCATTGATGGCGACGATCACCGTGCTGGCCGACATGAAGACAGCCGCCACTGCAGGCGCCAGCAGAATCCCGTACACCGCCAGCGCGCCAGCGGCCAGCGGGATCGCTACGATGTTGTAGCCTGCCGCCCACCAGAGGTTCTGGATCATCTTGCGGTAGCTCGCCCTGCTGAGCGCCACGATCCGTGGCACATCCCGCGGGTCACTCCGCATCAGCACCACGTCGCCGGCCTCGACGGCCACGTCCGTCCCTGCCCCAATCGCGATTCCCACGTCGGCGGTCACCAGTGCTGGAGCGTCGTTGACGCCGTCGCCAACCATCGCCACTCGCTTCCCCTGCTTCTGCAGCGCTTCGATCTTCTTTGCCTTGTCCTCGGGCAGGACCTCGGCATAGACTGTGTCGATTCCCAGCTCCCGCGCCACGGATTCCGCTACCGCTTTCGAGTCGCCGGTCAGCATGACGACTTCGATCCCGTCCTCGTGCAACCTGCGGATGGCTTCAAGCGACTCGGGCCGCACCGCATCGGCGGTCGCGAAGACCGCGAGCGTCCGACCACCTTCGATCAGGTACACGGTAGACTGTCCACGCTCTGCGGCGGCCTCGGCCGCCCGCGCGAGGTGGCTGTCCGGTGTGATCTGCTGCCGGCGAAGCAGGTTCGGCCCGCCGACCTGGAGGTCGCGCCCCTCGACCCGGGCCCGGACCCCGTGGCCGGGGATTGCCTCGAACTCTTCTGCGGCAGGAATGCGTAGCTCCCGCTCCTCGGCGCTCGCCACGATCGCCCGCGCGACCGGGTGCTCGGAGTCGCGTTCCACCGCCGCCGCCAGCCGTAACGCCTCGGCCGGGTCGACACCCTCGCAAACTTCCAGCGAGACCACCCGGTGCTCGCCGAGAGTGAGCGTACCCGTCTTGTCGAATACCACGGCGTCGAGGTTCCGCGCCTCCTCGAGCCCGCGCCGGTCGCGCACCAGCAGGCCGTTGCGGGCGCCGAGCGTCGTCGAGATCGCGACGACGAGCGGGATCGCGAGGCCAAGTGCATGAGGGCATGCCACAACCAGCGTGGCGACGACACGCTCCACAACGAAAGAGCCCTCCGCGCCGAGTGCAATCCACACCACGGCGGTCACCACGCCCGCGCCGACCGCAATGAGCGTAAGGAAGAAAGCGGCGCGGTCCGCCAGTGCCTGCGCTCTGGATCGCGAGGTCTGGGCCTGCTCAACGAGCCGCATTATCCCGGCGAGCGCGGTCTTCTCGCCCGTCTTCGTCACCTCGACCCGCAACGAGCCCTCGCCGTTGGAGGTGCCGGCGATCACCTCATCGCCTTCCGTCTTGCGTACCGCACGTGATTCGCCCGTGATCATCGCCTCGTTCACGGCGCTACTGCCACTCCGGACCACGCCGTCGGCCGGGATGCTGGCGCCGGGCCGGATCAGCAACACGTCGCCATCCTGGAGCTGGTCGACCGGCACCTCTTCGATGTGTTCACCGACAATCCGCTCCGCCGTGCTCGGCAGCAGCTTCGCGAGCTCCTTCAGCGCGCCGCGCGCCTGGAAGATCGAACGCATCTCGATCCAGTGACCGAGCAGCATCACGGTCACCAGCGTCGCCAGCTCCTCCCAGAGCGGCATCCCCGGGTAACCGAGCGTGACGGCCGCGCTGAAAACGAAAGCGACGGTAATCGCCAGCGAGATCAGCGTCATCATCCCTGGCAGGCGGTCTTTCAGCTCCATCGCCGCGCCGCGCAGGAAGACCCAGCCGCCATAAAAGAAGACGATCGTGCCGAAGACCGGGGCGATCCACTGCGCGCCCGGGAACGTCGGCGCATGCCAGCCGGTGAGCTCAGGGAGCATATGGCCCCAGATCACCGTCGGGATGGTGAGCACGAGCGCAATCCAGAACTTGTCGCGGAACATCTCCACGCTGTGCCCGGCGTGCTTGTCGTGCCCTCCGTGCCCTTCGTGCCCACTATGCTTGGCGTGGCCATGGGATGAGTGCCCTTCTGCGGCGACCTCCCGGTGCGCTACGTGGGCTGCGCCATGGCCGCGAGAAGGATTCTCCTCTGTGGCCGCGCCAGGGAGGTGCCCCGGGTGGGCCTCCTCGGGGTGTTCCGGATACCCGGGCTTCACCGGGGGCTCACTGGCCGAGTGACCTGCTCGTGAGTCCTGATCGTGCTTCTGGTGTGAACCGTGATGATCCTGACCGTCCATGTCACTTCCTCCCTGTCCTCAGCGGACGTGTTTGTACATCATGTCCACGATCTCGTCGTACATCTGCTCGGCGTTCTCGTCGCCCGAGCGGATCGCGGTAGCCGCGCAATGCCGGAGGTGATTACGCATCAGCTCGCGTCCGACGGAGCGCAGCGCCTCCTGCACGGAGGAGATCTGCGTCATGATGTCGGCGCAGTAGCGATCCTCCTCGATCGCGTAGTGGGCCATCATCGCGGCGTTACCGATCGCGAGTGCATGCCCTTCCACAACGCCAGTGGCGCCTCGACCGGTCGAGCACCACCGTCTGCACATCGCGAGCGCGCTGCAGCGCCTCGCCGCCCTTGATCAGGATGCCCGACTCCGCCCCCTTGCCGGTCGCGACCATCAAGGCCGTGGGCGTCGCCAGACCCATAGCGCAGGGGCATGCGATGATCAGCACCGCGACCGCGGCGGCGAATGCCGGGATCAGCGACGGCTCCGGGCCGATCACGTACCAGACGACAAAGGTCGCAGTCGCGATGGAGATCGAAATGGCCTGTGAGGCGATGATCTCGTCCGCCAGCTCCCGCACCCGCGGATCGCGGATGTCTGCCCTGCGCGCGTTGTTGATGGCGATGGAGGTGTGGGATCATCGCCCGCATGAATCGGGTGTCGTCGATCAGGCTCTGGGAGCGGTTGAGGTAGAGCAGGACGGTGCCGAGCAGGATCGCGCCAAGGAGGACAGCGATCTTGATTCCGGCTCCTTCGTACCTTGACCACGAAGCCGAGCATCACGATCGTCATCACCGCGCCCATGACGAACGCGGCGACCAGTCGGTTCACGCTGAACGTAAGGTGGTCGGCCTCGTAGACGAGCTGATACATCAGGAAGAACATGACGAACGTAGACGTGGCGATCATTGCTGCAAATCGGCCCCATCCCATCTTCATCGGCTGCTCGTGCCCAGTCATTGTGATCACCCTGTTCTCTATGGTGTAGAGGAGCGAGTCCTATGGCCCCGTTGCAGGAACAGGCCTTGCGCAGGCGCGGAATCGCAGCAATTTTTATTCCCGGTAAAACGTGGTCACTGCTCGATTCCCGAGGGACGGTGCGGAGTCGGGGAGGCGCTGTTCTTGCCGAGGTTATTGCCCCACAATGACGAGGATGATGCCCGTGGAATCGAACACAGAGAATCCGGCCTCGGAGCTTCGCCTGCAGGACACGGTTCGACTCTCCGCGGAGGGTGTGGCAAAGGTGCTCGGCGATCTCGAGGCGAGAGTGGTGCACGCCGTTTGGGCACTGGACGCTCCTGCGGCGGCGCGCACGGTCTACGAAAAGGTCGTTGAGGAGCACCCGGTGGCGATCCATACGGTGATCACCGTGCTCAACAAGCTGGTCGCCAAGGGATTGCTCTGCCGGAAGAAGAGCGACGATGTCTTCCACTACCGCGCCTGCTACTCCGAGGCCGAGTTCCGGCAGGAGATGTCCCGTCGCGCCGTCGAGGGGATCCTCTCACTTGGACCGCAGGCCGTGGCGGCATCCTTTGTGGACGTGCTGGCAGAGCGCGACCCGGAGCAGCTCGCACCGCTGTTGAGGCTGATCCAGGAGCGGATTGACGAGGAGAAGGAGGAGGAGGACGGATGAATCGGCAGCGCACGTATCCCAGGACCTCGCTGGTCCGGAAGGAGCAGCGCTACCGGCGCGCAGTGCTGCTCGGGCTGGCGGTGCTTCTCATGCTCGTGATGAGTCCACTGCTCGGGCACCATCTTCCGATTGGCCTGGATCAGCACCTCGCCGGCCGCGACCATCTCTGGGCGCTGTGCCTCGTGGCGCTCCACGTCCTGATGGCACCAGTCCACGGCGTCTTCCACCTTCTCTTCCTCGCCGGGCTCAGCTATGCCGTCTGGGACCGTGCGCGAGCCTGGCGGATGCAGCGCGCCGTGCTGAGCCGACTCAGCGCTTCCGTTCCGCCGGCCGACAGCGAGATCGCCCGAGCGGCCGCCTCACTGGACCTGCCGCTGGCAATGATTCGCATTGTTGAGGGGCTGCCAAGCCCCGCCTTCACCAGTGGCTGGCTTAGTCCGCGGATCTACCTATCCGCCTGCTTGCCGGATCGGCTCTCGTCGGTGGAGCTGCGCGCAGTCATCGCCCACGAGGCGGCGCACGCCCGCCGCAGGGACCCGCTCCGGCTGTCGCTGCTGCGCTTTCTAGCGTGCACACTTTTCTGGCTTCCCGCCGTCGCGCGTCTGGCGGAGGACATTGCCGACGAGGCGGAGGTGGGGGCCGACGATGCCGCCGTACTCGACCAGCCGCTCGCGCTGGCCTCGGCGATCCTCACCCTCGCGCAGTGGCTCCGACCCGCACGGACTGCGCATGGCGGCGTCGGCTTCGATGAGCGCGATCTGCTAGAGCGTCGGGTCCGGCGTCTCGCTGGAGAGGATGTCCCCCCGCGCACCCGACTCACTCGGACGTCGGTGATCGGCGCCGCGCTCGCGCTCCTGCTCGCCTGGACCTCGGGCACGGTCATGGCGCACCCGCTGCCCGAGCAGACGCCGGCACATGAAGAGCATTGCGAGCATGAAGGATCGTCCGTGCTCCTTCACATCTTCTGCCTGGGGCACGGGGCCGCGGGCAACCGTTCGGACTGCCTGCACAGGTAGCTCCTCCCGTTTTTCGACCTACCCGCTTCCCATCTCGAAGAAGACGTGTGCCGCAGCAGGAGGTGCGCTGCGGCACCAGAGAACAGCTTGCGGGTATGTTTTATGCGCATTAAAATGGTGGCTCTTCTCGACTCCTCGATGAAGCTCATCGTGGGGACATCGAGCAGATCTGCAACCTTTCCATGGAGCTGTAATCGGGCGATGTCTAATCAAGGAAAGCGGATCCGCGCGCTCATGCGCAAGCGGCGGCACGTGGCGCTCGGCTTCGTCGCCACGCTGCTGCTGATCGCCGCACCTGCGGCAGCACAGAAGGACTACTACAACCTCGACAAGAACCGACCTGTGCGCATCGAGGATGCGTATGCGACCGAGCGCTACGCGCTGGAGGTGAAGGTCGCGCCGTTACGGCTTGAGCGTGAGCGGGGCGGTGTATACCACTGGGGCTTCGACCCCGAGATCGCGTATGGGATCCTGCCGAGGACAAGCGTCGAGCTCGGTTTCCCCTTCGCCTTCATCGACGGGGGCGAGGGCGAGGGGCGCACCAGTGGTCTCTCCGGGATCGAGTTATCGCTCTTCCACAACCTGAACATCGAGACGCGCACGCTGCCGGCGCTCGGCCTGCGGGCCGACGTGACGCTGCCAGTGGGCAGCCTCGCGGGTGACGGTGTATACCCAGCGCTGACGGCCATCGCGACCCGGAGCTTCCCCTGGGCCCGCTTCCACGTGAACGCGCAGTACACCTTCGGTGGCGAGCCCGCCGACGGAGACGTGGTGCCACACGAGGCATCGCGCTGGCTGGCCGGCCTTGCCGTCGACCGCGTCTTTCCGCTGGATGCCTACCTGCTGATCGCCGACTTGTACGCACAGCAGCCGCTGCATGCGAACGATCCGGTGGAGTGGAACGCGGGGACGGGCATCCGTTACCAGGTCAACCCGTTCCTGGCAATCGACGCCGGGGTCGGTCGTCGTCTGACCGGAGATCCGGCCTGGTACTTCACCCTCGGCAGCGCGTACCACCTGGGCTTCCGCACGCTGATGCCGGGAGTCCGCTGATGCGGATTTCGCGGAAGGTCCAAGAGTCCACTGGAGGAGATTCAATGAAGAGCTTACTACCGCGACGGGTTGTGATGGGTGCCGCCGCGTTGGCGGTCGGATTGAGTGCTGCGCCGGCTCAGGCGCAGTGGTCGACGGTCTACGAGCAGTTCTACCTGCCGGCCTCGCACAACTGGGCGTTCCGGCAGAACTACAATGCCGCCGACCGGCTGTTCAACGCCTTCGACTACGGTCACGCGATCCTCTACGAGACGCTGTGGACGCGGCCGAACGCGCCCGAGTCGCTGCTCGAGGAGACAATCTACGACCGCCTGACGCGCCGCGTGCTGGTTCGTCCGCCGCGGGTGCCGCTCGAGGAGGCCGCGATCGAGGTGGAGTACGCCAAGCTGGCGCCCGAGGCAAAGGTGATGTTCGACTGGGCGCACATCCTCCACCGCCAGATGTACGACGTCTGGGCGGACGAGCGCATCCCTCTCGAAGAGAAGGACCGCCACATGGCGGAGATCCTGGCCTACTACAGGACCCGCCCCGACATCGCGTTCAGTTCGCAGCCGAAGTCGATGGAGCTGATGGACGGGCAGTTCTACTCGCTCGCCTTCCGCGAGCGGTTCCCGAAGTTCAACGGACTGATCTGGGGTTACCACTGGCTGCAGGTCGGGCTCTACGAGCCGCTCTTGGTGGGCCGCAACGCGGAAGAGCGGCAGGCCGGTGTGCGCGCAACCGTCGCGCGCTTCTGGCAGATGCTGGAGAACCCGCCGGAGTCGATGCCGTACCTGATGCCGATGACCGCCGCGATCGCGCCGACCTTCGCGGCGCGCTACCCGGAGGTGGCGATCATCTTCGACAACCTGCACATGATGCACGACGTCATCTCCGACATCCTCGCCTCCGATCAGGTGCCGCGGAACCGCAAGCGCGCCGAGATCCTGCGCGCCATCGAGCTCTTCCGCGATGACACCAGCTACGTGACCACGGTGGACGAGTGGCGGCAGATGGCCGTCGGCATGGGTGTGCACAACCAGGGCGGCCTCGCGGTCGGCTTCATATCGGAGCTGCCGACGCCGACGGTTCCGCGCGGGATGAGCATGGCCGGGATGGACCACTCGCAGATGGATCACGGTGCGCACGCCGATCACGGCGCGCAGCCTCAGGCGGCCCATGATGCGCATGCTGGCCACGGCGCGCAGCCCGCTCAGCCGGCGCACGAGGGGCACGGCATGCCGGAAATGCAGGGCATGAGCCCGGAGATGCACCGCGCGATGGAGTTCATCATTCGAATGCTCGCCGACCCGCAGGTTGACGCCCGTATACATGCCAACCCGCGGCTGCACCAGCTCTGGGCCGACCCGGAGGTGCAGCGCCATCTGCAGATGATGCGGCAGATGCACGGTGTGCCTGCACCGGGTCATGAAGAAGGCCATGGTGGTCACCAGCAGCATGAGCAACATCAGCAGGCACCGGGGCAGGAGCATACGCACGGTGCTCAGCAGCCGGCAGCCGGACAGGAGCATGCGCATGTAGCCATGGCGTGTTGCGCGAAATGCCAGATGTGCGAGCAAACTCTCGCTGCCTCCGCAGGGCAGCCGCACCAGCATTGATGTGGTGCTCGGCAGGCCGTTCTAATCTGCCAAACACCGCGTTCTCTAGGCCATCGACTATGAGCAGATTTTCCATTACCGCCACGGTGCTAGCGAGCCTCGCGCTCGCGGCGTGCGGCTCGTCTGATCGCTCCGATACGGCAGCGGAATCCATGGTTATGCCTGATACGGCGCCTCAACTCGCCGTTTCGGACACTGTTGATCCACACGCAAGTCATGGAATGGCAGCCGCCCCGCACGCGGCCCATGGAAGCGCCACGGATCCGCACGCAGGACACGGTCCCGCTGCGCAAGCGGGCGAGCCGCACGCAGGACACGGCGCGGGCGGTGCGCCGGGAGCGGGTCATGTAGCCCACGGTGCGGTCGCTGCCGCTCACCAGGACCATGCCGCGGCTGCCGGTGCCGCTCAGGACCACGCCGGACATCGCCAGCACGGCGCCGCAGGTGTAACGCAGGCACACGCGGGACACGGCGCCGGAACTGGTGCACGAGCAGCCCAGCAGGGCCACGCGACGCATGGTGAGCACGCTCCCGCGACACCCGGCCAGCAGGCGCACGCGCAGCACGCGCCCGCTGGCGCGGGTGCTCATGCGGGGCACGCCCCGGGACAGCAGCCGCCTGCGCCGGGCCACGCCGGTCACACCCCACGGGCAGGTGAGATGCCGCAGCATCAGCCTGCGCAGGGCGCGCACCATGCTGGGCATGGCGCTCCGGCTGCCGGCGCAGCCAGCGGCCTCGCTGCCCTGATGAGCGCGCTGCTGGCCGACCCCGCGGTGCAGGAGCGGGTGCAGCAGGATCCGGCGCTACGCGACATGTTGAGCGACCCGGCCGTGCGGCAGCATGTGACTTCGATGCCGGACATGATGACTGGCATGGAGAAGCTGAGGGAACTGGTGCGCCTGCTCCTGGAGGATCCGGCGGTGAGTACCCGCGTCCAGGCTGATCCTGTGCTCCGGGAGATGTGGAGCGAGCCCGGTGTGCGGCAGCACATTCAGTCGGGCGATCGGCATTGAGGAGCATGGAGCCGAAGCGGGTTGCGGCAGCCGCACTCCTCCTGCTGATTCTCTTCACTATCTTCCCGCCGGCTCTGGCCGCGCACCAGCGGCTGCTCAGCACCGAGCCGGCCCGGGACGGGGTAGCCGGCGAGGCACCACGTGAAGTTCGCCTCCGTTTCTACGAACCCGTCCAGCTCACCTTTACCCAGATCGAGCTGATCGGCCCGGACGGCCGTCCCATTGCGCTTGGTACGCCGCGCGTCGGGCCGGACACGGCCAGCCTGCTCATCGTGCCAATCGAAGGCCCGCTGCAGGCGGGCGGGTACACCGTGCGCTGGTCGACGGCTAGTCGAGACGGTCACCCGGTGCGGGGAGACTACGGCTTCCGGATCGCAGAAGGCGCCGCTGGGCTGCAGGGACCGACTCCGGCCGCGCGACTCGGGGGAGAACATGGCGCAGCGGCCACCGCACCGGGTCAGCAGCCCCCTCCGGCCGACCATCACCCTGTACCGGGCATTTCTGAATCCGAGTTCCAGGCAGATTCACCTGCCTATGTGCTCGTGCGCTGGGCCACCTACCTGGCGCTCATGGGCGTGATCGGGACGGTCTCCTTCGCACTCCTGGTGCTCGGCTACCTGCAGCGGCGGCGCGTGCCGGACGACGCGGAGCTGATCGCGAACTCACGCCGCCGGGCCGCGTCCGTCGGCCTCGCGTTTACGGGGCTCCTCGCCCTTGCCGCCTTCGCTCGATTGTACGCTCAGTCGCTCGCGATGCACGGCGCAGACGGTGTGTTCGACGCCGAGCGAGTCGGCACAATGCTTCGGCAGACGATCTGGGGCTGGGGTTGGCTGATCCAGGTCGCCGCGACGCTGCTTGCAACTCTCGGCTTCGGCCTTGCACGGGCTGGACGGACAGCGGGGTGGATGCTCGCAGCCCTGGCCGCCCTCGCCCTCGCCGTCACGCCGGCGCTCTCCGGCCACGCCGCCGCGATTACGGGAACGCTTGGCCTTCTAGCGATCGTGGCAGACGCGCTGCACGTGCTTGCCGCCGGTGGCTGGCTGGGGACTCTGCTGGTGCTTCTCGTCGCAGGGATACCCGTAGCCCTCCGGCTCGGGCCCGCCGGCCGGGGACCCGCAGTGGCTTCGCTGGTGCGCGCCTTCTCCCCGACGGCCCTGCTCTTCGCGGGGCTGCTCGTCCTGACGGGAATCTTCGCTACAGTGATCCACAGCAGCTCCCTGGAGGCCCTGCTCGGCTCACGCTACGGTACCCTGCTCCTCGTGAAGCTCGGGATCTTCGCGCTGGTGTTCGGTACGGGTGCGTACAACTTCCTTCGGGTGCAGCCGGCGCTCGGTGACGACACCGGCACGGCGCGCCTGCGTCGCTCCGCCGGCTTCGAGCTAACTGTAGGCGCGGCGGTTCTGTTGGTGACAGCCGTCCTTGTGGCGACGGAGCGGCCCTACGAAGAGGCAACGGCGGCCACTGAGGCAGGTGAGGCAGGTGAGGCAGGTGAGGCAGCGGTGACCGGGGAGATGAGCGGAAGGTAGAGGACGGATAGGCGGGAGCGGGCGCGTTGGCGACACACACCCGCTCCGGCAGTATCAAGCTCTCGCCCCGATCGCCTGCAACAGCCCCCGGCAAGCCTCTTCGCAGCGGCGGCAGGACTTGGCGCAGATCCGGCAGTGCTCGTGGTGAGCTGCATGCTTCTCGCACTCATCGCCGCAGACGCGGCAGGCCGCGGCGCAGGCTTCCAGTTGCGCGCGGATGTGGGTCCAGTCCGGATCCGTCTGCCGGGAGAGCATGTTGCCGGTGCTCACGCATGCGTCGAAGCAGTCGAGATTCAGCCGAATGCAGCGCACTAGATTCTGGACGTTCTGCTCCCCCAGACACGCGTCCGCGCAGGCCGTGCAGCACTGCGCGCATTCGAAGCAGGCCTCGATGCAGGCGACGAGAGCAGCACGATCGATCTGAGTGCCATGCGGATGGGTGTCGAGCATCTGCTGTACGCGGTTCATAATTCCTCCTGGTTACGGAGATGGAGGGGTGAGGCGGTTCTGCCCTGGACCGAGCGGCGGAGCCTGCATTGCAATAATCTGGCCCTGTTTTATCTTCGGTAAAAGGACCAGACGTTGCTGGATTTCTGATTCGACGGGCACGGGCCGATCTGTAAAAAGCAGCGCGCGTAAGCCGTGTCTCGACTAAGTGCGCGAGATCAACCTTTCACATCTCGGAGACTTCATGTCGTTCTTTGTTTCAGCCAGACCGCCGTTTGCTGCCATGGTCCTGATCCTCGGGATCTCGGTGGATCTTGGAGCCCAAGAGCTATCGCCGAGCTACTTTGCATACCACCAATCCACTGGGTATGCGGCGGCGATGGAGAAAGAACCTGCCGCGCACCGAGCCCGCCGTCCCGGCGGCCTGGCCGAGCAGTCGGATTCCGCCGCCGCTGCGGAGGTGATCCACCGCTTCCACGCCGCCCTGGAGGCAGGCGACAGCACGGCTGCACTGGGACTGCTCAGCGATCACGCCATCATCCTTGAGAGCGGCGCCTCCGAGACCAAAGAGGAGTACCGATCCCATCATTTGCCAGGTGACATCGCCTTTGCCAGAGCCGTTCAGCGCGAAGGCGGACCCGTACGCGTGGTCGTACGGGGTGATGCAGCGTGGGCAACATCAGCGAGCATCATCCGGGGCACCTACCGGGACCGGCCGATCAACAGCCAGAGCGTCGAACTGATGGTGCTGGAGCGAACTTCCCGGGGATGGGAGATTGCTGCGATCCACTGGTCGTCGCGCAACGTGAGGTAACCTGTACCAAACTTTCCGCGGCGGAGCTCAAGCTGTGCAAATGCCAGTTGTGATAGCGGGGGTGCTGTCTTCAGCAGCGGCTGGGAGATGTCGAGGAACACAGCGTGGTCTGGTATTGTCGCGGCAGACCAGATGAGAGGTCTGCCGACTTCCGCGTTTTGTGATCCCGCTGGCGGCGTGGATCCGAACTGTACGTCTGGGAAGAAGATAGGCGAGGCAGCGGCACTGCCCGCCGAGCCGAAGCAAGGACGGCTCACCGTGTGAATCGGGGCGACGGGCGATGCCACCGAGGGCCGATCCTCAGAATGATGCTGCTCTGGGATCCGCGAAGCGCTGCAGATTGGCCCACGCCGTGGATCATGCAGCCGTGGTTTTGACCCGCAGTGCTGGTGCGGGATCGGCCGCGGGCATTCCGCTCGCCCGTGCGTAGGGGAATGGCTGCGGCGAATGCCCCACCCTGTGCCGATGTGTCGATGCCTTGGAACTGGGCTACGGGTGCTCGGCTCCCGGCCGCAGAAGCACCTTCCCGGTGGTGCGCCGACCTTCCAGTGCGCGGTGCGCCTCCGCGGCATCCGAAAGTGCATACTCGCCACCAATGCGTACCGTGAGCTCCCCCGCTTCGATCGAGGAAATGAGGTCGCTGGCACGCGAGAGGAGTTCCTCGCGCGTTGCCGTGTAATGCCCAAGTGAGGGTCGCGTCAGGAACAAGGAACCCGCCCGATTGAGGAGCTGCGGGTCGAACGGATCAACCGGCCCGCTGGACTGCCCGAAGAGCACCATCAATCCCCGAGGTGCCACCACGGCGAGCCCCGGCAGGAACGTAGTCCTGCCAACTGAATCATAGACCACCTGCACGCCCTGACCTCCGGTCAGCTGCCGTACCTCTGCAGCGAAGTCCTGCCGTGTGTAGACGATCGCCTCGTCGCAGCCCGCTTCACGAGCGAGTTCCGCCTTCGCGTCCGAACCGACGGTGCCGATCACGTACGCTCCGCGTCGCTTCGCGATCTGGACCAGCAGCAGCCCGACGCCCCCGGCCGCCGCGTGCACGAGGCAGCGGTCGCCCGGCGAGAGCGGGACGGTGGAGGTGGCCAGATAGTGCGCGGTCAGCCCCTGGAGCATGACGGCCGCTCCGGTGCTCGTACTCACACCGGCATTCAGGGGAACGAGTTTCTCGGCGCGCACGACCGCGTACTCGGCGTAAGCTCCCGTTCCTCCGCCGGCCCATGCGACGCGATCACCTTCGCTCACTTCGCTCACGGCGGGGCCGATCGCCACCACCTCCCCCGCTCCCTCGCCACCCGGCGTGGCGGGCAGCGGCACCCGATACTGACCCTTCCGCTGATAGATCTCGATGAAGTTGACCCCCGCGGCCTCCACCCGAACCAGCGCCTCGCCAGGCCCGGGCGCGGGAACGGGGACACGCTCCGGTCGGAGCACCTCCGGCCCGCCCGGCTCGTGCACCCGGACGGCCAGCATGGTCTGGTCTGCACTCATGCAGCCACCTCCGTGTCGAGCCGTGCGCTCAACCAGTCGGAGACCTCGCGCAGGCTCTCCGTCGTGACCTCGTGGCCCATCGGCAGCTCGCGGTAGCTGAGTGCCAGGGGCAGACCCCGGAGCTGCTCCCTCGCCCAGCGGGCGAGGTGAACGCCGAGCTTCTGATCGTGCACACCGTGGACGATCAGCACCGGTTTGCCGGCCAGTTCCCCGGCAGAGGCGGTATGGGGAAGCAACTCCGGAAGCAGGCGCCCGCTCATGCACACCGCGCCGGCGAATCGCGCGGGTGAGGTGAGCAGCGCGGCCAGCGCCATGATGCCGCCCTGGCTGAACCCGCCCACGAAGACCCGCGCCGGGTCTGCTCCGTACGCCGCCACCGCCTCGTCGCGGAATCGTGAGATTGCCGCCCAGCCGGCCCTGGCCTCCTCCTCCACGATCACCGGTCCCTGGGGCGTAAAGGTCACGTGGAACCAGCCGTACGCATCCGGCCCCAGAACCAGGGGTGAGCGGGCACTGACTACGACGAAGCGCGGGTCGAAGAGCGGCGCGAGCGCTGACATCTGCTGCTCGTTCGCGCCCACGCCGTGCAGCAGGATGAGTAGTGGCGGTCTCGTAACGGCCAAGTTCGTCCCCGGCTCGGGGATGCGGACGCTGTGGACCAGGGAGAGGGTCTTCTCCATTCAGCTCTCCTCGCGCGATGCGCCCACAGTCCGGATGCGGATCCGGGTCCCCCACGGATCCACCGTGAGGACCTCGTCGCCTCTCTCCTGCCGCGCGGGGTAGCCCGCCTCTTCCAGGCTGCGCCTGACCCTGGTCACCGCGCCCGCGTCCGGCAGTTCAACGGTCCACTCCAGCAGACGCGCGTCACTCTCGTCGGCCGGCTGCGCGCCCGATCCCGCCCAGGTGTTGGTGCCCAGGTGATGGTGGTAGCCGCCGGCGCCCATGAAGAGCGCGTCCGGATAGCTCCAGGTGATCCGGTCGAAGCCGATGCCATCGGAGAAGAAGGAGGACGCCTGCTCGATGCTCCCGACGTGCAGGTGTACGTGCCCGAGCACCGTACCTGCCGGCATTCCGCCCCAGGGCACGTCGCCGGCCTCGCGCAGCAGATCCTCGACGTCCACCGGAACGGTCGCGATCATCAGCTCCCGACCGGTGCGCCGCCAGGTCTCTCTCGGGCGGTCCGCATAGACCTCGATCCCGAGGCCGTCCGGGTCCTGGAGGTAGAAGGCCTCGCTGACCAGGTGGTCGCCCGCGCCTGCCGCTATGCCCATCTCGGCCAGGTGCCGGACCAGCCGCGCCAGTGAGGCACGATCGGGGAGCAGGACGGCGTAGTGATAGAGGCCCAGCCTCGCGCGGCGACCCGCGGGGCGCGCACCGGCGCGTTCGACGAGCGCGATCAGCTCCCGGTCCTCGTCATGCGCTGCGAGGGCCGCGTAGCCGGGCTCCTGCTTCGCGACTCGGAAGCCGAGCACTTCCTGATAGAAGTGAAGCGAGCGCTCCAGATCTGCCACCTGCAGCCGCACACAGCCGAGCCGCGTCTCCTCCGGAAGACGCCAGGAGCCGCGGGGCGGCTCGCCATAGCTGCCCCTGGTGGCGGGCTGCGCCCCGGTCGCGGCGCCAAAGATGTCTCTTGATGTGACTCGCATGATCCCTCCCTACCCTGATGATTCAGCCGGGGACCAGCGCAGCCTTCCTGACGGCTGCGCTGGCTCCCATGGTCGCCTGCCGGTTTACGCGGCTACCGACCCGATGCGAAGCACCGGCTTGATGGTGACGCCGCGCTCCGAGTCTTCGGCCGCCTGGTTGATCTGGTCGAACTCGTAGAACTTCACCAGTCGGTCAAAGGGGAACTGTCCCTGCTTGTACAGCTCGATGAGCCGCGGGATGAAGATACTCGGCACGCTGTCGCCCTGCAGAATCCCCTTCACCGTCCGACCCATGACCATGATGTCGTTGGGCTCGAAGCTCAGCTCCCTGTCGGGCGCCGTGACGCCAACCAATCCGCACACTCCATGAGTGCGCAGCGCCTGCACGGCCGCGCGGATCACTTCGGGGCGCCCGGTGGTGTCGAAGCAGAAGTCGGCGCCCCCGCCTGTGATCTGCTGGACCTGCTCCACGAGGTTCCCCTGCCTGCTGTTGATGCGGTGCGTGGCGCCCAGCTCTTTCGCGAGCGCCAACCGCTCATCGTTGATGTCCACAGCGATGATCGTCGTGGCGGCAGCGACGCGGGCCGCCATGATGGCCGCCAGGCCCACAGCCCCGGTGCCGAAGATGGCGATGCTGGCCCCGGCAGGGACATTCAGGCTGTTGAGAACCGCGCCCGCGCCCGTCTGGATGCCGCAGCCCAGCGGCCCGAGCAACTCGAGCGGCACATCCCTCGGGACCCTGACGGTGTTGTTCTCGTGGGCGATCGCGTAGGTGGCGAACGACGACTGCGTGAAAAAACTGTCGTGCAGTTCGGCCCCACCCGCCTGATGAACCCGGTGGTCGCCGTCGGTGCGGCGACCCGCAAAGTTGTACTCCATCTGGTGCTCACAGTAGGATGGCAGGCCCTGGCGGCAGCTCGAGCACTTGCCGCAGTACCCGAACGTCAGCACCACGTGGTCCCCCACGGCCACTTCCGTCACCTCGTTCCCAACGGCTTCGACGATGCCTGCCCCTTCGTGGCCGAGGACGACCGGCAGCGGCACGGGCATGCTGGTCGCGCACCACCATGTCCGTGTGACAGATGCCGGTGGCGACGATGCGTACGAGCACTTCCAGGGGGCGGGGCGGATCCAGCTCGGCTTCTTCGAGCAGGAACTGACCGCCTTTCTCCTTGACGATGGCTGCGGTGATCTTCATGGGAGTGAATCGTTCGGGTGAAAGGGGAGCGCGCCGCAAAGTGCGGCGCAGTCAGCTCGGATCAGGCCCGAAGGCTCGATCGAGGTGCCTGGATAGAGTCCACGTCAGGCGGCGGGTAAAATCAGCTTCCAGGCCGTGCCGAAGCCCGTGTCCAGCCGGAACTGCAGCGTGATGCCGAGCAGCCCGAGCGCCTCCAACTGACGGGCGCGCACAAGGTCGCCCGCGTCGATCGCGTTCAGCTTGCCGCTTCGCACGAGGGTGGCAACCGTCTCCTTCGCCGACTCGTCGTCACCCGCCAGGAAGACGTCGAGCGTCTGCCCCGCCACGTGCCCCGCCAGCAGCGTCGCGGCAAAGGTGGTGTTGAACGCCTTGACGACCTTCGCGCCCGCGCCGATCGCCGAGTGGATGTTCTCCGCGGCCGAGGTCCCTTCCTCAGTCACGAGCGCATCGTACGACTCGTTCAGCGGGTTCGAGATGTCAATGACGACCTTGCCGCGCAGCGTAGCGGCGTGTTCGTTCGCGGTCTCGAGGTTCACCGCGTACCAGCTCGCCAGAATCACGACTTCCGCCGCGTCGATCGCATCGGGCAGGGTTCCGGTGACCGCGATGGAACCGCCCCCGAGCTCGTGGGCCAGCTTCTCCGCGTCCGTACGGTCTGGATTGTAGAGGGCAAGGTCATGGTCGCCTGCGACGAGGCGCGTACCGATTCCGCGGGCCATGTTGCCAGTGCCGATGATCAGAACCTTCATGGGTACAACTCTCCATGTTCGATGGGGGTGGGTGTCCCCGGCACACACGCCGGGGACCTGGACTGGCTTAGACCTGGCTCCAGCGCCGGGCAATCAGGGCATCCAGCGAGTAGCCGCCCGCGCCCGTGATCGCGAACATGGCCGCCGCGGCGAAGAGCGTCAGCACGAACTCCACACCCTCCGGGGCGAAGAAACCGCCCGCCAGGTGGACGAAGAAGATCGCCCCCAGCATCACGCCCGCGAGTCCCAGGCCGGCGATGCGGGTGAAGAGGCCCAGCAGGAGCGCGATACCTCCCAGAAACTCCAGGATCGCCACCGCGGGACCGGCAACGCCGGCGAGCGGCACACCCATCCCTCCGAACGCCCCCGACACACCACTGAAGCCATATACGAAGAGCTTCTGCGCGCCGTGTGCGAGAAAGACGGTGCCGACGATGACGCGGAGCGCCGCCAGTCCGGCGCTGAGGCGCTCTGCGGAGGGGAGAACACGCACCGTGTCCGCCCCCGCGGTAATGCGAGTGGTGTTCTGATCGTAAGTGATGGTCGTCATGATTCCGATCCTCGGTCGAATGTGGTGCGTGTGATCACACGCATGGTGGCAGGTGACCCCCTGCCTGATTCCCGGTCCCTATTATATGTGGCAACACGCGTGAGATAACACATGCGTTGCTGAGCAATCGCTACGTGGGATCCCGAGCCAGGCTGAGCAGTTCGATGAGATCCCTCAGCCGCTCTTCATCCAGTGCCCCAAACTGGCGCTGGTGCAGCGCCGACACCGGCTCGTCCAGCTCTTCCAGCATCCGTATTCCTTCCGCCGTGATGCGAGTGGTGACGAAGCGGCGGTCCTCGGAATCCCGCGCCCGCTCGATCAGACCGGCAACCTCCATGCGGTCCAGCAGGCGAGTTGCGTCCGGCACCCGGGCGATCATGCGCTCCATGACCTCGCCCCGACAGAGTCCCTTTTCGCCGGCCCCGCGCAGGATGCGCAGCACATTGTACTGCGTAGCAGTAATGCCGTGCGGCTTCAGCGCCTCCGCGAGCTGGTGCTCGAGCACTGCCCACGTGCGGCCCAGGCTGAGATACGCTTCCTGCTCAGCACTGGAAAACGGGCGAGTCTGCCTGATCTCGTCGCGAAGGTTTGCGCTCATGGATGTATGATATGTGTTATCACGCTTAGTGTCAAGACAGACGCTGGTGTACCGCGGAATGGAGACCATGGCCTCGACGATGGCACAGGCGGTGATCCCCGCCTCCCGTAGATCCCGGTCCACACGCTCGCGCGCCGCTCCGCCGGAAATACCTTGGGGTTCATCCCGGGGTGGGAGGCGCCGTAGAGGGCGAACGCCGGGTTGGCCGCGCCGGGACGCCGTTCAGGAGTCGCGCAGCACCCGGCGCACGGCTTCGGTCAACGCCTCCACGGAGAAGGGTCTGGCCAGGATCCGGCGGCCGTCGGAAAGGGCCCTGAGTCTGACTGCCTCCGAGGTATAGCCGGACAGGAAGATCACACCGAGACCCGGATGTGCCGCCTGGAGGCGGTCGGCCAGCTCCTCACCGTCGAGACCGGGAAGGTCGAGAGCGGTCACCAGCAATCCCGGAGTCCTGGCCGACGCATCCAGTGCGGACAGAGCGCCCTCGGCGGAGCCAACAGAACTCACACTGTACCCCAACCCCTGCAGGATCCGAGAGGTGGAACGCCGGACCGTCTCGTCGCCGTCCACGACCAGGACCGAGACGCCGGCGGGTACCGGGACCCTGTGCGCGGCGGCGCTGGCGGGCGGCCCGCCGGCGCGGGGCAGCAGGATCCGGAACGTCGTCCCCGCGCCCGGCTTCGATTCCACCGTGATGAAGCCACCGCTCTGGCGGACGATCCCGTAGGCCACGGAAAGGCCGAGGCCGGTCCCCTCAGGTGGCGGCTTCGTCGTGAAGAAGGGCTCGAAGGCGCGGGCGCGGGTGATCTCCTCCATCCCCATCCCGGTATCCCGGACGGTCAGCACGGCGTAATCGCCGGGGGGCGCCCCCACATCGCCGGAGTGATCCTGCCGGGAGACGGATACATTCTCCGTGGCCAGGATGAGGGTGCCGCCGCCGGGCATTGCGTCCCGGGCGTTCACCGCGAGGTTCACGATCACCTGCTCGAGCTGCGTAGCGTCCACCCGGACCGGCCAGGTGCCGGGGCCGATCAGGAGCCGGAGTTCGATGCGGCCGTCGAGGATGCGATCCAGAAGCGCCACGGTTCGCTCGACCACCTCGCCCAGGGGATGCACCTCGGCGCGCAGGAGCTGCCGCCGGCTGAAGGCCTGGAGGTGCCGGGTAAGCCGCGCCAGGCGTTCGGCGGCCGAAAGTATGGCCTCCAGATCGGTCCGGACGTCCGGATCTTCCTGGAGGTCTTCAAGCAGGAGGCTGAGGCCGCCGATGATGGTCGTCAGGGCATTGTTGAAGTCGTGAGCGACCCCTCCCGCGAGCTGCCCCACGACCTCCATCTTCTGGGCCTGCTGCAGCTCCTGCTGGAGCCGGATACGCTCGGTAACCTCGTGGATCGTCGCGATGCGCACGGGTCGCCCGTCCACCACGGTATCCCGGGACCAGACGTCCGCGCTGAACACCGAACCATCCTTGCGAGCGTGCTGGACGCCCGTGGTCTTCCAGAAGCCGTGCGGGAGCTCGGACATGACCCGGTGGGCATCTGCCCGGCCCTCGGGAGGCCGCACCTCGAGTACCGGAAGGCCGACGAACTCCTCCCGCTCGTAGCCGTACTGCTCGAGGGCCGCCTCGTTGACGGCCAGGATGCGCCAGGATGCGTGATCGATGATCAGAACGGGAAGGGCCACGGCTTCGTAGACCTGCCGGTAGTTCTCGATTTCGAACAGGTCCGCCCGGCCTGCTGAGCGGGCCGCGGTTTCATCGTATGTCCGATTCTGTGTCTGCATCATCGTCGGGTGAGGTAAGCCATTCGACTCGTTCGCCGCATCCGCGGCAGGCGAACCGAGAACATCGTGTCTTCGTCGCCGCAAGACTCCACCTCCAGGGTTCCGCAGTGCCTCGGCCATCCACAAGGCGAACCGGGAGTACGAGCTTTTCGCGGAGTTCGGCACCCATGCTGCACCGCGTTACCAGCACGACCAGAAATACGTCGCAATATCCTGCGACTTTGGAGTACTCGTGAACTGACTCGGCGAGGGGCCGGTCGATCGCCTCGTTGAACGGTTAGGGCGAGGCCTCTGCCGCCATGCTCCTGTGTCGCGGAGGGATCCAGCCGAGTGAACGACTCGTCTCAGTCCGGAGAAGCGATAGTAATTCCGACGCGGCGACCCGACCGTACGCCGCCGTAGGCTGGCCGGGTATGCCGCATCTCCCAGCACGCGGGAGAGAAGCGGCTCGTGTGGATGGCCGTGGATTGATCGGGCGATCGGCTCCGCCCCGCGCATCCGTGCTCGCGGCTGGAATCCCGACTCGCTCGTGATCTGCACGAACTTCGGCCTGGCCGGTCGCGCTGTTGCGGGGCCGGTGGCGCTAGTCAGGATGGCCTTCAACCGCTCGTCGGTGCTTCAAGGCGGGCCGCTACGTCGGGTCCCGGGAGGAGGCGCTCCAGGGTGCTCACGGGCCAACTCGATGCCAACCAGCCCCCCGCAGTGCGGGGATGATGCGCCGGGGCGGCCGCGCCAGCAGGATCGTCTGGAAGCTACCGCTGGAAGCCTCTAAACACAAAAACATTCGTGGGCTTGCGGCAGAAGCGACAGCGAATCCCGACCGACTCGCCGACTCCACCCTACCCAGGAGAGAGGCAATGGGCATTGGCGGGTGCATGTCCGAGTCCACAGAGTAGGCTGGTGCCAGCGTCCGTCCACCCGAGGCAAACGTTCATCGCCCGGATCTTGCAAGTGCTTTGCTTTCTACTCCAGCGGATTGGGTGAAACGATTTCCTCGGTGCTATACAGACCGGTTGGCGCTCGTCACCCTCCGGGGCTCCGCCGCGCCGCGCGGCCGTGTGCCTGGGACGAGCAGTGGACCGAACCTGCAGCCGCTCCGGGAACCGGGACAGCCCGGAAACACCTCCACGACGGATGACATGACACAGTGCACGATCGCCCACACGGATCTGGGCGGACGCGAAGCCGGCGAGGCTCTCGCGCGATCCGTGGTAGCAGGCATGCGCGGTCAGGATCCGCAGGCGCTGATCGTCTTCGCCTCGCCGGACCAGGATCATGAAGCCCTCCTCGCAGCGCTCCATGAGGGATGCAGGCCCGGCGCGCTCGTGGGGTGCACGACCGCCGGCGAGTTCACGAGTGAGTCGGCCGGCACGGGAATGACCTGCGTGGTGGCCCTGACGGCGCCTGAAATGCTCTTCACGGCTACCATCGGTCGGGGGCTGCGAGAAGATCGAGAGGCGGCGGCCCGGGAGCTGATGGAAGGGTTCCAGGGCGATTCACATCCAGGCTTCCAGCACCGCGCGGCGCTCGTTCTCACGGACGCACTGGCGGGGTTCGCCGACGAGCTGGTCGAGCGCCTCACGATCGACACGGGCGGCGTCTACCGCTTCTTCGGAGGAGGCGCGGGGGACGACGCCCGCTTCGAGAAAACACAGGTGTTCCGTGGTACGGAGGTCGTATCCGACGCCGTGGTCGCACTCGAGATCCTGTCGCACAAGCCGGTGGGAATCGGCGTGAAGCACGGCTGGGAACCGGGGCGAGAACGCATGCGGGTCACCGAGGCAGCCGGCATGACCGTGACGAGCCTGAACGCAGCCCCCGCGGCGGACGCATTCGAGGCGCATGCCGCCACCACAGGGCAGGCGCTCGACCGCAGCCAGCCGGTCCCGTTCTTCCTCCACAACGTGCTCGGCGTCGAATCCACGGAGGGTTACCGGCTGCGGGTCCCCCTCGGGATCGGGGATGATGGGGCCGTGCACTGCGCGGCGGACGTGGCGGAAGGCGCCGGCGCCTGCATCATGTCCACCACTCCGGCGGCTGCGGCCGCGGCCGCCCGCACGGCGACGCGGGCAGCACTGGATCAGCTTGAGGGAAATGAGCCGGCCGTCGCCCTCGTCTTCGACTGCGTCGCCACGCGGCTCCGCCTCGGCGAAGAGTTCGGCGCCGAACTCGACGCGGTGCAGGCAGTGCTCGGAGAGACACCTTACGCCGGCTTCAACACATACGGGCAGATCGCCCAGGCAGAGGGACAGTTCAGCGGATTCCACAACTGCACCGCCGTCGTCTGCGTGATTCCACGGTAGCGATGACGCCGACGGACGCGCATATGCTCCGCTTCCTCGGCGCATTCGCAAGCGTCGATCTCCGCCGGGAAGCGGCCGCCGCACTGGCGACGGCGCTCGGGGGCGACGAGCTGTTCGTCTTCGGACGCGACCCCGAGATCAATGTTTTCCTCCCGGCCCCGGGACTGCCTCAGACTCTGAAGGACGGCCCGTCCTGGCAGGCCTTCATCGCTCGCTGCCTGGAAGTCGGATGCCATCGGGGTGAGCTGCCGGGCGGCGACGGCGAACTTCGGCCGGCGCAGGGGTGCTCCGCCGAAGGTGATGTCGTTCTCGTGCTCCTCGGCAGGAGCGCTCCCGAGGCCGATCTGCATGAGCTTCGCCTCGTCGCGCCCGTTCTCGGGGCGCTGATCCGCAGCGAGCGGCACAATCGGGCGATGGAGGTCCGCACCCGTACCGCCACCGAGACGGCGACTCGGGCGCGGGAGCTCTCCGAGGCGCTGAAGCGCTCCCACGAGAAGCTGCACGCCGCCTATGCGCAGGCGGAAAGCGCGAAGCAGGAGGCCGAAATGTTGAGCGAGGAGCTCAACGCGCAGGCAGCGGAGCTGCAGGAGCAGGCCTCGATGCTCGAGGAGGCGAACGATCAGCTGGCCGTCTCGGAGGCACGCCTCCGCAGCGTGATCGATTCCTCGCTGGATGCGATCATCACGATCGATTCCACCAGTCGGGTCACCGGTTGGAACCGACCGGCCGAGAAGCTATTCGGATGGTCCGAAGACGAGGCTCTCGACGGACAGCTTTCCGAGATGATCATCCCTCCCCGATACCGGGAGGATCACCTCGCCGGGCTGAAGCGGTTCCTGGCAACGGGAGAGGGTCCGATCCTCAACCGCCGGATCGAGATCACGGCGGTGGACCGGGCGGGGCGGGAATTCCCGGTCGAGCTCACGGTTTCGCCCTCCGGTACGGGACCGAGAGCGCACTTCAGCGCCTTCATCCGCGACATCAGCGAACGCCTCAACACCGAACGACGTCGCTCGGTGGTGCAGGAGGCCACACGCATCCTCTCAGAGTCTCATTCGGTGGAGGGAGCCGCAGCTCGTCTCCTCGAGGCGATCGGCACGCCGTTCGGCTGGCAGATCGGCACCCTCTGGACGGTCGATGAGGAGCAGGATCGCCTGCGATGCGCCGGCGTCTGGACGCAGGACGGTTACAACCCGATTCGCTTCATCTCGGCCACCCGGGATGCGATCTTCGGCAGGGGAGAGGGGTTGCCCGGCCGCGTATGGGAGACCGGTAGACCCCTCTGGATTTCCGACGTCACGACCGACGCGAAATTCCCCCGCGCCCCGGCAGCCAGGTGGGACGGGCTGCACGCGGCCTTCGCATTCCCGATCCTCGCAGGCGATACGGTACTGGGAGTCGCCGATTTCTTCAGCCCCGAGATCTCCGCGCCGGACGAGACGCTCCTCGAGATGGTCGCTACGGTGGGAGCGAACCTGGGCCAGTCCATCCTGCGAATTTCCGCTGAGGAGCGGCGCGACCGCCTCCTCGCGGAGTTCGCCGCCATGAACGAGCGCCTCCAGCGGGTGAACGCCGACCTGCTAGGTAAGACGCGCGAAGCCGAACGCGCACGGGAGGAAGCGACCGAGGCGAACCGGGCCAAGTCGAAGTTCCTGGCGACGATGAGCCACGAGCTCCGCACCCCGATCAACGCTGTGGTTGGATACGCGCAGCTGCTGGAGGACGGGATCGTGGGCCCCATCAACGAGATTCAGCGGGATCACCTCCAGCGGATCGCGACCAGCAGTCGCCACCTGTTGATGCTGATCAACGACGTTCTGGACCTCGCCAAGATCGAGGCCGGGCGCCTCGAGATTTCCCTTGAGCCGGGAATTGTCGAGGAGGTGCTCGAGGAGGCGCTCTCCCTGGTGCGGCCACAGGCCACCGCAGCGAACCTCGACGTCGTAAAAGCGGCTTCTGGCGAGCGGCACCCGTACATCGGCGATCCCGATCGCATCCGGCAGATCCTCGTCAACCTCCTCACCAATGCGATCAAGTTCACGGAGCCGGGTGGAACCATCAGCGTGATCGCGACGACTCACCTTCGAGCGCCCGCGGAACTCGACCTATCGGATGGAGGCCCCTGGACGTGTGTGGAGATCGAGGACTCCGGCATCGGCATCTCTCCAGAGCACGTGAAGCGGATCTTCATGCCTTTCGAGCAGGTGCAGACAGGGAATACCCGCACACGGGACGGAACCGGTCTCGGTCTCACGATCAGCAGGCATCTTGCGCGGATGATGGGGGGAGACCTCAGCGTCCGCAGCGAACCGGGGAAGGGCTCCTGCTTCGCCGTCTGGCTTCCGGGAGGCGAACCGCGACTCTAATCACTGGTGCCTTCGTGACTACGATTCAGGGCGAAAGGCCTCCCGGGCCCCTTCGGTTTCACCGTGATGTCGCTGGAGACCGGGCCCCGAACGGTGCGACGGGAGCGGAGATCGAGGAGCTGCCAGTCGGGCGGCATCGGAAAGCTTGGCGCTCCGTTGCGTGCGACTCCGCTCCAGCGGGCGAGACGATCAGAGCACCTACGGGAGCGCCTCTCGGGTCCGCCGCAGGCGCAGCCACGAATGGACGCGACTGCCGCATGTCCCTCATAACCGGGACGTGACCACGACCTCCTCACCCAGCATGTCGATGATCTTCACGGCAACGGTGGTCTCTCCTTCGGGTGCCGGCACTTCGTAGCGGCCGGCGACCAGGTCGTCGCGACGCTCGGGCACGTCCGACAGCGAGACGTTGAACACCTCCCCATCATGGGAGGCATCGATCATCACGCAGTCCACCATGGAACGCCAGTCGGGGATCTTCGCCCGTAACAGCGGCACGTCGACGTCGAGGCGCTCGACTATCGACGGGCTGATGAAGTCCCGGACCTCGACGACGATCTTCTCCTTCTCACGCCTGATCTCGACCCGGGCCTCCGCCGGCCGGTGCGCGATGAACTTGCCGTACTTCGGGTCGCTGCGTAGCTCGATGGCTTCGATCCGGTTGGGTGCACCGCCCCGCACGCGGCGGAGCTGGTTCCACGCCTCCAGCCACGCGTCGGCCGCCAGCTCCTTGCCGAGGCAGACCATGACGATGTCCCGGTCCTCCTCCGGCCGCGCCTCCAGCTCACGCTTCACCTCCTCGAGATCGACGGGGCTGAGCGGGTGGCCGAACGGCACGATCTTCACCAGCCGCTTGCCCAGCGTCCCATCGAAGAACCCGTCGGTGCGGCTGCGCTCGATCCCGATGTGCTCGCACGCCAGCTCGACGGCCTCGTTGTGCTGGATCTGCAGGTCGTAGTCGTTCACCCGCCAGACCGTGAAGGATTGCTGGGCGGGACTGGGATCGGCATCGGAGCCGGCGGCGTCAACGCCGAGCTCCTGCTGCGCCGGCGGCTGCTCGGCGGCCTGTGTGCGGATGACCGACTGGAGACGCTTTGACGTCGTCTGGATGGCGCCCTTGTTGATGTCGCACCCGATCCAGCGGCGACCCAGCTTCTGGGCGACCGCGGCGGTGGTGCCGCTGCCGATGAATGCGTCGAGGACTAGGTCCGTGGGGTTCGAGAATGCTTTGATCACCCTTCCCATCAACAGGGCTGGCTTCTGCGTGGGGTAATCAGACCCCCCTTTCATCCTTCCGCATTCGGTCCAGATGGTCTGTAGAACCTGACCTTCCCTTTCATCGAGGTAGCTGACACGGCAACGCGCCGCCCCCTTGGAAACCTCGCGCAAATAGAACTCTCCGCGCCCAAGTGCAGCATCCATTCCTTCCGCGTCATAAGGCCATACACGCTTACGAGATGGTCGCGCTCCCCTCCATGTGAACTGCCGGTCAGTATCGGTGCCCTTGTATGTACAATCGTCGAGTTTAAACCTGCGGCCGCCGGCTTCGACACGTTCCTTGCTGCACGGTTCGATCGACCCGTCCGGCATTAGAACAAGACTGTATTCTTTCAGGGCAGCAGGCGACAATGCACCGGCAACGGCCGCCCAGTTGTATGTAGGGCGCTCCCCTTTACGATACCAGAACAACGTATCGTGAACCCACCCAAGTCGGCTTTTTGCGTCGTTGTGAGGATCCGTTCGCTGCCAGACGATCTCGTTCATGATGTTGTCGGAGCCGAACACTTCATCGAGAACGCATCGAAGCTGATGGCTCCGGTGCCAGTCGCAATGGAGCACGATGCTCCCGTCTGTCGACAGAAGTTCCCTCAGTAGCAGCAGACGTTCGTACATGAACTGCAGGCCATACGGTTTCGACGTTCACCCGGAAGTACTCGTGCACGATGCGGTTGCGCATGCCGACGATCGCGTCCCACGGAATCCGGGGATGCGCCTCCCTCCCCTCGCGAGACACGTGCGCGGCGGCTTCGCCGAGCACGGTGATCGCATGGAGCACGGCGTACCAGCGCACCTCGTCGTCCGCGAACGCATCCCGATCCACGCCAGCCGTGAAGCGCTCGATGCGGCGGGCCTCGAGCAGCATATCCAGCAGGTGCTTGCGATCGCGCCAGCTCATGCTCGTGCCGGTTCCGGGTAGATGGCCCGGGTTTCCCGGAGCACACGCTCCCGCAGCAGCGGGTTCTCGTCGCATTCGAGCGACGCACGGTTGACCAGGTCCACGCGCCGGCCGAAGAGCTCCGCGAGCTCGCGCTGCATGCGCTCCTCCTTCATGAGCGTCACGCGCGCGTCGGCCGTGAAGGTGACGAGCACGTCGACGTCGCTGTCCGCGGTGGCGCTGCCGTCGGCCGCAGACCCGAACAGCGCCAGCTCCGCCACACCGTGCTTCTCGCAGAACGCGGCGAGCTCGTTCGCGGGGAGGCCGAGGCGGGCGGCGGCATCGTCGAGTGAATCCGACACCCCGAGCCGGCGGACCGCATCCGAAAGAGCGTCGCGGGACACGCCGTCGGTGTCGGTGAACACGATCTGGTACTTCAGCCGCTCCGGGTTCAGCGCCTCCCACCTACGCAGTTGCATCGCCTTCACGCCGTTCTCTCCGTCCACCGGGTGGTCGCGGTCGTGCTCGCGCTTGACCTCGACGATCAGCGCGCGGTCATCCTTCGTTCGCACCACGAAGTCCGGCGTATACCGGCGCCAACGCCCCTGCTGGTCGCGGTACTCGACGAAGAACTCGGTCTTGCGCGGGTCGGAGAGCGCGCCGGTGAAGTAGATGTCCTCCACCTCCTCGGGCAGCAGGTTCAGCCGCTGGAGCATGCCGCGGAAGAAGTCGATCTCAGGCGCGGAGTCGAAGTTGTACGGATGGTAGTGGAACCCGAGGTCGTTCGCGTTCGGCTCGATGTCGCCCAGTCGCACCAGGTAGCGCTCTCGGTCGCGGAAGTAGGTGATGTCGGCGGTGTAGACGGTCTCCCCATCCGCTCCCGCCTCGGCCCGCCAGCCCCGCGGGTCCGGCGCGCCCGTTTCCGGGTCCATCCGGATCAGCGCAACGGCGACGTCGATCTCCTCCTCGCGGATCGTATAAAGCCGGGTGGCGGATTCGATCTGCCGCTGCAGCGCCGGCACGTGCGCACGCGGCACGTCCTCTTCCCCGTACAACCGCGTGATCTCGTCGAGCAGGGTCCAGGTGTCCAGCCGGTATGACGCGGCCAGTTCGACGGCGAGCGTTCGCGTATCGATGGCGTCGTCCGGCGCGAGGGTCACGCGGTCGCCCACGGCGCGCAGCACGTGCGTCGCGTTGCGCTCCCCGGCGAGCGCGAAGCTGGACTTCTCGATGACCGGGCCGGTGGCGGTGGGCCGCTCCAGACGCAGCGCGCCGGGCTCCACGGCCGCCGCCTCGACCACGCGGATGCGCCGCCGCACGAGCAGCGGAGGAACCGGGAACTTCCGCAGCACGAGCCGTTCGCTGCGGCGCTCGCGCGGCGCGTGCTGGAGCTCGGCCAGCGACTCGCCGTACGTCTCGCGGAGCTGCTGGTCGAGGATGCGGCGATTGTCATCCGACAGATAGATGCGGGCCGCATGGTTGTTGCCCGGAACCTGACGCAGACAGCGCGTCGCCGCCTGGAGTACGAAGTTGTTGGACGTGCGCAGCTTCCGCACGAGCGCGCAGGCGAACAGGCTCGGACAGTTCCACCCCTCCGTGCCCTTGTTCACGAGCAGCAGCACGCGATGCGGCGAGCGTGGATCGTTCAGGCGATTGAACGCATCAATCTCCTGCTGCGTCGACTCGGAGGTATTGCGCAGTACGATGGTTGCCGGGTAGCCCAGCTCCGCCAGCGTCGCCTCGACGACGGGACGCAGCTCCGCCAGATCCTCCGTTCTCGGGAAGTAGATCGCGAGCTTCGCCGGCGCCCCGTTGGGCAGCCGCACGGCGCCGTAGTCGCGGAAGAAGGTGCGCACGATGTCGCTGACGAGCGAGTTCGCGTGGGCCTTGTCGAAGTCGTACGAGACGATCTCGTCGCCGACCTCCTTCAGGATGTTGTCGCGGATCCCCTGCGAGAGGCCGTACCAGATGACCACGTCGCGCAGGGGCTGCCTCTGGAAGTACGGCGTACCGGTCGTGTTGACGACGCAGATCAGCTTGGTGTTTGCCGCGAGGTAATCGACGGTGCGCCGGACCTTCTTGATGCCCGATTCCCGGAAGGTGCGCTCGCCGGTCGCCGTGTCGTGGCGCCACTGCCCGAGCAGCTTCTGGCCGTAGGTGTGGTGCGCTTCGTCCGAGAAGATGCCGAGGTGCGGCAGGCTGGCGATCGCCTGGAGCCGTCGGTTCGCGACCTCGCGTTTCGCCTCGTCCTCCTTCGCCGCCGAGAACAGGCTGCCGACGATGCCGCGGGTGACGGCCTCCTTCTGGATGCGGATCTTCTCGGTGTTCGTTACGACGATGTTGTACAGCGAGCCGCGGATAACCGGGATGTCGGGGTCGCCGTCGCGTGTGAAGGTGAGCGACACCGAGGCCGCGAAGGCCCCGTACATGCGCGGCGGCAGCACACGGTCCCACGGAATCTCCGCCAGCTCACGCAGCGCCTCGATGATCGTCTTGCCCGGTGCGAAGACGAGCGCGTTCTGGACGAAGTCTCCGTCCGGATACTCCTGCGCCATCGCGAACTCGGTCGCCATGATGGCGCCGATGAGGATCGTCTTCCCGGCGCCCATGGCCAGCGCGAGGATGTACGAGGAGTAGTCCAGCGTCAGCG
Source organism: uncultured Gemmatimonadales bacterium (assembly GCA_963793235.1). Taxonomy (GTDB): domain Bacteria; phylum Gemmatimonadota; class Gemmatimonadetes; order Longimicrobiales; family Longimicrobiaceae; genus CAWBZF01. The sequence goes on from CAWBZF010000006.1 coordinate 751,826, forward strand.
TCTCCCGGACAGACTCGAGCTTGTAGTCGCGCACCAGCTCGTCGTCGATGCGCACCCGCTCGAGCAACGCATCCACACCCTCGTCGAGGGCCATGCGGTGGAGCTGCGGCTGCCCGAGGCCGAGCGCCTCGAGGAAGTCCGTCGTCCCGGGATACAGGCGCCGGTACAGCTCGAGGACGTGCGGCGTGCCCTCCACCAGCCTGAGGTACCAGTACGTTTCGAGCGCCCGGAGCTGCGGCGCCCGCAGGAAACGAGGCGCGCCTGCATCCACATCCGTCTGGAAGTCCAGGACCTCGGAGATGGACGGATAAAGGTTGTGTGGGTATTCGGCGTCCCGCCAGTCCGCCACACGGGCAGCGATCAGTTCGTGGAGGTGGCTCACAGTACCACAGTACCTGGATGGCTGTTGATCGGCGGAGGATAGACTATCCGGTACCGGCGGTCGGCACAAGGAAGCCACAATTCCAATCTGCCGTCCGTATCAGCCGCCACTTTGCCGAGACGTGGCCGATTCCACCCGCCGGGCTGAACATCTGCGACCGTCCCCGGGTCTGGAGTTTCCGTTCAGATACGTCGCCCCGCCAGCGCGAGCGCAATTTCCTCCAACACCCATGCGTCCTCCTCGACCCCCTCCGGCCCCCGCAACGCCGCCTTCGCGTCCACCGTCCCGATCCGCCCCAGCGCCCAGGCGGCGTGGCCGCGGATCAGCGGCTCCTCGTCGTGTAGCCCCGCCGCCAGAACCGGCACCGCCTCGGGACTCCCCCAGTTCCCCAGCGCGACCGCCACATTGCGCAGCAGCCCCCGCCGCTTGGCCCGCTTGACCGGCGAGCCCCTGAAGCGCCGGGAGAACTCCGCCTGGTCCATCCCCATCAGCTCGATCAATTCCGCGCCATGCACCCCCGCCCGCGGCAGGAACGCCGCTTCGGAGGAGATCTGCACGAACTTGGGGCTGTTGTGCGGGCACACCTCCTGGGAGGTGTGCCTACTTCCGCGTTTCGTGATCCCGCTGGAGACGGGGAGCCGAACTGTTGGTGGATACAAGAGATAGCTGACCTAAGTCAGCATTTGATCCGGGCAAGACCGGCCGCCACCCAATACTCGAAGCCTGCGCCAAGGGAACCAGAGGTTCGGATGGCCAGCCTCGCATGGCTGGCCATCCGAACGGGGGCCGCGCTTAGCCGCGACGATTGTACGGCGACTGGTTGGTCGGCTTCAGCGAGATCCCCTCCTCGCTCGCCTTCGACGAGACAGCGCCCGGTGAACGGCCCAATTTCAGGCCGATGACTCGCGTCGGAGTGTTTCCATCGGCAAACTTCTCCAGCTTGCGCACCTCGGCCGGCGACCACGCCTTGTTGTGGTTGTCAGGCTTTTTCCCCATGACGTTCCTCCTGTTCGATCGCGGGGTATGCGGGGCTCCGGTGTGCAGTCCGGGCCCGCCCGCGGCGTCGCGTTACGCCGCAGAGGTCACATGGATCGGCACGTCCTGGACGATCGGCGTCAGCACCGGGTACTGGTTCTGCACGAGATCGTAGAGCGCTACTCCTTCAGCCGCACGCAGAGTCACAACAAGACTGACCGGCATAGGCGGCACGGAGACGTCCACGAGCTGCCCGTTCTGTCGCGCCAGGTACAGGAAGTCGAGGCGCGGCCGGAGAAGCTCGTTCGCCTGGAGCCGGACGTCGCCCATGCTCAGCGTCTCCCACTTGCCCGAAAGTCGCTGCTGTGCCTCCGGGCGGAGGCGCCGCCAGTCGCTGTGCGCGATCGGCACGTCGTTGTAAGCGCCGGCGCCCGTACGCAGCAGCTCCTCCAGCAGCTCACGGTCGCGCTCGATGTCTAGGTCGGTAATCTTCTCCTTGGTCACGGGGTGGAAGACGGATCGCATGTTGTCGTGTGGCCGAAAGATCACCTCGAAACCTGACCGCGTGTACTCGGCCGCGTTCGCCGGCTCCACCGGTGACAGGTAGCCGAGGGTCCAAGTAACGCGGATCTTCGCATTCGGATCGAGTCCCTCTGGAAAGGGTAGCCGCATGGCGATGCGTTCACCGCGGCCCATGACGTCCTGGTAGACGACCGACACTTCGTTCGGCGCACACTCCCAGATCTCCGCGTACGACTCGCGAAGTCTGCCGTAGCCCAGTTCGCGGAGCATCGCCTTATGACCGTGTGGACGGTGCGCGTAGTGTGCGGCAAAGGTACGGAGAGCCGCCGCGGTCGCCCGATCGGGCCCCAGCCCGGCCGAGAGCTCACACAGCCCCCGCATGGCAAGCGGTGCGGCGAAGCTGGTTCCTGCGGTTTCCATCAGCCTGCCGCGCGGCCCGAGGACCACGAAGAGCTCGCCCCCATGAGCGCCGCCGAAGCAGACACCCAGCGGTGCGATCCGCGACCCAGGGCGTCCCCAGCCCCGGGCGCTGTAGGGAGCCCTGCGCAGCCGCCCGCGCTGCCGCCGTGACAGGCACGCACCTACCGGTATGCCGTTGACCATATCGGCCGGGACGAGTACCCGGTTGAAGCCGAGCGCGTCGTCTTCCTCGCCGTTATTTCCGGCTGCTACGATCAGCGTGACGCCGTACTCTTCAGCGAGGGCGTCCAACTCGGCGGTCCAGCGCGAGGGCTCACCCTCTTCGTCGATGACCATGTCCGGGCCAAAGCTGAGGTTCGCGATCCGAGGCGCGTTCGGCTGCTGCAGGACTTCCACCACTCGGTCGAGGACCCAGTAGAGCGACTCGTCGAACGTACGCTTCGGCGGCGGCGGGAAGACGCGATAGTGCTCCACGTAGGCAATCGGCCGCGCGAGCTGCTCCCCCGGCGTGATCGGTCCATGCAGGAAGGCGGAGGTCACGCCGGTGCCATGCTGGACCAAGGCCGGCTCGGGCGCCTCGGGAGTCAGATCGTGCTGGGTGACGTACGGCTTCAGAAACGGGCAAGTGGGATCGATCCCACCATCGAAGATGGCCAGCGTCTGCTCTGTCGCCGGCTTTGCGTCCAGGGGCGGAGGGCGAAGCGCAGCCGCACCCGCGGCGGTCCGCATTAGAACTGCGGGCACGGGCCGCACCGCTGGCATCGGCCGGATCACGCGCAACAGGTTGAATTCCGGCGCGCGCATGATTTCCTCGACGGGGAGCAACACCGGCACGAAGGTGACTCCCCGCACGACCCGTTTGTACTCCCGATCGACCTCGCCAGAAAGGCGTTCCACGTGGGCAGCAAATTTTTCGAAAGCCTCTCGCCCCCAGCGGGCCTGCTCGTCCTCGGTTCGACCCACCGGGTTCAGGACGGCCTCCCAGGTAATGAGCTCACCATCTCCCGCGGCCGGCGGCCGGCCGCGCACGACGAGTTCCGGGTCAGGAAGTCCGATCTGATGAAACTCGCGGATCTGCCCCCAGAGCCGCACTTGACCCGCCTGTATCGGTGAGGCGACCAAGCGCGCAAGACGTCCGATGCTCTCCACCGGGCCTGCGAGGAGCAGCGTTTTGGTCGGCTCCTCCTCGCGATGCCGTTTCCGGGTGCGATAGGGCGCGGTAGTCTGGCGCGTACCGACCGGATAGAGCTGGGTGGCTGCGAGCAGAGCGTCGGGGAAGTGGGAAGCTGCCAGGTAATTTGGCAGGATCGTCGCTTCGATGACGACGTGTTCCGCGCGCAGCTCCTTTGGCATGGCCGCAACTTGTTCAGCCAAGCGCTCCACCTGCGGCTTCAGGAGCGCCCTCGCCTCGTCCAGCCCGTACGGGTGAGACCCCTCTCCACCGCCGCCACCACGCTCCACGTCGTTCTCGCGCATGCGCTCGCCCCCGCCAAGGAGCGGGCGGCGCGGATAGTGGATGTCGCTGCCTTCACCTGTACTCATCGTGCTAAGTCCTCGGCGTGCGGGGTTTGGTGGTTGCGCCCACTTTCCTGCTCCGCGCCGGCTCTGCCGGGGCCGGGCGCAGCGCCGGCATTTTTGCCGCCGCTCTCTCCGACTGCTCGACCTGCCACACCTTCAGCAGCTTGCCTACGGTGACATGCGAGACACCCAGCATCTCCCCGATCTCGCGCTGCGTCCATTTCCAGTGCTCACGCGCGAGGCCGGCGAACCGTGCTCGGGCGCCTTGATCGCCCCCCCGCCCACTGGTCATCAGCTCCACCATCGCGGCGTGTGCAAGCGGGAGTTCCTTGGCGTCCAGCCCGTCGATGACCGCGCCGCGCAGATGAGACCGCACGAAACGAGTGAGATCGGAGCCGGATAGGCCCTCGGTAGCACCCACAGTGAGTGTCAGGTCACGCTCCGGCAGCGCGAAACCGTGCTCGGTAAGGAGCCGGGTGATGATCTCACGCCGTGCGTCTGCCGTTGGAAGCTCGAGGGCGAGCACACGGTCGAAGCGACGCCAAATCGCGCGGTCGAGGAGTTCCGGATGGTTGGTTGCTGCGACGAACAGGCTGTGGCTGGGCCACCGTTCCAACTCAGCGAGCAGGACGTTAACGATGCGCTTGAGCTCGCCTACGTCGGAGGGGTCGTCGCGTCGCTTGCCCAATGCGTCGAATTCGTCTAGCAGGAGCACCGATGGGTGGTGGCGGGCATGGTCCAGCGCGCGCCGCAGGTTCTGGCCGGTCTTCCCGAGATAGCTGGACATCAGCGCCGCGAGGTCTACCGTGAGCAGCGGGAGGTCGAGCGCTCCGGCCAGGTAGCGCCCCGTCATCGTCTTGCCGACCCCGGGCGCCCCGGTCAGCAGCAGCGTGCGCGTCGGCTCGATGCCCGAGGCGGCTAGGGCGCGCGCGCGCTCGGGCTCCCGCTCACTGACGATGAGCCGCACGGTGGCGAGCACATTCTCGGCGAGCACTGGAGCGACGGGCTGGCGGATCTGCTCCACGTGAGTCAGTGCGACGGTATCAAGAGGCGCTGCCGCCGGAACGTCTCGGGGCGCGCTGCGGGTGACCTTTCGCGAGGATGACTGATCGACAACCAGGCGAGCGATCGCCGCCTTGAAATCGCTCTCATGGTCATCCGCATCCCCTGCCGTACTCTGCAGGAGCTTCATCGCATAGCGGCGGACGGATGCAACATCGGCCGCGAGGCCAAGACGGATGAGATCGACGACGGCACGTTCGAGAGTCTTCATGGAGAGTACAATGAACCACGACCTGGTAACCTGTCAAGGGCTGAGTTACCATACGATAGATTACCTTTGAAATTGCTGGTGACTTTTTGGAAACTGAAATTCGAGTTGATTACCAGACCCAGTGTCCTCTGCCTGCAGTTCGCGCCCTTTGGTGGTATGCTCTTCTTGGCCCTTCGATGGGAGGAGCCGGTGGATCTGCTTGAGCACCTCGCTCCAGGGCCGCCGGCCGCGGCTCACGCGCCCATGCTCGACATGGTGCGGCAAAGCGCGCGGATGCCGGCCCTGCCGGAGCAGAGGCACTCCGCCGAGCAGCGGGCGTACCTCACCAATCTTGCGAAGCAGTGGCCACCACTTCGGGAGCTGGACCGCCTCCGCCCGACACTCGCCTCCGTTCATGAGTTCCTACGCTGCGAGGAGGCGAAGCGCTTCCTCGACATCGTTGTCGAGCCGAACCCGGGATGAAGCGACCCAATCGAGAGACGCGATCGTCACGCTTCGCAGCGCACCGGACGCGCCAAGGTATTTCGTTCTCGGAGGTCAGGGAGCGAGCGCGAGCGCGATCTCTTCGCGGACCCATGACTCGTCCTCAACTTCCAGTCGGCCGCGCAATGCCTGCACGGCGCCCTCCGATGCGATCCTTCCGAGTGCCCACGCCGAGTGCCCTCGGATCAGTGGCTCAGAATCCCAGAGCGCACCCGCGAGTGCCGGAACCGCCTCAGGTTACCCCCAGTTGCCGAGTGCGACTGCCACATTGCGCAGCAGTCCTCTGCGCTTTGCCCGCTTCACGGGAGAGCCCTTGAATCTGCGCGAGAACTCCTCCTGCGACAGGGACATGACCACGAGCTTCGCGCCGTGCACGCCGTCCCTCGGCCAGAACGCTTCTTCGCTGGTCCCTCTCTGCCAAGATTGAGTGAGACGGTTATCATGTAGGAATGAATGTATCCCGAGGGCGAGATCGGACGGAAGGATGTTGATGATGAACTCGAAGGGGACGGCGGGGGGCCGCGGAGCGGAGCGAGCCGTAGGCGAGCAGAGCGGAGCGGCCCCCCGCCGTGCGCGGCGAACCGGACCCGATCCGGAATTGGTCGAGCGGCCCTCAAGGCGTCGCTTCACGGCCGAGTACAAGTTGCGGATCATCCAGGAGGCGGAGGCCTGCGCCCACGGGGAGATCGGTGGTCTGCTGCGGCGTGAGGGGCTCTACACGTCGCATCTCTCCGCCTGGCGCAAGCAGCGGGACGAGGGAGCCCTCGATGCGCTCTCGCGTCCGCGGGGACGGCGTGCTCCCCACCCGCTCGAGCGGGAGAACGCAGAGCTTCGACGGCGCATCGAGCGGGCGGAAGCGGAGTTGACCCGAGCACAGAAGGTGATCCAAGTGCAGGGAAACGTCTCCGCGCTTCTGGGCGAGTTGCTCGGGCCCAGGGGCGCAAAGCCGGACGAGAGCACCGAGAGGTGATCGAGGAAGCCGTGGCAGAGCTCACGCCCCTGATGGGAACACGTCCGGCCTGTCGAGCTCTGGGAGCGGCGCCGGCGACGATCTACCGCCGTCGGCGTCCCCCGGCGCCCCGTCCCGCGAGGGTGCGCACGCCGCCGGAGCGCACGCTCACGGCCGGAGAGCGCGAAGCAGTGCTGGAGGAGCTCCACTCCGAGCGCTTCGTCGATGCGTCGCCAGCCCAGGTCTGGGCGACGCTGCTCGACGAGGGTCGCTACCTCTGCTCGGAACGTACAATGTACCGTCTGCTGGCCGAGCGGGGTGAGGTGCGTGAACGGCGCGATCAGCTCACGCATCCGGCCTACGTGAAGCCCGAGCTCCTCGCGGAGAGGCCCAACGAGCTCTGGAGCTGGGATATCAGCAAGCTCCTCGGCCCGGCAGAAGTGGACCTACTTCTACCTCTACGTGATCCTCGACGTGTTCAGCCGCTACGTGGTGGGCTGGACCGTGCAGCACCGCGAGTCGGCAGCCGTGGCCGAGCAGATGATCACTCAGGCCATCGTGCAGCAGGGGATCGGGCGCGACCAGCTCACGATCCATGCCGACCGCGGAAGTTCGATGAGATCGAAGCCGGTCGCCTTTCTGCTGGCCGATCTCGGCGTCACGAAGACGCACTCGCGGCCGTACACCTCGACGGACAACCCGTACTCGGAGGCGCACTTCAAGACCCTGAAGTATCGGCCGGGATTTCCTGATCGCTTCGGCTCGCTTCTGGATGCGCGTCAGTTCTGCCGTGGCTTCTTCGACTGGTACAACCAGGAGCATCGCCACTCCGGGATCGGGCTCATGACCCCGGCCGCGGTGCATTTCGGCCGGGCACCGGCGATCCAGGATCAGAGAGCACGGGTGCTGGCCACCGCCTACGCAGAGCGGCCCGAGCGCTTTGTCCGGGGAGCGCCCCGTCCTCCCGAACTGCCCACGGCTGCCTGGATCAACCAGCCGAAGACAGGGATGAATGCTCAGTAATAGCGTCCACTGACCGTCTCAACCGGCTTGACAGGCTCCGGGTGAGCTGCACGAACTTCGGCGAGTTGTGCGGGCACACCTCCGGGAGGTGTGCCGACTTCCGCGTTTTATAATCCCGCTGGAGACGGGACGCAGAACTGTGCGACAGAACAGAACTTAGCGCAGATACGCACGTGACGCGCCGGGTGTAGGGGGCGCTGGCTCCAGAGCCAGGCGGTCGCCAAGCGGCAACGGGTGTAGGGCAGAACGCCTCAGACGCGAATCGAACGCGCTGAGGATGTACAGCATCGACCGGCCGGGCCTACCGGGTGAACTTGCAGAGGAACTTCGCGGGGCCCAGTTTCCGCTGGGGAGGCGCCACTCGGACAGGCCGTTGGGGAATGAGCGCATCCGAGCGAACTCTCGCGCACCGAGTACTGGGCTGCGGGCGACCGAGCGCCTCCTTAGCGTTATCAAGACCGCGCGCCAGCACGGCCTCCACCGGCTCGGCTACCTGACGGGCGCCATCTCCACCATCCGCTGAGCGCCACCATCCCACCGTTCCTCACGGCGACCTGAACAGTTATATGCCATGCTTGTCTATCTAGATACCGCGCAGTTCCAGCACCTGGAAAGCGCCTCGGCTTCGCGCCGTAACGACTTTTTCGCTGTGTGGCGCAGCCTCGGCTGTGAGCTCGCGCTGTCGCTTTCGCACTACCAAGAGACTGCACAGCTAGGTCCAGAGCAGCGAATCCGGCAGCGGCTGGCCGTTCTGAACGACTTCCCGACGATTCGGGCGGCTCCGGTCGGGGCTGCTGAGATCATGAAAATTGAGATATATCAACAGTTATGTGAAAACTTGGGTGTCGCGTTTGAGGGATTTCAGTCGCCGAGTGAAGTGCAGGCATTTGCGTTCCCAAGAACGACGGCTGACGTTGTCACGGCGACCATTCTGGAAACGAAAGATGCCTTAGTCGGGCTTCGCCGAATCCTGGCCGATCTGAGTGATTTCGATAACCTTGCGAAGAAATCGCGTCCGAAGCGATCTCTCAAAAGGGTGCTGGCTGGAGATGTCACGGCCCAGATGGCCCTGGCCCGCGAACGAATGGATGAGCTTGTTTTGTCTGGCTCAGGAATCGAGACGAGCATCGATGCGGCTTTCGAGCCGACCTTTCAGGTGCTTGAGCAGACTGGAAATGCTCGGGATGCTCTGGAACTCATCTACGGGATCGATGCCCTACAGGTGCGTTCCGAGATACTTGATTCCGATCTAAGGACCGTTGCGTATTTCCTCCAATTCGCTCGACAGAGAGTACTCGAGCTGCATGGTGACCGCGGTATTCCTCTCGATCCCCTCAATGAGGCGCTTTCCAAACTTGATCCATACCGTTGTCCAGGTTTCTCACTGGTCTTGGCGGCACTGCGCGGAAGGCTCAATCATCCCCAGCAGGCGAAGGAAGGCGATCGCGTTGATGAAGATCACTTGATCTTCGCCCCCTACGTCGATCTGCTGGTTGCTGATAAGAGGACGGTGTCCTTTCTCCATGGTGAAGCACAGCAACGTGCAGCCACCATGAAGGCGGGCGTTCCAGCCTCAATCTCTCGCGTTGCAACTTTGCAGGACGTTATAGGCCTGATCTCGCAAGGCGCGGGGGATTCGTCATGAAGTTGCTGAGAGGCGCGGGGTTGCCATGCAACTCCTGCTGGAAGGAGGTGCACACGAGCTCGCCGTCGCCAGTTACAGCCACGGGCTGGCGCGAGGGACGGCACCTGCGGGCCTGGGACGTCCACAAGCAGGGCTGGAGCCAGAGTGAGATCGAAGCGGCGCTGGGTGCCACCACACGCTCGGGCAACGGCTTTATTGGTGGTACTTCGGGTGGGAAGTGTGCCGACTTCCGCGTTTCATAATCCCGCTGGAGACGGGGCGCCGAAGTGTGCGTCTGGCAGAAAGATATGCGAGCAGCGCCGCTCCCTGCCGAGCCTGCGCGGAGCGGCGCTGCGCTGCGCAAATCGGGGTTTGAGCACCAACCGACTAAACGACAGCAACACACGACTTGCCCCGAGATTTCTCGTATGAGGTGCGGGAGTTCTATCTGAGGCAGAAAGCATCCTGAGTACAGTACTTCTGTCCGCGATCTGCGATCGTCAGACAGCGCGCCTGTTGAGATCAGACGATGCAACCTGACGAGCGACAACCTGAGAGTTGGTGCTGTATAGGTCGTGCCGTGACCACGTAGCGCAAGGTCATCCGCTGGATGGCATGGTACATTGGCTACGGAGCCAGCGGGATCTCGGCGCCTGTACGCTGCTCGCAAAATGCCCTCGGCCGAGTCCCACTGGACAGGCGGGCCAGATGCTACGGGCGTTTAGAGGCCCAGGGTGAAACCCGGCCGGAAAGCAAAGTACCCTTCTCGGAAGCCCGAGACCGGTTGAACCCACCCGACGAAGAAGTCCAGAGCAACGTCACCGACCATGTTGCGGATGGTGTACGAGATGCCGCCCACCGCCGCGAGGTCGGCGCCTGATACGGGCTCGTCCCCGGCGCTCGGAGAGGAGGCCACAGCCATGCCGAACTGAGCGCCCCACGCACGATATTTCCGCGCCGCCGGTGATATGTTGAGCACTGCGCCTGTGTAGGACATCTCGTTACGCACGGCTCCGTCCTTCCAGGAAAGGATTGGGCTAGGGAGGCTTACCATCGGCACGCGGACCCAGTTTCCCTCGCGGACGAACGACGCGGTGGCTTGGGCGGGCACCGTGCGGCCCGGGTAGTGCCCGGCCACATGACGGACAGACAGGTCCAAGCGCGCCCCGGCGTGTGCGTTTTCCGGCACCTCGCCCAGCAGGTCCTCGGCCGTCAGTCCGCCGGCTGGCACCTCTTCGCACTCGGGGTTCGGATATGGCAGGAGCACCGCCTCTCGCTCGGGCACGAAAGCGTAGCACCTCGTCTCGCGGCGCTGCTCCCGGCCACGGTAGTCCTTGATGATCGCGGTGACGTCCAAGTACTGAATGCCGTGCAGTGCGGTGCCGTTGTCGACACCCGCACCGTCAAACTCGATGCGAAGATTCGAGAGATCCTTGGTTCTTGACGGGCTCTGCCCGTGAGGCGCTCAGGGCTTGGCCGGTGAAGCGCTCCACGCATCGCGCGCCCTGTGTGCACCAGCGTGCAGAAACGAAGCTGAGAGGAGCCGGACGCTGGTTCGCTAGACCGACCATCGGCACGGATACGCCGGCCCCGTCCGACTCCTCCAAACGGAGGACGAAGTTCTGCTCGAGTTCGCGGGGCGTGTCGATCGCAAAAACGAGACGGCCGGGCTCCGCGCGACGCTCGAGCATCGGCACCTCCGTGCCGTCCAAGCGCACCTTTGACAGCGACTCCACGCCACGACCACCAACGGTGACCGTGACCCGCTCCAGCGGGTGCAGGACGCGGGTTTCGGTCTCTTGGGTCTGGGGGCGACGGAAGGCAAGGCGGGCGGGTTCGGCGACAGGGCGCACCGCGAACTGCGCCCGCCAGCGAGGTTGGTCGTTCGCGCGGATCTCCAGGACCGGCAGGCCCCCGCCCGGCGAGCGCGGCGCGGTGGTGGCGAAGGCGTGGAGCCGTCCCTTGGCGCCGCCGCGGGCGACGCTTTCGACGTCCAGTGTTCCGACGTGGACGGGCACCGTCGTGCCTACGGAGCTCCGCAGCTCGACGATGCGGTACGACGCGTTCGGCTGGGGTTGGTGCGCCCCGGTAGGCAGGTCGAATTCCACCTCAAGGTTCGCCTCATCCGCGCGGATCTCCTCCAGCGTTCGCATACCTCTGCGGAAGGCGAGCCGCGGCTGAGGAGGCTGCTCGATCGATAGCGTCGCCTGGAAAGGGTCGAGCGCTGGGGCTGGGACCAAGCTGCCGCCAGACGCGCGGTAGCGTGGATAGCGTGTCCCGTCGATCGGAAGGGCGACGGTAACGGCCGCCGCGGGGCTCACAACGGCCGAGGGGGACAAGACCAAGTACGCCGGCTCTCCCTCGGATCGGCGAACCGTCGCCACCGCCCCTCCCACCGAGGCCGCATCTGTCTCCCGGAACCAAGAGGCATCTGCGCCGAGGATCCGCACCTCCATAGTCTCCCCAACCCTGCCGCACATATCGGCCCCACAAGCTACGTCCACAGTCGAGGCACGCACGGTCGGGAAGCGGGTGAACAGAATGGACGCGTCCAAGCGGCAAGGACCATTGACTGCCGAGCCGTCTGGGACCACGGCAAAACGGACGACACTAGAGCCCGCCGCCCCAGCCGCGAACTGGACGTCTCGCGCCCACGGCCCCGCGGCCTCCCGAACAGTAGGTGAGACCGCCACCACCGACGAGCCCAGTGGAACCACGTCCAGCGCGACCGTGACGATACCCGAGAGCTCTACCTGCACGCTGTAATCACGACGCGAGGCCGCGTCCTCGGCGTACCAGCGCATCTGCGGGTCGCCCGTGATTTGGCCGAGCACAACGTTGACGGTGTACAGGGGAGCCTGGCGCAGCGAAACGCTCTGTACCGACATCCCGTCCAAGGCGCACGACTGGGCGTCGGCGGCACCGGGACGAAAAATGGCGGCAGCGGCCAGGATCCACAGCATTGCTAGGCGGCGGCGGGCCGCGCGCGAGGTCGCGCGGCGGACGAATGATGAGGCGCTCATGAGGAAACGCTCCACGCGGGATGGCCGCGTTGGTGGGGAAGAGAGAAGGCCCCTGCGGGGATGCCGGTGAGGGAACCGATCGGTAGGACGAGTTCGTCCGGGCAGTTAGCACGGCAGGCGGAGACGCGGGATGCGCCGACGCTGCTCCGTCACGGATATGCTCGTCGCCGCCCCTTGTCAAGGACATTGAGTCCGCAAAGGAATGCAAGCTTGGCGGCTCTTTCTCTCGGGTTGCTGCCGCTGGAATAGACGCTCAATCGACCTACGCCTGTGCCGCGGGCGGTCCGTATCTCAGCACTTCCACTGTGTTCGGGAAGCGACCGGCGACGGCGGCCAGGTGTTCTCGGACGCGAGTCTCGAATGGACTCTCAATCACGCCCACCCGTTGCATCGTGGTGTCGTACACGGATACGGTGCCCGTCTCTCGATCGCGCACTAGCTGAACGGCTTCTCCAGGAACTGGGGCAGTTGCTCCTTCCGTCCAGGCAACTCGCGCGGTAGATCTGGTCTCCGTCCACCGGGCGTTCACGGTTGCAGTGACGCCCGCGACAAACTCCTTCCATTCGTCTCTGGAAGGGGCGTCCTCCCACAACGCCTCGACTTCAGCGGCGACGCGGTTCACCCATCTCAGCATCTCGGGAAGCGTGCTGAAATCGCCGGGGCATCGTTCCAGCGCCGCCACGGCCATACGCCGGGACACGAGACCGGCCTGTGCCAGTAGGCACGCCTGCCGGTTCGGAAGTCCGTAGGTAAGCGCCATCGCGGTCTCCCCAGTTAGACGTTCAGCTCCAGGTACAGCCAGAGCTGCTGCTTGAACCCGAACTGCCTCGACACCCCAGACGAACCGGTACACGAAAGCCTGCTGGATCGTGTCAAGGCACTCGCCGCCGAAACGCTGTACAAGCGTACTCGTCGATTCGCCCGCAATCCAGCGGGACAGCAGCTCAGACCACATGGGATGAAGGCCCTTCTGGCTGAAGGGGTGAACCTGAAGAAGGGTTTCTGCGACCGCGCAGAGAGCATCTGCGGCTTCAGCAACTTCACCCCGGAGTAGCGCCTCGTCGCAATCACCGATGAGGCGGGTAAGCTCGTGGAGATGTCCATTCAGATGGCGCCCAGCAGCGTACCCGATACCGGAGTTGAACCACGAACGTCGTTCCGAAGCCGTAGAGCTGATCCAGAGCCACCGGGCACGGGTGAGAAGCACGCGATGCTGCGCATTGCGCATGAGGTCACCCCCGCGATCGATGCGACGCCGGTAAAGCGACGACGCCAGCGCCTGGTCCAGCGCATCAGCGAGATCGGCTTCTGCGCATTCAAGATTCTCAATGGTGGAGAGGAGAACCGTGTCCAAGTCGGCGAGGAGCCGTTCTGCCGTTACAAGGCGCTCCTCCTCCTTCCTCGCCGCCTCCTTCGCGGCTTTCCCGTCGTGGGCCTGGAGTTCACGCAGCGTGTCATTCCGCGTGAGTGCACCCCAAGGCGCAGCGAGATCAGCAGCGTGCTGCAGCACCTCGTGCCACGGCTGGCCGAGGCACGTCCCAAGCATCATGGCGAGCTCCCGGAGAACCGAGAGAATGCCACTTTCCATCTGGCGGGACTCTGCGCGCAACCGATCGAATTCGGACTTCTTCCACGCCCCCTTGCGCCCAGTTTCCCAGATTGGGTAGATCGTCAGTCCATCAAGGTCGACGAATGCGCGCCCTGCCCGCCCCACGACGTTAGCGTACTCGCCAGGCTTCAGCCGCTCGCCCGCACGGTGAATCGACTGGAGGATCAACGCGCTACAGGACAGATCCAGCCCCTGCGCGACCGTAGGTGACGCGATCACGACCGGAAGCGCACGAGCCGATAGCAGTCGCTCGATGGCTGAGAGGAACGGACGGGGGAGGCTGCCGTGATGCACACCGATGCCCATCTGAAGTGCCTGGGTCGCCACATGTGCCGTTCCCAGCCACTCCTCTGCAATCACAAGTGCAGATTCGATGGCATCACGATTGGGCAGCAACGACGCGGTGAAGCCCTGTCGTACGAGGGTCAACCAGACCTTCGCATGTGACTCCACGGATTTCTTCAGTGGGCAATAGACGAGGACGCGTTGCCCTTCACCGACCAGCGCGAGCGCCGCGGCAATGGTCAACTCCTGTCCATCGCTCGGAAACGGGCGCCTCCGCGGGGCCTGCGCCGGCTGCGCCCTCACGAAATGCTGGACGAACGGCCTTTCGTCGTGGACCTCCAGGTCAAGGCGAGCCGATCTGGTGTTCCAGCGCAGGAACCCCGTCCGCTGTCGCGTCGGGCGCCACTTCGAGGTTATTGGCGTGCCTGGGTCATCCGAGCGCAGCCAGGAGGTGAAGTCCTCGAAGGAATCTCCCTCCTCAAAGATCGCCGACAGACACACCAGGCGCCGCTCCCCTGCATCTGCCCTCCGCAGTAGTCGCTGCACCAGAACCTCATACCGGACCTCCCGCTCACCCTCTCCAATCATGTGCCCCTCATCGAGAACGATGAGTGCGACATCATCGAGTAGGCTAGGATCCTGCCGAATCGAGAAGTCGAGCTTCTCGGGGGTAGAGACGACGATCGAGGCAGATCGGAGGGCAGCAACATCGGCGACGGTGACACCACTGGCCCCGTACAGGGACGAAACAGTAAAGCCCAGAGGTCGGAACGTCCTCCCGAGTCCGCGCTCGATCTGGGCGGAAAGCGCTCGCAGCGGAGTGACATACACCACACGACGGTCCGATGCGAGTGCACGCAGGATGCACAGCTCAGCGATCCGGGTCTTGCCTGCTGAAGTGGGCAGTGCGACGACAAGGTCGTCGCCTGGGTCCAGCGAGCGAAGCGCTGCTTCGTGCTGCGACGGCCATAGATCGATCTCTGCGAGGTCCCGACTTGCTAGGACCTGAATGAAGCGCTTGCGGAGTTGGACATAGTTCGAAGGCTCGCCGTTCGGGGAGGGGGGCGACGGAATTCGCTGATGCAGCGAGTCGATCCACAACTCCTCGCATAGATGTCTTGCAAGGACCGCCGCCCACCAGATGGAGACGAAGTGGGCCTTCCCTGCGGCCGCCTCTGCCGCTCGCAGTGTGGCAGAGGCCTGCTCGAAGCTTTCGTGATCTCCTTGGTGAAGCGCGAAAACGAATCGTGCCACCCCCCTCAGGAGGCTCCGGGTTAGCGCGATTGCGATGGCATCATCGATCCCATACCCCGGCGCCCCCATATCCTCAGCCAAGGAATCGTCTGCCTCCTCTTCGGGGAAGCTCGCCTCCATGGCATCGGCCACGCCGGCGTCCGTATGGCGTCGGTCGTTGAGCCATTCGCGAATCGTATCCGCGAGCCCCTTCAGATCCCGCCGCATCAGAGCGCCGAGTGCGGAGAACCCTACCGCCACGCGCTCGGTATCCTGGGGACGGGCCAGTAGGGAGTAGGATCGCGCACCCAGCCTCGCGAGATGGAATGCGGCGGCAGCTATGACCAGGTTCTCACCCCGCCGCTCCGCACCCAGTTCGGCTCGCCGTACGGCAGATTCGATGCACTCGGCCGCTACCCGGAACCCGTCTCGCACGGTTTCGCTGTCTCCAGACGCGTCCCTCAGTCGGAGAGTCGTAGCCAGGACAAGGTAGCCGTGGTCAAGTAGGTCCGAAGTCAGGCTGCCAGCAAAGTGAGCCGCGGCTTCGGGGAGCACTCCGTTCCGCCAGACCATACCACGAGCCAAGCCACGAGCGACCAATCGCTCCCGGGCCCCAGGCTCAATCAGCAGGCGGAGGTCAGCGGCGATCGCTTCAGGGGTTGGCATGAATTGCCTCGAATACGGAGCGGATCAGGGCTTGGTGGTCCGAGACTACAAAGCCAGCGAGGTAGCGTGTAACCGGACCCGTCGCGTACGGAGCAAGGGCGGCTACCGGATCATTACCCGAGAACGTGAAGATCAGGTGTGCGACATCTGCATCGCCAACGGTGTCTGACATGCATGCCTTGATGAGGTCTGCCTCGTCAAGGCGTCCCTGCTCGCAAAGCCGCACGAAGATGAAAGCAAGCGTGTCCTGGCTCGGGGCTGAGCGGCCCTTGCACAGCGCTTCGCAGGCCTCTGCAACCACGCCCCCTGCGATCCGGGCGCGACTCTTTGCCTCTCCTTTCAGCATCTGAACGCGGCCGTTGTTCACGCGGACCCCAACGAAGTCATCCCCACGCATGGACAACTCACCTGCGTCCTTATACCGAAGCCGCTTCAACGGTACCCGATAGTCGGTGCACTGGTTGACATACTCGGTGCCGAGGATTTCGCCGAAGTCTCCCGAGCGTATCTTCTTGGCCTTGGGAAGGCGGGTGCGGACTAAATGCGCGGCGGTAGGAAAGTCGAGTGCTGCGAGGATCTCGGCTTGGACGAAGTGATCGCGTGTCGCATCGCGCAAGGCATCGAAAACCAGTGCCCGGGCGCCGTCGCGCTCACCGAAAACCTTGAGGTTGGCTGGAGCTCCAGGCTGGGCAGGAAGCTCATTCCACCATCTGGGGATGAACGTCATCAGGAGAGCCGCGGGTAGAACGTGCGTGGACTCCAAAAATTCGCAGCGAAAACGTGTCCGCGCAAGCGAATAAAATGCGAACCTATCCCGCCGAAATTGGCCATGTTACCGACCACATTCACCATTTAGCGATCCATCGGAAGCCGGACCGCACGTCTAGCTGCCGACGCTGTGGGTTGACACCACCTCACCCAGACTTCCACCGTCGGCACATATCTCTTTCTCCGCGTCATCCTTTACCCGTCTCACCGTGTCCCGTCCCCGCATCGGCACCGCTCGAGAGGCAGCCTCAATCCTCCAGCGGAGTATTTCTCAGTTCAACGCTCTTCGTGAGCGCTCCACCCTCGAGTACGACCCGCAGACCAGTCTCACTAAGCCTCTTCACAGCGAGAACGAGCGAGTCGCAGTATACGAGCGAGAGGTAGGCCCCCTCTCCGACGGCAGCAGTCGGCGAGATCCAGTCCTTGAGCATTACCTCCGGAGCCGCTACCTCGTCTGTCCTGCGCTCTACGGATGGAAGTTGCCGGGAGGCACTTGGTGCTTCAACCTGACTGCACTCGAGCGATTCCTTCGCGACGGCCCGCCGGGAGCGGGATTCCTACCAACGCAGCGGTAATCCGATTCCACGTTCACTTTGTGCTTGGCGGTAGCCGCCTCTCATGAATCCGAACGCTCCAAGTCACTGTTCCACAACATCTTCCCTACTCCCTTCCTCCTCCTCTCCATCCCTCCTCGTTCGGATTTCCCTCTCTCCCCATCTGGCGGACGAAAACCCACCTGTTTGCGCCGGTTCCGACCGGCTCCGAGGCTCATTCGGATTTCACAACGTCGGCATCGCAGACGTAACTACCGTTGAAAAATCCGAAAACCGGGCAGCCCGACCTCGCGGCCCCGCAAGCCGTGGGCACCGCCGGTCCCGGCCGGTTGGACCCGGTCGGCGCCGGAATTCCAGCCGGGGGCCAGGCACGGGTACAGTTGCAGATACCAGGGGAAATCCGAGTGCGGGGAACTCTCGCCTCCATATGAAGATCGACCACCCAACCCTGGCCCGAGTTGCTCGCAGTCTCACCTGGACTCACGGCCATTGGACCATGCCTCAGCTAGCACGCGCCCTCGAAAAGGAGATCGGCTGCACCCTCGGCCCAACGCTCGACAAGCGTCATGGGGCGATCCGAAACGCCGTCGAAGACGGCAGCATCGTGGAGTTCAGCGCCGGCGGTGCTTCGCGGTTCAGCGCTATTGGAGTGCTCGACGTCACCCTCCAGGACCTCCGTAATCTAGCAGAGAGCGCGGTTGACCCTGAGAAGAAGAACGAACCTGGACGGCGCGCGAAGCACCAGGCGAGCCGCCGGCTCATCAGCATTTCGAAGGGCCAGTGGGTGGGAATCCGCGCGGTCGTCAACACGATCGGGGCCAATCTCGCACAACCCAGTGAGACCGTTGTGACCGCCCTCCGGCGGGTCGACTTCCGATACTTCACCTGGGACGACAAAGCACGGGGAGGGGAGGGCGAGTGGTCGAGGTTCCTCGATCTTGCCCGAGCCGCCTCAGAAGCCAAGCACGGGCCCCGGCACAAGAACCTTGCGAACGATCTCGGATCGGCTTGCCTGCTGCTGGACTTGGCTGCGTCGCTGGGCTGGATCGGTCGGTCGCCCCGGCACTCGGACGCGTTTGAAGCGTTTCCCCCAGAGTGGGCCCCGGTATACAAACAGTGGCGCGAATGCCTCCGGCAAGCAATCCCCGTAATCTCCCATCCTACGTTCGCCATCAGGGAACTGCTGGGCGCATGCTGCGTCAACAAGGTCGACCCGAGCGTCGCGAACTGGAGCCGTATTGCTGCCTATCTGGAGTATCGTTGGTACTCCGATCAGGTGGCGAGCACCATGCGATCGAACGTGAGAATGGGCTATCGGGCGCTTCAACGTGCGGGGCTAATCCCGCAGGCCTTTCAGTGGCCGAGCCGCAGCAATCGACGATCGCTCGTGAGCAGCAAGGCGATCGAGGATATAGCCAACGTATACGGTGCCAACACCAACCCCGACGCAGTGCCGTTGCCCGAGATCCCGGATGAGCACAGGCGAACGAGGCGAGACGCAGGATCGGCGGGGCCGGAAGCCATCTGGAACATCCCTACGGAGCCCGAGTGGAGCGAGTGGATGTCGACCGCTAAGGGGCTGATCGACGGACCTTACGGTCTCCGGCACTTCCTAGAATATCAGTGTGCAGAGTCCATGACCGCTCAGGTCCTCGGTCGTCCCGCACGCGGTATCTTCCCCCGGGAGATGATCCGCCGAAGCAATCAGGTAAGGAGTAGCGAGCCGTGGCGGGCGGGGACAGTCACCACGCATCTGACACGCATCTGCGGCTATGCCGGCTGGCTCCGCACGAACCTCGGGATCGACTTCTCCAAAGCCGGAGCGGACCTCCGAGTTCTCTTGGACGAGACCAACCTCCAGGCGCATCGACTCGCGTTCACCCAACGGAAGGTTTCAACACGTGGATCGTTTCGGCTGCTGGTGATCTCGCTGGCACGGATCGCCTCGCCCTACATGGAATGCGTTGCGCTGCGCGAGGGAGATGTCGCCCTGGCAGACCGGATGGCGCGTGCTGGGCGACTTCTGGACTCCCCTACCCTCACTGACGGCCAGCCGAGTTGGGCGTCCTCCGTCCGGCCAACAAAACACGAGCAGGTTGCACGGTTTCGCGCACAGGCGAAGCGGGTGGAGGAGGTGTTCACGAAGAGTGGCCGGGATAAGCATGCGTACTTCGCGATGGTTCGGGTTCGAGAAGCGCTAGTGGAACTCGCGAAGCAGGCAGCCGGCGACATGTCGCTTGATCAGCAGTTGGAGGCTCTCGCGCATGGCGAACGTCTGTCGCGTGAATGGGCTTGGCTCATCCAGGCCACGCAGTACGTCCAGGATCAGCTCGTGATTCCACTCCGCACCCGTGCCGTCTGCTTGCAGACGTTAGAGATGCGCTCTGATCCCCAGGAGGCATTGGAGGGAGGACGAGTCGCTGCAACGTTCCTCGCCAAAATCATGAAAGGGGGACGCGATTTCCCGGCAGAGTACCTACCCGCGAGCGATAACTATCCCGGGAGCGCCGCGTTCGCAATTTGGGACCCGCGGGTCTATGCGCTCCATAGGAAAGATGGCGGCGCTCGGGAGCTCCTTCTGACCGATCGTCGAGGAATTGTTCAGAAATGTGAGGCCTTCTATGTACCCGACGTGGTTGAAGGCAGGACGACGAAGCTGCGCTGGACACCGTCTGCCCTCATGAACGTGCGTCGGAGGATTTTCAATACCACGCGGGAGCTGACCGGTCTCCCCGGTGCCGCCGAACTCGAAGCGGCAGGCGTACTCGGCAATCACAACAGCAGGCACAAGTTCGGCTCGCTGTTCGCCCCCCGAGACCTTGTCTTCGCAGCCCGCCACCTGGATCACAGCGAGGTTGAGACAACGGTCGCCTACTACTGCGCGCCCGACGCCGGCAGCATGGGCGGCGCTGCCACGGTCCAGTCTCTCCTGCGGCGATAGCGCGAGACGAGGGAATCTCGCAGACCCAGACCGAAGGTCGGGCACATGGCTCCCCTACCCTGCCGGAATTCCAGGGTGCTGCAGCGACCGGGTAGGGTGAGGCGTCCAGGCAAGTTGCCAGAGCGCCTCAACCCTTTCGAGGAGACCGTATGCACGCGTTGGATCTCAGAAGTGCCCGACCGGGTGCGGTGAAGCTCGGCGCAGCGCGCGTGGTGAGAGTGCATGAGATGGAGGACGATCTGGTGCACGTGGAGCTGGAGAGCTCTGCGGGTCGGGTCCGGGCCAGCACGTCGGCCGGAATGATCCGGAGAGCCGGGGTCGCGGCGGAGTCGGACGTGCTCGTCGTCGGCCGGTTGGAGTGGACGGGGGACGACCTCACCTTCGCTCTCGACCTGATCCGCTCGCTGCCCAACCGGGACGGGGTTGCGCGCTCCGGCATGGACACCCTTGGCGACGAGACGGTTGTAGTGGATCTCCCGCCGACCTTGCGGGCGTACCTGCTGTGGCTCCTCTGTGGCGACCATCGACGGCCGTTGGGTGTGGCAGGAGAGCCAGAGCGGCACGAGCTTCGACCGGCCCCAGTTTCAGGATATGCTCGCGTTCTGCAAGGCGAACTCGCGGATCGGCATGACACCTGGAAGCGTGGAGATCTACGATCCCTCTCGTTTCGGGCGCAGCCTTGATGCTTCGGGTCGCCCGGACGTGCTGAGCTTCCTATCCGTCTACCATGAGTTCGAGCGGGCGGGATGGGAACTCCACTTTCTCACGGTGGAGCGAACCGGCAATCAGCTTGGTGACGTGCTGAACATCGCCATTTACGCCTACGCAGCGGCGATCTACTCCAAAAACCTCTCGGACAACGCGAGTCGCGGGCGTCGAGATGAAGCTGCAAATGGATGGTGGACAGGCGGATCGCCGCCCTGGGGAACGCTTCGCCAGGACACGCGCACCGGAACGATTCTGCGAGGGAAGGAGTTGTCGACCCCGGGCGGAGGCGGAACGATCCTCGTGAAGAACCCCGACGAGCCGGACATTCTAGACAAACATTGGTCGGCCTCTGCCCTCATCCTCCTGGATGGCCACTCATACGACACGATCGGCGAGAAACTCGCGGACGCGGGTATCCGTGGCCCACGTGGAGGTGCGTTGGGCCACCGTTCGATCAAGAACTGGCTTACGAACCCGGCCCTTGCAGGAGAAGTCGTGTACCGAGATCGAACGTCGGACAACGCGGATGAACGTCGCCGGGCAAAGGCACGTTGGGAGCCGCTGGTTGACGTGGAACTTTTCCGGAAGGTCGAGGCAGAGGTTGAGAGGCGCGAATCTCAGCCTCGCAACCTGAAGCGGACTTCGCACGGCACTTTCCTTGTCCGTCCTGCG
This sequence comes from uncultured Gemmatimonadales bacterium, assembly GCA_963793235.1. Taxonomy (GTDB): domain Bacteria; phylum Gemmatimonadota; class Gemmatimonadetes; order Longimicrobiales; family Longimicrobiaceae; genus CAWBZF01. The sequence continues at coordinate 773,454 of CAWBZF010000006.1, forward strand.
TGCGCGGGCTGCGGCGCCGAGTACCACGGCGGCCGCCTGGGCGCCGCTCAGGATCGGCAGCGCACCTACGTGCACCCTGCGGTCAAGGAGCGGATGCATCCGGAGATCTACGCTCGGTCGGTCGAGTGCGGGTGCAAGCAGTACGTCGTCATCGCCAATGAGCTTGAGGACGCGGTCAAGGACCTGATCCTCCGCGAGCGCACCTCAGATGATTATGCCGACGAAATCCGCAGGCTGCTGCTTGAGAAGGAGGAGTTCAGGAAGGGCGCCGCGGAGGCTATCTACGCCGCACGCAGTGAGGTGGACAACCTGCTGATGGAGCAGCGGCGGCTGAGCGAGTTCATCGCCAAGGCCGTTTCCCGTGGTCTGGACCACGAGCCGCTCCTGGAGAAGCTCGATGCCCTTCAGCAGCGGGTCCGAACCGCACAGAAGGACCTGGCGGATGCGGACTCCTTCGCCCAGTCGCGGGAGTTCGCCTGGGAGCGGATCTCCGCAGCGATCAACGAGACGCGGGACCTGGCTGCTACTTGGGAGCAGGTTGGTCTCGAGGAGCGACGGGTGCTGCTCGACTGGTGGGTGCTCGACGTCCTCATCGTTGTCGAGCCGATTCCAGCGATGAAACGCGCCAATCGGAAGTGGGCGATTGTCACGCTGCGCAGCGCTCCGGACGCGCCGAGGCACTTCGCCCTCGGTGATCACGGATCGAGCACAAGCTCTATCTCCTCGCGAACCCAGGGATCGTCTTCGACCTCCAGTCGGCCCCGCAATGCCTGCACGGCGCCTTCCGATGCGATCCTTCCGAGCGCCCACGCCGAGTGCCCCCGGATCAGTGGCTCCGAGTCCCAGAGCGCACCCGCGAGTGCCGGAACCGCCTCAGGTGACCCCCAGTTGCCGAGTGCGACTGCCACGTTGCGCAGTAGTCCTCTGCGCTTGGCCCGCTTCACAGGAGAGCCCTTGAATCTGCGCGAGAACTCCTCCTGCGACAGGGACATAAGCTCCACGAGCTTCGCCCCGTGCACGCCGTCCCTCGGCCTGAACGCCTCTTCGTCAGTCGGCGTGGCAAAACGCGAATGCGGGCACACCTCCTGGCAGATATCGCAACCATACACTCGATTGCCGACCAGCGGTCGCAGTTCGCGCGGAATCGGTCCCTTCTGCTCGATGGTCAGGTAAGAGATGCACCTGCGGGCATCCATGAGCGGCGCCCCCCCGGCATCGCGCCCCAGCAGCGCCCCGGTCGGGCACCCTGTCACACAGCTGTTGCAGGTGCCGCAGTGATCGGGGGTGAAGGGCTCGTCGTACTGGAGCTCCACGTCCAGCAGGATCGCCCCGAGAAAGAAGTAGGATCCCTTCCCTGGCTGGATCAGCATGGTGTTGCGGCCGGCCCAGCCGAGCCCGGCGCGGGCGGCGAGCTCGCGCTCGAGCACCGGACCCGTATCCACGTACGCACGCCCGCGCACGGGAAGCAGATCGCGGGAGATCCGCTCCTGCAGTTCGATCAGCCGGGGCGTCAGGATGTCGTGGTAATCCTCGTTGCGGGCGTAGCGCGCGAAGATCGCCGCGGAGGGCGGCACACCCTCGTCGGATCGCGGATCCCCGGCAGTGAGGTAGGAGCTGGCGACCACCACCGCGGAGACGGCTCCGGGAACCACCAGCCGCGGATCGGCGCGTTTGGCGAGCGCGTCCTCGCGCGTGAGGTAGGCCATTTCCCCGGCGTGGCCGGCGGCGGTCCACGCTCGATACGCGTCCGCATGCTCGCTGGGCCGTAACGGGGCCAGGCCCACTGCGTCGAAGCCGAGCTCGCTCGCCCAGGCGCGGATGCGAGCCGAGCGCTCCTGCAGAACCGTGTCGGGTGAGGTCACCATGGCGTTGGGTACCCCCCTCCACGCTCCCGGGTGCCCGGGTTGACGGTGCCGGGCGTCCTTCCGCATTCTTCTGTCTCGCCACCCGACACGAGGAGACGCATGGCCGACCGACTGGAGGAGTTCCGCACATTCCGTGAGCGGATGAACGACCGGATCCTGGAAGCGGGCAACCTGGAGATCCGTCGCTTCTTCGCCCTGGATTCCCGCGCGTACGAGGCGGGCGCGCTTCCGGTGAAGACCAAGGAACTGATGGGGCTGGTCGCCTCGCTGGTGCTGCGGTGCGACGACTGCGTCACCTATCACCTGGTGCGCTGCAGGGAGGAGGGGGTCACCAACGAGGAGATGTTCGAAGCATTCTCGGTCGGGCTGGTGGTGGGCGGCTCCATCGTCATTCCGCACCTGCGCCGTGCCGTGGACCGGCTGGACGAGCTGGACAGGGAGGAGCCGTGAGCGCGATCCCGCACGCGGAGCTGGAGGAGTGGCGTGACGAGTTCCCGATCCTCTCCACGCGTACCTACCTGAACTCCTGTTCGCTCGGTCCGCTTTCCCGCCGCTCCAGCGGGTACCTCGGGGAGTACCAGGCGCTCTGGCACACCATGGGCGCATCCGCCTGGTACGAGCTCTGGCTCGGCCGCCTCGCCGACCTCCGTGGACGCGTGGCGGAGCTCTGGAACGCGCGGCCCGGGGAGATCGGCCTCATGCCCTCCGTTTCGGCGGCGCTCTCCAGCATCTCCAGCGCGGTGGATTACCGGACCCGCAACCGGGTGGTGGTCGCGGACCTCGACTTCCCCACCCAGATCTATCAGTGGATGGTGAAGCCCGGAGTGGAGATCGTCCGCGTCCCGAGCGACGACGGCATCGGCATCCCCGCCGAGCGCTGGGCCGAATACATCGACGAGCGTACGGCGGTCGTCGCGACCAGCCACGTATTCTTCTCCACGGGCTACATCCAGGACGTGGCGGCCATCGCGCGGCACGCCCGTGCCGCAGGCGCGTTGATGGTCGTGGACGGCTACCATGGTGCCGGTCAGCTCCCGGTGGATCCCCGCGCGCTGGGTGCCGATGTGTACGTCGCGGGACCGCTCAAGTGGCTCCTCGGCGGAGCGGGAATGGCCTTCCTCTGGGTGCGCGACGAGCGGATCCGGGAACTGGAGCCCTCCATCGCCTCCTGGTTCGGCGCGCGCGACCAGTTTCTCTTCGAGCCGGACCGCTTCGCCTTCCGCGACGATGCCGCCCGCTTCGAGATGGGGACCCCGGCGCTGCCCACCATGTACACGGCGCTCGGCGGGCTGGAGATCATCCTGGAGGTGGGGATGCAGCGGATCCGGGAGCGCAACGCCGCGCTCACCGCGGACCTGGTCGGGCGCCTGCGCGACGACGGCCACGCACTCCGGATCTCGGATGACCCCGACTCGCGTTCCGCCATCGTGATGGTGAGCGCGGAAGACTCGCGTGCGACCGTGGACCGGCTCGCCCTCCGCGGTATCATCGTGGATTCACGGGGTCCGTACGTCCGCGTCTCGCCCCACTTCTACAACACGCTGGAGGAGAACGTCCGGCTGATCGAGTCTCTGCGCCGATAGCCCCACCGCGTTTCCCCGCTCCATCGCAGCGCCCGTCCGCCACTCCCTGCCGCCCCGTTCCCGATCGGGACACATGTTCCCCGACGGGAACGCCGACGTTCCCGAACGGGAACGAACGGACGCCGTCGCCCGCCTGCTCGGAAAGTCTAAGTGACTGACACCCAACGACTTACGAAAAGATTTGGACACGGATCGGCATCTGCATAGCTTCGATCACGGGAAAAAACCCGAATGAGGCCTACCCCGCTGCACTTCGGCAGCCACGGCAGAGGCCAGAGAATCCAGGCGGTCACGATGGCCTCCGCCGTGGACATCAACCCAGAGAAACAGGAGAACGTACGATGCGGAACAGGATCTTCACTGCAGCGGCGGTTCTTGCCCTCGTGGTCCCGGCAGCAGCCCAGGCCCAGACGGCGACGGTGACCGCGAGCGCGACGGTGCAGGCTTCGCTCACCGCGACCTCCACCAATCAGCTCAACTTCGGCACGCTGACGATGGGCCAGAACCAGACCATCGGCACCACCGGCGCCGGGGCACTTTCGGCGGCTGGTGTTGCCGGTCGTGGGCAGGTGCACGTGCAGCACAACTCGAACGTGAACGTGACCGCAACCGTTCCGAGCGTCCTGACCCGGACGGGTGGAGCCACGCTCGATTTCGCTCCGACCTGCGCCACGGCGACGACCTCCGGCGGCAGCGGCACGGCGGTTACCGGCAACTGCGAGTCGTTCGGCTTCAGCGCCACGACGCTGGGCACCATTCAGAGCACCTACATCCTTGTTGGTGGCACGGTGACCGGCAACGCGGCATCGGGCGTCGGCACCTTCTCGGGTGATGTGGTCTTCACGCTCGCGTCGACCAACTGAGACAGGCATGAACCCGTCACCCCGTGGCAGGATGCTCTCCCTCGGGAGATACGCGGTGGCGGGCTGCCTGCTGTTCCTCATGCACCCGTGTCCCGCGGAAGCGCAGGGCTCGGGCGCAGCGATTCCGGTGCAGGGTCTCCGGTTCGGGACCCTCACACCGGGGATGGTGACGCAGGTTGTGGTCACCGACAATCAGGGTAGGGCCGCGATCGAGGTGATCGGCCGCGGGCTGGTGACGGTCAGCTTCAGCCTTCCACCCGGGCTGAGCAGCGCGGGCGGCGGGTTCCTCCCGCTGCATTTCGGACCGCTCGACGGCCGGGTGCTGATCGGCGGATCGGGGAGGATCTACGATTTCGATCCGCGATCTTCGTTTGGCTTCCCGCTTCCGGGTTCGCAGGGCCAGGCGAGCATCTTTCTCGGCGGACGGGCCGCGCCGACTCCCACGCAGCGGCCGGGCTCGTACGACGGGGAGATCACGGTGACTGTGACGATCGCCAGCGGAAACACCTGACAGATACATGGGCATGATGATCTCCATACCAGGCAGCACGGGCTCCCGCGGTTCCGCCCTCCGGCGCGCCGCCCGGGCGATGCTCCCCGCACTCGTCCTTCTCTTCGCCGCCACCGGCGTCGCGGAGGCGGTTTCGGTGAGCCCGACGGCGCTCTACATCGACAGCCGCACGCGTACCGGGACCATGACGCTGCACAACCCGGGAACGCTCCCGGAGGAGATCAGCATCGGCTTCGCATTCGGTTACCCTACCTCGGATGCGAACGGGATGGTGAGCGTACAGCTCCTCTCGGAAGCGCCGCACGGTGAGCCTTCCGCAGCCGAGTGGATGCGGGTGTTCCCGCGTCGGATGGTGCTCCAGCCCGGGCAGCGCCAGGTGATCCGCGTGATGGTGCAGCCACCGGAAGGCCTCGCCGACGGCGAGTACTGGGCGCGCATCGTGATTTCTTCGCGCGGCGGACAGCCGCCGATCGAGCAGACGGACGGCGAGGTGAGCCTGCAGCTGAACGTGGAAACCGTTCTGGTGATGGCGGCGAACTACCGACAGGGCCCGGTCACCACCGGTCTCACGGTCGCGGCGTCCACCGCCGAGCTGTCCGGCGACGACCTGATCCTCCAGATGGACCTCGAGCGTACGGGAAACGCCGCGCTGCTCGGTCGTCTCCAGGCGGAGGTGCTGGATGCCAGCGGCGCGGTGGTCGCCACCGGCTGGGACGATCTGGCGGTCTATCGGACCATCCGTCGACGGATCCCGATCCGGTTGCCGGGCGGCACTGCCGGTCCGCTGACGGTACGTATGCGGGTCATACCCGAGCGCGACGACATCCCCGCCGATCGCATCCTGCCGTTCGTGCCGGTCACCCACACCTTCGTGGTGGGGCAATGAGCCGTTTCGGCCGCCCGTTCTTCGCCCTGCTGCTGGTCGCCGGTCTCCTGACGGCCGCCACGTTCGCGGAAGCACAGCAGAGCTCCACCACGGTCCGCGCCGTCGTGGAGGTCGCCGGCCCGCCCATCCTGCTCGAGACCGTACGCAACCTGGAGTTCGGCTCGGTCACCGCGGGCCAGGTGAAGGATGTCACCGCCCTCGGCCCGCACGGCGCGGGCACCGTTTCCGGGGGGGTGCGGTTCACCAACCTGCGCAAGCAGAACGTCCACAACATCCGTTTTACCCTTCCCGCGAACCTGGTGCGCGGCGGCAGCTCGATCCCGGTGAGCTGGAGCGGGACCCAGTACGGATCGCTTTGCGTCTGGAACAACACACCGTCGGACTGCAACGTTCTGTCGCTGCCTTTCAGCCCCGCGGCGCACACCCTACTCCCGCTCATCGTTGCGATCCCGATCAACTCCCCGGGTAACAACTTCTCGGGCGACGTCTACTTCGGCGGGCGCCTTTCGGCACCGGCCACCGGGCTGGTGCCGGGTCTGTATACCGGTACCATCAGCGTGATCCTGTCGCTGGGCTCCTGAGATGAGCTCGCCGCGTCGCCTGTCGCGGAGCCGCTGGCTCCTCCTGCTGCTCATCCTCTTCCCGTCGCTGCTGCTGGCGGGGTTGATGATGCGGTTCGGCGGTGGTGCGAATCCGGAAGCGCCGGAGTTCCCTGCGCTGGAGCCGATGGTGGTGGGAGGGCGGGCTCGCTCCGGAGTGGCGGCCCCCCCGGAGACCGTGACCGTGAGGCCGCCGGCCGGGGCGCGAAGCACGGGGCCGGGGGCGCCCTCACGATCATCCCGCGACCCCGAGCAGGATCTCGCGACCCGCAGCGAAGCCGCCCCGGCAAACCGACCCGAGCCCTCTGCCGCTCGGGTCGATTCCGTTGCGCCGCCGCCGCCCACCCGCGGGGTTCCGGTACCGCTTCCCGTCGATCGTTTCGATGAGGGTCTCTTCGAGCTTCGCCTCGCCGACGTGGCCGTCTCCCGCACCATTCGCGTGCTGCTCGACGACGCGGGTAGCCCGCTGCTGCCGCTGGTCGCCACCCTGCAGTACCTGGAGATTCCGAACCGTCGCGGGGCCGATGAGCTCCAACTCGACTGGCCGCCGCCGACCTGGCGTGGCCGCATCGACCTGCGAGAGCGCACGCTGCACCTCACGGGCGACCCGAGGACGGTTCCCGCCGCCGAATGGGAGAACCGCCCGGAGGAGCTGTTCCTCAGCATCGATGCGATGCAGCGGGTGATCGGCGCGGAGCTGCACGTGGACTGGGAGAACCTGCGAATCATCATCGCGCCGCGCCTCGACTTTCCCGTGGCGCTGCGGATCGCCAACGAAGCACGACGCGGGCTTCTCCTCGGCCGGGCGAACCGCTTCACCGACGGTGACGATCCGGCAGTCGCCTATTCGAACCGCAGCGGCGGCTTCGCCGCCGGCTGGCAGTTCGCCGTGGGCGGAGCCGGAGGCGACGTGCAGACGACCACCCGCGCGACCCTCGGCGCCGCGGTGCTGGGCGGGAGCCTCCGGCTCGGGAGTGCGGTGACGACACACGGCGGTTCATCGTCGCTGGCGCCGGCGTTCGTGCAGTATTCACGCGCCTTCGGACGGAACGCTCCCCTGCGCCAGCTGCGCCTCGGCGAGGTCTCCTCCGAGGCGATCGTCGGCCGATCGATGGATGGGATCACCTTCTCCAACGATCCGTTCTACACGCCTGACTATTTCGGACAGGTGATGGTCGAGCCGGTGGTCCCGGCCGGGTGGGAATACGAGGTGTACCAGGGCGACCAGCTTCTGGGGGTCTCCCGTCAGGGCGAGTCGGCGCCCGTACCGACGCATCTCGGCTATGGCACGAACCCGCTCCGCATCCGGATGATCGGCCCTGCCGGCCAGGAGCGGGTGCAGGAGCTCATCTACCTGGTTCCGGCGATGCAGGTGCCGGGCGGAGAGTGGCGGTACCGCGGAGGGGCTGGACTCTGCCGCGACGCGCGCTGTTCGTTGCTCAGCTACGGCGACGTGCGCCGGGGTGTCACGGAGCGCACCACCCTCGGCCTCGGGCTGGAAGCCGCGACCCGACCGGATTCGGGAGGGTGGGCACGACCGTATGGTTTGATCAGCCACAGCCCCCGCCCCGACCTGCGGGTGGAGGTCAGAGGCCAGTGGCAGTCGCTGCTTCATGCTTCTCTGCAGCGGTATGGGACGGCGGGCGGCTGGCAGGCCAGCGCGGGATGGAGCGGCGGCGAGGTGGCGGGCGGGCCGCGCGCGCCTCACTGGTATGCCGACGGAGTGGCCGCGCTCGCGATTCCCGGTGTGCGACAGCCGCTCATCGCGGGCACCCGCCTCCGCGGTTCGGAATCCAGTGGGGTGGAGGCGTGGACGGGCTCGCTCTCCACGATCGTTCGCAGCCTCCATCTGCGCGGGAGCTACGAACACGGCTTTCAGCTCGAGGATGTGGTGGCGATTCAGGCTTCGCGTCGTGTACCGGGCATACGGCACCCGCTGCTGCGCGACCTGATGCTGACCAGCGAAGCGGATTTCACGCGCGGCGGTGTGCGACACCTCAACCTCGGACTCACCACCCGTCCGGTGGACCACTCCAATCTGTCCACCTCTCTGCGCTGGACCGGCGGCTCCCGAGTCCCCCAGATCTCCGTCTCGCTGGTGACCCGCACACCGGCGGCCTACCTCCAGACGGTGGCGAATCGCGGTCACGGCGTGGCGAACTGGTTCGCTTCCGCGTCGGGTGGATTGGCGTACGATCAGGAGGTCGGCGCGATCGCATCACCGGTGGATCCACTCGGGCAGACAGGGATCGCCGGCCGCGTCTTCATAGACCTGGATGGAGACGGCGTGATGAGCGGCGAGGAGACACCGCTGGCGGGCGTGCCCGTCTCCATCGGCGGCGCCAGGGTGATCACGGACGAGGACGGCTCGTACCGGTACTGGGGAGTGCTCCCTCACACCGTCGTCCGAGTCGGAGTCGATACGCTCGCGTTCACGCGTCCCGACCTTTCACCGGGACGACCCGCCGAGAGCGTCCGCGCGGTACCCAATGTGTTCACCCGGGTGGACATCCCGATGGTGCACACGCGTGAGCTTCTCGGCTCTGTCGCCTGGCTCGGCGGCGCGCGACTCGCCGTGGGCGGCCTCACCGTCGAAGCCGTGCACGAGGAGACCGGTGACGTGGTGCGCGCCCTGACCTTCAGCGACGGTGAGTTCTACATCAGCCGGCTGATTCCGGGGAGTTATCGGCTCCGGGTGTCCGAAAGCTCACTGCAGGCGCTCGGAGCCGATCAGCCAGAAGGGGAAGTCTCGATTCGCGTGGATGCGCGTGCCGAAGCCGGACCGGTGCAGGCGCCACCGATCCTCATCGCCCGACCGGAGGCCGGCTGGGGTACCGACGGTGGATGATCAGGCGGAGCGGTTGACGTCGAGACGCGGTTCGTCGGCGATCAGTCCGTGTTGTTTGCGGCGCTGCCAGAGCACCTTCCTGGACACACCGAGGATCTCCGCGGCCGCGTTGATGTTGCCGTCGGTCGAGCGGAGCGTCGCCTCGATGTAGCGCCGCTCCACGTCCTCCAGCGTCAGTCCCAGCGGCATCGCCAGCCCATCGCGACCGTCCTGCCGCGCGTTCCCGCCCGTCGGAAGCTCCACCACCTCCAGCACCGGTCCCTGCGAGAAGATCATCGAACGCTCGATGACGTTGCGCAGTTCGCGGGCGTTCCCCGGCCAGCTGTACCCCTGCAGGCGCTCCAGCCCGTCGGCATCCAGATCCGGCACCGGTTTGCCGAAATAGCTCGCCGCCCGGGTCACGAAGTGACGGGCGAGGGGCGGGATGTCCGAGCGGATGTGTCGGAGCGGCGGCAGGGTGTACGAGGCCACGTTCAGGCGGTAGAACAGATCCTCGCGGAAGCTGCCCTTCATCACCTCGGTCTCCAGGTCCACGTTGGTGGCGGCGATGATCCGGATGTTGACCGTGGATTCCCGGGTGGAGCCGAGGCGCCGGAAGCTTCGGGATTCCAGGAAGCTCAGCAGCTTGGCCTGGATCTCGGGCGCGAGCGTCCCGATCTCGTCCAGGAACAGCGTGCCCCCGTCGGCGACCTCGACCAGGCCCTTCTTCGTCTGACGTGCGTCGGTGAAGGCGCCCTTCTCGTACCCGAAGAGCTCGGCTTCCAGCAGGTGAGCGGGAAGCGCGGCGCAGTTGACCTCCACGAAGCGCTGACGCGACCCGGCGCCCGCACCGTGGATGGCACGAGCCACCATGCTCTTCCCCGTCCCCGACTCGCCGAGAAGCAGCACCGAGACCTGTGGCACGGCCGCCACCTTGCGGATGAACGACCGCAGCGACTCCACCAGAGGGTGGGTTCCGATCACACCGTGCGGGTCGTAAGCCGCCTCGGTGACCCGGCTGATCAACTCGCGCGCCGGCGCATCCGCGATCCCGCGCCCGAGACGCGCGAGGAGCACGGACGATTCCACCGGCTTCACAAGGAAGTCGGCGGCTCCCGCCTGGAAGGCCAGCTCCGGATCCTCCTCGTGCCCCCGCGCGGTGACGATGATCACAGGCAGCCCGGGGGTACGGCGCAGCACCTGCCGGGTCAGCTCCACACCATCGATTTCCGGCATCCGCAGATCGCAGACGATGGCGTCCGGGGGATCGATCTCCGTGTCTCGAAGTGCTTCGCGCGCGTCGGTGAACCCCTTGGTCCGATACCGCCGCGAGCGCTCGATCTGCGCCGTGAGGAGTGCGACCTGTACCGGGTCGTCGTCGATGATGTAGATCAGAGGGCGCATGTGCGCATGGCTGGGGGAGGTGGGCCTGGCGATCTCGCGCCTGCGATGAGGTGCGAGTCGATCATCCTACTTCCGCTCCCAGCGCCCGGCGTCGCGGATCTCGTACTTCCGAAGGGTGGTCTCCAGCGCCTGCTGCAGATCGATCTCGAGCTGATTGGAAAGGACGATGAGGACGAAGAGGATGTCCGCGAGCTCGAGTGCGATGTCACCCTCCGGCTCGTCCGGCTTCTTGGTCTTGGGCCCGAAGGCGTGGTTCAGTTCGCGGGCCAGCTCCCCGACCTCCTCCGTCAGCCGTGCCAGGTTCACCAGAGGCGGAAAGTACCCTTCGCGGAATTGCGAGATGTACCGATCCACCTGCTGCTGAGCTTCGCGTAGATCCATGAAGGTGCGCTGGGCGGCTCGCGGAGGATGCATATGTTTGAGGAGAAGCTAACATCGGGTGCGGAAATGCCGCAAGACGGCCATTTCCCGCCGGTTTGCAGGCTCATCGCTCCCGGGGTAGATTCAACGCCTCCATCGCCCTAACCAAGATGAGGGGGTTCGTTCCGTGAGTCAGCCGCTGGTGGGAATCATCATGGGTAGCCGCTCCGATCATGAGACGATGATCGAGGCGGCGCGTGTGCTGGAGGATCTCGACGTCCCCTTCGAGATGAGCGTGGTCTCGGCGCACCGCACGCCCGACAGGATGTTCGAGTACGCAGCCGCGGCCGAGGGTCGCGGGCTGCGGGTGATCATCGCCGGAGCCGGTGGCGCCGCACACCTCCCGGGGATGACCGCGGCCAAGACCGTGCTCCCCGTGATCGGGGTTCCGGTTCTCAGCTCCACCCTCAACGGCGTGGATTCCCTCCTCTCCATCGTGCAGATGCCGCGCGGCGTCCCCGTGGCCACCACGGCGATCGGCAGGGCGGGCGCCGCCAACGCCGGTCTGCTCGCCGCCCGCATCCTGGGCGGTACCGACGCCGCACTCCGCGATCGCCTGCACGAGTATGCGCGGCGGCTCGCCCGCGAGGCACTGGAGCCCGGTCTCCCGGATCCCGCCGCCACGGGCTCCGGCGAATGAGTCCGATCCTTCCCGGATCCACCATCGGCATCATCGGTGGAGGGCAGCTCGGCAGGATGTTCACGCTGGAGGCCCGGCGGATGGGGTACCGGGTCGTGGTGCTCGAGCCTGATGCCGAGGCGCCCGCGGTGCAGGTGGCGGATCGGGCCATTCTCGCTCCGCTCGACGATCGCGACGCGGCGCGTGAGCTCGCCGACGTCAGCGACGTGATCACCCTCGAGTGGGAGAACGCCGATCTGTCCACCGTCGCGGCGCTCGAGGAGATGCGTCCGGTTCGACCCGGCGCCGACGTCCTCCGGGTGGCACAGCACCGGGTACTCGAGAAGCAGACCGCGCGTGCACTGGGACTCGGAACGGCCGATTTCCACCCCGTTTCCTCCCTGGGGGAGCTGGAAGCGGGGCTCCGTCTTCTCGGCACCCCGGCGCTGCTGAAGACGGCCCGCGGCGGCTACGATGGAAAGGGCCAGCGCCGCATCACGGATGCCGGGCAGGCTTCAGCGGCGTTCGGTGAACTCGGCGGTGAGGGTCGGGAACTGATCCTGGAGGCGCTTGTCGATTTCCGCATCGAGGCTTCCGTGATCTGTGCCCGCTCACCGTCGGGCGAGATCGCCACCTTCCCGGTGGCCGAGAACATCCACCGCCGGGGCATCCTGGATGCGACGCTCGCACCCGCACGACTTGCCGAGCCGGTGCTTCGGAACGCCCGCGCGGCGGGTGAGGCCCTGATCGAGGGACTCGGGGTGATCGGACTGCTCGCCGTGGAGCTGTTCGTTACCTTCGATGATCGGGTTCTCGTCAACGAGATCGCCCCGCGCCCGCACAACTCCGGGCATTACACCTGGGAGGCGTGCAGCACGTCGCAGTTCGAGCAGCAGCTCCGCGCCGTGTGCGGCCTGCCGCTCGGCTCGACCGAACTGCTCCGACCCGCCGCCATGGTGAACCTGATGGGGGAGGAGATCGGCACCGGCGAACGCCGCGAGGGGACGGTGCGTGCGCTCGGTCTCCCCGGAGTGTCGCTTCACCTCTACGGTAAGCGCGAGGGCCGCACCGGCCGAAAGATGGGGCACCTCACCGCCCTGGGCGCCACGGCGGAGGAAGCGCTGGCCACCGCCTCGGAGGCCAAGGCGCGCCTCACCGCATAGGGCACCGCAGTGGCCGGAGCGTTCGGAACGGGAACGCAAGAGGCGCAAAGCTCCGCCACGAAATGAACACAACGCGGTCCTCTGCTCCTGCAACGGTCCCTCGGTGTTCCGCCGTTCCCGCGTGGGGCTTCAGTCCCTCCGGACCTGCGCGCCGGGAAAATACGGGAACAGACCCGCCCCGGGCGCGGTATATCGGAAACAGAACTCCTCATCCAACCCTTCTGCCGACGTACTGGCGGGTCGGAGCCCAGCCGCCGGGACGTCTCTGTCCCCTCGCGAGGTCATGTGGCGTGCGCGCCACTGCCGCCCCGCGATCGGCATCCATCCGGTTCGGGGTCGGAAACCCGCCTGCGAGCGGGACTTTCCTCGGAAGTCGGATGTAAGGCTCTGCTGCACACACGCTGGCCTGTGCCTTGCCCTTTGATGGGGCAGCCCTAGCGAAAAGGAGGTCCGGATGATCCTTCATTGTGATTTCGAAGAGCTTCAGGCACTCGACAGAGGCGCCTCGCTCGTGCTCGAGACGCATTCGGGTCGATCGTCCTTCCTCGTGCCCGTTGCGGACGATGTTCTCGCCCGGGTGGAGGATCTGCGGCCACTCCTCGTCGGATCGATCGAGGTGACGGAAGTGGCGGAGATCGACGCGATTCAGGCAGCGGTTCACCTGATCGCGCGGACCCTCTACCAGGCGCTGCAGTCGCGGGTACTCGAGCTTCACCCGGCTCACGAGGAAGCGGTCGGCATCTACTTCGACTACGCCCACGTTCTGGTGGTGGAGAACCGCGTCAATCACATGGCGGCGGAAATGCACGCCCTGGACGAGTTGATCTCTTCGGAGCCGATCATCGGCTGAACCGACAGGCGGTTGCCCGAAGCGAGGAATCCCGCACGGCCCTGGAGCCGTGCGGGATTCGTCGTTTCGTGCGATCTGCGGCACCGGCCATCCCCTGGACGGTCGCCGTTCGGCTCAGAGGATGTACTTCCTCAGATCCTCGTCCTCCACGATGGTTTTCAGCCGCGATCGCACCCCGTCCGCGTCGATGGTCACCTCCTTCGGGCCACTGTCCGGCAGATCGAACAGCAGGTCCTCCAGCAACGAGGTCAGCACCGTGTGGAGGCGTCTCGCGCCGATGTTCTCCATGCGATCGTTGAGCACCGCGGCCGTGTGGGCGATGGCCACCACTCCGTCGTCACTGAACTCGAGCCGCGCGCCCTCCGCCTCCACCAGCGCCTGGTACTGCGTCAGCAGCGCGTTCTTCGGCTCCCGGAGGATCCTGACGAAGTCCGCCTCCGTCAGGTTCTTCAGCTCCACCCGGATCGGAAAGCGGCCCTGCAGTTCCGGGATCAGGTCCGACGGCTTGTGCATGTGGAACGCACCGGCGGCGATGAAGAGGATGTGCTCGGTCTGCACGATCCCGTATTTGGTCTGCACGGTGGAGCCCTCCACGATGGGGAGGAGGTCGCGCTGGACGCCCTCCCGCGACACGTCCGGACCGCTCCCGCCCCGCTCCCCCGCCACCTTGTCGATCTCGTCGAGGAACACGATGCCGGACTCCTCGGCCCGGTCCAGCGCCTCCTCGATCACCTCGTCCAGGTTGACCAGCTTGTCCAGCTCGTCCTGCAGCAGGATGCGGCGGGCTTCCGCGATGGTGACGCGACGACGCTTGGTCTTCTTCGGGAGGAAGTCCTGCAGCATCTCGGAGATGTTGAAGTCCATCCCCTCCATCCCGCCCATCGGGATCATCATGTTGTCGAGTGTCTGCGACTGCTGCACGTCCACCTCGACTTCACGTTCCTCCAGCTTCTGTTCGCGGAGCAGCGAGCGAAATTTCTCCCTCGTGCGCTCGCGTCTCTCACGTACTCCGGGTTCGCCCGCCTCACCGCCTCCTTCGGCGCCGGGCTGGACATCGCCGCGCGGGCTCACCACGAACACCGGGGGGCGCTTCTCCTTCTCTGCCGGTGCGGCGGTGGTTTCCTCGTCCAGCGGCGGAATCAGCAGGTCCAGGAGACGTTCCTCCACCCGCTGTTCCGCCACCTCCTGCACCTCGTCCTCCCGCTCGTTGCGGACCATGTTGATCGCAACGTCCACCAGATCCCGGATCATCGACTCCACGTCGCGACCCACGTAGCCGACCTCGGTGAACTTGGACGCCTCCACCTTCACGAAAGGGGCGCCCGCGAGGCGGGCCAGGCGGCGCGCGATCTCCGTCTTGCCGACACCCGTCGGTCCGATCATGATGATGTTCGCGGGGACGATCTCGTCGCGGAGCTCCTCCGCGACGCGCTGACGCCGCCAGCGGTTGCGGAGCGCGATCGCCACGGCCTTCTTCGCCGCGTCCTGACCCACGATGTATTTGTCGAGCTCCACCACGATCTGACGCGGGGTGAGCTCGTCCAGTCGGTGATGCCTCGGGTGCGGTTGCGCCCGCGGCCTCCGTGGTACCTGCCAACGCCTCGGTCATTCGCTCTCTCCGTCGCTCTCGCGCCCGTCCGCAGGATCCGCGGTCAGAGCTCGAGAACGGTGATGTTCTGATTCGAGTACACGCAGATGTCTCCGGCGATCTCCAGCCCTCGGCGTACGATCTCCGCGGCGGGCATCTCCGTGTGCTCCTTGAGCGCACGTGCCGCGGCGAGCGCGTACGAGCCGCCCGAGCCGATGGCCACGATCTCGTCGTCCGGCTGGATCACGTCGCCGTTGCCGGAGATCAGATACAGGTGCTCGGTATCCGCCACGGCCAGCAGCGCCTCGAGCCGCCTCAGGTACCGGTCCGAACGCCAGTCCTTCGCGAGCTCCACCGCCGCGCGCGAAAGGTTTCCGGGGTAACGCTCCAGCTTCTCCTCGAACTTCTCGAACAGGGTGAAGGCGTCGGCCACGGAGCCCGCGAAACCCGCGAGCACCTTCCCATCCCGGATCTTCCGCACCTTCTGCGCGGACGCCTTCATCACGGTCTCGCCGAACGTCACCTGCCCATCTCCACCGAGCGCCACCCTGCCGTCCTTCCGAACCGCAAGGATCGTAGTCGCGTGAAACTTGATCTCGGACATCTGCACCCCTGTGTACTGTCCGCGGCCTCACCCACCTCAGCCGCCTTGACGAAAAACTAGAAAAGAATAAACCAGCCCCCTACGCCCTCGGATGCGCCTGCCTGTACACCCGTTTCAGCCGCTCCTGCGAGGTATGCGTATACACCTGCGTGGTGCTGAGGCTGGCATGCCCGAGAAGCTCCTTGACCGCGACCAGGTCCGCCCCGGCGTCCACCAGATGCGTCGCGAAGCTGTGCCGTAGCGAATGGGTGGACAGCCCCGCATCCTCACCGATCCTGTCCAGAAACCCGGTGACGATGTTCTGCACCTGACGGACGGAGAGCCGGCGCCCCGTCTGCTCCGATGAAGGCGGCCCGGCGATCGCCCCGCTCAGAGCCGGCGAGCACCTCATCCCGGCGCGGTTCGTACCGGCGGAAGGCGGCAACCGCCGGCCTGCCGACCGGGACGATGCGCTCCTTGCGCCCCTTACCGCGCACGCGGACACGCTCGGAGACCAGATCGAGGTCTGCGGTATCCAGCTGCTGCAGCTCGGATACGCGCATCCCGGTGGAGTAGAACAGTTCCACGATGGCCTGGTTCCGCACCCCGAGGAAACCGCCGTCCAGGGCGCGTGCCTCCGCCGCGCGGAAGAGCTGCTCCACCTGGCCGCGGGAGAGGAACGCCGGCAGTGTCCGCTCCCGCTTGGGCGAGCGAACGGAGCGGGCGGGATTCGCATCCACCAGCTCCTCGAGGTGCAGATAGTGGAAGAGCGCCCGCACGGAGGAGAGCTTCCGCGCAACCGTCCTCCGCGACAGCGCGCGGCGGGTGAAGCAGTCGCCCATGAAGGAGCGGATCGCCAGCCGGTCCACTCCGCTCCAGCTCCACTCACCGGTCCCGAAATACGCCGTGAGAAAGGTATCCAGCTCGGCCAGGTCGTCCGCCGTATGCACGCACCGTCCGCGGTGAAAGCTGCCGCTCGTGCTCCACGTGCCGGATGAACTCTTCCCGCTCCCGGTCGCGAAGCACCTGCTCGCCCGCGTCGGAGCTCATCCGGCAGCGCCGACGGGAACGATCCCCTCCACGCCATTCTCCGCCATCCAGGCAGCGAAGTCGGCCTGCCCGCGCTCCGACAGCCTTTCCCGCTTCAGCTGCTTGTCGCGGATCGGAACCTCCAGCGGATCCACCAGTCCGAAGTTGGAGTTCATCGGCTGGAAGTGAGCCGGATCGGCTTCACGCAGATATCGCATCAGCGCGCCGAGCATGGTGGTCGGGGGCGGCACCACCGGCTCCTGGCCCCGCGCGATCCGGTCCAGGTTCACCGCCGCGAGAATTCCCACCGCGGTGGACTCCGTGTACCCCTCGACCCCCGTGAGCTGACCGGCGAACAGCACGTCGTGCCGATCACGCAGCGACCCGTGCGGCGTCAGCCGTGCCGGGAAGTTGAGGTAGGTGTTCCGGTGGATCGAGCCCCAGCGGAAGAACTCCGCCTCCTCCAGCCCGGGGATCATCTGGAAGACCCGCTTCTGCTCGCCGATCTTCAGCCGGGTCTGGAAACCAACGAGGTTCCACATCTGGCCCGCACGGTCCTCACGGCGCAGCTGGAGGATCGCGTGCGCGCGCTTGCCTCCCCACTGCGGCACCGGCAGACCCACCGGCTTCATCGGGCCGAAGCGAAGCGTGTCCTCCCCGCGCTCCGCCATCACCTCGATCGGGAGACACCCCTCGAAGTAGGGTACGTTCTCCCAGTCGTGGCCCTCGTAGCTCTGCGCCCGCCCGCAGCTCGGCGACGAAGGCCTCGTACTGCTCGCGGGTGAACGGGCAGTTCAGGTAATCGTCTCCCTCACCCTTTCCCCACCGTGATGCGGGGAAGATCACTTCGTGATCGAGCGATTCGTCCGAGACGATCGGGCGCGATCGCGTCGAAGAAGGCCAGGCCCTCGTCGCCGAGCGCCCGCTGGATGGCGGCGGAGAGCGCGTCGGAGGTGAGCGGCCCGGTGGCGATGATGGTCGGCCCCGACGGGGATCTCGCTGACCTCCTCGCGCACCACGGTGATCCGCGGATGTGCATGGATGACCTCGCTCATGCGACGCGCGAACTCGTGCCGGTCCACGACGAGCGCCGTGCCGCCGGGCACCCTCGCCTCCTCCGCAACCCGCAGCAGCAGCGAGCCGAGCGCCCGCATGTCGGTCTTCAGGAGACCGTGTGCGTTGTGCGGATCCACCGACTTGAAGGAGTTGGTGCACACCACCTCGGCGAGCAGGTCCGTCTGGTGCGCCGCCGTTCCGCGGACCGGCCGCATCTCGTGCAGCCGCACCTCGTGGCCTCGCTCCGCCAGCTGGTACGCCGCCTCCGAACCCGAAAGCCCACCCCCCACCACCGTTACCTGAGCCATTGCGCCTTCCCTTCAGGACCGTGCCGGAATGCTCCCTCTCACTACACCCCCCGTACACCGACGGGGCGGATCGGTTTTCATTCCGCTCCTCCGAGAATGTGGGAAACGGCGGACGAATCAGCCCGCTGTAAACACCCGGTGCCTACTCGGCAGACTTCTTCCTCGTGCCCTTCTCCGTCGCGGCCTTCTTCGCCGCCGCCTTCTTCGGCGTGGCTTTTTTCGCAGCACCCCTGGTCGCAGCGGACTTCTTCGCCGCACCCTTCTTCGCCGCCGTCTTCTTCGCGCCCCCGCGACCCGCCTTCTTTGGCGCCCGGGCGGCGCGCTCGTCCAGGAGACCGACGGCTTCCTCCACCGTGATCCTGTCCGGATCGGCACCCCGCGGCAGCGAGGCGTTCACGTCCCCGTGCTTCACGTACGGCCCGTAGCGTCCCGGCGAAGAGGGAGATCGGCTCACCGTCGCGCGGGTGCGCACCGATCTGGCGAAGCGCCTCTGCGCCACGCTGCGCCCGCTTGGGCTGCGCCAGCAGCTCCAGCGCCCGCTCCAGCTCGACCGAGTAAACGTCGTCACCCGGGCCGAGCGAGCGGAACTCACCGTCGTGAACCACGAAGGGGCCGAAGCGCCCGATCCCCGCCTGCACCTCCTTGCCGCTCTCGGGGTGCGTGCCCAGGGTGCGCGGAAGCGACAGCACTGCAGCGCCAGGTCCGAGCGTCACCTGATCCGGCCTGCACCCCCTTGGGGAGCGAGGCGCGCCGCGGCTGGCTCTCCGTCGTCCGTGGCTGCGCCGAGCTGCACGTACGGTCCGAATCGTCCTTCCATCAGGAAGATGGGCAGTCCGGTGGCGGGATCGGTGCCCAGCGACTCGGGGCCCTCGGTCTTGGCGCGCACCAGCCGCGGATACCTGCTCGCTCGTCCAGGTCCGCCGGTGCGACACCTTCGGGGATCGACGCGGTCACGGTCGGTTCCGCCCTCCTCCACCTCCACGAACGGACCGAACTTCCCGATCCGGACCGTGCCGGGAAGGTCCTGCAGCTGGACGGTGGAGGCCTCGCGCGGGTCGATCTCCCCTTCGCCGGCCTTCACCTGGGCCTCCAGCCCCTCGGGCCCGAGGAAGAAATCGCGCAGATAGGGCAGCCACTCGGCATCGCCCGCCGGCGATCTCGTCGAGCTCCTCCTCCATCCGCGCGGTGAACCGCGTATCCACCAGCGAGGGAAAGTGCTTCTCGAGCAGCGCCGGTCACGGCGAAGGCGGTGAAGGTCGGCACCAGCTGATTGCCGGTGCGCTCCACGTAGCCGCGGTCGATGATCGTGCCGATGATGCTGGCGTAGGTGCTCGGCCGGCCGATCCCCTCGCTCTCCAGCGTCTTCACGAGCGACGCCTCGGTGTAGCGCGCCGGCGGCTGCGTCTCGTGACCGAGCGCCTCCAGCGCCGCGCAGGTCCAGCGCGGTCGCCCCGCTGCAGCCGGGGAAGCGGCTCGTCACGGTCCTCCAGCGCCGCGTCCGGATCGTCGGTGCCCTCCACGTAGGCGCGGAAGAAGCCCGGAAACTCGATGCGCTTCCCGGAGGCGCGGAAGACGGCGTCCTCCGCGTGGATCAGCGCGGAGATCTGCGTCACGCGCGCCTCCGCCATCTGGCTGGCCACGGTGCGCTTCCAGATCAGCTCGTACAGCGCGGCCTCCCGTCCCGATGAGCCCGACCTCCTCCACGGTCCGCATCTCCGTGCCCGCGGGGCGGATCGCCTCGTGCGCCTCCTGGGCGCCCTTGCTGCTTGGTGGTGAACTGCCGCGGCTCGCGGGCTCAGGTACTCCTCGCCGTACAGCTTGCGGATCCGCCCACGCGCGGCGGAGATCGCCTGCTGTGAGAGGTGCACGGAGTCGGTCCGCATGTAGGTGATGAAGCCCTCCTCGTACAGCCGCTGCGCGATCCGCATGGTGTCGCGCGCGGAGAGGCGCAGCTTGCGGTTCGCCTCCTGCTGCAGCGTGGAGGTCGTGAAGGGAGCCGCCGGGCGCCGGACGGTCGGCTTCTCCTCGGTCTCCGCCACCCGCCACTCCGCCCTCCTCCAGGCGCGCGCGCAGCGGTCGGGCGTCTTCCTCGCCCAGCAGCAGCACGTCCCGTCCTTCGATGATCCGGCCCGGTGTTCTCGTCGAAGTCCTTGCCGGTCGCCAGCCGCTTCCCGCCGAGCGTCGTCAGCTGCGCCGTGAACGCCTCCGACGCCCTGGCGAGGTTGCGCCTTCAGGTCCCAGTAGCTGCCGGAGCGGAAGGCGCGCCGCTCCCGCTCCCGGAGCACCAGCAGCCGGACCGCCACGGACTGCACGCGCCCGGCGGAGAGCCCCGCCGCGATCTTCTTCCAGAGCAGCGGCGACACGGTGTAGCCGACGAGCCGGTCCAGGATGCGCCGCGTCTCCTGCGCCCGCACAAGGTTCTCGTCCACCTGTCGAGGCGATGCCAGTGCGTCGCGGATGGCTTCCGGGGTGATCTCGTGGAAGACGATGCGGGAGACGGGCACGCGCGGCTTCAGCACCTCGAGCAGGTGCCAGCCGATGCTCTCTCCCTCGCGGTCCTCGTCGGTGGCGAGGATCAGCTCGTCCGCGTCCTTCAGCAGCCCCCGCAGCTCGCCCACCACCTTCTTCTTCGTGCCGGGCACCACGTAGAGCGGCTGGAAGTCGTCCTCCACGTTCACGCCGAGGCGCGCCCACTCCCTCCCCTTGAACTCGCCCGGGATGTCCGCGGCAGATTCCGGAAGGTCGCGCACGTGGCCCATGGACGCGGCCACCCGGTACCCGTCCGGCAGGAAGGAGCGGATGGTCGCGCCTTGGTGGGCGATTCGACGATGACCAGGTGTGTGGCTTTGTTGCTCGGCATTTGCTCCCGGTGTCAGCTCGGTGCCGCGACGGAGCCGCAGCCTCTCAGAAGGATCTCGATTCGGGCGGCGACCTGGTCGGCGCGACAGGCCGCCGGTATCCACGACGAACTCCGCTTCGCCGGTACAGTGGCTCCCGCTGCGCCAGCAGCTCCGCGACCATCGCTGCAGGATCCGCCACGGCAAGCAGGGGGCGCAGGACGGAGGATGCCTGAAGCCGCCGGAGCGCCTCCTCCGGCATCCACACGGAGCCAGGCACGCGACCGTACCCGCCGGCAGCCGGCCGGAAGCAGCGGCGTTGGCGACCCAGCCGCCGCCGGGCGCGATCACCACCCGCTCGCGCTCCAGCACACGGCGTGTCTCCTCGGCCTCCATCCTCCGGAAGACCGGTTCCCCCTGCTCTGCAAAGATGGTGGCGACGGTTTCGCGGGCGGAGGCGCTCGATCTGCGCGTCCAGGTCGACGAAGTCCCAGCCCAGCCGGCGGGCGAGAATCGGGCCAACCGTGCTCTTCCCCGCCCCCATGAAACCGGTGAGAACCACCCGGTTGATGGGTCCCGCGGATCAGCTCCGGTCCCATCGTTCGCCCAGCTGCCGCATGTAGCCGGCGTAGGTTGCGCTTCAGCTCGTGCAGCGAGTCTCCGCCGAACTTCTCCAGAACCGCTGCCGCGAGTACAATCGCCACCATGGCCTCGCCCACCACCGCCGGCTGCCGGTACCGCGCACACGTCGGACCGTTCGCGTACCGCTTCCCCGATCTCTCCGGTGCGGAGATCGACTGTCGCCAGCGGAGACATCAGTGTGGAGATCGGCTTCATCGCCGCACGCACCACCAGCGGTCCTCCGGTGGTCATCCCGCCTTCCAGTCCGCCCGCACTGTTGCGCGAGCGGCCGTAGCCGCCGCCGGCCGGCAGCGCCGGGTCGGCGACGATCTCGTCGTGAACCGCGGAGCCCGGGAATCGCGGCGGCGCCGAAGCCCAGCCCGATCTCCACGCCCTTGATCGCCTGGATCGACATCATCGCTCCCGCCAGGCGCCCATCCAGCTTCCGGTCCCACGACACGTGCGACCCGAGCCCCGCCGGGAGACCGCGTGACGATCACCTCGAACTCACCACCGAGCGTATCCCCTGCGCGCCTGGCGGCGTCGATCGCATCGATCATCGCGCCCTCGGCCTCCGAGTCGAGGCAGCGGACGGGGGATGCATCCGCTGCCGCGTTGAGCGTCCTCCGGAAGCGTGTCCGGTTTCGCCCGGATCCCGGCGATCGCCGTGACGTGGCTTCCGACGGAGATCCCGAGTTCTCCCAGCAGCACCCGTGCGACGGAGCCCGCCGCCACACGCGCGGCCGTTTCCCGCGCGCTCGCCCGCTCCAGGATGTCGCGCGCGTCGCTCCGATGGTACTTCAGAACGCCCACCAGGTCTGCGTGCCCGGGGCGCGGGAGGAAGACGCGTCGGGCGGTTTCGTCATCCACGGGAGTGTCCGGGCGCTCCGAACCCATCGCCGCGGTCCAGTTCTCCCAGTCGCGGTTGCGGATCAGGAGAGCGATCGGCGATCCGAGCGTTTCCCCGTGCCGCACACCCGTGAGGATCTCCGCACGGTCGGACTCGATCCGCATCCGCCCGCCCCGCCCGTACCCACCCTGGCGACGCCGCAGCTCCGCATCGATCGACGCGCTGCTCAGTGGCAGCCCGGCCGGCACCCCCTCCACGGTGGCGACCAGCGCGCGACCGTGCGATTCACCTGCTGTTATAAATCGGAACATGGTCCATGACGCGAGTCGGGGTGTGGCCCACGGCGGCAATACATTCTCGCAACAGCCCTGAAGAGATCCGCTCGCCGGCTGCGTCCGGATACCCACCGAAGTGGAGCGAACAAAAGGGCCCGGCAACTTGCCGGGCCCCGGGAGCTCGCTTGCGGCGATACTCCAAACTACGGACCTCGTGTCGGTTCAGGAAGCCGCATCTGCCTGATACACGGGGATCTCGATGAGCCCCCGGGCAGTGATTGCGTAGACGCGGAACAGCAGCTGCGCGTCGTCTCCCGACCGAGCCGGAACCGCGATCATGCCCCCGGTCACAGGCGTGGCCAGCAAGATACGGCGGAGCCTGGTGAAATGGAAGGTATCCACGATATCCACGAAGGGGCCCTCCGGGGATATCCCGCTGACAGCCGCGATCCGCTCTGCGCCCGTGCTGCTGGAGCCGTGGTTCGGGTGCATGGTCAGGCCGCCGATCGGCAGGCCGGTCGTAACCATCCCCTTCAGCCGGAGCGATCCGTCGAAGAAGTAGGTGCGTCCGCCGCGTGCGGCACCGAGCGACCCGTCCCGGTTCAGCGTGAGACCCACGATGCGCTCCGAGGCATTGCCGACCAGGTCGCGCGTCTGGACGGTCGTACCGTCCAGGTGACCGCCCGGGCGCACGTCGAACCTCAGAATGCGTCCTGGGTTCGTTGCTCCCTCGCCGAACGCCACCGTGGAACGGCTGCCGCTCACCGCCACGTACGTGGTGTCCGTGAGCCCTACGCTCGCCAGGGTCCTGTTGAGATCGATGCGGGTATCTGTAAGGCCCCTTGTCGCCAACACCTGCAGGGAGTCACGCACCACTACCGGTACATTGGTGATGGGATCCGGATCAGCTCCCGTCGCATGGAGGCTGCGCGGCCAGACCGTGATCAGACCTTTGCTGTAGCCGGCTTCGAGGGCGTTGACCACGATGGCACGGCCGAACTCCCCTTCGGCGTACCTGGTGAAAATCTCCGAACCACGGCCGAAGATGTTTCTTCTGTCACGGTCCGGGTGAATGATCCGGATGGTGCCGTCACTCCGCGCCGGTGTAGGCTTCGTGGAGTACACGATGTGCCCCGACGAGGTTTCGCCGACGAACTGCGGCCGATCGCTGTAGTCGACCTCCACCATCGCCGTGGCGGAGTCCGAATCGATCGAGAAGGTGACATCGTAGAGGCGCAGGTCTGCCGTCCCGATCCGCCGCGTTTCCACGGCAGTGGTCGCGACGATGTCCACCACGGAGATGTCCGTCCCGCCGCTGTTCGCGACCAGGAGTTCACCCACGGTTCGGCTCAGCGTAAGTCCCCATGGATCGCTACCCACGCGGACGGGGTTCTGCGGTGTCGTGCTCGCCACCGGGAGCACCTCGAGCCGGTTCCGCTCCATGTTCGACACGAATACGCGCGAGCCGTCCGACACCACGTCAGCGAACCGGCCCACCCCCTCGAGTGCTCGAACGGTACGTCCTCGCGCCAGCAGGATGTTCAGCAGAGCACCCTCGCGATCGGCGGTGACGATCCCGCTTCCGTCCGGAGCCAGGCGGCACGGCAGCGACTGGTTCATGTTCAACGAGGTAGCCGCGGCACAGTGGCCGGAGGTATCCCGCGCGAACGCCACCAGCTCGAGTTCAACCGCCGTCGCGCTGTCTCGGGCCTCCGGGATCTGGAAGCTCTCCAGGGAGAATCGGATGATAGCGGAGGTATCGGCGCGTGTGATGGTGGACGCCGATGTCAGGGGAACACCCTGCGCGCTTCGCCAGCGTGCACGCACGGTCAGCCCGACTTCCTGGACCAGTGTGTTGTCCGTCGCGGAAACAGAGACCTGCAGGCTGTCCCAGAGCTCGACGCGCTGCGGGAACGTCGCAGAGAACCGGACCACGGGCGGCTCGGCATCGCCAGCCGTCGGGATCACCCGCACGTTGACGGGAAGTGCGGCGGCGGAGTCCCCGCTGGAGGTGAACACCCGCGCATGGATCTGACCGTCGCCACTGACGTCTCCGGGGAGGTTCAACACCACGACGGTATCCACCTCGGATTCGGTGGACGAGAGCTGCAGAGTCCGCTGGATTCCGACGGCTCCTTCCATGGACACCCGGATCGCGGCGATCCGATGTGGGCGCTCACGTGCCGAGACCCGCACGATAAGGGGCGTACCGGCACGCACCTCCGCGCCGCTCAGGGGGCTGACGATCTGGACCTGCGGTCCGCCGATCGATACCACGACGGTATCGGCAGCCACATTCCCGGCGGTATCCCGCACCGTTGCTACGATGTAGACCGGGTCCTCCGCCAGCGTGTCAGCAGTGGCGATGAGGTACCGGAAGATGGTGCTGTCCCGAACGATCCCGTTGGTTCCGAGAGCGACGGCCTTCGCCGTGAAACGGTCGACCCGGTGGAGTGTCCCGAGCTGGGCGGCACCACGCAGTGCGAAGCCCTCGAGTGTGAGCGACTCCAGCGCCAGGTTGTCGCTGACGCGAACCGCGGTGAAGATGGAATCACCGACTGCCCGACGCGTTCTCTCGGAAGCGGTGGGGATGAGAATTTCCAGCGTCGGCGGCGTCACATCCGCATGTCGCGGGGCGATGGAAATGGTGATGGTGTCGGCGCCCACGTTGCCGACGCTGTCCCGGGCCGTCGCCACCAGGTAGACGAGGGCTTCCGGCAGCGTATCCGCAGCTGCCAGGAGATACCGGGTGATCGTCGTATCGACCGGCAGGCGGCCGGCGGGGTCGAATGAGACGGTCTTCGCGATAAAGCGCGAGACCCTGACCTGCGTACCGAGTGCGGCGTCGCCGCGGAGTGCGAAACCCTCGATCTCCACCGACACGATACCGGAATTGTCGCGCACGCGGACGCTGGTGAACACCGAATCCGGAACGGCGACGGCTGCCGGCATCACGGAAGCGTCGAAGTGCACCACTGGCGCGGCCGCATCGACCGAAGTGCCCGGACCCGTGACTCCCCCTCTCCAGGCATTCTCGCCATCGCATCCAGCAAGAAGGACGACTGGCATGGCCCAAACGAGCGCGATGAAAGCCGCCGTACGCAGCGTCGGCGCTGAAACATCCGATTGAATCATTTTGGTCTGTCGAGTGGAAATAGTTACTCAGCGGGGGCGAGCAGGAGCGGCCCGGATACGAGCCGCTCCCATCCGGGAGGGAACCACTAGCTCCGGTCGTCCACGATGTGCGGCGTCACCATGATCAGCAGGTCCCGCTTCTGCTCCCGCGTGCGCTCCGTACGGAACAGGCGGCCGACCACCGGGAGGTCCATCAGGAAGGGGATGCCGGCGCGGGTGCGGCCGACCTCGGTCACCGTGAGGCCACCGATCACCGCCGTCTCACCGTCCTCCACCATCAGGCGCGTCGTTCCCTGCTGCTGCTGGAAGATGACGCCGATGTCGGTGGCCGCCAGCTGAGCGCTGGAGCGCTCGGCGTGCAGCTGCATCAGGATGCGGCGGTCAGCCGTGATGTGCGGGGTGACGCGGAGGCGAATGCCGGTCTCCACGAGCTCCGCGGTCGCGCGCGCCGCTCCGCCTGCCTCGCCGCCCGCGCCCTGACCCACGTCCACCACCCGGATCGGCGTCCGCTCACCCACCCAGATCTCCGCCTCCTGGTTGTCCAGCGTCGTGATGGTCGGAGCCGCCTGCACGTCCGAAAGCTCCGCGGACTGCAGCGCGTCGATGAAGGAGACCAGGGTGTACCGGCCGAGGACCAGCGAGATCACCGTCTCCAGCTGCGGACCCTGCACCCGAACGTTGGCATTGCCGAGCGCGGCGATCGAGTTCCCGCCGAGCAGGATCAGGTCCTGGTCGGTGAATCCGCCGGTGGGCGAGCGCGGGTCGGGGGCGCTGACCAGCCGGTTGAGTGAGCTGCCCTGCGAGTCCTTCAGATCGTACGTGATCCCGAGCTCCTCCACGTCCGTCCGGTTCACGAAGATGATCTTCGCGCGGATCGACACCTGCGGCGTGCGCACGTCGAGTTGCGTGAGCATCCGGCGCACATTGTTGGTCACCGACTCCACATCGGTGATGATCAGCGTGTTGGTGGACGGGTTTACCGAGATGCGACCACGCTCGGAGCGCATCGGATCCAGCGAGGTCGCCAGCTCGCCGACCGGAACGTAGTTGATCCGGAACGTCTCGGTGATCAGCGGCTCCTGCGCCTGCCGCTCCATCATCCGCTCCATTGCGTCCACCTGGATGATCCCGCTCGGGAGTTCCTGGGCGGCCAGGCCATAGGCACGGAGGATGGTCTGCAGCGCCACGTCCCACGGCTGGTCACGGATGGTCGCGGTTACCGACCCGGTGACGCCGGATCCCGGCACGATGGAGCGGCCGGTGAACTCGGCGATGGTCGCCAGAACGTCGCGAATGTCCGCGTTCTGGAAGGTGACCGTGATGCGCGGCTGCGGCGTGGCGATCGGCTGCGAAAGCTCGCTTCCGTTCAGCGAAGCGGAGCCGGCGGGGATCGCTCCCGAAGTGGAAGGCATCGCGCCACCCGTCGAGCTGCTCCACGGCGCGAACGACATCACCCCGGAGGAGAAGCGGACGCGCAGTCCCTCTGGCGAGGGCTGCACGGTGTACGGAAGAGACCGGTCGAGATCGATCACGATACGGACCACGTCCGGGCTGAACTGGCTGGTGCGGATGGAGGAAACGCCTCCGCGCGACAGCCCGTCGAACCGGGTGCGCGTCATCCCGTTTCGCGCACCGGCGATGTCCACGACCACGCGCGCGGGTGAATCGAGAGTGAAATCGCTCCACCGCTGCAGCGCTCCGCCCTGGGCGGAGATCAGCAACTCCGTCTCGCCACCCGCCGGAGAGAGCTGTAGACCGCTCACGCGGCTGCTCGAGCTCTGCGCCTCGGACTGGCTGGCTGCGGCCAGGAGCAGGCACAGCGCTCCACGCCAGGCGACCGCTCGCACGGTCAGGATGCTCCTCATCGTCATTGAGCGGGCCTTTCTTGGGTCGGACTGATTTCGAGCCTCTCGCGTCGGGCGAGACCGAACTCCTCGACGACAACATCGATGCTGCGCTGGTGGATCGCGACGACCCGCACACTCCCGAGACGCTCACCCACCCGAGCCCGCAACCGCCGCTCCTCGCCACGCTGCGCGAGCACGGCCACCGACTGCGACGGATCGGGGTGGTAGATGACGCCCAGCAGCGTCAGATCCTCCGTGCGGATTCCCAGCTCCGCGCCGGTCAGCAGCGAACGGAACGGATCCACGCGCCCGCCTCGCTGATAGCGGAAGACTTCGCGCTCGTACACCATAGCGGTGTCGCTCGGCAAGGTAGCCGGCGCCTGCGCGAGTGCCTCGCCCCCTCCAACCAGGAGTGCTGCGGCGGCCAGAAGACCGGCCCTGAACTCATTCCGCACGGTCCACCTCCACGGGTAGTACATAGGTCTCGATCGTGAACCGCGCCTCGAGCTGAGGGTTGCCCGTTCGCGGCTGCTCCCCGCGCACGGTGAGGTTCAGGTTGATCGGGGTGATGATCCGGGGGAGCGAACCCACCTGGGAGAGGAACTCTCCGATCTGGTGATACTCTCCGTACACACCGAGGTCATAGGTCCGGCGCGTGTAGAACTGCTCCGCGGTGGCGCCCATCGGCTGGATGCGCGCGAGCTCCACACCCGAGCGGCGGGCCTCCGCCGAGATGGCGTCCAGCAGATCCGGAAGCTCCTCGGAGGAGGGGATGAGCCCCTCCACCCGCCGCAGCTGCTCCCGGTGCAGCCCCACCCGGCGCTCCACCTCATCGGTGCCGTTCTGCGCCGTCAGCGCCCGCGCCGTGCGGTTCTGCAGCTCCAGCGTCTCCAGGCGTGATTCCAGCACGGTGACCGCCTCGGCACGCGGTGCGTACACGTAGTCGTTGATCAGGTAGCCCAGCCCACCGACGAGCAGAACCGCGATGATGATCTTGTTCCGCTTCTGCGGATCCATTGCCTCTGCCATGTCACTCCACCACCACGAAGGGAACCGACTCGATCACGGATGCCGGCGGCGTCTCGTACCTGGCTTCCAGGGTGAAGCGGTGGATCGTCCGACCGTCCGCATCCACCTGCTCCGACGTCACCAGCGTCACGTCCCGGATGAAATGCGAATCTTCCAGGTTCTTCATGAAGCGGGTGAGCGCCTGCGTGGAGCCGGCATTGCCCTGGATGGAGAAGGCCGGTCCCGTCACCGACAGCCCCAACGAGTCTGCCGCTGCATCACCGGTCGAGGCCGCGACGGGCGTCGAGGTGATCTGGGTCAGCCAGGTGAAGGGCGGGAGCGCGCGGCTGACCTCGTCCATCAGCCGCGGCCAGACGAAGCGCCGCTGGTCCACGTCGCGGATCACCGCGATCTGCTGGCGGATCGTGTCCTGGCGGGCCTGGAGGTCACTGACCAGCGCGATGGTGGCTGCGTAGCGGCTCGAGTCCGCGGCCTCGGAGGCGACCCGCGCCTCCAGCTCGGCCCGGCGGCTCCCCTGTGAAAAGATGAGCCAGCCCACCGCCAGCAGCGCGAGGACGCCGAGCGCTGCGAGCCCCAGCGTGCGCGAGTCCCCGCCGAACTGCGGCAGGCTCGGCATCGCGACGGACGCGCGACGCGGACCGGTGGAGCGCCCGATCTGGGCGCCCGGGGCAAGATTGATCTCGATCAACGGATCGGTTCCTGTGCTGTGGCTTAAGC
Organism: uncultured Gemmatimonadales bacterium; assembly: GCA_963793235.1. Classification (GTDB taxonomy): domain Bacteria; phylum Gemmatimonadota; class Gemmatimonadetes; order Longimicrobiales; family Longimicrobiaceae; genus CAWBZF01. The sequence continues at coordinate 802,919 of CAWBZF010000006.1, forward strand.
GGCCGCGCGGAGAGCGAGGCCGATCGGCAGCATGAGCATCGAAGCGAGTTCATCGGCGGGGAAGCTTGCCGCGGCATCCGGGTGTACCTGGAGCCGCTGCAGCGGGTTCGCAACCTCGACCCGCACGCCCAACCGGTTGGAAATCTCCTGTCCCAGACGCGGGATGCGGACACCGCCCCCGCAGAGGTAAACCGCCCCGATACCGCGGCCGCCACCTCCGTCCACCGAGAGAAAGGCGAGTGCGCGCTCCAGCCCCATCGCCAGCTCGGCGCTGCGATCCCGGAACACCGCGTCGAACTCGTCCACCCGCGGAGAGGTCCCGTTGAGCACCGCCTCGGCTTCATCGGCGGACAGCGCGTGGCGCCGCCGCAGATCCTCCCGCAGGTGGCGTGTGCCGAGCGGAAGGTCGCGCGTCACCACCGGCACTCCCTCGTGCACGACGATGATGGTGGAGAGCTCGTGCCCGATGTTCACCAGGCCGATCGTGGAGCGACCGGCCAGCTCCGGGTAGTTGTACTCGAACGCGTTGTAGAGCGCGAAGGCATCCACGTCCACCACGCTGGCCCGGATTCCCGAGTCCTGCAGAAGCATCACCTTCTGATCCACCAGATCACGCTTGGCGGCCACCAGCAGCACGTTCATCTGTACGCCCTCGGCACCCGGATCCAGGATCTGGAAGTCCAGCTGCACCCCCTCCATGTCGAAGGGCACGTACTGCTCGGCTTCCCAGCGGATGACGTCGCGTGCGTCCTCCGCGCTCATCCGATCCATCGGGATCTTCTTGACGATCACGTCGCGACCACCCACGGCGGTCACCACGCTCTTCGAGCTGACCCCCATGCTCTCCACCAGGGCGCGAATGGTCTCCACCACCTGGGTGGGATCCATGATCTCGCCCTCCACGATGGCGTCGGCCACCAGCGGCATGTACCCGATCCGCTGCACTACCGGCTCAGGGCCGGAGTGATCGATCAGGACGCCCTTCACGAAGCCACTGCCGACGTCGAGCCCCAGCGTGGACTTGCTGCGCTTGAAGAGAGATCTCATCGCGGTGATGTGGAATCGGCGCTGGACGCACCGCTTCTGCGAATGTACGGGAGTGTGCCTACGGGAGTGAAGGCGTCACTATAGCCGCCGCAGTTCACATCCGCAACCGGCACGCGCGAGATCCCTCTCATCAACGGATCACCTCCGCCCAGGCGAGAGTCGCCTGGATGGCGGGCGGCAGGTTGTTGCTCGCCACATTGGCGAACGCCGTCTCTGCCTGACGGATCGCGCAGGCGTTGTACTGCACGGTGATGTGACCCGCGCCGAGGGCGCTCTCGTCCAGGTCGATGACGTTCTCGTTGACGTCGTCCATGCTGATCAGGGCGCCACGGACCGTCGGGGTACCGGCGAGGTCGAAGTTCCCCTCCACGATGACGATCCCCTCGAACGATGAGTTGCCGCGCATGCGCAGGTGCCCGTTCACGATGATCAGCAGCCCCTTGACGCCGTTCAGATCCACATACCCGCCGTCGCCGTCCACCACGGCCACTTCGTCCCCCACGGCTACCGTGCCGTTGAACTGGCGGATTTGCCCTCCGGGTGGGCGGAAACGCGGCCCCCACTTCTTTGAGGCGGGCAGGCGGGCGATCAGGTCATCCAACGTCATCCCATCGCTCAATCCGAGCACATCCCGAATCAGAGCATCCTTGCTCTGGCCGCTGTTCTTCAACGAATTCTGGCCCTGGGTGTTCTGACCGGCTGCGTTGGTTCCCAGGAAGTTGTTCCAGTGATTGTTGTTGTTGACCGTGATCTCCGAGTTGTCGGCGTGATGGACGGATGCCACCCCCTGCGTCGCACAGGTATCACTGGCCATGCGTCGGCCATTCACGGTGAAGGCGTTGCCGCGCACCCGCATGTTACCGGACAGCGTGATCGCGGACTGCACGTTGGTCTCAAAGGGCGTACCCGGGGGAATCACCTGCCGGAGCATGGCCACCACTTCTCGACCCCCGCTGTTGACCGCCCTCGATGAGAGGGAGAACATCCGGAGAACGCTACCACCGCCGAGCGTTCGATCCCCCAGGTGCGTTGGGCGGATCAATACCGCGTCTGCCGCGGAGCCGCCCGGCGGCACGTAGTTGACCGCAGCCTGCCCCGGCACCACGGCCACGCCGTTCTGCGCCACGTAGGCCTGCAGGCCGCCATCCGCAACGTACAGGGAACGCGTGGCGTCCTGGTGGGCCGTGCTGATGGATGCCTCGGTGGACGAGGTCACCAGCGCCGTCGTCACCATCAGCGAGACCGCCACCAGGCCGATCAACGCCAGCGGGAGCGCCACTCCACTCCGGTCCTGCACAACCTTCAGCAGCTTCCTGCCGATGGGTCGGTACATGGGAACCTTCCTAGTTCCGAAGGAAGACATCGACCTGAGTCGAGTCTGTCTGTTGCGGGCGGAGTTGCCCGTTCTGCATGCTGCGGGACCGGCTGTGCGTCGTCAGACTCAGCCGGATCTGGCGGACCTGCGCCGCTGAGGTGGCGACGGTGGTTCCGTTCGACTGCAGATAGGTGAAGCGGAGTGCCTGCGCATTCGGCACCGGTCCGGCCATCGGCTGCATGTTCGGTTCGGTGCCGGTGTAACCCACCATCCGGCGAACCCAGAAATCTCCCGAGCCACCCGACTGCGCCACGTCGTACCTCACCTCCTCGAAGATCATGATCGGCGTGCCCGCCGTGATCGTGATGCCCCCGTCGATGAAGTTCCCTGAACTCTTCCGGAACCCCATCGTAACGTGCTGAGCGGTGATGTTCGGCTGCACCGCGCTGCACGGGTCCGCGCCGGTCGGTGCCTGGATCGCGTTCACGAAGCGGAACTGATTCGTGTTCACGGTGGGATCCGTCGTCTGGTGGAGCGCCACCCCCCAGTGCGGCTGCTGCCCAGTGGGAGCAAAATCGGAGGGGATGGTACCCGCCGGGAAGATTGCCCACACCTCGGACGACGACGAGCCGACGTTGGTGCAGGTGATCCCCCAGGCTCGGGGCACGTACAGACGAACGGAGTTCGGCTGCATCGACACGATGCCGACCGACGCCGCCGAGCGCAGGTCGCCACTGATCAGGTCGGCGGCGGCGCGGCTGTTCTGCTGCACCTCCTCGCGTGCCGCCTGCATGGAGACGAAGCGGCTGTTCCCGCCGATCACCTGAAAGATCACACCGACCAGCACCCCGCTGATCACGAGCGCGACCAGCAACTCGATCAGGGTGAAGCCGCCGTTCCGGCGCGGGGCCGGAAACTCAGGGCGTGAATACATAGGAGCTGATCGTGTAGGGGAGGGGCTGCCCGACCTGTCGCTGCACCGCCACCGTGACCCGACGCATACCGGTGACACCGGCGGCGGCGATGGTCGTGCAGATCTGCATGGTATCGGCGTTCTCCAGCCGGCAGGAGACGGCGTTCGCAACACCGGCCGGGTTGTTCCGGATCGCCTGGACCCGGATCTCCATCTCCTGCGTGGCAGCCGCCGCGAGCACCGTGCGGTGCTGCGCGTTCGCCACGCTGCGCGCCGCGCCGATCGCCAGCGCCTCGAGCCCCAGCAGCCCGACCGCGAGGATGATCATCGCGATCAGCACCTCGATGAGCGTGAAGCCGTTCGGCGCGCGCGGCGCCGGGATCTCAGAAGGCACGATACACCCGACCGGTGGGGGAAACGCTCAGCTGGTCCGTCTTGCCGTTGATGGTCACACTTACGTTCCCCGTACCCATGCGAACCAGACCGCGTGAGTCGAAGACGACGCTGTCGGCGGGCATGGTGAACGAAACGCCTCCGTAGCTCTGCCCCAGCCGCACCTGCTTGCGGTTGGCAGCACCCTGTACGCCGATGGAGTAGTGGTCGCTGCCATGCCGGATCATGGTCACACGGCGACCCTCGCGAATGGCGAGGATTCGGGCGTGGGCAAGGTCGTTGGCGATGGTGTCCAGTGAACGACGCGTTTTCTGACGCTCCACGTACGCGTTCATCCGCGGACCCACGATGGACGCCAGGATCCCCATGAGGACCAGCACCATCACGATCTCGATGAGCGTGAATCCCGCTCGGGAGCGGGGTGAGACAGAACGAGCCGTTGACATGGCCGCACCGGAAAGGAAGATGTGTGCCGCGCGAGAGTCCCTTATTTTACAAGTATTTACGCGGATCTTCAAGACTCCCTCACAACGAAATCATTGCCTAACCGGAAAAGTTTTCCTCAGCCGCACCGCCATCGAATGTGGAGCAGCGTAGAGCCGGTTCACACGCCCGACGATGGAGATTCGCAGCGAATCTCCGAGTGCGCCGGACTTCACACGAATGGTGCGCTGGGCCCCTACCGGCATCCCCCGGGAGTTGATGCTGATCGTGGGTGTGCCGGACACGGTGAGGCAGGAGCCGGTCGCCGCGGGAGCCATCTCCACCCGGCGGAGAGTCTCACCGCTCTCCGCGCGTCGGATCTCGTACCATCCCACACACCCTTCGGGGCCGGGCTCCAGCCGCACATGGATCCGCTCACCACTTCGCACCGCGATCATTCGGGCGTGAAAGAGGTCGGTGGTGAAGCGGTCCAGGGTGCCGCGCATGCGCACGCGCTGCAGATAGGCATTGAACGGGGGGAGCGCGACGGTGGCGATGATCCCCATCAGGACCAGGGCGAGCAGGAGCTCGAGCAGGGAGAATCCGGCGAATCGGGAGGTGGGCATCGCTGACCGCGGCGGGGGGAACCCCGGTCGAACCGCACACGCGACGGGGCACTGACCGGAGTGTACCCGGTCCGCGCCCCCTTTCAAAACGTCGGTGCCGGTGCCGCTAACCCAGGTTGTACTCCTGCACCTTGTAGCTGAGCGCGCGGGTGGAAAGCTCCAGGATGTCGGCCGCACGCGTGCGGTTGCCGCCGGTACGCTCCAGTGCACGGGCGATCAGCTCCCGCTCCAGTGCGGGGAGCCGCCGCTTCACGGAGAGATCATCTCCATCGGCGCGCACCTCGAAGGGGGGCCGTGCACTCCGCACGTGCGCCGGAAAGTGGGTCTCGTCGAGCGCACCGCCGGAGAGGATCAGTGCCCGCTCGAGGACGTTCTCCAGCTCCCGCACGTTGCCCGGCCAGGTGTAGCGCACGAGCATCGCCTGCACCTCCCGGTCGATCGGCTGCTGCGCCGCGATCCCCAGCCGCTCGGAGTGACGCGTCAGGAAATGCTCCGCCAGCACCGCGACGTCTTCCGGCCGCGCGCGCAGCGGCGGGAGGTGGAGGTGGATGACGTTGATCCGGTAGAACAGGTCCTCGCGGAACCGTCCTGCGGAGACCTCCTCGACCAGGTCGCGGGAGGTGGCGGCGAGCACGCGCACGTCCACCACCCGCTCCTCGCCAGCCACCGATGGGTCGCACGGTGCGCTCCTGCAGCACCCGCAGCAGCTTCACCTGCAGCGGGAAGGGGAGCTCCCCGATCTCGTCCAGGAAGAGGGTCCCGCCGTCCGCCTCGGCGAAGAGGCCCTCGCGCGCCCGGTCCGCGCCGGTGAACGCACCCTTCTCGTGGCCGAACAGCTCCGATTCCAGGAGGTTCTCGGGGATCGCCCCGCAGTTCACCGCGACGAAGGGCTCGTTGACGCGGGGGGAGGAGCGGTGGAGCGCCCGGGCGATCGCCTCCTTCCCCGTGCCGCTCTCGCCGGTGATCAGGACGCTGGTGGGATACGGCGCCACGCGTGACGCGAGCTGAAGCACCTCGCGGAAGGCGCTGGAGCGACCGATCACCTGCTCGAAGCCCGCGCCCACCCCCACCACCGAGCGGAGCCGCCGCACCTCGCGTCGCAGCGACTCGCGCTCCTCCGCCTTCCGAACGGCGAGGATCACCTCGTCGGCGTTGAACGGCTTGGAGATGTAATCGTAGGCCCCGAGCCGCATCGCCTCCACGGCGGTTTCCATGGTGCCGTACGCGCTCATCATGATCACCAGCGCCTCGCCGCCGGCCTCCCGGTACCGCCTGACGAAGCCGAGCCCGTCGAGCCGCGGCATGCGGATGTCGCAGAGGATCAGGTCGGGCGCCTCCGCGAGCGCCACCCGCAGACCCTCCTCTCCGTCACTGGCGGTGCGGATCGCGAAGCCCTCATCGCCGAGGATCAGCTGCAGGGTGTGGCGGAGCCCCGCCTCGTCGTCGATCACCAGTATGCTCAGGGCGCTCATTCCGTGATCCCGGCCTCCGTCAGGGGGAGATACAGGTGAAAGGTGGCGCCGCCGCCTTCCACGGATGAAACCTCGATCCTCCCACCCAGCTCCTCCACCGTGGCCGCGACGATCGCGAGCCCCAGCCCCGTCCCCTCCCCCACCTCCTTGGTGGTGAAGAAGGGCTCGAAGATGGAGGAGATGTTGTCCGCCGGAATCCCGGGCCCGGTGTCCGCCACGATGATGTGCGCCACCTCGAGGTTCGTGCGCAGCGATCTCGACTCGCGCGAGGTGCCATGGGCGAGACGCCGCAGGTGGGAATAGTCGATCCCCGGCGGATCGTCCGCGCGACGGGCTGGAAACCGCCTCTTCGGGCGGTAGCGCTCCCGCCGGGAGATGACGGTGATCCGCCCCTCGCCACCCATGGCGCCGATGGCGTTGCCGAACAGGTTCACGAACATCTGGTCCACCCGGTGGGGCACGCCCACGATGGGCGGAACCTCCTCGTCCAGTTCGGTCACCACCTCGATGAGATCCATCTTCCCCTGCTGGCGGAAGATGCCGAATACCCGCTCCACGGATTCGTTGACGTCCACCGGCTCGCGTCGGGCGCTCACCGGCCTGGCGTAATCGAGCAGACCGCGCACGATCTGATCGATGCGCCGCGCCTCCCGCTCCATCCCTTCCACCACCTCGCTGGCGTCCCCCCTTCGGCGGGTGACGCCGATATACCCCAGCAGCGCACCGAGCGGGTTGCCGATCTCGTGCGCGACGCCGGCGGCCAGCCGCCCGATGGAGGCCATCTTCTCTGCCTGCACCAGATCCCGCTGCGCCTCGTTGAGCATCTGGTTGGTCTCATCCAGCGAACGGACGTTCTCTGCCAGCCGGTGCTGGTTCTCCAGCAGTTCGTCGGTGAGGCGATTCACCGCCCGCGCCAGCGTGGCGATCTCGTGCGTGCGTCCTTCCGGAGCACGCCGCTCGTAGTCGCCACTCGCGATCGCCTCGGCCACCGCCGTCGTGTCCGCCAGCGGCCGCATCACCAGGCGGTCGATCAGGTAGCGCCCGAGCGCGACGAAGATCAGCACGTCCAGTACGACGAGTACCGCCAGCAGCGGCAGCGAGCCGCGGAAGGAAAGCCCCAGGATCTGGAAGATGCTCGCGGTCCACAGCCCCAGGAAGAGGGCGGCCGCTGCGAGAAAGGTGAGATTGGAAAGCAGCTCCGCGCGGAGGGAGCGCCGGTCGTTCCCGGGCTCCCTCCGCCACCAGCGGCGCTTCACGACGGGTACGGCGGTGGCGCGGATCGGCTCCTACTCCGTCGCAGGAACGTCGTCCCCGAGGTCAGGGACCGGAGCCTTCCGCACCGTGGAACGCGAGATCGGCTTCTTCCGACCGTCGCTGTACATCGACTTCTCGATCTCGTGCCACAGCCGGTCCACCACCGTACCGGGCGGCTCCGAAAACTCTATATGACCTTCGGCCTGAACCTTTTCCAGGGCCCGACGGAGTGCATGCTTGCTGATCGGCTTTCTCATCTCCCCTCCTCTACCGTTTGGGTCGAAGGCGTGGATCGGCGGGGGCGTTGTTTCTCCCACGCCGGGCCGCGACTGCCTCCTCGATCACGGCCTCGCTGATAGTGTAACCCCACCCTCCGAAACGGACCAGTAGCCGGCGCGCCTCTCCATCACGGCGGGCCGCTGGAGGCGACGAGACCGCCGGTCGGCGGCAGCGCGGGCGATTCCGCATTCAGAGTGAGGAGGTGGAGCGATGGCTGACACAGCGGGACCCGGTCATCCCGCGCGAGCGGAGCCAGTGCCGGGATCCGGATGCGGAGGACGGCCGCGGCATCCGGATCCCACGCCCGCGCCGGGCGGTGCCGGCGGCGGCACCCCGCTGCGGGCTCTGGATGACGGCAGGGGCCGGCAGCCCCGCCCCCCGCCCTGTCATCCCGCGCGAGCGGAGCGAGTGCCGGAGGGAGCCGGCGGTCTGTGTGACGCCGCCCAGACCCCGCGGCGCGGCATCTGCACGGATGCCGGGTGAGGAGCGCAAAGCCCCAGTTCACTCGGGAGTCGAAATGGCCGCAACGAACATGGTCGTGGAGCACGACGAGAGCACTCTGATCCATCGATACCTCAGCGTCCGCCGCTTCACGGAATCACTGTGTGAGGGGCTCGCCACCGAGGACTTCGTCGTACAGTCCATGGAGGACGTGAGCCCCACCAAGTGGCATCTCGCGCACACCAGCTGGTTCTTCGAAACGTTCGTGCTGCGGGAGCACCTGGCGGGATACCGTCCGCTCGACGAACAGTACGCCTTTCTGTTCAACTCGTACTACGTGCAGGCGGGTGAGCGGCACTGTCGAGCGCAACGCGGCTACATCTCACGACCCACCGTGGAGGAGGTGTTCCGCTATCGGGAGCACGTGGACGAAGCGGTGGTGCAGCTGCTCGATTCCGCTGACGACCAGCTACGCGCCACCCTTCTGCCACTCATGGAGATCGGTCTGAACCATGAGCAGCAGCACCAGGAGCTCATGGTCACGGACCTCAAGCACGTCTTCTCGGTCAACCCGCTCCGGCCGGTCTACCGCGAGCGACCGTCCGCTCCTGCGGCGAGCGCATCACCGCTCCGCTGGATCGCCTTCCCCGAAGGTCTCCACGAGATCGGGCACGCCGGTGAGGCGTTCGCCTACGACAACGAAGGGCCGCGACACCGCCGCTTCGTGGAGTCGTTCGAGCTGGCCAGCCGGCCGGTCACCTGTGGTGAGTACCTGGAATTCATGGAGGACGGCGGGTACCGGCGCCCCGAGCTCTGGCTCTCCGCCGGCTGGGCCACGGCTCAGGAGCACCTGTGGACCGAGCCCTTCTACTGGGAACAGCGAGACGGCCGCTGGTGGATCTTCACCCTCGCGGGCATGCGCCAGGTGAACCTGGACGAACCCGTCTGCCACCTCAGCTACTTCGAGGCGGAGGCCTTCGCACGGTGGGCGGGAGCACGGCTACCGCGTGAGGACGAGTGGGAGGTCGCCGCGGCCGGCCTTCCGATCGGCGGGAACCTGGCCGAGGAGGGTGCCTTCCACCCGGTCACCACTTCGGGAGATGGGCTGCTCCAGATGTACGGGGACGTATGGGAGTGGACGCAGAGCCAGTACACGGCGTACCCCGGGTACCGAGCGCCGGACGGAGCGCTGGGCGAGTACAACGGGAAGTTCATGTGCAACCAGTTCGTTCTCCGCGGCGGGTCGTGCGCGACATCCGCGACGCACATCCGGCCCACCTACCGGAACTTCTTCCCGCCGGACGCCACCTGGCAGTTCACCGGCGTACGGCTGGCGCGCGACATCCGTTAGCGGGGAGGGCTGAAGGCGGGTCCGATGGCGGGACCGCGCCAGACCGACGAAGAGGGCGGCACCCCGACGGGTGCCGCCCTCCTCCAGATTTGGCTGCGATCCGAAGGATCGGATCAGCGGCCCGCGCCGATCGCCCGCAGGGTGGCGCCGAGCTCCCTCATGCGGCGGCCATCGATCGCGCCCGCCGCACCGGCGTCCGCTTCGAGACGCGTGGCGATCCTCTCCAGCGCGGCCGTGCGCTGTGCTCCGATGGCCATGCGCTCGGCCGCCGTCACCTCTCCGGCGAGCTGCGTGGCGCGGTTACCGGAGACCGACCCGCTGCGGGAAAGCTGGTCCATGTAGGCCCGCGCCACCACGAAGCTGGCCGGCCACTCCATCTGCGGCTGGTGCTGCGGGTTGAACTCATCGAAGCGGATCAGGTTGGCCGCATCGATCTCGTTCTGCGTCAGATGCTCGCTCGGCGTGAGGCGGAACACGTCGAAGCCCCGCGCCATCTCGCTCCCGTACACGTACCCGTTGTACCAGTAGGCCGACCAGAAGCCGCCCGCCGCAAGCTCGGTGGCGCTGATGGGACCGCGATCGAAGAAGGCGATCTCGACCGGATTGGCGGAATCCGTGAAGTCGAACACGGAGACGCCGCCCTGGTACCACGCCTGCACCTTGATGTCACGACCCGGCACCGGCACCAGTGAGCCGTTGTGAGCCACGCAGTTCTCGGTGGCGGTCTGCGGAGCCGGGAGCTTGTAGTAACTGGCGAACTGGAGGCGGCCATCGACGACGTCGAAGATGGCATTGGCCCCCCACTCCTGCGCATCCTCCACGCGGCAGCGCGGCTGCGTGCCGCCGCCCCACTCGTCGGTGAAGATCACCTTGGAGCCGTCGTTGTTGAACGTCGCCGAATGCCAGTAGGCGAAGTTCGGATCCGCCACCTCGTCGATGCGCACCGGGTTGGCCGGGTCGCTGATGTCGAGCAGGATCCCGTTGCCGGCGCAGGCGCCCGCCGCGAGCCCGATCGCCGGGAAGGCGGTGATGTCGTGGCACTGGTTGGTCATCGAGGTACGCTGCGTGCCCGGACCGTGATCGCCACCGGGCCAGAGGCCTGCGATCGTCCCCGTCTCATAGTCGGAGAAAACCCGCGGCTCGCTGACCACCCGTGCGTTCTGGGGGGCGTTCAGCGGCACATGGATGACGGCGATGCTCCAGTAGGAGGACTGCGGGTCATCCGGCAAGCGCTCGGGCGAACACCCCGGAAGCTCCTCCGCCGGGCGAGCCACGCTGGTGCCCGAGGAATACACGTACAGGTTGGATGGATCGCGCGGATCGCTCACCAGCGTGTGCGTGTGCGAGCCCCGGCAGGTCTGCACGGCAGCGATCTGCCGCGGTGCGGAGATGTCGCTGATGTCGAAGATCCGCACGCCGCGGAAGCGCTCCGGGTCCACCGCTCCACCGGTCCCCTGCGTGCCGCAGTCGATGCGGCCCCGCGTTTCCTCCACCGACATGAAGAGCAGATCCCCGTGCACGGACACGTCCCCCTGCCCTCCCGGGCAGACGAAGGAGGTACGCAGCACCGGGCTCGCCGGGTTGGAGATGTCGTAGATGTTGAAGCCGTGGAAATTGCCGAGGAAGGCGATGTCGCCCCGGAACGCGATGTCCGAATTGGAAAACCGGAGATCCCCCGGCGCCTGCGGGTTCACGAAGGCGCTCGGCCGCGGAACATTCGCGAGGTGCTCCATGTGCCGCGCCGCCGTCTCGGCGTCCATCAGCCCCGCACCCAGACCGACGCGCGGATCGGCCGCGGTCGCGCCATTCGCGCCCGACTGCGGCGCCGCCGCCCGGGCATCGGTCTCCTGTGCCACCATCGCCGGCGAGCAGGCCAGCGTGCCCGTCGCGGCCAGCGAGGTCAGCACCGCCGCGCGAGCCACAGCGCGCACTCCGACCGCCCGCCCCCTCACCAGATCACCGATTTTCATTCTTGAGCCCTCTTCCGAAGTGTGATTCCGATCCTTCCCGACCTGCCTCACCCCTCCAGCGAACCTCGCCACCGGCGAACCTCGCCCGACGTCATCGGGAGGAAGTCACGAGCATCCTGTACATTCTCTCGATCTCTATCCTCTGGTCGCTGTCCACGTGGGAAGCGAACTGGAAGATCTCGGGATCCTGACCGCCCCCCGCCTCGAACAGCTCCGCGACCATGACCAGCGCACCCTCATGGTGGTAGATCATCGCCTCCAGAAAGAGCCGGTCGAACTCGGCTCCCCGCGCCGCGGCCAGCCGCTCCAGCTGCGCCTCCGTGAGCATCCCCGGCATACCGGAATGATCCTCATCGTCGGCGTGGTGGTGATGATCATGCTGCTGACCCTGACTCCCAGGCACCGGCCGTCCACGCTCGGACAGCCAGCGGCGCATGATGTCCATCTCCTCCTGCTGCGCCATGTCGATCCGGCGCGCGAGGAGGCGGATGTCCTGGCGGCCGGTCCGCTCGTCCACCAGGGCGGTCATCACCAGCGCCTGCGCATGGTGCGCCAGCATGTGGCGCATGAAGTCGACGTCCGCATCCGCGACGGCCGGCGAAGCCACGGCGGTGGATGGCGGGTGGCCGGCATGGGAAGCCTCGTCGGCGGCCGCCGGGCCGTGCGCCTGCGGAGCAGGCGTTACGGTCGCCGGTGGAACGCCACAGCCGGCCAGCACGATCAGGGCTGCCGTTACGATTCTGATCATCGTCGTACGCTACGATCTCAGGAGACGCGATCGCCATCCACAGGCGTGGAAGTCTCCTGAAACTCAAGGTTTCCGGCCAATGTCGCACCTGACGGCCGGGGACACAAGAAGCAGTTCGGTCGAACGGCCGTCCGCCCCCGGTCTACACTCCGGCCGCATGGATGGTCCCGTTCCGCCACCCGTACCCGAGAGCATCCGTGCAGGAGGCGGGACGCTCTCGTAACTTCCGGACGAACAGATGAATCGAAGATCCCGCCCCCGCGCACAGACGCGAGCCCTTCGCGTTGGCCCGCGCCGGCCGACGAACTGCCCCGACCCACGGTCCGCTCCGCGGCGGACTTTCGCTCCACGGCGCGGATCCGGGCCCCCAGGTGCTGAACGACACCACATTGCTGACGGCGATCACCCTGCTCGCCTCCCCCGCGGACAGCCTGATCGATCTCTTCGAGCGCCGCCTCTTCTGGATGGATGGACGCGACACGCTCTTCGTGGCTTCCGTGGCAGTGGGAAGCGGGGATACCCTCTCCTGTCAGGGTCGCGAGTGGCGCTTCGATACGCCGCGCGGGCGTCGCGTGATCCGCAGCAAGGAGGCGAATCCCCGCTGGGTACCACCGCTCTGGCACTATGTGCGTCACGCGCGCTCCACGGGTCGAGCGCTGGTCCATCTCGAGGCCGCGCGGCCCGTTTCCCTGTCCGACGGAACACGACTCACGGTGCGCGGCAACCGGGTGGGCAGGCTGGCGCCGGACGGCACGTTCCACCCGGTCAGGCGCGGAGATCACATCATCTTCGACGGAAAGGTCTTCGTCCCCCCGTTCGGCACCCTGGACCGGCAGGTCGACGACGAGCTGGGCCGTTACAAGCTCGACCTCGGCGATGCCTACCTGATCCACGGTACGCCACACCACGATTCCATCGGTGAAGCGGTCACCCACGGCTGCATCCGCCTGGGCGACGAGGATCTCGTGTTCGTGTATCGCTACGTTCCCGTGGGAACGCCGGTGTACATCTACTGACCTTTGTTTTGGCGGGGTCTGCGCCGCCTTCGACAGAGCGCCCCCCCTGACCGCCAGGTCCGGGGGGGCGCCTCGCGCACGCGGGAAGTGGCCCCGGCACACGATGGATCCCGGAATCGGTTACCAGTTCTTGCGAACCGGCTCGCTCACCGCCGGAGCCATGGCCGGCTGCTGCTGTGCGGGCTGCATCTGCTGCTGAGCGGGCTGTAGCTGCTGCTGGGCGGGCTGCATCTGCTGATCCGCCTGCTGCTGTGGCCAGATGACGCGATCCACCTGGTGGATCATCCCGTTGCCCGCTTCCATGTCCCAGCGACTCACCCGGGCATCGCCGACGAACACGTCGTCACCGTCCACGCGGACCGGGACGCGTGTGCCGTCGATGGTCATCAGGTGATCGCGCTGCCTCAGCTCATCGAATGAGAGTCGTCCCTCGATCACCGTATGCCCGAGAGCGGCACGGTGAGCGGTCGGATCGTTCTGCCACGCCTGCTGTTGCGTCGTCGGTACCTGCTGCCAGGCCGCGTCGTCCGCGATGAAGACGGTGTGCGCCCGGGTTTCGAGACGATCCTGCAGTCCCGCGGTCTGGGCAGCTCGGTGCCACTCGTGGAACCCATGCCGCTCTGCCTCGGTCCAGATGCTCGGCGGGGTCGCGGGCGTGCGTGTCCCGGACATCCAACGCAGGCGGTTCGCGGCGACCCGCCGTCGGATTCGAACGAGGGCCGGGCACATGCCGCTGTGCCCGGCCCCTCCATTCCTGCTCCTGCCCGTCACATGATTTTCTCGGTCCCGCGGCAGCGGGCGACGCCCAGGATCAGTTCTTCACCCAGCGATCCATCCACTGCACCATCTCCGCGACCGAGTGCATCACCGACTCGCGTGCCGCGTAGCCGTGGCTCTCGTGCGGCAGCACCACATAGCGCACCGTGGCGCCGTGCCCTACCAGGGCCTGGTACATCCGCTCGCTCTGGATGGGGAAGGTGCCGGAGTTGTTGTCCGCCTCGCCGTGGATCAGAAGGATCGGCTCGTTGATCCGATCAGCGTAGTTGAACGGGCTCATCGCATGATACACCTCGGGCGCCTCCCAGTAGGTGCGACGTTCTGCCTGGAAGCCGAAGGGGGTCAGAGTGCGATTGTATGCACCGCTCCGCGCGATGCCGGCACGGAACAGGTCCGAGTGCGCGAGCAGGTTGGCGGTCATGAAGGCGCCGTACGAGTGACCGCCCACGCCGACGCGGTTCCGATCCACGACGCCCATCGCAGCCCCCGCGTCCACGGCGGCGCGAGCGCTGGAAACCAGCTGCTCGATGTAACGATCGTTGGGCTCCTCGTCGCCCTCGCCGATGATCGGCATCGCCGGACCGTCGAGGATCGCGTATCCCTGCGTGAGCAGGAACAGGTGCGAGGCGCCCGAGGGACGGCTGAAGCGATTCGCCGAGCCGCTGATCTGGCTCGCGGCCGCGGCGTCGCGGAACTCGCGGGGGTACGCCCAGAGAAGCGTCGGAAGCGGGCCATCTCGCTGCGCATCGTAGCCCGGGGGCGTCAGCAGAGTGGCGGACAGCATCACTCCATCCGCACGCGGATAGGTGATGATCTGCCGCTGCACTCCGGCGAGCTGGGGCGCCGGATCCTTGAAATCGGTGAGGGCGCGGTTGCTTCCCGACCGCAGATCCCGAAGGATGTAGTTGGGCGCCTCGGTCAGCGACTCACGCCGGGTGATGATGCGGTTCGCCGCGCCGTCCGCCAGCGTCACAAAGGATTCGAAGTACGGATCCTCCGCCTGCCAGAGGCGCGAAGTCTCCCCCGTGGCCAGGTTGAGGCGGTCCAGGAACGGGTACTCGCCGCGCGGGGAAGCTCCCTGGCCGGCAAGATAGATGGAACCGCCGTCCGCGCCGAAGCGAAGCACCCGATGGCCGGCCTGGTTGGTGGTGGTCACCGGCGAGCCCGGATCGTCGTACCGCGACTCGGCGGAGCGGTCCACGAGGAGCCGCATGGTGCCGGGTCGCGACGGGTCGAGCACGTAGGTGCGGGTCCGCGCATCGGTGGTCCAGCGCGAGTGCAGCAGCGCGAGATCCTCACGCCCCCACTGGATGCCGGCGAAGCGCTGATCCAGATCGGCGAGCGTGCGGGGCGCTCCGTTGAACGGGGCATCCAGCGCGAACACCCGGTCACGAACGACGGCCCCGGTGCGCGCGTCCCCACCATCCATCGCCTCCACCCACACCAGCGTGGCGGGTGCGTCGGCACGCCACGAGATGGAGCGGCGCCCGGGGTTCACCATGTCGCGCCCGATCGGCGAGAAGGTCACATCCGGACGGTCCGAAATGCGGCTCACCATCGCACCGCGCCGGTCCAGGACGACCGTCTCGCTCGCGAAGCTGAAGAGCGGCGCGATGTAGCTGAACGGACGCCTGATGCGCGTCGCGAGCACGTACTCGCCGCCCGGGGCCATGTCCACGGAGGAGTAGATCCCCGGCTCGCCCACCACCGTCGGCTGTCCTCCCGCCGCAGGCACCATGACGAGCTGGGATGTGAAGTGGTGCTCGAAGAGGCGCTCGTCGTGCGGGTTCGTCAGCAGGTCCTGGAAGGTCCGCACCGGGTCCGTGCTACCTGCGCTCTCCTGGATCACCGGGCCCACCGAGGCCGGCGCGATCGGGGCGGCCCCACGGCCCGGCACGTTGCGTTTCACGAGCAGCGATCCACCGTCATGGCTCCACTGGAATGGCGCGCCGAGTGTACCGTTCAGCTCCCCTCCCATCACGCGGCGCGCGGCTCCGGTGCGCGTATCCGCTACCCAGAGCTCGATGCCGTCGGCGACGGTGTTGGAGAAGGCGATCCGGCCGCCGTCCGGTGCCCACTGCACCCAGGAGATCCGAGGCGATGCCGGGCCGGAGACCACGATCTCCTGGCCACCTTCCACGGGAGCGATCCGCAGCCCCGTGGTGAAGCCGCTCCGGCTCGGGCCGCTGGTGCGCGGGTTGATCCGCACGCCCGCCAGCCGCAATTCCGGCTCCGCCAGCTCCTCGATGGAAGGCATCCCCGCGCGCTCCAGGAACACCAGACGACTCCCGTCAGGGCTGACCGCGACGCCCGGCAGAGGGCTGGCGTTCAGGATGGCCGAGATGGGCGCTGGCGGGGTGGCATAGCCGGTCGAGGCGCTCACCTGCGCTGACGGCGCCTGCCGCGGTGAATCCTGAACCGGCATCGCCGGAGCGCACGCGCCGGCCAGAGCTGTGGACGCTATCATCGCGATGACGGTGGATCGCTGGAGTGGCATGGCCCTCGACGGGTGAGAGTAGCTCGGTGGAGATCCGGAACGTGCGAAACACCGCCACGACGTGCGGCGCCCATCCGAATCAGGTGTAGGTGGTCACGCGAAAACTGAGGGTTGGATGTCCGGCCGGCAAGACCGGTTCCTCTTTGCCTCGGCGCTCAATGCGACGGGAACGGCCCGTCGCAGTGAGGGGAAGGGTAGCCGGTGACGAGACGGGCGTCAGGATCCTTCATCGGACCGCCGCCCGCGCCCGTACCAGCGGCCGGCGGGCTTTCGCGTCGTCGGCGAACACGCCCTCGCGTAGCCTGAGCGTTTCTGGCAGAGAACGAAAGCCCCGCCGCAAGTCGCGACGGGGCTTTCGCCTACAACAGTGGGTCGGCTGGGACTCGAACCCAGGACCATCGGATTAAAAGTCCGGTGCTCTACCAACTGAGCTACCGACCCGTAAACCTACAACATAGCGAAGCGCGCAATGCCGCTCAACCCGGGGGCTCACTCCCCGTGGTCGGGTGGCCCCGCCGGGATCGCCTCAGGAGCAATCAGGGTTTCGGCTGCGCCTCCTCGGTAACGCCAGCATCCCCATCATCCCCATCATCCCCATCATCCCCATCATCCCCATCATCCCCAGCATCCCCATCATCCCCAGCATCCCCAGCATCCCCAGCATCCCCAGCATCCCCATCATCCCCATCATCCTCCTCATCCGACGCCGGCCCGAGCACATCCTCGAAGGTGTCACGAATCACCTCCGCGACCCCCTCGATCCCGGAGAGCTGCTTCAGCACCTGCACGGTGTTGGCGGCGTACCCTGCCACCGCCCATCGGCAGGCGACGAAGGTGCACCCCTCCATCCGGACGCTGTCGGAGCCGAGCAGCACCAGGGTGCACGCCTCGAACCGGCAATCGATGAAGGTCTGATGGTCCAGAGTGATCTGCTGCGCGCGGAAGGTCCGACCGCGATGCGTCCGGCCGGTGATCCGGCGGAAGGCGAGGACGCCGAAATCCAGGAGCATCGGCTCACCCGGCCCGCGCGCCGCGCACCGTTGCGGCGCTGCTCGCCCACTGCTCTCCGGGTTGTGACATGGGGAAGGATTCAGGATTCGGGATTCAGGATTCAGGGGGGACCCTGGTAAGTAAGTCGCTGTGGGGGATTTCGAAAGAGGGTATGGGCCAGCCACCTCGATCGGGGTGCGGCGGGAGCGCGCCGCCGCGCCCCAACACCCTGAGCCCACGCTCGCACGGAGCGCAGCGATGGGTTCGGGTTCCGGCACCATGCACGTCAAGCTGCCATCCGCATCCTCGCCGCTACCCCCGCGTGATCCGCATTCCGTTCGGCGCAAGCCCCTCACTCGGGGGGCGCGGTGACGGAGCCGGCGCCGAAGCTTCTCGCTTTTCGCTGCGCCCCCTCCGCTCCGCGGGCCGCGCTTGCCCACCCCGACCCGCAGCCGGCGCCGCATCCCCGCTCTTCATGCTGAGCGCGATCCGCTGTCGCTGCACGTCCACGGAGAGCACGCGCACCTGCACGCGATCGCCCACCTTCACCACGGCGTTGGGATCCTGCACGAACCGGTCTGAGAGATGGGAGATGTGCACCAGGCCGTCCTGGTGAACGCCCACGTCCACGAAGGCGCCGAAGGCGACCACGTTGGTCACAGTCCCCTGCAGGAGCATATCCTCACGGAGGTCGGCGAGAGTCTCCACGTCATCTCGGAAAGCGGGTGCCTCGAACGCCTCGCGCGGGTCGCGGCCGGGCTTCTGGAGCTCGGCGAGGATGTCCTCCAGCGTCGGCAGCCCGACGCCATCGCCCACGTATCGACGCGGCTCGATCGCGCGCACGCGCGACTCGTCACCGATCAGCGAGCGGAGCTCCACGCCGAGGTCCCCTGCGATCCGCTCCACCAGCCGATACCGCTCCGGGTGCACGCTCGATGCGTCCAGCGGGTGCTCACCGTCGCGGATCCGGAGGAAGCCGGCGGCCTGCTCGAACGTCTTCGCGCCGAGACCGGGGACCTTCATCAGGTCGCGCCGGGAGCGGAACGCCCCCTTCTCGTCCCTGAACCGCGCGATGTTCTGCGCCACCGTTCCGCCGATCCCAGCCACATAGGAGAGGAGTGATGGAGAAGCAGTGTTGACCTCCACACCCACGCGGTTGACGCAGCTCTCCACTGTCTCGTCCAGCCGCCGCTTCAGCCTGCTCTGAGAGACGTCGTGCTGATACTGTCCGACGCCGATGGATTTGGGGTCGATCTTGACCAGCTCTGCGAGCGGGTCCTGAAGCCGGCGGGCGATGGAGATCGCGGAGCGCAGGGTGAGATCGAGCTCCGGGAACTCTTCTCGTGCCACGTCCGAAGCGGAATAGACGGAGGCACCCGACTCGTTGACCATCACCACCGTCGGTCGCGATGCCGCCGGGATCTCCCGAACCGCTACTCGCGCGAGCCGATCCGTCTCACGGGAGGCGGTGCCATTGCCGACCGCCACCAGCTCCACCCCGTGCCTCTCCACCAGCCCCTTCAACTCACGGGCAGCCCGCTCCTCCTGGTGCAGGTAGACGACACCGGTGGCGAGTAGGGCACCGGTGCGCGAGACCACCGCCAGCTTGCACCCCGTACGGTAGCCGGGATCGACGCCCAGCGTGATGCGCCCGCCGGCCGGCGAGGAGAGCAGAAGCCCCTCCAGGTTCTGCCCGAAGATCTGGATCGCCTCCTCGTCGGCGCGGGTCTTCAGCTCCGTCCTCAGCTCCACCTCCACCGAGGGAGAGATCAGCCGCCGATACGCATCCGTCACCACCTGCTCCATCTGACCCGCTGCGGCGGAACCGGCCACGAAGCGCTGACGCAGCCCCACCACGATCTCCTCCTCCGGCGCCGTCAGCCGCGCGGTCAGGAACTCCTCCGCCTCACCGCGGCGGATCGCCAGGATGCGGTGACCCGGAATTCGGCGGATCGGCTCGGAGAAGTCGTGGTAGTCCTGGAACTTGGATGGTTCGTTCTCCCGGCCGCGGGCGGCACGTGTCTCCAGTTCGCCCCGGCTGCGGGTGAGGTCGCGCACGAAGGTGCGCGCGGCCGGATCGTCGGCAACGCGCTCGGCGAGGATGTCCCGCGCGCCGGCGAGCGCCGCCTGAACGTCGCCGACCTCCTTCTCCGGATCCACGAAGTCTGCGGCGCGCTGTTCCACCTCCCGGTCGGAGATGTCGCGCGACCAGATCAGCTCCGCGAGCGGGGCCAGGCCGCGCTCGGCCGCGATGATGGCGCGGGTACGACGCTTCGGCCTGAACGGGCGGTACAGGTCCTCCAGTTCGGACTTGGTCGCCGCTCGCTCCAGGCCCGCCCGCAGTTCGGGCGTCATCTTTCCCTGCTCCTCGATGGAACCGATGATCGTCGCGCGCCGTTCGGCGAGTTCGCCCAGATACTCAGACCGATCGCGGATGTCGCGGACCTGCAGCTCGTCCAGCTCACCGGTCGCCTCCTTCCGGTAGCGCGCGATGAACGGGATCGTGTTCCCCGCCTGGAGCAGTTCCAGCGTGGCGGCCACTCCCGACAGGGGGAGTTCGAGTTCGGTGGCGATCTGGGCTGTGAAGCGGTTCACGATGCCGATGGTTCGGGTTCTGGCCGGATCGGAAAACTGTGACAATGTCGAACGCGGTCGGACGCAGAGTCATGCCGGGATGACCGCGCCCCTCCGGGTCATCTGAGCCCGCGGCCCTTCTCCGTGATCCGGAGTCCGCGGCCCTCCCCGTCATCCGGAGTCCGCGGCCCTCCCCGTCATCCTGAGCCCGCGGCCCTCCCCGTCATCCTGAGCCCGCGGCCCTCCCCGTCATCCTGAGCCCGCGGCCCTCCCCGTCATCCTGAGCCCGCGGCCCTCCCCGTCATCCTGAGCCCGCGGCCCTCCCCGTCATCCTGAGCCCGCGGCAGGAAGCAGACGCATGCCTCGATGTCCGCGCGGGCGAAGGATCCGGATGCCGCGGGCATGCCAGGCATCCGGATCCCAGCGCTCGCTTCGCTCGCGCGGGATGACACGAGAGCGGGGTGCCCGCTGCCGTGCCACCACGGGTCCTGCTCCCGTGCTCCCCGCAGGGGACGGCGCCGGCTACTCCGATCTGCGCCAGCGGACGCCGGCCCGCGTACCCACGATGGCCGCGACCGTCTGCAGGAGGATCACCCACAATGCGGTTGCCGTGCTGACCTCACTCCACGCCGTCTGGCCGGTGGGTTCTCCGGCGAGCAGGCTCGCTCCGAGGTAGACGAGCAGCGAGACCAACCCCATCCCCGCGCCGTGGAGGATCGGTGAGGTGCCGGCCCGCACGCCGACGAAGTATCCCGCGACCGCGAAACCGATCACGAAGGCGAGGGCGATCCAGGTGCCGTCCGTCTGGGGATCCTCGGAGATGACGCCGAGTGCAACGAGTCCCAGGAGGAACAGCGAGGTGACCGCGGCGGCGATGAACCAGCCGAAGGCGATCCAGGAGGGGCGAAGCCGTTCGATCGACTCGGTCATACGGCGGGGATCTCGGGAAGAAGGGTGAGCTGCTCCACCGGTTGAAAGGATCGGCGGTGGTGCGGCGTGAGCCCGTGCGCGTAGAGCGCCTCGCGGTGCTCGGGGGTGCCGTACCCCTTGTTGCGCTCCCAGCCGTAGAGCGGGTAGCGTGCCGAAAGCCGCAGCATCAGGCGGTCGCGATACACCTTCGCCAGAATGCTGGCGCAGGCGATCGCGTGCACCTTTGCGTCACCGTCCACCACGGCCGTCTGCCAGTGGAGACCCAGTTCCGGCACGGGAAGGCCGTCCACGAGCAGATGCTCCGGACGGATCTTCAGCCGCGCCACGGCCCGGTTCATGGCCAGCGCAGTGGCGCGCCGGATGTTCAGTCGGTCGA
Organism: uncultured Gemmatimonadales bacterium; assembly: GCA_963793235.1. Classification (GTDB taxonomy): domain Bacteria; phylum Gemmatimonadota; class Gemmatimonadetes; order Longimicrobiales; family Longimicrobiaceae; genus CAWBZF01. The sequence goes on from CAWBZF010000006.1 coordinate 824,311, forward strand.
TCTCCCGGCAGGAGGCGGCCCCGATCCCGAAGCAGCGGCACTTCGCCGCGATCCGGATCGCCAGCGCCTCCCGTTTCGCCGCGGTCAGCACTTTGGAGTCGTCCGCGCCCCGCATTCGGTAGCCGACCGGCATCACCACGGCCGCGGCGACCACCGGCCCCGCCAGTGGACCGCGGCCGGCTTCGTCCACGCCGGCGATCACCTCAACGCCACGGCTCCAGAAGCCCCGCTCGATCTCGAGCAGGCCCCGGAGCCGTCGCCTGCCGGACGCGGCGGGTTTCCCCGCCGCCCCGGTTCCATCTTCCCGCACCGCTGTTAGCGGGTACGGCGCTCCTTGATGCGCGCCGCCTTGCCGCGCAGCGCACGCAGGTAGTACAGCTTCGCGCGACGCACGATGCCACGCCGCACGACCGTGATCGACTCGATCGACGGTGAGTGCAGGGGGAAGATGCGCTCCACGCCCACGCCTCCGGAGATCTTCCGGACGGTGAACGTCTCGCTCACGCCGCCGTGCTTCCGCGCGATGCAGATCCCCTCGAACGCCTGCAGGCGCTCCTTCTCACCTTCGCGGACGCGGACACTGACCCGCAGGGTATCGCCCGGCCGGAAATTCGGCAGGCCCTCCCGCAGATACTCCTTCTGGGTCTCGACAAACGCGTGCATGTTTACCCCTGATCGATAGAAAGAAAGTGGAGAGGTTGAGAGCGCCGGATGATCCGGCCGCGACCGGCGGAGCGCGCTCCGCCTCCCAACATCAACTCAGGTCCGGTCTCCGCTCACGCGTGAGCCGTTCCGATTGCTCCCGCCGCCACGCGGCGATCTTCGCATGGTCCCCCGTCAAAAGAACCGGCGGGACGTCCATTCCCCGGAACACCGGGGGTCTCGTGTACGAGGGCGGACTCAGCACCCCCTCGTAGAACGAATCCGTCGAAGCCGACTCGTGGTCCGAGATGGCTCCCGGAAGGAGCCGGACCACCGAATCGACGATCGCGAGTGCCGGGATCTCACCGCCGGACAGGATGAAGTCTCCCAGGGAAACCTCCTCCGCGCCCAGCCCGTCCGCCACCCGCTGGTCGATATCCTTGTAGTGCCCGCAGAGAAGCGTCAGCTCCTCCTCGAGCGAGTAGCGCACCGCGTCGTCGTGCGTGAAGCGCTTCCCCCTGGCGGACATCACCAGGATCTTCCCCGCCGGCGGTCCACTCCCATCGGGAGTCAGCGACTCCACGGCGTCGTAGAACGGCTCCGGCTTCAGCACCATCCCCGCGCCGCCGCCGTACGGGTAGTCGTCCACCGTGCGGTGACGGTCATGCGTGAAGTCGCGCGGGTTCACCACGCGATACTCCACCAGCCCCGCCGCCGCCGCACGCCCCGGGATGCTCACTCCCAGCGGCGCTTCGAAAAAGTCCGGAAAGAGCGAGACAATGTTGATTATCACGGTTATGCGGTTCTACCAGTGACTTGCCAATCAGCCTGCTTCGGGTTCCGTCACCGGTAAACTTACCACGATGCTGGTCCGGCTTCATCACAAGTGACTGGTCAACACAACCAGTGAATCTACTCCTATAAGTCCAGCAACCCTTCCGGCGGCTCGATCTCCAGCGTCTTCGCTTTCACGTCCACCGACTTCACCATCTCGGCGACGAAGGGAACCAGCAGCTCCTTCGCGCCTCGTCGGCGGATCACGAGCAGTTCGGTGCCCCGCGTGGGGAGCAGATCCTTCACCGTACCGATGGTCTCGCCCGCGAGGCGAACCTCGCACCCGATGAGATCGCGGTACAGCACCTCGCCCTCCGCTGCGGGCGCCGCCTCGCTGTCGGGGATCATCAGAGCCATCCCGCGCAGCTGCTCCACCTCCGCGTCGCGCGTGGTCAGTCCGTCCAGCGTCACCAGCATGCCATCCTTGAAGGGTCGCGCCCTGCGCACCGTGTAGCGCCGCCCCACCGGGCGGCCCCGCGCATCTCCCACCTCCAGCACCCGGCCGGGAGAGAAGACCGCCTCGGGCCGATCGGTATCGAGCGCCAGCTGGAGCTCCCCGCGGACGCCGTGCGGCTTGCGCACGGTGCCCACCACGAGCCAGCCGGGCTCGCCGCCCGCCTGCGAGCGAGGAGCGCCGGCCATCGCCTGCTCTACGCCTTCGGCGTCTCGTCGGCGGCCGCTTCCGGCTGCTCCTCGGCGGCAGCGCCCTCCGACTCCTCAACCGCGACGCCCTCGGTCTCCTCAACTGCGGCGTTCTCCGTCTCGTCGGCGCCGGAGATACGCTCCTGCACCGCCTCGACCACGTCTTCCGCCTTCTCGCGCACCGTCTCGACCGCGCTGACCGCGGCCTCGCTCACAGTCTCGGCAACGCTCCCCGCGGCGGCCGCCACTGCGGACGCGGCCTTCCGGGCGGAGGTGCCGGCCTTCTTCGCCGTCGTCTTCACGGTCTCCTTCACCGCGTCCACCGCCTCGCTGACGGGCGCCTCCGGCCTGAACACCCCGGCCTTGCGGAGGAGTGACTGTGCCGTGTCCGTGGGCTTCGCGCCCTTGGCGATCCACTGCAGCGCCTGCTCCCGATCCACCACCAGGGTGATCGGCTCGGTGCGCGGGTTGTAGTGTCCGATGTTGGCCACGAACCGGCCGTCACGGGGCATGCTGCTCTCCGCCACGACGAGACGGTACGTGGGGGCCTTCTTCCGCCCCATGCGGCGGAGACGAATCTTCAGTGCCATCGATCCTCCTGGTCGATTGCGAGGTGGCGTCCAGCGGGGAGCGGGCCTCTGTGCCCGGTTCCGGCGCGGACGATCGAGGACTGGCTTCCTTGCCATCGTCCAATGGCGGAGCCAGTTCCTTCCTGCCGTGACTGCTGAGAGTTCGCCACCAGTGACTGGTTGCCGATTCTCTCCGGGGCAGTCGGCCCGGTGCGGCGTGGTTGCTTCGGGAAGACTGTTACTGGCGCCGGCGCAGCCAATGCGTCGAACCCGTTCACCAGCAACTGGCCGCGGAATCGTACCCGTATCCGGAGCAAACCTGCTGGCACCGGCACCAGTTCACGCGCCGCTACTTCCCGAACGGCAGCCCCCCCATCGGCAGCTTCGCCATGCCGCGGGGCATCATCCCCTGCAGCCCCTTCATCTGCTTCATCAGCTTCTGCATCTCCTTGAACTGCTGCAGGAGACGGTTGATCTCCACCACCGGGCGGCCGGAACCGCGTGAGATGCGCGCCCGGCGGGAGCCGTTCAGAAGCTCCGGCTTCTTCCGCTCCTCGGGCGTCATCGAGAGGATGATCGCCTCGATGTGCTTCATCCGCTGCGGATCGACCTTGACGTTCTTCAACATCTTGTTGTTCACGCCGGGCAGCAGCTTCAGCAGGTTCTCCAGCGGGCCGAGGTTCTGGATCTGGCGCATCGCCGTGAGGAAGTCCTCCAGGTCGAAGCGGCCGGCCCCCATCACCTTCTTCTCGAGCTTCTTCGCCTGCTCCTCGTCGAACGTGCTCTGCGCGCGCTCCACCAGGGTCAGCACGTCGCCCTGCTGCAGGATCCGGCCGGCCATCCGCTCGGGGTGGAAGTCCTCCAGCCCGTCCAGCTTCTCGCCCACGCCGATGAACTTGATCGGCTTGCCGGTGACTCCGAAGATGGAGAGCGCGGCGCCACCGCGGGCGTCGCCGTCCATCTTGGTGAGCACCACGCCGGTGAGGTCGAGCGCCTGGTCGAAGCCCTCGGCGATGGTCACCGCCTCCTGGCCCGTCATCCCGTCCGCGACGAAGAGGATCTCGTCGGGCTGGATCGCCGCCTTCAGCCGCTGCAGCTCGTCCATCATCTCCTCGTCGATCTGCAGCCGGCCGGCGGTGTCGAAGATCACCACGCGGTCGCGCTCGCGCTGCGCCGTCTCCAGCGCGCGCCTGCGCGATCCCCACCACGTCCTGGCTCCCCGGCTCGGCGTAGACCGGGACGCCCACCTGCTCGCCCAGCGTCTGCAGCTGATCCACGGCGGCCGGCCGATACACGTCGCAGGCGACCATGCGCGTCTGCCGCATCTCGCGCTTCATCTTCCGCGCGAGCTTGCCCGCGGTCGTCGTCTTACCCGACCCCTGCAGCCCCACCATCATGATTATCGTCGGCGGGACCGCGGCGAGCGTGAGCGCCTGTCGCTTGCTCCCCAGCATCGCCGTCAGCTCGTCGTGCACGATCTTCACGATCTGCTGGCCCGGCGAGACCGACCTGCAGCACCTGCTCCCCCAGCGCCTTCTCCTCCACCCGCTTCAGGAACTCGCGCGTGACCTGGTAGTTCACGTCCGCTTCCAGCAGCACGCGCCGGATCTCCCGCAGCCCATCGCTGATCATGGGCTCGGTGAGCACCCCGCGCTGGCGGAAGCCACCGAGTACGCCGTCGAGCTTCTCGCTGAGCTGGTCGAACACGTCGTCCCTGCCGCTGCGACCCATAGCCGGAGCGCCCCACCGCGGTACCACCGCAGAGCGAGGCGCGAGATGCAAAGCCCATGAATATAGGGGCGCGAGGAGAAAGGATCAACGGGGGCGGGTACGCAGGAGCGAAGATGACTTGAACTCTCCCGCGTTTCGACAGCGAGAGGAAAGATCCAGCGGGAGGGGGATCCGCAGATTACGGAGATTTCGCGGATTTCATCGAGCCGATCCGCGAAATCCGCGTAATCTGCGGATGGTCGTTTCCTGGTCCTCGAGGCCACCCGCCGCACTCCACCCCTCATCCGCCTTGACATCGCCGCTCCCCGCAGTTAACACTTGTTAACATGAGCACACGCGAGCGGATTCTGGGGGCGGCGCGGGAGATCTACCTGGAGGAGGGGCAGGGCGGTGTGACCATGCGTGCGGTGGCGGCACGCGTCGGAGTCACGCCCACGGCCCTGTACCGGCACTTTCCCCGTCGCGAGGCGCTCGTGGACGAGGTGCTGGATGCGGGGTTCGGGGTGTTTGGCGGCTATCTGGAGCGGGCGCTGGAGGGGCGCACTGCGGGGGAACGGCTCCGACTCGCGGGCTCCGGCTACCTGAGCTTCGCGCTGGAGCAGCCGGAGATCTACCGGACCATCTTCATGTCCGCGAGGCCGGCGGACTCGGAGCCGCGGGATGCGCGGCGGGAGGCGACTTTCCGCTTCCTGGTGGAGAGGGTGCGGGAGTGCATGCGTGCAGGTGAGATCGCGGCGGGAGACCCGGCGGCGACGGCGCTGACCATCTGGGCACACGTGCACGGGCTGGTCTCGCTGCGGATCTCGGGGGCCCTCGCGGGGAGCGAGGAGGACTTTCGTGCGGCCTACGGGGCTTCGCTGGGGCGACTGTTCGGCGGGCTGCGCACCGCGAATGCGGTGGGTCTCCACCAACCACCGGGAGACGGACGATGAGCGAGACGGTCCGCTGGGAGAGAGCGCTGGTGTTCCCCGGAAAGCGCTACCGGCTGGCCATGGCGGCGCGGGCCCCGGCGCCGGTCGCGGTGAGGCAGCGGATGGCTCGCTCGATGGGGGCGCGATTCCGCGCCGCCGTCTCCAACCCTGAAGCGGGAGGAAGAGATGTCTCCTGAATCGCGCCGGCTCGCAGGAATCCTCCTCGTGATCCTCCCCACTGTGGCCTTCGGCGGTGTGAGCATCCTGACGCTGCTGATCGCGGAGCCCGGGTACATGGCGAACCCGCTCCGCCAGGATCTCTGGCGGGCGGGACATGCCCACGCCGGCGTCCTGCTGATCCTCGCGCTCCTGGCCCTCCGCTACGTGGACGAGGCGCGCCTGTCGGAGAGGGTCAAAGCCCTGGTGCGCGCCTCCATCCCCCTCGCGGCCATCCCCCTCGCGGCCATCCTCCTCCCGGCGGCCTTCTTCCTCTCTGTGCTCCACCCGGAGGCGACCGAACCGAACGCGCTGATCCACCTGGCGTACGTGGGGGCGGTGGTGCTCGTGGCGGGGCTGCTCGCGCTGGGTGTCGGTCTGATCCGCCGGCCCGAGGGTGTTGCTTCCCCGCCGCCCGCCGGCTGAGGCTCTCCACGGGAGGGGCGATCAGGAGCCGAGCAGGATGGACGGAGGAGCTTCCGCGCGGGAACTCCCGGGTGCGGATGCACCTCAGATCCGGTGCGTTACACCGGAGCATCGAGCAGATACGTGGCAGGAGGCCGGGTTGTGACGCATTAGCGGACCGGATTGCGCGTCGCGGCATCGGAGCACCGGGACCCGACTGCATCACGACGCCGGCTCTCAGGCGTCGATCTGCACCCGATCGCAGCTGATGGAGTAGCCGAGCGCGCGCTTGGTGGTGGGGAAGACGCGACAGGTGGAGATCGCCAGTGCCAGTTCCACCAGTCCCTCCGCTCCATATCTCTCCGTCAGCCGCTCCCGCGATTCGGCCTCTGCTCCTGTCCGCTCCACCACGGCGCGAGTGAAGCGATACACATCCCGAAGATCGACCGGGAGTGACTCGACTGCTCCATCGAGAACTGCCCGGATCAGTCCGCGCGCCACACCGGCTTCGCGGGCGAGGCCGACCTCGATCTGCACGCAGGTGCCGCAGTCCTCCGCGAAGGTGGCAACGAGGCGGGCGACGTGGTACGGCTCGGGCGGCAGCACGCGGCGGTGCGAGGCCAGCGGGGTAAAGGCACCGAACTTCAGAAACGCCGGCAACGACTCGCGCGCGATGTGCCGGAGGTACTCGAGCGAACTCCCCAGCCGGGCTTCCTCCCGCGCCAGCCGCCACTCGATCAATCGCCGGATCATCCTCGTTTGCCCGATGGCGCATCATCCAGCCGCGCGCCGCTCATCCGGGGATCCATATCTTCTCCGCACGAACCGTCTCCGCGCTTACCGGCAGAGAGAGAGGGCCGGGAGCCCTGGTGTGGAAGGTCAGCCCCTTGTACCCCATCAGGTACTGGAACTTCCGCCACCTTCTGCGTCACCCACCCCGGAATTGCCTCGAACACCCGCAGCGCCAGGTCCACCCTGCCGAACGGGGCGCTCACCTGGACCCCCTGGATGTGCGGATGGCAGCGGGCCAGCATCTCCTGCGCGATGCAGGATCCCCTCCTCCACGCCCGCCTCCTTGCCGCGCAGCGCTGGCGACGCCGCATGCGGTCCAGGATGGCGTCGGGCACCACCACACCCGGGACCTCGTTGGCGAGGAACTCCGCGTTGCGCGCGCTCACCAGCGGCCAGATGCCGGCGATGATCGGGATGCGGATCCCCTCCCGGTCGATGCGCTCGATGAAGGCGAGCAGCTGCTCCGGATCGAACACCGGCTGCGTGATGGCGTACTCCGCCCCCGCCTCCACCTTCCAGTAGAAGCGCTTCAGCTCGTGCTCCAGATCGGCGGCGCCGGGGTTCACCCCGACGCCCACAACGAAGCTGGTCGGCTCGCCGATCGAGCTCCCGCCCGGATCGAGGCCGCGGTTCAGGCGTGAAACCAGGTTGGTGAGGCCGATGGCGTCGATGTCGAAGACGGCGGTGGCATCCGGGTACGGCCCCATCTTGGGCGGGTCGCCGGTGATCGAGCAGCAGGTTGCGGAGCCCGAGCGCCTGCGCGCCGAGCAGGTCCGAGAGCATTCCCAGCAGGTTGCGGTCGCGGCAGCAGTAGTGCACCACCGGCTCGATCCCGACCCGCTGCTGGATCAGCAGCGAGGTGGCGAGAACGCCCATGCGGCTCTGTGCCCGCGGTCCGTCGGGCACGTTCACGCCGTCGATGCCGGCCTCCTTGCAGCAGCGGCGACGCCCTCGAGCATCTTCTCAGGCTGCGCGCCGCGCGGCGGCACGATCTCCACCGTGGTGAGGAACTCGCCGCGCGCCAGCTTGCCGCCCCAGTCCGAGCGCTCGCGCCAGCGGCACCGGCTCCGCCTGCTGCACGCTCGGCTCGGGCTGCGCGAAGGAGACGCTGCGTGGAGCCGGGCGTCAGCGCCCGCACCGCGTCGGAGATCCGGCGGATGTGCTCCGGTGTGGTGCCGCAGCACCCGCCCGACGAAGCGACGCCCTTCCGGATCAGCCGCGCCGCGTACTTGGCCATGTACTCCGGCGAAGCCATGTACATCTTCCGCCCATCCACTTCGCGCGGGAGGCCGGCGTTCGGCTGGGCCGAGAGCGGACGGTCGGTGACGGCGGAGAGTCGATCGAGCGTCTCGAGCATCGCGTGCAGGCCCGACGCTGCAGTTCATCCCGATCACCTCCACGCCCCACTCGCGCGAGCCGCTCCGCGAAGAGCGCCGCCTCGGTGCCGAGCGGTGTGTGCCCGTCCTCCTGGATCACCATCTGCGCGACGATCGGGAGGTCGCACAGCCGCCCGCACCGCCGCCACCGCCTGCTGCATCTCGAGCAGATCGCTGAAGGTCTCCAGGATGAAGAGGTCCACGCCGCCCTCGAGCAGCCCCTCCGCCTGCTCGCGGAAGAGCCGCTGCGCCTCCTCCACCGAGGTGGGCCCGTACGGCTCGATGCGCACCCCGAGCGGCCCGATCGCGCCCGCCACGCAGGCCCGCCCGGCAGCCGCCGACCGCGCGATCTCGGCGGCCCGCGCATTGATCGCCCGGACCTCCTTCTCCAGCCCGTGGCGCGCCAGCTTCAGCGCGGTTCGCGCCGTAGCTGTTGGTCTCGATGATCTCCGCGCCCGGCCCGCACGTACTCGCGGTGCACCTCGCGCACCAGGTCGGGGTCGCGGAGGTTCAGCTCGTCGTAGCAGCGGTTGATGTAGACACCGCGCGAGTAGAGCATGGTGCCCATCGCCCCATCGAAGACGTGGGGGCGATTGTCGGCAAGAAGCGATCTGAAGTCGGGCATCGAAAATTTGATCAGGGATCAGACCGGAGCACCACCGGGCACCGAGCCGTGGTTTATCCGCAGATTTCGCAGATGTATTCCGGCGAATCAATCCGCGAAAGTGGGTATCCCCTTCCGTCCAGCAGCAGCCCCCCGTCGATCACGAACCTGGGCCGACACCGCTGAACGACCATCCGCAGATTCCGCAGATTTCGCAGATCGGCTCGATGAAATCCGCGGAATCTGCGTAATCTGCGGATCCCCCTCCCGCTGGATCTCTCCTCTCACTGTCGAAACGGGGGCGACTCCAGTATTTCCATCCGGGACCTACCTGCCGGCTGCTCCTCGAAGCCCGAACTCCACCACCGCCCTCGGAGCAACTGGAAGGAAGTGGATACCCACTTCCGCGAAATCTGCGGATAAACAGCCGGTCCGCGGCTGCCGCTACGCCGAGAAGTACTTCGCCGCCGGGTGGTGCACCACGATCGCCGCCGTGGACTGCTCCGGAGTCGAGCTGCCACGCGCGTGGTGAGCGACACCCCGATGCGTCTCCTCCACGGGAAGCAGCCGGAAGAGCAGCTCGTGCTGCTCCACATCGGGAATCGCCGGGTACCCCCACGAGTACCGCAGCCCGCGCGGCCCAGCCAGCCCCAGCTCCTCTCGCACCCGACGGTTCACCAGCTCCGCGGCGCCCTCGGCGGTCTGCACGCTGAAGCCGTGGAGGAAGTATCCCTCGCTGTAGTCGCCGCCCGCATTCCGCCTGGCGATGAACTCCTCGGCGCGGTCGCCACTGGTCACCACCTGCAGCGCCACCACGTCCGCCGGGCCGGCCCCGTTCAGCGGCCGGAAGTAGTCCGCGAGGCAGAGGTGCTCCCGATCCTCCTGTCGGGGGAAGCTGAAGCGGCCCACCTCGCGCGTCCGCTCGGCGGGGTCGAACACCACCAGGTCGTCGCCGTCCCGCCCCGCCGGGAAGTACCCGTAGATGGCTCGCGGGCGCAGCCATCCCTGGGTGCGCGCCTCGCGGGTGTAGCGCTTCAGCCGCGGCTCGAACTCCTCCCGGAGCAGGCGGTCCCACTCCTCGCCCTTCAGGTTCTTGGCGCCCCACTGCATGCGGTACAGCGTGTTCAGGTCGATGCACTCGACCACGTCGTCCACCGCGAGGTCGAGCACCTTCACCCCCCAGAATGGCGGCGCGGGTACATCGGCCTCGGGCACCGTGGCGTCGCGCCGGGAGGCGGGCCGCAGCGATCCCGCCTTCGCCTGGTTCTCCGCGTAGCGGCGCGACCGCTCGACCATCTCCTCGTTGTGCGCGAGCACGAACTCCGCACGGTGATCCGCGTCCTGCAGCCGGTCCATCACCGCGAGCCCCTCGAACGCGTCCTTGCAGTAGAACATCCCCGGCGGGTACACCTCGCTGGCGCCCGCATCCACCACGGCGGCGGAGCGCACGAAGCTCGGGTTGATCGCGGCGCCCCCCACCAGCAGCGGGTAGCGCAGACCGCGCCTGTGCAGCTCCTGCGCGCACAGCGGCATCTGCTTGGAGGTGGAGACGAGCAGCGCCGAGAGCCCGATCGCGTCCGCGCCGACCTCCTCCGCCTTCTCGATGATGGTGTTGACCGGCACCTGCTTGCCGAGGTCGACCACCGTGTAGCCGTTGTTGGTGAGAATCGTGTTCACCAGGTTCTTGCCGATGTCGTGCACGTCGCCGTACACGGTCGCGAGCACCACCTTCCCCTTCGTCTGGCCCTCCGCCTTCTCCAGGTACGTCTCCAGCCGAGCGACCGCCTTCTTCATCACTTCCGCGCTCTGCAGCACGAACGGGAGGATCAGCTCACCCGCCCCGAACTTGTCACCCACCTCCTTCATGGCCGGGAGGAGTACGGTGTTCAGCACCGGAACGGCTCCGTTGCGCTCCACGGCCCGGTCGATCAGTTCCTCCACCCCGTCCTTCTTCCGGTGAAGGATCTTCCAGTGCAGCGCCGCTTCCGGCTCCATCGATGCCGTGGGATCCACGGTGGAGGTCTCCTCCACCGTCTTCCCCTCGTAGAAGTTGATGAAGGCGGCCAGCGGGTCGTGATCTTCCGTCACGACGGTCGTAGATCAGGTCGTTCGCGAGCTTTCGCTCCTCGTCGTCGATCTCCGCATACGGGAGGACGTGGGCGGGGTTGATGATGGCCGTATCCAGCCCGGCCTCGACGCAGTGGTAGAGGAAGACGGAGTTGAGTACCGCCCGCGCGTGCTTCTGCAGTCCGAACGAGACGTTGCGACACACCGAGCGTGGTGAGCACCCCCGGGAGTTCTCGCTTGATGGCGCGGATCCCCTCGATGGTCTCGAGTGCCGAGCGGCGGAACTCCTCGTCGCCCGTGGCGAGCGTGAAGGTCAGCGCGTCGAAGATCAGTGCGTCCGGACGGAGCCCGTACTCCTCGGTGGCGATGGTGTGGATCTTCCGCGCGATCTCCAGCTTGGTCTCGGCCGTCTTCGCCATCCCGCCGAGGTCGCGGTCGATGGTCAGCGCGATCACCGCGGCGCCGTGGGCGGCCACCAGCGGGAGCACGGAGTCCACCCGCTCGCGGCCGTTCTCCAGGTTGATGGAGTTGACGATCGCGCGACCGGGCGATCTGCTTCAGCGCCGTCCTCGATCACGTCGGCCTCGGTGGAGTCGATGCAGAGCGGGGCGTCCACGGCCTGGGAGAGCAGCTTCACGACGTGGCGCATCTGGTCCGCCTCGTCCTGCCGCTCGGTGAGGGCGACGCAGACGTCCAGCAGGTGCGCGCCGCCCTCCGTCTGCTCGCGCGCCACTTCCAGCACGCCGTCGTAGTCGTCCTCCAGCAGGTGCCGTTTCATCTTCCGGCTCCCCTGCGCGTTGACTCGCTCCCCGATCATCGTGGGGCGGGGCTCCTGCACCAGATCCACCGCGCGGATGGCGGAGGAAACGCGCGGCACGATGGGGATCTCGCGATCGAGCGGCTTCACCCCCCGCAGCCGCTCCACCAGCTGCCGCAGGTGCTCCGGCGTGGTGCCGCAGCAGCCGCCCACGACCGAAACGCCGAACTCGCGTGACGAACTCCTCCAGCTGGTCCGCGAAGGGCGTCGCCTCCAGCGGGTACACGGCGCAACCCGCCTCGTTGTGCGGGATCCCGGCGTTGGGGATCACGGAGATGGGCATCGGGGCATTCTCGCCGAGGAACCGCACCGCCTGCCGCATGTGCTCCGGCCCCGTGGAGCAGTTGAGGCCGATCACGTCGATGCGCAGCGATTCCAGCGTGGTGAGCGCGGCGCCGATGTCGGTGCCGAGCAGCATGCGGCCGGAGGTGTCGAGCGTCACCTGCACCTGCAGCGCGACCGGCCGGCCCGCCTCGGCGATCGCCTCGCGGCACCCGAAGATCGCCGCCTTCACCTCCAGGATGTCCTGCGAGGTCTCGATCAGCAGCACGTCCACGCCACCCTCGACGAGCGCGTGCGCCTGCTCGGCGAAGAGTGGAACGAGCTGGTCGAAGCGCATCCCGCCGAGCGTGGGATCCGACGACGAGGGGAGGAAGCCGGAGGGGCCGATGGAGCCGGCGACGTAGCGCGGCTGCTCCGGCGTGCTGAAGCGGTCGGCCTGCTCGCGCGCGCGACACGCGCCGCGGCGATGTTGATCTCCCGAACCCGGTCACCCAGCCCGTACTCGCCCAGGGTGAGCCGGTTGGAGCGGAAGGTGTCGGTCTCCAGCACGTCGCATCCCACCTCCAGGAAGCTGGCGTGGATCGAGCCGATCACGTCCGGACGGGTGATGACCAGGTAGTCGTTGCAACCTTCGAGAGATTCACCGCCGAAGTCCGCGGCGGTCAGATCCTATCCCTGGATGGAGGTGCCCATCGCCCCGTCGAAGACCAGCACGCGCTCGCGGAGCGCTTCCAGATAGCTTCTCGCCACAGTGCTCACCGTTACGGTACGGACATACGAAAAGGACCCCGCAGAACGAACAGTGCGGGGTCCGGCAGACGATCACCCGACACTTTAGCATTTTTTAAGGTGGTTGCAAGCAGTCTGCAAATCCATCCACCGCCCCAACAACGGGCACCTGCAAGATGACGGGTGAACGGCTGCGGCGCAAGGGAGTTGGTGATCTGGTCGCGGCAGCGCGGGCTGCCCCTCGTCCGTCATCCCTCGTCCGTCATCCCTCCTCCGCCATCCCGAGGCTCGCTGCTCCCCCAAACCGCCATCCCGAGGCTCGCTGCTCCCCCGAACTGTCATCCCGAGGCTCGCTGCTCCCCCGAACTGTCATCCTGAGGCTCGCTGCTCCCCCGAACTGTCATCCTGAGGCTCGCTGCTGGATGCATGAGGGAATTCACCGGAATACGGCGAGCCGAAGGATCCGGATGCCTGTGAACGCCCGGTGCCCGGTAGCGCGCGGGCCGCCGGTATCCGGATCCTTCGGCCGCACGGGCGACTCGTGCACCCGTCAAGCCCCGGCGTGGCGGCCTGAGGATGACATGTGGGACGCTGCCTTCGGGGCTCACCCTGATGTCCCGACCATCGCCTCCACCGCTTCCGCATCCGTCGGCAGCGCCGCCGTCAGGACCTCCCTTCCCTCCTCCGTGACCAGAACATCGTCCTCGATCCGGATCCCGATGCCGCGATAGCGCTCCGGGACGTCCTCGGCGTCGGCGGGGATGTAGAGGCCGGGCTCCACGGTCAAAACCATCCCCGGGCTCAGCGCCACCGGCTCGCCATCCCGGCGGTAGTTGCCGATATCGTGCACGTCCAGGCCGAGCCAGTGCGAGGTCTGGTGGAGGAAGAAGCGACGATGGTCGCCGGCCTCGATGATCTGTTCGGCGCTTTCACCGCGCAGCAGCCCCAGACCCATCAGGCCAGGCACCATCTCGCCGAGCGCCGCTTCATGAACGGCGGTGAAGGGTGCGCCCGGGCGCACAGCTTCGATCGCCGCCCGCTGCGCCGCCAGGACGATGTCGTAGAGCTCGCGCTGCGCGGGTGAGAAGCGCCCCGAAATCGGAAAGGTGCGGGTGATGTCGGAGCAGTACATCCCCCACTCGGCGCCCGCGTCCACCAGCACCAGCTCTCCCGCCCCGGCGCGGCGGTCGTTGGCCACGTAGTGGAGAATGGTCGCGCCGGCGCCGCTCCCCACGATGGAGGGGAAGGCGGGTCCGCCGGCGCCGAGCCGGCGGAACGCTGCTTCGAGTTGGCTCTGCAACTCCCACTCACCGATGCCGGCGCGAGCCGCCGCCATCAGCGCGCGGTGCCCCTCCACCGCGATCTCCGCGGCCACCCGCATGCGCGCGATCTCGTCGGCGTCCTTGATCAGTCGCATCGGCTCCAGCAGGTGCTCGAGGTCGGCGATGGCCACCGGCCCCCGCCCCGAGCGGGCCATCCCCGCCCGCGCCCGTGCGACCAGGCCCGGGATCGTGGACTCCAGCCGTGCGTGGCCGAAGGGAAAGTGCACGGCATCCGCGGGGCGGAGCAGATCGGGGAGGCGCTCCCCGAGCTCGTCGATGGGGTATGCCGCCGTGGCGCCGACTCGCTCCCGGGCGCCCGACGTGCCGAGGCGCGTGCCGCTCCATGCCTCCCGCTCCGGGTCGCGCTCCCGCACGAACAGGGTGAAGCGGTGCTCCTCGTCGTGCGGTGTGAGGACGGCGATCGCCTCCGGCTCCCGGAGCCCGGTTAGGTAGAAGAGATTGGAATCGGGGCGATAGGTGATCTCGGTGTCGCGGGAGCGGAGAAGCTCCGGCGCGGCGCCTATCACGGCGACTCCCTCACCGAGCGCGGCGAGCAGGCGCTCGCGCCGCTCATGGAGCAGCTCGGCGGAAGGTGGCGCGGCGGGTGCACCTTTTCGGTAGTCGGTCATGCGGCGCTCTGGCGTCCCGTCACGTGGAAGCATCGACGGGATCGTGATTTGAGGTCAGACGGCGCAACGCACGCACCCAGCGGCATTCTGCAAGGGGTCGTGCACTTCCCCGCTCTTCCGTACGTCAGCGGGCTCGTTTTCCCACCGCCCTCCGGGGCCGAGAAGATACCCACATGCGATCCGGATCTCCAGCGCTTCTGATTGCAACCATCCTCGCGCTCCCCGCAATGGGCGCGGCGCAGGCACCCGCCACCCTGCTGGTCCCCGTGCTGAACGCCTCCTCGATCGGCGCGGCCGGCTCGGCTTCCGCCGCTCCCAGCGCACGTGCCGTCTCGGCGGGGGAGCCGATCGGCGTTCCGGTCGCCGCCTCCGCGATGCCGCGTGCCGACGCCGACGTGGCCGGCAGCATGCGCCCCCGCGGCCCTCGCACGACCCTGCGGGCAGGGGGATTCTGCTCGGACTGGCGGCCGGAGCGCTTCCAGCGCAATCCCTCACGCGTGGAGCTTCTCTGCCGACATGAGGTGGCTGGCCCCGGACGCTTCGGACTCCTCTCCTACCTGGATCTCCCGGTCTACCAACCGGCGACCCCGATGCCAGGCACCCACCTCGCCGGCGTTCCCGGGCACGCGCAGCCCGCCGCGGGTGAGAGCTTCGAGGAGTGGGAGTGGCGGGTGCATCGCACCGAATACCCGGAATTCACCCGCGTGGCCCGGCGCACACTGGACCTGCTGCACCCTTCGGCGGCCGCCCGTGTGATGGCGCTGGAACGGCGGCTCGCCGAGGACGGCATCCGCTTCGTCCGTCTCGAGACGTGGCGCCATCCCGATCGCCAGGCGTTCCTCTTCCAGCAGGGTCGCTCCCGTCCCGGTCCGATCGCCACCGCGACCCTCACTTCGTGGCACGGGCTCATGGACGAGCACGGGCGCCCGGCGGGTCGCGCGGTGGATTACAGCGTCCCCCGAGCGCAGATGCGTCACTTCCACCAGATCGCGCACGAGGTCGGGCTCGCCAGCTACGGCGCCGATTCCCACGACCCCGGGCACGTGTACCTGCCGCTGGACAACCCGCTCCCCGCGGCGGAAATCCAGATGCTGCGGCTGCTTCCGCGGGTCCCGGAAGTGACCCTGGCCACCGGGCTGCCGGTGGATCGCCGTCTGCCACGTGAAGGCCGCTCCTTCCTGCGCGCAAATGTCTCCGCCTGGGTTTCAGCGCCCTTCGTCCCGTACTCCATTCCGCAGATGGCGGGGGAAGTGCGGGCCCCGGAACCCGCGCTTGCGGTGATGCCGGTCCCGGAGGTGGCACGCGCGGAGCCGGCGCGCAGGGGGCGCTCGCGCAACCCGGTACGTTGAATGAGGGGCCGCCCGGCCTGCCGGGCGGCCCGATCTCGTTCCGGGCGAGGCGGTCACGTCGGCCCAGGCGCAGGAACCCTGGCAGTCCGGGCGCACCTCTGTCCTTCCGAGCGTACCTCTGTCCTTCCGAGCGTACCTCTGTCATACCGGCGCACCTCTGTCATTCCGAGCGAAGTCGAGGAATCCCGCTCCGCACTCGGCCCCGGCACCGACGTCGAAGCCTCTCGATCCAGTCAGCTCCCGATCGAATCGCACGACGAGCAGGCGGCGAGGGGGCGACGGCGAATGGGATGGGAAGCCTTCAGACTCGGTGCGTGGGCCGGCGTCGGAGAGGGATTCCTCGACTTCGCTCGGAATGACAGGCGTGCCGCTCGGCATGACAACTTTTCGTTCGGAGCGGCAAGTCTTCCACTCCGTTCGCTGCCGGGCCAGCCACCGGCGGCTGCCCCCCCTCAGCTGTTCGTCCGCGGCACTTCCGGAATCTGGCGCCGGTGATGCTCCATGTGCACCGTGACGAAGCGCACGGACCGGAGCGGGGGGATCGTTCCGAAGTAGGGATGCGTGAGCCCGCCCGACCCGCTCTTCCGCGCCAGCAGGATCGCCTTCTCGAAGTCCCGGGCGAGCTCGCGCAGCCGGTCGCCCACACCGTCGCGATCCGCGCCCTTCTCGGAGGGGAGCACCTCGCGCGGCGACACGGCGCGGATCGGGAAGGTCCGGTGGAAGAGGATGTGAGGGAGGAGAATCCAGCGGAGGAACAGGCGCCGCATCGATGTCAGCTTCAGCCGCATCGCCCCCGCCCCACGAAGCTCGCGGAGCGCCGCCTCGTAGGAGAGGAGGAGGTGCTCCGCGATCTGTGCGCTGGACCAGTGCCCCGGCGCCCGGGGCTCCCGCCACCTGGCGTCGCTCACCCGGCCCAGGGTATCGACCAGCACCTCCACCGCGGCACGGTGCTCTTCCAGCGCGCGTTCCCAGCTCACAGGTGGTCTCCTTGTCCGTGCGTCATCGACCGGGAACCGCGGTCGCGCCGGCGCACCTCGTGGTGCACGACGTCATCGGCCGGGATGGCGAGTCACTGAAGGGCCGCTTCTGACATGGAAGGCGGATGGAAACACGGCACGGTGCGGAATCCCAGGCGGGATCCCCGCACCTGCACTCCAGAGGACGGAGCTGACTCCCTCGTCAGCTTCCTGCCGGCAGATCCGGGTTCTCGAGCAGGAGCGGAATCTCCGCGCCGCCGACCAGCGAGACGGGGAAGAAGCCGTCCACCGCCATCGCGGCGAAGAGCAGGGCGAGGTAGAGCAGCGAGTTGCGGTAGAGCGCTCCACGCCGGCTGCGTGAAGTCGGCGGCGCGCGCCAGCCGCATCGCACGTCGCGCAGCAGCCAGAGCCCGAGCAGCGAGCGCGCTGATGCCGTACACCAGCCCGAGCCCGCCGTACAGCCACCGGCACGATGCGAGAGCGGGATCAGGATCAGCCGTGTAGATCTTCATCTGCCGCAGCGTCTCCGTCTCGCCCCACACGTTGGGCGCCATCGGCACGCCCACGCGGCCGTAGTCCTTCTGCTTCACCAGCGCCAGCGCCCAGAAGTGCGGCGGCGTCCAGAAGAAGACGATCAGGAAGAGGTAGATGGCGGTGAGCGCGACCTCGCCCGTCGCCGCGGCCCAGCCGACCAGCGGCGGGAAGGCGCCGGCCGCGCCGCCGATCACGATGTTCTGCGGGCTGGTCCGCTTGAGCCAGCGGGTGTAGATGAAGACGTAGTAGAGGAGCCCGGCGAGCGCGAGGCTCGCCGCTCAGCAGGTTCACCATCCAGGCGAAGAGCGCGAAGGCCGCCGCGCCCAGCGTCATGCCGAAGCCGAGCACGTGCGCCGGCGACATGCGGCCGCTCGGGATCGGCCGCAGCGCGGTGCGGACCATCCGCGAGTCGATGTCGCGATCGATGAACATGTTGATCGCGTTCGCGCCGCCGGCCATCAGGTACCCGCCCACCATCGTCCAGAGCACCAGCCAGCCGTCCGGCCACCCGCGCGGCGGCGATGATCATCGGCGCCAGCGTGGTCACCAGCAGCAGCGAGATGATGCGCGGCTTGGTCAGCGTCACGTAGTCGCGCAGGCGCTGGCAGCAGCCACCCGCCTGCCGACGCCGCGCCGGCCGCGATCCCGGCGCGCTGGGTCGCCGTCGTCATCTCCCCGCTCGCGACCCGACGGAACTTCCGGCTGGACTCTGGTCGCGTACGGGCGTGCTCGCTGCTGGCATTCCGGTGTCGCGAATCTCGGTGCGTGTGGCGGTGCGAAGCGGAGAATATATCGGTGTGGATTCAGGTTAGGTAGGGGCGGGGCACGGCATGGGCATTCGTTCTCACGCCGGATCGAGGACCCGCTGCGGTACATGCGTTGCTCGACATCGGGGCGGCCGTTGTCGAGGGCGCCCCGCTGATTTCTTCCCCGGCAGTAGAGCTCGCCCAGGAGGGCGACGGAAGAGGACCGGAATATCGGATGAACAGATCCAGATCCCCGATCACGGAGCCGGGCCGTCACCGTTGAACGACCATCCGCAGATTGCTCAGATTTCGCAGATCGGCTCGGATGAAATCCGCGAAATCCGCGAAATCCGCGGACAGGGGTATGCACCTGACTCAACCGATCCCCGGATCTTGTGGTCGGGTCGAGCCTGTCGGGCACAGATTCGAGGCCCGGTCATTCCGAGCGCAGTCGAGAGCCTGCCCTGAGCGCAGCCGAAGGGAATCCCTCTCCGTTTCAGGCCGCGGCGACGCCGGTGAAGATCCCGCGCTACCCCAGTTTGCTTCACCTGGCCGGCTCCCCAGGGGGATCCCTCGACTACGCTCGGGATGACCGAGTCGCCCTGCTTACAGGCGCACAGGTTGCACGCTGATCAGTGAGTCCTCGAGACCCCTGACACGCCATCGAGTGCCTGGTTGAGTCAGGTGCATACCCCTGTCTGCGGATCCCCCTCCCGGTGGATCTCTCCTCTCACGGTCGAACCGCGGGCGACTCGGGTATTCCCGGCCCCACACCGTCTCGATGACGCTGGCAGGTACCGCCTCCGCCGCGGCCTGCGTCCATCTACGAGTCAGCCGGTTGCGATGTCCGCTCCGCTCAGAAGCGCGAGACCGTCCCCCCTGACAATCTCCAACCATCTCGCTAGCTTTGCCGCCATGGCCGAATACACCTTCGTTGCGGACCGCACGGGCGAGCTGCGGCTCGACCCCGACGCCAGGCGGGAGCGCTACACCGCCGTTCGCGAGCAGCTCGATGCGGTCCTCGCAGGCGAGCGAGACCTGCTCGCGGCGATGACCTCCGTCGTGTGCCTGCTCCACAACGCCTTTCCGTATTATTTCTGGACCGGCTTCTACCGGCGGGTCGCGCCGGAGGAACTGCTCGTGGGACCGTACCAGGGCACGCTGGGTTGCCTCCGCATCCCCTTCGCGCGCGGCGTGTGCGGCGCGGCGGCGCGGGAGCGGCGGACCATCGTGGTCCCCGACGTCCACGCCTTCCCCGGCCACATCGCCTGCGATGCGGCATCCGCCTCGGAGATCGTCGTGCCGGTGTTCGATGCATCCGGTGAGTTGATCGCGGTGCTCGATGTGGACAGCTCCATTCCGGCTGCCTTCGACGAGGTGGACGAACGGAACCTGGAGGCGATCGTCGCCCTTCTCGCGCCTCTGGAGTCGCTCCCGGTCGTGGGCGTCGCATGATCCACGTGGTACCCCGGTGAGGCGGGGCGACCCCGGGGCGACCCCCGATGCACCGGACGCGCCGCCGTTGCGTCCTCGCGTGCCGAGTGAGGCGCCACCGATCGCCCGCTCAGGTCCCGTGCGAGCGCTCCTCCGCGTTCCCCTCTTCTACAAGATCCTCCTCGCCAACGCGGCGATCGTCGTTCTCGGCACCTTCCTCGGGACGATGATCGTGCGCCGCTACCTGGAGCAGGAGCACGGCGCCTTTTCGAGCTTCGCCTTCGTGGCGCTGCTCGCGCTGATCGGCGTGGTGGTGACGCTCCTCGTCAACGCGGTGATCCTGCGCCTCGCGCTCACCCAGCTGAAGCTCCTGGAGCAGACCGCCGCCGGTGTCCGGCGTGGGGAGATGAACGCGCGAGTGCCGCACTCGGCGCTGACGGACCGCGACCTGGAGCGGCTCACGCGCACCTTCAACGGGATGCTCGAGAGCCTCGCCACCTACCGGCAGCGGCTGCGTGACGTGGCCGCCCGCGCGCTCCGGGCCGAGGAGGAGGAGCGGAAGCGGATCTCCCGCGAACTGCACGACGACACGGCGCAGACGCTCGCCGCGCTGCTGATCCGCCTGCGTCTGGCGCGTGCGGCCCCGGAGGCCATGCGTGAAGGGGTTCTCGAGGAACTCCGCGCGGAGCTGGTGGAGGCCATCGAACGGGTGCGTCGCTTTGCCCGCGGGCTCCGCCCCCCGGCACTCGAGGAGCTGGGTCTGGTGCCGGCGCTGGAGTCGCACGTACGCGGCCTCTCGGAAACGGTGGGGATGGAGATCCGCATGACGGTGGACCCGCTGGAACGAGCGCTTTCGCCGGAGTCGGAGCTCGTCCTCTACCGGATCGCACAGGAAGCACTCTCCAACGCCGTCCGCCACTCGGGCGCGAGCAGCATCGGGTGCCGGCTCCTGCGGGAAGCAGACACGGCCGTGCTCGTCGTGGAGGACGACGGCGCCGGCTTCTCGCTGGACCAGGTGACCAGTGAGAACCGTGGCCTCGGGCTCTTCGGGATGCAGGAGAGGGCCTCCTACGTTGGCGGGCGCGTGGAGATCTCCAGCACCGCAGGGGTCGGCACCATCGTTCGCGTGAGCATCCCCATCTCCGACGTGGGGGCGGGCTCCGGCGAATGAGCGCACGCACAGGGATGACCCTTCCGGTCCTTCTGCTCAGCGCGGGGTACGGTGGACCCGAGCCACGATCCATCCTACATTTGACTGCACCCGCGGACCCCTATTCTCATCTCTCCGGAGCGAGCCACTGATGTCGGAACGTGAAGCCGAGACCGTCGTGATCATCGGATCGGGCCCCGCCGCCTGGACCGCCGCCGTGTACGCCGCGCGCGCCCAGCTGGACCCGGTCGTATACGAGGGTGAGCCGTCACGCGACATGATCCCCGGCGGGCAGCTCATGTGGACGACCGACATCGAGAACTACCCGGGATTCCCGGAGGGCATCGGTGGGCAGGAGTTGATGGACCACATGAAGCAGCAGGCGATCCGCTTCGGGACCCGGGTGGAGATGGAGAACATCGCCTCGGTGGACTTCAACACCTATCCCTTCGTGCTGCGCCCCACGTACAGCGACCCGATCGAGGCCCGCTCGGTGATCGTCGCGACGGGTGCCCGTGCCAACTGGCTGGGGCTCGAGCAGGAGCAGCGGCTCGCACAGACCGGCGGCGGCGTCTCGGCATGCGCGGTGTGCGACGGTGCTCTCCCCGCATTCCGCGACCAGGTTCTCGCCGTGGTCGGCGGCGGCGACTCCGCCATGGAGGAGGCCACCTACCTCACGAAGTTCGCGCGCGAGGTGGTGCTGATCCACCGGCGCGACTCGTTCCGCGCATCCCGCGTCATGGCGGACCGCGCTCTCGAGAACCCGAAGATCCGCGTGGAGTGGAACTCGGAGGTCGTGGAAGTGATCGGCGACGACTTCGTCACCGGCCTCGTTCTGCAGGATACCGTCACCGGTGAGCAGCGGGAGATCGAGGTCGGGGGCCTCTTCGTCGCCATCGGCCACACCCCCAACACCGCCTTCCTCGACAGCCAGGTGGAGCTGCACCCCAACGGCTACATCAGGGTGGCCGGCGGGCGAACCTGCACCAGCGTGTCCGGCGTGTTCGCCGCCGGCGATGTGATGGACGACTACTACCGCCAGGCGGTCACCGCCGCCGGGACCGGTTGCATGGCCGCACTGGAGGCGGAGCGCTGGCTCGCGCACCAGGGAGTGGCGGAGGCGGAATCGCCGGTGATCGAGACGGCGGAGACGCAGCCGATGCCGGTGGCGGAGTGAATGGCAGCGGGGGAAACAGTAGCTGTTGGCTGGTAGCTGGTAGCTGTTGGCTGTAAGCTGCGGTGGAACCGAAGAGCACGGACGAACGGCCGGCATCGTGTGATGCCGGCCGTTCGAGTATGGCTGCTGCGGCACAGAGTCTGGGCGCCCGGGACGATGGGCAATAGCGTCGTGCCTTAGAGTTGGACATCGACTGGAACGCCGCCTCACTGCCGTCATCCGAAGCCGCACCCCGTCATCCGAAGCCGCACCCCGTCATCCCGAAGCCGCACCCCGTCATCCCGAAGCCGCACCCCGTCATCCCGAAGCCGCACCCCGTCATCCCGAAGCCGCACCCCGTCATCCCGAGCGAAGTCGAGGGATCCCGCTCCGCCCCCGGCACCCCGCCCCGACTCCGGGAACACGCCGTCACTCCTTCGCCCTGCTTCCTCCCATGCCCCGCACCTTCTACGTCTACATCCTCGCGAGCCGCACTCGCACCCTGTACACGGGGATCAGCAACGACCTCGCTCGGCGATTGCAGGAGCACCGAAACCGCATGGCACCGAGCTTCACTGCCCGGTACGCGGTCTACCGGCTGGTATACCTGGAATCCACCGACGACCCGACAGCCGCCATCGCGCGCGAAAAGCAGATCAAGCGGTGGCGGCGCGACAAAAAGATCGCGCTGATCGAAGCGCACAATCCGGAATGGAAGGATCTGTCAGCGAGAGAAGCGTAGTAACCCCCAGTTTTCCTCGAGAATGGCGTCTCCTGCGACACCGGCCGCACCGCGTCGGCTTCCACCCGCCGTGTCATCCCGAGCGCGCAGTCGAGAGCCTGGGCCCCGAGCGAAGCCGAAGTGGATCCCACTCCGCATCCGGTCCCCGCAACAACGCCGCCCAGTTCCGCGCGGGCTTGTCCCCTCAACAATGATCACCGGACGTGAAGCCGTAGCCGTCCCGTCACAGCCCGGCACGCAGCCCCGCGGGTGACCGGCCTGCGACGGCGTAGGGCGCAACTTGCGGCGCGGGATCCCTCGACTTCGCTCGGGATGACGGAGTGGGCCGCCCGGGGCCACGAAAACGGCCGCTCGGGATGACGGAGTGGGCCGCCCGGGGCCACGAAATCGGGCGCCCGAGATGTCGAAGTCCGCCGCTCGGGATGACCGTCATCCTGAAGCCGCACCCCGTCATCCCGAGCGAAGTCGAGGGATCCCGCTCCGCCCCCGGCACCCCGCCCCGACTCCGGGAACACGCCGTCACTCCTTCGCCCTTCTTCCTCCCATGCCCCGCACCTTCTACGTCTACATCCTCGCGAGCCGCACTCGCACCCTGTACACGGGGATCAGCAACGACCTCGCTCGGCGATTGCAGGAGCACCGAAACCGCATGGCACCGAGCTTCACTGCCCGGTACGCGGTCTACCGGCTGGTATACCTGGAATCCACCGACGACCCGACAGCCGCCATCGCGCGCGAAAAGCAGATCAAGCGGTGGCGGCGCGACAAAAAGATCGCGCTGATCGAAGCGCACAATCCGGAATGGAAGGATCTGTCAGCGAGAGAAGCGTAGTAACCCCCAGTTTTCCTCGAGAATGGCGTCTCCTGCGACACCGGCCGCACCGCGTCGGCTTCCACCCGCCGTGTCATCCCGAGCGCGCAGTCGAGAGCCTGGGCCCCGAGCGAAGCCGAAGTGGATCCCACTCCGCATCCGGTCCCCGCAACAACGCCGCCCAGTTCCGCGCGGGCTTGTCCCCTCAACAATGATCACCGGACGTGAAGCCGTAGCCGTCCCCTCACAGCCCGGCACGCAGCCCCGCGGGTGACCGGCCTGCGACGGCGTAGGGCGCAACTTGCGGCGCGGGATCCCTCGACTTCGCTCGGGATGACGGAGTGGGCCGCCCGGGATGACGGAGTGGGCCGCTCGGGATGACGGAGTGGGCCGCCCGGGGCCACGAAGTCGGCCGCTCGGGATGACGAAGTGCGCCGCTCGGGATGACGGGAGGCCGCTCGCCGGAAGCTCCCACCTCACTCCCCCCCGCGCCTCCCCCCGAAGATGTTGCCGATCTCCCGCAGCCGCCGCTGGAACCAGTCGCCGACTCCCGGCTCCGGGTGGAGCGGGCAGTATTCGTGCGGCTCGGTGCCGCGGATGAACCATTCGTGCTCCACGTGCTCGAGCGGGCACTGCGAGGTGGCGGCGTGGCCGGTGCTCCGGTCGATGGCCACCTGCACCAAGTCCACCGGTGGTTGCCAGTCGGCGGGGGCGGGACGGTTGGCGTAGTAGGTGGCGAGGGTGCGGCCCCAGACGGGGGCGGCCAGGCTGCCGCCGCCACCGCCGACGGTGATCCGCTGGGGCCGGTCGAAGCCGATCCAGACGCCCGCCGCGATCTCCGGGGTGAACCCGACGAACCAGGCGTCGGCGGCGTCGTTGGTGGTCCCCGTCTTCCCCGCCGCGGGAACGCTGTAGGGGAGCCCCGCCTGCCGGACCCGGTTTCCGGTGCCGCGGTTCACCACGTCGCGCATCAGGTCGGTGGTCAGGAACGCCACCTCCGGCGAGAGCGCCGGCTGCCGCTCGATCGGGCTCTCCCAGATCAGGTTGCCGCGCGCGTCCTCGACGCGGCGGATGAAGCGGGGAGTCACGCGCATGCCGCCGTTGGCGAAGGCGGTGAAGGCGGCGACGAGCTCCAGCGGCACCACCTCGGCGGCGCCGAGGAAGGTGGACGGGTAGGGCTGGATCGGCGTGGTGATCCCCATCCCTCGTGAGGTATGGATCACGTTCTGAACGCCGACCCGCTCGCCGAGCACCACTGCCGCGCGGTTGGATGACAGCCGGAGCGCCTCGCGCATGTCCACGCTGGAGCTTGCGTCCACGTGATCGGCCGGACGATAACCCGCCTCGTAGTCGTCCGCCTCCGGCCCGACGAGGGGCGTGGAGATGGGGATACCGGCGCCGATCGCGCTGGCGAAGAGGATCGGCTTGAAGGCGGAGCCGGGCTGCCGCCGCGCCTGTGTCGCGCGGTCGAACTGGCTCAGGCCGAAGTCCCGACCACCCACCAGCGCGAGCACGTCGCCGGTGCGAACGTCCATCGCCACGAACAGCCCCTGCAGGCACGCTTCCGGATTCTGCGGTCTCCCGTTGCTGCAGTCGGGCCCGCGGAAGCGGCCGTGGCGGCCGGCTTCCACGGCGGCAAGCTGCTCCGAGAGCGCCTCGTTGGCCGCGCGCTGGAGCCCCGGATCCACCGTGGTGTGCACCCGCAGCCCCGCCGTCTCCGCGTTGGGGCCGAACCGCGCCAGCAGCTCACGTCGGATGGCCGCCACGAAGTACGGCGCATCGCTCCGCGACTCCGGCGGCGGCACCAGACCGATGGTCTGCCCGCGTGCCCGTACGGACTCCTCCAGGGTGAGCACCCCCGCGTCCGCCATCAGTCGGAGCACCAGGTTGCGACGCTCCAGCGCGAGATCCGGGTTCCGGCGCGGATTGTAGCTGTTCGGCGCCTTGGGGAGCGCCGCCAGCATGGCCGCTTCCACGGGCGTCAACTGCGCCGCGGACTTGCCGAAATACCCCTGCGCCGCCGCCTCCACGCCATACGAGCCATCACCCAGGTAGATCTGGTTCAGGTACATCTCCAGAATCTCGTCCTTGGAGAACTCCCGCTCGATCTCGCGCGCGATGAAGATCTCCCAGACCTTCCGCCGCACCGTCTTGGCGCGCGTCAACTGCTCGGGGAAGACGTTGCGCGCCAGCTGCATGGTGATGGTGCTGAACCCCTGCTCGAAGCTGAGGGTCTGCACGTCGCGCACGGCCGCGCCCACGGCACGCCGGTAATCGACGCCCGAATGCTGGAAGAAACGACGATCCTCCACCGCCAGGAAGGCGCCGGAAACGTGCGTGGGGATCCGCTCGAGCGGCACGACGATGCGCCGCTCCGGCGCGAGGTGCGTGATCAGCTCGCCCGACCGGTCGAAGACCCGCGAAGCCTGCGGCGGAGTGTACTCCCGCAGCGCCGCCACGTCCGGGCAGGCGTCGCCGGAGCAGCGCGGCCAGAGCCACGCGGCCGCGCCCGCAACGCTCGCGAGCACCAGGAGCAGAAACACTCCCAGGACGGTGAGCGCGATCGACCGCTTTCCGGACTTACGTGGCTTCGGTCGGCGCGCGGATGGACGTCCGCCGCGCCGCTTGCGGTTCTCTGCCATGCTGTCGCTTCAGGGGGATCGCCGGACGAAGCACCGGCGGCGGAGGAGCTCTCCTGCACAATGATATCTGAGGGGACGGCGGTAGTACAGGTGCGGGGAATGGAGGTTCCTTCACCACCGCCCCCTGCCCTCCCTCGCCTTCTGTCAGTGAGAGGAAAGATCCAGCGGGAGGGGGGATGGTCGTTCAACGGTGACGGCCCGGCGGAAGTCGGCATTCCTACTTCAGCATGCGCCCGCCGTCGAGCACCATGATCTCACCGGTGACGAACGGCGCGTCCAGCGCGTAGAGCACCGCGCGCACCACGTCGTCCGGCCCGCCGAGGGTGCCGAGAAGAGTACGGCGGGCGAGCCGCTCCAGCTCCTCCGTGGGAAGGTCGTCGGGCGGCAGAACGGTTCCCGGAGCGATGCCGATCACGCGCACCTCGGGGGCGAGCGCCCGGGCCGACACCTTCGTGAGGTGCACCAGCCCTGCCTTGCTCACCCCGTGCGCCGCGTACCTCGCCCAGGGCTGAAGGCCGGCGAGGTCCACCATGTTGATCACCACCCCCTCACCACGCGCACACATGCGCGCGCCCAACGCCTGCGTGAGGAAGAAGGGCGCCTTCAGGTTCACGGCGAGGGTGTGGTCCCAGAGCGCCTCGTCCACCTCCGCGAGCGCCTCCTCGGGAAAGACGGAAGCATTGTTGATCAGGATGTCGATGCCCCCGAACGCTGCCTCCGCCTCCCGCGCCACCCGCTCGACCTCCGCGTGCCGCGACAGATCCCCGCCGATGGCGACCGCCTCGCCACCCCCGGCGCGGATCTGCTCGACAAGCTCATTGGCCGGCTCCGCGGAGTTGTTGTAGTGCACCACGACGCGGATCCCCCGCCCCGCCAGCGCGAGCGAGATCGCACGGCCGATTCGGACGGCGCCACCGGTGATCAGGGCGGTGGGGGAAGCGGCGGAGCTGGGTGCAGAGTGCGGCATCAGTGAAAGTGGTCGGTGCGGGGGGCCTGGCGACGGCGTCAGTTTACCGGGAGCGTGTCGGGTTCGGCTGCGTCGCCAGTGGCTGGTACCGGCCCGGCGGTGCACCGTGCGGGCCTCGAGTGGAACCGCGGGAGCCGAAGGAGCGCAGCCGCGGTCACTGGCGACGATGCAGCCGCACGCGCCGCCCCCGTTAACCAGTTACTGGCCACGGCGCCGGCGGCATGCGCCATCGCCAGTGAACTGATCACGCACTCCGCCCCCGCACCGACGCCAGCTTCTACTCCTCCTGCGCGAACACCTTCAGGTTCGTCGAGTGGCCCGGGTTCACGCGCGCCTTGGGGTTGATGTGGTGCACCGCGTTGTTGACCGCGATGGCCGCCTCGCCGTAGCCCGTGGCGATCAGCTCCAGCTTGCCCGCGTAGTGGATGATGTCGCCGGCGGCGTAGACACCCTCCAGGTTCGTCTCCATCAGCGAGCTGACCTTGATGCTGTTACGGTCGAGCTCCAGCCCCCAGCCCTCGATCGGGCCCAGGTCGGGCTTGAAGCCGAGCAGCGCGATCACCGACTCCACCGGGATCTCCAGATCCTCGTCCGTGTCGTTGTTGTAGATGGTCGCCGTCCGCACGCAACCGGCGTCGTCCTCGATGTTGCGGACCTCGTACGGGGTGAGGATGGTCAGCTTCCCCTCGGCCTGCAGCTGCCGCATCTGGTCCACGCTCGCCCGGTGCGCGCGGAACTGGTCACGCCGGTGGATCAGCGTGATCTCGCGCGCGATCCCCTGCAGCCCCAGCGCCCAGTCCACCGCCGAGTCGCCGCCGCCGACGATCAGCACGCGCCGCTCGCGGAAGTCCTCCGGCTGCCGCACGTGCGTGTGCAGCCCGTCGCCCGATCCGTACAGCTCGTCCCAGCCGGGGCACTCCAGCACGCGCGGGTTCAGCGCGCCCTTGCCGCCGGTGATGATCACCGTGCGGGTCAGGAAGTCGCCCTTCGGAGTGACCAGGCGGATGATGCCGTCCTCCCGCACCAGCTCCTGCACCTCGGCCTCGAGAACGATCTCGGGGCCGAACTGCGTACCCTGCTCGATCATGTCGTTGGCGAGGTCCTTCGCCAGGATCTTCGGGATGCCGCCCACGTCGTAGATGTACTTCTCCGGGTACAGCGCCATCAACTGCCCGCCCAGCTGCGGGAGGGCGTCGACGACGCGGCAGGAGACGCCGCGCAGGCCTGCGTAGAAGGCGGCGAAGAGCCCGCTGGGGCCGCCGCCGATGATGGTGATGTCGCTGATCTGATCCGTGTTCCCGCTCACTCGACCGCCTCCTTGAATGTGGATAGGGGGAAGTTAGGGAGGCGGGGGGTCAGCGTACAGGGGGATTGATGCGTTTCCGCCAACCACGAGGGGGGAGCGGGCTCGGGGAACTGCTTTGATCCGCAGATTACGCAGATTCCGCGGATTGCACCCGCGCTCCCCATCCCGTTCCTGGCCTGAACTCCCGGGGAGGGTGGGCGAGCACCGCGCCATCGGCGAAATCTGCGTAATCTGCGGATGGCTGTTACCGGGATCTCGGCCGCGGGCGTGGTGCCCGGGTCGTGCCCACCCTCGCACACTGCCCTGTATCTCCCCCGCTCCTCCTGTCCGCCGCGGCACCACATCGGCACCCCGGCGCCTCGGTCACGCCAGTCGCAACAGTTTCCCCCACAGGCACTTGTGCCTCCTGGCCCCCCGGGCACCTCCCCTGCCTATCCTGAGCGAGCCATCCGAGCGGCACATCCGCTTCGTTCCCCCCATCTCATCTGGAGCACTGCCATGCGACATCTTCACACAAATCGCGGCTTCACCCTGATCGAGCTGATGATCGTCGTCGTGATCATCGGCATCCTCGCCGCCATCGCCATCCCCAAGTTCGGGCAGGCGTCCGCGCGCGCGAAGGAAAAGGAGGCGGACGGCCTCCTCAAGCAGATCTACACCATGCAGGAGGTGGTGCGGGCGAACACCGGTTCGTTCACCTCGGATCTGGCGGTGCTGGAGGCCGCCGGGTACGAAGCCCCGACCGCGGCGCAGTTGAAGGGGTACGCAGTGCCCGTGATCACCGGCACCTGCGCGCACATGGTCACCAACGGCAGCCACAACAGCCGCAATCTCACCTACTCCACGGGATCCATCACGGACGGGACCTGCTGAGACGCTCCAGCGCACGGGCGGAGCTCCTGCCGGAGCCGGCTCCGCCCGCTGTGTATCGCCGATTTGCAGACCGGCCGGTACCTGCCAGCGTCAGTGAGAGGAAAGATCCAGCGGGAGGGGGATCCGCAGATTACGCGGATTTCGCGGATTTCATCGAGCCAATCCGCGAAATCTGCGCAATCTGCGGATCGGCAGTTGCCGTTCTGGATCCCGGATTCCCCCCCGACAGTGAGAGCACCGCTCCATCCCGGCGCCTCCAGTTCCCGGAGTCACTCCCTCGCCTGGCCCCTCTCGCATTCTGCATTGTTCCCTGCGGAATGGGACCCGATCCGGCACCCTCCGCACCCGGCACCACAGGTTCAACCCCTTGTGGTTCCGCCATTTAGCTCGCGTGCTTCGGTCTGGCGCGGGCGTTGCCTTATCCCAGGCCGAGAAAGAGAGCTGCGGGGCCTTCTTCCCCGAGTTGCCACCACCCCACGTACGGGAGCAAGACAAATGCGGAACCTCCGGAACAGCAAGGGCTTCACCCTGATCGAGCTGATGATCGTGGTCGTCATCATCGGCATCCTCGCGGCGATCGCGATCCCGAAGTTCGGCCAGGCGTCGAATCGGGCGAAGGAGAAGGAGGCCGATGGCATCCTCAAGCAGGTGTACACGTTGCAGTCCGCATACCGCGCACAGCACGGTGGACTCGCTGCGGATGTGGCGGCTCTTCAGACCGTTGGATTCGAGACGCCAACCGGCCTTCAGCACTACACTTTCAATACTGGCGTCGGTACCAGCCCTTACTGCCTCACCGCTACTACCGGCGGCCATACCAACCGTTGCATCGACCTGAACAGCGGCTTCATCTCCGTAACCGGCGTAGCACCAGAGTAACGAGTCTCGGGACTGTTGCATCATTCGAAAATGAGGGAGCCGGAGCAATCGGCTCCCTCATTTTTGCAACTCCGCTTCAAAACCTTTCGGGTGTTTCGAGCTATGCCAAACTTGGTAAGTAAGCCATCCCCCGAGGGTGGATTTACCCTCATCGAGCTGATGATTGTCGTAGTCATCATCGGGATCCTCGCAAGCATTGCGGTTCCGCGGTTCAACGTAGCCGCCCACGCTGCAAAGGTCCGTGAGGCCGATCTGATTCTGAAGCACGTATATCAGGCTCAGATGACCTTCGCAGCCCAGAGCAACTTGCCTCAAACAGATGAGCTCGCAGATTTGGAGGCGGTTGGCTATTCGACTCCGCTCCACATGGAATACTATGAGCTACCTGCCAGCAACGGTTACGCTCTTCCCATCTGCCTCTCTTCTAAGGGGGTTTGGCCGTCCCGTCAGATCAGCGCCCTCGGTGAACTCTCTGACTGCTGACCCACCTTCACTCCTTTCCCGTTCTAGAACATCCGGACCGGAAGGGAGTGTTTGTGGCATACCGCGCCTTTGAAATGTCGTTCCACCTCCAGTTTGTTCCCTCCAGCTCACCTACCCCGCCTGACGACTTCCTTCGGAATGACTGGTCGAGATGACCGGAATCCGCACTGCTCTATTGGCGGCTGTACGGAAGACCTGCGCGTGGCCTCGGGTCGAGCTGATGCAAAGCCTTCCGCTCAGACCGACCGATTCGAGAACGAGCC
The DNA here is from genome assembly GCA_963793235.1 of uncultured Gemmatimonadales bacterium. Classification (GTDB taxonomy): domain Bacteria; phylum Gemmatimonadota; class Gemmatimonadetes; order Longimicrobiales; family Longimicrobiaceae; genus CAWBZF01. Next base: position 855,191 of record CAWBZF010000006.1, read on the forward strand.
TGAAATCACCGCGAGCCGTGTTTGCTTTGGTGGCCGAACACAGCTACCGCGGCCGTCGGCGTTCGGCTCGAGGAGGTGCGGGAGGTCGACGGGATCGTACTCAACCCGGATCCTGCGCGGGTGAGCGTGCGGCGCCCATAACGGCAGGATTTGCGACGTAGTCGGCCTCGCCGAGCGCCGCTCCGTGCGCCCCGGGGGCTTGCCCGCTCCCCGTTGAAGGCCGCTTCGGTGTCGTTTTTCAACGCCGGTCTACGGCTCCGCTACCGCCGCCCCGGTTTCCGGTTCGGCACTTCCATCCTCCGAAGCCCCGCGGTGCGTCAGGCGGGGAGCGGCGGTCCGGTGCCGATCCGCCGGAGCGCAGTCAGCAGCGTCTTCCGCAGCGGTTCGCTCCGCTGGAGCTGCACGTAGCGCTTCCGGGCATGCGTCGTCTGCTTCGCCGGAAGTCGGAAGAGCCAGTTCCTGAGCCGCTTCGGCTGCGCGACGCGCCAGCGGCCCGAGAGCGCGGTGGTGCGGATCGTGTGCAGCACCTGGTACGCCAGCGCGCCCATCGCCCAGAGCAGATGATTCCCGCCCAGATCGTCCACCGCTGTCTCGCCGACGGAAAGCTGGTTCAGCTCCTCGATGCGCTGCTCCACGAGCGCGCCCCGGTTGTAGAGTCGCCAGGCGGTTACGGCGTGGATCCCCTCCAGGTTGGTCAGCACGTGGGCCGTGGTGCGCACCGCGTAGCTCTCCAGCGCCAGTTCCTCGCCGCTGCGGGCGTCCACCGCCTCGCGCTGCTGGATGCTCAGCAGGCGCGCCCCGTACATCGTCCCCGACGCGCTCCAGATCCCCTCGTCCTTCGCCGAGTTCCGGTAGCTCGAGAGCCGGCTCCGCACCCAGCCGTGATCCGGGACCTTGAGCACGTAGCCGACCCCCAGCGCCTCCAGTGCTTCGACCATCTCCCGGGAGAAGAACCCCTTGTCCAGCCGCAGGGTGATCTCCCGCACCCCGGCCGAGCGGAGCCGCTCCACCAGGAGCTGAATCCAGGCAATGGCACCGGCCGCCGTGTGGGCGCTCCCCGGTCGCCAGATGACGCCCATGCAATCGCCCGTCTCGGCGAGAAAGGCGACCAGCGGATGATGGCTGGGGCGACCCTTCTTCGTCGGGTTGTACCCCTTCTCCGCGCCTGCCTGCTTCAGCCCGTACCGCTGCACCACGGTGCTGTCCAGCACCAGCATCACCGACTTCGGAGTTCCGACCTGCGCCCACCGCGCCTGCACCGCCTTCCAGCGCGCCGCGTCGATCTGCCGCGCCAGCCGCTCGCCGCCGCGGCGCAGGAAGCGGCCGAAGGTGCTGGGGTCCGGAACCGCACGCCAGCCGAACAGCCGGCGAATCCCTCGTCCCGAGAGCAGGCGCAGGTCCTCCATGCGCCCGCCACCGTAGAGAAGCAGCACCACCCAAGTCTCCACCAGCAGGCTCGGTCGGAAGAGACCCGGCAGCCACGCGGCCCCGTCATCGAGCCAGGCGCCCAGGCCCAATCGGTCCCAGAGACGCCGCACCAGGAGCAGCCCGGCTCCGTCGGTCAGCTCGCAGGCCGAATGCCGCAGCCGGAGCGGGGCAGCGGTGCCTTGCACATGAGGCCGGGAATCGATAGTGTGGACTCGCACCGTCTGGGTGACCCTGCGTTGGGGGGATCTTCTGCCAGGAAGTCCCGAAAACGTAAGGCCTCAGGCGGTGTTTTGCATTACCCCCTCCACCATCTTCCACTCACCCGTGCAGGATCCGGGTTCAAGCTACGCCACCGACAGTTCTAAGGCCGCCCGTTTTGCCAGGCTCTCACCTGGTCTTCAACGATCACGGTGTTTGGTGTGGGCGTTCGATCGAACCTCCCGGCGATCGATTCGCCCTCTCCTCCGGGTGTTTGGAGCGACTGGCCCCGCCCCAGTCCAACTTTTCTACGGGCGCTCGCTGCAGGTTTTCAGCCCGAGTCACCCCCTCAGCACCCGCTTCTCGTACACCACCACCACCCGCTCTCCATCCGAGAGATAGCCGAGGTGCTCCGCCTGCCGGCATCGGGTGATCGCCCGCGGGCGGAAGAGCCCCGCGCATTCCCCGCCCTCCCGCTCCGGAACACCACTCCGCAGGATCCTGCAGCGCGTAGCTCCACACCGAGTCGCTGCGACTCTCCATAACCATCCGGATCGTACACCCCCGGCCACTTCGCCACCAGCCCTCGCAGGTCGTGCAGCTCCCCGCGCACCCCACACCGCAGCACCCGCATGTCCAGCTGGGTGGGCGGCGGCGCCATCTCGCGCAGGAAGCGCTCGCGGTGGTGCACCGTCTCCGCGATGGCGGTTTCACGCTCGCGCGCGGCGTAGAACACTCCAAAGCTGCCGTCGCTGAAGCGGCTGCCTGCCGGGGGCCGATGCGTGAACGCTGCCATCACGAAGGAGGAGCCGGGGCCGCTCACCCGATCGGCTAAGGAGGGGGCGAGCATGGCACCGCCACCGCGGTCGCGTGGCGGACCGCGGTTCGCGGATCAGCAGGTCATCAAAGCCCGAAAAGCCCTTCGCTGTGTCGCTCTGCACTGCAGCTCGCCAGCAGCATTGACCTCACGGGCCTTCCGTGCAACATTTGATGTACAACATTTCACGGAGCGAGAGCGAAGATGGAGAGCAACCAGAAAGCGCCTGCGGTGCGCGAGGTCGCGTCGAGTGAGATCAAGAACGAATGGCACGCGTATCTGGACGCGGTACAGCAGGGTCGCGAGCAGGTGGTGATCACCCGCTACGGGCGGCCCGTCGCTCGGCTCGTCCCTTTCGAGGCGGAGGATCAGGTGGCGGGGCTTTTCGGATTCATGGCCGGGACGGTTTCGATCCACGGGAACATCGTGGACACCACAGACGAGGCCTGGGAAGCGGATGGCTGATCCCGACGACCTGCTGGTCCTGGATACCCACGTCTGGGTATGGGTGGTTCAGGCCGCGCAGGGCAGGATCGGTGCTCCGGTCGTGGAGGAGATCGAGGCGGCGAGCCGGCGGGGGATTATAGGAATCTCCGCGATCTCCGTGTGGGAGGTGGCGATGCTGGAGGCGCGCGGCAGGATCTCGTTCGCATTGCCACTCGACAGGTGGATCCGGACCGCCCTGCGGGCTCCGGGGGTGCGACTGCTGCCGCTGACACCCGAGATCTGCATCGAGAGCACGCGGCTTCCCGGCGCGCCGCACGGCGATCCCGCCGACCGGATGCTGATGGCGACGGCCAGGGATCTCGATGCCCGGCTCGTGACCGCCGATCGGAACATCGTCACGTATGCGCAGGGCGGCCACCTCAGAGTGCTCGATGCCGGTGGAGGCTGAACGGCAGACTCATCACCGTTTTTTACCCCCGCAGAACCCGCTTCTCGTACACGACCGCCACCCGCTCACCGTCCCACAGATAGCCCAGGTGCTCCGCCTGTCGACATCGCGTGATCGCCCGCGGCCGGAACAGTCCCGCGCATTCCCCCCCCTCCCGCCGCACGCTGCGGAACACGATCCCGATCGATCCCGCAGCGCGTAGCTCCACGCCGAGTCTCTGCGACTCTCCGTACCGATCCCTGTCGTACAGCTCCGGCCACTCCTCCCCCAGCTCCCGCAGGTCGTGCAGCTGCGCCCGCACCACGCACCGCAGCACCCGCATGTCCAGCTGTGTGGGTGGCGCCGACATCTCGCACAGGAAGCGCTCGCGGTGGTGAACCGTTTCCGCGATGGCCGTCTCTCGCTCGCGCGCGGCGTAGAACACTCCAAAGCTGCCGTCGCTGAAGCGGCTGCCTGCCGGCGGCAGGTGCGTGAACGCGGCCATCACGAAGGAGGAGCCGGGACCGCTCACCCGATCCTCGGGTGGCACCAGCGCCAGCTCCCCCACCTCGTCACGCAGTCGATCGTTGGTCAGCGATTCGATCAGGAACACCGCTTCCAGGTCGGCCGGGTCAGCGACGTCCTCGAAGAGCTGAATGGGAGGAAAGCGGCTGGGGATGATGCGGAATGCGGGGCTCCAGCGGAGTGCCGAGGTGGGGATTGCGTGGATGGGGCGCTTCATCTCCGGTCACCCGGCAGAGCGAGGCGTATGTTCCGGCAACCGCAACGGCTATCCGCAGATTTCACGGATTTCACGGATTACCCCCTCTCTGCCAATAGCCCGTGAGACGGTTATCGCGAAAACACTGTCTCACGAGGGCGACTCCCCCGATCACGAAGCGGGGCCGTCACCGTTGAACGACCATCCGCAGATTTCGCGGATTTCGCGGATGGGCTCGATGAAAATCCGCGAAATCTGCGTAATGTGCGGATCCACTTGACTCCCGTTACCCCTACAGGTAGCGTCGGGCATGGAAACGCGCCCTTTGTCGCCTGTGGCCGGTGTGGATTATCCCCGTACGTTCCAAGAGTTCGACCGTTGGTTCGATACCGAAGACGCCTGTCGCGAGTACCTGCTGCATCTTCGCTGGCGCGAAGGATTTTGTTGCCCCAGCTGTGGTGGTGCTTCACAGCCGTGGAAGACTGCGCGGGGACTTCTTCACTGCCCACACTGCAATGCCCAGGCGTCCGTAACGGCCGGAACGCTCTTCGAGGGGACGCGGAAGCCACTTCGACTCTGGTTCCTCGCCGTTTGGTTCGTCACCAGCCAAAAACATGGTGCGAGTGCTCTCGGGCTGCAGCGGGTTCTCGGGTTGGGGAGCTATCAGACGGCTTGGGCCTGGCTACATAAATTGCGTCGGGCGATGGTCCGTCCCGGACGCGATCTTTTGATCGGTCCAGTCGAGGTAGACGAAAGCTATATTGGCGCTACAGAACAGGATGCACATGGTCGCAAGGCACCGGACAAGACCATCGTCATCATTGCCGCGGAGCGGCGTGGACGGGTGACCGGGCGCATCCGAATCGAGTCGATACCGAACTGCTCGTCCGAATCCCTCCTTCCTTTTGTTTCGAACCACGTCGAGCCCGGATCGGTGGTTCGAACAGATGGGTGGTTCGGATACAAAGGGCTTCGGGGCATGCACTTTCAGCACGAAGTGGTCAAGATTCGCAACGCGGGACGGCCAGCGCATGAATTGCTACCGCACGTCCACCGCGTGGCGTCCCTCCTGAAGCGGTGGTTGATGGGGACTCATCACGGCGGCGTTCAGCCGCAGCACGTCGATTACTACCTGGACGAGTTCACCTTCCGCTTCAACCGACGGACATCTCGGTCCCGTGGATTGCTCTTCTTCCGGCTCATGGAGCAAGCCGTGTTAACCCCTCCCGCACCGTACAAGTCCCTGATTGGGGGCGACGGGAATGAAGCTGACCACAACCCGTAGTGATCACTGGAGTGAAGTGGATACCCACTTCCGCGTAATCTGCGGATGGACGTTCGACGGTGAATCTGGTCCAGCTCCGTAGATCGACTCGATGTGCGGAACCAATCGATGTGTGGAAGTCGCGCTGGGATCACACCTTAGTTACGCGGCATCATGGCAACTGTCTCGAGGCTGATACTCGGTTCTTCCTGTGCGGCGTATGCGAGTACCTGCATTGTCGTTCGCTTTATCTAAGTGTGGATCGATCTGTACCTCCCACGCGAAATCCGCGGACCCCTCACCCACGCTGACCATCGACGAATCGGCGGACGAGGAAGAGGTCCGCCACCTGGCCGGTGAGCATCCGCTCCAGCGGAGCGCGGCCGCCGAAGAGGGGGTTGGAATTGGGCCGGCGCAGCCATCCGTCGGCCAGCGCACGATCCGGGAGCAGGATCTGCAGCGCCTTGTAGATGCCGAACAGGTAGGAGATGCGCTCCAGAAGGTCGGGAGAGAGCTTCCGGGGCGGCGACTTCCGCCACTTGTAGAAGGTGGAGGGCGCCGAGATGCCGAGCAGCGTCATCAACTCGTCCGCGCTCAGCTCCCAGCGGTCGGCGATCCGGTAGACGGTGCGAAGCGCAGCGGGACCGAGATCCGCCTCGGCGGCGTCACGAACCCGTGGAGCGGTGGGAGACATCTGGAGCAACCTCCATGCATGGAGTGATAATACATCTTACTCCACTTTGGAGCCGCGTCAAGATTCATTGCAACCGCCAACCGCGGATTGCGCAGCTTTCGCGGATGGGTACACTCACTCCAGTGATCATAGGGTTGTGGTCAGCTTCATTGCGTGCCGAATGAGGGACTTGTACGGTGCGGGAGGGGTACACGGCTGCTCCATGAGCCGGAAGAAGAGCAATCCATGGGACCGAGATGTGTTGGTTGAAGCGGAAGGTGAACTCGTCCAGGTAGTAATCGACGTGCTGCGGCTGAACTCCGCCGTGATGAGTCCGATCGACCAGCTTCAGGAGGGACGCACGCGGTGGACGTGCGGTAGCAATTCATGCGCTGGCCGTCCGCTTGCGAATCTTGACCACTTCGTGCTGAAAGTGCATGCCCCGAAGCCCTTTGTATCCGAACCACCCTCTGTTCGAACCACCGATCCGGGCTCGACGTGGTTCGAAACAAAAGGAAGGAGGGATTCGGACGAGCAGTTCGGTATCGACTCGATTCGGATGCGCCTGGTCACCCGTCCACGCGCTCCGCGGCAATGATGACGATGGTCTTGTCCGGTGCCTTGCGACCATGTGCATCCTGTTCTGTAGCGCCGATACAGCTTTCGTTTACCTCGACTGGACCGATCCAAAGATCGCGTCCGGGACGGACCATCGCCCGATGAATCGACGTAGCCAGGCCGAAGCCGTCTGATAGCTCCCCAACCCGAGAACCTGCTGCAGCCCGAGAGCATCGCACCATGTTTTGGCTGGTGACGAACCGAACGGCGAGGAACCAGAGACGAAGAGGCTTCTGCGTCCCCTCGAAGAGCGTTCCGGCCGTTACGGACGCCTGGGCATCGCAGTGTGGGCAGTGAAGAAGTCCCCGCGCAGTCTTCCACGGCTGTGAAGCACGACCACAGCTGGGGCAACAAAATCCTTCGCGCCAGCGAAGATGCAGCAGGTACTCGCGACAGGCGTCTTCGGTATCGAACCAACGGTCGAACTCTTGGAACGTACGGGGATAATCGACATCGGCCACAGGCGACAAAGGGCGCGTTTCCATGCCCGACGCTACCTGTAGGGGTAACTGGAGTCAAGTGGACACTCGGGAGCCGACCCGCGATCCGCGAAATCTGCGTAATCTGCGGACCCCCCGCCGTCAGACCTGACGCAGCCGCTCCCGCCAGCGCTCCGGCTCCGCATCTCCCGGTCCGTAGCAGTCCACCCAGAGATCGGTGTCCTCACGGAGTCGCAGGCGCATGAGGCGTGCGGGCGCGGGAATCCGCGGAGCCAGCCGCTGCCAGAGCAGCGCCACGATGTTCTCGGTGGTGGGAATCGATCCACCATCCGCGAACTCCGGAACGGCGTGGTTGAGGTGCTGGTGGTCGAGCCGGGCGACCACCTCCTCCGCCAGCACCCGATCGAGCGCACCCAGGTCCACGACGAAGCCCGTCTGCGGGTCGGGCTCGCCCGCCACGGTCGCTTCCAGCACGTAGTTGTGCCCGTGCCCGTGGGGATTGTTGCAGGCACCGAACGTTTCGCGGTTGCGCTGATCGCTCCACTCCGGGCGGTGGTACCGGTGGGCCGCGCTGAAGCGGACGGTGCGGGTGAGAAATGTGATCATCGGGGCCCATGAGCGCGGGCATGAGGGAGCCGTGGCGACCGTTTCCGGCGACGACGGCAGAAAAAATGCATTCATCCGGTCGTACAGAAGCTCGAATGTAGACCGCAGCGCCAGCAGCGACAACGGATTCCGGGTTGGCGCGGCGGATCGACACGGAGTAGAATGGAACCGGGTGGCCTGCATCCGATCTCACTGAACCCGAGCTGCTCCTGAGCGACGACTTCGACTTTTCCGCCCTGTACGACGAGTTCCGCGACGAGAGTCAGCAGCAGCTGAACCTTCTCGACGCGGCGCTGCTGCGTCTGGAGGAGAGCGGCGATCTGCAGGAAGGGGAGCGGACCGAGCTGCTGCGGGCGCTGCACACGCTGAAGGGGAACTCGGGGATGCTGGCGCTCCACGCGGTGGTGGACACCGTCCACACCATGGAGGCGGCGTTCAGGGGAGGGACCGGGAGGTGGTCGCGCGAGCAGGTGGATACCTTCTTCGAGGCGGCCGCGGCGCTGCGGCGGGTGGCGGATCTGGTGGGGTCACCGGAGCAGGAGCGGGCGCTGCAACGTCTGGCCGCGGTGCAGCTCCACTTTCCGGGGAGCGCCCCTGCGCCGGCACCGCCGGAGCCCGCGGCGGATCCGGAGCTGGAAGATCGTCCCGACGCACCGACACCCGCCGCTCCCGGTGAGGAAGGCACGGTGCAGGCGGCGATCGAGGCGAGCGGCGGCGGCACCGGCGCGGACGAGGACCGCCGGGAGGGTGACCAGGCGGGCACCGGCGACCTGCTCCGCGTTCCGTTCGCGAAGCTGGACGCCCTGCTGAACCGGGTTGGTGACCTGGTCACCGTCGAAGCGGCAATGGAGGAATTGCTCGATCGCTTCGGCCCCGAGCTGGAGGCGGCGGGTGCCCGACGGGTGATGGAGGCGCAGCTGGAGACTCTCGGTCTGATCACGGATGGTCTGCGTGAGGCGACCATGGACCTCCGGCTGGTGCCCGTGGGTCGGGTGTTCCAGAGGTTCCCGAGTCTTGCCCGCGACATCGCGCGGCGTCAGGGCAAGCAGGTGCGGGTGGTGGTGGAGGGTGAGCGGGTGGAGCTCGACAAGAGCACGGTGGACGCACTGTCCGATCCGCTGCTCCACCTGGTGCGCAACGCGGTGGACCACGGGATCGGCACCCCCGAAGAGCGTGCCGCGCAGGGGAAGCCGGCCGGCGGTACGATCTGGATGCGTGCCGAGCGTGTGGGCGATCGGGTCCTGGTGGAGGTCGCCGACGACGGGATCGGGCTGTCGCGGGACGCGATCCTCGCCAGAGCGCGGGCCGAGGGACTCGTGGGGGAACACGAGCGGCTGTCCGGGCCGGAGATCGATGAACTCGTGTTCCGCTCGGGCTTCTCGACACGTGACCAGGCGACCACCGTATCCGGGCGCGGGGTGGGCCTGGAGGTGGTGAGGCGACGGGTCACGGCGCTGCGCGGGGAACTTACGGTGGGTACGTCGGACGGCGGCGGGAGCCGGTTCGTCCTCGCGCTTCCGCTGACGCTCGCCATCGTGCCGGCCCTGCTCTTCGAGGCGGACGGCGAGCTGCTGGCGCTCCCGGCCGCCGAAGTGCAGGAGACGCTGCGAAGGGTTCATCCCGAGCGCGCCGGGGGCACGGAAGTGGTTCGGCATCGGGACCAGCTGATCCCCGTGGCGCGTACCGGACCCCTGCTCGGATGGACGGGTGAACCCGAGAGGTACGCGAGGGAAGGTGATCGCGGGAAACCCCGGACCGATCGGGAGGCCGCAGGCCGGAGCAACGGCGCGCAATCGGAGAACTTCGCCATCGTGCTGCGGCGGGGGACCCGGACGGCGGCGGTGCTCGCCGACCGCCTCCTGGACCAGCGCGACGTGGTGGTCCGTGCGCTTCCGCGCGCGCTCGGCTCCGTACGTGGGGTGTCGGGAGCCACGGTGACCCCCACCGGTCAGGTGGTGCTGCTGCTGGACTCGGCCGGCCTGATCGACATGAACCTGGACCTTCACCGGAGGGAAGCACGTGCCGGATAGGCCCCGAAAGATCCTCGTGGTCGAGGACAGCCCCACCATGTGCCAGCTGTACCGAATCGTTCTCGGCAACGCCGCGGGAGCCGACCTCATCTTCGCGCGCAACGGCGTGGAGGGGCTGGACCGGGCGGCGCAGTCGCCGGACGTGGAGCTGGTGATCGTGGACGTGAACATGCCGCAGATGGACGGTCTGGAGTTCCTCCGGCGCCTCCGCGGCGAGCTCCGGTTGACGATGCCGGCGCTGGTCATCTCCACCGAGGGGCAGGAGAGCGATCGGCTCGCGGCGAAGGAGGCAGGCGCCGACGCCTATCTGCGGAAGCCCTGGACGCCGGAGCAGCTGATCAGCGCGATCGAGCGGCTGACCCCGTCGACGCCTGCCGGATGAGTTCCGCCCCGACTGCCGGACCTCCCGAAGCGAGCGATCCGCACGAGGTCCTCGAGCCGGCCATGGAGGCCGCCGACGAGGCCAGAGAGGTGGAGGTTCTCGCGGTCACCGTTGCCGGCGCCCATTTCGGGCTCCCCATCGGCCGCGTGACGAGCGTCCTCAAGATGCCGGCGCTCACGAGGGTCCCCTTCCCGCCGCCATCCATCGTCGGTGTCGCGAGCGTGCGCGGCACGCTCGTGCCCATCCTGGATCTGGGGGAGCGGCTGCTCGGGGTTCCGGCGTCCCGGGAAGGTTGCGTCGTGCTCGTCTCGGACACGGCCATGAACCAGCAGATGGGGGTGCTGGTCGACGACGTGATCGGGCTGGTGAAGGGAACGCCCGAGGAGGGCGACCTGGTTCCTGAAATCGAAGCGAGTCTTCCCGGTGGCTGGGTGGCGGGCCTCCTCGCCGCCGGACCCGAACGTCTGATCACACTTCTGGAGCTCGAGCCGGTGCTCGCCGTTGGCGCCGCGACCGACAAGGAGCAGCGATGAACAGCATCCGGAGCTGGTTTGCAGACACGCGAGTCCGCAACAAGATCCTTGCCGGGTACGCGGTGGTGCTCGGCTTCATGATCCTGATCGGGATCGTGGTTTTCATCCAGGCACAGCGGATCGCGTGGGCCAACTCGGAGAACGCCCGGACGGAGCAGGTTCTGTTCGACGTTCAGGAGGCGGAGACCGGCTTCGCACGGGTGACCGCGGCGGTGCGGGACTTTGCGATCACCGGTCAACAGGCATCCGAAGAGGGGTACCGGAGCGCGGTGGAGCAGCTGCGGGAGGCGCTCGGCCGGATCGATGCCGGCGTGACCGAGACGACTCAGCGTGCGGCTCTGGAGGACGTGCGGCGCACGGTCCGGCTCTACCAGGACTCGGTGGCCGCGCAGGTGATCTCGCTACGGCAGGCCACTCTCCAGCCCGGCGGCCCCACGCTCGACACCATCGTGACCTTCTACCAGGTGGGGATCGCGCGCGGATTCGTGGAGCAGGTGGGGGAGTCTCTGTACGAACTCGACGCGATGGAACGCGTACGTGCCGCGAACAGCAGGGAGCAGGTCGATCGCTCGCTGCAGTCGATGCGGTGGGCGGTGCTGATCTTCACCCTGCTGGCGGCCGCCGTGGCCTTCGGAATCGGTGCCTGGATCGCGGGTCGCATCTCCGAACCGCTGGGCGAGGCCGTCAGGCTCGCCGACGAGGTGGCCTCCGGAAATCTGGCCGCCGAGCTCCCGGTCAACTCCCGCGACGAGGTGGGCGTACTCACCGGGACTCTGAACCGGATGGCGGCCGACCTGCGTCGCACGGTGGGCGGAGTCACGGCGGCCACTTCGCAGGTCGCCTCGGCGGCCGAGGAGATCGCGACCGCCGCCGAGCAGATCTCGTACACCGCCGATCAGCAGGTGCGCTCCACCGAGGAGACTTCCAGCTCGATGGAGGAGATCGCCGCGCAGATCACGCGAGTCGCCAACAGCACCGAGTCGCTCGCCGTGTCGGTGGACCAGACGTCCAGCTCCATCACGCAGATGAGCAACTCCATCGAACAGACGGCGACCTCCACGGAGGCGCTCGGTGCATCGGTGGAACAGACCTCCACCACCATCGAGGAGATGGTCGCCTCCATCAGCGAGGTGGCCACACACGTAGAGGAGACGCGGCAGATCGCGCGCAACGCCGAGAACGACGCTCGGGAGGGTGGCGGAGCGGTGGAACGCACCGTGGAGGCGATGCGGCGCATTCACAAGGAGACCGAAGCGCTGGTCGGCAGCATCGAGGGGCTGGGCTCCACCAGCGAGTCGATCGGCCAGATCTCCGAGGTGATCGAGGACATCGCGGACCAGACGAACCTGCTGGCGCTGAACGCGGCGATCGAGGCGGCGCGGGCCGGGGAGCACGGCCGAGGCTTCGCCGTGGTGGCGCAGGAGATCCGGCGGCTGGCGGAACGGGCGGTGGAATCCACACGGGAGATCAGCCACACGATCCGGGGGGTTCAGGGAGAGGTGCAGCGAGCCGTCACCTCCACCGGTGAGGTCTCGCAGCGTACCCGGGACGGCATTCAGCTTGCCGACAGCGCGGGGCAGGCGCTGGAGAAGATCATCGACTCCGCCGGCCGCACGCGCGCTGGCGGTGCGGGTCGAGCGCCGAGCACGCGGACGCTGCCCGGCTGGGGCGGCGGTAGCCCTCGCAGGTCTCCAGGGTGGTCGTCTTGCCCGCCCCGTTGGGACCCAGGACAGCGGTGATCGTGCCGCGCGCGACCTGCATCGACAGTCCGTCGACGGCCGTCTTGTCGCCATACGCCATCACGAGGCCGTCGATGTCGACGGCGGGAGTCTCGGCGGGCACGGCGGTGAGTCTAGGAGTGCGTCGGCAACAAACAGGACGCGCCCTGTCCGTGGTCGACGGCTACGGTTGCGGGCATGACTTCTCCCAACGCGATCGAGGCCGAAAACCTGGTCAAGCACTTCGGCGACACGGTGGCCGTCGACGGCGTCTCGTTCGTCGTTCCCGAGGGCTCGGTCCTCGGCCTGCTCGGGCCCAACGGCGCCGGCAAGACCACCACGGTGCGGATGATGACCACCCTCACCGCCCCCACGTCCGGCACCGCCCGGGTGGCCGGCCACGACGTCCTGACGGATCCCGGCGCCGTACGCCGCAGCATGGGCCTGACAGGTCAGGCGGCCACCGTCGACGAGCTGCTGACGGGGCGCGAGAACCTCCGCCTGATCGGCCAGCTCTACGGGCTCGACCCGGGCTACATCAAGCGCGCCAGCGACGACCTGCTCGAGCGGTTCTCGCTCAGCGATGCCGGCGACCGGATCGCCAAGACCTACTCCGGCGGCATGCGGCGCCGGCTCGACCTGGCCGTCAGCCTGATCGCGACGCCGCCGGTGCTGTTCCTCGACGAGCCGACCACGGGGCTCGACCCGCGCTCACGCGTGGAGCTGTGGGAGGTGCTGCGCGAGCTCGTCAACGACGGCACGACCCTGCTGCTCACCACGCAATACCTCGAGGAGGCCGACCAGCTGGCCGACAACATCGTGGTGATCGACCGCGGCACGGTGATCGCCGAGGGCACGCCGCTCCAGCTCAAGGACCAGTCCGGTGCCGCCGCCCTGGTCGTCACGGTGTCGAGCGCCGAGGACCTCGAGCGGGCCGAGGCGCTGATGCGCCCGCACGTCGCCGAGGTGCACGTCGACGCCGGTGCCCGCCAGCTGACCGCGCCGGCCGAGGGGCTGGGCGCACATGACCCGGGTGGCCGGGCATCTTCGACGAGAGCGGGATCGTCCTCGACGACATCGGGCTCAAGCGGCCGAGCCTCGACGACGTCTTCCTGCACCTGACCGGCCACCGCGCCGAGGACACCACCGAACCGCCGAGAACGAGGAACTGGTCCGATGACGCACGCTCGAACGCCCGCGAGATCCGCCAGACCGGCCTGCTCGGCCAGTCGCTGTCGATCGCGCGCCGCAACTTCATCCACATCAAGCGGATGCCCGAGATGCTGATGGACGTCACCATCCAGCCGGTGATGTTCGTGCTGCTCTTCGCCTATCGTCTTCGGCAGCTCGATCGAGGTCGCCGATCGAGGCGCGGCTACAAGCGCCTTCCTGCTGCCCGGGATCATGGCCCAGACCGTCGCCTTCTCCTCCTTCATCGTCGCGGTCGGGCTCACCGCCGACCTGGAGAAGGGGATCGTCGACCGGATGCGGTCGCTGCCGATCAACCCGGCGGCGGTGCTGGTCGGACGCTCGCATCTCCAGCCTCGCGCACTCCTCGATCGGTCTCGTGGTGATGTCGCTGACCGGGCTCGCCATCGGCTGGCGGATCCACACCAACATCCTCGAGGCCGCTGCTGGGCTATCTGCTGCTCGCTCGGCTGGGGCTTCGCGATGATCTGGGTCGGCATCCTGGTCGGCTCGGCGATGCGCTCGGTCGAGGCCGTCAACGGCGTGATGTTCGCCACGATGTTCCCGATCACCTTCCTGGCCAACACGTTCGCGCCGACCGACAGGATGCCGCCTGGCTGCGCTTCATCGCCGAGTGGAACCCGATCTCGTCGCTGACGCAGGCCGTGCGCGTGCTGTGGGGCAACGACTACACGCTCGCCGACGGTGCGGCCTTCCCGATGCACCACCCGATCCCGTTCACGATCGGCTGGATCGTGCTGCTCACCGCCGTGCTGGCGCCGCTGGCCATCCGGACGTTCCGCAAGCGCACGGCCGACTGAGCCGTACGTGCGGACGCGGCCGGAGGTTAGGGGAGCCTTGCTTGAAGAGGTGGAAGCATTAACGTCACACTTGCGTTGTGCAATTCATGAGGACCGACGCGCGCCGGGGACCCCCGACGGGGACGCCCCCACCCGTGAGCGCGTGGCCCGCCGATCCTCGAGAACGGCCCCTCCACGGCCGCCGACCTCGCCGCGCGGCTGGACCTGACGCCGGCCGCCGTTCGCCGCCACCTCGACCACCTGATCGAGGAGGGCACCGTCGAGGCGCGCGACCAGAAGGTCTACGGCAACCGCGGCCGCGGCCGCCCGGCCAAGGTCTTCGCGCTCACCGACGCCGGGCGCGACGCCTTCGACCAGCAGTACGACGACCTCGCCGTACAAGCGCTGCGGTTCCTGGCCGAGACCGGCGGCGACGAGGCCGTCATGGAGTTCGCCCGTCGCCGGGTGGCCTTCGTCGAGCGCGACTACGCCGCCGTCGTCGCCGAGGACCCGACCCTGACGCCCGGCCGAGGCGCTGGCCAGGGTCTTCACCGCCGAGGGCTACGCCGCCAGCGTGCGCGAGCTGCCCCATCGGCGACCAGCTCTGCCAGCAGCACTGCCCCGTCTCGCACGTCGCCCACGAGTTCCCGCAGCTGTGCGAGGCCGAGACCGAGGCCATCGGCCGCGTGCTCGGCACCCACGTCCAGCGGCTCGCGACCATCGCCCACGGCGACGGCGTCTGCACCACCTGCATCCCCGACGTCGACCACGTCGTCACCGACCCAGAAGGAGAAGGCATGACCTCCATCGAAGAGCTGAACCCCGAGCTCAAGGGCATCGGCCGCTACGAGTTCGGCTGGTCCGACAAGAACGACGTCGGCGCCGACGCCACAGCGCGGCCTCAGCGAGGACGTCGTGCGCAACATCTCCGCGCTCAAGTCCGAGCCGCAGTGGATGCTCGACCTGCGCCTGAAGGGCCTCAAGCTCTTCCACCGCAAGCCGATGCCGACCTGGGGCTCCGACCTCGTCGACGATCGACTTCGACAACATCAAGTACTTCGTGCGCTCCAGCGAGAAGCAGGCGACCACCTGGGACGACCTGCCCGAGGACATCAAGAACACCTACGACAAGCTCGGCATCCCGGAGGCGGAGAAGCAGCGCCTCGTCGTCGGGTGTCGCCGCGCAGTACGAGTCCGAGGTCGTCTACCACTCGATCCGCGAGGACCTCGAGGAGCAGGGCGTGCTCTTCCTCGACACCGACACCGCGCTGCAGGAGCACGCCGGAGCTCTTCCAGGAGTACTTCGGCACCGTCATCCCCGTCGGCGACAACAAGTTCGCCGCGCTCAACACCTCGGTGTGGTCGGGCGGCTCGTTCATCTACGTGCCGAAGGGCGTGCACGTCGACATCCCGCTGCAGGCCTACTTCCGGATCAACACCGAGAACATGGGCCAGTTCGAGCGGACGCTGATCATCGTCGACGAGGACGCCTACGTGCACTACGTCGAGGGCTGCACCGCGCCGATCTACTCCTCCGACTCGCTGCACTCCGCCGTCGTCGAGATCATCGTGAAGAAGGGCGGCCGCTGCCGCTACACGACCATCCAGAACTGGTCGAACAACGTCTACAACCTCGTCACCAAGCGCGCCATCTGCGAGGCCGGCGCGACGATGGAGTGGGTCGACGGCAACATCGGCTCCAAGGTGACGATGAAGTACCCCGCCATCTACCTCATGGGCGAGCACGCCAAGGGCGAGACGCTGTCGATCGCGTTCGCCGGCGAGGGCCAGCACCAGGACGCCGGCGCCAAGATGGTGCACGCCGCGCCGCACACCTCGAGCTCGATCCTGAGCAAGTCGGTGGCGCGCGGCGGTGGCCGGACGTCCTACCGCGGCCTGATCCAGGTCAACGAGGGCGCCCACGGCTCGAAGTCCAACGTGCTGTGCGACGCGCTGCTGGTCGACCAGATCAGCCGCAGCGACACCTACCCGTACGTCGACATCCGCGAGGACGACGTGTCGATGGGCCACGAGGCGAGCGTCTCCAAGGTCTCCGACGACCAGCTCTTCTACCTCATGTCGCGCGGCATGGAGCAGGACGAGGCGATGGCGATGATCGTGCGCGGCTTCGTCGAGCCGATCGCCAAGGAGCTCCCGATGGAGTACGCCCTCGAGCTCAACCGCCTGATCGAGCTGCAGATGGAGGGCGCGGTCGGCTGATCGCCGGCCCGCCCGTCCGCCACGCCCGCACGTAGAAAGAGAAGTTTGACTGTCACCACCGATTCCGTCCGCTCCGCCCTCGAGCACCGCGCTCGACCAGGGTGGAGAGCCACCTCCACCCGGTGGGCTCCTTCGACGTCGCCGACCACCCGGTCCCCACCGGGCCGCGAGGAGATCTGGCGCTTCACCCCGCTCAAGCGGCTCGCGCGGCCTGCACGCCGACGCGCCGTTCGACGGCTCGCCACGTCCAAGTGCAGCCTGGAACACCCCCGAGGGCGTCCGCGTCGAGCGGCGTCGCCGGCGACGAGGCCGCGGCGCTGCGCGGCGTCAGCGGCTGGGTGCCCAACACCCGGTTCGCGGCGCGGGTGCTGGCCGAGGTGCCCGCGACCCTGCTGATCGACGTGCCCGCCGACGCCGAGGTGGCCGAGCCGATCGTCGTCGAGCTCAACGGCACGGACGCTCGAGGTCACCGAGGCGCGGCCACGTGGCGCTGCGGTTCGGCGCCGCACAGCAAGGCCGTCGTCGTGCTCAACCACACCGGCTCGGCCGCCGTCGCCGCCGTCGTCGAGGTCGTCGTCGGCGACGGCGCCGACGTCACGGTCGTCTCGATCCAGGACTGGGCCGACGACGCCGTCCACCTCGTCCCACCACCAGGCCCGGGTCGGCCGCGACGCGACCTACAAGCACGCCGCGATCTCGTTCGGCGGCGACGTCGTGCGGATGGACGCCAACGTCACCTACGACGGTCCCGGCGGCTCCGCCGAGCTGCTCGGCCTCTACTTCGCCGACGCCGGCCAGCACATCGAGCACCGGCTCTTCGCCGACCACACCGCTCCGCGCACCAAGAGCCACGTCGTCTACAAGGGCGCGCTGCAGGGCCAGGGCGCGCACACGGTCTGGGTCGGCAACGTGCTGATCCGCAAGGTCGCCGAGGGCATCGAGACCTA
This sequence comes from uncultured Gemmatimonadales bacterium, assembly GCA_963793235.1. Lineage (GTDB taxonomy): Bacteria > Gemmatimonadota > Gemmatimonadetes > Longimicrobiales > Longimicrobiaceae > CAWBZF01. The sequence continues at coordinate 872,648 of CAWBZF010000006.1, forward strand.
CGAGGAGAACCGCAACCTCGTCCTCACCGACGGCTGCCGCGCCGACTCGATCCCCAACCTCGAGATCGAGACCGGCGAGATCGAGGGTGCCGGGCACGCCTCGGCCACCGCCCGCTTCGACGACGAGCAGCTGTTCTACCTCCAGTCGCGCGGCATCTCCGAGAAGGAGTCGCAGCGCCTGGTCGTGCACGGCTTCTTCAACGACCTGATCCGCAAGGTCGGCGTGCCGTCGATCGAGGACCGGCTGCTGACCACGGTCGAGGCCGAGCTCGCCAAGAACGTGCTGCGAGGAGGACTCTCGCATGAGCTTCGTCCGCGCCTGCGCGCTCGACGAGGTGCCGACCGACGAGGCCCTCGGCGGTGACCCTCGGCCGCTACGACGTCGCCGTCGCCCGCAACGGCGACGAGGTCTTCGCGCTGCAGGACCTCTGCTCGCACG
>CAWBZF010000007.1:0-17071 GCA_963793235.1 uncultured Gemmatimonadales bacterium
GAGGGTTCGCGTCGTGAGCTTCACCTTCGGGCTTCCGGACCGCCCGGCGCTGCAGGAGCTCGAGCGGGCAGGTGTCTTCACCATCGGTACGGCCACGACGGTGGATGAGGCCGTGCTCGTCGAACGAGCCGGGCTGGACGCCGTGGTATTGCAGGGGAGCGAAGCCGGGGCGCACCGCGGGAGCTTCGCTGCGCCCTTCGCGGCGGCGATGATCGGCACCACCGCCCTGGTGCCGCAGACGGTGGACGTCGTCCGGATCCCCGTCATCGCCTCCGGTGGTATCATGGACGGCCGCGGGATCGTGGCGGCGCGTGCCCTCGGCGCGGCGGCGGTGCAGATGGGAACTGCTTTCCTCGCCTGTGACGAAGCGGGCACCCCACCGGCCTACCGGGAGCGGATCCTCTCGGCACGGGATCACGAGACCACCGTCACCCCGGCATTTTCCGGGAGGCCCGCGCGCGGCATCCGCAACCGGTTCATCGATGGAGTGGAAGCAGCGGACATCCCCGTTCCGGGATTTCCGCTGCAGAACGCCCTGACGCGTCCCCTGCGCACGGCCGCCGCCCGGCTGGGTCGACCGGAGGCTCTGTCGCTCTGGGCCGGGCAGGGTGTCGGCCTGGCGCGTGGCGGCCCGGCTTCGGCGCTCGTGCGGACGCTGATGGAGGAGGCGGCCGCGGTGCTGGCAGAGCTGCGGGACGCATGATCCGCTCTGCCCCTCGAGCCGTTCTTCGTAGCACGATCGCCGGCGCGATGATGGACCGGACCCGGCGGAGCCGCTGAGATGGGGGCCGTTCACTCCTCAACCGGCTCGAGCGACATCGATGCCCTCCCCGAGTTCTCGCTTTGTGCGCGCGGCCCCGCGGGGAAGGCCTTCATCGGGCGCGGCTTACGCACCTACAGGTCCGCTGCCCTTCACGTTCACTGCCTGCCATACGGGCGCCCGACAGCGGGGAGCGGAGGTCTGGCCGTGCTTCTGTGTGGAAGGGGGACGTGCAGCGGTAAACATGCCCTTCTCGCGGAGCTCGCCGCGGAGCACGAGGTCACGGTCGAGCTCTGGTTGGGGATCTACCTGATGTCGGGCGGCAACACTCCCGGCGTGGGAGAGGTACTGCGAGCCCACGGTCTGGATGCGATACCGGAAGCGCACTGCTATCTGCGATGGGGTAAAACGGTGGTGGACCTGACGCATCCGGGTGCCCCGACATCGCCGTTCCCCTGCATTCACCACGAGGAGCGGATCCGGCCTGATCAGGCGGGAGAGTACAAGCGCTCCGTCCACCGTGAGCATCTCTCCCGCTGGGCCGCTCTCCGCGGGCTCACGTTGGACGATGCCTGGCAGATCCGCCAGCTGTGTATCCGTGCGCTCGGCACCTGAGCGTTCCCCCACCCGGTACGAGGTCGCGGATCACCGGCACTCCACTCACGCGGAGCATTGCCGGGCGCCGCGCACCCCGGCGAATGTCCCGGCCCCTGACGTACGAAGCCCCCGGGTTTTTTTCCGCCGCTACGGCTTCCGTGCCACCCTGAACCGGTGCCCCGGCGTCCGCGCCGCCCGGATGTCGGCGATGAACCCGCGGGCCGCCACCCGGAACGCACCCGTCTCGCGGAGCCTCGTCGGCGTCTCTCCCACGAAGCTCCGCAGCGCCTGGCGGAGCGTGGTGTCGGAGGCGTAGCCGCAGGCGAACGCGACGTCCATCACGGTTCGCCCGCTGTCGTCGAGCAGTTCCGCCGCCAGCAGCACCCGCATCCAGCCGAGGAGCCGGCGCGGCGGCGGGAGCCCTGCACGCCGGCACCAGCGGGTGAGTGTCCGCGGTGTGATGTGGAAGGCCCGGGCGAGCTCCTCGCCCATCCCCCCTTCGGTAACCACCCGAGCGGCCGCGCCGAGAATGGAGCGCGCGACCCCCGTGAGCCGCGGCGGGAGCGATGTCTCCAGCAGCCGGCGCAGCGGCAGTCCCCGGGCAAGGTCGGCCCGGGCGATCACCGCGCTCGCCGTGCGCTCCTCCTCCAGGTCCAGAATCCCCGCGACGCCCCAGCTCCCGAGCTGGCGGGCGTGCTCCATCGATCCACGGTCCACCGACATCGCGGCCACCACTGCCAGCGACGGCAGCCGGTTGAGCAGCGCCGCCAGGTCGGGCGACGGACGGGTGCGACCCTCCTCCCCGTGGTACGGGTCCACCAGGGCGATGGTGGACGGCGCCGCGCTCCGTGACTCCTCGAACAGCTCGTCCCAGTTGCCGACGCTCGTGACCTCCACGAGCTTCCGCTTCCGCGCCGCATCGACGCATTCCGTGAGAATGCGATCGCGGTGCAGCACGATCAATCGCCGGGGGGGTGCTCTCATCGAAAGTCCCTAATCATTCGTGGTCGGGTCGCACCGGAAGTGGGGGCGTAGCGGCGGATCGGGGCATCGTGGAAGGGACGGGCAGCGGGCGCTGTCCGCACCCCCCTCCAGGTGGAGTCCACCATGACCATCGTCCGCCGCACCCTCCTCGTCGCTGCGCTCGCCCTCGTCGCAGCCTGCTCGTCGCAGTCGCCCATGGAGCCCGTGGGTGCCTGCGAGTCCGTACCGACCATGGGATCCAACGGACGTTGCTGATCGCCTCTCAGCGTCATACGGCGATCGCGGCAGAGATCTCCCGCGCGAGCACCGATACCGGTCGCGGTGCTCGGGCGGGCGGATCCGCTCCTGGAGCCGCTCCCGCGTCGACAGTTTGGCGAAGCCGTGCCAGCAGCGACTCCATCTCCACCTCCAGCTGTGCCTCCCCGCGCTGCCGGGCGATGAGCACGGCACGGGTGGCGAACTCGATCGCCTGCCTGCCGTCTCCCAGTGCCGCCGCTCCGTGCGCCATGGCGCCGAGGGCGAGTCCTTCCATCTCGCGGCTGTCGGCACTGTCGAGAAGCGCTTCGGCGCGCGTGACCGCCTGATCGAACTCGGAGCGCAGACGGCGCGCGCCGGCGCAGCGGGCGACGTTGGCCGCGAGCGCGAGCCGATCGGACGGCGTGCCGAAGTCGTTCGGGATGGAGCGAAACACCTCCAGCGCCTCGGCGTGAAAGCCCTGCACCATCCAGAAGGCGGCGATGTCGTGAGCCACCGCCAGCGCCCGGGCATCCCCGCGGTACGCCTGGATCGCCTCACGTCCGTAGCGGACCACCGCACGGTTGCTCTCCCGCCGGATGGCCACGACCACCATCTCGTGGTATGCGGCGGCCACGACGTCACGGAGTCCGTGCCGCCGCCCGCGTCGCAGCGCACGCACCAGCCACGTCTCCGCGGCGGGGAGAGACCCGCGCAGGCGCATCACCACGCCCAGGCCGATCATGGACCAGGTCGCCGACGGCCAGTCGCCCGCGGTTCGCCCCCGGTGGATGCCGTGGCGGAACCACAACTCGGCACGCGGGAGGTCGCCCCTGGCACGCGCCAGCTTTCCCGCCTCGCGGCAGGGCGCGGCGCTGCGATCGTCCATCAGGGCAGCAAGCTGGAAGAACTCCAGCGCCGTGGCCGTGGCGCCGCTCCGGACCCCCCACTCCGCGATGTCCAGCAGCGCCCGCTGCAGACGCCCGCGTTCCGGCGACACCAGGGACTCCGCGGCCGTGGTGAGCGCTGCGCGGAGGTCGCTCCCGGCACCGCACTCCCGGATCAGTCGCAGTCGCCGGCCGATGGAATCGGCCGCGAATAGATCCGCGGAGGTCGTGCCGCCCGCCGCCATCAGGCGTGTGCTGCGGCTCGTCTTCATCAGCACGAGCGCGAGGGCTTCCGGGTGCTCCTCCAGCAGAGCGTACCCGTCGCGCTCGCTCGCCCCCTCCAGGAGCGGAGGCGGCAGCCGGTGGTGCCGGCGAGATGATGGGGGGCGTTTCGGTAGGGTCATCTCATGAAGTTACAGGCCGGGCGCCGGCTGGCAATGCTGCCGAAGAGACTCCCGAAGAGGTACCGTGAAGCTGGGGATCCTCACCGATGGGTTGATCTACGAGCTGTACTCCGATACCGACCGCGAGAACATGATGGATGACGAGCCCTTCATGACGATCGACCTCGCCCGGTTCGTGGCAAGCGGGATCAACGACAATGCACTGGACGCTCTGAACCGACTCCGGAAGGGGCACCTGATCACCGGCTTCCGAAGGCGTGTGGAAGAACTCGGATGATGACCTCTGGCGCTGATGAAGCCCTGTGGATCGGGCCAGCTATGCTGCGGTCCGTTCGTGCCGGGCGACGCTCATCCGCCCACCCGAAGCGAGGTGTACTGGACGCCGGGTGTCCGCAGTGGCATCATGGATTCAACTCACGAATACCGGATCATCGCTCCCGGAAGAGCGCCATTCCCGATGACCATCTACATCCTCGACCTGATCGGCGTGGCGGTATTCGCGATCAGTGGAGCGCTGGCGGCGGGGCGCAAGAGCCTCGACCTGCTCGGCGTGCTGGTGGTCGCGGTGGTCACGGCCATCGGTGGAGGCACGTTGCGCGACCTCCTCCTGGACCGCCACCCGATCTTCTGGATCGCGGATCCCACCTACCTGCTGGTGATCAGCGTGGCCGCGCTGGTCACACTGGTGTACGTGCGGCTGCGCAGGCCACCGGGAAACTCGCTGCTGATCGCCGACGCCTTCGGCCTCGCCCTCTTCACCATCATGGGCGCGCGGATCGCCGAGACAGCCGGTCTGTCGCCGGTGATCGTGGTGCTGATGGGGACGATGACCGGTGTTGCGGGCGGGGTGATCCGGGACGTGCTCAGCGCGGAGGTGCCGCTGATCCTGCGGCGTGACATCTACGCGACGGCAGCGATCGCTGGCGCCTCGCTGTACCTGGTGGTGCAGGCCGTGGGTTTCGAACGGCTCACCGCAACGCTGGTCGGGGTGGCGGCGATCGCGCTGCTCCGACTGCTCGCCATCCTCCGCGGGCTGCGGCTTCCCATCTTCCAGCTGCCCGAGGAGCCGCGGTAGCTCGCCGTGGGGGTCCGGCCTCGCAGCGCCGCACGGCCCCGGTATTCATCGCCCTGTTCCGGGCCCCTCCACACGTGCAGGTTACAGCGGCGGTCGTGAAGCCCATCGACCGCCGGGACGATTTCCCGGTGGCGTTCCCCACAGGCGCGCGGAGGCGACGATGGCAGCCGAGCTCAGGCCGCTGTACCGGGTGCGGTTCACCTATTCGCAGGGTTGGAGCGTGCGGGTGAACGGGGAACGAAGCGCGGAGAGCCAGCACTTCTTCCTCGCCGAAGGGGAGTGCACGGGCCGAGTCGCCGGTCGATTCCGCGGCGCCAATCACCCGCTGCAGCGCGGCGATGGCACCTTCCAGCCGGACTTCCAGGGGATCATAGAAACGTCGGATGGAGCGGTCATCTACTTCGACTATCAGGGGTACGGCCGGAGCTGGCGAATGACGGGGGTGCCTGAATTCAGCCGGGCACCCGCAGGTCGGACATCACGCGAAGCGGGATGATTGGAACCCCGCCCATCCAATGCTGGAGGAGCCGATGCACCGTGGACCGAGGTTGCCGCAGGCACTGGTCGCTGCCTCCCTGGTCGTGATCGCCGCATGTACCCTCCCCGACAACCCGCCCGCGGGAACGGCGGCGCAGGTGGAGGGGGCGGTCAACCGCGTGAGCATCGGCGACGGGATCGAGCTGGCCTACGTGGAGCGCGGATCCGGCCCCACCGTGGTGCTGGTCCACGGCAGTCTGGCCGACCTCAGCTACTGGGAGCAGTCCGAGCAGATGGAGCGGCTGGCCGCCGGGTTCCGTGTGATCGCCTACAGCCGGCGGTACAACCACCCGAGCTCCAACCCGCCGTCCGGTGATCATTCGCCGATGGTGGAGGCACGCGATCTGGATCGACTGCTGACCGCTCTGCGGACCGGACCGGTGCACCTGGTCGGCCACTCGTACGGCGCCTACACGGCGCTGGTCTACGCGATGGATCACCCCGGAATGGTGCGCAGCCTGGTGCTGGCAGAGCCGCCCATCATCTCCTGGCTGCCGGAGATCCCCGGGGGCGAGGGTGTGTACGAGGGATTCATGGCGAGCGTGTGGGAGCCACTGGCGGTGGCCTTCCGCGACGGCGGGGACGCCGAGGGGCTGGATTTCACCGCCCGCTGGTACTTCGATGTCCCCTTCGCGGAGGTGGAGCCGGCGTGGCAGACGCTGTTCACCGACAACGTCGCCGAATGGCGAGCGCTGGCGGTCTCGCCCCACACCTTTCCGCACCTCGACCGCGATCGAGTGAGCGGCGTCCGCATGCCCACTCTGCTCCTGTCGGGCGGCAGGAACGAGGGCGGCTTCAACGACCTGGTGGATGGACACCTGCAGCAGCTGATCACCGGCTCCGAACGGATCGTCATCCCCGACGCGAGCCACGAGATGTTCCTCGATTTCCCGCAGATCACCGCGTCGCTGATGGCGCGGCACTTCACCCGCGCCGAGGCGTCGCGGTAGTGTCCCGCCGGGACGCGTCTACATTTTCGTGTGGAGCCGGAAGTCGGCGCGCCGCCTCGCCAGCCGCCATCCGCACCGTGGATCCGGAGTGGCGGAGGTGGAGGTTCCCCCCCCGGGTGTGCGGCCGGATCGGGGCCGGGGCGGAGGTGCCGGTTCTGTCCGCGTGGAAACGCTTGCACACGGCGGAGACCGCCGGCAACTTGTTTCTTGCGGCTCCGATTCAGGGTTGCATCCTCGCCCTCCGCCCCGCTTCCACGGAGAGTCCATGCGCTTCCTCCCGACTTCGGCCCTGCTGCTGATCGCCATCTCCTGCGCACCGGCTCACCCGGAGCGGCCGCCCGTTCAGACAGTGCGTGTCGTGGACGGCACGGGCGGCAGGATCGAGCTGACCACCACCGCGGGAAGCCCGGCGCTGGAAGCGACCGTCCCCCGCCAGGCCGACGACGTCTGGGACGCTCTGCCGGCAATCTATGAGGCACTCGGGATTCCGCTCACCGACCGTGACCGGCCGAACCGTACGATCGGCAACGCCGGCCTGCGCGCGCGCCGGCAGCTCGGGGGCGTGCGGCTGTCGCAGTACCTGGACTGCGGCCGGGCGCAGGAGGGACCGAGCGCCGATACGTACGAGGTTCAGCTCGCCGTGCAGACACGCGTGGAACCCGCCGACGGCGGCAGCTCGGTGATACGGACGCGCGTCCAGGCCAACGCGCGGTCCCTCACCTTCTCGAGCAGCCCGGTACAGTGCGCCTCCACCGGCCGTCTCGAGGAGCGGATCGTGGAGCGGATCCGGGACCTCGCGGGACCGGCGATCTGAGCCGCCGCCCCGTCAGGACGACCTCAGTTTCAGATGCACACCTCACCGGTGACGGGGACAGCGGGACGTCCGCGGGAGGCGAGCCCGGCACCGACCCTGATCGCTCGTACGGGAGTGTATCCGCCGCCATGATCCGCAGACCTCCATCACCGCTTCCGCGTCTGCTCGCAGCCGGCGCTGCGCTGCTGCTCCTCGGCAGCTGCGCCCCGCTACCCGCCGCCACCGGCCCCCCCGCGCTCAGGGTGGCGACGTACAACATCCAGTACGGCGGTGGTGGCGAGAACCTGGACGGGATCGCCGAGGCGATCCGCTCGTTCTCCGCGGACCTTGTGGCGCTGCAGGAGGTCGACGTGCACTGGAGCGCGCGCAGCGGCTTCGCCGACCAGGCCACCGCGCTCGCCGGGGCGCTGGGAATGGAGGTCCGCTTCGCGCCGATCTACAGCTTCGCGGACACCGCCGGTGAGCGGCCACCGCGGGAGTTCGGAGTCGCGCTGCTCAGCCGCCACCCGATCACCAGCTTCACCAACCACCCGCTGGCCCGGCTCTCCACGCAGGAGGCGGGTGCCGGTCCGCGGCCGCACCCGGGATTCCTGGAAGCGGTGGTGAACGTGCGCGGCACGCCGGTGCGAGTCTTCAACACACACCTCGATTTCCGCTCCGATCCTGTCGTGCGTGAGATGCAGGTGAGCGAGATGCTGGCGTTGATCGGAGAAACGCCCGGCCCCACGATCCTGTTCGGCGACCTCAATGCCGGACCGGACGCGCCGGAGCTGCGCCCGCTGCTGGACCGGTTTCGCGACGCCTGGCATGCCGGCGCGGACGGGGGCTTCACCATGCCCTCGGACGCCCCACGGAGCCGCATCGATTATGTGCTGGTCGCCGGCGGGATCCAGGTGCGGCGGGCAGAGGTGCCCGCGACCACCGCTTCGGATCACCGACCGGTGCTCGTGGAGCTTGTCGTGGTCGGCACTCCTGCGACCCGGTAGGAGACGATCCGGCGTGTCCGGGATCACCCCGCTCGTTCCCGCGCCATGGCCGCGGGAGCGAGCGGCCTGCTCCGCGACGAGATCGAGCGGCAGAACGAGCGGCAGAACGAGCGGCAGAACGAGCGAATCGTGCGCATCTCCGGTGAGGAGGAGGCGAATGCGGTTCGCGGGCCCGGGCGCGCCCCATCGTGACGGACCTCCGGCGGAGGGGCTGTTCAGAACGTTGAACGACATGATCGTTTCCCTGCTCGGAAGCCAGAAAAGGACCCCTTGCCTGGCACGGGCATCCCACCTAATCTTATCTCTATTCTCAAATACCAGAACCCTGTTCCGATTTCCGGAACGAGAGCCGTGGGTGGCACGGCCGGGTCGCCCGCGTTCGGCTCTCCCTCACCGGGGCCCATCCCATGTCGTCTCTCCCAACCTGACGTTCTCCATGCGGAAACTCCTGATGGTCGGCGTCGCGATCCTGGGCGTGGCGGGGTGTGCTTCGTCCGCGGTGCGCCCCGGAGCAGCGAACGTATACGACCTGGTGGTCAGCGGCGGGCGCATCCTGGACGGGACGGGGAACCCGTGGTACGCGGCGGATGTGGGAATCAGGGGCGATCGGGTGGCGGCGATCGGAGACCTCACGGGTGCCTCCGCGGCGCGCCGGATCGACGCGCGTGGCAAACTGGTGGTACCGGGGTTCATCGACATCCACTCGCACGCCGACGACGGGGCGCGGGAGGAAGGTGGGTTCCGGGACGCCGACCCGCGCCGCCGCGCCGCTCCGAACCTGGTGATGCAGGGAGTCACCACGGTGGTGGTGAACCAGGACGGCCGGTCGCCCTGGCCGATCCGTGAGCAGCGGCGGCGGCTGGAGGAGGGTGGAATCGGTCCGAACGCGATGCTTCTGGCGGGTCACGGGACGATCCGTCGCGAGGCGATGGGCGAGGACGTCGAACGCGCGGCGACCGCCGAGGAGGTCGTGCGCATGCGGGCGCTGGTCCGGCAGGCGCTGGAGGAGGGTGCGCGTGGCCTGTCCGCCGGCCTCGAGTATGCGCCGGGCCGCTGGAGCGGGACGGACGAGGTCGTGGCGATGGTGGAGGAGATCGTGCCCTCGGGCGGCGTCTACATCTCCCACCAGCGCAGCGAGGGGTCGGACCCGATGTGGTACTGGCCCAGTCGCGATGCCGCCGGACCGCCCGACCTGCATCATTCGGTGTCGGAGACGATCGAGATCGGCGAACGGACGGGTGCGACGGTGGTGGCGTCGCACATCAAGGCGAAGGGCGAGGCGTATCGCGGCTCGAGCACCGCGATCATCGAGATGATCGAGCGTGCGCGGGAGCGGGGGGTCTCCGTCTACGCGGATCAGTACCCGTACGACACGAGTGGCACCGACGGGAACACCGTACTCCTGCCGCGCTGGGCGCTGGACACGCGCCGCCACCGTCAGGGAGAGGTGGCGGATCACACGGAGGCGCTCCGCCGCACGCTGGCGGATGCGGAAGGCGCCGCGGCGCTCAGGCAGGACGTGGCCCACGAGATCTCGAGGCGCGGCGGAGCGGAGCGGGTGGTGGTGTTCGAGCACCCGGATCGCGCACTGATCGGCCGGAACCTCGCCGAGCTGGCAGTGACGCGGGGGGTGGAGCCGGTGGAGATGGCGATCGCGCTGCAGCTGGAGGGCGATCCGCGACGGCCGGGCGGTGGACGCCTCCGGGGGTTCTCGCTCTACGAGGAGGACATCGAGGCGTACGCGGCGCAGCGCTGGGTGGCCACCGCGTCGGACGCCGGCATCGCGCTGCTCGACGACGATCGGCCCGTGCACGCGCGATTCTTCGGCACCTTCCCCCGCAAGATCGCACACTACTCGAGCACTCGCGGCGTGCTCTCCCTGGAGGACGCGATTCGCTCCGCGACGAGCCTCCCCGCGCAGATCATGCGGCTGTCGGACCGCGGGGTGCTCCGGGTCGGTGCCTTCGCCGACGTGGCGGTCCTCGACCCGGCAACGCTGCGGGACGCCGCGACCTTTTCCGAGCCGTATCAGTACCCCACCGGCGTGGAGTTCGTCCTGGTGAACGGACGGCTGGTGGTGGACGGCGCCCGGCCGACCCACGCCCTGCCCGGGCGTGTGATCGCGCGCTGACGGCGGACCGAGAGGGCGCCGCCGGATCTCCTCGCCCGCGAAGCCGCTCGCCGACCCGCGGGAGCGAACCCGGCATCGCCCGTCTTGCCGTGGAACCCGTCTCGCCATCGGCCACTCTTCACCTCCACCACTGAACCGGAATGACGAACCACCTTTCACGCGGCAGCATCGCCGCATCTTTCATCGCCCTCCTCCTGGGCATTGCGGCCGGGTGCGGGCCGCAGGCGGTCGGCCATCCGGCCCCGGTCGGACCCGCCGCCGTGTCCGGCGTGTCCGCCGCGTCCGTCTACCCGGGCGCGGAATGGGAGCGCGTCGGGGCACCCGAGGAGGTGGGGTGGTCCAGCCGGTCGATGGAGGAGGTGCGCGACCATCTCGCCGGGATGTCCAGCACCGCGTTGATGGCGGTGGTCGGCGGCCGGGTGATGTTCGAATACGGGGACACGGAGATGGTGAGCTATCTCGCCTCGGTGCGGAAGAGCATCCTCTCGATGCTCTTCGGGCGCTACGTGGCCAGCGGAGCCATCGACCTGGACACCACGCTCGGGGATCTCGGGATCGACGACCACCAGGGGCTCACCGAGCGGGAGCGGAGCGCGACCGTGCGGCACATGCTGGCGGCGCGCTCCGGCATCTTTCATCCGGCGTCCAACGCGGGCGACGACCTCGCGAGCGCGCCGGCCCGCGGCTCGCAGCCGCCGGGGAGCTTCTACCTCTACAGCAACTGGGACTTCAACGCGGTGGGGACCGCGTTCGAACGGATGACGGGGCGCGACATCTTCGACGCGCTGGAGAGCGACCTGGCCGTGCCGCTGGGGATGCGCGACTTCGACCGTACGCTGCATCGGAAGAGCGGCGATCTCACCCGCTCCCGGCACCCCGCCTATCACATGCATCTCTCCACCCGCGACATGGCGCGGGTCGGCTATCTGATGCTGCGGGAGGGTGAGTGGAACGGTGCGCAGGTGGTGCCGCGCGACTGGGTGCGGGAGAGCACGCGGCCGATCACGCCACGCTCCGAGATGAACCCGGAGCGCCGCCGCGAGGGCCGCTGGGGGTACGGGTACCTCTGGTGGGTCTTCGACGATCCGGAGCAGCATCCCGCCTACGAGGGCGCATACGTGGGGCTCGGCGCCGTGGGCCAGCACGTTCTCGTCGTGCCCGCGCTGGACCTCGTGGTGGTGCACAAGACGGTGCCGGGCGCCGGGCGCAGCGTCTCCCACGACGCCTTCATGACCGTCGCGGACATGATCGTGGAGGCTCACTGCGGAGACCTCTGCCGACCGGACCGACCGCTCTGACTTTCACCGGGACCGGGCCGGCCCCGGAGGGCGTTCCTCCGGATGTAGGCGCGCACCCGCGACTCCGCCGGGAGCCGCCGGCTGATCGCACCGGCATTCCACCGCTTTCCATGGGTTCGATGACCAGACATCTGCTCGGGCGTACCGTTCTCCTCGCGCTCCTCGCTCTCTTTCTCGTGGAGCCCGCCGCGGCCCAGCGTCCGCTGCGGATCTTCATCTCCGTGGACGTCGAGGGACTGGGGGGCGTCGGCACACCCGCGATGACCTCCTCCAGCGGAAAGGATTACGCCGTCAGCCGGCGGCTGGCGACGGACGAGGTGAACGCGGTAGTCGCCGCGATCTTCCGGCACGGGCCGGCGGAGATCCTGGTGAACGACTCGCACGGCGACATGCAGAACCTGCTGCACACCGAGCTGGACCCGCGGGTGCAGTACATCCAGGGCGCGGTGAAGCCGTACGGGATGGTGGAGGGGCTGGACGCGAGCTTCGACGGCGCCATCTTCCTCGGCTATCACGCGCGCGCCGGCACTGCCGGTGGGTTCCTCGCGCACACCGGGAGCGGCGCGGTGAAGGGGCTCTGGATCAATGAGATGGAGGCGGGCGAGGGGGAGATGAACGCGGCCTTCGCGGGCGCGCTCGGAGTTCCGGTGATCATGGCGGCGGGCGACTCCACCTTCGTGGAGCAGTTCTCCGCCAACGTGCCGGGCGCGCGGATGGTCGTCACCAAGACCGCGATGACGCCCGTCTCCGCGCGGCTGCTCCACCCCACCGTGGTGCGCGAACGCCTCGCGGAGGCGACCGGTCAGGCGCTCGCGGGGATCTCCGGCGCGCGCCCGCTCCACCCGGGTGATCCGGTCCGGGTCCGGCTCCGCCTCGCCGACGTCACCACCCCGCAGATCCTGGAGGCGATCCCCGGCGTCCGCCAGGTGGACGGGTTCACCGTGGAGTTCACCGCCGACAGCATGGCGGACGCCTACCGGTTGATCCGCTTCATGTACCGGTTCGTGAGCATCTGAGCGGATTCGGGCGGCGGAGGCGGTGGGGTGTACACCCCGTAGCGGCAGATTCCCCGCGCCGACGCCTCGCCCCTGAACACCCGGCGATTTGGCTGATCCTGCCCCTGTTGCAGTTTGGACGATTTCGACAAAACCATGCCCAGCACCAAGCGCCCGGGCACGTATCAGGACGTGTATCGACCTCGATACCACGGGTTCGAACTGTACGTGAAGTTGCAGGCTGCGGGCGGCAAACAGGTCGTCGTGATTTCCTTCAAGCAGAACGAATCCGCATGAGCGAGAGCTGTTATGTCTGCGACGGAGAATCCGTCCTGATTCGCCAGGAGCGTGAGGTCAAGGTCGGCCAGCGTTCCGTCGTGGTGCTGGATGAGTTCCACCGCTGCCTGGAGTGTGGAGAGGAGGTATACCTGCCCGGAATGATGGATGCGGTCCTGCGGCGTGCGTCCAGTCGCATTCGTGATCAGGATGGCCTGCTGCATCCGGAGGAGATTCGCGGATTTCGCAGCGCGCTCGGCCTTTCACAGGCAGACTTCGAACGTCTTCTCGGTGTGGGTCGGAAGACGGTCGTGCGATGGGAGAAGGGTACCGTCTTTCAGAGCCAGTCGGTGGACAACCTGATCCGGTTGCTCCGCGTCGTTCCCGAGGCCCTTTCTGAGCAGGCGAGGCGACAACAGGTGCGGCTACAGCGTGCACCCGAATCGCCTCGCAATCGGCTCGTCCTCCCGGGCACGGTCGTGGTCCTGCACGGTTTCGTGGGTACGGATCCCTTTTCCGCCGGGTATGAAGCGAGGCCGACGGTGGTGCGGGGCAGCGCCGGATTGAAAGATCTCGGTGTACAGACCTCCGTGCTGGCGGCAGCCGGCTGAGTTCATGGGATCCCACTGCCGCCGTTCGTGCTGCCGATCGTGGACTTCTCGCAGGTTTTCGACCCTGCCGCCATCGAACTCCCGGAAGCAGAGCAGCCGGACCTTACCAGGACCGGGATCTGAACCCGGGAGGCGGGTTCACCCTCCGATTGGTCTGATTCCTTCGTTGTTGATCAACGCGACTGACCCCGCTTCCGTGGTCGAGAAGCAGTGGAGATCGAGCGTGGAGCCAGCGGCCATGTTTAGCCCACCCTCACGCGTCCAATCCGCCTGCCAGACACTACCACGCTGCACTCGCCGGAAGACGCCGACCCTTTCCTTTCAGGAAGGAAAGATATCCAGACGGCTTTCCTTCACAGGAGGAAAGCATCGGCTGACATCGGGAGGTCGACCTCCCTGCACAGACGGCAGGAGACCAGCCACTCCTGGTGCAGCCAGGTGCTTCGCCTGCCGGCGGATCCGAACCACCCACGAGCGTGAGTTCCGTGGCGGCGTGCAATGTGAAGAGCTCCCCGTGTGTCCGGCCACCTTATCAGAGGCGAACCCGCCGGGCGGAATCGCGCCCAAAAGGGAGGCGGAATGGACGAAGATCTCGATCGACTCTCCCGCGCGGAACTCATCGCGGAGGTGAAGAAGCTGCGGCGCGGCATTCGTGACCACCGCGACAGCTCCGGCCACGAGCTCTGCTGGCACCATCCCGCTCTCTGGGGGCTGTTGCCGGAGCGGCACGATCCGCTGCCGGCCGTGCCGGAGTGGCCGCAGTTCATGCGCGGCTGCATCCGTTACCGCCAGTCGTTGGATGATCAGCTGCCGGGCGCACCGCGAACGTCTGCGGAGCACCCGGGGTGAACAGGTCCAGCCGCGGGAGGAGCCGAAGGTGCCGGCCTCGATCCGCCTCGATTCCGAGGTGCTGGACTGTCTCAGGCAGGGCGGCCGCGGCTACCAGAGCCGCATCAACGCCGTCCTGCTCGGATACGTCCGCAGCCGGCAGCAGAAGCGCAGTCGTCGCGAAAACCCCCATCCGTGCGAAGCCGTCGAAGTTCAGATGCGGGACGAAGGAAGGAGAGCGGCCGGGCTCATCGGACTGGCCGGGGGATTCAACGGCGGCTCAAGAGCTTCCCGGGAGCGGTCCTGCAGAGGATCCCGGCGCCGGGTTCATTCCATGCGGGGTAGCAGGATCGGGTACATGAAACCACGGATGATCCAGGAGCATGAACGAGCGACCGATGAAGCCAGCCACACAGGCCATCCGGATCCAGGCGGAGCGCACCTCGGCGCGGGAGCACGCGGCGCCGCTCTTCCTGACGTCGAGCTTCACCTTCGACTCCGCAGAGCAGGCGCGCGCCCTGTTCGCGGACGAGGTGCCTGGAAACGTCTACAGCCGCTATTCCAACCCCAACACCGACGAGTTCGTCGCCAGGCTCTGCGCCCTCGAGGGAGCGGAGGATGGCATCGCGACGGCGAGCGGAATGGCGGCCGTTTTCGCGAGCCTGGGAGCCCTGCTGAGCGCGGGCGACCACGTGCTCGCCTCCCGCGCGCTGTTCGGCTCCACGCACCAGCTGTTCACCCGCATCCTCCCCCGCTGGGGGATCGAGGCGACGTACGTGGATGGCACCGCCTCCCTCCCGGAGTGGGAGGAGGCCATCCGTCCCACGACCCGGCTCCTGTTCGTCGAAACGCCGTCGAACCCCGGGTTGGAGCTGGTGGACCTGGGCGCCCTGGGCGAGCTGTGCGCCCGGCGCGGCATCCACCTGGTCGTGGACAACTGCTTCGCCACTCCGTGCCTGCAGCAGCCGATCCGCTTCGGAGCCGCCCTGGTGGTGCATTCGGCCACGAAGTTCATCGACGGACAGGGACGCACGCTCGGCGGCGCGGTGGTGGGAAGCGCCGCGCTGATCGAGGAGATCCGGTTCTTCACGCGGCACACCGGACCCGCGCTCTCGCCCTTCAACGCGTGGGTGCTCTCGAGGAGCCTGGAAACGCTGGACGTGCGGATGAGCCGCCACTGCGACAACGCGCTCGCGCTGGCGGAGGCGGTTCGGGAGCATCCGGCGTTGGAAGAGGTCCGCTACCCGTTTCTGCCGACCCACCCCCAGCACGAACTGGCGAAGCGGCAGATGTCGGCGGGCGGGGGGATCGTGGTTCTGGTGCTGCGCGGGGGCCGGGAGGCGGCGGCGCGGTTCGTGGATTCGCTGGAGCTGCTGTCACACAGCGCCAACCTCGGCGACACGCGCACCATCGTCACCCACCCGACCTCGACCACGCACTCGAAGCTGACGGAGGAGGAGCGACAGCGGGTCGGGATCGTACCGGGCCTCATCCGCATCTCCGTGGGGCTGGAGCACGTCGACGACATCGTCGCGGACGTGGTGCAGGCGCTGGATCGCTCGGGGGGGGTCTGCCCCCGTTCCCCGATCACCCTGACCGAAGTCGGCTCTTCAGTCGCGGGGGCACCCGCGCACTCCCATGCGCCGGCGCCGCCCGGGTCACCCTGAGCGAAGTCGAAGAGCCTGCCCTGAGCGCAGCGAACGGGGTCCCGCTCCACCGATGGCCGCGGCGCCGACACCGGACCACCCGGTCGGCACCGGCGCCCGCCCGCGCGGCGCAGTGGGATCCCGTTCGCTGCGCTCAGGGCAGGCTCTTCAGCCGCGGGGGCACCCGCGCACTCCCATTCGCCCGCGCCGCCCGGGTCACCCTGAGCGAAGTCGAAGGGTCCCGCTCCACCGATGGCCGCGGCGCCGACACCGGCCCACCCGGCCGGCACCGGCGCCCGCCCGCGCGGCGCAGTGGGATCCCGTTCGCTGCGCTCAGGGCAGGCTCTTCAGCCGCGGGGGCACCCGCGCACTCCCATTCGCCCGCGCCGCCCGGGTCACCCTGAGCGAAGTCGAAGGGTCCCGCTCCACCGATGGCCGCGGCGCCGACACCGGCCCACCCGGCCGGCACCGGCGCCCGCCCGCGCGGCAGCGGGATCCCGTTCGCTTCGCTCAGGGCAGGCTCTTCAGTCGCGGGGGCACCCGCGCACTCCCATTCGCCCGCGCCGCTCCTGCAGGATGACGGGGAAGGCGTGATCCCGGTGAGAAATCGGGGGCCTTCGGCGACCGCGGGTTGCGGAAGGCGCGGACCGGCGGGGAAGTAACGGAGAATGGGCTCGCGTCGGCAGACGGAGCTCACTGGGTGGTGAGCGCGATCTCCACCGCCACGTAGGTGTTCGCCCGCGGCTCTCGCGGCGGACTCGCCGCGTATCCCGGCATCACGTGGCGCAGGCGAACGCCGGGGGTGACCATCAGGTAGTGCGTGATCCCGAACGTGGCGAGTGTTCCGACCTCGACGCCGGGCGACCACCGGCTGAAGGTTTCGGTCGGCTGCCCGAACACGTAGTCCGAGGTTCGCACCTGCCGTAGCGTCATCCCGCCGTATCGTCGCCGGAAGCAGCGCCATTGCTGCCAGGTGCAGGCGGCTCTCACCTCATCCTTCGAACAGCCCCCCCGAATCCTGAATCCCGAATCCCGAATCCCCATTCCTCAAACTCCCC